>OZ253533.1:1622500-4367870 GCA_965262415.1 Rhodospirillales bacterium | reverse complement strand
GCGACAAACCGCGTAAAGACCCGCCGATCGAACTGGGCAAACACCGAAAAAGCAAGAAACCGCTGATGGTCAAGGATGGCCGCTGGGGGCCGTTCGTGCAAATGGGCCGAACCATGGCGCGTCTGCCCAAAGAAATGGCGAAAGAGGATGTAACCCTCGAGGTTGCCATCGAACTGATCGACGCCAAGTCTGCCAACGGCAAGGGCACCACAACGAAAAAGACGGCTGCAAAGAAAAAACCGGCTGCAAAGAAGAAAACAGCCGCGAAGAAGAAGTCCGCCGCCAGATCCAAGGCCAAAGCTGCCGACGCCGACACCGGCACCGACGACTGAGCCCCCTTGTGGCCTGACGGGCTCGGGCTTACTTTCCAGGGATGAATGACGCTCCCTTTCCGTCCAAGCAACAGATTGCAGATTTTGTCCGCGAACAGGACGGCCGCGTCGGCAAGCGCGAGATTGCCCGCGCCTTCAAGCTGGACGCCGAACAGAAACGCACTCTTAAAAAGGTCCTCAAGGAAATGAAGGACGACGGCAGCCTGGCGTCCGGACGTGGCAAAAAAGTGCGCGATCCGGAAACACTGCCGAGCGTTACCGTGATCGAGGTGACCGGCACGGACCTCGACGGCGAGGTGCTGGCGCGTCCGGTACAATGGGAAAGCGCGGCGACGCCGCCCGTGATTTTCGTCAGTCCCGACGGCAAACCGGGTCCCGCCCCTGGCACCGGCGAGCGACTACTGGCACGACTGACCGAATCCGAAGGTGGCTTCGACGCCAAGATCATCCGCCGTATCGGCGCCGCGCCCTCCGATATTCTCGGAATAGTTATCGAGGCTGAGGGGGAGTTGCGCATTCGTCCTGTCGACAAACGCGAGCGTTACGAGTTCATCATCGACCGAGGCGAGGACAAGGGTGCCGAGCCGGGAGAACTGGTCCGTGCGCAAGGCGTCCGCGGACCGCGCCACAGACTGGGACTGAAACGCGCCCGCGTTATCGAGCGTATTTCGGACGCCGAGGGCGCATCTGCGATCAGCCTGATCTGCGTGCATCAGCACGATATCCCGGTCGAATTCACCGATGCCGCCATGCGTCAGGCAGAAAAATCCAAGGCCGCACCGCTCGGACCGCGTGACGATCTTCGCGGCGTCCCGCTGGTAACCATCGACGGGGCCGATGCCCGGGATTTCGACGATGCGGTTTTCGCCGAACCCGACGATGACCCGAAGAATCCCGGCGGCTTCAAGCTGATCGTCGCCATTGCCGATGTGGCTTGGTACGTGCGCCCGGGCGATGCACTGGACAAATCCGCGTTCGAGCGCGGCAACTCCGTCTACTTTCCCGACCGCGTCGTGCCAATGTTGCCGGAACAGCTTTCGAACGGCTGGTGCTCTCTCAGACCGAACGAGGACCGGCCGTGCCTGGTTGCGCATCTCAAAATCGACACCGAGGGCAATCTGCTGGCGAAGCGCTTCAAACGCGCAATGATGCGTTCGCACGCCCGGCTCACCTATGAACAGGTACAGATGGCACGGGACGGCAATCCTGACGACATGACTGCGCCGCTCATGGGACCGGTCATCGAGCCGCTCTACGCAGCATTCGACATCCTGTTGCGCGCCCGCGAAGCCCGTGGCGCCCTTGAAATCGAGAGCGACGAACGCCGTGTTCTGCTGGACGACAACGGCGACATTACCGGCATGGAACCGCGCCAGCGGCTCGACAGCCACAAGCTGATCGAGGAATTCATGGTGCTGGCAAACGTCGCCGCAGCGGAGTTTCTGGAAGAAAAGAAGCGGCCCTGTATGTACCGGGTACATGACGAGCCCTCGATGTCGAAGATCGAAGCCCTCTCCGAAGTGCTGGACAGCGTGCACATCCGCTTTGACAAGGGACAGACGGTGACGCCGCACCGCTTCAACCAGATCCTGAAGAAAGTGCATGGCACGGCACATCAGCAGATGATCAACGACGTGGTCTTGCGCAGCCAGGCCCAGGCCATGTACGACCCGGAAAACATCGGGCACTTTGGTCTCGCCCTGAAACGCTACTGCCACTTCACATCCCCGATCCGGCGCTATGCCGACCTTCTGGTCCACCGCGCCCTGATCCGCGGCATGAAGACCGGCGACGGCGCACTTGGCGAGGACCCGGGCGATTTTACGAAGATCGGCGAGCACCTCTCGGTCACCGAGCGTCGTGCCCAGGCCGCCGAACGCGATGCGATGGACCGTTACGGTGCATACTTCATGAAGGACAAGGTCGGCGCCACGTTCATGGCCCGAATATCCGGGGTCACGCGGTTCGGCATATTCATTACCGTGGATGAGGTCGGCGCCGACGGGCTGGTCCCGATCAAGACCCTGCCTCAGGACTATTACATCCATGATGAAGAACGGCATCTGCTCAGGGGCCGCAGCAACGGTATCGTTTACCGCCTTGGTGACCGGGTCGAGGTCGTGCTCCGCGAAGTTACTCCGGTCACCGGCGGTATGTTGTTCGAGGTCATGGGCACGGCCGAGGAAACCCGCATGGCCGGGCACAAAAAAACGGCGCGGCCGGCAACGCGAAAATCCAAGCCGAAGAAAATCAAAGGCAAGAGCCGGGCGTCGCGCCGCCAAAAACGAAATGCGCTCGACACGGGCGGCAGAAAGGGCCCCAAAAGCAAGCGCAGAGGCGACTCTTCGCGCTGACCGTCGCTGTGGCCAAAGTCACGGAGGGCATATACACACCTCCGAAGATGGTCTTAAATGCAGTTTATGACTGGGCAACTCAAAACGTTGAAACGACTGACGGGGCTCTTGGCAGTTCTGGGGCTTGGCGCCTGCTCGATTATTCAGGGCCCGGAGCAGGCACCGCAAGAGGTGTCGTTTGCACAACCCGCGGCCGCCGAGGTCATCACCGTCGGCCTTGATAACATTCAGGACAAGTATATCGAGCCCGTCGCGTTACGCCGAATCGGCATCGAAGGACTACGCGGACTGGGCGCGATCGATGCCGGGATCACGCTTTCCGACGACAACGGCTATCTCGTGATGTTCGAATACGGCAATGAAATCGGCCGGATGCGCATCCCGCCGGAAAGCGACGTGCGCGCCTGGGGCGCCGCGTTGGTCGCGCTCACGGAAAAGGCGCGCGAAAATTCCACTGAAATCAGTGCGGCGTCGGCCGAGAAGATTTACGAAGCGATATTCGATGGCGCCCTCTCGGACCTGGATATCTTCTCACGATATGCCGGCGTGAAGGAAGCCAGTATCAATCGCTCGCGTCGGGATGGATTTGGCGGGATCGGCATTCGTTTTCGAATCGAGGACGATGTCGCCGTCGTAACCAAGGTTTTGCAGGGGACACCAGCGGCCGACAGCGGCATGCGACCCGGGGACCGGATCGTCAAAGTCGAAGGACATGGGACCAAGGGACTGAAAAGTGCCGAAGTTACGCGCCTGATTCGCGGTCCGGTAAATACACAGGTCACGCTCACATTGTCGCGCCCCGAAGCCGTACAGCCGTTCACGATTGCGGTTGCCCGGGCCCATATCGTCCCGGAAACCGTGTATTGGCGGGTCGAGAACGGAATCGGGATATTCAGAATTTCGAGCTTCAACCAGGATACGGCGAATTCTCTCGAAAAGGCGTTGAAACAGGCCCTCACGCCGGACGGAGCGCCCTTGGCGGGAATTGTCCTAGATCTCCGTGGTAATCCGGGCGGCCTTCTGCGCCAATCCATAGATGTCGCCGACATGGTTCTGACACAAGGCGATATACTGCGCACGTCGGGCCGCCATCCGGACAGCCTGCATCATTATCGCGCCAGCGGACGCGATATCGCTCAGGGGCGCCCGCTGGTGGTCATCATCGACGGAAAGTCGGCATCGGCGGCGGAAATCGTCGCAGCTGCTCTACAGGACCGGGATCGAGCCGTTGTCATCGGAACGTCGTCGTATGGCAAAGGCAGCGTTCAGACCGTCATCCGACTTCCAAATGACGGTGAAATCACGCTCACGTGGTCCAAATTCGTGGCCCCGTCGGGCTACTACCTGCACGGTCTTGGGGTGGTTCCAACGATATGCACAAGTGGCGAGCATGAGCTCGAAAACGTAGCAGGCATCCTCGAGCGCGCTCTCGAAGGCGAAATGACGGCGAGAACAGTATCCTGGCGCCGCCGCGCCTTGCTCGAAGAGACAGAACGGCAATCACTCAGAGACGCATGTCCGGCGGAGAATCGCTCCGGACCGCTCGATCTGGAGATCGCCAAACGCTTGATTCTCAACGAACGGATGCATGCACGCGCCCTCCGTATGACCACCGCAACGGCTCAGGCCACCAATTGAATTCATTGTTTTCACTCAATTTCGGGATTTTTTCCGAACCCTCTTGACTTGGGCCGCTTTGCCGCTATCTTGCCGCCTCTTCGAACGCGTGGCGTTCTTTGATTTGGACAGGACACGAAAGTCATGGCGAAACCGGCGACCATTCAAATTCGTCTCGTCAGCACGGCGGACACCGGCTTCTTCTATATCACCAAGAAGAACCCGCGGAATTCGACCGAGAAGATGCAGATGCGGAAATACGATCCCGTCATCCGTAAGCATGTTCTGTTCAAGGAAGCGAAGATCAAATAAGAAGACCGAAAAGGTCCTCTAAAACGCCACGCGCCGCTGAAAAGCGGCGCGTTTTTCTTTGTGCAGGGCCTGATATGGTGTCAGTTCAGGAACTTTTTCACCGTATCCAGGAAATGCGGAACCGAGATCGGCTTCGCAATATACCCCTCGCATCCACCTTCGCGAATTTTCTCTTCGTCACCCTTCATCGCAAACGCGGTCACGGCAATCACGGGAATACCCTTAAGATCGTCATCCGCCTTCAGCATCTTGGTGACTTCAAGTCCGGAAATCTCCGGCAACTGAATATCCATGAGAATCAGATCAGGCGAATGCTCGCGCGCCAGTTTCAGCGCATCGCGCCCATCCACGGTTTGCACGGTTTCGTAACCGTGCGCCTGCAGCAAATCGTTGAACAACTTCATATTGAGATCGTTGTCTTCAACGATGAGAATTTTACTCGCCATCAATTAGTTCCCTGAAGGCTATCTGTTGAACAACCGAGGATTCAGCTCCGGAATACCCCCGGAAGTCTCGGTGAGCATCGTATATTCCTGGTAGCAAGTCAATTAATGCTAAGTCCGGTTGCCGACCTATTCCGCGGGCGCACAAAACGAACGTCCCTCAGAAAGGGGTCAGCCCGACGTTCAGCTCCGATGCCAGGATAACCGTCAAAATCATAAGCGTCAGGGCGAGACTGAATGCCTTCCACGTCACCATTTTTTCCTCCGGTCCTTAACCAGACAAACTCAGGTTATGGGACGAGAGTCGCAAATATATGGTTAACAGTCTGTGACCGCGCTCACGGGATGAGAAGAATTACGCTCAGGAGAGGTGACAACGCAGTATTACTCGCCGCGCACTTCCTCGACCATTTCTCGTAACTGCGCGAGATCCTTGATCAGAAGAGCGTTCTTTTTTCGCTCGACGATGTTCTGGCGCGCCAGATCGCTCAGCACCCGAGCGACCGTCTCACGTGTGGTCGAAACCCGGCTGGCGATGTCGCCGTGTACCGGGATGGGTCGGATTTCGGCCTGATTCTCACCGATCAGGCCGCTTCTCGCCTGTCGAAGCAGATCCGCCTGAACCCGGTTGTTCGCAGCGAGCGTGCTCAAGTCCATGATTCGATCAGTCGAATTGCGGATGATGCCGGCGAGCGATCGCATGACCCGAAACGAGATTTCCGAGTTGTCGCGAAGCAGATTCAAAAACCGGTCCTGCGACAATGCTGCGATCAGGCAGTTGTCGAGCGACATGACACTGGCCGACCGAGGCTGGCCATCGAGTGCGGAAAGCTCGCCGAACTGGCTGCCCTCCGGCAGGTCCTCAAGGGTGATTTCCTTGCCCGACAGCGAGTAATTCACCACCCGAACACGCCCTTCGACGACGAAGAAAACGTCCGTCGAATCACTCTGACGATCGATAATCTGTTCATGATCGGCATAGCGGCGCCAGGTGCAGGCCTTTTCGAGGTCCGCGAGCGCGGCCCCGTTTACGCCTTCCAAGATGCGAACCCCGCTAAGTGACGATGCCTCACTATCTGACATCTTGCCCCCTCAAAAGCACAACCTCACTCGCTTCCGGCCTTTTCGCCAGCTTAATCGGTTCTATACTAGACCTAATTTTGCGGGAAAGCGAACCCGAGAATTACCGATACGCCTGATTCATGCCAAAGCCCACTATGAGAGGCGCTTGCCGTAGGATTCCCGGGTGATCTATTGTGCGCCGAATACTGGGGAACCTTTTATGCCCGAAACCGATCACAAACATCTGGATGCCAAGGATTTCAATGTCGCCGTCGTGGTTCCGTGCTACCGCGAGACGAACCATATCATGGATGTTCTGGCGGGGATCGGCGAGGACGTTTCCGCGATCTATGTGGTCGACGATTTCTGTCCCGACAAAACCGGCGATTTCGTCGAGGAAAATTCCAGAGACCCACGGGTCAAAGTCTGCCGGAACCCAGCCAACCAAGGTGTTGGCGGTGCGACCTTAACCGGATATAGGGCCGCCCTTGATGACGGCTGTGACGTTATCGTCAAGCTGGACGGCGATGGCCAGATGGATCCGGCGCTGATTCACAGCCTGATCGCGCCTATCCGCCGCCACGAAGCGGATTATACCAAGGGGAACCGGCTACACCGCCGTGATGCCGTGCGCGGCATGCCGTTCGTCCGGTTGCTGGGGAACATGGGGCTGACATTGATGTCGAAACTTTCGAGCGGATATTGGGACATCATGGACCCAACAAACGGATTCACGGCAATCCATGCAGATGTCGCCCGGCAACTGCCGCTTGACGACATCGCCAAGGGATATTTTTTCGAATCCGATGTGCTTTACCGCCTGTCGGGTCTGAATGCGGTGGTCCGGGACGTGCCGATGCGGGCCCAGTACGGTGAGGAGGTGAGCCATCTGGTTGTTCACCGTGTCTTCGGCCCTTTTTTCTTCGGTCATCTTCGCAATACGTGGCGCAGGCTTATCGACACCTATTTCGTCCGAGAGGTCGGCATTGCGTCACTTGAACTGATCCTCGGCACGCTGTTTTTGTTCGCAGGCGGCCTATACGGCGCGTTCCACTGGTGGCGAAGCATTGCCACCGGCGTTCCGGCAACTGCCGGAACCGCCATCCTTTCAGCAATGCCGATCATCGTCGGCGTTCAGTTACTTTTGGCATTTATCGGCCACGATACAAGGCGACAGCCGACGCGGCCGATCCACCTCAACGATCAGGACGACATCTAAATCCCTGCGAACACGCCATCGCGCCGCGGATCACCCGCGCCGGAGATCCCTCCGGCGGCATCCCGCCTGATGACGTGCACCCCGCCGAAGAACATGTTCGGTTCCGGCCACATCTGAATTTCACCGGGCCAAACGTCGTCATCCACCTCGAGCCCCGGTTCGACCGACAACTTGTCGCCATCAAGGTGCAGGCGCGGTCCCGTCACCGCTTCAGGGACGGAAAGTCCGTAAAGGCACATATTCGTAATGACCTGTGTCAGCGCCGTCCTGATCCGGTTCGAGCCGCCCGACCCGAATGCTGTCCAGGCCCCTTCCGGGCCCAAAAGCATACCCGGCGTCATCATCGATGACAGCCGCACGCCCAACGGCCAATTGAAGAAACCGGCTGCATTCAGATCGTCCTCGCCCAGCATGTTATTGAGCATCACACCGGTATCAGGAACCACATGGCCGCATCCCTCCCCGTTGGAAACGGTCAATGCCGCAAGGTTACCGTCCGCATCGGCAACACTGATGTGCGTCGTTCCCCGGTAAGCCGGTGGATGCGCATTTGCCAGAGCCAAGGCACCCTCTTCCGGTGAGATATCTATACGGCTGTCGCGGCGCGCCCGGTTGCAGGCATCCATGGCAGCGACCATGGCTCGAACGTGATTCGCGCTTCCCGCAGACATTGATGCGGTCTCCGCCCCGTCAAGCGCGCGCAGCATATGGCCGATCAGCGCGCCGCCAATGGCGGGCAACGGGTTCATGAACACGTCGTGCGCAACGAAACGGGCCCTGTGTGGCGCGCGCCGTTCGACACGGTACCCTGCCAGGTCGCCCATGCCGATGGTGACACCGTCCATAGCGGCGATCTTCGCCGCGACTTCGCCCTTATAGAAGAGGTCCGCGCCCTCGCGCGCCAAGGCCTCCAGAAAACCGGCAAAAGCTTCGGGATGATACAGATCTCCCGCTTTCAACAGGGTGCCGTCCCGGTCGCGGCAGAACAGGGAGCGAGACGAGGCGCTCGCGCCGTAGATCGGTCCGACGACACCTAGAAGATAGGCCTGAAACGGATTGAGTGTGATACCGGACCTCGCCAGCGCTGCCGCGGGCTGCACCAGATCGGTCATCGGCATACGGCCAAGCGCCCTGTGGATGTCAAAGATGCCAGCTACCGCGCCCGGCGTCGCCACGGACCCCATACCGATGTGAAATTCCTGCACCGTGGTTCCGAAGTCGGCGTGGATCGGTGTGAACTCTACTGCGCTTCGCTCCGGCCGCTCGAGTGGTGTCTCGGTGAAGAAGTCGAATACCTCGACATCGCCCCCAGCCGTTTTCGCGGCCAGGAAACCACCGCCACCAAGCGATGACAGTACTGGCTCGGCGACACATGCCGCCAGAAAAGCTGCGATTGCGGCATCAAAGGCATTCCCGTCACCGCGCAGCACCGCCAATGCAGCGTTCGCGGTTTCCTGGTGGCCAGCGGCAACACCAGCCTTGAATTTCTGGTCACTGGTCATCCGCGGATTTTACCTATCGACGCTGATCTGACGAGGTTCAGATTGTGGCGAGGACATAGTCGGGTGTGATGCCGGAAGACGCAATACAGGCGTCAACGTCCATGCCGCGAAGGACACCATGACCAGTCACCAGCGCCGACGCCATACCGGCTGCGGCTGCACCCAGAATGTCGGTATGCAACGTATCGCCCAGCATCAGTATACGGCGGCGGTCGATTCCCGGATTGACGCGGGCAAGCAACGCGTCGAATGCGTTCGCGTAGGGTTTGCCAAAAAACACAGGGCTGACGCCCGTCACATCCATAAGCGCATGTCCGTACGCGCCCGGCTGCATCGTGAATCCGCCTTCGCGCGGCGCGACCAGATCCGGATTGCCGACAAGAACCGGCCGCGGTTCTGCGACGAGCGCTGTGGCCAGCGCGTCCTGGCGCGCGTCGGTCCAGCCGTGACTGCTGAGCAAGATAAAACCTTCGGCCTCGGTCAAGGCGGTCTCGTCGAGCAGCATAATGTTTCCGGGAAGCAGTTCTGGCGCCGAACTTTCTGATGCCACCACGGCCCAGCGCTTGCCCTGCCACTCGCGCGCCAGTGCGCCTTCAAGCAAAGCACGGGACATGACGATTTCAGTTTCCGCAAAGTCAAAGCCAAGTGCAGCGTATTTGCCGGCAGCGCGTTGCAAGGGCACACTCGATGCATTGCTCAGGACAAACACCTTCTTGCCCGCCTGGCGCAGCGCGGCAATGCGCCCAGCGGCACCCGGGACGGCCGTCTCGCCGACGTTCAGAACACCAAATGAATCGAAAACGAAAACGTCGAAGCGATCGGTGATCTCGCTGAGATCGCCAATACTTTGCGGCGCGTCGGGAAACGACGCTCCGGGTAAACGGTCGCGAATTTCATGATAGCGCCGGAAGGCCCAAGCAGCGTCGGCAATGGCTCTCATCAATGCTCCCCCCAGCCGTCATTCCCGGCATACCCGGCACACGGTCAGCATTGATACAGCCGCGGCCCCATTACGTTCAATCGCCACTGGATTCATTCGGCAAATGACGGCATGATCCGGTAGTCCGCTGTCATAAAAACGTAACATAGCGGACGCATCGGAGATTGGGAGGTTACAATGCAAAAGTTTCTTGGCGCAGCGTTGGCTGCGGCTCTTCTCGTATTCAGCGGCGCTGCCAGCGCCGAAGATTGTTACCGGGGCACGCTTGACGACCGTTACTGCGACCGCGACCGCGATCAGGTTGCCGATCTGCCACTCGACTCAAAAGACTGGGTCGATCCGGACACCATTATCTTTTCCTATACGCCGGTCGAAGACCCTGCCGTCTACGCCAAGGTCTGGGACGGTTTTATTAATCACATGTCCGACGTCACCGGGAAAAAGGTCGTCTTCTTCCCGGTACAGTCTTACGCCGCACAGTACGAAGCCATGCGTTCCGGCCGCCTTCACATCGCCGGTGTAAACACAGGCGGGAACCCCGTTGCGGTCTCCTGCGCCGGCCTCGTGCCGTTCGCAATGATGGCGTCAAAGGACGGCTCGTTCGGTTACGAGATGGAAATCATCGTGCCCGCCGACAGCCCGATCAAATCGCCGGAAGATTTGAAAGGCAAAACACTCGCGTTCACGTCTCCAACGTCCAACTCCGGCTTCAAGGCGCCGTCCGCGATTCTGAAAAGCCAGTTCGGCCTGGTCGCCGACCAGGACTTCAAGACGACGTTTTCAGGCAAGCACGACAACTCGATCCTCGGTGTCGCGAACAAGGATTATGAAGCTGGCGCGATCGCGAACTCGGTGCTCAAGCGCATGATTTCACGAAATGCCGTGGACCCGTCGAAAATCAGATCGATCTACAAATCGCAGACCTTCCCGACCACCGGTTATGGCCATGCGCACAACCTGCACCCGGAAGTGGCCGCGAAGATCAAACAGGCGTTCTTTACCTTCCCGTGGGAAGGCTCCGACTTGCAAAAAGAGTTCAAGAAAGAGGGTCGCTTCATCTCTATCCACCACAAGAGCGACTGGGCAGTCATTCGTCAAATCGATGCCGCGAATGGCGTGAAGTACGACTGCAAGTGACCGTTCACGTCTGACAATTCTCATGTCCATTTCCCGCCGGTCGCATACTGCGGCCGGCGGATGGATGTCAGATTCTGCCTAATCGGGAACCTTTGATGCTAAAACTCGATAACGTCAGCAAACGCTACGATACCGGCGATCAAGCTCTAAAAAACGTTCAGCTCGAGATACCGGACGGTCAAGTCCTGGCGCTGATCGGCCCTTCCGGGGCCGGCAAATCGACATTGATCAGGTGCGTCAATCGCCTCGTCGAACCGACATCCGGAAAAATCTGGCTGAACGACACCGAACTCACGGCACTTTCACAACGCGGGCTTCGCCACGCGCGGCGGCGCATGGGCATGATCTTCCAGGAATATGCCCTGGTTGAACGCCTCACGGTAATGGAAAACGTTCTCTCGGGCCGCCTTGGGTATGTTGGTTTTTGGCAGAGCTGGTTCCGGAAGTTTCCGGGCGCCGACGTAAAGGAGGCTTTTCGGCTTCTCGACCGTGTCGGCCTTGTTCATATGCCCGACAAGCGGGCAGACGAACTTTCGGGTGGACAGCGCCAGCGCGTCGGCATCGCCCGGGCGTTGATTCAAAACCCCGAGCTTCTGCTGGTCGATGAGCCAACGGCTTCACTCGACCCGAAGACCTCGCGCCAGATCATGCGCCTGATTTGCGAGCTGTGTAAGGAACGCGGGCTTGCCGCAATCATCAATATTCATGACGTCCTGCTGGCACAAATGTTTGCTGAACGCATCGTCGGCTTGCAACTGGGCGAGATCGTCTATGACGGCCCGCCTGACGGCCTCACGCCTGATGTTCTCACCCAGATCTATGGCGAAGAGGACTGGGAAGCGACCATCGAGAAGGTAGACGACGACGAGGAAGATGACGATGCGCAAAGCAGCGTCACCGGTGGCGCTGCCTGAATCTCATGAGCCAGGAGCCCGCCACCACATACCCGACTCGCTGGAAAAAGCCGCCGCTGATTTCCAATCCGCTGCTTCGCTGGTCGCTCTGGTTCTGCGCAGCGATCTATCTTGCGCTGGCGCTCGGCACCTTGGACGTCAATTGGGACCGGGTCGCCGAGGGGATCCCCAGGGGTCAGCGTTTCCTGGCGGCATTCTTCCCACCTGACATCACAAGCCGATGGGATTCGATCCTGGATGGTATCCTGGAAAGTGTCTGGATGACTGTGATCGCGACGGTCGCCGGCATCGGACTTTCTGTCCCCTTTGGTCTTGGTGCGGCACGGAATCTCGCGCCTCGGCCTGTTTATCTGTTCTGCCGTGGTGTAATTGCACTTTCGCGGACATTCCCCGAAGTCATTCTGGCCATCTTTGCGGTCAAGCTGTTCGGCTTCGGACCGTTCGCCGGCTTTATCGCACTTTCCATCGCGACGATTGGATTCTATGCAAAGTTGCTTGCAGAGGATATCGAGGCCATGGATCCGGTACAGGCTGAAGCCGTCCGCGCGACGGGCGCGAACTGGTTTCAGTGGATCAACTACGCCATTCAGCCGCAGGTCATGCCGCGCATGATCGGCCTAGCTATCTATCGCCTCGACATCAATTTCCGTGAATCGGCCGTTGTCGGAATCGTCGGTGGCGGCGGCATCGGCGCAACGCTGCTCACCGCGTTCGACCGCTACGAGTTCGACTCCGCCGCCGCGATCCTGCTGATCATTATATTCATCGTGATGGGGCTGGAGTACCTCTCCGGCTACCTCAGAAAGTGGGTGCAATAATGGCCGTTATTGAAACCACCGATGGCCCGGTCTGGAAGCGTCGTACGACAAACCGGCAACTCGCGATCTGGTTTGCGTGGCTGATCGCCGTCGCAATCGTCGTTTACTGCGCGAAGCTCATATCCGACAAGACCGTCTGGTTCTTTGTGCTGGATGCCGGAACGCAGGCGGCCGATATGGCGGAGCGCATGATACCGCCAAAATGGTCTTACATGGACACGCTCTGGCGTCCCGTGTGGGACACGATCAATATCGCCACGCTGGGTACAGTCATCGCGCTTGCATTGGCCGTACCCGTCGCCTTCCTGGCGGCACGCAACACCACACCGCATCCGACCGTGCGGGCAGCCGCGCTATTTATCATTGTATCGTCCCGGTCCATCAATTCGCTGATATGGGCGTTGATGCTGGTCGCCATTATCGGCCCGGGCACACTTGCCGGTGTGATTGCCATCGGCCTTCGCTCCATCGGGTTTTGCGCCAAATTGCTATATGAAGCCATCGAGGAAATCGATCCAACGCAGGTCGAAGCGATCGAAGCCACAGGTGCCGGGCGTGCCCAGAAGCTTGCATATGGAATTGTGCCGCAGGTGATGCCTGCATTCGCAGGCATTTCGGTTTTCCGGTGGGACATCAACATCCGGGAATCCACCGTTCTCGGGCTGGTCGGCGCCGGTGGAATCGGGCTCCAGCTCGACGCATCGATTTCGACGCTCGCATGGACTCAGGTGTCCTTGATCCTTTTGGTCATCCTGGGGACGGTCATCGTCAGTGAGTGGGTATCCGCCAAGGTCCGTCACGCCATTATCTGATATGTCGATCATCGACAGATGCGGTGTTTATTGACTCTCGCAGGGTAAGGTGATTCCCTGACCCTTGGCATGGCTCTCAACTTCTGAGGATGACTTTATGAGATTTGCCTTACCGGCATTCGGGATTGCTGTGCTGAGTGCTTTTCTATGCACTTCGGCACTCGAAGCACAGACCGTGAACCTCAACGCCGTTTCGTACGCTGAACTGCCCTCCGGCCGGGATATCTCGGTCGAGACATTCGACGATTCCGAGAAAGTCAAGAAACTCAAAGGGTTGTTCGAGGAAGAACTTCGTCTCGCCGGATACAACGTCACTGAGGGCGCACGCATGATCCTCAGCTTCGAAGCGCGTGACACGGAAGGCAGTTGGTCGGGCGGCGGGCCCAACCGGCTGATCGAAATCCGCGAAAGCGACAACCACACCGGCAAGGACGCGCCGGACGTGAGGCTGAATATCTTTGATTCCCAGCGCGGCGGACTACTGAACCCCAAGCGTGACAAAGGCATCACTCAGGTCGCACCAAGCCAGTTCCGTATCGATGCGTCCATCGAAGACCGGACAAACGGCAAACGCCTGTGGCAGGGCTGGAGCGTTACCGACGAATACGCCGTCGGTGAGAGCCAATCCGTGCATCGGTCCATGGTGAAGCCCATTATCGAAAGTATCGGCAAAACCGTCCGAGACGAATAAGCGTCGCAAGGCGCCTTTTCCCTTCCCTGATCCTTGCCCTTCACGCGCAAAACCGTTACGAAACGTGCGCGCAATATGGCATGCTGAACCGGCATCGCCGGGGAATTTCTTGTGGATTTCAATTTATGACGAAACCGACGGAAAAAGCGCTTCTGCCCGCCGGTCTGACGGACGGGCTGCCTCCGAACGCGGCATTCGAGATCGATGTCCGTGAACGTCTCGTCGCATCTTTCGTACAGCGCGGTTTCGACAGGATTGCGCCGCCCCTGGTCGAGTTCGAAGACAACCTCCTGGCCGGCACCGGCGCTGCCATGGCGGGTCAGACATTTCGTCTGATGGACCCGGTGTCGCAGCGGATGATGGGGTTGCGGGCCGACATCACACCGCAGGCGGCCCGGATTGCGACGACAAGGCTGGCACACGAACAGCGCCCACTCAGGCTTTGCTATGGCGGAGAAGTATTGCGCATTCGAGGCTCGCAGCTGCGCCCGGAACGTCAGTTCAGTCAGGCCGGCGCCGAGATGATCGGCAGCAACGATCCGCGCGCTGACGCGGAAATGGTCCTCATGGCTGCGGAAACGCTAAGAACGCTGGGGATTTCCGATATCAAGGTGGACCTCTGCCAACCCACACTCGTCCCGAACGTCATGTCGGCGATGAATATCGATAGTGATGCGTCAGCAGCCCTGCGTGCGGCACTTGATGCCAAGGACGCCGCCGAAGTGAAGAAGCGTGCCGACGCATTAGGCGGCGAAGCAAAGAGCCTGTTCGTGCAGCTTCTCGCGGCATCCGGGCCGAGTGAGACCGTCGCCCCGAAGATTGGCGCGCTACCGTTGACGGGCGCGGCCGCGGAGGCGCGCGATACTTTGCTGGAGATCGTAGAGTTGATTGAACGTGCTGACCCTACGCTCGATATGACGCTGGATGCTGTAGAAAATCGCGGCTTCGAATACCATACCGGCGTTACATTCACGCTGTTCGCGCCGGGGGTACGCGGCGAAATCGGCTCGGGTGGCCGCTATATCGCGGGGCTGAACGACAGTGCCGACAATTCCGATGGCGAAGCCGCGACCGGGTTCACACTGTTTCTTGACAGCATCCTACGCGCGCTCACCGTTCCCGAAGAGGCACCGAAAGCCTATCTGCCGAACGGCACCGACCGATCCGCGGGTGAACGGCTGCGTAATGAAGGTTACCGTACCGTCGAGGGGCATTCTGACGCTGCGGGCGCCACCGACGAGGCTCAGCGCCTCGGTTGCACACATATCTTGCTGGATGGCACTCCCACGCCGCTCGGCAATCTTTAATTCCGAAGGAGACAGTTCGCATGGCCAATGTCGTCGTGATCGGCTCGCAATGGGGTGACGAAGGAAAAGGCAAGATTGTCGATTGGCTGTCGGAACGCGCCGATGTGGTGGTCCGATTCCAGGGCGGTCACAATGCCGGGCATACGCTCGTCATTGACGGCGTTACCTACAAACTCAGCCTGCTGCCATCGGGTATCGTACGCAAAGGCAAGTTATCCGTAATCGGCAACGGCGTCGTTGTCGATCCGTGGGCGCTGATGGCTGAGATCGAGAAGGTCAAGGAACTCGGCGTCGAGGTCAGCCCTGAGAACCTGCGTATCGCCGAGAACGCGCCGTTGATTCTGCCACTCCACAAGAACCTAGATCAGGCCCGCGAACAGGCTGCCGGTAATGCCAAGATCGGCACGACCGGACGTGGGATCGGTCCGGCATACGAGGATAAGACCGCGCGCCGCGCAATCCGTGTCGGTGATCTTGCCGATGCGGATGTTCTCGCCGACAAAGTCGACGCCTTACTTTTCCACCACAACGCCTTGCTGCGCGGGATGAGCATGCCGGAGGTCGACGGTGCCGAACTGCTGAAAGAACTCAACGATATGGCGCCGCTGCTTCTGCCGTTTGCCACGACCGTCTGGCAGGACCTGGATGGCATGCGCCGGAAAGGCAATCGCATCCTGTTCGAAGGCGCCCAAGGCACCATGCTCGACATCGATCACGGGACCTACCCGTTTGTGACTTCGTCCAACACCGTCGCTGGGCAGGCCGCCATCGGTTCCGGTCAAGGGCCGGGTGCCATCGATTATGTGCTGGGTATCACCAAGGCATACACGACGCGCGTCGGTTCCGGCCCATTCCCGACCGAACTCACCGACGAGATCGGCCAGCGACTCGGCGAGCGCGGCCGCGAATTTGGTGTCGTTACAGGCCGCAAGCGTCGCTGCGGCTGGTTTGACGCCGTCCTGGTCCGCCAGGCAGTCAAGGTCAACGGCATTACCGGTATTGCGCTGACCAAGCTCGACGTGCTGGACGGACTCGCGGAATTGAATGTCTGCGTCGGTTATGAAATTGACGGTGAGCGTATCGATCACCTGCCTGCTTCGACGGTGCGTCAGAGCCGCGTGAAACCGATCTACGAAACACTCGAAGGTTGGGACGAGAGCACGCAGGGGGCACGTTCATGGGCAGATCTGCCGGCAACCGCGATTAAATATATCCGCCGGATCGAGGAACTGATCGACGCCCCGGTCGCGCTGCTGTCGACCAGCCCGGAACGCGACGACACCATTCTCGTACACGACCCGTTCGAGGACTAGGCCCGACACGTTCAGACGGCGTATTCAGCGACCTTCTTCGGGTCCCATTCGATTCCGAGGCCGGGCCCCCTTGCGGCGACGCGCCCCTTCACCGCTTCATAAGGCTCCTTCAGCAGGGGCCGCGCCTTGTCGAGATATTCAAGCCAGTGGGCCCCAGAGGTCGCACCCAGTGCATGTGCGCTCGCTTCGACAAAAGCATGGCTGGAGACAGGTAATTCAGCCTCAGCCGCCATCGCGGCGGCTTCTTGCCATCCCGTAAAGCCGCCAATCTTCATAATGTCCGGCATCACGTAGTCACTGGCACCGGCATCTATGGAGAGCTTTGCTCCCGCCGGAAACCACCAGCTTTCGCCCGTCTGTACGCTCACCGGGCTATTTGCCCTTACCCTGGCGTGACCACCAAGGTCTTCCGCCGGCACTGGTTCCTCGATCCAGTAAACACCGAAGTCCACAAGGCGGTTCGCATACTCAATCGCTTTTTCGGGTGTCAGCGACTGGTTGTAGTCGACCATGAGGGCTACGTCCGGGCCGACAACGTTCCTGACCGCTTTCACGCTCGCCAGATCGGCGTCGAAATCACCTACCCCAAGCTTGATCTTGATCCCCTTGAAACCCGCAGCAACACTCGCTTCGACAAGGTTGAGATCCTCAGCCGGATCGACAAACCCGAAACTGTCATATGCCTGCACCGGTTCCTCGGCACCGCCCAATAGCCGGCAAACCGATTTTCCCTCGATCTTGCCGCGCGCGTCCCACATGGCTTGCTCCACACCGGCAAAGTACATGCCGAGAAGGCCTTGAATGCCTAGCAGCCGAAACGTTGCCTGAAACGTCTCTGATGCCCGGCCAGGGTCGAGCGGCGCGCCGACGAACAGTTCGCCGACATCGGCATTGAGCCGGACCACGGCTGCCAGCATCTTCGGCGTGTAGACGAATATGTAGGACGTACCGGTAATACCAGCATCGGTTTCGACGTCGACCAGACAGAGTGCCGCACCGGGCAACGTGCCGGATGCCGTCCGCATGGGACGTGACAGCGGCACCTGAACGGGCGTCACCCGGACGCTACTGATCTTCGCTAAAGCTTCCATTTTCGACTTTGCCACTACATTCCTGGAGCGTCGATTATTAACCATAAGCCCCGAAAACCTAAGGAAAAGCTTGCGAATACGCACATTAGGCGATTCAATATAGCGTCAACCGGAGAGAAACTCTTTCGGTCAAGGTGTCTGGCGTGCGAGAGTGCGCCAAGACGTAACACTTGTTAGGACGCGTGTGATGGCAGAAGAGCCTATAGACGCGGACGAATTCGACTTACCGGCCCCCGTGAGGGGCGGCTCGGTCGTTCTTCGTGAGCGCTTCCTGGTGAACGGCGACAAGCCGTTGCCAGAGCTCGATTCGCCCAATGCCAAAGCCTACATGGCAGAAGATCGGCACGATCTTTCGCGCAATCTGTTCGCCCTCGTGTGTACGCCGGGCATTCCGTTGCGGACCAAGGCCATTCGGCAGTTCAAGGCAAATCCCGGCCCGGGCCTTTTGGAACTCGTCGAGTTCGATTCGTTGTTCTGGCCGGCGATCGGGCAGCGGACGATGGTCATCATCTACGAACGCCCGATGGGTGGCCGCGTCATCGATCAGGTCAAGGCGAACCAGGCACGGATCACCGAATACGATATCCCGCGCAAAGTCATTCAGCCGATCATCGATGGGCTTCGGCATATCCATTCGCTGAATTTGGCGCACCGGGCAGTGCGTCCCGATAATATTTTCTTCAGCGACGCGGACATGCAGGAAATCATTCTCGGCGATTGCGTGACGGCGCCCGAAGGCTTTGACCAACAGCTCATGTACGAGCCCCTGGAACGCGCACTGGCGAACCCGGCGGGGCGTGGCACCGGCTCGACGGTTGACGACATGTACGCCCTTGGCGCCTCGCTGGTGGTTCTCACACTCGGCGCCAATCCGATTGAACGGATGAAAGGCGAGGATCTGCTTTTCCGGCGCACGAACCTCGGCAGTTATGCAGCCATATGCGGGAACACGCGGATTCCGCTTTCGCTGCTCGAGCCATTGCGCGGTTTGCTGTCGGACAACCCGCAAGACCGTTGGAGCCTGGACGAAGTCACCAATTGGCTGAACGGGCTGAAACAGACCCCGCAGCAGAAAAAACCGGCGAAGAAAGGCGATACCCCGTTCCGCTTCGGTGGCCGCGACCACACCAACGTCCGGACGCTGGCTCATGCCTTTAACCGGCAGATTCCTGAAGCCGTACGTATTCTCAAGGATGAGACCTTCCACGCCTGGATGAAACGGTCACTCGGAGAAGGCAATCTTTCCGAGACCCTGAAAGGCTTCGTTGATACAGCAAATTTTCACAAGGAAGATTTTCAAGGGACCGACGAGTACCTTATCGCCAGATGTTGTGCAGCGATGGACCCCTACGGCCCCATCCGGTACAAGGGCGTCTCGGTCTACCTCGACGGGTTTGGCCCCATGCTCGCCATGGAGGTCATTCGAAACGGCAACGTCCAGGTGCTGACCGAAATCATCAATCGTGAAATTTACCAGTTCTGGGCCGGTGACCGCGCCAATTTCCTGGACAGCATGGAAACGGCGCAAATGTTCGCTCAGTTGAAAGCATGGCTCGCCAACAACGAACCCGGGTACGGACTTGAGCGCTGTCTTTACGAACTCAATCCGGGGCTCTCATGCCAGAGCCCGTTCATCATCGAGGAAGGCATCATCGAAATCGAGCAGTTGTTGCCGGCGCTCGACCGCGCCGCAAACCATACCGATTCACAGTCAAAACCGATGGACCGTCATGTCGCCGCTTTTATCGCTGCACGTTTCAACGAAGACATTCACCCGCACCTGCGTGCTCTGGCCGCGTCCAAGGAAAGCACGAACATCATTGGCATGCTGAGCCTTCTCGCCTTCCTGCAATGGAAGTTGAAAGCTGAGCCGATGTTCGGACTGACAAGCTGGATCGGCGGCCTGCTGGGCCCGGCGATCAATGCTTATCACAGCCGGACGACGCGCCGTGACCTTGAGAAAGAAATACCCAAACTTGTACGGCGCGGCAGTCTTCCCGACATGTTCGACCTGATTGACGATGCCGAAAAGCGGCGTGAAGACCAGGACGGATATGCCGATGCGGTCGAGGAATACCGATCCTGCGCCGAAGAGATTTCGAGCATTGAAGGCAGCGGAAACGAATTGCAGGAAAAGGCGGAGAGAACGGGCCAAAGAACGGCGGCAACAATCTCGATTATCACCACCATGATTGCGGTTACGATCATGTTCTTCTCGGAAATTCTGTGAGGGACGGCCGGCGATGCGAATGATCATCTGGGGATTGCTGATTTTCATGCTGCTGCTGATCGTCGCGCTACCGACGGTCATGCTGGTCGGTTTCGGCATGATGCCCGGTCTGGTCGCTATGATCATCGACCGCACCGAGGAGCGGTCGGCAACCTTCTGCGTCGGCGGGCTCAACTTCTGCGGCGTGTTCCCCTATCTGATGGATTTGTGGTTCGGCGATCACGATCTCGGCCAGGCAATGTCGCTGCTGACCGACGTGTTCGTGCTGGCCGTAATGTACGGCGGCGCCTGCATGGGCTGGATGCTGTATCTCTCGTTGCCGCCGGTCATCGCGTCCTTCATCCAGGTCATGTCGGAGCGGCGGCTGCAACAGCTCCGCAAGACGCAGCAGGGCGTCCTCCAGGAATGGGGAGACGAGGTCATTTCCGATGCAGACCTCGGCGGTGACGGGCTGATGCCGCCCGAACAGGGCCCAGCCACCGGGATGCCCGCCGCCGCCGAATGAAGCGTCAGGCAAATCTCGGCAACGTCAGCATCGCCCGGGTTCCCACACCCTCTTCGCTTTCCAGCGCAAATTTTGCATTCATTCGCTCTGCGAGCGAGACCACGATCGGCAAACCTAGCCCGGTCCCCTGCTCTTTCCGCGTCAGTTCGTTTTCGACCTGAAAGAACGGATCACTGACGCGCGCGAGGTTCGCTTTTGAAATGCCGACCCCCTGATCCTCGACCGAGAGATCAAGCGCGTGGGCGCGCACACCGACGCGAACGGCAACGCTCGTGCGCGGCCGGGAAAACTTCACGGCATTGCTGAGAAGATTAAGCAGTATCTGGCGCACGGCCCGGGCATCGGCCATTACCGGAGGGCAGTCACCACGCATGTCGACACAGACGGAAATGCCCTTTTGACCGGCGCGCTCATCGACCAACCGGACGGCCCCGTGTACCAGTGGACGAATGTCGACGCGTTCCATATTCAGCTTGAAGTGTCCGGCTTCGATCTTCGCCATATCCAGGATGTCGTTGATGATGTCGAGCAACAACTTTCCGCTGCCGTTGATGTCCTCGGCATATTCCCTGTAACGCGAGGATGTGTGCGGTCCGAAGCATTCCGTAGCGATCATCTCCGAAAAGCCGATGATCGCATTCAGCGGCGTACGGAGTTCATGGCTCATGTTGGCCAGGAAGCGGGACTTTGCCTCATTTGCCTGTTCGGCCGCCCGTTTCGCTTCGGCGAGTTCCTCCGCCCTGCTTTCGGTCTGCGCCATGCCGAGACGCAGTATGCCCATCGATGTGCCGATACCGAGATAAAGATCGTTCTTCGTAATGACGAAACCGTCATCCAGTGCCGTCGGCGCTTCGTTGATCACGCGATGGCGCAACTCGTCGAGCGACGTTCTCGCATCGACCACCAACGGGTTTCGGTTCATCAAACGGGACACCGGGCGTCTGGCGAATACCGCGTGTCCGAACTGCTTGGAAAAATTCAGAAATACCTTCTGGCGCGTGAGCAGTCCGACCACGTCGCCGTCGTCGATCACCGGCATGGCACTCAACGACGGATCCCGGTTGAAGATTTCGATCACCGCCGCGCCCTCGATATCGGACCTGACCGGCGATACGTACCTTGCGATGTCGTGCAGATCGAAACGGTGCTTGCTGAGAGTCCCGGCAGCGCCGGAAAATGCGGATTGCGGCAGCGCAAAGGTCATTTGTTGTTCTTGTCCCAACGGCCGGCCCCGGTAATCACGATTATTCGCTGCGTCTTTCATGCCGTCAGCGTTCGGCCGCACCGTAGCGGAATGCAATGTCGGTTTTGTGACAGAATTCCAAATAGTTGAGCCGCCGAGGCGGACCTCGGCGGCTCAAGTCAGCGAGATCGACGGCGATCTTCAGGGGAGATGACTCAGGGGGGCGAGATCACCGGCCGATCTACACCTTTTACGCCGGGTGACGCGGGCCGGATCACAACCGTCCATAATTTTTTTAACCTTCGAAGACCCTGAAATAGCTGGATTTTAGGGGTTTTGCCGCAATCATTCCCTTGACCCGGAAGCGGAAAAGCCTGAACATCCGGGCGTTAACCGTTCCGCGGGGGGCCCCGGTAAAGGGGCTGAGATTCCACCTTGTCGAAACCTTGTTTCGAGGCCGTGGTGACCCGTTGAACCTGATCCGGGTGACACCGGCGTAGGGATCGGAACCCGAACGTTTAATCCCGTTCTTCCTTCCTGAAACCGTCCCGGGTCTCTTTAAATGATTTTGGAGAGGACCCCAGGATGAACCAGATACGTAAACCTGCCAACGCAGACGTGACGCACGGCCCGCTGCCCGCGTCCGAGAAATTTTATGTCGACGGCGAACGCCTCGACGGCATCAAGGTGCCGATGCGCCGCATTCATGTCCATGAAAGCGCGAACGAAGCGCCGCTGACCGTTTATGACACCTCCGGCATCTATACCGATCCCGCGGCCGAAATCGATATCGATGCCGGCCTGCCGCGTATCCGCGAACGCTGGATCGACGCCCGCGGCGACACCGAAAGCTACACCGGCCGCGACACCAAACCGGAAGACAACGGCAACATCGGCGAAGACAAACTGGTGCCCGAGTTCCCGGTTTCCAACCAGCCTAAGCGCGCCAAGTCGGGCGTGAAATCCGTCTCGCAGCTCGCCTACGCGCGCCAGGGCATCATCACGCCGGAGATGGAATACGTCGCCATCCGCGAAAACATGCTGCGCGAGGTCGCACCGGAGGAACTTGCCAAACTGAAGGAAGAGGCCGAGCGCTGGGGTGCCGAAATCCCCGACATCGTGACGCCGGAATTCGTCCGTGACGAGGTTGCCCGCGGCCGCGCCATCATCCCGGCCAACGTCAACCACCCGGAAACCGAGCCGATGGCCATCGGCCGCAATTTCCTGGTCAAGATCAACGCTAACATCGGCAACTCCGCCGTGACGTCGTCGGTCGCCGACGAGGTCGACAAGATGGTGTGGGCGATCCGCTGGGGTGCCGACACGGTCATGGACCTGTCGACCGGCCGCAACATCCACAACATCCGCGAATGGATCATCCGCAACTCGCCGGTGCCGATCGGCACCGTGCCGATCTATCAGGCACTGGAAAAAGTGGAACGCGCCGAGGACCTGACGTGGGAAATCTATCGCGACACGCTGATCGAACAGTGCGAGCAGGGCGTCGACTATTTCACCATCCACGCCGGCATTCGCCTGCGCCACATTCATCTGACGGCGGACCGCGTGACCGGCATCGTCAGCCGCGGCGGCTCGATCATCTCGCAGTGGTGCCTGGCGCATCACAAGGAAAGCTTCCTCTACGAGCACTTCGAGGACATCTGCGACATCTGTGCGGCCTACGACGTCGCCTTCTCACTCGGTGACGGGTTCCGCCCGGGCTCGGGTGCGGATGCCAACGACGCCGCGCAGTTCGCCGAACTGGAAACCCTGGGCGAGCTGACCAAGGTCGCCTGGGACAAGGGCTGTCAGGTGATGATCGAGGGCCCCGGCCACGTGCCGATGCACAAGATCAAGCTCAACATGGAAAAGCAGCTGCGTGTCTGCGGCGAAGCACCGTTCTACACCTTGGGCCCGCTGGTCACCGACATCGCGCCGGGCTATGACCACATCACATCCGGTATCGGTGCCGCCATGATCGGCTGGTACGGGACCGCAATGCTCTGCTACGTCACGCCCAAGGAACACCTCGGCCTGCCCGACCGCAACGACGTGAAGGAAGGGGTCGTCACCTACAAGATCGCGGCACATGCCGCCGACCTTGCCAAGGGCCACCCGGGCGCTGCCGCACGCGACGATGCGCTCAGCCGTGCCCGGTTCGAGTTCCGCTGGGAAGACCAGTTCAACCTCGGCCTCGACCCCGACAGGGCACGCGATTTCCACGACCAGACCATGCCCAAGGAAGCGCACAAGACGGCGCACTTCTGTTCCATGTGCGGGCCGAAGTTCTGCGCCATGGAGATCACCAACCTGGTGCGCGACTACGCCAAGGACGGCATGGACGAGATGTCCGAGAAGTTCAAATCCGAGGGCGCCGAGCTCTACAAGGAAGAATACGCCGACGAGGCCAAGAAGGTGGCGGCTGCCGGCGACGACGACTGATTGCGTACGGCTGTAACTGCTCAGGCTGCCCGCCCTTCCTTTGTTAAGGGTGGGCAGCTTCCTTAACAGTCATTAGTGCGAAAAATTTAGTGTTGCGGTAAAATTAACCTACTGACGATTCAAGCTTAACAGGATTTCTTACGCTGTTTTTCCCAATTCGGAGTGGGCGAACTCCATTTTCCGCCATATTCCCTTCACCCCTAAGGCATTGTTCCAATGAATATTTCTGAACTCTGCTCATCTGGTTGGCTTAAACTCTCATCTAAAGAGTTTATAAAACCAACTTCGGGCAAAGCGAAGTTGAGAATCGCCGATTTATTTTGTGGGTGCGGGGGCCTTACGCTGGGAGCAATAGAAGCTGCTAACTCTCATGGATTAGCCTGTGAAATAGGTTTCGCCATCGACAATGAAAAATCTGCAACATCAGTCTACGAGGCAAATTTTGGTTCTGTTGCATCAGCCATTGAATGCGCAGACATTAATACCTTTGTAGACGGTGAGCTCGGTGCTTCACCCACGGAAGTTGAAGCGAATCTAGTCAAACGTGTCGAACACGTGGACTTAGTTTTAGCAGGGCCTCCCTGCCAGGGTCATTCTGATTTAAACAATCATTCACGACGAAAGGATGACCGCAACAAATTGTATCTAAGAGTTGCCCGGTTTGCTGAGCTGTTTGAACCAAAAGTCATTCTAATCGAGAATGTCAGAAATATTGTTCACGATACCCATTCCGTCGTCTCGACGAGCATTGCGTCGCTACAATCCAAGTACGACGTAAAAGAATATTCTGTGTCTACAAAGAAGCTTGGAATTGCTCAAAATCGCAATCGGCACATTTTAGTTGCTGTGAAAAAGAAACGTGAGGCTCGCTATAATTTAGATGAGTTATACGAAGTCTCTCGCGCAGAGACCGTGCTTCGTGACGTGATCTATGATTTGACTACAAACTCTTCGACGTCCGGAGAGATTTTCGATACTTCGTCTGCTATGTCTCCAACAAACAAGAAACGAGCAAAATATCTTTTTGAAAAGAATTTATTCAATCTACCAGATAGCCAACGCCCAGATTGCCATAAAAACAAGAGCCATACCTACAAATCAGTATACGGGCGCTTATCTTGGGACAAGCCTGCACAAACCATTACCACTGGTTTCGGCTCGATGGGGCAAGGAAGATTTATACACCCTGACGAACCGCGGGTTCTGACGCCTCATGAAGCAGCTCGAATACAAGGATTCCCTGATTTTTTTGACTTTAGCGCGACAACAAAACGGACTCATCTGCACAGATTGATTGGCAACGCCGTACCACCAAGTGTTGCAGCAATCCCCATTTTTCGTTTAATTGAAAGTGGTGTAATTGCTCAGGGAGTCCTCCATGGCACTAAAGAAGAAGAAAGACTTAGCGCCTGAAGCAGAAGCGGAGGCGCAGATTGAGGACGAGCGTGGCCAATTCGATTTTGATACATCGGAATTAACTGCTGAAATTGTCGCGAAGAAAATGGGGGACGGGGATATATTTATCCCCGCGTATCAGCGCCCTCACGTATGGAAAGAAAGAGACCAATGCAATTTTATTGAATCTCTAATTCTCCAACTACCCATCCCGTATGTGTTCTGCAGCGAGACGTCTGACGGGACGCTTGAGGTCATTGACGGATCTCAGAGATTACGAACAATCCAGCGGTTTTTCTCAGACGATCTGCGCTTGAATGGACTTGAAAAGCTACAACTATTGAATGGTTATAGGTATTCTGACTTACCGCTATCTCAACGCCGCAAATTAAACAACAGACCGATACGCATGGTGACTGTGTTTGAAAAGTCATCAAACATCTCACGGTTCGACATTTTTCACCGATTAAATACAGGGGGAACGAACCTTACAGATGCCCAAATACGCCGGGGGGCTTTTACCGGACCGTTTTACTTGTTCGTCCGAGAGTGTGCAGCTCGTGATCTGTTTAAGGAGATGTGCCCCTTCGTAAGCAACAAAGACGCTGATGGTGAGCGCGAAGAACTTGCTCTTAGATTTTTTGCGTACTCAGATCGAATTAACGATTTCAGCCATGATGTTGCTGCCTTTCTAAATAAGTACGTTGTTGAGACTGAGCGCGCAATTCCAGACAATCTTGAGGATTATGGTATTAGATTCAATGAGATGCTGGATTTCGTAAATCAGCATTTCCCTTACGGATTTTTTCGCACTCCTCAGACAAAACAAGTTCCTCGCGTTCGGTTTGAGGCTATATCAGTTGGAACATCTTTCGCCCTACAAACTGGTAGAGATCTAAATACTGAAGATTTCAGTTGGCTTGATAGCGAAGAATTCTCGCAACACACCAGATCAGACGCGAGCAACTCAGGGCCAAAACTTCAAGGCCGGGTCTATTACGTTAGAGATTGCCTTTTGAGCGATTAAGTTTTCGGGACCAAAGACCATGTCAGCTCGCGGATTTTTAAATGATCGTCTAAAAGAAGTAGATCAGTATTTGAGATTCCTGTCTTTAATCGACAAGCCGTCTAGCGCACTTGTGACCACGCTGGGACGGCACGCACCACCGGTGGGAATTGAGCCTGACATGCGAAGGATTCTAAAGGCGAACTTCTTCGTTATTTATTACAATACAGTAGAAGCTGCTATTTCTGAGGGAATGAACTATATATTTAATGATATAGAG
This sequence comes from Rhodospirillales bacterium, assembly GCA_965262415.1. Taxonomy (GTDB): domain Bacteria; phylum Pseudomonadota; class Alphaproteobacteria; order Rhodospirillales; family Casp-alpha2; genus UBA4479. The sequence goes on along the minus strand of OZ253533.1, from coordinate 4,340,965 downwards.
CGGCGCAATACTGAATATGTATCGTCAAATCATAAAATAAGACGCCTTTTTGTAAAAGATACATTGCGCCGAAATCTCGGCGACTCAATCGATCGAGGAAGAATATATGATGAGTCAAAGAACTGCTTGGACTACGTAACGCTGGGACACCCTCTCTCCTTTAACCGTGACGATAAACGAGCCCCCGGAAATTTAGATGCGGATAAAATCAGAATGATCTGCGATATTTTCGGAGTATCGAAGTCCACTCCTCAACGGTCGATGGGTGGAGTTGATTTAGGCTTGGTGGTGTCAAAACGGAATATTCTTGCACATGGCGATGCAACTTTTACCGAAGTTGGTCGAGATTATTCCGTTGGTGATCTTCGTGGGATTCGAAGGCGATCCGCAAGTTTTTTGCGGGCAATCGTGCGGAACATGGAAGCATATGCTGACAATCAGCGCTATCTAGTCAATTGAACAAGATGCTACACAAAGTCGTTTTTGCTCCCGCAAGAACACGTCACGAAGGTCTCGACATCGCGTCGACCGTCGCCTTGCCTTCGCCGCCGAATTTCGTGCACAGTCCGCCGATCAAAAGGCCGACCAGCGCGCCCTCGACGACGCCCCAATAGGGACTGACGAACATGCCGTCCGGGCCGAACGTCGCGGTCATCAGCGCCTGCATTTCCGACCACGCGATGAGGATCAGCAACAGGTTCATCCACGCGCCGATCAGGGTGCTGCGGAACCACCACGGCATCGGCAGATGCAGGATCGGATGCCATGTGACGACACCGAACACCGCGATCATCGCGCCGACAGTCGCGTACCAGAACAGGAAGCCGACCCTGAGCTGCATCGGCACATCGGGCCAGAACCACGGCAGCGCGAAAAAGCCGATAATGCCGAGTACGAAGCCGACGCCCTTGCCGATGGCGATGCGGGTAAACAGTGACGGATTGCCGAAAAGCATGATGCCCTCCTCTCCGAGTGGGGGTATTTCTGATTGAAAATACTCCCACACTCGAAAAAAGAGGGCATTGAGCTATGTCAAAACCCGCGGCACCCCGCCGACTCGATTAGCCGGAACTCAGGCCGACTGGAATGCCGTTTTGAACCTGACCCTGCACTCCGCCGGGTTCATGTTGCGTTTGAACTTGGTCGGCTCGCCCGCCATGACGCGGAGCCAGAGGAACCTCGGCCCGTCGCCGGATTTGACGAACGCAGCGGCATCCTTGAGACCGGCCTCGGTCGACACCGTCAGGATATTCTGAATCCCGAACCCGTCGGCCACCTTGGCAAGGTCAGTGCGCACCGACGTGTGGCCGTCCTGGCCGCCGGTTTCACCGTGCCCGCCGTTGTCGACGCAGACGACCGTCAGATTCTTCGGCGCCTGGCTGGCGATGGTCGCCAGCGAGCCGATGTTCATCATCATCTCGCCGTCGCCGGCAATGACCACGACCTCGCGGTCGGGCGCACCCAGCGCCATGCCGAGGCCCATGGTCATCGCGGCGCCCATACAGCCCGCCATAGTGAACATGTTGGCGCCGTCGTTAGTCAGTGCGGCTGCGTCGCGCGCCGGACCGGCAAGGCCCGTTACGAACAAGTAGTCGTCCGGGTTCGGGAAAATCTGCGGCAGTGCGCCGATACGATTAAGGGTAATTTCAGTCATCGTTCTTCGTTCCTATCATCGAGATCCCCGCCTTCGCGGGGATGACGGCTTCGCCGTCAGAAGCCCTTGGCGCCCAGGAATTTCTGGCTGAGCACGAGTGCCGCCGACTTCCCGGCCTTGAACGCGGTATCCAGCGCCGCAGTGGCGGCCCCTTCGAGTTCGTCGGCGCGTTCCACCTTGAACACCAGCACGCCCATCGCTTCGAGGATCGGCTCCACGGCTTCGCCCATCGGGAACTGCCAGGGGTTCTGCTCGCCGTAATCGCCGCGCATGGAAACGAACATCAGGACCGGGAAATTGCCGCCCTTCACGAACGAGAGGAAATTGGGGCAGTTGCCGACCCCAGACGACTGCATCATCAGCACGGCCTTTTCACCGACCAGATCGGCGCCGGCGGCGAGGGACACACCCTCCTCCTCGGTCGTCAGCAGCACGGTGCGGGTTTCGTTGTCGGCGTCCGCAAGCTCCACCAGCCGGGCGTTGCCGGCATCGGGGATGTAGCTGAACAGCCTGACGCCCGCGTCCTTGAATTGTTTGAAGAGTGCCCGCGACCAAGCGTCGTGCGGGTGCACGTTTCCGTCCATCGATTTTAGCTCCCTAAGCTTCGTTTCGGCGTGAATCGCCTTGTTTATGTTCCCTAGGTTAGCGCACCCACGGGATTTCTCAATGCGACATCGCCATGCTAATCTTGGAAATCAACGTTGGAGGGGGACCATCGATGCACAAATTGCCGGTTTTCATATTATTCGCCGCGTTTCTGGCCGTCACAGTGCTATCCGGCCCGACCGCAAAGGCCGCCCAATCTCCGGAGGTTTGTCTCAAAACATGCATCGAGACCTACGGCACCGATAAAAAACAGGCGTGCGCACTTCAGTGTGGATTCGGTCAGCAGCGGACCGGCGGTCAGCAGAACCGGGACTGCGGCACCGTCTACAAGAACTGCCTGAAAAGCTGCGGCGCAGATAGCGGCTGTAAATCCACCTGCCGCAAACAGCGGACCCAGTGTTTCTAGTTTAAATCTATTTCGCGTTCAGCATCGCTTCGCATTGCGCGGCCAACTCGGCATTTGATGCATCGTTCAGCGGTTTGCCGTTGAACGTCATGGCGCCGGTTTTGATATTGTAGCGGACTGTGCCGATGTTGAGGCTCATACCCGCGCTCTTGGCGACCGTCTCAGCCGCTTCGAGCGCCGCCGCGTCGGCTGAGGCAGAATCCGTTGCTGCCTGTTCCGCCGTCGAAATCGCATCGGAGGTATCCGCCGTCGCCGTTGACGCCGCATCCTCGTCCAGACCGGCTGCCGTTGCCGTTGCTTCCGCTGCGGACTGCGCCGCCTGAGCCGCCGTCAGCGCCCCCGACACGTCGTCCGACGTCGCCGCGGACTGTGTCGCTTCATAAGCTGACTGTGTTGTCTCCAGCCCCGCGGATGCCGCATCGGCTTCGGCCTGGGCCGTCGTTGCCGCGCTCGCTGCCTCAACTGCAGCAGCCGCAAGAGTGTCGTCATTTGGCGCAGCATCCGCAGCGTCCTGGGCGGCTTCCGCCGCGGTTTGCGCTGCCGTCGCATCGGCGGCGGCATCATCATAGATGGACTGCGCGTCCGAGACGGCGGTTTCCGCAGAGGAGACGGCGGCGTTGGTTGCGGCGACCGACCGTTCGGCAGCGATCGCGGCGGCCTTGTCCGCTGCAAGCTGCTCTTCCGGCCCATCCAGATAGGCGGTCAGGTCCTTGGTGATATTGAATTCGAACACGTCCGGCAGCGGAATTGTGAATCCGCCGGATGCGTCCGCAGGCACCACCGGATTGCCCCGGACGTCGACGCCGGGCTGATAGGCAACATCGGCGCGTGCCTGGTGACGCACGATCCGCTGGCAGTCCTTCTTGGTAATTCGTACCTTGGGTGATGCGTCATCCGCCGCGACCGGTCCGCCGGCGACGAGCAACGCGAACGCGACAGTCACCAGCGTCATGGTGGCCTTTAGAACAAATGACCCGATTTTATTCGCATTCATCTTGAACTCTTTCAGTGACAGCGCCACTTTGCGCCGATTCCGACCCGAAATGGTTAACAGACCGTAAATTTCCGGTCACGAGGTCTTGCAATTCCAGGGCGTGGCTTCGGCAGAACTCTTTCCAACCCATGCACAATCAAGTATTCAAAATGCAGACTCGACGACTGCACATATTGCGCATCTGCAATCGAGAAGCCATGCGGGAAGCGGAGCAATGATCAAGTATCTGCCGCCATACATCGCGCGAAATCTCCGATATCGTTTCATCGCTCTGGCCGTGCCGATCGCCATCGCCATCGGTGCTGCTCTGCTTCTGGTCTTCTGGTTACTGGCACATAATCTTATTGATCAACTTGGATACCGGATCTCCACCGATCAGGTGATGCTGGACCGCGCCCGCGCCGCGTTGCCGCTGACCCGTGAATTCACGCTCGCGGAAGCCCTGGCCCGTGACCCGGCATTGATCGCTTGGTCACGCGACCCGGACAACCCGGAATTTCGTGAAGCAGGCGTGCAAACGCTTGAGCGTTTCAGGAACCTGTTCCAGGACAAGAGTTACTTTTTTGTACCGGATGCAACAAAGGACTTCTATTTCAGCGACAAAGCCGGCCTCGACCATGACAAGCTGATTAAATACACGGTAACCGAAAACAACCCCGACGATGCCTGGTACTTCAGCACGACCGCCCTGCCGGGGGTGTGCTACCTGAATATCGATTTCGATCGTGCGGTGCGGGAAACGAAAGTCTGGTTCAACTGCAATATACGTGATCCCGATACGGACGCTGTACTCGGCATCGTCGGCTCGGGAATAGATCTCACCCATTTCATCGACGAACTGCAAAAAAGCCAGCCCGAGGGCGTCACCACCATTTATGTCGACGCCGAGGGCGCGATCCAGGCTCATCCGAACGTCGACTTGATCGAGCACGACGCGTTGACCAAGCGCGACAATCTGAAAAGCACGATCTTCAACATCCTCGATACGGCCGAAGATCAGGCACGGCTTCGGGATTCGCTCTCCGCCGCAAAGGCCTCTCCCGACAAGGCAAGTACCGTCACCGTCCATATCGACGGCATGCGCGTCCTCGTCGGCGCCTCGTTCATGCCGGAAATCAACTGGTTCAGCATTTCAGTCATTGACCTGCGCATACTGGTCTTCGGCGTTTATTTCATACCGCTCGCGCTCCTCGTTGCCCTCGCCGTGATCGTCAGTCTTACGGCACTCGGCATCGCTCTCGACAAGATCGTGCTGAGGCGCATCGATCACCTCGACCACGCCGTGACTGCATTCAAGGAAGACAATAGCGTCACGATCCACGAGCCGATCGATGACGACCCGGACCAGATCGACCGGTTGCGTATGAATTTCAATGAAATGTCCACCGCCGTGCAGGCACATACGACGGAGCTATCCGACCTCGTCGATGAGAGAACGCGTGAGTTGCAGAAGAACCACGACGAACTCGTGATATCGAACCGTCAAAAGGACAAGTTTTTCTCAATCATCGCCCACGACCTGATTGGCCCGTTCAGCTCACTGATCGGCGTTTCGGATTTTCTGAAAACCCGTGTCGACAAATTGAGCAGGGAAAGGATCGCTGAGTACACGGCGGATCTGAACGATGCGGCCACCAATCTGCACCGGTTGCTGGAGAACCTTCTGGCCTGGAGCCGGCTGCAACGCGGGGATATTCGGTTCTTGCCGGTGATGACCGACTTACCGTCCTTGCTGACTGAAACAATCGAGATCATGCGGCCGATGGGGACGCAGAAGGCAATGGAAATCGAGTTCGACAGTTCGCCGGACGTGGCAGCTATGGTCGATCCGCACATGGTTGAAACCATCACCCGGAATTTGCTCGGGAACGCGATTAAGTTCTCTCTACCTGGCAAGCGAATCACCGTGCGCCTGGAACGCGACGACAATGGCACTTGGCTGCATGTTGAGGACCAGGGCGTCGGAATGGATGCGGCAACCCTCGAAAAGTTGAAGGAAATCGGCGCCACACCGTCGCGGAAAGGGACTGCCGGCGAGACGGGGACGGGTCTCGGGCTACAACTTTGTTTTGAAATGGTGGATTTGCACGGCGGACGTATCGAGATCGAGAGTAAAACGGGAAAAGGAACGGCTTTTCACGTCTTTTTCCCGGCCGACGTGCCAAATTCGGGCGCTTGAGGGCCGTCAAACCGGCTCAAGCCGGCCCTTCCCTCTTTTCAAGTCGCGCGCAATCAAGTATCAGACCTCATGTCTGATATCACCCAGCATCACGACCGTATTCTGATTGTCGATTTCGGCTCGCAGGTGACGCAATTGATCGCACGTCGGGTCCGGGAATCCGGCGTCTATTGCGAAATCCACCCGTTTAACGCGATCACCGAAGAGAGCCTGAAGGCGTTTTCTCCCAGGGGCATTATTCTGTCCGGTGGCCCGGCAAGCGTGCACGAAGCCACGACGCCGCGCGCCCACGACGCCGTGTTCGAAATGGAGGTCCCTGTCTTCGGCATCTGTTACGGCGAACAGACTATGGTGCAGCAAATGGGCGGCCAGGTGCAGCCATCGACGCACCGCGAGTTCGGGCGGGCGTTTGTCGAAATCAAGGAGGACTGCTGCCTTTTCGAAGGTGTCTGGAAACCGGGCGAGAAGCATCAGGTGTGGATGAGCCACGGTGACCGCATTGATGCCATCCCGGAAGGCTTCAGCGTCGTCGGGGTATCCGACGGATCGCCGTTCGCCATTATCGCCGACGAGGCACGCAAGCTATATGGCGTTCAGTTCCACCCGGAAGTAATGCACACACCGGACGGCCACAAACTCCTCAAGAACTTTACGCATACGATCTGCGGTGCCGGCGGCGACTGGACGATGGCGTCGTTCAAGGACGAGGCGATCGAGAAGGTACGTGAACAGGTTGGTTCGGGGCGGGTGATCTGCGGCCTTTCCGGCGGCGTCGACAGTTCCGTTGTCGCTGTATTGTTGCACGAAGCCATCGGCGATCAATTGACCTGCGTGTTCGTCGATCACGGCCTGATGCGGGCGAACGAAGCGGACGAGGTCGTATCGCTGTTCCGGGATCACTACAACATTCCTCTCGTCCACAGAAATGCCGAGGAGCTGTTTCTGGGTGAACTCGACGGGGTTTCGGATCCGGAAGTGAAACGCAAGACGATCGGGAAACTGTTCATCGACGTTTTCGAAGAAGAAGCCACCAAGGTCGGCGGCGCCGACTTCCTTGCACAGGGCACACTCTATCCGGACGTGATCGAATCCGTGTCTTTCACAGGCGGCCCCAGCGTTACCATCAAGTCACATCACAATGTGGGTGGCCTGCCGGAACGCATGAATATGAAACTGGTTGAGCCGCTGCGAGAACTTTTCAAGGATGAGGTCCGAGCACTTGGCCGGGAACTCGGTCTGCCGGAGAGTTTTGTCGGCCGCCACCCGTTCCCCGGTCCTGGGCTCGCGATCCGGGTGCCGGGCGTCATCACCAGGGAGCGTCTCGATATCTTGCGCGCCGCCGACAAGATATACCTCGAAGAGATCCGCAATGCCGGACTGTACGATATCATCTGGCAAGCGTTTGCCGTGCTGCTGCCGGTGCAAACCGTCGGCGTTATGGGCGATGCGCGAACTTACGATTACGTCTGCGCGCTCCGGGCCGTAACGTCCACCGACGGCATGACCGCGGACTACTATCCATTCGACCATGAGTTCCTGGGCCGCGTATCAAGTCGCATCGTCAACGAGGTCAAGGGTATCAACCGGGTCGTCTATGACGTGACATCGAAGCCGCCCGGCACCATTGAGTGGGAGTAGCTTTCCCGAACGGCGCAACGCGATGAAACGGCGCTGCGCCGGCGTCAGCACAGCGGCATGATGAGCAGACCATTCAGCGCCTTTCCGGCAACGGCATCTAACTGCATGGGCTGCGACTGACCGACGGGGATCGAAACGTCATGCGCATCGCCATCCTCACGACCCAGACCCCGCACCACGCCCATTATGTCCGCACGCTGGCTGAACGGTTCGACATCGTGTCCGTATTGCTGGAAACGGAATCCGTGCAGCCGCCATTCGAAACAGCGCATAGCTTTGAAGCCGAGCGAAATGCCTATGAAGTTGAGCTTTGATTCGGACAGGGCGATGCCGGTCGTCCGTTATATGGAGTTGTCTCAGTTGCGGGCAGCAAATACCGAGGTCTGCATCGATATCTCGGTAGAACAGCTTGAGTTGCTAAACTCAGGGGGACAACTACAACTTCGGCCGCAACGAACAAAGGGAAGATACTATTCGTTCATGCCCAGTTGTCTGAAAAGCCTGTGCGTTGACAAGTTTCGCCGTCGCATGGAGAAATTGTAGATGGCCGCCAGCGAAGACGATGAAAATCTGTCTCCCGACTTTCCCTCCGCGATAGCCTGGGCCGACCGGCTCCATCGGGAGGAGTTGACGATTTTCTTGTTCCACGGCGTTGTCGAGCAGTCGGACTATCTGGTCCGAAATTACAACCGGAAGCATCTGGCTGCGTCGGATTTTCGTTCCATTCTGGCTGCTCTCAAGCAACGCGGCACCCCGCTGTCAATGGATCAGGTGATTTCCCACCATGAAAATCTCGAGCCATATCCGCAGTACGCATTTGCGGTAACGTTCGATGATAGTTTCGAGAACAACCTGACCGTTGCCGCGCCTATTCTCAGGGAGTTTGAGATACCCGCGACCTTCTATGCTACGACCGGTTTCATTTCCAGCAATCGAATGTCCTGGGTTGATCGTATCGAGTGGGCGTTTGAACAACGCTGCAAGATCGACCAATCCGTTGCACTAGACCTTCCTTGGCACGATGCGCCTGTGCAAGCGAAGACTGCCGAAGAAATACAATCACTGTTATCCGATATTCGGACGCAAGTGAAATCCGGTCTGATTTCCAATCCGGATACCTTCGCTACGGATATCCAACTTCAACTCGGACTCTCGGAAACCTGGACGACCTCCGATCCTTTGGACAAGAAACTGACCTGGGAACAAATTCGGGAATTGCACGAAGACCCGCTGTTTATCATCGGCGGCCATTCCCACAATCACGCAGTACTGTCGTTCTTGGACGAGAACGCCTTGGCCATTGAACTCGATACACGCCTCAAACTGCTGCAAGAAAAAGCCGGGATAGATCCGGTTCACTACGCCTATCCCGAGAGTTTGCCGCACAGCTATTCGGACGCCGTGACCAAAGCCCTGAAGTCCAGAGGTGTCATTTGTTGCCCAACTGCCATCGCCGGGTACAACACTCCTGAAACAGACCTGTTTCATATGAAACGTATCTTGGTGATGTGACGAGTTTGATAACTATTAGTTCGCCGGGCAACCAGGTACCGGCGGTGGAAAATGAACATGACCTATCTGATTACAGGCCTCGCCATTTTTTTCGGCATTCACGTGTTGCCCTGGTTTCCGAACCGGCGTTCGGTCGCCATTGAGAAGTTCGGCGCAAAGGGTTATCGCGGTCTGTTCGCGCTCGGTGCGCTCCTTGGTCTCGGATTGGCCGTCTACGGTTATGCGAATGCCGGCCGAACTTTTCTCTGGGCAGCTCCTGAAGGCGCACGCACCCTCGCATACATCGCCATTCCGGTCGCACTCTGCATGACCGTTGCCGCCGAGATCGGCTCGAACATCAAGCGGATAACACCACACCCGATGTTGTGGAGCGTCGTCCTATGGGCGTTTGTACACCTGATTAACAATGGTGATGTCGAATCTCTGATTCTGTTCGGTAGTTTCCTGCTCTACAGCGTCTTGGCCATGATTTCCGCAAACCGTCGCGGCGCTCAGCGCATGTCTGAAAAACGGCCGCTATGGCGGGATGCCGCGGCAATCGTGATCGGACTTGTTGCTGCAGGTGCGATTGCACACTTCCATCAGACCCTTTTCGGTGTCGCCGTCGTATGAAAATTTCCTGCCGTCCAGATCCCTGGCAACAAAGTCGTTATCGCAACCACCTCTTTAATGCTTCGAAAAAAGCATCATAATGCTCCCTTCGAAGTAAGGGGGCATTGTGGCGAGGCGATTTTCTGCACGTTGGAGGCGAATGAAGCTCGCAGCGACGGCGTTTGCGGCGGTGTTGACCCCGGTGTGCGCCAATGCCGCTGGAGGTTATGACATGCGCGCGATGATGGCGCAGCCCTATACCCTCAATGTCACCCCGCCTGCGATGCTTTTTTCCGTTCCGGGTCGACCGGCCCCTGTTCGGCCGCAGCCGGCACCTGCTGCGCGCGCCACGGTCTCTCCCGGCAATCCGTATGTTCCGGCAACGGCATGGCCCGGGAATAATGCACCGAGGGTACGAAACGGCGTGCGGAGGGGCGCATCAGCGTCGCCATCGCAGCCTGCACCGGCATCGGTTTTTGAACCCAGATCGAAAACCGTGGCAACAGCAGATAGTGATGTTGCGGGGACCGGCTATTTCGGATGGGGAGACAGCGGCACATGGCGTTTGGCGCTCTTGAATGAAGACCGCGGGCCGCTGGACGGCGTTTGGGGAAAGAGTGACTCAGGCCATCTGACCTGGGGATGGCGCATTTCCTACACACCGGACGCCGGCAATCCGCCGTGGCTGGGAGACCTCCGTCAAATGCTGGGGTGGCCGGGGAATCAGTGGCAATCCCGCGTGACTTACGCGATCGAGCAGGCTGCTTACACGAAGCATTCGATCAATGCCAACGAAGGTTATCTTGATCGTCCGTATGCCGGGGTACTTCTCGCGAGCGCAAGGGTGAATCTCTCCAAGCCGTTTGATGGTCCGTTTCAGCAGAACGATTTCCTTGAATTGGGTCTGGGTGTCGTCGGGGACGCTTCCGGGGCGGAAGCCGTTCACGAAGCGGTCCACGACGGTTCGGGGCGAAGCTCCCGCGACTGGGAAGGTAAACTAGATTCCGAACCGGTTCTTCTCATCGGATACGAGAAGGGCCTGAGAACCGTATTCGGGCCGGACAGATGGCTACAGGTAGAGCTCTATCCCTACATCGGCGCACAAATCGGGAATATGTTTAGCACCGGCAGTGTCGGCACGTCGGTGCGGATCGGCCGCGAGCTCAAGCGCGACGCCGGCGCACCGCGCATCCGTTACCTGTCCGAAGCGGAAACCTACCCCGAACACGGGGCCTACTGGATGTGGAGCATCTTCGCGAGCGCGGAGCAAAAAGCCGTCGGGTGGAACATTTTCACTGACGGCAACACGTACCGGGATACCTCGGACGTGACGACCAAGCCGTTTCCCCGCGAGTTCTCGGTCGGTGCAGAGGTTGGTTACGGCGCGATTAGGGCGACGCTCGCGCACGTTTACAGAACCGAAGAATTCGAAGAGCAAGACGGTGAGGACCGGTTCGTCAGGTTTGGCGTTTCCGCGCATTTCTAGATGAAGGCGGTCCTGCAGCGCGTGACAGAAGCCAGCGTGAGCGTGGGCTCCGCGGTTGTTGGCGAGATCGGAAACGGCATCTGCATCCTGTTCTGCGCAGAACGCGGCGACAGTGACGACGACGCCCGCACCTTTGCGCAAAAAGCTGCAAAAATGCGCATCTTTTCCGACGAGAACGGCAAAACCAACCTCGATGTTAACGAAGTTAAGGGCAAAATACTCGCCATAAGCCAGTTTACGCTGGCGGCCCAATGGCGGAAGGGAAACCGGCCCGGATTTTCCCATGCCGAAGCTCCCGAGCGGGCGAACGAACTCTACGAGATATTCTGCGAGGAATTGCGTGCCCAGGGCCTCGTCGTCGAGACGGGTATCTTCGCCGCCGAGATGAACGTCCGCATCGTCAACGACGGCCCCTTCACCATCGTCATGGACAGCCGCGACACGTAATCTCTCAGGGAAGACGAAGCTGAATCTCGACGCGCCGGTTGCGGGCGCGGTCTTCCTCGCTGCCGTTGTCCGCGATCGGCCGGCTGTCGGCATATCCGACCGCCGCGATCCGTGAACTGCTCAATTCCCCTTCACGCAAGAGCATGAGCACCAGCGATGCCGCACGGGCCGCGGACAGGTCCCAGTTGGAGCGGAACTGGCTGGTCGAAATCGGCACATTGTCCGTGTGGCCGGAGACGAGGATTTCGCCCTCGGTCTGCGCCAGGATGCTCCCCAGCTGGTCGATCAATCCGCTGACCGCGCCGTAAATCTGTGCACTGCCCGATGCGAACAGGAGATTGCTGTCGAAACGGATCTGCACACCGTCGTTGGATGCCTGCACGGAGACACTGCCGCTTTCGATTTCGGACGCGAGACGCCCCGTCAGTTCGGCGGCCACCGACGCCGCCCGGTTCGCCCGTGCTTCGGCAATCGCCTCCTCGGAGGCCGGTAACTCGACGGCAGGTTGCGCCTCTTCCTGCGCGTTGGCATTCCTCGCGTTTGCGTCGATGGACGTATCGATCGACATCTCGACCGGCGGCATGGGGGAGCTACGGTCCGGCCGGCCGTCGATCTCCATGATATTCTCGAGACGCGACTTGATGGAAAGGCCGAAGGCTTCCCGCATTTCGCCGGCGATCCGCTTGAACTTCTGCACGTCCATGGTCGAGAACGAAAGAAGCAGGACGAACAGACACAACAGCAGCGCCATCATGTCGGCGAATGTCACCATCCATGCCGGCGCTCCTCCCGTGACGCGTTTCCGCTTGGTCATTGCTCAGTCCTGCTTGCGCTTCTTCGGTTTCGCATCGTCCTTGGCGTCGTCATCGTGACCGCCGTCACCGTTGTCGGTGAAGCCACGGTTGTTGTCCGGCAGGTAGGATTCAAGAATCTCGGCCAGAATGTTTACCCGCACCCCCGCCTGAATGCCGAGCACGGCATCGATGATCAGTGACTTGTTGACCCGCTCAATCTCGATCTTGTTGGCGAGTTTGTCGGCGATCGGCAGCGCCACGAGGTTGGCGATCACGGCACCGTAAAGGGTGGTAAGCAGCGCAACCGCCATGGCGGGACCGATCGATGCGGGATCCTCCAGATCGGCGAGCATCTGCACCAGGCCAACGAGCGTACCAATCATACCAAAGGCCGGTGCGGCCTCGCCGATGGCACGAAAAATGCGCTCGCCCTCTTCATGGCGCTCGATGCTGTGCTCCATCTCCTTGACCAGCAACTCGCGGACGACCTTGGCCGGGTGCCCGTCGACGCAGAGCCGGATCCCCTTATCGAAAAACGGATCCGGAATGGGTTCGCTTTCCAGTGCGAGGACCGTACTTTTACGCGCCTTGTCACTGAGCTCGAGCGCCTTGACCACCAGGTCCCGCGTCTTGCTTTCACGGGCGCCGCCGAAGGCAGCCTTGGTCCCGACGATAAACGCCGACAACACGCCGACGATGGGATAGCGAATGAGCGTGGCCGCGAACGTGCCCGCGATGACGATCAAAAAACCCGGAAAATTCAGAAAGACCCAGAAATCGGAGCCCGTAAGAACAGCCGCGCCGATGACAAGAAGACCGACAGCCAGTCCGAGGTACGTCGCTATGTCCAATATATGTCTCCAGTGGCGGGGGGCGTTTGGCTTGGCTTATTTTAGCGGCGATGCACAACGGCTCAACGGTTTAGGCGTTGTGGATGTCCACATGCCTATGCACTTGGATCTCGGTCCTCCAGATGCATCCTTTCCCGGTCCTTGATAATGGAAATGACCTTCTCGGAGAAACTGGCATCGCTGCGTTGCAGGGCGCTGAAATCGTCCTTCGACAGCATGACGAACCGGCAGTCCGTCACGCAGTACACCGACGCATTGCGTGGCGTATCCTTGTAGAGCGACATCTCGCCAAAGAAATCGCCCTCGCTCAACTCGACGGTTCTCGAAGCCATCTCGACAGATACGGTGCCGTTGAGAATGAAATACATCGCATCGCCGATTTCACCCTTGGAAATGATGCAGGTGCCGGCGGGCGCGCGGCGCGACTGCAGCATCCGGATGATGTGCTCGAGTTCCACCGGCGACAGGTGCTGAAACGCCGGCACGCGAGAGACCATCCCGAACGTCACGACGAAATCGCGTTGATGGATATCGCGCGAAAAGGCAGAGGCGACGATCCCGATCGGGATCGCGAACATGCCGAGTCCGAATATCATCATGGCGCCACCCAGCAGCTTGCCGACCGGTGTCACCGGCACGACATCGCCGTAACCCACCGTCGTCAGGGTGGCCAACCCCCACCACATGGCCGCCGGAATGCTGGAGAACTTTTCCGGCTGAACATGGGTTTCAACGTGGAAGACAATCGTCGAGCACAGGATAAGCAACCCCATCATCACGATCAGCGCGGCGCCGAGCGCCCGGCGTTCGGCAACGACGACCCGGGTAATCGCGTTGAGCGCCGGCGAATAACGCGCCAGCTTCAAGAGCCGAAGCAACCGGAATATCCGCAGCACGCGAAGATCGATAACCGGCACCAGCAACGCAAGGTAGACAGGCGCAATGGCCAGAAGGTCGATGAGCAAATAGGGACTCATCGCAAACCTGACGCGACCGAGGAAAGCGCCATGGCGGGCGACCGGCTTATGCTCGATGGCAACCCAGAGTCTGAGGACATACTCGATCGTGAAGATGACGACCGACACCGCCTCGAACACTTTCAGGGCATGGCCATAGCCGGCCTGTATCGATGCCTCGGTCTCCAGGATCACGGCGGCAACGTTAAGGATGATCAGGCTGACCATAACCCAATCGAACACCCGGGTTGCGGTATATTCCGGGTGACTCGCTTCAATTATCAGGTAAATTTTGTATCTGAGCCTTTTGAGCACGCCGGGCGCCGTCCATCCGATGCAGGTCGACTGAAAATATGACATTCTGCTCGATATTGGCAAATGCCGCGCCGTTTTCCTGGCCCATTCATGGGTGCGGGACCATGCGTGGCTATGCGGCCCCGCACAAAACATCATTCCGCCAGGAGTTGTCATGACAGCGGCCACGCATGACACACCCGTCACGGCGGCGGACGACAACGCCCCGCCCTACGTCCATGAAAGTGCGGGCGCACTCATGGTCACCGGCATACCCAAGGCACACGCCGACACCGCGATTTCCGACGTACTGGATAACCTTCGCGGCCAAAAGTTCGAGTGCGCCGATACCGTTTTCATCATCGACCGCTCAGACCGTCTCGAGGGGATCGTCCGCATCAACGACCTGTTTGCGGACGGCACGGGCCGTATCGGCGACATCATGGAGCCGGAGCACGAAAGCGTCGGCATTGAAGACGACCAGGAGGCGGTCGCCGTGCTCGCGATCAGGCTCGGCATGATTGCCGTTCCCGTCGTTGACGATGCGGGGGCACTGATCGGTGCGGTTCCACCGGAAGCATTATTCCGCGTCTTGCGCACAGAGCACCTCGAAGACCTGCAACGCCTTGCCGGGATCAACCTGCACGACGAAGGGCCCGAGGAATCGATCAACGCGCCGCTGATCGACCGGTTCCGCCGGCGCCTGCCGTGGCTGATCGCCGGTCTGGCGGCGTCCTCGGTCATCACGCTCGTCATGGCGGGGTTCGAACACACCATCCAGAGCAACGTCGCCGCCGCGTTCTTCGTCCCGGCGCTTGTCTATATCGCCGGCGCGATCGGCACGCAGGCGGTCTCCGTCTCGGTCCGGGCGCTGTCCACCAATACCGTGGTCATCGGCAAACTGATGCGCGACGAGTTGATCATCGGCGTCGGCATCGGCATCGCGCTCGGCCTGATTTCCGGATCAGCGGTGCAGTTCTTTTTTGCAGACACGGCGCTCTCGCTGGCGGTCGGCCTCGCCGTGCTGTTCGGCGGCGCGCTTTCGGCCATCGTCGGGTTCGGCCTGCCGTGGCTGTTCGAGCGCATGGGCTTCGATCCGGCGCTCGGCAGCGGCCCGATCTGCACGATCATTCAGGACGTCTCCAGCCTGACCATCTATTTCCTGCTGGTCAGCGCGTTCGTGCTGGCGTGACGGCAGGGGCTGGGGCTACCTGATGTGCGCGGTTCCCTAAAGCCTCGGCAGCATGAGCGACGGAGTCCGTGTTAAAAAGCCCAAAGAGTACAGAGACAATACTGACTCCGGTGTATGTCCAGACTAATCGTCGATGCCATTTAGGTCGTCAATCGTAGCTGAATTTCTCCGAGATCACCTGGCGCATTTCAATACCAAGCCCATGAAGAGTCTCTTCAACGCTGTTAATCATCGGTGTTGGACCGCAGACGACATAAAGCTCGTTGCTTCCGGCTTCGTCACCCAACAATGACGCCAGTCCATCCTTGTCCAGAATACCCATCGGCCCCGTCCACGAAACGGGGGGCTCGGACAGCACGAGATGCGCGTCGAGCTTCAAGTCCCGTTTCATTTCTTCCAGTTCGGATCGATACATGATCTGTTGCGCAGTTCGGTTGCCGTATACGAGCCGGATCGGCCGCGTGTCGCCGTCCGCACGCAACTGGCGTAATATGCTCATGATCGGCGCCATACCAACGCCGCCGGCAATCAGTGTCAGGCTATCGGCGTTTCTGCCGGACAAGGTTAGATTGCCGTGTGGCCCGTCGACATAAGCCACCGTTCCGGGCTGCAAGTTGCCGATGGTATTTGTGAAATCACCGGCTTCCTTGATATCGAAGCTGAGGCGTGGCCGCGCCGCCGGGCATGAACTGATCGAAAACGGATGCTCGGTAATCGCGAACGGAGAACGTCCCAGTTTCAGCCAGACGAACTGCCCAGCTTCGAATTCTATTGCATTGGCATGACGCGGTTCTATCTGCACCGTCCATGTTTTGAGGGCCGACATTTCTACCGACACCACACGATACGGGTGGCGTAACTGCAGAAGCGGTCGAACCACGTAAACAAACACCAGGGTCGACAGCGCAATACCGGCCAGTGCAAGCCAATAAAGTTCCAAAGCCGGATGCCCGCTATAACGACCGGACGCGATGGCATGGTGGGCACCGGCAACAGCAATGATGGCTGCTCCAACCCCATGGAGAATACGCCAGGTTTCGTAACGATAAGGCAGCTTGTCGCGGGCAATCCCCGTGACCACCAACATGCCAAGCAATATCCAGGCAACAAGGCCGGTGGCAAGAGTTGCCGGGTCAAGACCGAGCGTCAACTGACCGGTGACATCCCATGGCAATGAATGGCCATATGGTGTCGAGTAAATGAATGGATGGATCAAAAGGAATAACAGGATCGGACGCGCCATCAACTGGTGAAAGCGCATCGTGACATCGATACCCATGCGGCCGGATATCACTTTAAAACGGCCCGAAAGGACGAATTCCATCAGCAATACAACGTAGGCGACAATGGCCAGCGCAGAAGATAACTCATCAATGAAGGGACGCGGGGGAATCCCTTGAGCGTAAGCCATCCCCAACGGTAACAGAGCCATCAAAACATAGAGAACACCTAAGACCGCCGGATGGGGTGCAAGCAGTCCACGCGGCGTTTCTCGGTCGCTCATTCGTCATACATCCCGATATTCAATGTCGTTTCTCAATGACTTTAGCCGGTCCAGTCATCAACCCCTATGCAAAATGATGATTGCACGCAGTCATGAGATCAAGGAATGACGGTATACCGCCGCGTCGCTCCGGGCATGTGCAGACGTCTCCAGCCTGACGATCTACTTCCTGCTGGTCAGCGCGTTCGTGCTGGCGTGACGGCGAAGGCCGAGGGCTGGAAGAGCTTTTACAGCACAACCCGCCGAACTGTGGCAGGAAACGAAACTGCCGCATTTAACCAAAGGCAGGCATGAATGCTGCCGAGACAATGGATACAAATCGCTACTTTAGTAACGTAGACATTCAATTTCCGATCCGGGTATTCTTACGTTCGACACTCGGCGCCGGACATTCGACGCCTTCGTATCAGTTCGTTTTTTCTCTGCTTGGGTATCTCCGCAATGCTTCAGAAATGGTTCAAATTCAGGGCCGGCAAAGACCATAAGGACAGGCCGGAGGCGCCGGACTATGAGCAGTGCAAGGCGATCCTGCTGAAGGGAACGGATACGGAAAAAGTCGACCTGGCGAAGTCGCAGGGGGTTCAGCCGGAAATCCTGTATTTTCTGTCTTCGGACAAGAACTGGCGCGTTCGCTATGCTGTCGCCCAGAACCCCGATACCCCGATGCAGGCGGACAAAAATCTGGCCACGGATAATGAAGTCCGGGTTCGCCTCGCCCTGTCCGAGAAAGTCGCCCAGCTTCTGCCCGAGTTGCGGCCCGAACAGAACGAGAAAATCACTGAAATGGCGTTCGAGATTTTGAAGACGCTTGCATCCGATCAGGACAAGGATGTGCGTTCGGCCCTTGCGAATTCCGTTTCGAAGTTGGGCACCGTGCCGAAACACATCGCGTTAACGCTGGCAGAAGATCCGGAAGATTCTGTCGCTGTGCCAATACTGGAGTTTTCCGATCTATTGGACGACGACGATCTCGTCAGCCTGATCCGCGGCGGCCTGGAAAAGGCACGGCTGGGCGCGGTGGCGCGGCGCAGCAATCTGAACGGGCCCGTCACCGAAGCCATCGTGGAGACCGACGAGTTGACAGCCATCTCGGAACTTTTGACGAACGAGACGGCGAAGATATCCGATTCCGCTTTCGATACCCTGATGGACGGATCGAAGCACGCACCGAGCCTTTTGGAGATGATCGCGGTTCGGGAAGCCGTAACCCAGAAAACCCTTCTCAAGCTCGCGCGCATGGCCAGCGGGGCGTTGCTGAAAAAACTGAAGGCGCGCGAGGATCTCGGCGCCGAGCTTGAGGAGGAAATAGACGGCCAGTTGGAACGTGACGGTTCCAGTGAGGCCGAGAACGGCGCAAAACCCGAAGGAGATAGCATCGAGGATCTCGTCGAGCGCATGCATCAGGATGGCCTGCTCGACGCCAAATGCGTCATGGATGCCGTTCGCAAGGGTGACCATGATTTCGTATCGGTCGCTATGGCAAAAATCGCCGGCGTTCCCGCAGCCGAGGTCAGAAAAGTGTTTGCCATGGAAAGTGCCAAACCCGTCCTGACGCTGGCATGGCGGTGCGAGTTCAGTATTCAGGACGCCATCATTCTACAAAGGGACGTCGCCAAAATTCCCACGTCAAAACAGCTTGGGAATTCGAAATCGAATGAATACCCTCTCTCCGAAGATGATCTGCTGTGGCAGTCCGACCTGTTATTTTCTTCTTAGCTTCATGCCTCCATTGGGATTCCGAAAACCCTCGAATGCTGGCATGTAGCCGCGAAAAGAACGCCATTGTCTGACGAGTGGCGAACCCGGCCTTTATCGGCTCGGAGAGAAACGTCTGATTTCGGATCATCGGCGGACGGCGCTTGCGCAACACCGGTTCATGAGACCGTGGCTTAACTCATCCGCTCACGGAGCAGCGCGAGGAGCTGGCGAAGCTCGCGTTCAATCGCCGGTTGCGGCCCCTTGAGGTCCTGTTTGAAGACGGCGCGCATGGCGAGGATGTGCACCTTCACGACCTCGGACGCACCGGCGCCGAGCTTCTTTCGGCCTTCAAGGAACTTGCAGAGCGAATCCCCGATCGTCGAGATCAGCTGAAAACCGAAACTGCCGCCCTCGCCGCGGATCGCATGCGCGATCTCGAACATTTTCTGGATATCGCGAGGGCTCGCCGCTTTTTGGGACTCCTGGTACGCTTTCCAGAGCGCTGTCAGGTCGTCGACCGCCCAGCCCTGGTAATTGTCGATCAGGTCCTCGGCCGCGTTGAGCGCGCGCAGGATCGCCTGCTCCGGCGAGGGGCCGCCCGTCTTGCGGACCTTTCTGGATAGCCGGCTCGGCGGCTCGAACTTCTGTGCGCGGTCGGCCATGCGGAGAAACGTCCTCTTGTCTATTGAGAATCGCGGCGCCGTTCGGTGCCCATGTACGGTTCCGAGCGCCGCCGGGCGCGCCGGTCGGGACCGAAGAACTTGCCGACACGGACAAACGGCCGCTGATCGTCAATCACCGTGCAAAGCCGCCGATAGAGCGCGGCGGCCGAGATCGGCTTGGCGAGGAACGCCGTTACACCGGCGTCGCGTGCCTGCTTGACCCGATGCAGTTCTGTAAATCCGGTCAACATGATGATAGGAAGGTACGGGTTCGGGCTTTCCATATCCATACGGATTTTCCGCACCAGATCCAGACCGTCGGTCGGCGGCATCCGCCAGTCGGTGATGACGATATCCGGCTCTTCGGACGTGACCATCTCGAAGCCTTCGTTGGCGTCGGCGGCCTCGAACATCTCTTTGACGCCGAAACCCAGCAGAAAGCTCTTGATGAGCGAGCGCATGGGACGGCTGTCGTCCGCCACCAGTACTTTCATTGATTCGAAATCGTATCCCGACATCGAAAACCCAATTCTCTCGCCCAGGGGCAGAATAATACCTGAAGCCCCGAAATCCCACACCAAACCAACGCATTAGTGGCGCCCCAGCGCGCGCACACTATATTAAGTAACGCACCAACTGCAACGCGAGACCACCATGCGCAATCGCCTGCCCGGTCCGGGCGCCCAGAACCCAGCCGGCGAATGGTCGACGATCAAGACATTGCTGCCGTATTTGTGGCCGGCCGGAGAACCCGGCCTGCGCATACGCGTTGTCGTCGCCATGGCGTTGCTCGTCGCCGCCAAGGCGACCAACGTCTCTGTGCCCATTTTTTACAAACAAGCTGTCGACATCCTGACAGCCAAGGGCAACGTCGATCTGCTGATCAGCGTACCCGTGGCACTGATCGTCGGTTACGGGCTATGCCGGGTCGCCGCACAGGCGTTCGGCGAGCTTCGGGACGCCGTTTTCACGCGGGTTGCACAACGTGCCATTCGCCAGGCAGGTTTGCAGACCTTCCGGCACCTGCATCACCTGTCGATGCGCTTTCATCTGGAGCGCAAGACCGGCGGCGTCGCCCGCGCCGTCGAACGGGGAACGGCCGGCATCCAGTTCCTGCTCCGCTTCATGCTGTTCAACGTGCTGCCGACCATTCTCGAGGTTGCGCTTGTGTGCGGCATCCTCTGGAACCTCTACGGCGTCGCCTACGCCGCGCTGACGTTCGGCGTGCTCGTCGTCTATATCGGCTGGACGCTGCTGGTTACGGAATGGCGCCTCAAGTTCCGCCGCGCCATGAACGAGACCGACAGCGAAGCCAATACACGCGCCATCGACAGCCTGCTCAACTTCGAGACCGTCAAGTACTTCGGCAACGAGGATCACGAGGCGAACCGCTTCGACAGCGCGCTCAAGCGGTACGAGGACGCGGCCATCAAGAGCGGCACGTCGCTCGCTCTCCTCAACATCGGCCAGGGCGTCATCATCACCGCAGGCGTCACCGTCGCCATGATCATGGCGGGTTACGGGGTCCGTGACGGCGTCATGACGGTAGGCGATTTCGTGCTCGTGAACTCCTACCTGATCCAGATATTCATGCCGCTCAACTTCCTGGGTTTTGTCTACCGCGAGATCAAGCGTTCGCTGACCGATCTGGAAGAAATGTTCGAGCTGCTGCGCGAAAAGGCCGAGATCGCCGACAAACCGGGCGCGAAACCACTGACGGACGGCCCGGGGCGGATCGCGTTCGATCACGTCAACTTCGCCTACGACGACCGCCGTCCGATCCTGAAGGATGTCTCGTTCACCGTGCCCGCGGGCAAGAAACTCGCCATCGTCGGCCCGTCGGGGTCGGGCAAGTCGACGATCTCGCGCATTCTCTACCGCTTCTATGACGCGGGCGGCGGCACCGTGACCATCGACCGCGACGACATCGCCGACGTGACACAGAAGTCGCTGCGCGCCGCCATCGGCATCGTGCCGCAGGACACCGTCCTATTTAATACAAATATTTACTACAACGTGGCGTATGGAAATCCATCCGCCTCGCCTTCGGAAGTGGAAACTGCGGCGAAACTCGCCCATATCCACGACTTCATTATGTCCATGCCCGACGGCTACCAGACGATGGTCGGCGAACGTGGTCTAAAACTATCCGGCGGCGAGAAGCAGCGAGTTGCTATCGCCCGTACCATTCTCAAGAACCCGCGCATACTGGTTTTCGATGAAGCAACGTCCGCATTGGACAGCAAGACCGAGCAGGACATCCTGGCGTCTTTCCGTGAGGTATCCAAAGACCGAACGACCCTTGTCATTGCTCATCGCCTGTCGACTGTCATCGACGCTGACGAAATTCTAGTGCTTCATGACGGCGAGATCGTTGAGCAGGGAACTCATAGCGAATTGCTTGAGAAGAGCGGCGTATATGCCGACATGTGGGAACGGCAACAACAGGCTCAAAAAGCCGAAGCGACCCTTGCAAATCTCCAACAAGAAGAAACATAGATCAGCGAATTCTACCGGCGTAATTTATGCTTCTTCGAGGGAATCGATTTTGCTTTGGATTGATTCCTTAGCCAAAAGAAGTGCCGCTTTTACATCGGCTACATCCTCTTCCGCCTCGGCTAATTCGATAGCCTCAATCGCTTCATTCAGGGTGTCGATCACTCCCTGAAGAGCATACTTAGTGAGGTATGGTCCCGGCGGAGGGAGGTCCTCTATCGGCATTGGTTCAGCGTTGGGATAATCACAATCGCCGGACGCAACCTCTGCGATCCGTCCCCCGTTGACCCCAAAATATGCCGCAATATCGTGCTGGCGATCCCCGCGTTGGAGCATTCCTTTTACGAAGCGGGTATCCCGATGGGTGAGTTTGTGCGATCCAACCGCTGCTCTAGCCATAATCCCTCCTGCAAGCAAAGAGAGGCACACGTCTAAAATATCACACTACTTTAAATATGTGTCGAATCTTAAAGTGCAATCTAGGATTCTCGAGATAGGGCATTCGTGCGGCTGTTGAGATACAACGCATCACAGTTGAGGATTTGCGGGCTCCTTGGAGAGATTATCTTCGAGTTCCATCAACTGGTGCCGCCACCAATAGACAGCCTGGCGAAACAGTTGGAAGGCATCCTCGCCGTCTTCGGATATCACGCAACAATAACCATCTTCATCCCATTCTATTCGCGCGCCAAAAGAGTAGGTTTTGAGTAGGTTGTTTCTCTCCTTCTCGATGAACTCCCAAAAAATCCACGAAGCCTCTCGATCCGATTTTAAACGGGTCCATAGATCATCGATTTCTTGAGAATGTTTAGCCGAGGTTTGTGAATCGACTTTCGCTAATACGTGACCGATCGTCCTCAGTAGTGCAATTCCTGCCACCCAATACATACGCCATTCCGGTAGTTCCTCATCTCCGTCCGCGACATCAGAGTTCTCAAACTGAAAAAGGATAGCGACGCAATCCCAAAAGGGTTGCCACCCTTTTAGGGTCTGCTTTGGAGGCCGGAGGATAAAAATATCGCCTGTAATAAAGTCATCCATCAGGACTTGTTTAATCGGTAGCGTCCATATTTCCCAAGTAACTTCTGCTAATCTTCTAAAAATTAAGACAATTTTTTTCACGGAGTTAGGTCAAGAAAAAATCGTCTCACAACAGTGTCAACTCTGATGGGATACGATTAATTACAGCAATTTAAGTGCGTGCTCTTTAACGACACGATCTATTACAACATCGCCTACGGCGCGCCCGGCGCATCGCCTGGCGAGATCGAGAACGCAGCCAAGCTTGCCCGCATCCACGACTTCATCATGGCGCTGCCGGACGGCTACCAGTCGATGGTCGGCGAACGTGGCCTCAAGCTTTCCGGCGGTGAGAAGCAGCGCGTCGCCATCGCGCGGACGATCCTCAAGAACCCGCGCATCCTGGTGTTCGACGAGGCGACCTCGGCGCTGGATTCCAAGACCGAGCAGGAAATCCTCGCGAGCTTCCGCGACGTCTCCGCCGACCGCACCTCGCTGACCATCGCACACCGGCTCTCGACCGTGATCGACGCCGATGAGATTCTCGTGTTGCTGGACGGTGAAGTCGTCGAGCGCGGCACGCACCGCGACCTGCTGGCCCGGAACGGCACCTACGCCGACATGTGGCAGCGCCAGCAGGAAGCCCGCGAGGCGGCGGCGAAGCTGGATGAATTGAACGTCGGGGATTAGCGCCTGTCGTGCTTCGAGATACCCCGGATTACATCCGGGGTTCCTCAGCATGAGGCGCATAAAAATTGAACCTCATCCTGAGGAGGCCGCAAGGCCGTCTCGAAGGATGATGACGAGCGCCCCCGCCCTTGATTTGAATCAATGCGCGCCGATGCCGCCCCGGGCATATTCATCCGGTAAGCACGTGCAGGTGCATGTGCCGCCGGGCTGTCCCGGCATGGAAGGAACTCGAACATGAAGAAACTGATGACCGGCATGCTGGCCGGGCTGTTTATCGCGATGTCGTCCGGCGCCGCGTTGGCGCAGTACAATCGGGGTGGATACTACTACGGCGATCACCCGATGGCGTGGGGCGGTATGTTCATGGGACCGGTGATGATGTTGCTGATGATCGTCTTCGTCGTCATCGCGGTCATCGTCATCGCCAGGGTATTCGGCTTCGGCGGCCACAAGGCACCGACCGGCACGCATGACCGGGCGCTCGAAATCCTCGGCGAACGTTTCGCCCGTGGTGAGATCGACAAGGCCGAATTCGAAGAGCGGAAAAAAGCGCTCGGCGGCTGAACGACCGCCTTGTCAAAAGACTCCGTTGACCTGCTGGACGGCACGGACGTACTCCAGGATCGACTGGATTTGCGCATCGTTGACGCCGTCGACGGGCGGCATGTCGCCGAACGGCCAGTGATGCGCGCGCACGCCGCGCTTGGGTGCGATGAAGAAGGCGCCGTCACCGTGATGTCCGGGGTGATAAATCTTGCTGATGAATGTCGGTCCCTTGTCCGTACCACCGGCAGTCTTGCCGTGACACGAGGCACAATAAGCCTCGTAGTTCAGCTTTCCGAGATTGAGCGCGGGCGTCATCTTCGGTTCCACCGGGTTTTCGAAGATACCGCGCTGCGCCGCCGCGAGGCCGAGCGCCAATGCCGGCACCAGCAGAACGGCAACCACGGCGATCGTAAGGATTCTGTGCATACGGGGCATGAGCTTACTCCTGAGTTGTGCCAAGCAGATAGGTGGCGACGGCATCGAGGTCGGCATCCGTCCAGAATCGGGTGCCGCCGTTGACCACCCGCGCCATGGATCCGCTGAAGGAATCACCGTCCGGCATCAGGCCGGTACGCATCGCATAAACAAGGCTCTTCCTTGTCCAACCGCTCTTGCGGAGTGCATCCGCCGTGATTGCGGGCGCCTTTTCGCCGTCGGACGCCATACCGCCCGTGAAGCGCCGGTCGATGTCCCGCGCACCCAGAAGGTTGCGCGGCGTATGGCAGGCGCCACAGTGTGCTGGGCCACCGACAAGATATGCGCCGCGTTCCATGGGGCCGGCGTCACCGGCATCCCGCGCCTCGCCCGGCGGCACAAAGAACAGCTTTTGCCACACGGCCGGGGCGATACCCGTATTCAGTGGAAAGGTGATCTCGTGCGACGGCGCCGGTTTATTGACCGGCGGTACGGAATTCACGGCGGCCCACAGATCGGCAACATCGCGGTCGGTCATGCGTTCGAAAAAGGCGTACGGAAAAGCCGGGTAATATTGACGCCCCTTCGGACTTACCCCGTGCGTCAGTGCTTTCGCGAAATCTTCGAGTGTCCAGCTGCCGACCCCGAATTCCTTGTCAGGGGTGATGTTCGGCGCATGGAACGTGCCGAACGCCGTCTTGATCGGCGCGCCGCCGGCCAGCACCGGACCGCCGTTCCGGGCATCCGTGTGACAGGTGATGCAGGCCGAAAGCCTGGCCACGTAGGCGCCGCGCTGGACATCTCCCTCGAGGCCGTCAAGCGACCGCGGCAGCGGCTTGTCGAGCGGCAGCGCAACGAAGCCGGTCACCGCGAAGCCGGCAATCACGACCGAAGCCAGGATTAGTACTCTGGAACTTCTCACTGCTTCTTCATACGGAACTGTTCGTGACAGGAGGAGCACGTCTGCGTGATGTGCATGAAAGCCGCATCGGGCGGCATACTGGCCAGATGCTCTGGGGTCGGTCCGCCACCGGGCGCAACACCCTGACCCATCATCATGCCGCCGCCCTGCATCATGCCACCACCCATCATCATCGAGTTTCCGCCCATCATGCCGCTACCCGCCAGCGGAGCACCGCGCGGGTTGTCGGCGGCTTGCTGAAGGGCGCCCGCATAGGCTTCCAACTGTTGCGCCAGCGCTTCGAACGTCTGCCAGTCCTGCCAGATCCGCGGTGTCGCCTCGGTCGGCCCCTCGATACTGCCCTCGGGGAATTTCTTGGTCATGTGCGCACCCGATTGCGCCGCGATGTCCGATGCGAGTGCCTTGACTTTCGACGCATCGTACGCCGTTTCACCGCGCATCATGGCCGCCAGCGCCTTTACGCTGTCACCGAGGCCGGTCATCAACGTCATCCGCTCCTTGACGACACCGGTGGCACCGCCGTGCGCCAGCAACGCGGCGATCGGGACGGGTACCAACACGGCAGCAACCACCAAAGCGCGGAAAACATAACGATTCATCAAGAGCTGCTCCTGTTCAGTGTTCCCGAAGGCGTATCGGATTCGAGATTTCCGATCACCCTCGTCATTCCAGCGGGGGGAAGGTCAAGGGGGTGGAAACAAATCGCTGGAACGTCGGGAACCGTGCTGTGCGCAGTTCATCGCTGCTGGCGACGAGCGCGCGCCTGCCAGCAAAGTCATGGAGACACGGGCGAACTTACGCTAGGTTCGCTCCTGCGGTTCAAGGGGTCGATCAAAGCGCCGAAATCGAGGATATAGATGCAACTGAGCGCCCTTCCCTACTACGCTGCCGCGGCACTCGCCGAGATCGCCGGATGCTTCGCGTTTTGGGCATGGCTGCGCCTCGGCAAGCCGGCGCTATGGATCGTGCCGGGCGTGCTTTCACTGATCGTGTTCGCGTGGTTGTTGACACGTATCGACGCTGCCTTTGCCGGCCGCGCATACGCGGCCTACGGCGGCATCTATATTCTCGCCAGCATGGCCTGGATGTGGGTCGTCGAAGGCGCCAGACCCGATCGCTGGGACGGCTTCGGTGTCATGCTGTGCGTCATCGGTGCGCTCGTCATCCTGTTCGGGCCCAGAGCTGGATAGATCCACTTCTGGCGTTTCCCGGGCGATCCGGTCATACACCGGGGCGACCCGGGACCCATTTTTCTCCGGCACCATCCGCAAAGCGCAGAAATAGGTCCCGGATACCTCTCTATGTTCGGTTCCGGGAAACGCCGCCATTTCCCGGCTTTCAACATTCGTTAACCCGAATTTCCTAGTCTGGACGTGGATCGACAGGTGCGATTCGTGCTCGCGTGCGCGCACGGCCGCCCCCATCCAAGAACGGCGAGAACGGCCGCGAAGGACAGAACGTTTATTGGAGCTTCGGGTATGACCACGGACCGCAAATCCCTATTCAGGTTCCCGGTCGGCATCGCCGCCGCCGGTCTCGTTGCAGGGATCGCAGGCGACGCGCTTGCCCAGCAGCGGCCGATCTCGATCAATCAGTGGCTGCAGGCCGAAAGCGGCAACGTCAATATGCAGCGCGCGATACAGGAATACGAGCGCGCGCAGTTCGGCACGGCGACACAACCGCCCGCCTACCAGGCGCCGCAATACCGGCAACCCCAGCATCAGCAACCGCAACATCAGGCGCCGCAGCAGCCCTACTACCCTCAGCAACAGGCCCAGACGCCGCAGCCGGCGCCACAAGGCGCGCCCCAGGCGGCGCCACAGCAGCCCGTTCAGCAGCAACCGCAACAACTTATCCCCGGTCAGGCGCAGCCGCAGGGGCAGCTTCCGCAACAGCCGAACCAGCAGAACACCTATCAGGTGCCGCCGGACGCGCTCGAGAAGATCGATCGAGAGTACAATCCCAGCGCAGTGGACCAGGAGCAAGCTACCTCACCTCTCTACGTTTCCGCCCATCTCGGCCTGCCGCTTATTCCGCAACTCGACTACGGCGTTGCCGGCGGTGCGGATTTCGAGCCGCTGGGGCTTTACGCCGATGCCGGCGTCGGCTTCAAATTCGATAAGGCTCTCAGCTTGGACATCGAATTTTCGTACCTGTCGAACGAATTCGACGAAAACAACGTCGAAGGTGGAATAGGCATGTATGCCATGATGGCGAATGCCACATACGAGCACAACGTGGGGATCGGCCTCGTGCCATATGTAACAGGGGGAATTGGCCCGGCGCTTTACCGTATCGAGGACGCCACGACTTCCACATCGGAACTCACTGGCTCCGATATCGTGTTCGCCTACCAATTCGGCACTGGTTTGATGTATTACATCAGCCCAAAGACAGCGCTGGACTTAGGCTACATGTACCGCGGCTCTACGGATGCGTCGATTGACTCGCCTCAGCTCGACTATGAGGCTGAATTCGAGAGCCATAACCTGATGGTGGGGCTGCGCCATCAGATGTAAGCGGCCGCGCCCCTACCGAACAATCCAGCCGCCGCCCAATACCCTGTCACCGTCATAGACGACGCACGCCTGCCCCGGCGCGACGCCGGGCTGTGGCTGATCGAAACGCACCCGCACTTCGCTGCCGTCGGTGAAGATGCCGGCGGGCACCGGGTCGGTGGTCGAGCGCACCTTGACCTGCACCCGGCGCGGCTGATCGGTCAGCGGCGTACCCGCCAGCCAGTTCAGTTCCGAAACGCCGATCTCGGGACAATTCAGTGCTTCCTTCGGGCCGACGATGACGTTCTTCGTGTCCGGGTCGATCTTTACGACGTATAGCGGCTCGCCGGCGGCGACACCGAGGCCCCGGCGCTGGCCGACCGTGAAGTTGATGATGCCGTCGTGATCGCCAAGCACGTTGCCCGCCATATCGACGATGTGCCCCGGGTCCATTGCGCCGGGGCGCAGCCGCTCGACGACGCGCGCATAGGACCCATTCGGCACGAAACAGATGTCCATGCTTTCCGGCTTTTCCGCCACCGGCAGGTCGAAACGCTGGGCATGCGCGCGGGTCTCGGCCTTGTCCATGCCGCCCAGCGGGAAACGCAGGAAATCGAGCTGCGGGCCGGTGGTTGCGAACAGGAAATAGCTCTGGTCCTTGGACTTGTCCGCGGCACGGTGCAGTTCCGAACCGCCCTCGCCCGAAAGCCTGCGTACGTAATGCCCCGTCACCATGGCCTCCGCGCCCAGGTCCTTCGCGGTCATCAGCAGGTCCTTGAACTTGACCGTCTGGTTGCAGCGCACGCACGGGATCGGTGTCTCGCCACGCAGATATGTGTCGGCGAAGTCTTCCATCACCTGTTCGCGGAAGCGGCTTTCGTAGTCCAGCACGTAGTGCGGAATGCCCAGCCTGTCAGCGACGCGCTTGGCGTCGTAGATATCCTGACCGGCGCAGCACGCCCCCTTCTTCTGCACCGCCTCGCCATGGTCATAGAGCTGCAGCGTGACCCCGACCACGTCAAAGCCGGCTTCGGCCATCAGTGCCGCCGTGACCGAGCTGTCGACGCCGCCGGACATGGCAACGACGACGCGCGTGTCTGCGGGCGCCTTCAACGGATCGACAAGAGTGCTGAAATCGGTGCTCATTTGCCGGGAATATACGCTTTCCCGCCTCAATCTCAAGCCCTGCGCCAAACGGCGCGATCTCAAGGGGAACAGACAATCCCGACCCTAGGCTTGTTTCCCGGACAAGGCGCAAAGCGGCTTGAGCCGGGACCTATTTAGCCTAGGCTACCACTGCCCATATCCCGAAACAGGTCCCGGATATCTCTCTTCGATCGGTTCCGGGAAACGCGAAAATCAGTTGAAACCAGCCCTCAGTGGTGCGCGCGCAGGTCTTCCAGAGCCCTCAGCGAGAGTGAGCGGAAATCCCGCCGGTGCAGCATGGCAATGACAATCACGGTCGATGCCATCAACAACGCAGGGTGCAGGAACCACGGCAGGAACCCGAGCCCGAACGCATAGGCGCGGGTGCCGAGGTTCAGGTTGTGTTGGGCGCGTTGCAGAAATCTGGCCATGTGCTGGGGATACTGGCGCTTGATGTCGTCGTCGCAATCGCCGGGTTGCGGCGCCGCGCCGAGCAACACCAGCATGTTGTTGAACAGCCTGACCGCCCACAGGAACTTGAAGAACGCGAACGCGAACACGAACACGGCAGTCAGGATAATCAACTGGATTTCCATCAGGCCGCGCGACGCCGGGCGCCCGAACGGCAGGCCGGCAATGATTTCGCGCACGCTGTCGAGCTGGCCCAGCATCGCCAGCGAGCCCGCCATCAGCAGGATCGTGGTCGACGCGAAGGTCTGCCCGGCGCGCACGAAAGACACCGTGATATTGACGTCCGGCATGCGGTTCTCGCGTTCCAGCATGCGTTCCATCCAGCGCAACCGGTAATCGTTCATCACCACCGCGACGGGACGCCGCGCCAACGCAAGGCGGTCGGCGTACAGCGAATATCCGAACCACCCCGCGAGGTAGACCGCCAGCGCGACCGCGTCGAAAACCGGGATATGAAATGCCTGCATCTTTGTCCGTGCCCCGCCCGATCAGCGTCGTTTCGCCGATCATAGGCGTGCACCGGATCACTTTCCAGCGCGCCGCCTCGCAGGCTTGCCGTTCCCGCGGTGCCGTGCTCTAAACACGCGCATGGACACCGCCGCCGATCCCCGCTTTCCGGCCCCCGGCCTCGCCACGCTGCTGTGGCGCGGGTTCCGCAAGACCTGTCCACGCTGCGGGCAGTCGCGGTTGTTCGGCAAGTTCCTCAAGACCCAGGACCACTGTCCTGCCTGCACCCAGCAGCTCGGTCACATCCGCGCCGACGATTTTCCGCCGTACCTGACGATGGTCGTGGTCGGCCACATCATCGTGCCGCTGATCCTGCTGACCGAGCGCGAGTTCCAGCCCTCGATCAGCCTGCACCTGACGATGTGGCTACCGGCGACCCTACTGCTCACGTTCTGGTTCCTGCCACGCCTGAAAGGTATGATCATCGGGCTTATGTTGCACCTCGGCCTGCGCGGCGACGAAACGCAGTAAGCGGCTTTCCAAAAATAGGAATGTGGATTACACCTATATACGCCGGGTATGACCGGCCTTAAACTCAACTCAGTTTCGACTGATGATAGGTGCGTTGATGGCCGAGCAGCGGGAAGATGGTAAAACGATCAACGACTTGTCCGAACGCAAACGGGTCGTCGACCACGTGCTCCGCTACGAGCTGTATCGACATCGCGACATCACCGAACGTCTCAGCATCCTGCTCGGCGTCGACCAGAACCCGGATGCGTTCAACCGCTCAACCTGGGACATTCTGTATTTCCTGATGCAGTGCCACCTGCAGAGCGAAACGCCCAACGTCACCGATATCTATCTGGCGGCCGGACTTTCCAAGGGCACCGCTATCACCGGGCTCGGCGAACTTGAGCGCCGCGGTGCGATCAGCAAGGTGCAGGACCGCGAAGACGCCCGCCGCCGCCGCATCGATATTTCCGACGCCGTCGCCGCCGAGCTCGAGGCCTTCGTCACCGAATGCGGTGAACGCCTGGGGCAACCGTACGAAGCTCCATACGGCAGCTTTGATTCGGCAGCGACCGGAAACGGTACGCGCGAGGATTTTCAGCCCGGGCAGGAACCGCTGATCGATCTGCTGAATCAGCTCAGCCACCAACTCAGGACGCCACTGACGGCGATCGTCGGATTCTCGGAGATGATCGCCGACGAAACGCTGGGTGCCATTCAGCCGGTCGGCTACCTAGAGTATGCACGCGACATCCGCCACGCGGCGTCACACCTGCTCGACGCCATGAACAACCTCGTCGACACCACGCTGGCCGAATACGGCGTCAATATTCCGCTCGGCCCCCTGATGCAGATCGACATCGAGGAAATCGTCGACGCGTCCTGCCGCGGCGCGGCTCAGATGGCCGACAGGCGCGGGGTCATTCTGCGTCGCAAATGGAGTTCGTCCAAAGGCCGCATCGTCGGTGACCAGGAACGCCTCACCCAGTGCGTCAGGCGGCTCGTCGAAGCGACCGTGGCGTCCACCGGCCGGGGCCAGACAATCGACGTCGAGACGTCGTTCGAGCCCGGCAGCGGCCTGACGCTCAGCGTCATATCGCCGACCAAGCCGCTGCCGGCCGTCCGTCCGGAGCCGCAGACACCGATCGGCACACCCGACCGCAACGGGTTGACCCACGGCCTGCCGCTGATCCGCGCCATCGTACAGGCACACGGTGGCCACCTGGAAAACCTCGAGGAAGGCCCGAGGCGCTACGTCACGCGCATCGTGCTTCCCGAAGGCGGGCCGGCCAGACCCAAAAATTAGAGCCTGGCCGACAGTCCGGCATCTTGATGGCAATCAATCGTCGTCGTGATGACGGCGCCGATGATCGTCGCGGTCGACCTTGCCGTCGCCGTTTCTGTCCATCCGCGCCATCATACGCGAGAAGCGCTTGTTGAAATCGTCTTCTGAGATCCTGCCATCGCCGTCATCGTCATGCTTCTGGAAGCGGTCGACCATGCGCTCGTGCATCGCGTCCATCCACAGGCCCTGGTATTCATCAAGGGTCAGCATCCCGTCACCATCGGCGTCGAACTTCTTGAACTTCTTGCCGCGCTCGGTGGTGATTTCATCCAGCGTCAACGCACCGTCACCATTGGTATCGTATGTTTCGAGCATGCGCATACCGCGCTTTGCGTGTTTGTAACCGTCGTGTTCGCCACGCCATTCCTTATGACCGCCGAAGCGCTCGTGATAACCTGAGTGCATACCGGAGGCCGCCGCAACGCCACCGGCGCCGAGAACGGCCAGCACCCCGGCTACGGCCATGACCTTGGTTCTAAGTTTCATGTCTTGATCCTCATGTTTGGATTGCAGATGCGGAGAACCTAACTCCGGTTTGTCGCAGAACTATGCCCGCCACCCCCCGAAATTGTCGCAATCCGTTGCGAAAAGGCTTGCTGCGACAAATGGTTACAAAATTCCAGTAAAGACGCCGCCGGGCCGTCCGCTATAAGATGACGCCATGGAATCAACACCGCACATTCTGGTCGTCGACGATCACGAGGATATTCGCACCCAGCTTGCCCGCTACCTCGGCAAGAACGGGATGCGGGCGACGACCGCCTCCGGCGGCGCGGAGATGCGTGAGAAAATGAAAGCGTCGGCACCGGATCTCATCGTGCTCGACGTGATGATGCCGGGCGAGGACGGCCTGTCACTGTGCCGCTTCCTGCGCGACAACACGGACCTGCCGGTGATCCTGCTGACCGCGATGGCGGAGGATACGGACCGGATCGTCGGCCTTGAAGTCGGCGCCGACGACTACGTGACCAAGCCGTTCAATCCCCGCGAGCTCCTGGCCCGGATCAAGGCGGTCCTCCGGCGCGCCAACGCCATGCCCCGCACCGAAGCGCAGCCGGTCGGTGAACGGCTCCGCTTCGACCGCTGGACGCTCGACGTGAAACGTCGGGAACTGATCGGTGACGACGGGGTGTCGGTGGCGCTGTCGACGGCGGAATACCGGCTGCTCAACGTGTTTCTGCAGCGCACTGGAATGGCGCTGAGCCGCGATCAGTTGCTCGACCTCGCCGCCGGGCGCGAGGCTGCGCCTTTTGACCGGGCCATCGACAACCAGGTCAGCCGGCTCCGGAAGAAGATCGAGGCCGATCCGAAGAAACCCGTCCTGATACAGACCGTTTGGGGTGGCGGCTACAAGTTCGCCGCCGACGTGTTTCCGGCATGACCCGGCTGCGCGCGATGCTCGCCCGGATCTGGCCGCGGGGGTTGATGGGCCAGACCGTTATGCTTGTTCTGCTGGCACTGTTCAGCGCGCAGCTCATTTCGGCGCTGATCATTCGTTCCGAAGCACGGGACTTCTATCGCGGCGCGGAAGTACGCTTCCTTGCGGAACGCATCGCACCTGTCGCGGTCCTCATGCAGGGCACGGAACCCGCCTTCCGCCACAAGCTCGCCGACGCCATTTCGAACCGACGCCTCAGGGTATGGATCAGTGACGAGGCCGCCGTCGAAAACGCAGCCCCGGGCATGCGGCATGGCGACGACGACCGCCAGCACATGCGGGAGTTGGCGGAACGGATCACCGAGGAGGTGGAAGACCTCCTCTCGGAAAACGTGCGGGTATTTCAGCGCCGCCACCGCGATGACGATGACGACGACGATGATGACCATCGTCACGCCGGGCCCCGGCTGCGCCCGGGCGCTCTTGTGGGAACCGGCATGCCGTTCGAGTCGCGCCACACCTCGACCGTCATCTCGATCCGCCTTCGCGGCGATCAGTGGATGAACGCTGCGCTCAACGCACGTCCGCCGCGCCGACTGTTCGGCGCCGACACCTGGATCACGTTCCTGATCACGGCGAGCGTTATCAGCCTTATCGTGGTGTTCGCGCTCAGCCGCATCACACGCCCGATGCGGAAGCTGTCGATGGCCGCACAACGTCTGGGCCGCGGCGAGTCCATTCAGCCGTTGCGCGAGGAAGGCCCCGCCGACATCCGCGACACCATCCATGCCTTCAACGAAATGCAGGACCGCCTGCAGCGATTCGTGACGGAACGCACGAAAATGCTGGCCGCGATCAGCCACGATCTGCGCACGCCGATTACCTCGCTCCGGCTTCGCGCGGAAATGCTCGACGATGCCGAAGCCCGCGAGAAGATGGTCCAGACGCTTGCCGACATGCAAGATATGGTGGAAGCGACGCTCGCCTTCGCACGTGAGGAAGCGGCCACCGAACCGACGCGCCCGGCCGATCTTGCCGCGTTGCTCGGTGCCGTCGCCGATGACCTCCACGAACTCGGGCATAAGGTCGAGCTTCACGTGGATACCGCCATCACCTATCCATGCCGCCCCCTCGCGATGCGCCGTGCGCTGACCAATCTTGTGCTCAACGCGGCGACGTACGGGGCCGGTGCGCACGTTCGGCTGGACGAAACGGAAGACGGCCCGCGGATCGTGATCGAGGACGATGGCCCAGGCATTCCGCCGGATCAGATGGAACGCATTTTTGAGCCGTTCGTCCGGCTGGAGTCCTCACGCAGCCAGGAGACCGGCGGCATCGGCCTCGGCATGTCCATCGCACGCGACATTGTCCGCCGCCACGGCGGCAACATCCATCTCGAGAACGTCGATACAGGCGGCCTGCGTCTGACTGTGAGTTTGCCGGCGGCAAGGAGCAAACCGGCTTCCGGTGCTTAGTCCGGCCACGGCACGGCAGCGGACACGAAACCTTCCTTCGCTTCTTCCACCGAGCGACCGATCACGATACCCGCCAGGTGCGCGATCGTGCCATCCTCCCCGGCGAGCGGATATACGAGCCGTTCATACGAGAACTGCTTCGGGTATTCGACAATCCCGGCGACGCTTTCGGTCCGGACGACCTGCGCCAGCGACCAGTGCGGGACTTTGCTCGCAATCGTCTTGCGGTACAGTTCCAGGTGTTGCTCCTTGAATTCGCCGAGATCGACTTCGTCGACATATTTGCCGGTGGTCTCTCCGAACAGGGAAACGATGTTCGTGCCGACAAAACGGTTCATGTACCGGGGCGGCGTACCCTGAATATCAAGCAGCACGACCTTGGGCGAGAGACTGTGAATCTCCATCAGGTCGAAATCTGCGCGCCGGGGCACGGCAGCACCATTTCGAAGCTTGCCGCCAAACTCCCAAAACGCCCTTAACTCATCTGAAATGAATTCCGCCGACATCACGAACCACTCCGCCTTCTGCGAACGACCGCGGCATCATCCGCCATTTTTACCGGCAGAAGAGAACTATTGTGACCAGCGTTAGACCTGATCCCGGAAGGGACGCGGATACTGGCATTGGCGGATTGCATTAATCGCTTGTTTTTGAAGTATTATTTTTCCGATATGGCGCTAATATTCGGGACTACGTATACCGGAAGTTGTCATGTTGCCGACAGCTTTTTCGAATATGGGTTGTTAAAGATTGCCCGGATCGAACGGAACATGGGGGGAGGCAACGTGTTACGCTCGAATCTGTCTTGTACGCTCCGAAAGACGCACCCGTGATATTGCCGCTTCGCATCACGGTAACGACGGCGTTCGCGGTCTTCACGGCGATCACCATCACCATTGTCGCCGCGTTGAATTACGCGGGCAGCCACGATGCGATTATCGACACGGCAAAAGCCGGTATCGTCAAATCAGCGGATGCGGCCGAACACGGGATCGAGCGCCTCCTGGGCCGGGCGTCCCAGGCTGCGGACACCATCGCCACCTTGCCCGGCGAAATGTTCGAACTCGACAACAGGGAATCACTGCTGAACCTTTTGACGGTCAGCCTAAAGAGCAGTCCGGAAATCTATGGCGTGTTCGTCGGCCTCGCAGACGGCTCGTTCATACAGGCGGTCAATCTGGCCGGCCCCAATGGCAAGAAGCGCAATCTCGACGGCATGCCGGATAACGCCGCGTCGGCGTGGCGTACGATCGGTCCGGCTGTGGGTGGCAGCGCTCGGCCTGAACACTGGTGGCATTTCGACGACGAGAGAAATTTCATTGCCGGCGCACGCGGCACCACAGACAAGATGACGACGTACGATCCCCGCACCCGCGAATGGTTCATCAATGCCCAGAACCGCGTGGCAACCGTCGTATCCAACGCCTACATCTTTGCCAGCCTGAAGAAGCCTGGGGTCACCGTCGCGGAACCCTTGGAGAATGCCTCCGGCGGCACAGTCGGTGTCGACCTGTCACTCGAGGATCTTGCCGAAGTAACGGCGCAGTTGCGCCCCGGCGAGAACGGTGTCGTTGCCATCCTCAACGAAAGCAACAATGTCCTCGCCTATCCGGACCCGGACATGATCCTCAAGAAGGTGGATTTTGGTCCCGGGATCGAGCTGATCCCCGCGAGTGAGCTGAAGGACGAACGCATACGTGCCGCCATTTCCGCATCAACGGATGGCCAGAACGCGCACCGTTCCTTCGCCGTAGGCGGCAGGGAATACATCGGTTTCGTCAGAACCATCGAGAGCAAGACCCTTGCCAGCTGGAAGATCGTCAGCGTCGCCGCCGTCGACGATTTCACCGGCGGACTCGCCGCGACATTGCGGCGCTCGCTGATCGTGGCGGGATCGGTGCTTATCATTGCTGTCGCCCTCGTTGCCGTCATGGCCGGCTGGATTACCCGGCCCGTGGTCCGCATTCGCGAAATGGCGGACCAGGTGACGGACCTCAACCTCTCAAAAATGGAAACATTCGATTCCCCGTTCGAGGAAATCAGACGCCTGCAATTATCGATGGAACGCATGCGTACGGCGCTCGATACGTTCCTTCGCTTCGTGCCGCGGGACGTGGTCAGGCAGTTGATCCGTGCCAACGCGGCGGCCAAGGTCGGCGGTGAACGCCGCGAAGTCACACTGCTGTTCACCGATATCGAGGGGTTCACCACCCTGACGGAAAAGATGACGCCCGAACAGGTGATGTCACAGCTCGAGGAATATTTCGAGCTCATGTCGTTCGGCATTCAGTCCAACTTGGGCACCATCGACAAATTCATCGGCGATGCCATCATGGCCATGTGGAATGCGCCCTCGGAGGACGTCTTCCATGTCGACAATGCATGTCGCGGTGCCCTGACCGCCTATCATATTTCGGAGGACCTGAACAAGGAGTTCGAAAAAAAGGGCATGGCGCCTATGCGTACCCGGTTCGGCCTGCACACTTGCGAGGCCCTCGTCGGTAACATCGGTGCCAGGGACAGGATGCAATACACGTCGCTCGGCTCAGGCGTGAACCTTGCCGCGCGCATCGAAGGCCTCAACAAGTTCTATGGCACGAGCATCCTTGCCAGCGACACCGTTCGCCGCAAGGCCTCGCCGGAGTTTCTGTTCCGCCGCGTCGACATCGTCGAAGCCAAGGGGACCTCGGTGCCGCTTACCATTTACGAGCTGATGGGACAACGCGGCGAGGACGCCACATTCTACGTCGGCGACAGCACGATCCGCGCCGCCTCGAAATACGAGCAGGCGTTCGATTTCTATATTCACCGGGATTTCGGCGATGCGCTGCGTGTTCTCGACGACCTCGCCGAACTGCGGCCCGACGACCCCGTGGTCGCGCAACTCCGCGAGAAATGCCGGAAGTACGTCGCGGCCGAACCGGACGGCAATTGGACCGGCACAACGAAACTCGACGAGAAGTGAGCCTGTAACGCGGGCAGTCCGATTACGCTGCGGCGCCGCCGCCGCGCACGTCCTTGTCTTCGCGCCGGAGCCGCTCTTCCCATTCGGTGATGTAATCGCGCGTATACGGCACCGTGTCGCGCCGCTTGGCCAATTGCACCTGATAGACAACGTTGTCCATGTGGCGGAACGAGACCTCGCTGGCGGCGAGATAGAACTCCCACATGCGGCAGAACCGTTCGTCATAGAGGTCCGCTGCCTTGTCCCGGTTGGCTTTGAACCGGGCGCGCCAGTGCTTCAGCGTGTCGGCGTAATGGAGACGCAGCACCTCGATGTCGGACGTGATGAGCCCCGTCCGCTCGATACTCGTCATCATCTCGGAAAGAGCCGGTATGTAACCGCCGGGGAAGATGTACTTGCGGATCCACTGGTTCGTCGCCCGCGGTGCACCGGTGCGGCCGATGGTGTGGATCAGGGCGACGCCGTCGTCCTTCATGAGCTCGTGCACGGCGTTGAAGTACTGCGGGAAATACGTCACACCGACATGCTCGAACATGCCGACCGAGACAATACGGTCGAATTGCCCCGTCTGATGGCGGTAATCGCGCAGATGAAACGAGATCCGCTCTTCCAGGCCGCGCCTGCGGGCGCGTTCGCGGGCAACGGCAAGCTGCTCCTCGGACAGCGTCAGCCCCGTCACTTTTACGCCCGTGTTCTCGGCGAGGTATAGCGCCAACCCGCCCCAGCCGCAGCCGATATCGAGCACCTCCATATCCGGCTTCAACAGAAGCTTGGCCGCGATGTGCCGTTTCTTGTCGAGCTGCGCCGTATCCAGATCGACTTCGGGGTGCGTGAAGTACCCGCACGAATACTGGCGGTCGCGGTCGAGGAACAGATCGTACAGTTCGCCGGAAAGATCGTAATGATGCGCGACGTTCTTGCGCGAGCGGGATACCGGGTTGTACTGCTGAAATCGCCGGAACAGGGTATCGGCACGCGACACCCATTCCATGACCGGGTGGCTGCCGGCTTCCTCGATGTTGGCCATGGCGAATTGCAGGAAGTCGTAAATCTCGCCGTCGTCGACCGTCAGCGTACCGTTCATGTACGCTTCGCCGAGATAAAGTTCCGGGTTGATGAAAAGCTTCCAGTGCAGCGATTTGTCGAGGAGGCGTATCGTCAGGGATGGCCCGGTCGTTCCGGCAAAGACATACTCTTCCCCGCCGGCGTCGATGACCGTCAACCGGCCGGTATTCACAACATGCTTAAGTAGCCGTGCGAACAGCATTTCCCTGCAAAAGCTTCGGCTCCCGCACGCGGCAGGGCCGCGCTATATCCTCCTGCAATGCTTCGGTATGGAATGCTGCTAATTTAATAAGAAACCAATATTCCGAGTCAACAGGGTGAAATCGGAACACTATACACGCTTTTTTACACCGCTGCGGAATGACGCCCTTCACCCGTCGCCAGATAGGCGTCGAATACCGCCGCGACATTCCGAACGAGCGGACGCCCGGCCTCGGTCACCGTCACCGTCCGGCCGTCGATCCTGACCAACCCGTCCCTGGCCATCGGCTGCAGCTTGTCGATCTCCGCATCCAGCGCGCCGCATTCAAGGCCGTGTGCCTCGCACGCCGCACCCGCATCCACTTGCATGTCACACATGGTCCGGTTGATCACGAAACGGCGCAGCCGGTCGTCGTCCGTCAGCGCGATACCCCGCCTGACCGGCAGCAGACCGGCCTCAATGCTGTGCGTATAACTCGGCAGAGACGCGACGTTCTGCGCATATCCCTGACGAAATGAACTGATCGCCGACGCACCGAAGCCGATCAGCGTCTCCGCCGTATCGGCGGTGTAACCCTGGAAATTGCGGCCGACCCCGCCTGTCTCGCCCGCGATCGGGTCTCCCGGCAGCGCGAAGTGATCGAAGCCGACGCGCACGTAGCCGTTCTCGACAAGAATCTCGGCGGCGCGGGTCGCCTGCCGCCACCGCTCCTCGAGCCCGGGCAGTTCGTCGTCGCGAATCAATCTCTGGTGGGATTTCATCCACGGCACGTGGGCGTATCCGAAAAGCGCGATGCGGTTGGCCTTGAAGGCATGGGCGCGGGCCGTCATGTCCTCGACGTGGCGCGCGGTTTGTTTCGGCAGACCGTACATCAGATCCAGGTTCAGACTTTCAATGCCGTTCGAACGCAGCCAACCGACAACCTGCGCCGTGACGGCGAACGGCTGCACCCGGTTGATGCGGCGCTGGATATCCTCGTCGAATTCCTGGATGCCGATGCTGGCCCGATTGACCCCGGCATCCGCGAGCGCACGAATGTAGGCTTCGTTCATGGTGCGGGGATCGATCTCGACGGCGATCTCGGCATCTGCGGCGACATCGAAGCGCTCGCGCAGCCGGTCCATGACTCGCTGCCAATCGCGCGGCTCCAGGATGGTCGGGCTGCCGCCGCCGAAGTGGATACATGTGGCTTCCGGCCGTCCGGAGAGCCGTTCCGCGACCATGTCGATCTCTTGCAGCAGCGACTCGACGTATCCCGCAACGGGCTTGTAGCGGCGTACGATCTTGGTAAAGCAACCGCAGTACCAGCAGAGCTCGTGGCAGAACGGGATGTGCAGATAAAGCGAAACCTTGTCGCCGGCGCCGACGGCACGCAGCCATTCCGTATAAACGTCGCCGTTGACCGCACCGGAAAAATGCGGCGCCGTCGGATAGCTCGTATACCGCGGCACCGCGCCGCCATAGCGGACCGCGAGTGTCGTGCCTTCCTCGATTTCATGTACCCTTTGCGCCGTCAATTCCCGCTCCTTTCTCACGTGACGCAAAGTCTAACCGGACAGCGTCGTCGAGCATTGACATGGATCAACCAAAAAAAGACGCCCCGCCCGGAACCCGGGGGAGCGTCTTCTCCGTTCCCGCAACGGGGACCGTGTCAGGAACCGTATTTGACGGAACAGCCATAGGGCCGGGTTGACGCCTCCCTGACCTCGCCACCGGCAGCCAGATCATCGAGCGCGGCGCGCACGTAGTTCTTGGCGCCCTTTACCGTATCCCAGTTCGACGAGGGCTTGTTGTCGATGCCGCCCATGAAGCGAAGCATGCCCTGCTCGTCGATCACGTACATGTGCGGCGTCGTGACGGCACCGTAGGCCCGACCGATAGTCCCGTCGGGATCGAGGATCACGTGATCGGGGGATGCCTTCGTATCCTTGACTTCTGCCAGGGCCTCCATCGGCTCAAGGTAACCCTGCGTGCCGGGCGCCGACGAGATCACCGAAATCCAGACCACGTCGTGCTCGGCTTTCGATTCCCGTTGCAGGTCCTGCATGTTGGCGGTGCCATAGTGTTTGCGCACGTACGGGCAATCCTTGTTGGTCCATTCGAGAATCACTTTCTTGCCCTTGAGATCGCCGAGGTCGACCGTCCCGCCGGTTGCAGTCTTGCCGGTGAACGCGGGCGCCGCTGCGCTGATCTGCGGCTTCGCGTCGGCGGCGAACGGCAGCACGGCGACAGCGGCCGCCAGTGCAATAGTCTTGTAGAATGACGTATTCAGCATGTTCCAGGCCCTTCCTGTTGAAGCGTTATCTTGACCTCAGGCACGGCCCGAGGCGGTTTCGAGGGCGTCCCTGAGGGCGCCCGGTTTAAGAATTTGCGGCAGGACCTGCGGCGCACCGCCGCCTGCCGGGAAAACAACGTAAAGAGGCACACCGGCACGGCCGAAGCGCTCCAGAAATCGAGTGATCTCCGGATCCCGGTTGGTCCAGTCGCCCTGCAGGTAAGCGACACCCCGGTCTGCAAGCAATGTCTCGAAGCCCTGACCGGAAAGGG
Organism: Rhodospirillales bacterium; assembly: GCA_965262415.1. Taxonomy (GTDB): domain Bacteria; phylum Pseudomonadota; class Alphaproteobacteria; order Rhodospirillales; family Casp-alpha2; genus UBA4479. The sequence continues at coordinate 4,299,361 of OZ253533.1, read as the reverse complement.
CGACGCGCTCGTTCACCTTGCAGGTGATGCACCATGCCGCCGTCATGTTGACGAACACCGTCCGTCCGTCGGCGAGGTATCCGTTGAGGCGCGCCTCGCTAAACGGTTCGGCGGCGTCGGTCATCGACGTTTGCGTGGCCGAGGGCGTTTCCGCGTTGACGCCGGCCCAGCCGAGCAGCGCACCGGCCCCGGCCAGCGACGTCAATACCGCCGCCGTCCGCACCCCACGCGCGACGGCACCGGTGCCGCTGGACAGGCTTCCGCCCAACCAGCAGGCGAAGGCGATGGCGATCAGACCCAGCGTTGCATAAAAGGCGGCATCGGCACCGGCCTGCAGGCTCAACACCCAGATCAGCCATGCCGCCGTCGCATACATCGGGAACGCGAGGAACTGCTTGAAGCGGACCATCCACGGTCCCGGTTTCGGCAGCATTCGCGACAGCCCCGGCATGACCGTCAGCAGCAGATAAGGCAGTGCGAGTCCAAGCCCGAGCGCAGCAAAGACGCCGAGCGCACCAGGCACCGGCAGCAACATCGCGCCGCCCATCGCCGTCGCCATGAACGGCGCCGTGCACGGTGCGGCGACGACGGCAGCCAGCACGCCTGTCGCAAAAGAGGCCGTCCACCCGGACCCTTGAGTCCAGGCGCTACCGACGCCGCTGATGCGTCCCGTTATCTCGAACACGCCGGAAAGGTTCAGGCCGACGAGCGCAGCAACGTAGGCCAGCGCGCCGACGACCAGCGGCTCCTGCAACTGAAAGCCCCAGCCGATGGCATCGCCACCGGCACGAAGCGCCAGCATGACCGCCGCGAGTGCGAGGAAACTCGCAACCACCCCAGCCGTGTACGCGCCACCGAGCGCGAGCCGTTGCGCAGCATCGGCATCAGCATGCCGGGTCAGGGCCAGCGCTTTGACCGCCAGCACCGGGAACACGCACGGCATCAGGTTCAGCAAAAGCCCGCCGGCAAGCGCCAACGCGACCAGCAGCCAGATACCCGGCACGGCATCGCTACCGGAGGCAACCGAAGGCGGCGGCGCGGAAACGACCGGCACGTCTTTGACCCTGAACGAACGCGCCGGCGCGCCATCCTGATAGAGTGTCACCACCCCTGAAAACGTCTCGCCGACGCTGCCGTCACCCGGTGGTGCGGCGATCACCAGACCGTTTGCACCGAGACCGAACGTCTGCGGGGCGGCATGGTTCACCACGCCCCAGGCTTCCGGATAGACATACGCATCCGTGACCGTGGCAAAGTCGGCGGCGGGGCCTGTCAGCGCGATCCCGAAGCGGCCATCGACGGCATAGGCGCCCACCGGCCAGGGGGCAGGCAACGGCTGTTCCGCGCGCGCTTTACTGAACAAGGCTGCAACGCCGGCGTCTTTGACCGTCTCACTGCCCGTCGGGATATCCAGCGCCAGCGTGCCGGTCACGGGAATGCAGATTTCCTCGCAGACGAGGATTTCTGCATCGGCACGCAGCAGCAACGGCTGACCGGCCGGCCAGCTCTCGGGCACCGTCACGGTGTATAGAAGGGCGATCTCGTCGGAATACCCGTAATTGACCAACGGTCCGACGGGCAGCCTGTGCGGGGCGGGCCAGGTGTCCTGCGCGACGGCGACACCGTCGGGCAGATTCCAGTTCAGAACGGGCGGCTGGCCGGAATCCCCCGGATTGGCCCAGTACGTGTGCCAGCCCTTGGCCATCTTCTGATGCAGCGCAATCGTCGCGGTGCCGCCGGGCGCAACCTGTGCATTTTCGGCAACGAGCCGCGCGGTCAGCTCATTGGACGAAACGACATCCGCCGCCGCCGGATATACGGCGGCGATCAGCAGGGTCAGGAACGTCAGATACCGGAGACCTCTACGCATCGGGCCTTATCGCTCCACAATCTCTTTCCGCAAGATATTGGGACTTTATCACGGCGGTGCAACATGAGGCAGTTCAAGAAAATGTGACCGTTCCAAGGGCAAAGGGCGCAGCGGAAATTCCGCCGCGCCCTTCAGGGCTCCTCCGGGGGGATGGAGAAGCCTCGGTTCAGACCAGGCCGTGCCTGCTGAACGGCAGGTCATCGACGTTCTTGCCCGCCCCCCACAGCAATGCGTTGGCCACGGCGGGACCGATCGGCGGCGTGCCGGGCTCACCCGAGCCGGTCGGCGCCGCTGCAGACGGCACGATATGGGTTTCGACCGACGGCATGTCGGAGATTCGAAGCGGTTCGTAGTCGAAGAACTGCGACTGCACGACGGCGCCGTCTTCGATATCGATGCGGTTCCTGAGGATCGCGCCGAGACCGTAGCCGATGCCGCCTTCCATCTGCGCGGCGATCTGGTCCGGGTCGACGGCGACCCCGAGATCGACGGCACAGACAACACGTTCGACCTTGATCGTGCCGTCGTCCCGGATGCGCACGTCGGCGATCTGCGCGACGTAGGTGCCGAACGACTTATGCACGGCGACGCCGCGATGCACGCCTTCGGGCAGGCCCGCCTTGCCCCAGCCCGCCTTCTCTGCAGCGAGCTTGAGGACGCCGGCATCGCGCGGGCTGTCCTTGATATGACGGAGCCGGAACGCCACCGGATCCTGTCCGGATGCCTTGGCCAGGCGGTCCATCATGGTCTCGACCGCATACGCAGTGTGCGTCGAGCCGACGGAGCGCCACCACAGCACCGGCACACCGACATCGGTGGTGTGCAACTCGACGCGGTGTGCGCCGACGGCGTAAGGCAGGTGCGTGGCACCCTCGGTCGATGTCGGATCGATCCCGTTCCGGATCATGCCCTGGAACGGGGTTCCCTTGACGATGGACTGACCGACGATGCGGTGATGCCAGCCGACGATCTCACCGTCCGCATTCAGACCGGCACGGACCTTATGTACGTAGAGCGGCCGGTAGTACCCGCCCCGAATATCGTCCTCGCGGGTCCATACCAGTTTCACCGGCGCGCGGCCGTCGATCGCCCTAGCGATGTGCACGGCTTCGTTGATGAAATCCGACGTCGGGTTGGCGCGGCGGCCGAACGAGCCGCCCGCGTAGAGCGTGTGGATCTGCACCTTCTCCATCGGCAGTTCGGCAATCTTGGCGGCGGTGCCGTGATCGAGCGTCTGGATCTGGCTGCCGGCCCAGATTTCGAGCGACCAGCCGGGCTTCAGTTCGGCGACCGCGTCCATCGGCTCCATCGGCGCGTGCGCCAGATACGGAAACTCATAGGTCGCCTCGACCACGGTCGCCGCATTCGCGAGTGCGCCGTCCGCATCGCCCTCGACGGCGACCGGCCCCGGCGTCTCGGCCAGCTCACGGTAGTGCTGGACGAGCTTCGCGGTCGAGCCCTGCTCGGCTTTGCTCTCGTCCCATACAATGTCGAGTGCATCGCGTCCCTGCATCGCCGTCCATGTATTGTCGGCCAGCACGGCAACGCCCTGCGGGATCGATACAACATCGGCAACGCCCGTGATGGCGCGGGCGGCAGCATCGTCGACCGAAGCCACCGTGGCACCGAACTTCGGCGGCCGCGCGACGACGGCGACCAGCATGCCTGGACGCTCGACGTCCTGGGTATACATCGCCATCCCCGTGCTCTTCGCCTTCGTATCGACGCGGCCGTGCGCCTTCATTTTGCCGATCAGTTTAAATGCATCCGGCGATTTCAACACGGGCTTATCGGGTGGTGTTTCCGCCGACGCTGCGGCGGCAAACTCGCCGAAGCCGCCCTTCTTGCCGCTGGGGTGCGAAATCACACCGTCCGAGATAGCGATCTCGGCAGCCGGCACACCCCAGGCCCTGGCTGCAGCGGCAACCAGCATGGCGCGCGCCGCGGCACCTGCTTCACGATACTGTATGAAGCTATTGGGGATGGCCGACGATCCGCCCGTGCCCTGTACGCTGCCCCATTTGAGGTTGGCGTATTTCTTCGGATCGGACGGGGCGAAATCGCCGGTCATCTGATCCCAGTTCGCATCCAGTTCCTCGGCCACCAGTGTCACAAGACCGGTCATGTTGCCCTGCCCCATGTCCTGATGCTTGTTCAGTACTGTTACCGTGCCGTCGGTGGCGATCTGCACGAACGCGTTGAACGCACCGTCGCCCGTTGCGCCATGTGCACCGGACGTCGGCATGTAATAGCCGACGACCAGACCCGCCGTTGCACCGCCCGTCGCTTTAAGGAACGAGCGGCGGCTCAGGCCGGTCTCCTCGGGGGTCTCGATATTTTGCATGAAGTGTTTGAGCATTTTCATGGATCAGGCCTCCAGGATTTCGGCGGCGCGGTGAATACCGGCGCGAATGCGGTGATAGGTGGCGCAGCGGCACACGTTGCCGTCCATCGCGGCATCAATGTCCGCGTCGGTCGGCTTCGGCGTCGCGGCCAGAAGGTCGGCGGCCTGCATGATCTGTCCGGACTGGCAGTAGCCGCACTGCGGCACGTCGAGTTCCGCCCATGCCTGACGGAGCGCCACGGCTTCGCGTGTTTCGATCGCTTCGATGGTGGTGATGGCGGCGCCGTCGACATCGCCGACGAACGTCTGGCAAGAACGGACGGCGGCACCGTCCACATGCACGGTGCACGCACCGCACAGCCCGACGCCGCAGCCGAACTTGGTGCCGGTCAGTTTCAACTGGTCACGTAGCGCCCACAGCAGCGGCATTTCGGGGGCGGCGTCGATGGTCCGGGCCTCGCCGTTGATTGTTACCTGGATGGTCATGTCCAAGTCTCCTTCGGGGGAAAAAGTGTCACATAAAAGTAAACTACACTGTGCAGTTTACTTTGAGACTGGCTTTTGTAAACCGGAAAGTTTACATTAGGACCAGCTAAACGATTCTTTGACGGTTATCCCCGAGCCATGGCGCCCATCGAGCAAAAACGAGAACAGATCGTCGAGGCGGCGGTCCTGGAATTCCAGGAGCGCGGCTTCCAGGGCGCGAGCATGGACCGCATTTCCGAGCGGGCCAACGTGTCGAAGCGCACCGTCTACAATCACTTCGAGAGCAAAGAAGCGCTTTTCAAGGCCATCGTCGAACTGATCTTCGCAGAGGTGACCGAGGCGCTAAACGTCGTCTACGACCCCGAACGGCCACTCAAGGAGCAGCTCACTGCCCTCGCTCGTGCCGAAGGCAAACTGATGTGTTCGGAACGTTTCATGCGGCTCGTCCGCATGGCGATGAGCGAAACCATCCGCGACCCGGCGCTGGCCGCCGAAATGAACGCGAAATCGGAATCGATTTCGGTGTTCAACGATTTCATGGCGGCGGCGAAGAAAGCAGGCGCGATTACCAGCAGCGACCCGGTCGATGCCGGCGCGCAGTTCATCGGTCTGATCAAGAGCCGGGCATTCTGGCCCTATGTGCTCAACGGCGGCAATGTTTCGGACAAGGAGATGGAGAAAATCGTTCAGACCAGCGTCGAGACATTCCTCTCACAATTTGCTGCCAAACCTTCAAAGTAGTCCCCATCACCAAGGAGGCGACAATGCCGCACCAACGTATCCGTCCCTATGAACATTCGATGGAATACAATGGGGATGCCTTCGAGTATGAACTCGCCATGGCGGTTCGTGTCGGCAACCGGATCTGGGTCAGAGGGCAAACCGGCCTCGATTTCGACGGCACTTTCGTCGGCGAGGGCGACCCCGCAGCGCAGACGGAGAACGCCATGCGGTGTACAGATGTCCTTCTGCGCGAAGCCGGCGGATCGCTCGGCGACATCGTCAAGACGACGGTCTACCTGACGGACCGCGACTACCGGGTGCCGGTATTTTCCGTCCTCGCACGCTGGCTGAAGGGCGTTCGGCCATGTCAGACGGGCCTGATCGTCAATGGTCTGGCGCGTCCGGAAATGCTGATGGAGATCGATGTCGAGGCCGTTATCGAGGGCCCTTGAGACCTGGTCGCGTTGTCGATCACCCCAATGCCGCGCGCACGAGGCCGATCCGGCGCTCCACCTCTTCGTCGCTTAGCGGCACCATCTGCCCTGTCCCCCAGACCGGTCCCGGCCATGCAACATCGTCCCGTCGCCGGGCGACGACATGGACATGGAGTTGCGGCACCATGTTGCCGATGGCAGCCGTGTTGATCTTGTCGGCGTCGAATGACCGTTTGAGGATACTGCCCAACGACCGCGCCATTGCCATGGCTGCCGCATAGTCGGCATCGGACAAATCATGCAGTTCGGTCGCACCGTCGGCCTTCGGTACGATCAACAACCACGGAAACCGGGAATCGTTGATCAACCGGATCAACAGCCCGTCGATCTCGGTAACCGGAAACGAATCTCTCTCGAGAGTCGGGTGCAGTTCGAACATGGTGAAAGCTTATCGGTGCCGGATGGCTGGATGCCAGCCTTATCTGCCCTTATTTTCCCTTGCTCTTGCGCTCGTTCCACAAACGGGTCTGCTGAAGATTGTAGCGGTGCATCTGCGTGCTTTCCTGGAAATAGTCGAAGACGCGGCGCTGCAGCTTGCCACTGTTCGCAAACCACGCGGAGACCTCCGCCAGAAACGACTCTGCCGAACCGCGCGGGACGAGAGGCTTGGCATCGTCCTCAAGCACGATCAGGCAGTAATTCACATGCGATATCAGCTCGAAGATGTGCGGCGGCTTGTCGAAGCTCTTGTCGGCGATCCGCTCGATCATGGCGACCCGTTCTTCCTGGCCGCACTGTTTCAAGACGCCGAGAATATAGTCGCGCGTCGCATTTGCGGCCACGAGGTACGGGTTGGCGCCGTCCGTCACGGTCTTGCAGAGCACAGCCATTTTACCGTCGACGCTTTTCAAGATCGTTTCCCGGTCGGCCTTACGCCCGATCAGTATGACCTCGAACGCCGCAACGAGCGTCTTCTGAGACTGTGGTGTTTTAGAGAAGCCAAACAATTTTTTATTGTAAACCTGATTTATTTGTACTTTTGAGAGCACCCCTGAAAGGTGCGTTCAGGCTTGCATGGCCGTTGCCGGAAGAACAGCGCCAAAATGTAACGAAGAGTTACACCAGCCCACCGATCGATTAAAATACTCTCATTAATGAGTTTCATAGCATTTATATATCTTTTATAGTGATCGCTATGGATGCCTCCGATCTTAAGTTGTTTGAATCCGTTGCCCGGCTCGGTGGTATGAACCGGGCAGCGGAGGAATTGAACACTGTTCAATCGAATGTCACGCAGCGAATCAAGCGACTCGAGGAAGAACTCGGCGAAGCCCTGTTCGACCGGCACAGCCGTGGCGTTAGTCTGACCGCCGCCGGCAGGCGTCTGTTGCCGTTTGCCCACGATGTCCGAAATACCCTGGAAGCCGCCCGCCGGGCCGTAACCGATGACGGCACGCCATCCGGCCCGCTGACGCTGGGCTCACTCGAGACCACGGCAGCGCTTCGCCTAAACCAGCATTTCACGGATTTCGTCGCCACCTATCCCGAGGTCGATTTCACGCTCCGCACCGGCACCACCCAGGAACTTGTCGAGATGGTACTGAACCGTGAGGTGGAAGGAGCGTTCGGATGCGGTCCCGTCGACCATCCGGATCTCGACACCGACGCCGTTTTCGACGAGGAGTTGGTCGTCCTTTCGGCACCGGGGTTCCAACACCTCGGCGAGATTTTCGAGAAACCGGATGTCAGGATGATTGTGCTGCGCCGCGGCTGTTCTTACCGGCAGCGCATGGAGGAAGTCCTGAACCGGCGGGGCATCATTACGCCGCGCATTCTGGAATTCGGCACGCTTGAGGTCATCATCAGTGCCGTCGCCGCCGGTCTCGGCATCACGATGCTGCCGCGGAACATGTTCGGTCGCACTTGGGAGACCGGGAAGGTCGCCGTACACACCCTTCCCTATGAGGAAGCGGCTGTCGAAACGCTCTACATCCGGCGGCACGACACCCGCCAGTCGAGCGCGGCAAAGGCATTCCTTCGCATGGTGCGCCGGACACAGACCGCTGTCGCTGCCGAGTAGGTATCTGAGATTCAGATCACAGATATCAAAACAAACCATTTCCGATGATTTTCGTAAGCGTCTAGGTTGCGGCCATGAACGCTGAAACGTCATCCGCACCGCCCCGGCGATGGGTGCCGTATGCCCTGGCCGGCCTGTGCGCCAGCCTGGTCGGCATCGGGCTCGGCCGGTTCGCCTACACGCCTTTGCTGCCCGCGTTGATCGACGCGTCATGGTTCACGGAATCAGATGCGGTTTATCTCGGCGCGGCAAACCTCGCAGGGTACCTCGCAGGCGCGCTCGGCGGCAAGCGGATGGCGGCGCGATTGGCCGCGCACCAGGTCATCCGCGCCATGATGCTGCTCTGTGCAGCATCTTTCATCGCCTGCGCGGTGCCGCTGTCGTTTCTCTGGTATTTCACCTGGCGGTTCTGCGCCGGATACACCGGCGGCGCGCTGATGGTGCTCGGCGCGTCGACCGTGCTGCCGCATGTCCCGGCCGAAAAGCGCGGGATCGCAGGCGGCGTGATTTTCACCGGTGTCGGTCTCGGCATAGCTCTTTCCGGCACCATGGTCCCGGCGCTGATCGGTATCGGCCTTGTCGAAACATGGACAGCGGTCGGCGCCCTTTCACTGGCGCTCACTCTCGCCTCCTGGCGCTACTGGCCGCCGGCCGAACCCGGGACCGGTCCCACACCTCAAAAACCGGCCTCCGCGTTTCGCCTCCCCTTTGCGAGCCTGTATGCCGTTTACAGCCTTGTCGCCGCGGGGCTCGTCGCGCACATGGTATTCCTCGTCGATTACGTCGCGCGCGGCCTCGGCCAGGGCATCACGGTCGGTGGTTTTTACTGGTTCCTTTTCGGTGCCGGAGCCGCCATCGGCCCCATCGCCGCGGGTCGCCTCGCCGACAGACTGGGCTTCCGCCGGACAATTCGGTTCGGCCTGATGCTACAGACCGTCGGCGTCGCGCTTGCCTTCATGTCGACGACGGCACTCTCACTCGGCATTTCAAGTTTCATCGTCGGCGCCGTGGTGCCCGGCATCGTGCCATTGGTCGCCGGGCGCGCACATGAACTGAGTGGCACCGACGCTGCCCTGCAGCGCGCCGCATGGAGTTACGCCACCGTTGCCTTTTCCATCGGCCAGGCCGGCGCGGCATATGCCTTCTCCTACGCGTTCGAACTGACCGGCCGCTATGACCTGCTGTTCCAGGCAGGCGCCGCCGCGGTCGCGCTCGCCTTCGTTATCGACGTTCTGACGCCAGAACGGCAATCCTCGTCCAAGGAAACCGTGACATGAAGATCTACATCAACAAACCGTCGCCCTATGTCCGCCGCGCCCTGATCGCCGCGCACGAGAAGAACCTCGTGGACCGGCTCGACCTGACCCCCATCGACCCGTGGGTCGATCCGGCAGAACTGCATGATCAGAATCCCATCGGACGGCTGCCGACACTGATCCTCGATGACGGCCAGCCGATGGTCGAGAGCCTCGTCATCATGCAATATTTCAACGAGGTCGGCGACGGCCCGGATCTGGCAGGCAGCGACCGGATCGACGCGCTGCGCCGCGCCGGACTCAATCAGGGAATTATCGATTCCAGTTATGCAGCCGTGATCGAAAACCGGCGCCCCGACGGCATGAAATGGAACGAGCTGGTGCACCGCCAGACCCGCGTCATCACACGCACGGTCGCTGCGGCACAGATATCCGGTGGGTTCGATTACGGCGATATCACCCTCGTCGCCGCACTCGGTTACCTCACCTTCCGTCTGCCCGATATCGACTGGAAAGCCCTGCGCCCCGACCTCGCAGCCTGGATGGCGGGGCTCGCCGATCGACCTTCGGTAGCACTCACGGCCCCGGACGCCGCCTGACTCGCCCTGATTTCGCAAGCTTTCCCCTGTTTCCCGCCAGTAAGTATTATCCGTACCTACGTGCGTTTCATCACGGACAAGCCCGAAAATACCGGTATAATCATTGAACATAACGATCCGGAACAATGGGTCGACCGGTATAACTGGGCGGAAACTGAAAATGAAAGCATTCAACCTCGGGAGCAAACCCAAGGAAGACCAGACGCCGCGAGAGGATGAGCGGCGTCACAATGAAAGCGAGGCCAGCTACAAGGGGTCCGAACGCCGAAACTCGGAGCGCCGGGGCCTCGGGTGCGGCCTGAAGTTCAAGACCGAACGGGCCGTCGGTCCGATCGAGGAATGGCTGCACGACAACATGCCGGGCGATCACCACATGTCGATAGAGGGCATATCCGACGACTTTTACACCAAGGACATCCGCGTCGTGTTCGCCAATGCGGAGCAGCGCACCAAGTTCAAGGAAGCGCTATCGCACTACATCAAGACGGGCGAGTTCAAGTAAGCTCGGCGCAGGCCCGCTGAATGCGCTCGCAGGCATCGCGCAACTCGTCCTCCGATGCCGCATACGACACACGGAAAAACGGCGACATGCCGTAAGCCGCCCCCTGCACGCAGGCAACACCGTGGCTCTCCAGAAAATACAGAACCAGATCGGTATCGTTCTCGATCACCTTGCCGCCCGGCGTCTTCTTGCCGATCAGTTCAGAACAGTCCGGGAAAACATAGAACGCGCCCTTCGGCACGGGGCATTTCACGCCCTTGGCCTGGTTAAGCATGGAAACGACGAGATCGCGCCGGTCCTGAAAGCTCTTGCAGTTCTTCGGCACGAAATCCTGCGGCCCCGTCAGCGCCGCAAGCGCGGCTGCCTGACTGACGGATGAGTTCGATCCGGTGATCTGCTGCTGCAGCTTGGTCATTTCCTTCAGCAACGGTGCCGGACCGCCGCAGTACCCGATGCGCCAGCCGGTCATGGAATAGACCTTCGATGCGCCGTTCATGGTGACCGTCCGGTCCTTCAGCTTCGGCTCGACCTGGGCGATGGTCGCGAACTCGAGATCGTCGAAGATGATATGTTCGTAGATATCGTCGGCGAACACGGCGACGTGCGGATGCTTCAGCAGCACGTCGGCAAGGCCGCGCAGGTCGTCGCGGGTATAGACCGCACCCGACGGGTTCGACGGCGAGTTCAATATCAGCCAACGCGTCTTCGGCGTGATCGCGCCGTCCAGTTGATCCGGCGTCAGCTTGAAATCGTTTCCAGGCTGGGCCTGCACGATCACCGGCGTGCCGCCGGCGAACTTCACGTGATCGATATAGGACACCCAGTAAGGCGCAGGCACGATGACCTCGTCGCCATCCTCAACCGTGGAGACCAGCGCATCGAACAACAGTTGCTTGCCGCCCGAGCCGACCATCACTTCGTCGAGCGCGTAATCAAGGCCGTTTTCGCGCTTGAACTTGTCGACCACCGCCTGTTTCAGCACCGGCGTGCCGGCAGCGTTAGTATAGCGCGTCTCGCCCCGCTGCGCCGCCTCGAACGCCGCCTCGACGACATGCGCCGGCGTCGGAAAATCCGGCTCTCCGGCGCTGAGCGCAATGACGTCGCGGCCTGCGGCCTTCATCTCACGCGCTTTCTGTGACGCGATGGAGCTTGCCGACTGTTCGATGCGCGACATACGCTGGGCGATTTTTATAGTGCTCATTCCGATGATTCCTCTCCCAAGTCATCGAATGCTTTACGACGGAACCGGGGGTACTTCAATGCCGTTCGGCAGCGATTTATCCGGCTGTGATTTTCAGTTTTGCGTCCAGCATAAACCGGTGCACAGTCAACCACTGCAACGCCTTGTCGAGGGAGGCTTCAATGACCGCACCCGTCCTCTCAATCTCCCGCCGCATTCGCTCCACCCCTTTCACGAACCGCGTTACCGACGCCGGGGTCAAGGGCTACACCGTCTACAATCACATGCTGCTGCCCACCGTCTTTGAAAGCATCGAAGATGATTATCACCACCTGAAGCGCCACGTTCAGGTCTGGGACGTGGCCTGCGAGCGCCAGATCGAAATCCGCGGCCCGGATGCGACGCGCCTGATGCAGATGCTGACACCGCGCGACCTGCGCGGCATGACGCCGGGGCAGTGTTATTACGTGCCCATTGTCGACGAGACCGGCGGCATGATGAACGACCCGGTGGCGGTCAAGTTCTCGGACGAGAAGTATTACATCTCGATCGCCGACAGCGATCTGATGTTCTGGGCCCGGGGGATTGCCTACGGCTTCCGTCTCGACGTCGACGTCAATGAACCTGATGTGTCGCCGCTCGCCATTCAGGGGCCGAAAGCGGAAGAACTCATGGCCCGTGTGTTTGGCGATCAGGTCCGTGACATCCGCTTTTTCCGTTTCGGCATGTTCAACATCGAAGGCCGAGAGATGGCGATCGCCCGGTCCGGCTATTCCAAACAGGGCGGCTTCGAAATCTACGTCGACGGCACGGAATACGGTGAGCTGATCTGGGACCGGCTGATGTCTGGGGGCGAAGACCTTGAGGTCCGCGCCGGCTGCCCCAACCTGATCGAGCGGATCGAGGCACGGCTGCTGTCCTACGGCAACGACATGACGCGCGAGAACACGCCGCATGAATGCGGGCTCGGCAGATTCTGCGATACCTTCACGGCCATCGGCTGCGTCGGCCGAGATGCGCTGCTGCGGGTTGCGCAGGAAGGCCCGATCCGTCAAATCCGGAACTTCGCCATCGATGGCGATAGCGTGCCGCCGTGCATCGATATCTGGCCGGTCTATGCCGACGGCGAGCGGGTCGGCCGCGTAACCTCCGCGACATGGTCGCCGGATTTCGAGACCAACGTCGCCATCGGCATGATCCGGATGACGCACTGGAAGGACGGCACCCGCGTCGAGGTCGAAACGCCCGACGGCATGCGCACGGCGACGGTCAAAGAGGACTCGTTTATCTGATTGCCCCCTCACCTGTCCTCTCCCCCACGTTCGTGGTGGAGAGGGACTCTCGTATCAAGGCACGTTCCGCTCTCGTCCCTCTCCCCCGTTGAGGGGGAGAGGTTAGGTGAGGGGGCGCGCCCCTACTTCAATCTCGCACGCCGGTTGATCTCATCGTGGGTGGCGCGGACTTTTTCGGGCCACGTCGACTTGATGTAGGAAAGGATGGCGACGATATCCCGGTCGGACAGCACGTCCCTGAAGGCGGGCATGTCACTTTCATAATCGTCGCCGGCGACGAACTGCGGGCCGTGCTTGGTCAGGTTAAACAGTGCCCGGTCGTCGTGGTGCCAGGTGTGGCCGGTTTCGTCATGCGGCGGCGCGGGCAGGCGGCCGTTGGACTTGCGTTCGCGCCAGTTGCCCTCGCCCTCCAGCCCGGCACCGTGACAGCTCGCGCATTGATCGGCATAGAGCGCCTTGCCGTCCGAAACCATCTGCACGTCGTCGGGGTAAAGCTCGATATCCGTCCGCTCGCCCTTCGGTGCATACACCTGATAGACGAACAGTGTGCCGAGCAACAATGCCGCGGCGTAAAGCGGGATCGGGGTGCGGCCGAACAGAGCCATGACAGGGCATTCCTCATCGTTTCCGGTGCACCGTTCGTTTATGAACGGCATTTAATTGGACAAAAATCGTCGCCGTGCCGATCATATTCGCTGCGCAACACGCCGGACAAGTTACGGCTTGGCAATGTAACGGAGCATGTTCAATGACATGGCATCTAACCAGCGCCCTGGCAGGCGCGGTTCTGGTCTTTTCGGCGGCACAGGCGGCAGCATCCGGAACGCACGGCCACGCAGGCCATAACCAAGGGAGCCACAGCCCTTACGCGGGCATGGAAAGCCGCACCGTAAAGGCCCTCGGCGCGGACGACATGGACAATCTGATGAACGGCAAGGGCATGGGCCTCGCGCTCGCCGCCGAACTCAACGGCGTGCCGGGACCGGCGCACGTGCTGGAGCTCGCAGACAAGCTGGCCCTGAACGACGCGCAGCGCACGCAGACCCAGGCCCTGTTCGACGAGATGAAGTCGGGCGCCATCGCACTGGGCCAGAATGTGATCGACGCGGAAACAATGCTGGACCGCATGTTCCAGCACGGCCACGCCGACAAGGGCATGCTGCAGACACGCACGCTTGCCGCCGCCGAGGCGTGGGGCAAGCTCCGCGCGCATCACCTCGGCTACCACTTCGAGATGATGGCGATCCTGACGCCTGCGCAGCGCGACGCCTACAACGCGGCGCGCGGCTACAAGTAACTCAGCGGATGAAGTTCTCGACGTAATCGGCGCCGAGGCCGACCTCGACGAAGTGTTTGCGGCACGCCTCGATCCTGTCGAACACGTCGGTCGAGCCCGTGACCTTGCCGTTCTCGTCGCAGTAGATGATGGCACCGGTGTTGTGAAAGAGCGTGATCATCTCGTCGCAGTCCTCGTCGACCACCAGCGTGTGAATCTCGCCCGGCGGCTCGAACAGGTAGGAGCCGGGCGTCGCCACCCAGTCCTTTTCCAGATAGCGCCACTGCCCCTTGATGACGAAGCCGTGCACCGGGGCCGGATGGCGATGCCGCGACAGGAAGCCGCCGCCGACCACCTTGGTCAGGTGCACCCAGTAGCCTTGTGAGACATTGAGGCACAGCGGCCGCGACCAGCGGCCGGGCGCCAGCGGCACCCACAGGCGCTCGTCGTCGTCCGAGAACGCGTCCTGAACGAAGATCTCGTCGATGCCGTCCGTCACGTTCGGGCCGGTATAGGGATCGGGAATTTGCGGTTTGCGTGCTTCGTCCATCGTTCAGCCCCCGTTCTTCTTGAAGTCTTCGTAGCGCTTCATGGTTTCCTCGTTGGGCGGATAGAGCCCCGGCAGCGGATAGCCTTCCTCGACCTGCGAGACGATCCAGGCTTCCAGATGTTCCTGCGCAACGGCGGCCTCGGCAACCTCTTCGACGATGGCCTGCGGCACCACCACGGCACCGTCCTCGTCGGCGACGATGATGTCGTCCGGGAAGATCGTCGTTTCGCCGCAGCCGATGGGTTCCTGCCAGCCGACGAAGGCCATCTTGTGCACAGCCGCAGGCGCCGCCGTACCGTTGCACCAGATCGGCAGGCCGACCGCCTTCACCCCCGCCGCGTCGCGCATCACGCCGTCCGTCACCATGGCGACGACGCCGCGTTTTTTCATGCGTGCGGTCAGGATGTCGCCCATAACGCCGGCGGTGTCCTCGCCGCGCGCATCGATGACGACAAAGCAGCCTTCGGGCATGTCCTCGATCGCGGCACGGGTCGATGTCGGCGATGTCCACGCCGCCGGGGTCGCAAGGTCTTCGCGCGCCGGTGCATAGCGCATGGTGAACGCCGGGCCGACGACGCGCTTCTCAGTGAAGCAGTACGGCATGGAGCCCTTGATCCAGGTGGTGCGGATGCCCTTCTTGAGCATCACAGTGGTAAGTGTCGCGACGGCGACGTTTTCGAGTTTTTGGCGCAGTTCCGCGTCCATGTTGTCTCTCCCCTAGGTATTTGGCGGGTTGCTTATGCAGCCTCTCGTCCCAAGATAAGCAACTGGGAATGAGATTACGACACCGGGAGGGAAAATTGTCCAACACGCAGGTTCTATTCAAAAGTACGCCCGACGGCATGCCGACGGCGGAAAACTTCGAGATTGCCGAAACGCCGATGCCCGAACCCGGCGACGGCCAGTTCCTGCTCAAGAACCTGTACCTCTCGCTCGATCCCTACCAACGCATGCTGATGGGCGGCGGCTGGACCTATTCGCCCAACGTGCTCAAGCCCGGCGACCTGATGGTCGGCCGCGTGCTGGGCGAGGTGATCGATACGAACAACCCCGATTATCCGATTGGCACCCATGTCGTCGGCCGGCTCGGCTGGCAGACGCACGTGGTTTCCGACGGCTCCAACCTGGATTTCGTGATCACGCCCAAGGACGGCGTGCCGTTGAGCGCCTATCTCGGCGCCTGCGGGTCGACCGGCACGACGGCGTGGGTCGGTCTCAAGATCACCGGCGATCCGAAACCGGGCGAAACGGTGCTCGTTTCCGCCGCCGCGGGCTCGGTCGGCAGCACGGTCGGCCAGTTGGCGAAGGCGTGGGGCTGCCGTGCCGTCGGCATCGCGGGCGGACCGGAGAAATGCAAACTGGTCGAGGACACGTTCGGCTTCGATGCCTGCGTCGATTACAAGGCACCGGACCTTGCGGGGCAGATCAAGAAGGCCGCGCCCGACGGCGTCGACGTCTATTTCGACAACGTCGGCGGCGAAGTATTGGAAGCAGCACTCGCCAACATGAACCGGGGCGGGCGCATCCCAGTGTGCGGCGTGCTGTCGGCCTATAACCAGGAAGGCGAACACTACGGCGTGAAGAACCTGCACCTCTTTTTCGACAAGTCGCTGACGATGGAGGGCTTCGTGCTCAGTGCGCACAAGGACGTCTGGCCCGATGCCCGCGCCGAGATCGAGGACCTGATTGCATCCGGCAAGCTCGCCTTCCGGGAAACCATCGCGGACGGCATCGAAAATTCCCCCGCCGCCTTCATCGGCATGCTGGAGGGCCGGAACGTCGGCAAGCAACTGGTGAAGCTGGCGTAACGGCGTGCTGACGTTCATCACCGCCGTCTTTTTCCTGATCATCACGCCGGGCCCGGGCGTCCTCACTGTTGCCGGTGTCGGCGCGGCCTACGGGTTTCGCGCCGGCATTCCCTACCTGCTGGGGGTCGTCATCGGCTCGCTGGTCGTCATGGGCATGGTCGCGAGCGGCCTCGCCGCGCTCGTATTCTCGATCCCCTACGTGCGCATCATCCTGCTGGGCGCGTCGCTCTGTTATCTGCTGTACCTGGCATGGCGCATCGCGACGTCGGGCAGCGGCGTCGCCATCATCGAAACGGAGAAACCGCTCGGATTCCTCAACGGCGCCGCGCTGTCGCTGATCAACCCGAAAGCCTACGCGGTCTTCACCACCGTCGTCGGCGGCTTCAACTTCTATCCCGAGAACGCGGGCCTCGAACTCTTGATGAAGTTCCTGATCTTCTCGTCGATGTCGTTCCCGATTCATTTCCTCTGGAACGGTATCGGCGCATCGCTGAAGCACCTGCCGCTGGGCCCGAAAGGCCAACGCGCCATCAACATCGCGATGGCGGTGTCCATGCTTCTGGTGGTGGGGCTGGCGATCTATTTCGAGAGCGTGCGGGGCGGATAGCTCCCTCACCCTGTCCCTCTCCCAAGGGAGAGGGAACTCACGTACAGAAAACCCTCTCCCTGGGGAGAGGGTGGTGAGCGTTAGCGAGCCGGGTGAGGGGTTCGGGTCACATCAGGTTGCGATGTTCTTTCGGCAGGCTCACCACGAGCCCGTCGAGATCTGCCGTCATGCGGATCTGGCAGCCGAGACGTGACGTACGCTTGAGGCCGAATGTGAGGTCGAGCATGTCTTCCTCTTCCTCGACGGCGTCATCGAGCTTGTCGAACCATGCCGGGTCGACGATGACGTGACAGGTCGAGCACGCCATGGAGCCTTCGCAGGCGCCTTCGATGTCGATCATGTTGCGGTGCGCGACTTCGAGCACGGAAAGCCCTTCCGGCGCGTCGCAAATCTGTTCGCGTCCGTCCGGATGGACGAAGGTCATCTTGTACATGCTCACGGAACTCAGACCGAGAAGCTCTCGCCGCAGCCGCAGCGGCTCTTTTCGTTCGGGTTGTTGAAGGTGAAGCCCGAACGCAGCGCGCCTTCCTCGTAATCCATCTCCGCGCCGACCAGGAACATGGTCGCCATCGGATCGATGAAGATGCGCGCACCGTCGTGGTCGACTTCCTCCTCGAACGGGCGCTTCTCGTCGGCGTATTCGAAGACGTAGGAAAGCCCCGAGCAGCCCTTCGTCGAAACGCTGACGCGGAGACCCGCGACCGGTTGTTCGCTTTTGCTCATCAGCGCACGGACGTGGTCCGCGGCGGCATCGGTCAGCGTGATCAGCGTCGGTTTCGTCTGTTCGGTCATCGAATTACTCCGTCATCGTCTTCATTAGGTAATCCGGTTCGCTTTCCGGATCAACCCATCCATCCTTCGAGACACTCGCTTTGCTCGCTCCTCAGGATGAGGTTTACTTTCGCCTCATGCTGAGGAGCGCCCGATACTTCTCTGGGCGCGTCTCGTGCGCGCAGCGGGCGCCTCGCCTAGCACGAGGCCATTCGTCAGAACCCCAGCGCCAGCTTGGCGTCCTCGGACATCCGTTCCGGCGTCCACTGCGGCTCCCAAACCAGCGACACCTCGATCTCGCCAGTGCCTTCGACCGGCTCCACGGCGCGCACTACCATGCCCGGCATTTCGCCGGCCACCGGGCAGCCCGGCGCGGTCAGGGTCATGTCGATCTTGATCTCGCCCTTTTCGCCGATCTCGAGCCCGTAGATCAGGCCGAGATCGTAGATGTTCACCGGAATTTCCGGGTCGTAGACGGTCTGCAGCGCGGCGACGATGGCTTCTTCGGTCGCCACCGGTATACCGTCCTCGAGCGGCTCGCCGCCCGTCGCCTTGAATTCCTCGTTCGGATCGACGGGGGAATAGTCGAACCCCGGGATGCCGGAAGGCGTCCCGCCCGACATACCGGGTGGCGGGACAAATTCGTCCATCTGGACGTTCTGGCCGCGGGTATCGCCGGCCGGCGCGCGTTCTTTCTCGCTCTGAACATTGAGCGTGTCCCGCACCTTGTCCTCGGCGGCCTTGATCTCGGCGTCGCTCTTGGCGGGCGCCTCTTCCTTGGCCGTATCTTTCTTCTTGAACAGTCCGAACATCACGAAAACATCTCTTTCACGAGCATCAGGGAATCGTACAGCGCGTCGATTTCCTTTCTGGTGTTGTAAAGCCCGAACGACGCACGCGCCGTCCCCGGAATGCCGAAGCGGTCCATCAGCGGCTGTGCGCAGTGATGGCCAACCCGCACCGCGACACCGGCCCGGTCGATGAGCGTACCGATATCGGAAATGTGCGCGTCGTCCATGACGAACGAAACGATGGAGGCTTTCTCGTCCGCGTTGCCGACGATCTTCAGGCCTTCGATCGTGGAAAGCCGCTCGGTGCAGTAATGCAGCAGCCCCATTTCGTGGGCGTGGATGTTGTCGAGGCCGATCGCCTCGACATAATCCACGGCCGCCCCGAAGCCGATCGCCTCGACGATGGCGGGCGTGCCCGCCTCGAAACGGTGCGGCGTATCCTGGAATGTGGTTTCCTCGAACGTGACGCGGTCGATCATGTCGCCGCCACCCTGATAGGGCGGCATGGCATTCAGAAGATCTTTGGGCGCCCAAAGGATGCCGGACCCCGTCGGCCCATAGAGCTTGTGGCTCGAGAACACGTAGAAGTCCGCGCCCAGCGTCTGCACGTCGATCTTGGTGTGCGGCACGGCCTGGCAGCCGTCGAGCAGCACCTTGGCGCCGACGGCGTGCGCTTTCTTGATGATGTCCTCGACCGGCAGCACGGTGCCCAGCACGTTGGAGATATGCGCGCAGGCGACAATCTTCGTCTTCGGCGACAGCAGTTCCTCGAACTGGTCCATGCGGAAGTTACCGTCGTCGTCGCAGTCGACGACCTTGAGGACAATGCCCTTTTCGGCGCGGAGCAGCTGCCACGGCACGATGTTGGCGTGATGCTCCATCACCGTGACGATTACTTCGTCCCCTTCCCACAGGTATTTCCGGCCGAAGCTGGCGGCAACCAGGTTGATCGCCTCCGTGCCGCCCTTGGTGAACACCACCTCGTGGTGGTCGGGCGCATTCAGGAACCCGGCGATCTTGTGGCGCGCCTGTTCGTAGGCGTCGGTCGACAGCTGGCTCATGCGGTGATTGCCGCGATGCACGTTGGAATAATAGTGCTCCATGCACTCGTTCATCGCCTCGATCACCCGGCGTGGCTTCTGCGCGCTGGCACCGTTATCAAGATAGACGAGCGGCTTGTCGTAGACGGTTTCCTTGAGGATCGGGAAATCTTCGCGGATGCGCTCCACGTCGTAGGCCTGCATGCTATTATCGCCCGGGCCAACGGGCGAAGAGTTGTCTCCCGCTTTAGCGGCCAGTTCGTTCATCAGGCGCTTTCCTTCCACTCGCCGGCGAGATAGCAATGCGCCGGCAACCAGTGCACGACCCGGTCCATCAGAACCTCGCGCACCGTCTCGTCGCTGATTTCCTCGAGCGCGTCGCCCAGGAACGACTGCACCAGCATGTTCCGCGCCTGCGGTTCCGGAATACCGCGGGACCGCAGATAGAACAGCGCCGTCTGATCCAGCTGACCGGTGGTCGCGCCGTGCGCGCACTGCACGTCGTCGGCATAAATCTCCAGTTCCGGCTTGGTGTCGATCTCCGCATTGTCGGACAGCAAAAGCGTCTTGTTGAGCATACGCCCGTCCGCTTTCTGCGCATGGCGGGCGACGTTGATCTTGCCCTGGAACACGGCCCGCGCCTCGTCGTCCAGCACACCCTTGAAGACCTGCTTGCACGTCGTGTGCGGCACGGCCATGTCGATGTAGGATGTGTTGTCGCAATGTTCCTTGCCGCGCATCATGTAGGCGCCGTGATAACCGCAGTGTGCGCCTTCACCCGCCAGCGTGATCCGCGCTTCGGTGCGCGACAAAAGGCCGCCCATCGCCAGATTGAAGCTTTCGTAGGTCGCATCGCGGCCGATCCGCGTGTGTTGCGTCGAGACGTGCGTCGCCTGCATGTTTTCGGCCTGCACCTTGTAGTGCTTGAAGACCGCGCCGTCGGCGACGTCGATTTCCGTCGCCGCGTTGGCGAAGTAGGCACCAACGCCCCGGCCAACGTGGTGCTTGACCAGCGTCGCCTGCGCATTCGGCTCGATGACGATCAGATTGCGCGGAAAATATGCCACGGCCTGATCCGTCAGACCGCCGACATAGACGACCTCGAGCGGTTTGGTCAGCGCAACCCCCTTGGCGACGTGCAGCACGAAGCCTGAATCCATCATCGCGTCGTTGAGCGCCAGCATCGCCTGATCCGTATCGCTGGCGACCGACCCCAGGTGTTTTTCGGCCCAGGCTGCATCTTCCGCGAGGATGTCTTCCAGCGGGCCGAAACGTACGCCCGCAGGAAGGTTCGCGAGATCGCTCAAATCAGCACGCAGCTTGCCATTGACGAACACGATCCGCGCCGCCACATCGCCGACGCTCGGCAGATTGGCGATCTCGGTCGCATCCGCGCCGTCGCCGATCGGCGTATAGCACGTGTCGTCCAGCGGACGCAGGCGCGTGTACTTCCAGCTTTCCAGCTTCGGCGTCGGCAGGCCCAGCGCATCAAAGCGTTCGGCGCCGGCGTCACGGCGCGCCTTGAGCCAGGCGAGCCCGTCGCCCGGCAGCGCGCGGCCGCCCGTCAGTCCACCGTCGAGAAACGAAACAGCCGTCATCAGGCGGCCTCCTCACCGACGAAATCGGCGTAGCCTTTTTCTTCGAGTTCCAGCGCCAGCTCCTTGCCCCCAGTCTTCTGGATGCGACCCTGGGCCAGCACGTGCACCTTATCCGGCACGATGTAGTCCAGCAGGCGCTGATAGTGCGTGATCACCAGCGTCGAGCGTTCCGGCGAGCGCAGCGCGTTGACGCCTTCGGAGACGATCTTGAGCGCATCGATGTCGAGACCCGAGTCCGTTTCGTCGAGGATCGCGAGCTTCGGCTCGAGCACCGCCATCTGCAGCACTTCGTTGCGCTTCTTTTCACCGCCCGAGAAACCGACGTTGACGGCGCGCTTCAGCATCTCGTCCGACATGTTCAGTTCCTTGGTCTTTGCGCGCAGCATCTTCACGAACTGGATTTTGTCCAACTCGTCCTCGCCCCGGTAACGGCGAACGGCATTGACCGCTTCGTTCAGGAACGTCGAGTTCGGTACGCCCGGAATTTCCACCGGATACTGGAACGCGAGGAAGATGCCCTTGGCGGCGCGCTCTTCGGGCTCCAGGTCCGTCAGGTCCTCGCCCATGTAGATGATGCGCCCGCCCGTGACTTCGTAACCGTCGCGGCCGGCCAGCACGTAACTGAGCGTCGACTTGCCCGACCCGTTCGGGCCCATGATGGCGTGCACCTCGCCGGCGTTCACGGTCAGGTTCACGCCCTTGAGGATTTCCTTGCCGTCGACGGCGGCGTGCAGATCCTTGATTTCCAACATTCTTTTGTCTTCCTTTACCCACTCATCCTTCGAAACTCTCGCTTTGCTCGTTCCTCAGGATGAGGCCTTTAATTCCGATTCCTCATGCTGAGGAGCCCCCAATACATTTCTGGGCGCGTCTCGAAGCATGAACATTTATTTTCCTCAGCCGACACTTCCTTCGAGGCTGATGCCCACCAACTTCTGTGCCTCGACGGCGAACTCCATCGGCAACTGCTGCATCACTTCGCGGCAGAAGCCGTTGACCACCAGTGCGACCGCCGCTTCCTCGGGGATGCCACGCTGACGCAGGTAAAAAAGCTGATCTTCCGAGATGGTCGACGTGGTTGCCTCGTGCTCGACGATGGCGTTCTTATTCTTGCTTTCGATGTAAGGCACCGTGTGTGCACCGCACTTATCGCCGATCAGGAGCGAATCGCACTGGGTGTAGTTGCGCGCGCCCTCTGCCTTCGGCGAGATTTTGACAAGACCTCGATAGGTCTGGTCAGACCGGCCGGCCGAAATGCCCTTGGAAATGATCCGGGACGTGGTGTTCTTGCCGAGATGGATCATCTTGGTGCCGGTATCGGCCTGCTGCGCGTTGTTGGTGATGGCGATCGAATAGAATTCGCCCACCGAATTGTCGCCCTGCAGGATGCAGCTCGGGTATTTCCACGTGATCGCCGAGCCGGTCTCGACCTGGGTCCACGAAATCTTGGAGTTCTTGCCCCGGCAGGCACCGCGCTTGGTCACGAAGTTGTAGATGCCGCCCTTTCCCTCTTCGTCGCCCGGGTACCAGTTCTGCACCGTCGAGTACTTGATCTCGGCATCGTCCAGCGCCACCAGTTCGACAACGGCGGCATGCAGCTGGTTCTCGTCGCGCATCGGCGCAGTGCAGCCTTCGAGGTAGCTGACGTAAGACCCCTTGTCGGCGACGATCAGAGTGCGCTCGAACTGGCCGGTGTTCATCTCGTTGATGCGGAAATAGGTCGAGAGCTCCATCGGACAGCGAACACCCGGCGGGATGTAGACGAACGATCCATCGGTGAAGACCGCCGAGTTCAGGCACGCGTGCTTGTTGTCGGCGACCGGCACGACCGTACCCAGATACTTGCGGACAAGATCGGGGCAGCGCTCAAGGGCCTCCGAAATCGGGCAGAAGATCACGCCGACTTCTTCGAGCTTTTTCTTGAAGGTCGTGGCGACGGAAACACTGTCGAACACGTAATCGACGGCGACGCCGGCGAGCACTTCCTGTTCCTTGATCGGAATGCCGAGCTTTTCGTAGGTCGCGAGCAGTTCGGGATCGACCTCGTCCAGACTCTTGGGGCGGTCGTCGTCGCTCTTCGGCGCCGAATAATAGTGGTACTGCTGATAGTCGATCGGCGGGAACTGCACCTTGGACCACTGCGGTTCCGGCATTTCCAGCCAGCGGCGGTACGCTTTCAGGCGCCAGTCGAGCAGCCATGCCGGCTCGTCCTTCTTGGCGGAGATAAACCGCACGATATCCTCGCTCAGGCCTTTCGGTGCCTTGTCGGCAGCGATGTCCGTGACGAAGCCGTACTTGTACTTCTCCCCCGATATCGAATGAACCTGTTCGACTGTTTCGGCTGTTGCTGACATATCAGTTCCTTTAGAGCCTTCTTAAATTCATGCCACGGACACCTGCGCCCTGTCGGTGCGGAGCGTTCTAACGGCGTCCGAGATGGCGTCAATGGCAACTTCGATTTCGTCTGCGGTCGTCATGCGGCCGACGCAGAGACGGACCGACGCATGGGCGTCCTCGTCCGAAAGGCCGAGCGCGCGCAACACGTAGCTCGGCTCGACCGCCGCCGACGTACAGGCGGATCCGCTGGAAATGGCGACACGCTCCTTGAGCGCATCCATCAATGCTTCGGAATCGATGCCCTTGAAGCCAACGTTCAGGTTACCGGCGACACGGTGTTCCATGCTGCCGTTCACATAGAGATCGGGGATGCGCTGTTGCAACCCCTTGAGCAGCCGGTCGCGCAGATCGGCAATGCGTGTCTCTTCGGTGTCACGCTCAGCTGTCACGATCTCGGCGGCCTTGCCGAACCCCACCACAAGTGGCGCCGGCAGCGTGCCGGAGCGCATCGTCCGTTCCTGCCCGCCGCCGTCCATCAACGGCTCCAGGCGCACGCGTGGCTTGCGGCGCACGTAAAGCGCCCCGACACCCATGGGACCGTACATTTTATGGCCGCTTAGACTGAGCAAATCCGCGTTCATCCCAACGACGTCGATTTTCGTCTTGCCCGACGCCTGCGCGGCATCGGTATGGAAATAGACGCCGGCCTCGCGGCAGATGGCGCCAATTTCGACGACCGGCTGAATGGTGCCGATCTCGTTGTTGACCTGCATGACGGATACCAGTGCGGTGTCCTCGCGGATCGCATCCTTCACCTGAGCCGGATCGAGCCGCCCGTCGTTGGCGACCGGCAGCCAGGTGATCTCGTAACCCAGCTTCTGCGCATATTTCATCGATTCGAGCACGCACTTGTGCTCGGTCAGCGGCGCGATCATGTGCCCTTTGCGGCCCTCGAAGAACCGCGCCACGCCCTTGATCGCCATATTGTTGCTTTCGGTCGCGCCCGAGGTGAAGACCACCTCGCGCGGATCGGCGTTGATCATCGCCGCAACCTGCTGACGTGCGGCCTCGACCGCATCGCGCGCTTCCCAGCCATAGGCGTGCGACGTCGAATGCGGATTGCCGAAGGCTTCGGTGAAGAACGGCGTCATGATTTCCATCACGCGCGCGTCGACCGGTGTCGTTGCCTGGTAATCGAGATAGATCGGGCGGGCCTGATCGGTCATGCGGCCTCCCCTGCGCGGCTGGTGCGCTGGTAAAGATCGCGCCACGCGGCAATGAATTGATCGATTTCCGCTTCGGTGCTGTCCGGTCCCAGCGAGACGCGGATCGCCTCAGCGGCGGCGTCCCTGGAAAGTCCCATGGCCAGCAGCACGTGGCTCGGTTCGACCTTGCCGGACGAACACGCGGAACCGGCGCTGACGGCGATGCCTGCGAGGTCGAAGGCCATCACCTGCGTTTCTGCTGAAACACCCGGCATGGCGATGCACGTCGTGTTGGCGAGGCGGTCGGCGCCCTGCCCGTAAAATCTGGCATTGTCGGAAAGCTCAGCTTCGATGCGGTCGCGCAAAGCGCTGACTTCCGTGTATTCGGGAAGCCTCTTCTGTGCAGTGGTCGCGGCGGCACCGAAGCCGGCGATGCCGATAACGTTTTCCGTCCCGGCACGGCGGCGGCGTTCCTGCCCCCCGCCAAGGACCAGCGGTTCGAACGCGACACCGTCCTTGATCAGGATCGCGCCCGTGCCTGCCGGGCCTTGCAGCTTGTGTGCGCTCAGGCTCACGGCATCGGCGTAGGCGGTGATTTCAAACAGCGGCCGCTTGCCGGCCCACTGGATCGCATCCACGTGCAGCAGCGCGCCGGCATCCTTGCAGAGCGCAGACACCTCGGCGATCGGCTGCACGACACCCGTTTCGTTGTTGGCCGCCATAACAGAGACGAGCGTGCGCCCTTCCGCGCCCTCCAATGCCAGAGCCAGCGTATCCAGTCTGATCACACCGTTCGCATCCACCGGGATGCGCAGCGCGTCCGGCACGGCATCGAGAACGGAAGCGTGCTCGACGGCGCTGGTAATGATGGCATCCGCAGCGATACCGCGCAGGATCGTATTGTTGGCTTCCGAGCCGCCCGACGTGAAGATCACGTTGGCGGGCGCGATCCCCGCAAGCTCGGCGACGGCGGCGCGCGCGTCCTCGACAATCTTCCGCGCATCGCGGCCGGGGCCGTGCACCGACGACGGGTTCCCCGTGACCTCAATGGCACGCGCCATCGCGTCGCGGGCAGGCATGCCCAGCGGCGTCGTCGCGTTATGATCGAGGTAGCAGGCCGTCATCGGTGAGGGCTCCCTGGTTCCGTTACTCACCCGCGGCGACCTGCTGGTCGCGGCTTTGCGCGTACAGGATCCCGCTGGAACCGAGCACGCGGCGGGTCGCCACATCCTCGAGCGAGACCGAACTCAGGAACAGATAGATCTGGTTGCCGAGTTCTTCCCACAGATCGTGCGTCAGGCAGCGCTGCTGGCGACCCTGACACCCGGACGGGCTGCCCGGCGTACAGCGGGTCGCTTTGATCGGCTCGTCGACCGCCATGATGACATCCGCGACGCGGATTTCGGAGGCGTCGCGCGCCAGAAGATAGCCGCCGCCCGGCCCGCGCACGCTTTTCACGAGCTGGCCACGGCGCAGACGCCCGAACAATTGCTCCAGATACGAAAGCGAGATTTCCTGACGCTCCGCGACATCGGCCAGCGCAATCGGCTTGCCGTCGGTCTGGGTCGCCAGATCGACCATCGCCATGACCGCGTAGCGTCCTTTGGTACTGAGTTTCACGTCTTCTCTCCTTTGGCTCTAGGCCACCGAGGTTTTACGGCCGCTTTTGCCGTCATCCTTGTCGTCGTCGTCCTTGCCGGCGAGTTTTTCCCGCAGCTCGTCGCGCTCCTGCTCGAGCTCGTCGACACGCCCCTTCAAATCGGAAAGGCTTTGCCGCATCTGGTCCAGCACCTGCTGCACCGGATCGGGCACGCCGTCGGGCGTGGTCGCGTAGGCGCGGAACTCAGCGGACTTCGACTTGTCCTTCGGCATGATGATCCTGGCCGGAATACCGACCGCAGTGACGTTCGCCGGCACGTCCGAGGTCACGACTGCGTTGGCGCCGACACGTGCGCAGTCGCCGACAGTAATCGGTCCCAAAATCTGTGCGCCGGAACCGACGATGACGTTGTTGCCCAGCGTCGGGTGGCGCTTGACGCCGACCTGTTCGTGGCTGTCGACGCTCGGCGCGACTCCGCCCAGCGTGACGTCGTGATAGAGGGTCACGTTGTCGCCGATCTCGGCGGTTTCGCCGATGACGACGCCGGAGCCATGGTCGATCACGAAGCAGCAGCCGATGGTCGCGCCCGGGTGAATTTCGATGCCGGTGAACAGGCGTCCGACCTGCGACACGAAACGACCGAGGAAGCGCAGGCCCGACTGCCACAGCCAGTGCGCGAAGCGGTAAAACACCACGGCATGGAAACCCTGGTACAAAATCACGACCTCGACGCGCGAACGCGCGGCAGGATCGCGCTCCAGAAAGGCGTCCAGATCGGCCTTTAATCTCTTGAAAAGCATGGCATGTACTTTATGTTCTCTTCGCCCCGGGATTGCGCCAGGCCCCGGTGACGACTATGTCACGACGGAAAAGCGCACTTTCTTGAGGGTTATATAAGAAAACCAAGTAAAGTGGTCAAGTTTATCCGGGCGTAAATCTGTTGTTCCTTGAAGGAAAAGCCCACCGCTATCGAGATTATCCGATTTATTTACTCGATCTTTTGAATATGTTCTCAATGAGGTTCCACCTATGCCCGATGTGATTTTTAACGGACCGGAAGGCCGCCTCGAAGGCCGCTATCAGCACGCGAAGCGCGATGACGCGCCGGTTGCGCTGATTCTGCATCCGCATCCGCAGCACGGCGGCACCATGAACAATAAGGTGGTGTACTCCCTTTACCATGCCTTTTCGCGCCGTGGTTTCTCGACGCTGCGCTTCAATTTCCGGGGTGTCGGCCGCTCGCAGGGCGCATTCGACAGCGGCCTCGGCGAACTTTCCGACGCCGCCGCCGCGCTCGACTGGATGCAGGGCCACAACCCGAACGCCACCGGCTGCTGGATCGCCGGCTTCTCGTTCGGTGCCTGGATCGCCATGCAGCTGATGATGCGCCGCCCCGAAATCAACGGCTTCATCGCCATCGCGCCGCCGGCCTCGATCCACGATTTCTCGTTCCTCGCCCCCTGCCCGGCATCCGGCCTGATGGTGCACGGCGACAGCGACGACATCATTCCGGAAGATTCCGTGGCCAAACTCGCCGACAAGCTCGGCAAGCAGAAGAACATCACCATCGACTACAACGTGGTGAAAGGCTGCGACCACTTCTTCCGGGACCATCTGGAAACGATGGAAAAGCACGTCGAGAAGTACCTCGACACCAATCTCCAGCCGGCGGAGTAATTTCCCCTCCGTCTATTTCATGAAGCTAGTCGGCCCGGCGTGGACGGTACAGAACCGCCCAACACCGGGCTCTCTCGACTAGAATTGAAGCTTGAGACCTGTCACGAACCAGAGGGCATCACCTTCTTTGCCCTCCGCCACCTTGATGTCCTCGGTTTCGCCGAAGTAACGCTCGTAGTGCACACCTACGTAAGGCGCAATTGAACGGTCGAGGATATCGTAGCTCAACCTTGCGCCGATTTCCGTCTTCGGACCCCAGGCGCCGATATCGAGCTCCCGGTCATCTTTGAACGGCAGGTCGATCTCGATACTCGGCGTCAGGATAAGCCGGTTCGTGATCAATGCCTCGTATTCCGCTTCAAATCGGAACGACGGATACCGAGACAGATACAGATCCGCATCGATTTCGAACCACTGCGGCGCAAGCCCCTTGAGCCCGACCACCGCATGCATCCGATCCGGCCCCTCAGGGGTGTCGAAACGTATACCGGCGGCGACGTCGAAGAAGTCCGATACCGGCACCTGGATACGCGCCTGTGTCTCCATGGTTTCGAGGACATCGCCGTCGGTCTCGAACTCTCCTTCGTTCCTGAGCACGAATTTGAGCTCGTCGGTGCCAATGACCGCATCGCCGTCCCAAGCCAGGACGTCGGTCCCGTTGTCGCCAGCGCGGACCTCCATTTGCTCAACTTTGACGCCCCAGATCCGTTCCTCGGCGTGAACAGAGGATGAGATCAGAACGCTGGCCGTTAAGGCGCTGAAAAAGATTGTACTGATCTTCATTCCTCAGCTCCCCTTGGCCGGAGACCCGGCGTCGGCGGAGGGGCCGCCTTCGACCACGACCTTACGGAACATGCCGCTGTCGGCGTGGTAGGCAAGGTGACAATGGAACGCCCATTGCCCCGGCGCATCGACCTCGGTTTCCATGTAAACGGTGGTGCCTGGATTGACGCTGATCACGTGCTTGACCGGGTTCCACTTGCCGTTACCGTTATCGAGGATCGACCACATCCCGTGCAGGTGCATGGGGTGCGTCATCATGGTCTCGTTGACGAACTTGAAACGCACCCGCTCGCCGTACTGCAGCTTGAGCGGTTCGGCATCCTTGTATTTCACGCCGTTGATCGACCAGATGTAGCGCTCCATGTTCCCGGTGAGGCGGAGCTCGATCTCACGCGTCGCCTCCCGATGCTCATAAAGCGGCTTTTGCGCCTTGAGATCCGCATAGGACAGGAACTTGCCGCCGTCCGCCGCACTCGGCGTCAGGCCGCTACCCGCGGCGTAGAACGGGTCGGATGCCGGCGCAGCTCCATGCATGCTGTGATCCATCGTTGCCGGCATGGCATGTCCTGCATGTGCATCCCCTTGCATGACCGCGCCGTCCGGCATGGTATGGGCCGACGGTGCCGAGCTTTGACCCATTGCACTGTGATCCATGCCAGCATGGTCGCCGTGTGCCATCCCCATGTCCGCCATCGTCAGAAGAGGGTCTTTCCGAAGCACCGGGATATCGGTCTTTTCGCCTTCTCGGGGTGCAAGGGTCCCACTGGCGAACGCCGTTCTGCCCATCGACTCGGCATAGATCAGATATGCCTTGTCTTCCTTCGGCTGAACGATGACGTCATAGGTTTCCGCCACCGCAATCCGGAACTCATCGACGGTCACCGGCTGGACGTTGTTCCCGTCAGCCTGCACGACCGTCATTTTCAATCCGGGGATACGGATGTCGAAATAGGTCATTGCCGCTGAGTTGATGAAGCGCAGCCGCACCCGCTCACCGGGCTTGAACAAACCGGTCCAGTTCTGCTGCGGCGACTTGCCGTTGATCAACGGGGTAAAACCCTGCAGATCCTCGATATCGTTCGGCATCATACGCATCCCGCCCCAATCGAGGCGGTCGGTGAGCGCCGGGCCGAAGCCCTCCTGCTGCGCGTCGCGGAAAAAATCACCCAAGGTGCGCTGCTTCCGGTTGTAGTAATCCGGCATCATCTTGAGGTTACGCATGATGCGATTACCCGCATGCGGATGCGCGTCGGTCAGCTGCACCACGTATTCCCGGTCGAAGCGGAAGGGTTCACGCTTCTTGGGCTCGATAACGATGGCACCGTACGCCCCGTCAGGCTCCTGGAAGCGCGAGTGGCTGTGGAACCAATATGTGCCGCTCTGCACGATGGGGAAGCGGTACGTAAACGTTTCACCAGGCGCGATGCCGGGGTAGCTGATACCCGGCACCCCATCCTGTTCATACGGCAGGATCAAACCGTGCCAGTGGATCGAGGTCTGTTCGGAAAGGTTGTTGGTAACGTTGATGACAACGTCTTCACCTTCGTTGAACCTGAGCAGCGGTCCCGGCGAAGCGCCGTTATATCCGATACCATTCCGGGTAAAATCACCGGTATCTATTTCGACCCGGTCAACGGTCAGCGAGTATTCACCGGCCGTCGCAGGGGCGTCGCCTGCCCAGAGGGCAAGCGCGCCGCTTATCACACCTGCACGCAGCAGAGAGCGGATTATCATCTTCTGTTTTCCTTTTTGTGAGGTCATCGATATCTGCCACGGAAGTGTCCGCGGCAGATCTAACTTCAGCTGCGTCAGGTCAGTGCGTAAGTTTCACCTGACCGACCATCCCCGACTCGTAATGTCCGGGGACATTGCACGCGAATTCGAGCGTCGCATGGCCGGTAAACGTCCAGACGATCTCGCCTGTCTTTCCCGGTTCCAGAAGCACGCTATTGGGATCGTTGTGCATACCGTGCCCCATTGACGCCTGCATTTTCTTGGCGGCATCCCAGTTGATTTTGTCTGCCTCGAGCACGCCGTGCTCCAACATCATCATCATTTCCGGCCCGTGCGCCTTGTGCATGTCCGGGGATGCGATGTTGAACTCGTGCACGAAGTCGCCCGCGTTCTTGACAACGAAACGGACGGTCTCGCCTTCCTTGATGGTGAGATTCTTGGGTTCATAATAGTTGTCGTACATGGTGACTTCGATGGTCCGCGTCGCGTCCGCGGCCTTTCCAGGCACACCGATCAGCTTGGCGGTGCCGTGGCCCGCATCGGCCATGGCGGCGGAAGAAATGGCGCCAATGATGGCGCTAAGCGCAATGGAACAGGTCGTCTTGACGAAAGTATTGGCTTTCATAGGTATAGTCCTTCGATTCTGAGCAAGTGAACAGGCGCGCGTCCGGCCCAAGCCGCCGCGCAACCGTCTGTTTTTTGTCGTTGGTGCTCAGATTCGAGGGGGTGGGGTTTCCTGCTCCGGCATGAGTCGGAGCCGGGTTTCGTCGTCACGATCGAAAAAGGCGGGTTCGGTGGACAGTAAAATCAGCGCGTGAATCACCTCGCTACGCGCACTGTTCGTCTCGCAATGAACCACGACAAATGAGCAGCAGACATTTCGGTCATGCTCCGCGCAATCAGAAACTCCATCCACTGCGGCGTCGCTGTGTTCATCGGCCCCATGCATTGGCGATGACATCCCTGCATGCCCTTTGTGCCCGCCCGTATCGGAGGCGTGGTGCGCCATCGACGGGCTGGCAACGAGAAAAAACGTCAGGAAGATAACAAGGGCACGTTTCATGCCGAGGTTTATGAAGATACCAGCCACGGGAAGGTCAACATGAAAATGTGCCCGTCTGTCTCTTCCCGCTTAGGCGGCAGATCCGCCATTCCCTGTCGAAACACATGCCCCGGATTGAAGCTTATTTCTGCGGCTCCCGCAGCCAGCCGTCAACGAACCGGACTTTGGACAGACCAACCAGCCTGCGCACGCGCTCCAGCGCGCCTTCCAGCCGGGCCATGCGGCCCTTGCCGAACGTGACGCCGGGTTCGGGCCAGACGGCGCTGATCTGAAGCGCATCCTCGGCACGTTCCGCCTTCATGTCCATGCGCCCGATCATGCGGTCCCCTTCCAGCAGCGGAAAAACGTAGTAGCCGTAGGTCCGCTCGGGCGCCGGCACAAAGATCTCGATCCGGTAATCGAAATCGAACAGGTGCTTGAGCCGCTTGCGGTCGCGGATGACGGGATCGAACGGGTTGAGGATACGCAGCCGGTCGGCAGGCGACGTTGCGTCGGCGAGCCGCGTCTCGATATCCGCGAACGAATAGAGTTTGCGGGGCGCGCTGTCGCCGGCCCCGTGCACGCGGACCTCGACGATATCCTGCCCCAGCCGCTTGTCGCACCAGGCCTTGGCCTCGGCGGCGGTGATATTGCCCCAATAGCCCGCAATCTCGCCCGCCGTGCCGAAACCGAGGCGCGCCAGCGCCTCGCGGCAGGACCAGTCGATGTAGTCGTTCACTGTCACACCGGGCCCGCGGTAGGCGTCCGGGATGACGTGCTCGGTCAGCGCGTAGGCTTTCTGAAACCCGCGCCGGTGACAGATACAGAGCCCACCCGTGCGCCAATGATATTCCAGCGCGACCTTCGACGGTTTCCAGTCCCACCACGCCCCCTTGCCCGCATCGGCGGGATCGCGGCTCTCCGACATCTCGCGCGCCGTGACGGCGCCGTTTTCCGCCGCGTGCGCCAGAACGTGATCCAGGTCATCCCGGTGATTCTTGCCCTGCCGTCCGGCCCAGCGTTTGGCGAGGCGTTCCCGCTCGCGCGCGAAGCGTTGCTGCCACACCGGGAAGAACTCGACTGGCAGGATGGAGGCATCATGCGTCCAGTTCTCGAACAGCATCCGGTCCGTCTCGATCAGCCGGTGCAGGTCCTTCTGCCGGTAGCCGTCCCATCGGCTCGCCAGGATCATGTGATGGGCGCGCTCGACCCACTGGATGGAATCGACCTGAACGAAGCCGAGCCTGCGGATCAGGTCCAGCAACCCGTCCCGGCCCAACTGGCGGCGCGGACTTTCCGCCAGTCCCTGCAGATCGAGGACCAGCCTGCGCGCGTCGGTGGCGGTTATGTCGAGAGGCGTCGTCGTCATGGGGCGTGATCGAACCCGCGCCGGGCGCGAGAGTCAATCGGCCACCTGTGTACGGATGTTGCTTCAGATAAACCTGTCATTCCCGCGCAGGCGGGAATCCAAAAATCTGGCACTATTCAGTTGGATCCCCGCCTGCGCGGGGATGACGAGCTGGGTAGTATCCGCGGATTTCCCCCGAGCGTCAGCGAGATCGCCATAGATCCCCGCCTTCGCGGGGACTGGCGCCCGGGATGACGAATGTTTTTATGCCTCGCCCGGCAGGGTAATCGGATAGCCCTGGTACAGATACCGGTATGCCCAGGACCAGACGGAAACACCGACGCAAAGGCCGATCAGCCAGAACGGAATATTGATCACGGACATCACCATCTGCTCCGGCATGGCCGGCATGATCGTACCCTCGGCATTGAAAAACCAGTATCCAAATATCATTCCATTCAGCACGAACGGAATGATGACCGATGGAATAAAGCCGAGGCAAACCGCAGCAAACAGCCGCCACGTGTTCCCCTCCGACTCCAGCCATGAATCCCCAAACCCAATCGTCTTTCCGACAGCCGCAGCGGGAAACACGAGGCTGATCCTCAGAATCACGGCAAACAAAACAGAGCCCGTCAGCACCTTCATGACGATGATTGCGAACCTTTCATTGGCCGGAGGCACAAGCGAAGTAAAGAAGGCGCCCACAACTCCAACTATCAGGGCTCCAAGGAGATAGGCCAGCAGGTACCACAAACCGAACAGAATCGCCTTTCGGAGGTACAACCACTCCGGTGTTTTAATGGAATAGCGAACCCGCGACTCCGGGTCAGCACGGCCCAGAATGACCATCCGGTGCCAGGCGGTGATCATGGGGATTGTCGAGAGATAGAAAACCGAGTCTACGACGATCACAAGGGCCGCTAACCCGACATTCTCTTTCATGGTTGCCGTCATCTGATCTTGCGTCATCCCGCCCCAGAAGTAGGTCCACACAATGTCTTGGATGATCAACAAAATGATCGGGATGATCGCAAGCTTCACAGCGAGTCCCCGATTGCGGAGAATAACCAGATAGGCCGCTTTCGCCGTTCGCCAAATCGGCAGTTTTCGTATCGCTGTGGCTTGATCCGACATTCCATCCCCCCTGCACGTTGAATACGATTATAGGGACTTCTGCATGCCGTTAAAGTTGTAAATGAAACGCCGATACCTGAGCCTCTTCGTCATCCCGGACGCGGATTTCCCCCGAGCGACAGCGAGGTTGGGAAAGCCAGCGATCCGGGACCCATCCCGACAGCGCACCAAGCCCCACCATGGGTCCCGGGTCGCAAGGATCGCATCCGCACGCGTTCCGCGTCCGGGCGATACCTAGCGCCCGGGATGACGATTGTTTTAAGGACGATGCAGCACGCCGCCCGGCATCGGCTCGGCGACGCCGGTGGTCGACGGCAGGCTGAGCGGCAGGCCATGGAGCGAGCGGACGGCGAGATAAGCGAAGGCCTGCGCCTCCATCGCATCGCCGGACCAGCCGGCGGCTTCCACGGGTTCGACCGGGCGGTCCAGCGCACGCCTGAGTGCGGCCATCATCACCGGGTTATGCCGCCCGCCTCCCGTCACCAGCCAGCGTTCCGGGAGTGCCGGCAGCATCGCCTGCGCGCGACCGACGGCCTCCGCC
The DNA here is from genome assembly GCA_965262415.1 of Rhodospirillales bacterium. Lineage (GTDB taxonomy): Bacteria > Pseudomonadota > Alphaproteobacteria > Rhodospirillales > Casp-alpha2 > UBA4479. Next base: position 4,264,750 of record OZ253533.1, on the reverse strand, counting down.
GAGAACGCGACCAGCGTCGCCGCGCCGTCTTCGAGCGACAGTCCCATTATCGGTGACGGATCGAAATGATCGCGGTCGAGAGACTTCGGATAGGGCTGGTCGAAATAGTCGTTCTCCAGCAGTTCCGCAAGAACGTCATCGTTCACCTGTCCAGCACGGGAAATGGCGCCGTCGGCGTCCATCGCCTGCCCGGTGTTGGCGAGCACCCAGTCGTCCAGCAACGCGTTCGCCGGGCCGGTGTCGAAAGCGACGATGCCGCCGTCGGGGCTGATCCACGTCAGGTTGCCGACGCCGCCCAGGTTGAGGACGCACACCGGCGGCTCCAAAGGTATCGCGAGGGCCGCGTGATAGAGCGGCGCGAACGGCGCCCCCTCGCCGCCCGCAGCGACGTCGGCGGCGCGGAAGTCGTTGACGACGGCGATGCGCAGGCGATCTGCCAATCTAGCCCCATCTCCCAACTGACACGTCACGCCGTTCGCCGGGTCGTGGAACACCGTCTGGCCGTGAAAACCAACGACGTCTACGTCATGCGGACTCAGCCCCGCGCGGCCGAGAAAATCCTCGACGGCTTCCGCGTGGGCATCGGTGATATCGCGGACGACGGACGAGAGCGCGTCGCCCCGCTCCGGTTTGTGCCCGGCAATGGCCTGCACCTTTTTCCTGAGGGACGCCACGTAGGGATAGGACGCGAACGCACCCCGGCGTTTGACCGTTTCACCGTCCGTATCGATGACGGCGACGTCGATCCCGTCCATGGAGGTGCCGCTCATCAGGCCGATGGCGGTCAGCACATGGCCTGCCTTTGGCGGATTGCGGCCCTTTAGGCCGTTGTCTGGCATGGTCTGCATGTGCTAATCATCCGCGCCCTCAACAAAAACAGCAAGACCGTTCATGGCCCAATATAAGTCAGATTTCGTCAACCAGCTCACCCGGCGCGGCTTCATGCACCAGTGCACGGACCTCGACGCGCTCGATCAGAAATGCGCCGAGGGACCGGTCACCGCCTATATCGGATTCGACTGCACCGCGCCCAGCCTGCATGTGGGCTCGCTGGTGTCGATCATGCTGCTTCGGCTGTTCCAACAGACCGGCCACAAGCCGATCGTCCTCATGGGCGGCGGCACGACGCGGATCGGCGACCCGTCCGGCAAGGACGAGAGCCGCAAGCTTCTGACGGACGACGCCATCAACGCCAATATGAACGGCATCAAGACCGTGTTCGAGAAGTTCCTGAACTTCGGCGACGGCGCGACGGATGCGGTCATGGTCAACAATGCCGATTGGCTGGACGAGCTGAAATACATCGAGCTGCTGCGCGATATCGGCCCGCACTTTACCGTCAACCGCATGATGACGTTCGACAGCGTCAAGCTGCGGCTCGAGCGCGAGCAGCCTCTGACGTTCCTCGAGTTCAACTACATGATCCTGCAGGCTTTCGACTTTGTGGAGCTTTCCAAGCGACTGAACTGCACGCTGCAGATGGGCGGTTCGGACCAGTGGGGCAACATTGTCAACGGCGTCGAACTGGGCCGCCGTATCGCCGAGACGCAGCTTTACGGCTTGACCACGCCGCTTCTGACAACGGCGTCGGGCGCCAAGATGGGCAAGACCGCCGACGGCGCTGTGTGGCTCAACGACGATGCGCTCAGCCACTACGACTACTGGCAGTACTGGCGCAACACCGAGGACGCGGACGTAGGCCGCTTCCTGAAGCTTTTCACGGAACTGCCGGCCGACGAGATCGCCCGCCTCGAAGCCCTCGAAGGCGCCGAGATCAATGACGCCAAGAAGGTTCTCGCTGACGAAGCAACGAAGCTCTGCCGTGGCGCCGACGCCGCCGCCGAAGCGCGCCGCACCGCCGAGACCACGTTCGAACAGGGCGGCATGGGCGAGAGCCTGCCGAGCGTCGACGTGCCGCGTTCCGATCTGGAAGGCGGCATCGGCGTCCTCACGCTCTTCACCCAGGCAGGGCTCGCGTCCTCAAACGGTGACGCGCGGCGCCTGATCAAGGGCGGCGGCGCCAAGGTCAACGACGCTGCCGTGACGGACGAGCGCGCCAGCGTTGGCGCGGACGCCATCAACGCGGACGGCGTCATCAAGCTGTCGGCCGGCAAGAAGCGGCACGCGCTGATCAAGCCTATCTGAACGACTTTGTCTTAAATTACTGAACGGTAACCGGCGCCGGTTCGATCAACGGATGCGGCGGCTGTTCCGGCGTGAATGCCCCGAACAGGTTCCTGAGAATGCCCGGCGTCAGCGCGGAGAGCGGATTAACGGTGGTGTCGGGATCCTCGACCGGTCCGGTCACGGAGAAATTCGCTGCGAAAATACCGCCGCCGTCTTCGGTTCCGGTCAGGATGTTGCCTAGCAAAGGAATTTTACCGAGCGCCGAGTTGATCGCGTAGGCCGGCACTACCGTGCCTTGAAGGTTCAGCACGTCGGCGTGGGTATAAACGGTCCCGCTCGCGGTAAAACCGATCGATGTGCCGGTGGCTTTCGCGTCCGCCACCTGCACCTCGCCGTCGGTATAGGTAAACGGGATATCCAACTCCGAGAAGTTCAGCCCCTCTCCGGTCAGTGCGTCGACGATCCCCGTCAGCGCCATGACCGACAGTACCCGCGTCATGAGCGGCGCGTTGCGCACACGGTAATTGATCACCCGAAGCTTGCCGCGCAGCGGACGAAGGGGTGCGGCGTCGTCGTATCGGCCACGCATCTCCAGCTTGCCGCCGTGCATGTTCTCGAACAGATCGAAGAACCGCAGGGTATCGCCGGCATTGTCGGCCTTCACGACCAGCACCCTGTTGCCCTGCGGGTCGGGCGCCATGTTTACGTTTAGGATCGGGCCGCCGTTGAGCTTGCTGTCGAGAAGCGCCGTGCGCCAGATACCGCGTTTGTGCACGAACGTGCCGGAGACGTCGGACAGGAACTTCTGTTTCTCGACCCACATCTTGTCGAGCTCGACGGCGATGGTCAGGTCCGGCACCTCGATTTCACCCTGTCCCGGACGGTCGCCGATCAGGCGCTCCCACAAGGGCGAGAATTCAAGCTCCGATCCCTGCAGGCCGATTTCCCAGCCGCCGTCCGGTCTTGAAATCACCGCGCCCGACACATCGGTACGGCCGAACAGAACCTGCTTGAGATTGACCCGCTCCAGCCCCAGTCCGGCGGGGGCGTACTTCACGTCACCCTTGACGGTCAGATCACCGGCGACGACGTCGAAACTCGGCACGCTTTTGACGAGACCGTTCTCGAGCAGGATCGTCACATCAACCCAACCGGGGTCGCCCGCCGCCTTGCGCCACTCCATCACCGGTATACGCAGGTCGGCGCGTTCAAGATTGGCATTCACGTCGACACGGCCGCTGCGCCCGTCGAACTTGGTATAGCGCACCGTCGCATCGACGCCGCCCGATACGAAGTCGCCCGCCGGCCCCGGGTCAACACCAAGGTCACGGACATTGGACAGGTCGTTGATGCTTGCCGCCAGCAGGTACTGTGAACGGTAGGGTGCGGAGGCCGAGAAATTCTCGTTCCAGATCAGCGCCACCGGCACGCTGCCCATCATCACGTTGCCATCGACTTCCATCTTGTTCTTGTCGACGGTGAGCTTGAGCGTGCCTTCCCTGATGTCACGGCTGAGAACAACATTCTTCATGGCGACGCCGGTCAGTTCTGCGACCGCTTTCACGTCGACATCCCCGACCGCCAGGTCCTTGGCCAGCAGGAAATTCAGATGCAGGTCGACCTGGCTGTCACCCAGCGTGCTTTTCGGATCGATCTTCATGGCGCTGGCGAAGTTGAAGGGGTCACGCTCGATCAGGTTCAGGGCATCGGGGAGCGGCGCTTCGGCTTGCAGAACAATGTCGATGTACTGATCGATTTCCTGCAGCCCGTTGATATGAATTTTCGCATCTAGGAGCTGGATTTCACCGCTTTGTCCCGACTTCGCGGCAATGTCGAAAGTATCGGCATCGAACTTCATATCGGCGTTGACGTTGTGCACCGGCGGCATGCCCTCCAGGTACGTAACGCTTACGTCCTCCGCGACCATGGTGCCGCCGAGCTCGTCGACCTTGAAACTGCCGTCTTCACCGATCGAAACGGCGAGCTTGGCGTCGGCCTGCACCATCCGCCCGCCCGCGAGATGCGTCGTCACCCAGTTATAAGGATCGCTGCCGAGACTGGCGGGCCAGTACTTCGTCAGTTGATCGACCGCCACATCGGCAAGCGTCGCTTCCGCGGTGATGCGGGTATCCTTTTCGCCGACTCCCCGGATTTGCCCTTTCAGGTCGAAGACCGGCCCACCGAGGTTGAGACTGAGGTGTTCGATCTCCGCGGTCGCCGTCGCCAGATCGATCTTTCCGGCACCGGCCATGCTGACCAGCGGAAATGCGTGCGAAATCGGCGCCGGGACATTCAGCGAAGATCCCTCGGCGAGCGTCGCCTCGCCACTGTCCAGGGTGATCGATCCGGTGCGGCCGTTATAGATGCCCTCGAACGCAACCCGTTCGACCCGCAGCTGCTGTTCGAACGGACCCGGCAAGTGCAAGGTCCCGTCCGCACCCACGACGTTGAAGCCGATCGTGTTCAGTCCTTCGTCCATTGACGTGCCCACGACCAGCTGTCCGCTGAGCGGCATGTCGACAACCTGAAGCGCGGTGAAGTTCGGATCGAGTGCCGCGAAGGACGCCGGCGAAATATCGGCAAAAGCGGCGGTGAGGTCCAGTCGGCGGCCTTCGCTGTGGAACGATCCATGAAGAGAAATATCCGCAACGCGATTCTCGACGTCAATCTGCACCGAGCCCTCGGCAAGCAGACCATGCGGGGCACGTTCCAGCTTCAGGTATCCGACCGGCGCCTGCCATTCCCGGCCGTACAGACGATCATCGAACGTCATGGTCGCGCCCGAGATGCGCACCGTCTCCAGATAGCTCATCGGCGAATCCGGTTCCGGCCGTCTGATCAGCCACCCCAGCAACCCGGTTGCAAAACGGTCACCGGACGCACTGCCGCCGGCGGCGACGGCAATGCCCAGCGCACCCGTCGTTTCCCTGCGGACCCGGATTTCCGGCCCCAGCAGCTCGATAAACCTGGGCGCCAGTTTGCCGCGGACGAGGGCGCGGCCGCTGAGTGACATGGAAAGTTCGGGAATGCGTGCCTGCGCGGCGCCCCCGTCATCGATGGCACGGACGTTTTTGACGCGAAGCTCGATGTTGCGCTCCCAGCCGGCCCAGGTCAGCGTCGTATCGTCAATGGCAAGCCGGAAGCTGCGGTGACCGGCATTCAACGCGCGTTCGACGTAGGGCGTCAGGAATGACAGTGAAACCGGTCCCTTGTGCAACTGCCAGGCGATCAACAGCGTGATGATCGCAAGGCCTGCGCCGAGGCCGCCGATCAACTGGATCAGTCCGACAAATGTCCGCTTGAAAATCAAATCTCGTTTACCCTGTCAGGCACACCAACCGCCCGGAGAACCCTGCCGAATCAGTGCAATCAGTATGCATAAACGCCACTTAATAGCGAGTAAACCTGCGAATAAGTTCAACGCTGTGCCGTTTTTTGAGAACGTTCACGCTTTGCGTCGGCCCACCGGATGCCGTATTGCAGTTGGTATGACCTCGTCTTTCGTCATCGATGCCGCCTGCTTACCCGTTCCCGCCGATGCGGAAGCGGCGAAAAGAGGCTTCGAGGACTTCGTGGAACGCCTGAAAGCCGAACCTGAAGCCGCGGGCGACGTCGGCCGGGCGGCCCTGAAGGCAACCGATGACCCGATCGGCCGGAGGCTGCTGGAAGGCATCTTCGGGTGCAGCCCGTTCCTGACGCAAGCCCTCCTGCTCGAACCGCTCTGGCTCGGGCGTGTGATGATCGAAGGGCCGGATGCGTTGAGCGCAGGGATCCTCGCTGAATCGCGCGGGCCGACCGCAGCATTGACGGACGAAGCACAACTGATGCGCGCGCTCAGGATCGCCAAGCGGCGCCTCGCTCTGACCGCCGCGCTCGCCGACATCGCCGGGGTGTGGTCGCTCTATCAGGTGACCGAAGCGCTCTCCGATTTTGCCGACGCGGCGGCCGATGCTGCCGCCGGGTTCGTCATCCGCCGCGCCGCCGACCGGGGTGCCTTCCGGCTCAAGAACCCCGACGCCCCGCAAAAAGGCTCCGGATTTATTGTCATCGGCATGGGCAAGCTGGGCGCACGCGAACTGAACTACTCTTCCGATATCGACCTGATCTGCCTCTACGATACCGACGTCATCGACACCGACGACCCGGACAGCCTGCAGCAGCACGTCATCCGCATGACCCGGACACTGGCCAAGATCCTCGACGAGCGGACGGCGGACGGGTACGTGTTCCGCGTCGACCTGCGCCTGCGTCCGGACCCCGGCTCGACGCCGCTGGCATTGTCGGTGCTGGCGGCGGAAACATACTACGAGAGCCTCGGTCAGAACTGGGAACGCGCAGCGATGATCAAGGCGCGGCCAATCGCCGGCGACATCGATGCCGGTCAGGCATTTCTGCACCACCTCAGACCGTTCGTCTGGCGCAAGAGCCTCGACTTCGCCGCGATCCAGGACATCCACTCGATCAAGCGGCAGATACATGCCCACAAAGGCGGTGGCGAGGTCGCAATCAACGGCCACGACATCAAGACCGGCCGTGGCGGCATCCGCGAGATCGAGTTCTTCGCACAAACCCAGCAACTGATCTGGGGCGGGCGCGAACCGACGGCCAGAACCAGCCGCACCGTCGAAGCGATCCGTCATCTCGTTGGCCTCGGACTCGTGGATACCGGCACGGCCGACGAACTCGACGCCGGGTACGAATTCCTACGCCGTGTCGAACACCGCCTGCAGATGCAACGCGACGAGCAGACCCAGACCCTGCCCGATACCGATGACGGCGTCGCCCACCTGGCGGCATTCTGCGGCTACGGCGAAGCGTCCGCATTCCGCGCCGATCTACTGCATCATCTGGAAACCGTTCAGGATCATTACGGCGCACTGTTCGACGACGCGCCGTCGTTGGCGGCCCAGAACGGCGAAGCAGGCAATCTCGCCTTCACCGGTGCGGACAGCGATCCGGAAACGCTGAAGACCCTCACCCGCTTCGGCTTCGAGGACCCGGCGCTCATCGACAAGTCCATTCGCGCCTGGCATCACGGCCGAATTCGTGCAACCCGCTCGACGCGCGCGCGCGAACTGCTGACGGAACTGACGCCGTCCTTGCTTGGCGCCATCGCCAAGCAACCGGACCCGGACGCGACCTTCATCCGTTTCGACGCTTTCCTGTCGGGTCTGCCTGCCGGCGTACAGCTTTTCTCTATGTTCCAGGCGTATCCCGAGTTGCTGCACCTTTTGGCGGAAATCATGGGGGAAGCGCCCCGGCTGGCGGCACACCTGAGCCGCCGCCCGAACCTGCTGGACAGCGTGCTGAGCGCCGACTTCTACGACCCGCTGCCCGATGTCGGCGCGCTTCGCGACGACTGTGCCGAGGCCTTGACCGATACGGTTTTCTTTGAAGACATCCTCGATGCGACGCGGCGCTGGAACAACGACAGGCGCTTTCAGGTCGGGGTGCAGCTGTTGCGCGGTGTCACCGATGCGAGTCTGGCGGCACGGCAGTTTTCCGACATCGCGGAAGCGGTGCTGCAAACGCTCGTTCCCGAAGTCATCAAGGAATTCGAAAAAAACCATGGCCGTATCGACGGCGGGCGCTTCTGCATCCTTGCGCTCGGCAAGCTCGGCTCCAGGGAGCTGACGCCGTCGAGCGACCTCGACCTGATCTTCGTCTACTCCGCCGCCGAAGGGGCACAACAGTCCGACGGCAAGCGGCCGCTGGCGGTCACCCAGTATTTCAGCCGCCTCGGCCAGCGCATCATCAATGCCATCATGTCGATGACCGCCGAGGGGACACTCTATGAAGTCGACATGCGGCTTCGCCCGAGCGGCAACAAGGGGCCGGTGTCGACGGCACTGGACGGCTTCACGCGCTATTACGAGGAAACCGCGTGGACATGGGAGTTCATGGCACTGGTGCGTGCCCGCATCGTCTTCGATACCGGTGATTTCGGCGAGACCGTGCAAGCCGTGATCGATAGCGCCCTCGCCCGTCCGCGCGACGCGTCCCAGGTCGCCGGTGAAGTCGCCGACATGCGCGGCCGCATTGAAAAGCAACACGGCACGACCTGTATCTGGGCGATCAAGCAGGCCGCAGGCGGTCAGGTCGACGTCGATTTCCTTTCCCAGTACCTGGTGCTGGCGCACGCGGCGGCGCATCCGGAAATCGTTTCGCCGGATGCGGTCGCCGTATTCGAAAATGCGGACCGGCTCGGCTTGATCGCGCATGCCGACGCCGAGGCCCTGGCCCTGGCAAAGCGGCTTTACCGTGACCTGCAGACCTTTCTCGCTTTGACCATCGAAGGCGACATGACTGACGCCAAAGTGGAGGCGTTCTCCGAACCGCTCCGCGAAGACCTCACCGAGCTGACCCGTATGGACTCGTTCGAGGCGCTTTCGGAACACCTGCAGAAAACCGAAGAAATCGTCCGTGACGTCTTCAAGCGCGTCGTTGGCGACCCCAAATCAAACGCAGATGGCGAAGCGCCCGACATTTGAACCAATGCCACGTCCGCGGCGTACCATTATGACGACAATCGTTACAGGAGTGACCCGATGCTCGATACCGGCGACAAGGCCCCCAACTTCAACCTGCCCGTCAACGGCGGCGGCAATCTTGCCCTCAAGGATCTCAAGGGCAAGACCGTCGTTATGTACTTCTACCCCAAAGACATGACGCCCGGCTGCACGACCGAAGCGCAGGATTTCCGTGACCGGGCAAAGGATTTCGAGAAAGCGGGTGCGGTGATCGTCGGCGTCTCAAAGGACAGCGTCAAACGCCACGACAACTTCGTCGAGAAACAAAGCCTTCCGTTCCAACTGATCTCCGATGAAAACGGCTCGTTATGCGAGGATTTCGGCGTCTGGGTGGAAAAAAACATGTACGGCCGCAAGTACATGGGGATTCAGCGTGCGACGTTTGTTATCGATGCCAAGGGTGTCATCCGGCATGTCTGGCCGAAAGTGAAGGTGAAGGGGCACGCCGACGAGGTCCTCGATGTCGTGAAGTCCCTTTAAAGGATCGTCAGCAAACCATTTCCGACTGTCAGTTTTGAGTGCCGGGGCGCCGAGCTCGCCCCACGATCCAGCTTGCCACGATACCGCCCGACGGCATTAATTTGTTATCGGTTTGCTTGGACTGGCCGAGGCCGGGGTATCCGGCGTTCACCGTTGCCGAATGGCCATCGACGAGTAGCTGTTCTCGCCGACGATGAAATACGTTAACATCGCCGCACAAGGGCATTAGGAACGCTTTGAAATTGAATAAAAAAACAACAAAATCGACGACGGATTCCAGACTGGTTATCGCCATTGCGCTGTTGCTCGTGATAGCGTTCAGCGCTTTTCTGTATACGGCCTATGACCGTGTCCGGGACATCAACGATGCCTGGCAGGCTCAGCAAACACAGGAAACCCGCAAGGCGAACGCGCTGGCCGAACTCCACCACTACATGGGCTATGACGGCCTTATTCATCACTTCAAGAACTACATCCTGCGCCGGGATGACGTCACCCGCCAGAAAGCCGAGGTCGCGGCGGCACTCTCGCTCGACGCAATCCAGCAGTTGCTGGAGCTGGACCCAATTCCGGAAGAAGTGCAGTCACTGGGCGTCATCCGCGACGTCGTCATCAACTACCGGGACCGGCTCGGCGACGCGGCCCTCGCGTTCGAGAGCGGCCTGCCCTCCGACCAGGTCGACGTCATCGTCCGCGTCGACGATACCCGCGCCGCGGCAGCAATGGAACACGTGCAGGACATAGCCGTCCGGCAGAGTGAGGCCACGCTCGAAATTACGAACGCCGCCATCGAAGACACCTTGAAGCTCCTCTTCGGCGGCCTGCTCGTGCTGCCGGTGATCATGATCGGTGCGTGGGTGATCGTGCGCTACATCTACCGGGTCAACCTGTTGCGCGACCGGATGTCGGAGCAGAGAGAACTTCTGGAAACCACCCTCGAGACCGTTACCGACGGGATTTCGATGGTCGACAAGAATCTCAACCTCGTCGTTACGAATAAGCGGTTTCACAAGCTGCTGGACTTTCCGATGGACGAGCTGCCGCGCGGCGCGCCACTGGCGGAGGCCTTTCGCATCAACGCGCGGCGCGGCGAGTACGGTCCCGGCGACATCGAACAGCAGGTCAATGAACGCATCGAACTGGCACGCAAGTTCGAGGCGCACGAATTCACACGCACCCGCCCGAACGGCACCATACTGGAGATTCGTGGCACACCGGTTCCGGGCGGCGGCTTCGTTACCACGTATTCCGACGTTACCCGGCGGGAACGCGCCGAACGCGAAGCGAAAGATGCGAGAAACCAGCTTGTCGATGCTCTTGAGGTCATGGACGAAGCCTTCGTCATCTTCGATCCGGACGACAATCTCCTGATGTGCAACGACAAGTACCGGGAATACTACCCGCATTCCGCGGACCTGTTCGAGCCGGGGAACTCGTTCGAGCACATCATTCGTGAGGGCGCCAAGCGCGGCGAGTACAATCTCGAGGGCGCAGGCATCGAGGATTGGGTAAGACGGCGTTCCGCCGAACATCGCAGTTCCGACCGCTCGTTCGAGCGGCAGACGTCTTCGGGCCGGTGGCTGAAGGTCATCGATCGCAAAACACCGGATGGAGGCTCGATCGGCATCCGCGTCGACATCACGGAACTCAAGAAAGCGCAGGAAGCCGCAGAAGCGGCGAACGAGGCCAAATCATCGTTCCTCGCCAACATGAGCCACGAGATCAGAACGCCGATGAACGCCATCATCGGGCTCAGCCGTCTTGCGCTCAAGACGGACCTGCCGCCGCGCGCTCACGACTACCTTCAAAAGATATCGTCGTCGGCACAGGCGCTGCTCGGCATCATCAACGACATTCTCGATTTCTCGAAGCTAGAAGCGGGACGGATCGAACTCGAAAACGTGCCCTTCCGTATCGACGATGTCCTGCAGAACATCGGCACCGTCATCAGCGAAGCCGCGACCGACAAGGATATCGAGGTTCTGTTCTGGACTGAACCGAATCTGCCCCGCGCCCTCATCGGCGATCCTCTCCGTCTCAGCCAGATTATCACGAACCTGGCAAGCAATGCGGTCAAGTTCACCACCGAGGGCGAAGTCGTGTTGCGCATCGAACTGGCCGAACGCATCGGCGACACGGGCCGGTTCCGCCTTTCCGTCAGGGACACCGGCATCGGCATGACCCCCGAACAGCAGGAAAAGCTTTTTCGCCCCTTCACACAGGCCGACGCCTCTACGACACGGCAATACGGCGGCACGGGCCTCGGGCTGACCATTTCCAAGGAGTTCACGGAATTGATGGGCGGCGAGATTTCCGTCGAGAGCACGCCCGGCAAAGGCAGCACGTTCACCGTCGAAATCCCTTTCCGGATCCAGACCGGCGGCGACGAGCAGGATCTGCCGCCACAAATCGATCCGAGCCAGATCCGCGTCCTGATCATCGACGACAACGAAACCTCGCTGGATATCTTGGGGGATACCCTGCGCAGCATGAATTTCGGCGAAGTCCGATGCGAATCCTCGGCCATCAGAGGCGCCGAGGCTTACGAAGAATCGGTCAAGACCAGTAAGGGATACGACATCGTCATCGTCGACTGGCGCATGCCGGAGGTGGACGGCATCGACACCATCAAGCGGATCCAGAAGGCCCTTCCCAAGGGCTATTTGCCGGCTCTGATCCTCATATCGGCGCACAGCCGGTCGGATGCCATGCGCCAGGCGGATCAACTGGGCCTGGCCGGTTTTCTCGTCAAACCGATCAACACATCGTTGCTGATCGACGCCATCGTGGAACACTTCGTCGGCGCACAGGACGATACACGACGACGTGACCGCATACGAAGCGCCAGCCGCGACAGCGGGCATGACCCGATCCAGGGCATGTGCGTACTTCTCGTCGAGGACAACAGCATCAACCAGCAGGTCGCCGTCGGCATGCTGGACGAGGTTGGCGTGCATGCGGAAATCGCCGACAACGGCAGGATCGCCGTCGAACGGATGAGGGATAATCCCGAAGGGATCGAGGCCATTCTGATGGACCTGCAGATGCCGGAAATGAACGGGTATGATGCGACCCGCAACATCCGCGCGCTTCCCGGCATGGAAGACATTCCGATCATCGCCATGACCGCACATGCCATGGCCGAGGAACGCGACGCCTGCATCGAGGCCGGCATGAACGACCATGTTTCGAAACCGATCGAAGCGAACAAGCTTTTTGACACCCTCACCAGATGGCGGGCCGGAACGGGCGAGAACGCATCACCCATGGCCGAACCGGAAGCGGCAGCCGAGTCCGAGCCCGCGCCACTGCCCGCGCCGGTCCCGGAACCGGTCGCCGACGCCGGGCCGCTTGCCGATGAACCCGGGTTCAATTTCGCGGAAGCAAAGCGGCGTCTCGGCTTGGACGATGCGTTCTTCTCCAAACTTCTTTTCGACTTCAATGCCAAGTACAAAAACTTCGCCGGCGAGTTGACCGGCGCTCTGGAGAACGGCGATACGGAAATGGCGGGCCGCCTGTTGCATACGGTCGGCGGCCTTGCCCGGACCATCGGCGCCGACGAACTGCAAGCCGAATGCCGCGCATACGAGGACGCAATAAAAAGCGCGCCCGACAACCTGCCCGATAGCGCCGCCGTGATTGCCGCTCATGTCCGCGTCAAGAAGGCACTGGACAAGATCGACGGCGAAAGGCCGCGCGACACTCGAAAGAGCAATGCCGGGAAACCTTTGACCGACAAGAATCTCGGCAAGGTGATCGAAGAACTGGACGCAGCGTTCGCGTCGAAACGTATATCCGCGCGGCAACGCATCGACGAGCTGGAAAACGCACTGGACGGAGCAGCAAGCGGCACGCTTAGCGACCTGCGCCAGGCCGCAAACGACCTGAATTTTAAAAAAGCCCGTCACATTCTTCATAAACTGGGCGAAGAACTTGACGGTCACGAGGGCGGCCCGGCGTGAACATCCCGGAGAGCACAGCGAAAATACTCGTCGTCGACGACGAACCTCTGAATATCGAGGTGATGAGCGGCGCGCTGGAGGATCTTGGTGACATCTTGTTTGCCACCAGCGGCGAGGAAGGCATCCAGCTTGCGCTCGAGCAGAAACCGGACATCATCATACTGGACATCATGATGCCCGGTATCGACGGCTATGAGACCTGCCGCCGGCTTAAGGAAAATTCGGAGACGGAGAGCATTCCGGTCATCTTTGCGACGGCGATGACCGACGAAGCAGACGAGGCCAAAGGGTTCGAGATCGGTGCCGTCGACTACGTCACCAAACCGATCGTGCAGCCGATCGTCGCTGCAAGGGTCAAGAACCATCTGCAGCTCAAACACTACCGCGACTACCTGGAAACCATCGCCTTCATCGACGGCCTCACCGGCATTCCGAACCGCCGCTGCTTCGACCAGCACATCCGCGCCGAATGGCAGCGCGGTATTCGTACCGGCAGCGACCTGTCGCTTCTGCTGATCGATATCGATCATTTCAAGCAGTACAACGACACCTACGGCCACCAGGCAGGGGACACCTGTCTGGCGCTGGTTGCCAAGGCGCTGTCTTCGTCGGTCCATCGGCCGGGCGACCAGATGGCGCGCTACGGCGGCGAGGAATTCGTCTGCGTGTTGCCATCAACCAACATGGAAGGTGCCGAAGCGATCGGCGCCACGCTGCGCGAGGCGGTCAATTTCCTTAAGATCCCCCACAAGTCGTCGAGTGTCTGCGATCATGTCACGATCAGCATCGGCGGCGCGCACGTGAAACTCGACAAGGACCAGGAAATCGGCGATCTCGTCGGCGCGGCGGATGCCAATCTCTATAAATCGAAGCAAGATGGTCGCGACCGGGTCACGATTTCCTGAATCACGTCGCCATGGCGTTTCATGCCCCGCCGCCGGCCTTCCCCCGGCAGGCACAAGCGGCTAACCTCGACGCATCAAGGTTTTGTATCCGGCAGAATGGGAGGGCCAGACCATGGCCGACAACGGCGACGAGAAACCTAAAAAAGGTAAAAAGAAGAAAAAGAAATCGGCCGGAAAGCTCCTGATCGGCTTGATCCTAGGCATACTGATCTTCTTCGGTGGCGGCGGTGGTCTCGCCTGGTACATGGGATGGGTGCATGCCCTTATGGGGTGGCAGCAACCCAACAAAAGCGCCGAGTTGGTCATCGGCAAGCCGGTGTTTCATCCGCTGCCTGAAATCCGCACTGACCTCAAAACCGGAGAATGCCGCTCGCCGTTTCTGCGCGCCGTCCTCCACGTGCAGTTGATGCCCGAGGACGTGCCCCGGCTGCAGGAGGCCGAAATGCAGGTGATGGATGCTATTCTGACGCATCTCCGCGGCCAGGAACGCCAGCACGTGGTCGGCAAGGAAGGCTCGGAACGATTGCGCTTCGAACTGGTTCAGATCATCCAGAACATCATTCAGCCAGCCAAGGTGCACACCATCCTGTTCAAGGAACTGGTGGTGCAATGACGGGCCTCCTTTCCGGAAAGACGGCGGTCATCACCGGCGCAGGGTCCCCGGGCGGCATCGGCCGTGCCACGGCAAAACTGTTTGCAGCCGAAGGCGCAGTCTGCGCGCTCACGGACATCGACGAGACGGGTTTGGAGGAAGCGGCTGCGGAAATGGGGCCGCCGCACCGCAGCTATGTCTGCGACGTCGCCAGTGCTGCCGCGGTCAGGGACACGATCGCGGCTGTCGCTGCCGACTTCGGCCGCATCGACATCCTGGTCAACAATGCCGGCATCGTTATGGGTACGCCCTTCGCCGATATTACGGAGGATGAATTCGACAGTGTGCTCGGCGTCAATCTCAAGGGCAACTTTCTGATGTCCCAGGCATGCCTGCCTGCGATGCGTGCCGATGGCGGTGCCATCGTCTGCATCGCCTCGATCGCCGGTCAGAACGGTGGCGGAGTCTTCGGGCGTTCACACTACGCCGCCGCCAAGGCCGGCATCATGGGGCTCGCCAAGGCGCTCGGCCGCGAGCTGGCGCCACTCGGCATCCGCGCCAACGCGATCGCTGCCGGTCCCGTCGACAACAATTTCACCGGCGGTCGCATGACGCCCGAGATCAAGGCCGACCTCGCAGCCAAAGTGCCGCTCGGCCGCCTCGGAACATCGGACGACATCGCCAACGCGTGCCTGTTTCTTGCGAGCGACATGTCATCGTTCATCACCGGCGCCGTGCTCGACGTCAACGGCGGGCTGCATATCCACTAGTCAGAGCAGAAGCTAGGCGATGCTTTCGGCGCTATCCTTAATCTTCGCCGCAAGCGCCGCTTCCAGGAACATGTCGATGTCACCGTCGAGCACCGCGCCGGTGTTCGACGTCTCGACCTCGGTGCGCAGGTCCTTGACCATCTGGTAGGGCTGCAGGACGTAGGAGCGGATCTGGTGGCCCCAGCCGATGTCGGTTTTCGAATCGGCTTCGGCCTGCGCTGCGTCCTCGCGTTTCTTCAGTTCCAACTCGTAGAGCCGGGCACGCAGCATGCCCATCGCCTCGGCGCGGTTCTTGTGCTGCGAGCGGTCATTCTGGCACTGCACGACGATACCGCTGGGTTGGTGCGTGATGCGGATCGCGCTTTCCGTCTTGTTGACGTGCTGGCCACCGGCGCCCGACGCCCGGTAGGTATCGACACGGAGGTCCTTTTCGTCGATCTCGACCTCGATGTTGTCGTCGATTACCGGGGAAATCCAGGCCGATGAAAAACTGGTGTGCCGGCGCGCCGACGAGTCGTAGGGCGATATGCGCACAAGCCGGTGGACGCCACTTTCGGTCTTCAGCCAGCCATACGCGTTGTCGCCGGAAATCTTGAGCGTCGCCGACTTGATGCCGGCTTCTTCACCCGGGCTTTCTTCCAGCCACTCGACCTGATAGCCGTGCTGGTCCGCCCAGCGGGTGTACATGCGCAGCAACATTTCCGCCCAATCCTGCGCCTCGGTGCCGCCGGCACCCGCCTGAACCTGCAGGTAACAGTCGTTTTCATCCGCTTCGCCGGAGAGCAACGTCTTGAGCTGCGCCTTCTGGGCACGGCCGAGCAGATCCTTCATTGCCTCTTCGGCATCCGCCATCACGTCGGTGTCGGCTTCGGCTTCGGCAAGCTCAATCAGGTCGCAGGTATCCTGCAGGTCGCCGAACAGACCGTCGACTTCCTTGATGCCGGCTTCGACCTTGGTGCGTTCGCGCATCAACGCCTGCGCCTTGTCGGGGTCGTCCCAGAGGTCGGGACTTTCAGCGAGCGCGTTCAGTTCTTCGAGACGGAGTTTGGCCTGATCGTAGTCAAAGATGCCTCCTCAGCAGTTCCGAAGACTGCTTGATCTCGTCGGCCATGGACTGAAGTTCTGCGCGCATGGGGCATCCTTTCTGATGATCTCGCAGTCTATTTAGCGTCCGCGACGCCGCGGCTCAAGGCTAACTCCATCGTCATCCTGAACTTGGTTCAGGATCCATGCCCTCCCTGGCAGCGGCCGCGTGACTTATGGGCCCTGAATCGAGTTCAGGGCGACGGTGAATTATTCATCCGAACAACAAACGGGTTCTCCGCGACCGGGTACAGGCGTACAGTCCCGGCATGGAAATCGATCCCGCCACGCTCGGTGTTTTTATTGCCGCCTCGGTCGCCCTCTACATCGCGCCCGGGCCGGACATGATCTATGTCGCCACCCGTGCCATGGGTCAGGGCCGGCGCGCCGGCGCGATTTCCGCGCTCGGCATTTCCGCGGGCATCCTGGTGCACATGTTCGCGGCCGCCTTCGGCCTCGCTGCCGTGCTCAAGATCTTTCCGGCAGCCTTCGTCATCATTAAATGGGCGGGTATCGCATACCTGGTCTATCTCGGCTTGCGCACGCTGATCGCCAAGGGCGACGACATGTCGCTGGCACCGGCAACCACGCGGCGCGACGACTGGCGGCTGTTCCGTCAGGGCTTTGTCTGCAATATCCTGAACCCGAAGATCGCACTTTTTTTCCTCGCCTTCCTGCCGCAGTTCACCGATGCCGCGCACGGCGATATCACCTTGCAGATGCTGTTTTACGGCGCGGTCTTCGCGTCCGGCGGCCTAGTGTGGATTCTCGGTGTCGCATGGGTGTTCGGCGCCGCCGGCAACTGGGTCGCAAGACACCCCGGCGCGATGAAGGCCCAGAAATGGATTACCGGGTCGTCGATGCTGGGTCTGGCGCTGTTTGTCGCGCTGGAAGAGCGCGCGGATTAGCTAGCGCTGGAAGAGCGCGCGGATTAGCTAGCGCTGGAAGAGCGCGCGGAATAGTATTCCTGATCAGTAAAGCCCGCCGGTGCCGGAAAGCGGTGCGCTGGTGAAGTTCTCGGGCGAACCCGGCTCGCTCCATCCCTGTCCTTCGATGACGCTTGTCGTGCTGTCCGGCACTGTGCCTTCCTTGAACGCCTCGAGAATCACATTCGTGTCACCCGGACCGATCGGCAGTCCGGTGCGCGAATTGACCCGGACGAGACGAATGCCGGGCGGGGTCCGGAACGGGGTCGCCGGCTGATCCGCCAGCGCGGCCTGCATGAAATCGCGGAAAATCGGCGCCGCAACCGACGAGCCGGTTTCGTGGCGGCCGAGCGGGATCGGTTCGTCATACCCGACGAATACGCCCACCGCGAGGTCGGGCGCAAATCCCATGAACCAGGTGTCGCGTTCCTCGTTAGTGGTCCCGGTCTTGCCGGCGAGCGGTTTGCCGACCTCGGAAATGCGCCGGCCGGTGCCCCGTTCGACAACACCCTTGAGCATGCTCACCACCTGATAGGCGCTCGCCGGGTCGGTAATCTGCGGGCGGGTGTCCGGCACTTCCGGCACCCGCTGGCCGTGCCACGCATTGGCGCGACAATCCGGACAATCACGCTTGTCGTGACGGAACACGGACCGGCCGAGACGGTCCTGCACGCGGTCGATCAGCGTCGGTGTAATCTTCTTGCCGCCGTTGACCAGCATCGCATACGCCGTGGTCATGCGGACCAGCGTCGTCTCCGCGGCGCCGAGCGCCATTGCGAGGGTCTCGGGCAGGTCGTCGACGATCCCGAAACGCTCGGCATATTCGGCAACGCGCTCCATGCCTATGGTCTGTGCTAGCCGCACGGTCATAAGGTTGCGCGACTTCTCGATGCCGAGGCGCATGGTCGATGCGCCGTAGAATTTCTTGCCGTAGTTGGCGGGCCGCCATTTCGGCAGACCGGGCCCCTGATCGATCACAAACGGCGCGTCGAGGATACGTGTCGCCGGCGTGAAGCCCATGTCCAGCCCCGCCAGATAGACGAACGGCTTGAACGCGGACCCCGGCTGGCGTGCCGCCTGCGTCGCGCGGTTGAACTGGCTGCGATCGAACGAATAGCCGCCGACCATCGCCAGCACGCGGCCGGTGTGCGGATCCATCGCGATGATGCCGCCGTTGACGTCGGGAATCTGCTGAAGTGAATAGACGTTCGCCGAGGACGCCTTGTCCTTGTCTTTCGGGTCCGGCTGCACCGGCTCGACCATCACCACGTCGCCCGCCGTCAGCACCTCGGACGGCTTCTTGATCGCGGGACCGCGCTTGGGATGCTCAAGGGCCTCGCGTGCCCACTTGAGCTCTTCCAGCGGGATGATCCCGGCCTTGCCGTCCTCGACGCCGATCTGCGCGTACTCCTTCACGTCATCGACGCCGATGACGATGGCGAGCAGCTTCTCGCCCATTCCTTTCGGGCGCGTGATCGTGCCCAGGTAGGTGCGCCAATCGAGCGGCGTATCCAGCCGCTGGCCGGCCGGCGCCGTCGTCACCGGACCACGGTAGCCGTGACGGCGATCGTAGGCCTCCAGCCCACGCCGGAGCACATCGCGCGCGATCACCTGCAGAGCGGGATCGAGCGTGGTCCGGACCGAAAGCCCGCCCTGGTAAAGCTGGTCTTCACCAAACCGGTCGACCAGTTCGCGGCGCACTTCCTCGGTGAAATAATCCGCCTGTACGAACTCCGTCTCCTCGCGCCGGGCGACCAGCAGCGGTGCTTCCTTGGCCTCCCGCGCCTGATCGGGCGTAACCCGGCCGTCTTCCAGCATGCGGCCGACGACCCAGTTACGCCGGGCCTTGGCGGCCTGGTGCTTCGAGACCGGGTTATAGTTGTTCGGCGCCTTGGGCAGCGCGGCAAGATAGGCCGCTTCGGCGATGGAAAGCTCGTTCAGGGACTTGTTGAAATAGTTGAGGGCCGCGGCGGCAACCCCGTAAGAGCCGTAACCGAGATAGATCTCGTTCAGGTACAACTCCAGAATCTTGTTCTTGGTGAACGCACGTTCGATGCGGATCGCCAGGATCGCTTCCTTGATCTTGCGGTCGAACGACACTTCGTTGGTCAGCAGGAAGTTCTTGGCGACCTGCTGGGTGATGGTCGACGCACCCACCAGCCGTCGGCCGGTCGCGACGTTCTGCAGGTTCGTTACCACGGCGCGCGCAACACCGGTGTAATCGATCCCGGAATGTGAATAGAAGGACTTGTCCTCGGCGGACAGGAAGGCATCGATGATGCGCCTCGGCATCGCCTCGATCGGAACAAACGCTCTTTTCTCGATCGCAAACTCGGCGAGTAGACGTCCGTCGCCGGCATGCACACGCGTCATGACCTGCGGGTCATACGTGGCCAGCTGGCGGTAATCCGGCAGATCGCGGCCGAACTTGTGCAGCACGTACAGCACGCCACCGCCCACCGCCGCCGAAGCGAGAACAACAAGCGACAGGCTGATCATGGTAAAACGCAGGAGAAATTTCATACGGTCGCGCTGTGTCCACTAACTGTGCCGTTTTTGTCTAACATACGCATCGGCATATTGAGAGTCAGAAAGGCCTGATATCCCAAGAATGTGACCGATCCGTGGCAATGTGAATACGACGTCCGTCACAGATCGGACCAGAGCCGGGTCAGGGCCGGCTGGCGCTTTCGACCTTGGCGAAATAACGGTCCACCGCACCGGCGATGGATTGTGCCAGCTTGCGGCGGTGCGACTTGGAGCGAAGCGCGCGTTCGTCATCCTTGTTGGACAGAAAACCGAGTTCGATCAGGACCGACGGAATGTCCGGTGCCTTGAGGACCGCAAAGCCCGCAAACCGGTGCGGGTTGCGCAGAATTTTGACCCGGTTGTCCAGTTCGTCGACCAGAAGCGCCGCCAGTTTGGCCGACTGGTTCATGGTCTCGCGCTGCGCCAGATCGATCAGGATGTTCGTCACCTCGGCGCTTTCGTGCGTCAGGTCGATACCCGCGATCAGGTCGGCCTTGTTCTCGCGCTCCGCCAGCTGTGCCGCTTCCTTGTCCGATGCGCGCTCTGACAGCGTATAGAGCGACAGCCCTCTGACGCCCTTGTTCCGGATCGTGTCCGCGTGCAGCGAGATGAACAGATCGGCCTTCATTTCCCGCGCCCGTTCGATGCGGCCGCGCAGGCGGATGAAAATATCACGGTCGCGGGTCAGCTTGACGTCGAAGCGGCCCGTCGCCTCCAGGTAACGCTTCAGATCGCGCGCCGCGGCGAGCGTGATGTGTTTCTCGTAAATCCCGGAAACGCCGATGGCGCCCGGATCGACGCCGCCATGTCCCGGGTCGATGACGATGATACGCTTTTTCACAGTACCCGGCACCGGCGGCTTCACCGGCACCCGCAGCGATGCCAGCCGTGTCTCGGCGGCGGCCGACTTGACCTTGGCCTCGCTGATGGCGTTCGCCACCGACGGCGGCAACGGCTTTTCGGGCACATCGATCCCGGCGGCTGCGGCATTGGCCGTCGCGGCGCGCGGTTGCGGAGCCGGTGCGGCGCTGCGCGCCTGCGGGGTATTGACGAACTTGGCGGTCGCGATCTGCGTTTCCGATCCCTGTATCGTCATCGGCGGACGCGCCACGCTTTCCAGAAACGCCTTGCCGCTGATACGCGCGAGATCGATCACCAGCCGATCGGGCTGACCGCCGGCACCCGGCAGCGACATCGCCTCGTGCACGCGCGACGGCTCACGCAGATCGACGACCACGCGCGAATTTCCGGGCTGGAACAGGCCGTAACGAAGTTTCGAGAGCAATCCGACATCCGACGGCAGCGGACGCTGCGGCAGACGCCAGCCGACCTCGGGCAAATCGATCACGAGGCGCGCAGGACCGGCGAGCGTGAAGACCTTCGCTTCGACGGGACGGTCGAGATCGATGACAATGCGTGTAGACAGGCCGTGCTTACCGACGCGGATATCGGTGACCTCGGCATCGGCAGCCGACGCGCCCGACGATGCAAACACCGTCAAAAACACCGCGCACAGAAACGGGCGAATTACGCCGTTGCCCATATTTTGCGTCCGCCTGTCCTAAAAACTAACCATATATGGACGTTATAAACGCCCGCAGCGCCTGCTCTCAAGCATTCTCGGAATGCCCGGCGGTACTATTATGACATTGTGAATTTGAAATCCTACGGTTATGTTAACGAAGATCGCATACGGCGATCCCGTTTTCGTTCTGCAGCCCAGCGCAATGCAATACGTGCAATGCACCACGGGGCCAGGATTTTTGTCAGCCGGCATACGGTCGGCGACAGGCGAATTTGAGGTTTTTTTCACATGCCGGTGCAAGCCGCCCGCAAGATCGACACGAAATACACCCGGACGCCCCAGTGCGCCCGGCGTGCGGTCGTTGCCGTTCCCCGAGGCGCCGCCGGTTTTCATCACACTAATTGGTACGCATCCCCCTTGATCGTTCAGCCAAAAAGCGAAGCGACAAGACCCTGCGTGCCCCGGAGTTTCAGTTTCAATGGCTACCAAACGCATGCTAATCGACGCCTCCCACCCGGAAGAGACCAGGGTGGTTGTGCTGTCAGGAAACCGGGTCGAAGACTTTGATGTCGAAGTCGAGTCCCGCAGGCAACTAAAAGGGAATATCTATCTCGCAAAAGTAACCCGTGTTGAGCCGTCCTTGCAGGCGGCATTCGTCGAATACGGCGGCAACCGGCACGGTTTCCTTGCTTTCAGCGAAATCCATCCCGATTACTACCAGATCCCAGTCGCCGACCGCGAAGCCCTCATCGCCGAGGAAGAAGACGCCCAGCGCGCGGCGCAGGAAGCCCTCGAGAACGAAGAGGTCGATGCGTCCGTCGAGGAAGTCGGCGGCGGCGAGGACGAGATCGACGAGGCGGAGAAAATCCGCCGCCCCGTCGTCGACCGGCGCCGTTACAAGATCCAGGAAGTTATCAAGCGCCGTCAGATCCTGCTGATCCAGGTCGTCAAGGAAGAGCGCGGCAATAAGGGCGCGGCGCTGACCACGTACCTGTCGCTTGCCGGCCGTTACTGCGTGCTGATGCCGAACACCGCACGTGGCGGCGGCATCTCCCGCAAGATCGCCTCCGGCCAGGACCGCAAACGGCTGAAGTCGATCCTGTCGGACCTCGGCATTCCGAACGGCATGGCCGTCATCGTCAGGACCGCGGGCGACAAGCGCACGAAGGCGGAGATCAAACGTGACTACGAATACCTGATCCGGCTCTGGGAACAGATACGCCAGAAGACCCTTGAGAGTATTGCGCCTTGCCTGATCCACGAGGAAGGCAACCTGATCAAGCGCTCGATCCGGGACATCTATTCCAAGGATATCGACGAGGTGATCGTCAACGGCGAGGAAGGCTACCGTACGGCCAAGGACTTCATGAAACTCATGATGCCGAGCCACGCCAAGCGGGTGCAGCCGTATAAGGACTCAGGCATCCCCCTGTTGCAGCGGTTTGGCGTCGAAAGCCAGATCGACAGCATGCACCAGCCCGAAGTACAGCTTAAGTCCGGCGGCTACATCGTCATCAATTCGACCGAGGCACTGGTCGCCATCGACGTCAACTCGGGCCGTTCGACGCGCGAACGCAACATCGAGGAAACGGCCTACAAGACGAACATCGAAGCCGCCGAGGAAGTGGCGCGGCAGCTTCGGCTTCGCGACCTCGCGGGGCTGATCGTGATCGACTTCATCGACATGGAAAACCACCGCAACCAGAACAAGGTGGAACGTGCCCTCAAGGACGCCATGCGCTCCGACCGGGCGCGCATTCAGATTGGCCGTATTTCACCGTTCGGGCTTCTGGAGATGTCGCGTCAGCGCCTTCGCCCGAGCCTGCAGGAAATCCAGACCGAGCCCTGCCCGCACTGCGGCGGTACCGGTATCCGGCGTTCCACCGACACCACGGCATTGCAGATGCTGCGCATCATCGAAGAAGAAGCGATGCGCAAGCGCTCGACCGAGATCACGGTCTGGATGCCGACCAGCGTCGCGCTCTACATCCTGAACCATAAACGCGACATGCTGGCCCGGATCGAGGAAGACTACGAGATCAAGGTCTTCCTTGAGAGCGATGACAGCCTGATCCCGCCGGACTATCGCATGGAACGCGTGCGGACCGACGGCAAGACCGTCGAGGCGCAGGCCCCCGAAAATGCCGGCGACGACGACAGTGACAACGAGGAAGGCGGCCGCAAGCGCCGCCGCCGCCGTCGTGGCCGCCGCGGCCGCAAGGACGAGGATCAGATGGATCAGGCGGCACAGTCCGCCGAGGATGAGGGCGACGCCGAAGAGACCGCCGAGAGCGACGCGGATGAGCAGCAGCAGGCATCCGACGGAGACGAGGACGGCGACGAGCAGCCGAAACGCTCGCGCCGCCGCCGCCGTGGCCGCCGGGCGGGCCGACGCCGCAATCGCAAGGACGAGGACAACACGGAAGAGGCTCAGGAAGCCGACGCCGCGGAAGATGGCGGCGAGGCCAACGTCGATGGCGACACCTCTGACGAAAACGACGGCGCGGCAGACGATGCGCGCCAGGCAGATGCCGAGACCGCCGAAGCTGAGACCGTCGAGGCGGATGCCGAGGAAAAGGACGACGCCAAGGAAGAGAAGCCGAAGCGCCGCACACGGACCCGCCGCACCAAGAAGGCCGCCGCAAAAGCGGACAAACCGGCCAAAAAGGACGACGCCGGCACATCCGATGACACGGAAAAGGCTGATGGCGCCGACGCGGCAGACGTTGCCGACGAACCCGCGCCCGAACCGGCCAAGGCGGAAGAATCCGCATCAAAGAGCAAGCCGTCCAATGGCAGCGGCAAGAGCGACGACACGGAAAAATCCGATGATGCGGATGAGCCCGTAGCCGAAGTCATTACCGAAGCGGAGGAGGAACAAGTCCCCTCGCCGATGGCGAAAACGACCATCATCGATGTGGCACAGATATCCGAAGAGGAAAAACCCGCCAAGCGTGGCTGGTGGCGCCGTGACAGTTAAGTAACCGGCAAAAGAATGTAAGTAACCGGCAAAAGAATGCGCCATGGCTTCGGCCATGGCCATGTCTGGGAGGAAACTTGGGCGGCTCTAGAGCCGCCCTTGTTTATTTGACCTTATTCCCGGCGCCACTCGATCAAGCGCCGTGCCGCTTCCGCCATGTCCGCCGGGTCACGTGCAAATGAAAACCGGACGAACAGATGTCCCCTTTCGGGATCGAAATCGACACCCGGCGTCGCTGCGACGCCGGTCTCCGCCAGCATCGCCTGACAGAATGCGGCACTGTCGTTGGTCATCTCGGAAACATCCGCGTAGATGTAGAACGCGCCATCGGCGGATGCCAGCTTGTCGAACCCGGCCTTGGGCAGTTCGCGCAGCAACAGTTTCCTGTTCTCGGCATACTTGCGCAGGTTCTCCTGCAGCTCGTCCTCGCAGTCGAACACGGCGACCGCGGCATACTGCGACACCGCCGGAGCCGAGATAAATAGATTCTGTGCAAGGCACTCGATAGGGCGGACAAGGTCCGGTGGCATAATCATCCAACCGAGCCGCCAGCCCGTCATCGAAAAATACTTGGAAAAGCTGTTGATGATTACCGCGTCGTCACCGAACGCGAGCACGGTGTCCGCTGCCCTCTCATAGGTAATGCCGTGATAGATCTCGTCCGAGATCATGCGGATACCCCTGTCGTGACAGTAGTCGTAGAGCGCCTTCAGACCCGCCGCGTCGATCATCGTCCCGGTCGGGTTCGACGGACTGGCGACGATCAGACCGTCAAGTTCAGCACCGCACGACGCGAGCAGGTCGGGCGTCGGCTGAAAATTGGTTTCCGGCCCTACAGGTATTTCAACCACCTCGATGCCGAGCGAGATCAGGATATTGCGGTATGCCGGGTATCCGGGAGACGCCAGAGCGACTTTGTCACCCTCATCGAATGCAGCCAGAAAGCTCAGGATGAAACCGCCGCTTGAGCCAATGGTGACGGCAATCCGCTCGACCGGCACGTTCACGTTATAGGTCCGCTCGTAATAGGCGCTGATCGCCTGGCGCAGTGGCGGGATGCCGAAGGCGTCCGTATATCCGAGCCGCTCGGTTGAGAGCGCCTCGGTCGCCGCCTTGATCACACCTTTGGGTGCGGGCGTGCCGGGCTGCCCGACTTCCAAGTGCATGATGTTCTCGCCGGCCGCCTCGAGCTCGTTAGCAGCACGCATGACGTCCATGACGATGAACGGCGCGACCTGGCCGCGCTTTGACGACTTCAGAGCCATTGCATCAATTCCCGCCGAGCGCGATACCTGAACCGCGCGGATCCGCGGCGCTTGAACACTTGGGGATTTCCTTGTTGGGGACACCTTCGGGACAGAGCACCGCGGTGACACGCCCGATAGACTTGGTCAGGACCACTTCGTGGCCGCGTTTTCGAAGATCCGCGACGATATCCTCGGGCATATTCGATTCAACGAACACCTTGTCCGGCACACCCTGGTAGTGCGTCCGAGGTGCGCGCATGGCTTCGGTCAGCGACTGCGGTCCGGATGCGGCGCGCGCCATCACATTGGCCAGCGACGTCGGTGCCGTAATCCCGCCGGACGCGGCCGCGGCGGCGAAGACACTGTTGTGCAGTTCACTGGTGAGGAGTGCCGGACCGAGTGGGGTAAATGTCCGCCCCCGCGTATCGGGCGCGGCTGCAATGACGACCCCCCATCCCGGCGCCATGCGGCCGGTCCCGAACAGATTGTTCATGGTCAGGGTGCACGCTACGGCACCGCCGCGAATATCCATGACCGAGAAACTGGCCGCGGCGGGCGTTTCCGGCCAGTCAGCCGGTGCAGGGACAAGCGACGAAAGCGGCGTCGCTGCGTCACCTATGCCGTCCTGAACGTCTTCCACATAGTCTTCGCCCAGCCGGGCCTGCGGATCCTGGCGGTAACTGCCGTCCGCCTGCAGGTTCTTCATCCGCTCGACGAAGGCACGCTTCGCCGCCTCGGCGATATAGTGCTCGCGCCGGGCACCGGTTACATCCTCGAAAAATTCGTCGGTCATCAGGATCGACATCATTTCCGCAGCGACAGCGCCACCGGCAGCAGGCGGACCGGCGAAATGCCAATCCGTATTACGTTGCCATTGGAAGGTCAGCGGCGTCCGCAATTGCGGCTGAAAATCGCGAAGATCCTCGTAACTGAGCGACCCGCCGGCGGCCAGCACTGCGTCGACAAAGTTCTGCGCCTCCTTGCCGATGTAAAAATCGCCGGCCCCCTTGGCGCGGAGGCGGGCAAGCACGGCTGCCAGGTCCGGCTGTTTCAGAAAATCGCCTTCACCGACAGCACGGCCGTCCTTGCGCTTGAACACCTGTGCCATCTCCGGGTCACGGATCAACACATCGGCAACCTTCGACAACTCGGATGCAAAGGCACGCGGAACATTGAAACCGAACCGGGCCAGGTTCTCGGCCGGCGCAACCACCTGTGTCCAGCGCAACTCGCCGAACCGGGAATGCAGAAGGAACAGGCCGCGCGGCGTTCCAGGCACCGCGCTCGGACGTTCGGTATTCAGCGATGCGTTTTTCGGCGCACGCGGCATGAAATCGATCACAACCGGCCGTTGCCCGCGCCCATCACGCGCAATACAGACACCTCCACCACCCAGACCTGCGGACGACGGCATGGTCACGCTCAGCGTCAATCCCATCGCAACCGCCGCATCTGCCGCCGTGCCGCCGGATGACAGGACATCGCGGCCGACGAGAGCCGCCTGCGGTTCTTCAACGGAAATCACGCCGAGTGCGCCGGCCACATAGCCGATCGTGCCTTTTGGTGTCACCGGCTCGTCATCGAAAGCGCTGCAGGACGTCAGCATAACCGTCGCTGCCAACGCCACGAATGACGCAACAGTCATTTGACGGTTTGGGCCGCCGTGACTACGTTCAATGATGTTTCCAGGGACGAAGCGCGTGCGGAAAACAGGCTTCTTAATTCGAATCTTCATTGTCGTCTTACTTTCTGCGTCGGTTGCAATGCCCGCGCGGGCCCAGGGTTTGTCGTTCATCAGAGACGCTGAGATTGAAGATACCATTCGCTGGATGGCGACGCCACTATTCCAGGCCGCCGGGCTGGCGCCTACGTCGGTTCGCATCCATCTGGTGGACGACAACAGTCTGAATGCCTTTGTCGCCGACGGCCAGCGTCTCTTCATTCATACCGGGCTATTGATGCGGGCCGACAGCGCCGAACAGGTGATCGGCGTGATCGCACACGAAACGGGTCACATCGCGGGCGGGCACCTCAGCCGCCTCGGCAAGGAACATAAGGCCGCGACCGCCAAGGCATTGATCGCCACCGTCATCGGCGCCGCGGCGGGACTTGCCACCGGCCGCGGCGATGTCGCCGGCGCGGTGATTTCCGGCGGGCAAAGCACCGCGATACGCGGGTTCCTGTCATTCAGCCGGGGTCAGGAAGCGTCCGCCGATCAGGCGGCGCTCACTCTTCTGGACCAGACCAAGCAATCGTCGCGCGGGCTTCTGGAGTTCATGGAAGTTCTCGAAGGGCAGGAGCTTCTCACCGGTGCAAGCCAGGATCCGTACGTACGCACCCACCCGCTATCGGAAGACCGGATTCAGGCCATCCGTGCGCACTTGGAAAAGTCCCCCTATTCCAATGCGCCGCCTGACCCCGCCGTGGCGCTGGCGTTCGAGCGTGTGCGCGCGAAACTCATCGGATATTTCGAGCCGCCGACGATCACGCTCCGCAGATATCCCCTCAACGACACGTCTATACCGGCGCGTTATGCGCGTGCGTTCGCTTATTCCCAGGTGCCGGAGCCGCAGAAGGCAATCGCCGAACTGGACGGATTGCTGCGCGATGTTCCCGATGATCCGTACTTTCTCGAACTCAAGGCACAGGTTCTGTACGAGAGCGGGAATATTCAGGACGCCGTGGCGCCGTTCCGCCGCGCCGTGGAACTGAAGCCCGAGGAGCCGCTGCTACGCACCGAACTTTCCCGAATCCTTACGGAAAGCAACAACAAGGAATACATCGAGGAAGCGGTCGAGCACCTGAAGTTCGGTCTGTCACGCGACAGCAGATCGGCCTCGGCCTGGCGCCTGCTCGGCATCGCCTATGGCAAGCTGGGCGACATCGGCCGCAGTTCGCTGGCGCTGGCGGAAGAAGCGCTGCTGCTAGGTAAGGACAGCGAGGTCCGTTTCCATGCCGGGCGTGCGGCCGAGATGTTCCCGCGCGGGTCGCCTGAGTGGCTGCACGCGGAAGACATGCTGCTGGCACTGAAAAACCGGAAATCATGATGTCGCAGACCTTGCGCCGGTTCGTTGCTGTCGCGTGCGCCGTATTGGCGGCAGGAGCTGTATCCGCATGCACACAGGTCCGCGACGCCGTACCACTGGGTGGATCGCTCAACGTTCTCGGCCCCGACCAGCCCTTTATTGCGGCCGTCAGTGCCGGCGAGTTGCCGGCCGGGTGGGAAATATCCGGATTGATGCCGGCAGATGCGCTTTCCGTCCACCAGATCGGCAAGTTCAAGGCCATCAGCATCAAGGCCAACGGTCCGCCTTTTTCGCTCACCCGCCGCACCAACGCGTCGTTGCTGGCGACCCCGTTCCTGAGCTGGGCCTGGCATACGCAACCGCCCGGAAGCGGCATGCATCCGGTTCGGATCATCGTCGGCCTGGCCGACCGGGTCGGCAAACCGTCCGCTGCATGGTGGCAGCTCGGCGGCGGCGATGCCGGCAAAGTCACCCGTATCATCGAGATGGCTTGGAACGAGACAGCGCTTGGGCGCGGCACCGTGATCGGACCCCGCGCCGACGGCGAGCACCCCGAGAGCGCCCGGTACGTGGCACGCGGCGGTGGTGAACAGGCAAACCGCTGGTGGGTCGACGCCGTCGACCTGTCCCAGATACATCGTCAGGTCTGGCCGGGCGATGATCCGGCGAACATGGATATCCGCTTTATCGGTATCGCCGTTCATGCCGCGCGCACCCCGGCGACGATGAATGTCGCCGCAATCCGGCTTATGCGGTGACGGCCACCGACGTCACAACTGCGTGAAGCACCGCTCAGCGGAAACGCATGCCTTGCCCCGCGCGCACCTCTACCGCATGATCGGCAGACTTTGGTTGCCGCCTACGCATTGATTGGAAACGAAATGATCCGACGCCTCGCAATTGTCATCTTGAGCGCCGCCGTGGTCGGCGTCCTCGCATCACCATTCGCGAGCGCCCGTGCCGACGACGGGACACCGCTTACCGACGCCCGGAAGGCCGAGATCGAGAAGCTGATCCACGATTACATTGTGAAGAACCCGCAAGTGATCCTGGACGCCGTACGCGCGCATCAGGAGGCCCAGGCGGCGGCCGAAGAAATGGCGCAGCAGCAACGCCTGGTCGACATGCGCCAGCAGATCGAAAATGCCGAACTGTCCCCCGTCGGCGGCAATGAAGCCGGCAATGTCACCGTCGTCGAGTTTTTCGATTATCGCTGCGGCTACTGCAAACGCGTTCACGACATCGTCGTCGATACAGTCGCCGATGACGGCAATGTGCGGTTCGTCTACAAGGAGTTCCCGATTCTGGGGCCGGAATCGGTCATCGCGGCACGCGCCGCACTTGGCGTCTTCTACAATCAGAAAGACAAGTACATCGACTTCCACAACGCGCTGATGACCGCCAAGGGCGGTTATTCCGAAGCCCGGGTTCTGGATATCGCGGACTCGGTTGGCCTCGACAAAGCGGCCGTCAAAAAGCACATGGACGATCCGCGTATCGATACCGAATTACGTCACAACATGGCGCTCGCCGAGGCCTTGGGCATTCGCGGCACACCGGCGTTCATCGTCAACAACACGCTGGTCCCGGGCGCCCTTGACCGCGAAACCCTGGTAGAACTGATCAAGGAAGCACGCGGCAGCTGACCCGCACGCGCGTGCGTCAGCCGCCCTGCTGTCCAGGCAACTTGAACGCCGGGGGCGCCGGTCCGCCGATCGGTTCGCTCACGACCGGCTGCAGAATGTACTTGAAGCCGTCCGTCCGTTCGACAAGGAGAAGCAGCGCCGGGAGCCCTTTTTCCTTGGCCTTGGCGTACGCGTCCAGGAACTGCTGCGGCTGCCAGACCCGCTGCTGGTTGATCTGCACCACGACGTCACCGCGACGAAGCGGGGTCACACCGGAAAACATGTCGTTGAAAACCGACACCGCGATGCCGACCGATCCCCAGCGTATCCCGAGATGGTCTCGCAATTTGGGCGTCAACGAGGCGAATGTCAGACCGAGGTCGGGCTGTGCAGCGAAAGCGGACTTCTCGATCCGCCAGCCGTCAGGCCAGCCGGAAACGTCCATCTTTAGTTTGATTTTCTTGCCAAGACGAAGAACCAGGACATCGATTTCGTCACCGGCACGCAGTTCGCCTGCGACCTGAACCAGACGCTCGAACGTATCGATGGCAACACCATGAAGCGAAAGGATAATGTCGCCACGCGCAATCCCGGCAACCGCCGCCGGCCCGTCGACGCTGATATCGCGCACCAGCACGCCGATTGACGTGTCGATACCCATGGCGGCGGCGATCTTCGGTGAATTTCCCTGCACCTGCATGCCCAGGAAACCCCGCTCGTCGGCCATCGCGCGTCCGGCACCGAAGACGACGGCGCACAGGGTGAAGATCGCGATAACGTGCGCAGGCCGGTATCTGGCTGCATAGAAACACATGGACGACCGCTCCCTCGGCGCTACCTACAAGACGGAAACTAGCGATTCCAATAAGTTGGCACAACCGTGATGTGCCAACGTGGTTAACTGCAGCGTTCGTTCTTGGCTGGAAGCACGTCCTGGAGCACCTGATTGACAATCAGATCGTCGAAGATCAGCTCGAAGTGCGTAATGATGCCGTTCTCAAGAATACGCAGCGATATCTCGAACTCGGGCTGAGACGCCTGACTTCCAAGTTTGAAGAACGCCATCCTCACCTGCCAGGCCTTGGCGGAAAGCAGCGTTTCGTCGCCGGAAAGCCCCTCGCCGCCGATACTGTCCGGCAGGATGAACGCCGTCACCTTCTGCGGTCCTTCGTCGTCGGTGCCGTCGAAGGCATAGGTCTGGCCGGCACGCTCGCCGGATTCAAGCATGTCCAGCAGCCAGCTCGTCGTCGAAACGTAGAACCGGGTCCCTTTTGGCAGCGGCATTTCAAACGGCCTGGGCGTTACGAATTCGGCTTCGGCCTCGCCGTTTCCTTTACGCCGGGCGCTTCCTGAATACTCCCGGGGCTCACCGTTCGTCACGCTGTTGCTCTCGAAGAAATACGTGCTGCCGTCGAGGCTCTCGCGCGCCTTGAAGTTCATCTCGCGCTCGATTGCACCGCCGGCAACGGTCAGCATCGTCATCACGATCTGCTCGGTCACAACCCAGCCCTCGCAGGTCTTTTCTATGTTCGTCACGGCCGCACCGCTGACACCGTTGAACCGCGACGCCGGACTGTTCGATGCCAGAGACATGTCGTAGATCGCCTGATGCGGCACCATCTCGGCGCGCGTGTCCGCAGCCGCCAGCAATATCATGGATGCGGCGAAAACAACCGCAACGAAACCGGATTTCAGCGATGACATGCCGTTTCCATTTGCAAATTTTGAAGACCCACCATGTCCTGAGCTTATGAAAAGCGCACAACGTGTCAAAGCCAAACTTGCCTTGCGCCGGACCAGACGATATCCAGAGGCGCTGAATTCATCTTTGAAGAGAAAGCATAGAACGTGCAGGTACTTTCCATATTCGGAACCCGGCCGGAAGCAATCAAGATGGCACCGGTGCTTCATGCCCTGAGTAGCGCTGGTGCACGATCGCGCGTCTGCGTGACCGCGCAGCACCGTGGCATGCTCGATCAGGTGTTGAAGCTTTTCGATATCGTGCCCGACGCGGATCTGAACCTGATGCGGCCGAACCAGACTCTCGAGGGGCTGACGGCCGCCGTGATCGAAGGTGTCAGCGCCATCCTCGACGACATGAAACCGGATATGGTCCTCGTCCACGGCGACACGACGACCACGTTCGCCGCGGCACTCGCGGCATTTTACAAACGCATTCCCGTCGGCCACGTCGAGGCCGGGCTGCGTACCGGCAACATTTACGCGCCGTTCCCCGAAGAGGTGAACCGCCGCCTGACCGACGGCATCACGACCCTGTACTTCGCACCGACGGAAGGGGCGAAAGACAATCTGCTGGCAGAGGGGCGCAACGCTTCGGGAATATTCGTCACCGGCAACACCGTCGTCGACGCGCTTTTTCTAACGCAGCAGCGGCTGGCCTCCGACGACACACTGCGCCGCGATATAGCCGAAACGTTGCCCTATCCGTCAAGCGGCAAGCGCATGGTTCTTGTTACCGGTCACCGGCGCGAGAATTTCGGCGGCGGATTCCGGAACATCTGCGAAGGCCTGGCCGAGCTGGCGGCGCGTCCCGACATCGAAATCGTCTATCCGGTGCACCTGAATCCGAACGTCCAGCAGCCGGTGAAAGAAATTCTCGGCGGCATCGGAAACGTGCACCTTCTGGAACCGGTCGATTATCCCGCGTTCGTGCACCTGATGACGAATGCCCATATCGTGATCACGGATTCCGGCGGCATCCAGGAAGAGGCGCCGTCACTGGGTAAACCCGTGTTGGTCATGCGCGACGTCACCGAACGTCCCGAGGCGGTCGACGCCGGGACCGTCAAGCTGGTCGGCACCGACAAGGCACGGATCGTCGGCGAAGCTTCGGAACTGCTGGACAATGCCAGCGCCTATGAGACCATGAGCCGCGCGCACAATCCTTACGGCGACGGCAAGGCTGCCGGGCGCATCGCCACGGAGGTACTCAAGTATGGCGGTTGAACATGTCTGCGTGATCGGCCTTGGCTATGTCGGTCTGCCCACCGCAGCGGTTCTGGCAAGCCGCGGCATTCGCGTCACCGGCATCGACGTTAATCAGAAGACCGTCGACAGCATCAACGACGGCAAGCCTCACATCATCGAACCGGACCTCGATATGGTTGTCTACGGCGCCGTTTCGACCGGCCAGCTCTCGGCACGGACAACGCCTGTCGAAGCCGATGCCTTTATTATCGCCGTGCCGACGCCGTTTACCGACGACCGCAAACCGGATCTGAGCTACCTTCAGTCGGCAACCGAAGCCATTGCGCCGGTGCTGAAGAAAGGCAATCTCGTGGTGGTGGAATCGACGGTTCCCGTCGGCGCCACGCGCCAGGTCGGCAACTGGCTGAAAGCAGCACGCCCCGATCTCGCATTTCCGGACCCGGACGCACCCGAGACCGCGCACGATATTTGTATCGCTCACAGCCCGGAACGCGTCCTGCCGGGACGTGTCCTGCTCGAATTGGTACGCAACGATCGCGTTATCGGTGGCCTCGGCGACGACTGTGCTGCGTGTACCAAAGCGCTTTACGCCATTGCCGTCGAGGGCGATATGCACCTTACCACGGCATCGACCGCCGAACTTGTGAAGTTGTCCGAGAACGCGTTTCGTGACGTCAACATCGCGTTTGCCAACGAATTGGCCAACGTCGCCGAGCCCCTCGGCATCGACGTCCGGGATGTCGTCCGCTTCGCCAACTTTCACCCGCGCGTCAACATCCTGAGTCCAGGACCCGGGGTCGGCGGTCACTGCATCGCCGTTGATCCGTGGTTCATCGCCGCGTCGGCGCCGGACCGCACGCCGCTGATCCAGACCGCACGCCGCGTCAATGATGAGCGGCCGGCAGTCATTGCCAAACAGGTCGCGGCACTCACCAAAGTTGCCGGCGGCGGCGCCATCGCCTGCCTCGGCCTCAGCTACAAAGCCGATATCGATGATTTGCGGGAAAGCCCGTCCATCCATGTGGTCGAAGAACTGAGACGAAGCGTCGGAAACCCGATCTTCGTCGTCGAACCACATGTCGACGCATTGCCCGACAGCCTTGCGGTCCTCGCGGATATCAAGCTGGTACCACTCACGGACGCGCTCGCACATGCGGAGACGATCGTACTTTTGACCGACCACAAGGCGTTTGTCGAAGTGCGGCCGGAAGACCTCGCCAACAAGGATGTCGTCGACACGCGCGGCGCCTGGAAAATCTGAGCCGCACATCACCACGATTTGTGGATTATTCCGAAGTTTCCGATTCCGCCGATCTTTTATCCTTATCTCCGGCCCCGGCAGTCTTGCGACGTTCAACGCCGTCATATTCCGGGTCCTGGCGGCGCCGGCGATCCGGCCCGAAATAAGTCGGTGTGCGGATGTATTGGCGGGGATTGTCCAGTATCGCCTTGATACGTTGATAGATCTTCTTCGCGGAAACGGGCTTTGCCAAAAATTCATTCACTCCCGCATCGCGCGCGGTGACGACATGACTTACCTCCGTATGACCGGTCAGCATGATGATGGGCACATAGGCATTGGGACTGTCGTCGTCGGTTCGAATTTTCTTGGTAAACTCGATCCCGTCCATCGGTTGCATCGCCCAGTCGCAGATCACGATGTCGGCATCGAACTTCTCCAATGCCTTGAACGCCGACGCCCCCTCTTCCGCCTCCATAACTTGTTTCAGGCCGAGCGACTTGAGGATCATGCGCACGAGAAACCGCATGTGACGGTTATCATCGACAACCAGAACGCTCAGTTGCTCAAGGTTATATTCGTTCATGCGGCTAAACTATCAGGTCTCCGGCACAGCAGCACTCGATCAGCGGCACTTCCCAAAGTTTTCATCAAGATTGTGCTTCAACTCGCCGGGACTTGCACGCTTTAGTGAATCACCTATGCTTCGTTAACTTTTCTACACGTCAGGGAGTGAATCGATCAGATGATACAACTTTATACTTGGGGAACGCCGAACGGCCGCAAGGTCTCGCTGATGCTCGAAGAGATCGGCCTCGAATATCAGGCGCACGAAATCAACATCGGCAAGGGCGAGCAGTTCAATCCGGACTTCCTGGCAATTGCACCGAATAACCGGATTCCTGCGATCGTCGACGAGGACGGCCCGGGCGGAGAGCCTTTGAGTCTGTTCGAAAGCGGCGCAATTCTGGTCTACCTTGCCGAAAAAACGGGGTCCGAACTTCTGCCGACGGACCCGGTGAAGCGTGCCAAGGTCATGCAGTGGTTAATGTGGCAGATGGGTGGCCTCGGCCCGATGGTCGGTCAGGCCCACCATTTCCTGTTCAACCCGAAGGAAGTCGTGCCCTATGGCCAGAAACGCTATCACGACGAAACCAAGCGTCTTTACGGCGTCATGGACAAACAGCTCGCCGACAACGAATACATTGCCGGCGACGCCTATTCGATCGCCGACATTGCATGCTATCCATGGATTTCACGCTACGAGCGCCACCAGGTCGACCTCGACGAGTTCCCGAACGTCAAACGCTGGTTCGAAACGCTCAGTGCGCGCCCGGCGGTCGAACGCGGCATGGCGGTTCCATTTCTGAACTGAGCAGGGGCGGATTAACACCATGAGCAACCTCGAGCGCCCTGCTGTATTGAAGGTCCGTGACGCTCTCACGGCGGCGGGTCTCGAGGACTCGGTGATCGAACTTGCCGAAACGGCGCGCACCGCCCAGGACGCGGCCGCCGCGGTCGGTTGCGAGTTGGGGGCGATCGTAAAGTCGCTTTGCTATGCCGTCGGCAACCGCTTCGTCATGGCGCTGGTCGCAGGCGATCACAGCCTCGACGAGGGCAAACTCGCGATGGCGCTGAAATTGACGGGCAATGTGCGCCGCCCGCAGGCGTCCGAGGTCAAAGGCATCACCGGTTTCACGATCGGCGGTGTCGCGCCGGTGGGCCTCTCGCACCCGTTGCCACTAGTGATCGACGGTTCTCTCAAGCGGTTCGACAGAATTTACGCCGCCGCCGGTCATCCGCACTGCGTTTTCGGCATCACGTTCAACGACCTCGCGCGCGTCACGGAAGGCGTGATCTCGTATACGGTCGCCTTACCAAACGAAGGCGTCGAGCCGTACCGCCCAGCTTTCAGACGTTCCAGAACCTTTCAGCAGGAAACCGGCTGATATCGCCCCATCTTTGACGTCACCGCCTGCCCAAGTTTAGGTGGAAGGCGCAGGCTTTGCCTCAAGAATATCGAACATCTCGCCGAGGTGGCTGCGGTAGTTCTCCCCGACGCCAATCGACGTCTTGTAAAGCGGCTTCCGGACCTGCGCGAAACTCGCCGTTGTCACAGTCCGGTCGTTCTTGTGGAACATCATGCATGCGTCGTCCCATGGCAGCTTGCAATAGGACAGCAATCGCTCGGTCACACTTCGCTGGTTCTCGACAAACGTCTGATAGTCGATATCGAGGATAAAGTCGGGTAGCACCTTCTGCCAGTGCGCCATCAGATCCCGGTACAAATTGTAATAAAGTGCGATTTCCTTGCTGTCGTAAATGTACCTGTATCCTTTCGCCGAGAACTGCGACTTGAACAAAGAAAGGCAGTTGTCGAAGGCGTTGCGCGTGCAATGGATCACTATTGCATTGGGGAACATATGCCGGATCGCACCGATCAGTTCGAAGTTGTGCGGCATCTTGTCCGTGATACGCGCTGCGCCCTCACCGTCTGGCAGCATCGTCAGATTGGATTTCGCCGCGTTCCGAATCTTGTTGTCGAACTTGTCCTCATTCAGAATTTCGAAGTGCCCATAACGCAGCGCGCCGAACTCTCCCCGTATCGCATCACCCAGCGCTGTCAGCTCCCCAGCACCGTACACCTGCGGATGCGCGGACAGCACCTGCTCGATCAGGGTCGTGCCCGAGCGCGGCATGCCGACGATGAAAATCGGCGTCTCATCAGACAACCCGGCACCATGATGTCTGGTGAAGAATGCCTCGTTGAATTGCGATTTGATCTTCGCAAAACAGGCTTCGACATTGGAAATGCCGAAGTCCACGAAACGCCTTTTTATTCCGTTCGCGCGCTCGTAGCAGGCCATCGCGGGATCGAATTCGCCGATGTCTTCAAGCGCCTTGCCGAGACCGAAACCCACCTGCATGCGATTCTCGTCCGACAGCGCGTCCACTTCGAACAGCTTCTTCATCGCCTGCAGGTCATCGTCGCCCGCTGTGAACTTCTTGATCCGCGACAGCCCCCAATAGGCCTCCCCGAGGTCAGGTTGAATTTCAACTGCGCGGTGGAAGCTTTCAACGGCATCGTCAAGTCGGCCGAACATACCAAGTGCCGTGCCGAGCGTGACGCGAAGGGGGGCAAATTCAGGATGAATCGTCACGGCACGCTCTGCCACCGCGACGGCATCGCCAACACGCCCCAGTTCGATCATGGCCAGTGCCAGATTGTTATGCACGTCGGGCAGGTCCTGGCGAACGCTCAAGGCTTGCTCGAATGCCTCGATAGCAAGGTCGACCTGACCGTCGTCCATTAACTGGTTGCCCAGGTTGTTCCGGGCCTGGACGTAATTAGGATCGAGCTTCAATGCCCTCTTTGTGCTCGCGATCGCCCCGTCGAGATCGCCGGTCGCGTGCAGCACGGTGCCGAAATTGCACCAGGCGAACTGATTTGCCGGATCCGCCTTAACCGCCTTTCTGATGAGGTCAGCAGCATCGACATGACGGCCACTGGAAAAGTACAGCAGTCCCAGCAAGTTTAGCGCGTCCGCCTGGCGTGGATAGGCGCGCAGGATCGCTGAAAAGATCTTGGCGGCGTCGGCAATCCTGCCTTCGCCCTGCAGGGCGACGCCCCGGTCCAGCGCATGTTCGAGGGTTATCTTTTCACCATTACTGATCTCAATAAGCGATGTGGGTTGCGCACCTCTGCGCCGCACACCCTTACTCTTGCGCGCGCCTTTGCCTTTACGCCGAACATCGGCGCTGGCGAAATCGTTCTGGGGTGACTTGTCAGCAACCATCGCGAGACCAAATACGAAAACTGCCTGCTTTTAGACCGGCAGACTCACAAAGAGATGCCGGCTCAGGCCCAACACTAAAGCTTCCGCCGTGCCCGACGGAGAGCTCAAGACCCATCAATCGCTGAACGAGCGCTTCCGTGGTCACAGACCCTTCAGCACCAATCAGCGTAATTTAATACTTGGACAATCCTCGTCGAAGGAAAGCACGCTTATTGGTCGTCTGCGCGCTTCCTTCTAAGGTGCATAACGGGCACCTATCCATGAGACATAGCATATGACTCAGCATGGACAAAATGGTGAATTCGACCGCGCAGATCAGCAAACGGCTCTGGCCGGCACATCCTCCATATACTCGGCGAGATCGTCGCCGAAATTCAGCACGTTCGGTGTAATGGTACAGAGCGAGATGATTTTGGTAACGGCGTCGGGCGTATCGCAAACCGGCAACCGGAGGTTCGTTTTCTGGACGGCAAGCCCCTCGGCCCTCATGAACGTGGTGCGATACAGCACCGGTGCAATTTCGTGCACGACGGCATCGAACTGCTCGTTTCTAATGTCGCCGGATTGCGCAACGGAATGCTTGGAAAGCAGCGTACCAGTCTCTTCGCGGCCAAACAGTTCGGTCAGTTGCGAGCCCCAGTATCGATAGCGATAGTCCTGCCCGCCATCAATGACATCGACCACCGTCATAAGCGACACCAGCTCCGGGGGAAACGCAACGAGATCGACGTCCCTCCATTGCGGTGCCGTACGCGTACCGCACCACGCCCTCCAAATACTCAAGGCTGCCGCCAAGTGCTCGGGTTGGAGATCACCCAACGGCAAGCGCGCGACATTAATACCGTGTGGCTTGAATACGCCCATGCGTCCCCTGTCATGCTGAAGAAGGAGCCCTTACGGGGACTTTTATAGCACAGCCAGCAGAAAAATCGGCAATAGTCTAACCGCTCAGACCAGAAATAGTGGGGCACGCGGTGGCGTATACATGCTTCCTTGCTCGCACAGCCGATAGACGCTGACGAAGTGGGTGATCTTGCCGTCCTGCTCCAGCGGCAAATCGACACCGTTGATATAAAAGAAACTGCGGTCCTGCGGCGCGAGCGTTCCGCTGACGTAGCCAATCAGCCGCTGGTCGATTAGCTGGTCCATGTACGCGCGTTCGTGCTTCGTCCAGACCTCTTTGACTTCGGGAATGTCCATGATGTACCTGCCGGTGTAATCGGCGCCCCACCATTCCGCGATCTTGGTCCCCCACAGCACCCAGCGCAGATTTGTCGGATTGCGATGCATCTCGGCAAGCGAGACCTGTCCCCACCAGTCTTGCAGATCCCCGAGATCGAAGTCCGCCCAGCGCGGAAAGCGATCATAGGCCGGCCATTTCTGGCGCCATAGATCGACGAAAGGCGCCAATGGCCCAAAGTCCCCGGGCGGCGTCTCGGATGGATACGCACGATACGCCCAAGGCCCACGATTTTTTATGATCATCGCGCCTGTTATCCCTGATTTTGACCCTGCGCGAAGATTAGCATCAGATGATCCGCAGCGCGAGCACCGGATTGTTAATCCGTGATGCCCGCTCCAAGTGGATGCCGCCGGGCGGTCTCGATCAGCAACGAGCAGATGGCCTCCGCCGCCGGTGTCGGCGTCCGGTCCCGGGCGCGAACGATACCAATGCTTCGGGTAAGGTCTGCATCGCGTACCGGCAACATTTTAACCCCGCTCATATCCAGGACCGGCGACAGCATTTCCGTCATCAAACCGACGCCGACGCCCTGCTTCACGAGTGAAATCAGCGTCACCGCATCCCGCGTCTGGAAGGCAGGCGCATACTCCGCACCGGCCTGCGCGAAAGCGCGGCGGACCAGCGCCCAGGCGGCCGATTCGGGTGGCATCGACATCAGGCTGGCGTTGGGAATCTCCGCGACCCCGACACTGTCACGCATTGCCAGCGGATGATCCGCCGGCACCGCCAACCGGTAAACGTCCCGCAGCAGTTCGTCATAGACAAGCGTCTCGTCACGCGTCACGACCGGCGTCACGGCGAGGTCGACTTCGCCGCGCGTGACCCTGTCGAGCACCTGACCGAAGAAGTCATCCACCAGCACCACTTCGATCCCCGGCCGGCGGCGTTGAAACTCCGAAATCACGGCGGGCAGGAATGCCGCCGCCACCGAGGGCGACGCGCCGACGACAACACGCCCGCGCCCGAGATGCGCCTCGTCGCGGAACTCGCGCACGAGATTCCGCATATCGACGACCATCCGTTCGACGCGCACGCGCAAGCGCTGTCCTGCATCGGTAATGACGACGCGCCGCGTGGTGCGGTCGAACAGCTTCACGCCGAGCACCGCTTCGAGATGCTGAATGCGGGCCGAAACGCTGGGCTGGGAAATCCCGAGCTGCTGGGCGGCCTGCCGGAAACTGCTGGTTTCCGCGACAGTGACGAAGGCGTCCAGATCGCCGGGCGATATATTGATCAAGTTCATCTATCAATTTATAAAATAACAATATTTTTAATTCAATAGCCCTTCTCATAGAGTATCTGCACGGTCCGAGTGCGGGAGGAAACGCAATGACCATAAATGACTTCGACACCCAGGCCGCCTGGCAGGCTCGCGACCTGCAGAATGACCGCAGTTGGGAGTTCAACATCGACGGCAAGGCGCGCGCTGAGATGGCGGCTGCCATCAAGAAAGCCTTCGATCCGGAACGTCCGCTGTTCGATTACAGCATGGAGGACTTCGACCTCGGCCCGGCATGGCACACGATCGCGGCCGCCATTCGCGAGGCCTATCACGGGCGCGGTATCGCGCTGGTGCATGGGTTGCCGCGCGACGATATCAGCGAGCAGCAGTTCGAACTCATGAACTGGGCGATCGGTCTGCACAGCGGCGTCGCTCGCCCGCAAGGCAAGATGTCGCAGTATATTTCGCCGGTCCGTGACGCCGGAACGACTTATCGCGCCGCCAACGGACGCGGCTACTCGTCCAACGCCAAGCTCGACTTCCACACCGACGGCTGCGATTTCGTCACGCTCGCCTGCTACAACAAGGCGAGGTCCGGCGGCCAGAGCATGATATCGTCGAGCGTCACCGCGTTTCTGACCATGCTGGATGAACGGCCTGACCTGGCCGAAGTGGCGCATTACACGTCTTACGGCTTCAGCCGCCAGCAGGAAGAAGCGCCCGACGAATCGACATTCTATCTGCAGCCACTGATAGATTTCGCCGACGGTCGCCTGTTCGGCAAATGGAACCGGAACCGGGTCAACTCGGCACAGAATCTGGACGAGGTGCCGAAACTTACGGACATACAGATCGAAGCCATGGAGAAACTCGACGCCGTGCTTCGCCGCGATGAGCTCATGTACACCATGTATCTTCAGCCGGGCGACCTGCAGATCCTCAACAACCACACCATGCTGCATTCCCGCACCGACTACGTCGACTATGACGAACCGGAAAAGAAGCGCCTGCTAAGCCGGCTGTGGATGGCGCCGCCGGATTCGGTGCAGTTGCCGGAAAGCTGGGGTCATTTCTTCCGCGCCACCGCGCCCGGCACGGTACGCGGCGGCATCCGCGGCCACCACCATGACGAGGCATGCCGCGCCTTCGAGCGCCGCCAGGCCCGCGCGCACGGCATGACGATCGCCGCCCCCTGGGACGAACGGCAGATCGCCTGAGGCAGAGGTTTCATGAACAAGACCAAGGAATTTCGGCGCCTTCTGGCGCAGAACGACATCATTCGCGCCCCCGGCGTCTATGACGGCATCACGGCGAGGATCGTCGAACAGCACGGCTTTCCTGCTGTCTACATGACCGGCGCCGGGACGTCGATGTCGCTCGGCTATCCGGACTTCGGATTGCTCACCCAGTCCGAGATGACAAACAATGCCGGCATCATCGCGCGCACGGTCGACGTGCCGGTGATCTCTGACGCCGACACCGGCTATGGTAACGAATTGAACGTGACCCGAACCGTCAACGAATTCGAGCGCGCCGGCGTCGCCGCGATCCACATCGAAGACCAGGTCATGCCGAAACGCTGCGGCCATCTCGACGGCAAGGAGATCGTTTCCGTCGACGAGTACGTGGCGAAAATTCGTGCTGCTGCTGCGGCCAGACGCGATCCGGACTTCACGATTATCGCCCGCACCGATGCGCGCGCCGTGACGAATTTCGATGACGCGATCGAACGCGCCAATGCCGCGCTTTCGAACGGAGCCGATGTTGCGTTCGTTGAAGCGGTGCGTGATCTGGAGGAAATGGCCGACGTGCCGAAACGCGTAAACGGCCCCTGCCTGCTCAATATCGTTTCCGGCGGCCTGACGCCCGACGTCTCTCTCGGCGATGCGCGCGACATGGGCTACAAGATCGCCATTATGCCGTCATTGCTTACCTCGGCGATTTTCGACACCTGTGACTCCGTACTGAAATCCGTGAAAGACACGGACCAGCCTGCGTCGAGTGCCAGCAAAACCGGCCCGGGTGAGCGTTTTAACCGGTTCCACGGCGAATACTGGAACACGTTGCGCACAAGGTTCATCGACAACCGTTGATACGGAATTTGTGCCAATTTCGGAACCTCAGGTATCAACACTGAGACTTTTGGCCTAAAAATCTTTCGTTCCCCGGGTCGCTTTTATGCGCGACAGGAATGAAACTTGTGACCAAATCGCAGAATTTTCCTTGATCTACACGAGAATGATAGCATCCTATGGCATCGGAAATGACTGTAGCCTAATAAAGCTAGAGTCATCGATTTCAAGCTACAGTCTTTCATAATGAGTACAGGGAGATTCCAAATGAAAAGACGTGATTTTCTTAAGAAATCCGCCGTCACGGGTGCAGGCGTCGCAGCAGCGACCGCAAGCTTCTCGACGCCGGCGATTTCGCAGGGCCTCAAAAAGATGGTCGTCGTTTCCACTTGGCCACGCGACTTCCCCGGTCTGGGTACCGGCGCACAGCGTGTTGCACAGCGCATCAATGACGCCACCGATGGCCGGATCAGCGTCGAATACTTCGCCGCCGGTGAGCGCGTCGGTGCGTTCGACTCGTTTGACGAAGTCGCCTCGGGCAACGCCCAGGCCTATCACGCGGCCGACTACTACTGGAAAGGCAAGCACCCGGGTTGGGCGTACTTCACGACCGTGCCGTTCGGCTTTACCTACACCGAAATGAACGCCTGGATCCGCTTCGGTGGTGGTCAGGCGCTGTGGGACGAACTGGCCGCCGATTTCGGCCTCAAGTGCGTCATGGCCGGTTCCACCGGCTGTCAGATGGGTGGCTGGTTCCGTAAGGAAATCAACACCGCTGACGACCTCAAGGGTCTGAAAATGCGTATTCCGGGCCTTGGCGGCGACGTCATGGCGAAACTCGGCGCATCGCCGGTTTCCATCCCGGGCGGTCAGATCTATGAAAACCTCGTGTCCGGCGCCATTGACGCCACCGAGTGGGTCGGCCCGTGGAACGACAGCTTCATGAAGTTCTATGAAGCCGCCAAGTACTACTACTATCCGGGCATGCACGAGCCGGGCTCGATGCTGGCCCTCGGCATGAACAAGAAGTTCTGGGACGGCCTGTCGAAGAGCGATCAGGTGATCATCGAATCGGCTGCCGGTCTCGAGAACGACATGATGATGGCCGAGTTCAACATGAAGTCGGGTGAAGCACTGACCAAGCTCATCAAAGAACAGGGCGTGCAGCTCCGTCAGTTCTCGGACGAAATCTACGACAGCTTCTACGAGGCCGCCGAAGATGTGTTCGCGGGCGTTCGGGCCCACTCCGACCTGGCGAAGCGTATCGATGCCAGCTTCGTCGCAGCCCGTAAGGACCTGGGCGGCTGGACCAGTATTTCCGACCAAGCCTACCTGGCACAACGGAACCGGGTGCTCGGCGTCTAATACGCTGCGTACCACGAGCGAGCTAGCGGTGTGCGGAGCAAAATCGCTCCGCACACCGAGTTCGTTGGGAGGATGGCCGCCCCAATCATAATAATTAAACCGGGGCGTTAACGACGGGCTTCTGGGGGACATATGTCACACGGGACGCAAGAAACCGCTTCCGGCAGCGACAACCACGTAACAGCCGAATCGCACGGTGTGGTGGTCGCGCTGACTCGCATCTTCGCACTCACCATGTCGGTTTGGGCGTTGGTCTTTATCTTCAACAACGTACTGAACTTCTGGTTCGAC
The DNA here is from genome assembly GCA_965262415.1 of Rhodospirillales bacterium. Lineage (GTDB taxonomy): Bacteria > Pseudomonadota > Alphaproteobacteria > Rhodospirillales > Casp-alpha2 > UBA4479. Next base: position 4,220,264 of record OZ253533.1, on the reverse strand, counting down.
TGGCCGGGGACGCTCGGCATCTTCGGCGCCGCAGGTCTGTTCGGTAACGATGCGCCGGAAGGCGGCATCGCCCCGCTCGCCTGGGTCCAATTCCTGAGTTACGCCGGCTCCCTTGTCATTATCGCATTCCTGGTTCTCAGAAGCGGCGACAGAACGCTGCACGCTGACTCCGAAATGCTGGCAGAGGTTTCCGCCTATGTCGTCCGCGCCGCTTTCTGGGCTGTGCTGCTTATCGGCATTGTCGACAGCTTCATCTCGTTCCTTCGGGTCGAGGGGTTCATCGGCCAGGTGCTCGGCGAACAGCTCGGCGAAGACCTGGGCCGCTCGAGCTACCGCGGACAGTTCGTTCATTATCCGCTGATGGTCGCGTCGCTGATCATTGCAAAGTTCAACCGCAATCTCGGTTTTCACTGGCTCGCCGTCCTGATCGTCGCCGCTGAGCTGCTGATCGTGATCGCGCGTTTCGTATATTCCTACGAACAGGCATTCATGGCCGACCTTGTGCGTTTCTGGTACGGCGCGCTGTTCCTGTTCGCCAGCGCGTACACCCTGATCCACGAAGGACATGTACGCGTCGATATTCTCTATACGGGCTTCCGCCGTTCCGGGAAGGCGCTCGCCAACACGATCGGCTGCATCTTCCTTGGCCTACCGCTGTGCTGGGTCGTCCTGACCATGGGCATGTGGGGCAAGGCCAACGCCATCAACGGCCCGCTTTTAACCTTCGAAGTCACGCAGAGCGGCTACGGGCTGTACATCAAGTACCTGCTCGCGTCGTTCCTGCTGATCTTCGCGCTTTCCATGCTGGTGCAGTTCATGAGTTATCTGCTCAGCAACGTCGCAACCTTGCTGCACGAACCGGGTCACGAACAGGACCTGGAAGAGCACGCGACGTTCTAACACAGGCAGGATAACAGGCATGGAACTCTTCTTTCTTCTCGTACTGATCGTCATCATGATGGCGGCACTCGGCTCCGGCTTCCCGGTCGCTTTCTCGCTGCCTGGCTCGGCGATCGTCACCATCGCGCTGGCCGCACTGACCGGTTATATTTTCGAAGGCAACATCGCCGCCTATTTTGCGCACGGCGACCCGATCCAGTGGCTTACGGCGGGGGTCACCAACTTCCGCGGCATCTACTGGGAACCTGAACGCGACACCCTGATCGCCATTCCGCTGTTCATCTTCATGGGCATCATGCTCGAACGATCGAAGATCGCGGAAGACCTGCTGGTGACCATGGGGCAGCTGTTCGGTCCGGTGCCGGGTGGCATCGGCATCTCGGTCGTCTTCGTCGGCGCGCTTCTGGCGGCGACTACGGGCATCGTCGGCGCGACCGTCGTCGCCATGGGCCTGATCTCGCTGCCGGTCATGCTCCGTGCCAATTATTCGCACGCACTCGCGACAGGTACCATTTCGGCATCCGGCACGCTGGGGCAGATCATCCCGCCCTCGATCGTGCTCATCATTCTCGCCGACCAGCTGTCGAACGCCACCGATCAGGCGCTGGCGCTGCGCACTGCGGACTACAAGGCCGGCACCGGGCAGTTCTCGCTGCCGAGCGAGTTCGGCATCACGTCGACCTCCGCCGGCGATATGTTCCTGGGGGCGTTTCTTCCGGGCCTTGTCCTCGTCGGCCTATACATCGTCTACATTCTGGTGCTCGCGCTGATCCGCCCGAAAATGGCGCCGCCGGCACCGCACCTCGGCAAGTACGACCGCGCCTTCTGGATCAAGGTCGCTCTCGTTCTGGTGCCGCCGCTGGCGCTCATCTTCGCCGTCCTGGGCTCGATCATCATGGGGATCGCGACCGTCAACCAGGCCGGCGCCATCGGCGCCGCCGGCGCGCTGCTGATGGCCGGCTACCGGCTGTGCGAAGGCCGCAAGGACCAGTACTTCCCAGCCCTTCTGGCCATCGCCTCGTTCGTCATCCTGGTGTTCGCGGTCAACACGCACGACATCAATGTGAAGAACATCCAGACGAGCGCCGACGTCCAGGCCCTGATCATCGCCAGCGTCGGCGCGATCGGTATGACCGTGGCGCTGCTTTGGAGTGCCTTCCGCGTCAACAAGCTCGAGAGCACGCTGACCGGCGTGATGATCGAAACCGCCAAGACCACCTCGCTGGTGTTCATCATCCTGCTGGGCGCCGCCATGCTGACCGCAGCATTCCGCGCTTTCGGCGGCGAGGAAATCGTCAAGGACTTCCTGTCCGGCCTGCCGGGTGGTTTTGTCACCAAGTTCGTCGTCGTCATGGCGGTGATCTTCATCCTCGGCTTCTTCCTCGACTTCATCGAAATCGCGGTCGTCGTGGTGCCGATCATCGCACCGATCCTGCTGGCGGATCCGACCGCCAACGTCACCGCCGTGTGGCTTGGCGTCATGATCGGCGTGAACATGCAGACGTCGTTCCTGACACCACCGTTCGGGTTCGCGCTATTCTATCTGCGCGGTGTCGCGCCCAGGAGCGTGCGGACAATCTCGATGTACAAAGGCGTGATCCCATTCATCCTCCTGCAGTTGCTGGGTCTCGTCATCGTCGGCTTCTATCCGCCGCTGGTGAACTATCTGCCGACGCGGATCTACCTGACCGCGGACACGGCACCGCCGCCGGCAAACCCGCGTCTTCAGGCATGCCTGCAAGAGCAGATGTTCCCGATCTATGACGCCCGCAAGGACGAGTTGATGGGCATCATCAATGAAGCACGTAACATGGACATGTCGATGTTGCCGGATAACCACAAGGGCCCGCTGGTCAGTTCGTTCGATGCCGCTGCCGCGACTTTCGACAAGGTCGCGGAAGTCCGCGCGACGGAACAGGCACTTCAGGACTACATCCCGAAGTATCAGCCACTCCATGCCGAAGCCCGGGCAATCAGGATCGAGCTTGAGGCCCACATCCGCGACATCAAGAAGGTCCAGGACGAACTCGACGAACTCCGCTTCGTCGAGAATCCCGATCCTGACGACATCGAAGACCTGAAAGCCACGATGGACCGACTGGTCGCCGAGAAAACGGACCTGGAAGGCCAGCCCCCTCAGGGCTGGGATGCCGCGCGCAAGAAGTACCAGGAGCTTGAGAAAGCGGCGCGTACCGCCGAGCGCATGTACCAGCGAAACGTCGACACGGCGTATGAGCAACTGCCGAAGCTCAGGGAAATCATCAATGGCGTCGACCAGCTGATCCCGCTGCGCGACAAGATCGCCGGCCTTCGTGACGTGATCACCTCCAACTCGCCCGAACAGGCGATGGAGATGATTGAGGAGGTCGAGAAAGAAATCGGCAACGTGCCGCACGGCGGCTCCGTCAAGTCGCCGGTATCGAAAGCACGCCGCAAACTTCGCGGCGACAGCCCCGATCCCACGGGCGCCCTTGCTGAACTTGAAAAGGTCTTCCCCGTCTTCGACGAGGAGGTCGCATGGCGCACCAAGGCCAAGGATGTGCTTTTGCCGCAACTGCAGAAATACGATGCGGCGATTGCCGGCACCATCGGCGTCCGGTTACAGGATCGTCTTGAGCGTGAACTTGCCAAGAAGATCGCCGGTTGCATGTCCGAGCACCGGGATATTTCTCTTAGCTTCTGATTTCGGCCGCACCCCGTTCGAACGAACGTTTAACGGGGTGCGCCGCCCCCGGGGGAGGACCCATGAGCGGGATTGTGATTGCCGGACTATGGATGGTAGGCGCGTTGTTCTCGTTCCTGTCGATGGCAATCGCAGGGCGTGAACTGTCAGCTGAACTCAACACCTTCCAGATTCTGTTTTTCCGGAGCCTTATCGGCCTGCTGATCGTTGCGGCCGTGCTCAGTCACGCCGGATGGAAACAGATCCTTACCCGCGTCTGGAAGGTGCATATCGTCCGCAATGTCGCGCATTATGTCGGGCAGTTCGGCTGGTTCTTCGCTATTTCCGTTATCCCCCTGGCGCAGGTTTTCGCCATCGAGTTCACGATCCCGATCTGGACCGCCGTGATTGCCCCGTTCCTTCTGGGTGAGCGGCTGACGACGATGCGCGGCCTCGTCATCGCTATCGGCTTCGCCGGTATCCTGATCATTCTTCGTCCCGGCATGGTGCCGTTCGAAATCGGCGCCGCCTGGGCCCTGATCGCTGCCATCGGTTATGCGCTGTCGCACACCCTGACCAAGAAAATCACGCGCACCGACACGCCGCTCGCCGTCATTTTCTATATGACCGTTATCCAGCTGCCGATGGGCGCGATACCGTCGCTTCTGGATTGGACGACACCCAGCATGGCAATGGTGCCATGGCTGATCGTTGTCGGCGCGACGGCGCTGAGTGCGCATTACTGCATGGCACGCGCATTCGCCCACGCCGATGCCATGGTCGTGGTGCCAATGGATTTCCTGCGCCTGCCGCTGGTGGCGATGCTGGGACTGGTTCTATATGGCGAACCGCTGGACCCGTGGGTTCTCGCCGGCGCCGCCGTGATCTTCGGGGCGATCTTCCTGAACATCATGTCGGAACGGAAAAAGACCTGACGGCCTTCTCAGTGAGCCCGGGACTCCCGCTTCAACGCTGACGGGCTGACGCCGTATTGACGCTGAAACGCGCGGGTCAGCGCTTCCGGGCTTGTGTAGCCGTAACGTCTGGCAACCGCCTGAACACGCCCGCCCCGGTCGAGATCCTGGCGGGCAAGTGTCATGCGCCAGTGCCTGAGATACGATTGCGGGGTCCGGTCGACAAGGCTACGGAAGACGTCGCAGAAGCGGCTGAGCGACATGCCCGCGACCGCCGCCAGATCCTCGTTCCGCCACGCACGGCCCGGGTCATCGTGCATGGCAACGATGGCACGGCTGATCTTCGGGTTGGCCAGCCCGGCAATGAGCCCCGGCTCCGTCGTGCCCTTTTCGATCTGTGCCCGCAGCACACGGATCACCAGCACCTCGGCAAGCCGGCTCAACGCCGATCCGGCACCGCAGCGCGCCGCCTGCGCCTCTGCCAGGAAAACCTGCAGTAATAGGGATGTATCGGCATCTTCGACGGGAAGCGCCAATGTCGACGGCAATGCCGCCAGCAGCGGGTTCGCCGCGCCCCCCCAATCGACATCGGCCTCGACCAGAACTTTCTCGCCGACCGGCTTCACGACAGCACGCCCCGTCGGTGAAAACACGACCCGTGTCGGCGCACCGCCGGTTTCCGCGCCCAGCACACGCATGTTCCCCTTTCCCGGTTCGCAAAGCGTGACCCGAAGCGTAAACCGTTGAATCAATGCGGAAAGTCGGTCAAATCGCACAGACAGGTGTTCCGATCAGATATTTGATAATTTCTCGATCATATCACCTGATATCATGATGAACAAATAGCCATTTAAACCACCATAGTTGGAGACATTGATGCTGATCCCTCGCCAGAAAGTACCCGCCCTGACGCTGCCCACGCTCGACCACGGAAAGTTTGATCTATTCGGCGACGGCTCCGAACGAGGCACGGTGGTCTGCTTTTACCGCGGGCTGCACTGCCCGATCTGTGCGAACTACCTGACCGAACTCGAAAAGCGCACCCCCGAATTCGCCGAGCGTGGCGTCAAGACAATCGCCATCAGTTCCGACGGCGAGGAACGCACCCGTGCGATGCAGGCGAAGATCGGCGCCGAGGCGCTCAGGTTCGGCTACGACCTCACACTCTCCAAGGCCAAGGAATGGGGCCTTTACATCTCAACCAGCCGCGGCAAAACCTCGATCGGCATCGAGGAACCGGCGCTGTTCTCGGAACCCGGCCTGTTCCTGGTGCAGCCTGACGGCGCCCTTTATTACGGTTCGGTACAGACCATGCCGTTCGTTCGCCCGCATTTCTCCGAACTGGTGGCAGCGCTCGATTTCGCGATCGAGAAGAATTACCCGGCACGTGGCGAGTACACCGGCGAGGTTTAGCCCCGACACAATCGTGGCATGACATAAAGCAAGGGAATCTACCCGCTTTGGGCGAATAATCGCTCGGTTCCAGGCATGTAACGTAAAACAATCTTTCGAAATTGCGCGCTGTGATCCAGATCACAGCGCGTTTTTCGTGATTCCCACTACAACTTGGAAAAATAGGTCGGGCGATGAACCCACCTATTTTTGAGACGACAATTTACCGCTTAAACCGCTGCAAGAATAGCCGCATAGACGTTCAACAAGTCGGCGAACGAAACGAATGCAAATGCCAAATGTGCTCTTGATTGACGATGACGCGTTTACGCGCGTTACGCTCCGTACGATGCTGGAGAATCTTTCCTGCGACGTGACCGAAGCGGAAGACGGCGCGGTCGCCACCTCGAAGATGCAAAGCAAAACCTTCGACCTTGTCGTCACCGACATCTTCATGCCGAACCAGGACGGGATCGAGACGATCCGTAAAATCCGCCGGGCGCGGAACAACGTCTGCATCCTCGCCATGTCGGCAGCCGACGCCAACAGCAAGATCAATTATCTCAAGATGGCAGAGCGGATCGGGGCCAACTACGCGTTCGTCAAACCGTTGTATACCGAGCAGCTGAAAGACATTCTCAACAAACTGCCGGCGCCGCCTACCTCTCCCGCTCGAACCTGAGCGGGACGATACGTTGTGTTTCCATCGGTGGGCGCGGCAGATCAACGGATTTCGGCCGCCGGCCCAGCGGCTTCGGCTTCGGTACGACATCGCGATAATCGAACAGCGACAAGAAATGGTGAATGCAGTTCAGCCGTGCGCTCTTCTTGTGATCCGATGGAACGACCCACCACGGGCTCTCATCCGTGTCCGTATGCTCGAACATAATGTCCTTGGCGGCGGAATATTCATTCCAGAGCATGCGCGCCTTCAGGTCCATCGGGCTGAGTTTCCAGTGCTTCGTGGGATCCTTGCGGCGCGCTTGAAAACGCGCTTCCTGTTCTTCTTCGGAAACCGAAAACCAGTATTTGACGAGACGTATCCCGGACCGCTGAAGCATGCCTTCGAACTGCGGCGCCTCCCGCAGAAACTCCCAGTATTCGGCGTCCGTGCAAAATCCCATAACCCGCTCGACGCCGGCACGGTTGTACCAGGAACGGTCGAAAAGGACGATTTCCCCTGCCGCCGGCAAACACGCCACGTACCGTTGGAAATACCACTCGCCGCGCTCGCGCTCGGTCGGTTTGCCGAGCGCCTCGATGCGCACGACCCGTGGATTCGTATGCTCGGTAATCCTTTTGATCGCACCGCCCTTGCCGGCCCCGTCGCGGCCCTCGAACAAAACCGCGACTTTAAGCCCCTCTTCCTTAACCCATTCCTGAAGTTTGATCAGTTCGACCTGCAAGCGGCGCAGTTCCTTTTCATAGGTCTTGCCCTTCAGTTGCACCGGCTCGATCGGCACGGTGACACGGGGCGTTGCAGCGGCACGCTGCTTGTTGCCACCGCGATTATTCTGAGCCTTTGTTTTGCCGCCATCCATCGGCATTCTCCTGATTGCCTCAGTTGGAATGGTGCGCCAACTGCGTACGTGAAATCAAGCTTGGTCCAATCGATCAGTTTCCCGAACTGAAGACCGAAGAGATTCGCGCCCGAAGCATCTCGCAACTTGATCGGCTAACGGTTGAATAGACGGGATACTCCGCTTGCCTGATATCCTGCCGTGGCACGGAACAGATGAAATCGACCGCCTTAAAGAGCGATACGCCGCTGAAAGCGCACCCGATCCGGAGTCATACGCCTGAGGCGTGGAGGGTATTCGCGAACCAGTCACCATTCACCACAAACAAAGAACCCGGCTTTACGCCGGGTTTTGAGTTTGTTGCGTAAGTCGCAACACCTGGGAAAACAACACAAGAAAACGAATGACCTCAGATGGCGAGGTATTGCTGACGCAATTCCTTATCGTCCAGCACGTCCTGCGCCGTGCCATCGAAGACCACCTGCCCCATGTCGAGAATGATGGCTCGGTCGGCAAGATGCAGGGCCGCAATGGCATTCTGTTCGACGATGATGGTCGTCATGCCCAACTCCTTGATCTGTTCCAGAGTCTTTTCGATCTCCTGAACGATCACCGGCGCGAGACCTTCATACGGCTCATCCAGCAACAGCAACTTGACGTCGCGCGCCAGTGCCCGGCTGATGGCGAGCATCTGCTGTTCACCACCGGACAGCGTCGTCCCCTCCTGACTACGACGCTCGCCCAGCCGCGGGAACAGCTCGTAGATGCGTTCCAGGGACCAGCCGACCGGCGGCGCGATCTGTGCAAGTTTCAGATTTTCCTCGACTGTCAGCCCCTGAATGATGCGGCGGTCTTCAGGGACCAACCCGATCCCGTTCTGTGCCGCCTGGTGGGCCTTCATCGAGTGCAGGGGCTGCTGGTCGAGCCATATCTCCCCCTTCGTGATATGTGGCTCGTCGACGCGCGCGATCGCCCGCAATGTCGAGGTTTTACCCGCCCCGTTGCGGCCCAGCAGTGCTACGATGTCCCCCTCTCGTACATCGAAGCTAACCCCCTGAACGATGTAGCTCTCCCCGTAATAAGCGTGGACATCCGCGCAGGAAAAATACGCCGGTTGTCCATCCGCCGCCGTCGCCGGCGCAGTATTTTCGTCCATTTGCTCGTTGTCTTTCGTCATTGGCAATACGCTCATAGGTGGGCTCCCCCAAGATAAGCTTCCTGCACCCGGGGATCGCCCTTGATGTTTTCGGGCAAATCCTCGGCGATGACAGTACCTTGAGCAAGTACGGATATTTTTTCCGCGAGAGAGAACACGACGTGCATGTCGTGTTCGATAACGACCATCGTCACTCCACGGCCGGCGATGGTCTTCATCAGATCGATCGTCTTATTGGTGTCGGCCCGTGCCATACCGGCGGTAGGTTCATCCAGCAACAGCAGTTTCGGATCCTGAACCAGGCACATGGCAAGTTCGAGACGCCGCTTGTCCCCGCGCGAGAGCTGCCCGGCGATCTGTTTCGACTTGGCATCGAGACCGACGTCCTTGAGCATCGCCATCGCCTTCTCGGCGATCGGCCCCCTGCGTCTGACCGGGTTCCACGCGTTGATCTTGAACGATCCGTCCCGCCTGGCGAAACCCGGGATCATCACGTTGTCCAGCAAGCTCAGGTCACCGAAAATTTCCGGCGTCTGGAACACGCGGCTTACGCCGAGCTGGTTGATCTCGTGCGGCTGAATACCGAGCAGCGAGTTTCCGTCGAACGTCACTGAGCCGGTATCCGGCTCGAGGCGGCCGACGAAGCAGTTCAGCAGCGTCGATTTACCAGCACCGTTCGGACCGATAATGGCGTGCACGCTGCCTTGATCGATGTTCAGGTTCACGTTGCTGAGCGCCCGCAGGCCGCCGAAGCTCTTGTTCAGGTCAACGATTGTAAGAATGCTCATTTTCCCGTCCTCAAGCCGTCGTCGCGCTGTGCGCGGTTTCCGCTGTGTTCCCCGGCCCCTGTCCGCCAGACGGCTTGTTAAAGAGACCGCGGAGACGCCGGAGCCCCTCCATCAATCCGCCTGGCAGGAAGATGACAATCAGCATGAACAAAGCACCCAGGGTCAGTTGCCACCCTTCGCCGACGAACAGCGAAGACAGGGTGACCATAAAGTGCTGCAACCCCTCAGGGAGTGCGGAGTATGCCTGCATCAATATGGTCTCGTTAAAGGCCGAGAAAATGTTTTCGAAGTACTTGATGACGCCCGCGCCGATGACCGGGCCCAGCAACGTACCGGCGCCACCCAGAATGGTCATCAGAACGACCTCCCCTGATGCCGTCCACTGCATGCGTTCGGCGCCGGCGAGCGGGTCGGTCACGGCCAGAAGGCCGCCGGCCAGGCCGGCGAACATGCCGGAAATGATGAACGCCGTCAGCGCGTAGGGACGCGTATTCAGTCCCGTGTAGTTCATCCGGTTCTGATTGGATTTCACCGCACGCAACATCATGCCAAACGGCGAGCGGAAGATCCTGAGCGTGATAAAGAAACAGATGATCAGCATCACGCCACAGAAATAGAAGCCCGGATACCCTGTCATATCGATACCGAACAGGTCCGACGACGGCAGTACGGCGCCGTAATCGCGGCCGAACGCAACGTCAAGCATACGCGGATCGGCTTGCGTCAGCTGCAGCCCGGTCTCACCGTTGGTGATCGGCGTCAGCACCGAATAGGCCAGGTTGTAGCTCATCTGCGCGAAAGCCAGCGTCAGGATCGAGAAGTAGATCCCCGTTCGGCGAAGCGAAATAAAGCCGATCACCGCAGAAAACAGGCCGCCCACAATGGTCGCAAAGATAATCGCGGGGATCGGGTTCATGGTAAGCATTTTGAACGTCCAGACCGCGGTGTACGACCCGACACCGAGGAACGCGGCATGGCCGAAGGAAAGATAGCCGGTCAGGCCGAAAAGAATGTTGAAGCCGAGGGCGAAGATGCCGTAGATCGCGAACTTCTGAAGAAGGTCCGGATAGCCGGCGCCGATCGGCGAGAAGATGATCGGTCCCGCCAGCGTAACCGCGGCGAACCCGATGAAGAGCAGCCAATCCTGCCTGTTCATACCTAGAAATCTCATGTCAGCCCTCCATCACGCCCTTGCGGCCCATCAGGCCACGCGGCCGGAGCAGGAGCACCGCCACGGCAATCAGGTAAATAATGATCTGGTCGATGCCGGGAAGGATGTCCTTCACCTCGTTCATCGACGCAAAACTCTGCAAAATGCCGAGCAAGAAGCCGGCAAGAACGGCACCGCCGAGCGAGCCCATGCCGCCGACAACGACGACGACGAAGCTCAACACCAGGAAGTCCATGCCCATGTGATAATCCGGGCTCAGGATCGGCGTATACATGACGCCGGCGAGACCGGCAACGATCGCCGCAATCCCGAACACGATCGTGAAGCGGCGGTCGATATCGATGCCCAGCAGACCGACGGTTTCCCGATCCGCCATACCGGCTCGGACCACCATGCCGAATGTCGTGAATTGTATGAACGCGAACACCATCCCGATCACGACGAGCGAGAACAGGAAATACACCAGACGCCAGACCGGATAGACAACGTTGCCCGCATCGAAACCGATGGCCACGCCGAAGTCGACCATGCCCTTCATCGCGTCGGGCGCGGGCTGCGGGATCGGATTGGCACCGAAGATGCTCTTGATGATCTCTTGCAGGACAATCGCAAGACCGAAGGTCACCAGAATCTGTTCAGCGTGCGGACGCTTATAGAAGTAACGAATAAGGCCGCGTTCCATGATAATGCCGACCAGCAGCATCACCGGGATCGCGATGAGGATGGACACGGGTACCGAATAATCCAGGATCGTCGCACCGAGGTCACCGAACCACACTTCCACATATGGCTGCGTGATTTCCAGCGGCGTTCCCCATGCCGTGGTTTCGGTCTCGGAAAGCGTCACCTTCTGAAGCCCGAGCACGGCCTTGATCGACACGGCACAGAAAGCGCCGAGCATGAACAACGCACCATGTGCAAAGTTCACGACGCCGAGCGTGCCGAAAATAATTGTCAGCCCCAGGGCGATCAGCGCATACGCGCCGCCCTTATCCAGGCCGTTCAGAATCTGTAGTAAGATCGCGTCCATTCACCAAACCCTCGCGAAGGATGGTCGCCCCGGCAAAAGCCGGGGCGACCCAGTTCCTAATCAGGCGTCGATTAGCCGTTGCCGTTGTTGTACGGACCCAGCTCACCGCCCAGCATTTCTGCCGGGTACTCAACCTGAGCACGCGGGGTGACTTCCACCACCTCGAGCACGTCGAACTTGGAGGACGGGTTTTCTTTACCCTTCACAACCAGGACGTCCTTGAAGCACTGGTGGTCGGCACCACGATACAGGGTCGGGCCGTTGCCGAGACCGTCGAACTCGAAGTCCTCGAGGGCGGCGCCGACACCGGACGGCATGAACGTACCGGCTCGCTGCGCGGCATCCGCATACAGGATGGCCTGGGAGTAGCAGGTGTGCGCGGCCTGGGACGGCGGGAAGCCGTACTTCTGACCGAACGACTTGACGAATGCCTTGGAGCCTTCGTCCTGCAAGGACCAGTGCCAGTTGGTGGAACCGAAGATGCCTTTGACGTTTTCACCGGCACCCTGTGCCATGAGACGCGAGTACAGCGGAACGACGATGGCGAAGTCCTTACCGTTGACCTGCTTGTCGCGCAGACCGAACTGAACGGCCTGGGTCAGCGAGTTGACCATGTCACGGCCATAGTGGTTCAGAACCAGCACGTCGGCACCGGAGTTCAGAACCGGCGTGATGTACTGTGAGAAGTCACCGGCACCGAGCGGCGTGCGGACGGCAGCGGCCGTCTTCCAACCGAGCTGTTCAGTGTACTTCTTGATCGAACCTTCCTGCGACCAGCCCCACGTGTAGTCGGCGGTGAGGTGGTAAGCGGTACGGTCGGTGCCAAAAGCGTTCTTGAGCACCGGGCCGAGCGCGGCACCGGACATTTCCGTGTTGAAGAAGTGACGGAAACCGTTGGCGCGCTTGTCTTTACCGGTCGTGTCGTTGGAGTGGGTCAGACCGGCCATGAAGATGACGCCGGCGTCCTGGCAGAGGCCCTGGACAGCGATCGCAACACCCGACGACGAACCGCCGGTGATCATGATCGCGCCGTCTTTTTCGATCATCCGCTTGGCGCTGGCACGTGCGGCATCGGACTTGGTCTGCGTGTCGCCCGTGACGAACTCCACCTTCTTGCCGTTCACGCCGTTACCCTGAAGGGCCTTCGACGAGAACGTATTCAGCATACCGCCGTCGCCGCCACCGTTGATGTGCTCAACGGCCAGTTCGTAGGCGCGCAGTTCGTCCGCACCCTCGTCGGCATACGCACCGGTCTGCGGCACGTTGAAGCCGAACGTCACGGTGCCGCCCTTGGGCTCGTTCATGTAACCGGCGGACCATGCCTTGCTGGTGAAGATCGTCGGCGTGGCGAGACCAACACCAACGGCCGCCGTCCCTTTAAGCAGAGTCCGACGGTTGATTTTAAACTTACTCATAATGGATCTCCCAAAAACGATTCATTGGACGCCTCTGGAGGCCGCCAGACGTGGCCACGGCGCCCCGAGACTTGAGGATGAACTCATCCTGAAGCCTAGGATGAATGAAAAATGTAAAGAGTCTAGTATCTATTTGACTTTCAACAATTATTTTGTCAAATTTCTGACAATCGTTATTGTTAATTTGTGAAATATTCACAGAATTTGTTGTGCAGCGCAGCAACCCGGAGCCAAAAATGGAAAGCTCAATCCTTGGAACACGCATCCGCCAGCGGCGCCGCGAGATCGGCACGACACAGGCGGAACTGGCTCAAAAGGTTGGGATTTCGCCGTCCTACCTGAACCTCATCGAATGGAACAAGCGGCGCATTGCGGGGCCTCTTCTGGGCAAGATCGCAGGTGCACTCGACATCTCCCTCAGCGAACTCGACGACGTCTCGGAACGCCGTCTTTCGATCACCCTCGGCGAAATTGCGCACCTGCCGGCCCTTGCCGGCGTCGATGTGGAAGAAGAGCGGATCAACGAACTGATCGGACGTTTTCCCGGATGGGCGCGTGGCGTCGCCAGTCTCGCACGGTCGGAACGCGAGGCGACCGAACGTGCGTACATGCTGTCGGACCGGCTTTCGAACGACCCGTTCCTGAGCGAGAACATTCACCGCATCCTGACACGGATCGCCGCCGTCCGCTCGATCAGCGAGATCATTCACGACTACGACGATATTCCCGACGACCGGCGCCGGGAGTTCGACCGCATCGTATATGAAGAGAGCCGGACTCTATCCGATGTCGCTGAAGCGCTCGCCGTTTACCTCGACAAGGCGGCCGAGGACGAGAAGGTTTTTACCCCGGTCGACGAAGTCGAAGCACTCTTCGAGCACTACGGCAACCACTTCCCCGAGATCGAGGAACTGAGCGAGAAGCTCGCTTCGGAAATCACAGGAATGAATCTTCGCCATCGGCGCGTCACGGCACGTGATCTGGTGATTGGACATCTCAGCGGAACCATCGACCGGTTTGTCGGCGAACAAACTCAGATAAGCACGCACGCCGGCCAGAACCGCGCTCGCGAACAACTTACGGAATATGCCGTCGCCGCTGCCATGCTGCCGATGTCCACGTTCCGCGAAGTGGCCGCGGCGGTCCGGTACGACGTTGAAGCCCTCAGCGGCGAATTCGCATGCGACACGGATATCGTATGCCAGCGGCTGACCACGTTGCCCGAAGACGAGGACACCCCCACTTTCGGTTACTTTCGCGCCAATGCCGCCGGAACGATCATCCGCATGCTTCGTCTTGAGCGCCTTCCCGTGCCCCGCTACGCCGTAGCGTGCCCGCTTTGGGTGCTGTTTCGCGCGCAGCAGTCGTCTGACATTCTGTTTCGCCAGCGTGCGATCTTCCCCTCCGGCGCCCGTTTCGTCTTCGTCGCCAAGGCCGTCAGTCAGGGAAAGGTCGGTTTCGGTGCGCCGCGTCACTTCGTGACCGATATGCTGGCAATGAGCGAGGAAGACTCTTTTAAAACAGTGTACGCACCTGATGACGATACGCGGCTGGAAGAGGTCGGGCCGAGTTGCAGGCTCTGCCCCCGTGAAGCCTGTCCGCACCGGGTGACGGACCCGCTCACCGACAACTAGGAGCAGTCGTGGTCCAATACAGATATTGAAGCGGCAGCTGTTTTGCCGTCTAATCCTTCAAAGTCTGCAATAAGACAGACTTAAACGCCGGGAGGTTACGCTGATCATGTCAGCCCGCATTCTGCTTGCCGAAGATGAGGAAAATATACTGACGTCTCTTACGTTCCTGCTTGAACGTGCGGGTTACGACGTATCCGTCGAGACCGAAGGACCGAAGGTATTGAAGACCGCCCTCAACACCCCGCCGGATGTGCTGGTGCTCGATGTCATGCTGCCCGAAATGGACGGGTATGAAATCCTCCGCAGATTGCGCGCCGCCCCGGCGACCAAGCTCCTGCCGGTTCTGATGCTGACGGCGAAGGGACAGAGGGAAGACCGTGAAACCGCACTCCGTTGCGGGGCAGACCTTTTCATCACAAAGCCCTTCGCCAATTCCGAGATCATCAATGCCATCGGCGAACTTGCCGAGAAGCGACTTCAGTAAACAGGAATGCGGGCATGATCGATAACGCCGATCTGCAATTGGCCCGCCGGAAGACCCGCGACCGGTCCGTCGCCCTGCTGGTGCTGGGCATCGTCCTGCTGATGCCGCCAATGGTCCGCATTGCGCAAATCGACACCACCTTCTTCGGCCTGCCGTTTGCGCTGGTCTACCTGTTCGTCGTCTGGGCGCTTCTTGTTTTAGGCGCGGCACTGCTGGCGCGACCGCTGCGTGACAGCGAAAAGCCGATCGTTCCGTCAAACGGCGACGACACCGCGGTCTGATGCTTTCTGTAAATATACTGCTGTTCGTCTGCCTGGGTTATGTCGCCCTGCTCTTCGCCGTCGCCTTCGTTGTTGACTGGCGCATGCGGCGCAAACCGATCCGCTGGCTGCAGTCGTCGGTCATCTACACGCTGTCGATTTCCATCTACTGCACGTCATGGACGTTTTACGGCGCAGTCGGATCTGCGGCACGAAACGGGCTGGAGTTCATCACGATCTATCTCGGTCCGACACTCGTCTTTATCGGCTGGTGGTGGCTGTTGAGAAAACTCGTGCGTATCGGCCGCGCCCATCGCATCACGTCGATTGCCGATCTTATTTCGTCGCGTTACGGCAAAAGTCCGAGCCTTGCTGTGCTGGTGACGACAATCGCCGTCATCGCCATCACGCCCTATATCGCGCTTCAACTGCAGTCGGTCACGAACAGTTATCAGGTAATCGTCGGTGGCAACGACGGCACCACGACCGCGTTCTGGATTGCCGCCGGCATGGCGCTTTTCACGATCCTGTTCGGCACCCGGAACCTGGATGCCAACGAGCGCCACCACGGCGTCGTCGCGGCTATCGCGCTCGAAGCCATCGTCAAACTCCTGGCGCTGATCGCCGTCGGTGTGTTCGCGACGTTCATTGTCGCTGACGGACTGAACGATGTTTTCGCGGGCGTCTCTGCGGAGACGATTCAGGGCGCCGGCGACATCTTCGGCCCGCGCTGGATCGCACTGACATTCCTTTCCGCGACCGCTATCATCTGCCTGCCGCGGCAATTTCAGGTGACGGTCGTCGAAAACATCGAAGAACGTCACGTCGCCACCGCGTCTTGGCTGTTTCCTCTTTATATGCTGGGCATGACGGTGTTCATCGTACCGATCGCGCTGGTCGGCCAGAACGTCATGCCGACCGGGTCCAACCCCGACCTGTACGTGCTGACGCTGCCGCTCGCCGAGAACCGGAACGAGCTTGCAATGCTCGCGTTCCTCGGCGGGTTTTCATCAGCAACCTCGATGGTCATCGTCGCCGCCATCGCCGCATCGACCATGGTGTCGAACCATATCGTCATGCCGGTGGCCCTGCGCCTATTGCCCGCCAAAGCAGTCAGCGGCGACGTCAGAAACCTTCTGCTGACGTCCAGACGCCTCAGCATCGCTGCCATTCTCGGCCTGGGCTTTCTATACTTTTACCTCAGCGGCGGTTCAGACGCGCTCGCGGCCATCGGCCTGATCGCATTCGTGGGCGTGGCGCAGTTTCTGCCCAGCCTCATCGGCGGCATCTTCTGGCGCAGCGCCACCCGCGCCGGTGCCATTGCCGGGCTCGTGGTCGGTTTCGCGCTTTGGGCCTACACGTTGTTCCTGCCGAGCTTCGACGGCCATTTCATTCTGAGCGCCAATGTCATCAGCCAGGGGCCGTTTGGCATTTCACTGCTGCGCCCCGAGGCGCTGTTCGGCCTCGACCATTTCGATCCGCTCGTTCACGCCGTGGTGTGGAGCGTCGGCATGAATGCGCTCTGTTTCGTGGTGTTCTCGGCCCTGACGACGCCCGATGGCCTTGAGCGCTTGCAGGGCGCGTTGTTTGTCGACGTTTACAAATCCTCCGCAGGATCGGCGTCGAACATCTCGGCGGAGGTTGCCGACTCCGAAGATCTGTTCGTACTGGCGCAGCGCATTCTGGGCGGCGTGCCCGCCAAGAAACTGTTCGACGAAATGGCTGCAAGCCAGGGCATGAAAACCGGTCTGCCGCACCCGACCGACGCCGTGGTAGCACGGCTCGAACGGGAACTCGCGGGGTCGATCGGCGCGGCATCGGCACACGCCATGGTGACGCGGATTGCCGGTGGCCAGACGGTCAGCATTACCGAGCTGATCGATATTGCCGACGAGACGCAACAGGTTCTCGAGACGTCACGCCAACTCGAGGAAAAGTCCGCCGAGCTTGAGCGCACCGCGCAGCAGCTGCGCGTCGTCAACGACCGGCTCAGAACACTGGATGCCCAGAAGGATGAGTTCCTGAGCCAGGTCAGCCATGAGTTGCGCACCCCCATGACATCGATCCGATCCTTCTCCGAAATCCTGATGGAGGAGCACACGATTACCGACGATGACCGCGCTCGGTTCGTCCATATCATCCACGACGAAAGCCTGCGCCTGACGCGATTGCTCGACGAAATTCTCGACATCAATCGGCTGGAGGCAGGGGTCTCGAAGCTGGATCTTACCCAGCTCGATGCCAATACCGCCGTGAAAAAAGCGCTGGAGACGATCGCCGGGATGACCCGAAGCGCCGGTGTGAAGGTGCAAACGGAACTCGCGCCGGGGGAACTATGGATCAGGGCCAACAACGACCGATTGCGCCAGGTTCTGATCAACGTGCTGTCCAATGCCGTGAAATACAATCTTGCCGAAGATCCGGAAATTCTGATGCGCACTGCATTGGTGGACGGCTTCGTGCAGATCGACATCATCGACAACGGCGGCGGGGTCCCGCCCGAGGTCTCGACATCGATCTTCGACAAGTTCGCGCGCGGCATGCGGACCGGACGCAATCACGGCGCCGGCTTGGGCTTGCCGATCAGTCTCGCCATCATGCGCGCCATGAACGGCAACCTGACAATCGAAGTGACGCCCGAGAACACGACCTTCTTCCGCCTCAGCTTCGAAGACGCTCTGATGCAGCGTCGGGAGTCTGCACCCGCGCAAAAGTCGGTGTAAATCCCGCCCTGTCCGTTGCCCCGCAGTTCAGGCAAGTTGCAACCACACACCGTTCAGGCAGGCCCGTACGATCAATCGTACTTGATCACTCGCGCCTGAACCGTTCTTCCATTCCCGGTTGCCCAATGCGGGCGAGACATTATTCTTTGTCCCTGCTCGTGCACGACCCAAGAAGGTAAAGCGCACCTATAACGTACTGGTTTGCCGAAACCCGAAGGCAACCCGGGAGAGAACCGACGCGGAGCATCTTTAAACGTTGATACGAAACTTGAGATTAATCGTTTTAGGCGCTGGGCGCCCCAGCCACGGCTCTGTCGCCAGTTGCCTCGTTGAGGTGCGTGACGGCAACTCGACCCTCGATTGGTTCTTCGGGCATCGTATCACTGCACTCGTAACCGCATTTGGTCGGGCAAATTCACATATGCCAATAGGTGCTGCAGAGTTCGGTCTTCCCGCAGCAATCGGAATTGGCGATGACAGATTTGATGAACTGGCAAAATGCACTAGGCTATCCGTGGATTGCCTAAATCCTCGCTTGATCCCGAGATCATGATCAGACTTCCTAGCTTCGTTGAGCATATGCGGCAGGCCCACAGGTTCACGCAACTACCGGCGGAACAGCGCGAGATAGTGTTCTACTCGGAAGGCGAAGCATACTGGCCCCACCTCCAACCGATTTTGGACAGTTTGATAAATGACCACCGGCGGCAGGTCACTTATATCAGCTCATCCCCATCCGACCCGGGATTAACGTATCATCCCGACATCCTTGGTTTCGAGATCGGAGACGGAACTGCGCGTACCTTTCTTTTTCGTTCGATGGACGCGCGAATTTTGGTTTTGAGCATGCCCGACCTTGATACCTTTCACATAAAACGGTCGGTTCGGCCCGTGCATTATGTTTACGTGCACCACTCCCTTGCCAGTCTGCACACGGTATATCGGAAAGGTGCTTTCAATTCCTTCGACACGATGTTCTGTGCAGGGCCGCACCATGTTGCCGAGATGCAAGAGACCTGCGCCGTGTATAACCTGAAAAAGATGGACCTGTTCGAGCATGGATATGGCCGCTTGGATACGCTTCTGAACTCACGGCGCGACCATCCGCCTGCCAGATCACGGACGGCACCAAATGTCCTCGTTGCGCCTTCTTGGGGCGACAATGGTTTACTTGAGATCCATGGCGCTCGACTTGCCAAAATACTCATTGACGCCGGCCTGAAGACTACAATCCGTCCGCATCATGAGACAGTACGCCGCACGCCCAAGGGAATCGCTGAGCTAAAAGCTCTATCCGACGGCTCCTCACTCCTCTCCTTCGATGACAAACCTTCCTCGATGGAATCCCTGCTACAGTGCAACGTAATGATCAGTGATTGGTCTGGCGTCGCGATAGAGGGGGCACTAGGCATGGGCATGCCAGTTCTTTTTGTGGATGTTCCACAGAAAATCAGAAACGAGGAGAGCTCGCGTATCGATTGCGTCCCATTTGAAAAAATGATTCGGGACGAAGTTGGCGAGGTTCTCGCGCCTGAGAATCTGACAGATGCACCCGAATTATTGCACAACCTCGTCAATAAGGAACTCAAATCGGCCGACTTGATGCGCAAGTGGGTCTTTAACCCTGGCTCAAGTGGAAAGGCCGGTGCCGACAAGCTCATCCACATATTAAGAACCCTGCAATCATGATAGATGCGCTGGACGCTTCTCTCAGAAACAGCAAGTCGGCGGTTCGGCGACAGCCATCGAGGACGGATGGAGCAATGGACACCAGCACCTTCCTGCTCGGCTGGTCCCGAGACAGCGCGGCTCAGGACTCGAATGTTATATGGCGCCTGTGCCGGAAGATCGATATCGCAAAGAAACTATATGCAAATTATGACAGTGATTGGAACAAGCCGGCATCAAACGAGCCTTTGGCGCAGGAGATGTTTCCCGTTCTATGTACCATCCTCCTTATTGCTTCATGTTCCGAAGAGAAAGGGAGAGCGCTCAAACTGGTCAATTCATGTTTCAATGCTATCGGTCTTGTTTCCAGCGATACTGAACAGGCGAAATTGCTCAGGCTGACAAATCAACGTCTGGACGAAGTTCTCGATCAGGGGGCAAGCGATCCTTAAGATCAGTCGGATACGAGGAGTGCATATCGTCGAAGATATTCTTTCGGTAGATCTTGACGCGCTGGCAGTTGCAGATGGCGGCTTGATCGAGGCCAAGTACATGGGGCTCATCAAAATTAGCGCAAGCATACAAGCTGCCTTCATCTCGTTTTATGATTCATTGCGGTCACATCATGCAAACGACGACTCTCTTGACCAGATGCACCTGACCGATCTCCTTCAACATTTCTGCAACGAGAATTGGCAGCTCCGGGGCGTCACCGTCAAACGAGGATGGATGGAGGTGGACTCGGTCGCTGATTTGGAAATATGCAAAGGCTTGTGGCAATGCGGCGGCCTGAAACCGTTCTGTGCAATTGACGAAATCATGGTTCAATGAGTAGTCCCATGGATATAACGATCTTGTTCTCGGAGAGCCCGACCGCACGCGCCTATCTCGCCACGCTAAAGCTTGCCGGCGTCAGGCCGAAACGACTCATCAAAATCATCAACAGGAATGACCTTTCGAGCGGCAAACCGGTCGGCCGTTGGTTGCCGCCTCCCGTTCGAAGAAGCTATGCCTCCTGGCATCAGGCCATGAGAATGAATTATTGGCCAAGACGGCTGCAGAACGAGCTGCCGTCGTTCGTATCGAGCACGCAAGCGCAGGCCGCTGAGCACTTCAATCTACCGCCATCCATTTTCCCGACAATGGTGGGGCCGCGCCTGCTTCACGATATAGCTGACGAGGTTGAAGAAGTATTCGTCGACGGATTGGGCGATCCGTCGTTGCCGACGACCGTTGCCCGAGCGTCGCCGGCGGTCATCTTGTTCACCGGCGGTGGTATTTTACCGGATGCTTTGCTCGGCCTTGAGGGCATTCGGTTTTTGCATGTTCATCCGGGGGCATTGCCGGACGTTCGTGGATCGGACGGTCTTTTGTGGTCCATGCTCGTATACGGACGGCTGGGCGCCAGTGCTTTCTTCATGGCCCCTGGGATTGATACCGGCGCATTGGTTCGAGTTCAGCAGTTTCCGGCCATCAAGATCAGGCTGCCTGCAGGCCCGAGGCCCAATGACGACACTCTTTATCGTGCAGTGTATGCATTCATCGACCCCCTGTTACGCGCGGCGACGCTGATGAAAACGCTCAGCGGCTGCGACGCGCCGGCGCAGCTCACTTCCAATTCGCAAGATGCATCAACGGGTGTCACCTACCGGTTTATGAACCCCGTGTTACGCGCCCGCGCATTGGCTGAGGTTTTTGTCTCTTAGCTGCTGAAATTTGCACATTCCTAACCGTTACATGTAGCTTCCGGATGTGCGAAAATGCACCAATCGATCATTGATGAATTGTGAACAATGAGACTTTCATCTGTTTTCCGTCACGCTCTTTCCGTGATTATCGTCGCATGTTGTGCGCTCTTGCTGCCGAGCATTGTCGCCCTGTCGCTGCCGCTCAAAGTAATTGAGCGCAACCTCGAGGAGATCACCATCAACCTGGACCTCTACCTCGCGGTCGCCGCGGCGGTGGCAAGCATGTGGCTGTTGCTTTTGCCGATCTACGTCCTTGCCTGGTCCGGGCGGTGGACCTTCACGGCGCGCCTGATCACGGTAATTGGCATCAACGTCATAGCATGGGGCACGTTACGTCCCTTTTTCGCAGTCGAGGAAACAATAAATACAGCAGTCCTAGTCTTTATCGAGTTGGCGTTTTTCCTAATTGTTCTGTGGATGGTGCGCCGCCTGGAAATACGATCGATGATGAACTTTGCAAGCGTTATCGCGATCGCGATCGCCGGAACGTCGGTTTACGAGCACATCAATTCCATCGGACCGAACAATTTCATCAATGCGTTAGCGACGCCGAAAGCTGCCGACCGATACGAGGGCGCATTGTCGACGTTAAACCGGTCGTCCCTGCATAACACCTCTTCCAAGATCGTCACGCTTCCGCCGACCGATTTGAAAGACGTCAGGCTGGAAACGGGTGACGTCATCTCGGGCGAGTTCAAAGCCAATTCGGACGGTCGCTTCAAGATACCCTTCATGATCACAGGCCCTGTCGCGGGGGAGACGCAAGTTCTCGCTGTCAAAATGCGCGTCGATGCGGGCCGAGTCCGGGTCGGGTCGACAACGCCGGGAGGAAAGTACGTTTATAACTATTCTAAGGATGGCGAGCGTGTCCTGCTTCCTTACGTAGCCGTTCCCAGTGAAGTTCCCGTCAGCGAAGAGATTCTCTTGCCGCTTAAACCGGGTCAAACCGAGGGCGCCGTTCTGGTGCATTTCGATCCCGTCACCAACTTCCAGAAAACGCTACCGGCACGGTTCGAAATCAGGCAGGTCTCACTCAAAACATTGGGGAATGATCGCACAAAAACCCCAGCCACCGCGAAGGGAAACGTCTATCATATCCTCCTCGATGCATTTCAGGGACAATTGTATCCGTACGTCATTGACAAACTGGCTGAGTTCCCCGAAGCCGACTTCCAGTCGTTTCCCAACTATCGGACCCCGACCGACGGGACCGCCTTCGTCAATGCATTCATGTTCATGGGAAATAACGATTACGGGAAAGACTGGGGTACGATCTCGTGGACGTACGGCACTTTCCAGTTCGGCCTGATGGACACTCTTTGGCGTAATGGCGTCGACGTTAACGTTTATCCATTCTACGATTACTATTGTTACCGGCATGCGAAACAGTGTCGGCCCACGACGCACTACCGCCAGAGTCTTCTGAGCCAATCAGCCAACCTCTTTATCCTGGACATCGTTTTTCTTCAGATACTTCCGCCGAGTTTGTGGCGTAATCTGAGCAATTTCCACTCCGACGAGAAACCGATGTATTGGGATTTCGGATTCTCGATTTCCAAGCTCTTTATCAAGCAAAAGCAAGTATCAAGTACGGCCAATCTGTACACATACGATACGTTCCAACAGATGCTCGCTGACGAGGCGGACCGCCCCGCCAACGGTCAGTATGTATACTCGCATGTCTATATCCCCCATGGCCCGATCAACAGGGACGAAAACTGCGCACCGTATGCAGCCTCCTCTGGCATGCCCCGACCGTCCGTCGCCGACCACCATGTTTGCGCGCTAAGAATGGTGCGCCAACTCGTCGACCGCCTGAAAAGCCTCGGACGATATGAAGAGGCGACGATCATCGTCTATTCCGATCATGGCTCGTATGGTTCCCCGCCCACGGAAGATGAAATGCTGCCCTATTTCAGCGACATCGACCTCGAACAGTGGCGACGCGAAAGGGAAGCAATTCCCGAACTCAGAAATGAACGTGCTTTACCGCACAACATCATCGAAGGGCTCACATCCGGCCTTATGCTTGTGAAGTATCCCGGCCAGTCGACGAACGGCACATCGGCCTTTCCTGCTCAGGTGCAGGATATCGCCCCAACGATTCTAGAACATTTCGACATTGCCCGGCCCGATACGCTGTCCGGCTTCCCGCTTCAGGGACACAACGAGGGCATGAATAGGCATCAGAGCGCATGGTTCTGGAGCTGGCGGGGCAAGGGGCGAGACTGGAAGAGAACGATTACGCGGCATGAAAAGGTCGATGGAAAGTGGCGCGTTGTCGAGAGCGTACCCGGATACTATTGACCCATGAACATCCCTTATGTCGATACGGAATACTACGAACGGTACAGTTCTATGTTGCCGCTCAAGCTGCTCGCGTGTGCTATTTTCTCAGGCGGTGCGCGACGCCAGGCTTTTTTGAACAGACAGAGAGATTACATTCGCCTTCAGAGTAATCCGGAGCTACGACGGCTACATGGCCGGATCATGAGCGTAATAGCAGAAGCCGCAAATGACTGGGACGCTTACGATTACGGAGAGGGTTACTTGTATCAAGGTCTCGCTGAACTTGGCATAACCGGCCTTCGGGATACCCGGGCGCGTACGCATGCGTACGGCTTGCAGGAACTTGCCTCAGGAAGAACGGTCCTGGATATCGGTTGTAACAGCGGATTCGTCTCTTTGTCTGCGGCGAAGGCTGCAAAACAAGTCGTTGGTGTCGAGGTGAACCCCTTCCTCGTCCGCATTGCCGAGCTTGGCGCCGGCCACCTGGGCCTGACCAACACTGCGTTCCGTGCGATGGCGTTTGAGGATTTTCAACCCACAGAGACCTTTGACGTCATTTTGTCACTTGCGAACCATTCCACCTATGACGGAAAGACCCGTCAAACCACTGAAATGTATCTTGAAAAATGCCACCGGTTGCTTACGCCCGGGGGGACGTTCCTGTTCGAGTCGCATGCCCCGAAATTCGAAGAAAAAAAACTTCTCCCGGTGATCTCGATGATCGACGAAATGTTCGACGTACAAACGAAGAGTGTGCTAGACAGCGGAACCTATTTGGATGTCGGGCGAACGGTCATCGTCTCTCGAAAGCGACAATGAGTGCCGATTGAACGCGTCACGACAAACGGTATCAGCGTTACGACTGATTGAGGCCTTGCGCCGCAGAGAGGTAACTGTGCACCTGTTTCTATTGGTTTTGATCATCGCGTTTTTCCCTGCGCAGGCAAGTGCGTACATCGATCCCGGGGCCGGGAATATGGTTCTTCAAACCATCGTCGCAATCCTGGCTGCAGGTGCGGTAGCGATTAAAATGTTTTGGCTCCGCATCGTGAATTTCTTCAGATTGATTTTCGGCAAGTCCAAGAATAACGACACCCCCAAAGGTTCGAACAATACGTAACGCGCAGGCTTGGGCGATCTTCTGAAAGACGCCGACAAGCACTGACACGGTGCCCAGAACCGCCGCCGGACAAGGCTCGTTGGCGTTGATCTGTCCACTGAGAATATAAGAAACGCCGGGTTACTCAGCTGCTTCCAGCACGTTTTCTTCGTCGAGCAGGATTCCGATTTCGGATTTGCAGGAACCGCAGTTGGTACCTGCCCCAAGACAATCGCCGATGTCTTCAACCGTACGGCAGCCGTGTTCTTTTTGCGCGGCACGGATCTGGTTTGCACCGATGGAGAAGCACGCACAGACGGTCGGCCCCGGATCCGGTTGATCGGCACCGCCACGGCCGGCAAGTACCGCGCCGCCCGGGGTCTCCTCGCCCAATTGCGCCGCCGCCCACGACCGCGACACGTTTACCGGTGCCGGCGAGAAATAAGCGGCGCCCGCAAGCCTGCGTTCCGGCGCGAACGCGTAGCGGAACTGAGCGGCTCCATGATCCTCGTAAGCCGTCCAACCGGCATCGCTGGCGGGTGCTCCGAATAGCTTTTCCGCGAGCGCTTGCCAGTCCGGCACGCCCCCCGATCCGGCCATTTCTATTCTCCAGCCCGCAGACGTGCGCGCGACCGCCCAATAGGCGTCATCCAGATTCTGAGGCCGCACGGCAAGTACCGCAAACCCGAACCAGCTGGCATTGAACCGTGACACTGTGACTTGGCCGCGTTTTAGGCCGGGCTGCCCGGAATAAGGATCGGTCGCGCATTCGATCACACGTCCGACACGGCCGCCGGATGCAAAATGATCGGTCCAGTGCATCGGCACGAAAACCTCACCGGGGCGCTGCCGGTCCGAGATGAGGGCGCGCAGGACGATTTCCTGCCCCCCGCCGGCGACCCTGACAAGGTCCGCATCGGTGATCCCCACACGGGCAGCGTCGGCCGGATGCATGGCAAGGAATGGCTCGGCATAGTGCGCCGATAATGTCGCCGATTTTCCCGTGCGGGTCATGGTATGCCAGTGATCCCGAACCCTGCCGGTATTGAGCACGAAGCCCGTGCCGCGCACGTCCTCCACCGCAGGCGGCGTCACCTTGACGAACCGGCTACGTCGACCGTTCACAAACGGTACGCCGTGTGCGCCCGACCGAATGGCATCGGCACCCTGCTCCCGCAAGGGCCATTGCACGGGTTTCATCTGTTCATAGGCGATATCGCCGATGCGCGCATGCCATGATATATCGAAGGCACGTTTGCCGCCGTTCCGGAACCCGGACAGCGCAGCATGCTCCCGGTAGATTTCGGCGGGCGTGCCGTACTCGAATGCATCATTCCATCCCATACGCCGGCCGACTTCCTTAAGCGCCCACCAGTCATGCCGTGCCGCCCCGGGCACCGGAAGGAAACTGCGCTGCCGCGATATTCGGCGTTCCGAATTGGTGACGGTACCGTTTTTCTCCGACCAGCCTGTCGCCGGCAGCAGAACATGCGCATGACGGGTTGTATCCGTCTCATGGATGTTGTCCGAAACGACGACGAACGGGCAATTCCTGAGCGCCGTCTCGACGGCCCAGGATCTGGGCAGGCTGTCGACAGGATTGGTCGCCATGATCCAGATCGCCTTGATACGTCCATCACCGACAGCTTCAAACAATTCCACCGCTTTCAGGCCCGGCTTGTCGGCAATTGTCGGACTTTGCCAGAACGCCTGTACCGTTTCCCGATCCGTTTCATCCTCGATGCGCATGTGCGCTGCCAACTGATTGGCGAGACCGCCGACCTCGCGCCCACCCATGGCGTTGGGCTGCCCGGTAACTGAAAACGGCCCCGCGCCCGGCCGTCCGATGCGACCCGTCGCGAGGTGGGTATTGATGATGGCATTGACCTTGTCGGTCCCCGACACCGACTGATTGACGCCCTGACTGTAGACGGTGACGGTACGTTCCGTCGCTGTCACCCAATCAAAGAATGTTCGGACCGACTGCCGATCCAGGCCCGTCGCGCGCAGCATTGTATCCGGATCGGCGGAGAGCACCTCTTCCAGAACGTCACTGAAACCCTCGGTATGGTCGGCGATATACTGACTGTCGAGCGCTCCGGCATGATGCAGATGCCGCAACAGCGCACTGAAAAGCGCGGCGTCACCGTCGGGTGCGATCGGCAGGTGCAGGTCTGCCGCATCTGCCGTGACGGTTCGGCGCGGATCGATCACGACCAACCGCATCGAAGGACGGCGTTCTTTCTCGGCCATGATGCGCTGGAACAGGACCGGGTGACACCACGCCAGATTCGACCCGACGAGAACGATCAGATCGGCAAGCTCCAGATCCTCGTAGCTGGCCGGAACCGTATCTTCACCAAAGGCACGATTGTGGCCGGCAACCGACGATGCCATGCATAGCCGGGAGTTGGTGTCGATATTGGCGGATCCGATATAACCCTTCATCAACTTGTTGGCGAGGTAGTAGTCCTCGGTCAGAAACTGTCCGGAGACATAGAATGCCACCGAATCCGGCCCATGTTCGGCGATGGTTTCCTTGAACGTATCGGCGACCAGATTGAGCGCATCATCCCAGCTTGCCTGCGCGCCGCCGATCTCCGGGTACAGCAACCGGTCGTCGAGAGACAACGTCTCCGCCAACGCGGATCCCTTGGAACACAAGCGTCCATAATTCGCCGGATGATCCGGATCGCCTTCGATCGTCACTTCACCGTCCGCGCCACGCGTCGCGATGACGCCGCATCCAACCCCGCAATAGGGGCAGGTGGTCCGTACCTTGGTGTTGAACCCCGCGCCGTCCATCCGGCCCTCTACGCCGCACGCACTGCGGCAACGCCGATATCGATGGAAATACGGCCGCCTTCGAGTTTTATCGGGATCGTCGCCACACGGCCTTCGTCAGCACCCTGCGCTTCGCCGGTGGCGAGACTGATCACCCAGTTGTGCAACGGGCACGTCACGCAGCCGTCGTGGACGATCCCCTGGCTAAGCGGGCCGTTCCTGTGCGGGCATTTGTCCTCGAGTGCGAAAACCTGGTCGTCACCGGTGCGGAATACTGCGACGGTGTAGCCCGGCACCTTCACGCAGCGCGCACCACGTCGCGGGATATCGTTCAGATAACCGACATCGATCCAACGTTCGGTTGGTCCACTCATTCCGCTGCCTCCAGTCTAGAAATATCGGACATCGGCGTGAATTCGCGCCAGTCCTTGCCGGCGACACGCTCGGCCCACGGATCGACCTGCGCGAACTTCTGCGAATACAGGAAGCGGCGATACAGCAGGTTGCGGCGCTCGTGATCCTCCACGATCTGGGCACGCACCGTGTCATGACCGACACGGTCGGCCCATTTGTAGATTCTCTCCAGATAGCGCCCCTGCTCGCGATAGAGCTGCACCGTGGCGGCGCAGTATTCCAGTGCCTCTTCCTCGGTCGCGACCGTGCACAGGATTTCGGTTCCCTTGATGTGCATTCCGGCGGCGCCGGCGAAATGCAGTTCGTAACCGCTGTCGACACATATCACGCCAAAGTCCTTGCACGTCGCCTCGGCGCAATTGCGCGGGCATCCCGACACCGCCATCTTGACCTTGTGCGGCGTCCACGACCCCCACATCATTTTCTCGATCTTGATGCCGAGCCCGGTCGAGTCCTGCGTGCCGAAACGGCACCAGTCCGTGCCGACACAGGTCTTCACGGTCCGAAGTCCCTTGGCATAAGCAGCCCCCGAGACCATGCCGGCGGCGTTAAGATCGGCCCACACAGCAGGCAGGTCTTCCTTCTTCACACCCAGCAGATCGATCCGCTGACCGCCCGTCACCTTGACCGACGGGATGTTGAACTTGTCGGCGACATCGGCGATGGCGCGCAATTCACTCGGCGTCGTCATGCCGCCCCACATGCGCGGGATGACGGAATACGTGCCGTCCTTCTGGATGTTGGCGTGAACGCGTTCATTGATGAAGCGGGACTGGTAATCGTCTTCGTACTCGCCCGGCCACGTTGCCACGAGATAGTAGTTGAGCGCCGGGCGGCACTTCGCGCATCCGCACGATGTCTTCCATTCCAGTTCCTGCATGACTGCCGGAATGGTTTTCAGTTCCTTTGCGACGATCAAGCGCCGGACATCGTCATGACCCAGATCTGTGCACGGGCACATCGGTTGCACGGCCGCCGGGTTGTAGGCATCGCCCAGCGCCAGCGCCAGTAACTGTTCCACCAGACCGCTACACGATCCGCACGAGCCCGATGCCTTGGTCACAGCGCGGACATCATCGATCGTGCTTAGTCCCTGTTCCGTGATCGCGGTGACGATGTCGCCCTTGCAGATGCCGTTGCAACCGCAGATCTCGCCGTCATCCGGCAAGGCTGCAACGGCCGCCGTAGGGTCCAGCGGGGCGCCTCCCGCGTATCCCTGGCCGAAGATCAACGTTTCACGCAGCTCGGATACGTCCGTGCCGTCCTTCATCATCTGGAAGAACCAGGCACCGTCCTTGGTCTCGCCGTAGAGCACGACGCCAATAATCTTGTTGTCCTTGAGCACAAGGCGCTTGTAGACACCCGCCGCCGCGTCGCGGAGCACGATCTCCTCGCGGTCCGGCGCCTCGGTGAAATCGCCCGCCGAAAACAGATCGATGCCGGTCACCTTGAGCTTGGTCGAGGTGACCGAACCGGTGTACTCGGCCGTTTCGTCACCGGCAAGCCGTGCCGCCAGCGTTTTTGCCATCTCATAGAGCGGCGCGACGAGGCCATAACACATGCCCCGGTGTTCGACGCACTCGCCCACCGCCGAGATATCCGGGTCCGACGTGCGCATGGCGTCATCGACGATGATTCCGCGCCCAGTTTCCAGGCCGGCCGCCTCGGCAACCGCCGTGCTGGGGCGAATACCGACGGCCATGACCACGATGTCGGCGGGTATGACCGTCCCGTCATCGAGCGCGACACCCGTGACCTCGTCGTTACCGAGAATTTCATGCGTGTTGGCCTTGGTGATCACGCGGATGTCGCGGTCCTCGATCGCACGTTGCAACAGGTATCCCGCTGCGGGATCGAGCTGACGTTCCATCAGGGTCGGCATCAGATGCAGGACGGTCACGTTCATGCCCTGCATTTGCAGCCCGGCAGCCGCCTCGAGGCCAAGAAGTCCGCCGCCGATCACGACGGCGTTCTTCCTTGCCTTGGCTGCCTCCAACATCTGGTCCACATCGTCGAGGTCGCGATAGGTCACGACACCCTTCTTGTCGTGACCCGGCACCGGAATGACGATCGGCGTCGACCCCGTTGCGATCATCAGATGATCATAGGGGGCGGTGACACCATTCTCGGACATTACGGTCTTTTTTTCGCGATCGATGTGGACGATCTTTTCACCCTTCAGCAAAGTGACACCGTGCTCGGCGTACCAGGCATCGTCGTGAATAACGATGTCCTCGAAGGTCTTTTCACCCGAAAGTACGGGCGACAGCATGATCCGGTCATAGTTGACGCGCGGTTCGGCGTTGAAGATGGTGACGTCGAACTCACCCGGCGCTTTCTTGAAAAGCGTCTCCAGCGCACGGCCCGGCGCCATGCCGTTGCCGATAACGACCAGTTTCTTTTTCATTATGCGGCCTCCTCCTCAACGTCGTCGTTTTTCCCCTCGCTCTTGTCCGCCGGGTTGGCGCCGCCTTCGTACTCCTCGAGGAAATCGAGCAGTTCCTGGCGGTAGGCGTAGTAATCTTCGTGTGCCAGCAACGCCTTGCGCGAACGCGGACGCGGCAGATCAACATCCATGATCTTGCCGATGCGCGCGTGCGGCCCATTGGTCATCATGACGACTTTGTCGGCCAGCAGGATCGCCTCGTCGACATCGTGGGTAACGCAGATCGCGGTGACCTGGGTCTTGCTCCAGACATCCATCAGCACTTCCTGAAGTTCCCAGCGCGTCAGGCTGTCGAGCATGCCAAACGGCTCGTCGAGCAAGAGGAGCTTCGGCGACAGCGCAAACGCGCGGGCGATGCCGACACGCTGCTTCATGCCGTTCGACAGCTCGTCGGCGAGTTTGTCCATGGAATCGCCGAGACCGACGCGGGACAGGTAGTACTCGACGATATCATTCCGTTCCGCGGCAGATGCGGTCGGATAGACCTTATCGACACCAAGGCCGACGTTGTCGCGAGCCGACAGCCACGGCATCAGGGACGGTGCCTGAAAGACGACGGCGCGTTCCGGACCGGCACCGACGATTTCCTTGTTGGCAAGTGCGATGCCGCCGTCGGAAATGGCATTGAGACCCGCGACCATCGACAGCACTGTCGACTTGCCACAGCCGGAGTGCCCGATCAGGGATATGAACTCGCCCTTCTTCATGATCATGTCGAAACCGTCGACCACCGTCAGCGGCCCCTTCGGCGTCGGGTAGACCTTGGAGACATTGTAGAACTCGACGTAACGGTCCTCGATCGGCGACGCTGCGGCCTCCTGATAGGCGGCGGGCAATTTCTCGTCCGGCAACTGCGTGATCGGCACGACGTTGGGCAGTTCGCCTGACGTCTCGGTTTCCGCGCCGCGTTTGATGCCGGCTTCGAAAAGATACTGCGTCACCTCACCTCGAAGCGCTTTGAACGCTTCGTCGTTGTTCATCGCACTGCGGTCACGCGGCCGCGGCAAGTCGACCTTGAAGGCCGGGCCCAGCGTCGCGTTCGGCCCGGGGTTCAGGGGAATGATCCGGTCGGCGAGCAGGATTGCTTCATCGACGTCGTTGGTGATCAGGATGACGGTCTTTTTCTCACGCTCCCAGATGTCTTCGATTTCATCCTGCAGTTTGGCGCGGGTCAGCGCGTCGAGCGCGGAGAGCGGCTCGTCGAGCAACAGCACGTCGGGACTCATGGCGAGGGCGCGGGCTACCGAGACGCGCTGACGCATGCCGCCGGAAAGCTCCGCCGGTTTGCGGTCGGCGGCGTGGCCGAGGCCAACCATGTCGATGTATTTCTCGATACGCGCTTCACGTTCGGCCTTGCTTTCTTTCTTGAAGACCTCGTCGACCGCCAGCTTGACATTGCCGTGCACGCTGAGCCACGGCATCAGCGAATACGACTGGAACACCAAGCCGCGCGACGGGTCGGGCCCGGTGATCGGCGCGCCGTTCATGGTGACGCTGCCGCCGTCCGGCGAGATCAAGCCCGCCAGCAGCGAGATCAGCGTCGTTTTGCCCGAGCCCGAGAACCCAACGATGGCGATGAATTCACCTTCCTCGACGGCGAGATCGATGCCGCCGAGAACGTCCGTCCGGTCGCGGCCGCTGCCGTAGGACTTGGTAACGTTCTTCATTTCGAGAAATGACATGTGCGTTCTCCCTGCCCGTCGGCGATCAGCGGTTGGTCTTGAAGGTGAAGGCGGCCTGCAGGGCGTACATCAGCCGGTCCAGCAGGAACCCGATGATACCGATGGTCAGCACCGCAACCATGATCCGCGCCAGCGACGACGAAGAGCCGTTCTGGAACTCATCCCAGACGAATTTTCCGAGTCCCGGGTTCTGCGCCAGCATTTCTGCGGCGATCAGCACCATCCAGCCGACGCCAAGCGAAAGGCGAAGACCAGTGAAGATCAGCGGCAACGCGGACGGCAGCACCAGCTTGGTCACGGTCTTCCACGTCGGCAACTGCAGGACACGTCCGACGTTCATCAGGTCCTTGTCGATGGACGCGACGCCATGCGCGGTGTTGATGAGGGTCGGCCAGAGCGAACAGAGCGTCACCGTCACCGCCGAGATCACGAGCGATTTCGGCATGGCGTCGGCCACGTCCACATAGAGCGCGGAGACGATCATGGTGACGATCGGCAGCCACGCCAACGGCGAGACCGGCTTAAATATCTGGATCAGCGGATTGAGCGCCCCGTTCACGGCGCGGGAAAGCCCCGACATGATGCCGATCGGCACGGCAATGACGGTCGCAATTAGAAAGCCGAGGGCAACAGTGTAAAGGCTGGTGAATATCTGATCCAGATATGTCGGCTTGCCCGTATAGTCCCGCCATTTGACGCGTTCCGGATGACCGGCCTCGATCCACTTCGCGTTGCGCGCTTCCTGGCGCTCCATGAACTGGTCTTCCTTGCCGCGCTCAGCGACGTGGTCGTGATAGAGGTTCACCGCCTGCTCATAGACCTCGACCGGACCCGGGATCGCGCCGAGCGACGTGTCGACCTTCGGTGCCAGGTATGCCCATGCGCTCAGGAAGATGATCAGGCCCGCGAGCGGAATGCAGAGCTGCTGCCAGACCTCGCCCAACTGCTCGCGCGGATTGTCACCGGCGGCAATCTTCATCAGGGGCACGAGCCACCCGAGGCCGGCGACGCTCAGGTAAGCGGCCGACTTGTTGATCCATGAGAAGACCTTCTCGCGGCGCTGTGCGCTTTTTTTCTCAGCGGCGGGGGCTTCAATCACGTTCTCGATGGTGCTCATGATGTATTCCTGTTTTCAATCTCGTAGAAAGAACGGGGATGGCGACAGGGAGCACCGCCATCCCCGCTTGGGTCAGTTGGTGACGACCTTGGTGCCCGCAACAGTCTCGGAACCCTTGAGGCCGATGGGGAACTGCTTCAGGTAGTCGTTCGGCTTCTTGCCATTGAAGGTGATGCCGTCGATGAACTCGGACTGCGGCTTGCGGTAGCCGTCCGTTTCCCAGGGGAAGTCGGCTTTCGCGACCTTGTCCTCGGCGACCAGCAGTTTCGCCGCGTTCAGGTAGATGTCCGGGCGGTAAACGGATTTGGCGACTTCGTCATACCAGCTGTCCGGCTTGCCTTCGGTGATCTGGCCCCAGCGACGCATCTGCGACAGGTACCAGACGGCATCCGAATAGTAGGGATAGGTCGCGAAGTAACGGTAGAACACGTTGAAGTCAGGCACCTCGCGCTTGTCGCCCTTCTCGTATTCGAAGGTACCCGTCATCGAGTTGGCGATGACTTCCTCGTCCGCACCCACGTACTGGGACTTGGCGAGAATCTTCACGGCTTCCATACGGTTGGCGTTGTTGTCTTCATCCAGCCACTTGGCGGCCCGGATCAGCGCCTTGGTCAGCGCAAGGGTGGTGTTCGGATACTTGTCGGCAAATTCCTTGGTGATGCCGAAGACCTTTTCCGGGTTGTCCTTCCAGATCTCGTAGTCGGTGATCACCGGCACGCCGATGCCCTTGAACACGGCCTGCTGGTTCCACGGCTCACCCACGCAGTACCCGTTGATGGTCCCCGCTTCGAGCGTCGCCGGCATCTGCGGCGGCGGCGTCACGGACAGAAGCGCATCTGCCTGGATCTGACCGGAGATATCCGTCTTCGAGTAGTATCCCGGGTGGATACCGCCCGACGCCAGCCAGTAACGCAGTTCGTAATTGTGAGTCGAGACCGGGAACACCATGCCCATGTTGAACGGACGACCGTCGGCCTTGAACTTGTCGACGACCTTTTTCAGGTATTCGGCTTTGATCGGGTGAACCGGCTTGCCGTCCGGCTGTTTCGGCAGGTGCGGCTTCATCAGTTCCCAGACTTCGTTGGAAACGGTGATGCCGTTGCCGTTCAGATCCATCGAAAACGGCGTGATGATGTGCGCCTTGGTGCCGAAACCGATGGTCGCCGCAAGCGGCTGTCCGGCCAGCATATGGGCGCCGTCGAGTTCGCCCGTGATGACGCGATCGAGAAGCACTTTCCAGTTGGCTTGCGGCTCGAGGGTGACGTAGAGCCCTTCTTCCTCGAAGTAGCCCTTTTCATAAGCGATTGCGAGCGGCGCCATGTCGGTGAGCTTGATGAAGCCGAACTTCAGCTCGTCTTTTTCAACGAGGAGCATCTCTGCCGATGCCGACGACGCGGCGACGGAGAGCCCGAGCGCGAACGCACCGGCAGCCATTTTCAGCCTGCCCCAGAGCGGGGACTTTTTCTGCGTGGTCATGGTCATTTCATTTGCCTCCTTGAGGCGCGGCCGGGAAATCCCCGGACGCACCGACAACACAAAAAGCCGCTTCAAGGTACGGACCATCCTCGTTTGGACGTTCCTTCCTTGGCGGCTTTGCCAGCGGCCCTTCGATAGGCCATCAGATTTTCAGAATGCAGGCCTCCATTGGCCTGTTGCAGTGCACAATAACAGACCCGCCAACTTGCGCAAGTATTTTGTATAATTAATACACAAAAAAAATTTTTGATTAATTTTTAGGCGACTTTTTGGTTATTTGCCGTGATTCTCGGCAATATAGGCGTCCAGAAGGTCCGGATCGAAGGACTTGCCGTCGAAGAAGCCATCCGGACCCAGCCGGATTCGGCCCTGTGCAGCCGGCATATCAGTCGCATGATCCAGCGCGCCTTCGACTTTGAGGCTGGCACTGGGGATCCCGATATCGGTACCGGTCAGTGCCTTGCGATAGATGTCGGGGCGGTAAATCTCGCGCACCAGCGTTGCCGCCCCGGCGCTGTGACCAAACATGCCCCAACGCACCATCTGGGCATAGAACCACAGCGCGTGACTGACCCACGGGAACGTCGCCGCCCGGTCACGGAACAGCAGAAAATCATCGATGTCGTGAATGTCGCCGCCTTGGATGAGTGGCATCCGGCCGCTCAGGCCCCGCAACAGGCGTTCCGGCGGCTGGTCGAGGTATTCGGGCCCGGCAATCAGTTCGGCGAGTTGTTCGTCATTAGCGGAATCTCCGCACCAGTCCGATGCCCGCGCCAGCGCACGGATCAGTCGCTCAAGCGCATCTGCGTTGTCATCCGCCCAAGCCGCGCTGACCCCCAGCACTTTTTCGGGCGAGCAGCGCCAGATCGACGACTTGGTGGTCGCGATGACCCCGGCACCGGTTTCGACAGCAAGCGCGCTCCATGGCTCACCGACGCAGAATCCATCGAGTTGCCCCGATTTCAGCGCGTCGGCCATGAACGGTGGCGGCACGACAATGAACTCGGCGTCCACGTCGGGCTCGATGCCCGACGCCGCAAGCCAGTACCGAAGCTCAAGGTTATGGCTCGAGAAACGATGCACCACGCCAAGCATCAACGGCTTCTTCCCCTTGCCGCGCCTCCCCGTGCAAACCCGCGCCAACGCCTGACCATTGACCGTCGCATCACCTGTTTCCCCGGCGCCCTCGCTGAGCATTTCCGCCCACAGTGACCGGGAGACAGTAACCGCGTTGCCGCCCAACCCGAGCGCCATCGGCGCGATCAGGCGGGTATCCATAGGGCCGGCCGAAAGCGCCGCGGCAATCGGCATCGGCGCCAGCAGATGCGCGACGTCGAAGTGTCCGACGGCAAGACGGTCACGGATCGTCGCCCAGGACGTTTCCCGGTGCAGTCTGAGATCGATGCCTTCGGCGTCGCAGAACCCGCGCGCATGGGCGACGATCAGGATCGATGCATCCAGCAGCGGCAGGAACCCCGCGTTGATCGAAACCGTTTCCCCAGTCGCCATGCTCAATCCCCTAACATTCCAACCGACGTGATCAGGCTTTCCGCCACTTCGGCGACCCGCCGGTTCTGGTCCATCGCTGTTTTCCGCAAAAGCTTGTAGGCCTCGTCTTCACTGAGACCGCGCATCTTCATCAAAATCCCCTTGGCCCGGTCGATGACCTTGCGGTCGGCCAACTCGCCGCGCGTCGCCTCCAGTTCCTCGCGCAGCCGGTTGACGGCGTTGAAACGGCTGATCGTCATGTCGAGGATGGGCTTCACCCGCTCTTTCTTGAGGCCGTCGACGATATAGGTGCTGACACCTGCGTCGACAGCAGCCTCGATCATCGAGGTATCGGACTGATCGACGAACATGGCGACCGGTCGTTGCACAGAACGCGACACGGCGAACATGTGCTCGAGCATGTCGCGGTTCGGGTTCTCGAGATCGATGAAAATGACATCCGGTTCAAGCTCGGCGATACGCCGGACGAGATTGTTCATGTCGGTGACGACAGTGACATCGGAATATCCCGCGTCGCGCAGCCCATCTTCAATGACGGATCCGCGCAACGCGTCGGTATCGATGACAAGGATTTTCAGATCACCTGCGGTCATGATCTGCACACTAGAGCGTTCATGTTGCGCTGCACAATAAATTTCATCGGTCATGCGTGCCGTGCAGATCGAAAGACACAAGGCAAGGCATGTGCCACTGGCTGGGGAAGGGGCATCGACCGGTATGTTAGATGAGTGAACTTTTTGCCCGAAATCTAGGACAAATGCCGTGTCAAAATTAGAACAATGACGAAATCACAAAATGGCGGAGGGGAAGGGATTCGAACCCTCGATACAGTTTCCCGTATACTGGTTTAGCAAACCAGCGCCTTCAGCCACTCGGCCACCCCTCCACGCGGGCCCGGATGCCGCAAAACAATCGAATTGGGCGACCGGAAAAGACGGCGGGAATGTACGGGCTTGACCGGCCAGCGTCAACCACACTGAAAACCGCCGGAAAGCAGGCCTGAGACAGGGATTGCACCCTTGCCAAACGCGCCTGCAGGGACATCATAAGGTCTCCGCCGCCACCTGGAGGTTTCACTTGTCCGACACCCCTGCACCATTGCGGGATGCAGCGTCCGAGCCGGATCAGAACGCTGCTTCACGACCGCTCAACCGCCTCGCGGTCGGGCTGCTGATGGCGTTGGGGACACTTGGACAGCTTGCCCTGAATATCGTTCTGCCCTCCCTGCCGGCGATCGGCGAGGATCTGGACATCGCCGCGGGCAGCGAGCGGCTGGTACTTTCCGTCTTCCTGATCGGCTTCGCCAGCGGACAACTGCTCGTCGGACCGCTTTCGGACCGTTTCGGCAGGCGCCGGATCCTGATTCCGGGCCTTCTGCTTTACGCCGTGCTGGGCGGGGGCGCCGCGTTGACGGCATCGATCGACTGGCTGCTCGCGGCGCGGCTTTTCCAGGGGCTGGGGGCGGCAGCAGGGTTCGTCATCGCACGCGCCATCGCCCGCGACGTCTTCCAGGGTGCGGCACTGGTGCGGATTTTTGGCCTTCTGACGTTGACCATGGGCATCGTGCCCGGCATCGCCCCGATCATCGGCGGTTTCGTTCAGGAATATGTGGGCTGGGAGGCCAACATGGCCATCACCATGGTCGTCGGCGGGATCATGTTCGTGCTCTGCCTGGTCGTGATGCCCGAAACGGGGACCCCCAACACAACGACGATCGCGCCCGCCGCCGTCGCACTGAACTATGTGTCCATTCTCCGCGACCGCACGTTCCGGCGTTTTGCGTTGACCAATGCGTTGGCATTGGGATCGCTTTATGCATTTCACGCCGGGGGGCCTGAACTGATGATCAAGCACCTGGGTCTGAGCCCGTCGAGTTTCGGCTTTCTCGCCTTCCTGCATTCGTCCGCCTATATGGCGGGCGCCGCTTCCGTATCGGCGCTGAGTGCCCGCATCAACACGCCGTCGACCGTTATCATCACGAGCGCACTCGCAATGTGCGCGTCGGGCTTCGCCATGCTGACGCTGAGCCTGACGGGTCATGCATCCGTCGTGACGATCATGGTGTTCATGGTGACTTTCGGATTTTCCCTCGGCATCATCCTGCCGCTCGGCGTCGCAGGCTCGCTGAGCCCGTTCAAGACATCCGCCGGCACGGCCACGGCCCTGCTCGGCGCGCTGCAAATGTCTGCCGGTGCCGGCGCCAGTGCCGTCGTCGCCGCATTTCCCGACATCCCCGGCATCGCCTTTCCGATCGTCATGATCGTCATGACTGCCGCCGCCGCACTCAACGCACGCCCATCCAAGAGAGAAATCAACACCAAGGAGACTCCGGATGACTGAAACCATCAGCGACCTGATCGGCGCCCGCTTCGCCACTGAGACCGACACAGGCAAGGACCGCCCTGCCGGAGGCACGCACGCGCAGCAACTCCGCCACCGGTCCCGAAGGCGCTACAAGGACACCCCGGTCCCGCAAGAGACGCTGGACATCCTTTATGCCTGCGCCCTCTCCGCGCCCGCCAAATCGGACTTGCAACAGGTTTCGATCATCCAGTTCGACGATGCCGGATTGCGCGAAAAGGTAACCGACCTCATCCCCTCGATGCCGTGGATCAAGCAAGCACCGGTGTTTCTTCTGTTCTGCGGCGACGGACGGCGCGTGCGGCGGGTCTGCGAATTGCGGGGAACGGATTTCGCTCACGAGCCACTCGACGCTTTCATGAATGCCGCTGCAGATGCCGCCATCGTCATGATGAACTATATCGTCGCCGCCGAAGCGGAAGGTTTGGGCTGCTGTCCCATCAGCGCCGTGCGCGAGGTTACCGACGATATCGCCGAGCTAGCCGGTTTGCCCGAAGGCGTGTTTCCTTTCGCCGGCCTATGCGTGGGGCATCCGGCCGATGACCCCGCCGTCAGCGTCCGCCTGCCGATGAATCTGACCGTCCACAGAAACACGTACGAGGACAGTCACCTCGCGGCCGAGATCGATAGTTATGATGCGCGGCGAGCCGTTACAAACCCCTATGGCAAGCAACGCGAACCGGAGCGGTTCGGAAGCAAGGAAGGATACGGCTGGTCCGATGATAAGGCACGCCAGACGGCGAACCGGGAGCGCGCCGATTTTCAGGCCTACATCCGCCGCAACGGCTTCGATATATGACGGCGAATTATCGCGATAGCCGTAAGATGCGTTTCTTCAGGGTCGAACAAACAGAGTGGGTTTAACGACATAACTACACTCATTGCATGCCCGCGACTGGCACGCGTTTAGTAAAGACTCCGACTGGAAAGGAGATCTTTACATGGGTAACTTTGATGCCTTTGTCGTGCATAGACGGCCGGGACGGATACCGAGAACGGTATTTGAGGGCACCGTCGGACCAAACGCACGCAATGCGCCGGGTGACATGCGTATTATCACGCGCACATTGGCCAGCGCCGGATTGCTGGGCGAAGACACCTGCCCATACCGGACCCACACGATCATTTTCGATGCCATTCGCCACGTGCGCAGGACATTGACCGAGGGCGCGTTGTCAACTGGTTCGGAAGACGTCATTACACCGGGCGACGCCACGGAGCGGGCGGTGCGCCGCGCGTTGGCACAGGGACGCCTGCCGTTATCGCACCGCGCCAATCTCGAGACTCAATCGCCACGCGGCACGCGCAAGCTCATCGACAGCGGCATGAAGCGTGCTCTTGCTCGGTTATCGGACAGCAATAGTGGAGACGGCACGCCATCGCCGTACAGCCGTGCGCTGCTGCCGGGCGTCAGCGCCGAAACATTTCACACCAACCGGCGCCTCGCCGACGCACTTTCGAAAGGCGGCGAACTGCCGGGACTGGACAGCATCATTGCGAAAACCTTCAGCGAAGACGGCAAGCAGGCGTTCAGCGACGTCCGCGATTTTTTCAACGTGCTAAGCGGTGTTGCTCGACACCCCGCAGCAACTCTCGCGGCAAATATAGAACGTGAACTCAGCGGAAAAGCGAGACGCCGCTTCCGCAAGCTGCTGCAAGGCAAGCCGCCAGACGAAGGGGACTTCGAGCAATAGAGACGTCGGTCAGTTGACCATGTGTTCCTTGATCGCCGCATTGCGGACCGACTTTCGTACCTTTTCGAAGGCCCGAACCTCGATCTGCCGAACGCGCTCGCGGCTGATGCCGTAAACGTCGCTCAGATCCTGCAGCGTCATCGGCTCGTCTTTGAGCCGGCGTTCCGTCAAAATATGGCGTTCACGATCCGTCAGGCACATCATGGCGCCGGCCAGCATCTTCTGGCGCTGCCGGGTTTCCTGGCGCTCGGCGGCGATCGTTTCCTGATCGGTTCCGTCATCCTTGAGCCAATCGATCCATTCGCCCTCGCTGTCCTCACGGAGCGGCGCGTTGAGCGAATGGTCAGGACCGGCGAGGCGGCGGTTCATGTTGGTCACTTCCTGCTCGGAAACCTTGAGCCGGGTCGCGATCACCTCGGTCTGCTCAGGAGTCAGGTCGCCGTCGTGAATGGCCTGCAACTCGCTTTTGATGCGGCGCAGGTTAAAGAAGAGTTTCTTCTGTGCGGCGGTCGTGCCCATCTTCACCAGCGACCACGAATGAAGGATATATTCCTGCATCGAGGCGCGGATCCACCACATGGCATAAGTCGCCAGACGGAATCCCTTGTCCGGATCGAACCGCTTGACCGCCTGCATCATGCCGACGTTGCCTTCGGAGATCAGCTCGCCCACCGGCAGACCGTAACCGCGGTACCCCATGGCGATCTTTGCGACGAGCCGGAGGTGGCTGTTGACCAGTTGATGCGCGGCGTCGTGATCCTCATGATTGCGCCAGCGTTCGGCCAGCGAGACTTCCTCTTCCTGAGTCAGCATCGGGTACTGACGGATTACCTGCAAATAACGCGAAAGGTTCTCCTCAGGGGTCGGATTAAAGTCTTTGGCAAATGTGCCCATTTCCCTGTGTTCCCTGTCTTCCCTTGGTTTCATCGGCATTCAGTTCCGTCGAGGCCAAGCCTGGCGTTCAACGATCCGTGACGATGTTTCTGTTAACTTACCCGAGTTTATTAATCAGGTATAGTTTTTTATAATTTCTCTAAACTATCAATTAATTCTTTGATTTCATTCGATAGTTCTACTTCAAAGTGCAGTTCTTCCTTAGAAACCGGGTGCTCGAACCCCAGCTTGTAAGCGTGAAGCGCTTGATGTTTGTATGCGCCGGCCACGCCTCGGATCACAATCTCCCGGTCTTTTCGAAGGCTACCGCGCGTGTGGTACAGTGGATCGCCCACCAGCGGATGCCCAATACCCGACATTTGAACACGGATTTGATGCGTTCGTCCTGTGAATAAATGGCAATCCATTAATGCCGCAGCGGCACCAATTGGCCGGATTACCCGGTAATCCGTGACTGCGTGTTTACCCCCGGATGTCACGGTGGCCATGCGTTTGCGGTTCCGCGGATCGCGCCCGATGTTGCTTTCGAGACGCCCCTTGCGCGGGTTCGGCATCCCCCACACGACGGCATAATAAGCGCGCTTGATGCTGTGCACCTGGAACTGGTCGACGAGGCCCCGGTGTGCGACATCGCTCTTGGCGCAGACCATGACGCCCGACGTGTCCTTGTCCAGCCGGTGCACGATTCCCGGCCGCGTCACACCGCCGATCCCGGACAGCGACCCCCGGCAATGATGAAGCAGCGCATTGACGAGGGTGCCCGACGCATGCCCCGGCGCAGGGTGAACAACGAGGCCCGCCGGTTTGTTGATCACGATCAGGTCCGCGTCCTCGTAGAGAACGTCGAGCGGAATATCTTCAGGCACCGGTTTCGCCGGCGCCGGCGGCGGCACGGTCAGGGTGTAGGTTTCTCCCTCCCGGACCTTGCGCGAGATATTGCCGGCAATCCCGTCCGGCGCGATCACGCATCCCTCTTCAATCAGCGCCTGAACCCGGGTCCTGGACAGGTTCCCGGCGTTTTCCGCCAGCCATTTGTCGAGCCGTGCGCCGGCGTCGGCAGTATCGACGGTGAGTGTGATGTCGCGGGCTTCGCTCATACCCGCTTTTATGCCCTATCGCCGGGCGAAAGCCCAATCCCTTGACAACCACGGCGCCTGCGACGAAGAAGACCGGGAACAGGCCAAAGGTAAGGCATTCATGCAGGCGCTGAAGTTCATCGTTATCGGCATGGGTATCCTGATCGTTCTCGCGGTCGGGCTGATCGGATTCGGGCTCTATAAGAAATCCGTCGATCCCGGCTGGAAACTGTTCGGCACACGGACGGAAGCGCCCGTCGCCGCCGAAGCGGCACCTGCGATGTTCGGCAAACTCAACCTCGCCCTGCCGGAAGGCTGCCGGATCGAGGATGTGCGGCCGGACGGTCGCCGCGCCTACCTGATCCTCGGCCCCATATCGGCTTGCGACGGCCTCGTCGTGATCGACACCCAGGACGGCCGCATCCTTGGCCGCATTGACCCCAGATGATCGTTCGCCTTTCAGGCGGATTGGAAGAACGGATTCGCAGACATGCTGCGGCCTCCTACCCGAACGAAGCATGCGGTCTGCTGAGCGGCGTGCGCGACGGCGGCGGGATATCCGTAACCGGCGTGCATGAGAGCGAAAACGTCACCGAGCGAGATCCCCGGACCGGGTTCGAAATCGATCCCAAACTGAGGTTCGATCTCATGCGGGAACTGGAGGCGCGCACCGACGGGACCGAGATCATCGGTCACTATCACTCGCACCCTGAACACCCCGCACGACCGAGCTCGACGGATCTTGCGATGACCTACGAAACGGACTTCGTCTGGTTGATTTGCGGCGTGACGGCGGATGGCAATACGGAACTGAACGCCTTCAAGCCACTGGAAGACCGGAGCCGGTTCGACCGGCTCGAAATGGAGATCGACCAGCGGCCCGGCTGATCGGCGTCAGCTACCGTGTGAGTGCTTGTGCTTATCGTGGTCGTGGCCCTGCATCGGCGCGCCCGCACCAACACCTCGGACCTTGAACGTCACCGGGACGTCCCCCGCCTTCTCGAACACCAGCGTCAGCGGCAATTCCTGGCCTTCCTTGAACGGTGCCTTGAGGCCCATGAACATGACGTGCAGGCCACCCGGCTGGAACACCGTCGGCGTACCCGGCTCAACCTCGACGCCTTCGACCTGGCGCATCTTCATGACGCCGTTATCCATCAGGTGGGTATGAATCTCGGTGCGCTTGGCGAGGTCGGACCTGGCGCCGACGAGACGATCGGTTTCCTGACCATGGTTCACGAGCGTCATGTAAGCCGCCCCGGCCTTGGCCGGTCCTGCGGTCGCTCGCGCCCACGGCTGCTCGACCATGATACCGGCGTGTTTCATGTCAGCCGCCATCGAATCATTCGCGGCAAAAATTGCGACGAGGGCAATGACTGCAACCTTCATCGCGGAAATCATCTTCTTCATCTTCATACTCCTGTTCGTATCACCACGCCTGCGCGCAACTGCATCGCGTCCGGCCCAGCCGCGTCCTGCCTCTTACATATTCAAAAATTTGAATATAAACAACCGCGCGCACGAACTTTATTGGTCGGCACCCCTCTTCACGTGAAAGAGGCCCTTGGTATCATATAGCGGCGCACTCGAGTGCGCCGCCAAT
The DNA here is from genome assembly GCA_965262415.1 of Rhodospirillales bacterium. Lineage (GTDB taxonomy): Bacteria > Pseudomonadota > Alphaproteobacteria > Rhodospirillales > Casp-alpha2 > UBA4479. The sequence continues at coordinate 4,176,355 of OZ253533.1, read as the reverse complement.
TGATCTATTGCAATTCGTCAGGCTGCCCAGCCGAACAACTCGAAAACGATCCCTTCGACGTTTTCGAGGGTCAAAAACACCCCCACACCGGCAACCAGAGCGCCCGCGAGCCGTGCCTGCACAGCATCGGCGCGAACGGCATGAAGCACGTTCGAGACGAACCAGCCGCTGGCGAGCGCGATGACATACTGAACCACGCCGAGGCCGAGCAGATATCCGATCAGAACCTGGCTACCCATAGCAGCTTCCTGGCTCGCTATGGCATCCCCGAAGGCCGAGCCGTGGAACAAGCCGAACCCTGCGAAAATCACCATTGCCGGGACAAACCCCAACCCTTTACCCGAGAGCACGACACCACCGAGCGCCAGAAGTGACAGGCCGATCACGAGTTCCTTGGCCGGCAGGCCGATGCCCATCGACATTGCAAAACAACCCACCAGCATCGCGGCGATATACGCCGCCGGCGCTGCAAAGCGCTTGCCTGTAAACAGTGCGGCAATCCCGACCAGCAACACGAAGAACAGATGGTCAAAGCCCAGCACCGGGTGACCGACACCGGAAAGTAGCCCGTGCACGAATGTCTCCATCGGCATGCCGCCGAGGGGGTGGTGTGCCAATGCGGCCGTCGGCGCGGAAACCGCCAGGATTGCCGCGATACCATTAAAGATTTTTTTCATCGATCGTCTCCTCGTTCGTCTCACCCGACGAACTCCTGAAGTTATATGGACGTGGCAGGTCTCCTGGCTTGCGCCTGTTCGCCCTTCACCGGCCTTCCCGGAAATCCAGTGGCCATGATTGGGTGGGCTAAGCGCTCACAGTTGCGGGGGCAGCTACGGTTTCGGTCCCTGATGGGTACACCTCACCGTATTCCCTTTTCATCCGCCGTTGCGATCGCTCGGGCGGAACCACGTTTCGAAACTAGAAGGCACCATCGAGCCTGACAAGCGCAAACCCGAAGCTCACCGATCGGCAAGTCCCTTCGGCGTGAAGCTGGAGCCCTCGTACATGGTTGTTGTGATCATTTCCAGCGCGCGGCGTTGCTGTTCGAGATTTTGCGGCGTCGCCTCGCCCACCGGCGGTGTCTCCAGATCAAAGTGTCCGAATTCGTCATGCCCGCGAACCAGCATGGCGCTGTCACGCGGGCCTTCTTTCTCGGCGCTGGTTGGCAGATAGTCGAGCAGCAAACCGACCCGGCGCTCCCCCGAGGTATTCGGCCCCGATGCATGAATGATGCGATGATCGAACAGGCACGCCTCGCCCGGTTTCAACTCGGCCTCGACGGCGCCTGACGCGTCGAACCCCTCGGTAATGTATTGCGCGCGGGAAAGAATGCTGTCGCCATCGTTGCCTTCGGCGTGCTCCAGCAGCTTCCATTGGTGCGAGCCCGGGATAACCTTCAGACAACCGTGTTTCGCGGACGCCGCCGAGAGCGCCAGCCAAGCGATCACCAGAAACGGCTTCAGCCTGATGTACATGCTGTCCTGATGCCATGCGGCATGCGCGCGGCCGTCCGGTTTCTTGAAACGAAACGTCGCATTCCAGTTCAGGATGTCGGGGCCGACCAGATCCTCGATGACATCGAGAACGTACTTTCGGCTGGCCAGCTGATCGATCCAGTCCAGCAACAGGTTCGCCTTGAAGTCGAGCTTACCGACAAGGTCCGGGTGGTCGCGCTCGAAGGCCTCCAGCCGATGAAGGCAAGCCAATGCCTCACCTTCGTCCATGAAGGCGACGGGGCTCAGAAACCCGTCTTCCCGGAACTGCCTGACCTGCTTGTCGCTGAGTGCTTTTCCCAAATCTTCCTCCCAGTCAGCGAAATAGTGACAGAAAGACAGGCGCTTTACAGGCAAAAATCCAAGCGGCCGCGTCACGGAATCACGACTATCCGGTTTCTTGCACTGGGCGGCTCGGATAATATTCGGCATGTTCTACATCGGCTCTGTTCTTCTCTCTCTCGCAGTCGTCCAGGTCGTCATGGCAATCGTGCTCGTGACCTTCTGGAAGATGCGCATGAATGCGCTGGGGCTTATCGAGATGGCCGGTGCGATGGGCATCGGCAGCATTGGCGCCCTGTTGACCGGCATCGGCGCGGCAACGACCGATTTCGTCTTCGCCTATACCGGACTGCAGTGCTTTGTCGCCGGTGTTCTGCTGGCAAGCAGGTCCATGCGGCGTATGCAGGGCTTGCCGCCCATCTACGTGCTCGAAATCGCTATACTTTTTACATGCATTGCCGGCGACGCCTATTTGATTTTTGTCGAAGGATGGCTTTCCGGCGCGCTTGCACTGAACTCTACTGCCTTCGTCATCGTCTGCGGCATGACCGCATACAACCTGGTGACCGAACGTCGGCCCGAGCTTCGGTCGGGGTGCCTGATCCTCGGCTGCATGTTCGGGGGCTTTGCCATAGTCAGCCTAGCGCGGGCCGGGTTACGGGTTATCGTTGATCTGCCGGCCCCGACCAGTATGCAGGTGGTGTCGTTCGACCTCGTCTATACCTTTTTCGGGATCGCCGTCTCGCTGGGCTGGAGCCTCGGCTTCCTGTGGACGTCGTACAGCGTCGCGGAATACCGGCTACGGGCCGCGAACGACAAGCTGCAGCGTTTCTCCGGCGCTGTCGCGCACGACCTCAACACGCCGCTGAATGCCATCATCGGTTATCTGGACGCGATCGAGCACCTGCCTGCCGCCGCCGAGGAACACAAAACCCGCTTTATCGCCACGGCGCGCGAAGCGGCGGTCCGGATGAATCGCTTTATTCACCATCTCCTCGAGCAGTCGCAGCGCGGCGACGCAGAACCAGCGCCGGTCGTCGTCGATACGCTGGCGTGCATCAAGGATGCGCTGGAGTCGCTGCAATATAAGATCGCCACAGCAGGTGCCGAGGTACACATAGACAAGGCACATGCCGTGCTCGCCAATCCGTTCCAGCTGATGCGCGTCTTCCAGAATCTTCTCGAAAACGCCATCAAATATCGCGCCGACGATCGACGGCTGAGAATTGATGTTCTCTCGAGCAGGATGGGAGAATGGATTTACCTGTCGATCCGGGACAATGGCCACGGCATTCCGGCGGCCGATATCGACAACATTTTCAACGAATTCACACGCACGAAAGAGACCACCGCCATTCCGGGATATGGCTTGGGGCTCTCGGAATGCCGTCAGATCGTCACCAGTTTCGGCGGCTCCATCGAGGTGCAGTCCGAAGTCGGTACCGGTTCGACCTTCACCCTGAAATTGCCCGCGCCTGCCGAGTAGACACACCGCCCGGAGCCGCTGTTCGCGCGGCGGAATCCGGCAACTGCACCGAGAACTCGCTTGATTGTTGTGCGGCGCGCCGGAAAAATGGGCGGGCAACAATCATAACAATTCCGGCAACATCCATGACGACTGAATCTCCCACACGCGTTACCGCCGACGGTATGACCCGTCTCGGCGCCATGATCTTCGAGCGTGCCGGTGCAACATCGGAAGAAGCACACGCCATCAGCGCCAACCTCGTGAACTCGAACCTCAACGGCCATGACAGCCACGGCGTAGTCCGTATCCCGCGTTACCTGATGTGGGAAAAGACCGGCAACCTCGCGTTCGGACAGACAGCTAGCGTGGTGGCCGAAGCCGAAAACTTTGCGCTGATCGACGGCAACCGGGGATTCGGTCAGGTCGTCGGCGCCGAAGCCGTGGACATCGGCATCGCCAAGGCAAAAACACACGGCGTTTCGATCCTTGCACTCAGGAACGCGGGTCATCTGGGGCGCATCGGTTTCTGGGCCGAGCGCGCGTGCGATGCAGGACTCGTATCGGTCACCTTCGTCAATGTTGCGCAGAGCATGCTGGTGGCACCGTTCGGCGCCGCCGACCGCCGCGTCTCGACCGCGCCTGTCACCATCGGCGTGGTCAATCCGGGCGGCGATGACTTCATTCTCGATTTCGCGACATCACGGGTGGCCGAGGGCAAGGTGATGGTTGCCCTCAGGGGCGGCAAGCCGGTCCCCGAAGGGGCGCTCATCGACGGCGACGGCAAACCGACGACAGACCCGGTGGCACTTTACGGCGAGCCGGTCGAGGGCAAGGTCGCGGACCCGCGCGCCGGCGCCGGCGCGCTCACCACGTTCGGCGATCACAAGGGGTCCGGCCTGGCGCTCGCATGCGAGCTACTGGCGGGCGCGTTGACCGGGTCGGGTACGACAGGACCGGGAGTAAAAACACACAACGGCATGTTCTCAGTGTTCCTGAAACCGGAACTGCTGGACGACGGCCACGGTTTTGCGAGTGCCGTTTCGGATTACATCGACTATGTGCGCAATGCCAGGCCACGCGACGCCGGCCAGCCCGTCATGATCCCGGGCGACCCGGAGCGCCGCGCCCGCGCCGAGCGGATCGGGAGCGGGTTCGATATTCCGTCCGGGGCGTGGAACAGCATTCTAGACGCAGGGGAAGGCCTCGGCCTCGCGCGCGACGAGATGATCGCCACGGCGACAGGAGACCCGGCATGACCGTTTATATCGGCAGCGGCGCCGGTTTTGCCGGCGACCGGCTCGACGCCGGCATTCCCGTGGTCGAGACCCTGAAAAAGAAGGACGGTCCGCGGTATCTGATCTTCGAAGTGATGGGCGAACGGACGCTGGCGATCGCACAGCGGATCAAGATGCGCAAACCGGAAATGGGGTACTCACCCTATCTTGAACCGTATTTGCGGAACGTCCTTAAAAGCGCAAAAGAAAACAACGTCACCATCGTTGCCAACTTGGGCAATGCGAACCCGCTGGGCGGCGCCAAACGCACCCACGAACTGGCCATGGAACTGGGCGTCGAGGGCTTGCGGATCGCCGTCGTGCTCGGTGACGACCTGCTGGCGTTCATGGATGCGGACGAGATCGCCGGCCTGCCGACAGTCGAAGGCGTCAGCATCGACGGTAAGGAAATCGTCGCCGCCAATGCGTATCTCGGCGCCCGGCCCGTGGCGGAAGCACTGAACCTCGGCGTCGATGTCGTGCTCGTCGGCCGCACCACGGACGCCGCACTGGTGCTGGGGCCGCTGATTCACGAGTACGGCTGGGGACCGGAAGACTGGGATCTGCTGGCGCAGGGCACCCTTGCCGGACACCTATTGGAATGCGGCGGGCAGGTGACCGGCGGGTACTTCTGCGATCCGGGGTTCAAGGACGTCCCCGGCCTCGACAATCTCGGCTTTCCCATCGGCGAGATCGAGGCGGACGGCACCCTGACCATCACCAAGGCTGACGATACCGGCGGCATGGTGACGCGCGCCACCGTCATCGAACAGATGCTCTACGAGGTCCACGACCCGTCAGCGTACCTGACGCCCGACGTGCAACTGGATGTCACCGGCGTAACACTCGCCGACGACGGCAAGGACCGCATCCGCGTCAGTGGCGCCAAGGGATCGCCGCCGCCGGAGACATTAAAGGTCACGGTGTCCGCCGACGGCGGCTGGCTCGGCGAGTCCGAGATGATCTATGCCGGTCCGAACGCCCTCGCCCGCGCCCGGCTTGCCGCCGACGTCGTGCGGTCACGCGTCAAGAGCCACGGTGTGACGGAACCCGTCAGGATCGAGATCACCGGCACGGGCGCCACCTACGACAACGATGCGTCCGAGCGTGAGCGCGCCAGGAACATGCCGATGGACGGAGAATACCGGCTGCGCGCCGCGATCCGCACGCCGGACAAAGCGACCGCACAGTACGTCAACGACGAGGTCCTGAGCCTGTTCTGCTCCGGTCCCGCAGGCGGCGGAGGGTATCGCTGCAATGTGATGGGTCAGGTCAACACCGCATCCGTACTGGTGCCGCGCGGCCCGGTCGAAGCGCAGGCTCGCGCCGAGGAAGTGAACCCATGAACAACACGATCACCGTTCCCCTGCATGCCGTCGCACACGGGCGCACAGGCGACAAAGGCAACCGTTCTAACATCTCGGTCGTGCCGTACGTGGAGGCGGCTTATCCGCATCTGGTGGAACAGGTAACCGAAGCCCGCGTACTGGATCTTTTCCGCCACAAGGGCGCGACGGACGTCACCCGTTACGAGCTGCCGAACCTGCCGGCGATGAACTTCGTCATCGACAACGCGCTGGAAGGCGGCGTGAACAGCTCCCTCAATCAGGATCTGCACGGCAAGACGCTGTCGTTCATGTTATTAGGGGAAATAGAAGTCACGGTGCCGGTCGCCTGCGTGCCGGCGGGCTCTAGGTATCTCTAGGCCGCCTTCGCCAGTTCCGTAAATTCAGCGAGAATCATTTTCTTGAGCTGGTCGGCGGCCGGTGAAAGGGTCGCGCCACGGCGTTCCACCAGTTCCAGCGTCCGCGAAAGTCCGGGACCGTGCAGCGGCCGCGAGACCAGGCGGCGCGATGCGACACCCCGCATCACCATGCGCGGGATGATGCCGACGCCCATCCCGGCTTCGAGAAATCCGACCATCGTCGAAAGGTGCTGGACCTCGTATAGCCACTTGGCCGAGGTTGCCCTGTTCGTCAGGTGTGCCTGGAGGACGCGGCTGGTGCCGCTGCGGGCACCGAGGATCATCAAGGGCATACCGCTCAACTCAGCGGCATCGACCGCACCGCCACCGGCATGTGGATGATCGTCCCGGCACGCCAGCACGAACCCGTCCTCCATCAACGGCGTCGTGACCAGCCCTTCTTCGATGTCGTCGGTGCGCATGTCGATGGCGAACTCCGCCTCGCCGCGCCGCACGTAGGACATGATTTCCTGCTCGGAAACGTCGATGACGCGGATGCCGACGTTCGGATGTTCTTCCGCGAACCGGCCGATCACGTCGGGCAAAACGTACGTCGCAACGGATATCAGGCTGGAAATCGTTACCCGGCCACCCGCAACATCGATCACGTCGCGAATGTCGTTATATGCCTGCTCGAACTGGTTCAGCATCCGCCGCGCTGCCGGCAAAAATGCCCGCCCGACGGCAGTGAGCGCGATGGACCGGGTCGTGCGGTCGATCAGCTTGGCGCCGACGGCATCTTCGAGCTTCTGCAGTCGCTGCGTCAGCGCCGACTGGGTGACATTCAGGAAGGCTGCCGCCTCCTTGAAGCTGCCGCTGTCGATGACACGGATGAAGACCTCGATGTCGCGGATGCCGTAGGGGATATTCATTCATAAGTTTTCCTTAATAAATTTAAAGATATTTGAATTTTACTTCACAATCAAGCCAGCGCAGACTGTGCCGATAAGAACGCGAAAAACGCCCGAGTTACTTAGGGAAACATCCGATGAGCGATAAGAAGTACGACGTCGTCGTGGTCGGCGCTGGTAATGCCGCGCTTTGCGCGGCAATGGCGGCCCGGGAAAACGGCGCAAGCGTCCTCATCCTGGAAAAAGCGAGCGAAGAAGAAAAAGGCGGGAACTCATACTTCACCGCCGGCGGGTTTCGTTTTTGCCACACAGGGATCGATGACGCTGCTACGGACGTACTCACGGACTTATCGGATGTGGAGCGCGATCAGATCGTGCTCCCGGTACACGACAGGAGCGTGTTCTATGACGCCTTGATGAAGGTCACCCATCATCAGGCGGATGAAGAAATGGCGTGGACCCTCATCGACGGTTCGCGCCCGACTATGGTCTGGCTGCGCGAGCACGGGGTCCGTTTCATCCCCATGTTCGGGCGCCAGTCTTTTTTGGTCGACGGCAAACATCATTTTTACGGCGGCGTTAATATCGAGGCGGTCGGCGGCGGCGCCGGCCTCGTCGAGATGGAACTCGCCCACGCCCTCAAGATGGGCTGCGAGATCAGGTATTCGACCGGCGCGACCGAACTGCGCCAGGACGAAAAGCGCTGCATCACCGGCCTTCGTGTCCGCGGCCCGAACGGGTATGAGGACATCCGGACCGACTCGGTCGTGCTCGCATGCGGCGGTTTTGAATCAAACCCTGCGATGCGCGCGCAGTACCTGGGCGCCGGCTGGGACCTCGCCCGCGTACGCGGTACCCGTCACAACATGGGCGACGGCATCCGCATGGCGATCGACATCGGCGCGCGGCCATTCGGCAACTGGTCCGGCTGCCATTCGGTCGGCTGGGACATTTCCGCGCCGCCTTACGGCGACTACGAGGTGCTGGACAATTTCCAGAAGCATTCCTACCCATGGGGCATCATGGTCAACCTCAAGGGCGAACGGTTCGTCGACGAGGGTGAAGACCTGCGCAACCACACCTACGTCAAGTTCGGCCGCGAGATCATGAAGCAGCCGTTCCGTACCGCCATCCAGATTTTCGATCAGAAAACGATCCCCCTACTTCGTGACGAATACAGAATAAAACAGGTCACGAAGTACACGGCCGACAGCATACCTGAACTGGCGGCTCATCTTGAAATCGACCCGGGAGCCCTCACGAAGACGGTGGACGCCTTCAACGCCGCATGCCAGCCGGGCGATTTCAATCCCTCTATTCTTGACGGTGTGACGACCAAGGGGCTCGACGTCAACAAGACCAATTGGGCGCTGCCGATCAGCGAGCCCCCGTTCGAGGCTTTCGTGACGACGACCGGCGTGACGTTCACGTTCGGCGGTCTTCGCATCAACGATGCCGGCGAGGTCCAGGACATGAGCGACCGCTCCATCCCCGGCCTTTATGCCGCGGGCGAGCTTGTCGGCGGGCTCTTCTACGAAAACTACCCGGGCGGCAGCGGCTTGATGGCTGGTGCGGTCTTCGGCAAGCTGGCGGGTGAAAGCGCTGCCACATACGCCGGACGCGCCAAGGCGGTCGCCTGACCGGGTGAGGAGAATACGGACATGGACGGACTGAACACCACGGAAGCCACCAACGTCCTAGCTGCGCTCGCCGAGCGCATCACCACGTTCGACACGCATACGATTACGCCGAAGGCCATCGATGTCGCGAAAGCGGGCATCGCAGACACCATCGGCGTGACCCTGGCAGGACTCCCTGAACCCTGTACGCAGATCCTGCTCTCGACCCCGGGCGTTGCAGATGCGCCCGGGTCCTGTTTAATCCTCGGCACGCAGCAGCGCACGAGCGCGCTCGAAGCGACTCTCGTCAACGGGATCGCATCGCACGCACTGGACTTCGACGATTTCTCGGACGTGCTGGGCGGGCATCAGTCGGTGCCGCTGGTCCCGGTGCTGTTCGCCCTTGCCGAGGAAAAGGGCCTGACCGGCCGCCAGCTGATCGACGCCTATGTCGTCGGCTTCGAGGTCGAACACCGCTTCGCCATGGCGCTGCACCCGCATCACTACGACAAGGGCTGGCATCCGACAGCAACGCTCGGCATCTTCGGCACCGTCGCCGCGGCTGCCCGTGCCCTCAACCTCGACGCCCGGAAAACCACCCGCGCACTGGCCGTCGCCGCCTCGCTTGCGGCCGGCATAAAGGCCAATTTCGGCACCATGACAAAACCGCTGCATGTCGGGCACTCAGGCCGCTCCGGCCTGATGGCGGCGCTGATCGCCGAACGGGGCTTCGAAGCCAATCCGCAAGCGATGGAACACCATCAAGGGTTCTTCAACGTGTTCAATGGCGAGGGCACCTTCGACACCACACCGCTGCTATCGGCGTGGAGCGAACCGCTCACCATCGAGTTGCCCAGCATCGGCATCAAGCAGTTCCCGTGTTGCGGTTCCACCCATCATGCCATCGCCGCGATGCTGGCGCTTCGCGCCAATGACGGCGTCACCGCCGAAAACGTCGAGGGCATCGTCATCCATGTCCATCAGCGCCGGTTCCGCCACACCAACACGCCGTTCCCGCAAAGCGTCCTGCAAGCCAAGTTCTCTCAGCAATACGCCGTCGCGCGCGCATTACTGGACGGCGCGGTCCGTCTCAAAGATTTCGAGAACGACGCCTTCCTGCAGGCGGACATCGTCAAATTGCTCGAGAAAATCACCGTCGTACCGTTCGGCGAGCCCGGCGCACCCGATGGCGGCACCTGGGACGCAGAGGTGGCCGTGTCACTTGGCAACGGTGAGAAGCGCTTCAAGCGCATCGACAATATGGTCGGGCGCAGCGGCGAAAACGCCATGAGCCGCGACGAACTCTTCGCCAAATTCGAGGACTGCGCCGCCCGCGCAATACCTGAAAACGCGGTTGTCCCGGCGTTCGACGCCCTCATGGCAATGGAAACGGTGACCGATTTCAAGGCACTGACGGCGCTCCTGGCCGGAAAGCAGACCGGCGCGCAATAGATCACGATTTCGCGATTCAATTGACTTTTGAGCCGATTTGACCGCATAGTCCGCGCGCGTATTACATTTGTTTAGAGTCTATGAGACCCGGGTCCGCCGGTAAGCTACGAGATCCCCTGACAATGTGAGCGTTACAGAGCAGGTCTGCACGGTGCAGCTACCTGTTCATGACAAACTGTTTGAGGAAATCGACATGGCTACTGGTACTGTTAAATGGTTCAACCCGACCAAGGGTTATGGCTTCATCGAGCCGTCGGACGGCAGCAAGGACGCATTCGTGCACATCTCCGCTGTTGAACGCGCCGGCCTGACGACGCTGCGTGAAGGTCAAAAGGTCACTTTCGACCTCGAAGCTGGCCGCAACGGCAAATCGTCGGCTGAAAATCTGGTCGTCGAAGACTAAGTCTTCGGACGCCGCCGCCGGACAACCGGCGGCGGACGACCATCTGAAAAAGCGTGCCAACGGCACGCTTTTTTTGTGTCCAGTTCACAGGTGGGATTGGCAAGCCCGGCGATGCATGCCTAACTTGAAAGAACCACACATCACCTTTTTTCAGCGAGATTTGAACAATGAGCACCGTCAAGGACCGTCCCTATTGGTGGGAAGAAGCCGAACCGCAACCCGCGGACAACGGCCCGCCACCGGGAACAGCGGACGTCGTCGTTGTCGGCGGCGGCTACGCCGGCATGGGCGCAGCGATCCCGCTTTGCCGGGCCGGGCGCGACGTCGTCGTCCTTGAACGTGACCGTCCGGGCGACGGCGCATCGAGCCGGAACGGTGGACTCACCAGCGGCAACATCCGTCATTCGTTCTCGAAGCTCGTCAACAAGTTTGGCATGGAGCAGGCCAAGGCGTTTTATGCCGAAGGTATGACGGCGCGCCAGGACCTGTTCGACTTCATCGAGAACGAAAAGCTCGACTGCGACTTCCAACTTACCGGCCGCTTCACAGGCGCCATGCGCCCGGAAATCCTAGAAAGCATGAAACGCGAAGCGGATATGATGCACCGTCATCTTGGCATCGAGGTCAAGATCATCGAACGTGCCGATCAGCATGACGAAATCGGATCTGATCTGTACCACGGCGGTGCCGTGCGTTCCGACATGGGCGGCATTCATCCGGGCAAACTGCATCGCGAACTTCGCCGCGTCGCCGAAGCGGCCGGCGCCAAGGTTTTCGGCGGCACCGGCGTCACCAACATCAAACGCATCGGCGGCATGTTCGAGGTCACGACGCCGAAAGGTACGATCAAGGCGAACCACGTCATCGTCTGCACCAACGGCTACACCGACAAGGGCCTGCCGTGGTTGCGGCGACGTCTGGTGCCCGTCATTTCCGAAATGATCGCAACCGCGCCGCTCAGCCCGAACCTGATGAACACCCTGATGCCGAAAAGGCAGATGCATGGCGAGACGCGCCAGCTCGGCCACTACTTCCGGCCGTCGCCGGACGGGACGCGTATCCTGCTGGGCGGACGGCGTTACGACGACGACGCAGCGAAAGCGCGTGAAAGGCTCCGGGGCGGCCTGCTGGAAATCTTCCCAGAGCTTTCGGACACGGAGCTGTCGCACCACTGGTTCGGTTTCGTCGCCTTCCCGATGGACGAGCTGCCGAAGCTGACGATTCACGACGGGGTCGTCTATGCGACGGGCTTTTGCGGCTCGGGTGTCGTCTGGGCGCGCTGGATGGGACAGAAGGCGGCGATGGTCGTCATGGGCCAGGAAGAAGGCGCATCCGCGTTCGACAAGGTACCGTTCCGGGCGATCCCCTTCTACAACGGCACGCCCTGGTTCCTGCCGATCATGATGAACTGGTACAAGCTCAAGGACCGGATGACGGGGACCCTAAAGTAACGTCGCTCTCACCGGCTTCCATGTCGGCAAGTTCGGCAAGGCTGAGTGGTTTCAGCGGCGGACGAATACGGTAGGCGCCGATCTCGGCGGGCGTCTTACCGTGCGCCGCAGCCAGCACCTCGGTCACGGTCAACCCGCACATGCGCCCCTGACACGGCCCCATACCGGCACGCAGAAACGCCTTCAGCTGGTTCGGCCCGGGTGCGCCGAGGCTTGCTGCCTTCCGGACGTCGCCGGCGGTGATTTCCTCGCAGCGGCAGACGATGGTGGCATCGCCGGGCGGATTGAGGATATCCGCCGGTGGCCGAAACAGCGCGTCCAGAAGCGGCCGGACGGCCTCGTGGTGATCCAGCTCCGACAGCCACGGCGCCGCCTTGAGTTCGAAGTTCTCACGGCTGATCGCTTCGAGCGAGCACGCAATCTCGAGCGCCGTCACCCGCCCCGCCGCTTCCGCCGCGCGCGCACCGCTAATTCCCGCTCCGTCGCCCGCGATGTAGATCGCTTCCACATCGGTGGCCCCGTTTCGGCCTGTTTTCGGATACCAGTAACGCTGGGTCTCGTGCCAAAGGTGTTCGAGCCGCAACTGCCGGGTCGCCTGCGTGTTCGGCACCACGCCCTGATGAAGTAGAACCGTCGACGCGTCGACACGATGTGTCTTGCCGCCTGACGTGAAGGAAACGCCTTCGGCCTTTTCATTCCCCCAAACTTCGAGCGCCGAGATGCCCGAGACGATTTTCACGCCCGCCGCCTTGATGCGGCGGCGCATGGCTATCCCTTTCTGCAAATAGTCGGCTGCCTTGAGCGCACGCAGCAGATGCGGTGCAGCACGTACGTAATCGGCAAGGGATGTCGTTTCCGCCACGACGGCAATGTTCGCGCCGGCGCGGACAAGCTGATCGGCGATCAGCAGCAACAGCGGCCCGCTGCCGCAAACGGCGACGGGACCTGACGGCACCATGCCTGCGCTTTTCATCAGGATCTGTGCGGCACCTGCGGTCATTACCCCGGGCAACGTCCAGCCGGAGACGGGTACCGGCCGCTCCATGGCCCCGGTCGCGAGAAGGACACGCCTGCCCTTGATGCATTTCGCTTTCTTACCGTCGGCGCACCAGACGGTGCCGTCCCGTTCGATCTGCCAGACGGTGTGCCCGGTGAGGAACCTGACCTTGGACGCATGCAGCCCTTCGACGAGACCAAAACCATACTTGTAGTCGGCACCCAGGACATCGAGATCGTGAGTCCGCTCCATCGCCACCCGCTCGACATCGCGATAGATCTGTCCGCCGGGCGCTTCCTGTTCATCGATGACGCACACTTTCAGGCCGACGTTCACCGCTTCGTGCGCCGCCGCCATGCCCGCGGGGCCGGCGCCGACGATGACAAGATCGAACTCGGTCATGCTCACGACGTTGCCTCCATATCGCGCGCGCCGTGCTGACGGCGGACCGTCATGCCGTCAGCGACGCGCACCATGCAACCCTGGCGGTTCGGCTGGCCGTCGATCTCCATCAGGCACTCGAAGCAAACGCCCATCATGCAGTAAGGCGCCCGCGGCGCGCCGCTCACGGGCGTGGTGCGCGTAGCGCCATCGGTTTGCGCAAGGACCGCGGCGGCGACACTTTCACCGGCACGTGCCTCGACCTTCTCGCCGTCGACGGTAATCGTCACCAACTTGCCATCGTTATGCCGTCTTCTGAGCATCGAACCTCTCCACACCGAAAGCTTCAAACTGGTCGGGCGCCGGGTCACCCGCAATCCAGCCGGACGCCACCTTGGCATTGACGGCGGCCAGCGTCACCCCGCTATGAGACGCGACGGCATACACACCCGGATGCGTCTTCGACTCCGCATAGACCGGACACTTGTCCGGCGTGAGCACACGCAAGGCCGCCCACGTCCGAACGATGTTCAGCCCCCTGAGCGCGGGAATGGTCCGCGCGGCACGTTCCGCAATCTTGGCGACGGTCCCTGTATCGATCTGATCGTTATAGCCCGCTTCCTCGGCGGAGACGCCCAGCATGATCGAGCCTTCGACGGTCTGGCGAAAGGCACTCATCGGCATCGGCAGGATCGGCTTGGTCCGCTCGGTCACGAGAATATGTCCTCGCTGGGGCCGGATTGGAATATCGAGGCCGAGCGGCGGGCCGAGGTGTTTCAGTCCATGACCGGCAGCGATCACGACCTTGGCGGCACTGATCGTGCCGGCCTCGGTGATCAGGTCGTACGCGCCGCCGTTCGTTCTCACCTCCGATACCCGGTGATGCGGCAGGTACGTGCCGCCCGCCTGCTGGAACCGCGTGTGCATGGCCCGCAACAGAAACAGCGGGTTCACATGCCCGTCGACCGGACTGTAGGACGCGCCGACCACCTCGTCGCCGAGCCGGACGCCGGGCAACATGTCCTCTACCTGCTTGCGATCGAGAAACTCGACCTCGTATTCCTTGCCGCCACCTTGCTGATAAATCTGGCCGATGTAGTGGCGCCGGTGCGCGAGTTCATCCTCACCCAACAGCAACTCAAGGCCGCCCGGATTGGCATGACCCACGTCGACACCGGTGTACGCTTTAAGCTCGGCCGCGAACTCGGGATAGAGGCCTGCCGACATCCGCGACCACTCGACATAGCGCGGCATGCCGAACCCCTTGCCCTGGAACCAGACGAGACCAAAGTTGCCGCGCGCCACACGCAGCACATCGTCGCCTTCGTCGAGAATGCAGACTTTCAGCCCACGCTCGATCAGGCCCAGCGAAACCGCGGGGCCGATCATGCCGCCACCGATCACGGCGACATCGAAATTTCCGGGTGCCGTTGCTGTCGGCATTTTTTGCGATCCTCCCCGTTGCGGTTACAGAAAACCGTTCGAAGAGCGCATAAGTCAAATCAGAAAATCGGCAAAGCCTATACAGAAATATTATATCCCCGAGCCCGAAGGAACTTACGAGACGCGGCGGGTCTCGATCCCGGAATCGGCCGAGTACGACGCAGCCAGTGCATCGATGAACAGTTCCACGCGCCTGGACGACGGCCTGTGCGCCGGGATCAGAGCGCCGATGAAAAGCGGCAGAGCCGGCTCAAAGTTCCGCATTACCAGTTCAGGCCGCTTTGATGCCGGCACATCCCACGTCCCGACAATGGCGATGCCGGCACCTTCCGCCACCAGATTGCAGGCGACCTCGGCGGTACGGGTTTCGTATTGCATCCGGCGCTTGATCCCGAAGTCGTCAAAAACCCGGTCGACCCTGATCCGGAACAGGGTGTCGGTGGAAAACGAAACGAATGTCTCCCCCTCCAGATCACGGGCATGAATAACTTTTTTTGCAGCCAGCCGGTGGTCGCGCGGCAAAACACAGAGTGAATTGCCTTCACTGAGTTGGCGCACGTCGATGCTCGGCATGTCGACCGGCAACGTCGTCACGCCAATGTCGAATTGCTGGCTGGCGATACTTTCTATGACATGGCGGCGGGGCCGGACTTCGATCTCGAACGACACTTCCGGGTTCTCCCGTGCATAGACCGCGATGGCGCGCGTCAGCGGCTCTCCTGTCAGCGACGGCATGGCGGCGATTCGCAACGTCCCCGAAGAGTCCCGCGCCAGCGCCCGGGCCGCCGTTTCGACCTGTGACAGACCGACAAAGGACCTTTGCACCTCGGCATAAAGGGCGTTGCCCTCCTCCGTCGGCTGCAGCCGCCCGTGCGTCCTGTTGAAGAGAAGGTAGCCGAGATCCCTTTCAAGATCGGCGATCAATCGGCTCACCGCCGGTTGCGAAATGTACAAGGCTTCCGCCGCGCGGACCATCGTGCCGGTCAGCATAACGGCACGGAATGCCTCGATCTGTTTGAGATTTAATGCCATCGCATTTGTTTCCCCGCCCCCGGCAACGTCACGGCCGCAAAGCGAGGGTATAACATAAGTGAATAGTCTGTCCTCCAAAATGAATTTGACAACATAGCCTGACGCTCTGAGAGTCGATGACTAGACATTGCGCGAGTCATTCTGTTTCTGGCCTGCGGGTGTCGAAAGAAGGCGTAGGGGATAAGAAATCATTTCATTTCAATAGTTTCGAACCGTGCGCCGTGATCGATCGCACCTGTCATGCCTGACAGTGGCGCGGTGTCAAAAAATCATGCGGATCAATTCACAGGGAGAATGACGCACATGAAAAACCTTAAAACGTTTACGGCCGCGCTCGCGGTCGCAACTGTCGCACTCGGCAGCGCTGCCGCCGAAGCACAGGAAATGAAGTTCTGGCGGATCGGCACCGGTGGTGCCGGCGGCACCTACTATCCGATCGGCGGCCTGATCGCCAACGCGATCTCCAACCCGCCGGGCTCGCGCCCCTGCGACAAGGGCGGCAGCTGCGGCGTGCCGGGCCTGGTCGCCATCGCGGTTTCGACCAACGCATCCGTTGCCAACGTCAACGCCATCGACGCCGGTCAGCTCGATGCCGGTCTTGCCGGCGCGCAGAGCGTGACGCAGGGTTACAACGGCGAAGGCAAATTCGAAGGCAATGCGAAAAAGAACATTCGCATCATTGCGAACCTGTATCCTGAAGACATGCACCTGGTAACGCCGAAAGGCACCTCGCTGTCCGGCCTCAAAGACCTGAACGGCAAGAAAGTCGGCGTTGCCGCTGCCGGTTCCGGTACGCAGGTTTCGGTCCGCATGATCCTCAAGGATAACGGCATCAAGGCCGAAGAACATGAACTCGGTCTCGGCCAAAGCACGCAGCGCCTGGCCGACGGTCAGCTCGATGCGTTTTTCTATGCCGGCGGCACCCCGTTCGCAGCCCTGATCCAGCTTGGCTCGACCAAGGGCTTCGAACTCTACAAGTTCTCGGCCGACGACCAGGCGGCGATCAACAAGATCATCCCGTACTACGTTGAATCGCTGATCCCGGCCGGTACGTACGAAAACATCACCTACGACGTGCCGACGGTCGCCGTGAACGGTCAGCTCATCACCGGCGCTTCGCAGCCCGATGATCTGATCTATGACATCACCAAGGCGCTGTGGAACAAGAACACCCGCAAGCTGCTCGACAAAGGCCACGCCAAAGGCAAGGTCATCACGCTCGAGACGGCACTCAAGGGTGTCCTGATCCCGATCCACCCGGGTGCAGAGAAGTACTACAAAGAAGTCGGGATGATTAAGTAATCATCTCCCACGAACTGGCGGGACGCGCGACTGGCACGTCCCGCCAATTTCTTTTTGGGGCTTCGAGACGGGCGACAAATGCCCGTCCCTTCAGGTATTTTCATCAGGTGGGGGCGTTATGGCCGAATTCGACATCAAGAAAGCGGAAGAACTCGAACGCAAATACGATTCCGGTCTCAATACGCGAGCACTCGGCCCCGTTCTTCTTAGGTTTTCATTCTTTTTCTCCATTGTCTTCGCGGCCTATCACTACTGGACTGCCGGCTTCGGCACACCCATCGATTACTGGCACATGGGCATCCACATGTCGGGTGTCATTCTGCTCGTCTACATCGGTTTCCCCGCGCTGAAAGGCGATCTTGGCGGGGATGCTCGACCCAACACCTGGTGGCGTTATTCCAACGTGCCGCTGTGGGACTGGATATTCATCGCCGTCGGCATCGCGTGTTCGCTCTATATCGGCGTGACCTGGTACGCTATCGACATCAATCTTTTCGGTTACCACCTGAAGATGCCAGATCAGGTTCTCCGCCAGGGCAACCCGATGAACATCGACATCGTGTTCGGCACGCTCCTGATCATCGTTCTTCTCGAGGCAGTGCGCCGCTCGCTCGGCATCATCGTGCCGATCATCATTCTGATTTTCACGGGCTACGCCGTATTCGGCCAGTACATCCCGATACAGGTGCTGAAGCACCCGGGCATCAGCTGGGCGCAGTACATCAACAACATGTACTTCCCGGCCGAGGGGATTTACGGGGTGACGCTGTGGATCGTCTCCACCGTCGTGTTCCACTTCGTGCTGTTCGGCGTGCTGGCGCAGCGCATGGGTCTCGGACAGTTCTTCGTCGACATCGCCACTGTAATAGCGGGCCGATATACCGGCGGCCTCGCCAAGGTCAGCGTCGTCTCGTCGGCCTTCTTCGGCACGATTTCCGGATCTTCCATTGCCAACACCGTTTCGACCGGATCGCTGACGATCCCGAATATGAAAAGGATGGGATATCCGGCCCACCTTGCCGGCGGCGTCGAAGCCGCCGCATCGGCGGGCGGGCAGATCACACCGCCGATCATGGGCGCTGCCGCGTTCGTCATGGCGGAGTTTCTCGAGGTCCCCTACACGACCATCGTCATCGCCGCCATCGCGCCGGCCGCAATGCACTACATCGGCGTGCTCTGCATTGTGCACTTCCAGGCCAAGCGTCTCGGTCTCAAGGGCATGCCGTCCGAAGAAATCCCGAAGGTGCTGGCCGTCCTCAAAAAGGGCTGGCCGACTGCCGTGCCGCTGGTCGTGCTGATCTACGTCCTGTTCAGCGGGTTCTCGCCGAACATGGCCGCATTCTGGGGCATTACGTCGGCCCTCGCCATCGGCTTTCTGAACCCGATGCACCGCATTTCCATCCGCGATGTGCTCGAAGGGTGCGCGCTTGGCGTCAAATACGCGCTCGCCGTCGGTGCCGTCTGCGCGGCGATCGGCATCGTCGTCGGCGTCGTCAATTCGACCGGCCTCGGCTTCCGCCTCGGCTTCATGGTGACCAACTCGGCACAAACCATCGCCGAGGGGCTATACCCGATCCTCGGCCTGATTCCGTTTTCGGATTTCCAGGTACAGGGCATCACACTCTTCGTGTCGCTGGTACTCATCGCCATCACCTGTATCCTGATGGGTGCCGGCCTGCCGACCACGGCGCTCTACATCATGCTGGCAACCGTCGCCCAGCCGGCTCTCGGCAACCTCGGCGTGCCGCCGCTGGCATCGCACCTGTTCGTCCTCTATTACGGCGTCATTTCGGAAATCACGCCGCCGGTCTGTGCGTCGGCCTATGCCGCTGCCGGGATCGCCAACGCCAACCCGTTCCGCACCGGCATATCGGCCTTTACGCTCGGGATCGGCAAGCTGATCGTGCCGATGGTGTTCGTCTACTCGCCGGCGATGCTGATCGTACTGCCCGACTATTTCACCTGGGGTGCGTTCTTGACGACGACACTGACCTGCGGGATCGGCGTCGTGCTCATGGCGATATGTGTCTCTGCCTATTGCATCGCGCCGATGTCGGCACCGTTCCGCACACTCGCAGCGCTCGCCGGGCTGTTCCTGATTGCACCGGGTCTTGAGAGCGACCTATGGGCACTTGCGTTCTTCCTCCCGGTCGCAGCACAACAGTTCCTTGGCTGGCGTTCGTTGCAGGAAAGCCGGACAAGCGACGCAACGACCTGAAGGGTAGAAGGACATGTCTGAAGAGCGGCTGGGATACGCCGTCGTCGGTGCCGGAATCGTCGGCATCTGCACGGCGTTGTCGCTGCAGGAGCGTGGCGTCAAGGTTACGCTGATCGACCCAAACCCGCCCGCCGAGCAGGCGTCTTACGGCAATGCCGGCGTCATCTCGACATGGTCGTGCGTCCCGCAATCGATGCCCGGCCTTTGGAAGAACGTGCCGAAATGGCTGCTCGATCCCGAAGGGCCAATTTCGCTTCGCTGGTCGTATCTGCCGGCATTCCTGCCGTGGATGCTGAAGTTCTTCGCCGCCGGCCGCGCCGAACGTATCCCCGCGATCGCGGATGCGCTCTTGCAGCTGCACCGCCCGACCGTCGACATCTTTCGCCAGCATCTTGCCGGCACGGGGCATGAGGATCTGGTGCGGGATTCCATGTACGTGTTCGTCTATCGCGATCCGGCGAAACTTAATCTCGACAATCTGGAATGGCGTCTTCGGCTGGAGCGCGGCGTCCCCCTCGAGCAGGTCGATGCCAGGACACTTGCCGATGTCGAACCCGACATCTCCCCCGAATACAAGGCCGCGGTGCTGATCAAGGACCAGGGGCGCGCCTATGATCCGGGCGCCATCGGCAAGGTACTCGTGGAAAAATTCGAGAAACAGGGCGGCACGTTGCTGCAATCGCGCGCGCATGCCCTGAGACCGGTCGAGGGCGGCGTCGAGATCATGACGGATTCCGGCGCCAGAATAGCCGACAAGGTTATCCTCGCCGCCGGCCCGTGGTCAGCGACACTCCTGAAATCGCATGGTCTTAAAGTCCCGTTGGAAGCCGAGCGCGGGTATCACATCGTCTTCACCGACCCGGGCGTGACCCTCAACAACTCGATCATGGTCACTGATGCCAAGTTCGTCGTCTCAAGCATGGCGCAGGGAATTCGCTGCGCCGGAACGGCCGAGTTCGCCGGGCTGGATCATCCGCCGGACTACCGCCGTGCGCATGTACTGACCGGCCCGGCCAAGCGTTTGCTCCCAAAACTGAACACCGAAGCGCGCGAAGTCTGGATGGGGCAGCGGCCTTCATTTCCCGATACGCTGCCCGCAATCGGCGACGTTCCGGGCTTGCCTGGCGTCATTGCCGCGTTCGGGCATGGGCACACCGGTCTGACGGCGGCCCCCATGACTGGAAGGCTCGCTGCCATGATAGCGGTCGGGGACACGCCAAACATCGACGTGACACCCTACTCTCTCGGCCGTTTCGGCAACAACTAGCAGTCCGCCGGCACTTCAGCATTCGGTGCCTGTTTCGGCAGGACGACGCTGGCAACCGTTCCTTCGCCCGGTGCCGTATCGAAACTGAGCTCGCCGCCGAGAACCCGCACCAACGAGGACACCAGCGGCAACCCGACGCCAAGCCGGGAGTCTCTCGATGCATGAAGCGAGTTATGACGCTCGAAAGGACGTATGATTTGAGCGATGTCATCCGGATTCATGCCTTTGCCCGTGTCGGTCACGGAAAACATGCATTTCTCGTCGTCCACATCACAGAGCCGGACCCGGACATGATGACCCGCCGGCGTGTATCTGATCGCATTGGACAGCAGATTGGTCATGATCGCCTGTACGGCACGATCATCGGAGAATATGGAATGCGGCGCCATCTGGTCGTCGATCTGCAGATCGATCCGTGCTTCACCCGCTTGTTCGGTGAACGAATCGACGACCTCACGTAACGTCTCGCGCGGGTCGAAACTCGTCGCGACAACCGTATCACCGACCTTCTCGGCGCTGGTCAGCTCAATCACGCTGGCCATCAATTCAAGCACCTCGCGCGCACTGCTCCGGATATCGCCTGCATAGTCCCGGTACTTCCGCCATGCCTCGTCGTCATCGCCTAGTCCAGCGATCTCGATCATCTCGGCAAAACCCATGATTGCCGTCAGAGGCACGCGTAACTGGTGTGACAGATTGGAAATGAACCGGGTTTTTGCCCGGTTGGCGCGTTCCGCGTTCCGCAGCGCATCCTGCTGGTTCTCCCAGTCGTTGCGCATTGCGTCTTCGGCATGCCATTTGTCGATGGCATTGATCAATGTGCGCCGAAGGGTATTCGGTGTCAGCGAGTCCTTGATCAGGTAGTCATTGGCGCCGGCCTTGAACGCACGGGCTGCCGTATGCTCGTCTCCCAGCCCCGACATCACGATCACGGGACATGGCGGATAGGAAGCCCCCTTGCAGATATCGCCGAGCGTATCGATCCCGTCGCCATCGGGCAGGCGCACGTCGATAAAGGCGCAATCGAAATCGGCGATGGGCAGCTTCAGAAACTCGTCGAGACGGCTCGCTTCGTAAAGCTCCGCATCCAGATCCGTGGACCCGAGCATGCGCCGCACGATCGCGCGGTCCGCTGGGTTGTCATCGACGATGAGTAACTTGAACGTCAACTTGCACCTGCCCCGTCCGCATCCGGCACCCGGGTAATTATCGCCAGGGCACGTTCGAACTCCTGTTCACACGCCCGGATGTCATCCCGGTCCACGGCCTGCTGGCGTTCATCGAGCAAGCAATCGAACATGACCTGCGCCCGCGCGCGGACGGCAGCATCCACGTTTTCGTTCTTGAGGGCGGCACTCAACCGGGCATACTCCGTCGATTCGCTGGCGATGTCAGGCCGGTCCGGCGCAACCTCCCGACCGTCGGCGGCTTGTATTGCTTTCTGTTCGAAATGCCGCGCCGACGTCGAATTTCCTTCCGAACGCTTCCGAAATGCGAGTTCGCTATACTGCCTGGAGAGTTGCTCTTGCAACGCATTCGCGTCGCCATTGCTGACGCGCGTTGTCCGGACGTCCGCGTTCACACACGCCGCCACTGAAATTGCCAGCAATGCGATAACTACGCACCACGATTTTTCTTTATTTATCAATGCCCTGGTCCTGATTTCGACCCTGCGGCGTAAAACCAATTCACACTACAAATTGTACTAAAACACGCGCCGACATGCTCGCAAAAAAAATCGCGAGCGTCCAGTCAGCAACCCGGCATTTAATTGATCAAATCTGGACGAAACGCTGAACGATCTTTCCGACAAAGTCGAAAAACTGCAACGGCCCGGATGTCACGGCGAGGCAAACACAGCCATCGCCGTCATCCGCTATCGGACGATGCACGATGTCCTGATCCGCCCACTCGACATCCCCGCGCGCAAACGCCTGATCGCCGTCCGAGAAGCCACCGGCAAGGACGAGCGTGAACTCTTCACCGGTATGACCGTGCTGCAGCACCCCCTGACCGCCGGCAATCCGCAGCAACCGCGCCTGTGATGCATTGTCCCGGCACGGCAGCACGAACTGCTGCACACCTGGTCCGATACGCCGCCATTTGACCGACGACAGATCACCGCCAATGCGACTACGCAGGGGTTCGGGGAACACATACCCGGTCTCGGGGTGCCGGGAAGACATTCTTACCGGCAATTCGGAATCCCGGGAAATCGTCTCGGTACGCGCCAGAACGTGGGCAAGAGCATCTTCCGACATCTCCATCGGATGCACGTCATCCAGCATCGCACCGCCAATATCATCCGCCATATCGACGGATGCCCGGCAGACCGGACAAAGCGCAAGGTGAGACGCAACGACAAGAGACGTGGCATCATCGAGCTCGCCCGCCGCATAAGAGAGCAGCGTTTCATCCGAAAGGTGGTGTTGAACAGTCATTCCAATTCTTCTCCAACGACATCGCGAATTTTCGCGAATGCCAATCTCAACCTCGATTTAACCGTGCCCAGAGGCAGGTCGAGCCGCTCCGCAATCGCGCTATGCGACAGATCCTCAAAAAAAGAAAGTCGGACCACGGCGGCCTGGTCTTCGTTCAAAGCCCGGATCGCACCGCGGATGACATCGGCCCGTTGCAGGCGGTCCATACGGTCGTCCTGCTGCTCTTCCGGATCCGGGACCAACGCCGGATCGTTCGGATCCAGCTCCGGTCGCGATATCTTACGGAAAGCATCAATCCTCAGATTACGTGCGATCGTAAAAATCCACGTCGACGGCGACGCCTTGGAACGGTCGAACTGGGGGGCTTTGCGCCAGACTGTCAGCAAGGTCTCCTGCGCCAGCTCGTCGGCCAAACTCTCGGCGGTGCCGAGTTTCAGCATGTAGGCTTTCACACGCGGCGCAAAATGCCGAAACAAGACCTCGAACGCCTGACGGTCTGAACTTTCGGCGAGCCGGCGCATCAATGCACTGGCGCCCTCAGCCGTATCGGCCGTGACTGGCTCGTTCGTCACTGGCCATCCGTCCGTCTTGGTCCCGCTCTCCAGACACACCACGGGCACCGGCGAAAACGGCGAGTTTCGGAACGACTTCGGGGTCGCGGTTGCAATGTCATGGTTCATAATTAGTCTTACGTCACTTTTCCGGCAACGGATCATTTGCGGCGACGCGTTGTGATCCGTCCGAGGAAAGACCGCGTAAAAATGTTGATCGACCTGACAACGACACGCCTGAAGGATTTCATCGAATGCCTAATGGGACCGCGAAACGTTTCGCCGTCATCGGGTCCGGCGTCTCCGGACTCTCGGCCGCCTGGCTGCTGTCACAGCACCATGACGTTCAAATATACGAACGCGACAATCGTTTGGGGGGGCACGCAAATACCGTGACCGTCGACGGCAAGGCCGGTCCCGTCGACGTGGATACCGGCTTTATCGTCTTTAACGACTGGACCTATCCGAACCTGACGGCATTGCTGGATCATCTTGATGTCGATACCCACGCCTCCGACATGTCGTTCGCGGTCTCGGCCGATGAAGGCAGTTTCGAGTATTCGGGCGGCACACTCGCGGGCGTCTTCAGCCAACCCCGAAATCTGGTAAGACCTCGGTTCTGGCGGATGCTTATGGACCTGCACAGATTCTATTCGACGACGCCGACGATGCTGGCCGCCGGGTCGCTCGACAATATGACTCTCGGCACGCTCCTTGACCGGGATGGATATTCAGATGGTTTCCAGCGGGACCATCTTCTGCCCATGGCAGCCGCTATCTGGTCCGGCACCGTCGAGGGAATGCGCGACTATCCGGCCGCCGCTTTCGTTCGCTTTTTCGTCAATCACGGACTGTTCAAGTATATCGGCCGGCCGACCTGGCGCACCGTGACCGGCGGCAGCCGTACCTACGTAGAAAAGATTTCTGCAGGCATCCCGGTCCGCAATGTCGGTGTCCGTGCCGTCAGACGGCATGCGAACGGTGTTTCCGTCATCGACGAAAAGGGCCATGAGGACCGCTTCGACGGCATCGTGCTTGCCGCCCATGCCGACCAATCGCTGTCAATGCTGGCAGACGCGGACGAACTCGAACGTGAAGTGCTCGCGCCCTTCAAGTATCAGAACAACCTTGCAATCCTGCACACCGATGACGCCTTGATGCCGGCACGGAAGCGCGCATGGTCGAGCTGGAACTACATTGCCCGCCCGGTCGCCGGCGGCGAAAGCCATTCGGTCTGCGTCACTTACTGGATGAACAATCTTCAGAATTTGGGGCGTGCGGAAGACCTGTTCGTGACGCTTAACCCCGCCACACCACCTTCGCAGGAAAAAATCCTGCGGACGTTCCAGTACGAGCACCCGCTGTTCGACGCGCACACCGACGACGCGCAACAACAGCTTTGGCAGCTGCAGGGCCACCGCAACACCTGGTACTGCGGCAGCTACTTCGGCGCCGGGTTTCACGAAGATGGCCTGCAAGCCGGGCTGTGGGCTGCTGAAGATGCCGGTGGCGTCCGCAGACCATGGATGGTCGAGAATGAATCAGGCCGCATTCACGTGCGATCCGCCGCCCGGGAAGTCGCCGCATGACCGCCGCACCCGGTGCCATTTACGCGGGGCATGTCGTGCACCGCAGACTTCGCCCGAAGAAACATATGCTCGATTACCGGGTGTTCTCCCTCCTGCTCGATCTCGATCGGCTGGAAGAGATCGACGCGATTCAATCCGTGCTCCGGATCAACCGCTGGGGCTTCCTTTCGTTTCACGAACGGGATCACGGCGACGGCCGAGGCCGTCTCCGTGACTGGGCAGACAACCGTCTGCGCGAAGCTGGATACGACCCGGCCACGCTCAACGTCCGCGTTCTCGCCTACCCCCGTATTCTCGGGTACGTGTTCAATCCGCTGACTGTCTATTTCTGCGACGATGAGGAAGGCACCACCCGGGTCATTCTTTATCAAGTTAACAACACGTTCGGCGAACGTCACACATACGTCGTGCCAGTGCAGTCGAACGCCCAACCAATCCGTCAGTCCTGCGACAAGGCGATGTACGTTTCCCCGTTCACGCCGATGGATTGCCGTTACGATTTCTCGATCATACCACCGTCCGAAGATGTCGCCGTCACCATCCGTCAAAGCGATGCCGACGGCGCCTTGTTGAACGCCAGCTTTACCGGCAAGCGCGCGCCCCTTACGTCACTGCAGCTCCTTGTGGCCATCGCCAGGCACCCGCTCATGACGCTCAAGGTCATTGCCGGGATTCATTACGAGGCGTTTCGTCTCTGGCGAAAAGGTGTGCCATACTTTTCTCACAAACCGCAGGAACGCGGTGAGGTCAGCGTTATAAGGCCTGGCAGAGGGACAGGGGAACTGACATGACCACTCGTTTTTCCGGTACCCGCACAATCCCGCATCAAGCGCAGGGGCCGTTCACCACTTTGGCCGGCAAATGGCTGTTCAAGTTGCTATCCGGTATACGCACAGGCACGTTGACGATCACGTTACCGGGCGGCGAGCGCCAAACGCTTTCCGGACCTGCACAAGGTCCGACAGCAGATATCGACATCCATTCCTGGCGCGCTGTTCGTCGTATCCTCGCCGGTGGCGACATCGGTTTTGCCGAAGGCTACATACACGGCGACTGGTCGACATCGGACATTGCCGCACTGCTGGAACTGATCGCCCGCAACGACGAAGCCATCGAGTTCAAGGTGGAAGGCACTCTGATGCGGCGCCTTGCCGACCGCGTTTATCATTTACTGCGTGCGAACACGCGCAAGGGTTCTCGGCGCAATATTCAGGCGCATTATGACCTGGGTAACGGCTTTTACCGCGAATGGCTCGACCCGACGATGACCTATTCATCTGCGATCTACGATTGCCCGAACGATCCGCTCGAACAGGCGCAGCTCCGCAAGTACGCGCGCATGGCCGAGATGATCGATGCCCGGCCCGGGCAGCACGTGCTCGAGATCGGCTGCGGGTGGGGCGGTTTTTCCACCTACCTAGCGGAGCATCACGGCTGCCGGGTAACCGGCATTACCCTGTCGAACGAACAGCACGATTTCGCCCGCGAGCTTGTTGCCCGCAACGGTCTGACCGATCGCATTGACATCATAATCGAAGACTATCGGGACGTTTCAGGACACTACGACGGGATCGCATCCATCGAGATGTTCGAGGCCGTCGGCGAGAGCAACTGGCCACACTTTTTTGGCAAGGTCCGCCAGCTTCTGGCTGATCAGGGCCGCGCCGCGCTGCAAGTCATTACCATCGATGAGAAACGCTACGATACCTACCGTCGCAAGACAGATTTCATCCAGCGCTATGTCTTTCCGGGCGGTATGTTGCCGAGCGTCGAGGCATTCCGCGAGAATGCGCTTCGGGCCGGTCTTGAACTGCACGATGCGTTCTTCTTCGGGCAATGTTACGCTCGCACCCTGGCCGAATGGCAGCAACGTTTCACCGAAACCTGGCCGAACATCAGGTCCACCGGGTTCGATGACCGCTTCCGCAGGCTTTGGGAATACTATCTGGCGTATTGCCGGGCGGGTTTCAGCAGCGGCGCGATCGATGTCGGCCAGTTCGTGCTGCATAAGGCGTAGACTTTACCGGTCGAGAATTTTTCCTGTCAGCCGGAAATAGAGGCCGTAGGGTAGCGAACGCAGCAAGCGCATGACCACGGCGAAGCGTGACGGAAACGCGATCTCGAAACGCCGTTTCCGCAATCCGGCGAATATGGCGTCGACCGCTTCGTCAACGCTTATCAGGCAGGGCATTTCGAAGTCGTTCTTGTCCGTCAACGGCGTTTTAACAAACCCGGGATTAATCACCGACATGCCGACACCCTTGCGCGCGAGCTCCGGATAAAACGCTTCGCACATCGCAATCAATCCGGCCTTGGTTGCGGAGTAAGCCGCAGCGCGTGGCAATCCTCGATACCCGGCAAGCGACGCGACGACGGCAATATGCCCGGCCTCCTGAGCAATCATCAGCTTCATCAACGGATCCAGACAGTTCACCGTGCCGGTCAGGTTGGTTTCGATCAGACGGTTTGCGATGGCCGCATCGAAGTCCTCCGCCGGGGTCGGCATGTGCGTACCGGCATTGAGGAAGGCCAGGCCCAACGGCAACCCGTCATCGGATATCCTTGCAACGGCGATGCGGCAGGCATCCGCGTCGGTAATATCCAGCGGCAAGTGAACGATTTCTCCCCGCGCATCGGCCGTCGCCCTGGAAAGATCTTCGAGGTCGCCGGCCGTGCGGGCCGACGCATAGACGGTCCAGCCGCGTTCTACCAGTCTTTCGGCCACGCCGCGGCCGATGCCCCTCCCCGCGCCTGTAACCCAGGCACGTTTCGGTAAATCGTTCCATTCGCAAATCTGAAGGTTTGTAGACGCCATATTTGCTTTACGGTCGGCTTCTACCTGCGGATCACTGATGCCGCCAGTCCAGCGCGTAGATATCGAAACCCAGCCGCTGCAAACGCGCGCGCGCGGCATCGAAAACAGCTCCGTTCATCGGCGCCGACAGCAAGTCCTGGTACCAGGGTTGAGGGCCATCTATGTCGACATCTCCAGAGACGATAACGAGGCGCAAAGCGGCGCCGGGCCCGGGCAGTTGTGCGAATTCCAGCATCCACGTACGCCCGGCATTGTTCTGGCTGCCGCGCATAACGCGAGCGGCCCGGTCGTCAGCGCCGAGACCGTTCGGCCAGTACGCAAGTCTGCCGATCACGACACGGTCGCTGACATCGGAGACAGCGCGAATTTCCACGCTGCAGACGGCTGCCGTGCCGGTATAAACCTGCGTCATTCTCTGCTTTTCGAGTGTCGCCTTGTCGGCACAATCGCGGCCAGCGCCGGCCGCATAGGTCCAGCCGTCGACATCCAACTGGCCGACCTTCGGCTTGGTTACATCACGCCACTTGCGGTACGTTGCGGCGCGCCAGCCGCCGATAAGGTTGTCCTCACCAGCCGCCATATCCTGTTCGAGTTCCAGAATCCGCCCCTGCTCAGCAAGAGCCGACCATCGTGCCAGATCGCCCGCAATCCAGAAAAGCGCCGCAGAAATGAATATGGCGGCCAGCAAAACCATACCCAGGGGCGTGCGGCGTCTGGCGTCCTTCGCCATCGACCTGTCTCGAGAAGCCGCTGGTGGCTTAGGTGAAGCCACGCCCGACAGCATCAACGCCTCGTCGCCCGTCATGACCGGCCTCACCGGGATCCCGGCGACATGCGTCGGCTCGCCGGTTTCATTTCCGGGGACGAGGATAACCGCCTTTTCGGTATTTAGGCCGGCTCCCTCCAGGTAGCGCGCTAGCACCTCCAATTTGGCTGGCACCCGTTCGACCGGACGGACAGCCAAGGCGCTATCCACTTCGCCCGTTGCAAACACGGTTATGCCGTCACCGTCCGCCTCCATCTGCGCTGCGTGCGCGACAAAGGCAGCGAGCTGCCATGAGCGCCCCTCGTCAATGCGCGCGGCGACGTCCATACGGTACGCGCCGTGCCCGGTCATTCGTTCGATAACGCCGACGGGGCGGCGCACGAAGGCGTCGTATGCGGCGCTTATCGGCAACACCTGGGCAAGTCCGTCGAGACACATGACGGAACTGATGCCAGGGTCTTCCTCAGTGATCCGCTGAATCTCGACCGGACCTTCGGTTGTTAATATGTAAACGGTGACGCGGCTCAACGAAGATAGACCTCGGTCTCAGGATTCACGAGCGCACTCACGACCGCACTGTCCGCTTCGAGAAGAACTTGCACCCTGTTTCCGCTGAATTCGGGCAGCGGCTGACGCAGCCACGCCGCCAAAGGCGCACGAACAAAGAGATGCGTCGGCACGCCCTCGTCACCTGAATGCGTGATTTCGACACCGAGGTAGACCTGCGCCGGTGTCGCACGCGACGGTGTCAGGGTCAGCACAGCGTTGTCGGTTTCCCGCCGGACATTTCCGGATGATGCTGCCGCTGCCTGACGCGGCATATACGCGAAGGGCCGGACCGAGATAAGACGTTCGAGGTCAGTTGCCGCGAGCTCATCGGCAGAAAGCTTGTCCGCTGCTGACGGCGACAAGTCAAACGCCGGATCATTCACGTAACGATATAACTCGGAAAAAGAGAGGCGCACCCCATCGCCGGGTGCGAGCAGATCACGCGCCTGCGCATCCGCATCAAGCGCCGCCAGTGCCAAGGTCCGGACCGGGTCCTCAGTTGCCATCTGTCATTGCTCCCCGCCTTGGTCATACAGTGTTTCGAACATATCGGCAAAAGTCACGGAATCGGCGGCCTCGTACGCGGGCCAGTCGATATGGCCGAGATCCCGGTCCAGCGTCCGGCGAACGGCGGATATCAGCCGGAGAACGTCGGGTACGGCTTCGGCAACGATATCGATCGCATCGTCTCCGTCGCGAAACCCGGCCCTGTTCACACTCCGCCACGCGCGGCGCGCTTCGGCAAGAAGCGCGGCAAGTTCGTCCCCGCGTGCATCGTATTCGACGTCAAAGAATTGCCTGACGGCACCGGCACGATCCAGCGATACGACATTGCCCTCCTTCTCCGACGTGCCGCTTGCCAGCTTGCCCCATTCGAGGTCAGGGGCGAGCGAGAGTGCAAGATCGACCGCCTCGACACGCCTGGCCTCAAACAGCGCCCACAGTGCGGCCAGTGCCAAGCGCTCCGTCCCGGCAACGATGTCCGCGTATTCGTCCAGCTTTGCGGCATAATACCCATCCGCCGCGTCAGGCATATCGATCTTGGGTGCCACACCTCGACGTAATGCCGTGCTGATGCGCAACTGCACGGCACCGAACACCGCGTTTCTCAACACCGAGACCGGCAGCCGACCTGATGCATACTCGCCCAACGGCAGTTCGCTCAGCGTTTCCGCCTCGCCAATGTTCACGAATTTGACCATGTCGCCACAGGTTTCCATGAGTTGCTCCAACGGGCCCATATCCGCGTCGAATACCGCCGCAACTGCGTCGACATCCGCCGGGTCGATTTCACCTGCCTCCACATCGGTGCCGATTGATCGCGCATAGTTGCCTGCATACCGGTCAGCTGCTGCCGCCAGCGCGGTGATCAGGCGCCGTGCTGTGTCATAGACGCTCCGGAACGTTTTGGCATCGATGTCTTCACCCGCTGCATGAGACCGCCAATAAGCGAGTACAATGTCGTCATTGATCACGTCCGCACCGGAGCGGTTGCCCGCGTGCGCCTCGGCGTAACTCAAAAAATGATGCTCCCGCCGCTGGCGCTGAACCGTGGGCAGGTGGTCCTTGAGATAAGCATAGAGCTCCCGCTGCAGCGCACGGGCAGCATCCAGGACCTCGCCCTTCTCGACGCCGTCATGCCGTAGCTGCACCGTCATCTCATCGATGACAGAATAGCCGACGGTCATGATCAGAAACTCGAGCAGCGCCGCCATGAGCGGCATCCGACGATAGGAGATCTCGAATGTCTCGCCGTCGCACTCTACTCCGACGCCGTCCGATGAAACGCGAACGTCGGATCGAATGGCTCGAAGCGTCTTGAACACGCGGCGGAACTCACCGGCGCTCGCACGATCCACGCCCCAGAATACATCCTCATAGCGGCCGCCTTGCACCGAAGCGGCAACCAGCAAATGCGTGAGTTCCAGCAGCGGTTTGGCATAGCTGCGGCAGACGATAATCCGAGCCAGCTCCCTGCAGACCTTCTCCGCATAACGGGGGCCACCGTCGGACGCGCTGGATTCCGCAATGCCCGCAAGCACGGCGCGAAGCGCCTCGCTCTTGCCTTCCTCCAGATTGAGGTTCTCGATCGCCGTCGACATTCGCTACCGTTCCCCGCGCCTTTCTCCAAAGAGTACCCGTATTGGTCGTCGGAACAAAGGATCGTTGCCGACGCTACGGTGTTGGTATGCAAGGACAGGCGCGGGAATTGCAGTGCCGTAAGCTGTTAACCGCCAATCTTTAGGCGCACCGCCTCCTGAACATCCTGCGGCGGCACGACGGAGCTGCGGGTGTTCATGTCGTAAAACACGTTGACGCTTTCCGCCGTGGCAACGCATTCGTCGCCTTTGAACACGCCGTATCCGGACGTCAGCGACTTCGAGCCCAGCCTGATCAGCCGCGCACCGACGTCGACAGTACCGGGGTAATGCAGCTCGCGTCTGTAATCGATCACGACCCGTGCCAGAATGAAATCCAGACCAGGGTGATCGAATTGATCGAGCAGCCCCTGAATCAGCATTGTCCGGGCAGCTTCGATATAGGCGCCGAACGACACGTTGTTCACGTGCCCCATGCTGTCCTGATCGGAAAAGCGAATGGTGACCGGCGTGAAATCGCTGAACGTTTCACGCCGGCTGAGATCGAACCCGTGCTCACTCATTGGATCAGATAACGACCTTCTCGCGGAATGCAGCGATCTCCGCGTCGGAGTATCCATATTCCTTGAGAATGTCGTCGGTATGCTCACCGCGTTCCGGCGTCGCCATACCGTACCGAGGTTCGAAACGGTTCAGTTTGATGGCCTGCGGCAACAGGTCCATCTTGCCGTGATGCTTGCTCTCGACCGGGTGACGAAGGTTCATGTGATTGACCTGCACGTCCGCGAACACCTGGTCGATCGAATTGATCGGGCCGCAGGGCACGCCGGCTTCGTTGAGTGCATCGATCAAGCCTTCCGACGTGTAGGTCACCGTGTGCTTTTCCAGCGCCGCGTTGACGGCATCCCGGTTCTTGGAGCGAAGCTCCCCCGACTGGAAATCCGGATTATTGGTGATCTCGTCATCACCGAACATTTCGCAGATCCGGTCCCACATCTGATCGCCGGCGGCGGCGATGTTGATGTGGCCATCCGAGGTCTTGAACACGCCCGTCGGAATCGAGGTCGGGTGGTTGTTACCCGCCTGTGGCGCAACCTCCCCCTTAACAAGGTATCGCGCCGCCTGGAAGTCGAGCATCGCGACCATCGCCTGAAGAAGCGACGTCTGCACCCACTGCCCCTCGCCTGAAGCCTCGCGTTCAAGAAGCGCGACCATCACACCCATCGCACCGTACATGCCGGCCGTCAGGTCGGCGACGGGGATGCCCGCGCGGACCGGTCCTTGCCCCGGCAGACCGGTGATCGACATCAAACCGCCCATACCCTGCGCGATCTGGTCAAAACCCGGACGCTTTGCATAGGGCCCGTCCTGACCGAAGCCCGAGATCGACAACAGCACGATCCCCTTGTTGATCTTCTTGAGGTCCTCGTACGCAATGCCCAGGCGGTCCTTCACGTCGGGACGGAAGTTCTCGACGACGACGTCCGCCGCTTCGACCATCTTGAAGAAAATATCGCGCGCTTCCGGTTCCTTGAGGTTCAGCGTCAGCGAGCGCTTGTTGCGATGGATGCTCTGGAAATCCGGACCGCCTCGGGCACCGCCCATGCCTTTACCTGTATCGACTGCCTCCGGTGCTTCGATCTTGATGACGTTCGCGCCCCAGTCGGCGAACTGACGGACCGCAGTCGGCCCGGACCGGACGCGCGTCAGGTCAAGCACCGTGAATCGCGATAAGGGGCCCTTGTATTCAGTCATTGTCGTGTTTCTCCCTAAGGTTCTTTTATGCTTTGGATTGTAGTGGCGCGATCAGGGCGACCGCATCCTTGGTGGTTATATCGAGCAGCTCCGACAGCTTTGCGATCTCCGCGACTTCGCTGTCACGAACGATACCGTCCGCCTCGCTGACGGCATGGCAAATAACGATCAGCAGAGCCGATGCCTCGCGGTCATCACCGGCCGCGGCACGTACCTTTTCGCGCACCGCATCGAGTTCGGACGGCGTTTTGCGCAGCCGATCGACATACCGCAGATAACTTTCCACCCCTTCTTCCGGATTATGATCGCGGAGGATATCGAGCACGCGCATCAGCCGCCCGACCTCTGCGCCCTCCTCAAGCGACGCATCACCATCTGCGAGCGCCACGAGCGCCGATGCGGCCATCGCACCCTCAAGAAACTGGCGTCCGCGATGGCGGGCGAAAATACGCCTGGTGTGGTCGGTGAAACGCTCGAGAATGGTGGTCACGTGAAAGCCTTCGTTTGTGTCTGCCCGATCCTATCCGCCCGGAAATACATTATCCAGAGATGTATCCCCCTGAATGCTGGCACGCAAACATCCGGGTCGCTAGTCTGTGGCCAAGGGAGAGACGGCTTTCATGACGAACCTGCACATCACCAACGTGCGCCCGATGGGCGGTGCACTTCAGGATATTTACATCAAGGACGGGCATGTTGCGGAGCTTCCCGTTGCCGGCGCACCCGTTGTCGACGGGGACGGTGCCCTGGCGCTGCCGGCGTTTGTCGACGCGCACATGCATCTCGATAAGACCTTGTGGGGTTTGCCGTGGCGACCGCATTCCGCCGGCAAAAGCCTTGCCGAGAAGATCGCGAACGAACGCAATGCGCGACAGGAACTCGGCGCCGACACGGAAGAGCAGGCCGCACGATTGATCGCACAGGCGATCAAGAACGGCACAAGCGCGATCCGCAGCCACGTCGATGTCGATCCGGACCTGGGTCTGGGCAATGTCGAGAGCCTGCTCAACGTCAAGGCGGCCCATGCGGACAGCATCGATATTCAACTGGTCGCGTTTCCCCAGACCGGCCTGGTCAGCCGTCCCGGCACGGCAGCACTGATCGAGGACGCCATCAATATGGGTGTCGACCTCGTCGGCGGCATCGACCCGCACGTCATCGACGGCAACGCGGCTGCGCACATTCAGACCATCTTCGAGATCGCCGAGAGAACGGGTACCGGGATCGATATCCATCATCATGAGGAAGATGAGCCGGGCGCGGACACGCTCGACCTTATCCTTGATGCCGTCGCCGCGTATTCGATGCAAGGTCGCGTCACGCTCAGCCATGCTTTCTGCATCGGCATGGTGAGCGACAGCCGAAGGAGCGCCTTGCTCGACCGCATCGCCGAACTGGACGTGGCGGTCATTACGATGGCGCCCGGTTACAAGCCCTTTCCGCCGCTGAATGACATGCGGCGCCGAAATATCCGTGCGGGGTCCGGATCGGACGGCGTGCGCGATGTATGGACGCCGTTCGGCAATGCCGACATGCTGGAGCGCGCGATGCTGCTCGCATATCGCTCGAACTTTCGCCGCGACGACGAGTTGGCATACGGACTGGAACTTTGCTCACGCGGCGGGGCTACGGTAATGGGACTGCCCGAGCATGGACCGTTACCGGGACAACGCGCGGATATCGTCCTCGTCGACGCCGGCAACATCGCCGAGGCCGTCATTTCCCGTCCCGGCGCCAGAAAACTGATCAAGGCTGGCCGCGTTCTGACGTGATCCGTCCGCGCAAAAAAAATCACCGGGTCCGTCGACCCGGTGAAGGAGAAATGTGAATATCTGTGTTAACCATAGACGAACACGACCGACGCACAGTGATCCGGGTCACAACGCCCAAATATTTTACGAAAAATGTTTTAAGTCAGCCTCTTAGCGGAGAGAAATTATTCGCTTACAGGGCGAATTAGCCGTTCCGCAGGCAGAATCACGGAAATCTTCGTGCCGACGCCGACCGCACTTTCGAGTTCCACGCGCCCACCGTGAAGATCGCAAAGCGCCTTGACCAGCGGTAATCCCAGTCCCGTTCCCTCGCGTTCGCTGACAAACGAGGAATCGACCCGCGTGAATGCGTCGAAAATAACCGCCTGATCGTTCGGCGATATGCCGATGCCCGTGTCCTTGACCGACAGTTCCGGCTCGCCGTCTACATTCTCGAACACCTTAATCACGATATGTCCGCCGGGGCGAGTGAACTTGATCGAATTGTTGAGCAGGTTGATCAGTATCTGTTTCAGCCTGCGGGCGTCGCCGCGCACCTTGAACGCACCTTCCGGCACGTCGACCGAGATCAGAAGTTCGGCCTTTTGCGCACGCGTCCTGAGCATCCTTTCACAAGAGCGGACAATGTCCTTCAGATCGACCTCGTCCTCGCTCAGCAGCATGTTACCGCTCTCGATCGAAGCGATATCAAGCAGGTCGTTCACAACGTCAAGCAGATGCATCCCGGACGAATGAATGGAGCCGGCATAGTCCACATAATGCGGGTTCAGGTCGCCCATGATCTGGTCCCGGATCAACTGCGAAAAGCCGATGATGGCATTCAACGGGGTGCGCAATTCATGCGACATGTTGCCGAGGAACTCTGTTTTTGTCCGGTCGGCATTCTCTGCAGCTTCCTTGGCGCGGAGCAGGTTACGCTCCGTCTCCTTGCGGCGGCTGATATCCATCAGGGTCGACTGGATGGCCTCGCTGCCTTCCCAGTCCACGATGCGCGAGAAGATTTCCACGCTGACATCCGACCCGTCGCTGCGCACGCCGGTGAACTCGTAACGGTCCGGTACATCGGTATCCCCGGCGAGACGGCGTCGGCGGATATCGGAGATGACAGCGCGCTCGTCTGGCGAAACGAGATCGATCACGTTGCGGCCGATGAAATCGGCGACATCATAACCGAACATCTGTGCCGCCGTATCGTTCGCGTAGACGATCTCCCAGTCGCGGTGAACAAACAGTCCCTGAATGGAACCATCGACGAGGTTCCGGTACTTTTGTTCACTCTCGCTCAGCAGCACTTCGGCGTTCCGCTCGGCGGTCCGGTCCTGCAGGAAGACCTGAATGGCCCGCTTACCTTCCCATTCACCTACATGCACGTAGAACTCGGCCTGCACCTGCCCCCGCGCCTCCGTCCGCAGAATCGCGATATAGGAGTCGGGCACCTTCAAGCCATTGCGGCGGCCCGCGTCGTATTGCTTCAATCGTGGCCGGTCTTCCTCGTCGACAAAGTCCCAAATTTCGCGGCCGATCAATTCGTCGAGGGTGCAGCCGAGCAGTGAGGCCGCTGCCGAATTGGCGAAAACGATGTGTCCGTCCACCTGGACATAGAACGGCTGGTCGGACCCCTTGAGTTCGTCGTAAAAAAGTCCGCCCCGGCTCGCTGCCCTGCCGTCATAGCCATCGATGGCCACCACTTCACGAACCACCATGATGTGGCGTCCGGACGGCAGTGCCCGCATTTCCCCGGTCAGACATTGACCGTCGCTGAACTGCCAGTCGATCAGACCTCGGCCCGGCGTTCGGCGAAGTTGCGATGCCCTGCGGCGGTCCTCCGATAACGACGGTGCAATTTCCGCAATCAGGTCACTGTAGTTGGTGCCGACCTGAAATAGCGCCACCGGCACAGGGACCAGACTGCGAAATGCCGGATTGGTAAAGGTAATGCGGTTACGCTCATCGAAATAGGCAATCCCCTCGGCGCTTGATTCGAGGGCGGTCTGGTAGTCGGCCGACAAATCTTCCAGATGCTGACGGCGAATGGCGTCAACGGTTTCGTCGGTCGCGATACCGCGATATCCGAAGAACCGGCCATCATCATTGATAACCGGCTTGCCGCTCAGCCGCCAGTAGACATGGCCGCCACCTTCGTGGCGGAGCGAAATCCGAAAATTACGGAACGGTTCACGCCGCTGCAGCTTGTCGACGAACGCGGCCCATTCATGATCCCTGTCCGGGTCCGCATCGGCGAATTCCCATGGCGTCTTGCCCAAAAGGTCGAACTCACCCACCGACGTCCGGCCCTCGCGGCGGAGCGACACGATGGTAAAGCGGAAGTTCGGGTCAAGCTCCCAGAACCAGTCTGCATCGGCATCCGCATAATCGCGAAAGCGAAGGACGTCTTCCGCCTCGCTACGAAGCTTTCGTGTCTGTTTGTCGTCTTCCAATGCCACTGCGCCTCAACTCCGGTAGGCCGCCAGTCTCGGCGTCGATTGAGCCGTTGGTCTGCGGCGATTATAGTAACTTAGGCTACACGAGTCACACGTTGCAGCGACGATTCTAAACACTTTTTGGTTGTGGAGAATATTGTGGAAGAACCGCGGGTTAAGGCCTCCGTCTGGATTTCCGCACAAATAAGAATGTGTGGGTTGCAGGCACTTCCCGCGGTCGTGCGCCGTCGCGGTGATGCCGATGCCGGCAGCATTCTGATCAAGATCGACCGCCTCGACGGGCATTCCGTGCTTCTCTCTCAGTCACGGGATGCGCAAGGAAAGCCTGCCTGGCTGCAATGGAGTGGCGAATCGCCATTGCCGGACCCGGAAATCGAGAATTACATCGAACGGCGAATTAAAACGGATCCCGATATATGGGTTCTGGAAATCGAGGATCGGAACGGCGACTACGAGCCCGACGCACCGGTTATCCTATGACCGTTACTCCGTACGCAGGATAATGTGATAGCCGAAGTCGGTCTCGACGAGATCACTCAGTGCATCCACGTCCAGGGCGAACGCCGCTTCCTCGAACTCGGGCACCATGACGCCGCGGCCGAAAGGTCCGAGATCTCCACCGCCCTGGCCAGACGGACAGTCCGAAGCCTCCCGCGCGACTTCCGCAAAGTCGGCGCCGTCGGAGATTTTATTTCGCAGCGCTTCAATTTCCGCTTTGGCATCTTCTTTGCTGCGTGAGTCGGTGGACACCAGAATGTGTGACGCGCGAATCTGATCGGACATGGCAATCTCCTTTCTCGGATCGTTCATTTTAGCCTCAAACGTCCGAGGTGCGTACCGCATCAACATCGGAGATACAAGGACGCCATTGATGCGGCACGACGGAGGCTATGGAATCTCCACAAAAAGGCGGCTACGCTAACGTAGCGATTCGCACTTTTTTGAACGGAAACAACGTGATCGAGAAAATCGCCAAGTACTTGATCCTCAGCATCCTGGGCCTCTGCGCCCTGACCTTCGTTGCCATTCTGGTGATCGATGACGAGACCATCGAAAGCACGACGGGCGGCGCGGCGGAGACGCTGCTGGGCATCAAACACGGTGTTTACGATACCGTCTCGATGAAATCCGATAGTTTCGTTTACTGGATCAGGACGACGATTCACGAGGTGCTGAACTTCTCGCCCACGGACCGCACCCCACGTGTCGTGATGCGCGTGCCGCCACCGCCCCGGGAGATCGAGCGCGCACCCGCTCCCCTCCCCGAAGCGCAACCTGAAGCGGCGATGCCGACTGAGCCGGAAGCCACGATGCCTGCCGATACCCCGACGACAGAGTCTTCCGGGTTACCGATGAGTCAGCAGGCGGCTGAACCGGCGGACGAGCAACTGCAGCCGCCGGGGACAGCGGAGCCGATGCCGATGGCATCTGCAAGCGGAGAAGCCACGGAAACACCTCCGCCGCCGCCATCCGCTCTCGGTTTCGGCGAAAGTGCCCAGGAAGGTGCACCGGACGCGCAACCGGTTGCAGGCGTCGATCAGCAGCCCTTGGACCAACCGGCGATGGAGCAGGCCGCCCTGCCGACAGGTGCCGAAGCACCGCCTGCGGACGGGCCGCCGCCAGCGCCCGCCGCCGAGGAAGCCCGGCCGGGCGAAGCCGACTATCAGCAGGGATTGAAGTATTACAACGGCGACGGCGTCGACCAGGACTTCGGGAAAGCCGCGCAGTTCTTCCTGAAAGCCGGCGAAGCGGGTCATGTCGGCGCACAATACAATCTGGGGATCATGAACTATACCGGTCAAACCGGAGGCCAGGATTTCGCAAATGCCGCGAAATGGTTCGAGCGCGCTGCCTCCAGCGGGCACACGCAGGCGCAGTACAACCTCGGATTTCTCTATTACGAAGGCAAAGGTGTCGCCCAGGACCTGAAAACGGCTTTCGACTGGATCAACCGCGCGGCGGAACAAGGTTATCCGAAAGCGGTGAAGGCGCGCGATGCCTTCAAGCAGGCAATGCCTGAAATGTTCAACACCGACAAACCGGCAAATTAACCTCGTTTACTGCGGTTCCGTTCGGAATCTCATTGATTCCATTTACAAAAAATACACTCGATTGGCTGGCTGTTAACCACGTTTTTACGTCTTACGCCGATTCTTAAGGCCGTGGGATGCCCGTCGATTCGGGCCCCGGAGACTGGGACAACGGGGTAATCATGAAAGACACTGGGCTGTCGGCAGCGCTCGTACTGGGAACGGCGTGCCTGATCTGGAACGATCCATCAATGGCATCGGATCGAATTCGCGACAATTTCTCCTTCACCTATCACATTGAAGTCGCCGGGGCCGATACCAATGACGTCGCTACGGAAAAGGAACTGCGCGACAGCGGCACCAACATGGTTCCCGCGCAACCCAGCGCAAAGTCCCGTGACCCGTTGAAGCCGGATGCTTCGACGGAAGCCGAGAGCACGCCTGCCACCACGGAAGCCACGTCGGAAGCGCCGGCAGCCCCGGCAAAGGAAACGGCACCGGCGGCGGCGAAACCCGCCGATGCCGAGCCCGCCAAAACCGAGAACACGGCAATGACGAAT
This sequence comes from Rhodospirillales bacterium, assembly GCA_965262415.1. Taxonomy (GTDB): domain Bacteria; phylum Pseudomonadota; class Alphaproteobacteria; order Rhodospirillales; family Casp-alpha2; genus UBA4479. The sequence goes on along the minus strand of OZ253533.1, from coordinate 4,136,310 downwards.
AGCCCGTTCCGACCTTACCTGCGGCTCGACGGCGGTTATGCGTTGACGGGCGACCCGGACGGCACGGGGGCGAACGGGTCGCATTCGGCCACGGACATTCAGAACACCGGGCTGGCGGGGATCGGCGTCGGCACGTACGTGGAAGACCGGTTTCGAATCGACGGCACGCTGACCTACCGTTCACCGATGTCGGTCGACGGCACGGACGGTGCGAACAATACGCTCTCCGGCGAAGTCGAGAGTCTCAGCGCCATGGTCAATCTCTACTACGATATCGCCGAAGCACACGAATGGCTCGGCAGCAAGCGGGTAACGCCATACGTCGGCGCGGGTGTCGGCGTATCCATGCTTGATACCGGCACCATGCGAAGCACGGCGGGAACCAGCGAGCGCGGCACGCAGGCTTACAACCTTTCCTATGCCGCCATGGCAGGCGTTGCGACCCGGATATCGGATTTTGCAACCGTCGATATCGGTTACCGATTTATCAATCTCGGTGAGTTCGAGCAGGACGGAACGCTCACCAACGGAACTTCGACGACGGCGACAACGCACGACGATCTGCTTGCGCATGAATTCCGGGCGGGCCTGCGGTTTCATTTTTAATCCCGGCACTTTGACTTAAATCAATGCTGCGTCGGCTGGGCGCGTCCGAATATCCATGGAAGGTCGCGGCGGGCAGAACCGCCTTGCCGATATGGGAGGCCGGGCATGGATATCAGGTCGATTCTGGCCGTCGTGGACGGAGGCGAGGAAAGCCGCACTGTCCTGACGACAGCATTGGAAATGGGGCGTCGCCTGGACGCCGCCACGGCCTTGTTGCACGTCACGCCACAAGTTGCGCACGAAATCCTGCCTATCGCCGACGACATTCCGTCACAGTCGGTCAGCAGGCTGATCGATTCCATGACCCGGGCCAATGAGGCACGCCATTCCGCGTTCGAAAAGTTAATAGACGAGACCGTTACGAAAGCAAATGTTCCGGTCATCGCGCCGTCCGAAATCACGAACTCGCGTCATTTTGCCGTGTCCAAAATCTGTGTAACGGGGCACGAAAACCGGGAGATCGCAGCGCGTGGACGGCTATTCGACCTGGTGATCATCGCAATTCCGGGGGCCGACAGCGGCGGCGTCGAAAGCGCTGTGCTGGAAGCGGCACTTCTGGACACCGCGAGGCCTGTTCTCATCACATGCCGTTACCCGCGGCCGGTCATTGGCGGGCATGTGACCGTCGCCTGGGATGGGTCGCGCGAGGCGGCACAAAGCGTCCGCAATGCATTGCCGATGATGAAAATCGCATCGGCTATCGAGGTCGTACATATTGAAGACGGTGCGTCACCGCATGTGAATCCGGAAGATATCTGCCAGTACCTCTCACTCCATTCATTGACTGCCGTACCACGCACCATCGCCGCAACGAAGGGCGACATCGCGTCGACGCTCCTCAATGCCGCCCACGAGAACGGGCACGCCCTGCTGGTGATGGGCGCATACGGCGCCGGGGCCGCAGCCGAGTACATGTTCGGCGGCGTCACCCGAAGCGTCCTTTCCCAGGCCGATCTGCCGCTACTCCTGTCGCACTGAGCGCACGTCACTCCCGCACTGGAATCTCAACTGCAAATTCACTAGTATACCTGAAATTAGCTGTGGAAAGTGTGCGCGCATGGCGGGGAACCCGCAGAAAAGCCCTATGCTCAAGCCTTCTATCCCAAAGGGTGACGCGGGCGAGAACCCGTGCGCAGCCTGTCAGGTGCGCGAGCACGCTGTTTGCGGCGCACTGACGCCGCCCGAACTCGCCAATTTCGGTGGCGCCATGAAAGACATTCATCTGGATGCCGGCGATCATCTTGTCGACGAGGGCGAGGTAGAGCGGTTTGTTTTCTCTGTCACCTCGGGCTGCCTCAAAAGTTTCAAGCTCTTGCCCGACGGCCGCCGACAAATCGTCGGCTTTGTGTTTCCGGGCGATTTCCTGGGGCTCGCCAAGGCCGAGGCCTATCCAAGCAGTGTCGAGGCAGTCACACCGGCGACACTTTGCCGCATGGACCGGCGCGAACTCGAAAAAATGTCCGATAACATTCCGAACCTGGACCGGCGACTGCACGACATGGCGTCGGAAGCGCTTGCCGAAGTACAGGGGCAACTGCTTTTGCTCGGCCGCAAGACGGCCCAGGAACGCGTCGCCACTTTTCTTATGATGCTGTCGCGCCGTGCAACCGAGCGCGGAATGGCACCGAACCCGATCGACGTGCCGATGAGCCGGGACGATATCGGCGACTTCCTGGGTCTCACCACGGAAACGGTCAGCCGGACGTTTTCACGTCTTCGCAAAGACGGCCTGATCGGCGGCGACAAGGACCGCAAGATCGAGGTACTCGACGAAGAAGGCCTGAGCGACATCGCCGACGGCTTCTGACCGCTGATCAACTGCGATCATGACGCCGCGGCACGTGCCGCACGGGCGCGAATGCGCTCCCGATGCAGAATATAGAGGCCGCTCAGGCTGACAACGGCTGCACCCAGCAGCGTCGCTGCGTCCGGCAGGTCACCGAAGAGCAAATAACCGAACAACACCGCCCACAGCTCGTTGCCGTATTTGAACGGCGAAACCAGTGCCGCCTCTCCCAGACGGAAGGCTTCGATCAGGAGGTAGTGCGCCGTCCCGACAAGAAGCCCGCTGCCGACGAAATACTTCAGGTGGTGCCATTCGACCGCCACCCAGTCGGTGAAGAACCATGTCGAAAAACCGGCTGCCATGACGGCCGTGGTCGTTACGAACAACACCGCGACCGTCGTTTCATGGGCCGCGACCTTGCGTGTGATCAGATCCCGCATGCCGCCCAGGAACGACGCCATGAGCGGGAATACGGCGAACCACTGGAACGCCGTCGTGCCGGGCCGGACGATGACCAGCACGCCGACGAACCCCACCAGCACCGCGGCCCATCGCCGCCAGCCAACGGTCTCGCCCAACATCATCGGTGCCAGCATGGTAACGAATAGCGGGCCAGCGAAAGCGATGGCGATGGCGTCTGCCAGCGGCAGATAGGAAAGCCCGGTCACGAAGCAGAATGAACTGCCGACCACGCAGAAACCGCGTAGCGTCTGTCCCTTCCAGCTCCGGATCTGCCAGGCGGTGTGAATACCGCCCATGCGGATCGCGAACAGGATGATCATGAAATAGATGAACATACCGCGAATTGCGAGAACCTGCCCGGTCGGAAACTCGGCAGCCAGAGTCTTCACCAGGCCGTCGTTGAGCGTCAGCACCGCACCGCCTGCCAAAGCGCACAGGATCGCCTTGCCGGGTGCATCCGTGTCGCGCGCGCCGCCAACGTTGGGTGTCGGATCCGCCGGATGGGCGAGTGGGTTCTTTTTCATCCGTAGAGCATCGCGACAATGAAGACCGCGGCGGCGATCCCTGCAAAGTCCGCGCTGAGCGCGGGGATCAGAGCATATCGAAGACGGCGGATCTGAACCGCGCCAAAGTAGACCGCGATGACATAGAACGTCGTTTCCGTCGATCCCTGGAACGTGGAGACGAGGTAACCCGTGTAACTGTCGGGCCCGACGGCGGGATCATTGATGATGGATGCCAGAATGCCGTAGGCCCCGGATCCCGACAGAGGCCTCAGCAATGCCATCGGCAGCGCGTCGGGCGGCAGGCCGACAAGTTCCGTCACCGCGCCGAGCGGCGTGATCAACAGCTCCAGCGCGCCCGAATTCCTGAACATCGATACCGCAACCAGAATTGCAACCAGGTAGGGAATGATGCGCAGCGCAACGTTAAAACCGTCCTTGGCACCTTCGACGAAGCATTCATAAACCGGCACCCGTTTCCAGACGCCGAGAGCCAGGAACCCGACCATCAAACCAGGAATAATCCATGGCGCGAACGAACGCCCGTAAAACACGGTCAGCGGCACCAGTGCCAGGACCAGCGACAAAACCAGTGCCGACACCCAGATCGGGTACCCGTGCGCCGGCGCCGCCGGCAGATCGTCCTCGCCGCTGGACGTTTCAGCCGCAGCCTCGCCACTGGCCACGGGTGGCGCGCTGGCCGCGAACATGCGCGCGCAGAACTTGGCGCTCAGGATGGCGACGGTCGTCGACACAAGCGTTGCGAACAGCGTCGTCGGCACGATTCCGGCCGGGTCCGTCGACCCCGCCGCAGCGCGCAGCGCGATTACCCCGGTCGGCAGAAGCGTAATGCTCGACGTATTGATGGCGAGGAACAGGATCATCGCGTCCGTCGCCTTGCCCTTTTCGCCGTTCAGTGTATCCAGGTGTTCCATGGCGCGAATACCGAACGGTGTCGCGGCATTGCCCAACCCAAGCACGTTCGCCGACAGGTTCATGATCATCGCACCCATCGCTGGATGATCCGCCGGCACGTTCGGAAACAGTCTCGTCATCAAAGGCTGCAATGTGCGGGCAACGACCAGTAAAAGCCCTGCCCGCTCCGCTACTTTCATCAGACCGAGGAACAGCGACATCACGCCGACCAGACCGATCGCCAGCGTGACCGCGTCACCCGCGGTGCCGATCATAGACTTGCCAAGGGCTTCCATCGGTGTCTCGACGTCACTGCCCGCAGGCGGCGTGAATGTCACCTGTCGATAGGCAGCAACGGCGAAGGCGATCGCAACGATGGCAAAGAAAATGCCGTTCAAGAAATCAGTCCGCTGTCCGAATGCTTCGGACCGCGCAGAAGAACGCAGTCCGCTCCCACGTCATCGTTGCGTAAACACCTGATCGTGGCAACGCCCGATACCGCAGATCAATCCCTGATCAGATCGGGTCGATCCGTGAAAACCGAAGATACGCCCCATTCACGGAGCATTTTCGCCCGCGCCGGGTCATTCACCGTATAAATGCGAAGGGGCAGGCCGGCATCTTTCACCTGTTCAACTACCACTTTCGTCACGTGTCGATTCGACGCATGGACGGACGTGCACTCAAGGTCGCTGATGATTCGTTCCCAGTCATCGGGCAAACCGTAAAAAAGCATCGCCCGCTCGTCATCCGGCAACATGTCGCGAGCCACAGCCATCGCTTCCCGGTCGAAACTCGAGATGACCGGCCTCGGCACGTTCACCGGCCAGACGTCTGCAATGAGTTTACAGACGGCTTCGGCGGTCCGCTTCTCTTCGCCCGGGCATGGCTTGATCTCAACGTTGGCGCCAAGCCCTTCGTCGGAAAGCGTCTGGATCGCCTCGGCGAAAGTCGGCACCCGGGTCCCCGCGAAAGACGCGCCGAACCAGGCCCCGGCCTCGAGCTCGCGAATGGTCTCGAGCGGACAGTCCTTGACCTTGCCTCTGCCGGACGTCGTCCGTTCAAGCGTATCGTCGTGAAACAGGATCGCGGTACCGTCAGCGCTCAGTTTGACGTCAAATTCGACCCACGTCGCACCTTCCCGCTGAGCCCGACGCAGACTGATCAGCGTATTTTCGGGCGCGAGCCCGGCGGCGCCGCGGTGACCGATGACAAACGGAACCCCGGAGAGGTTGCGGCTCATGTTTTTGGGTCCCTCGTCAAGAGAATGCGAATTTTTCCGCTAAATCAGGTTGCTACAACGCGTGCAACGGATCAACCTATGTGCGTCAGGGAATCAAGAACTCGGGAGGACAAGGCAAATGTCCGATAAGACCCTCGATCAGCGGGCACTTGAATATCACCGCCAGGCACCGGCCGGCAAACTGCAAATTCAACCGACGAAGCCGTTGGCGACACAGCGCGATCTGGCACTCGCCTACTCTCCCGGCGTCGCCGCCGCGTGCAATGCCATCGTCGACGACCCGATGCAGTCCTATGAATTGACCAACCGCGCCAACCTGGTCGCGGTGATTTCCAACGGCACGGCCGTACTTGGCCTCGGTCCTATCGGCGCGGAGGCCTCCAAACCGGTGATGGAAGGCAAAGCCGTTCTCTTCAAGAAATTCGCCAACATCGATTGCTTCGATATCGAGGTAAATGAACTCGATCCGATGAAACTGGTCGAGGTGATTGCTCCGCTCGAACCGACGTTCGGCGCCATCAACCTGGAAGATATCCGTGCGCCGGAATGCTTCATTGTCGAACAGGAACTCCGCAAGCGGATGAATATCCCCGTGTTCCACGACGATCAGCATGGCACGGCGATTGTTTGCGCCGCTGCGATCCTCAACGGGCTCAGGCTGCAGAACAAGAACTTCGAAGACATCAAGCTGGTCTCCACCGGCGGCGGCGCCGCGGGGATCGCCTGCCTCGACCTACTGGTTTCGATGGGCGTGAAACGCGAAAACATCTGGCTCGTCGACCACATCGGTCTCGTTTACGAAGGCCGCAAGGAGGAAATGAACGACCGCAAGGCGAGCTACGCGCAGAAATCCGACCTGCGATCACTCGGCGACGTGATTGCGGACGCGGATGTCTTTCTCGGTCTCTCGGCAGCCGGCATCCTGAAACCGGAAATGGTCAAGAAGATGGACGACCATCCGTTTATCCTCGCCCTTGCCAATCCGAACCCGGAAATCGATCCGGAGACGGCGAAGGAAGCCAATCCCAACGTTATCATGGCCACCGGGCGGTCGGATTATCCCAACCAGGTAAACAACGTGCTCTGCTTCCCGTTCATCTTCAGAGGCGCGCTCGATTGCGGTGCGACCGACGTGAACGAGGAAATGAAGCAGGCCGCCGTCAAGGCGATCGCCGACCTGGCGATGGCGGAAAGCTCGGAACGTGTAGCGGACGCCTATGCCGGCGAGCAGTTGGTGTTCGGTGCAGAGTATCTGATTCCCAAACCTTTCGATCCGCGCCTGATCTCCGAGATCGCGCCCGCCGTCGCAAAGGCCGCGATGGACACAGGCGTCGCAACACGCCCGATTGAGGATTTCGATGCGTACCGCGAAAAACTCGCGGGCTTCGTGTTCCGGTCCGGCTTGCTCATGAAACCTATTCTCGAGAGCGCCCGGCAGGACCCGAAGCGGATCATCTTTGCCGAGGGCGAGGACGAACGCGTACTTCGTGCCGTGCAGGCACTTATCGACGATCGGTTGGCACGCCCGCATCTCGTCGGCCGGCCCGACGTGATCATGAAACGTATCGAACGCCTGGGGCTTCGCATCCAGCCCGATGTCCATTTCGGCATCACCAATCCGCAGGACGACCCCCGTTACGAGGAATACTGGAGCCAGTATCACGCTCTCGTCGACCGCAAGGGCGTGACCATTGACGAAGCCAAGACAATTATCCGCACCAACACCACGGCCATTGCGTCGATGGCGCTTAAGCGCGGCGAAGCCGACGCGATGATCTGCGGGACCTACGGCCAGTACGAATGGCATCTGAAGTACGTCCTCGACATCATCGGCCGCAAACCCGGCGCCAAGGACGTCAGCGCGATGAGCGCGCTCATCCTCAGCAAGGGGACGTATTTCCTCTGCGATACGCACGTCACACCCGACCCGACACCCGAGGAAATCGTCGAGATGACGGAACTCGGCGCTGAAACCGTCCGCCGCTTCGGCATCACGCCGAAGGTTGCGTTGCTGTCGCACTCCAATTTCGGCAGTTCCAACAGTGTATCGGCGCAGAAAATGCGGGACGCCATGTCGCGCCTGATGGAGAAAGACCTCGAATTCGAGGTCGACGGCGAAATGAAGGGCGATAGCGCACTCGATGCCGAACTAAGGAAGCGCGTCTTCCCGCGGGCAAGGCTTGACGGTGCCGCAAACATGCTGGTTTTCCCCAACATCGACGCCGCGAACACGGCGTTCAACCTGCTCAAGATGCTTGGCGACGGTCTCTCCGTCGGGCCGATACTCGTCGGCGCTGCACAGCCCGCCCACATCTTGTCACCCGCCGTAACCTCCCGCGGCATCTACAATATGAGCGCCGTGGCCGTTCTGGATGCTCAAAACGCAGAAAAATCGTAAACACGCTGCCGCCGTTAACGATTCTATAAAAAGTATATGGTTAACGTAGCCCAGACCAAATATAGTGGTTGGCGGTGGATTCGCGGGCAAATCGGCTAACGTTTCCAATATATTCACCGACATCTGCTTGTGGCGTTGGATACGTGTGGGACAAGTTAACAATGCAGCAGGATCTATTCTCTCGGTGGCTGGTTGCCGCTTCCCGCAAGGCGTGCAACATTTGCGGCCGGGAACGTGACGGCGACGACGAAATTTACGGCGGTACGACAATGACGGTTACAACGTCCGTATCGCTGCGGGGCGGGGGTTAAAGGGAAGATGCGGCATCACACCGCAATTTTTCTTGTTATCGTGCTTGCGTTGGCGAGCAGCGAACACGTGCGCGCCGAGACTTCCGAAGATACCCAGCCAGCGTTTCGCAATCCGATTGAATGGCTGTTTAGCGATATCGGCGAACTGCTGAGCAGCGCCGCATCAAAGGTCACGGAAGCTTCAGAGGCGGCACCGGAAAAGCCTGCCTCTACGACACCGGCTGAGCCGGAAACCGCTGAGAAGGAACCGGTGACACCAACTGAAGTGGCCGGCGCCTCTTCGGCGGACGACCAACAGGCAGTTGCCGAAACGTCTACGTTCCGCAATCCGCTGTCCTGGCTGTTCAATGATCTTGCGAGAATTTTCAAACCCGACCTGACCATTGAACAATCACCTTCGCCCGTGAAAACTGAGAATGTAGCGACAGAAGAAGCTACCCCAGCTGTAGCAGATGCCGCGCCCGCCGAACTGGCGCCTATGCCCGACCTGGCCGCCGAGACCGCCATGGAGTCCGAACAGGACATGGCTCAGGAAGCCGCCCCTGGCGAAACGGCGAAGAACCCGATCAGCTGGCTGTTCCGCGACCTCGCGCGTTTGTTCGCGCCGGCGACGACACAACCCGCGAACGAAACCGTTGCTGCTCCCCCTGCTGATGCCGCACCCGCAGAGCCGGTCGAGACTGACGTCGCCCAAGCGCATGAACTGGACAGGAAGCACGATACCCAGCCGGTACAAGTTGCCGAAGCACCAGCGGCGGCCCAGAAAATCGAGATCGGTCCATGGGTCCCGCATCCGGAAAATGACCCGTTCAATCCCGACGACAGCCTCTTCGCAAGCAACGGCACACCGCTTCTCGCGGTTTCCGATCCGGTGCACACACCTGAACCGGTGGAGGCCGTTACCATCGACGTTGCCGCCGAACAGCCCGTCATTCGTGAACGCCCGGCGCACCGTCCCGGCGAGAGAAACCACGCAGCCCTTGGTCACAATCACAAAGCCGTAAAACCGGAAACGGTAGACGATTCAATCGTCGATCGCGTTCTGGAGAGCCTGTTCGGCATTGACGAGCCGGTTGAAGCCGAAGAGACGGTTGCCAACAAGGTATCGGACCGGATCGTACCGGAAGAAAGCCTCGATCTTGGTTACACGTCCCCCGATGCACAGGTGCCGGACAAGAAGCTGACCCGCCTTGAAGACGGGCCGCTTACAAACATCGATCTTTTCATGGGCGCGGACCGTATCATCGGCGCGCCATACGATGCGGCAAAGCATGACGGTAATACCTGTATCGAACGCGCACTGCACGGCAGCGTTTTCTGCGTCGAGAACCTGAACTGGCCAGCAAGCATTGCGTCCAGCTTTGCCACCGATACCGCCTTCCTGCTGCCGAACGAAGGTGTCGTCCGCTATGAGAACGGCAAGGCCAGCCGCGTTTATTCGGTGTTCAAGGCGTCAGATTTCGCCAAGGTGGTCAAGTTCATGCAACAGCGTTTCGGCCCGCCGCAAGAGCGTGAAATCGGCTGGATGCATATGCTCGAAGCGCCCAAGTTGCCGAATACGACGTTCCGCTGGCAGGCTTTCAGTGCCGACCGTCGCGACGCCATTGTCCTTGAGGTCCGGAACTACGACGATCTGCGCCGCTCCTTCGCCGATATGGAACACGGCATGGTGCGCCTCTATCGCAACGGTTCGCGTCCGGTATTCAAACATATCTCGACCATGGACCTGATGCTGCTGCAGCGGCGCCGTGTGGCCCGCGCACCGGTCGAAGTCAACACGCCACCAAAGCAGAATTGAGCCTCCCCGTCGGCAATACCGCGGTCGCTTTTCAACTTCCGCCATTTGTCGTAGCGTTTGAATAACGGCGTCTTCACGCCATGATTTCAGTCGCATCAAACCGGGAGCAGGCGGCATGGGTTGGCAAGGCAAAATTCTCAGGGTCGATCTTTCCAAAGGCACCGCCACGCCGGAACCGCTCAACATGGAATGGGCGGAGAAGTACATGGGCCAGCGCGGCCTCGGCACCAAGTACCTGTTCGAGGAAGTCGACCCGGCCGTGGATTCGCTGGCACCCGAAAACAAGCTTATATTCGCGACCGGCCCCCTGACCGCGACCGGGGCGTCGACCGGCGGCCGCTATTCCGTGATCACCAAGGGTGCGCTGACCGGCGCCGTCGCATGTTCGAATTCGGGCGGCCAGTTCGGTGCGTATCTCAAGCTTGCCGGTTGGGATATGCTGATCCTGGAGGGTAAGTCCCCAGAACCGGTCTACATCGTCATCGAAGACGACGACGTGCGCATTCTCCCGGCCAACGAATTTATCTGGGGTGAAACCGTCTGGGACACCGAGGACAAAATTCACGCCAGGCATCAGAATCCGAACCTGAAGATCGCATCGATCGGCATTGCCGGTGAAAATCTGTGCCGGTTTGCCTGCGTGATGAACGACCGCGACCGCGCTGCAGGTCGTTCCGGTGTCGGCGCCGTGATGGGGTCGAAGAATCTGAAGGCCATCGCCGCGTACGGGACCGTCGGCACCAAAATTGCCAATCCGGAAAAATTCCGCGAAGCCAACGAAATGGCGCGTGAGAAGCTGGACCCGAGTGCTGCACGCACGCGACTGTCGACCATCGGCACGCACTCCATGCTCGACGTCACCAACGCCTATGGTTCCGTACCGACGCTTAACTGCCGCGCCGTTCAGTTCGCCGGCACGGACAAAATCAACGTCCAGGCCGCACACACACCGCGCCGGACGGACGGCCGCAAGAACGTTCAGGCCAACAAGGCGTGCTTCGCATGTTCAATCGGCTGCGGGCGCATCGCGACGATTGATCCCGAGCATTTTTCGATCAAGGACAAGCCGAGGTATCAATCGTCGCTAGGCGGGCTGGAATACGAAAGTATCTATGCCGTCGGCCCGATGTGCGGCGTCGACGATATCGATGCGGCGACGTATGCCAGCGCGCTCTGTAACGAACACGGCATGGACCCGATTTCGTTTGGTGCCTCCGTCGCTGCGGCCATGGAACTGTACGACGTCGGCGCCATCACCAAGGAAGATACCGGCGGCATGGCTCTGGAGTTCGGTTCCGCCGAAGCGCTCTGTTGGGCTGCCGAGGTCACCGGCACAGCAGTCGGCTTCGGCAAGGATATCGGCCTTGGGTCCAAGCGTATCTGTGAAAAGTATGGCCATCCGGAGTTTTCCATGACCGTCAAAGGCCAAGAATTTCCGGGTTACGACACACGGGCAATGCAGGGCATGGGCCTCGCCTATGCGACATCCAACCGGGGCGCCTGCCACCTGCGCGCAAGCCCGTTCGTCGACGATTTTGCCCACGTCCGACCCGACGGCAAGGCCGAGATCGTCAAGAAGTCGCAGGACCGGAATGCGGCGTGGGATTCGACCGGCGTCTGCCTGTTTTCGGCAACGCCTGGGAAGTGGACGATCTGGTCGCGCAGCTTGCCGGTGCGTTGCCGGGCGACTGGTCCGTAGATCGTTTCTTTGATACCGGCGAGCGCATCTGGAACATGGAGCGAATATTCAACATGCGCGCCGGGTTCACGAAAGCCGACGATACGCTGCCGAAACGCATGCTGGAAGAACCAGCGCCCTCGGGTGCCGGCAAGGGCGAGGTCACTGAACTCGCCAAGATGCTGCCGGAATATTATGAGCTTCGTGGCTGGACGCCGGACGGTGAGCCGACCACCCAGACCCTTTCCAGGCTTGGGCTTTCGTGACGTGATCCAGATCGGTTTTCAGCTCGTCTCCATTGACGCATCCGAATTCAAGGGACTGGGCCGGGACGGCATCGGCGAAATTCCGTTGCAGGACGACGGGTCACTGGCCGACGCCATGGCCATGATCGGCATGAAACCAGAGTTGGGATTCATGACGCTCGTCAATGGCGATCCGGTGGCGCCGGAAAACCGGGCGGACAAACGGCTAAACGACGGCGATCAGGTGGTGGTCTTCCCGCCGATCGAAGGCGGCTGAAAAAAAAGGCGTGATGCGAACACCACGCCCGAGTTTACTTAGGGAAGATTCGTACTATATGTCCGAGGCCGCTAACTGGCCAGTGCATCCTTTGGAGAAATGTACTGGTATCCCAGATCGTTCGCGACAGCCTCCTCGGTCACCTTGCCGGCCATCACGTTAAGACCATTCAGAAAATGCTCGCTTGAGAGGAGTGCCTCCTTGTAACCGCGATCTGCGAGCATCAGCGTATACGGCAGCGTCGCATTATTCAGTGCATGGGTCGACGTGCGCGGCACGGCACCCGGCATGTTGGCGACGCAATAGTGCACGACATCGTCGATCACGAATGTCGGCTCCGCATGGGTTGTCGGCTTCGAGGTTTCGAAACAGCCCCCCTGATCAATGGCGACATCAACCAGCACCGAGCCAGGCTTCATGCCCGACACCATCTCGCGCGTTACCAGTTTCGGGGCCGACGCGCCCTTCACCAGCACGGCGCCGATCACCAGATCAGCCTCAAGAACATGCTGCTCCAGCGCCGCCTTGGTCGAGTAGATGGTATTCAGCACCGGCCCAAAGCGCTCGGCCAGATGATTGAGAACGTCCAGATTACGGTCCAGCACCGTCACATCAGCACCCATGCCGATGGCCATCTGAATGGCATTTTCGCCGACCACGCCGCCGCCGATAACGACGACGCTTGCGGCCTGAACCCCCGGCACACCGCCGATCAGGATACCTTCGCCGCCCTGCGCACGTTCCAGACAGTGCGCGCCGGCCTGGATCGACATCCGGCCCGCGACCTGGGACATCGGTGCCAGTAACGGCAGCCGCCCCTTGGCATCGGTCACGGTTTCATAGGCGATGCAGGTCGCGCCGCTCTCGACCAGATCCTTGGTCTGTTCGGGGTCCGGCGCGAGATGAAGGTAAGTGAAGAGGATTTGCCCTTCGCGCAGCATCCTGCGCTCCACCGCCTGTGGCTCCTTGACTTTCACGATCATGTCGGCGCGCGAAAAAATCTCCTCGGCGCTATCGACGACCTCTGCACCCTGTCCCGCATAGTCGTCGTCGCTGCCGCCTATTCCGGCGCCGCAGTTCCTTTCGACGATGACCTTGTGACCGTGCTCAACGACCTCGCGCACGCTACCCGGCGTCAGGCCGACACGAAACTCGTTGTTCTTGATCTCTTTGGGAACCCCGATGAGCAACCCCGTATCCTCCGTCTGGCGCCCGGATTCACGCCCCGGGCAATGTTTGCGTTCTCGGTCGGATTATACGGCCCGGTGGCGCCGCGAGTCCTTGCGAAGATGCGGTTAAACTTGCGCTTTTTTAGAATAACCTTTTTATTTTCGATAAATATTCGAATATTATTCGATATATGCTGGATTCTATCGATCATTCCATTGTCTCGGCGCTGCAGAACGACGGCCGCATTTCCAATGTTCAACTCGCCGACAAAGTCGGCCTCTCACCGTCGGCCTGCCTTCGGCGGGTACAGATTCTCGAGGACCGCGGGATTATTACAGGCTACGCCGCCATGATCGATGCAGCGGCGCTCGGCCGGTCCACACACATCATCGTCGCGATCACATTGGAGCGGCAGAGCGAGGACTACCTGAGCGCATTCGAACGCGCCGTCGCCGACTGTCCGGACGTGATGGAATGCTATCTCATGGCAGGCGATGCGGATTATGTTCTGCGCCTGCAGGCCCGTGATGCCGCCGATTACGAGCGCATCCACAAGGAATATCTGTCGCGCCTGCCGGGTGTCGCCCGCATTCAGTCGAGCTTCGCGCTGCGCCAGGTCGTGCGGCGCACTGGCGTTCATCTTGGCACACACTAACACGTGATGATCGATGACTGGCGCTTACCGGGCAAATCACCATATGCTGTGAAGCCAACGGAGGAGCGAAAGCCATGTTCGGAATGTTCCAGAAACCGACGTCTATCCCCAAGCAGACGGAAGCCCTGCCGGGCCGCACCGAGCCGATCCCGACGGCGACGCTCCACGCGGTTAACGGCAACCCGTTGAAGCCGCCGTTTCCGGAAGGCCTTGAAACGGCGATGTTCGGCCTCGGATGCTTTTGGGGCGCGGAGCGGATCTTCTGGAAGTTACCGGGCGTTTACGTCACCGCCGTTGGCTATGCCGCCGGACTGACGCCGAACCCGACCTACGAAGAGGTCTGCACCGGACGTACCGGGCATAACGAGGTGGTGTTCGTCGTGTTCGATCCGTCGAAGGTGGCCTTCCGCACATTATGCCAGACGTTCTGGGAATCCCATGATCCGACCCAGGGAATGCGCCAGGGCAACGACGTCGGCACGCAGTACCGTTCCGGGGTCTATGTCTACAACGACGACCAGCGCGCCATCGCCGAAGAAACCAAGAAAGCGTACCAAGCGGCGCTGAAAAAATACAAGTACCCGGCCATCACCACCGAAATCGTCGACGCGCCCGAGTTCTATTACGCCGAGGATTATCACCAGCAGTACCTGCACAAGAACCCGCGCGGTTACTGCGGCCTTGGCGGTACCGGCGTCACCTGCGGCTAGATACGCGTGGCGTTCGACGGCAGGTCGTCGAGCTTCTTCATTTCAGGCGTCGCAAGCACGCCCTCGTCGTCGAGCCAGTCCGAAAAGAAACCCAGCGAGTCGTCGCCCCAGAACACTTCTCCGCCGGCGGCAAAGCTCGGCACGCCGAACACATTCTCGGCCAACGCCTGCTCGCCATTTTCGATCAGCTGTTTCTTGACTGCCGGTTCGGCAATCAACTCATCACCGTTGTCGATGCCACAGACAGCTTGGATCGCGGTCCAGCCGGGATCCGTGTCCGGCAAATGCCCCTCGCCCCAAATGGCGTGAAAAATCTTGCCGACAGCATCCGGCGTCGGCCCCAGCGCAACGCAAAGACGAAGCGCCCGGATCGGATTGAACGGGTGCGCATCAGGGAACTTGAACGGCACGCCCCGCTTGGCAGCCATCCACGTCACCATGCGATAGGTAAACAGACGCTTCGACGGAATTTCCGCCGGCCCCTTCTGCCCATTGGCATTCAACAACCCGGCGAACAAGACGGGCTTGAGTGACAGATCGCACCTGTCGGCAACTTCGTTCAAACGCAGGAACTGAAAATAGCTGTATGGCGAAATAACGTCGAAATACCAGTGAACATGCATGAGCGATGTTTCCTCCCCGTGTTCCCGGAGACATTCCGGGATCGATCATCTATGGTGCAGACATGTTTGTGCTTGTCCATGGTGCGTATCACGCGAGTTGGTGCTGGGAACCGCTCGTCCAAAAGCTTGAAGAGCGCGGTCACACGGCGACGGCCCCCGACCTTCCGGGGCACGCGTTCAACGACGGCTGGATCGGTCAGCAGGAAATGTCGAGTTATATCAGGTCGATAATCGAGCTGATCGACACCCTGGATACGCCCCCCGTGCTGGTCGGTCACTCCATGGGCGGTGCCGTCGTCGCCGGTGTTGCCGAGCAATGTCCGGACAAGCTGGAAAAAGTCATTTTCCTCGCCGCCTATGTCCCGGCTGACGGCGAATGTGTCGGCGACGTCTTCAAAAGCGATCCGGACTCCCGCGTCCGTGCCGGTATTATCGACGTCGGCGGGACGCCGGCGATCACGCTAAAATCAGGCGTGCTTGAAGAAGCATTCTACAACGATGCCACGCCACGCCAGCTTGCCTGGGCGGCAGACCGCATTCAACTTCAGGCGATGCAGGCGTTTCATGAACCCATCCATCTGAGTGCTGCCAACTTTGGCCGCGTGCCGAAAGCCGCGATCGTGTGCAGTAATGACCGGGCAATATCCGTCGGCCATGAACGCTGGATGGCCGAACGCGCTGGCTGCGATCCGATCGTCGAACTCGATACCGGGCATTCGCCGTTCGTAACGGCACCCGAGGCGTTGGCGGAGACCTTACTCGGCCTCTAGGAATTTCCTGTAATCGGCCGCGAGGTCTTTCACGGCGGCCGCCCGAAGCCGCTCGCCTATCGCGGCCGTGGCCAGCGTCGGGTCGGACCCGATCCGCCCGTCCGGAAAGCGCCGGCGATAGTCCTCGCAGTCATAGAAACTGCCTTCCGGCGCGACCTCGGGTGAAAGCTTGGACGCGCTGGATATGCGCGCACCGTCTTCCGGGTAACCGAAATAGGTCAAAGATACTTCGCCGGCGGTCGCGTGGCTGCCGTTCGCAGCACCGAATTCCTCGGCCTCGATCTCGTGAACGGACGGACATTCGAACCAGTTCCTGAGCACGCAACGGAGCCCCGAACGGTTGTGCCGCGCTGTACCAAGGCTGCTTTCCGCATAGATCTCATCGAACGCCGCCTTGGCCGTCGCAATATTGCCGCCATGTCCGTTGACGAAATAGAACCGGTCGAAACCGTGCCGCGCCAGCGACGTGACCATGTCGCCGATCACCGCTATGAGTGTCGTCGGCCGGAGCGTAATTGAGCCCGGAAAACCAAGATGGTGCTGCGCCATGCCGACACTGATCGTCGGCGCGATGACAGCATCTACTTCCTCGGCCAGCTTCTCGGCAACGATTTCAGGGCATAGCGCATCCGTACCGATAAATCCGGTCGGACCATGTTGCTCGGCGGAACCGATCGGCATGATGACGCCGGTAGAACGCTTGAGGTAGGTCTCGACTTCCTGCCAGGTCATCAGTTGCAGCCGCATTCCATCATCTCCTTGCCATGCTTTCCGGAATTGCCGTCACCTTAATTCATTCGTCCGCGAAGTCATGCAATAATGAGTGACCAAATCTGGCACGTATATAATTTAGAACGGTCCCCATGAGCTTGAGATATGAAAAAGCGGACAATCTTCTGCAACTGGCCCTGGAAATGCAGGCGGCACGGCGCGGTCTGTCGTTGCAGGACATTCAGGAGCGGTTCAGCGTCGGCCGCCGCACGGCAATGCGCATGCGGGACGCCATACTCAGAAATTTTCCGCAAGCCCTTGAAGTCGACACCGACGACAAGTCGAAGCGTTGGCGCATTCCATCCGGTGTGCTCGACCGCATGGTATCGTTTTCCGCCGACGAGCTCGCCGATCTGGAATCAACCATTGCCCTCGTCCGCGCCAACGGCCAGCCGGACCGGGCTGCCCGGCTTGAAAACATGCGCGGCAAGCTGAAGGCGCTCATCCCGCCCGATGTCGCCAGACGCACCGAACCGGACATTGATGCGCTTCTGGAAGCGGAAGGGTTTGCGATGCGCCCCGGCCCACGGCCACGTGTTCCCGGGACCGTCATGGTCGAACTTCGCGATGCCGTGAAGGCCTGCTTCAAGGCCGAGATCGAGTACCGCAACAGAAGAAACGGCAAACTCAATACAAGGCTGGTCCATCCATACGGCTTCCTGTTCGGCCATCGCAATTACCTGGTCGCCTATCACGAACACCCGAAAGCGAATGATGTTGCGCTCTTCAGCCTCTCCAACATTGAGGGCGTGAGGATTCTCGACGACTATTTCATAAGGGATCCGGAATTTCGCCTTGCCGATTTCGCAGCGCGCTCTTTCGGCGTTTACCAGCAAGACCCGTACGAAGTGGTTTGGCGGTTTCTGCCGGAAGCCGCATCGACGGCCGCGGAGTTCGAATTCCACCCGACGCAGAAGCTGGAACCGCAGGAAGACGGCTCACTGATCGTTCGGTTCTGGGCCGCATCCGATCTGGAAATGGCATGGCATCTGTACATGTGGGGCGACAAGGTCGACGTGCTCGCGCCGCAGAGCCTGAAAGATCTAATAGCGGACAACCGCCCTTCCTGGCCGGCACTGCCGTAAAAAGCTTTCTTAACCGCGAACCGTGCGCTCCGGCGGGAAGGTCACGAAGACCTTGGTACCTTTGTCGGGCTTGCTCTCGATACGAAGCGTGCCGCCATGCAATTCCGTGAACTTTTTCGAGAGCGGCAACCCAAGCCCTGTCCCCCCATGCGTCAACTCGGGACGGTTACGGACCTGACCGAAAGGTTCAAGTGCACGGGGAATATCGTCCTCGGCGATCCCGATGCCGGTATCCATGACCTCGATCTCGATACTGCCGTTTTCCAGCACTCTGGCGAAGGCGCCCACGTCCCCGTCTTCAGGCGTAAACTTTATGGCGTTGGTCAGCAAATTCACGAGGATTTGCTTCACCAGTCGCCGGTCGGCCCGTAGCCTTGGAAACCCCTGCGGAATATCGATCGAGGTCCAGTCCCGCTTGTCCCGCACCCGATTGTAGGCCAGCCGCAACGCCGCGTGGACAACTTCCGAGATCTCCAGAACCGTCTCTTCGAGTTCGGTCTCCCCGGCTTCGATTTTGGAAATATCGAGAATATCGGTAATGACCTCCAGCAAATGCTCACCGGACACATTGATGTCATTCACGTATTCGGCGTACTTCGGATTAAGAGATCCGAATATCCCTTCCAGCATCACTTCCGACAGCCCAATGATCGAGTTCAGCGGCGTGCGCAGTTCGTGGCTCATATTGGCAAGAAACTCGCTCTTGGCGCGCGAGGCCATCTCCGCCCGCTCCTTGGCCTGCTGCAGGGCGTTTTCGTTCTCACGCCTGTCGGTGATGTCCGTCGTTGTCGAGCCGAAGCCAATGACGTTTCCGGCGCTGTCCCTGACCGGGAATTTCGTCACGATGACATAATGCCCCTGGCCGTCGGCGAGCATCTTCGTCTCCTCGCGTCGCCGCACTGCACCGGTCGACAGAACGTCCTCTTCCATTTTCTCACGAACACCCAACTGCTCTTCGGTCAAAGGCAGCGCTTCGCGCGCCGTCTTGCCCATGACCTCGGACGCCGGCGTGCCGTACCATTCCTCGAACTTCTGGTTGGCCAGGATATACCGGCCGACTTTGTCGCTAAGCGTGATCGGGATCGGGAGGTTATCCAGGATCGTCTGCAACAGCAGCCGTTCTTCCTTTTGCGCCTTGTCCGCATGCCATCGATTAATCTCCGCACCGATGCGTTGCGAGACGAGCCGGAAAAACGCCGTATCGGCGTCGTCGGATTCCATCGGCTTGGTATCGGCAACAAATACATGGCCGACACGCCGCCCGTCAGAATCTATAAAAGCCTCGGCGCGGTAACTTTCCACCCCTAGTTCACGGAGCATGTTGTCTTCGGGAAACGAGTCTGCGAGGTCGCTCTTGCAGAATACATGCGTATCAAGCGTTTTCGACTCGTACACACGGGCACATGGCGTGCCTTCAAGATTGCAAATGTACGGCGTTATGAACTCGCCATCCTTGATGAAACATATCATCTCGACGGTCTTGCCGCCTTCCTGAACTTCACCCACCGCGCCGAGCGAACAATCCATTCCGATCGTCAGGGCGCGAAGTGCCGTTTGCAGAAACTCGATCTGCGTTCCCGCTGCACCTGCAAGCATCGTCAGAGCGGCAAGGCGGGCTTCCGCCTTGGCTTCTAACTCCATCGCGCCGAAATCGATCTGATGCAAATTTTTCATTCTCGCCGGGGCGCAAAAGTCTGCACCACCGCCCCCGTAAGCACGGTAACGAGCATAAACGATTGGTTAAAATTATTGAAGCATCGAATGCGCGCATTGACGAACCGCGAACGGGCCCGGCCGGGGCCGAAAACAACAGTCCCACCAGCGCCATCATACGGCGCGGTGGGACTGAAGAGCTAATATTAGCCGGGTATTGGCGATTGCCGGGTACCAGGCTACCCGGACTGCGGCATCATAGCTGCGTGCTGACGAAGCGCGTTTCCAGGTACGCCTCCAGGACGTCCGCGCCACCTTCGGTTCCGTAGCCGGAATCCTTGATTCCGCCGAACGGCACTTCCGGCACGGCGAGGCCGAGATGATTGACCGTCAGCATACCGCTTTCGACATCCCGGCTGAGGCGGTCCGCCGTGGTGCCGGATCCCGTATAGGCAAAAGCTGCCAGACCGAACGGCAGGCGGTTCGCCTCTCCGACGGCGTCATCGTAGTCCTTGAAACGATTGACGATGGCAACCGGTCCGAACGGTTCGTCGTTCATAATCTTGGCGTCCGTGGGCACGTCGGTCAGCACGGTCGGCTGGAAGAAGTACCCCTTGTTGCCGATCCGCTCGCCGCCCGTCGCGAGATTGCCGCCCCTGGACGTCGCGTCATTGATCATGTCCTCGATGGCTGGAATGCGCCTTTCGTTGGCAAGCGGGCCCATGTCCGTATCGGCTTCAAGACCATTACCGACCTTGAGCTTCTGCATCGCGCCGATAAAGCCGTCCAGGAACTTGTCGGCAATCTTGTCCTGCACCAGAAAACGCGTCGGCGAAATGCAGACCTGGCCTGCGTTACGCGACTTGAACGCTGCCATCTGCGTGACAGCCGTATCCACATCGGCGTCGTCGAACACCATCACCGGCGCATGGCCGCCGAGTTCCATCGTCGCACGTTTCATGTGCTGCCCGGCAAGAGCCGCCAGGTGCTTGCCGACCGGAGTCGAGCCGGTGAACGAAATCTTGCGGATCGTCGGGTGCGGGATCAGGTATTCGGAAATCTCCGCCGGCACGCCGTAAACGAGGCTCATCACATCCGTCGGCACACCCGCATCCGTAAAAGCGCGGATCAGTTCCGCCGGCGACGCGGGCGTTTCCTCGGGCGCCTTGACGATGATCGAGCAACCGGTCGCCAGCGCCGAACCCAGCTTGCGGACGATCTGGTTGATGGGGAAATTCCATGGCGTAAACGCGGCGACGGGGCCGACGGGCATCTTGAGCGTCATGTTGGTCACGCCGGCGGCACGTGCCGGAATGGTCCAGCCATAAGTACGGCGGCCTTCCTCGGCGATCCAGTCCACGGTATCAGCGGCTGCGAGCACCTCAAGACCGGACTGCGCCAGCGGCTTGCCCTGTTCCCGGGTCATCAGCCAGGCGATGCTGTCCTTGCGTTCACGAAGAATGTCAGCCGCTTTCCGCATGATCTTGTACCGGTCGAATGCGGGCTTGTCCCGCCACACCTTGAAACCGCGCTCGGCCGATTCAAGTGCCGCGTCCAGATCAGCTTTTGTCGCGTGCGCCAGGCGGCCGATTTCTTCCTCAGTCGCGGGGTCGACAATCGGTAGCGTCTTGCCGTCCTGGCCATCGCGCCATTCGCCGGCAATGAAAAGTTTTACGTCGGGATACTCGGACATAGAAAAGCCTTCCGGTCTTGCTGTGAAAATTCTGCCGCGCAATGTCGACCAAATACCGACGAGACGCAAGGTCGTGCGGGGCTTGTCATGAATACTTCAGGTCGCGCGGCGCTGACGCCGCTCGGCACTCGGCGGATGCCCGGTCAGTGCCTGATACGTCCTGGAAAAGTGACTGGCGCTGGAGAAACCCGTCGCCATCGCCACCTCGGCGACCGAGAGCGAACTTTGCCTGAGCAGCAGCCCGGCATACTCGACGCGAATGCGCAGGTATGTCCGCAGATACGTCGAGCCAAGCTGCGTCCGGAACAACCTGTTGAGATGGCGTTCGCTGACGCCTGCGAAACGTGCCATCGATGCCCGGTCGAGAGGTGTCTCCGGCGTGTTTTCCATCTTGTCCAGCACCGCGAGCAGGACACGATTGTTGGTCCCGTAGGTTTCTGCAAGCGATGCTCGCTGGCCTTCCGTGGCGTCACCCACATGCGTGTGCAGGTACCAGTCGCTGATGCGCCGGGCGAATTCGTAGCCCATCCGCTCGGCGATCAGCGCGTGCATCAGGTCGACCGGCGCAACGCCCCCGCCGCATGTGATTCGATTGCCGTCGATGACGAAGCGTGACTTCTCGGGAATCAGGCCGGGATATGCCTCCATCAGTGCGGGGGCGTGCTCCCAATGCGCGGTGAACCGTTTGTTGGCGAGAACCCCCGCTGCAGCCAGGACATAGGGACCGCCGGAGATCCCGCCGACCCGTACGCCGGCCCGTGCCAGGTACCGAATACGGTCGAGCAGCCCCGGATAGTGCCACTGTGACGGGTTCCCCCCCGCACAGACGATTGCGATATGAAGATCTTCGCCGGCTTCGCGAAGCGGTCGCGTCGGCACCTGTGCACCAGACGACGCCTCGGCCATGCCGCCGCCGGGTGAGAAGTGGCTGATCCGATAGTGTGTCTGTCCCGCCAGCAGGTTCACTGCACGCAGCGGCTCTACCGCCGACGCATAGGACATCAGCGCATAACCCGGCAATAAGATGAAACCAACGTGCTGCATAACGCACCTCAACGGGCAAGATATGGCCTATTTTATCATTTAAAAGTCCTTATACGACAAGCCTGTCAAAAGGACTTGTGCGACGATACTGACCGTCATCGATTCCGGGGGGCTCAATGCGCTATTCCGCATTTCAGATTTTCAAAAACGCACTGGGTGGAAACACCGGGTGGAAGCCCGTCTGGCGCGAACCCGAACCCAAGCCCAAATACGACATTGTCATCGCCGGTGGCGGCGGGCATGGCCTCGCGACGGCCTATTACCTCGCGCACGAGTTCGGCCTCAGGAACATCTGCGTGCTGGAAAAAAGCTATATCGGGTCCGGGAACGTTGGCCGCAATACGACGATCATCCGGTCCAACTATCTGCTTGAGGGCAATACGCCTTTTTACGAACTTTCCCTGAAACTGTGGGAAGGGCTGGAGCAGGATTTCAATTTCAATGCCATGGTCTCGCAACGCGGCGTTCTGAACCTCGTGCATACGGACGGTCAGCGTGATAGCGCGCGCCGCCGCGGTAACGCCATGCGCATGCATGGTGTCGATGCCGAGTTTCTCGACCCAGGGACAGTGCAGGACATGCTGCCGTTTCTGGACTACCGGAACGCGCGGTTTCCAATTAAGGGCGGCCTGATGCAACGGCGTGGCGGCACGGTGCGGCACGACGCCGTCGCCTGGGGCTTTGCGCGCGGCGCCGACAGCTACGGCGTCGATATCATCCAGAACTGCGCGATGACCGGTGTCAGGCGGAAGGGCAATCGCGTCGTCGGCGTCGAAACGTCAAAGGGATATATCGCATGCGATAAACTGGCACTTTGCGCCGCCGGACATTCCAGCCATGTCGCCGAGATGGCGGGTGTGAAATTACCCATCGAAAGCCACGTCCTGCAGGCCTTCGTCAGTGAGGCGCTCAAGCCCTTTATCGATACCGTCGTGACCTACGGCGCGGGGCATTTCTATATCTCACAGTCCGACAAGGGAGGGCTTGTTTTCGGCGGCGACATCGACGGCTACAACTCCTATGCCCGGCGCGGCAATCTCGCGACCGTCGAGCACGTCATCGAAGCCGGCGTCGCCATGATCCCGGCGCTCTCGCGCGTCAAGGTCCTACGCAGCTGGGGCGGCATCATGGACATGAGCATGGATGGCTCCCCGATCATCGACAAAGCACCGATCGACAACCTCTATGTCAACGCGGGCTGGTGTTACGGCGGCTTCAAGGCGACGCCCGCGTCAGGCTGGTGCTATGCACACCTGATTGCAAACGACGTACCTCACCCTGTCGCAACCAAGCTACGCCTCGACCGTTTCCGGCGCGGCTATCTGGTCGACGAGCGCGGCGCCGGCGCACAGCCGAACCTCCATTAGGAAACAACAATGGCCAGCCTGATCCAATGCCCCCACTGCGGCGCGCGTCCGAAGGAAGAGTTCACCATCAGAGGCAGCGCCGAGGCCAAGCGCCCAACACCGGACGCCGATGACGGCACGTGGTTTGATTATATCTATCAACGCGACAACCCGATCGGCCGCATCGAGGAGCACTGGCAACACACGTCGGGTTGCCGCCGCTGGCTGGTCGTGGAGCGGGACAGCGCCGACCACACGGTCTACCGGGTTGTGGATGCAAGCGCGTCGAGGTCGGTCGAATGACATCCTACCGGCTCAATAACGGCGGCCTGATCGACCGCAGCGCACCGGCGGCTTTCAGTTTCGACGGGAAACAGCTGCAGGGTTTTGCCGGCGATACGCTGGCGTCGGCTTTGCTGGCCAACGATGTGCGAGTGGTAGGCCGGAGTTTCAAGTACCACAGGCCACGCGGCATTCTGACCGCGGGATCGTCCGAGCCCAATGCACTGGTGACAACTGGTGAGGGCGACCGTACGGAGCCCAACGGCCGGGCGACAACCGTCGAACTGTACGACGGACTTGTTGCTCACAGCCAGAACCGATGGCCCTCCCTTACGTTCGACATCGGTGCGTTGAACTCGCTGCTCTCGCCTTTTCTCAGCGCCGGATTCTACTACAAGACCTTCATGTGGCCGGCGGCATTTTGGGAGAAGCTATACGAGCCGCTAATCCGCCGCGCGGCTGGCCTCGGCCGAGCGAGCTACGATCCGGACCCGGACCGCTACGAGAAACGCTGGGCGCATTGCGACCTGCTGGTGGTCGGTGGGGGGCCTGCCGGACTCATGGCGGCAGTCACCGCAGCCCGTGCCGGCGCGCGGGTTATCGTCGCTGACGAACAGGCGGGGTTCGGCGGCACGTTGCTGTCTGAAACCCGCGAGGTCTGCGGCGGCGGCGCACCGGCGTTCGCGAGGACGCTGGTTGCCGAACTCGAAAACGCCGGCAACGTGACAGTCCTACCCCGCACGACGGTTTTCGGCGCCTACGACGACCGCGTGTTCGGGGCCTTGGAACGCGTCCAGAAACACGTCGCCGCGCCGGATCCCGACAAACCAACCGAACGATTGTGGCGCATCGCGACGAAGCAATGCATCCTTGCGTCGGGCGCGGAGGAACGGCCCCTGGTGTTCGGCGGCAACGACCGTCCGGGCGTGATGATGAGCGATGCCGCACGCACCTATGCGAACCGTTACGGTGTCGCCGTGGGATCCCGTGTCGCGCTTTTCACCAACAATTCGGCTGCGTACCGCACGGCACGTGACCTGGAAGCCCGTGGCATCGAAGTTGCAGCGATCATTGACCCACGCCCGGAAGCTCCGGAATATCACGGCCGCGCCCGGGTTATCGCCAACGCGCACGTTGTCGGCACCAGCGGTTGGAGGTCCCTGTCGCGTATCACCGTTCAAACCGCCGGCGAGCAGGAAACGATCGCGGTCGACGCGCTCTTGATGTCGGGCGGCTGGAACCCTGTGATCAATCTTGCCTGCCAGCGCGGGGCCAGCCCGCAGTGGTCGGATGAGCACGCCGCATTCCTGCCGCCTGCTCCATCCGGCGGCATACGCACGGCCGGGGCCGCCGCAGGGCTTTCAGCACTCGGCGATTGTCTGAAGCATGGTACGACCGTCGCCCTCGAATGCCTGTCCGAGATCGGGATCGCGGCGAAACCCTTTGATCCAGGGACCGTAGAGGACGATCCGGATTTTACCGTCACCCCGCTATGGTACGTGCCGGACAGTATCAGTAAGGCTTTCGTCGACTTTCAGAACGACGTTCATGCTGACGATCTCGGTCTTGCGGTGCGGGAAGGGTACGGACACGTCGAGCACACAAAACGCTATACGACCACCGGCATGGCGACGGATCAGGGCAAGCTTTCCAATGTCAATGCCATCGGCATCCTTGCCGAATCACGCGGCATAACGCCCGGCACTGTCGGCACCACAACGTACAGGCCTTTTTACACGCCGGTTTCTTTCGGCGCCCTGGCGGGCGCGCACCGGGCCGCACATTTCCAGCCCGTGCGCCGCTCGCCGCTGCATGAGTGGGCGGAAAGGCACGGCGCCCAATTCGTCGAGGCCGGCCACTGGTATCGATCCTCGTGGTTCCCCAAACCGCATGAAACCCAATGGCGGCAAAGTGTCGACCGTGAAGTCCTGGCCGTGCGAAGCGGCGTCGGCATCTGTGATGTCTCAACCTTGGGCAAGATCGAGGTCGTCGGTCGTGACGCCGCCGAATTCCTCAACTGCCTATATTGCAACGGTGTCGCAAAGCTGCCCGTCGGCAAGGCCCGCTATGGCCTGATGCTACGCGAAGATGGCTTCATCTACGACGACGGCACGCTCAGCCGTCTCGCCGGGGACCGGTATTTCATGACGACAACCACGGCACTTGCCGCGGGCGTCCTCTCGCACATGGAATTCTGTGCACAGGTACTTTGGCCGGACCTTGATGTCCGTTTCACCTCGGTCAGCGACCAATGGGCGCAGATCGCCATCGCCGGGCCGAAATCACGCGTGCTGCTGACACAGATCGTCGATGACGACATCTCGAATGATGCTTTTCCGTTTCTGGCGGCCGGCACCGTGAGCCTGCTGGGGGGCCAACTTGCGGCGCGGTTGTTCCGCATATCCTATTCCGGGGAGCTTGCCTACGAACTGGCCGTACCGGCTTCATATGGAGAAGCCGTCGCGGATCTCCTGATGTCGCTCGGTGCACCGTTGGGGATCACGCCCTATGGCACCGAGGCCATGGGCGTCATGCGCATCGAAAAGGGTCACGTGACGCACGCCGAAATCAACGGCACCGTGGTCCCGGACGACCTCGGCATGGGCCGCATGGTCTCCGCCAAAAAGGCGGACTTTATCGGGCGCGTGATGCTGAAGCGCGATGGCCTGACCGATCCGGAACGCATCAAGCTTGTCGGCCTCAAGCCCGTCGATCCGGCGGATGATTTTTCGGCCGGCGCACATATTCTGAACCCCGGCGACGCACCGTCCATGGCCGCCGATCAGGGCCACGTCACGTCCACCTGCTTCTCACCTGTGCTGAGCCATCACATCGGCCTCGCCCTGATCAGGCGCGGACCGGAGAGGATCGGCGAGCAGGTCATCGTCTGGGATGCCCTGAAAGAGCAATACACAAAAGCCCTCATCGCCGACCCGGTTTTCGTCGATCCGGACGGGGAGAAGCTCCATGCCTGAACTGAGACTCTCCCCCGTTCACGCGCTCAGCAAGGCGCCGGCTGGCCGTTTCGGGGCATCGGACACCGCGTCGCCGCTCGTTATGACGGCGTTGCCGGAAGGTACTGTCCTGCAACTTCTGGAGACTGCGCCATCGGATATCCCGGGGTTACTCACGAACGTTGGTGATTTTGCCGTTCGTCCGTGTGCGCCGGCGCAGTGGTTTGCCATCACGGACATGCCGCTCTCCGCCGAAAATCTCTCACGACTTGAAGCCGCCCTCGCCGGCAAGGCCGACGTTGTCGATCAGAGCGCCGGGCGCATCCGGATAGAAATCGAAGGAGAACAAGTTCGCACTGCACTTGCCAAGGGCGTGCCCGTCGACCTACACCCGGATGCCTTCGAGATTGGGAAAACCGTCACGACGCTCTGCGGCCATCTCAGCGTGAACTTAACGCGCACGGGCGAAGACCGGTTCGAAATCCTGGTAACGCGTTCCTATGCGCTGGCGCTTTGGGAGGCGCTTATCGAGATGAGCCTTGAGTTCGGGATCGCGTGCCGCGTTTAAATCCCGGTCGAACTCGCTGCGTGTACGGGAGCGACGGCCCCATGTCCACTTAACCGATGTCAAGGCAACCACAGGCGGTCCGGATCATCCTCAGCAAGAATTGCAAGGAGGCCCGACATGACCGGTTTTGCCGAGTTCACGCGAATTATCGGCCGTGGGCCGACGTTATCGCGGCCACTGACGCGCGACGAAGCCGCCGAAGCGATGCGCCTGGTCCTGAACGACGAAGTCGACCCGGTTCAACTCGGCGGCTTTCTTCTCGTCCTGCGGCAACGTGGCGAAACGGCCCCGGAACTCGCGGGATTCGTCGACGCGGTGCGTGCCCGCCTAGGCGGGCGCTCGGCGCTGGCCACTACCGCCATTCCCGATATCGACTGGCCGTGCTACGCCGATCACCACCGTCAGCAGCCTTGGTTTGTCCTTTCCGCCCTCCTGCTCGCCGAACAGGGCTACAAGGTATTGATGCACGGCATTGACGGTGAGCATCACGCCTGCGCCCCGACGCGTCCTGTCCTGCGCGCGCTCGGCATCACGCCTGCGGCGTCACTCGATCAGGCGGGCACCCGGCTGATATCGGAGAATCTGGTCTATGTCGGACTTGAAGATGTGACACCGGAAGTAGAGCGTCTGTTCCACTTCAAGCCGCTGCTCGGCGTCCGTTCCGTCGCCAACACGTTCGTCCGCGACATCAATCCGCTGGGCGCCGCCAACGTCATGGTCGGTGTGGTTCACGCGCCCTACCGGCCCGTTCATCAGGAAACCCTCGGTCTTCTCGGGCAGGAAAACGCCGCCATTTTCAAGGGCGTGGGCGGCGAGGCGCAACGCAATCCCTATAAAAGCGTTCAGGTCGCAAAGCTTGTCGATGGTGCGCACAGCATCGAAGACTGGCCCGCGCTGCTTTCCGGCGAAGCTTTCCTGTGGCGCGAAGAAGATCTGTCCGTGGACCGCATCACCAGGCTATGGCGCGGCGAGTTCTCGCATCCCGCAGCAGAGACAGCAATCATCAGCACGGCTGCTATCGCGCTCCACATGATCGATGGCTCGCTATCAAGGAACAATGCCCTCGAAAGCGCACGCGCCATGTGGCAGGCACGTCGCACGATCCCGGCGCTGGCCGGATAATTCCCCGCTCAGTGACTGGTGCCGGACGACAGCGTGATCTTGTTATGGACGTTATATTTTCCTGACGGCTTCACCATCGGAATGCGTTTCACTTCCTTGAGCGTCTCGGCGTCGTAGACCACGAGCGCACCTTCCATATCCCAGATGCTGGCCAGCGCGTACTTGCCGTCCTTGGTGAATTCGATGTGCGCAGCGGTCTTGCCCGGCGCCGGCCGCACCGTCTCGACGATCTCCAGTGTCCGCTTGTCGATGACGTGAATGGCGTCGCGGTTGGGCCCAAAGAAGACATCGACCCATGCGTAGGGTGTTTTCTCGTGCGAACGCATGAAGAACCCGGGTCCCAGAGTCTCGATCCGCTTCACGGTCTGCCAGGTTTCCATGTCGATGACGCTGATTACCCCGTCCTTCAGGTGCGGGGTCGCGAACACCTGACGGCCTTCGAACTCGAAGGTTATACCGGAACCGAGATGGGGCAGGCCGGTCAGTGCCAGATCGGCGACTTTACGGCCGACGTTCAGATTGACGACCTGGCCGTTCTTGGCGTTCCTGGCCGCCCCCATCAGGTTGCGATAGTCCTGATCGAACAGAAAGTCGTCGACGTAATCGTCCAGCACGATATGACGGACCGGGAACGGCCCGTGATCGAAAGCACCTTCCTGCATGCCCGGCTGATGGTTGTGGATCAGACCCACCGGCACCGGCCGAGGATCGTCCGCGTACGAAATTTCCCAGACCTCGGGAATATCCTTGAGCGCGACGATAAAACTTTCACGCGGCCGTGCCGTGTAAACGGCGCTGACCCGCGACGAACCGCCTTTGACCCCGACGACGTCGATCAGCTTGATTGGCGTCAGTTCCCGGGCATCCAGGATCACCAGCGTGTGCGGCAGGAAATTGCCGGCCATGACGTATCGGCCATCGGCAGACACCGCGATGTTCCGGGTGTTGATGCCGACCCTGACCTCGGCGACGGGCTTGAAGGTGCGCAGATCGTATTTCGATACCCAGCCGTCGCGCGACGCCAGATAGACGAAACGGCCGTCGGGCGAATACTTTGCACCGCCATGCAGTGCGAACCGGGACGGGAAACGCCAGAGAGGCGTGAAAGTGTCCCCGTCGAGGATCGTTACATGGTGGTCCCCTGTCTCGACCACGGTGAACAGGTTCATCGGATCGGCGTCGTGCACCGGCGCGTCACCCAGGCCTGCGGGCGGATTGTGAACGATGCGGCTGGCCGCGATATCAGCCAGATCCCAGTTCGGAATCTCCGGCAGCGGTTTGTAGATGAAATCGACGATCGCCTGGATGTCGTCATTACCCAACTGATCGCCGAACGCCGGCATCTGTGTCGCTGCGCGCCCATTGGCGACGGTTTTCACCGCCATCGCCTTTTTCAGACGCCCCATGTTTTCCGGCAACAGCGCCGGACCGATCCCGCCCAGTCTGTTACCGCCATGACAGGCCGCACAGTGCTGCTGATAGAGCGCGAGGGTCTGCGCGTCGGAGCGGACCTCGCCGGCAACTGCCGCGACCGGGCCGAGCAACATGCACAAGATCAGAGCATTAACGAACCGCATTGGCGTAGTCTCCTTTTGCGTATGGCCGGTTCTTGAGCCGTTCGGCGCCGACATCCACACCTATAGCGGCATCGTCCAGATAGCAGCCTGGGTCTTCGGCCCACGGGTCCCCGGTCAGTTGCATGGCGCGCACCCGAGTATTACCGCCGCAGATCGCGAAATACCGACAGATCCCGCAGCGTCCACCGATTTTCCGTGGGGATGCCTTGAGGCCGGCCATGATCGGATCGCTGACATCCTCCCAGATTTCCGAGAACGGTCGCTTCTTCACGTTGCCCAGCGAATAGTTCCACCACATCGTGTCCGGGTGCACTTCGCCCAGATTGTCGATGTTGGCGATATTGACGCCGGACGAGTTACCGCCCCATTGCCGGAGCTTGGTCTCGATGTGATCGGCGAGATGCGGGAACCGGCGCTGAACCCAGTGCAGCATGTAGACGCCGTCGGCATCGTTGTTCCCCGTCACGAATTCCTTCTCACGTCCGGCCCGTATCTGTTTCAGGCAGGTTTCGAACATGAGGTCCATTGCGTGCTCGGTGACTTCCCAGCGGGCATCGTCGCCCCGGTTCTTATTACCGCGCCCGGCATAGTTCAGGTGTGACAGGTAGAACTTGTCGATGTCCTCGTCATCGATCAACTGCAGCAGGTCCGGCAGTTGATGCGCATTGTCGAGCGTCATGGTGAAGCGCAACCCGACTTTCAGATCGTGCTTCCGGCAAAGCCGCGCCGCGTTCAGCGACTTGTCGAAGGCGCCATCCTGACCACGAAACATGTCATGCGTGTCGCCGATGCCGTCGAGGCTGATGCCGACATAGTCGTAGCCGATATCGGCAACTGCACCGATCCTGCCTTCGTCAATAAGCGTGCCGTTGCTCGAAAGACCGACATAAAACCCCATCTCCTTGGCACGTCTTGAAATCTCGAAGATGTCGGGCCTGAGCAAAGGCTCGCCCCCGGAAAGAATAAGAACACGCACGCCGTAGCCCCAGAGGTCGTCCATGACCCGGAAAACCTCGTCCGTGGACAGTTCGCCCGGAAACTCATGATCGGACGAGATCGAATAGCAGTGTTTGCAACGCAGATTGCAACGGCGGATCAGGTTCCAGATCACCACAGGCCCCGGCGGCGTCCGCTTCGGTCCGATCGGCGTCGGTTCAAGAACCTCTTTCATGAATTGCGTGATTCGGAACATCGCCGCCTCCTACGTGCCGAGCCGAAGCCCGGTTTTCTTGAGAATTCGGGTACTGAAAAGGATTTCGTGCCGCCGGGCGCGCGGTCCCAGCATGCGGGCCATTTCCGCAACCTGCGCCTCGACTTCGTCGCGCCTGCGTCCATGCACCATGGCAAACAGGTTGTACGGCCAGTCCGGCAGATGGCGCGGTCTTCGGTAACAGTGCGTCACATAGTCGAGCGCGCCCAGTTCCATTCCGGCGTCATGAACGTGCTCGTCGGCAACATCCCAAACGGACATTCCGTTCGCCTTTATGCCCAGGCGATAGTGGTTCGGCACAGCACCGATCCGCCGTATGACCCCCTCATCCAGCATACGTTGCATGCGTACCATGACGTCCACAGGCTGCAATCCGAGCGCTTCGGCAATTGCGTGGTAGGGCCTTGGCACGAGAGGCAGCCCCTCCTGCGTAGCCTGTATGATCTGTCGATCTGTCTCGTCCATACGCGGCACCCAATCGACTTTGTTCATACCGTGACCTTCAGACCGATGAAGTATTCTTCCTCTTTCGGCATCGGATAAACACGAATGCCCGTCTCCGTCTCGATCTCGGCAATCACCTCGTCGATCCGCCCCGGCCTTTCAGCGGAGATGACGAACCACATGTTGAGCCTGTGATCCCTGGCGTAATTGTGCGCGACCTCGGGATGCTCATTCACGATTTCGGCCACTTCATCGAAACGGTCCACCGGGACCGCCATAGCCGCCAGGATCACGTCGCCGCCCAATTGCTCTGCGTTGAACAGCGGGCCGAAGCGCGACAGCACACCACTGTCACACATGCCGCGAATGTGGCGGATCATCTCGTCTTCACTCAGGCCCAGATCATTCCCGGCTTCGGCAAACGGCGCGTCGCAAATCGGAAACCCGCCCTGCAGGCTGTTTATGATCCGGCGGTCGTTGCGATCGAGCGGAATAACGTCCGCTGTTTCCTTGCCCATGCCGTACTTTGCACCGCATTGCTTGAAGCGCTTGCGGCTGAACAGCACGGCACTGGGACATCGCCCCGCATCCGTTTCGTCATTCAGGGTGGCAATCTGCGTGCGCACCGCGCCCCGATCCTTGCCATGCACCATGCAGAACAGATTGAACGGCCACCGCGGCAACCGGCGTGGCCGCCGGTAACAGAGCGTCACGAAGTCGTACGAGGCCAATTGCCTCCCGAGGTCGCCAACCTGATCGTCCGGCACGTCCCAAACGACCATCGCGTTTGCATTGAAACCGAGCTCCCTGTGCTGCACGACAAGACCAAAGCGTTTGATTACGCCCATGTCATCGAGCTTGACGAGCCGTGCCATCACATCATCCTCGGAAATGCCGACCCGGCTGCCGATCTCGGCGTACGGTTCCGGCACCAGCGGCAGTCCCGCAGCGAGTGCGGCGACAAGAGCGCGGTCGGTAGCGTCAAGTGTGGTCATACCCGGAACCCCAGATCGATGTGGTACGACTCCTCAAGTGGCAGTTCGACAACGTCCAGTCCGGTCTCAACCTCGATTCTCTTGATCACCGCAAGCACCGCGTCCCGGTCTTCGGCGGCCAGAACGAACCAAAGATTGAGCAGATGCTCGCGCTCATAGTTGTGATTCACTTCGGGATGCGCACTGACCTGTGCCGCGACTTCGTCCAGCATTCCTGCAGGCACGGACATCGCCGCGAGCGTACTGGCGCCGACGGTATTTGGTGAGATCACCGCGCCGACCCGTGACAGGATGCGCCGCTCGCGAAGATCCGCGAGTGTATTCAGAACCATGTCTTCGGTCAGGCCGAGAGTATCGGCCATCGCCTTGAAAGGCCGGGCCTCATAGGGGAAACCCCGTTGATACCTGTTGACGATGCGGCGCTCGATGTCGGTCAGCTCCATGTCACAATCCCGTTCGGCCGGCACGCGCGGTGAGAAAGATGCCGCTCGGCTTTTCGGTACGAAGCGTCTGACTCACTTCCATCGTGCGCGTGTCATAGATGTCGACGCGGTCGTCGTCTCGCACGGAAATCCAGACCTGCTCGCCGCGTGGCGTAAATTCCATATGCAGCACGGCCTTACCGGGCGTGTAGGTCTTTATGATCGACATGCTCGGTACGTCGACGACCTGCACCGTGTCGTTGCGCGGATGCGCGAAGTTAACCCAGACCTGGCGTCCATCCGGGCGCGCAACCGCAAACACCGGCTGGCCGTGAACGGCAATGCGCCCCAACTCACGCCACGTCGCTGCGTCGACGACGAGAAGTTCGTGGCGCCCGACAGCGGGCAGGAAAAGAATATCTCCCGCGCGGGCCCAGCCTTCCAGATGCGGCATTTTGTAGACCGGCATCTTCTCCTCACCCCGGCCGTAACCGTCTAGAATCCGTGTGACGCCCGCGTCCATGTCCCAGAGATCAAGCTTGGCCAGGCCGTCCTCGCCGAAAAGCCCGGCCACGTAATACCGCCCGTCAGCGGTGATCAGCCCGTCATAGGGGTTGCGGCCCACGTTCCGGTATTTGGTCAAACCCGGCTCGGGCCCGGCTTGGAAGTCGAGCACCCAGATCTCGCCCGCATCCCAAAGACTGAAGATGAACTTCTGCCCCGGGGCATCAACCAGTCCAACGACCTTTGAAAGGGTGCCGTCGTCCATCGTCGCCGGAATATCAGCAACCATATTCAGAGTTCTTGCATCGAAGACCCGCACGCCCCCAGGTTTGTAGTTCGAGACAGCGATCAGTTTGCCGTCCTGCGATATGGCGCCGCCGATGCTGTTGCCGGACTGGATCACCCTGTTCGCAATCTCAGCCCGCAGCAGATCGACTTTGGTCAGGCCACCGTCACGGCCGAAGACGTAGGCGAACCGTCCGTCACGTGAGAACACCGCCGACGCATGACTGAGATCGCCTAGGCCGTCGACGCGGCCAAGTATCGTCTGCTCCGTCGTTTCGACGATGACGACACTGCCGCTGGCCCGTTCGATAATCAGACCGAGATCGCCCGTGCCTCTTAGCACCTGCGATGCCGCAGCGTGGCCGGTCATCGCGAACGCGACCATGATCAGCATGGCAGGTACAGCGAACATCTTGCCGAGATGCGACGTCATTGATTTTCTCCCTCCAGCAATCGCCGCGCCAGGTACCTGGCTTCGGCGTCGTTCAACAGACCGGCCCAGCCGGGCATCGCTTTCTCCGGATTTCCCGCGAGGATCATTGCGGCAAGGCTGTCGATGTCCCACGCTGCCAACTGCTCCGGCAGCAACGGCGGCCCTAGCCCCCCCTTGAGCGTCATGCCGTGGCATGACCCGCAGTCTTGACGCAGCAAATGGTTCAAATCGGCACGTCGGTTCTCGGATAGGGTTTCGCCGGCCGAGACCATTGCCGGAGTGAAGGCGGTCACACAACTCAGCACCGTCACAGCGACTTCACAAAACCGCCGTATCGATGTTGGGCTCATTGCTGAGCGCATCATCACATACTCCCCCAAGAGTTCCGGTGAGCGACGCGACGCGACCGACCACGAACATAACCGGTGACGGTAGTGCGCGGTCGCAAACCGCTGTCGCGATATCCGACAACGTCGAGGTCACGACCTGCTGACGCGGCGTCGTTCCCTGGCTGATCGCCACGGCCGGCGTCGACGCCGGCATACCCTCGGCCATCAACCGAACCGCAATCTGCATCATATTCTGTGCGCCCATATATATGACGAGGGTTGTGTCCCGGTCGGCCAGACCTCGCCAATCGAGATCGAGTTCCGCATTTTCGCGGCAGTGACCGGTGACATAGCGCACGCCAGTCGCCAAACCGCGATGGGTCAGCGGAACGCCGGCAGCTGCCGCGCACCCGGTTGCCGCTGTGATGCCCGGCACAACCCGGCACTGAATGCCGCGTTCCAGAAGATAGGCCGCTTCCTCGCTGCCGCGGCCGAACATAAAGGGATCCCCACCCTTGAGGCGGACCACCAACGGATAGTCGCGCGCCAGGTACGCCAGCAGATTATTGATTCCGCTCTGCGGTACGGGGTGGCAGTTCGCCCGCTTGCCGACATCAATGCATTCGGTCGTGGCGGGGATAAGATCGAGAATTTCCTGAGAGACCAGGCGGTCAAAGACAATAACGTCGGCTTCCATGATCAGCCGGTACGCGCGTCGTGTCAGCAAATCCGGGTCGCCGGGGCCGGCACCGACAAGACAGACCCCTTGAAAGTTCGACTGGTCACCATCACCGCGCGGCATTTTATGTATTCCTATTCCGAGAGAGAAGTGGTGCCGGCGGGCGGTGAGAGCGACTGGTCCCGCCGGCATCCACGTCCCGGTGTGCCTAGTAGACGTCGTTCCGCGTGTTGTAGACGTTGAACTTGCCTGTCGGCGTCACCAGACGCTTGTCACGAATGACAGCCTTCTTTTTCAGGGTCTTGTCGTCGACGACAACGATCGCCGATTCCTGATCCCGGGCATTCCAGACCGAGAACCAGATTTCGTCGCCGGCCTTGTTGTATTCGCCCTGGACGACCCGGCGCACACCTTCGGTGATGCCTGACCATTCACCGATCGGCAGCACGGTGTATTTGGGCTCCTCCTTGTTCATGTCGGCGATCTTGAACACGGCCACCGAGGAGGCCAGTTCGGCTTCCGGGTTCAGAGGTGTGTCGACATAGACGTGCTTGGACTTCGGGTGCGTCTTAATGAAGAGCGAACCACCGCCCTGGCCTTCGAGTACCTGCACGACCTTCCATGCCTGGTCGGGGTGACCTTCCGGGTCGGTCCCGATCAGCGCGATGGTTTCATCGCCGAGGTGGCTCGTCGCCCAGACCGGCCCAAACTTCGGATGCACGAAGTTGGCACCGCGCCCCGGGTGCGGCTTGGTGCCCGTTTCGATGAGCGCCACAAGCTTGTTCTCCTTGGTATCAACCACCGCAACCTTGTTGCGGGCATTGGCAGCGACCAGGAAGTAACGACCCGATGCATCGAACCCGCCATCGTGAAGGAAGCGCTCGGCTTCGATCGTGGTGACCTTCAGGTTCTTGATGTCTTCATAGTTGACCATGAGGATGTGCCCGGTCTCTTTCACGTTCACCACGAATTCCGGGTGATAGTGAGACGCCACGATGGCGGCCACGCGCGGTTCCGGGTGGAACTCCTGCGTGTCGTAGACCATGCCGCGTGTCGAGACGATTTTCTTCGGCTCAAGCGTGACGCCATCCATGATGACGTACTGCGGCGGCCAGTAGGCACCGGCAATCGCGTACTTGTCCTCGAAGCCCTTCATCTTGGATGTTTCGACCGAGCGCGCTTCGGCGCCGATCTTGATTTCGGCAACCGTCGCCGGTTCCTTCATCCAGAGATCGATGAGATTGATCTTGGCATCGCGGCCGATCGTGAAGACGTAGCGGCCCGAAGCAGAGATGCGTGAGATATGCACCGCGTACCCGGTATTAATGATCCTGACGATCTTCTTCGACGCGCCGTCGATCAACGCAACCTCGCCGCTGTCACGCAACGTGACGGAGAACAGGTTGTCGAGGTCGAGGTTGTTTTCCTGCTTGGTCGGGCGCTTGTCGACCGGCACGTGGATTTTCCATGTCGCCTTCATTTCGGGCAAGCCGAACTCCGGCGGCTGCGGCGGCTCTTCCAAAAGATAGCGCGCCATCAACGTGATTTCGTCCTCTGTCAGGTCGCCGGACGTCCCCCAGTTGGGCATGCCGCCGGGCGAACCGAAGTTGATGAAGTCGCGTAGCGCCTCGAAACCCCGGTCCTTGGTGACCTTGGTGGTCAATGCCGGCCCCGTGGCACCATTACGCAGCACGCCGTGGCACCCTGCGCAACGCTCGAAATAGATCTGTTTGGCCTTCTGGAATTCAGCCCCGCCGAGTGGCGTTTCACCGGGTTTAACACCCGGTTGCTCAAGTTGTTGGCCGCCCAGGACGTTCAAATTCGGTTCGTAACGGTCTCCCGGGGTCGTTCCGTGTTTCTTAGGTTCCGCCGCCATCGCGACCGTCAGCCCCATTGATAAGGTGGCTGCCACGGCGACGGAAAAGATAGTCCGTTTCATGGTTCCTGCTCCTGCAGATTCAGATGGCGTATGCCACTGAACCCTATGAGCGCGGATACCCTCTCGCCTTAACCTTTGTTAAGTTGTGGGTATTATTCGCAGGCTTCCCGCTTAACCGAGATCAAGGCCTTGAATCCGCCCGTGCGGATAATCATTGATATGAACGTTAGGGGATTATTCGCGCTCACCACATGGGTGCTCATCATCGGGCTTACCGGACCGTGTCACGGCGAGGCGCTTGAGCCCGAAATCCTCCGTGCTGTCTATCCCGGCGCCGGGGAGATCGGCCCGTTCGAGGGATCACCAAGCGCCGCCATCGTCACGAAAGACGGGAAGAAAAGCGGCTACATCATCTCCACGGCTGACGTCATCAAATCGACCGGGTACGGCGGCGAACCGATAGATGTGATCATCGGCGTAAACATCGAAGGTGTCGTCCAGGGGGCGTATCTGCGCAAACACAATGAACCGATCCTCGTCATCGGAATCACGGATGAAGACTTACGGAACTTCGTTAATGCGTTCGCCGGCACCAATGTACTGGCATCTTCCGCGAATCGCGTGCGCCGGCAGGCAGGAACCGCGGACGCAATCTCCGGTGCGACGATTTCGAGCGCCGTGATCCGCGATGCGGTGATCCGCGGCGCGCGTACCGTTCTTCGGACCCGGACAGTGTCAACCGGGGAGCCGCGCCTTGCGATGCGTCCGTATACCGCGAAAAGCTGGCCTGACCTCTTGGAGGGGGGTGAGATCGCATCGAGATCGATCGCCTTTTCGGAAGTGCCGGGCTCGCTGGGTTACAGCGGAGACCCGGGCAGCAGCTTTATTGACCTGTATGTCACGCTCCTGACGCCACCCCGGATCGGCGGCAACCTTCTGGGCAAGCGTGAACATGATGCACTCTTGTCGTCACTCGGTCCGAACGATCATGCCGTTCTGATCGCGGCCAACGGCTATTACTCATTCAAGGGACGAGACTACCGAATAACGGGAGTCTTCGACCGGATACAGATCGTGCAGGGTTCACGCACCATCCCGCTTCGTGCAGAGGCTTACCGCAACCTGGAGCGCCTGAAAGCAGAAGATACTCCCGAACTTCGGGAAATCGCGGTCTTCACGCTGGAGGACGGGACGGCGTTCGATCCGGCATCACCCTGGCGGCTCGATCTGTTCGTCCACGCCGCGTCCGGGGCCGGGGGCGGCGATCCTTATGTCGTCTCCCTCGTTTATGAACTGCCGGCCGCATATGCCGACCGCCCTGCACCCTCACCAATCACCGTCGAAACCGACATGCCGCCACTTTGGCAGGAGATCTGGCGTGACCGGACAGCTGACATTGCGGGCGTTGTCATTCTGCTCACGTTGCTGACCGTCGTTCTCTTTTTCCAGGACAATCTGGTTCGATATCGACGATTCCGGGACACGGGCCGGCTGGCATTCCTCTCCCTCGTACTGGTCTGGCTGGGATGGACTGCAGGCGGGCAGCTCTCGGTCCTGCAGGTCGTGACATTCGGTCATGCGCTCCTGCAGGACTTTCGGTGGGAGCATTTTCTCGTCGATCCCGTGATTTTCCTGCTCTGGGGTTTCGTCGCCATCACGCTGCTATTCTGGGGTCGAGGCGTCTATTGCGGCTGGCTGTGCCCGTTCGGCGCCATGCAGGAGCTTCTCAACACCGCTGCCCGCCGCCTCGGCATTCCCCAGATGCAGGTTCCGTTCGCGGTGCACGAGCGCCTTTGGGCGATCAAATATGTCATCTTTCTCGGTCTGTTTGCGGTATCGCTGCACACGGTACGAGAAGCGATGCTGCTGGCCGAAGTGGAGCCGTTCAAGACAGCAATCTCTCTTACCTTCATGAGACAATGGCCGTTCGTTCTTTATGCCCTCGCCCTGCTTGCCGCCGGGCTTTTCATCGAGCGCTTTTTCTGCCGGTATCTCTGTCCGCTCGGCGCGGCGCTTGCAATCCCGGCCCGGCTCAGAATGTTCAACTGGCTCAGGCGGCGCCATCAATGTGGCCGGGAATGCCAGATCTGCAGCGAGCGATGCACCGTCCAGGCAATCCATCCAACCGGCGAGATCAATCCCAACGAATGCATCTATTGCCTCGAATGCCAGACTTACTACATGGACGACCACATTTGTCCGCCGCTTGTCGCCGCCCGGAAGAAACGCGAACGTCGTCTGGCGCTCGCCAGCGGACAGGCCGTGGATATGAGGGAGGCGGACCGTGATTGAACCTCGACCGATAACCCGGCGGCGTGCCATCACTATCATGGCAGGCTGCTGCGCGTTCCCGGCAACCGGCCTCGCGGCTGAGTTTCCTGTCACCGAATGGCGCGGCATCGCGCTCGGCGCCGATGCCCGCATCGTTTTTCACCATGGCGAGCCACACAAAGCTGAAAAGATGCTGACCCGTGTTCACGATGAAATCGAGCGCCTCGAGAACATTTTCAGCCTGTACCGGGCGAGTTCGGCACTCACGGCATTGAACCGAAACGGCATGCTCGCCGATGCACCGCTGGAACTGACGGCACTGACCCGCCGCGCACTGTGGTACGCCGACATTACCGGCGGCGCGTTCGATATATCCGTTCAGCCGCTCTGGGAACTTTACGCCGACCACTTTGCCGCCAACCGTGCAAGAACCGGCGGGCCATCGCGGGACGACATTGCGGCGACGCTGAAGAAGGTCGGCCCGCATCACATTCGGGTTCGCGGTACGTCGATCCGGCTCGATCCCGGCACCAGACTCACGTTCAACGGGATCGCACAAGGTTACATTACCGACCGGATCGCCGACATGCTGCGCCAATCCGGTTGGCGGAATGTCCTCATCCAGCTCGGGGAAACGCGTGCGATTGGGTCTCACCCTTCCGGGCGCGCATGGGACGTCGGCCTTCCCGACGGTGGAAACAGCACGCTTGTGAACGGTGCCTTGGCAACGTCAAGTGCATCCGGCACGCGTTTCGGCTTCAACCCTTCGCACCATCATCTGTTTGACCCGGCAAGTGGCCACTCTTCACACCCGCGTGCTGCTATCACCGTGGCCGCGCCCAAAGCAACCGACGCTGACGCCCTTTCAACAGCGCTGTTCGTTTCACCGCCTGAGGTCCACGCAGCGATCCTGGCTCATGTTTCGGGCGCCTCCATTCTTCAGGACACACAGCCCTCATGAGTACAACTTTGAAAACTTTCTTCTCACACGGTTTCAGACCCTTCTTCCTGCTCGGCCCGCTCTATGTGGTCATCGTCATGGTGCTTTTCCTGTTCTGGATCGGCGTTCACTTCGCCAACGGCGAAATCGTCGGCATGACGATCACCATGCCGCCGCACGTCTGGCACGCACATGAGATGCTGTTTGGCTTCGGTATGGCCGCTCTCGCTGGATTCCTGCTGACCGCCGCCCCCAACTGGACCGATACCAAACCGGTTCATGGCCCGGTGCTGGCGGCGCTTGTTGCACTTTGGCTCGCGGGCCGAATCGGCAACGGATTGTCGGCGGAACTGACGCCGCTGACCGTGGCCGCACTCGATCTCGCGTTTCTTCCGGTGCTCGGCATCCTTGTCGTTGGCGGCCTGATCAAGGGCTGGTCACGCCGCAACCTGATCTTTGTTCCGCTCATTCTCGGCTTCATTGCCGCACAGACGCTCTATCATCTCGAGACACTCAATGTACTTGATGACGGGATCGAGGCCGGACACCATTTGGCGGTCAACATGTTCACGCTGTTGATTGCGATCATCGGCGGTCGCGTGGTACCGGCATTCACGACAAATGCGCTGCGCCAGCAGGGTGCGCTCAAGCTGCCAAACAACTGGCCGCCACTGAACGCAGCCGGGGTGATCCTGGTCGCAGCCGTCGCAATTGCCGAACTGATCCAACCTGCAGAGGCAATCACCGGCTGGCTGGCCGCTGCAGCGGCCCTCGCCAATGGCCTACGGCTCGCGGGCTGGCGCGGTCTCGGCACGTTGCGGATGCCCATCGTCGCCGTTCTGCATGTGGGTTTCGCCTGGCTCGTCATCGGACTGGGATTGAAAGCGTTTGCCATATTGGACGGCTCGATGTCGTCGGCTACCGCGGTCCACGCGCTCACGTCAGGCGCCATCGGCACGATGGTTCTCGCCATCATGAGCCGTGCCGCTCTCGGTCATACGGGGCGGCCACTCGTCGTCGGCAACGGAACCGTCGCCGCATATGTGCTGGTCAGCGCCGGCACGCTTGCACGCATCATCGTTCCGGCGTGGCTCCCGGCCTACTACAGTCAGGGCATGCTGTTCGCCGGCCTTGCCTGGGCGGGCGCTTTTGCGATTTTCGTTGCCATATACTTCCCGGTTCTGACCGGGCCGCGTGCCTCACGCGGCGGTTGACGCGTACTCTCAGGCGACCGTGCGTTCGAACGCTTCGTCCTCATAGGAGCAGTATTCGCGAAGCTTATCGACGTCCTCGATAAAGACCTTATGCGCGTCGGACTCAACGCCATGATCCCTGAGCTTGTTGAACAGCCGAGAGAGGCTCTCGGGCTGGACACCCAGGCGCGCAGCGATCAGGTTCTTGTCATACGGAAGATCGACGACGGCCGCCCCCTGAACACCGCGGCAACGGCGCAACAGGAACTCGACCAGGCGCTGACCTGCAGAACGCGTCTTGAGCGTTTCAACTTCATAGACCAGCCGATGCAGATGACGCGACATGGATGCAAGCATGTTCAATGCCACACTTGGTTCATCCGAAACCACCGATGAAAATCGCTTCGACTCGAACATGATCATCGTGGCCTCTTCGATAATCTCGGCATTTGCCGGATAACCTCCCCCGAGGAAGGCCGCAGCCTCGGCAAACATGTCACCGCTGCTGAAGACGCCGAGTACGGCATGCTCACCGGCGGATGTGTCCCGGTAAACTTTCACCCAGCCGCCGACGATAATGAAAAAACGTTCGGCAGGATCCCCACGTTGAAACAGCAACCGCCCTTTCGGATACGTTTTGATGGTCGCGCTTTCGAGCAACCGTCCCAATATCTGCCGGTCGAGCCCCGAAAAAAGGGACTGCGCCCGCACGATGTTCAAGTGCTCATCGCTGAGATTTGTCACGCTCCCCTCGCGCAACGCATAGTCGCACGCTCCAACTCTTTCAAAGTTTAGTCGTTTTCCCGTTTTGCGTCGAGTGGCCCATCAGCATTCAGAACACACCCAGAAGCTGATGCAGCCTCGCATCCTTCGATTTGAAGTGCGCGACGAACCAGTCCCGCAGCCGGTGCGACAACTCCTCCGACATTCTCTCATAACCGCCTGCATCGAATTCGGTAATGATCTCCAGGATATCGTCCAGCAGCGCTTCATGATCCTGCTTATGCTCAAGGTACCGGTCATACCGGCAACG
This sequence comes from Rhodospirillales bacterium, assembly GCA_965262415.1. GTDB lineage: Bacteria > Pseudomonadota > Alphaproteobacteria > Rhodospirillales > Casp-alpha2 > UBA4479. Next base: position 4,093,448 of record OZ253533.1, on the reverse strand, counting down.
CCGCATAACGCTTTCCTCAAGCGCGAAGTGCGCCGCAATCTTTGCGAAGATCTCACCCAGGAACCGCTCGACGACCTCTCTCCGTGCGTCGGCCTCGATGCTGTCATGTGCACGATTGATCAATGCGATCAGTTCCTCATGCTCATGATCCACACCGTCGATGCCGATCCGGAACTCATCCCGCCACTCGATCAAGGCCATTATTCAGCCTCCTTTTCCGATCCGGGGAAGAACAAACCCACCGGCGACGGGGTCGAAGTCGATGGCGAGATTGTCACCTACCTTGATTTCGACGTGACGACGGGTTTCGTAATCCCATCCTTCATCACGAACGCTTGTCCTCATCCTTAGAGCAATCTCGTAGCCGCCGGCGTCGACAATGAACTTTTCGTACATTCTCGATGGCCCGTCGCTCCGCACGCCTGACGGCGGCAGGGTCGCCCGATAGATTGTCTCCCCATCCAGGTCGAATTCGATCGTCAGGGGCACGCGCTCGCGGGAGCAGATTTGGGCTTTTCTCATGTTCGGCGGCAGTGCCGCCAGTTCTTCGGCCGTCCGGTCGCGGCACCCGCCAGCCGGACTACCGCCGTGCGCGAAGCTGAGCTTAATCTGCGCCTGATTTTCGTCGAGCAGGTAGTACGCCGGCGCGGCCGAGAAATACCCGACGAGCACGGCAAACGCGGCGTATACAACTCCCTGCGCAGCGAAACGGAGGCCTCTCGTCATGACTGCTGCTCCTTTCGCCGCGCCGGCGCGGCAGCGGGCCGCACTTGGGTAAAGGTTCTGAGATTGGCCTGGAATGTCTCGATATCCGCAACCGCGCGGCGCCACTCGACCGGTGCCCGCCACACCCTGAGAAGCCGCTCGCGCGGGACCCGGGTGCGGAGATTTGGGTCGCGCCTGCGCTCGAACCGGTCTTCACTCCATTCCTGACCCAGGCGGTACTGGCATTCCCCGGCGCGGCATCCGACAACCGCCACGCCGTCAGCAAGCCCTTTCGAAAGAACGTAGTCGATGTAGGGCGGCGGCAGCATGCCGGCACACGGCAAGTCGATGACGGCCCGGCCCCCTCCGGCGAGGTTCCGGCTTTGGATCCCGTGCTGGCAACCGACGATCAGGACACGGTCATTGCCCGTGAGGTTCCCGGTCACCTCATGGATCCGATCCCTGAGCTGCAACGCCGTCAGCTCCGGGAGGTCAATGCCCGGCACCAGATCGCTGAACAGGCGGAACGGCATCGCTGTCGGACACGCACCCACGCATATACCGCAACTGACGCACACGTCCGGGTCGACCTTGGCCTGCCCTTCAAATGGCAGGCCATCCGTTCTCGGCACCATGGTAATTGCGCCGAACGGGCAATCGCTCGCACACCGGCCACAGCCGTTGCAGTTGTCGAGATCGACAACTGCCACAGGGCGCGCCTTGCGCGGCGGCAGCCAGGGCACGACCATCAACAAGAGTGTCCCGGCAAACACCAGTGTCCAGACGGTGCCTGCACCCCAGCTTTCGACCAGCGGATAGGCGAACAAATAGTACCAATCCAGGTCGAGCTGCTGCGGTACGCGGTCCAGGTCGGCCGGTCCGTGACTGACGGCAGGGTAAACGAACGACAACGCGAGCAACATCAACAGCGTGCCGACGGCAAGTCCCCGGGCAGGCTTCCATTTGGCATAGCTGACGCGCTGGAGATGAATCCACATGACCAGTAGCAGGATGAGCGGCACGGCGATGTGCAGAAAGATCAGTAGCGTAAAGAACCGGTCGTCGAGGCTCCCCTGATGCATGAAGTTCCGCGCGATCGGCTCGCCGAAGATCGGCAGCCAGTCAAGCCACTCGGACGATACGATGGCGACATATTGCGCAAGCTCGTCCCACACTAGCCAGTACCCGGTCACCCCCGCCGCGATCACCAGCCACAGCATCGGGACGCCGGTCAGCCACGAGAAAAAGCGCGCGCCACGGTAATGATCGAATGCGAACTCGCGCACCATGTGCAACACCATCATGATGACCAGCGCATCCGATGCGTAACGATGCAGCGAACGCATGACGCCGCCCAGATACCACTGATCGTGCGTCAGGCTTTCGACGGAATCGTAAGCTTCGGTGAGACCGGTGTCGAAGAACACATACACGTACAGACCGGAAACGGCGACGATCCAGAAGTAGAAAAAGCCCAGACCGCCCAGGTAGTACATCGGGTTCCACCGCGAGCCGAACGCCCAGTCCAGCCAGCCTTCCAGCCACATGAACGGGAAACGCAGTGCGGATTGGATCGCTGTCATTTCGGTGCTCCGGCCGGCCGACGTTCAGGCATGCCGGGAACCGCGTCGATGTGCGATCAACGATCGCACGATGACGAAACCGATTCCGGACAAGGTGAGAGCTCCCATGACGACGGTAATAAAGATCGAGTAATCGAAACGGTATTTGCCGCTCGCCGGATCATAGAGCGTGCAGAACAGCTTCACGCGATTGATCAGGCCGTCGATGCTGGTCATCTCGATCCGGCCCCCATAGATCAGTTGTTTCAGCGGCTCGACCAGCAAGGGCGTCTCGAAATCCGCGCCGTATATGTGCCGGTATACCCGGCCGCTGGTATCGATCACCGACGTTTGCGACAGATGGTCGAAACCCTGCGGCGACGGCCGGAAGGTAAACCCCAGATCGCGGGACAGCCGGTCGATCGTTGCGGCATCGCCACTCAGGAAAGTCCAGCCGGCGACGTTGATCCCGCGTGAAGCGGCGTACGACCGCATCCGGCTCGGGCTGTCGTTGCGCGCATCGAAACCGATGGTGACAATACCGAAGCTGTCCTTGCCGAAGGCGTCGCGCGCGACGTCGACGGCGTCCGCCAGCGTCTCGGAGACCATCGGGCAGATATCGTTGCATCCCGTATAGATGAGGCTGATCACCAGCGGCTTGTCCAGGTAGTCAGCCAGCGTGACCTGCCGGCTGCGGGTATCGGTGAGCACGTAGTCGCCGAGTGTGTTGCCGATGGAAGCCTGCGATGCCTGCAGGGCTTCGGCGCGGTCGAACGACAGGTCCGCCGCCGTGGGCACCGTCTTCAAGAAAACAGTCGCCAACACAAGCAGAGCCGCCAGCGCTAGTCTACCATTGGGCAAGGGCTCCCCCCTCCAGCATGGCGCCAGCCAGAACGAGGATCAACTGCGCCAACGAGGCGAAGAACGTGCGCATGGCCATGCCCGGCTGCGGGGTCTTTACGAACAGCCACGCGCGATACAGAAAATATCCGCCGCCCAACGCCGCCGGCAGCATGTAGACCGGCCCGTAGCCGAACAGGCCGGGCAACAAGGATATCGCGACCAGCACGACCGTGTGCGCGAAGATCACGCGGGCCCCGCGTTCGATCCCGAGCACAACGGGCAGCATCGGCACGTGCGCGCTCGCGTAATCTTTCTCCAGTGCCGCGGCAAGAGACCAAAAGTGTGGCGGCGTCCAGAGGAACAGCACCATCGCCATGATCGCGGGCAGCGGCCCGGGCACCGGCGAGATGGCGGCTGAACCCGCCAGGACGGCAAACGTGCCGGACAGCCCACCGATCACGATATTCCAGGGCGTTCGTGGTTTCAGCCACACCGTGTAGACGACGCCGTACGTGATTGCGCCGAGGAATAGGTAAAGGCCGACGAGCGGGTTCAGCACCAGCCCGGCCACCGTCACGGACCCCGCCAGCAACAGTAGCACGCCCAAATGCCAGCCGGCGCCCGGTTTGTATCTGCCGGTGACGAACGGACGGCGGCGGGTCCTTGCCATCCGCGCGTCCAGATCGACCTCGACCAGTTGATTGAACGCACCGGCCGCCGCACTGGCACCGAGCGCCGTCAAGCCGAGGACAGCGATCTGCCAGGTCGGCAGGCTGACCCCCGGCGTGACCGCAAGGCCCGCCATCGCGCTGAGCGCGATGGCGAGACCGATGCGGATCTTGAACAGACCGTAAAGCTCCTTCAGCGTCGCCTTCATGGCGTACCTCACTTGGTTACGGCATCAACTGAGCGGCCATACTTCGGACAGGAACTTCCAGTTCACGAAGTAGTAGAGCACGAAGCTGATGAAGAACACGGTTACCAGCGTCACCGTCCCCGGCAGCTTGAGCGTCGCTTCACCGCCGTGACCGGCAATGGTTGCCCCGCCGCCCTGGAAGATGATCGGCGCCGTCTTGGCCGCTTCCGCATCGCGAGGCTTGCCCATCAGCACCGAACCGACGACGACGACGATGAACATGATGCCGCCGATGGTCGCCAGCACGGCGAAGACACCGTTCAGCCCCATCATCAGGAACGCCGCGGGCGGATAATCGAAGCTGAGCGTGGCATCCGAGAACGTCATGTCCCAGTGACGCCTGGATACACCCAGCGTCCCCGCCCCCATCATCAGCATCGAAATGCCGAAGGCGCCGATCCCGAACAGGTATGGCTGCCACTTGCACCAGCCTTTGAGGATCAACTCGCGCCGGAAGATCAGCGGCACCACGAGATAGGTGATCGCCATGAACGCCAGCGTTGTCCCCGCAGCCACCGTGCCGTGGAAGTGACCGGTGACATAGAGCGTGTTGTGCATCAGCAGGTTCAATTGCTCGGTCCCGAGAACCACACCCGAGATGCCGCCGACGAACCCGAACATGACCAGCGAAAGGAACATGCCGGAGAACGCGGGATTGCCCCATGGCGCATTCCTGAGCCAGCCGAACACGCCCTGCGTAAAGCCGTTCCGGCGTTGCGCCGCCTCGATGGCGCCCGGCACGCTCATGCCGTGGATCATGCTCGCCAGAACCGCGAGGTAGATCGCATAGGACGTGTTGAAGACCTTGAACTCGGAACTGAGTCCCGGATCGGTCAGCAGGTGGTGTGCGGACGCGATCGGCAGGAAGGCGATATAAAGAAGGAACGCCACCCGGCTGACTTTCTCGCTCAGCGGTTTCGAACCGATGGTCAGCGCCGCAATCGCATACCAGACCGCGACATGCGCCGCGACATTGATCTGCTGCGACGAGTGCCCGAGCCCCCACCACACGACCCGGTACGTCAGCGTGTCGATATCCCCGATCAGCCCGACCGACCACAGGAACGTCGGGATAAGAATGATCGCGCCCGACGCGATGGTGTAGACGGCGATAATTGCAGCCGCCACCGCGCCGAACGTGACCAAGGGGATGGAACCTTCGTAGGTCTTTTCCTGGTGCGCGACGACGAGCGTGCCGAAAAAGACGAAAACCGCGATCAATGCGCCGACGGCAAACAGGATCAGGCCGAGATAGAAATGCGGCGCCGCCTGCATCGGTACATAGGACGTGAACATCACGCTCGATTCACCCTGCAGGACGGCGACGTTGCCCATCAGGGCACCGATCAGCATCAATGCGAATGCGAGCCATGCGAAGCGCGGGGTTGCCAGCCTGCAGTTCAACAGCACCGCCGAGGCGAAGTAGAGGATCGCGATCTCGAAGAAGATGATCCAGAAGATCAGGATATCGGCGCCATGTGCGGTCAGCGCCAGATAGAACAAGTCCGCCGGCAGGATATGAACGGCCGGCCAGCGTGTCAGCGCCACCAGCAGACCGAACAGACCGCCGATGGCAAGAAACACGATCGCCACCACGGCGTTCGCCTTGATCAGGGCCTCCGCATGACGGCAAACCTTCAACCCCGTATCCGGGCATACCCGGTGTGCAAATGTCGTTGCCATGTCCGCCCCCTATTCCGTCACATAGATGCGCCCGACCATCTGGTGATGGCCGATGCCGCAAAACTCGTTACACACGACGCTGTACATGCCCGCCTTGTCCGGCGTGATCGTCAGCACCATTTCGTAATTCGGATGGACCTGGATGTTGATGTTCGCGGGCTGCAAGGAAAACCCGTGCATCCAGTCGAGCGAACTCAGATGCAGCCGATAGCTTTCACCTTTCTTAAGTTCCAGGATCGGCCACCAGTCCCATAGACGCCCGAGCATATACGCATCGCCGCCGGCGGGCGGACGCACCACCGGAATGCCGGTATCACCCTCCTCGCGCACGGTATATTCTTCGGTGAACGACTCGACCTTTGCGGCAAACGTATCGGGGCTGATCCGGTACGCCTCGTTGGACAGGTTCTGCTCCCCATCGATGTGCCAGTAGACCATGGTGAAGAACATCACCAGTCCCCAGACGAACGCGATGGAGATCCAGGTGATCTCCATCCGCGCCAGCGGCTCTTTCCACCAAAGCCGGTCTTGCGGCGGTGTAATGGCCATGTCGACCCCCTATTTCGCTATGGGGATCGCGGCGATTTCCATGATCCCCCAGATTGTGTAGAAAACAGCCGGCACGGCGACGCCGATGAACAGCAGTAGGAACGGGTTATCCAGGATGGCCTGCATCGGCGGAATGGGTTCTTCCTCGCCGCCCGCGGGCGCACCCTGTTGCGGTGTGTTGTCTTGTTCGGCCATGGCGATACATCTCCCCTTTCCAGCATCGACCCTGAACAGCTCTCTGATCGGTGCATGAGAGCACTTGTCGAGACACCCCTCCTTAACATCGGTTAAGGACGGACCGGGCCGCGATTGATTTAGTTGGCGGCGGCATACCGGGGCGGTCCCACATCCCGGCACGCCAGCGGAAATTTCGGACAAAGGGGTAATCGGGATGAAACGTCACGTCACGGTATTCGCAGCCGCCGCCATCGTCGGCGCCTTATGCACCGCGACCGCCACGCCGCTCAGTGCGGCCGACGGCGAGAAGGTCTTCAACAAATGCAAGGCTTGCCACGCTCTTGAAACCGGCAAGCACAAGGTCGGCCCGTCGCTGGCCGGTGTCGTCGGACGCCAGGCCGGCACGGCCGAAGGCTTCGGCAAGTACAAGGGCCTCGACGGTGCCGACTGGGTCTGGGATGAAGCCGCATTGTCGGGCTACCTCGAAGACCCCAAGGGTTTCGTCAAGGCGAAGAACGGCAAACGCACGTCGATGGTGCTCAAGCTCCGCAAGGAAGAAGACCGGAAAGCCGTCATCGAGTTCCTGAAGCAGCACTGACCACCGGGATCTGTTCAGTCCTCGGGTCAACGTAGATATTGGAGGTTCCGCAAGGACCAGTTGCATAGCGAAAGCATGGGGCCCGGATATGACCAATGGAAGTCTGTCAAAGGCGGATCTCGACATCATCGGGCACATGACGCTGTTCGAGAAGCTGACCCCGGACGACCTGACCAAGGTCACGCGGTTGATGGAAGTCCAGTCGTTGCCGCCCGGCACGCCCCTCTATCAACCTGGCGCGCCGGCGGCGCACATGTACGGCATTCTCTCCGGATGGGTAAAGATCAGGCGTCAGTCACCGACCGGCGAGTATGCGTTACTGGCCACATTTCCTGCCGGTGAAACCATTGGCGAGGCGCACGCGGCGCTCGGCGATCACTTCACCGACACCGCCGTCTGCGCGGCTCAATCCAGAATTTTCACGCTGAAACGGCAGGATCTGAAAAAGCTCCTTGCCGAGATTCCGAAACTCCAGATCGGCCTGATGGCGACCGTGTCGCGGCACCTGGACGAGGCGAACGAGGATCTGGAAGTCCTCAAGACCCTGAACGGCGAACAACGGCTCATCCATTTTCTGCTCTCACTGGCGGGTGATACTGACTCCACCACCACCGTCGCGTTGCCGTTCGAAAAGGTTCTGATCGCCGAACAACTCGGCATGACGCCGGAGAGCCTGTCACGGAACTTCGCCAAGCTGCGCGAACTCGGCGTCAAGGTGCGGGGCCGCACGGTCCAGATCGGCTCACCCCAGCGCCTGTACAACCGGATCACGATCAACGCCCGGCGCGACGCCGGCGCATCGTAAACGGCACGTCGGCGCAAACGCACCTGCGCAAGCGTCGGGCAATGTCATACGTAAGGGTGAAAAATGGTGCCTAAGCACAAATTTTCGGGCCAAGTCTGATACGCTTGATTTGCCTCTAAACCTGTCTCTATATCAGGTGAGAATTCCCGGATATTTGTCTCTAAGGGCCACTTCATAGTCGTCAACATCACCTCGGAGAACGAGGTCTTCATGCTCTAAGTACGAAGCCAAACGATTGCCGAACTCTGGGCCGACCGTAAGTCTGCCGCCATTTACAACTTGATTAATCAAATAGGCTCTTAGATCACCTTCATCGCCATCCCTGCCGAGGCCGTCAATATCCCTGAGAACAACTGTATGTAGATACCGGGAAAATTTTTGGCCAATGCGCGGAGAAGACGCCACTATATTCATACACCGAGCTAACACTAATGCTGCCGACGCGGGAATGTTTCCGTTGTCTGCTAGACCCGGTTCAATAGTTCGGTGCCTGGAATCCGCAGGTAAATACCGGATTAATTTCACCCATTCTCCAAGAACATCGAAGCACTGATAGATGAGCCAAGCCGTCCGAATTGGAAATTCGTCGGTTTCATCAACTCCTTCGTTTGAAGTATCGTAGATCTTATCCAATCGCTCGACGAAATAATAAAAATAGTGCAGCCACATATGCCACTCGATACCTTGGTGAGCTGCAGCCGTAACCATTAAATCAAAAAAGAAAATTCCCGCGTAGGTCCGGTCTTTGAAACGCTCGTCCTCAAAGCCTTCTGGTTTCTGATTCAAGTACTGAATGTACTGCCGCGATTCATCCGCGCGCAAATTCCGCAATACGAACTCGCCCACCGGCCGATAAACACTTAGCGAATTTGCAGTCTCGGCATCAGCAAAGAGGAAGTGAAGAATTCGATTATGCTCAGGAAACCAGTAGCCCTCTTGAGAAGAACAATTGAGATTGTTCCGCATCTCCTCGTATAAGGCGCTCCCCGTGTCTGAGATCAGCTCTGTAAAATACGACTCCGCAAAATCATTTCTAGCATAGTAGTTCACACCCAGAAGATTAATAGCAAAGTGCGGCTCTGTTTTTGCGACATATCTTACGAGGTCTTCAGACCTAAAAAGCATTCTCAGAATCTCTTTCGATTCCTCCTCTGTCTTATCTCGAGCGGGAATAACCGCCGACAACATTGAGAGAGCAATCTTCAACTTGGAAAGAGCTTTACCCCAGAACCCTTTTTCCGGTTGCTGAACAAAACCGCCTTGGAAAATATCCGCAAAATGTTGCCGAGTGCCTGGGCGCAGCTGAGCAAAGCAGTCGTGCAACCGCTGCGTCCATAGCTGCCGGTTTGAAGCTCGTTCAATTTGACTGAGGTGTGGTTCGACAAGCTTAATCAATTCCCGAAATTTACGGTCATAAATAAGTGAACCCACAAGGCGAGAAAAGGCGACAAGCGATCCTGGGCCGAGCTTGGAAAGTTTGTAAATAATGTACGCTAATACGATCCATAGAATAACTACAATGAACGAAGCTTGTTGCGGCGTGAATGCGCCGCCTCTAGGAAATGTAATCCAACCGCAAATCCCGTATTCGGGAAATGCACAGGGGCGTCCTACGCTTTCAAAAAATTGAAAATAGAGAACGAGCCCAATCGCGATTACCGCCAGTATGCATTGGGAGTTAAACCCAAGCCGCAGCCGAAGCATGGCCGTCGGAGACACCAGAGCAAGTATTGCGACCGCCAACGTCAGGAAGGTTAGGAAACCATCTAAAGTCATTGCACCGCGACGTTAGCACTTGGCCGCCTCCATTGAGAAGCCGTGAGCGGCAGATTCAACTTTTTGTACACATCTTTTCACGGTTTGGTCCAAGGATTATAGCTATGTAGTCATTAGCCGTTTGAGACCAAATGTCAGACTAGGATGGACGCGCAAATTTGCCCAAACTTTGGTGCGTTGAGTTCTTCTAAGTCATCAATTTTTTATGAAAATGGTGCCCAGGGGCGGATTCGAACCACCGACACCCGCATTTTCAGTGCGATGCTCTACCAACTGAGCTACCTGGGCACCGTGTCGCGCGAACGCGAAGACAGGCGCTTATAGAAGATATGCCGGGGCCTGTCCAGCGCCCCGGCGGGGGAATTTTCGCTTATTTTTCGGACCTATTCCTCGTCGTCGAGACCGGCGCCGGCGTCGCCCGGCGCTTCGTCCGTATGCACACGGTAATCGCCGTCGAGCCATCGTCCGAGATCGAGATCGGCGCAGCGTTTCGAGCAGAACGGCCGCATTTCCAGCGTCGCCCGTTTGCCGCACATGGGGCATTTCGAGCCCTTCAGCGGCACGACCTTGGCTTTCTTCTGGCTTTCAGGATCGGCGTTCATCCGGCGTCCTCGATCTCGGCATGGTCCGGGGCCGTCCCCGGTGCCTCTTCTAGACGAATAACAAATCCGAGCCTGTGTTCAAGGTTTTTGCGGATTTCCGCGAGCGGCCCCTCGATCTGGGCGCGGATCTGAGAAGACGTTCTGAGAACCGCGCCGGTCCCGCCCCGGCGGGATATCCGGTTGAGCGCGTCCAGCGCCGCGCTTTCCGGCGAGAGGCCCGCCGTACGCGCAAGCAGCGTTCCCGCAAGCGAAGGTCCGTGGCTGCGGCGCACGATATCGACGATCCCGAACCGGCTGAACCCGCCTGCCCGCGGGTTGTCCAGATCGCCGCGAAACGCCCTGTTCAGGGCGGCGAGGACCTTTTCGGCGTTCTTTTCATCACGCATCTTCATGAAATCGACGGCGATCAGGCCGCCGATGCCGCGCAGCCGGAGCGCACCGGCAATGGCGTCCGCCGCCTCGAGATTGGTTTCAAGGGCAAGTCTTTCCGGATTGCCGGCGCCGGCGCGGCCCGCATTCACATCGATCGTGGTCATCGCCGGGGTTTCCGTGACGATCAGACTGCCACCGCCCGGGAGCGGGACGAAAGGCGCAAGCGCGCTGTCGAATGTGTCCTCCAGTCCGGCGGCCGCGAACGAACCATTGTTGCCGCCAGCCATCAAGGGGGCAGGCGCGCGCCCGCCCAGAGCCGTTTCGACGTGCGTCTTGAGGCGTGCGCCCGTTTCCGCATCATCGACCAGAACCTCGCGCAGTGACGGCCCTGCATACTGGCTGACCAGGCGTTCCGCGAGGCCGGGCGCAGGCAGGATTGTCGCCGGTGCTTCGGATGACAGGGCGTGGTCCCGGATCTCGCTCCAGCGGTGCTGAAGGCGGGCGTATTCGTCCTGAATATCCGCGTCGGGCATATCCTGTGCGTCGGTGCGAACGACAAGACCGGCACCGTCAAAGTCCGTGCCTTGGAACAATCCCTTGAGACGGTCACGCTCGATATCATCGGCGATGCGGCTCGACAGGCCCAGCCCCGGCTTGCCCGGTGTCAGGACCAGCGCGGCGCCGACGAGATCAATCGCTGTCCCGACCGCGGGGCCCTTTCCGGGGACGGCATCGCGGGTAATCTGGACGAGGATCGCGGCCCCCTCCCCGATCGCCGTGCCGAGGGCGTCGTTGCCTGCACCCCTGATATTCAGAAACGCATCCTGTCCGGTCCCGATATCGACGAAGGCGGCACCGATATCCTTTCGGACCGCCAGCACGCGGCCGAGATAAATCCCGCCCACGAGGCTGCGCGACAGATCGCGTTCAATCCGGAAAAGAAGCGGTGTACCCGCCTGGTCAAGCACGGCGGCCCGAATTTCACCGGGCCGGGTTTCGACAACGACGCGGGCCGCCCCGCTCACCGCACCGCGCTTTCGTAACCGAGACCACGGAGTGCGCCCACAACCTCGGTCAGCGGCAGGCCGACAACATTGGCGTAGGATCCGCTGATCCACGGAATAAACGCAGCGGCGGCGCCCTGGATGGCGTAACCGCCTGCCTTGCCGTCCCACTCCCCGGTGGCGATATACGCATCGATGTCGGCGCCGCTGAGGCGGCGAAAGCGCACCTGTGTCACGACGCTGCGCACAATCGATTTCCCGCCCGGCGCGAATACAGCGAACCCGCCGATCACGCGATGGCGTCTGCCCGACAGCTGCGCGAGGAAACCGCGGGCTTCGGTCGCATCGGCGGGCTTTTCCAGCACCCGGTGACCGAGGGCGACGACGGTATCGGCCGCCAGCACGAAATCCCCGGGATATCCCGCTGCAATGGTTTCGCCTTTTGTGCGCGCAAGCCGCTCGGCCAGTTGCCTTGGCCGCTCTCGGGATAACGGTGTCTCGTCTATGTCGGCCGGTTCGACCAGATCCGGCGCGATGCCGATCTGCGCCAGAAGCTCCAGCCGGCGCGGCGACGCGGACGCAAGAATGAGCCGGGCGATCATCGGGGACTCCGGCTCACAAGGGGTGCGTCATCTCGGACGCCCCGATTACTTGAAACGGAAAGTGATCCGACCCTTGGTGAGGTCGTAAGGCGTCATTTCAACGTTGACGCGGTCGCCTGCGAGGACACGGATGCGGTGCTTGCGCATCTTGCCCGCCGTGTGGGCGAGAATCTCGTGATCGTTGTCGAGTTTCACCCGGAACATCGCGTTCGGAAGCAGTTCCATAACGGTGCCGGTGAACTCGAGAAGGTCTTCTTTAGCCATACTTTTCCATGCCTGATGTCAAAATCGAGCAGACCATGCCCATATCGGTACGATTGGTCAAGTTTTCAATAAAACCGCGTATTTAGGCTTTCCTCAGGTATCCAGCGGGGTTTGCACGGGAAAACGATCCTTTATCCGCTGCATCAGCTGGTCGCGCACCTGGCGGTAGGCATCCAGGACCACTTCCCGGTCCTCGCTTTCAATCAGCGACGGGTCCATGGTGTTCCAGAACTCGACATCGCACGCCATCACCCGGGTCAGTTCGATAGCACTGTGCTGCGCTTCCGGTGACAGGGTGATCACGATATCGAAATAGTCGTCCTCGAGGTCGTCGAACGTCTTGGCGTGGTGACGCGAGAGGTCGATGCCGATTTCATCCATGACGGCCACAGCAAACCCGTCGATATCCTTGGAACGCACCCCGGCCGAGTCGACGTACACCTGGTGGCCGTGGAGAAACTTCATGATGGCTTCCGCCATCGGCGAACGGACCGAGTTCATTGTGCAGGCGAAGAGGACGGCAGAAGGCAGATCGCTCATCAGCGCCTCATGCCCGGATGTGCAGGACGCAAACCAGCGTGAACAGCCGGCGGGCCGTGGTCTCGTCGATCGCAACCTTGTCGGCGAGCCTGTCCTGCAGGATCGAGGCACCTTCGTTGTGCAGCCCGCGCCGCCCCATATCGATGGCTTCGATCTGCGACGGCGATGAGCGCTTGATCGCCTCGAAATAGCTGTCGCAAATCATGAAGTAATCTTTGACGATGCGCCTGAACGCGCCGACCGGCAGCGAAAACTTGTCGAGCTTCTTGTCGGCGATGTCGCGGACGTCGAAGACCAGACGGTTGTCCTCGATCGACAGGATCAGGTTATACGGCCCCTGCGGCAGGCCGACGGGATCGAAGCTGTTTTCCTCCAGCAGATCGAAGATCGCGACTTTCCGCTCGTGATCGACCTGCGGACTCAAACGCACGACGGAGCGTTCATCCAGATAGATATTGGCGATGCATTGAGTCTCGCTCATGCCGGTCGCCTATTCCGATGGCAGGTTGAGCCGGATCGACACGGAAAGCGCATGTGCGCCCAGCCCTTCGGCATCCGCCAGCGTCTTCGCGGCCGGACCGATACGGCGCAGTCCGTCGGCATCGCACCGGATCATCGACGTCCGTTTCATGAAGTCGAGAACACCGAGACCGCTGGAAAAGCGCGCCGAGCGGGCGGTCGGCAACACGTGGTTCGGCCCCGCGACGTAGTCACCGATCGCTTCCGGCGCATGACGCCCGAGGAACATGGCGCCCGCGTTACGGATACCGTCGGCCAGCGCATCGGCGTCATCGGCCGCGATCTCCAGGTGCTCGGGCGCGATCCGGTCGACCAGCGGCAATGCCGCCTTCAAGTTCTTCGTCAGGATGACGGCGCCGAAATCGTTCCAGCTCTGCCGCGCGATTTCGGTGCGCGGCAACGTCTTCAGATGCGCATCGACGGCCTCGATAACGGCCTCGGCAAAGGCTGCATCATCGGTAATCAGGATCGCCTGCGCCGCGGTGTCGTGCTCGGCCTGGCTCAACAGATCCGCGGCAATCCACGACGGGTCATTTCGGGCATCCGCGAGGACAAGAATCTCCGAGGGGCCCGCGATCATGTCGATGCCGACCGTGCCGAAAACCTCGCGCTTGGCAGCCGCCACATAGGCATTGCCCGGCCCGACGATCTTGTCGACGGGCTGGATTGTCTCGGTGCCGTAAGCCAAAGCACCGACCGCCTGCGCACCGCCGATGCGGTAAATCTCGTCCACTCCCGCCATATCGGCGGCTGTCATGACAAGCGGGTTGATCACGCCATCCGGCGTCGGCACGACCATGACCAGACGGGGCACGCCCGCGACCTTGGCCGGCACGGCATTCATCAGGACCGACGAAGGATAGGCCGCCGTGCCACCCGGCACGTAAAGACCCGCAGCACCGACCGATGACCAGCGATAGCCGAGCCCGACGCCCTGTTCGTCAGTGAAATCCAGGTCTTCCGGTTTCTGGCGCGCGTGAAACGCCTTGATCCGCTCATAGGCGGTCGTCAGAGCCGCCAGGGTTTCGGCGTCGACCTGCTGCTTGCAGTCCTCGATCTCCGCCGCCGAGACCCGCATTGTTTCAAGTGTGAGCGGATAGCGGTCGAACTTCGTCGTGTAATCGATCAGCGCCTGGTCGCCGCGTTCGCGAACGTCGGCCAGGATCGTCTTCACTACATCAACGACGTCCGCCTCGGTCTCGCGCTTCTCGGACAGAAAGGCCCGGAATCTGGGCTCGAAGTCTTCATCACGCTGATCAAGCCGCAACGGCATCGGTCGCCTCCCGGAAGCGTTCGACCCAGTCGCTGATTTCATCGGCGCGGGTTTTCCAGGCCGCACGGTTGACGCAAAGCCGGGAGGTGATCTCGCAGATCGTTTCCACTTCAACGAGACCGTTGGCCTCGAGGGTCGCCCCCGTCGATACGAGGTCGACAATACGACGGCAAAGGCCGAGCGACGGCGCCAGTTCCATTGCCCCGTTGAGCTTGATGCATTCCGCCTGTACGCCGCGTGCGGCAAAGTGCTTGCGCGTCAGTGTCGGATACTTGGTGGCAACGCGCACCGATGACCACGTCCTGGGATCGTCCTCGCCGGCCAGATCCACCGGCTCGGCGACGGCCAGGCGGCAATGCCCCACGTCGAGATCCAGCGGCGCGTAAATCTCCGGATAATCGAACTCCATCAGCACGTCGTTGCCGGCGACACCAAGATGCGCAGCGCCAAAGGCCACGAATGTCGCCACATCGAACGAACGGACCCGGATGATATCGACCTCCGGCCGGTTGGTCGAAAAACGGAGCTGACGCGCATCCTTGTCGTCGAATGCTGGCTCCGGCTCGATCCCGGCGGCACGTACCAGCGGCATCACTTCCTTGAGTATCCGCCCCTTGGGCAGCGCCAGTACGATTTTCTCGTTTGCCTTCACGATCTTAGCCTTTTCACGTCGATGACGCCCCTTGATGGGCGAAAGCGAGCCTTACTTAGAGGTTTTTCCCCGGGAAAGCCAGTGTGGATCGGAAATACAGTGGCCGGCTACCCTGCGACCCGAAGGTGCTGTAACACCCGGTCAGCTCGCAGCGGGGCGATCGATATCTTCTATATTGGGGGGCCTACTCGGGAACGCGCTCGATCTCGGCGCCGCACGCGGCGAGCTTCTGCTCGATCTTTTCGTAGCCCCGGTCCAGGTGATACACCCGGTTCACTTCCGTCACGCCGTCGGCGGCAAGCCCCGCAAGCACCAGCGAGACAGAAGCCCGGAGATCGGTTGCCATCACCGGCGCCCCGGACAGCTTCGGCACACCGCGAACGATAGCGGACGCGCCATGGACGTTGATATCCGCCCCCATCCGCATCAACTCCGGCACATGCATGAAACGGTTCTCGAAAATCGACTCGGTGATCATCGATGCCCCTTCGGCAAGGCTCAGTAAGGCCATGAACTGTGCCTGCATGTCGGTCGGAAACCCGGGATAGGGCTCGGTCATCACGTCGACCCCGTGAATGCGGCCGTTCTGGCGCGCGATCCGGATGCCATCGGCTGTCTCCGTGACCTCGACACCAGCCCGCATCAGGTGTCCGAAAACAGCTTCGTTGCTGCTCATCTGGGCGCCACGCAACAGAACGTCGCCACCCGTGATCGCCGCCGCGACGGCATACGTCCCCGTCTCGATCCGATCCGGCACGATGCTGTGCGTCGCCGCCTTCAGTTCCGGCTTGCCGATGACGTGAAGCGTGTCGCTGCCGACGCCGGAAATTTCGGCACCCATCGCCTGCAGGCAGCGCGCAAGGTCCGTCACTTCGGGTTCGCGGGCTGCGTTTGCGATCACCGTCTCGCCGTCGGCAAGTGCCGCCGCCATCAGAATGTTCTCGGTTCCGCCGACCGTAACCGACGGGAAAAGGATATGCGTCCCCTTCAGCTTGCCGTTGACCCTGGCATCAATGTATCCGCCGGCGAGTTCGATCTCCGCGCCCATCTGTTCCAACGCTTTCAGATGAAGATCGACCGGGCGTGTCCCGATCGCGCACCCGCCCGGCAGGCTGACGCGTGCCTTGCCGAATCGTGCCAGCAGCGGGCCCAGCACCAGTACCGATGCCCGCATTTTCCGGACGATGTCATAAGGCGCCGTCGTCTCCGAGACGTTACCGCCGTGCATGACGACGGTGCGGCTGTCTGCGTCTTTTTCGGTCCGAACGCCCAGTTCCGACAACAGGTTGGACATTGCGTGGATGTCGGCAACACTCGGCAGGTTCTTGAGGGTCAGCGATTCAGGCGTCAGAAGCGATGCCGCCATGAGCGGCAAGGCGGCGTTTTTCGCACCGACGATATCAATTTCTCCGTTCAGCGGACGGCCGCCGGAAATGCGAATTCGATCCATGATCCCCTCAGAATATAGCGCGTGAGTGCGTTCGGCTTTTAGGCGACGGACCGTCCTGATGCAAGCCGGCCCGCCGCGTTCACCCGGTATGACAACCGGTTATGGCGGCAATATGGCGCGATTAACCTAATTTTCGCCGGATTCACGTGCCTTGAGCTGCTGTTTCCGTTTCTTGAGGTTTTCGCGCAGCGCACGTGCCGAGCGTGCCTGGCGATCATCCTTTTTAGGCGGGCTTCCCCCCGGATTCCCGGCTTTTCCGTGCCCGTCAGATTTCCTCGTCATGTGCTCTCTCCGGCCTTGCCTCGTCGAGAACCCTGTGGCATGTTCCGCCGCACCTCAGGGGCTGCCGTGGCTCAGGGGTAGAGCACCCCCTTGGTAAGGGGGAGGTCGAGAGTTCGAATCTCTCCGGCAGCACCATTCTCATTACCCCTTTTCAAGCTTTACTGTCCACGCCGGCGATAACGTGGAAGTCGTCGATTCGCGGCAACTTTTACGCTAATCTTCCCGATACTGGGAGCGAGAAGGGCGATATCCGGGCGTGGAAACAAACCAAAATACCAGCGCTGGGTCTGCGAGCCTTGGCATGGACTTTGTCCAGCAAAGCCTCGATTCAATGAGTCAGGGCCTGAGCGTGACACGGCTTGTCGACGGGGAACTTCAACTCGTCCTTTGCAACACGCAATTCGTCGATCTGCTCGACTTCCCCCCGGAGTTCGCCGACCTGCCGAGACCGTTCAGTGACTTCATCCGCTACAATGCCGAGCGCGGCGAGTACGGTCCCGGCGATACGGAGCAACAGATACGCGAACGTGTAGAACTTGCGACCAAGTTCGTCGCGCATGCCTTTCAGAGAACCCGCCCGGACGGCACGGTGATCGAGATCGTCGGCAAGCCGCTTCCCAGCGGCGACGGTTTTGTTTCGACCTATACAGACATAACCGAACGCGATCAGGCGGAATCCTACAGCGATCTGTTGATGCAGGCGCTCGACCGAAGCGGCGCCGGCATCGCGATATTCGACCCGGACGACAACCTCGTGCTGACCAACCGCACACTTCGCGACGGTAACCCTTTCATCACCGGATTGAGCATGCCCGGATTCGGGTATGACGACTGGGGGCGGGCACTTCTAGAACACGGAATGGTCGCCAACATAGAGGGGCGTGAAGACGCCTGGCTCAACACCTGGATCCAGCATCGTCGTCGCGCCCCTGGAGTCATGGAGGCGGAACGGACCGACGGCCAATGGCGCCTGGTCGAAGTCGTGATCCTTCAAAGCGGACACACCGTGATGGTCAGCAGTGACATCACCGAGTTGAAAAAAGCTCAGATCGCCCTGATCGACGCCAAGGAAGAAGCCGAATTCGCCAGCCGGGCAAAAACCGACTTCCTTGCCAACATGTCGCATGAACTGCGCACACCGCTGAATTCGATCATCGGATTTTCGGAACTTCTGATTTCAACCGACTTCGACACGCTTGGCCTGGACAGCGTTGAGGAGTACCTGAGCGACATCAATCGGTCGGGGCGGCATTTGCTGAGACTGATCTCCGATATCCTGGATATCTCGAAGATCGAGGTCGGCGAACTGAAATTGGACGAGGAAGCGCTCTGCCTACGGGAACTCAGCCAGGAATGTCTTCGCATGATCAACGAACGCGCACGCCGCGCCGGCACCAAGATCACGAATCATGAACGCCCGCCCAAGGTCCGCTTGTTTGCTGATGAGACGCGTATCAAGCAGATCGTCCTCAACCTACTGACCAATGCAATTAAGTTCACGCAGCCCGGCGGCGAAATAACGATGGGCTGGTATCTTGGAAATGAAGGCAGTCTAACGCTGCGAATCACGGATACCGGTACCGGCATGGCGGAAGAAAACATCCGTATTGCACTCGAGCCCTTCGGGCAGGTCGAGAACTCGATGACCCGCGAACACGAGGGTGCCGGACTGGGTTTACCTCTCTGCCGCCGCCTGGCGGAACTTCATCAGGCACAACTGCGTATCGAAAGCTCCGTCGGCAACGGCACCCACGTCGGCATCATTTTCCCACCGGACCGGGTGGTCACCGACTTCAATCCCGACGATTGACGGCCACCTTGCCCGGACAGATTCCCAACTTTCGGGTGGTCAGCACGATCGGAACAAATATTCTCGAAGATCAGCGTGGGCAGTTGGCCCGACACACAGGATCTTCGACATGACAAACCTACGGACGACCGACCAGATGCCTCATCAGGCAAAAAGCCAGAAAGCGGATACTCAAATCAGGCTCTATGGACAGATCGCCAGGGCAATCGAGTATATCGCCCAGAACCGGCACGAGCAGCCGGAGTTGGAAGAAGTCGCACGCCACGTCGGCATGAGCGCGCATCATCTGCAACGCACCTTCAGTGAATGGGCCGGCATCAGTCCGAAAAAATTCCTGAAGGCGCTGACGCTGGAGGACGCAAAATCGCGCCTCCGGTCGTCCGCCAGCGTTCTGGATACGGCTTTCGACGCCGGACTGTCCGGTCCGGGCCGGCTGCATGATCTGTTCGTCACCATCGACGCCGTGACACCGGGCGAGTTCAAGTCACACGGCGAGGGTATGACGTTCCGCTATGGATTTCATCCGTCGCCCTTCGGCGAATGCCTGATCGTCGCAAGCGACCGCGGTCTGACGGGGATATCGTTCATCACCCGCAGCCGTGACCTCGCCCTTGAAGAGCAAAAAGCGGGCTGGGAGCGTGCAATCTGGGTGCAGGACGACGCCGGCACCGCCGGATATGCTGCGAAGGCTTTCCATACCAAGGGCGCAGGGAGCGAACTTCGATTATTGATGCGGGGCTCGCCCTTCCGCGTCAAGGTTTGGGAAGCCTTGCTGAAAATCCCCGAGGGCGGCGTGATGTCGTACGGCAGCCTCGCCGAACGCATCGGCCGACCAGGCGCCGCACGGGCGGTTGCCGGTGCCGTGGCAGGGAACCTGATCGGTTTTGTCATTCCGTGCCACCGGGTCATTCGCGACAACGGCATGATAACCGGTTATCGGTGGGATCCGGCACGAAAGGCAGCCATGCTCGGCCTTGAAGCTGCACGCGCTGCTGAATCGGGGCTGGAATCCGGCGTTGCCACTCCCTAAGTTCCTATAAGCGGAACCAACGGGGAGACCACGCATGAGATACCTTCACACCATGGTCCGGATTTCGGACGTCGACGCCTCGCTCAAGTTTTATTGCGATCTGCTCGGGCTCAAGGAAACCCGGCGCAGCGACCGCCCGGAGCACGGCTACATGCTGATCTTCGTTGCCGCCGAGAAAACGCCGGACGCCGAGATCGAGTTGACCTACAACTACGACCCCGAAGAGTACGACGGCGGCCGCAATTTCGGTCACCTCGCGTTCCGCGTCGACAATATTTACGAACTTTGCGAACGCCTTCAGGCCGGCGGCGTGACGATCAATCGCCCGCCGCGCGACGGCCGCATGGCGTTTGTCCGCTCTCCCGACGGCATCTCCATCGAGCTGCTGCAGGAAGGTGAGCCCCTGTCCCCCGCTGAGCCCTGGGCATCCATGGAAAACACCGGCAGCTGGTAAAGAGGTCCGTCTAGGCGCGTCTGCGGCGGCGGCGGCCACGGTCGTCGCCGTCAGGCTTTTGCGGCAACGGCTGATCGACCGGCCCCAGCGCAGCCTCGATCCGTTCACGGTCCGGCGCCGTTCCAGGCACGTAATCCCTGAGTGCATCCGCCATCGCCTTGACGTGGATGTCCGTCGTGCCGCAACACCCGCCGATGATCCGCGCGCCTGCGTCCCGCGCCATGCGCGCGTATTCACGCATGATTTCCGGCGAGCCCGTGTAAGCGATCTGACCGTCGCGATACTCGGGGATTCCACAGTTCCCTTTAGCCGTAATCACGTCGCCTGCCGCGGCCGTCTTTTTCATACCGAGTACCGTGTCGATGAGTGTCGCCGGGCCGACCCCGCAATTACACCCGTAAGCCGCCAACCCGGGCTCAAGCGCCGAAGCGAATGACGCCGCGTCTTCAGGCGTCACGCCCATCATGGTCCGGCCATTGGTATCGAAGCTCATCGTGGCGACGACCGGCAACCCGGCCTGAGCTGCTCCCGCGGCAGCGGCGGCGTATTCTTCTTTCGAGGACATGGTCTCGATCCAGAGCACATCGACGCCGCCTTCCTTCAGAGCCAATGCCTGTTCGGCAAAGACTCTTTCAGCACTGTCCGGCGTCAGCGCACCCATCGGCTCCATCAATTCACCCGTCGGTCCCATCGAACCTGCGACGACGACCGGACGCCCTGCACCATCGGCAACCTTGCGCGCGACCTCTGCGGCAGCGACGTTGATTTCGCGGACGCGCTCCTGGTCACCGTGCAGCTTCAGGCGCAGCGCATTCGCGCCAAACGAATTGGTCAGAAAGATATCCGAACCTGCGTCGACAAATCCCTGATGTACATCCGCCACTTTGTCGGCGTTGGTGATATTCCAGAGATCGGGGGCTTCGCCCGTCTCGAGACCGCGTTGAAAGAGGCTGGTGCCCATCGCGCCATCACACAGCAACCAGTCCCGCTCGGCCAAGAGCCGGCTCAGAAGGTCGGGCATTCGAAATCTCCTCTAGGTTCGGCGCTGACGCCGTCGTGTCTCGCGTCGCTTTTCACCGCGTACGGCATCCCGCCGCTCGTGCAACTTCTCGAGAATTGCGAGGCGGCGTTCCGTGCTCGCACGGCCCCAGTTTGCGATCTCTTCGCGTGTCCGCCAGCACCCGCGGCAGAATCCTGACTCTTCATCGAGTTCACAGACGCTGATACATGGACTTTCGACGTGCGATGGAGCGCTCATGCGGATTCATCCTCTCAATGCCCGGACTTAATCTGCAATGCGTTCGATTGCAAGGATGGCTTTTCCGTATCGCACGGGCGCGCGGGGCGCGTTATAGTCCCTGCATGTCTACGACGCTACCGAACGATGGCCCTGAACTTCTGGGCCCGGAAGATCCGCCCCCTTTCGAGGTCATTAATCGCGAGGGCGGCGCCCATATGTTGCTGGTCTGCGACCATGCAAGCAACACGGTCCCGGCTCAACTCGATCATCTCGGCCTGCCCGACGAAGCCTTCGAGCGACATATCTCGTATGATATCGGCGCTGCCGCCGTCACGCGCGGCCTTGCCGAGCGCCTGGATGCGCAGGCTGTCCTTGCCGGCTATTCCAGGCTCGTGATCGACGTCAACAGACCGCCCGGGCACCCGGACAGCATCATGCCCGAGAACGACGGGTTCAAAATCCCCGCCAATCAGGATCTCTCGCCGGAAGCCCGCCGCCAGCGCGTACGTGAGGTTTTCGAACCCTATCACGATGCCGTCAACCGGGCGCTCGCCCGGCTGTGGGACCGCGGTCCGGCGCCGGCAATCCTCTCCATTCACAGCTTCAGCCCCAGGTTCGGCGGCAAGCCCCGCCCCTGGGATATCGGCGTACTCTGGAACCGCGATCCCCGTATCGCGGTTCCGCTGATGGAGCATCTCGACCGTTTCGAACTGAACGTCGGCGACA
This sequence comes from Rhodospirillales bacterium, assembly GCA_965262415.1. GTDB lineage: Bacteria > Pseudomonadota > Alphaproteobacteria > Rhodospirillales > Casp-alpha2 > UBA4479. The sequence continues at coordinate 4,071,014 of OZ253533.1, read as the reverse complement.
ACGAGCCCTACTCGGGTCACGATCTTGCCTACACCATCGACATGCATGGTGCCGCGGCCGGCATCGCCAACTGCGCGATCGAGATCAATCAGGATCAGGTAAAGGACAAGAGCGGCGTTCTCAGATGGGTCGATATTCTGTCCGAGTCCATCCTGCCGATCTTCGATATTCCGGGCCTGCACAGGGTCGAACGGTTCTGAGATGGTCGGCGGTGCGCCATCGCTGACCGTCGGCATCGAAGAAGAGTATCTGCTTGTCGATGCGGAAACGCGCGAACTGGCCGCCGACCCGCCCAAGGAGATGTTCGACAAGTGCGTTGCCAAGCTCGGCAACCAGGTCGCACACGAGTTCCTGAAATCGCAAATCGAGGTGAACACCGCCGTCGCGCGCTCCATTCCTGAGGCGACCGGCATGCTGGCGGAATTGCGCGAGACCGTCGTCGACATCGCGGCGGCGTTCGACATGAAGGTGATCGCTGCGTCAACACATCCATTTTCGCATTGGTCGGAACAGGGCTTCACCGATATGGAGCGTTATACCACCATCGCCAACGATCTGCAGGCTGTGGTGCGCCGACTTCTGATCTGCGGCATGCATGTACATGTTGGGATCGAGGACGATGAACTGCGGCTCGACCTGATGAACCAGGTCCGCTATTTCCTCCCCCATCTTCTGGCATTGACGACGTCGTCGCCGTTTTGGCAGGGGGAGAATACCGGCCTCAAATCTTACCGGCTGAGCGTTTGGGATGAGATGCCGCGCACGGGCTTGCCGAACGCGTTCGACAGTTACGCCGAATATGAGCGGCATGTTTCTGCTCTCGTCAACGCGGGTATCATCGAGGATGCAACCAAGCTGTGGTGGGATATCCGGCCCAGCGCGCGCTTCCCGACGCTTGAAATGCGGATATGTGACGTCTGCACGTACATCCACGATGCCGCCGCCGTCGCAGCCCTTTATTGCTGTATCATCCGCATGCTTTGGCGGCTCAAAACGAAGAACCAGCGCTGGCGGCAATACGCCGTCATGCTGATTTCGGAAAACCGGTGGCGTGCACAGCGATACGGGCTCGACGAAGGGCTCGTCGACTTCGGCCGCGGCGAGATCGTGCCCTATGCCGATCTCGTCGAAGAGTTGATCGATTTGGTTAACGAGGATGCCGAGGCGATGGGGTGCACGAAGGAAATTTTGAACCTCCGGAAGATCGCTAAGAGAGGCACGAGTGCGCATCGGCAGGTGCGACTTTACGGCGAGCAGATCGAAAAAGGTGTCGGAAAAGAGGCTGCGCTCGTTGCCCTGGTCGACGCTTTAGCCGCAGAAACCCGGGATTTTTCGGAAATTTAACCAAATTAGGTCCAAAGGTGATCCCGATCACACTAAAAATCTATCCGAACGTATATATAGTGTAACAATCGTTTGATACGGTCCACGCAGTTCCAGAAAGGAGACGCAACGTGGTTAAAATCGTTTGGAACGGTTACGCACGCGAACAAATGCATTGGGCGGAACGCCTCTTTGCGCTCGCGGTCGATACCGACAACACCTTGGATTACCGGATGCTACGATACGCAGAACGCGCGTACGCAAACGCCCGTGCTGCTGAAAAAGCGATCGGCTGATCCGTTAATACCGAACCGTTCGCGCTGAGCGGCATTTGTACACTGGCATTCCTGCAGGCTTGTCCGTTCGGCGACATTTATTGTCATGACATCGTGATACAGCCTTCGCTGTGTCTGTTAGTCTTCTGGCATGTCGACGGCAAAACGTAATTTCCTGTTTCTTAATATCGGGCATCTGCTCGATCATTTTTTCATGCTGATCTTCACCACGGCGGTGTTGACGATGGAAAGCGAGTTCGCCGATTCCTACGGCCGCCTTCTGTTGCTGACGACGTGGAGCTTCTTCTTTTTCGGCGGCGCGTCGCTGCCGGCGGGCTGGCTCGGCGACAAGTGGTCGCGCACCGGCATGATGTTCGTGTTCTTCATCGGCATCGGCGCCGCATCGATCCTGACCGGTTTTGCCTCGGATCCCCTGCAGGTTGAGATCGGCCTCGCGCTGGTCGGGATTTTCGGCGCGATCTACCATCCGATCGGACTTGCACTGGTTGTCGAGGATGCAAAACGGGTCGGTCGCGCGCTCGCCGTGAACGGCGTCTGGGGCAACATGGGGGTTGCGCTGGCCGCCCTCACAACCGGCGCCATTGCCGAGTTTTACGGCTGGCGCATGGCGTTCATCCTGCCCGGCATCGTCTCGGTCGGCATCGGTGTGCTGTACGGCCTGCATCTCCTGAAAGGCGGCGAGGCGGACGCCGGCGGAAAGCAGAAGAAAACCCCGCCGCAAGTTCCTGTCTCCATCCAGCGCCGGGTCTTCCTGTTCCTGATTATCGCGCCCATGGTCGGTGGCCTGATCTTTCAAGCGACCACGATCTCGCTGCCGAAGATCATGGACGAACGGCTTTCCGCAATGCTGCCCGAGACGTCCGAGATCGGCCTCGTGACAGCGCTTGTCTTCGGGTGCGCGGCCTTTGCTCAGCTGGCGGTCGGCGAGTTACTCGACCGCTACCAGACAAAACGGATCTACATTTTCCTGGTTGCCGTCCAACTGGTCGCTTGCACGCTTGCGATCACAGCTGCGGGCTGGTCATCACTCGCCATCACCCTGCCACTGATGCTGGTGACATTCGGCATCATTCCGGTCAACGACTGGATCGTGGCGCATTTCATCTCCACCGAGTACCGGTCCCGTGTCTATGCGGTGAAATCGGTGCTCGTCCTGGGGGTCGGTGCCGTCGCCGTGCAGATGACGGGCCGCCTTCACGAGGCCACGGGCAGCTTCAACTCGCTGTTCATGGTGATGGCGGTTGCGGCGGCGATCGTCCTCGTCACCACCTTTATCCTGATCCCGTCGCAACGGCCGGAAACGGTCCCCGCCGAATAATCCCCGTTATCCCCAGCCTGAGTACCTTGCCGAGCAGAATTTGCGCCGGTAATTTGCCCGCCGAGAACGTCAATTTTTAGTGGAGATCCCTGTTATGGCCGATGTCGGTGGCGTCGCGAGCGAGCGCTTGAAATCCTTCGTGGATCGTATCGAACGCCTGGAAGAAGAAAAGGCGGCCCTGGCCGGCGATATCCGGGAAATTTATTCAGAAGCCAAAGGGACCGGCTTTTTATATCCCCCTTAAGGTGTAAGGTAACTTTAAAATCAATTGGTTACCTACAACTGTATGTAATCTTGAGGTGTCATATTTGGGCTTTTCGAACACTTTGCCCAGGCAATCGGGAAACTGAAAAATGAGTGATCAAACGAATGTTGGCGGCGTGGCCGCAGAGCGACTGAAGTCCTTCATCGACAGGATTGAACGTCTCACCGAAGAGAAGGAAGCCATTGCTGGCGACATCAGGGAAGTGATGTCTGAAGCAAAAGGAACTGGCTTCGATGTCCGCGTAATTCGCACCATCCTGAAACTAAGGAAGATGGATGCGAGCGACCGTTCCGAGATGGAAGAACTGGTCGACGTCTACAAACGCGCGCTTGAGATGGAGTGATGTTATTGGCCGAAACGGAGAAGTCTGTTTCGGCCTAATTCATCGTCGGCTCAAAGTATTCTGACCACCTTGCCGGTCGCCCCTGATGGCAAGAGAACGAACCTTCTATTCCTTTTTTAGTTTGGGTTCCCGAAGGCCCTCAGCGAAATTAAACGCTGTAGCTGATCAAAATCAATCTAGATACACGTTCCGAAAATCGTGCCAACATTGGCTGACTGAAACCAATCCTTTTACCCGCGATGAGTACCCAACCATCCCCTGCTTGGAGTTCAACAGCGGAAGGATTGGAAGCTGATCCATTATATGTCGATCCGCCTCGCGATAGAGCTGAATACGGTCTGCGTCGTTCAGAGTTGTAGCCGCGCGATCAAACAGTTCGTCTAGCTTTGTATCTGCCAAATATCCAGCATTGAAGCCGCCCGGCGACACATTCTTGCTATGCAATACCTGGCTCAACCACAGGTCACTCGACATCGCCCAGCTCATTTCGCTGAACGCCACCCCAGGCATCACTCCCAGTTTCCATTCGTTGCAGTAATCGACCCAGTCAGGATGCAGCTTAACTCTGAGCTTAACTCCGACGGCGGCGAGATCCGTTTCAATGCGATCATAGATTTCGCTTGGGTTGAGTTGAGCGGATCCAGCTTGGGCTCCCACTACATGCAATGTTAGGCCGTCACCACACCCGGCATCTGCCAATAGCTTGCGCGCGATTTCTGGATTGTAGGGATACCGATCTTCGGAATTTGGATCGTGCGAAGGAGACCCAGGTGGCAGCGTACTACAAGCCGGTACGGTGGCCCCTGGGAACAGCTCATTCGAAAGTGCTTCTCTATTAATTGCGTGGGCCAAAGCGCGACGCACGCGAAGATCGCCGATCTTCGGATCACGTAAGTTGAAAACTAGGTACCAGATGTAAGGCGCGGAATATTCGGGAACCGTAAAACCGCGCTGCTGGAGTTCAGCAAGGTCCGCACCTTCCAAACTATATGCAACATCCACTTCGCCCTCGACGAGAGCTCGCACCCGCTCATCAAGCGTGGGGTATGGTACAAACCGAATGCCTGACAGCTTGGGTACGATCCCCCAATACCTGTCGTTTCTCTTTAGCTCTACTCCGGATCCATTTGGCGTGTCGAAACGACGATGGAAGCTAAACGCTCCAGTGCCGGGCGCCCGGTCGATACAGCCATCTGACCCATACTTCTTCATCGCTGCAGGGCTGATCATCGACTGCGCACCTGGTGCATCTTCCTGAGTCATATACCTGAGGAAGTCTGGAGTTGGGCGCTTGAGCGTAATCTTGAAGGTTAGGCCGTCGATTGCCTCCACCTTCGCGATCATGTCCGCCGCGGCACTGTTCAAGTCCGCAGCCTCCGATGAGAAAGCCCAGGATTGAGGGTCACAAAAACGGGAGTAATTCAATGCGACTGCTTCGGCATCAAGCGGCGCGTTGTCATGGAAGCGTATTCCGTCGCGCAGTCTGAATGTGAAATGCCGAGCATCGTCGGAAACGCTGCAACTTTCGGCGAGACGAGGAATTATTCTGGTAGGTTGACCGGGCCAATCTGGCGGGGTTTCGAAGCCGTCTTCCATAAGGCTTTCATGCGTTTGCTGCACTACCCTACCGGTGTTCCATCCTCCGAATGAACACGCCGGATCTATGCCGTCGACTTCCCAATCCAAACCGACGCATAACACCTGGCTTTCATCCATATCCAATCGTCCTTTTCTTCATTATCTGACTACGTGGCGAAAAGACGCCCATGGTCTCGCGCATGTCGCATAGTCGCGATTTCAATTGCGGAGGCGGCGCTGCATTCCATCTCATCCAGTTCGGTGGTCTGTGCGATATGGCTGGCGGCCAGGATCTCCGGCGTCAGCGACATAAACATCGATTGAGATGCTGCGGATGCGATAACTCCCAGGCGGACGGCCGCTGAAAGGATCATCATGACGGTCCCTCGCAGTTCCATTAGGACCGTTGCGGAACAAGACACTCCGCATGCTGCAGCGGTTGCAGCGGAAATTACCGCGAGATGGCCCGGCGTCTTCTCAGAGACAATGGAGGCAGAGTATTCAGTCAGGACCGGGTCCTGCGAAAAGTCAGAGACGAAAGTGGTCAACCGACGGCCACATCTTCTCGAGGCTACTTGAGCGGACTCTGTAAGCTTCAGGCAATCGAGGCGGCTATCTATTTCGTACAACTCAGCGAGGTCACCAGAGACCAACGCTCTATGCGCCAATGCGGCTGCAGCCCCATCTGCACGTGCGCTGCTCTGCTTTAGGGCGGAGATCAAAATCTCTCGAATTTGCTTTTCATCAAGGACGCGCCCGTCGCGAAGCAACCGCTCGAGACCTAGTGCATGCGCATACCGGCCTATCGGCAGTGCGGAGTCCGACAACTGCATTAAAGCCAGCAGCGACATGCAATCTGTAGACGTATCGAATAGGGTACCGTCCGCCATGGGATCAACTGGCTTTACGGTGGTCGTGGCTGTGATTATGACCAGAGTGACTATGCCCTGCCCCCGATCCCAAAGGCGCGGCTTCAGAAGCAAAGGGTTCCTCGGAGAAGCGAACTGTCGAAACGTCAATCCCATGGGCGAGCAACGGGCGCATGGCTAGCTCCGGCGTCTCAGTTACTGGCACAATGATTTCCGATCCGCGCAATTCCGCTGGCGCGTGTCGATTTCCCAACGCATGACCAATTCGAAAGATCGCCAACGGATCGGATTCCGGCAACGAGACGATCATTACTGGTTCAGCCTTCCGAGCAACCGTCAGAATGCGCGTGCCGTCGTCATGGAGAACTGCCCCGTCCGATAGCCAGATGGATGTTTCCAGGTCGATTGCGACATCCGCGTCTTCCTCGCTTTTGACGCGCAAACGTCGACGCCCGGCATCAGACGCCGCAATCCAGACCTTTTCATGTTTGCGGCCTCGAAACCGCGGGTCGTTAGAATGACCCAGGATTTCATGAATGATCAGCATGTCGTCCCTTTCATTTCCTGAGAACTGGCGCATTGCGGTTTCGCATTTTCTTTCTCGCCGAGTCCCATGCGGCATAACTCGCTTTCCGAAGACTGGGGGTGTCGGGTGCGAGGAAACGAGCCACAACGCCATATCCTGAAGAAAGCGTCGCGGCTCCCCCAAAGACGCCATCAACTCGATCAAGTGAGTCTGCGATTTCCGCAGCCAGGCAGGAATGATCCCCTGGAGCACAAATTGCGAAGAGCGAGCCAACGTATCCTTCTGACCCAAGGGCGCCTGCGGATTCCGGATCCACTTCAGACGGGCGAAAGCTCGCTCCATCAATCAAGACTTTGCGACCATCCCAGGTCACGATGAGGCGCGAGGAGAGACGCGTGTATTTATACTTTTCTCCGCGTGCCAATCGGCCTGGCGCCATGGCGTCCATGACAATTGCACCGGCACCTTTCTCCATTGATAGACGCGTAATTTGTTGATGATTGGCCCCTTCATGCGGGATCAGCATGTCAGGGATCACCTCAACAAATCCGTTCTCTTCAACATGGATGTCGGTTTCCTGAAGTGACGGCTTCTCACCGTGCACTCGGGTGGCAGCCGGAGTACTCAAACAAAGCTCAGCGCCTTGATCAATTTTGATATCGAGCGAGAGCTTGTCGCCGCCGAAGACAGATCCCGCTGCGTTCTGAACATAAATCAGCGCCGTGTCCTCCCCCTCTAAGGGCAAAACAACGGTCGTTGTTAGTGGATAGGTTTGCCGACGACCGGCGAGCCTAGTGGCACCACCACCAGATTTCGCCAACCTCAAGGACAAATACCCTTCATTCATCAAACGACCCGTTCGAAAAGAGCAGCACTAACGATTTCGTCAAAAACAGCGCGCACTCCTTCCCCATCCCGCAAATTCGTAAATAGTGACTGACGATTGGGCCGGGCTGCTTGAACGTCACTACGGATACGATTCAGGTCAGCGTCGACGTGGGGAGCCAGATCGATTTTATTCACCACCAACAAATCAGCCCTGAGGATTCCCAGCCCACGCTTGCGAGGAATGTCATCACCGGCGGAGACATCGATTACGAAAGCCCACCAGTCGACTAGTTCACTGGAGAACGTCGCGGAGAGATTGTCTCCACCGCTTTCAATCAGGATTAGATCGGGTGAAAAACGGTTTTCCAGATACTCAACGGCTTCGATATTTACCGAAGGATCTTCCCGGATGGCTGTGTGAGGACATGCACCGCTTTCCACCCCCAAGACGCGTTCTGGATCAATCAGCCCAGAGCGCCGCACCCTTTCCGCATCTTCTTTTGTGACAAGGTCGTTCGTGATAACGGCGACCGAAATCCCTTCGCTTTGACAAAGCGGCAGTAATCTCTCGACTAGTCGAGTTTTCCCGCTTCCGACGGGGCCGCCAATACCTATGCGTACATTCGCCATTCACGCCTCCCGATTCATTTCAGCATGTATGTTTGGCCGAGAGAGACTTGCTGCGCAGGCGGGCTATCAGCTAATTCCCCGTCAATCCTGACTTGGAAGGAATCCGGATCAACAACGATCTCCGGCACCGCATCGTTGAGGAGCATGTCTCGTTTTCCGATCGAACGGGTATCCGTGACCGCCGACAACGCGGCGCTCAGTCCCAGGGTCGTTCCGATGTTTTTCTCAATTGCCAGAGGTGAGACAAACCTGAGGCTGAGGCTTTGCGGTGCACGACCGAAGTACCCCCACATGGGTCGGTATCGGATCGGTTCACATGGCATCAACGAAGCATTCGCTTCCCCTAACGGAGCCCAAGCGGGGAAGCCTGCTTTCAAAACTAACTCCGGCTTAATCCCGAAACTGTCCGGTCTCCACAACACAAGATCAGCCAGCTTACCCGGCTCTACTGAGCCCACGTCATGGCTGATACCAAACATACGTGCCGGATTAATGGTGTATTTAGCTATGTAACGGCGAATTCGGAAATTATCAGCGTCTGAACCAGAGTCTTCCGATAGGGCGCCGCGGATCTCACGCATATGGTCTGCCAATTGCCAAGTACGTGTGATCGTTTCGCCGATACGCCCCATTCCTTGACTGTCAGAGCCAATGGCACTGATCGCTCCAAGGTCGTGTAGGACGTCTTCCGCCCCAATCGTTTCTTTCCGGATACGGCTTTCGGCAAAAGCCACGTCTTCAGGGAGACGAGGGTTTAGGTGATGGCTCGTCATCGCCATATCGAAGTGTTCTTCGAACGTATTAACTGTGAACGGGTTTGTGGGGTTGGTTGACGATGGGAGGACGTTCTCATGTCCACAAATACAGATTATGTCTGGCGCGTGACCACCACCTGCTCCTTCTACGTGATAGGCGTGAATCCCCCTGCCGTCGATTGCACGGATCGTATGCTCAACGAAACCAGATTCATTCATCGTGTCCGTATGCAACTGGATTTGGCCGCCGCCGATTTCTGCAGCTTTTAGAGCTGCGTCAATTACGGCTGGCATAGCGCCCCAATCCTCATGAATTTTTAGACCGGCAGCCCCCGAACAAAGCTGCTCGACTAGGGGAGAAACGTGATGCGACGCAGCCTTTCCAATAAAGCCGAAGTTCATTGGAAACGCCTCAGCGGCCTGAAGCATGAGCCCCAGGTTTGTTGTCCCGGTGGACGCGATTGGGACGGTGGTCGGTCCGAGCCCGCCGCCCATCATCGTAGTGATACCCGAGGACAACGCCTCATCGACTTGGCCCGGATCTATGAAGTGCACGTGGCAATCGATGCCACCCGCCGTGACAATCAGACCTTCCGCAGCCCGGATGTCCGTATTCACGCCGACCGTCAATCCTGGCGTGACGCCATCCATGATATTTGGATCCCCGGCCTTTCCTATGCCGACGATCCTACCCTTACGAATACCTATGTCTGCTTTTACTATCCCGACGACCGCATCGATGATTAGGGCGTTTGTCACAACGAGATCGAGGATGCCGTCCTCTGCAGTCAGCTCTCCATCGCATCCGGTGCCACCGCGAAGCGTTTTCCCGGCCCCGAATACGAGCTCATCTCCACCTACGCATCGATCATCCTCGACTTTTGCCCAGAGCCCGGTATCGCCCAAGCGGACACTATCCCCCGTCGTCGGGCCGTAAAGTTGCAGATAGCGATCTCGGGCGATGCTGATTGCCATGACTAATCCGCCAAAAATTTTTCTAATCGATCCATCGCATTACTGCGCGTTTCGGCATCATCCAATGAACCATTCACCAGTCCGGCGAGACCGTGGACAATCCGAGCACCACCAATGGTGACCAAGTCGACATCTCTTGTGTCACCAGGTTCGAAGCGCAGGGTTGTTGCGGACGGAATATCTAATCGGAACCCATATGCAGCAGCTCGATCAAAATGCAGAGCCGGGTTCACTTCAAAGAAGTGATAGTGTGAGCCAACCTGAATAGGTCGGTCAGCCGTACTTGAAACCCTCAAGCGCAATGTGGAGCGGTCGCGGTTCACTTCTATTGGTTCTTGTTGGGTGCGCCATCGCGGAGGGACTGTCGCGTGCCGCCCCTCTTTCCCTGGAGCAATTGGATCGTGTACGCAAACCAACTTCTGGCCGTCGCAGAATAGCGCTTCGACCATGATGACACTGATCCGTTCAGATACGCCCGTTATCACGTCGTCTTCAGTCAACAATGTTGAACCGAGCTCTACGACGTCGGAAACGCTGCGTCCCTGACGGGCACCTTCGCAGATTGCATTGGCAATCAACGCGCGCGCTTCCGGCTCAGTCAGAAGCAGTCCCTTGTTTCGCCGTAGTTCGGCCAACTGCGCCGATTGGAACAGAAGCAGCCTATCTATCTCTCTAGGGAAAAGCCGCATCAGATTTACACCGCTAGATGAGCCGCCAGGCCATCCGTTTTGACAAGTTCGTCGGGGGTGCCGTCTTCGACAATTTCTCCAAGCTTCATAATTGCAACCCGGTCCGCGATGGACATGGCAAAACTCAAGTGCTGCTCAACCAGCAAGATAGCTATGCCAAGTTCGTCGCGGGCATACCTCAATGCTTCCCCCATTCGGTCGACCATGGTTGGCTGCAAGCCCTCGCTAATTTCATCAACCAGCATGATCTTCGGTTGTGAAATCAGAGCACGTGACATGAGAAGCATCTTTTGTTCGCCACCCGAAAGAGTCCCGGCGTACTGCTTTAATCGCTCAATCATTCGAGGGAACATGACCTCGATTCCCGATAGCCGCTCCCGAAGGAGTCGATCGGAGGGAACGCCAAGTCGCAAATTGTCCTCAACCGTCAGGTCCTGGAATAGTGTTTGCTCTTGTGGGGCGTGAGCTATTCCAGCTCGAGCCATAAGGTGGGGGGCGTTACCTGTTACGTCGTTGCCATCAAAAGTCACTTCGCCGCTCATCGGCTCCACGAAACCCATGATCGTTTTCAGCAAAGTAGACTTACCCATCCCGTTCTTACCCAGGACCGCCAATATCTGGGCTTCATTGAGGTCGAGAGAAATATTGTGCAGAACAGACGCGGAGCCGTATCCACTGGTCAGAGACTTTATCGACAAAAGTGGCTGGGTCATTCCGCTGCCTCGATATGGTGGCCTGAGTAGACTGATTTCACGAGGTCAGATGACACAACCTCTTCAACAGTGCCCTCCATCAATATTTCACCCTGATGCAGCACAACGACTTGGTCGCTAATCTCACGCACGAAATCGAGGTCGTGCTCGATCAAAACGATGCAGAGCGCGTAGTCTCGCTTGAGGCGGCCTAACACCTCCCCGATTGCAGTTCTCTCAGCTTTGGTAAGCCCCGCGGTTGGCTCATCAAGCAGAAGCACTGAGGGTTCTGTCGCCAAGACCATAGCTAGCTCTAGTCCGCGCTTCATGCCGTGGGACAGATTTTTGGTTTGCTCTGATAGTCTCTGGTCCAATCCGGTAGCGCGTAGAATATCTAATGCAGGTTCGGCAAGTTGAACGCTATCGCTACTAGAAAAGAGACGAGCCCCATCGATGCGATAGCGAGCCAGCATCAGGCATTCCGCAATCGTCAGGCTTTCAAACAAGCTGGTATTCTGAAAACTTCGCCCAACCCCCTTATCAACGACCTTTTGTGGGTCGACTCGCCCGATACTCGATCCATTCACTTTGACAACGCCGTCGCTTCGCTCATTGCCATCGCTGATGCATCGCATGAGCGTTGTTTTACCGGCTCCGTTGGGGCCGATGATTCCAGTCAGTTGACTAGCGTGCGCCGTCATTGTGACGTCGGTTAATACGTTCAGGCTGCCGTAGCGCTTCGAAAGGTTCTGGATTGTCAGCGGTTCGGAAGATGTTCCCGACGCCGTTTGTCCCAGGCGAGTGCGCTTATCCAAGGTTAGTTCTATGTGTTTTGATTCCTCTTGGTAGCGAGGATATATCCGCCTCCACAAACCAGCGACCAGGGGCGCAAACCCACGCGGAAGCAACGTGATAACGAGAACAAATACGACACCGATCATCAGCTTCCAAAGAAAGGGAAGCGTACCGGACAGATACGATGACATGGTGTCGATCCCAAGGGTCGCGAATACTGGTCCCAAAAGGGTCCCTCGCCCCCCTAGAGCAGTCCATATCAAGAACTCCGTTCCCAGTTGGAAACCACCTAGTTCCGGAGCGACCACATTTGAAAAGGCTGCATAGCCAAATCCTGCAGCGGCAGCGAAGATCGCCGCTGCAGCCATCAACATAGTCTTGATGCGGGAAACCGGGATCCCTAGGTACGCGCAGCGCTCTTCATTCTCACGGATGGCAACCATGATCCGGCCGAAATCGCTGTGAACGAGCATCCAAGCTACAGTGGTAGCTGCCACCAAGTATGTGCCAGCTATCCAGAACCAAACCTCGAGGTCCCAGTAATATGTAGGGAACCCAGTCAGACCACTCGAAGAGCCGGTAAACTTCCCGGCCGAAAAAATCACCTGGGTCAAGATGATCGGCAAGGCCAGCGTGATAATCGAAGCGTAAAGCGGTGAAGCCCCATGAAAGAAAGCGAGCCAGCCAACAGAAATAGCGACGATGGTGGCAAAGCCTATTCCGAGGGCCAAAGCAGCTAATGCCCAGCCTGGACCAAATCCATAGTGCGTGAATACCAGCCCGCAAGCATATGCGCCGATACCAAAGAAAGCCGATTGTCCGAACGTCAATATCCCAACGGCCCCCCAGAGGATATCAACTGTCATTACGACGACCGCCAGAAACAGCGCCCGGATTAGAATGTTGGTCAAATAGGTGTCTAGAAAAAATGGTGCGACAGCGACAACTGCCAAACCAACCAATGCACCAATGATGACTTTTCGGTTTGGAAGCTGAGCAGCCAAGCTCATATTACCCATGGCTGAACCCTTTCGGATTGATCCTCAATACCAGGGCGGCAACAACCACAATAGTCAGTCCACCAAGGATCGGGTTCACATAGGTGCTTACAAGGACCTGTGCTCCTCCAAGAGTAAGTGATGCAACGAGTAAACTCGGAAAGGACACGCCCGAAATCAAAACGAGCATGAAGCTATTCACCAACCACGGAAGGCCCATGTTGGGATCAACAGATAGGAGAGGTGTGATCAAGGCTCCAGCCGCACAGGCAAGTCCGGCGCCAAGGCCAAATGTCAAAGAGCGCACACGCATGCTGTCGATTCCAAGCCCGCGTGCAAGGGACTCATTCATGATCACTGCTCTCGCGTTCAACCCAAAACGCGTAAGTCTTAGTAGGGCGCTGAGCGCGATCACCATTGCTACGGCGATAATGGCGACGATGATTCGATAGGCGGAGTAATCTACCCCAAAGAGTTCGGTTGTACCGCTAAGTGGGCTTGGCACGAATTGCACGCCACGCCCAAAGCTAAGAGTGATCAACTGACCAATAACGATCCCCAGTCCCCATGTAGCCAAGATCGCATCCAGCGGCCGCTCATACAGTGGCCGCACTACAAGCCGTTCGATCACCAGACCGCCGAGAAAGCCGAAAATTGCCGCTAGTGGTATCGACAGCCACGGAGAAATACCAAAATCGCCGCATACATAGGCGACATATCCTCCGACAGTTAGAAATGCTCCGTGAGCAAAATTGATTAACTTCATTACGCCAAGAATGATCAACAGGCCTGCAGACACTGCAAAAAGGATTGCGGCCGTTGTCAGAATATCGAGAGCTAGAATTGTCATGATCTAAGTCCGGTTGTTACGGGCGCGGATGTTCTATCCGCGCCCGTCAGGGATCACTTAAACTGCGGGCACTGGTCGCCAGGATCAACGTCGGGGAAGGACTTGATCACCTTGACCGAACCGTCACCTTCGATCCGGCCGAGATACATGGTGAGAGGAGCATGACGCTGCTTACTCATCGTGATCGAACCACGCGGACCATCAACCGTGACTTCACTGAGCGCAGCAACAACCTTATCGGCGTCAGTGGTACCTGCTTTTGCCACTGCAGCGGCATACGCAAGTACGCCCTCATACTGCGGAACCGACAATTCATTCGGCGTTTCAGTTTTGTCGCCAAACTTCGCCTTCAACGCCTTCATGAAGGATTTGTTCGCCTCCGAGTCGATCCCGGTAATATACGATGCAGCGATATAGATCCCTTCTGCATCTGCACCCATCGTCGCAGCGGTTCCTTCATCGATCGCGTAGTTTCCGTACGGAATATTGACGCCGGAAGCCCGGAGCTGCTTGGTCAGCGTGACGTTCGGTGCACCACCTGCCGTCGAGGTGATAAGTGCATCCGGGTTGGCGGAGCGCAATTTCGAGATGATCGCCGTCCAGTCGGAGCCTTCGATAGGCAGGTACTCTTCTCCGACGACTTTACCGCCTTTCGACTCGACGTAAGTGCGAGTGTACTCAAGCATCCCGCGACCGAAGGCGTAATCGCTGCCGATCAAGAAGAATGTCTTCGCGCTATCAGCGGTCATGAATTGGTCGACGATCGGTGCAACCTGCTGCTCAGGAACCCACGCATTGATGTGCATCCAAGGAGAGCAGGAGCGGCCTTCATAGAAGGAGGTGTAGATATAGGGAATCTTTCCTCGGTTCACGATCGGCAAACCGGCGTTACGCGCGGCGCTCGTCTCCATCGCGACAATCGCATCGACTTTTTTCTGGAACACCAGGCTGTCGTAGGCTCGTTGCGCACCTTGCGCACCGGACTCGTCATCAGCGATGACCAATTCAAGCATTCGACCGATGACCCCGCCTTTCGCGTTGATTTCATCAACGGCCAGCTGAGATTCTTGAACAACTGACGGAGCAACGACGCTGTTCGCTCCGCTAAGGCCTACCGGAATACCGATTTTGATGGTTTCAGCAGCTTGTGCCGAAACGACACTCGCAATGCTGATACCCAGACTGAGAATTAGACCACGGATCTTCATACCTCTCTCCTATCTAAAGTGTGTTTTGGTTCGTCTCTTCGTTTGGCTCGCGCGGGATCACCGAACACTGGATCAAATTGGAAGCAGGCCACCTTTGTTGGATCGTGTTCATTCTTCGTCATAAGTCGTGCGCCAGAAGTTGGCTCCCCAAACGCAAAAAACCCCTGCCCAGCGCTCCCCGATTTGGGGGGCGAAATAGACAGAGGCTTACCAGCCAGATTTGAATTTTTAAGGCGGCCTGCCGGGCGCCATGCAAAAACGCTAACAGGGATCAATTCTTGGAGTCAATGCTCATTTCGCATCTGCACAAGAATTTATTTCGCAATGCAAGAAAACCTAAATCCCTTTTGCCAGGTCTTTTAGGACGTCCTGCGCCCCGATAATGCTTGCCGCTACCTCGGCCATTGGAATTCGTCGCCGGGTCGCTTGAGAACGAATGCTTTCGAACGCATCAGATTCTGGCACCCCCTGCAATTCAGCGAGGATGCGTGCCGCTTTGGTAATGTCACGTTGTGCTTTGATAGTGTCTTCGAGCTTTCTTACTTTCGATTCCAAGCGGCGGTGATATCCATACAGCCAGCGCGCTAGAGTAACTGTTGATAAGATCCCAGCCGGTCGAAACGGTTTGACTAAGACACCGTGAACACCTGAATCCAGTAGTGCTTTCAGAGTAGCCGGATCCTCGTATTCAAGGATTGCGACCACCGCTGGCGCCTTCTCATCTACAGACCAACTCTTTGCAGACTGAAACGGATGCTCGAGACTGATAAAGACAAGATCCATCCCTTCGGGAGGCGCTTCCGGAACCGGCCAAACTGGCTGCACCTGGCATCCGATACGACGAAGCTGGCCTATCAGAACGTCACGATCTTGATCGGGCTCATGAACTACAGCAGCTCTTAGATCTCGTATTTTCTCGATCAACTTGCGACCCCCGCAAGCATCCCAATGTTCCCCTGGGTCATTGGCGGCGTAATCGGAGAGTTGGCTAGGTAAGGATCTGGCTGAACGAGATCATCTGCCGACCATAGAATATCGAATGCACCTTTCGCGTTCGCGCGCCCAATCCTTGGCGTGAGCCATGTATGATTGTTATCAGGGTCAATCATGACTGGACCTTCGGGCGCATCGAACTTCATACCGTGCAACGCTTGCAGCATATATTCCGCGTCATCCGTCTCCACGAGTTCCAGTGCTCGAGCGAACATCAAAGTCTGGGCAAATGAAGATGCGATCCAGCTACTCGCGGGGCGGTTTTCGCCTTTTTCTTTCCTAAGGAGGTCTAAAAATCGTTGGTTGTGATCAGTCTTCAGCGACGAGAAATATGACGCGGCGGCTATAATTCCCTGAGCTCTTTCGTATCCAATGCGCAATAGCTCGCTCTCAGTTAGCGAGAGGCATCCAATAGGTCGCCTTCCATCAAGATCTAACCCGGCATCTTGATACATGAGTGCGAATTCTTGCCCAGCATCACCGACCAACGTCGAGAAGACAAAATCCGGTTGGGAACTCCGAATATCTATGAGGATCTTCTGCAGGTCATTGTGAGAAGCCGAGATTGGCACATAGCTCTCGCCGACGACTTCCCCGCCGCGAGCATCTATCAAGTCACGCATGACCCGGTTCGTTTCGCGCGGGAAAACATAGTCGCAGCCAACTAGGAAGCCCTTGCCGCCATGCTCTGCCAACAAATAGTCAGCAAGAGGGTACACAAATTGATTAGCTACCGGCCCTGCGTAAAGGATATTGGGCGAGTATTCGAAACCCTCGTAGCTCGCCGGGTACCACAACAATCCATTTCGGCGCTCGACCGAACGCGAAACAATTTTTCTAGCGTCCGAGGTATGGCAGCCGAAAATGTTTGATACACCGTCGGAGGTCATCAGCTTTTCTGCATGCTGACGAAATCCTGCTATGTCTCCGTTGGGATTATGGTCGACGATTTCTATCTGCCTACCCAGGATACCACCGTCCTGGTTGATCTTAGAAACCGCAAGCTGAACACCCAATGCATGGTCGCTCTCTGCCAGCCCAGTTGGGCCACTTCGCGAGAAGAGCAGTCCTATCTGCCAAGGGTTACTCGTCACGCGCAATTACTGTCTCCTCGGTACAACAGACAACTGGGCAAACATCTGATCTACGTACGACGCAATTGCCGTACCCCAGATCCAATCCAGCAATCGAAGGAGTCCGTTAGAAAATGGCGCTAAAGAACAGTCACCAAACCATGGGTCGAGCGAGATCATGTGGAAATTGTGGCCATTCTTTACTGTCATCAAAGGTTCTCATACGAGATGATTTTGGTAGCGTGTATGTGTATCTAGGGCAAGCCCGGTCTGAATAAAATTAAAGCGATTTGATTTTAAGCCTATTTATTAGGCAATGCCAAATTTGATATCCTTTAAGGCTGTTCATCCAACATTATCAACGAAGCTAAGAGGACCCGGGCGCCTGCGGCGAGATCTTCCGGTTTGGCGTTTTCCAATGGGTTATGACTAATGCCTTTTTCACATGGGACAAAAACCATCCCAGTTGGACAAAGGTCATCCATGAACAGAGCATCGTGGAAGGCGCCTGACATAATCCGCATATAGCGCTCGCCGAGACGTTCCGCGGCGGTCTCGACAGTATCAACAACTGACGACGGGAATATGCATGGCGGCCGGTTAAAACTCTCAGTGATCCGGGTTTCACAACCAAGAATTTCGCCTGCGCATACCTCGAGAATTTTATCACCGACCCGTTCGACAACACCGGCGTCAGGATGCCGGATATCAATCGAGAAATAGACCTCCTCGGCAACAGAGTTGGGCGAATTCGGGCGCACTTCCATTCGCCCAACGGTGAAGCGAAGATCATCAGGCTGCTCAGCCACCAACGCATTCAACTCATTTAGTCGATAGATCGCCGCCTGAAGAGCATCTCGTCGATTGGCCAAAGGCGTCGTTCCCGCATGCGTACTTTCACCATGTACCTCTACTCCGAACCAACGCGTCCCTTGAATTCCGGTTACGACACCGATCGTCGTGTCTGCAGCTTCCAATAGAGGTCCCTGCTCGATATGTGCTTCGACATAGGCATGGACGTCACTACCGAAATCCCGATGTACCGCGTCCGGGGTCGATGCCAACGTCTCCGCCAGAGCGTCACGCAGGACGATGCCGTCTCCATCCGTCACGTCCAAAAACGCCTCTAGGTCCCGAGCGCCAGAAAAAACCGTCGACCCCATGGCCCCAGGCGCGAACCGCCCGCCTTCCTCGTTAGACCAAGCAACAACTTCGAACGGATGTTCGGTTTCCACCCCAGCTTCTTCCAACGCGAAGAGAACCTCGAGACCTGCCAGGACGCCGTAGATACCGTCGAAGCGGCCACCACTAGGCTGACTGTCCATATGGCTGCCGGTCATGATGGGAGGTAACTTGGAATTACGTCCGGGACGGCGCACGAAAATATTCGCGATGTCGTCCATGAAAATTTCGAAACCGTACGGCTTCAGCCAAGCGAGCATCGCGTGGCGTGCAGCAATGTCTTCAGTTGTGAAGGCTTGACGATTGACGCCTGGGCCGGGGATTGCCCCGAATGAGGCCATCTCTTCGTGCATCCGCCATAGTCTGGCGGTATCGACTTTTTCACAGGCTCTGGACGCTTCCTGCCAGCGTGATTCATTGGCCGTTAAAGATGTCATTGGTCTCTGCCCTTGCCGATAAATTATCTGCGACCCGGCACGCTGTTTCGAACTGCATCTGCCGAAACCGCCACCAGGTGTAAGGCAGTTATGCGAATGCTTGGAGTGCGTCGCTTAAGTTTCGGGATGAAATCACGTGCCAAAAATCTATATTTGCCGTTTCTCGTTTAATAGCTGCCTGGCTCCATTTCGCTGCCAAGCATTGTCTCGTAAACATCCGTCCTTCGGTCGTGGAGGACACGATTATGCTCATTCCAAACCCGTCGCCTCCTGGCCTCGTCGACATTCAGCTCCGCATAGATAATTTCTTCCTGGTCATAACTTGCAGGACCGCCAATGGGCCAACCGGTAAAACTAACAATGAGGCTCTGACCTATAAAAGGCTGACCGCGCTCTTCACCCACTCTGTCGGCAGCGGCAACAAAAATTCCGTTAGCATGAGCCGACGCCATACAAAGGATATTTGCCATGGCTTCTCGGTTCGGGTCTTGACCCGGAATGGGAACCCAATTCGTCGGCAGGCAGATAATGTCCGCTCCTTGGAGCGCGCATAATCGATACGCCTCTGCGAACCAATTGTCGTAGCAGATGAACGTACCGATCTTTCCGAATGGCGTATCGAATACTGGGAAACCGAGATCGCCCGGTTCGAAATAGAGGTTTTCATCACCCCAAAGATGGACTTTTCGATACGTGCCGATATACCCGTTTGGCCCCAGAACAACCGACGAATTGTAAAGGACGTCGCCGTCGCGCTCATTGATCCCGGCAACGATATGCAGGTCAAACTCGCGCGCCAACGCCGACCAGGCGTCGCACGTCGGACCACCTGGCACAGGCTCCGAAAGAGCTAGAGCTTCATCCATGTCTTGGAAGACGTATCCGGAATTACAGAGCTCGGGCAGAACAATGAGTTTGGCGCCCGCGGCGGCGGCTTCCCTGATATAGGTAGCGGACGATGCAACGTTAGATTCTAATGCCCCAACCTCGGGACGCATCTGTATGCAGGCTACGCGGACAATGCGGTCGTCAGGCACATGGGGCCCCTTTCGCTCTGTCCTCCCAATACGCTGACATTCGTGTGCCGCGTTTATTGTTGCGTTACGATTCCAGCGATTGGCAAATCAGTCAAGTTGCACGAACTGCTCGGAGAACCGAGGGCGCAAAAACCGCCGCGCCCTCGGAACACGTTCCGGTCCAGATCTAATAATCGTCTTTGGTCATCATGTACGTGGGAACGCAGGTATCACCCAGACCATCATCAAGTGAACCAAGGTTCCTGCGCGGAGGTTTATTTCCTTCATACATTGAGACCCGCGATTTCCAGTCGGGAGGCCTCGATGTGAGACCTCTGAGTTGCCAATAGGCGTCGTTGTTGGGGTTATTGATATCCGCAGGGCTTGGGTGTTTCTTGGACATCGTTCTTCCTACTCATCAGTTAATTACCAAGGAGCAGGGCTTTTCGGAACCGGCACAAGAACTGGGGAACCTCGTCTCCCCGGACAGTCGACCCGATTGGCGATGCAATACCAAAGTCGTATCATTCTATGCACTGGCTCTCAAAGGCATGCGAGTGGAATCGTGGAGGAGCCTTCGGCCATTTTCAAGTGCCAATGACACCAACATTTCTTGCTCAAATGCACTTCATTGGCGGCTTGGCGAGTACCCGCTATAGATGTATGCCTCAACATTATTGAGACGGAAAACCGAGAAGCTAATCAAAGTGAGATATACATTGCCCCCCAGCACCAAAGTAACCGCATTCAAGAGAACCGTTCGTGGAAAGGTGATCGTAGTCTTCGTTCTTGAAGTTGGCAGAACCAAGATTGAGTTCACCACGTATTTATCCGCGCTACGTGAAGAGAGCATAATTCTCCGGCGCCTATTGAATCTTGAGGACGACAGTCCGATAGAACTTGCGGGGCCTGAGTACGGGTATGAGCCCTATGAGGAAAAGCACATTATACGAACTAAGTATGAGTGCATCTTGCTGAGTGAAGAAGACGGGAAGAACACGGCCAAGATTCATAGTCCCGGTTTCAAACTGACCACAAAATGCAATTCGTCTGAACCAGACGAAGAAACTGAGCCGAGCAAGTTCACACCGTAGGCCTAAGAGGCCTTGCCCTTATTCTCTGGGAGAATATAGAAGCTGATTGGCACACTCCCAGGCCGGTCCTTCGCATCCGGAATTTGGGAGTAGTCGCAGCCGTTGATTTTCCTTTGAGCTTTCATCGTGCGATTGATCTCTTGCTCTTTCTGGAGGGCCGGAGCGATATAAGAGCGCGTGTCTTCGAGAATCTGATCAATCACAGAGAGCACGTCGCGATTGGTCATTTTCACACCAGATGGTTTGATTTGCCGAGCTAGTTCGTCGATGGTTTCGTAGACCTCCCTGCAAATTTGACTGCGTTCGAGTGCAAACTCGACATCGGCGATGAGCCAATGGGACTTGTCTCCCGTCCATCTGGTGGAATCTGCTTCTCTAAGCGCCGCCTCAAAATCTCTCACACCTTCGGGTTCATCTGCGCCATGCCGAAAACACGCTGCACGAATGGTGCAGAGATTTTCGAATGCCGTATGAACATAACCAGCGTTCAAAAAGTCCACGCCATTTACGTAGGCTCCGAGGGCGTTCAACCCTGCCCTCTTGGCCAACTCGTTGCATGTCGATTGATCTATCTGAAATGGCAGTTCCATGTATTCCTCCTGTGCATCAAGTACAGGTAGGTTTTTTGACATTGATAGATCGTAAAAATTTCAGCGTATATCGCCTGGACCAATGAACTTCTGGCACCGGCGTCCAACTCGGCCGCTTGAAACGCCAATCATCTCTGGTTCCATCGGCAAACTCGTTTCGAGGTGTCCGACTGGCGGGACAGGTCGATCGCGAGATGTGAGAGCTTTAGGGGCTCTCTTCCCTATGTTGCCGCCGGATGCATGAGCGCATGCAATTCGTTTGGCGTGACAATTAGCAATGCGGAGGGTGGTGGGCGCTCGGCAGCCAACTCCTTCGCCGTCTGGCGATCGGTCGGTGAAGGCCCATGATCCGACAGGTGAGAATGCCAAGTTCCAATGTCGAACAAGGTGCCACCACTTTGACGATGACGCTCCTCTATTGCCTTCTTTAGACCACTCGTCCCAAGTACGAAACGCCCGGCAGAACGATCGCTGTCGGGCGGCGCTGGGATCACATCAACGAGTGTGATGGTTTTCAGGCGGGCGCTGCAGGAACCGATCATAACCCCGCCGGTTTCGACGCCTGGATAAAGTGCGATATCAGCCCGAATGTCATCAAGCACGCGTTGGGAAATTCTCAGAGTCCAACCGTCCGTAGGTTCAATCGGGACGGCGATGAACGGAGGGACTGTTCGCTCATGCCATGTCGTGTTCAATGACCCTGCTTCAGTCGCTCCAACAATGACACGGCCAAATTTGTTGGGCTCAGTCATTTCCTCGACCAACTTTTCGGTTAAACCCGCCGTCATGGATGACAACCGCGAGTCTGTCATTGGCATAGTCAAGGAACCGCATCCCTGCCCGATCTGGACCTCAGTCAACCCGTGCTCTGGGTCAACCATGAGATTTCTGGCACGGGACGAGGACGGCCTTGCATAGATTTCGGCAATCAAATCGCTCAGAGTGGGGTTGTGTTCGGCACCTTCAACCAACAGGAACCCGCCATGGCCACGCCCAAATAGGGCCGCTTCTGCCAGCCTGAGTTTCAACTCCTTCGGAGGCAACGCGGAGAGCGCTTCTCGGACTGAGAGCGATGCCGTCGTATTCACAGCAAACGAAGCATTTTTAGGGAGAACGGCCCGACGTCCTTCTCGAGTAGAAAGCGCTCCTACCAGATCCTCTTTGTAGACTTGCGGCTCCTGCCCCAGGAGCGCGAGCTCCTTAGCCAGTTCTGACGCTTTATAGGACGCAAGCGGAGTCCTTGCTAATGCATGACGGGCCATGTTGTGGGGCATCAACAAGTCCTCATCACAAAGAATAGGTACCTCAATACCAGAACGCGCAAGGTGCACTGCCATCTTGGAACCGACGCTTCCGCTGCCGAGCATTGCCACTTGCCCGACAGCAGGAGCGCCTGAAACACGACGCAGCAATGTCGGGTTTGCTCTATCCAATTGCATCATTGGAGCGACTGGCTCCTCATCGCCGCCAGGGAAAAGGGATGTCCGCCCTTCCAAAGCTCGGATCTCGATGAGATAGGGCAAGAGCTCGATGTCTGATGTCGAGCCAATTACATGACACGGTCTTCTCGCACACAAAGTGATGGCTATTGGTATTGGCACCGGCCACGATATACCTGACCAGCAACGCTCCAGGCTGCTGAGAAATGCGTCAAAGGCTCTCCCACAATTGAGGTCGTCTGCTCGCTTGCGGAGCGCTCCAAGCGTGCCCACGGTCTCTGGCATATAAGTTGACGCCACGAATGCTTTTCCACTCGGCAGCTTGTCAGGCCATACAACACAGCCGACAGTATATCCTGCTGAAGCGTTCTGTAGCGGTTGGGCGGTGAATAGGTTTTCGTCCTCTCGTTTCAACGGCACCGCATTGTTTGTGACGTCGACAATTGTCCACGCATTTTCAGTGATACGGTCGTCCAATAATCCGGAGCGGTAATAGTCGGCCTTGAGCACGCAATGGCCACCGTCTCGACCCGCCAAGCCTTGGGCATATTCAGCGTCTATGACCAGGGTGTCTTGAAGGCCGCGCCGCAACGTGGGCTCCCAGCCTTGTTCCGGGTCAATCAATGTGCCTTCAGCTGCACGCTGAAGCCAAAGAACGAGCTGGTGTACAAGGTTGAAAACGCCTAGCTCCACCAAGCCGAACTGCACAAAATACTCCCGCTGACTGCCGTCGATAAGGCAGGGACGAGGCAAGGCGTCAGGTGGGCTCGGATGAAGATGGGGCAAATCCCGTGGGAAGTCCTCTCGAAGGTAAAACGTAGGAGATGTCCAAGGATACGATCTCCGCAATTTGACGGAGGTCGTTTCAACTAGGCGCACGCCATTAGGGCTGCCACCGGCCGCCTTCATATGCTGTGGCATCGTTACGTCGAGGTCTAGCTCAACGAACGCCTCGGTATCGGATACATCGACAACGCGGGCACCTTTGCATTGTGGGTGCCGCGACGCTGTCGAGACGAAGTTCTGGGCGTGTGCGTTAAGATCGTTTTCCGCCATTGGGTTTCCCGCCGTGTTGACGGGCATGAGCGGCCGTCGCACCGATCCCAAGTGCCGATGCAGCGACAGCTGCAGCTTTGGCTATCTTCCTGGTAATTCCCGTCGCCTTGATTTCGAACTCAAGCGACTGCTTCTCGTCATCCCAAAATTCGTCGGTGCAGTAAAAATCGTCGTCATTCCCATCCAGAATGTCGACATACTCGCGCTTGGCACGTTCGTGCGGCGGATTGTCTTCGTCCTTCTTGATCGGCTTGGAACTAGAGACAATAACGGCGCCTTCACGAGTCTGAGACAGTGCATTGCGGGCATCCGGGTCAACTTCGACATCTTCGCCGAGCTTGCTCCAGCGGTCGAAGCTAAGGCTCCGCCAGGAGCAATGATGCGGCGTTTGAAGCGCGTCATATGAAAGCCAATCGGAGTTCTCGTCGCCATGCCGCTCCCACAGGCGCTTCCAGATCGCCACGCCCGCATCGCCGCCGGTCAGGAAGCGGCAGCGGTCTTTGACACCACCCCCGCGGAGCGAGAAACGAAGGATCACGGAGGAGTCGTTCTTCTCGAGTTCCTGCTCGTCTTCATCGCTGTCAGAATTTAGCGGACCCAACAATCGCGCCGAGAAAACACCATCATCGACACGGTTGCACGCGGAGAACTCCTCATCGAGCTTTACAACGATACCCAGAATGTCGTCAGTTTTACCGTCCACATCCTCGCCCATGATGAGGATGCGATCGCCCTCATCGGTGTTGTCCCCGTCCTCTTTATACAGGGCTACCCGTCGCCTAGCCTCTTTCGCCCAAGCCTTGGCATCTTCGCAAAGCTTGTGGTTGGGGCCAGCGCGTCGGAACACGATCGGCGACGACCACAACTCTCGGATCAGAATTTTGTCATCGTCCTCCGACCACTCATCCGGTGGGCCGAGGTGGAAGTGATTTCGTAAACCAGTGATGTGGTCCTGATCCGGGTGGCTCAGCAGGAAAGCGTCGACGAATAGGCGTCCATCATCGTCCCGCTCGAGGCGATCTCGCAGATCTGACGCGACGTCGGGCGTATCGTCGTCATCTTTGTCGGCAGCGCCTCGAATATTGGTGTCAATGAGCACTGTCTGACCGTTGTCTAGGCAGACCAGCGTCATGTCCCCGTTGGATACGGGGAAGAACGTTAGAGAAGCCGTCATAACCCTGTCTCCTTTTTATTGGCACGAAGATGTGGGAACCCATATAAAGGTTGTCAAGATGTAGTGGTTACTTTTTCTATGATCACATAGATATGTGACAGAATCGGACCTATGCTCTCTCGTACAATTTTCGATTTGTTGGTCGAGATATGGTTGGATAAGTGCGGCCACTGCAGAATTTTTGAAATGGATATCGGTGTGTTTTCATCATTCCCCCAGCAGGATTTCTTCTGATGCTCAGTAAGTACGGATTGAGAGCCAGGCTTGCGCCGTCCCTTTTGTGTCTGTTTCCACTGTTTGTCATGGTGGCCGTTTGGGTTCCGGATTTGTATGCGTACGGCACGGGACTGGTTGGGCTCGCCACGGCATGCGGCATCACGACGCTATTGGCGCATTTTGCCAGATCAGCAGGTCTCAAGGTTCAATTAAAGCTAATTGCTGAAAAATGGGGAGCCATGCCATCAACGATATGTCTCCGGCATTCAGAC
This sequence comes from Rhodospirillales bacterium, assembly GCA_965262415.1. Classification (GTDB taxonomy): domain Bacteria; phylum Pseudomonadota; class Alphaproteobacteria; order Rhodospirillales; family Casp-alpha2; genus UBA4479. The sequence continues at coordinate 4,045,534 of OZ253533.1, read as the reverse complement.
TCAACGATTGACGCAATTTCTAAGCGTAGATATCACGCATTTCTGGAGAGCAAAGTAAATGGATGGAGCGCACCCTCTGAGGAGTTAGAGGCGTCGAACGCGCGCGACGCGGACACGAGTTACGATGCAGCGGTTCGGTGGCTGTTGGAATATACGCGTGATACTTCCCAGTTTCCCCTCCTATTCGAGGAGAACATTTCGTATGGGTTCCGACGTAATTCTCTCGGCCTCCGACCTCTAGGCTTGGCGATTGCGGTTCTGACGCTAACAGCCGGAGTGTACCTAACCTACCAGCTGCCCGGACCCTATCTTTCAGACGCAAATATTCCACACATTGCGTCTCAGATGGTAAGTGTGATCTTGCTTCTTTGGTGGCTGGTTGTCGTTACCAAAGATTGGGTTTCAGAGGCGGCATTCAAATACGCGACGACCCTACTGGCCGCCTGTGACAGTTGAACTCTCGAGATTAAGAGCCGGGTATCTCATCACGGCACAAAACGCTGTCCCGCACACCCTTTCGGATCCCAATATTTCTCCTCAACCGGCCAAAGGGCTTCTGCCTCCTGAACGCGGATTTCGTCGCGATTGACGGCTCCTGGGAAGAAAGTCAGTCCGGTCAGGTCCTCGATCTGGGCGACGGTCCGTAGACTTGGTCTGTGGTCGTAGGTGTGTTCGAGCCTTTTCGCCTTGTTGCAATTGACCCATTCCTCCGTCGGTTTCTGGCGGCCGTTTGAAGCCTTTGCATAGGGCTGCGGGAATATGAACGCGAGTGCGTCTACCTTTCCGTCACCAATATCGCGCACGATGACCTTGAACAATGCATGCGGAATAGCGACCGGGACCTCGCCTTTGTTCGTTTCACCGATGTATCCAATGGGTTTCCCGCGTTCGAAAACGGATCCAACGATGATCCAAAGTCGAGTAAACTTGTTCGAAGCTGCTGCTGTGTAATCCTCGAGATGGCGCCAGGGACCTTGGTTCATGTCCGCGGCCTGAGGAACGGCATTCCAGAAGAAGTGCGTATTGCAGGAGGCCTGCCAGGAAATCCGCTGTGCGTGATCTGCCATGGCTAGGTGCCCCCTATTCCAGGTGCTGCCTTCACCGTCATAGCTGTTGTCGAGGCGGCTCTTGGTGACTCCGGTTCTATTGGTCCAGAGAAACGCGAAATCCGGTTCCTTGTACCAGTCATTGGGCCGATTGATTGAGATATCCGGTTCCTCGAACTCACCATCTGCCTTAGGTACGAGTCCTTTGAGTTCATAGGCAACCCACTGTGGCACTGCCAGTAGATCGCTCTTGCCGTCACCGTCATCATCGTCGTCACCGTCGAAAGATGAGACGTATGCGCCAAATCTCTTGATGATCTCCTTCTGGTTAGGAGCGTATCGGTCATGATCGTGGTCTGGCGTTGACGCCGCTGGATACGGAGAATGTCCCCTATCGCTCTCGCACGTGAACTTTTCTGCGGATACCGAACCGGGGTTGCTCACCAGAACGGCCAAAACCAAGGCCGAGAGCATGGGAATAGGCCGAATTTTCATTCGAGTTCTCCTAAGCATTCTTCGGTTGTTCTTGAGCTTTGCCACCTGAACCTTTGAGGTTCGATACCTTGCCAAGGAGATCGAACCAGAAAGGCGCTCCAAGACTGACGGCTGCTATTGTGATCACCCAACCGAGAAGCGTCTTGAGCCAATCAACGCCGCCGTCGGGTAGCCCATCCCATCCAATTGGAAATGCCTCTAGGCTCTCGCGATTGTCCGCTTGCAAGTTTGCGATATCGCCCTGGTCGGAAGCCGATTGAGCTTGCGTAGCAATCTGGGTCCGCAAAGCATCATTTTTCCAAAGCTCTTCAGCGATATGAATGGAGCTTGCATTGGTCGAGATCGTGACGGCGCCAGCTATGCAGAAAATGATCACCTTCACCTTGCGTTTGTACCAGCCAGATACACGGGTCATACCTTCGTCAAACCAACCAGCCAGCTTATTCTTCAAGGCATTGGCGGCATCCTCACCATCGGTGACGAGCGCTTCAAGAATTCCCCGAAGTGGATGGCTTTCCTCTATTTTGCCAACGAGCTCTCGTACATCTTCCGCTGTATGGGTGACGTACGACTTGCCTCCATTGTCCTTGGCAATGACTTCAAGCAAGACCGCGCTCAATGTATCGGGCGCGAGATACGAAGGCAGCTTGTTCTCCTTCGCAAGATTCTTGATGAGAGGGTGTGAATACACCTTCTGTGCGTATTCATCTCCAACCATGCGATTAATACCGTCGCGGAGGTTCGATGCTCGAAGCCCAAATAGAGTAGCGATCCACTCCTGCACCGAGGATGCGACCAGACTTAGGCACACGTAGAAAAATATTAAACCAAGTGCGACATCAACGATTGGATGATCGAACATAACAACGCCCCCTTATTTTCACGACGAAATTTTAGCAAATTAATCGCATAACGAGAAGTATTGGTGTTAGGATATCTGTTACGGTTTTTGTTCTGAGGCAACGATCTGCGACTACTATTCCGCGCCAATATGCGCTTTCGTCTCAAAACAGTAGTCAGGCACGATTGGTCGTCTCAATTTGATGGGAGGAGATGCTGTGCCAGGTGGGTTTGCACATATCACTGTGGCCGCAGAGGCTTTTGGACGTAGAGATGAGGTAGACGGCCTCATACCTAGCGATAATTTGTCACTGAGCCAGTTTATGCCATTTGTTGAAGTAGGATCTGTAGGACCTGATTATCCGTACCTTGGCGGCCAATCAGAATGGGCCGACAATATGCACTACCGTCACACCGGTGAAATGATCAGAAATGGCGTTAGATATCTCCGTAATATCGGAGACTCATCTACACGGCCTCGTAGCCTTGCTTGGCTCCTAGGATACGCCGCTCACGTTGCAACTGATCTTACCATCCATCCTGTTGTCCAAGCCCGCGTCGGTCCGTACGACGATAACAAGACGGAACACAGAACCTGCGAGATGCACCAAGATGCATACATATGGCCACGCAGAAATCTCGGTGACATAGGTCTGGCAGATTATTTTCATATCAATATCACTCAATGCTCGACGAATGAAGGTAACCTTCATCCAGATATCGTTGCGATCTGGCAGTCGATGCTAACAGTGACATACGGTGCTGACGTTGACGAAACGCCCCCAGATTTCGACGGCTGGAACAAAGGTTTCCGACGGATCGTCGATACGATCGATGACCTAGGGTCATTCGTCTCCTTCACGCGGCATCTACTAGCCTCCAAGGGCGTTGCCTACCCTGCTACCGATGACATCGACATGTCATACATCGTCGACCTAGAGACCTCTGAAGGGCTAATGCACTATGACGATATCTTCGAAAAAGCTGTCTCATCTGTGATCAGCACCTGGTCACAGATTGGGATCGCGCTGAATGCAGGAACAGATGAACAGTGCGAAGAATTTCTCACTGCGATACCGGACGGAAACCTAGATACTGGAGAAAGGCTCGCCGGTGGGACGCTTATTTTCTGGAGTGCGGCATGAAAACTATTATCCGCCGAGCCTGTCAGGGGTTTTTCGTAGCAATTATTTTGGTGGCTTGCACGAGTAGCTACGGATCAGATGATGAGGAATATGCAGATAAGGCCGTCAGTCTTGGCTATATTGCTGTGGCGGTTGACGGCTACATAAAATATGGAAGCCCTCCTCCTGACCTATCGGGTGCAGAGCTAATATCGGAAGCAACTAAACTGAACCCTGATCTGTTGAAGCCTCTGGCAGACGACTTTCTCACCGCGCGACGTGATGGAATGCTTAGTTCCGTTCTCCTCTGCGACAAAGAGAAAACAAAAGCTATTGCCGAAGACTCCGGATGCACTTCGGCGAAGCTCGATGGCCCCATTTGGAAAACCGCCCCAAAAGCGTCGTGTGATTTCCAACTCGACTTGGCAGCCACGTGTAGTAAGTGAACGACTAAGACAAAGAAAAACGGGTGGCAAACACGCCACCCGCTAGTTGGGCTGAATCAGGGGCCAGGGAGCAGCCTCCTTAAACAGCTACGAGAGTCATCGACGCTAACGGACGCACTCTCCAATGTTTGTATTTGGTTACTTCAGGAACTCGTTGGTGTAATAGTCCTCGACGGAAGCAGCCCTTTTCTTGAGTCCGCCCCATTCCGTCATCAGATCTTCGGCAGCCTGCCACGCCGCGCGGTCATTGTACCCGACCCCGTGCTTTTTGGAGATGTCCGTGTAGACTAGCTCGCTAGTCGCCTTAATCTTAGCGATGCTAACGGACAGCGGCTCTTTCTCGACCTTGCGACGCAAAGCTTCGGCCGATTCCTCCGGATGCTCGAGCGCGTATTCATACGCACGGATCGTCGCTTTAACGAACGCACGTACAGCGTCTGGATCGTTTTTCAACGTATCCACATGCGCGACCACACCATCACCCATGGTATCGATGCCGAAATCGGCATAGCTGAACTGTTGCACCTGCCCACCAGTTTTATCCATCAGGCCGATGTACGAGTCATTGGAGAAGCCAGTGATGATCTCCGCGCGCTTGCCCAAAAACGTCTGATTGCGCGTTCCGCCCCCAGAAGCAAAAACCTTCACTTGATCTTTTTCGATCCCGTTCCGCGCCATCAGCGCATACAGCATCGTCGTGGTCGTGTCTCCTTGCAAGGTAGCGACCGTCTTACCGATCATATCCTTTGGAGTCGTCACGTTTGCATCTTTCCAGCTGATGGCTGCGTTCGGGCTTTTCTGATAGATTTGCAGCACATGCTTCAAGGGCATTCCTGAAGCAACGCCTAACATCAGCGACGGCGGATCCACGATGGCGAACGTGTTCTCCTTGTTGGCGACGAGTTGCAGCGCATAAGTGACGCCTTTACCCTCCAACACTTCAACGTCGAGGCCTGCTTCCTTATAGAACCCCTTATCAACGCCCAGAAGGTATGGCGAGCGGTGTGCGTTGTAACCGAATGCCAGCCGCACGCTGACTTTCTTCATTTCCGCTGCGCCAGCCTGTTCTGGCATTAACACGCCGTCCGCCGCAAAAATTGCGCCGACAACGGCCATACTCGTCAGTATTCTTCTCATCCCACTCATGAGATCCTCCTTATCTATGTTTCAAGACACCCGTACGCAAAAAGACTTCTCGGATTTGGGTGACGTATGTTGCGAAGTGCGCTTCAAAACGCACCTCACTACTGCGCACCTTCGGCAGATCGATGTTTACGATCTCCGCGATGCGTCCCGGACGGGGCGTCATTACGACAACCCGATTTGCGAGAAACACGGCCTCTTCGATGTCATGCGTGACAAAGATCACGCTCTTCTTCGTTTCCAGCCATATTTTGTGTAGCTCTAGGACCATCTGTTCCCGTGTCAGCGCGTCAAGAGCGCCAAACGGTTCGTCCATCAAAAGAAGCGGCGGATTGTGTACCAGCGCTCTGCAAATCGATACGCGCTGACGCATCCCCCCAGACAGCTCAAATGGATAACGTTCGTCGAACCCTTCGAGCTCAACCATCTTGAGAAGTTCACGTGCCCGATCGATGTAGTCCGCCTTGGGCAATCCGCGCATTTCGATCTGCAGCATGATGTTGCCGAGAACCCGCTGCCAATCGAGCAAAACGTCACTCTGAAAAACGATCCCAATGTCGGTTACCGGCCCATCAACTTCCTTGCCGCCAATCATGACTGAGCCTTGCGTCGCTTGTTCAAGCCCTGAGAGAAGAGAAAGCAGCGTGCTTTTCCCGCATCCACTAGGCCCAACGATGGCAAGGAACTCGCCTTCATCGACTGAGAAGGAGACATCGTCTAACGCTAGCAACCCACCGGTCTTTGTTTGATACGTCATGCTGGCGTTGCGGACGTTCACTGATTTTCCGGAACGTTCGGTCATGGTCATTCCTTATTCTCGGCGGCCGAATTGCCGCCGGTTTTGCGTTGTGAGATGTGCCAGGGCAGTAGCAGGCGTTCCAACAGGTCGACGATGCCGAACAGCACGATGCCGATAATGCTGAGCAAGATGATCACAGCGAACGATATCTGGACGTCCATGGTCCCATTGGCGACGATCAGCTGATATCCGAGGCCGGAATCCGAACCGACGAACTCACCGACCACAGCGCCGACGACTGCAAGCGTGCTGGCCACCTTGAGGCCTGAAAAAATATGTGGAAGCGCGGCAGGGACCCGGATCCGTGTGAACGTTTTCCAGTGCGATGCACCCATTGAACGTGAGAGCCAAATCACTTCACGTGAGATCGAACGCAATCCGGTCATCGTGTCGACGACAATCGGAAAGAAACAAATCAGAAAAACAATCAGGATTTTTGGAAGAATGCCGAACCCAAACCAAACTACAAACAATGGCGCGATGGCTACCTTCGGGATCGTTTGCGAGGCTACGAGTAGAGGGTAAATAGCCTTCTCAAACCAACGCAATTGGGAGAGCAGTGCAGCCAAAGGAATGCTGACAACAATTGACAGCACAAAGCCGATAACAATCGCGTTTAATGTGTCCAGACTGTGATTGAGGAGCGACTGCCAGTCGGTGAAAATTCTCACTAAGATACTAGAGACCGGCGGAATCAAATAACTGGGCACTTCGAAAAACCGGACAGCCCCTTCCCACACAAGGAACGTCGCAACTAGTACTGCTGTCGAGTACATCCAAAGTGGAAGATCGTTCACCCATTTACCGAAGCTCTTAACGATCGAAATCATTTCAATACTTCCTTCAATGCCTTGACCAGCGCCTCATTCTCGGCGCGCGTCTTTAGCGAAATTCTTAGAAAATCCATATCCTCGAGCCCCCTGTATGACTGGGCATCAACGACCAGGATGCCTCGGGACGCCAGTTCCCTTGTCACATCGGGAGCAGAGTGGCCGGTCAATTGCAGGAACATCATGTTGCTCGCGGATCCGCAGATCTCGATGCTATCAACCGATTTCAGCGCCGAACTGAAATACGCCCCTTCAGCCTCAAAGAGGTCGTGTGACTTACGGAGGTGATCAACATCATCCAAAACCGCACAGGCTGCGGCCGCGGATGGCAGAGCGACGTTGAAAGGAGGCCTGATTAGTTCTATCGCTGCTGCCAGTTTCTCGGCCGCTACGACATAACCGATGCGGAAACCCGCGAGCCCCCAGTACTTTGAAAAAGTCCGCAACACGGCCACATTGTCCCGCGTGCACCCTAGTTCCATGGCCCCATTCTTGACGGGATCGGCCAACGCCTCGTCGACAATGAAAACTGTGTCTGGATACGTATCGACGAGGGCTTCTATTTCCTCCTTCGGAATCACGGCGCCGGTCGGATTATTCGGGGAACAGAGAAAGACCAATGCCGGGTTCACTTCCTCAATGGCTTTGGCGATTTTCGGGACGGAGATCTTCGATGGCGGCGCTGTCGTGACAAAATGTGGAACCGCACCATGAGCGCGGACCTCAAGTTCGTATCTAGGAAATGTTGGTACATGAATGACAACCGACTGGCCTGGCCAGCACCATGCCTGCACCATCAACTTAATAACTTCGTCCAAGCCGCATCCGAACGCGATACGTGCCGGGTCGACATCGTGGCGCGCAGCCAATTTGGCGCGTAAACTCGCCAGCATTAAGTCCGGGTACTTGTTTGAGCCCGACATTGTCTCATTGGCCGCCGCGATAGCTTTCGCGGAAGGGCCAAGAGGATTGACGTTCAACGAGAAATCGATGATTTGGTCTGGGCTTATTCCAAACGTTTCACTTACCCACTCGACTCCTATCTCTTTCTCGTAGAGACGTTGAGTCATCAGTGCTGACACATTTGGACTAATCATCACCAGCCCCCGATAGGCTGGTGGCTAAATAACGGCCCAGTGACGGCATTGGGCGCTCATACCCACAAGCATCCAAAATCGCGCGCAATGTCACTTGGTTGCTGGTCAGAACTGGCTTTCCGAGCTCTTCCTCGAGTTCTGAAATCGTCTCCAAGGCGCGGAAGTCCGTACAGCTAATGAATAAACCATCGGCATTGTTTGCCATTCCACTGCGTGCCAACGCCAGAATCTCTCGCGGCGAGACTTCTCGGATCTGCGGTCCAGAAAGTCCCATCCCTACGATTTCGGTAACCTCAAAACCCTCTTGTTCGATAAATGCCCTCTCAGCTCCATTTACCGAATCGAGATACGGTGTCATGACGGCTACACGCTTGAGCTTGAGCGCACTAAAAGCATCGATCATCGACTGAGAAGTGCTGACCACTTTGCAGCCGACCCGCTCCTCGATACTCGCCATCAACCGTATTAGTGCTTCTTTCCCGTCTAGGAATGATCCGCTTGTGCACGCATACGCGACGACGTCGGGAGACAAAGACGCTAAAAGATCAGATGCAGATGCGACGTCCTTGTTCATGGCCCGGAGCCCATCGGGCGTCGTATCGCGGAGCATGATCCGTGCCGCATGGAAGGAGATGCCCTCCGGATTGCACCAAGCAATATCCGGCTCAATCACCGCATTTACAGACGGCACAATTAAGCCAACGCGCTTACCGCCATACCGCGGGTTGAGGGTAACGCCGTCAGACACGCCAGCTATTCCTATAGGCCTGCAATTTTTCTGCACCACGAAGCGTCAGCTCGAGCACAGACCTCAACATGTCGACCATTGCCGCGTTGGTCTTCGCATCCGTACCGTCCACATAAAGGCCAAGTTCCGCATGAACCGGGTCAATGGCACCAGCGCGGACACAAGCCTCAATCAGTCGCACTTCCGCTTCGCCATCATGAAATGCATCATCGACGCCAGATAACGCCGCGATACACGCGGCCAATCCATACGCACCCCAGTTGGAAATATTCGCGACGATGGCGACATCAGCTGCGAGTTCTGCAGCAATTGTTTCTCCGAGGGGAATAGACGAGCGCACTTCTTCAGCGACCGTGCCCATACCCAATTCATTGCCCAGGTCACCAATCCCGATCGTCGGAATTCCTCGCTTCTGCGCCGCTGCGAAGAGCGCATCGGTCTTAGCCGTAATCTCGCTAATCTCGAAACCGCCACCGCCATGGTATTCTCCATCACTTCCGGCTCCTGGGCGCTCGACCGCGATAACGACCTTTGGCTGCAATTCATCGAGAAGCGATTCTGCGTACTCTTCAGCTTCCTTTTGATCGATTGGGAACGGCACCGTGGCGCATCGATTTCGCCCGGACCTCAACTCATTTAGTTCTGCGGGAATCAGGCCCGCAGCCTCGAAACTGGCCTGCGTCGCTTCGGCACATGCTTCTTCGCATATCGCAACCGGAATTCCGCCTAGACCAATTGCGATTGCACGGCCGACCACTGCAGCGCCGATCGGCCCGTCTGTTTCTGGACGGCCATAGTCTCGCATTACAAACCCAGTGAGCAGCAACGCGGTGTCGCCCGGCGTCATTTGCTCTGCAACGATACGCGCGGCGGCAACACTCAGGGGTTCACCAACTTTCTTCCGTGACAGGGCGTATAATTTGTCGAGCGGCAGACCCTTTAGGATCGTCCAGTTGGAAATTGGCGCAGTCACCAAATGGTCAACCGCCTCGCCCATGCGAGCGATGCTTTTCTCGAATTCGTCAGACTGAGTCATTTACATAATCTTTCAGGTCAATTTCGTCTTCGCCGGGGAACCGACGTCGCTGGAACAAAGGCTTGTCGTGAGCCGGGACCGTGGCGTCTATCCCAATCTTGCCGACGTGAACGTGTCGGACATCTTCACGGGTATAGCTTGGGACCCTAGGCACTTGATAAATTCCGGTGTCCGGGCAGCATCGCGTCTGTATCGCCCAAAGCACATCAGCGGCGTCGAATACATCGACGTCGTCGTCGACGACGACGACAACCTTCGTCCATGAATACGCTGCCATCGCAGCCAGAACGGCATTGCGGGCCTGGTCATCGTTTTGCTTTTTGATCGAAACGACACACCCGAACACGTACCCGGGCGTCGCAATATCCTTGATCTGCGGAACGTATTGGGAAACGCGCTTATATATTTCGGTTTGAATTGGCGTTCCGACGAGGTTCAAGTCCTCCGTCCCGCCAGCCAGGATCGCGTGGTAGATCACATCCTGACGACGGGTAATTGCTGTGATCCTGAACACATGATTTTTCATGACAGGTACATAGCTGTCGGTGAACTCACCAAACGGCCCTTCGTCCTCGCGGACATCCGGAAGTACTTCGCCCTCGATCACCATCTCCGCATTAGCGGGCACCTCGAGGTCGATCGTTTTGCACTTAACAACTTCCAGAGGCTTGCCTAACCAACCCCCAGCGACCTCGAGTTCATCGACTTCAAATGGAACTTTCGATGCCGCGGAAAACATAAGGGCTGGCGGCGCGCCGATAACGATTGCACACGGCAGCGACTTACCCAGCCTTTCCGCCTCAGCATGGTAACGCCCCAAATGCTGAGGCGGCATCATCCGAACCCGCAATTTTTCGTCGCTGACAAGCTGCACACGGTTCCAGGAGGCGTTGTAAACTCCTGTTACCGGATGCTTCGCGACTAGGACGCCCGCGGTAATGTATGCTCCAGCATCATGCTCTGAGTACACCATCTGCGGAACATCCCGGCGGATGTCGATCTCGTTACCCGTAAGCACCACATCCTGAACGGGCCCGGCATCAACTACAGAGACGGGCTGCTTCTTACCCTCTTTCGCAATTAGGTCGGCATGAAATGATTCAGCGCTCATTCCAAGCGCGGTCACGATGTGCTTGCGCAAACCGAACAGGTTTGTGGCCACGGAGTACGAAGAGCCTTTGACGTTCTTGAAAAGCAGGGGACGATTGGCGCTTTTTTGCATCTTCCGCATGACAGCGGTCAGTTCGAAAGCCGGATCAACCTCGCGTTCGACGACGCTAACGTCCCCCTCCTCAACCAACCGCGTCACGAAATCTCGAAAATTGTCCACGCTTCTCTCCGTTTTGCTTCTTTCGATTAACTCGATCTAATTTAGCTGTTGCGTTATGTGCAACACTGTTGCATATTATTATTCTCATGTTTATATTGCGCGTCAAGCTCTCATTTCCAGAGCTCGACTACACAGGTGCTAAGCGGGATAGGCAGGATCGATATGGAAGACGAAAACCCCGGCAGCCAAACCACTTCGGGGCCCACAAAGAAAAGCGGCTCGGCAGTCGATCATGCAATTGAACTGCTGAAAATCTTGTCCCGTGGTAAATCACCGCTCGGGGTCAATGAAATCTCTCGCCAGATTTCACTGCACAAAAGTACGGTTTCGAGAACTCTACGAACACTTGAGAGTCACGGCATCGTCGAGCGTGAACCGGAGAGTGGTCGGTTCCGGCTCGGCGTTGGCCTCATGACTCTTGCCGCACCGTTGTTCGAAAGCACAGACGTGGTTCGAATTTCACGGCCAATACTCAAGGTCTTGGCCGAAAAATCAGCAGAAACAGTCAGCTTGTATATGTGGGATGGGGAAATGGCCATAAGCGTGGACCAGGAACTCGGCGACCAGGCAATTCAGCATTTCGCACCACCCGGAAGACGCAATCCCGCCCATGCAACAGCAGCTGGCAAGGCGTTCCTCGCCGCCTTCGACGATTCGATTCTCGAACAAACCATCGAAGCTGGCCTGAACGCTTACACGGCGAAGACTATTACTGATCCGAACACTTTCAGAATGGATATCCATCGAGCACGCGAAACTGGCTACGCCGTCAACCACGAGGAGTTTGCAAAAGACGTCTCTGCCGTCGGCGCACCAGTCTTTGACATTCAAAAGCGCGTCGTCGCCGCAATCGCCATAACCGTGCCTAGTTTCCGTTTTGGCGAAGATAAGGAAGCCGAACTCGGCAGACTCGTCATAGCTGCAGCGCACGATATATCCCGACGCTTGGGCTATATCGCGCCATGACCTAGTCCTGATCAATCTTGAACAACAAAACAAACCAGTAATGGGCAGCCCCTAGGTAAACAGAGGAAACAAAGACCATGACCAAGGGATCAATCATCGTCGGCATAACGGGTGCGTCTGGCGCCATCTTAGGCATCAGGCTTCTCGAGGCCCTGCGCGACGACAGTAACATTGAAACTCACGTTGCGATTTCGCCTTCCGGCGCACGCACTATCGGTATCGAAACCGATATGAGCGTCTCTGACGTCACTAAACTTGCTGATCAGGTGCATAGCCACAAGGACATTGGCGCGTGCATCGCCAGCGGCTCGGTCAAGACATTGGGAATGGTCATCGCCCCTTGTTCAATGAAGACTCTGGGCGAGATTGCCAACAGCTTGGGCGGGAACATCATCTCACGTGCGGCTGACGTATGCCTCAAGGAGCGTCGACGTCTCATTTTGTTGCCGCGTGAAACACCTCTTCACTATGGACATCTTGAACTGATGTGCCGCGTATCTCAGATCGGCGGCATTATCTGCCCACCTGTCCCTGCATTCTATAACCACCCCAAATCCGTCGACGACATAGTGAACCATACGGTTGGCCGAATTCTCGATCTCCTCGACATCGAGCACAATTTAGTAAAGCGGTGGGACCCGGAGAACCCAACTGGCACTGATGCCGTCCAAAATTGAACCGCAAATTGACGAACATTCTTTCAGATATTCTAACTGTTGCGACGCCTTAAACGAATGCGCGGGATGTTCGCACGACTGCTTATGCTTTGATATGGGCGCCCCAAAATAACGAAGGCTTTTACGTCTCATTTTTTGGAAACCTCCCAAACTGTGATTTGGAAAACGTCCAATGTTTCGAGAGGAACAATCTCAAGACAATCCAGCTCACCTATATCACATACCGCGTCTAGAGGACTGAGGGAGCGTGTAGTGGTATCAATCGTAACATCACACGCTCCATTGAAGATCAAAATAGTGTGGCCCGTTCGCCCGGAGTACGCAAAAGGCTCAGCAATTCGCAAGCGGGTCATCTCATGAGCAAAACCGGCACGCCTTGTCATAACGTTCAGATCTGACGTCTCCCCGTCAATGCAATCGGCGTGGACCATAGCCTCACCGGCAAAGGAAAGAGGCTTGTCCGCTTGGACTAAATCAACAACATCTCCATCGATATTGAGACATAGTCCCGCCCCCTGAAGCACCGCGATTGTTCGGTCGATGCCTGGAAAGGGCGAAAAAATGCTGGACTGATCAACAGTCGCAATCGAGACGCGCCAATCGAAATGAAGCGGATCACCACAAAGCATAACCTCGCGGGTAATGCCGCTTCCATTTTTCCATGGCATGACCTTGAGATCATCGGCTGACACGATGTGCATATGATCGCCTGAAAAGAGATGCGCCTCGCGAGGTCTAGTTCCCCAAAATACCAGGCAGCCTCAGCCCTTGCTCTTGTGCACATTCAATCGCGATTTTGTAACCAGCGTCAGCGTGCCGCATGACGCCTGTGGCCGGATCATTCCACAAAACCCTGCGGATACGCTCCGAAGCTTCTTCCGAGCCATCGCAGCAAATAACCATCCCAGCATGCTGAGAGAACCCCATCCCGACGCCGCCACCGTGATGAAGGCTGACCCATGTGGCACCCGAGGCACAATTCAGTAGTGCATTTAGGAGGGGCCAGTCGGAAACAGCATCAGAGCCGTCCAGCATACCCTCGGTTTCTCGGTTAGGACTGGCTACTGAACCAGAGTCCAAGTGATCACGCCCAATCACCACGGGCGCCTTCAGTTCACCTGAAGCCACCATTTCGTTGAAAGCTAGGCCAAGCCTGTGGCGTTGCCCTAGGCCAACCCAGCAGATGCGCGCTGGCAACCCTTGGAAGCTAATCCGCTCTCTGGCCATATCGAGCCAATTGTGTAGGTGCTCATCGTCAGGGATCAGCTCCTTTACCTTTTGGTCGGTGCGATAAATGTCCTCCGGATCGCCAGACAAAGCAGCCCACCGAAACGGACCGATACCACGACAAAATAGCGGTCGAATGTAGGCCGGTACGAAGCCAGGAAAATCGAAGGCGTTCTCAAGACCTTCCTCCAACGCGACTTGTCGAATGTTATTGCCGTAGTCCAGCGTTGGGACCCCACTGTGCCATAAGTCCAGCATCGCTTGGACATGGACCTTCATAGATGCCCGGGCCGCAGCTTCGACCGACTTGGGATCACTGATCTTTTTGTCTCGCCATTCGGCAAGTGTCCAACCCGACGGCAAATAACCGTTGACTGGATCATGTGCAGACGTTTGATCCGTAACGAGATCCGGCCGAATGCCACGTCGGACAATTTCTGGGTATATGTCAGCTGCGTTCCCAAGGAGACCCACAGATACCACTCTTCCCTCGGCGTGCGCTTGGTTGACGATCGACAAGGCATCGTCCAAGGAGTCCGCCCGTTCGTCCAAGTAGCGAGTACGCAAACGAAATTCGATGCTGTCGGGATTGCATTCGACGGCAATGCACGATGCACCGGCCATTGTAGCTGCCAGTGGTTGGGCACCGCCCATCCCACCAAGTCCGGCGGTAAGAATCCACTTGCCGGAGAGATCACCATCGTAGTGCTGGCGTCCAGCCTCGACGAAAGTCTCGTAGGTCCCTTGCACGATCCCTTGCGATCCGATGTAGATCCAAGAACCCGCTGTCATCTGGCCGTACATCATCAGACCTTTGCGATCGAGCTCATTAAAATGGTCCCAATTCGCCCAATGCGGCACAATATTGGAGTTGGCGATGAGCACCCTTGGTGCATCGGCATGCGTCTGGAATATTCCGACCGGCCTACCAGACTGAACCAACAAGGTTTCGTCTGCCTCTAGTGTCTGAAGACAATCTGCAATTTTATCGAAATCGTCCCAAGTACGCGCGGCTCGTCCAATGCCCCCATACACCACCAGCTCATGCGGATTTTCCGCAACCTCTGGATCCAAGTTGTTCATAAGCATGCGCAATGGTGCTTCGGTGAGCCAACTCTTGGCATTGAGGACATCACCCCGCGGACTACGAACAACTCGAGCGTTCTTTCTTGGGTTGGTTGCGGTGTCAGACATTTCCGGATTCCTCATAATTCGATGAAAGTTGACCATCCAATGCAGCGCGTTCGAGGGCTGTGAGGATGTTGGAAAGACATTGCCGTACCCGGCCCGCCTTCTCAGGACGGTACGTCCAGGGTGGCGTCTCATCCATGTAGGCGATCTGTGCCAATTCCATTTGCACCGCATGAACGCCGTCCGAAGGCTGCCCATATCTGCGGGTCGTCCAACCGCCTTTAAAGCGGCCGTTCAAAACGAAGTTATAACCGTCGACCGCTACACCGGCGCACGCTGTTTCGACAATTTTTTCAACCAGTGGCGCGCACGACTTTCCGTCATTGCTACCGATGTTAAAGACAGGCAGTCGGCCGTCGAAAAGATAGGGAATTTCGCTACGGATCGAGTGACAATCGTACAGTACGGCAACACCATGAGTCGCACGCACACGCTCAATCTCTTTGGCTAACGCGTCGTGATACGGTGTATGGAACTGAGCCAAACGTTCGGCGATTTCACCTTTGTCGGGCTCTTCCCCTGATCTGTAAATCGAGTCGCCGTCGAACGTCGTTAAAGGGCATACGCTCGTCGTGTTCTGTCCAGGATATAAACTGGCGCCAGATGGATCGCGGTTGGCGTCAACCACATACCTGGAGAACGTCGCCCGCACGACAGTCGCCTCTGCCAATAGACCGTCGTATAGCTGATCTATCCACCAGTCAGTATCAGCAACAGCTAGGCCCTTCTCATTCATCCTCGGAGATAGAGTGTCGGGGATTTCCGTACCGCCATGCGGCATACCCAAAATAACGGGGCCAGCCCCCTGCTTCACAAGCACCGGATCCATTATACGGTCACCAATCTCGGGAGTTGACCGCTGACGGCTTCAAGCAAGTTTCCGGAGCGAACCAAGTCCGCCGCCTTTTCTAGATCAGGGGCCAGATACCGGTCATCAGCAAGACGATCCACCGCGCTACGAAGGCAGGTAACGACTTTTTGCAGCGATTGACTGGTCTTTAAGGGAGCGCGGAACTCGATCCCCTGGGCGGCGGTCAGTAATTCGATACCAACGATATTCCCAAGGTTGTCGTTCATTCCTATTAGGCGTCTGGCTGCATGCGTCGCCATTGACACGTGGTCTTCCTGGTTTGCACTGGTCGGGGTAGAGTCCACTGAACAAGGAGAAGCCATCTGTTTGTTCTCAGACATCAACGCTGCCGAAGTAACCTCTGCAATCATCAACCCTGAGTTCAGACCTGGAGCGGGAGAAAGGAAGGCAGGCAAACCAAAGTTCAACGCCGGATCGACCATAAGGGCAATACGACGCTGCGCGATTGCACCGATCTCCGCGATCGCGAGCGCGATCTGGTCCGCTGCAAATGCGACCGGTTCAGCATGAAAATTCCCCCCAGACACGATGGCACCATCGCTTCTTAAAACCAGAGGATTGTCGGTAACGGCGTTAGCCTCTGTGCAGAGAGTGCAGGCCACTTGACGAAGGATGTCGATGCACGCCCCCAACACCTGAGGCTGACATCGAATGCAGTAAGGGTCCTGCACACGTTCGTCATTTTCCTCATGAGATGCACGAATTTCCGAACCGTCGATCAGTTCTCGAAGTGCTTTCCCGATGTCTATTTGACCGCGGTGTCCACGAAGGAGATGAACTTCCTCGCGAAATGGTGCCGATGACCCCATGATCGCATCGGTAGACAGCGCGCCAGTCAACAATGAGCTCATGGCGCAACGCCAAGCTTCGAAGAGCCCTGACATCGCTAATGCTGTTGATACCTGGGTACCGTTGATAAGTCCGAGCCCCTCCTTCGGTCCAAGCACGACCGGCGCAAGGCCCGCTTTGGAAAGCGCTTCACCACCGTGCATCCGCTTGCCTCTATACTCGGCTTCACCTTCACCGATAAGCACGGCTGCTAAATGCGCCAACGGCGCCAAATCACCAGACGCCCCCACAGAACCCTGAGATGGGATGACAGGAGTAACATCAGCCTTGAGCATCGCTTCGAGAAGCTCAATCACACCCCAACGGACACCTGAAGCCCCCCGCGCAAGAGATATTAATTTGAGTGCCATGACGAGACGGACGTGGCGGCGAGACAGCGGCTCACCAACACCGCAACAGTGCGAAAGTATCAAATTGCGCTGAAGTGTCGCTGTATCCTCAGGTGCAATACGCGTATGCGCGAGCTTCCCAAATCCGGTATTCACGCCGTAAATAGCAGCATCGCCGCCCGCAACCGACGCAACCCTCGACGCCGACCACTCAACGCCTTCCATGAATTCTCTGTCAATTCGCACAGATGAACTGCGCCAGTAAATGTCGCTGAATTCATCAAGGGTGACATCACCAGGGCGCAGCGTTACTTCTTCACTCATTGCTCACCTTCAAAAATTCGTTGATAGAGGGGCGCGTGTCCTATGCCGTAGACGAGCTCGGCTGGATGCTCGACATCCCATACTGCGAAGTCACAGGACATTCCGGAGCTAAGGCGACCGGCTGTATCTTCAATGGATAGTGCTTTCGCGGCGTGACATGTAACGCCCGCGAGCGCTTCCACTGGCGCAAGACGAAACAGAGTGCATGCCATGTTCGCTGCGAGCAGAAGCGACGTCATTGGAGAAGAACCTGGATTGCAATCCGTAGCCACGGCCATGGGAACTCGGTAACGACGAAAAAGGTCAAAGGGAGGAAGTGTTTTCTCGCGGAGAAAGTAGAAAGCTCCCGGAAGCAAAACAGCCACAGTCCCCGCTTCGGCCATCGCGGCGACCGAACGTTCGTTCACATATTCCAAATGATCAGCCGAAAGGGCACCAAACTCCGCAGCCAAAGCCGCTCCAGAGAGATCTGATAACTGTTCGGCGTGAATCTTGACAGGCAGACCAAGATTTCGGGCCGCTTCAAAAACCATCCGGGTCTGTTCGAGCGTAAACCCTATATTCTCGCAAAACACATCGACGGCATCCGCCAGCCCCGACTCAACAACTGCGGGCAACTGTTCGCGACATACATTAGAGATATAGGTATCCGCATCACCCTCAGCTTCGGGAGGCAATGCATGAGCGCCCAAAAACGTCGTCTTGATGCGAATTCTACGTGCGTGTCCCAATCTACGCGCGACGCGCAACATTTTCAGTTCGTTGACGACGTCAAGCCCGTATCCGGATTTAATCTCAATTGTTGTAACACCGTCCGCAATCAAGCGATCCAAGCGCACTAAGGCCTGCCGAAATAAATCGTCCTCCGTGGACTCTCGCGTCGCATTGACCGTCGACAAGATACCGCCGCCACTACGCGCGATCTCTTCATAAGACACACCCTCAAGTCGCCGTTCGAATTCGCGCGCCCTATTCCCGCCATATACAAGATGTGTGTGGCAATCGATCAACCCGGGCGTCACTAGCCGATTGCCAAGGTCAATCTCGTTTTCGGCGGCGAATGATGGGCAATCATTCTCGGAACCAACCCAAACAATTCGGCCCTCGCTTGATGCGATGCAGCCGCGCTCGACCATTCCATATGGCTCCGGACCCGCTGCCATTGTAGCTATTCGCGCGTTTCGCCATATCGTTTGGCACTTCGTTGACAATAGCTCCTCCCAATCGGTCATTTGTCTATACAATTAACTTGATCAGAAAGCAACATATTTGTATAGACAATTCATTGCGGCCGAAGGAGTGCGTCATGACCCAACTTTTTTTTGAGAACGCCTTACTTGCCGATGGATGGAACGAGAACGTTCGCATCAAGATTGATGATGTCGGATGGATAACGGAAATCGTCCTAAACGGATCTGATACAGATGTTGATTTTCGTGGTGGCACCGCTGTCCCTGGAATGACCAACGTTCATTCGCACGCCTTCCAACGCGCCATGGCTGGTTTTGCTGAGAGGAAGGGTAATCCGAACGATAGCTTCTGGACCTGGCGTCAGGAGATGTATCGGTTTCTTAAAAAACTATCTCCAGATGACATATCGGTGATCGCCGGGTTGCTATATACGGAAATGCTTGAAGCAGGCTTCACATCGGTTGTCGAGTTTCACTACCTGCATCACGACCCGGAAGGCCAAGAGTATTCCGACATTGGCGCGATGTGTGAAGCCGTAGTCAAAGCTGCTGTCGACAGTGGAATTGGCCTCACCCTTCTTCCAGTTTTTTACAGATGCGGCGGTTTTGGCGGCAAGGCGCCTAGTGAAGGACAAAGCCGCTTCATCAACACCACGGACCGCTACTCCGTCATTTTGGACAGGGCCATAAAATTCATCGCAAATGTTCCAGATGGACGAGTTGGCATTGCACCACACTCGCTACGAGCACTTACACAATCGGATCTTGAGAACATTGTCGCAATGGCGCCTGACGGGCCAATCCACATCCACATCTCCGAACAAATGAAAGAGGTCGAGGACTGCGTGGCTTGGAGTGGCCGACGTCCGGTTGAGTGGCTATTGGAACACGTCGACGTCGATGACCGCTGGTGCTTGGTACATGCCACCCATATGACTGACGGAGAACGTTCATCTGTCGCCGACAGCGGCGCTGTTGCAGGCATTTGCCCGATCACAGAAGCAAATCTCGGCGACGGCATATTTGATGGGATTTCATATCTGAATGATGGCGGAAGCTTCGGCATTGGTAGTGACAGCAATATATTTGTCAGCGTAGCCGAAGAGCTGAGATTGTTCGAATACACCCAACGCTTGCGAGACCGAAATCGGAACTGCATATGCCCCCAGGACGCCTCGACGGGACACACGCTGTTCACAAGGGCAGCAAAGGGTGGTGCAAAAGCCTCTGGGCGAAAAACCGGCGCCCTAGCGGAGGGTTTTCGCGGAGACATCGTAATGCTCGACGTTGATCACCCAGCTCTGATTGCGCGCAGCGGCGACCAGTGGCTGGACGGGTGGATATTCGCTGGCGATAATCAGGTTGTCTCCGATGTTTGGGTCGGGGGCAGGCATGTTGTCCGTGGCGGGACTCATGCTTCACGAGGTCAAATGCGGGGAGAGTACGCAAAGACGTTGGGCCAACTAATTAATACGTGACAACCAACCCGATGACATACGAACTCGATGGCAGAGGCCCACTATACCGGCAAATCAAAAGGGCGATAGAAAACCCCATTCTATCGGGCGCAGTCGAGCCTGGCTCACGGCTTCCGTCTGAACACGAACTGATGTGTATGTTTGATACGTCACGAATGACGGTCAACAGGGCAATGCAAATGTTGGCAGACGAAGGTCTGATAATCAGGCACCGTCGCAACGGAACTTTTGTCGCCTCTCAAATCACAGAGCATTCAGTTCTGGAGCTGCGTGAAATATCAAGCGAGATACAGAGCATTGGATCGTCGTATCGTTTCGAGGTTTTAAAGCGCAAGGAAGTGAAGCTGGCCAACAACATCGCTGAGAGCATGGGAGCTCGAACAGGCAGTAAGGCGTTGTATCTGAGGTGCCTACATTACGCTGACGAAACGCCATTCGTACTTGAAGAACGATACATTCACCTTCGTTCGGCACCAGCTGCTGCCAGTACAGACTTTACCGTTGAACCGCCCAGCAGGTGGCTCCTTGAAAATGTACCATGGTCTCGTGCTCAGCATGCCATCCTCGCAATAAACGCACCTGTCGATATTGCTCATGAACTCGCCATCGATCCAGGTGATGCGTGCCTTCAGATCGAGCGAACGACTTGGCTCGCCGAACTTCCGGTTACTTTCGTCAGATTAACGTACCCAGGCGGAGGTCATCGCCTGGTCGGTCGGTTTACCCCCGGAGGCGAACCGGCTTAAGTAAGACAATTTTCACTACTAATCTCTAAAGCAACTCATCTGACGCCGTTTGAGCCTATCCGGCGGCGGCCCCAACAGGTTGGCGGCCCAAGCCAACAGTCTCCACGTCCGTTCCGGTCTCTCCGGGAAAGTCGTCTCACTCGCTCGGATCAACCGGCACGAACTTGCCATCCTTATGGACACCCACATCTTTGGTACCGTCCGCAAAAATTCTCTCAATCAAACCTGGGTGAGATGTAGACATTTGGTACATCACCGGAGCTTGATCGATTGCGGTGACGTCGCCGCGACGACTGAACATTATCGTTTCGACTACCAGGTCGCCGAACGCAACCACCCGCACCTTTCCCGGTTTCTTCGGATCCTTAGGCACTACCCCACCACTTCAACGAATTCGCCACCTGGAATAGCCTGCTCAACATCGTATCGAGCCGACTCAATCGCGGCTGGTAGATGCTCCGCTGCCCGAGAAAATGACAAAGCAATAGAACCACGCCTTGCGGTACCGACTAAAGCATCCGAACAACCGGCTTCAAACAATGCGTCGAGGTATTGCTCTGGCTCATCGTCGTGACTCGGCAATCGATACCGTAGCGTAAACACAAACATCGTCATTCGCGGCTCCTAATGACCTCAACTGCAAATGTACTAGCCGTCATAGCTCAATAACGAATGCCGGATCGAACCCTGCAACCGGTTCATGCGGATAGCCGCGCTGATTTGAAATCATACACGTTCCACCGAGCAACAAATCACAGCACGAATGGTTATGACCAAAAATCCAAGCCGCGACATTGGATTGTTCAATCTCGCTGTCTAAGTCAGACACAAACGCTGGCGACAACGGATCTCCCTGGTAGCGCTTTTCAATCGCCTTCTTTGTCGGCACGAAATGAGTGACGACAACAGTTCTCTCAGGGTCACCCTTCTCGATCTCCTCAAACAAGAACTGTTTTTCCTTGCGAGACCATTCCTGGGTGTCTGAAGGAGTTAGCTTTCGCTTCGTTCCGTCAGGCTGCTCAATATGAACCAGGCGATAGTCGTTTAAAGAGTTCCATGCATGTTCCATCGAGACATCGCTTTGCGCCTCACCATGCAAACAAAAGTCTGACCAGAGTGTTGCCCCGACAAACCGCCATCCAGAGATTTCAACAACTCCTGGATTCAGTAGGTTGATGCCATGCCATTCCGCGGCCTTCGTGAGTTCGACGGAGATTTCTTGAACCGTTTGCCCCTGGTGACTGTAGTACTCATGATTTCCCGGAACATAGACAATGCGTTTGCGCTCGAACGTGTCTGCAGCCCAATTCACACCCCGCGCCCCAAGATCGATGTCACCCGCAAGTACGACCAGGTCATATTGCTCTGACGCTGGCGGGACGAATTGTCTGAACTCATTGTGCAGATCGCTAAGAACCAACAAACGCATCATATGATCTCCTATATCAGTTGGGAGATCATCGGTTGTTTAGGTGCCAAAGGCGGTCTTGTCGGCAACGGGTCTATTGATGACCCATCTGATTTAAGATTGTGGGTTGGCCCGACATAACATCGAGATCGTTTTATGAGATTAACTTTGATCGGCCAACTCAAGATAGCGGCAAAAGGCGTTTGCCAATTGCATCTGCCGTGGCGTTTTGCACTCGGCTTCAAAAACATCAGGCGATGCAACAAGGATCGCAAGGCACTGGGCACGAGAGATAGCAACGTTGAAGCGGTTCGCGCTGTAGAGGAACTCCATGCCACGTGGGGCATCTGCGTGGCTCGATGTCGCCATTGAATAGATCGCTATCGGCGCTTCCTGCCCCTGAAACTTATCGACCGTCCCGACAAAAGCGCCTGGCAAGCGCTCCTGAATTTCGAAGACTTGCGCGTTATATGGCGTAATTATGATGATGTCGTCCAATGTCAGTGTTTTCTCTACTCCGTCACGGCTCACCCAGGTCGGACTGCTGGCGAGGATATCGGCGACCAACTCTGCGATAGCATCCGCTTCTTCAATTGAAGCGCTCTTGTTACCAGTATGTGGGATCGGGATATAGCGGAGCCCGTCGCCCTGCATTGAGCCACTCGACCGGATAGTTTGCGCATCGCAGCCCGCCTTTGCCGTCAGCTTGCCGTCGTAGAATAGCTCTGAATTGAAGACGCAAACTTTCGGATGCAGCCGATAGGTAGTCTCCAGGAACAGGCCATGATCCAAGGCAATCGTTTGCTCGCTCCCAAGCACATGCTCGAGCGATGACACGCCAGTCCCGTCGGGATGGCTCCCTTGCGTCGGCTGATCAAGCTGCTGCGGGTCGCCAAGGAGTATCACAGTACGAGCTGCGGGAGAGACGGCAGTCACATTGGCCAGCGACATCTGAGCTGCTTCATCGACAACAAGAACATCTAGCGTGTTCGTCGCGTCCTCTCTCGACCAAAGAAAGTGAGTGGCGCCTGCAACCTGCGCGCTACCTGATCTAAGCGCCGAGAAGACGTCCTCGTTGCTTTTGACGAAGGAGAGCTTGTCTGTGTCAGGCTCCGGTTCCTTAGGTTTTTGCACGCAACGGAGATCGATGCTCATCTCCTCCGATGCCTCGATCACTTTGTCGAGAAGATTACGAATGACCTTGTGGCTATTTGCCGTGATTCCGACCTTCTTCCCCTCCTGAACGAGACGACAAATCATGCGAGCGCCGGTGTACGACTTGCCTGTACCTGGCGGCCCCTGAATGGGGAATACCCCGCCTTCCAAGGCCGAGGCAACGCGCAGCGCTGCCGTAAGCGCTTCTTCACCTTCAATCCTGATCGGCTGCCCTCCAATCTGCGGGGGCTCATTCAATAATAATGCGCGTGCAGCACGGTAATCTCCGTCGCCTTCAATACCGTACTCGGCAACATACTCGCCAATTCGAAACAGCGAATCTGCTTGCTCTTTTGCAGCAATGATCTTGTGCGCAAACACAGCATCGGGATGGACTCCTGCCGTCGCCTTCGACTTCTTGATGTCGATGGTTCGGTTTTCGGTGTCGACCGCAACAGCCTTTCCGATCTTGTCTCCTCCAATCGAGCGTAAATCGTCGTCATCACCGCGGAGATCGGTGTCTTGCTGTACGAAGCTATAGCGGTGTGTTGGAATTCCTGTCTTTGAAGTATCGACCTCACCAACCAAAGTGAGTTGGGCCAGCCCCGCACGCTCGTCGAAAAGCTCATCTACGGTCAGTCCCGCCAGCCGAAAATATTCCCACCAAACTGCTTTTTCTTCACGACGGTGCCAATCAAGCAAATAGGCAAGTACCCAACGCGCCTGTTGCTCATTCGTGCGCTCATCAGGATCAATAGGAACGTCGGCCGTAAGGCGCTCGATAAGCTCTGCGACTCTTTGCTGACGTTCCGAAATCTCCTCACTTGGACCTTCCTGCCCTGGCGCCGGGCGCGGAACGTCAAATCCGTTCCCAATTAGCTCACTTCGGCGTTCTTCCAGCCAGTCCCGGAGATGCTGCGTCGACTTACAGTCATCTAAATTATAATTCTGGACGGTCTCACGATCTTGATCGCTGATGGAGGTTATATCGCCCAGCTCAAGGCCCGCCTGCACACTGGCAATTGCGACGTTTGCATCTTTCAAATTCGCGGCGCGTTCAAAGCCATATAATGGCTCAAGCTTTTTGATTGAGTAGCTCTCCACACCTGCGCGGATGCCATTGCGTACCGCGCTATAAAGATCGACCAGAACCTTTCCGTGCAGGAAGATGTCGATCTCTTTCTCTCGGGTCGCGTATCGGCCCATTAGTCGCTTTAGGGCTCCGGGCTCATAAGGCGCATAGTGATAGACATGGAGATCGGGAAAAGTCTTCCGCCTTTCACTCACAAAATCCACAAACTGCTCAAATATTGCCTTCTCGCCCGCACGATCTAATGCCCAGCCCCCCCTGTAAGTCCATTCACCATTCTCATCCCGGAAGCGGCAACCGAACAGATATTCGAGGCCATGCTCCCCAACATGGGGGTCGCCTTCAATGTCGAAGAAAATGTCTCCTGCAGAAGGTTCTGGCAAAAGGCACAAACCTGTCTCAGGGGTAACAGGGAGAAATTCATACTGGATCACCCCAGCAGCGCGGCTTGCGATCTGAACTCGAGCCTGCTCCCGAACTTTCTCATAGGACTGTGCTGCCCCACGCTTCGGTTTCCAGGATAGCGGGCTCGGCATTTCGGCGAGTTGCGTCGACGTTGAGATACCTTGATCCTTAAGTTCCACGATCTGGTTGGCGGTAATACCTGCGACGAGGCAGAGATGGTCGTCCTCCCGGCGGCGCTTTTCGCACTGCTCCTGCCAGCGACAGATATCGCAGTGGTCTTTTGGATCGGGATAAACATCCGGCGGTGTTGCTGCTTCAGAAACGGCCTCGATCGCGGCTTTTGCCTTACGGAAGTAAGCCGCATATTCAACATACCTGAATTGCTGTGGCTCAAAATTTGACCAAGGGGCCACTACATATATGAACTCAGGGGCCACGCCTTGGGCGTCCTCAAGCAAATCTGCATAGAGACATAATTGCAGGACGGTGCCGCCTCTTGTCTCGCGGGCAAGTTTTGTATCTATGATCTCATAGGACCAGTTCCCGAGCGCACTTGGAGTGTCGATCCTCCGCAGGACATCTGTTCGTCCCGACCATTTTCCGTGCTGCAATGCTCCTTGAACTATGATCTGTTTACCGGCCGCCATCGCATCAAGCGTTGCGCTAATGGCATCAGGCGTGATGTCGACCCCCTCAATTTTTACTACGTCATAACCTTCCGCCTTCAGGTGATCCACAAAAGCTTGCTCGTGCCGCCGACCACGCTCGCGGAGAATTTCTAGGAGCGGGTCCCAAACTTTCGGCTTCGGAAGCTTACCCTCGGCCACCCCGATATCCAGAGCTGTCAAATGCCCGCAATTCAGGTAGCCGACAAGATCAGAAGCACTTAAATGTATGGCGCCATCAAGTATTCTCATGACAACAGAGTATTGGTCTAATGGACGTGTGTCTAATGATGCTCAACTGAAGATGTATCGCTATCTATTTCCTCCTCCATTCTCAGGTAGGAGCCCGCATAAAGCACTAGTCGTGAGATACTCATCCCGTGACGTATTTCATCCACCGCAAGGCATGACACTCCCTATTACCCCGGGACCTTCTATTTTTGGCATGCGATTGGACCAACGACTGCCTTCAACAAGAACACGATTGAGGCAAAGAAAAATATGCCGCCCTGATTACCAGGGCGGCAGAGTTGAACGGGAAATCATAAGAACCGTAGTGGAGAGGGCGGACTGAATCGGTCACCGTCAATTCAGTACCCGCTCCTCTAAGAAGTTAGCTTCGAGAGAAAGCAGATCGAGAACGGCTCTTCGCAGTCGCCGAATGCTGACTTTCTTTGAGAATTCGTTCCTGAGAAATTCGGTTGTACGGAGATCGAGCTCGGGCAGGTCATCTACCGAAACTGAGAGCTCAGCAGCGATATCCGATACGATCCCCATAAGGACAGCGTCGAAATGCTCAGGTTCTGGATGCCGGACATGAAATACCCTGCATCGATCGAGCAGGACCCGTGGGACGAGGTCAATGTCATTGGCAGTGAGCAACCACGAAATCTGCGACAGATCGCAGGTTCTATTCAGGCATTCATCAAACCATTGTGCTGCCGTCTCTGGTTCTAGAAGACTAACCAGCGTGTCCCGCACATCTCCATTTCGCCCATCTGGCCTTGTCTTGTCGATCTCATCGACCAGGATTAGTGGGTTCGCGACCTTCGTTCTCGCAATCGTCAGCACCGGTAGCGAAGGAACGGCGCTAGACCAGCCCTTCGCAGTGCCAGCCAACGACCGGTTGTCGCTACTTCCTGCGATATTGATGAACTGATACCCGAGCCCCGCCACGGTCGCGAGCCTTCTCACAAAACGTGACTTACCCGTGCCGGGTGGACCAACCAGGATTGTAGGCACAGTTCGAAACCACGGCTGTCCTGCGAACCGCCGGAGGACTTGGTCAGAGAGCAATCGATCGATGACGTTTTCAAGCCATGCAAACTCCATGGTCATCACAGTTTTGAGTTGTTCAAGCGAGACACCTCCACCAGTTAACTCGGACGGTTTGAAAAGGTTCGAACACTCAGGCGGATACTCTCGCATCCGTCGTTCCGTTTGATCAGCCAAATTGAAGCCCTTAACGACCTGAAGCGTAGGGACCGTCGGCAAAACAACTTCCTCGTCCCCGGCTTCAACCGAGGGCTCCGGACGAAAGATTTCGTCTTCAAGTTCCTGTTGGTCTTTGTTCCCTAGAAGTTCGTCGAAGAGATGAGCAACCGACTCAATAAACCGCTTTGACTTGGCACTACGAAGGGGAAACCGGGGATACACGTCAAAGGCTTGCTGCCCCAATGCCAACCACTCCCAGGACAATCGGAAACAATCCAATTGCTCGTCTTTCGGCAGATCGCCTGATGCAGCTCTCTCAGACAACGCCAAGCCAATAAGCCAACCGAGCCGTGCATCGCTGTTGTTAAGAAGATAACCCGCGTAAAGGGTCGACATTGCGATGTCTTCTCCTTCTTGCGGATTGGGACAAACCTCCTCGATAGATAGAGCGCAAGTGTACAAGTCCGCCCATTCATGGGTCGCCAACTTACTGGCCTGTTCGTCGGATACGTAACGAGACAGCTTGATCTCGACAGCTCTAAGAATGCCTCGTCCTACTACCTCTTCATGTTCGATCTCAGCCGGAGATCTCGTCCGCCACATACGCATGACCTCGCTATTGAGGTCTCGCTCTTCAACATCTCTTGCTTCTGCGGCCATCCGACTTCGCCTTCCTTTATCTCCTGCTCGAACTCTCTATCAGCTACGCCATGACAGAGTCGGACACACTAAATCTGGAAAGAACAAAAATAGAACATTTTGAGTCGACTCCCACTTTCCATCTCGGAATCCTATCGCCAGCAAAGGAGGACGAGATGATCCCAATCGATAACCTTGAAGAGTTCATGCAGCGCATCGACACGATGCCGGTTGATGACTTGATCCGCGCAAACAAGGAGCACTGCGAACTGCGTATCGCAATAGGAGGAGAGATAGAACAGTTTCATGGGCGCATTAATTGTTGCGAGCCCGTGAAGCGTCATGTCTCTCCCTATTGGCTTCTGCGCGTCATCGTGAACCCTGGCACGCCGAAGGAACAGATCACGGTCCATCTCCTTGGCAGCGAAGTGATCACATCTGACGTCATGCTGATCGATACAAAGAAGAAACTGGTGCGGACGATGAACAGCATCTACTCGATCGGAGATCGCGGGGCTGCGGATGTTTCACTGCATGCGAAATTTCGCATTTGTGCAGGATTACACCACTGGGGCGTTGGCCCCTTTCTGGGGGTGCCCAATGTCTTTTTCTGATGACGACGTTGGAGTGTACCGCAAGGTGCTCTTCTCAGATTGGGAAACGAACCTAATCGAGCGTTTTCCTATCGAGTTCTCAGTGGTCATCGAAGGCGATCACAAGAAGCGGATTTCCTACGGCTTCAACGTACGGGAAGGCTGGAAGCGAATAGTCGAAGCATTGATTGTCATCGTCGCCAAACAAAACAAGGTGGCCTTAGAGGGACGCGCACGCTTCCATGACGTCTCGACCTTTGATGGAATGTTGTCCGTCGAAATTGTCAACGGAAACGACCGCGTTAAAGGGGCAATCGCTGCTGCTGTCCTCTTGAGTAAGATGATCTGCAATGTTTGCGGTCGGCCAGGCGCACCTCGAAGAGGAACTTTCCGAACATCGGCGTGTCATCAGCACGCGAAAGGCACCGAAGTCGACGAGGAGAGCATCATAAATATCTTCGGCCGCGAGGTGAGAGATGGCGTTGTCGACCAAAACCTCCTGGCAGGCCTGTCCTCATATGACATAGCCGTCGAACAATGCGTTCTTATTGTCGCGTATCTTGTCGGATCCACCCGCGGACTGGATGCGGAGGACAAAGGCGTCTTGCCCCGCCTTGTTGACGTTGTCATTGAAGATGACGGGGACTTCACGCCGCTCTTTGCGTTTTGTGCGAACGAACATCTCCTCGGTTTCGTCGACCTTTGTCGGGCATATGTTGCGCTTGAAGGTGGCAGAACGACGGCACTTATTCCGACTGCCGATAAGACCATTCTCGCGGGCGGATGGTTTCAGTCAATTCGGAAAAAGCTGGCCGCGATCTGTTTGGGCGAATGGCTGGCAGTCAAGTCGACCTACAAAAGGCATCCCGTGGAATCGTCGATCAGTATTGGATTGTTCTTTGTTGCCTTGGGACTGTTCTTGGATGCACTGATTTCGAGATTGATGCATTAACTCTTTGACGATTGCTCTTCTACGAGTGAGGCCAGACCTTGAACGAGCCGGGATATCTCTGAATATCGCAAACAACTCTTCAGATGGAACCGCCTGGTGCGGCGAGTAGCGCAAGGCACTTTAGCTCATCTTTCTCGATCAATACCCGACCGGTTTTCTTGTGGCGTATCCGACCTTTGTAACGCTCCAATCCCACTAGCAACAGCGCGTCACCGTCGGACAGGCGGTCAATCAACTGCGACAATATGGCCATGTCTTTATCTGAAAGAAGTGCGGTAGAGGTGTCGTCTTCTGGGTTGAGCTCTCGGTTGCCCACCAACAAACCGTCTCGAAGATCGTGGAAGTCCAGAGCGCCGACCTCCCTCAAGATCTTCGACAATGCGTCGTTTTCTCTTTTGGCCGCCCTGAGTTTGGCAAATGCCTCTCTGAGCAGGGCCCGGTCCGCGGCTCTCGGCAAACTATCAATCGCATCCTCTATCAGCTCCCGATGAGAGGTCTTCTTCTTGGGTGTAATAGGCTTAACCCGCTCGGCCTCACGTGCATCTACGTAGGCCTTTAAGTCAGCGTCGCTCTGGATGGTCGGCCTCTTGGGCCCAGGCCAATCAGCGCGATGAAGCTTTTGCATTGCCTCAATATAGCGGGCGACGGTGGAAGGAGATATTTCTGGGTTAGACCTAAGACCGTAATCCCTCCCCAATGCCTTCTTAATAACCTGAACAGCTTCTCCGGACTCGATGGCATCGCACGCTGCAACGACACGCTCGATCGTGCTTAGTCGCTGCTTCGCCCTAGGAGACTCGGACGCCTTCTTCTCCAGTAGCTCCAGAACCCGTTTTGAACCGGTTTTGGCCATCTATTTCGTGCCCGATTTCAGCACAAGCTCCCGCGAAGACTCATCGCTCGTTTCACTCTCGATCGCAGCCCTGATCTGGTTACTCAAGAGCATCTTCGCCTCTGGGCTGCCTTGAACCAGTTGATCAATCCGATCTGCACCGCGCTCATCGATCATTTCCTGATGGTCAATGAACATCTTACCAAATGCATTCAATGCTCTGCCCCTTTGCTCCCTGGGTAAGGAGTAGAATAGGTCACCGGCGTCATTTGCCTCCGCAATCTCGAGCAACAGTTCGTCTCTTTGCGCGCGAATATGATCGGGCACTTCGAGCTCCACACCATGGATGGTTTCGGCATCCGAAATAATGCTTTGGAGCAAGGTAAGTTTATGTCCCTCGGTTAAGCGAGTCTCGAACTCCCCCTTATCCATACCTGCGACAATCGGGAGGGTCTGCCCTTCACCCATTGCCTCCATTGCAGCCTCGCATTGCTTGATCGTGGCCAGTTCCGCAGCCCATTCCGCGTACAACTCTTCCTGGCCCTCGCGGTGGCGATTAATTTTGGCATCAATCTCAACCGTGCTTTCACCAGTATCTTGGGCTTCCAGCCGACTCTCTTCAAAACTCCGCTCCCGCTCGAAGCCCTCAAACATCTCAAGCATCAACTGGTTGAGACGAAGAACAAGGCCGTTGAGGAAAGCCGGACCGGTGACCCTGTAGCGGCATCTTGAACAAGCTCCTTCTCGGAAGACGGGCATATACTTGGTACCACTCTTCTTCCCACCCGTACTGCATTCACCTCCAGGGCAGATGCCATGCGAAAAGACGTGAACTTCTCTGTCATCTTTGTCCTCGAAGGCGGCGCGGAACATGTCGACACCGCGGTGCTCGCTTCCGAGTAGGCTAACGGCGCCGCCGAGGCGATCCTGAACAAGGCGATCTAACTCTTCGGGAGTCTTGCATTCTCGCGAAGCTTCGATAACTGATTGTCTCCATGCTTCACGACCTGCGCGAATTTTCTCGTTTGTTGCTGCATTGTTGACCGCAATATAGTGATACGTCATCACGATCGATCTGTGCCCAACCAGAACCTGCAGGATTGCAGGTGAAACACCCGCCTCAACCAGTGTAGTGACTAAGGTCACCCTAAGTGAGTGGAACGTCCATTTGGAGCTACCATTGATGAAGAATGGTTCCCACTTATGGGCGTCGCCAAGAATTTCGCGCTTCCGTTCATTGTAGATCTTCTCACAGTGACGAAGCAGAGCCTTGAAATAATCAAACAATGTTCCGTATCCAGGTGGCTTCCCTGCATTTCTGGGATCTCGAAAAAGCGGATAAACCTCAGGGATCTCACCGGCCCGTCCAAAGGTCTTATTGATCAACTTGTCAGTGGCAGTAACAGTCTTCGACCGCGGATTATATTGAATCTGCCAGTCACGCATCATCTCGACATATTTCGCCGTACTTTCCTCAACCCAAGGAACCTCATGCGCCCCGGTTTTGCTGACCGGCAAGTACATACCCAGAACGCAACCATCCGAATGGGCATCAAACAGCCGGACAAAGCCCTCCTGGCGTCCTTTTGTAGCAATCGGTAGTGGATTAGGAGCTTCGCACAGGCCCTCCTGATCGACCCAAAATTCGTCACCTTCTCCAGAGTCCAACCATCTGCCAGAATGCGCCCTCATCCCCGTATTCAAGAGCACATCCAGGTAAATGGGAGGCCCAGGAAAGAACACCTCCTCACGCTCACCAGTCTCTTGGTTCTGAACTTTGCGAAAATAGATTGGAGCGGATTTCTTTCCGCAGAAACTACGCGCAAACCCAAATGGCCGCCCCTGCTCATCGGGCCGCCTGTTCTCTTCGATCAACAGATGTAGCTTTTCCGCACCCAGCGAAAGTTTGGAAGTTCGATAGCCTATACCTTTCTTCCTCGAAATCTCACTCGCCTTGGGGATATCCCGACCATCAATCGGAGGGGTTCGTTCTCTGTCGAACCCATTCGCCCGCGCTATCAACCACCAAGATTGCTCAACAGCCTTGAGCGCCTTCTCTTGCGAATTAACCGGGAGCTGCTGGACGAAATTGAGAAACGTTTTAGCGTCAGGGTCGGGCGAATATATATGACGAAGGCGGTCTACTTCAGAAAATGACAATGGACAATCAGCTTCATCGAGCGAGAGAAGATAGTATACCCAGTTGTGCAAATCTTGAACCAAGGTGCCTTTGGAACGCCTTCGGCTCAACCTTACGGATTGCTCCAATTCACCAACCCACCCGCTCACATGAGGTGGGCACTGGTTATTCCACCGTTTGAATACTTCAGCCCGCAAGCCGCCTTTCCGGTGAGCTCTCCCTACGCCAGGCTTCATCCATGAAAAAGGGTCTTTGGAACTTTCGATGCGACCGCCACCACCGAAATACATCGACAACTCTTCGTGATCGTCTCGGTTTTCGCCAATTGCTGCCAACATCGTGTCGAAAAACAAGTTCAACGACATCGCACGGTGATCTTTGTTGTTCGTTTCGAACAGCGATGCAGCTTCATCCCCCTTGATCGCGAAGAATACCTCCTCGTCTATGCCGTCAAAATCGTTATACAGATTCGTTCGAAGCAAAAACTCACAATGAGCGTTGTCCAGCCGCGACGCCTCATTCGGTCGATCATTATCGATACGCATTTTTTGAGCGACCTTGCGAACAGGCTTCGGAACCATGATTTCCCAAATCATTGGCCACAGTAGGCGAGGCGTTAGATCCCGCAGAGCCTTCTTCTTCACCTTTGGAAAGAACCAGATCCCCTCTTTGCAGAGGTACATTGCCAACCAGCAGGTCGCGAAGTTTGTAGCACGCCCTTTCTTATTCAGTTCGCTCCAGAGTGACTTCGCCAACCATTTGAGGAACACCTCCACACTCTTCGAACGCGACAACTGTTTCTCGATCACGTCAAAGTCAAAACAAGAACCTTGCTGAAGCTTCTTCGTCAACGCGGCCAAGTCATCATTATTAGGATCGAGCGCATGCCGAATGACTTCACGCTGCTTCTTCAGACTCTTGGCCCACATGATTTCATGAAAGCGGCCAGTCCCCTTTTTCATCCGCATCCCATCGCTGCCGACATTCGCCTGATCAATCTCTCCCAATTTGATAGCCGCTTTGACGACAGTCGCGTGATCCAGCCAACTTAGTCTCATGGAGTTCTTGGACATGATTTTCAGTCCCACAGGAGCATCAGCCGGGCACACAGACGGGTCACCCTCATACTTGCTACCCCCATACCAGGCGTTGAGCTCCGATGGGGTCATGGAGAAAACTTTGACGAGGAAGCTGCAACTCTCCGCACGGAACTTCTCCAACACTTCGCGGATCTCTTGCAGATCGCAATCTTGCCGAAGTACGAAATGTTTACTCTCCAATGAGACCGACCCTATTCCGTCCTCATTGAGGATCACGTTGGCGTCGTCCAGAGCTTTGATGTCATACGTCATGCAATGCACTCCCCGTCATAGTCTTGCGCGCTTCTGATACGTGCTCCCCAATTTCAGAAACACGAACCCCGTACTCGTCCTGACTCCGTACTGACTCGTGACCCATCATTATCTGCACGTGATGAGGTTCGATTTTCAGTAGGTCAGTCGCATACCACTTATAGAAATGTCGTAGGCCATGTATGGTCAGGCCTTTCTCGCCGTATGGTAGGCCTGCACGCGTGCATGCTCGATGAAATGCCCTTTGGGCACTTTCAATCGTCGTTGGGTTCCCAATCGAACGTCCCGATCGGTCAGCAATGTTTATAAATAGGTAAGGATGACGTATGTCCGCTTCCGTGTAGCGAATATATTTCAGGATTCTGTCATAGCAGTCATGGAACAATTCGGAAGCTTTCGGATCTAACCAAAACACGGGATGGGCAGATAAATGGCTGCTTGTCGAGATAGTTCCTTTCCACCCTGCATAGAGTCGATCCTGGCTTGAGAGAAGTGATCGCGGCTGAAGGTCAAATGACGTCTTCAGGAACTCCTGCCGGGTAGTTTCAGGGCCACTGAAATTCCCACAGTATTTCGAATAGATAGGGTGGCACCTGAGCACCATACATTCCCCAAATCCCTCTGCGAGAGAGTCGCTGAAAAATTTCGGATAGTAATCTCCAGGCAAGACATCGCATGCCCAGAGGTTGACGATCTCAGAAATACGCAGACCACCGAATGCACCCAGAATGAATATGCCTTTGTAGATCGGATTTGGCGTGGCGCCTATGATCGCCGAAACCTCAGCAATCGATGGGGTCCGAGAATACGATTTAGGCTTCTTCAGCACCCGTGGAGTGATGTCAGGAAGCCTGCTCTCTTCCTCGCCTCTGATGCGCTTCCAATACTCGCGGCTACCCTGAAGGTGGACGAGGAAATCTCTCTCCGACTCGTCCTTCATCGCCTTCTGCTTTTCGAAGCTAGAAGCATCCAGCTTCACGCGGAAGCGATCAGAGATACGAAACTCGCCCGATCTCTCAGCGCAGAAGTCCATGAACTTTAGAATGTAGAGGAGTTCCATACGGGCCGTCTGAGGGACGACCTTGTTCCAATTCAAACTGCCATATCGGCAACGCTTGTCATCATCGAGCGTCCCCGTAATTCGTGTGGATACAAAATGGGTCAGGAAGTCTTCAAAATGCTCGCTCCGGAACGGATACATACAAAAGTATGCGCTCACGAAATTCAAGAAACGAGCAACGGCGCCAATCTGAATACGTACTGTCGAACTCGAGCGCTTGTTGCTTTCCATCCAAGCGAACTCGATTGCTTCCTTGAAAACCTGCGGCAACTTTCCTCGTCGGCAAATGAATACAACAGGCAGCAGACGGACTTCCTTGTCGCGCTGAATAGGGATCTCCCTAAACACAGCGAGGAACTCTTCGAACCTATCTGAACCTTGATTTAGCAAACGAATACCATTCTCGATTGAAACACCTCTCACCTATAAGCAAATGGGTGGCAAAGGTGAATAAAACGTTGATTTTCTTACAAAAAATTTTGACCAAAGATTTTTTCAGCGGATATCGCTGATTCTGAGCCTAAAACCACTCTTTTTGGCCGGAACCTGTAAGCTTAACACCCTCAAATAAGGTGGAATCTACCTAAATATTACAGATTCAAGAGGGGGGTATAAGGTTTCGACATCAAGGTCCTGCGCCAGATCATCAGGCTGCGCAAAATGGACGCGTCCGACCGTTCCGAGATGGAAGAACTGCTCGACGTCTACAAACGTGCACTCGAGATGGGCTGAGCCCTAGTTCGATGTTTCCGGTTCGGCTGTCCCGAGCCTGAAACGCGTGCCTTCGAAGGCATCTTCCAACATCTGATCGCCGTCACCCGTTTTTGCCGCGCCGTCGCCCGGAAACACCTGACGGCTGACGAACTGACGTTCCAGCAATCTGTCCTGCAATGCCTGGAACGGGTGAAATTCTTCGGCAAGATCGTCTCCACCCTCAAGCGGCGGCCGCAGCAAATCCCGCACACCGGTGCCGTCATATGTCTCGCAGACGACGCTTGAAGGGAGTGTGAGCGGTTCCGGGATGTCGGCATCCTCCCCGCCCAGGCGTAGTGTTTGCCAGGGACTGCTCAGCATCTGCATCCCGATCTTGTTGTGCGCGAGAACCTCGCCGAGCGGACCCGATCCGGCGGGCATCAACGTGACAAGATCGTATCCGAGCGGATCGACACGCAACGCAATACGCGCACATCGTAGACAGAGCGTACTGTCCCCTGCAAAGACGAGAAACGTATCCGGATGGAGGGAAAGATCGCCCGCCTCGATCACGCATGTGCCGGTCTCTACGGTAAAGACGGCAGAGTCGTCCTCGCGGTCGTCCTCGAAATAGAACTGATCGATGGAGAGCACGCTGTGCGCACTCAGAACCAGATGGGTGCCGTCAACCAAACGTAACGCCGTGGTGGCGGCCTCTCCGGTCGCAATCCGATCCCCGGCACGGAGCCTGGCATCCTCGATCAACGGTTTTTCCATACCGCCGGGCGTTTCGACCCGCACATCGCCTTCCGTCGCGGCACAGCGACCGATCCAGATGGTTGCGTCAGCGTTGCTGCTCGAACTCATCCGCGAAGGCTAGCACCGAACAGGGACGAGGTCATCCCGGACGGAAAAGTACCGCAACCGCTTCGACATGGTAGCTCATGGGAAACTGGTCGACGGGAGTCAGGCTTTCGATCCGATAGCCGCCGTCGACGAGAATGCGCAGATCACGCGCCAGCGTCGCCGGATTGCACGAGACCGCGACGATTTTGGGCACGACGCTGTCCGCAAGCATTTCCGCCTGTGTCTTGGCGCCTGCGCGCGGCGGATCGAAGATCACCGCATCCATCTCGGCAAATGCCTTCTGCTCCAGCGGCGATGCACGCAGGTCCCGGACTGCCGTATCGATATAACCGCCCAGACCGGCGCGTCCGGCGGCGCGGTCGAGCGCGGCGATCAGGGCCGCGTTGTCGTCAACGGCGAGCACGTGCTTTCGTTCGCTTGATAGAACAAACGCGAATGTACCGATCCCGCAGTAGAGGTCCGCAACCCGGCGCGCATCACCGACTCCTTCCGACACAAGCGCCTGCAATATCGCTTCACCCTCTGCCGACGGCTGCACGAACCCGCCCATGGGCAGCTCGATGTCGGCCTTCCCGATGTTGAGCAGCACGGGCTTGCGCTGAACGACCGGTTCCGGCGGTTCGCCGGACCGCTGCCAGCTTATCCGGGCGATATTCTGTTGTTCCGCGAAGGCGGCGACGGCTTCGCGCCGGGCGAGATCGAGTGCCGCATCGGCCTCGACAACGATATCTACGGCCCCGGTGCCGGTCGCGGTGACGCGCAGATCGGCGCGGAACGGTGCTTCGAAGCACGATGCGCAGAACGCTCGTAGCGGCGCCCAAAGCTCGGCGAGGGGCGCCGCCAGCAGCGGACAGCCGTCCATCCCGACGATCCGGTCCGAATAGGCTTCCTTGAACCCGAGCATCGGCCCCGCTGCGGTCATCACAAACGCCAATGTGGCGCGACGGCGCGCGTTCAACGGCACCTGCTGCATGGGGGCAACGTCGACGGAAAGGCCGTGTCGCGAAAGCGCCGTCCGGACCGCATCCATCTTCCAGGATGTGTAGTCGTTTTCCGGCAGGTGCTGCAGCTGGCATCCGCCACATACACCGAACACTTCGCAAACAGGGTTGTTCCGTTGCTGCCGGTCAATCCATTCAATCACGGTCCCGGCGACGCCGTCCCCGCGCTTTATTCCCGGCTGAACGCGAATTTCGTCACCGGGCAACGTCAGCGGCACGAATACTCGCGTGCCGTCGGCGAGCGTGCCTTCGCCGTCTCCCTGTTGCGCAATTTTTTTGATGACCAGCGCTTCAGCGGCGCGTTTCGGTGCCGGTTTGCCGCGGCGCGCCGATTTTCGCCGACGCCCCGCGCTCATAGCGCGCGGAGATCGGCCAGCAAGTCCGAATAAACGATATTCAGCGCCTCGTTGAGCGCATCGACTGCCGCCGCGACACCCGGTGAATTCTGCGTGGTTTCATGCGTATAAGACTTCAGGAACAGAAGCTTGCCACCGTCGGTCTGACGCAGCGCGATCTCAAGTTCGAGGCGGGTCCGGTTCGGCGACCCCAGGACCTGTTCCAGCTTTCGAATGCGCCCGGTCATCACGTATTGCGGTTCCAGGCGCATTTCCGGCGTGACCACGCTGTCGGCGATGTTGGCCTGACGCAGATAGGTTATCAACTCGTCGCGCAGCATGACCGTCGGCGGCTGCGTCCAGAAGTGATAGTGATATTCCTGCAGTTGATTGGGATCGTCGGATTCGACATAGACGATGGGCCGACCCGCGGTGAGGCCATCGGCCGTAAAACGCTCGATTTGAAAGTTGCCGCCGAACTTAACTGATGACAGGGCCTCCGCCGCAAATACCGCCTGCAGGCGATAGTACTTGTCACTCGGCACCGGCGGTTGCGACGCACACCCCGTCACGAAGATGGCAATTGCGAGCAATGCCCCCGCCAGAGGGGCCGAATTGCGGGCAGGCATTTTGATACGCGTCGTCATTGGGACGCTCCCTTGTCTTCAGGTGACGTGCCGCCGAGCAGCAGCCCCGGGTTTTGCCGGATCTGGCGGCTGAATTCATACAGATTGCGCGCCGCGCCATCCATGTTCTGGTTGATGGCATCGATATTACGGGCAATCGATTCCACGATGTAGCGGCTTTCCTTCATCGTCACGGCAACGTCGCCCTCCGCATCGAGTACCAGATCGTCAATGTCCGTCAGGATCGAGTTCATGGTAATCAGGACGGTATCGAACTTCTCCGTGGCGGCATTCAGATTGTCGATCATGCCGAGAATCTTCTGTTGGTTGGCCGGCGTCAAAATCTCGTTCAACCGCCGGCTGGTCACATTGACGTCCGTCAAAATGGACTCGAGCCGGCCGGCGATCGTCGGAATACGCCCCTGAAGATCGGCCATAATCGTGCGTGCCATGGACATCGTGTCGCGCGCATCTGCAGCGATCAGGCGCCCCTCGCCACCGACGGCGAGGAATTCGCTGATCTGCGTAACGGTGCTGTCGACATTGCGCAACAGCGGCTTCAGATAATTGTTGGAAAGATCGCCGAAATCTCCGGCGACATCGGCAACGGCAGCAAACATGTCCGAACGCTCTTGTGCCTTCACTTCGGCGCCGGGCTCCAGCGCTGTCGTACTCGTCCCCGCTTCAACCGCCAGCGTGACCGCCGCCAGCAAGCCGGGCGCCGCTATCGCGACAATACTGTCATCGGGAATACGCCAGCCTTCAACGACATCGAACTCGACGCGAAAACGCATGCGTCCATTCTGTTCTTCGGGCGTGACCTCGATCACCTGGCCGATGGGGTAACCTTCATACACAACCTGAGTGCCGAATTTCACACCCGTCACGTTCGAATAGTAGGCGTGATAACCGTCGGTCGCCCCCGTCCGCCCCGTGAGCAGGGCGACGGAAATGACCAATGCGACGATCATGGTGATCACGAACATCCCGACAATAAAGTAGTTGATCTTGCTTGTTCTCACGTGTCCGTCCTCACAAATGCGCCGTGCCCGGGCTGTTATCGCCGACAAGGCGTGCCAGGTACTCGTCCGGGTCCAGATTGTCTTCTTCGGGGATACGGTTCAGAAGCGCCTGCACACGCTCCGAACCGGAGTTCAGGACTTCCTCGACAGTGCCGATCATCAATATCTCGCCCCGGTCGAGAATCGTGATGCGGTCGGCAATCTTGAAGGCACTGTCCAGTTCGTGCGTAACGACGACGATACTCATACCCATCGCATCACGCATATCGAGAATGAGGTCGTCGAGCGCCGAGGCGACCACCGGATCGAGACCTGCCGAAGGCTCGTCGCAGAACAGCACCTTCGGATCCATCACGATGGCCCGCGCAAAGGCAGCCCGCTTGATCATGCCCCCTGACAACTCGGACGGCATCAGACTCTCGAAGCCCGACAGTTCGACCACTTCCAGCTTCATCCGCGCCATAATTTCCATGGTGAGCGCATCCAGGCCGGTGTGTTCGTAGAGCGGCAGCATGATGTTTTCGCCAACCGTCATGGAACTAAACAGTGCGCCCGACTGAAACGCGACGCCCAGTTTCTTGCGGACATCGAGAAACTCCTGGCGGGTAATCTGATCGATGTCCTTTCCCAGGATACGCATGGTCCCGGACGTTTTTTCCTCGAGTGCCATCAAATGGCGAAGCAGGGTCGACTTGCCCGACCCCGAACCGCCCATAATGACCATAATCTCGTTTTCCAGCACGCCCATGCTGACGCCCTTGAGGATCATCCGCTCACCGTAGTGGGTGACCAGATCCTCAACCTCGATCACGGCATCGGGACCGGTTTCCGGACGGTGCCGGGTCTTGCGTTCCTCGATCACGGTTTGCGGATTTCGCATGCCCTACCTCGTTGCCACGAACGCAAACAGCATGTCGGTAACGATAATCGCCGAAATCGACTGTACCACGGAACGCGTCGTCGCCTTGCCGACGCCCTCGGCACCACCTTGAACGCCGGCCCCGTTCACAACGCCAATCACGGCGATCAGGATCGCAAAGATGCAGCTTTTTCCGAGCCCGTGCCCGAGATCGTCGAGCGACAGAATATCGATGGTGTCATGGGCATACGCGGCCAGCGAGATACCAAGATCGGCATTCACATAAAGGCCCGCCGCAAACAGGCCCATCAGGTTACCGAGCAGCGTCAACGCCGGCACCATCACCAGCATGGCCAGCAACGCCGGCACGACGAGGAACCGTGTCGGATTGATCCCCATTACCTTCAGCGCATCGATTTCCTGATTGATCTTCATGGTGCCGATGCGGGCCGCCAGCGCCGAGCCGGAACGCCCGGCCACGAGAATACCTGTAATCAGGGGAGCGAACTCTCGCACAACGGAGAAAGCGATCCCGATCGTCACCCGGCTCTCCGCGCCGAATATCCTCAGCGTGTGGATGCCCTGAATGGCCAGCATCACACCGATGGCACCCGTCAGCATCAAGATGATCGGGACGGCGTTGATGCCGATTTCCATCATCTGCTGGATGACGGCGCCCAGACGGACGG
The DNA here is from genome assembly GCA_965262415.1 of Rhodospirillales bacterium. Taxonomy (GTDB): domain Bacteria; phylum Pseudomonadota; class Alphaproteobacteria; order Rhodospirillales; family Casp-alpha2; genus UBA4479. Next base: position 4,004,935 of record OZ253533.1, on the reverse strand, counting down.
GTTGGCGCTCGCGCACGCCGAACAGCAGCCAGTATACGCTCTCCGCAACGAGGATGCCGCCATTGCCCACGGCTTCGACAAAGCCGACGGCGGATTTGCCGACACCTTCTACTCTCTGAACTGCGGAAACCTTTTGATCTGCCAAGTCTTAACCCCCGTAGGTTTGGCGTTTTTGAAACGCTCAGGTGACCGACTGCACGCCCTCGTCGACCGTCCCGCAAATCACGAAGACCTTGTCGAGGCGTGCCAGCTGCAGCACCCGGAGCGCCCCGTCGCTGACAGAGACAAGCGCGAGCTTCTGCCCCGACTTCTTGACGCTTTGCAGACATTCAACGAGCGAGGCGACACCGGACGAATCGATGTATCCGACGCCGGACAGATCGACCAGGATCGGTTGGCCTTTTCCCACGAGGCCCAGCAACGCCTTGCGCGCGTCCGGTGACGTTTGCAGATCGATATCGCCTGAAAACGCGATGACGATCGCACCGCCGGATTCCGATAATTGGTGCTCCATTTTGCCTCTAGTCCCCGATTTTCTTTACTAACCTCAATAGATTGCCGCCATCTATCGGCGGCGGCAAGAAATCTACTTCGTCCATCACTTCGCCGATAAGATGCGTCCCCAGTCCGCCGGGACGTAAATCGTCCAGATCCCGCGGTTTGATCTTCGAAATATCCACCGGATCGGCAAAGTCACGGATCAGCAAAATCATTGCGTCAGGCCGGTGGCGAAACTCGATGGCAATGTCGCCCTCGCCTTCGTGACCGTACGCATGCCGGATGACGTTCTGGCAGGCCTCATCGACGGCGAGCACGATATCGCCGGTATCTGCCTCCGAAAACCCGCAGAATTCCGCCGTTTCCCGGACAGCGTTGCGGATCAGCCGCAAGCGGTTCGCCTTGGCCGTGACGCGAAGCTGGAAGATCTTCTCGCCCGGCATATCCGTTGCACCGGGTTCCGCGGCACCGGCCGCACTGGCGGCGTGCCTACGGCCGGCATCATCGATGGCAAGCAACGTCACATCGTCACGCAGCGAGCGTCCGTCGCCGCCAATCTTCTCGCGAACCGCGTTGAGCAACGTCTGAACATCGCTACCGGCAGCACTGCGGATCATGTCCTTCAGACCGTCCGCGCCGAGTTCCACACCCTCTTCGACATAACCTTCCGTCACACCGTCCGTGAACACGAACAGCCTGCCGCCATCCAGATTCAACTCCGTTTCCGGAAAACCGTCTTCATCCAGAAGCGCCGGCGAGATACCGAGCGGCGGAGCCTCGGCCTCGATTGCCCGGAATTCACCGTCGCGCGTCACGAAAAGCGGCGGTTCATGTCCTGCGTTCGCCAGTCTGACGTAGCCGCTTTCCGGGTCGTAAATGCCATGCACCAGCGTCACGAACATGCCCCGGGTCGCCGTTTCAGCGACCTCTGCGTTGACCAGCGTCAGAAGCCGCCCGGGCTCCTTGATTGCCTTGCCGAGACAGCGCAGCAGGCTTGCCGTCTTCGCCATCATCAACGCGGCGTTCATGCCCTTGCCCGACACGTCGCCCAACGTGAACGCGACCCGGCCGTCGTCCAACGGATAAAAATCATAGAAGTCGCCCGAGACCACCCGCGCCGGCAGGTTCACACCCTTGACCGGAAACTCGCTTTCCTTTTCTTCCGGCAGCAGGGAGCGCTGGATTTCCGCGGCGAGTTCGAGCTCACGTTTGACCCGCTCCTGTTCGACAAGCTCCGCCGCCATACGCGCATTCAGCACGGCAAGGCCGGCGGAAACGGAAAGCGACTGCAACAGATGCAGGTCATCGTCGTCGAACAGGCCGTCGCCGCCGCGCTTGTTGATCAGTTCGATGGCCCCGATACGCTCGCCCTTCACGCTCATCGGCGCGCACAGGATGGAACGCGTCTTGAAGCCGGTTTCGTCATCGACGGCGGCGTTGAAGTCCGGATCCTTGCTGACGTCGCGAACAATCCGGCCTTTATCGTTCTGCACGCAGAAGCCGACGATCCCCTGGTCCGCGGCGATTTCGAGGCCGGTGATTTCAACCGGCCCGATGCAGGCGTCGCAATGCAGCAGGTCACCTGTCGGCGAAAGCATGAACAATGCACCGGCTTCGGCATCGACATAGTCGGTGATGCGGGCAACCGCGCGCGAGAGGGTCTGCTCCAGATCCTGGCTTGTCGCGAAATCCCGGCCCATTTCGGCCAGCAGTTCCAGATGGCTGTGCACGGCTTCTGGCGCGACACCCATCTGCGCGCCGCCGGTCAGTTCGATATCGCTAACGTCCCCCTCTGCCATGGCCGAAACTATGCCCGGAATGGCGCCTGCGGGCAAATCAGATGCGCACCTTTACGTACGAACCCGGCGCATCCTCGATCACCTTGAGCTTGCCGTCTCCCGGCGTGCGCGCCGCGACTTCGCCGCCTGCATATTTCTTGATCCACTTCTTCCAGTCCGGCCACCATGAGCCCTCGTGCTGCTTGGCACCCTCGAAGAATTCTTCCGGATCTGCCGGATATTTTGAATTTGTCCAGAAGCAGTACTTGTTGGCTGCCGGCGGGTTGATGACACCTGCGATATGCCCACTCGCCGACAGTACGAACCGCTTCGGCCCCTTGTAGATTTGCGTCGCTGCATAGGTCGATTTCCACGGCGCGATGTGATCATCCTTGGTCGACAACCAATAAACCGGTGTCTTGATCGTCGACAGATCGATCGGCACACCGTCCAGCGTGATACCGCCCGGCTCGACCAGTTTGTTTTCCAGGTACATTTTGCGAAGGTAGAGCGAGTGCATCATCTTCGGCATGCGCGTGTTATCGGAATTCCAGTAGAGCAGATCGAACGCCATCGGCTCACGGCCCAGAAGGTAATTGTTGACCACGAACGACCAGATCAGGTCGTTGTCCCGCATCATGTTGAAAACCTGGGACATGTACTGGCCATCGAGATACCCGGTCTTCGACATGTGCTCGTCGAGGCGGCTCAACTGTTCCTCGTCGATAAAGACGCCAAGCTCACCCGGTTCCGAAAAGTCGACCATGGTCGTGAAAAAGGTCGCCGACTTCACGCGGTTGTCGCCCTTCGACGTCATGTACGCCAGCGTGGACGCCGTCAGCGTGCCGCCGATGCAGTAGCCGATGATGTTGACATCCTTCTCGCCGGTGGCATCCGCGATTGCGTCCATCGCCGCCAGCGGACCTTCCAGCATGTAGTCCTCGAACTCCTTATCGGCATACCGCTCGTCGGGATTGATCCACGAGATCACGAATACCGTCTGCCCCTGGTCCGTCGCCCATTTGATGAACGAGTTCTTGGGCTGCAGGTCGAGGATGTAAAACTTGTTGATCCACGGCGGCACGATCAGCAACGGCCGCTTGGCAACTTTCTCGGTCGTCGGCTCGTATTGCAGCAACTGTATCAGATCGTTCTGAAAGACGACCTTGCCCGGCGTCACGGCAACGTTCTTGCCGAGTTCAAACGCGTCCGTGTCGGTCATGGAAATGCGCAGTTCGCCCTGTCCGCGCTCGAGATCCTTTAACAGCTGATCCAGCCCCTTGATCAGGTTCTCGCCCTTGGTGTCCGACGCCGTTTTCAGCACTTTCGGATTGGTCGCGACGAAGTTGCTCGGCGACAGCGCATCCACGAACTGCCGGGTATAGAACTTCAGCTTCTCCCGGGTCTTTTCGTCCACATCGTCGACGTCGCTGACCTGTGACTGCAGCCAGTCCGAGGTCAGAAGATACGACTGCTTGATGAAGTCGAAGACCGTCTCCTCGCTCCACGCATCGTCCTTGAAGCGGCGGTCGTCCCTGGCTGGTTCGATCACGGGTTTGACGTCTTCTTCCCCGGCCATGCGCTTGGCCGTCGCCTGCCAAATCTCCGCATACCCCTGCATCAGCTTGGCCTGCTGTTCTGCGAACTTCTGAGGGTTGGACATCATCTTCATCGACGCATCCATGAACATGCGTCCGATCTCGACCGGGTCGGCGACGGTGTAGTTCTCACCCGACTTCTGGCGCTCCAGGAATGCATTGACGATCTTCTGTGAGCGCTCGGCGAAATCCGCGTATATCTCGGCATTTTTCTCGACGTCGAATAACGCTTTTGACTCGGTGCCATTGTCGGCCATGTCGTCCTCCCCTTCGTGTTACGGCATCATAGACCAGGAAGCATGACGATTTAAGTGTTGTCGCGTGCAACGGCAGGTCTATAACGAAGAACATGTCTGAATTTCTCAAGGTTTTATCCCGGCATCCGTCACGTCTGATCGCCCTGGCCACAACCGCAGCCGCCATCGCCCTGTTCCTGGCCCCGGCCCCGGACGGCGTGCCGCCTTTGGCGATCAAAGGGGCGGCGTTGGGCCTTTTCGCCGTCGGTCTTTACGCCACGGTCGCCGTACCCGAGTTTCTGACCGCACTGGCGTTCTTTACCATCGCCATGGTCTTCGGCATCGCCCCGGCGCCGACAGTTTTCGCGGGATTTCACTCGACGGCCTTCTGGCTCGTATTCGGCGGCCTGATCATCGGCGTCGCGGTCAACAAAACGGGTCTCGGCAAAGCACTCGCGACGGCCATCACCGCCCGGCTTTCCGGCGGATATCTGACGATGCTGACGGGTGTCGTCGTTGTCGGCATCGCGCTTGCCTTCGTCATGCCGTCGACGCTCGGGCGCATCGTCCTCCTCATTCCGATCGTTCTTGCGCTTGCCGACAGCAAAGGGTTCACCGCGGGCAGCAACGAACGAACAGGGCTGGTTCTGGCAACGGCATGCGGCACGTGGATGCCGTCGGCCGCTATTCTTCCCGCGAACGTACCGAACATGGTGCTTTCCGGCGTCGCCGAAAACCTGTTCGATGTGACCTTCACGTACGGCACCTACATGCTGACCCATTTGCCGGTTAACGGCCTGCTGAAAGCGGCCCTGATTGTCGCGGTTGCTGCATGGGCTTTCCCGGCAAATTCGACGGATGTCACAAAACCGGCGCCCGAAACGGATGCGGACGGTTTGAACCGGAACGGGCGCCGCCTGGCAGTGATCCTTGCGCTGACCCTTTGCTTCTGGATCACGGACTTCGTGCACCACATCTCTCCGGCATGGATCGCCTTGGCCGCCGCCGTTGCCTGCCTGATGCCGGGTATCGATCTCGTGAACGGCGACGATCTCAAGACCAAGGTCAACTTTCCGTCGGCGTTCTATGTTGCAGGCGTTCTCAGCCTCGGTTCCGTCCTCGTCAATACCGGGGCCGGCGACTGGATCGGCGGCTGGCTGCTCAATCACATCCCGTTCTGGGATGACGGCCCCTTGCCCGCATTCCTTTCCATGGTCGGGCTGGGGACGGTGCTGAACATGGCCTCGACCGCGGCAAGTGTACCCGCCATCGTCGGACCGCTGGCGGACGATATGGCACGTCTCAGCGGTATGCCGCTGCAAACTGTGCTCATGACGCAAGTGATCGCTTATTCGACCGTTATCCTGCCCTATCAGGCACCGCCGGTGATCGTCGGCATGCAGCTCGGTGGCGTCTCCATAAAGGACGGCGCGAAATTCACGGTGATTCTTGCCGTGCTGTCGCTGTTGACCCTGGTGCCGCTGAATTACCTCTGGTGGGCCTTTCTGGGCCTCCTGTGAGGCAACGAAAAAGGCCGGGGCGAACCCCGGCCTTTCCCTTACCGATACATTGGCGCCTTAGCTGGCAGCCGGTATGTAACCGGCCGACCCCCACCAGTAAACGGCGGTGAACAGGAACAGCCACACGACGTCGACGAAGTGCCAGTACCAGGCGGCAGCTTCGAAGCCGATGTGACCCTCCGGCGAGAAGTGACCCTTGATGGTGCGGAAGTAGCACACCGCCAGGAAGATCGTGCCGACGATCACGTGGAAGCCGTGGAAACCGGTCGCCAGATAGAACGTCGACGAATAGATACCGTCCTTGAAGCCGAACGCCGCGTGGCCGTATTCGTAGGCCTGGCAGGCGGTAAACAGGATACCCAGCAGAACCGTCAGCAGGATACCCGTTGCGCCGCGCTTGTTGTCGCCGAGTCGGATAGCATGGTGCGCATAGGTCACCGTCACGCCCGACGTCAGCAGGATCAGCGTGTTCAGGAACGGCAGGGTCCACGTTTCCAGCGGCACGACGCCTTCCGGCGGCCACGTCGGCGAGGCGACGAAGCTCAGCGCCGGGATCGATGCGTTGAAGTATGCCCAGAAGAACGCAAAGAAGAACATCACCTCGGAGACGATGAACAACAGCATCCCCATACGCAGACCGTGACGGACTTCCTCGGTGTGATCGTGCCCGCTGAGGCCTTCGGAGACGACATCACGCCACCACAGCCCGGCAACGACAACCAGCGCGACCAGGCACGCCAGCATCGGGAACAGCGACGAGCCGTGCATATACATGATCGCAAAGATCGCCATGACGAACGCCAGTACGCTTGCGGCAAACGGCCACGGGCTCGGGTTGACGATATGATAGGGATGACTTTTCGCACCACTCATCGGTATTTTTCCCCTCGGGTTTTAATTACTCGTGACAGGAACGGCCCCTGACCGTCCTTATCAGCCCTTCTCCCTCGGCGTCACAACTCGACGAACCGCCGACACCTTATCGCCTTCTTCTTTCGGATAGAAGGTGTAAGAGAGCGTAATCGTCTTGACGTCTTGGGTGTTAACTTCTTCGTAAATTTCCGGATCGACGTAAAACGTCACCGGCATATCAACCGTTTCGCCAGGCATCAGGGTCTGCTCCGTAAAGCAGAAGCAGTCGATCTTGACGAAAAACTGCCCGGCCTTGAGCGGCGTTACGTTGAACGTTGCCGTCCCGGTAACCGGCTTGTCGCTTAGGTTCGTAGCCTCGTAAAAAGCCAGCTTCTCCTCGCCCAGCTTAAGGTGTACCTCGCGCTGAACCGGCTTGAAGCGCCACGGCAAATCCGGGTTTGTGTTGGCATCGAAACGGACGACGAAATCCGTATTCGTCGCCGTCGCCGGTGCCTCGGCCGCGACGCCTGGCGTCCCGCCCAGCCCCGTCACCTGGCAAAAGATTCGATAGAGCGGCACCGATGCGAACGCCAGACCGACCATGCCGGCGACGACGGTGAAAAGCACCATCGCCGTCCGCATGTTTTTCTTTCTGACGTTCGCCATCGAATGTCGTCCCGGTCGACCGGCTTACTCGGCCGGTGCTTTGCCGGACATGTCCGGCTGATCTTCGAAGGTGTGGAACGGCGCCGGGCTCGGCACATGCCATTCCAGCGTCGTCGCGCCTTCGCCCCACGGGTTTTGTTCCGCCTTGGTGCCCGCCGCATAGGTGCGGTACAGGATCCAGAAGAACAGGACCGTACCGACCGCGGTGATCAGCGCACCGACGGAGCTGAGATAGTTCCAACCCGCATAGGCATCCGGATAATCCGGAATACGGCGCGGCATCCCGGCAAGACCGGAGAAGTGCTGCGGGAAGAACAGAAGGTTGACGCCGATGAAGAAGACCCAGAACTGAATCTTGCCCATGGTTTCGTTGTACTGCTTACCCGACATTTTGCCGATCCAGTAGAACCAGGCGCCGAACATCGCGAAGATCGCGGCAATCGCCATCACATAATGGAAGTGCGCGACCACGAAGTAGGTGTCGTGGAACACGAGGTCCGCCGACGAGTTTGCCAGCGTCACGCCGGTGACACCACCGACCACGAACAGGAAGATGAAGCCGAACGCGTACAGCATCGGCGTATCGAACGTGATCGAACCGCCCCACATCGTCGCCAGCCACGAGAAGATCTTCACGCCCGTCGGCACGGCAATGACCATCGTCGCCGCCGTAAAGTAGGCACGGGTATCAACGTCGAGGCCGACCGTGTACATGTGGTGCGCCCACACGACGAACCCGACGACACCGATCGCCGCCATCGCGTACGCCATGCCGAGATAACCGAACACCGGCTTCTTGGAGAACGTGGAAACGATCTGCGAGATGATGCCGAATGCCGGCAGGATGATGATGTAGACTTCCGGATGACCGAAGAACCAGAACAGGTGCTGCCACAGGATCGGATCGCCGCCGCCGGCGGGATCGAAGAACGTGGTACCGAAGTTCCGGTCAGTGAGCAGCATCGTCAGCGCGCCCGCCAGCACCGGCAGTGCCAGCAGAAGCAGGAACGCGGTCACCAGGATCGACCATACGAACAGCGGCATTTTGTGCAGCGTCATGCCCGGTGCACGCATGTTGAAGATGGTAACGATGAAGTTGATCGCGCCCAGGATCGAGGCGGCACCGGCGAGGTGCAGCGACAGGATACCGAAGTCGACTGCCGCGCTCGGGTGATAGATTCCGCTGGATAGCGGCGGATAGACTGTCCAACCCGTGCCCGGACCGGCACCGACAAAGACCGAGATCAGCAGCATGCCGAGACCTGCGAAGGTCAGCCACAGGCTGATGTTGTTCATACGCGGGAACGCCATATCCGGCGCGCCGATCATCAATGGCACGAACCAGTTGCCAAAACCGCCGATCATCGCCGGCATGACAACAAAGAACACCATCAGGAACCCATGCGCCGTCAGCAGCACATTGTAGAACTGGAAGTCATCGATGTACTGGATACCCGGTTCCAACAGCTCGAGGCGGATGTACCATGACATGCCGCCGCCGACGATCGCCGCGAACATGGACAGGTAGAGATATACCGTGCCGATGTCCTTGTGGTTCGTCGAGCAGAACCAGCGCGAGAAAAAGCCGGGGTAGTGGTCGTCGTGACCGTGTTCGTCGTGATGGGCGTCAGCTGCGTTCGCCATGTTACGTCCCTCTCCTCAAATATCTGTCCGGATGATCAACGGGTGGGGGCGGCGGAAGCCACGCGCACCTTGTCGTCCGTTTTGGTGTCATCCGAAGCGAATTTCGCCTGGGCCTCTTTGGTCCACTTTTCGAAATCTTCTTTCGATACCGCAAGAACCGCGATGGGCATGAAGCCGTGGTTCACACCGCACAGTTCCGAGCACATGCCGTAAATCGTCTTGCCGACATATTTTTCGTGGATACGGGTCCAGGTTTCGTTGGTCCGGCCCGGCATCGTGTCGATCTTCACCGACAATGACGGCAGTGCCCAGTTGTGAATCACGTCAGCAGACGTAAACAGCAGGCGAATATTGGTTTCGACCGGCAGCACGACCTTGTTGTCGACGGTAAGGAGCCGCGGCTGACCTTCCTTCAGTTCGTCGTCCGGAACAATGATGCTGTCGAATGAAAAATCACCATGGTCCGGATAGGTGTAGTTCCAGTACCACTGGTGGCCCGTGACCTTCAGGGTCATCTCGGCATCCTGGGTGCTGTCCGCGAAGTAAAGGTGCTTCAGCGACGGCACCGCAATCCCGACCAGGATCAGGATCGGCACGACCGTCCACACAACCTCAAGCAAGGTGTTGTGCGTCGTCTTCGAAGGCACTGGGTTCCGCTTGGCATTGAAACGGATGGCGATGTACGCCATCAGCCCGAGAACGAAGATTACGATCAGTATCTCGATGACCATCAGCTGCGCGTTGAAGGCAACGATACGGTCTGCGGTCGGGGAGCCCGGTTCCTGCAGCCAGAATTGCCACGGTGCCGAGCGCACATCACCGGCGGGGCCAGCCAACGCGGGGCCGACGGACAACAATGCGCCGATCAGCGCGGGCACGAAAATCTTGAGCTTGTTTCGCATTCGTCTCACCTGATTACCGGCCGCCCACGATCGAGCTGCCTTGAATTAGTGTTCCTTCACGCCCCATGCCGGACACGGCGCGTCTGAGCGTGTTTTTTAAAGCCGTGAATGCGACGGGGCAAGTCGGCAATCACATTTCCCGTCGATATTTTTACATATTTCTAACGTTGATTTTGGGGGGGATAAACGGCAAAGACAAGGGGTGGGCGGGAAAAATCCAAACCGGGTGCGCTGTCGTAGACAACAAAGTCCGTGCATTTCCGGCGCCGAGCGCCTAAATCCTCGGCAACGTTGAGCGGAAGACCCGGAACGGACGCCTTACATCCACCGCAGAGATCACTGAAAGCGGCAAAATGAGCGATCAACATAAAGCAGAAAATGACCCTGAAATTTCTCGTGGCACCAAACGCCGCAACGTGCTGCTGGCCATCGTGCTGGCTGCTGGCGCACTTGCGATGTACGCCAGCATTTTCCTGCGCCTGTCGGAAAACCCGCTGAGCTACTGACGGACGAGAGATCACACGGCATGGATTTTAATCAGCTCGTCCATACGAATGCCCTGTTCAACGGCATTTCGGTGATCTTTCTCGGTCTCGGATACTATTTCATCAAGACGGGCGACTGGCGCAAACACCGCGCCATGATGATTTGCGCGCTCGCCGCGTCCGCTCTCTTTCTCGTTTCCTACGTGATCTACAAGCTGAATGCCGGCTTCGCACAATTTGGTGGCGAAGGGGCCGTCCGCTACGTCTATTTCACGATCCTGTTCGTCCATGTATTGGGTGCGATCGCCATCGTGCCGATTGTCCCGATCACCGTTTTCCGGGCATGGCGCGAGCGATTCGACCAACACAGGAAGATTGCCCGTATTACCTGGCCGCTCTGGATGTACGTCGGCATTTCCGGTGTCGTCGTCTATGTCATGGCCGTGCACATGTATCCCTATCAGGGAGGTTGATTGTTGCTGAAACCGGCTCAGGACCAACGCTGGGACCCGATCGAGGGCTTCCGACCTGCACTGGCCGCTTCCACCGCGCAGCGTGAACTGCGCCGCTGGACACTTATTGCACTGGGCGCACTGGCATTGGCCGGGATCTTCGCTCTACTACTGGCGATCTCGCGGATTCCCGGGGCCGATACACTTTTCCCGTGGCCCGTCGCTTTTTATGAGAAAAGTCTGATCATCCACGTCGTTTTCTCGTTCGTGGTCTGGTATCTCGCGATTGGCATCGTCCTGATGATGGTCGGCGCATACAGAATGTCTGACGGAAAGCCGAAACTGCCTGGTCTCGGCGCTTCCGCGCTGGCCGCCATGGTCATCGCATTCGTCATGCTGGCAATACCGGCCCTGATGGACCGGGGTCAGCCGTCGCTCAACAATTACGTCCCCGCAATCATCGACCCGATTTATTACATCGGTCTGTTGATGGTGGCGTTTTCCGTCGTGCTCGCATCCGTCCGGACCTTGGCCAACGCCACCGGCCACACCGGTCCGCTCGAGCCGATCGGCGCCGCCGGTCTTGCCGCCGGATTCATTTCGTTGGCTGCGGTTTCCGCTTTCGCCCTCGCCTGGAACAGGCTCGGCGTGATGCCGACGACGGCTGCCGAGAATGAGGACCTTTTCTGGGCAGGCGGACATGTTCTCCAGTTCTTCAACACAACCGTGATGATCGCCGGATGGACCCTACTGGGCGGTCGCGCCATCGGCCGCCCGCCCATGGTGCCGCGCACCGTCATGACGGCGCTCGGAATCAATGCACTACTCGCGCTGGGCGGCGTCATTCTGATGTTCGTCGAGGCGCCGTTTTCCGCCGAGGAACGTGTTCTTTTCACCCATTACCAGTATGCGCTGGCGCCGGTCCCCATTTTCCTCGGACTGATCATTGGCTGGACGGTCCTGCGCACGCCGAAACCGGCGGCGGATGCGGCACAGACGGCACGTCTGGCGCTGATACTGTCGCTCGTCGTCTTTTACGCGGGTGGCGTTCTCGGCATCTTCGTCGACGGCACCGACACACGCACGCCGGCGCACTATCACGGCGTCATCGGCGGCGTGAACGTGACAGCCATGGGTCTGGTGATCCTTTTCGTGCTGCCATTGCTGGAGCGCGGCCTGGTCCGCTGGAAAGCGATTCGCGCGTCGTTCTGGCTATACGGCCTGGGCCAGTTGCTGCATAGCCTGGGTCTTTTCATCGCCGGCGGTTACGGCGCGCCGCGAAAAGTCTCCGACACCGCACCCGGCATGGACGTGATCGGCAACTGGATCGGCCATGTCGGTATCGGGATCGGCGGAGTCATCGCGGTAATCGGCGGGATCATGTTCATCTGGATCGCCGGTAAGCGTGCGCTGACGCGCAACGGATAGCATCGCGCCGATGAGCGTGCCATATTGTAATGTTGGAATGTCTGGAAACCGGCGGGACAATATTCTATAACCCGTCACCTGCAGACATAGACCCACCGGGGCAGCCGTATTGGCTGATAGGTAATGAGCGATAGCGGTCGCAGCGACGTCACGCTGAACAATATGGAAACGGCATTGCCGGAACCGCAGGAACCGCGGTTCCGTGTCAACGACTTTGCCGTTCTTCTGAAGCCGAAGATCATGTCGCTGGTGGTCTTTACGGCACTTGTCGGCATTCTCATGGCACCGGGTGGCGCCGACGCGCAAACCGGCCTGATCGCCGTGCTTTGTATCGCCATCGGCGCGGGTGCATCGGGCGCCATCAACATGTGGTACGACCGCGATATCGACCGCATCATGCGCCGCACGATGGATCGTCCGATTCCCGCCGGCCGCATGGACCCCAAGACGGCACTGATCTATGGCACAGTCCTCGCCATCGGCTCGATCGTCATGATGACGGTGCATGTCGGCACGGTTGCCGGCGGGCTGCTGGCGCTGACCATTTTCTATTACGTCTTTATCTATACTGCATGGCTGAAACGCCGCACCCCGCAGAACATTGTCATTGGCGGTGCCGCGGGCGCGTTTCCGCCGCTGGTCGGCTGGGCCGCCGTGACCGGCAGCGTCGACCCGGGCGCCATTGCGCTCTTCATGATTATTTTCCTCTGGACGCCGCCGCATTCCTGGGCTCTGGCGCTGTTCCGGCGGGGCGACTATGCCGCCGCAGGCGTGCCGATGATGCCGGTCGTCGCCGGCGAGCGCGAAACCAAGCGCCAGATGCTGATCTACACGGTGCTGATGGTTGCCGCCACCCTGGCGCCCAGCTTCCTCGGCGTCTCCGGCCTGCTATATCTGGCGAGCGCCGTTATCCTCGGCGGCATCTTCTGGGTGCGCTGCTGGCGGCTCTGGAAACACGAAGGTACGGAGCCGGCAAAGCCGCTGTTCCTGTTCTCGATCCTTTACCTGTTCCTGATCTTCCTTGCGATGATCGCCGATCGTCTGCTGTTTATCCCGGTGCTCTGATCCGGACGCAAAAGAATGCCCGACGCGCCGCTTTCTGACGCATACGACAACCTCGAAGCCCGCTTCCGCCGCATTGCCCTGCTCGGAGAGGCGGAAGCCGTCCTGCACTGGGACTATGCCGCCGTCATGCCGACGGGCGGCGCCGAGGCACGATCGGAGCAACTGGCCGAACTGAAAGCCATCTCGCATGGGTTGCTGGTTGGCCCCGAAACCTCGGATCTCATTGCCGCCGCCAAGCAGAATGTCGCCAATCTTGACGCCTGGCAGGCGGCGAACCTGCGCGAGATCGAACGTCTCAACCGTCGGGCCGCAGCCCTCGACGAAGCATTCGTGACGAAACAGTCGCGTGCTGTCAGCACATGCGAACAGGCGTGGCGCCGCGCCCGTGCGGAGAGCGATTTTTCCATCGTCGCGAAACCGCTCGCGGAATTGACGGAACTGGTTCGCGAGGAAGCAACCCGTATCGGCGAGGCTTTCGGCCTCTCGCCCTACGACGCGCTTCTCGATTCCTATGAACCGGGCGGCCGGTCGGCCCAGATCGACCCGGTGCTGGACGATCTTGCAGCATACCTGCCCGGCTTTCTGGAAGACGTCTTGGAATACCAGGCTTCGCGTGGGCCTGCCATCATGCCCGACGGCCCTTTCCCCGAAGAAACGCAACGCGAACTCGGCATCAGGTTCATGGGCGTCCTGGGGTTCGATTTCGAACGTGGCCGCCTTGATGTCAGCCACCATCCGTTCTGCGGCGGCGTGCCGGACGACGTCCGGATCACGACGCGCTATGACGAGGACGACTTCACGTCCGCGCTGATGGGCGTGCTGCACGAAACCGGGCATGCCCTTTACGAGCAGGGCCTGCCGCAGGAATGGCGGCTTCAGCCCGTCGGCAGTGCGCTTGGCATGTCGATCCACGAAAGCCAGTCCTTGCTGATGGAAATGCAGGTGTGCCGCTCACCGCAGTTCATCTCGTTCGCGCTCCCCGTCATCCGGGAGACTTTCAACGGCAGCGGCCCCGCTTGGGAACCGGAGAATATTCTGAAGCTTTACCACAAGGTGGAGCGCAGCTTTATTCGTGTCGATGCAGACGAGGTGACTTATCCGCTGCATGTCATCCTGCGCTATCGGCTGGAAAAGGACATCATCGCCGGAAAACTCGCGACCGACGACCTCCCCGACGCCTGGAACGCCGCCTTCAAGGACCTGATCGGCGTCGACGTGCCGGACGACGCGCAGGGATGCCTGCAGGACCTGCACTGGTACGACGGCGACCTCGGATATTTCCCGACCTATACCCTCGGCGCGATGGCGGCGGCGCAAATCTACCAGGCGGCGTGCGACGCACACCCCGATATTCCAGAGACCATCGCCAATGGTGATTTCTCCGTGCTGCTGACATGGCTCCGCGACAACATTCACGGAAACGGCCGCCTGTTGTCAGGCACCGAACTGCTGACAAGCGCGACCGGCCGTCCGCTGGAGGCGGCACCGTTCAAGACGCATCTAAAGGCGCGTTACCTGCCCGGCTGAAATTCGGCTATTTGAGCCAACCCCTGGATTTGTAATAGGCGGCGGCAGCGGGATGCAATGGTGCGCTGAGGCCATCCTTCACCATCATTTCCGGTGTGCTGTGGGCATAGGCCGGGTGGAGCTTTTTGAAAGCTTCGAAATCCTCGAACACAGCTTTGACCAGTGCATCAACGAGCTTCGGGGCCGTACCCGCCATGGTCACGAGCGTTGCCATCACGCCGAACGTATCGACCTTCTTCTGGCCGTCCCAATAGGTCTTCGCCGGTATTTTCACCTTTGAGTAATAAGGTCTGGCGGCCGTCGCTAGTTTGCGCGTGATGGTGTTGTGCGGCTCGATCAGATTGCCGTTACACTCGGCAACGGCGCGCTTCATCGCCGCGTTGGGAATCCCGACGGCATAGACGAAGGCCTCGAACTTGCCGGCACAGAACGCGTCAACCTGCTCGGACGACGGCAGTTCATGGACGGCGCTGAACGCATCGAGTTTCCAGTGCTGCGCATCGAGCATCTCCTCCATGGTTTGCCGGTGGCCGGCACCGACATTGCCGATATTGATGCTGTGCCCCTTGAGCGCATACCAGTTGCGGATTTTTGCATCCCTGTTGACAACCACCTGCACCGGCTCCGCGTAGACGGAAAATACGGCGCGCAGATCCTGCATTTTCTCGCCCGTCCACTGGCTGGACCCATGGTAGGCGTGGAACTGCCAGTCGGATTGGGCCATTGCGAAGGTGGTCTCACCATTCTTCATGACCTTCAGATTAGCCACTGAACCGCCGCTCGCCGGCGCGATGCAGTCGACGCCCTGCGCCACCAACAGTTTGCACAGTGCCTGGCCGGTCGCAAAATAGACGCCGGTGTCACCGCCTGTACCGATGACCACCTTTTCGGCAGCCTGCGAAACAGACGTTCCGATCAGCAGGGATACAAGCAGCAATTTTGGGAAGATCATCCGCACGGGCCGCGCCTCCGTCGTTGTTTTCGGCCCAAATCATGCCCGAGGCGAATTTTCACTTCAACATCCTTGGCACACACCGTCGTCCTTGTTTCACCCGGAAACGATGGATAGGTTTAGCCCAATAGCGGGGGGCGATGACAATTGGCCCCCAGAGGGAGGGTTCCTTTGCGATATATTTCGACCCGCGGACGCGCGCCTGAACTGGCGTTCGATGACGTGCTGCTAAGCGGTCTGGCCCGTGACGGCGGCCTTTACGTGCCCGCTGAATGGCCACGGTTCGATGCCGTGCAACTCGAGGCAATGAAGTCGCTCGCCTACAACGATCTGGCCTTCGAGGTGATCAAACCTTTCGTCAGCGGCACGATCGACGACGATTCGCTGAAGACGATCATCACCAAGGCCTATTCGACGTTCGAGGGTGGCGAGGTTGCACCGCTGATCAGCATCGGTGACGACATCCATCTGATGGAACTGTTTCACGGCCCGACGCTCGCGTTCAAGGATGTCGCCATGCAGATGCTGGGCGGTCTGTTCGATCACGTGCTGCAGGCGCGCGGCGAACATATCACGATCGTCGGCGCGACGTCCGGTGACACCGGATCTGCCGCCATCGAGGCCTGCCGCGGCAAGGACACCCTTGATATTTTCATGCTTCATCCGGAAGGCCGGGTGTCCGAGGTGCAGCGCCGCCAGATGACCACCGTGCTGGCCGACAACGTCCACAACCTTGCCGTCCGCGGGACGTTCGACGACTGCCAGGATCTCGTGAAGGCGATGTTCAACGATGCCGCGTTCCGGGACCGGCATCATCTTTCCGCCGTGAACTCCATCAACTGGGCGCGCGTCATGGCGCAGATCGTCTATTACTTCCATGCCGCCCTGCATCTGGGTGCCCCGGAGCAAGAGGTGTCGTTTACCGTTCCCACGGGGAACTTCGGCAACGTCTTCGCGGGCTATGCCGCCATGAAGATGGGCATCCCGGTAAAAAAATTCGTCGTCGCCGCAAATGCCAACGATATTCTGGCGCGCTTCTTCGACAGCGGCGAAATGCGCATGGACGCCGTGGTGCCGACGCTGAGCCCGAGCATGGACATCCAGGTATCGTCCAACTTCGAACGCCTTTTGTTCGACATGATGGGCCGCGACGGTGCGCGCGTCGAAAGCACACTGACCACGTTCCGCAAGGAAGGCAGCTTCCGCATCGACCAAGGCATGCTCGATACGGTACGCGAAAAATTCGACGCCGCCCGCTATGATGACAAGCAGACCACTGAGACGATGCGCGCGCTGCATGCGGAGAACGGCATGCTCATCGACCCACACACGGCGGTCGGTCTCGCCGCCGCCAAGGCCAAGAATGCCCATGACGGCACGCCGATGATCGTGCTGGCGACGGCGCACCCGGCGAAATTTCCGGACGCGGTCGAGGCGGCAACCGGCGTCCACCCGGCATTGCCCCCGCATATGGCAGACCTTTATGAGCGTGAGGAGCGCGCGGCCGCGATCGACAACAGTCTTTCTGCCGTGGAAGCCGTCGTCGACGACACTCTCGCCGCCGAGGCAGCCGCCACATGACCGTCCGCGTTACCACTCTCGGAAACGGCATGCGGGTCGCCACAGACAGCATGAAGAACGTAGAAACCGTGACGCTCGGCACGTGGGTCGGCATCGGTGCCCGGGACGAAGCGCCGGAGGTCAACGGCGTTTCCCATCTGCTGGAGCATATGGTGTTCAAGGGGACGGAACGCCGCACGGCGCGCCAGATCGCCGAAGAGATCGAAGCCGTCGGTGGTCACCTCAATGCCTATACGTCGCGCGAGAACACCGCCTACTACGCGAAGGTGCTCAAGGACGACTTCGGCCTCGCCGTCGATCTGGTCTCGGACATCGTCATGCATGCGACGATGGACCCGGCCGAGCTGGAGCGCGAGAAATCCGTTATCTGCCAGGAAATCCATCAGGCGCACGACACGCCTGACGACATCGTATTCGACCTTTTCCAGGAAGCCGCGTATCCGGACCAGGCCATCGGCAGGCCGGTTTTGGGAACGGAAGAGATTATCCGCTCGTTGAGCCGGGGCGATGTCGACGGGTATCGCCAGCAAAGCTACACCGCACCGCACAGCCTGTTTTGCGCCGCCGGCAACATCGACCATGATCACCTTGTCGATCTGATCGCGAACACCTTCGACACCCTGCCGACGAGAAACGGCAACGGGCGCGAAGTCGCGAAGTACGCGGGTGGCGATATCCGGCTCGAACGGGATCTCGAACAGGTGCACATCGTTCTCGGTCTCGAAGGCATCGGATACAAGGACGATGATTTTTACGCGGCATCGGTGCTGTCGACACTTTTCGGCGGCGGCATGTCGTCGCGGCTGTTCCAGGAGGTCCGGGAAGAACGTGGTCTCGCTTACTCGATCTACTCGTTCCTGTCGTGTTACGAGGATAGTGGTATCTTCGGCATCTATGCCGGCACCGGCGAGGAACATCTCGGCGATTTGATCCCGCTGCTTGCCGACGAGGCCCGCAAGGTCATCGACGACCTCAACCCCGAAGAGACGGAACGCGCTCGCGCCCAGCTCAAGGCCAGCATCCTGATGGCGCGTGAAAGCACGTCGGCACGAACCGAGCAGATGGCCCGGCACCTGATGCTGTTCGGGCGCCCGCTTGACCCTAAAGAAATCGTCAGCAAGATCGACGCCGTTGACGACGAAGCGGTCCGGGCCGTTGCGCGCCGCATATTCAAAGGTACGCCCAGCGTCGCCGCGATTGGCCCGGTGCAGGGACTTGAAGCGCCCGACAGCCTCGCGCAACGCTTCAGCTGATTTGATGGCGCTGCATCCCGCCAATTTTCTGATTACACAAGGATCGTTCGTCCGGCACCCGAAGGCGCCGGAACTGGGTCTCGGGCGGGTTCAAACCGTTGTCGGCGACCGGATCACGGTGAATTTCGAGAACGCGGGCAAGCTGATTGTCGACGGCGCCGTGATCGAATTGCAGATCGTCGACCCGAACGAACGAAACTAACCGCGGCCCACCCGAGCCAGCAGCGCCATTGCATTCAGATACGACGGCCGTTCGGCGATTTGCCCGTCGACCTCGATGCGGTCGATGCCTTCCCGTTCCGCGGCTTCGAAGGCCGCGACTAGCCGTTCCGCGCGTTCGATCTCATCGGAACCCGGTTCCAGTATCCTGCGGATAACGTCGACCTGATCGGCACGCGCCGCCGATTTGGCATGATAGCCGAGGGCCCTGGCGTGTTCCGTCTCGGCGACGAGACCGTCACGATCCGCCCAGGTGTAAGGACAATCGACCGGCTCAACACCGGCAGCCCGGCATTCGAGCAAAAACCGTTCACGGGCGTAGCGGATCGCCGTCCCGGCCGGATCACGCGGTGCACCCAGGCTCGTCGTCATATCCTCCGACGCAACGAGGCACCCGATCAGGTGCGACATGTCCTTGAGGATCGTGTAAGTGTTCACCAGACCCTCCGCCGTCTCGATACAGGGCAGAACGAGCGGCGGACTGTCGCCGGTTCCGCCCTGACGGCCGATGGCGCCGATCAGATCGTAAAGCTCCGTCGCCGAAGCGGTCTTGGGCAGCGATATGACCTCCGCACCTGCATGCAGCGCCGCCGCCAGATCATCCGCATGATCCCGTGTGCCGGTCGGATTGATGCGGACACACGGCACGACGCCAGCGGCCTTGATCAAGCTCAGCGTTTCATCCAGCGCGTGGCGTCCCTGTTCACGCAGCTGCGGCGGCGTGAAATCCTCCATATCGACAATGACGCAGTCGGGCTTCGCATCGGCCGCTGCCCTGATCTGCACCGGATCAATCGAGGTCACGAAGAGCCAGGTCGTCAGGGTGCGTTCGGAATTGGTCATCTGAATTGCATCACAGGGCCGTCAGTCCTCGTCGGCCTGATCGTCCATGTAGGCCTCGACGATCTGGTAAATCGCCTCCGCATCGTCACTGTTCCCGGAAAAAACGATATTCGACGTCTCACCATAGATATTCATGACGTACCCCCGGGCACCGCAGACTTTTTCAAGTGCCAGCGCGAAGGGCATCAGCACTTCGTCATTGAGCCTCTCGGCGGTATCACAGCCGTCCATGCGGGCGATCAGCTCGCGCATGAAGGCATCGGGATCGTTTCCGGCTTTGGGCTTTGGTGCGCTGCCTTTGCCCTTCCCCCCGGGGCGTCGTCCCTTAGGCATGACCGGCCTTGTCGGACAGCATCAACGGATCGATTCCGAGCTTGGCCATCGCGCGTTCCCATTTAGTTGAAATGTCGGTGTCGAAAAGAAGCTGCGGATCGGCATCCACACTCAACCAGCCGTTGGCCTTGATTTCGGCATCAAGCTGGCCACTGTCCCAGCCCGCGTAGCCCAGCGCCAGGAGACACTGCCGCGGCCCACCGCCCTCTGCGATGGCGCGCAGCACGTCGACCGTCGCCGTCAGCGCGACCTCGTCATCGACGACCATGGTTGCGTCGTGGATGTAATCCGGCGAGTGCAGGACGAAACCCCGGCCGGTCTCTACGGGCCCGCCGAACAGAACCTCTATCCCTTCTCCCGCCGGCGGCATGGTGATGTCGAGCTGGCTCAGGAGATCGGGAAAAGTAATGCTGTCCAACGGCTTGTTGACGACGAGGCCCATCGCGCCTTCAGGACCATGTGCGCACATGTAAATGAGCGTTTGTTGAAACCGGTCATCCTGCATACCGGGCATGGCCACGAGAAACCTGCCCGTCAGATAGTTGTCGTCCTTGAAACCGTCTTGCAATAAGCCTCTCACGCGGATCTCCGTCCGTTCGGGGTTGGCTGCGCTGCTTGCTGCCGCAATGAAGAGTATTTTACCGGCATTTGCGGCTTCATTATGACACATTGCACGCGGCTGGCAAAAATCCATCGACGACGCAATCTCACTTGGCGTCAACATCCCGTGATCTGGACGTTCTTGCTTGAGTTACCAGCCGCTGTATGGCGAAACATAGGAACAAATGGCCCGGAAGAGGAAAACAAATGGCCCGGAAGAGGAAAATGACGTTTAAGCGCTGCCTTCAGCTGTTTCTGATGTGTTTCACCTACGTGAGCACTGCTGCGGCCGTGCAGGCGGACATTGCGCGCTCCGCCTGGGCCGAGGAGGAACAATCCGCCGTCCGCCTGATAGCGGCACGTGACGGTTTGGGCGAGGACGGCAAAGTCCGCGCGGGTCTCCAGTTCCGCTTGGCGCCGGGCTGGAAGGTGTACTGGCGCTCCCCCGGCGACGCGGGATTTCCACCGCAGCCGGATTTCAAGGCGTCGACAAATGCGGATATCGGCGCGTTGCGCTGGCCGGTACCCGAGCGCTTTTCCGTTCTGGGCCTGGAAACGCT
Source organism: Rhodospirillales bacterium (assembly GCA_965262415.1). GTDB lineage: Bacteria > Pseudomonadota > Alphaproteobacteria > Rhodospirillales > Casp-alpha2 > UBA4479. Next base: position 3,983,943 of record OZ253533.1, on the reverse strand, counting down.
CGGCTACAAAAAAGAGATTGTCCTGCCGTTTGACATTCAGGCATCCGACCCGAGCCGGGACGCAAAGATCGCCCTCTCGGTCCGATATCTGACATGCGCGGACATCTGCATCCCGTACGATGCCGACCTCAGCATGACATTACCCGCGGGCGACGGCGCGCCGACGGCGTACGCCCACGAGATCGGACGGTTCGAATCGCAGGTTCCCCGAAGCGGCGACGCCGCACGCCTCAGGATCGCATCGGCATGGACAGAAGCCTCGGACAAGGGCCTCTACATCGCCGCCCGCGCGACATCGGAAATCCCGTTTAAAGGGCCGGACCTCTATGTCGAAGGCCCCATAGGCTTCGGGTACGGCGCACCGGCGGTGAAAATCGGCGATGCCGGGCGGGAAGCCGTGCTGCGTGTCCCTGTCTCGGGCTTTTCCGGAACGCCGAAGGACGCCGCTGAAAAACTGACCGGCGACAGCTTTACGCTGACATTGCTGGATGGCGGGCGCGCGATGGAAACGCCGGTTTCGCTCGGGGCACCCAGGCCGTTCGACACTGATCTGAACACCGCGCTGCCGAGCGACGGCCTCGTACACAGCCTGCCGACCATCCTGTTGTTCGCTTTCCTGGGCGGGCTCATTCTCAATCTGATGCCGTGCGTCCTGCCTGTGCTGTCGCTCAAGTTTCTGAGCGTCGTCAAACACGGCGGCAGCGCAGCGGGGACCGTACGCTTGAGCTTCCTTGCCTCCGCCAGCGGCATCGTTTTCGCGTTCCTAGTGCTGGCCGGCGCACTCATCGCGCTAAAGTCCGCCGGTGCCGGGATCGGGTGGGGCATTCAGTTCCAACAGCCGTGGTTCCTGATTGCGATGGCGTTCCTGGTGACACTGTTCGCGTGCAACATGTGGGGCTTCTTCGAGTTCCGGCTGCCGGGCCGCATCGCCGACGCCGGGCACGCGGCGGGCGCGCACGAGGGGATCATTGGCCATTTCCTGCAAGGCGCATTCGCCACACTTTTGGCGACACCTTGTTCGGCGCCGTTTCTCGGGACCGCCGTCGGTTTCGCGCTGTCGCAGGGGCCGAGCGATATCGTCGCTGTGTTTGCCGTTCTGGGCCTCGGTCTGGCGGCGCCCTACCTGCTGATCGCTGCCGTCCCCCGTCTCGTCACCATCATGCCGAAACCCGGCCCATGGATGACCCGGTTGAAACTCGTCCTGGGGCTCGCACTGGCGGCCACGGCACTTTGGCTTCTGAGCGTCCTCGCCGGCGCTGCCGGCACCTTTGCCGCCGGTCTTACCGGCGCATTGCTGGTCGGCGCCGCCGTCTGGCTCGGTCCCGTGCTGCGGCTGGTGCCGGAAATCAAGAAGGCAACCCCCGTGGTCCTGGTGCTTGCCACGATCGCCGCTATCACGACCGCCGAGATCGGCGACATCAACGGACCACTCGACCCGGCAACGCCCGGCCTGACCAAGATCGGCTGGCAGAAATTCGACCCGGCCGCCATTCCCCGTCTCGTCGAGAAAGACCTCGTGGTGTTTGTCGATGTCACGGCGGATTGGTGCATCACGTGTCAGGTCAACAAGCGGCTCGTCCTGGAACAGGGACGGATGCTGGAACTTCTGAACAGTCCAGACGTCATCGTCATGCAGGCCGACTGGACCCGTCCAGATGCCGACATCGCCGCCTATCTGGCTTCGTTCGGGCGATACGGCATTCCTTTCAACGCCATTTACGGCGCAGGTGCACCCAACGGTGTCGCGTTGCCGGAACTTCTGAGTGACGAGCGTGTTCTGGACGGGTTCCGCGCCGCCGCGCCGGCCCGCCTCGCAGAGCAGTTCAAGTAGCCGGCGGCCGCGAAAAAGCCTTTGCAACCGGCGGGTTTGTGCCTATCTCATGGGGACGCCGCACGTAACGGCCAAATGTATTTTTTTGAACCTCTATCTCCGGGAGAGAACGTATGACCATCAAGGTGGGAGACAAAATTCCGAGCGTAACGCTCAACGTCATGACCGAGGACGGCCCGGGCGCCGTCGCAACCGATGAATTCTTTGCCGGCAAAAAGGTCGCCATCTTCGGCGTGCCGGGCGCCTTCACGCCGACATGTTCCGCCAAGCACCTGCCGGGCTTCGTCGCCAATGCCGACGCGCTCAAAGCCAAGGGTATCGACGCAATTGCCTGCGTATCCGTCAACGATCCGTTCGTGATGGGCGCCTGGGGCAAGGATCAGGGCGTCGGCGACGCCGTCACCATGCTCGCCGACGGTTCCGCCAATTTCACCAAGGCGACCGGCCTAGAACTCGACCTGACCGAGCGTGGCCTCGGCGTACGCTGCCAGCGCTTCTCCATGGTCGTCGACGACGGCACGGTCACCAACATGCACATCGACGAAGGCACGTTCGAAAAGACCAGTGCCGAAACGATGTTGAGCGAACTCTGACAAATTGCCGCGGGCGCTGTCTTCGGGCAGCGCCCCGGTTCCCTTGCTTGATTACCTGCCTGCCGCCTTCTTCGGCGGATCCGTCTCCGCCGCATCGAATGCCACCTGGGATTCTCTCGCTTCCCGCAACAACCAATCCCGAAATGCGACGAGTGCAGGCCGGTCGGCCTGTTCCTGCCGACAGACGAAATAGACCGATACGTCCGACGGGCAATGGATGTCGAACAGGCGCACCAGCCGTCCCGTTTCCAGATCTTCCCAAACGTGCGCACTCCGCGCGAGCGCGACCCCCTGGCCTTCGAATGCCGCCTGGATCGCCATGTTCGTATCGGGGAACCGCGTCCCTTCCCGCAACGCCGGGTTATACACCTCCGGCGGCACGCCGGCGAAATCGAACCAGTATTCCCACCCCGGCGACAACACGCCTGAATGCCTGAGCAGCAACGGCAACCGGCAAAGATCGGCCGGGCTTTCCGGCATCCCGTATTCCTCGAGCAGTCTCGGCCGGGCAACCGGGATCACGTAATCCCGCATCAGTTCATAGGAGGCAAATCCCGGATACTGCCCGTCGCCAAGCGTGATGACGGCATCCAGATTGCTGCTGAGCGACGGCCGGATGTCCTGACGCGTCGACAGCCAGACGTCGACCTCCGGGTGCTCGATGCGAAACTCCTGCAAACGGGGTACCAGCCACTTGACCGCCAACGACGGCAGCATCTCGACCCGAAGCGCGGTGTGCCCCTCTTCGGCCTTGAGCTCCTCAAGCGCCTTGCTGAGGTCATTGATGAAATCGTTGACGATCCCGGACAGTTCCTCGCCGGCGGGTGTCAGCAACAATTGCCGAGGTCGCCTTTCGAACAATTGGATATCCCACAGTTCCTCGATATGGCGGATCTGATGGCTGACCGCGCTCTGCGTGACGTTCAGTTCCTGGGCCGCCTTGGTGAAGCTCAGGTGGCGGGCGGCGGCGGCCAGCGCACGCAACGCGGCGATGGGCGGCAGATGCGGCATCTCAAACTCCAGGCTCGTTCATGCATGAATTATACATGAATAAATACTCATGTATAGAATGAAAAACTATCCTTTGTGCTCTGAAAAGGTCAGGCGTACATATGCTTACAGAAAGTTTCAGCCCGAACCGCTCGGGCCAGACATGAGGATAAGCACATGTTCAACAACAAGCAGAACGGCATCAACTGGTTCCCTGGCCAAACCGCCACGCGTGACCGCTGGGGCAACCCGGTCGCCGGCGAAGTCAAAGGCCGCGAATTTCAGTCCGGTTCCAACAGTGCGCAAGATTCCGCTCAGCGGATGCGCTGGAGCCTCGGCCACGCCTGATTTCAACCCTGAAATCTCCCGTCAGCCTACGCGACCTCCCTCGCTCGGCAAATTGACGGGGCCCTCAAAGGACACGATTGCCCCAAACAATCGTGTCCTTTTTTTATGCGGATTCCGCAGCTTCGACCGCACCCTGGCGCGCCAGTTCATCGGCGCGTTCGTTTTCCGGATGACCGGCATGCCCCTTGACCCAACGCCAGTCAACGTCGTGCGCCGCTATGGCTTCATCGAGCCTGCGCCACAGATCCTCGTTCTTCACCGGTTTCTTGGCGGCGGTTTTCCACCCGTTCCGTTTCCAGCCGTGAATCCATGAGGTAATGCCATCTTTCACGTACGTGCTGTCCGTCGTCAGCACCACGTGTGAAGGTCGCTTCAGGCTCTCCAGCGCGCAGATTGCCGCCATCAGTTCCATGCGGTTGTTGGTGGTCGGCGCCTCGCCGCCATAGAGCTCCTTTTCATGCCCTTTCCAGCGCAGGATCGCCCCCCAGCCGCCAGGCCCCGGATTACCGGAACAAGCGCCGTCGGTGAAAATCTCGATGGCACCCTCGGCCACGTCAGTCGATGCCATAGGATTCCGGCCCTTTCACACCTTGATGAAACTCGAGCTTCTTGATGTATTCGACCGGGTCCTTCGGCGTCACGAAGGCATCTTCGGGCGTATTGAGCCAGTCATAGAGCCGCGTCGCCAGAAACCGCATGGCAGCACCCTGCGCCAGCAACGGCATGGCCTCGATTTCGGCGCGTTCAAGCATCCGCACGGATTGGTAGCCCCGCAGCAATCGCCGCGCCTTGGTCACGTTGAAACTGAGAGCGGTCTCGAAACACCATGCGTTCAGGCAAACGGCGATGTCATAGGCAAGAAAATCGTTGCAGGCGAAATAGAAGTCGATCAGCCCGGAAAGGTGCTCGGCGCGGAAAAACACGTTGTCCGGAAACAAATCGGCATGAATGACGCCGGCCGGCAAATCGTCGGGCCAATCGGCCAAGAGACTGTCGAGAGTCCCGGAGAGGCTTGCAGCCAGGCCAGATTTGACCTCGTCCGCACGATCGCCGGAGGCTTCGATCAAATCCCGCCAGGCGCCGGGGCCAAGCGCGTTCTCGCGCCGCAAATGAAACCCGTCCGTCGCCAGATGAAAGCGCGCCAGCGCCTCCCCCACTTCCCGGCAATGCGCCGCCGTCGGCCGCCTCGGCCACATGCCCGCCAGGAAGCTCACGACGGCCGCAGGCCGGTCGGCCAGTTCGCGAAGCGTTTCCCCGGATGTCGTCCGCAGTGGGACGGGGCACGGGACCCCGTGTGCCGCGGCATGATCCATCAGGCCCAGAAAGAACGGCAGGTCCTCGATCCGCACCCGCTTTTCGTAAAGCGTCAGAATATAGGGGCCCGCCGTCGTCGTGACGATGAAGTTGGAGTTTTCGATACCTTCAGCAATGCCCTTGCACGACAGCACCTCGCCGATGTCATACCCGGCAATGAAGTCTATCAGTGCATCGTCGTCGATTTCCGTGTAAACCGCCATTCCGGCGTTTTAAGGGCTCATGACCCGAACGCCAAGCGCGCATCGCACATGCGCACCGAATTGCCTGAAAATCGTCTATAATGGACTTGGTGCAAAACGCGGCTGAGACCGATCGAGGCTTATGTTTAGAACCGGGTATGTCACTTGGAGAATATGCCTAGCCGCCCTGGCCGGCATTACCGGTGCCTTGGCGGCAGGAGTGCTTCCGGCGCGCGCGGCTCTTCCGCCGCTCGACGAACAGCCAGCTGCGGCGGCACGCGTTCAGGAAAGTCCACTGGTTCGCCGTGCCCAGCAGGCATTGTCCAAGCTTGGCCTCTACCTTGGCCCCGACGACGGCATTCTCGATAATTCGACACGCGCCGCGATCCGCATTTACCAGCGCGCCAAGGGGCTGGACACTACAGGCCGCATCACGCTCGACCTGGTCGGCAAACTCGAATACGACGTCGGTGTGCGAAAACTGATGCGTCAACTCGAGGACGCACGTTCTGAAAGCATCAAGGATGCTCGTTCCAAGCTGTTGAGCCATCCGGCGACACGCGATCTCATGAAGGACGCCCGCACCGATGATTCGGCTGATCCGACCCGGGACCCCAGCGCCTGCTTTGACACTCCGACGACCCACTGCCTCCTCGCCGAGGCCCTGGAAAGTGCGAAAGCCATCGCCAAGGCGGAACTCCGCGATTGGGCACTCGGAGAGATTCTGATTGCCGAGGCGCGGGCCGGACTTGGTGAAAAAGCGATGGAGACCGCCGCGCGCATCAAGGATCCCCGCCTGGTGATGGTTGCCCTTCGGGATATCGCCGAGGCGCAGGCGGCCGCAGGCCGGCCGGACGATGCCACAGCAGCAGCGGCCATCATCCCTGACCTGGAAAAACAGGCCGATGCATTTGCCGCGGTTGCCGCCATTCAGGTCCGGCGCGGCGATTTTGACGATGCGCGAAATTCACTGGAGCGGTTGCTTTCCGAAATCTCGAACGTCGGCGACGTGCTGAAGCAGATCGCGCTTCGCACGCGCGCAGCCGTCCTGTACGCAGAGGCAGGCGCCCGGGACCTTGCTGAAACCGAGCTCAGGATTGCCGAAAACGCAGCGCGTAACCTGCCGCGCGACAGTTCCAAGAGCGCCGGCATCAGACATGTCGCATCAGCCCTCGCAGAAATGGAAGAAACTGCACGTGCGCTGGAATTACTGGAAGCGGTAACCAGTCCGTCCGATCGCATACCCGTCCTGATGTCGGCAGCCGAAGCGCAAGCCCGTGCCGGGGACGCGGCGGCGGCTCTCGCCACGGCATCAGGGATCGAGAACGTCCGCTACCGGGCCGTGCTGCTTGGCCGGATTGCGCTGGCACAGGCGCGGGCCGGCAGGGTTGAAGACGCGGACACGACGCTGGAACTCGCTTTTGCCGCCGTCGAACATATTGACCGGCCCTACGCGCGTTCGTTCGCCGTGAGCCGCATCGCACTGGCCCTGACGCAGGTTCACGGCGGCAGCGGGGAACTGGACGGCAATGCCCTGATCTCGTTCAAGGCGGCTGCCGCACGCGCCGTCGACGCCGCCGACATGATCGAAGACCGGCGTCTCAACGCACACACCCTTTGGTTGATTGCCGCCAGGCAACGCATCGTTGGCGACGACGGCTGGCAACGGACAGAAGAACGCGCGCAGCAAGCGACCGAGGAAATAACCGGCGACCTCAGCAGGGTATGGATGTTCGCCGATATCGCCGAAGGCCATGCCATTTCCGGAGAGAATCAAGCCGGTTGGCGGGCGTTTGAGCGGGGAATCACCATCGCCCGTAATATCGAAAATGCCTGGAGCCGCTCGCGCACGCTCGCGAAGCTGGCGGCGACCTTGATAAGTCTCGTCGACCCCGGCAGGGGACGCGCGGCGGACATTCCCTGAGCCGCGGCCACGTCCATAGCTTGTCGCCCCGCCCGGCGTCCTTTACATTCCGCGTTACGAGATGACGGAACAGGGTGGAAAGCTGGATGCGCATACACCGGATACATCGAGGCGGCTCTATGTTTGTTCGCCGGTTGATTGCGGTTTCCGCACTCCTTCTGGCTATGGTCACGCTCTCGGCTTGCGCCCGCCTGCCGTTTACCGCAGAGCCCATAATTCTGAAATGTCCGAATTACTTCATTCTTGAAGAAGCCGCGACGCTGGTAAGCTTTCGCGACGGCCCGGGCCGCGATTTGACGGACGTGCTGGTTCGGGCGCAGATCGGGGAGATGCGGCTTGGGTGCCTCTCCGACATCGATAACGAGACCAACTCGGGAAAAATGGTGGTCGAAGTCTCGCCCATCATCGCTGCCGAGATGGGGCCCGCCAACGATACGGGCACGTCCACGCTGCCCTACTTCGTCGTAGTGACGGACTCGGACAAAAAGATTCTCTACCGGGAAGCCCTCAGCATCGATGTCTCGTTCGAGGGTAACAAAACACGGGTCGTCGCGCTCGCCCCGCCGACATCGATCGATCTCCCGATCACGCCCGATATTCGAAGCAGATACTATCGAATTTACAGCGGTTTCGAGCTGACCAAGGAGCAGGTCGAGTTCAACCGGAAAACCATCCGCGACCGCCTGCAATAGGCGGCGTACGCCGGTTGACCCACTTTATCGCTTCTGCAATGATCCTCTCCAAGACGAGTTCCTCGTCACACCGCTGTGGGAGAGACCGGCAACACGCGCCGGCGCCGAAGGAGCAACCGCCCCGGAATCTCTCAGGCAAAAGGACCGCAGCGGGTTGAGGCTCTGGAAAGCGGATGTGGCATTGCCCACGCCCACCGAAGATGTAAACCGGCTTGTTGTTTCTGGCAGGTGACACTTTCAGGTTCCGAGACAGAGGGGGCGCTTTGAGCGACCATACGGCATGACGCCCTTGGTCTGCTGAAAGCGGCCATCTGCGAAAAGGGGACCCATGTGGGACATGACACTGGACAAGAATTGAAGTCGGTACCGTTGGCGGCGTTTCACCGCCGGCTGGACGCTAAGATGGTGCCGTTTGCGGGCTACGAAATGCCCGTTCAATACGCCGCAGGCATCATCGAGGAACACAAACATACCCGCGAAAAAGCCGGACTGTTCGATGTTTCGCACATGGGACAGGCATGGCTGCACGGCGCTGACGCGGCCAAGGCCATCGAGAAACTGGTGCCCGGCGATATTCAGGCCCTGAAACCGGGGACCGGCCGCTACACCATGATTACAAACGATGACGGCGGCATCGTTGACGATCTGATCGTCACCAATTGGGGCGACAGACTGTTCATCGTCGTCAATGCATCCAGAAAGCATATCGACCTGCCGCTGATTGCAGACGCGGCGGCCGGCATGGCCGATCTTGAGATCATAGAGGACCGCGCCTTGATCGCCCTGCAGGGGCCGGCGGCCTCGGGTGTACTCTCCGGCATGACGCCAGCACTTGCGGCGATGCCGTTCATGAGCGCGCTGGAAACCGACATAGGCGGCATTGCCTGCCATGTGACCAGATCGGGCTACACCGGCGAAGACGGTTTCGAGGTTTCGATTCCCGTCAGCGGCGCCGAGGCGATCGCGCAGGCGCTCTGCGATCATGCGGATGTCATGCCGATCGGGCTTGGTGCACGGGACACCCTCAGGCTTGAGGCGGGCCTGTGCCTTTACGGCAATGACCTCGACGAAGAGACGTCGCCGATCGAAGCGGGCCTCGCATGGACGATCTCCAAACGCAGGCGCGAACAGGGAGATTTTCCCGGTGCGGCCAGGATCCTCGGCGAACTTGCCGACGGCCCGAAACGCAAACGGGTCGGCATTCAGCCGGAAGGCCGCGCCCCTGCCCGCGACGGCACCGTCATTCATGCACCGGGCGGCGATGCCATCGGCACCGTCACGTCGGGCGGATTCGGGCCGAGTGCGGGTACGCCCGTCGCCATGGGATATGTCGATGCGGCACAAGCTCAACCGGGCACCGCGCTCGAGCTTGCCGTGCGCAAGAACATGGTGCCCGCGAGCGTCGTCAAAATGCCGTTTCAACCGCACCGCTATTTCAAGGGATAATTCCCGAAACAGGGACCAGCCAACACGAGGAGAGAGATCATGGCCACCAAATACACAAAGGATCACGAATGGATCGACGTTGACGGGGAGATCGGCACCGTCGGCATCACGAACCACGCGCAGGAACAGCTGGGCGAGCTCGTTTACGTCGAGGTGCCGGAAGTCGGCGCGACCGTCGAACAAGGCGACGAAGCCTGCGTCGTCGAATCCGTCAAGGCGGCGAGCGAAGTGTATTCTCCGTGTTCCGGAGAAATCGTCGAGGTGAACGAAGACCTCGCCGATGCGCCGACGACGGTCAACGAACATGCCGAAGGCGACGGCTGGCTGTTCAAGATCAAACTGTCGGACATGTCCGAGCTCGACGAGTTCATGGACGAAGCCGACTACAAGGAATTCCTGAAGGAGCTTGATGAATGAGCCGAGCCAGCCTAACGGATCTCGAGAACGGGGACGAGTTCGTCGACCGGCATATCGGACCTTCCGATGGCGATGTCGACGAAATGCTCAAAGCCGTCGGACTGAAGAGCCTGGACGAGTTGATCGACAAGGCCGTGCCGGATGAAATCCGCACCGAAGAGGCATTCGACGAACCGGCAATGACGGAAACGGACGCGCTTGCCGAGCTGGCGCGGATGGCCGGCAGGAACCGAATCATGAAGTCGATGATCGGTCTCGGCTACCACGACACGCTCACGCCGAGCGTCATCCTCAGAAACCTGATCGAGAACCCGGGCTGGTACACCGCCTACACACCTTATCAGGCGGAAATCTCTCAGGGCCGCCTTGAAGCGCTGCTGAATTTCCAACAAGCCATCATCGATCTCACCGGCATGCCACTCGCCAATGCGTCGCTGCTGGACGAAGGCACGGCAGCGGCCGAAGCGATGACCTTGATGAAACGCGCTGGTAAAAGCAAAAGCGATACCATCTTCGTTGCCGATACCTGCCTGCCGCAGACCATTGCCGTCATCGAGACGCGCGCCAAGCCGCTCGGATTCACCGTACAGACGGGCGATCCGTTCAAGGACCTCGATCCCGCTTCGGTGTTCGGCGTAGTCCTTCAGTATCCGACGGTCGACGGTGCCGTGTATGATTACGCGGACCTCGCCGGGAAAGTTCACGATGCCGGCGCGTTGCTGACGGCATGTTGCGATCCGCTTGCGCTTGTCATGCTCAAGGCACCCGGCGAGTGGGGCGCGGATATCGTCGTCGGCTCCGCACAGCGCTTCGGCGTCCCGATGGGCTTTGGCGGCCCGCATGCCGCATTCATGGCAACGCGCGAGGAATACCGGCGCTCCGTACCGGGCCGGATCATCGGCGTCTCCGTCGATGCGCAGGGCCGTCAGGCGCTCAGGATGGCACTGCAGACCCGCGAACAGCATATCCGCCGTGAAAAAGCGACGTCGAACATCTGCACGGCGCAGGTTCTGCTCGCCAACGTCGCCAGCATGTATTGCGTCTACCATGGTCCCGACGGGCTCAAACGGATTGCCGGACGCGTGCATCGTCTGACGTCGATCCTCGCTGCTGGCCTGAAGGAACTCGGTGTCGACGTAGAAAACGATAACTGGTTCGATACCCTGACGCTGAGCGTCGCCGGTAACGCCGAGGCCATCCATGACCGCGCCATCAGCGCCGGTTTCAACCTTCGTCGCATGGGCGGGGACCGGGTCGGTATCTCGGTCAACGAAGCGACGACGCGAGACGACATTCATGCACTGCTTGGCATTGTCAGTGGTAACGCCGAGCATGGTCTGGATATCGAAAAGCTGGACGCGGATATCGATGACGGCGTTGCGAAGAGCCTTCGCCGCACCAGCGACATCCTGAGCCACCCCGTGTTCAACGCGCATCATTCCGAGACCGCGATGATGCGTTATCTCCGTCAGCTCGAGGAGAAAGATCTGGCGCTCAACCGGGCAATGATTCCGCTCGGCTCGTGCACCATGAAACTGAACGCAGCGAGCGAGATGATCCCGATTACGTGGGCGGGCTTCGGCAAGATCCACCCGTTTCAGCCGCTGGATCAGGTCGAGGGATACCTGGAGATGATCAAGGATCTGGAAGCCAAGCTCTGCCAGATCACCGGCTTTGCCGCCGTGTCGCTGCAGCCGAATGCCGGTTCGCAGGGAGAGTACGCGGGCCTTTTGACGATTCGCGCCTATCATCACGAACGCGGTGACGATCACAGGAATATCTGTCTCATTCCGTCAAGCGCACACGGTACGAATCCGGCCAGCGCCGTCATGGCGAACATGAAAGTCGTGGTGGTGGACTGCGACGATCATGGCAACGTCGATGTCGGCGATCTGCAGAAAAAGGCCGAAGAGCACGCCGATAACCTTGCGGCCCTGATGGTCACGTATCCGTCGACGCACGGCGTGTTCGAAACCAGGATCAAGGACATCTGCAAGATCGTCCACGACAATGGCGGCCAGGTTTACATGGACGGCGCCAACCTGCAGGCGATGGTCGGCATCTGCCGTCCAGGCCGGTTCGGCCCCGACGTGATGCACATGAACCTCCACAAGACATTTTGTATTCCGCACGGCGGCGGCGGCCCCGGTGTCGGCCCGATCGCCGTCGGCGAGCACCTGGCGCCGTTCCTGCCCGGCAACCCGGTTGTGCCCGAAAGCGGACCGGAAAAGGGGATCGGTGCCGTGTCGGCTGCGCCCTGGGGGTCTGCATCGATCCTGCCGATTTCATGGGCCTATATCGCCATGATGGGCGGTCAGGGTCTGAAGAAAGCGACGCAGGTCGCGATCCTAAACGCCAACTATGTCGCCGCCCGGCTCAAGGATCATTTCAAGATCCTCTACACCGGGCCGGGGGGGCTCGTCGCGCACGAATGCATTATCGATACGCGGCCGATCCAGAACGCCGCGCACCTGACGGTCGACGACATCGCCAAGCGGCTGATGGATTACGGCTTCCACAGCCCGACCATGTCGTGGCCGGTGATGCATACGCTGATGATGGAACCGACTGAGTCTGAACCGCGCGAGGAGCTCGACCGTTTCTGCGAGGCGATGATCGCCATCGCCGGCGAAGCCCACAAGGTCGAGGCCGGCGACTGGCCCGCCGATGACAACCCGCTGGTGCACGCGCCGCACACCGCGGATGTCGTCATGGCAGACACGTGGGACCATGCCTATCCGCGTGAGGTCGCGGCTTATCCGGTTTCGGGCCTGCGCAGGGACAAGTACTGGCCTTCCGTCGGGCGCATCGACAACGCGCAGGGAGACCGCAACCTCGTCTGCACATGCCCGACGATCGATGCCTACAAGGAAGCGGCGGAGTAACTCTAGAAGTCGTCCCAGTCCTGACGCAGATTCTCGCCGACGTTACACGGCGGACGGTCGTGGCCGTAGGCCGGGATGATCCCGGTCTGCGGCTTCCAGGGCTGGTTCGCGGGTTCTGCACCCGCAATTTCCAGGATCAACTTGCGGCGAACCGCACGGGCGTAATCCTCGAACCCGTTGGCGACGATGATGAACGCGCCCGGGCCGCCGATAACGCAATCGATATAGTAATAATCGAGGTTGGGGATCTGCCGCCGGCCGTATCGGCTCGGCTTGTCGTTGACGATCGGCAGACCGTTGATCGTGATCCCGGTTTTCAGGGCCTCGTCCCGCATTCGATTAACCGGCGGCCCGTCGTTGTTGGCCCCGTCGCCGGAAATATCGAGCACACGTCGTTTCCCCTTGAACGGGCTGCGCGAGAAGTTGTCGACCCCGGCCAGTATGGCGCCGCTGATCGATGTCCAGACATTGACCAGTATCGGCTCGAAGGCGAGCGCATCGGCGAACTCGTTCGCCGTTTGCTGACTGTTGATAAAGCTCCAGTCGACCAGCGTCATCTGGTGATGGGATCCGGCATATTCGAAGTAGGTAACCGCGATGGCGCCCAGCGGACCGCGCGTGATCGCCTCCACCACCTTGGGATCTCGAAATGCCTTGATGTAGCCCTGGCGCTGAAGGTACGCCTCGTCATCGTCGACCGAACCGGAGATGTCGACCGCGATGATCAACTCAAGATCGACAAGTCCCTCCTGCGCTATTGCAGTGCGGCCCGTCAGCACCAACATGGAAAGAACGATGATCAGGGAAAAATAACGGGCGAAAACACCGCACACCGGCAAGGACCCTGCCCTGCCTTGTTCGGTCGGCGCTAACCGGTGAATATCGTCCATGGGAGGAGTCAACGCTATGTCAGTCCACAACGTCAAGGCCATCGTATTCGACACGTTCGGTACCATTTCGGACTGGCGGTCATCGATTGCCCGTGAAGTTCAAATCGTGGCCAAAAACAAAGGCTTGAGCGATTTCGACGACGATGCGTTCGCACGGGCCTGGCGTGCCGGATACCGCCCCGGCATGGCCCCGGTAATTTCCGGGGCGCGTGAATGGACACCGATCGACACGATCCACCGCGAACGCCTTGACGAGATCCTGCCCGAGTTCGGCCTCGATATGCTGGACGAGGCCGAGCGCGATCACCTGAACCGTGCGTGGCATCGGATCAATCCGTGGCCGGACAGCATTCCGGGGCTCCTGCGCCTCAAGAAGAAGTTCCTGATTGCCCCCCTTTCCAACGGGTCGCTGACGCTGCTGGCCAGCATGGCGAAGCGCGCCGGCATTCCGTGGGACTTCGTTTTCTCCAGCGACATGCACAAGGCCTACAAGCGCGACCCGCGCGTCTATCAGAACGCCATCGCGCTGCTGGGCATGGAACCCGGCGAGGTTATGATGGGCGCTGCACACAACGACGACCTGGAGGCAGCACGCGCCGAGGGGATGCGTACGGCCTATATCAATCGGCCGACCGAATACGGTCCCGATCAGGTGAAGGACTTCGAGGCGACCAGTGACTGGGACATCATTGTTGACGATGTCGAGGGCGTCGCCGACGCCTTGGGGTGTTGAGGTTTTGATGAACAACCCGTTTCAGGTATCGGGCATTGATCACGTCGTCATCCGCGCCCGTGACATAGGGCCAATGCTCGATTTCTATCAGAATGTCCTCGGCTGCCCGATCGAACGCCGTGTCGAGGAAATCGGCCTCTATCAGCTCCGCGCCGGACGCTCGATGATCGACCTGGTCCCGGTCGACAGCGAGCTCGGCCGCATGGGCGGGGCCGCGCCGGGCAAGGACGGCCTCAATATGGACCATGTGTGCCTACGGGTCGATCCGTGGGACGGAGACGCTATCCTGGCCTTTCTGAAGGACGCCGGCGTCGATGCCGGACCGGTGAAGTCGCGCAGCGGCGCCGAGGGCGAAGGCCCGTCGATCTATTTCGATGACCCGGAAGGCAACCGCATTGAACTCAAGGGCCCTGGTTCGATCCTCAGCCGGCGTAACTGAGCGGCAGCGCCGTCGTCGACTTGATCTCCTCCATCGCGAAAAACGAACTCACGTCCGCAAAGTCGGCTTTCTTGATGAGCCGCTTGTAGACGCCGTCATATGCGGCGATGTCCGGGACCATGATCTTCAGCAGGTAGTCGATCTCACCGGAAAGCCGATAGACCTCGGTCACTTCCTCGATCTCCTGCACCGCACGGGCGAAGGTGTCGAGCCAGTCGGCCGCATGCCTGCCCGCCTTCACGCCGACGAAGACCGTCACGCCTGCATTGATCTTGGCGGGATCGAGCACCGCCACCCGGCGCCGGATGATCCCGGCATCTTCCATGTTCCGGATACGGCGCCAACACGGCGTCGTCGACAAACCGACCGCATCGGCAATGTCAGCGACAGGCATCGCCGCGTTTTCCTGCAGCAGGGCCAGGATCTTTTTGTCGAACGAGTCCATTCTCATTTTCCAAATATTAATAGAATTATTTTCTAATTTTATGCTCAATTAGCGTAAAAAAAGCAAACAGAATCCCGGATCAATGCCTTATTCTCCTCATCAAGTTGTTACTGAGATTATAGGGGGTTCCTCATGATCGATCTGTTCACCCGTCATCCGCAGGCCGTCGGCGAGACGTATCTGGAGCACCTGGGCATGGCCGCCGGTTTCGCGGCAACCCTGCTGGCCGCTGCGTTCGTCTGCTCGGTCCACGCGATCTTGCCGTTCATGTTCGAAAAGACGGGCAGCCGCATGATCGCGGAGCTCTATCAGCGGACGGGCCCGGGGCGCATCAAGACCCCGGATGCCTTGCAGGTGATGGAAAAGGCCTGAGCGGAAACTTACAGAAGGCCGCCGGAGTTATTGCCGTCGGTGTCTTCGAAATCCTCTCCACCGACAAACAGGTCCTCAACGTAAGAGAACTCCTTACGCAACCCGCGCCGTTCAAGCAGCTTTTTCTGCGCGCCGGCCGGGAAATCCGAGAACATGATCACCTTCTTGTCGATCAGCACCTCGATCAAATCCTCCAGAACACGGGCCAGTGCCAAGTCCGACTGAACCCAGTCGTCCGTCACCGACGCCGCCGAGGGCAGATTCTTCTGGATGAACTCCCTCAGCGCTGGATCGTCGGCCGCGACCTCGTCGCAGCCTTCGACGGGCTGTTCGTAAACGGCGAGAATATTGCCGTTCTCGTCGCGGTAGGCATAAGGCATATCAGTCTCCTGAACCGATACTAAAGGGCAATTCCTTAATTTTGTATAGGTTTCGGGGGCTTTCCCGCAGTGCGCCCGATCACCAGCATGGGAATGATCCCGGCAGCCGTAAGCCCCGAAAGCACCGCAAACGAAAGCGTGTAGACGCCGAGCAGTTCATGAATGCCGGTAAATAGCACCGGTCCGATCATCACACCGATGAACACCGGCACCAGCACGCCGCCCGTTGCGCTGCCGGTTCGTCCTTCCGGCGCCATGCGCGCCACTTCGGCCATGAAGACGCCGTTCCAGCCGACCGCGGAGATGCCGAACATGAAGAGAATACCGAAGATCAACGCCAGCGGCATGCCGGGCGCCAGTACCGCCGTCGCCAGGCCGGCGGCAACGGAGATAAGCTGCGACACGATCAGCGTGCGCCGGGCATCTCCGACCCGGTCGGCAACGGCGCCCCAGCCGATGCGGCCGATGACACCGGCGACCTGTATGACGGCAAGGCCGACACCGGCGGTCACCAGATCCAGTTCGATCTCTTCGGCCAGCATGGCGACGGCAAAGCCCATCAGTGCGAGCTGCACGGCGGCGAGGCACAAACCGCACAGTGCAAGGAGCCTCAGGTTCCGCATCCTAAGCAGCAGCCCGACGTCCTTGAAGACAGCGCCTCGAAACTTGGTGCCCGGATCCCGGTCGCCGTCCATAAACGGCCGCAACGGCTGAATGGCGAGCATCACGACACAGGCAAGACCGGCACCTGCGAGCAACGACCACTGCCATCCAAAGGCCACCGCGATCGGCGGCGCGACAAGCCCGGCGACCACACCGCCCAACGGCTGCCCCGTCTGCTTGATGGAAAAAATCAGGTTCCGGTTCGCACCGGACGCGACTTTCATCATCAGGTGTGCCGCTGCCGGATTGGTCAGCCCGTAAGCAATACCGAGACCGAACGTGCCAACCCCCAGCGCCGCCACATGCGGCACCGCGATGATCGACAGCGACATCATGATGATGAAGGCCGCCGCCTGGTTTGCCCTGACCGCGCCAAGCCGGCGTTGCATCAAACCCGCTGCGAGCGACATCAGCGTTGCACCGACATAAGCCAGTGAGATCTGGAACCCGATCATCGCGACGGGCAGCCCCAGTGTGCGCGCCAGTTCCGGCGCGATTGCCGCAGGGATCAGCATTGCCATGGTCGCAATCACCTGCACGGCAGTGACGCCGGTGATCGTGGCAAGGGCGAGTTTGTTGGTTATCGCGAGTGTCGCAGGTTCTTTGTTCATATTTTTCCCAACGTAGCCCGTGGGCACCGGGCGGTCTATATTCAGCTCATGAAATTTCCGTCCGCCGTATCTTTTATCTTTGTCCTCCTCCTCATAAGCGCATGCACCGGCATGGCGCCGTCGGGCGATGGGCACACGTTCCCCGACGCGTTTTCCCTGACGGAGATGGACGACGACAAGATCGCCGACATTGTCGGGATTGGCGGCGCTGAGTGGGGATACCTCGTCGCTGACGCCGAGACCGGGGACGTTCTGGAATCCCGAAATCCGGACCACGCTTTCCCGCCGGCATCGACGGCGAAGCTGCCGACGATGATTGCAGCGCTCGGCATCCTTGGTCCCACATATCGTTTTACGACCCAATTGCTGGCGCGTGGCACGCTCAAAGGCGGCGTCCTTGATGGCGACCTGATCCTGACCGGCGACGGCGATCCGCTTCTTACTTCGGGGGATTTGCGCGCACTGGCCGTTCGCATGAGGGACATCGGCATCGCGCGGGTGAACGGACGCTTCCTATACGCAAGCGCATTGCCGGTCTTTGCCGAAGTCGAAACGACCCAACCGGAAACGGCACCGTATAATCAGGGTGTCGGCGGCCTGAACGCGGAGTTCAACCGGGCCCTGCAAACGAAGTCCTCCGCCCCCTTCACGACACCGCCTGAGGCCGAACACCTCGTTCCGGATGACAGCCGCAAGATCCCGATCCTGTCCGAACTTCCAATCCGTGCGCCGGGCCGATACGCGGCGTTGATCCTGTACCGGCTCGCCCGTGCCGAAGGCATCGAACTGCCGTCTCCGGAAGATGGTGCACCGCCGCCCGGCGCGGTCTCTCTGGCCCAGATCAGAAGCCAACCCCTGATCGAAATTGCACGTGCGGGGCTCGAGTATTCGAACAACATGGTAGCCGAGGTGAGCGGCCTCGCTGCATCCCGCGCACTGGGCAGCGCTGCCGAAACGTTGCGCGAGTCCGCCGATACACTCGGGGTCTGGCTGGAGCGTGAAGTTCCAAACCTGAAGACATTTGCCACCGCACTCGCGAATCACTCCGGTCTCAGCACGGATTCACGCGTGTCTCCGCGTCAAATGACGACGATCCTCGACTACGCCTTGAAGCATCGGCTCGACGGCTGGCGCTTCGACAGTCTGCTCACGCCGGGCGGGACACGAGACACCCTTCGCGGCCGATTCCGTCACCCGGACAGCGCGCTCAGGGTCTGGGCCAAGAGCGGCACGATGCGTTACATCAAGGGTCTTGCCGGGTATCTGGATGCCCACTCGGGCCGCCGCCTGATCTTTGCCCTGTTTGTCCATGACCCGGCACGGCGCGCGGTACTGGAAGCCGATCCCGGCCGGTACCGGGAAGCTGCACGCCGCGCCTCCAGCGACTGGCGCAGACGCACCGATATTTTCGAGGAAGCGATCGTGACGCGCTGGCTTCGCGCCCATTGAAAAAGAAAAGGCCGGCGGAAGTCCGCCGGCCAAGTGTGGGACGTGGAGAAACCTGGACCGCTAGCTTCGGCCCGACGGCGCCATCATCTGGTCGGCCGTCTGAATAACCTTTGAGTTCATGTCGTAAGCCCGCTGCGCACGGATCATTTCGGCGATTTCCTCGACCGGGTTCACGTTCGAGGTCTCGATAAAGCCCTGCAATACGGCGCCGGAGCCGGTAGTTCCGGGGGTAACGATGGCGGCACCGCCCGATGCAGCGGTCTCTGTATAAAGGTTGTTCCCCTCGGCACGCAGACCGCCTTCATTCGGGAACACCGCGATCTGCAATGCGCCAACGTTGCTGGGAATAGCGTTTCCGTCCTGTTTGACCAGTACCTCACCCGCCGCGTTGATGGTGACGTCGATGGCATCGACCGGCACGGAAATACCCGGCAGCACCGGAAAACCATCCTGCGTCACGAGGGTGCCCGTCGCATCGACCTGGAAGGTGCCGTCGCGGGTGTATGCCGTCTCGCCGTTCGGCAACTGGACTTGAAAGTAGCCGCGGCCTTGTATCGCCAGATCGAAGACATTGTCCGTCTGCCGCATGCTGCCCTGTTCGGTAACCCGGTAGACCGACGCCAGATCGACGCCCTTACCGGACTGCACCCCGCCCGGCACCTGTTCGCCGGCACGCGACCCAAAGTCGTCCGGACGCGGGCTGTTCTTGTAGATCAGATCGTGGAACTCGGTCCGGCGGCGCTGAAAGCCGGTGGTGTTCATGTTCGCCAGGTTGTTCGCGACAACCTCGACGTTTCTCTGCTGCGCCATCATGCCAGAGGCGCCAATGCGCAATGCATCCATTATCCCGTTCCTTTTGTCTGCCGGCCATTTTTGGCCGTGCTTTTCACATCGAGCCGGCGCTTCTGGCCGGTGATCTCGATCACTAATAAGCAACGGGCGTGCCAATTCATGAAACCAGTAATTTCAATAAGTTAAGCCAGACCAGGTAGGAAAAAAGTCCGGATTTCGCCGTCCATTCCCGGGCAAACGGCATGATTTGCCGGTTTCAGAGCGTATCGGCATGAAAAAGCTCTGCAATCGAGAGCTGCCGCGCGGCAAGGTGCTGCGCGTGGATATACCGGCAAAAGGTATCCAGCGCCGCCTCGTTGCCGGAAACACCGTAGGTCCAGAAATCCGGTCCCATCGCCGCGACAGCCTGCTCAAAGGCCTCCGCATACCAGGGCGACATATCCCGGTTGGCCGATCCTTCGGCAACTGCCTTGACCCGTGCCATTGCGATCTGCCGCCCCGCCTCAAACGCATCGAACAGCGCCTTTGGCAGACCCGGATGCATGGCCGCGATATCCTTCCGTACCGCCAGGATATGCATGATCGGGAAGATACCGGTGCGCGCGACATAATCGCGCTCGGCCGGCCCCGCCGGGTCGATCAGGCGCCGAACGGCGGGATCGCCGTCAGCAAACGCGCGTGGCGGCGCGGGTGCGATAATCGCGTCCAGATCGCCGGCCAGCATCGCAGCATTGAGCGACATCTCGGGCCCGAGCGGTTGCAGATCGATTTCCGCCGGCAGATCGAGCTTCAGCCGCTCGACCCGGCCCGGCTCATTCAAGCCACCGGTGCGGTACTTAAGCTTAGATACGTCGACGCCGAAATCGTCGGCAAGGATGCCGCGCACCCAGACCGCAAGCGTCATTGCATACTCCGGCACACCGACGATGCGGCCCTCGAGATCCTTCACGGTCTCGATCCCGGAATCCGTTCGCACATAGATCGCGCCATGCCGGAAGGCGCGTGACAAATAGACGGGAAGGCCAATGTACTTGCAGGTGCCACGTGCGGTCTGGATGACGTAGCTGGCAAACGAGAACTCCGTCACGTCGTAGGGTGCGTCGCCCACCGCCAGCGGAAACAGGGTGCCGGGCGGCTGCACCTCGGCGCGGATGTCGAAACCATCCACACCGATCCGGCCGTCCAGTATCGGCATCGCGCGGTCGTAGTCCCAACAGGCCAGACTGATCTCAGACATCGTGCTCTCCCCTTCCCCCGGTCATGACAGCGCCGGGCGGTTCTGACACTATGATCAACCTGTGGACGCGCCTGTCCACTAAAGACTTATGGGAGAGTTTGTCATGATCAGCCGCCATAGCCCCGCCAGCGTCGCGCCGCCGTCATCGGATTATTCACATGGCGTCAAAGTCACCGACGCCAAGACCTGGATGCACGTGTCCGGTCAGATCGGCACGCACGTTGACGGGGCGCTTGCCGGCGACAGCGCGATGCAGATGGAAGTCTGCTGGCAGCGGATCTTCGCAATCCTGGAGGACGCCGACATGTCGAAGGACAATATCGTCAAGGTGACCGCGTTCCTGACCAAACCGGAAGACGTCGGCCTTTACCGTCAGGTGCGCGATCGTATGCTGGAGGGGCATATCTGCGCGTCGACGCTGCTGATCGTCTCGGGCCTCGCCGATCCGAGCTGGACCGTCGAGATTGAGGCCATCGCCGCGAAATAAAGAACCCCTCCGCCCGGGGACGGAGGGGTCTCGCTGTTTAGCTCAGGGCAACGTCGACCAAAACGATCTCCGCATCTTCGAGCGCCTTGATATCGAGGCTTTCTTCGTCCCGGATCGTGGCACCCGCGCGGGTATCGACGAACGTGCCGTTCACCTCGACGGCGCCCTCGCTCACCACGAGATAGGCGGCGCGCCCGTGACCAAGATCATGACGGACGCTTTCACCCGCATTGATGCGGCCACCGTGCACCGAGGCATTCTGGTGAATGCGCATCGCATCCGGATGTGCGTCACGGCCCGAGGCAAGTGCCGGCAACGTACCCGTCACCGGGTCCTTCGGAAACTGGCGCGCATCCCAGCCGGGCTCGTGACCCGCCTTGTCCGGCATGATCCAGATCTGGAACAGGGTCGTATCCGCGTCTTCAAGGTTCATTTCCGCATGCACGATACCGGTACCTGCGTGCATTACCTGCACGTCGCCGGCGACCGTCCGGCCCTTGTTGCCGAGGCTGTCCTCATGCGAGATCGCGCCGGTCCGCACGTAGGTCACGATTTCCATATCGCGGTGCGGATGCGGATCGAACCCGGTCTTGGCGCGGATCGTGTCATCGTTCCAGACCCGCAGCGGGCCAAGCCCCATCTTCGCCGGATCGTGATAGCCGGCGAAGCTGAAGTGGTAGTGCGCATCCAGCCAGTCGTTGGCAAAGGTACCGAGGTCGTCGAAATGCGTGACGTTGATCATCTCAATTCTCCTTTCCCATCCCTAGGCCGCGAGCGCTGCGACGGCGGCATCGATCTTGCCGTTCGCTTCGGCGAGGCCTTCGGCACGCGGTTCGGGGCCCATGTCCATGCCGTTGGCGGCAATGATGCGGACATCCTTCAAGCCCATGAAGCCGAGGATGTGGCGAAGATAGCCGGACTGGAAATCGGCCGGGTGCAGATCTTCCGATGACCCGTCGCCGTACTTGCCGCCACGGGCCGACAGCACATAGACGGGTTTGTCGCCCAGCAGTCCCTTGGGCCCGGTTTCCGGGTCGTAGCCGAACGTCTTGCCCGGCCGCGCCACATGATCGATCCAGGTGCGGAGCGCGGCGGTGATCGTGAAGTTGTGCAGCGGCGATCCGATGACGATTGCGTCGGCTTCATCCATTTCGGCGATCATCTGATCGGACGCCTGACGCGCCGCCTGCTGGCGAGCGCTCAGGGTTTCCGGTTCGCGGCGCAATGCATCAATCAGCTCGTCATCGATTTGTTCGAGCGGGCTGGCACCAAGATCGCGGTGAATGATCCGAACATTCGGGAATTTGGCACTGACCCGGTCGATGAACCGGTTGGTCAGTTGGCGGGAAACCGCGTCCTTGCGCGGGCTGGCATCCATAACAAGCAATGTTTTCATCATCTTATCCTCTCTCATGCGATGGCCCGCGCATCTGTTGCCGGGCGTTGAAGAGAAGATATGCGGGTAGCCTTAATCAGACAATTAGGGTAATTTTAAATAGATTGTTTAAATTAATAGACAGTATGGAATCACGCAATGGCTGCTTCCGACCCGCTTGAGGGCATGAGCGTCTTCGCCGCCGTCGTCGATGCCGAGAGCTTCACCGGCGCTGCCCGCGAATTACGCCTCTCCAAAGGCGCGGTCAGCGTGCAGATTCAGAAACTGGAGGACCGGCTCGGCGTCCGGCTGCTCAACCGAACGACGCGCCGGTTATCGATGACCGACGAAGGGCGCGCCTTTTATGAACACTGCCGCCGCATTCTGGACGAGGCCCGCGAAGCGGTCGACGCGCTCGACAGCCTCGGTGCGGCACCGCGCGGCGTGCTGCGGATCAACGCGCCGATGTCGTTCGGGACACTGCACCTCGGACCCGCCGTCGCCGATTTCATGCAGATGTATCCGGATATCCAGATCGACCTGGTCCTCAACGACCGGCTCGTGGATGTGGTCGAGGACGGTTTCGACATGGCGATCCGAATATCACGCATGCCGGACTCCAGTCTGATTGCGCGTCGCCTGGCGCCCTGCCGCCTCGTTCTGCTGGCAAGTCCCGGCTACTGGAACAAGCATGGACGCCCAAGCCACCCCTCCGATTTGAAGAACCATGACGCGCTGCTCTACCACTACCTGCCGGAGCCTGAAACCTGGACATTCAAGGGCCCGGACGGACGGTTCAGCGTCACCGTGAGCGGACGGATGCGCGCCAACAACGGCGAAGTCCTGCTCGAAGCAGCCAAGCACGGACAGGGCGTGTATTTGACGCCGACGTTTTTCTGCTGCGGGGAAATTCAGTCGGGAGAACTGGAGGTCGTGTTATCGGATTACGAGGACGATCCGATTTCCGTTTACGCCGTCTATCCGCACCGGCGTCATCTGTCGCCGCGTGTGCGCGCCTTCGTCGATTTCCTCGCCGAGCGCTTTGGTGAAAATCCGTATTGGGATAACACATAATATGCCGCAGACCCAATGAGAGGGGATCGATTCCCCCTAGCAGAACGCAACGTGTTCCCAGATATGTTTCTAAGAACATTTATCGTACGAATTTTTCGTTCTAATTTTATTATTTAAATACAATACCTTATAGAACTTATAATATTTTTGTTCCGATATGAAAACCCGCATGGGAACAAAAATATTGACATGCGCGGCGAAATCCGCGTCTATTGTTTCCTTGAGATTTATAGATTGGCGCTTATTTAGGAGACTTCATCATGCGTGAAGAGTTTCGGCCAGCAATTGAGGCATTGCAGCGCGACCTCGCGGACCATGAAGCAAAGGTAATCGAGACCAAAACGACCATCAATAAGCTTTGTGAGGTGGCGGGCGAACCTCCGCTATATCCCGACGTGGGTGAGAAATCGCAACCTTCGATCACCAATCTTCGCGCAGATACTTTTTATGGGAAGGTGCTGACAACCGCCGCAAGAGAGTATTTGGAGATGCGGAAGGCCGCAAACCTCGGGCCAGCCACCCCTCGAGAAGTTTATGAAGCACTTTTGTCTGGAGGGTTTGCATTTGATGCAAAAGACGAAACCAATGCGATTTCCGGCGTCAGGCAAACCCTCAGGAAGAATTCATCAATCTTTCATCGGCTTCCCAACGGGGAGTACGGTCTTTTGGCTTGGTATCCGAAAGCTAAGAAACCGAAACAAAACGATGATGAGGACGAAGAAGACTCGAACAGCAATGCCTCTCCAGAAGACATCAAAGAGGCTGTTGAAAGTACAAACGACGCAGAGGGAGACAACTAATCACCCTCTACGTCGCATGTTTAACTGAGTGCGCCACATTCCACTTCCAAATGAGATTGGCGCGCTCCTCTTTGAGAGGAGGTAACGGTGCGATGGCTTCCGCCAACACAATAGCTTAACCAAAGCCCCGCCGGGTGACACTGCGCTAGCAGTGGTGAACCGGTGGGCACCTTATACCATTTCCAGATCAATTGCTTCAAGAGGTACCCAAAATGGTTGCAAAGAAGCAGTCCGGCGATAAAGCGTCATCCATTGCCGGGAAGATTCTGGCAGGCAAAAAACCGACCAAGAAGGAGTCGATGACTCTTGCTGCATCGGTGCTGAGCCAGGACGAACACAAAGGTTCGCGGAAAAAATAAACATTTCGCGACAGTGAACAAACGGAAGAACCGTGGGCGCCTAACGTTTGGGCGCTCACATTCTTACAGGTCTACCCACTAACGCCCCTCGCGCCACCAGGCGAGGCTGGCGAAGCCGATACCGAGTGCAATGACCAGCCACCAGGGCGCCAGCGGCACGGTCGTCACGCCGGTCACCGTGAACGCTTCGTTGCGAATAAAGCCGAGCCAGCCCGACCCGTGCGTCTGACGCTCCGGCTGAACGCCGCGCAGGCTCGGCAGACCGTCGATCAGCCAGCGCGTGCCGCCGTTCGCCGCATCCGTGATCACCTTCGCGGGCCCGTCCGTGGCACGCAGGTCGGCCAGTTCCAGCGGATTCAAAGCACCTGCCGGGGCCAGCGCGACATGCTCGCCGTCACCGACGCGGTAAAGCCCGACCTCCTCGACCGGCACACGGGCGGTCGATTTGCCGGACGCTTCAGGCTCCAGCATGACGGTCATCTTCTCGCCGCTCGGGCTTTCCACGGTCACCTCCGTCGGCGCCGTGTCGAGGCTGCGGCGTTCGACCCTGAGCTCACCGTTTTCGACCGAGGCGAACAGCCCCTCTTCGTCCAGTTCCGGTTCCTTCATCAGCCAATGCGCAATGCGCCGCATGAGTTCCGCCTGCGGCCCGCCGCTCTCGACACCGCGTGCCCAGAGCCAGAGATGATCGCTGGCGATGAGCGCGACACGGCCGTCGTCGACACGTTCCATCAGCAACAGCGGATTGCCGCCGACGCCGTCCATGAGGTTCGGCGCGACACTGCTGGAAATGCCGATATGGCGGAACCATGGCCCCCAACTGGGCTCCAGGTCGTCCCGGCCCGGCACAACCGCACCCGGCAGCGCACTCGTCACCGGATGGCGGTGCCCGATCTCGGACACCCGCGGCTTGAAGCGCTCCTCGAAGATGCGGCCCGTCGGCTCGCCCGGCAGAATATCGGCCAGCGGCGTGCGTGCCAGCGACCGCAGCCCGCCGAATTCCGGCCCGACGGAAAGCAGCACCGCACCGCCGCCACGCACATATCGCGCGATGTTGCGGAAGTACGTCGGCGGCAGCACATCGCGCACGATATAGCGGTCGAAGACGATCAGGTCGAACTCGTCGATCTTTTCCTCGAACAGCTCGCGCACCGGAAATGCGATCAGCGAAATTTCATTGAGCGGCGTGAAGTCATTCTTTTCCGGCGGGCGCAGGATCGTGAAGTGCACCAGATCGACCGACGGGTCGGATTTCAGAAGGTTGCGCCAGGTGCGCTCGCCCGCGTGCGGCTGACCGGATACCAGAAGCACCCGCAGCCGGTCACGCACCCCGTTAACGGAGACGACGGCGCGGTTGTTGACGGCGGAAAGCTCACCCTCCGCGGCCTTGGCCTCGATCTCGACAAAGGTCGGCCCGGCATGCTCCAGCGTCAGCTCGACCTCATGATCAACATTGGCCTGCAGTTTCAACGTCTCACGCGGTGCACCGTCGACATGAATGGTCACGTCGACGAGGTCGGAGCCGAAACTGCCGTCACCGGTCACGCGGTCCTCGACACGGAAGCGAACGGTGACTTCGTTACCGACGATGCCGTACCCCGGTGCGTCCGCGATCACCAACCGACGGTCCTTCTCGTCCCGTTCGCCGCTGATCAGCACATGCACCGGCCCCGTGACGCCGCCGCCCGCCGCCAGCTCGGCATCGTGAATCTGCCCGTCCGTAATCATGACCGCACCGGCGAACCGCGAGCGCGGCAAGTCGCCCATGGCGTCGATCAGGGCGTCGACCACCCGCGAACCGTCGCTGCTGCCACGCCCGTCTCCGTCACGCACGGTCACGGTACGAACTTCCATGCCCGGCATGGCTTCCAGATCGTTGGCGATGTCCCGCGCCGCATCCTGGCTGCGCGAGCGGCGTTCACCGATCCTCTGACTGGTCGTTTCGTCGACCAGCACGACCGCAATGTCGTTTTCGGGTGTACGCTCCTCGACACTGACGCGCGGCTCGAGAAGCGCCAGCACCAGTGCCAGCAACAGACACGCCCGCGACACGACGCCGCGCCGTCCGGCACGCAGCAGCTGCACCAGAAGCAGCGCGAACCCAAGCGTTGCCAGAACCGCAATCGCGGTCGCCGGAAGTGACGGCGTCCAGAGAATCTGCGCGTTCATTGACCGAGCCTCTTCATGATCGCCGGCAGGTGCACCTGATCGGCCTTATAGTTACCGGTCAGCACATACATCACCAGATTGATCCCGAACCGGAACGCCATTTCCCGCTGCCGTTCGCCGCCCGGCACAACCGGGTACATGGGTCGCTGCGCGTCGTCCATCGCCCATGCAGATGCCCAATCGTTGGATCCGGCAACGATCGGCGACACGCCATCGTTCACCCGCTCGCCGGCGCGCTCGACCCAGATGCCCGCCCCCGCGTAACGACCGGGAAAATCGTTCATCAGATAGAACGACCGCGTCAGAACGTGGCCTTCCTCGACCGGCACCAGCGGCGGCAGGTCGAGCCGCACCGCGAGTTCCCTCAACGCCTGCGCCTGCGCGCCGCCGCCACGGTCCTGGGTATCGAACAGTACCGTCCCACCGTTCTTGAGATATTCCTTCACGGCGAGCGCGGAAACGTTGTCGAGTTCGAAGTCCGGCGTCACGGGCCAATAGATCATCGGGAAGAATGTCAGGTCGTCGATGCCCGGCTCGACGCCCTGCGGCGGGCCGAGTTCCGCTGCGGTTCGACGCGCCAGCATGAAGGTCAGCCCGACAAGCCCCCTGAGACTCGTTTCATCGACGCGCGCGTTTCCCGTCTCAAGATAGGCGAGCCGTGTTTCAAGGCTGTTCTCCAACGCAAACTTCTCATCCGCGTGCACCGGCATGGCCACCCCCGCCATGACCAACGCGACGGCGGCCGCACCCGCCATCGGCCGGATCGACCGGCCACCGGCACGAACCCAGAGCCCGGCCGCCATATCGACCAAGAACAGGATCAATGCCGCCAGGAACAGCCAGCCGGTCAAATCCCGTTCCGCCGGCTTTTCATAACTTGCCTGCGCCCAACCCGCGGCTACGGGCAACCTTCGAAGCGGCGGCAATGATGTCGTCAGGTTGAAGGCACGGCGCAATTCTTCGGTGCCGTAGATGCCGGGCGGGTTCTGCTCCGACACCATCTCGGTGTCGACCGCAGCGGCATCGATCGGCTGCACGTTGGCGGGCGGCTCGGTCAGTTGCCCGAATGCGTCCATGACCCGGTAGGGCGGTAACGGCGGAGCGTCGCCTGCATTCTTGACGCCACGGCCCAGTGCGGTCAGACGCCGCATCATTTCGACGAACACGCCGCTGATTGGCAACGTCGACCACGACGTGTTGGGCGATGTGTGGAACAGGACAACCCAGCCCTGATCGCGCTGCTCCGCGGTCACGAGCGGCGTCCCGTCACTCAACCGCGCCCAGGTCTTCGCCGCCAGATCGGGTGCCGGCTGGGCCAGCACCTGACGGCTGACACGGACATCGCGCGGAATGCCGAGTCCGGCGAACGGCGAACTATCATCGAACGGCATCAACCCCATCGGCTGCCGCCAGGACATCGCGCCGCCGATAATCCGGTCGCCGCCTCTGAGTGTGACCGGCAGCAACGGCTCGGGCTCGGCGCCGGGAACGACTTCACCGGTCCGCCTCGCCAGCACCGGTCCCGCGAAGCGCACAAGCACGCCGCCCTTGCCAATCCATTCCTCGATCACGGCAACCTGCGGCGGCGTGAACTCCAACCCGTCCGGCACGATCAGCACCGACATCGGCTGCGTGAAGAGCGCTTCGATCGTACCGCGACGGATCGTCGTCGTGCCCTGTAATGCACGCTCGACATAATAGGTATTGCTCAGCAGCGGCTGCACGGTCGCCGCACCGTCGACATCGGCAATCCCGACCGGCCGGCGGCGCCACCGCTGATCAAGCAGCACGACACTTCCGACGTGCGTGCCGCTGCCGATCTGCACCCGTTCGATCCGGTTTATGATTTCGGCCGGACCTTCGAGGACCGCTTCGGCTTCGACATCACCGGCCGGGAAGGTCACCTGCGTCACCGCCTGTACGCGGCCGTCCCGGTCCATACCCCGGACTTCGACCGTCTGCGCCTCGATCTGCGGCAGGGATCGTTCGAGTTGCATCGTCAGACCTTCCGGCGTCGTACTCGGCGGCCTGAGTACCGTCACCGGCGCATCGCCTGCACCATATACCGTAACCGTACCGAGCCGGGTCAGGCGCTCGGTCAACACGTCAGCGCCTGGCCCCTCGAGGCCGTCGGAAAGCCACCGGACGTCGGCTGTACCGCTGAACCTTTCAGCCCAGTCGGCGACGGCTTGCGCCGCCTGGCCGCGATCCGTCGGCCACGGTTCCGGAATGAGTTTCGATACGCTCTCGCGCGCATCCCCGGGCGCCAGCGCCGATACGGTGATCGCGCTGCCGTCGGCCGGGTGTGCCGTCGTCAACATGATCACCTGGCGGCCCGAACGCACGGCACGGTCCGTGATCGACACGGCAACATCGCGGCGAAGTTCCCAGCGATCCGCCGCGGCCCAGCCGTTGTCGACGACCAGCAACATCGGACCGCCGCCGCCGACTTCGGCTTCGGCATTCCAGAGCGGACGCGACGCGGCAAAAATGATCAGGGCCGCCAAGAGCAATCTCAGCAGCAGCAACCACCATGGCGTCCGCGCCGACGTCTCGCGTTCCGTCACGATCCCGAACAGAAGCCGGATCGGCGGGAACACGATACGTTTTGGCAGCGGCGGCGTGAGGCGAAGCAACCACCAGATCGCCGGCAGCGCCAACAGCGCGGCGAGTGCCCAGGGTTGCGCAAATGCGAGCGGACCGAGAGAGAACATCAATGCCTCCCCTGATCGCTCAGCGCGACGTAGAGCGACATCAAGGCGATCTCAGGTGCATGGTCGGTGCGATGGCGCGTATACCCCCATCCGGCGGCGCGGGCGATCGACTGCACGCCTTCGAGATGCGTCTTGAACACGTCCTGATACGTGCCGGCGATGGACTCGACATTGCCGATAATGGCGTTGCCCTCACCTTCCGGCCCCTCGAACTGGATCCGCCCGTCATAAGGAAAGACTTCCTCGGCCGGATCGACGAGTTGCACCAGATGCCCCTTGATCCCGTGGTGAGCGTAGGCGTTGACGGCGAGGCGCACCTGCTCCAGCGGCGAGAGAAAATCACCGAGCATCACGAGGCGGCCGTGCCGCGGCAGCATGACGAACGGCGGCAGGCCGCCGGACGCGGCATACCCCCCTTCGATTTCCGTCCAGAGCCGGCTCAGCACATGGCGCCCGGACGCCGGCGGCACGCCGGTTCCGAGCAGCGCCACATGTTCACCGCCGCGCACCAGCAACGAGGCCAGAGCCATCAGCAGAAGTTCCGCGCGCTCCTGCTTCGTGGCGACGTCATCACTGGAGGAAAACGACATCGAGGGCGAACCGTCGCGCCAGAGCCAGACGCTTTGTGCCGCTTCCCATTCCGTTTCACGGATGAAGACCGGATCGTTCTTCGCGGACTGCCGCCAGTCGATGTGCTGCACGCTGTCTCCCGCCTGATAGCGGCGGAACTGCCAGAACGTCTCGCCCTGGCCGACGCGGCGGCGACCGTGAACACCTTGAGACACGGTTGTCGCCACACGCTCCGCAGCAACCATCAGTGGCGGCAAACCTGCCGCCAGTGCTTCTGCATTGTGGTGTGAACGCTTGACGCGCTCGGCCATGTTTAAATTACCTCAGGCGATTTTCTCACAAAGAGCAGCGATGATTTCTTCCAGCGTGATCCCCTCGGCACGTGCCGCGAACGTCAGCGACATCCTGTGCCGCAGGATCGGATTTGCGAGCGCCAGCACATCGTCGATGCTGGGCGACATCCGCCCGTCGATGACCGCACGGGCGCGCACGCCGAGCATCAGCGCCTGCGAGGCACGCGGACCCGGCCCCCAGGACACGTTTGCCTGTACCAGCGCCAGGTCGGAAGTCTCCGGCCGCCCGGCACGGACCAGCGTCAGGATCGCCTCGGAAACGGACTCGCCCACCGGGATCGATCGCACCAGTCGCTGCGCCGCCATCAGGCTTTCCGGATCCATGACCCGTCCGGGTTTTACGTCCTCGTTGCCGGTCGTCTTGATCAGGATGTCGCGCTCCGCGTCCAGGTCGGGATATTCGACATTGACCTGCATGAAGAAACGGTCGAGCTGCGCTTCCGGCAGTGGATAGGTCCCTTCCTGCTCCAGCGGGTTCTGTGTCGCAAGGACATGGAACGGACGCGGCAGGTCGTGGTAATGGCCAGCGACCGAAACGCGCTTTTCCTGCATCGCCTGCAGCAACGCCGATTGCGTGCGCGGGCTGGCGCGGTTGATTTCGTCGGCCATAAGAAGCTGGGTAAACACCGGCCCCTGGATAAAACGGAACGAGCGGCGCCCAGCGTCCGATTCCTCCAGCACCTCGGAGCCCAGGATATCGGCCGGCATCAGGTCAGGCGTGAACTGCACGCGTTTGTCGTCGAGACCGAACACGGTCCCCAGCGTTTCCACCAGCCGCGTCTTGCCGAGCCCCGGCACACCGATCAGAAGAATGTGCCCGCCGGCAAGCAGCGTGACGAGGCTCTCTTCGACAACCGATTCCTGGCCGAAAATCGCCTGACCCACCGCAGCACGTGCCGCGGTAATCCGTTCCGCCAGCGCTTCGACTTCGGCCACAGCACTCTGGCGCTCGGCGGTATTCAGGCTATCTTTATCTTGTGGGGTATTCGTCGTTGGCACGTCGAAGCCTCCTTTACAGGTTCACCAGGAAGCGTAACGGATGATCGATACGCCGGAAAAGCTAGAAAATATTACTTTTAAGAAAGCTTCGAGCTCGCCATGTCCGCCGCCCAAGGGGATGACACCCCGTCCGGGCCAGATTGTCTGCGGCGATATCGATATGCGGATCGACACCGACGGCACTTGGTTTTACCACGGAACGCCCATAAATCGCCAAAAACTCATAAAATTGTTCTCGACCGTGGTACGCCGAGACGAGTCCGGTGATTACTGGCTTATTACGCCCGCCGAAATGGCGCGGATCACAGTCGACGACGCCCCATTCTTGGCCGTGGAAATGGCCGAGACAAATGACAAAGGCGTGAGGTGCCTGGCGTTTAGAACCAATGTGGACAACTGGGTGACAGCAGGCCCGGAACACCCGATTCGGATTGAAACCGACGCCAATACCGGTCAACCCCGGCCGTATATCCGCCTTGCCGACGACGGCGTCGAAGCACGCATAAACCGGGCGGTTTTTTACGAGTTGATCGAAAATGCAGTAGTGGCACAGGTCGAAGGACACGATATGCTGGTAATAGAGAGCGCCGGCGAAAGATTTGTCCTGGGACCGGCGTCGGAGGGAACATGAACCGCGACGTGATCATCGAGCGCCTTGACCGCTCATTCGAGAACTACGGCATCCGGATGTCGTCGCGGGGCGACCACGACCTGAACCCCGGGATGACGCCGGGCACGGAGCTGCGCGAGGCAGCCGTGCTCGTCCCGCTGGTCGAGCGCAATGACGGGCTGACCATGATGCTGACACAGCGGACCGATCATCTCGATCACCACCCGGGTCAGATCAGCTTTCCGGGCGGCCATATCGAACCGGACGACGGTTCGCCCGAAGAGGCTGCGCTACGTGAAGCGGAAGAAGAAGTCGGACTTCACCGCGACCACGTGCGCATCGTCGGGCGGCTCGATCAGTACATTACCCGCACCGGCTTTTCAGTGACGCCCGTCGTCGGCTTCGTGCATCCCGAGTACAAAATTGCCCCCGACGAATTCGAAGTCGCGGAAGTCTTTGAGGTCCCTCTCTCTTTTTTGCTCGATGCCGGCAACCACCGGCGCGACTCTCGCGTCTACAAGGGACTGAAGCGGGAATTCTACGCCATGCCCTATGGCGACTATTATATCTGGGGTGCGACCGCGGGCATGATCCGCAACCTCTACGATGTCTTGATGGGCGACGGGGACTGAACCATGGCACGCATCCTGTTTACATATGTCCTTCCCCTTGTCCTGCCGTTCCTGATGTATCTGGCATGGAACAAGTATGCCCGCGCACAGGCCCGTAAAAACGGAGGAGAAGAGCCCAGTCTGCAGAAAGGGCCGATATTCTGGTCCATCATCGCGGGCTTCGTTCTTCTTGCCTCATCTCTTGTCACGCTTGCCATCACGGGCGGCGACGCACCGGATTCCGGACGCTACATTCCACCCCGGTTCGAGGACGGAAAGATTCAGCCGCCCCGTTACGAGAAAGCACCGGCGCAGTGATCTCGCTCAATGCGTCGCGTGGCCCCACGGGGAAGCTCAACCCGGAGCCCTGGCTTGAGGAAGAATGCACCGTCACCGTCATGAAGGCGCTGAGCGCCGGCGGTGCCGACGTCCGGTTTGTCGGCGGGTGCGTGCGCGACGCCATCGCAAAACGTCCAGTGAACGACATCGATATCGGCACGCCGGAACCACCCGACGTGGTTACAAGGCGCCTTGAAGCAGCCGGCATCAAGGCCGTCCCGACCGGCGTCGAGCACGGCACGGTCACCGCGGTTTTCGAGGGTAAAAGCTTCGAGATCACGACGCTCAGGAAAGACGTCGAGACGGACGGGCGCCGCGCCGTCATCGCCTATACCGATGACTGGATCGTGGACTCGTCCAGACGTGATTTCACCATCAACGCGCTGTCCGCAACGCGCGACGGCGATGTCTATGACTATCATGACGGCATCGCCGATCTGGCTCATGGGCGGATTCGTTTCATCGGCCGCGCGGAAGACCGGGTACAGGAGGATTATCTCCGCATTCTTCGCTACTTCCGTTTTTTTGCGCACTTCGGCCGCCCGCCTTATGACGACTCGGCGTTCAATGCCTGCCGCAGATTCGCCGAACATCTCTCCGGGATTTCCGCGGAACGTATCCGGCATGAAATTCTGCGCACGCTTGCCGCGAACGAACCCGAAGACGCGTTCATCATGATGCGCGATTCACATGTGCTGGAAGCCATCCTCCCGGAAGCGACAGAAATCGGTACACTTCGAGCCGCCGCGTGGCTCGCGTCGCGTGGCGTGATCATCGACGGTTTGAAACCTCACCCGCTCCGGCGGCTGGGCGCAGTCCTCAGCCCGAAGTGCGACGGGATCGGCGTGGCCGGGCGGCTCAAACTTTCAAGGAAGGAAGCAAACCGCCTGATCGCCATGAAGAAGTTCGCGCCGCTGTTCATCGTCCCGGATGGGATCGGAGACGTGCAATCACGTATCAGGAAACTCGGCAATGAAACGGTGGCGGATGCGCTCATCCTGGCATGGGCAGCGCGGCTAGCCGATCAGGCGAAGCTGCCGCATGACGAAACGGTGCTCCGGCGGGAGTCACTGGAAATGGCGTTTGCCTGGGTGCCGCCCGAACTGCCGATCGGCGGTGACGATGTGAAGGCTAGGGGCATTCCAACGGGGCCGGGCGTTGGCACGCTGCTGAGAAAAGTGGAAGACTGGTGGGCCGATGGCGGCTTCCATGCCGACCGTGACGCCTGCCTGAAACAGCTCGACGACATCATCGCCAACAAGGGGAATGAGGATAAATGACGGAACTGCGCGTTTGTTTTATCGGAGACAGCTTGGTGCTCGGCACCGGGGACGACGACTTTCTGGGCTGGCCCGGGCGGATCATCAAAAACGAACGCAAAGCCGGTCATGACGTCACCCTCTACAATACCGGAATTCGTGGTGATACCACACTGATGATCGAGGCGCGCTGGCGCGCCGAGGCGGAAGCCCGTCTGCCAAAGGAAAATCCCTGCGCGCTCGTGTTTTCGTTCGGATGTAACGACATGGCGATGCAGGACGGTGTTCTCAGAAACACGCCGGAAGATGCGGTGGCATCGGCCAGGCGCATGATCTCGGACGCCAGGGACTGGTTGCCGACACTCTGGGTCGGGCCGCCGCCGGTCAACGACGACGACATGCCGTTCTCGTCGGCGCCGGGACGCTACCGCTTCATGTCGTCGAGCCGAAATGCGCAGCTCTCCGACATGTTCCAGGCCACCGCTGACGAACTCGGCGTGCCGTACCTTGATCTGGCGACGCCTTTGTCGGAGAATCCCGACTGGCCGAAACATTACATCGAGGGCGACGGCGTGCATCCTCGGAGCGGCGGCTACGACCTTATCGCCGAGGAAATCATCGGCTGGGATGCATGGCGGAAATGGTTCGATGGCTGAGCATCAGGACACCCCGAAAGGCGATCTGGATGCGCGGCTGGCAGACCACATTCTGCGTCTGGTCAACGGACGGGGTCCTGGGAAAACGATTTGCCCGTCGGAAGCCGCCCGAGCCGAGCGCGGCGATGACTGGCGGTCTTTGATGAAACCGGTGCGCCGCGCCGCGCAGAAGCTGGCGCGCGAAGGCAGCATCGCGATCTACCGCAAGGGAAAGCCCGTCGATCCGGATACCGTCAAAGGCGTGATCCGGCTTGGCCTGCCCTGATCTAGTTGGCCATCGCGTAGGCGCCGGAACTCTCGATGCGGCTGAGCATACGGTACGCCGCGTCATCCAGCTTCAGGCACGTGAGGACGGCCTGCTTTGTGTCCGGTATCGTGCGCACGACGCGGGCACGAATATCGACCTGATAGGCCGGCTGAACATGCCGGTAGGCCTCTTCGTCGGATAGGCCGTCGATCCGAAGAAGCGCACCGGTCGGCAATACAGCCCCCCGGTCCTCGACGACAAAGCCGCCATAGCTCCATTCGGTAGTCTGGAACGTGTGCCCGCCGATCCGCAGGTACAACTGTGGCCGTTCAAGGCGTTCATGCTGCCGGCGTTCCCCGGCTTTCCCAGTAGATTTTTTCATCTCAGCCCCCAATGGCTAACCCCAGGACTGATGATTATTGCTTTTATGTGAGGGGTTTAGCTGTGACGTACGTCACCGGGCGGGGACCAGAACCTGTCCAGCCATCAAAGGTCGTGCCGTGCGGTAAACGGTACAACTCTCGGCTGCAACACCGTTGGCCCCGGTGACCACGTTGGCGTCGACCGGCAGAACGCCGGACGGATTGGCAAGCCGCAGGTCGCCGGGCTGCTCGCGGACCAGCGCATTCGGCACGCTGCCCGGTATGCGGCAGGCAACCCCCAGGCACATCGCACCGGTCAGCGGCAGGACACGGTGCACCTGTCCCATGGAGACGATGCGCGCCGAGAGATCGCAATCACCTGCCGAAATACTTGTCCCGGCGAGCGTCGTGCTGCCGGCAGCAGGTGCAACGATTCCGATTTTCGGATTACCAAGCGAGGCGGTCTCGGGCGTTTCCGCAAGACCCATGGCGACGGCGGCGGTGCGCCGGACCGCGTCCAGATCGGCCATGAACTTCTTGTCCGCCTCAAGATCGGTGACGCTTTCCGTTGCCGTCTTGCCGAAACGCTCGGCCGCGACGAAGACGACGGCGTTCGACGCGTCAACGAGGCTCGCCTCGACCTTGCCGACACCCGGCACGTCGAGCACGTCCATCGCGTTGCCGCTCGGCAGCAGTTTGCCGGATGTCGCGCCGCCGGGATCGAGGTAGTCAAGCCGGATGCGCGAGCCCGTGCCGCTGACGCCCGGTATTTCAAAACCGCCCGCGGGCTGGAAGACACCTTCCGCCACTTCGAAGGTGGCGTGATAGATCTTCTTTGTATTTGTGTTGAAGACGCGTACCGTCTGCTGTCCCTCGGCCGGCCCCAGCAGACCGCTGTCGACCGCGAACGGCCCGACGGCGGACGACAGATTGCCGCACGTCGCCGAGTAGTCGACCTCGGGCTTGTCGATGACGACCTGCGCGAATGTGTAATCGACGTCCGCACCCTCAACCGACGACGGCCCGACGATCACCGCCTTGGAGACCGACGACACACCACCGCCCATGCCGTTCAGCTGGCGGCCGTAGGCATCGGGACTGCCGAGCGCATGCAGGAAAATCCTGTCCCGCGTCTCGATGTCATCGGGAAGTGAATCGTGGCGAAAAAACACGCCTTTTGACGTGCCGCCCCGCATGAATGTCGCTGAATATCCTTGCTGTGGCATGCGCGGATGTTAGCCCCGACATCCCCTCCCGGCAACGCCGATCACGCCCGGATCAATCCCGCCATCTCAGCCAGCAGAACGTCGCGCCGCGTCTGCAACGATACATAGACGAAGCGCATGTCCGTGCGTTCACGCACCATACGGCCCGGGTACGGATGATACACCAGTTCCGTCGACGCGAACGCAGGCGACGCGGTCGCGACCTGATACGCGTCCTCAACCGTGACGTCGATCAGCTTGAGACCGGGACCGCCGTCGACGTCGTCGATTTCAAACGGCACGCGCGCAAGACGCAGGAACCCGGTCTTGTCCTCGGCGCCGCGAAAACCGGTGACGAAGTTGTCGATCCAGTCCTGCAGTTCATCGCTGACGTGTGCCTTGCCGGGTGCGCCGTGCGGATGCGAGTGAAGGTGTTCCGTCCCGTGCGCATGATTGTGGTCATGCGGGTGCGGGTGCGGGTGAGCGTGGTAATGGTCGTGCATATGTCCGTCGTGTGGCATCGTTCCCGCTCCCTCAGAACGTTTTCGGTTTGTCGATGATCGACTTGTGCGCGCCCATTTTGCCGTGCGCGACGAGCGTACCCAGCACGTCGACGATCACGCGGGTCGCAAACAGCGACGTGATGTCGGACGTGTCATAGGGCGGCGAGACTTCGACCACCTCAAGCCCGCAGAGACCTTCGGCGGCAACCTTGCCGACGAGCGCCAGGGCTTCCCGCGGCAGGAACCCGCCCGGCTCGGGCCAGCCCGTACCCGGCACGAAACCGCAGTCGACGCAGTCGATGTCGAAGCTCATGTAAACCGCGTCGGCGCCGTCCCACGCCGTTTCCAAAGCGATCTCGGCAACCTTGTCGATGCCGAGTTCCTCGACGTCCGACATGGAGATGATGGTGGTGTCGCGCTTCCTCGCCTCGACCACCGCTTCGCGCGGCACCTGCCAGCCGCCGATGCCGATCTGCACGAGGTTCTTGGCCGGCACGTTCGGCATGTTCGTCGCGTGGAACCAGGGCGTGGTGTGCATGCGCTCGTCCAGATCCTTTTCCTGGATGTCGGCATGACGGTCGAAGTGCACGATGCCGATGGTCTTGGACGTGCACTCGGCGATACCGCGCACTGTCGGGAACCCGATCGAATGATCGCCGCCGACGATGATCGGCATGGCACCCGATGAGAAGACGTGGCTCATCGCCTTGGTGATCTGATCGAAGGATTTTTCCAGGTTGGCCGGGATGGTGAAGACGTCCCCGGCATCGCAGAGCGTCATCTGTTCGCGCAGGTCCACCCCCATCTCGTAGTTGTAAGGGGTATAGAGCGCTGAGATCCGCCGCACGCCCTGCGGGCCGAAGCGCGTCCCCGGCCGGTACGTCGTGCCGCCGTCGAACGGCACGCCCAACACGGCGGCATCATAGTTGCCGACCTCTTTTACATCCTCGATATAGGGCGCCTTCAGGAACGTGTTGATACCCGCATAATGCGGCAGTTCACCGCGCGCAAACGTCGGGATCGACTTGTCCTCGATGCTGTCCGCACCCGGCAATCCGACGCGAAGCGCCCATTCCCGCTCCTTCGACCAGCCGTCGCCCGGAATGTCGGCTTCCTTCAGCGCCGCCTGCCAGCCTTTCAGCTGCATCTTGTCGAAGTCGGGATGATGATGGCGTTTGCGATTGGCCGACACGGGAATGTCACCTGCGACGCGGCTACGACGTTGATCGCGATCATTACTGAACATGGGTCGTTTCCTCTGATTGGAGTTTCTCTGCTGTGAGTTCGGCGTCTTCGTCGAGCGGGAGGTCATAGGTTACCGTCGCGCCGAACGCGTCCGGCGCCTGCGGGTCCCAGCGCGGCTTGTCGAAGACGAGAAGGCGGGTACCCAGCCTGAAACCTTCGTTCAGATCATGGGTCACCATGAAGATCGTCATGTTCCGGTCCTTCCACAGACCGAGCATGATGCGGTGCATGTCCGCCCGTGTGCCGGGATCGAGCGCGCCGAACGGCTCGTCGAGCAAAAGCACCTTTGGTTTGGCAAGTAACGCCTGCGCAATCGCGAGGCGCTGCTGCATCCCGCCCGAGAGCGATTTCGGATAGAGATCGCGCGCACGGTCGAGACCAACGGATTCGAGCATTTCCTGCACATCGTCGAATGCGCGCCGGCGGGCGGCGCCGAACAGGCGGCCGGTCAGCCCCGCCGTGCCGAATTCGGCCGAGATGATCAGGTTTTCCGCAACCGTCAGATGCGGAAACACCGAATAGCGCTGAAACACGACGCCTCGGTCCGGTCCCGGCTCGTCGGAGAGCGGCTTGCCGTCGAGCAGGATCACGCCCCGGTCCGCCTTTTCCTGACTGAGCAGCATACGAAGAAACGTCGTCTTGCCGCAGCCCGACGCACCGACAACGGCACAGAAATCGCCCTGTTCGATCTCGAGATTCACGCGCTCGAGAACACGGACATCGCCATACCCCTTGTGAACGTCGCGGACGGAAATCAGGCTCATAGGCTCTGATCCTCGTCCTGCCAGCTGAATGCGCGGATGGAGAGATGCTTGAGTGCAAAGTCGAGCGCGAATGCAAGCAACGTGATCCAGACCACATAAGGAATAATGACGTCCATCGCGAGATAGCGGCGCACGAGAAAAATGCGGTACCCGAGCCCCTCCGTCGCCGCGATGGCTTCGCTTGAAATCAGGAACAGCCATGCCGGGCCGAGCGACAGGCGCAATGCGGCGACCAGTTTCGGCAATACCTGCGGCAGTGCGACGCGGGTCACGATCTGCCACGTGGATGCGCCCAGCGTCTGCGCCTTTATCAACTGCTCGCCCGGTATTCGGGCGACGTTGAAAGATAGATCTCGGATCATGAACGGCGCGATACCGATGACGATCAGCA
The DNA here is from genome assembly GCA_965262415.1 of Rhodospirillales bacterium. Classification (GTDB taxonomy): domain Bacteria; phylum Pseudomonadota; class Alphaproteobacteria; order Rhodospirillales; family Casp-alpha2; genus UBA4479. Next base: position 3,944,218 of record OZ253533.1, on the reverse strand, counting down.
TCACCTTTGCGACCTCGCCCAATCCGAACACGATGAACAGGATCGGCAGGATCGCCAAAGGTGGCACCACGCAGATGACGGTGACGATCGGCGCCAGCGCGGTGCGGATCAGCGGCAGCAGGCCGATGGCGATGCCGAACACAAGGCCGAGACCGGTGGCGATCGCAAGCCCGGTAGCTAGTCTCGCGAGGCTTGCCGCCGTGTCGACCCAGAGCGTGTATTCGCCCTTTCGTTTGTCCGGCTGGAACGCCAGCCGATCAACCGCTTCGCCGATGCTCGTCAGCGACGGCAACAGTTTATCGTTGGGATTGGCCTCGAGCCTGGCATCGGACGCCAGAACATAGGCCATCAAAAGCAAGACGAACGGCAGAGCGCCCAGTATCAGCGCGCTCGCACCATCCGCCTTGCGATTGATCAGTCTCATGGCTTGACGGGAACCCGGCTCAGAGTTTCCCTTCGGCTGCCATCGTCATGTAGCTGGGGTCGAAACGGAACTTGATGTTGCCGGAATCGCCCAGCGTATTGCCGCTCGGGAAAGCCATGCCGACGAAGTCGGGTGACGGCGCGCCTTCACCAAGAATGCCGTGCTTGAACAGGAACTTGCGGACCACGTCCATGGTCTTGATCAGGTCCTTGCTGTTCGTGAATTTCACGGCCTCGGCCGGATCGTAGAACATCTGCGTGCTGGCAAGCTGCGCATCGTAACCGGCAAGGTCGGTCCCCGATTTTTCGGCCATGAAGGTGCGCGCCTTTTTGCCGGCTTCGTCGTTCTTCATCATGATCGACATGGTTTCATACCACGCACCGACCAGTGCCTTACCGAACTCGGGGTTCTCGGCCAGCGTCTCGGAATTGACGACCATCATGTCGATGATCTCGCCCGGAATATCGGCCGACGTATAGAGAACCTTGGCACCGGGCTCCGCGGCCACTTCGCTGAGCAGCGGGTTCCAGGTGACAACGGCCTTCACGTCCGGGGTCTTGAACGCGGCGACGATGTCCGCGTCGGACGTGTTGACGACCGTCAGGTCCTTTTCCGCCATACCGGCACTGTCGAGCGCGCGGGCCAGCAAATAGTGCGATACGGAAAGCTCCACCAGGTTCACCGACTGCCCCTTCAGATCGGCAACGCTGGACGCACCCTTCATGACGACGCCATCGTTCCCGTTTGAGAAGTCGCCGACGATCAGCGCGGTAGAATCAACGCCCCCGCCTGCCGGGATCGACAAACCGTCCATGTTCGTCATCACGCAACCGTCGTATTTGCCGGCGGTGAACTGGTTGATGCTCTCGATATAGTCGTTGATCTGTGTGACTTCGATCGTGATCCCGTACTTGTCGGCCCACTTTTTGACGATGCCCGCTTCGGCCGCGTAGGCCCACGGCATCCAGCCGACGTAAATCGACCAGGCGATCTTGAAGTCTTTCTTGGACGCGGCGTTGGCGCCCGTGCTGATGACCATGCACACCGCAATCGCGGCAGCGAACAGTCCTCTCACCAGACCTCTTTTCATGCTTAAGCCTCCTTCTGTTGCGAGGAGGCCTGCTAAGTCAAAGAACGAATTTGTCCACGGCGGTCACAGACCCCACTCGCAGGTGAATCTCCCGGGATTTTGCCCCGCCGTGGCCCCGGTACATGTCGGTCCCGGGGTGCATCTCTCGGACCAGTCACCGTTTCCGGCCGGAACCCTAGACGCCCTGCATGCCGTTCGCGACGCAAGGGCCATGCCAATCGCCGCGTCGACGCTAAACCATTGAAAAATGGAAATATCGTGAGTTGAAAGGCCCGTCACAGGCGATTCTCTCAGCAATTATGCGTAAATTTTGACCATACTAAAGCATCATGATCAAAATTTAGCCATACAAGCACTGCTAATCCCTGGGGCCGGCGAAGAACCAGATAATGACGCCAAGCAGCGGCAAGAGCAGGATCAAAATGATCCAGAATACCTTCGAGCCGGTCGTGGCCTGGGTGCTCCCCAGTATCTTGATAATCGCGTATACGTCGGCGATCAGAATAAGCAATCCGCCGATGCCAATGCCTTCGAGACCCATCTTCAACTCCCTTGATATTGCATCCACCCACTTCACCGCACCTGCGCAGGGCACGCAAGACCGAAGCCGCCGGGTGGTTGTGCACCTGCGAAGATTTGCTAGGCTGAGCAAATGACCGAGCCGACGCCCCTCCCGGAATTCATGCCCGCCATCGCCCCGGACAAGATGGCGCTGTTTCTGGATGTAGACGGCACGTTGCTTGAATTCTCGGACGCGCCGGACCAGGTCGACGTGCCGCAGACACTGATTCAAAAGCTGCGCACGGCTGAGACCTGCTTTGGCGGGGCCGTTGCGCTCGTCAGCGGACGCTCCCTTGCCGATCTCGACAATCTGTTCCAGCCACTGCAATTGCCCGGCGCCGGATTGCACGGATTCGAAACACGGCACGCGGACGGTGAACGCCGCCGCCACGGCGCGGATGCCGCCGCCATCGCGCGGGAACGGGAAGGTTTTCACAAGATGTTCGAAGCCGTTCCCGGTATCCTGATCGAGGACAAGGGGCCTTGTGTCGCCGTCCACTTCCGGCGCGTGCCAGAGCTTCGCGATCAGGTGACCGATGCTGTCTCCGCCGCACGCGCCCGTCTCGGCGCCGCGTTTGAAATGCTCGAGGGCGATATGGTGCGCGAACTCCGCCCGGCGGGGATCAACAAAGGACACGGCATCTGCCAGTTGATGGAGATGCCGCCATTTGCCGGTCGGACGCCCATCTTTATCGGTGACGACGTAACGGACGAAGACGGCTTCGCCGCCGTGAACGACCTTTCGGGCATTTCCGTTATCGTCGGCCCCCGCCGCCCGACCGAGGCGCACGCGTGCCTCGACGACATTGCCGCCGTACACCAGTGGCTCGATCGAGTCATCGCAACGGCGGGTAACGCCTTGAGCCCTCCAGAAGACCGGGAAACAATGCAAGCATGAGCGATCTGAACCTGATCATGATCGGCAACGGTTCCGTTGCCGCTCTCCTTGACCGCAACGCGCGTTATCGATGGGCCTGTCTGCCGGATTTCGAGAGCGATCCCGCTTTCTGCGATCTGTTGCGCGCCCGGTCCGGCGAACAACCCGGCTTTTTCGATGTTTTGCTCGACGGGCACACGCACAGCGAACAGACCTACATGCAGAACACCGCCGTGGTCGTGACAACGCTCCATGACGGCAAAGGCAACGCAGTCGAGATCACGGACTTCGCGCCGCGCTTCAAGCACCTGGGCCGCGCTTTCCGCCCGACCATGTTCGTGCGCACGATCAGGCCTGTTGCCGGCCGGCCGCGCATTCGCGTCCGTCTTCGCCCGGCGCGTGACTGGGGAGCGAGCGGTGTGGAAACGACGCGGGGGTCCAATCACATCCGTTATCTGACATCCGGCAACCCCATGCGTTGCACCACGGACATCCCGGTGTCGCACATCCTCAAGGAAACCGACTTCCTCCTAGACACGCCTGCGAGCCTCATCTTCGGACCCGACGAGACGCTGGGCGACAGTGTTGCCGGTGTCGCCCGCGATTTTTGCGAGAAGACATCCGACTACTGGCGCGAATGGTGCCGTTACCTGTCGCTGCCATTCGAGTGGCAGGAATACGTGATCCGCGCTGCCATCACGCTCAAGCTCTGCAATTTCGAGGAAACCGGCGCCATCGTCGCCGCCATGACGACCTCGATCCCCGAGGCCCCCGGCAATGAACGGAACTGGGATTACAGGTACTGCTGGCTCCGCGACGGGTATTTCGTCGTCAGCGCGCTCAACCGCCTCGGCGCAACGCGGACGATGGAAGGCTACCTCGGCTACATCAACAATATCATCGCCGGTGCCAGCGATGGACATCTGCAGCCGGTCTATGGCCTGTCGTTCGACAGCGAGTTGACGGAAGAAATCATCGACACTCTCGACGGCTACCGGGGTAACGGCCCGGTGCGCCGCGGCAACCAGGCGTACGAGCATATCCAGAACGACGTCTACGGCAGCGTCATCCTGTCGGTCACGCAGGTCTTTTTCGACAAGCGCCTGAAGCGTCAGGGCGACGAAACCCTCTTCAAGTTTCTGGAGCCGTTGGGCGAACAATGCCTTGCGCTCTATAACCAACCGGATGCCGGTCTCTGGGAACTGCGCGGCAACGCGCATATCCATACCTATTCCAGCGTGCTCTGCTGGGCCGGGATCGACCGGCTTGCCCGGATCGCCGATCATCTGGGGCTGGAGGCCCGCGCCGAATTCTGGCGCGCGGAAGCCGACCGGGTCCGAAATGAAACGCTCAAGGAGTCTTTCAACGAAGAACGTAACAGCTTTGCCGACACCTGGGGCGGCGACGCTGTCGACGCCAGCCTGCTCCTGATGCTCGAACTCGGCTTCGTCGGCGCCGACGATCCCCGTTTTGCAGGCACCGTCGCGGCCATCGAGCAGGATCTGAAGCGCGGCGACTATGTCTTCAGATACGTGAAGGCCGACGACTTCGGCGAACCCGAAAAGGCCTTCGTCGTCTGCACATTCTGGTACATCGATGCGCTGGTGAAACTCGGCCGCCGCGACGACGCCCGAAAGGTGTTCGAGACCATGCTCGGCAAACTCAACCCGGCCGGCCTGATGTCGGAACACATCGATGTCGACAGCGGCGAGCTCTGGGGCAATTTTCCGCAGACCTACTCGCTGGTCGGCCTGATCAATTCGGCGATGGAACTCAGCAAGACCTGGAAGGAAGCGTTCTAGACCCGTGACTAAGTCCAAATCAGCGACGAAGAAAAGCAAGCGTGGCACCGAAAAGGCGCCGTCCCGTCTGGTCGTCGTTTCCAATCGCGTGCCGGACGTCAAGGACGGCCGGGTCCAGGCGGGCGGCCTTGCGGTCGCACTCGAGGAAGCGCTGCAGAACGAAGGCGGACTCTGGTTCGGCTGGAGCGGCAAGACCGCTACCGGCAGACCCGACGAACCCAAGGAAACCGAGGTCGGTCCCGTCACCTACGTGACCACGGATCTCAGCCGCAAGGACTACAACGAATACTACAACGGCTTCGCCAACCGCACCCTCTGGCCGCTCTTCCACTACCGTCTCGATCTGACGTCGTTCAAGCGGACGTTCTTTTCGCGTTATCAGGCGGTCAATGAACTGTTCGCCGAGAAACTGGCGTGGCGGCTGCGGGACAACGACCGCATCTGGGTGCACGATTATCACCTGATCCCGCTCGGCGAGAGCCTGCGCCGGCGCGGCTGCAAGCAGACCATGGGCATTTTCCTGCACACCCCGTTTCCGGCGATGGAAGTGCTGACCTACATGCCGGCGCACCGTGCGCTGATGACCGCACTCGCCGCCTATGACCTGATCGGTTTTCAAACTGAAAACGACATGCGCGCGTTCACCGACTACATCGAACTCGAAGCCGGCGGCAAAGTGTCCAAGTCCGGCAAGGTCCAGGTCTTCGGGCGCACGTTCCGGGTCGGCGTTTTTCCGATCGGCATCAACCCGACCGTCTTCGAAGGTCCGATGGCCCCCAAGGACCTTGCCTGGGGCCGCAAGCTGCGCGAACAGCATGGCGAGAAGGCATGGATGATCGGTGTCGACCGGCTCGACTACTCCAAGGGCATCCCGGAACGGTTTCAGGCGTTCGAACGGATGCTGGAGCGCTACCCGGGATACAGGGGCGAGGTATCGCTGTTCCAGATCACGCCGCCGTCGCGGGGCGAGGTCGCCGAGTACAAGGAGATCCGGCACGAGCTGGAAACCAGCGCCGGACACATCAATGGCCGCTTCGCCGACATCGACTGGGTCCCGATCAACTACATCAACAAGAGCTACGGACGCGACAAGCTGACGCTCTTTTTCCGTGCCAGCCGGGTCGGCCTCGTGACGCCGCTCAGGGACGGTATGAACCTCGTCGCCAAGGAATTCGTCGCGGCGCAAAATCCGTCCGATCCGGGCGTCCTCGTCCTTTCGCGCTTTGCCGGCGCAGCGCGGGAACTCAAAAGTGCGCTGATCGTCAATCCTTACGACATCGACGAGGTCGCCGAAGCCATGGCGCGCGGGCTCGAAATGCCGCTGGATGAGCGGCGCAACCGGCGCGAGGACATGATGAAGGTGATCCGCAGCAACGACCTCGACAACTGGCGCGACACGTACCTCGCCGCGCTGGTCTCCATCAACCAGGACGGCTGAGCGGCACAATGACGGCACCAACGGGCCTCATCGCGGACATCGGCGGCACCAATGCACGCTTCGCGCAACTTGGCGAAGACGGCGCGTTCGCACAGCAGCTGACCCTCCCCTGCAAGGATTTCGAGACACCCGCCAAGGCAATCCGGGCCTATGCCGAACAGACCGGTCTCGGCACGCTGCCCGCGCACGCTGCCTTCTCTGTCGCCGGGCCGGTCCGGGACGGCAAGGTCGACATGACCAACCATATCTGGCGGCTCGATGCGGACGAACTGGCGGCGGAACTCGGTTTCACAGACGTCGCCATCGTCAACGACTTCGAGGCCGTTGCCCTCGGCATTCCCGAACTAGGCGACGGCGACACCACAGCCATCCGAGATGGCGAAGCCGGCGCCACGGGTCCCGTCGCGGTGCTGGGCGCAGGCACGGGCTTAGGCGTTTCCGTGCTGATCCCGTCCGACGGTAAACGCATTACCCTCGCGACCGAAGGCGGTCACGCCACGCTGGCGCCGCGGACCGAACAGGAAACCGAGATCGTGCAGATCATGGCAAAACGGTTCGGTCATGTATCCTGGGAACGGGTCCTCTCCGGGCCGGGGCTCGAGGCGCTTTTTCAGGCTGTCGGCGGCGAAACCGTCGACGCCGCCGCAGTGACGACGCGCATGCAGGCGGGCGACGAAACCGCCATCACGGCGTTCGATCACTTTTTCGCGTTTCTGGGGACGGCGGCGTCAGACGTCGCGCTCACCTGCGGGGCGACGGGCGGCGTCTATCTGGCGGGTGGCATCCTGCCCCGGCTGGAAAGCGAACTGAAAACGTCGGGCTTTGCAGACCGGTTCGTCGACAAGGGCCGGTTCGGCGATTACCTCGGCCGGGTGCCAGTGAAACTGATTACCCATCCGTTCCCGGCATTCGTGGGACTTTCGTATCTGATCCGGCAAAGTTCGTCATCCTGAACCCGGCACAGGATCCACCCGGCATCGGCACTATGGCCACGCCACGTCGGGCGGCAGGCTCATCAGGATCGCGTCGACGTTGCCGCCAGTCTTAAGACCGAAGATCGTGCCCCGGTCATAGAGCAGGTTGAACTCGACGTAGCGGCCGCGCTTGATGCGCTGCGCCTGCTTCTGGTCCGGTGTCCACCTCAGGTTCATCTTGTCGCGTGCGATATCGGGATAAACAGAAACGAACGCCTTGCCGACGTCTTGCGTGAAGGCGAAGTCCCGTTCCCAGTCGCCGGTCGCATGGTTGTCGTAAAAGATGCCGCCGACGCCCCGCGTCTCCGAGCGATGGGGCAGATAGAAGTATTCGTCACACCACTTTGAAAATCGCTCGTAGTAATCATCGCCATATGGCGCGCAGGCGTCCCTGAACGCCTGATGAAAGCGCGCCGTCTCGCCTTCATCGGGAAAAACCGGAGTCAGGTCGCCGCCGCCGCCGAACCAGCCCTGGGTGGTGACGATCATCCGCGTATTCATATGCGAGATCGGCACCAGCGGCGAGCGCGGGTGAATGACGACCGACACGCCCGCGGCCCAGAAACGTGGATCGTCCTCGGCGCCCGGAATGCGCGCCCGGAATTCCTCCGAAAACTCGCCGTGCACCGTCGAGATGTTGACGCCCGCCTTTTCGAACACGCGGCCTTCGCGCAGCACCGCCATGGTGCCGCCGCCGCCGCCGTCACGTTCCCACGACGTGCGCTCGAAGGTTTTCGGGCTGAACGCTTCGTTCAGGTCGTGGACCTTGGCGGATTGCTCGAGTTCTTCCAGCCGGGCGCACAGGCGGTCGCGGACCTCGGCGAACCACGTCTGGGCGCGCTGCTTGTGGTCGTCGCCGAACGGCGCGTCTGCGGCAATGTCGGTCATTGAGGTTCCCCCGGGCGCTTGTTCAGCCGCCTCTTTATAGGCTCAACCGAGGCCGTGCAACTGGCGCAACGCCTCATAAAGGGCGATGCCGCCGCACACGGCCACGTTCATGGAGCGAAGTCCGTCCTTCATCGGCAACGCGACCCGGGCATCGCAAACGTCGTGCACGTCGTCCGGCACGCCGGCACTTTCGCGTCCGAGTAAAAGCGTGTCGCCTGCTTCGAACGTGAAAGCCGGCAATTCACTGTCGCCTTTGGTCGTCAACAGCACAAGGCGACCAGGCGCCCGGTCGCGTTGATAAAATTCCCAGCTTTGATGACGTAATAATTGAACCTTAGCCATATAATCCATGCCTGCACGGCGCATTTTTGTATCCGAGAGCACGAATCCGCAGGGTTCGATCACATGCACGGGCACGCCGAAACACGCCGCAGTGCGAAAAAGGCTGCCCGCGTTTTGCGGGATATCGGGTTGGTAAAGTGCCAGTGAAACGGTCGGATTGGTCACGGTTCGACTTCCTGTTGAAAATGCCTGTCATTCGCCATTTTGCGCCATTTCCGGTCTATCTAAACCCTTGCAACGTTTGGGTCATCAAGTATAACGAGTGAGCGTTTCCGGGGTCTCCCGGAAACGTTAATTATCGTTGTCTGCCCGCATGCTTGAAACCGGCATCGAGTGGCATTTACGATAACGAAGGCCGGTGCCGTTGGTGAGCGATTCCGGCCGGGGACATCGAAGTTTTCATGCCGTTTCGGCGGTAACGGGTAATTGGTCATATCGAGGGGAATTTCCATGAGCGAAACCGCAAACCATGCGGGCCAACCCACGAGTGGCGGCGCTGAAATCGACGAAAAGACGCGCCGCGATTTCCTAATTTGGAGCACGACAGCGGTTGGCGCAGTCGGCACCGCAATCGCGGTGTGGCCGTTCATCGATCAGATGAACCCGGCGGCAGACACGCTGGCGCTGGCCTCCACCGAGGTCGACATCTCGCAGATTGCCGTTGGTCAAAGCATCACCGTGATCTGGCGCGGCAAGCCGGTCTTCATCCGTCACCGTACGGCGGAAGAGATTTCGGATGCGCAGGGTGTCGCTCTCGATCAGCTCCCCGATCCGCAAACCGACGCCGACCGCGTCGTCAAGCCGGAGTGGCTGGTCATGGTGGGCGTCTGCACACACCTCGGCTGCATCCCGCTCGGTCAGAAGCAGGGCGACACCAAAGGCGACTTCGGCGGCTGGTTCTGCCCGTGCCATGGTTCGCACTACGACACGTCCGGACGTATCCGCAAAGGTCCGGCGCCCACTAACCTGCCGGTCCCGTCGTACGAATTCACCGACGACAACACCGTGCTGATCGGCTGAGGGGGAACAGAACAATGAGTGGTGGAACCTCTAACTTCCAATCCAACAGCCGCATCGTGAACTGGATCGAGCATCGCCTGCCGATCTTCTCGTTCATGGACGCGCAGATGAACCAGTACCCGACCCCGAAGAACCTGAACTACTTCTGGAACTTCGGCTCGCTCGCGGGGATCGTGCTCGTGATCATGATCGTTTCCGGCATCACGCTGGCGATGAGCTACACGCCGCACACCGAAATGGCGTTCGACTCGGTCGAGCGCATCATGCGCGACGTCAATTCCGGCTGGCTGATCCGTTACATCCACATGAACGGCGCCAGCATGTTCTTCATCGTCGTCTACATCCACATTTTCCGCGGCCTTTACTACGGGTCTTACAAGGCACCGCGCGAAATCCTCTGGATGATTGGGATTTTCATCCTGCTGGCGATGATGGCGACCGCATTCATGGGTTACGTGCTGCCGTGGGGCCAGATGAGCTTCTGGGGCGCGACCGTGATCACCAACCTGTTCTCGGCCATTCCGCTGGTCGGTGAGTGGATCGTACAGTTGCTTTGGGGCGGCTTCGTCGTCGACAACCCGACGCTGAACCGGTTCTTCTCGCTGCACTACCTGCTGCCGTTCGTGATCGTCGGTCTGGTGTTCCTGCACCTCTGGGCGCTGCACATGCACCATTCCAACAACCCGACAGGCGTCGAAATCAAGGACGAGAAACAGGACACGATCCCGTTCCATCCGTACTACACGATCAAGGATCTGTACGGTCTCGGCCTGATGATGATCTTCTTCGCGTTCTTCATCTTCTTCGCGCCGAACTACTTCGGCCACCCGGACAACTACATCATGGCCGACCCGCTGGTGACGCCGCCGCACATCGTGCCGGAATGGTACTTCCTGCCGTTCTACGCGATCCTGCGGGCCTTCACCTCTGATTACTGGGTCTACCAGGTGATCTCGCTGGGCGGCGTGCTGATGTCGGCCAAGCTTGCCGGCGTCATCGCGATGTTCGCGTCGATCCTGGTGCTGCTCCTGCTGCCTTGGCTCGACCGTTCGCGGGTCCGTTCGTCGAAGTACCGTCCGCTTTACCGCTTCTTCTTCTGGGTGTTCGCCATCGACTGCGTCATCCTCGGATGGGTCGGCGGTCTGCCGCCGGAAGGCATTCTGGTAACGATCGGCCAGTGGTCGACGTTCTGGTACTTCTTCCACATCATCATCATCGTGCCGGTTGTCGGCGTCCTTGAGCGGCCAAAACCGCTCCCGGACAGCATTGCCGCTTCCGTTACCGGTGCAACTCAGGCGGCGGAGTAAGACTTATGAAAATGACGAAAACACTCACCGCCATCGCACTCGGCCTCGGCATCCTCGCGGGTGCCGGGAACGCCCAGGCCGCCGGCGCCGTTGTCAAGCCGCCGTCGCAGGACTGGTCGTTCAACGGCATCTTCGGCACCTACGACCGGGCTTCGCTGCAGCGCGGCTTCCAGGTGTACCGGAATGTCTGCGCCAACTGCCACTCGCTCGACCTGATCGCGTTCCGTAACCTGAGCGCACTCGGCTATAACGAAGACGAGGTCAAGGCGATCGCGTCGTCGTACGAAGTCGAGGACGGTCCGAACGAGGACGGCGACATGTTCTCGCGTCCGGCGACGCCGGCCGACCGCTGGCCGGCGCCGTTCCCGAACGCGAAGGCCGCAGCCGCAGCCAATGGCGGCGCCGTGCCGCCGGACCTGTCGCTGATCACCAAGGCGCGCGGCGCCGGCGGTGATTCCGCGCTGCGGGTTTCGCTGTTCAGCCCGAGCGGTTTCGCCCTGGGTGCGGATTACCTGCACGCACTGCTGACCGGCTACAAGGAAGTATCCCCCGAGGGATTCTCCCTGCCGGACGGCAAGTACTACAACGAGTACTTCCCGGGCCACGCCATCTCGATGGCACCGCCGCTGGGTGAAGGCGTCGTCGAGTACGAAGACGGCACCGCGGCGACGACCGAGCAAATGTCCCAGGACGTGACCATGTTCCTGGCATGGGCAGCGGAGCCCGAGCTCGAAACGCGCAAACAGACCGGCATCAAGGTGATCCTGTTCCTGATCATCCTGACGGCGATGCTCTACGCGCTGAAACGGAAAATCTGGTCCGACGTTCACTAACAGTTCGCCGGCCAGCCCAAACGAAAAGCCCCGGTCTCGCGACCGGGGCTTTTTTGTTGCCTTGAAAGGCGATTACTCGGACGCGACCATGCCGCGGGCGAGGTTCAGAAGCTCACCGGCATAGACGAACTCCCCCTGATCGCAGCGTTTTTCCGCGAGTTCGACGACTTCGTCATAGACTTTGGCGGCTTTCGGGCCGATCTCCGGGTTACCGGCACGCGCTTCCTTGGTGTCGGCAACCGCCTGCATGCATTCGGTCTTGTTCTGCGGCACGTTGGTGTCCTGCGCAAAGACGGTATTGGATGACAAAAGCACGGCAGCACTCAGCACCATCGGCGCAAGGGCGAAGACTTTCTTGGACATTTCTGTAAATCCTGAATGGCGATGCCGACCCTTCGGCACCCGGCCAATACGCGGGGCTGCCGCGTTTCGCGCGACGATATATGCCTGTTTCGGTTTCAGCGCAATATGGATTTTTGTAACGATACGTTACAGCAGTGTCGCTATCGCTTCGGGTCTGCCCAGGCGCTGTAATTCTTGAACTTCTCCAGCACCACGTCCATCTCGCCGACGGTCAGCAGCTTGGGCTTCCCGACGGCTAGCGCCTTCAGGTACTGGTTCGCCAGCGTCTCGATCTCGACGGCGCGTTTGAAGGCATCTTCGATATCTCGGCCCAGCACGATCATGCCGTGGTTTTCCATCAGGCATGCGAGACGTCCATCCAATGCCTCAAGCACGGCATCCGCCAGTTTCTCCGTACCGAACGTGGCATAGGGCGCGCACCGGATATCCCGCCCGCCGGCAACCGCCACCATGTAATGAAACGGCGGGATGCCGCGGCTCAGGCACGCGAGCGTCGTGGCATGGATCGAGTGGGTGTGCAGCAGCGCACCGGCCTTGGGCTTGGCCGCCATGACGCGGCAATGGAAGTGCCATTCGCTCGACGGTGGCCGGTGTCCGCGCAGCACTTTGCCTTCCCAGTCGATCTTGACGATATCCACGGGGTCCGTCTTGTCGTAATCGAGCCCCGACGGCGTGATCAGCAGGCCGTCCTCGACACGGATCGAGGCGTTGCCACTGGTACCCTGATTAAGGCCGGTCGCGTTCATACGGCGGCAGGTCTCTATCAGTGCCGTGCGCTTTTCATAGTCAGGAATATCCGACCCCGCCGGCACGCCAAGCGGTGTAGCACTCGATGCATCCGAGCCGATCGATACAAGCCGCGCCACCGGCCGCCCGCGTTTTGTGATGACGACATCCCGGCCCTGCTCGCTTTCCGCCAGCAATCGGGAAAACCGCTGGTTGGCGTCCGTTGCGTTGACGTTCAAAGGCTGACGATCATGTTTCATATATAAATAGTGACATACCGATATAGTGATTACACTATTTAATTTCCTGACGTAAGCCTCCCGGAAATCTCAGGCCCTGCGCACGGCTGGCGTTGACGGGTGGCCGCTGATGCCGTCCAATTCCGCATCAAAAAATAAAACTTGGGGAGAAGATTCATGGCCGCTTACGTCATCGACAGCGAGCTTTTCAGAGATCAGTACTCGACCGCCGACATGCGCGACGTTTTTTCGGACCAGCGCACCGTGCAGGCCTGGCTCGACGTCGAGGTGGCGCTTGCCGACGCGGAAGCGGAACTGGGGATCATCCCGGAAGAAGCCGCGCGAGCCATCCGCGACGCAGGCGACGCCGCCGGCTATGATCTGGCCGAGATGAAGCGCGAAATGGACCGCACCGCGCACCCGATCGTGCCGCTGGTCCGCATGATCGGCGCCAAATGCCCGGACGGCCTCGGTGAATACGTGCACTGGGGCGCGACGACGCAGGACATCACCGATACCGGCATGATCCTGCAGATCCGCGACGCCATGGACATCATCGACGGCCGGCTTGAGGCGCTGACCGCCGCGCTCGCCGACCAGGCCGTGACCCACGCTGCGACAGCCATGCCTGGCCGTACGCACGGTCAGCACGCACAACCGGTGACGTTCGGCTATAAGGCCGCGATCTGGCTCGATGAGGTCCGCCGTCACCAAACCCGCATGGACGAGATGCGGCCGCGCCTTCTGGCCGGCCAGTTCGGCGGCGCCGTGGGGACGCTGGCAGCACTCGGGGATCAGGGATTTGCCGTCCGCGAAAAACTGATGCGCAACCTTGAACTGGAGGAGCCCGCCATCACCTGGCACACCGCGCGCGACCGGATCGTCGAGATGGTCTCCGTGCTCGCCATGATCGCCGGCACCTGCGGCAAGATCGCACATGAGCTGTTCCTGATGACCAAGACCGAGCTTCAGGAAGTCGAAGAGCCTTACCCTGCCGGCAAGGTCGGCTCGTCGACCATGCCGCACAAACGCAATCCGGCCATCTGCGAAAGCATCGCCGGGCTGGCGCGCACCGTGCGCTCAAGCGTGTCGATGGCATTCGAAACGCTCGTCGGCGAGAACGAGCGAGACAAGATCGCACTCAACACGGAACGGGAATTCATCGCGCGTACCGTCTGCCAGACCGACGCCGCGCTCGCCAAGACCGTGGTGCTCTGCGAAGGGCTCGATGTGCGTGCCGGCAACATGCGCCGCAATCTCGACATCACCAAGGGCCTGACGCTTTCCGAAGCGGTCATGATGCAACTGGGCGAGAAGCTCGGCCGCCAGACCGCGCACGATATCCTGCACGCCGCCTGCACCACGGCCTTCAAGCAGGACACGACCATGAAGGACGCGTTGATGCAGATCGACACAGTGACGGACGTGCTTTCGGAAGACGAGATCGACGCGCTGCTCGACCCGGAAGCCTACATCGGCCTGGCAGCCCGCATGGCACGGGACGTGGCGGAGGGCTGAACTAGCTCAGATAATCCGCGACGAAGCCTTCGATGATCGGCTGCAGCCCCGTATCGCCGGGGCAGCCGAGCGCGAGCGCGCGGCCCGCATCCATCGACACCGGCCAGGCGCCGACGATCTTCTGCACGTTGGCGTCAGGCGCAGACGTAAACGGTCCCAGTTCGATCCCGTGATGCGCCGCGACGGCCTTGGTCGCATCGATCATTTCCTGCACGTTGACCGTGATGTTGGGCAGGTTCACCACGCGATCGTCGCCGAACGCATCTGCCGGGGCGTCCAGCAGCACCATCAGGCCATCCGCCACGGTCCGATAGCCGCCGACGCAGAGCGTCATGTCGAGCGGCACCGGGTAGAGGCTTTCGACCCCGGTCAACGGTTCGCGGATGACGCCGCTGGCAAAGCTGGATGCCGCCGTATTGGGCTTGCCCGGGCGCACGATGACCGTCGGCAAGCGGGCCACGCGGCCGTCCAGAAAGCCTTTGCGGCTCATGTCGTTGACCAGCAACTCCATGACCGCCTTGGTCATGCCGTAGGTGTTCTGCGGCACCGGCCGGGTCATGCCGTCGACGTGCTCGGGCATGGCAGTTCCGCCGAACACGGCGAGGCTCGACGTGAATAATACCTTGGTCGCAGGCCCGTTTGCCCGTGCCGCGTCCAGCACCGTCCGGCCACCCTCGATATTGACCCGCATCGCGGCATCGAAATCCGCTTCCGATCCGGCGCTGACCATGGACGCCAGATGGACGACCGCGTCGCAGCCCTTGACCAGGTCGCCGACCGCGGCGGTGTCTCCGATGTCGCCGATGGCGAGTTCGACCTTGCCTTCAAGCGATCCCAGCCCGTCGGGCGGCACGGCAATATCGAACAAGGTCACGTCGTCACCACGCGCGAGCGCGCGTTCGGCCAGGAGGCGGCCCAGGAACCCGGTGCCGCCGGTAATCAGAATTCTCATGATGTTATTCCGCTGCAGTCTTTGCCTTGGCCCGCTCGACCAGTTCCTGCAGGCAGTCGTCCGCCAGCGGCTTGATCGGGGTGAAATCGCGATGCGCGATCCACGGTTTACGGGTGAACTTGGTGATGTGATTGGAGACCGCACAAAGGCTCAAATAGACGATAACCCGGTCCCAGGGGCTGATGTTGGGCGGACTCGCATGCACGAGGTTGCCGTGAAACAGCAGCACGGAGCCGGGCTCCCCGGTCGGCGCGACCACGCCGCCCTCGTCCGCCAGCTTGCGGACGGTTTCCCGGTCCAGCGTCCAGAGCGGATAACTGGTGGTTTCGAGATCGTGTCCGGCTTCGACGACGCCCGCCTTGTGGCTGCCTGGAATGAACAGCAAGGGGCCGTTTGCCGCCGTCACCTCGTCGAGGAACACCGAGATATTCATCGCCCGCGGCTCCGGCATGCCGTCGTCCCGTGCCCAGGTGCCGTAATCCTGGTGCCACTGCCAGATATCGCCGTCGAAGGCCGCCTTGGCGTTGATCTTGTACTGGTGCATGTAGACCTCTTCCTCGAGGATCTGCATGATCGGTTCGATCAGGCGCGGGTGTGCGCCAAGACGCCCGTGCGCATCATCGTACTCGTGGGCCGCGAAAGCGATCCGCGGCACACCCGATTTCTCGCGCCACACTTCCTCGCGGTCGGAGGCGTAGATATCCCGGGCGGCATCCTTCAGCACCTGCGCCTCTTCCTTCGAGAACAGTCCCGGCAGGAACAGGTATCCCTTGTCGTGGAATTCGGCGAGTTGCACATCGGTCAGTTTCATTGCGTCCCTCCCACAGAACGGCGTTCTTGATTGGGGCAATATTAGCGCTAATTCAGGGCCGTATAAAGTCGTGCGGCCTCCGTGGACGGGCAGACAATATTTTGTCACCCCCGCGAAAGCGGGGGCCCAGGAACGTTTGAAAATCTGGGTTCCCGCTTTCGCGGGAATGACAATACGCAGGACTAGCCCTTCTCGGGAAACAGTCCCTTGAGCCCCTCTTTCGAGGCAGCGCAAACACCGCGTTCGGTAATCAGCCCCGTCACCAGGCGGGACGGCGTGACGTCGAACGCCGGGTTGCCGCCCTTCGCACCCTCAGGGACAATTTCAACCGTGACGACGCCGCCCGCATCGGTCTTGCCCTGAATTTTCGTGACTTCGTCGGCCGAGCGTTCCTCGATCGGGATGTCGCGGCCGTCATCGATGGTCCAGTCCACGGTTGGCGACGGCAGCGCGACATAGAACGGCACACCGTTGTCGTCCGCAGCCAGCGCCTTCAGATACGTGCCGATCTTGTTACAGACATCGCCCGCCGCCGTGGTGCGGTCGGTACCGACGATGCACATGTCGACGCGGCCTTCCTGCATCAGGTGACCGCCCGCATTGTCGGCGATGACCGTCAGCGGTACGCCGTGACGTCCGAGCTCCCATGCCGTCAGGCTTGCCCCTTGGTTGCGGGGCCGGGTCTCGTCGACCCAGACATGCACCGGAATGCCGGCATCGAACGCCTTGTAGATCGGCGCCAGCGCCGTGCCCCAGTCGACCGTCGCCAGCCAACCGGCGTTGCAATGCGTCAGAATGTTGACGGCCTCGCCTTCGCTTTTCTTTTCATGGATATCTCGAATCAACGCATGGCCGTTGTCGCCGATGGCGGAGCAGATTTCCACGTCCTCGTCACAGATTTCCGCGGCGCGCTGATACGCCGCCTTCGAGCGTTCGTTCTCGGACAGCGGTTCCAGCAGGCGCGTCATCTCGTCCAGCGCCCAGCGTAGATTGACCGCCGTTGGCCGTGTCGCCAGCAGCTTGTCATGCGCTGCTTTCAGATTGTCATCGGACGCATCCGCCTGCATCGCCAGTGCCATACCGTAGGCCGCCGTCGCACCGATCAGCGGCGCACCGCGCACCAGCATGTCCTTGATGGCCACCGCCGCGTCATCGACGGTCTCGAGGCGGACGGTGACGAATTCAAACGGCAGCCGAGTCTGGTCGATGATCTCCACGCCCCAGCCGTCTTCCGCCAACCAGATCGTGCGATAGGGGATACCGTCGACTTTCATAACTGCTCCAATACTTTCTCGAAATACACTCTCTGAAACCCGTCTTCCTCAGCCTCATGGGTCTTACGATACCCAAGCGCCGCATAGAAGGGAAAGTTCTCGGTCATGTGGACGTTCGTATAGAGGCGGACTGCCGTTCTCCCGGCACGTCGGGCCGCAGCCTCGGCATGCCGCATCAGGGCTTTTCCAATGCCTTTACCGGCACCGGCCGGATCGACCGCGACGTTCTTGACAAAGTAATCGTCCGGACGCGGATAGGCGACGATGTAGCCGTCGATCCCGGTTTCCGATAAGGCGACGTCCAGTTCATCACGCGCCAAGTGCAACGCGAAATCGGCAACCATCGGCGCCGGTTCGCGGCCGATCCTCGGAATGTAGTGCCGGTAGGCAAGGCGGGCGATCTCGGCGATACGCACCAGATCGCCGCTCGTAGCCTGGCGGATATTCACGCCGCGAAGTTCAGAGGACGCGGCCGGCGACCGCATCCAGCATGGCGACGAGGCCAGGATCGCGCGCATCCGGCTGCGTGATCACCGCGTTGTCGAGGGCGGTGTGGCAGCCCTGGCTGCAAAGCGCGGCCCGTCCGGAAAGTCTCGGCACCACCTCCTTGACCAGCGAACGGCCATGATCGGCGTTGCCCATCAGGACGGCGATGATCGCCTCGACCGTGACGTGATCATGATCCGGATGCCAGCAGTCGTAATCCGTGACCATGGCGACGGTCGCGTAGCACATCTCGGCCTCGCGGGCGAGTTTGGCCTCCGGCATGTTGGTCATACCGATGACATCGCAACCCCACGACCGGTAGAGATTGGATTCGGCGATGGTCGAGAACTGAGGCCCTTCCATCGCCAGGTACGTGCCGCCGCGTGCGTGCGGGATATCGAGCGCGGCCAGGCTTTCCGTCAGGGCATCACCGAGACGCGAGCAGACCGGATGGCCGAAACCGACGTGGGCCACCAGCCCTGTACCGAAAAATGACTTAACGCGTGCGAACGTGCGGTCGATGAACTGATCGACCACGACGAACGTACCGGGCGGATAATCTTCCTTGAGCGAGCCGCAGGCCGACAGCGAGAGGATTTCCGTGCAGCCGACCCGCTTCAGCGCATCGATGTTGGCACGGAAGTTGAGCTCCGACGGCGGAATGGGATGGCCGCGCCCGTGCCGGGGCAGGAACGCCATTTCGGTTTCGCCGAGCCTGCCACGCAGAATCTCATCCGACGGCTCGCCGAACGGACTGGTGACGGCTTCCCACCGGGCATCTTCGAGCCCGTCGATCTCGTAAAGGCCGCTACCGCCGATGACACCGATGAACGGCGCTTTCGCTGCCTGCTCGCTCATGCACCTTCTCCGCGCCTCAGGACATCCTCGAACAGCCGCATGGTCCGCATCCCGGCAATCGCCGCGGCGCGCGGATCGTAGCTGCCACGCCTGTCGCAATGAAAACCATGACCGGCCTCGTAGACGAAGATTTCCACATCCGGCTGCGCGCTCCTGACCGCTTCGACATCGTCCATCGGGATCGAGGCATCGCTGTCGCCATAGTGCAGGATCGTCGGGCACTTGGGCTTTTCGCCCGCAATCTCGTGAATACCGCCGCCGTAATAACCGCTCGCCGCATCGATATCGAGCCGGCAGGCGGCCGCATAGGTCACGAACCCGCCCCAGCAATAACCGACGGCGCCGATGCGTCCGACCCCGGAAATCGCCGCGCGTGCCGCGTCGACATCCGCCATGACGCTGTCGAGGTGCGCGTTCGCCGTGGTCTTGTGGGCACGGCCCTTTTCGATGTCGTCCGGTTCGTAGCCGACGTCGAAGCCCGGTTCCCAGCGGTCATAAAGCGCCGGCGCGATCGCGGCGTAACCTACCGCCGCCCAGCGTTCGACGAGATCGCGGATATGAACGTTGACGCCGAAAATCTCCTGAATGACGACAACGCCCCCCAGCGGCGTGCCGTCCGGGTCAGCGCGGTAGGCATCGAACGAATGACCGTCCGACGCGGTGAGCTTTACGGTCTCAGGCATTATGATTTCCCTCCCTAAGTGGTCCGAAAAAATAGCCCACGCCCTTGCATAGGGCAAATGATGACGAGGTGATGCAAATGGCGTTTGGAAACTTAAAATTCCCGCTATAATGGAAATCAACGAAAGGAACACGCCATGAAACCGCTGCATACCGGTTTAGTCGTTCTGGTGTTCACGATAGCGGGCTGCGCACCTGCGTCCAAACTACCCCAGGTCGACCAGGCGCGCGCTGAAGCGGAACGAGCCAAGCAGTACGAACTACTGGTGCTGGATCATGCTGCGGCGTGGAAGCGGCTTCACAACACGGCACACCCGATTCTCCGAAACAATGCCGACGCCTGTGGGGACCGCGTCGGCAAGGCTTTTAGTTTCAAGGTCATCTCCGCTTCCCATTTTGGAAAAGATATGGAGGAACACGCCGTGAACGCCGGTATCAGCGAAAGGCCTTACGTTATCGCGGTTCCGGAAGGATCGGGGGCCGCCCGAGCCGGTGTCCGTGAAAAGGACGTTATCGTCGCTGTTGGTGAATGGCGTGTGCCCAAGGATGATTATCACGGCGACCTTTCGGAACAACTTGAGACGCAGGCCGAGGGCAAGGTGTCACTGCCGATGACGTTTTTGAGAAACGGTGAAGAGTTGGAAATCGATGTTCCGTTGGAAAGAATTTGCGACTTCACACTGGTGCTTCAACGCGACGATTTAATCAACGCTTTCGCTGACGGCAAACGGATCACCTTCACGACGGGAATCATGGCGCTTCTTCATGACGACGATCAGTTAGCCGCCGTTATCGGACACGAAATGGCGCACAATACGATGGAGCATAACCAGAAAGGCCAGATGCAGGCTGCAGCCGGGCTCGTGATCGACTTGCTGTTTGCAGGAATTGGCGTGAATACACAGGGCGCGTTTTCCAATGCCGCAGCTGGAATCTACAGCCAGGAGTACGAGGCAGAAGCCGATTATGTGGGCCTCTACTACACGTACCATGCCGGTTATGACATCGACGAAGCGCCGTCGGTCTGGCGCCGCATGTCGATCAGAAATCCCGGGTCTATCAAGGACAGCATCATGTCTTCGCACCCGTCATCCCCTGAACGGTTCGTCGCCTTGGAAGATACCATCGTGGAAATCCGCCGGAAGGTTGAGAACGGCGAGCCCATCGTCCCCAACGAAGGTTACGAACACGCTCCCGGCGACGCAGAGAATCAACCCGATCCCGCCATCACGGGAAACTGAGCACCTACTCCGCCGCCGATTTGACCTCCGGGCGCATGATCGTGAAGACCTCCTGCACCGAGGTGTAATCCATGTAACCGAGACGAGCGACCGGCCGGATTTTCTCGACATCGACAAAACCGTCCTTGAGGAATTCGTCGCGGATGTGCACCCCGACGACGCGGCCGACACAGATCGCGTTACCGGCGCCGTTGCGGTCGACAGGCAGGTCCATGGTCCCGAAGTAGGTGCATTCCAGATGGATCGGCGCCGCCTTCACGCGCATCGGCTTGACCAGTTCGGACGCTTCCATCTCGATTCCGAGATGCGCCGCCTCGTCGACGCCCGCGTCATAGGCCGCGCTGGTGTCGTTCATGGTGTCTTTCAGCTCATAGGACACCATGGAGCACACGAACTCCCCGGTCTGCTCGGCGTTGTGAATGCTGTCCTTCGGCGCATCGGGCGAGCGCGCACCGCTCGCGAACATGACCATCGGAGGATCACCGGACACGCCGTTGAAGAACGAATACGGGGCCAGATTGGCAACCCCGTCGGCGCCGATGGTGGATATCCAGCCGATCGGCCGCGGGATCACGCAGCTTTTAAACGGGTCGCGGGGCAGCCCATGGGGCTCACTCGTCTTCCAGAACATACTTCGTTTCCTCAGTGCTCGTCGACAGGCGCGTCACCGACATAGGGTATCGTATCTTCAACGACATCCCAAATATGGCGCGCCGTCGGTTCGGTCTGTTCTTCGCGGATATGCGCGACCAGACCGGCCGCGCGGCTGATCACGGAAAAGCCGCGCATGATGTCCGGCGCCACGCCGATCTCCAGCAGCACAGCAGCAACGGCACCGGTGGCGTTGATCGTCAGATGCCGTCCCAGTTCATCGTCGATAATCGCCGACAGCCTTTTCATGGCATCGATGTAAATGCCGTCAATCCCGTCCTGCGACAAGGCAATCTCGAACAGGCGCGCCGTCCGGGGATCATCCGGCTTGTGCAGATGGTGACCGAATCCGGGTAATGGTCGTTTGGCAGCCCGCAATGCCTTGATCTCGCGGCGCGCGGCAGCTTCGAACCCGTCGCCGTCGTCGAGCAACTGCATCAATAGCTTGGCGGCATTTTCCATGGTGCCGACGAACTGCGAGCCGACGTTCAGCAATCCCGCCGCCACGGCCGCCTGCAAGGCCTCGGGTGCGGAGTGGTATGTCAGGCGCGTGGCGATGGCGCTTGGCGTCAGGCCGTGTTCCATCAGCGTCACCAGCACGGCATCGAGGATCGCGATCTCGCCCGGCGTCGCCTTCCTGCCCATGATGTGCATGAACATCATCTCGGTGAACGACACTTTCCCCATCAACTCGCCGACAAGGCCGTCGTCGCGGTAATAGAGTTCCTCGTTCGTGTGCGTCGCAAGTTTCGTCGTCGGGGCTTCGGGTGCGCTCATGCGGCGTCCTCTCCGTCTTTTGGTGTAAACATGACCTTGGCTTCCCGGCGCAGCACCTTGCCGACCGGCGAGCGCGGCAGCTCATCGACGATGTGCACGACCTTCGGTGTCTTCACGGAATCAAGGCGTTCCTTCACGAACGCCGCGATGTCGTCGCCGCTCACGTCGGCGCCGTCGCGCACCTCGACCGCGGCCGTCAGCGCTTCGCCCCACTTGCGGTCAGGCACGCCGAAGACGACGCACTCCGATACCATGGGGTGCTGGCCGAGCACGGCTTCAACATCGCTCGGGTAGACGTTGAAGCCGCCGGTGATCACGACATCCCGAATACGGTCCTTGATATAGACGAACCCCCGCTCGTCGATGATGCCGACATCCCCGGTGTGCAGCCAGCCGTCTATGATCGTCTCGGCGGTCTTGTCCGGCATGTCGAGATAACCCCGCATCACCAGATCCCCTTTGAGCACGATCTCGCCGGTCTCGCCCGGCGCGAGGATGTTGCCGTTCGTATCCATGACCTCGACGCGGGTCAGGAGCGTGGCACGGCCGGTCGATGCCCAGTTTTCAGGGTCCGCCCAGTCCTCGGCCCGCATGCAGATCGCGATCTGCGGCGCTTCGGTCTGACCGAAGCAGGTCTCGAGCGCGTTGTTGAACACTTTCATGGCGCGCGGCACCTCGTCCTTTCGGATCGCGGCGCCACCGACAATCAGATGTCTGAGTGCAGAGAAATCCCGTTCCTCGACACCCGGTTCGTCCATCATCATGTAGATCACGGTCGGCGGCACGAACACGCTGGTGATGCGCTCGCGCTCGAACGCCTCGATGATCGATGCCGGCTTTGACGGCCCCATGAAGACCTGCATGCCACCTACGGCAAATGTCGGCATGATCAGGGTATTGGTCCCGTGCGTCATGGGTGCGGCCAGCAAGTTGCGGTCGTCCGCGTTGAAGCCGAATTCATGCAACATCGAGGCGATGCACGTGTTCCATACCCGATAGGTCTGCATGCAGCCCTTCGGCTGACCGCTGGAACCGCCGGTAAACTTGATCGCCTGCAGGTCGTCCAGGCTCACGTCGTGCCGCACTGGCATAGAGCCATCGAATTTTCCGATCAGCGTTGCGATGTCCGTGCCGTCGCCGCCGTCGCCGGGTTTGCCGGTCAGGCGCACCGCCTGGCCGCTGTCGACCTTGTCCTGACAATCGGCATCGACAATGACAATGCCGGGGGCCGTGACCTCGCAGATGCGGTCCAACTCGGGTTTGCCGTTCCGCGGGTTAAGCGGAATCCAGGTCTTGCCGGCGGCAAACGTCGCCAGCCACGCCAGAAGATGCTCGAACGTGTTGTAGCCGCAAATGCCGACGCGGGTCTGCGGTGCCGGATCGATGTCCTGAAGCGCCGCCGCGAGCGCATTGGTGCGACGTGCCAGATCGGCGTATGTGATCTCAATATCGCCGTCCTTAACGGCAATCCGTTCCGGGAACCGCTGCGCAGCACGGAAGAAATGATCGATGGGCAGCATGTCAGGCGCCGTCCTCGGTCATCTCGGACTTGAAGCGTTTCCAACGCTCGACGTAATGCACGGCAATCCGCGTCAGGTCGGCGACCTGCTCTTCCTTCAGTTCACGGATCACCCGGCCCGGCGCGCCGACGACGAGCGAGTTGTCGGGAATTTCCGTCCCTTCCGTGATCAGCGCCTTGGCTCCGATAATGCAGTTCTTGCCGATCTTGGCGCCGTTCAGCACCACGGCGCCGATGCCGATCAGCGAGTTGTCGCCAACCTCGCAGCCGTGAAGC
This sequence comes from Rhodospirillales bacterium, assembly GCA_965262415.1. Taxonomy (GTDB): domain Bacteria; phylum Pseudomonadota; class Alphaproteobacteria; order Rhodospirillales; family Casp-alpha2; genus UBA4479. The sequence continues at coordinate 3,920,290 of OZ253533.1, read as the reverse complement.
ATCGCCATGTGACCGACCGTCACCCCTTTGCCCAGCTTCAGCGTGTAGCCGGGGTCGGTGTGAAGCACGCTGTTTTCCTGAATATTCGTACCCTCACCGACGATGATCGGATCGTTGTCGCCCCTGATCACGGCGCCGAACCAGACGCTCGCGTCCTTCTCCAAAGTGACCTTCCCGATCACCGACGCCGTCGGTGCAATCCAGTAGTCGTCACCATGGGTCTTAACCCGGTGCTCGCCGAGTGTGTATTTCATGAAAATCCTCCGTTGATTGGAGGGATTTTGACATTCGAAGAAAGGCGTTGAAAGGGCCTAAATTTGCCAGCTCTTGCCGGAATTGATGAGTTCCAGGGCATCTTCGGCGGATTGTGGCTTGGCGAAGTGGTATCCCTGACCGTAATGGCACCCCAGTTCCTGGAGCTTCGCCTGCTGCGCATCGGTCTCGATGCCCTCGGCAACGATGTTCATTTCGAGGGCGAGCGCGAGGCCAACGATACTCAGCACGATCCGGCGGCTGTTCTCGGTGTCGTCCATGCTGTTCACGAACGCACGGTCGATCTTGAGCGTATCGAGCGGGAACATGTGCAAATAGCTGAGGCTCGAGTAGCCCGTGCCGAAGTCATCGATCGCGAGCGAAATACCGAGCGCCTTCAGCTTCTTTAGCGCACTCGCCGCATGATCCGGGTTTTCGACCATCAGGGTCTCGGTGATTTCCAGTTTCACCTGGTCAAGGGGCACGCCGCTCTTGTTAATAATGCCGCCAATCAGATCGATCTCGTCGAGGTCCGAAAGCTGCAACCCAGACACGTTCGTGCTCATGAACGGCATCGTGTCACTCGGGTTCATCTTCGCGAATGCCTCGGCGAAGCGGGCCTGATCACCCAAACTGGTTTCGAGGGCGAAGCGGCCGAGCTCGACGATCAGCCCGGTGTGCTCGGCCAACGGGATGAAATGCCCCGGCGACACGAATGAGCCGTCCGATTTCTCCCAGCGCATCAAAGCTTCGAAACCAGCGATCTTGCCGGTCTCAAGCGAGATGATCGGCTGGTAGTGCATGCGGAATTCCTGCGCTTCGAGCGCGCTGATCAAATCACGCTCGTCATGAATGCGCTGGAACGCCATGGCGCGGATTTCCTCGAGCGAGGAATTGTTTTTGTCGCCTTCGACGTTCAGTCCGGAATATCTGTTCTGTGCGTTCCTGAAACGCGTCAGCACAACCCGCAAAATCAGGTTCATCATCGGGTCCGCCGACGTCAGCGGTTTGATAACCCGGGAACGCTGAATCACGATCAATTCGGTTTCCGCGGTTGCAATAACATCAGCGGATCTTGGCGCATCGTCGATCATCGACATTTCGCCGATGATTTCGCCCGGACCGAGCTTGGCGATCACGACATCATCGCCTTCTTTCTCGATAATGACGTCGACGGCGCCTCTTTCTATGAAGTAGGCATGGTCACCCGGCTCGCCTCTGCGGAAAATGACATCTCCCGCCTGATACAAGCGTGAATAAATATTCTCAGGCAATCGCAGTTCCCCCTTCTGGGTATCGTCAACTGCGCAGGGTAAGCGTGTTGATTCAATTCGGCAATAGCAGCCGTCACAGTATGCCGCCCGGGATTCCGAGCGCATGTTGGGTCAATTCGGCGGTCACGTAGTCGAATGCCTCGTCGATGTCATCGGTCGTCAGGAACAGGTCGAGGTCCTCGGGTGCGATTGTTCCAGCCTCGACCAGCGTTTCGAGGTGGAATGTTTCGTCCCAGAAAGACTTGCCGAACAGCACCGTCGGGACACGTTTCTTCAGCTTTCCCGTCTGCATCAGCGTCAGGGTTTCGAAAAACTCGTCCATGGTGCCGAAACCGCCCGGAAACACCAGCATCGCCTTGGCCAGGTACATGAACCAGAACTTGCGCATGAAAAAGTAGTGAAACTCGAAACCGAGTTCCCGCGTCACATACGGATTTTCATGTTGTTCGTGCGGCAACGAGATATTCAGGCCAATGTTGATGCCGGCCGCTTCCGACGCGCCGCGATTGGCAGCTTCCATGATCCCGGGACCACCACCCGTGCAAACGACAAACCGGCGGCGCGAGCCTTCCAACGTCTTCGACCAGGTTGTCAGGCGACCGGCCAGCGACCGCGCGGCCTCGTAATACCTGGACATCTCGAGAATGTGCTCGGCCTCGGTCACATCGCCGCCATGGCGTTTCGTGGCATCGAGGTGCTTTTCCGCATCGTCGCGGCTTTTGATACGTGCCGAGCCGAAGAACACGATGGTGTCGGCAATATTGTATTCGGCGAACCTCGCCTCGGGCTCAAGGTATTCGGCTAGAATCCGTACCGCGCGCGCATCCGGGCTATGAAGGAATTCCAGGTTTTCGTAAGCCTTCACCGGCAGGTTGGTGTCCGACGCATCACCTATTCGTTTACCGTCCTTAGCCACGGCAATTACTCCCCGTCGCTCTTGACCGCCCAGCGCGCCGTCGCGGCGTCGTCACTGGCCCGTGCATCAACCCATTTCGAACCGTCCGCCGTATCTTCCAGTTTCCAGAACGGCGCCCGTGTCTTCAGAAAGTCGATCAGGTAGTGACACGCCTCGAACGCCGCCTCGCGGTGCGCCGACGCGGCAGCCACGAGAACGATCTGCTCGCCCGGTTCCAGACGGCCGTAGCGGTGGATGATCAGTGTCGCATCGAGCGGCCAGCGCGCATGCGCCTCGGCCTCGATCTCCTCCAGCGCCTTTTCCGTCATACCCGGGTAGTGTTCCAGCGTCATGGCGCCGATTTCGGCATCGCCCGCCATGTCACGGACAAGCCCGACGAAAGAACACATCCCCCCGATCCCCGTCTTGCCGGCGCTCATGGCCTTCAGTTCGGCACCCAGATCGAAATCTTCTTCCTGGACGCGGATCATTCTAGCCTCCGGTGACCGGCGGGAAGAATGCGACCTCGTCACCCTCATCAACAGGATGAGACATGTCGACATGTTCCTGATTGACGGCGGCACGCACCATCGAGGACTGCTCGAACGCTTCGGCATACCCGTCACCGCGTGCCGAAAGCCAGGCGACGAGATCACCGACCGTGGCCACGCCGTCCGGCCGGGCGATGTCCTCCGACGCCTCGCCGATCCGCTCGCGCACCCATGCAAAATAAAGCAGTTTCAATGTATTACCCCGACAACAGCCCGGCGAACGGAATGTACGTCACCATCGCGCCGGCCTCCAGTTTCTCAATATCCTCACTGATTTCCGCGAGCCCGTCCGCCGCCGCCATGGACGTCAGTATACCAGCCCCGCTGGAATGATGCTTCTGCAGAACCGGCAATCCGCTGCCGTCGCTGCCGAGCGCGACGCGCACCCATTCGCGCCGCCCGCTCTTTTTCTTGTAAGGAAAGTCCGTCGCGACCTTCAGGCGGGGCGCATGGTACCCGGTTTCACCCGACAACTGACGCAACATGGGTTGCGCGATCATCAGAAAGGTCACCATCGCCGCCACCGGGTTGCCGGGCAGTCCGATGAAGGCCGCGTCGCCAATCTGACCCAGCGCAATCGGCCGTCCGGGTTTGATCGCCAGCCGCCAGAAATGAATGCTGCCGAGTTTCTCGACCGCCGCCTTGACGTGATCCTCCTCGCCGGCGGAAACACCGCCCGACGTCATCAGCACGTGATGGCCGTCTGCTGCCGCACCCAGCGCCGCCGCGATCGCCGCTTCATCGTCCGGCAAAATGCCGAGATCCGTGACTTCGATGCCGAGACGGTCGAGCATCGCCATCACGGCGAAACGGTTGGCGTCATAAATGCAACCGGCCGGCGCTTCGGCACTCGGGTCCCGAACCTCGTCACCCGTCGAGAACACGGCGACGCGCAGCCGCTTGAAAACATCGAGCGTGTCCCTGCCGACGGAGGCCGCCAGGCCCACATCCTGCGGGCGAAGGCGCGTCCCCGCCCTGACGATCACATCACCCGACTTCACGTCCTCACCGGCAAAACGCCGGTTCGCGCCCAGCTTCAGGCCTTCGGGTAGTACAACCGCATCACCGTCACGAACGCAATCCTCTTCCATGAAGACCGTGTCCATGCCGTCCGGCATCGGCGCGCCGGTAAAGATCTGCACCGCTTCCCCCGCCCTGGCGTCCCGGCCCAGCGGGTGACCTGCCGCCACCCGGCCCGTCACCGGCAGCCGTGTCTCGCCCGCTGCCGCGAGATCGCTGTAGAAGACGGCATAGCCGTCGACGGCGCTGTTGTCATGCGGCGGCACGTTTCGGTCGGACACCACGTCGCCGGCGAGAACCCTCCCTGCGGCTTGCGTCAGCGGAACGGTTTCGGTACCGACAACCGCACCGAGCCGCGCCCCAAGGTCCGACATGGCCTCGTCATATGGAACCAGCGCATCGCCGAATGCGAAGCAATCGTCCTTAAGCTGCGCCATGGCGCCGCTCCGCCGGCAATTCGCAGAAATCGATCACGAAGTCGACAACCGCGGGGACATCGTCCAGGTCTATGCATGGAACGTCCACATCCAACTCGCCCGGCGTCGCCACGGCCACGATCGACGCGTCATCGGTGCACAGCAGCGGCTTTCCGACCTCGGGCCGGTAAACTTCCATCTTGGGATGCGGGTAGCTCTTGAACCCCTCGATCAGGACCAGATCGACCGGCGACATGTGCCCCAGCATCTGTTCGATGCTCGGTTCCGCTTCGCCCCGGTTCTCATGCAGCAGCGCCCAGCGCTGGGCGCCCGTGATGACCACCTCGTGCGCACCTGCGGTGCGGTGCTCAAACGAGTCCTTGCCCGGCCTGTCGATGTCGAAATTGTGGTGCGTATGCTTGATGGTCGAAATCTTGAGGCCGCGCTCGATCAACTCGGGAATGACCCGCTTGACCAGCGTCGTCTTCCCGCTGCCGCTCCAACCTGCAAAACCGAAAATCTTCATGCCCGGATGTCCCCAGATGACCTTTTTGGTCCATTGTTGCCGATTATAATGAAATATCGTCGCCAGAGACGCTCGGATCAACCGGTGGTGCGCATTTTCCCGTTGCCGGCGTCCGCACCGGTTTTTCCCTGTTCGGCCTTGGCCGCCGCTTTGCTGTCGACTTCTGCGATCTGCCGGAGGCCGACGATCAGGTAGTCCGCGCCAGTGATCAGGGTCAGCAAGGCCGCGCCCCACAGGCCGTAAACACCCACGTCGGTGGTCGTCAGCGGGCCGAAATCGGGACCGGCAGGCCCGACGAGAAGGAAACCGAGTGCCAGCATCTGGATCGTGGTTTTCCATTTCGCCAATGCCGTCACGGGCATGGAGACCCGGACCTCGGCCAAAAACTCCCTGAGCCCCGATACCAGGATTTCACGGCACAGGATCACCGCCGCGGGCAACACGGTGACGCCGTTGATGCGGTCGACACCGACCAGCACCAGCAAAACCGACGCGACGAGCAACTTGTCCGCGATGGGATCAAGGAAGCGCCCAAAGGCGGATTGCTGCGACAGCGCGCGCGCCAGATATCCATCGAAGAAATCCGTCACGCAGGCCAGCGTATAGAATGAAAAGGCAATCCAGTTGGCGAGCGGCGCATCCAGGAATATCAGCGCAACGACCAGAAGCGGGATCGCGGCGATCCGGCCGATCGTCAGCATATTCGGAATCTTTGTCAGCATGGCCATCGCCCCGGGTGAATGGCGCGGACATCACGTCCCCGTACCGGTCCTTTATTATCAGGTTCCCGACGGGCTTGAAACCTGCTCCGCGCCGAAAATGAGCTTTTGTGCCTCCGCGCTTTGATAAATCGGGACGACGTCGAACGAAACGATGTCGTTCCAGCGTTCAATCCATTCATCCAGCAGCGCCCGGTCCGCCGTTTCCATGATCTGATAGCAGACCGTCCGGTCCTCGCTGACCCAGCTGTTCACGTAGGCCAGGCCATCCGGTAGCATCCGGCCCTTCTCGCGGAACCGGGTATAGACCACGTCGGCATCCGCCACGAACGTCTCGATCACCATGTAAAGCATCCGTCAGTCCTCCGGGTGGAACCAGTCGTAGATTTTCTTCGCCATGGCCCGGCTCACCCCTTCGACGTTTTCCAGATCCTTGACGCCTGCGGTGGCAACGGACTGCGCCGCACCGAAATGGTGCAACAGCGCCTTCTTTCTTTTCGCGCCGATACCCGGAACCTCATCCAGGATCGACTTCTGTATCTGCTTGCCGCGCTTCGCGCGGTGCGTACCGATGGCGAAACGGTGCGCCTCGTCGCGGATACGCTGCAGGAAGTAGAGCACCGGGTCCTTGTGGCCGAGCTGGATCGCTTCCGTCCGGTCCGGCAGGAAAATCTTCTCGCGCCCGGCATTCCGGTCCGGCCCCTTGGCGATGGCCGCCAGCGGCACGTCTTCGATCCCGAGTTGCTGGAACACGTCGCCCGCGGCGGACAGCTGTCCCTTGCCACCGTCAACCAGCACCAAGTCCGGCCATTGTCCCTTGGTGCGGTCCGGATCTTCCTTGAGTGCGCGCGAAAACCGCCGTTCCAGCACTTCCTTCATCATGTCGTAGTCATCACCCGCCGAAGCTCCGCCGGCGCCCGCCCGCCGGATATTAAACTTGCGATACGCGTTCTTCATGAACCCTTCGCCGCCGACCACGATCATGGCGCCGATCGCGTTGGTGCCGGAAACGTGCGAGTTGTCGTAAACCTCGATCCGTTCCGGTGCGCCGTCGAGACCAAGCGCATCGGAGAGCCCCTCGAGGAGCCTGCGCTGCGATGCACTTTCCGACATTCGCCGGGCCAGGGCGTCGCGGGCGTTGGTGACGGCATTGTCGACGACGCGTTTCTTCTCGCCCCGGGTCGGGACGCGGATTTCGATCTTGCGGTCGGCCCTGACCTTGAGCGCTTCCCGAACCAGATCCCGGTTGGGAATTCCGTGCGACGTCAGAATCAGTTTCGCCGGCTGAGTGCGCGCATAAAACTGGCCGATAAACGCTTCCAGCACCTCTTCCGGTGTGTCCTCCTTGGCGTGCGTCGGAAAGTACGCGCGGTTGCCGTAACTTCTGGCGCCGCGATAGAAGAAAACCTCGACACAGGTCTGACCGCCGTCCTGATGAACGGCGATAACGTCGGCGTCGTCGAGACCGGCGCTGAAAGCTTCGTGCCGCGACTGTACGCGGGTCAGTGCCTGGATGCGGTCCCGGTACTGCGCCGCCAGCTCGAACTCTAGGGCATCGGACGCCGCCTGCATGTTCTCGGCGAGTTTGCGCTGGATGCGCTGGCTGTCGCCGGTCAGGAACTCACGTGCTTCGTCGACAAGACCGTTGTAGTCCTCTTTTGATATCCGCCCGACGCAGGGCCCCGAACAGCGTTTGATCTGATACAGCAGGCACGGCCGGGAACGGTTGGCGAAGACGTTGTCGGAACACGTCCGGAGCAGAAACGCCCGCTGCAACAGCCCAAGCGTATCGTTGACCGCCCACACCGATGCAAATGGCCCGAAATACTCACCCTTGCGGTTACGCGCGCCCCGGTACTTGACGATCTGTGGGTAGTCATGGTCGCCCGTCACGAGGATCATGGGGAACGACTTGTCGTCGCGCAGCAGGATATTGTACCGCGGCGCATAGCGCTTGATGAGATCGGATTCCAGCAACAGCGCTTCGGCCTCGGTCTCCGTCTTGACGATCTCGAGGTCGACGGTCTGCGCGATCATGCGCCGGATGCGGATCGTCTGCCGATTAGGATTGGCGTAGCTGGTCACCCGCTTGCGGATATTCTTCGCCTTGCCGACATAGAGCACATCTCCTGCCTCGTTCAGCATGCGGTAGACGCCGGGCGACGTGGGCAGACCCGGCAGCCTCGAACGGATTGCATCGGCGCCCTTGTCCGCGTTCTCGGTGGCTGGTTCGGTCCCGGTTTCGGAAGACTGGTCTTGCATGTCTGTTTATTCAGCAGATTGGGGCAGCGCGTCAACCGACCGGCGCGTATGCCGCAGCGCAAATCGGATTAACCATAAACCTATCCACGATTCCTGTGGATAACCATGTTGAAAAAAGCCGCTTCCGGGAAAAATCGTTATGAATTAAGGGGGGTTAATTAAAGTGATCAAAAAATAAGCATCAGCCTAAGTCACTGAAATTAATCGAATATTCCGTAAAACTTTTGCTTCCCGAATAAGCTTTTAATATGCACGCCATCTACGCGTAACATAGGCAGAAATGTGCAAAACAGAGCATCCCGGATCATATTGAAAGCATCAATGAACCGAGTATTCGTCTGTTTATTAACGATTTATACTTCGCTTTTGAATCGTTCGATTTCGACGCCGACGCTTTGCGCGTTGTCAAAAATATCAAGTTTTTCAACGCGTACGCGGGCGGATCGGACACGAACGTCCACCAGGCACATTTCGGCAATACGTTCGGCAATAGTTTCAACCAGCCCGACATGCCCCTCGTCGAAGATACACTGTACCCCGGCCACGAGCTGCTCATAGCAGACGACATTGGCCAGGTCGTCGTCGAGACCGCCTTCGCCTTCGCGCACGGCCAGATCCAGATTGATCCGCACGCGTTGTGGCTGATCGTGTTCGTGGTCGTGCACGCCGATCAACGCCAGAAGCACGAGATCGCGCACGAAGACATGCCTGATCCGCTGCCGCGCATCGGCAATCTTAAGCGGCTCCAGAACTTCTCTCGGATCCATGCTCATGACTTTTCCGCTTTCACTCATTTGGTGCCGTTTCCGGCGTCTCGAATGCCCAGTTCATGTGCTGACCGGCATCGACAGCGATCATCTGCCCGCTGACGGACGGAGCGTCAAGTAGAAACGCGACCGCCGCCGCGATCTCGGCAGGCTCCACGGCATGGCCCAACGGGGTCTGACGTGCCTGACGTGCGAAATCCTCATCGCTCTGACGCGTACTCGGCAATACTGGCCCCGGACCGACGGCGTTGACCCGGACGTGTGGCGCCATTGCTCGGGCGAGCACCTGAGTCTGATCCCAAAGCGCCATTTTGCTCAATGTATAGCTCAGGAAATGCGCGCTCGGATTGAGGACACGCTGATCGACGATGTTGACGACAGCTCCGGTTTTCCCGGTTTCAAGTTTTCGCATCAGTCCCTGGGCCAGCAGATACGGCGCACGGACATGGATCGCCATATGCAGGTCCCAGATGTCTCGCCCCGTGGTGTCCAGATCGTCACGCCGAAAAACGGATGCATTGTTGACCACCGCCGTTAGGCCGCCCAGTGCATCCGCCGCGTCATCGGCCAGGCCCGCAACGGCATCTTCGTCGGTAAGGTCAGCACCGACGGGGGCTGCCTTCCGACCCATGCGACGGGCTACGTCGCACAGTTCTTCCGCCGCATCGGCCGACCCGTTGAAATGAACGGCGACATCCCAGCCGTCGGCGGCAAGCCGCTCGACAATCGTTTTGCCGATACGTTTCGCGCCGCCCGTTACCAGGACCTTACGCATCAAATCACCTGATCAGATGGAGGCCAGAAGCCGTTCGACGCCGTAGGCCTGTGCACCGATGTAGCCAAGATAAACGACAAAGAACAGGAACGCATACTTGCGGTCGAGTTTCATCCAGCCGAGCAACACCGGCAACAGCATCACCGTCGCGACCAGCATGACCCAGATATCGAAATTGAGCACCTGGTCCGGGACCGGAATGGGCTTGACGACAGCAACGATACCGCCGACCAGCATCATATTGAAGATATTCGAGCCGACGACGTTGCCGATCGCCACATCCGGATGTCCCCGGTAAGCGGCAACCACAGAAGCGGCCAATTCAGGCAGCGAGGTCCCGAACGCAAACAACGTGAGGCCGATGACTTCTTCCGAAACACCGAACGAACGGGCGATTTCGGAACCTCCCTCGACCAGCATGTCGGCGCCGAAGGCAAGCCCGACAATTCCCAGCACCGTCGCAGCGGTCGCCAGCGGAACGTTCTTGGGAATGCCCTTTTCGAGTTCTTCCAGCTCTTCAAGATGTTCCTTCTGCAGTTCCGGATCCGCCTTCTCGCGGAAATAGGAAAACCCGAGAAAGGTGCCGAACACGATCAGCAGGGCGACACCGGCGATGACATCAAGCTCGCCCCGGATACAGAAAACCGCAAACAGCAGCGAGCCGCCCATCAACAGCACGACATCGCGCTTCAGCGCGTCCGGCTTTGCGAGGATCGGCGTGACCAGACAGGACGCCCCCAGGATCAGCCACACGTTGGCGATGTTCGAGCCGACGATGTTACCAATGGCGAGTCCGGTCGAACCGTTCAACGCCGCCTGCAGGCTGACCATCAGTTCGGGTGCCGAGGTCCCGAAAGCGACGACCGTCATGCCGATCACCAGCGGCGAGATCCCCATTTTTTCTGCCAGGATGACGGCACCGCGCACCATGATTTCGGCGGCGACAACGAGAATGACGAAGCCACCGACAACCTGCAGATACATGATCATTTAGAAATACCCCTCGTCCCGCTCCAGCGCTCAGAAACCGGCTGGAACGCGCTTACAATAGCCTCGTAGACATTGCGTTTAAAGGGGACAATAAGCGTCTGAGCACGATTTAAAGGGACCCAGTCCCATTGCTGAAACTCGGGCTCGCCGTGATGGGATAAATCGATCTCATCGGTGCTGCCGGTGAACCCGTAGGCGTACCATTTCTGAGCCTGGCCTTTGTATTTCTTGAACCGCTTTCCCAAGATCTCCGGCGGAAAGTCGTACACGAGCCAGCCAGGCGTCGCGTCCAGAAGCGTCACCGAGCGGATACCTGTTTCCTCGTTCAGTTCGCGTCGCGCCGCCGCTTCCGGATCTTCGCCCGTGTCCAGACCGCCCTGCGGCATCTGCCATGCAAACTCGCTCTCAGGGTCGAGACCCACCCGGCAACCGACGAAGACGTCTCCCGCCCGATTGAAAACGGCTGCCCCGGCACATGGGCGATAGCCCGCCGGCAGATCATCGTAGACGCTCATGAATTCCAGTTGCCCCTATTCGTCGCTTGGCAGGACAGCGATCGATGACGCCGGAACCAGCGCAATGCCCTTGTCCTCAATGGTCTCATACCAGTCGAGAATACTTTTGATGGTCACCGGATAGGGGCGTGCCACCGCCAGGATCGAGCCGCGGTCGCGCGCCAGACTTTCTAGGCTGTCGAGAGCCGTCCTGATCTGCTGGATACGCGGTGTTTCGTCGATGTACATCTCGCTCTCCAGATGCACCAGCTTCAGTTCCTTGGCGATGGTTATCGCATCGTTGCGCGATTTCCTGCCGCCGATGACGAACATCACGCCGCGGTCACCGAAAACCTTGAACAACTGCCGCATCTGCACATCGGCCTTCATGAACCGCGAGCCCATGAACGTCATCAGACCGACATACCCTCCGGCACTCGCCATGACTGTGTCGAGGCGCTTCTCGTTTTCGACCAACTGAATCCGGGTGTCGAGAGCGAGCGGCCCAGCATCCTCGAGCGGGAAATCCTCACTTTCCATCGGCAGCAACATATAGACTTCGTGCCCGGCAAGGCGGGAGCGGAATACCCAGTCGTTGAGGTCGCGGCCATACGGGCTGAGAGCCATGCCGATCGCCGGCGGCAACTTGTTGATCGCACCCAGTGACGCCTGTCGGCTCAGACCGATGCCTTCGATGATCAAGGCGATCTTCGGTGCGCTGATGCCGGGGTCGGATGGCCGCGCATAAACCTGCCACGGTGTACTGCCGTTGCTGGCGATCTTCGGCAACTCGCCAACGCCGTCTTTCTCCTCAAGCATGGCCCGCACCGGCGCCCCCGAAAGCGCCTGGCTTTGATCCGCCGCCGTCGGCTGGTCAGCAATCTTGGCCATCGCCGAGCCGGCAACCGCAGGCACTACGAGCCCCCCGCCCGCGGATTCCGAGCCGCCAAGCGAATTCAGCGTGTTCAGGGAATTCAGACTGGACGCCGGCGCCGATGCCGGTGTTTCCGCACTCGGCGCAAACGCCGTACTCGCACCCTGTCCTTCACCTTGGCTTTCAGTTGCACCGCTGCCGCCGGTAACGGGCGAGGGTGCGGCTTCCACCGCCGCGCTTTCCGTGACGGCTGCACTGTTCAGACTGCCGAAACCGCCACCACCAGCATTCAGGCTGCCGGGTGCGGCGGGCATCGCCATTGCGACCCTGCCAGGCGAGCTTTCTTCGACCGCCGCTTCCGGAGGCGGTGCCGTATCCGAACCCGAAAAGAAGAACCAGCCGACCCCGCCGAGTATACTGATCAACAGAACGCCGAAACCGACCGCAGCAAAGATGATTGCCTTCTTTTTGTCGGATGCCTCTTCTTCGTAGTCATCCTCGTCATATTCGTCTTCGTCGTAATCCTCGTCATCGTACTCGTCGTCGTCGCCGACAGCGTCGAACGGATTTTCGAGTTCGTCGTCGCCGCCGACCATCTCTTCATGGTCTTCGTCATCGTCTGCCATGTCGCCAGCGTCATCGACGTCAGCGGCTTCGTCGGGTTCGAGGTCATCCCCGCCCGCTTCGTCCAGCTCGTCCTCTTCTAAGAGCGCAGCCGCTTCGCGCGCACGCGACGATCCCATGGCTTCTTCGAGTTCATCGTCGAGGTCATGTTCTTCGATTTCTGCAATATCGAAATCGTCCTCGTCGAAGTCGTCTTCGTCGTCCTTCTTTTTGCCGAAGATCTTCGGAAACTTCACAACGTCCTCCAAAAACGGCAACGGCCAGCGATATACGCTGGCCGCGCCCAGGTCATTCGGCCCTCGTACGTCGAATGTGCATCATTTTGTGGCGGCACTCTTCGACATGATGGCAAGGCCGCGGATCAAATCGAGCGCCCGCGCCAACTGATAATCCTGCGCGGCCGTGGTTTGTTCGGCGCCTTCTTCAGCGTCCTCCGGCTTATTTTCAGGATCCTTTGCATCCTTGTCATCGGTATCCAGCGCACCGCGCAGATCCGCTTCACTGCGGCTCGGACCGTTACTCTTGATCTCCGCCAGCTTGGCCTGCTTGACCTCGATGTCCGGATCCACACCCTTGGCCTGAATGGAACGGCCGGACGGCGTGTAGTACCGGGCCGTGGTCAGGCGCATGGCACTGCTACCGGACGCAAGCGGCATAATCGTCTGCACCGACCCCTTGCCGAACGACTTCGTACCCATCAGCACGGCACGGCGGTGATCCTGAAGCGCGCCGGCAACGATCTCCGATGCCGAAGCGGAACCGCCGTTAATCAGCACGACCACCGGCAGACCGCCTGCAAGGTCGCCCTCACGCGCATTGAAACGTTGCGTGTCTTCCGGTTTGCGCGATCGCGTGGAGACGATCTCGCCGCGATCGAGGAATGCATCGGACACGGCAATGGCCTGATCCAGCAGCCCGCCCGGGTTGTTGCGCAGGTCGAGCACATAGCCCTGGATGTCATCGCCGATCTCGTCTTTCAGTTTCTTCATCGCGCGATCAAGACCCTGATCGGTCTGTTCGGTGAAGGAGGTAATACGGACGTACCCGATCTTGCCCTCGGCACGCGAACGCACGGACGCGATCTTGACGATCGCCCGCGTGATCGTGACGTCGAAGGGTTCCCGGCCGTCGCGGACGACGGTCAGGCGGATGTCGCTGCCAACCTTGCCGCGCATCCTGTCGACGGCCTGGGCGAGCGTCAGACCCTGCACCGTTTCGCCGTCAAGGTGCGTGATGATGTCACCGGCTTCGATCCCGGCCCGGTAGGCGGGCGTGTCGTCGATCGGCGAGATCACCTTCACGAAACCGGACTCCATGGAAACGCGGATGCCGAGGCCACCGAACTCACCGCTCGTGTTGACCTTCATTTCCTTGTACGTCTTCGCGTTCATATAGCTGGAATGCGGATCGAGCGCGGCCAGCATGCCGGTAATCGCCGCTTCGATCATTTCTTCCTCGCTGGGCGGCTCGACGTATTCGGCCCGGACCCGTTCGAACACATCGCCGAACAGCGCCAGCAGACGATACGTTTCATCATCGTTCTTCTTGGCATCGACAGCGAAAGCCGGCACTGACCATACGATCACACCAAGCGCAAGCGTTGCGGCGCCCAGCGTTGAAATCATTCGATTCATCATCCATTCACCTCATTCTTGCGTGCCGCCAGCCACGGCTGCGGATTTATCGGCTGGCCGTCACGACGCAATTCTACATATAAAACGGGTTGGCCGCTTTCGCTTGGTTCCATGATACCGACGGGTTCCCCGGCCAATACTCTCTGTCCCTGTTCGACATCGATCCGGTTCATCCCGGCAAGCAAGCTATGATATCCCTCGCCGTGTTCGATGATCAAGAGAAGCCCATAGCCCCGGAACTTGCCCGCATAGACGACCGTACCGTCATAGGTCGCGGTTACCTGGGCCCTCGGCGGGGTCGTGATTGTCATCCCCTTGCGCGACAGTCCACCATCCGTCTTTTCCCCGTAACGGCCTGAAATCCGGCCAGAAACAGGCAATCCGAGTGAACCGCGGGCCTTGCTGATCGGCCGCAGGGGCGGCACCTCGGCATGCCCCGGATCCGCCTTCGCGACCTTGGGCGCGGCTTTCTTTTGGCGATCACGTTCTCGTGCGATTCCCTTCAGGAGCTCGCGCAGTGTCTTCGCCTTGCCTGCCAGTTCGGTGATTCGCCGCTCCGCCTCGGCAGCCTGCTTGTCGGCACGGCGTTTCAGCACCTTCTTGCGCGACATCAAGGCGCCGAGCCGGCGCCGCTCCCGGTCCAGCAACGCCGTGGTTTCCTCGAGTGTTTTTTCGCGCGATGCAATCTCCGCCCTTGCCTTGACCAGAAAGTCGACTTCTTCGCGGAGTTCCGTCGCCTGGCGGTCGATTTCACTGACCGCCGTACGCAGCAGAATGGCCGTCCGCACCGTATCGGCCGGTTTGACCGGCTGCGCGATCAGGGCTTCGGGCGGAAACTGGGCGATGCGCTGCATGGCGGCAAGGACACGGCCAAACTTGGCCCGGCCTTCCCTGAGATCGGCGGTCTTACGCGACAGCAGCCGTTCCAGCGCCTGCAGGCGGGTGCGCAGTGCCTGGACCTGCGTTTCATGACGCTGCACGGCACGCGCCGTCGTGACCAGTTCGTTCTGCAGGTTAGAAATGTCGCGCGCCATGATCTCGGCGCGGGCGCGGGCTTTTTCGGCCGCGGATTTCTCCTGATCGATGCGTTCTTCGATCTGCTTCAGGTTTTCCGTCGCGTTCGTAGCGTTGTCCTGCGCATGCGTAGACACTGGGCAAACGAGGACGAGCCCCAGCAGGGCTGCCGGGAAAATGACGGGAAGTGCGTTGCGCCTATTCGGCCGCTGCGCTCTCAGCAGAGTTCTCCTCGATCAGGCACCGGCCCGACATTTCCGCGGGCTGCGGCAGTTCCATCAGCCGAAGCAGCGTCGGCGCCACGTCCGACAACCGGCCTTCGTGCAACCCGCCGACATATGCCGGCGCGCCCACCATGATAAACGGCACCACGTTAAGAGTGTGTTGCGTGTGTTCGCCGCCGGTTTCCGGATCGGTCATCTGTTCCAGGTTGCCGTGATCCGCCGTCACCAGCATCACCCCGCCCGTTTCCAGGATCGCCTTTTCAAGCCGGGCCAGCGACGCGTCCACGGCTTCCGCCGCCTTGGTCGCGGCGTTGAGATCACCGGTGTGGCCGACCATGTCGCCGTTGGCGTAGTTGACGATGATCAGATCGAACGTGCCGCCCGTGATTGCATCGACCAGCTTGTCGGTCACCTCGGGAGCGGACATTTCCGGCTGCAGATCGTAGGTCGCGACCTTCGGCGACGGCACAAGGATACGCTCCTCGCCCGGGAACACCTCTTCGCGGCCGCCGTTCAGGAAGAACGTAACGTGCGCGTACTTCTCGGTCTCGGCAATCCGGAGCTGACGCTTACCGGCATCCGAGACGACCTCGCCCAGAATGTGCGTGAGTTTCGTCGGCGGGAAAATCGCCGACATGTAGGCATTGTGCTTCGTCGAGTATTCGACCATGCCCAGCCCTGCGGCGAAGTCGATCGTGCGCGGGCGTTCAAAGCCGTCAAACGACGGGTCGAGCAGCGCCGCCAGGATTTCGCGTGCCCGGTCAGCGCGGAAATTCGCCATCAAGATACCGTCACCGGATTGCATCCCCGCAAAATCGCCGACCGGTGACGGCAACACGAACTCGTCCGTCTTGCCGTCTGCATAGGCCGCATCGACGACAGCGTCGGAGGTGTCGAAACGCACACCCGCAGCATCGGTCATGCAGGCATATGCCTGGCTCACGCGTTCCCACCGGTTGTCGCGGTCGAGTGCGTAATAGCGCCCGCTGATCGTCGCGATCCGGCAGTCATTGAGACCGGCAATGTCGGCTTCGAACCTGGCGATGTAGTCCTTGGCCTTGCTCGGCGGCGTATCGCGCCCATCCAGAAAGCCGTGGACGCGCACCGGCACGCCCGCATCCGACAGGACCTTGGCCAGCGCGACCATGTGATCCTGATGCGAATGCACGCCGCCCGGCGACAGCAGTCCCAGCAGATGGCAGGTGCCGCCGCTTGTTTTCATCTTGTCGACGAACGCGACGAGTGCGGCTTCGTCCTTAAGCGTGTTCTCCGCGACCGCCTTGTCGATCTTCGGCAGTTCCTGCATGACAACGCGGCCCGCGCCCAGGTTCATGTGCCCGACCTCGGAATTGCCCATCTGGCCTTCCGGCAGACCGACTTCCATAGCGGATGCATTCAGGCGTGAACGCGGATAGTCACGATAGATCCGGTCCCACGTTGGCGTGTCGGCGCAGGACACCGCATTGTCCGGGGCCGCCGCGCGCTCACCCCAGCCGTCGAGGATGCAGAGCATCACGGGTTTCGGGGGATTTGCAGTGGTTTTCGCGCTCATAATCAAGGGAATCCTGTGTCTCGCCGCAGTATAGCTGAAAGCCGTCTCTACATATATATCGGTTGGCGATATTCAACCGCCGTCGGCAACAAACCCGGCGGCCTCGATTCCCGCCGTGGCGGCGGCCTCGTCGTTGTTCGAGTTGTCACCGGTAATGCCCACGGCGCCGATGATGGCGCCCCCGTCCTTGATCAGCACCCCGCCCGGCACCGGCACGAGCGAACCGCCCGCCAGTTCGTTCATCGCCTGGATGAAGAACGGTTCCGCCTTGGCGCGTTCAAACAGTGCGCGCGAACCCAAACCCATGGCCAGCGCGCCGTTCGCCTTGCCGACCGCGATGTCCGGACGCATGTTCGACGCGCCATCTTCGCGTTCCAGCGCCTTCAGGTTACCGGCGGCGTCCAGCACGGCGACGGTCAGCGGGTTCAGTTCCATCTCGCGGCCTTTTGCGCGGGCGGCGGCCACGATTTCGCGGGCCTTATCAAGGGTCAGTGCACTCACGTCTTAAATCTCCTGAAAATCTCGATTTTACTGCCGCGCAAACTAGCACCCGGCCCCCGGCGATTAAAGCCGAAGATACCCGTCAGTCACGGTGATAGGGGTGTCCGGCAAGAATCGACTGGCCGCGGTAGACCTGCTCGGCCAGCATGGCGCGAACCAGCATGTGCGGCCACGTCTGCGGCCCGAAACCGAGGATCATGTCGGCTCGAGCGCGCAAGCTCTCGTCGAGCCCGTCCGCGCCACCGATAATGAAGGCGATATCGCGCCCGCCGTCGCGCAGATCGCCCAGCTTTTCCGCGAATTTCCGGCTGCTCAAAGGTTTGCCCCGTTCATCCAGCGCGATCAGGAAGGCGCCGTCCGGAATCTTCGCCGAGATCAGCTCCGCCTCGCGCGCTTTCAGTTCGGCACCCGACAAGGGGCGTTTTTCCTCGACCTCGACCAGGTCGAGACCGGGATTGAGCCGTTTCTGATAAGAGTTGAAAAGTTCCTGCTCCGGGCCGCGTTTGGCGCGCCCGACCGCGATCAGTGTCAACCGCACGCCGACAATCCTCGTTTAAGCGGCGGCGATGACCGATCCGCTCGTTATTCGCCCGTATGCCCGACCGGACCGCGCGTCATGCGGGTCCGGCGGAAACGTCTCTCAGGCCATTGTTCCCGACATCTGCGAGGCAGAACTCACCGAAGAGCCTGCGACCACATCGGGAACCGACCAGAGTTTCTCGAGGCCATAGAAGTCGCGCACCTCGGGCCGGAACAGGTGGACCAGCACGTCACCCGCATCGATCAGCACCCAGTCACCCTGACCGGCGCCTTCGACAGCGACATCCTTGATACCCGCTTCCTTGATTTTCTGGCTGAGGTGATCGGCCATGGCGCCGACTTGTCGGCTAGATTGACCGGAGGCAATGACCATGTAGTCAGCGATCTGGGTCTTGCCGGCGAGGTCGATGACAACAACGTCCAGCGCCTTGTCATCATCGAGAGAGGTTTCCACCAGCGTCCGGAGAGCATCCCCAGACGGGCGAAGCTTGCTTTTGCTTGGTATTGGTACGTTCCTTTCCACCAAGTTGTTCGAATGCGTTTCAGCCCAATTAGAAACGCGCCCACTTTCGGCGTCCGGCGTCAAAAGCCGCCCTCGGCCCGGATCCGGGTTGCTGACAACGGGTGTTCGCGGATTTTAAGGAACACCCAAGCCGGCAAATCCGCATCCGCCAGACGCTTCGCTGCTGCTTGGGGCCACCGGTCCCGAGCGAAACGTCGGGCTGCTACACTAGATGTAGCCCTTAGAGAGTATCCCGGACGACCAAATACTGCAACGGGGACAATGCGAAAAATTCGTGACCAGTCCCGCCAGCGATGAATCTGCAACAGGTTGTCGGCGCCCATCAGCCAGACGAACCGGTGCTCGCCCTGCATATCGGCGAGCCTGGACAGTGTATCCGCTGTATAACGGGTGCCGAGCTGGGCTTCTGCATCCGAAACGTGGATGCGCGGGTTCCCGGCGGCGACTTTTTCCGCGGCGTCCAGCCGGCGGTCGTAGCCCGCCATGCCTTCCGCCGGCTTCAACGGGTTCTGCGGCGACACCAGCCACCAGATCTCATCCAGGCCCAGCATCTTCAGCGCGGCCTCACTTATATATAAGTGACCCTCGTGGGCCGGATTGAACGAGCCCCCGAGCAGACCGACGCGGCGAAAGGAACCCTGCAGGGGACTTTACTCCGCCGCGTCCCGGCGGGCTTCCGGCATCTCGCCCCGGACGATGTAGGCGAGTGCGGCGACCACCTGCTCCGGTTCGCGGGCAACCCCGTTGGCTGCACCGTCAACCTCCTTCAGTGCGTGGTCGTGCTCGACCGGGTGCAGCGTGATGTAGGGGATATCGAGCGCGGCGGCATAGCCCGCGTCGAAGGCCGCATTCCACTGCTTGTATTTCTCGCCGAAACGGATGATCGCGATGTCCGAATTTTTCAGCAGGTTCTGTGTGCGGATCGCGTTCAGCTGCGCGCCCTTGCGGTCGTGCCAGAACTTGTCGCTCTCGGCGCCGAACACGGCAACGCCGCAGTCATCGGAATCTTCGTGCACCGTCACCGGCGAAACGAGCTCCACCGGCAGGCCGGCGGCCTTCACGCCCTCGGCGATGCGCTCGCGCCAGTCGCTATGGATTTCGCCGGAAAGATATACGGTCCAGGTTGCGGTCATGGTGTTCTCCTCTTTGTTCCTGTCTCCCCGTCCTTTGAGACGGGCTTCGCCCTCCTCAGGACGAGGTTAAACTCTAAGCCTCATCTTGAGGAGCCCCGGGCCTGATCCGGGGCATCTCGAAAGATGAGCGTCAATCACGGCCTCGTCTGCCCGGTGCCGCGCACCTTGTATTTCATGGATGTGAGCTGTTCGACGCCGACCGGGCCACGGGCATGCAACTTGCCGGTCGAGATGCCGATCTCGGCGCCCATACCGAACTCGCCGCCATCCGCAAACTGCGTCGACGCGTTCCACATGACGATGGCGCTGTCGACCGTGTTCATGAAGGTCTCGGCGACGTCGGCATCGCCGGTGACGATGGCATCTGTGTGATCGGAGCCGTGATTGCGGATGAATGTCACCGCATCGTCGACACCATCGACCTGCTTCACGGCGATGATGCTGTCGAGGTATTCGGTTTCCCAGTCGTCGTCGGACGCTTCGCCGATGCGCGGGTCGAGCTTGCGGCTTTCCGCGTCGCCCCTGACCTCGCAGCCCTTCTCGACCAGACCGTCGACGATGCTTTGCAGCATCGCAGGCGCCGCGTCGCGGTCGATCAACAGGTTTTCCGTCGCACCGCAGATACCCGTCCGGCGCATCTTGGCATTGACCACGATGTCCTTCGCCATGGCCGGGTCGGCGGCGGCGTGCACGTAGGTATGGCAGATGCCTTCCAGGTGCTTGAACAGCGGCACCTTGCTCTCGTCCGTCACGCGCTGGATCAGCGATTTGCCGCCGCGCGGCACGATGACGTCGATGTAATCGGTCATCCGCAGCATCTCGCCGACCGCGGCGCGGTCCGTCGTCGGCACCAGCTGGATCGCGTTTTCCGGCAGACCGGCGGCCTTCAGCCCCTCGGTCAGGCTTTCCATGATGGCGCGGCTGGAATGATAGCTTTCAGAGCCGCCACGCAGGATCGCGGCATTGCCCGCCTTGAGACACAGCCCGCCCGCATCCGCCGTCACGTTGGGGCGGCTTTCGTAGATCACGCCGATGACACCCAGCGGCACACGGACGCGTTCGAACTTGAGCCCGTTGGGCCGATCCCACGCGCTGTCGATGACGCCGACGGGATCGGTCAGCTCGGCGATGGCTTCGAGGCCCCTGGCGACACCCTCAATCCGGTCTTCGTTCAGCAGCAGCCGGTCGAGCATGGCACCGGAAAGGCCCTTTTCCTCGCCCGCTTCGATGTCCTTGGCGTTCTCGGACAGAATGTGGTTGGCGCGGCGGCGCAGGCTCTGGGCCATTTCCTTGAGGGCGCGGTTCTTGGCGTCGGTCGGCGCGACGGCGAGCTTGGTCGCCGCCTCTTTCGCGTGTTCGCCGAGTTCCCGCATCATCGATGCGATGTTCGCCTGTCCGTCCATGATCCTGTCCTCATATCAAGACGAGATCATCGCGATGGATCATCTCGTCGCGGCCACGATAGCCCAAAATGTCTTCTATTTCACCGGTCTTGTGCCCGGCAATTCGGGACGCCTCGTCCTGGTGATAGGCAACGAGGCCGCGCGCGATCTCGCGGCCATCGGGATCGATGATGGCGACGGCGTCGCCACGCTCGAACGCGCCCTCGATCCGGTTCACGCCTGCGGGCAGCAGGCTCTTGCCGGATTTGAGCGCCGTCAACGCACCGGCATCGACATGCAGCTTGCCGGCGGGCTTGAGCGAGCCCGCGATCCATTCCTTGCGTGCCGTCCTCGGGTTCGCATCCGGGATGAACACCGTGCAGCGGGCGCCGTTCCGGATACGCGCCAGCGGATGGTCGGTCGCCTTGCCAAGCGTAATCATCGCCGTGGTACCGGCACCGGTCGCAATCTTGGCCGCGGCGATCTTGGTCACCATGCCGCCCTTGGTGTCACCCGACAGCTGCACACCAGCCATGGCTTCGACTTCGGCCGTAATCTGGCCGCGTACCTCTGGCACAAATTCGGCGGCGGGATCGACCTGCGGGTTGGCGGTATAGAGCCCGTCGATGTCCGACAGCATGATCAGCAGGTCGGCCGAAATCATCGCTGCCACACGTGCCGCGAGGCGGTCGTTGTCGCCGAAGCGGATCTCGTCGGTCGCCACCGTGTCGTTCTCGTTGATCAGCGGCACCGCGCCCAGCTTCAGAAGCTCCGTCAGCGTGTTGCGCGCGTTGATGTAACGGCGCCGGTTTTCGGAATCGTCCAGCGTAAGCAGAACCTGCGCCACCGTCAGATCGTGATGACCAAGCACTTCCTGATAGGCATGCGTCAGACGGACCATGCCGGTCGCGGCGGCAGCCTGCTGTTCGGGCAGCATCAGCTTGCCGGCGGGCAGGCCCAGATGACGGCGGCCGATGGCGATCGCACCCGAAGACACGATGGTGACTTCCTTGCCCTCGGCCCGAAGCGCCGCGATGTCGTCGGCCAGCGTCTCCAGCCAGCGCCGGTGCACGTGGCCCGTTTCCGGGTCGACCAGAAGCTGCGAGCCGATCTTGATGACGATGCGGTTTGCGGTATCCAGCGCGTTCATGGCTGGTAGCCCTCGTCGACCTCGACACTTTCTTCGGCGGCCTCGCTGGCACGTTCCTCGAGGATGATTTTTTCGAGCGCAAACGTGACCTCACGCACGCCCATGCCGGCGACACCGGAAATCATGTGCACTTCCTTGCCCGATGCCTCGGCCAGTTCGGCGCGGCGTTCTTCGAGGGTTTCCTCATCCAGCGCATCGATCTTGTTAAGCGCCAGGATCTCGGTCTTGTCGGCGAGCCCGCCGCCGTATTCTTCCAACTCGTGGCGGATGGTCCGATACGCGCCCGCGACGTCTTCACCGGTGCCGTCGACCAGATGAAGCAACACGCGGCAGCGCTCGACGTGCCCCAGGAACCGGGTGCCGAGCCCGGCGCCCTCGCTGGCGCCCTCGATCAGGCCCGGAATGTCGGCCAGCACGAAAGTCCGGTCTTCGACCGCGACCACGCCCAGGTTCGGGTGCAGCGTCGTGAACGGATAGTCCGCAATCTTGGGGTGCGCACGGGTGCACGCCGCCAGAAATGTCGACTTGCCGGCATTGGGCAAGCCGACGAGGCCCGCATCCGCGATCAGCTTGAGCCGGAGCCAGACCCAGCGCTCCTCGCCCTCGAGCCCCGGATTTGCATGGCGCGGTGCCTGGTTGGTCGACGACTTGAAGTGCGTGTTACCAAAACCGCCGTTGCCACCCTTGAGGAACACGATCCGGTCGCCGGGCGCGGTAATATCGGCCAGCAGCGTTTCCCGGTCCTCGTCGAAAATCTGCGTGCCCGGCGGCACCTTGACGACCAGCGCCTTGCCGGACGGCCCGGACCGGTTCTTGCCCATGCCGTCGGTACCGCGCGCGGCCTTGAAATGCTGCTTGTAGCGGAAATCGATCAGGGTGTTCAGGTCGGGCGCGCATTCGAACACGATATCGCCGCCGCGCCCGCCGTCACCGCCGTCGGGACCGCCGAACTCGACATACTTCTCGCGCCGGAAACTGACGGATCCATTGCCGCCGTCACCGCTTTTGAGAAAAATCTTGGCTTCGTCGAGGAACTTCATGACCCGATCCGGCCGGTTCGCGGATACCAAACAAACGACTTGGTGACGTCTTTCCCGCGAAGGCGGGAATCCAAGTCTTCGTCCCCTTTGGCTCCCCGCCTGCGCGGGGATGACGATGTGGGGCGAATTCGCTTAAATCCCTGAACCGCGCCGATCCCTCTCTTCCGATCTTCATAAAAAAAACGAGGGAATGGCAGGCCCATTCCCTCGCTTAAACCTTCAACGCTGGCAAGCGAGGCTTAGCTCGCCGGCGGCAGCACCGACACGACGGTCTTGCCGCCGGTCGTCTTCTTGAATTCGACGCTGCCCTCGGCGGTCGCGAAGATCGTGTGATCGCGGCCGATGCCGACGCCCTCGCCCGGGTGCACTTTCGTGCCGCGCTGGCGAATGATGATGTTGCCAGGGATCACGCTCTGGCCGCCGAATTTCTTGACGCCGAGGCGCCGACCGGCCGAGTCGCGTCCGTTGCGGGAGCTACCGCCTGCTTTTTTGTGTGCCATAGGGTCTTACTCCTCGGTTTTCTTCTTGGCTGCGGTCTTCTTGGCAGCGGCCTTCTTGGCCGGCGCCTTCTTTGCAGCCGCTTTTTTGGCGGGGGCCTTTTTCGCAGCAGCCTTCTTGGCCGGCGCTTTGGCTTCCGCCTTGCTATCCTTGGCTTCGGTCTTCGCCTCGGCTTCCTTCGCAGGGGCCTTGTCTTCGGCCTTCTTCTCAGGAGCCTTCTTGGCGGCCGTCTTCGGCTTGGCACCGGTCGGGCTGACCTCGACGATCTTCAGGAACGTCTGTTCCTGACGATGGCCGTTCTTACGGCGATGATTCTGACGGCGCTGTTTCTTGAAGATAATGACCTTGTCGCCTTTGGACTGGTCAAGAATCTCTGCGAACACGGCAGCTTTCTCGATCGTGGGCGTACCCACGGTCGGCGCCTTGCCTTCTTCACCGAGCATCAGCACATCGCCGACCTCGATCACGTCACCGACTTCGCCGGCCAGTTTTTCGACGACCAGCTTGTCGTCCTTGGCAACTTTGTACTGTTTGCCACCGCTTTTCACTACTGCGAACATGATCGCCTCTAAAAATCTCATATCGAAGGGGCCAGAGGGCACCCTGCCCACGGCCTCGCTCGGAAGGGCGGCAATATACCCGTGCCGGGCGCGTTGTCAATGGCGGAAAACAAGGTTTTTCCGGGCATTTTTTAGCGGAATTCCGCGGTCCGCGCAAAGCCCCCGATTTTCCGCATTGATGGCTTGCCCGGGCGGGGCCGATTGGCTACATTCCGCGCTCCCCGGCGTGGCCCCAGGCTGCGCCCACACCTGCGGAGAGGTGCCGGAGTGGTTGAACGGGGCGGTCTCGAAAACCGTTGTGCGCGCAAGCGTACCGAGGGTTCGAATCCCTCCCTCTCCGCCATTAAGTCTCTGTTTCCAATAAATTTTAAGGCCGATTATGAACTCCGCGCGCGCGTCGCCGCGCTCTGCGGGCTTTGGCGCGCGCCTGTTTCGCGAAGCGAACCGGAGAGCGGCTGGCTGGAGAGATTCCGGCGCGATTTCGGCCCCGCGTCTCTCCGGCCCGGAGAGACGGTTCGCTTCAGCCGTGATTTTGGCTTAGTTGAAGCCCAGAAGTGCCCGTTGATCCGCCCATGAGACGGGTAGATCAGGCAATCTGGTGAGGGTTTCCGCGGTGAGGTCGACCGGCTGAGTGCCGTCGAGTATGGCTTCGACGATATCAGGGGCCAGGAATGCCAGTGGCAGGAGCCGCGCGACATATCGATTGCTGACGCCTTCGGCGGCGGCAACCTGGTTCAAGGAAGCCTGCTGCCCGGACGCGATCTCGTGGAACCAGCGATGGGCCCGGGCCATCACTTTAATAAGGGCAGGATCAGGTTTACCGGTGCTGTTGTCGTTAGAGAGCACAAGCCGCATTTCGACGCCCCGGCGTTTGATCGTCACGCGAACGTCGTGCGTGACCGTTACTACGCCGCTCGGTGTCGGCACTTCAATATCGATCGATACTCCCTCAGAACTCAGTCCAACGCGTCTCACTAAAGTGAGCGGATCAGTTCCGGGAAGCGTGACGCCGCGCAGCGTTTCAGGAACGTCGGCTGCCGCGACACCGTGTGCCCTCAGTGCATCGGTAAGTGCCGGCTTGTCGTTGATGAACCGCGTGACCGCATCGCCGACGATGCGTTCGATCTCATGAGCCGGGATCCGCCATCCCTTTGCCGTTTCGGCGGCACCGTCAATCAATGACCTCGACACATAATATCTGTAGCGCCTGTCTGATTTGACGGCATGGCTGGGTGAGAGTTGGCTGCCCTTTTCGTCGAACAGCTTCCCGGCGAGCGGACTGGCCTCGCCGGATCGGGTGCCGGCGGCTCGTTCTACGGCATTCCCGTTCAGGCACGCCTGCACTGCATCCCATGTCTCCTGGTCGACGATCGCCGGATGCAGGCCATCGTAGGTTTTTTCTTTGTGCGCAATGCGACCGATGTAGATCGGGTTGCTGAGCATCTTATAGATGTTGCCCCGGCTCAGGGGCCTGCCGCCTGTAGATGTGCCGTCTTCCTTCACCCGCACCTTGGTGACGATGCCCAGATTGTCACAGGCCCGCTTTACCCTTCGGACGTTGCGATGCTCCAGATAAAGCTGGAATACCTTGCGGACGGTCTCGGCCTCGGCTTCGTTGATCGTCAGGGTCCGCCCATGGGGCTCATAGCCGGTCGGCACGACACCGCCCATCCACATGCCTTTCTGTTTCGAAGCAGCGATCTTGTCCCGGATACGCTCGCCCGTAACCTCGCGTTCGAACTGTGCGAACGAGAGCAGCATGTTCAGCGTTAACCGCCCCATGGAGGTGGTGGTGTTGAACTGCTGGGTGACGGAGACGAACGACACGCCATGGGCATCGAATACCTCGACGATCTTCGCGAAGTCGGCGGGCGAGCGTGTCAGTCGGTCCACTTTATAGACGACGACCGTATCTACCCTGCCCGCCCGGATATCCGACAATAGTGACGTAAGACCCGGACGGTCCATGGTGCCGCCGGAGATACCGCCGTCGTCATATGGGGTTCTGACCGGCTTCCAGCCCTCGCCCGCCTGACTGCGGATGTACGCCTCGCAGGCTTCGCGTTGCGCATGCAGGCTGTTGAAGTCCTGCTCCAGTCCCTCCTCAGAGGACTTTCGGGTATAGATGGCGCAGCGCCGGATAGCGGACTTCTCAGACATCACGGCCCTGCCCCTTCAGTCCGAAGAAGCGAGGCCCCGACCAGCGGGCACCGGTGATCTCACGGGCAACGGCGGAGAGGGATGTCCAGGTTCGGCCATCGTAGAGCGCGCCTTCTTCAAGAATGATCACCTCATGCATCCGTCCCTGCCATTCCCTGAGAAGCCGGGTGCCGGGCTTGATGGTCATGGGAGCGACGGTGGGCGTTCTGCCTGCATCAAGATCCGCCGTTGCTCTAGCAAGGCGTCGGCGGACGCTGGCGACCAGTCCGCCGGTTGCCTTTTCCTGCAGACGATGGCCGATGGCCCGGACGAGCAGCGCATGGCTCGTTCGGGACGGCGGGGCTGTGCCGAACATCTCCTGCCATCGTTCCCTGAGGATGATGTCCGGTAACTCAGAGAGCCCCGCCAGTTCGTCAGCAACCGCCTCTTCCCTGATCCGGTGCCGCGTTGCATTACCGGCCATTGTCACTTGGCCTTTTGGCGATAAATGGTGACACCTTTACCGTCCTTGCCTCGTTCGATGCCGTGGCCTTTCCTGCGCAGCCCGGTGAGGGCGGCGCGAACGCTGTGCGGCTGCCATCCGGTCGCATCCTGCATGGCTTTCAGCGTCGCGCCGTTCTTGCGCCCGACGAGTTTCAGGATGGTTTCGGGTTTGGTTGCGGTCTTTTTTTCGACGGTCTTGGTGGTCATGTCTGTCTCCGGTCTGGTGCCCGCGGGATACGGGCGCTTGCACCACCCCGACCCGGCGGGGCTTTTACCTTGCCGGGCGGGCGGTGATCGGAGGCTGGTTTAGTCCGTTCCGCCATGACCAGTACCGCTCTGTTGGCAGCGGAAGTCCAGTCGTTCCTGCTGCCGTTTCGGCATCACCAGACGATCGCCAATAACGGGCCCTCGGATGCGGTTAACTACGGGCTCTCGTCCTCCGGTGCCGGCGCGCCGAAGATCCTTACCCAGTCCTCCATCGAATTGACACCGCCGGGCAGGAACAGGAACCCGCGGCGTGTATCCGGGTTTTTCTGTTCGCCATGACGCTCGAGAAGTTCGTAGAAACACTTCTGGGCCTTGCGGTGGCCGGCAAAGGCCTGCATGCGGAGCCCGTGAAGGAGCAGCTCTGCCGTGGTACGGGTGACCTTGCGTCCGTTTTCCGTTACCCGGTGCCGTTCGCAGGCGATCCCACGGACGATGGTTTTCCGGTTCTTCGACCCCATCGGCCTGCCCCTCTTGTTCCGGTTGCCATCTTCACCTGATCGGAACTGGTGCTCCTTCGGCGGATGGCCGCGGCCACGTTTTTCTTCATCACCACTCATCGTCTGAGTCCCCCTGGATTGCTAAATAGTGTTGTCTCAGAGCTTCGAGCATCCTCGGCTCGATCATGCCGTCTCGTTCACCCGGCCACGGCGGCGGACCGTGGCGGTTAAGCATGTCGCGCCATTCGCTCAGTTCCCAGTCCGGGGGTGCGACGATCGGCCCGCGGTAGACGTCGGGGACGACCGGCTTCGCAATAACACCGTACTTCTCCATCAGTTTCAGCAAGTCGATCAGATCGGTGACATTACCGTCCGCAAGCGCCTTCTTCACCTGATTGCGGACGCTGGCCTCGAAGCCGCCCATCTTCACGGTGCACTTGCCACGTCTGACCCTGACGGGGGCGTCGAGGATCGCGGCCACGTTATCGACAGGTCCCTTCTTGACCTTCGGACGGCCTTTTATGTTGCCGGACTGCCCCTTCGGAAACTGAGTATGTCTCGGTGGCTTGCCATAGCCGACCTCGTAATCGACCTTAGGCTTCTTTTCGCCGCTCATTCTGCCGCCTCCGTCGCCTCGATATCGGTGACACGCGACGCTTCGAGCTGCGCGAACCTCTCCCCGGTCGCCGTCAGCACCGCCTTTTCGCCGGTTTCCGCCTGCAGGCGGCGGAGAATGACGTCGACATAGGCCGGGTCGAGCTCAAGGCCATACCCCCGGCGCCCGGTCTTGGCCGCCGCCACCAGCGTCGAGCCGCTGCCGGCGAACACATCGAGTACAATGCCGTTCCTATGGGAACAGTCCCGGATCGCATCGGCGACCAGGGCCACCGGTTTCACCGTCGGATGAAGCTGCAGGTTCTCGTCCCGCTCGTCACCGAACGTGTTGACGCCGGCATACTGCCAGACGTTGGTCCGGTTACGACCGTGACGACCCAGTTCCACGTTGTTGATATGTGGCGCTTTGCCGGCCTTGAAGACGAACACCAGCTCATGCTGGGAACGATAGAGCGATCCCATGCCGCCGTTGGTCTTCGCCCAGACGCAGAGGTTCTTGAACTCGGTGTAGACACCGTCGGCAGCGGCCATGACCTCGGCGATATGACGCCAGTCCATGCAGACGAAGTGAATGGCGCCGTCGATACTGTGCCGGGCAAGGTTTCCAAAGACCATTTCCAGGAACTCAGTGAACTGGTCCCGGGTCATCTCACCGGACGCCATGGCAAATTCCCGATGTTTGACCTTACCGAGACCGCAGATATGACCGTCCACGGGGACGTTATAGGGCGGATCGGTAAACACAATCTGCGCCTGGGCGCCCGCCAGCAGACGTGCGATATCTTCCGCGCTGGTAGCATCGCCGCAGAGCACGCGGTGGCTGCCGATCTCCCAGAGGTCTCCCGGCCGCGTGACGGCGGGTTTGTCGCGGTCGACATCGGGCACCACTTCCGGTTCCTCCGTCTCTGCCTGCGTCTCCGAGATCAGGATATCGATCTCGGCCGTGTCGAAGCCGGTCAGGGTGATATCGAGGTCGATCTCCATGTCGAGCAGCGACTGCAGCTCGAGGGCGAGGATTTCCCTGTCCCAGCCGGCGTTCTCCGCCAGTTTGTTGTCGGCAATGATGTAGGCCCGCTTCTCGGCCTCGGTCATGGTGGTCACCGGCACCACCGGCACCTCTTTCATGCCCAGTTCCTGTGCGGCCAGCAGACGGCCGTGGCCGGCGATAACGCCGCCGTCTGCGTCGACAAGGATCGGGTTGGTCCAGCCGAAGCGCCTGATGCTGTCCGCGATCTGGCGGATATGCTTCTTTGAATGCGTCCGGGCGTTATGGGGATATGGCGTCAGGCCGTCCGGGCTGACGTAGGTGATCTGTATACTGGTCATGTCGAAGCTCCTAGGCTGCGGAGCCACGACCATAAAAAATGCGTGACTCCTCGATGAATACTTCGCGTCACCGTCCATGCCGGTTCCACGAACCCATCGGGCGTCACGCCCTCACTATCAGACCTACGTCCTGGCCGGTGCAGCCATGCTGCTCCGGAGAGGTCTCGGCCTAGGTAACGGAATACTAGACGAACGAGCTGTCGCTCTCAACGGCGAAAGGTGTCGAATGTGACAGATCCGGTCACCCGACCCGATCGATCAGCCAGTCGAGTAAACCAGCTTCGAGGACCATCTCGGACAGACGCCCAGGACCGACCGCCACGACGCCCTCCACGTCACATGTCAGTTCGGATTTCGCAGTATGATAGACATAGAACATGCGGGCATCGGGGCGACCCTGAAAGCGCGCCACGTAATCGTCCATCTGTGCCTGCGTGGTGCGCGATTTCACCTGCACGAACGCACGCTCGCCGGTGATCGGCATCTCCAGTTCGAGGTCGACCGTCTTCTGCGCACCGCCAGTGCGGCCTATTCGCCGCCAGCCACTCCGCGAAAAGACTAGTTCGACGAGAAGCTCAAAATCCTGCCACGTCAGCATCGCAAGGAGCTGCTCAATGGACTGCAGAAGCTCGTCACGGCTCGACCGGGCATGAACGACCTCCGGCAACTCCTCGCCGTTGATCCGGCGCAGGAGATAGTCCAATGGCCCCGCCTCACAGATGGTGCCGTGGTAGCCGGCGACTTTGGTAACGTTTCCGTGCAGGGACGACATCAACAACGGCTTGCCCGTGATGTCCATGTTCGACCACCCGGCAACGGTACGCCGCAACCGACTCCCATCCGGATACCGTTCCCGGTCGCTACCGAGAAACGTGACTTCCGGTTCCGCGAAGCACCACCACATGTATCCGTCTGCAAACGTGATCCAGAGAGTGTCAGCCGGCAGGTGATAGAAGTCTCGCACCTGGTTCGCGTGCGACGTAGCGGTGCCCTTAGAAAGGCCCCGCGACATATAGAGATCCCGGATTGCCGCGACGTCTCCTGCCGCGCCCATCTCGTGCGGCACCTCGTAATAGGCAAGCCTGAGCGTACCGTCATCGAGACACAACCGCTCCCATGCACCGCCGGGGCCGAGCTTGATGAAGCGGGCGGTGGAGGCGCAAACCCCTTCGGGTCTGAAATCAACGGACTGATCCACGAGGTTCCCCGCGTCATGGAGGCCAGAGCCTCCAGCGCGCCCGCTGGAAGATAGCTTCGTTGACCTGGTGATCGGGGAGTTAGTAAGCCGTCGATAGGCGGCCCCTGTGACCTTTAGACCGGGGTCCTGGACATACGTCACAGGCTCCCCGACCGCAGAGGTCAAGGGTGGTTTT
Organism: Rhodospirillales bacterium; assembly: GCA_965262415.1. Taxonomy (GTDB): domain Bacteria; phylum Pseudomonadota; class Alphaproteobacteria; order Rhodospirillales; family Casp-alpha2; genus UBA4479. The sequence goes on along the minus strand of OZ253533.1, from coordinate 3,889,439 downwards.
TGCGGTTCCACCGAACCGCTATCGACGGGGTTACTAAGCCCCGGAGCCGTGCGTTGCGGCTCCGGGTACGACACTACTCAAATGTGTCTGAACATAAAGGGAAATATGGAAACCCGCAGACAACGCAATTATTAAAAACCTGAGCCCCACCTTCCTCCAGCTTCGAAACTGAATCCTTTAGCTCGTTTTTGGTTGACTGGCTGTTACAATTGTTCGTGAAACTTTGAAAACAAGCGGGGGTCACATGGTCGAAAAGCTGTGTGTTCTAACTGGCGTGCCGATCACCGATGAAAATGACTCGCTAGCACATGTGATCCCAAGTGCGCTTGGCGGGCGCCTGAAACCAAGGGGAATTATTTGCGGTACTGCGAACGAAATTCTGAACAACAAAGTCGACCTTCCTCTGATCAATAGCTTTCATCCTACCATGGCGCTACTTGGGGGATCACGAGATAGAGGGGCAACTCCCTCTTTAAGACTAAGCGATAGAAATGGTCGGCATTACGAGTATGAATTCCACTCTCCGATTTCTTTAACCAAGCCCAAAATCGACATCCAAGAAATCGGCGATCGAGTAATCGTTTCCGTAGAAGCGCGAACTGAAAAGGAAGCGAGGACCCTTCTTGGAAAGGTAAAGAAGAAATATCCAGCTTTTGACGTCGATCAGGCGATGTCAAAAGCAAGCATTATATCCGAGTATCTCGATGAGCACCTTCATGTGAAACAACAAATTGGTCCCGCGACAACTTTTCCCGCCGCATTTGTGGCGGCATCTCTTTTCTCTGCATACATTGGCCAAAGCACCCACCCAATGTTTCGTCAATTCATTGAAATATTTGATCCAGAGCAACCTACTTTGCCACCAGATACGTTCTACTGGTATCCGCAGGTCGAATGGAGCAAGGTTCAAAATGGCCAAGTAGCGCATACCATTTCAGCCATTGGCGATGCGGCAAAGCAGTTGATGCTGGTTTGTGTCAAATACTTTGGCATCGTATCCATTGGCGTTTTGTTTCCATATAAAGAGAAATTTGATTGCTGTGATAGTTATGCTGTTGACGTTCTAACGGGAATGCCATTCGAGCTTCAGATCAATGAAACCGCTCTCCGTTCAATATCCTGGGCAGAAACTCATTCGCTTAATGATCGTTCTGTCATTCCGATCATCCGCGAGCGGCTGGCAAATGTATTGTTAATTGCCCAAAGCAGGAGTATCGAAAGTGAAATCGGGCGACTCGTTGACGAGGTCTTAGGTGTCCCAGACGGACGCCCTCTTTCAGAGCAAGATGTAAGAAATCTCGTGAGCAAGGTGACGCCATTTTTACTCAGCAGGATACGAAACTAAGCCAAGGCTGGAACGTCGTCTAAATAGCCTGCCTATTGTTTTTTATCACTACTGTATAGTTGATTGATTACGGACCAGGCGCACTCCAAGGCCATAAGCGAGACTGGCAAATTGAGCAACGTCAATTCTCCATGTGCGAAAGAGTTTCTGAAGTTGGCAACGATCTTTGGAAGCTTTTCGCAGAACTCCGTTCCATCGGGATCAATAGATCCAGCCAACGGCGAACGCCTGAGATGCGGGAAACCTCCATCCTTTAACATTCCTTCCTCTATCGCAACGGTTAGGAGGCTATATAAGCCACGACGCTTCCCGTATTCCAAGCCAAGTTCTTTGAACTTTAACCTTAAGGCTAGCTCCATCGTTGCATAGGCTTGGGACTGAGCAGGTGATGTAAACCGATAGACGAACCACGAGTAGGCATAGAGATTTCTTGCAAGATCAAACTGAGTATGGACATCGTCGGGACATCCTCTCGGGAGCTCGAATTTGCTAATCCAACCGTGAAATTCCGCTACCGATCTTGGTTGTCCCGCAAAAATCTGAGGCGCATTAACATTCCTACGATCGGCTAGATGCATCGTTGAGATATTACGGAATTCGTCAGCAGGGCCGTTGTCATTCATCGCGATCACAGTAAGATTTTGAAGGCTTTGTTAGCCAAACACCAACCGCAATCTAGTTATTGTCGATCGGCTTTTGTGGCTTCTTTAGGGCCATCGCCCCCCAATCCAAATCCATATCAAAAACTATATGGTCGTCATCTTCATCCAATCCGCCGCTCACAAATTTGGCATTTTGGATTGTATTGCCTCTCGCAAGTTCAGACTCAAAATAGTTCTTGTCATCACCAAACGCATGGCGACTGAAATCGGCTTGGCTAATTCGTCCTGCCAAATAATCAAGGACCAATCGAGAAGGCACCTTAATCGACATTCTGTATCCATCCCATTGTATACTGCTCCCGAGATACCATGCATATGAAGCGGGATCATTGAAAGCGCCCTGGCGATGCCGCTCTCGCGCTTGATACCCTTCGAATCTTGGTCGAGGCAGCTGTGCCGCTAACCGTTTCAGATTGTCGTACTCTTGGGTTGAGCAGCCTATCCTTTTATCAAAATAGGTAACTTTCCAATATAAAGTTGATCCACCACCGAATCCAAACTCCCGATGCCTAAACGGCGAAAAGACGCAAACAACATCGATACTTAGCTTTTTCAGCGCATGCCAAATTACCTGCTCGCCGCCAATTTCCAGACCACCCCCACTTAGAGGCCTTAGCCGTCTAAGCATGTAACACCCGACATCAACCAAAAATACGCAGCGCAACGTGTCGCATGCAGTTCCCTTTAACTGACGAGATTTTTTTCTCAACGCTTTGTATATGGAGTTTTCTTCGACTTGGTATGCGACGGGTGGCATTCGTGAAAATGCACGTGATCGAACGCCCACCGTTTCCTTTGCTGTAATTAATACGTCGGTTTTGCCCAAAGTAAGTCGAATGGTTTCAGGCGTTGGCCAATTGCCATTCTGCACCCAACAAGACAGGACGTGCTTTATCTCATCCGATAGCTGAAAATCGTTATCAACACATCGCTCTCGATGGAACCCGCGCTCATCCCAATAGCTCTTCTCGAGAAATTCAAAACTCAGGTAACCAACTTTATTCTTCCGCAATTTCTGCAAATGTTGGGATACTATATTGGCGGTTCGATCCATCGCCTCTTGACCAGAAAAACTGTCGTCAGACAACGCTCGGACCTCAATAACTGCTTTCTGCGAAAGAAACAGATCGTCCGAAGACGCCTCTGGTCTAAGCGTACTATTTGGTAGTTCTGGTTCTACGGTTAATTGAGCGACTTGGGCGATTGCCCACAGCATTGCTAATTCAGCCTCACCCGCCAAAGCAACTTTGGTGTCACGGTGCTCCAGCCTAGCTACCAGGTCAGTTCTCTTCGAACTATCTAAATACTCCGACAGATCATCAAGCATTGCCTTTAAGCGGCGGCGGGCAAATACAGGCATGAAATCTGACTCTTCCTTTAGATTTGAGACGACAATCCACTAATCTGCAGGTTCGCTCTTATCATCCAGATATCATAGACTGCCGTCTATGTGCGCAACCACCACAGATAGAAGCCGGGGCGACAACTCTAACAACGCCTCTCATGTTCTGGCAGGATTCCGTTATCAATTGTTGCATAGCGTGGCAGCGCTAGTTGCGCTCGCGAACAACGAAACCCTTTGCCTTGAGGTCTCCGAAGATTTTTCTATTACTGGGCCAGGGCAGACTACGGACCACCAAGTCAAGAATTCTCAGGCCATTGCTGGCGCCCCTGCCTACAGCCTCCAGTCAAAACTTGTTCAAGATTGCCTTTCACGATTTTGGGATAAAAGTGACGAGCCTGAGACCGTACACCGGCTAGTGTTCATGGCTCGCGGCGGGGTCGCAGTTGAACGCCGCTTTGAATTTCCGAATAAGCAAGCTGGATTATTTTACTGGCAAGCTGCCGCGATTGATGCCGACACCGGGCCACTGCGAAAGGCTTTGTCTGAAATCTTCTCCGGTCAACCTCTTGCGGAATGGTTGTCCAGTAACCCGGACGATTCGGAGCTAAGAGCAAAGCTTCTTCGTCGTGTTAATTGGCAGCTCGAACTATTGCCAGCCGACGATCTAGCAAAACAGATCACAGATCAGTTGCGCCCAGCATTTTATGAACGTGGCTGGCCGATCACTTTAGCCGAGCCGGCAATGAAGCTATTGGTCCATTTAGTATTTGAGACAGCGGCCAAACCAGACGCGACTGATCGGCAACTTACGCATCTTGATTTTCGGCAAGTACTCGAGTCCGCTGCATCTGGCGCTTGGCTTGCCAATCAATTCGCTCAACCTGCTCCGAGCTCCCCACCCACGCAGGAAATTTTAGTCTCGGAGCTTGATCATACCAGCGCTGGAGCTTTTCGTACTAACACTGTGGATCGACTATTACAGAAAGTCCAAGGTCAACCGCTTGTTTGGCTTCACGGCGCGCACGGTGTAGGCAAATCGACCCTCGCAAAACTGTTGGCGCGGCGGTTAGGCGGTCGATGGCTTGTCTTGGATTTGAGGCCAGTTTACGACGATGAGACTTCAGCCTTGGCCGCCTGGCGCGAGTTGATGCGTCTCAGCTCTGGGCGACAGCTTGATGGAATTATTATTGATGATTTTGTAAGTGAAGCTGGCCGCAGATTGCGGTCACGGTTATCTGCGCTGGTACGATTAGTTGCGCCACTCGGGACCCGCACAATTGTTACATCTCATTATCCCGCCTCCACTGCATTTCTAACTGAAGCCGGAGTTGGTGAGAGTGCGAGTGTGCAGGCTCCATATTTTGATGATGAAGACATAGGTGAACTAGTTCCTCGTCACCCTGCTCCGCCGGACGAGATGATTCCTGCATGGGTAGCAATGCTATACTTTATAACTGGCGGCGGTCATCCCACTTTGGTCACAGCTAAATTGGCCGGTCTTCGAGCTCGGAACTGGCCGAGTGAGGCTCTCATAGAAGATTTCGAGACCGGAATCGATCCTTCAATCCAACTCACCCGGGAAGAAGCCCGCCGAGATTTGCTATCCGGACTGCGGGAACTCGATGAAACGCGATCATTAGAAACCGGAGAGTTATTAAGACGTGCAGCGTCAGTTTTTGACCGTTCGAACTATGAACTACTCCTCAAACTTGCAGCAGCCGAACCTCCGATCCGAAATGCCACCGACGCTATTTCTATACTAAAAGGGGCCTGGCTCGAATTACTTCCTTACGATGATGTACGTGTCTCTCCTTTAATAAGCGATATCTACAAGGATGTTTCGCCAGAAGAGCAAAAGAGATGGCGCCGTATTGCTGCTGAACATTGGTTGGAAAAGCGCACGCTCGACGAACGTACATTACCGCTTTGTTTCTGGAACGCATTCTTAGGAGAGCATGATGGCGTTCTCATGAAGCTCTGCGAAACACTGCATACTATGGACCATGATAAAAGTCGGGCCGCAGCACCAATTTTGGTGCCAGTAGCATTCTTCAATACAGATGCAGCGATCTACAACAACCACCCCTTGCTAAATTTGTACCTGCGCTACTTGCAGTTTGAAATCGCCGATGCCGTAGATAAGCCGGATATAGCAGGTAATGTCGCCGAACGCTTTATGCTTGAGGCCGACGACATCGGCGAAACCGGGTTACTTCTTCTTTCTGCAGCCGGTCCACGTTTCGTAATGTCATTATCAGCGAATATCCGCCCGAAGCTTCGCGTGCAATATGTGTTAAAGATCCGAAGTGCAATTCGATTAATAGAGACGCTCTTCGCTGGACTCATTCCGGACCCAAGGAAATTGCTACCTCCCGAGTCCAGTGACGATATGGATTACTCCGATTTCCTTTTTGTAACGGCCGTACCGCATATTTCCGGCTCTGCTGACCAACTCGAACTCGTTGAGGCACTCGACAATTTGGACTCAACTACGCGAAATCAATTCATTCGCGCCGTGAACGCAATGTACTCAGGGCCATCCGTTTTCATCAGTGCGGGATGGTCGCACGACCATATAGAAGGCCGCGATATGAACGCTGCCCTGCACGTCTACGAGAAGATGCGAGGTATCGTTGGGCATTGGGACAAACCGGACTTGATGGCCGAAATTGACTGCAGTCGCTCAATCATCCTAGATGAAGGCTTGGAGGAGAAAGACAGAGCCCTAGCCGTTGTCGAAACGGCACTTCAAGAATTTGGGGGAACGCCTAGCCTAGTACGTCAAAAGTCCAAAGTCCTTGCCAGCTTGGGCCGCCACGACGAAGCCACTAGTCTATTGATGACAATCGAAGATTGCATTGGCGCGGACTCGTCATTCGAGAGGGCTCTCGCGTTACGAGAGGGCGGGATCTCCGCGGCAAAATCAGACCGATTTCTAGATGCCATCCGCCTGTTTTCAAAAGCACATGAGTCTTTTTCGGCAAGTATGGACAGTGCCCAATTAGCGGCAGGATTACTAGTAGAGTTGTCGCTTGCGCTATGGCGCAATGACCAAAAATCAGAGGCAATCCTAATTGCAGCTGACGCGCTCGATGCCGTTGAGCAGATTGATCCAACTGCTTCACGACAGGCTGAACGCTCTCACCAATTCGCACGCGCTTTGGTTGGCCTAATGTCTATGGAACCAAGTTCTTCTAATGGAAAGCAAACACCGCCGTTTACATTCGGGCAGGCCTCTCAAATCGAAGGAATGTCCAGCAAGTTACTGGGCGTCGACCTCAAAGCGCTTCCTGACAATTGGCGAATTCTCGCAGCCGTAGAAGCGGATATTGGATATGACATTGGCATAAATTTGCGATCCATGGAAAAGCAAGGTGAGTCTCTTCATTTGGATGTCGAGACACTAATCATGGCCTATCGCTACAGTAACGCAATGAAATCCAGAGAAACGGGCAAAGCGTTGCGGCTTGGAACAATCTTACTAGCAGCCCGGAACCTTAATACCGTCACATCCCCTGGCGATGACAGCGGCAATCGTATTGCACGAGATGAATTAGAGGCTCTTGATCCCGCAAAGTTAATAGAGGATCGGAACTTAACTGAAGGAATTCAGTCTCTAATACTTGACACACTAACCGTACATGTTTTGGCAGAAAATCTCGATGTAAGTATGCTCTCGAGATTGCGCGATCAGGCTCGATCGATATTCGGGCTTGCGGACTCAATCGAATCAATTTTCGACGCCGCTTCACAACTATACGCAATCGGCATCGAGGCACCACGCGCTATTTTCTTTGCAAGTCGAATAGCCATTTGTCCAGAGAACGTCGATGCTGATCCATCTCGACGTTTTGAACGCGATATAGTTTTAATCGTTCATGCGATGTTTTCTCTCGCTCGCACTGAAGTTAGCACAGACGTAGCGAAGACGATTACGTCTGGCTGGACGCAAGTTCTCAATACCCAACGGTTTCTCTTAAGGGAACCAAGCAACGTTGCGTCCTCAATAGAACTCGCGATCAGCAACAGCAGCGCGCCCACTCTCGCTTCTGCGGCTTCAGTACTTCTCGCCGCTAGATATTCAGTCGCGCACAACTTTGGAGACGGTTGGTTTGAGGCGCTGGCAAAAGAAGTGGATAAGGCATCCACTTGACCGCGCGGGCATACTCGTATGTGCTCAGCCTGATAATTGTTTTACGTCCGTCCCTTTCCCTGCCTTACTTTGAAAAGACGTTCGAGGGAGCGTTCCTACTATATTGTCCCTACTCAATCTATTGGATGGCTCTCTACTTTCGGAAGAAATAGAGATTTTTATTTAGTTTTTTCAGATCTGCCGGACAAAGTACTCTTGCATCGCCGAATATTAGACGCTCAGAGCGCTCTGAAACCGTCCGACAACGAAGACTATCCGTTACTTCCGAATACTATGCTTGTTCCCGTTTGGTTTCTTGACGTCGCATAACGTATCTTTACTCAAGGCTGCTAGCGATAGGCGAAGTTCGCCATCTTTACGGTTTCAGGCATTCTGTTGCATCGATTGAAATGTTTACTTCTGGCCCGATACGGTCCTGGGCGCTCATGCTAAATGAGGTCCGCTTGCGAAAGTGACGCGGAAGTACAGTCCTGCTTTTTAAACATTCGCACGGCTTCGAAAGCGACCATTACCCAGCACAGCAAGAGAGCTTGCTGACATCCTTGTTGAAGGTTTGTGCGGCTAATTTGAGCCCTTCGACTGTTGTCAGATAAGGAAACAGCGTATCTGCCAGTTCGGTTACGGTCATGCCGCATTTGATTGCCAGGGCAGCGGTCTGAATACTGTCAGCTCCCTCAGGGGCCAGTATTTGAGCGCCTAGAAGCCAGTCCGTTTTCTTATCGGCTATCAGCTTGATCAGTCCCCTTGTGTCACGCGCGGCAAGCGCACGAGGCACATGATCGAGTGAAATGGTCGACGTCATCACATCATACCCATTGTCCTTGGCGGCGGTCTCCGTAAATCCGACACCCGCTACCTGTGGATCGGAGAATACCACCCAGGGCATGGCGGAGTTGTCGTACACCAAGCTGTCAAAATTCAAAGCGTTCTTTGCGGCTAGCTTTGCGCCGTATGCCGCCATGTAGACGAACTGGTCGCGATTGGTCACATCGCCCGACGCATAGACACCAGGCCTAGATGTGCGCATCCGGTCATCAACGACAATCGCACCGCGTTTGTCCAAGTCGATGCCTGCTTCAGCCAACCCCAGCCCCTCAGTGTTAGGAGTACGCCCGGTAGCAACCAGCAACTGCTCAGCCTTGAGTTCTAGGAGTGTATCGCCTTCCTTGACGCAGACGGTCACGCCCGTCTCATCTTCACGGCAAGCATCATAGGCAATGCCGCAATAGAGCTTCATGCCTTCAGCGCGGAATGCATCTGCCAGCGCGTCCGATATCTCCGGTTCCACCTGTGGCAGCAAGCGCGAGCGGCAGACCACTGTCACCTGAACACCCATACGGGCCATCATTTGGGCAATCTCCGCACCAATATAGCCACCGCCGATGACGATCAGGCTTTCGAGCAGGGTTTCCAACTCCAGTACGGAAGTGCTGGTTAGGTAGTTCACCTCTTCGAGGCCGGGTATCGGCGGCACGGAAGGCCGTCCACCAGTTGTGATGATGGTCTTTCCTGCGGCAATCGGTGTGTCATTGAGGATGACACCTGCGCCGTTCAGCCGCGCCGCGCCTTCCAGATAGGTGATATTGTTATATTCAGGCAGTAGATCGGCGTACTTCTTCTGCCGCAATGTCATGACGAGGTCGTCCTTGGCGGCGATCAGCTTCCTCCAATCATCCACCCCCGCTTCTCCGGACAGGCCTGGGAACCGTCCTGCCGCCCTCGCGCCGTGCAACGCTTCGGCTGCACGGATCATCGTCTTGGACGGTACGCAGCCCACATTGACGCAAGTGCCACCAATGGTGCCATGACCTATCAGCGCCACATTGGCTCCTTCTTCAGCAGCGGTAATAGCAGCCGAAAAGCCTGCCGACCCCGCGCCGATTACAGCGATGTCGTAGGTTGACGTTGATCGTGAGCCCGCGTCGCAGCATTCCGTCATTTTAAGTTCTCCTCGTTTGTTTGAATATCCGGCTCGCAACAGGCCACCGCGCGCTGTCGTCGCCACAGACCGTAGACCGTCATGCCCAGGAATGCGGCAAGCGCGGGAAAAAGAACATAGTCCAGCCCGCCGACCCATGCGGAAAGACCGATCGCGCCGAGCGCAACGACAAGCACAGGCGTGGCACAGCAGATCGCCGCAATGACTGTGCCGACGATGCCTGCCTTGACGATTGTTGCGTCCTTCACTGGGTCATCCTTGGACCGATGCCGGATAGCCAACATTTGTGGACGCTGCGGCGATGGCATCGGAAGTTGTGATGGATGGGTCGAAAACGACTATCGCCGTTTTAGTATCGAAGTCGACGGTTACCGACTTGACACCGGGAACACCTTCCATTGCCTTCTTGACGGTGACCGGGCACAGCGCGCAGGTCATGTTTTCAATCGAAAATGTGGCAGTTTGGGCGGCAGCAACTTGCATAGTCACATACTGTGCCGTAGCAGGTGTAACGCCATTGCCGGTCATCCAGGCAAGCCCGCCAAGGGTCAGCAAGGCCACTGCCAAAATAGGCAATCGTTTCATGAGAGGTTCTCCGTAGATTGCAGTTAGTATAGGAATGGCGCCCACCAATCGATGGCCAGTGCGAGCAGGACCACGACCGTCGAGATCCAGAGCGCTGTCTTGGTGATGGTGGACGATTGCGGCTTGGCGCAGTAACCGTCGACATCACATGCAGAACCGGCCTTAAAGTAAACTTGCCGGAAACCGAGACCTATAAAGACGAGCGCGAGACTGGCGAAAACAGGTTTGTATGGCTCAAGCGCGGTTAAGCTGCCGATCCACGCACCAGAGATACCCAGCATCACAAATAGCAGCGGCACGATGCAGCAACTCGAGGCAAGAATGGCACCGATCACGCCGCCAGACGTGAAGATTGACTGCTTGCGGTCGCCCTGCGCCTCACGGGCCTGTAAGGCACGGGTTTCTGTTTCCGTAGTGCTCACGAATTAACGTCCTCGCTTTTGTTCCAGTAACAAGGTAAAGTCTGTAGTAACTACAGACTCAAGAGAGTTTTTTCGATGAGTGATCACAGATCTGCGAAGGGAATGAAACGCGCCGAACTCGCGCGGCAAACTGGCTGCAACCTGGAGACGATCCGGTACTACGAGAAGATCGGCATGATGCCCGACCCGCCACGCATGGCGTCCGGCTACCGTGTATATGATGAAACCCATGTGGCACGCCTGCGCTTTATTCTGCGTGGCCGCGAGCTGGGGTTCTCCATCGAAGAAATACGCGGTCTCTTGAGCTTGGTTGACCGAGGCACCCAGACTTGCGCCGAGGTACAAGCGTTAACCGAACGGCACCTTGCTGACGTACGGACCAAGATTGCTGATCTCAAGCGCATAGAAAAAGTGCTGGCCGATACGGCAGCGCAATGCTCGGGTGCGGAGGTGCCGGAGTGTCCCGTGTTGGAGGCGCTGGCATCGTGATTGGTACGGTTTCCGTCTACGTCCGGGCTGCCATCGCGGAAATTGCCGGTTGCTTCGCTTTCTGGGCCTGGCTGCGCTTAGGTAAGTCGCCATGGTGGCTCGTGCCCGGCATGGTCAGTCTGGCTCTGTTCGCGTTCCTTCTGACCCGCGTTGACAGTGACCTTGCTGGGCGTGCTTACGCCGCCTATGGCGGAATCTACATTGCCGCGTCAATTCTGTGGCTCTGGTTAGTAGAAACGCGAACACCCGATCGATGGGATCTAATCGGCGCGACTATCTGTCTCCTGGGAGCAGCGATTATCCTTTGGGGGCCGCGGGGAACTTAGCTGTAATGTTTTTCAATCTCCCACTCCCATTTGCCATCGCACCACGTCGGCTAATCGATCTTAGAATTGGAACCACTTATTAGCAGCGAAGAGATTGGGTTATGGCGAGAGGAAGAGCATCTAACAATACCCAATTAACATCAGCGTTAGGGCAAGTGAGTGACCAACAACCCCTCTGAAGTCAGACGACGCATCTTCTTCACAAGGTCATGAAAATTGGGCTAATTCCGCCACGATGGTTGTTTCAGGCGTTCGATTGTATTTACTCAAATCTCTGTTCGTAGCGCGAGGGAAGCTACTCTCAACAGATACTCTCGTATCCGTTCTGCCGCTCGGTGCGTGCACGTATAATAGCTTCTTCGACATCGATAGGTTTGATTGCTTGCTCACCTCAAACGGACTTCTATCTTTCTGCTCTCATATGGCGACCAAAAACCGAGAACGACCATTTGTCGCGTTGTAAGCAACTCGGATACTGGATCATCCAATGCGGACCCAGTTTTGCCAATGCATGTTGGTTAAGCGGCTTTTTGTTTAATTTGAATTTGAATATTCGCAGCTATTATGAGCGTCACGAAATGAATAGCGGCCTTGCTCCAAAATGAAATGATCAACCCTTCCACCAAGTGAAACGTAGCGAAAACTATGATGACAGGCATGATGATAGGAACTCGAGCAACAAGGCCCCATATAAGCGCAGCAACAATGAGAATTGAGACATAGATATTAAAGGCTCGGTAAGAACCCCATTCAAACGAAATTACATCAGGCGCCCATCCAAAAGCGTTGTAAACTAGAACGCTTGATGCGCACGCGGCAAACATGGCCTGCAGGATTATAAGGGATACAAGTTGCCATCTCTTGATGATCATAGCGCGTCTACCTCTCTAAATCGGACAATCAATTTTCCAACTATCCGGATGTTCATTACGTGTTGCCTGTTCTTGAAACCGGTTTCCCAACGCTAAGTATCGCGTCGATGAACAGTCTCGGCTTGCCCCAGAGCGAGTTGACGAAAATGGTCGTCACACTTGCGGCCATGGCGACCATAGCCCAGACAGGGTAAAGCAATCCCGTCGCTGCGACGGGGACGCCAACGCCATTGAACAGGAAGGCGAGCGACACGTTCTGCAGCATCTTGCGGTACCCTTGCCGACTGATTTCCCGCGCTTCGACGACGTTCGAGATGTCGTTGTTGAGAATGATGATATCGGCAGCGTCGATGGCGATGTCGGTGCCCGCGCCCATGGCGATGCCCACATCCGCCTGCATGAGCGCAGGTGCATCGTTGATGCCGTCACCGACCATGGCGGTTCGGCCTTGCCGCTGAAGATCGCGGATCAGTTCGGCTTTCTCGCCGGGTAGCACTTCTGCGTGAACGACGTCGATGCCGAGTTCCTTGGCGATATTATACCCTGCGCGTTCGTTGTCGCCGGTAATCAGAACCGTTCTTATACCCGCGTCACGTAATTTGGCGATCGTCGTTCCGGCTTCCCGCCGCGGCAAGTCTCCCAAGGCAACGATCCCGAGAAGTACACCGCCATGAGCGACGGCGATTACCGTCCGTCCCAGCTCCTGTAAGGCTTCGATCCGGTGGGCGAGCGAAGCAAGATCGATGTCATTCTGCGAGAGGAACCGTGGGCTTCCCACGATCACGTCTTTGCCGTCGACTGCGGCGATCACCCCCTTACCGGGAACCGCTTCGAACGTATCGGTGTCCGGCGGCGTCAGCCCCGCATCGAAGGCCGCTTCCACGATGGCTTCGCCGAGCGGGTGTTCCGAGGCCGATTCCGCCGCGGCAGCATATATCAGAACTTGATCTGTATCTTCCGATACGGCTTCCACCTCGTGAACCCGGGGGCGGCCCTCGGTCAGCGTGCCGGTTTTGTCGAAGGCAATCTGCCGGACCAGACGGTAACCCTGGAACGCTTCTCCCGTCCGCATCAGGATGCCTTTTTCCGCCGCCTCGCCTGCACCCCTAACAATTGACAATGGTGCGGAGATACCGACCGCGCAGGGGTAGCCCATGACGAGAACGCTGAGGCCCGCGAAGACTGCACGCTGCAGATCGGGTGCGAAACCGAGCATTTGCGGCAGTGCTGCCCAGCCGGCGAAAGAGATGATCGAGATCGTCAGAACGGCTGGTGTGTAAACCCGTAGAACGCGGTCAACCAAGTGCAAAAGGCCGGGTTTGAGGGCACGGGCATCTTCGACCTCGCGCGCAACGCGGCGGAGAAAACTCTGATCGCCGACAGCAGTGACCCGGACCAGCAAAGTCCCGTTGCCATTAATCGTGCCGCCGATCACGGCATCGCCGATCTTTCGTTCAACGGGCATTGGTTCGCCGGTAACGAGGGATTGATCCACGGTAGAACGGCCGTCGATGATTTCACCATCCACCGGCAGGCGGCCGCCGGGTCGAACTCTCACCAGGTCGCCTTCGACGATCTCGCTTGTCGGGATTTCGATTTCGGCACCGTCGCGCTGCACGCGCGCGATATCCGGCTGCAGATCGAGCAGTCTTTTGACGGCCTGTGACGACCGTGTTTTGACGATCAGCGACAGCCATTCTGAAAAAATGTGATACGTCGCGACCATGACGGCAACGGCGAAGAAGGGTGCCGTCGGATAATCGGATTGACCGAGGATCAAGCCGATAATACCGCCGGCGAGCCCGGCAAAAGCCCCGGCCTCAAGCAATACGTGCTGGTTCAATATCCCCCGTCGAAGAGCCTGAGCAGCCATGATCAGAATGTGACGGGCAATACCGAAAACAAGGACGACGGCAAGCATCCCTACAATCCATGGTGTGAAGGCGGTCAGTGCTCCGGTATCTTTCAGTACGAGTAACCCGGTCACCAAGCCGCCGAGGCCCCCGGCGCTGATGAGTGCTGGCCATAACCCGCGCGCCCGAAGAACGAGAAAAACGAAGGCGATCAAGCTGAGCGTTGCTATCGTGGGAAGGATGAGCGAGAGCAGCCCGGCCGGCTCGGTAATCAATGCGACGGATAGAAGACTGAATACCGTAGCAGTGAGGAAGCGGCGGCCCTCGACAACGAGTTCACGCTCTTCCTCTTCAAAAGGCCGCAATTTGTTTGGGTCGTGAACGGTGTAACCGATGTCGCGTAAAATCTGCAACAACCCCTCCGGCGTGGTCGCCGACGGGTCAAATTCGACAAGCGCCTGCTCGTGGGTCAGGCTAACCGCGACTTTATCCACGCCGGTTTGCTTGCCGAGTGCTTTCTCGATCGTGCCCGTGCAAAGTGAGCAATGAAGGCCGCCGATACGTGCACGAATACGTGCCCGGTCGGGGCGCTCCGCCGGTTCTTCCTTCCAGTACATTGATGTCGGTTCGTCGGCGGGTATCGCGGTCATGATATATACTCCTTAAAAGTCTCAAACCGATCAGCTGGCGGAAGCCGCCGGATTCAGATCGGCAAACAGGCCGAACCATATCGACCATCCGCCGAGTGCAATGAGGACCAGGCCGGCTAATGCCGGATAACGGGCAGAAAGGGATGCAATACGCTCAAGCCAGCCACGCGCACGAGGGACGAGAACAGCCACCACCAACGGGATGCTTAATCCAAGGCCGAAAACAGCGAGGGCAATGAAGCCCTTTGCTACCGTCGCGCCGGAGGAAGCGGCAGCTGCTGCCAACAGTGCGATCAACAACGGTGCCGCGCAGGCTGGGATGTTGAATCCGAACAGGAGGCCGAGGCCAACGGATCCACGGTACCCGCTAAGTCGACGAAGTCCCGGCCCGATTGAACGGGTGAAAAAACGTGACTGTCCGGTGGCGAGCAATATGCCGAGAAGAACATATAATGACCCTAAACCCAGCCACGCATGTCGCTGCAGGTCGAGAAACATGTCTCCGATGAGCACGGCGAGAACCCCGAGCAAACCGATGAATACCGACCGCGTCGCGGCGAAAACGGCTGTCTCCAAGACCTTCGCAGACGGATCTTTGCCTTCAAGGTATTTTATGAAGACGAGGCTGGAGCCGATCGTGCACGGTTCAATGAACCCAAAAAGGCCCAACCCGGCAGGAATAGCGACCAGTCCAATAAACCCGGTTCCGATCATTGATCATTGATTGCGGCAACGAAACCGCCCTTGTCGATTGCCGTAACCAGATCTTCTTTCGAGGCCGTATCGGGATCGTGAAGAACACGAGCCTGGCGCTCGGCATAGGAGGCATCGACCTTGCGGACACCTGGCACTCGGGTGAGCAATAATTCGATCGTGTGGGCGCAGCCGTCACAGTGCATACCTTCGATATTCAGGAGAGTGGTTTTCATGTCTGGTGCATCCTTTCCTTGAGGCTGTCCTTCATTGCGGGTCACCCCGCTGTGTAAAGCGCGGTTATTCATGGCGTCGAGGATTGTGCAGGCGGTAATTTCGCCGCCACCGGGACAACTCACGACGAGATCGTTCAGTGCATCGAGAATGAGCCGCATGTGGTTGAGCTTCAATTGGACTTCGTCTCGTTTCTGGATTGCACGGGCTCTGACGTCGGCACAATCCGCCTTGGGGTCCGCCTGCAGGGATAGAAGTTCGGAAATTTCCCGAAGTGAAAAGCCGATTTCCTGTGCTTGGCGAACAAAGCGTATGCGGTCCACCGTCGCCATCGGATAATCGCGAAATCCACCGCCTTGCGGTTTACGCGGTTGATCGATTAGTCCCTTGGACTCGTAAAACCGGATCGTTTCGACGCTGACTCCGGCGCGTGTGGCGGCTTCACCAATTCGCATGTCCGAACCTCCTAAGTGAAAAGGCTAGCAGCCGTAGTATACTACGGAGTCAATTATAAGATTTTGGAATATGCACATATGTGCGGAGAACACGTTGGTTCACCTTAGGATTCGGATTCTACAAACGGACCGTCGTTAAATGCCTCGTTGATGTCCACGATACAGAAACTCAGCAGCAACAAAATATCTCTTGAAGTGGCCTAATGTATCGAACGAACAGGCCTCAGATCCGTCTCATCTTGAGATACTTGCCTCATTCTTAGGCCGGCAGAATAAATGTTTCTTACCCGAATTCATCAAATTCACCGTTCCTTCGGTGTTGAATGATCATCCGTTTCGCAAAGACTGTGATCACTCAGCACCTCTAAAACGCGGCAATCTGCGATCCGTCCGCCCCGGCACTGCTCGATCATGCGTTCCAGTTCATGGCGAAGTGCATGCAATCGATGGATACGGCGGTCTACCTCGCTGAGTTGCGCCTTCGCAATTGCGTCCGCGGCATCGCACGGCTGATTGGGGTCGTCCGAGAGACTGATCAAGTCTCGGATTGCCTGCAGTGGGAACCCGAGCTCTCGGGCATGACGAATGAACGTCAAACGGTGGATGGCTGAGTCATCGTAAACGCGCTGATTTCCACTTGAGCGGGGCGGTGCCGGGATGAGGCCGATCTGCTCGTAGTATCGGACCGTCTGCACCTTGCAACCAGCGGCCTCGGCAATGCGGCCAATCGTTAAATCGTGGGCCAAAGCAAATTACCTCTTGAACCTATAGTTACTGTAGACATTACGTTTAGCATATCTGAGATGAACCGCGGAATAAAAGGGTGTGCCATGGCCGGAGGATGTTGCAGTCACGAACCGAAGTTCGATGGGATGTCGAAAGGCTTCAAACGCGCTCTATGGGCAGTAATCGCGATTAACGGAACCATGTTTTTCGTCGAAATGGCCGCAGGTGCGTTGGCCGGGTCTCAGGCGTTGAAGGCGGATGCTCTGGATTTCCTGGGCGACACGGTCACGTATGCCATTAGTCTTATGGTAATCGGCATGTCGCTTAAAGTCCGCGCCACGGCGGCTTTGGCCAAAGGAATCAGCCTTGCGGCCATGGGGTTCTGGGTCTTCGGCATGACTGCTTATCAGGTTTTGATCCTCGGTGTGCCGAGTGCGCCGATAATGGGCGGCATCGGCGTACTTGCCCTCGCTGCCAACCTATTGAGCGTTCTTATCCTGATGCGTTTCAAGGACGGAGACGCGAACGTTCGCTCCGTATGGCTGTGTAGCCGTAACGACGCGATTGGCAACGTCGCCGTAATCGTGGCAGCTGGCGGGGTATATCTGACCGGGACCGCGTGGCCCGACCTGATCGTGGCCGGATTGATGGCAGGTTTGTTTCTCTGGTCATCGTTGCAGATCATCAAACAGGCTTTGGATGAACGACGCCATGTCGAGACGCATGGTATGGCTGCTGAATAACAACCCTGGAGCCGAGGAAATTCGTTAGTGACGTACGGAATGCCCCCTTTGCGTCGGAATAAAGCGGCATCAGATTTGTTCTCGCAAACGTGTGC
Organism: Rhodospirillales bacterium; assembly: GCA_965262415.1. GTDB lineage: Bacteria > Pseudomonadota > Alphaproteobacteria > Rhodospirillales > Casp-alpha2 > UBA4479. The sequence continues at coordinate 3,871,852 of OZ253533.1, read as the reverse complement.
GCGCTCAACCTCGATTGTTGTTGTCTCGTCGGTCATGGTGGCCGCGACCGTGTTCGACCAGGCAACCAAATGGGCTGCACTTACGTTCCTATCAACACCGCCTTATAAAGTGGAAATAACCCCATTTTTTGATCTCAGTTTAGGCTTCAATACAGGAGTCAGTTTTGGTGTTTTTGCCAATATTTTTGGCGATCAGCAATGGCCGTTGATTGCGATAACCTTTGCCATCGCTTCAGCCCTCGCCGTTTGGGCGTTACGTTCGGACCGCCTATTCGAAGCAGGGGCGATTGCACTCATGGCAGGTGGTGCATTCGGGAACATCATTGATCGAGTACGACAAGGCGCGGTTACAGATTTCCTCGACTTTCATGCGATGGGATTTCATTGGCCCGCATTCAACTTTGCGGACGTGTTTATTTGCGCTGGCGCTGCATCGCTGGTTGCCATTTCCGTCATGTCAACAGCGGGCGTAGGAAGTAAAGATGACGGGTGAGGAGATGTACCCTAAGCAGGCCACTACAATGATATCCCCGGACAATGCATTGATCGGCGCCTGGCTGATCGCCCTGGCGGCCACCTTGGGTGCTTTGTTCATCGGGGAGGTCATGGGACGCCCCCCATGCGTTCTATGTTGGTACCAGAGGATCGCAATGTTCCCCTTAGCCGTTGTTCTCGGTATTGCGTGTTATCAGTCGGACCTCAATGTGCGCCGCTATGCACTCCCATTAGCCATTGCGGGAGGCTCAATAGCGTTTTGGCACAGTCTGCTTTTTGCCGGGTTTATCGCGGAGGCGATACAACCTTGCACGCAGCATGGCCCCTCCTGCTCCGGAGAAGACCAGGTCGTTTTCGGATATTTACCGCTTCCGTATCTCTCGTTGGCCGCATTCTGTTTGATTTCACTCTTGTTGTTTCTGTCTACGGAAAAGGGACGAAAATGAATCGTCGTCATTTTATCGCACAAATTGGGATAGCGATTTTGGGCATTTTTGGGTTCGGCGTATACCTCTATCAACCCTTAGTCGAGAATATGAGAAAGGTAGCACCAGTTACAAATGCCGCCCAATTGGTCCGCGACCATTCACCTGTATTCGGCCCTAAAGATGCCCCGGTCACCATTGTTGAGTTTTTTGACCCGGCGTGCGAATCGTGCCGCGCCTTTCATCCGATCGTCAAAAACATAATGGCAACGTACCCTGACAAGGTCCGCGTGGTAATCCGATATGCCGCATTCCACCCCCCGTCAGAGGACGCAGTGCGACTTCTCGAGGCCGCTCGCTTGCAAGGGAAATTCGAACCCGCCCTTGAACGTCTTTTGGAAACGCAACCGAAGTGGGCACCGCACGGACGTGCCCCAGAAGACATATGGAGTTTGCTCGACGGGACTGGAGTGGACATAGAACGCGCGCAACGTGAAAGCCGGATGCCGCACATCGTCGGCGTGCTCAATCAAGACGCCGAAGACATCAAGGCGTTTGGGGTACGCGGAACGCCAACGTTTTTCGTTAACGGAAAAGCACTGGACTCTTTTGGTGAGGCGCAGTTGCGCGATCTCGTCCGATCCGAAGTGGAGGCATTGTGAAAACGGTTCGGTATATCCTCTGGGGACTAGCCCTCCTCGCCCTGGTTATTGTTGCAGGCCATCAACTTTCACATTTCCTGGGCACCGACGCGGAAAACGTTGATGGATTCCAGCCCGCCTTCACCCTTGTGAACCATCAAGGTGATACAGTTAGTGAAGCGACCTATCGAGGCAACTGGGCACTGGTGTTCTTCGGGTTTACGAACTGCCCCGACATTTGCCCGACAACCCTGGCGGAATTGGCAGATGTAATGGATGGTCTTGGTAATTCAGCCGCGAAAGTGACGCCGCTTTTCATCACTATTGATCCTGAGCGGGACCGCGTCGAAACCGTGGCGGAATACGTTTCCGCGTTTCATCCATCCATTGTCGGCTTGACGGGAACGGATAAACAAGTCACCGAAGCGGCAGCTTCGTTCAAGGCTTACTTTGAGCGAGTGCCTCAGGATTCGGTGCCGGACGGATACACAATGGGGCATACCTCGGCCGTCTACTTGATTTCCCCCGAAGGCCATTTTGTCCGCACCTTTCAATTCCGCACGCCGCCAGAGATGATTATCGAAGATTTGAAAGAGAGAATATGAGCAGCATCAAATTTCTGGGCGCTGTCATTTCTCTAACCTTTTTGATGGCCGTTGGTTTTACCTCACCGGCCGTCCCAGACACGGCACGAAACGACGAGGTGATTGTTGAAGCCGCGTGGGCACGAGCCTCAATCGGAACATCGCGCCCGTCTGCGGCCTATCTAACGATACGCAACGAGGGAGACGAAACGGACGTATTGACCAGCCTAAAAGCTTCGGTTTCGGAAGTGGCCGAAGTCCATGCGATGACGATGACAGATGGTGTCGCGCGAATGGGACCAGCTGGCGCAGTGAAACTCCCGGCCGGGCATGAGGTGGTGCTGAAACCGGGCGGACTACACGTCATGTTGATGAACCTGAAACAACCGCTCAAGGAAGGGGAGAAATTCACCCTGACATTGACTTTTAAGGGCGCAGGGCCGATCGACGTGTCGGTGCCGGTCCTGGGAATTGGAGCCTCAGGTCCTGTACAATGACCAAGATGCAGCGAATTTTGCTCTATAGCGCCGGCGCTATCAGCGGTGTCATCGCAATAGCCTTCGTCGCCGGTCTGGCTCTGGATAGAGGAAAGGCTGAAAATCTTGAAAACGCTCCACGGGTACCAAGAACTGACCCCGATAAAATAGCAATGGCACCGCCAGTCGGAAATGCCGAGACCATCCCCGGAGAAGATGACCGCCAGGGCGCATCTGTTGTTCTCCGTCCAGGCGATACGTTGATCGATGCGCTCAGGAATGCCGGGGTTTCTTTTGGTGAATCATTTGCCGCGAGTGACGCTTTAAGAGGCGTATTTGATCCACGTGACCTGAAAGCAGGGCAGAGACTTTCAATCGTGGTGAGATCCGACGGAGACACCCAGAATAGTCAGCGCCTTGATCACCTCTCTTTCATACCGGAAACGGATAGTCGAGTAGTTGTCGAACATGAAAATGACGATGCTTTTGTGGCAAGGGTTGAACCCATTGAACACGACATGCGTCTGGTTCGGTCATTTGGGACAATTTCGCAGAGCTTCTTCGAGTCCGCACGCGGGGTAGGAGTGCCAACTCCTATCCTGATTGAGGCATATCGGGTGCTCGGCCAAGCCGTCGATTTCCAACGCGACATCGCTGATGGCGACAAGTTCGCATTCGGGTATGAGATTTACGTAGATAAAGGGAACGTCGGGACGCATGCCGGCAATCTCGTTTATGTCTCGCTCGATATAACGGATAGATCGCTTACCTACTTCCGGCATGAAACGAACGACGGCTTTGTGTCGTACTTCGATGAAGCAGGAAATAGCATTGCATCAGGATTGATGAGAACCCCGGTATCGTCCGGGCGATTATCGTCATCGTACGGCAAGAGAGAGCACCCTGTTCTTGGCTACACGAGAATGCACAAAGGTCTGGATTTTAAGACCGTGCGCGGCACGCCGGTTTTGGCGGCAGGTGACGGTACGGTTGTTCAGCGTCGCCGTAACGGCAGTTTCGGTAATTACATTCGAATCCGGCACAATGGCGAACTCTCCACGGCTTACGCCCATCTCGACCGATATAAGGACACCTTAGCATCCGGGGACCGCGTCCGGCGTGGAGAGGTGATCGGTTATGTTGGCGAGACAGGCCTGACAACTGGACCGAATTTGCACTTCGAGGTCTTGAAAGAGGGACGGCAAGTGAACCCGGCAAGGGTTGCCGCGCCGCCGCAACGAAAGCTTGAAGGCGAAGCATTGTCGCGTTTTCAGCAAGAAACCGCAGAGATAAAGGCGATGTTGGATATTTCAACACCTACCGAGAATGCGCGCGGAGAGCCTGAGACAGACGTCCTTTCGCGCGACAAAAGCTAGTACGGAATGATATCGGGGATGCCTACTCGGAAGCTGTTACTCATCGGTTGCGGGCTGGCGTTGGCAATTACCACCTCACTCCTGTTCGGCTGGTGGCAGGTTGACGGCCCCGGTGCGCCGGAAAGAAAAGCTCGTGAAAGCAAGTTACCCCTTCCGATTGGCCAAATGGACTTCGCATTGACCGATCACAAAGGGAACCGAGTTCAGGCAACGGACTGGCTCGGTGAACCGTTGCTCGTGTTTTTCGGCTTTACGTATTGCCCGGATATTTGCCCGACGACCTTGGCCGATATTACAGGCTGGCTTGAATCGTTAGGTGACGACACAAAGCGCATCAATGTCGCGTTTATTACCGTCGACCCCGGGCGCGATACTGCTGAGGCGATGGCGGTATACATTGAGAACTTTCATCCGGCCATCGTTGGCTATACGGGTTCGTCCCAAGATATCGCCGATGCGGCTGCTGGATTTACGGTTAAATACGAGAGAATCGTAACCGGTCAGACCTATACGATGGATCACACCGCCGGAGTGTTCCTATATGATGCTGAAGGTCGCTTCGTCAGCATTATCGATTTTCACGAATCGAGGGAAAACGCCGTCCCAAAAATTCGCCGCGCATTAGAGCGTTAGATGTGAATTATTTTGCTAATGAATGAGTGCCGTGGTGGCATGGACACCCCTTTTCCAGGTCGAGTAAATTGCCACGTTTTTGACGCCTACCATCTGCTATCTGTTTCTGGCACTATAACTGCGCGCTGATGATCCGAGGGGAGTAGCAAGTCATGAGTGCTTGGAAAACATTCGTTTGTGTGATCGCCGCCGCGTTTACAGTATCAATGCCGGTCCGGGCCGATCGCCATACGCCGCTGCTACCTGCGGCAAAAATGGCCGACAACGGCATGCATGCTCAGACTTGGCTGTACGGGAGTTCTTTGGACCTTCGGCAAGATCTGACGGCAACCGCAAAGCAGGGCAAGCGGCTGGTGATTTTTTGGGAACAGAGGGATTGCGCTTATTGCAAGCCCATGTACGACGTCAATCTACGCATTCCGAGAATCGTCGAAAAAGTCACGAAAAACTTCAACGTCATCAAACTCGACATACAGGGGGAGCGTGCGGTCACCGATCTGGACGGCGCGATCCTGACCGAAGGGCAGTTGGCGCGGAAATTCAGGATCATGTACACGCCGACCCTTCAGTTCCTTCCGGAATCCATGGAAAAGGCGGCCGGCCGAAACATCGCGGACTCCGAAGTTTTCCGCGCAGAAACCTATTTCAAGCCCTTCCACTTCAATTTCATATTCCATTACGTTCAGACCAAGGGCTACGAAAGCGAGCCCAATTTTCAACGTTGGCTGGGCGACATCGGGAGAGGCTTGGAGGCGAACGGCATTGAATATGACCTCTGGGCCGACGCGCTTCCGCCGCATCTTCCAGACAAATATTAGTGAGCGGGTGATGGGCAGGAATTCCCCCATGCTTTTCAATGGCCACACGATCAGGCCAGCAGGCAAACGGATTGGCGGCGCTCTGCTGATCGTATTGTTTTGTTTACACTGGCGCCCGTCTATTGCATCGGAAGAACACTCGGTTTACGTCGCGAAAACGAGCGGGTGCGGCTGTTGTGTCGCCTGGATTGAACATCTGGAGAGTAACGGATTGCCGGTAAGAAGCGAAAACATGGCTATGGGCAGGCTGATGCAGTTCAAAGTGCAAAGTGGAATCAATGCCGAACTGGCTTCGTGTCACACGGCCCGGATAGGTAGATACACGATCGAAGGCCATGTACCGGTGCGCGACATTCGAAGGCTGCGAACAGAGCAACCAGATGCCGTCGGCTTGACCGTACCTGGCATGCCTCTCGGGTCCCCCGGGATGGACCAAAGCTCGGAACGGGAAACCTACGATGTTCTGTTGATTCGCTCGGACGGCTCAACCGTGGTTTACGCTACCTATCCGTCATCAGATTAAAAACCTTATCTGGTCTCGATCACAGCATCGTTTCTGGTTATTTCCTTATCGGCGCTTCCCTTCCGGACACCACCACGCAACAGCTATGAGCCATTTTTGTCAGCATCCAGGCAGATCACTTACCGTACTCATCGGCAAGTCCAAATACGACGATTACAGCGCCATGTATATGAGATTGGGTATTCGCGTTGTCGCATCTGATTAGACCGTCCCTTCTACCATCAAACGCACCAAAGAAATCGGCGTTCAATCAGTACCGGCCGTCGCGATCGACGGCGTTTTGGCCTCCTACTGCGCCGGACGCGGCGTCGATGAAAATTCACTGCGCGCAGCCGGACTAGGTCTAACCGGCGCGTGAGTATAGTCGGTATTGAAGGCAGTTGGATCGTGATTATTGATCCTTCTGACGCAGAAAGAACCTCTCTCCGACAAAAACGACCACTATGCCGACAGCTGCGGCATAGACGACGGTCGTGTCGCTTGACGCCTTGATCATCAGCAGTGCGACAAGCACGGCGGCATCGAGCACGATCGCCGTAACCAGCACCCACGCCGATGCGTTCACGTCCTCTCGAAGATAGCGCAGGATGCCCCAGTGCACGGCAATGTCCATGACGATGTAGAAGATTGCGCCGAGTGCGGCGATGCGCCCCAGATCGAAGAAAACTGTAAGGAACATCGCGATCACGATCGTATAGACGAGCGTATGTTTCTGGATGTCCCCCGGCATGCCGAAGTGGCTGTGCGGCACCAGTTTCATGTCGGTCAGCATGGCGAGCATGCGCGATACCGCGAACACGCTGGCGATCACGCCCGATACCGTTGCGACGATGGCGAACGTCACCGTGAACCAGAGCCCCATGTCGCCGAACGCGGGTTCCGCCGCCTCGGCCAGCGCATAATCCCGGGCTGCGACGATTTCGCCCAGTGACAGGTTGGCACCGACCGCGAGCGACACCAGGACGTAGATGACGACGCAGATCGCGATGGCGATAATGATGGCGCGGCCCACGTTGCGGTGCGGATCGACGATCTCGCCGCCGCTGTTGGTGATTGTCGTGAAACCCTTGTAAGCGAGAATGCCCAATGCCACCGCGCCGAGAAACCCGCCCAGCGTGGTTTCCGCGGGATCGACGGAGACGCTTTCGAAGGTCATCCCGGACGCCGCCAGTCCGGCGATCGCGAACACTGCGATACCCCCGATCTTCAGAAACGCCATGACGAACGACAGGGTCTGGATCAGCCGGTTACCAAGAATATTGACGACGAAGGCAAAGGTCAGGAGACCGACGCCGAGCGCCGGCACCGCCCAGCCCGGCGCCACGTCGTCGTAAAGCCGCATGACGTAGGTCCCGAACGTACGCGCGACGAGGCTCTCGTTGATCACCATGGAAAGGTACATCAGTAGCCCGCAGGCCGCCGTCATGGCGCCGCGCCCGTATGCCTTTTCGAGGAACATCGCGATCCCGCCCGCGCTCGGATAGGCGTTGGAAAGTTTCACGTAGGAATACGCGCTGAACCCGACGACAACGGCAGCGGCGGCAAACGCCATGGGGAACCAGGTCCCGGCTAGCTGCGCCACCTGTCCGGTCAACGCGAAAATCCCGGCACCAATCATGACGCCGGTACCGAGCGCTACCGCACCCGTAAGCGTCAGACTATCCTTGGCGTAGTGCGCCGTCCGGTCGCCGTGGTCGTGAGTCATGTCCTTTCCTCCGCGTCGATTGAGATCGCCGTATCGCATAATGAAGCGATCATCACGCTGCCTCTCGACCACCCAGCCGGCACTCGCGCCGGACAATCGGATAACTGAACAAGACTGTCCAGCCGATCAAGATCAATCCGGTCAAGGCTTCGATGGCCGTGACTAGGTGAAGCGGGCCGTGCGGCCAGACATCACCGAGCCCCAAGGACGTGTAGGTCACTGCAGAGCAGTAAACGTAATAAAAGAACTCACCTGCAATCTCGCCATCGACATGCCCGACATCCCAAATTTCCTGCAGTAGATAGAAGGTCACGGCGAACAAGACGATCTCGGCGGTGTGCGCAACCGCGACCACCGCCATCAGCAACAGTATGGGCGGACGCTTCACGCGCCCACTGTCGGGAATGAAACGACTCATACCCGTGAGCACCTCATAGTGCCCTAGAAAGAAAAGCCGCACCGTCACCAATGCAATGGCGAGTGCGATTATCACGGGACACTATTCGCCGGGCTTTGCCCGATTGCCTTGCAAACCATATCCATTTCATGCCGTCAGAGCTTCGTATCAATTGGATGCCGAAAATGGGCCATGGAACCCTCCTCGTAGCACTATTCGCGGGATTGGGCGCCTTTTCTATCGTCCTGACGTCGGGAAGTGGTCCGCTTCACGCGACGATGTCAATCGCGGAATGAACCTCGGCACCGCCGCCGCGTATTCGTCCCACTCGTCCGGGAAACGGCGTCGCGTCTCTTCTTCCTCGTGAAGTGCGAGGCGTGTGTACATGACGACCAGGACCGGGAACATGACAACGGTCAGCAAGGTCGGCCATTGGAAAAGAAATCCGACCATCACGAGCATAAATCCTGCATACTGAGGATGGCGGACCCAAGCGTAAAGACCGGTTCGCGCCAGCGTGCCGTCCTTATGCGCCGCGTGCAGCACCCGCCATCCGGCAGATATGACAAAGAAACCGGCGATGACCAGAACATTGCTGATGATATGCAGCACCCCGAAGTGCGGGTTGCCCTCGATTCCGAGCACCGTCGTAAGCAGGTGTCCCGCGTCGTGCGACATGATGTCGATGCCCGAGGCCACCTCTGAAAGCCAGCCGGAAAGCAGATAAACGGTCAATGGATAACCATACATCTCCGTGAACAAAGCGACGATAAAGGCCGAAAACGCGCCCAATGACCGCCAGTCACGTTTACTTTGCGGTTTGAAAAAGCTAAGTGCGAAAAGGATGAAGATCGCCGAGTTGATCACGACCAGGGACCACAGCCCGTAAGCAGAGGTTTCCTCGCCAGTCATCGCTCACCTCCGCCACCGTCATCGTCGCGTCGCCCTTGACCACCGTGTCCTCCGTGTCCGTGATGCATGAACAAGTGCATTAGCGGACACAACAGCAGTAACAACCACGGCAGCCATGAGGAAAACGCCAGAACATGCGCCTTGTGCTCGGTCCACAGGAAGTATCCCGCAATCAGAACAAACCCGGCCAGGACGATCCAGTGCCTGGAAAGCCAGGGGCGTAGGCCAGAGGGGGACGCGCGGTCGTCATTTCCATGGTCATGGTTCGTCGTCATTGTGTTCCTCCTTTGAGAAAGATTGTTCGCCTGCGGTACGCATAAACGAGCGCCGGTGGAACGAGCATGACCGCCGCGAAGATCGATAGCCCGATCATCAGCCCGGTTCCGTCATCGGCGCGCATCTCGGCGCCGAAGTGCGTGAGCAGGAACGTCGCGGGGATCATCCCGGCCAACGTCGCGACGGCAAAGCGGACAGCGGCAAGTTGCGTCAGGCCGGCGGCATAGCTCACCGCGTCAAACGACATGAACGGCAAAAGGCGGGTGACGAAAACGACCGCCGTCAGGCCGTTCTGGGTGTTGACCCTGGTGTGCGGCAGCTTGTCACCGACCATCCGGCGGACGAACTCCCTGCCGCACACGCGCGCGATGACGAAGGCGACAATTGCCCCGATTTCCGCGCCGATCAACACATAGATCGTGCCCCACGTATGCCCGTATGCGGCTCCCGCCGCGAGCGTGATCGGCGCGCTCGGCAACGGGCTCAGAACGATGGCAACGGCCATGATCGTCATGACAAGCAACGGCCCGTAAAACCCGGCGCGGTCGATAAGCCCCCGGATCTTCTGCGGCTCGTAAAGCTCAGACATCGCACCGCCCGACGCCGCCATCCACCAGCCGACGCCGAGCAGACCAAGCACCAAACTGACCAAAAGGAGACGGGAGGAACGCATAAATCCTCACAGACGTTCTTACTCGAACGCCACCGGGAATCCCGTACGACGGTCGATGACCACACGGGCAGCAAGCGAGTTCTCCTTGGTGACGATATCCACCTTGAAGACCCGCTCGTCTTTGGCATCGACGTTGCCGACCTTGAGCCGCGACAGACCGCGCATTTCCAACTGACGCCCGAGGAAGCCGCGAACGTCGTCCTCTGTGACCTCATGGCTTTCCTGCGCCCCCATCATACCGGGACCCATGCCATAGCCTTGACCCATTATACCGGGGCCCATCATGCCCGGGCCCATGCCATAGCCTTGCCCCATCATACCGGGGCCCATCATGCCCGGGCCCATGCCATAGCCTTGCCCCATCATACCGGAGCCCATCATGCCGGAGCCCATCATGCCCGGCCCCATGCCGTAACCCTGGCCCATCATGCCGGGCCCATAACCTTGGCCCATCATCATGCCGTGCATCATCGGCATCATGTTCATCATCCCGGGTCCCAACATCCCCGAACCCATGCCATAGCCTTGGCCCATCATTCCTGGCCCCATCATTCCTGGGCCCATGCCGCCGCCCTGGCCCATCATGTTCGACCCTGCACCATGCGCGGACGCATTGGCGGCGGGGAACACAGCGACGGCCGCAACCAACATTACGGTCTTGAAGATCTTAGGAGTCTGCATCGAATGTCTCCTGTTTGGAGTTAGGGGTGGGTTTTGAAGTCAGATACGAATCGTTCTCAGGCGCAGCGCGTTGCCGATGACGGAAACCGACGACAGGCTCATAGCGGCCGCCGCGAAGATCGGCGAGATCAGAAGGCCCAAGAATGGGTAAAGGACGCCCGCCGCGACCGGGACCCCGGCTGCGTTGTAGACCAGCGCAAAGAACAGGTTCTGCTTGATGTTGCGCATCGTCGCCGTGGCCAGCCGGCGTGCCCGGACGATCCCGTTCAGGTCGCCCTTCACCAGCGTGAACCCGGCGCTTTCGATCGCCACGTCCGCCCCGGTGCCCATAGCAATACCGACATCGGCCTGTGCCAGCGCGGGTGCGTCGTTGACGCCGTCGCCCGCCATTGCGACCTTGCGGCCTTCGTCCTGCAGTTCCTTGATAATCCGCGCCTTGTCGGCGGGCAGCACGTCGGCCCTGATCTCGTCGATGCCGAGGCGTTGGGCGACGGCTTTTGCTGTGCGCTCGTTGTCGCCGGTCGCCATGACGATCCTGAAACCGAGCGCGTGCAGTTCCTTGAGCGCCGCTGATGTCGTTTCCTTGACCGGGTCGGCGACGGCGACAAGCCCGGCGATCCTGTCCTCGACGACAACGAACATCACCGTTTCGCCCTGATCGCGCCGCGTGTTCGCGGTGTCGGTGAGGGCGCCTGCGTCGAGGCCTAAGTCGTCGATCAGCTTCGCGTTGCCGAGTGCGACACGCTTGCCGTCGACCGAGCCCTTGACGCCCTTGCCGGTGACCGCGTCGAAATCGATCGCATCCGCCAACGCAATGTTGTACTCATTTGCACCGTTGACGATGGCTTCCGCGAGCGGGTGTTCCGAACCCCGCTCGAGGCTGGCGGCGAGCCGCAGCACCTCGTTCTCGTCGTGACCTTCCTCTGCAAGGACATCCACCAGCTTTGGCTTGCCCTCGGTCAACGTACCGGTCTTGTCGACGATCAGGGTGTCGACCTTGGCAAACCGCTCCAGCGCCTCGGCGTTTTTGATCAGAACGCCCGCCTGCGCGCCGCGCCCGGCCGCAGTCATGATCGAGACCGGCGTCGCCAATCCAAGCGCGCACGGACACGCGATGATCAGCACGGCGATGGCGGCTACGAGCGCGTAGGAAAATGCCGGCGACGGACCCCACACCGACCACGCGATGAAGGCGAGGATGGCGACACCGATGACGGCCGGCACGAACATACCGGCCACGCTGTCGGCGAGCTTCTGGATCGGCGCGCGGGAGCGTTGCGCGTTCGCCACCATCTCGACGATCTGCGACAGCATGGTATCGCTGCCGACCCGCTTGGCTTCCATGATCAGGCTGCCGGTACCGTTAATGGTGGCGCCCGTCACCGGATCGCCCGGCACCTTCTCGACAGGGACCGGTTCGCCCGAGATCATTGATTCGTCTACGGACGAACGGCCCTCCACGACCTCTCCGTCGACGGCAATCTTCTCACCGGGCCGGACGCGCAGCTTGTCGCCCACCTGGACATCCTCGATGGGGATTTCGTCCTCGGTGCCGTCGGGGCGGATGACGCGGGCCGTCTTGGCCGCCATGTCCAGGAGCGCCCGGATCGCGGCGCCGGTGCGTTCACGCGCACCGAGCTCTAGAATCTGCCCGAGCAGCACCAACACGACGATGACGGCGCCGGCCTCGAAGTAGACACCGACGTGACCGTCCACGTCACGGAAACCGTCGGGGAAAATCCCAGGTATCAGCACCGCGACAAGACTGAAAAGTAGCGCCGCCGCAACGCCCATGCCGATGAGCGAGAACATGTTGAGGTTCCAGGTGCGGAACGACTGCCAGCCGCGCACCATGAACGGCCAACCGGACCAGAGGATGACCGGTGTCCCAAGCACCAGTTCCGCCCAAAGCGCGGTGCGCTCGCCAACCCAATCCCGTACGGGCAGTCCGACCAACGGCCCCATGGTCAGAATGAGTAGTGGCACCGTCAGTGTGGCACCCACGGCGAAGCGACGCTTGAAATCCACCAGCTCCGGGTTCGGACCTTCGTCCGCAGCGGGCACGCCCTTGGGTTCCAGCGCCATGCCGCATTTCGGGCATGTGCCCGGGCCGACCTGCTCGATCTCGGGGTGCATGGGGCAGGTGTAGATCGTACCTTCCGGCATCGGCTCAGGTTCAGGCCGGTCGCCGAGATAATCGTGCGGCGCGGCGGTGAACTTGTCCTTGCACTTACCGGAGCAGAAATAATGCAGTTCGCCCTGGTGGCGGTGCAGGTGCTTAGCCGATGTGCGGTCCACGGACATGCCGCAGACCGGATCTTGGGCGCTGACGAAATCCCCCGGCGCCGCCTGGAACTTGTTCCAGCACCTGTTCGAACAGAAGTGGAAATCGCGTCCTTCGTATTCCGCCGATGGTTTGTCCGCCGACGGGTCGACCTCCATGCCGCAGACGGGATCGCGAACGACATCGCTCACCGTATGGCCAGAATGCTTATCCATCACTCCCTCCGGTATTAATCAATTTTCCTGAACGTAATCTTGTCAGTTACAGGAAGGTCAAGTTCCCGGACAATTAATGATTGTTTAGGGTCTAATCGATTCCCCGGCCTTGATTTAGATCAATGCAGGCTTTTGCGGACTAGCCGATATTTAAGACACAGGGCTGAGAGGTAGCCGAAGGTAATCACGATCTCAGCCCACATTTCCGGAGAACCAAGATGAAAGTGAAATCGATTGTTTCCGCAGTCCTCGCAATGACCGGCGTGCTCCTCGGCGCTGGCGTGGTCATCGCCGACCCAGGGTACGGGTACCGTGGGTATGGCGATCACTCAATGATGTGGGGCAACTGGTTCACGGGACCGATGATGATGGGCCTAATAATCATCATCGCCGTCGTCGTTGTAGTCGTCATCCTGAAGGCTTTCGGGTTTGGCGGCCACTCACCCGCCAAACCCGAAACACGCGACAACGCTCTCGGCATTCTCAACGAGCGCTTCGCCCGTGGCGAGATCGACAAGGCCGAGTACGAAGACCGCAAGAAGGCATTGAACGCCTAGATCTGCTCGATCTTACCCGAACTGCAATTTAGCCAAACAGCACGGGGCACTCGCGGCTGCACTTGTTTCGCAGAATTATATAGATGAGGTGGATGGTCGCCATGCCTGCCAGCAAACAGAAAAACGATATGTAGGCATAGCTCAAGAAAACATAGACCAACACAATCACGGCGATAAGCGTCAGGCCGAACAGTCTCATGTGAAGGTATGTAGAAACGAGCGGCGGCACAATAATAAGGAACAGATAGATCGCATAGGTTAGCCAGCGAGGCGTGATGTAATCGAGGAACATTGTATCCTCATAGGCTAGGGACTGCTTGCTGACCCCGACGCTGACCCAGTCCGGGTTCATGATATGCGGAACGTAAAGCACCAGGCCGAGCACGACGCCCGCCACAGCAAAACAGAGGAGTGTCTTTTTGCGACGGCTATCAGGCGGTTCCAGAGTATGAACGGCAAAGGGAATCCAAACAGGCCACATGAACCAAGAAAAAAAGATGTAGCCCATGGCGGCCCACCAAACCATGGATGGATCGCCCACATTCATCCCCATCCAGACGTGACCTTCCATAAACTGCTGCACACCCGCCAACGCCGGCATGAGCGCAATGGGCAAATATCTTTTATTGATACTCCAGGCCTTCACACTGGCGACAACTCCCCCTGCCACCAGTAATCCGCCGCTGGCGAAACTAACAGTTTCGGAAATACACATGCCCCAAGCTCACTCCTCCGGCGGTCAACGCGTTACGCGTACAGCGTGGACCGATTGTCTAATCTTCTCCATGTAAAATGCTCGTAGACACTGGACCAATATGCACCGAACGTTGTTGCGAACAGAACCTCTTCTATCGGGATACCCGCCATCGCAAGCCCGGAAAGAGCGCCGGTATTCCATACCCGGGCAATATAGCCAGGTGACAACCAATCCAATCCGACAAGAAAAACCATATAGTAGGCCAAAAACAACACCCCGCCGATCCAAGTTTTTGCAATGAGGTCCCTGCGGCAAAGCATTGTCGCAACGGCACCGACAATCATGGCGGCGATTGAAGGGTAGATCGGGTTCCAGTTCAGCGGGTACAACACAGGAAACACCAGAAACGGCGATACCACTGCCAGACGATGGTATCGATGACGCGCATGATGGCGCGACGTCGAACTCATTTGCCTTGCCCATTTCCCCGTCAGGAGGTTGTACGAAACGGCACCAATACCGCCGATACCAAAGCAGAAAATCAAACTTTCAAGATCGAAGCCGGTGCGTTGTGCAAGATCGAAGAGACTAGGCGGATTCCAGTATTCAGGTACGAATAAAGGCTCGGTCAAACCAAAGGGCGTCGTAAAGATGCTGGCCCAAAGCATCGCTCGACGATGGTCAGGAAAAACGATGAAAGCTGCTAGCCACGGGAGAATAAACGCCGAAGACCAAGTAAACCATACGTACTTTTCTGTTACGATTTCATGCATGGTCGACTACTTCCCGGCACATCGAATTGTCGCGATTCTGGATGGAAGTCGGGCAGTTGCCAACGGTTTTACGTGGCACAATTTCGGCCTTCAGGCTATTGCACCGCAGAACATGGAAGGGCCTGCTTTCCGGTGATCGATAACGGACATACAAATCTAACTTCTGCCTACCTTCTCTTCTGCACCAGCCGCGTTCTTATATTATTCCGAGCCCATAAAATTGCGTACGCCGGGCGGCAAAACGGCAATTTCCTCGCGCACGCCCACCACACCCGGGGCGCTATCGACAGCGACGCGCGCCGCTTCTTTTTCCAACTCAGATTCCACGGCTCCCCATAAATAAATAACGCCGTCCGACACAATAACGCTCATGAACGCAGTGCTAACCCCGGCTTCAGCCAAAGCTTTAATGGCAGCCTCCTTGATCGTTCGATCTTCCATAGAGGTGGTCGGGGTCGGCCGCCATGCAACCAGTCCTCTTAGCAGATCTGCTCGACTCAGAATGCCGACCATCTTGCCGTCCCTAAGAACCGGCACCCTTTTTATGCGATGACGTTCAAGCGTGTTCGCCGCCTCCCCCAGCGACGTGTCTTCGGTAATCGTTATCAGATTCCGGGTCATGACATCACCGGCTTGACCACCGTGAGTCTTGATATACGAGGCCGCACGGTCCTCAGGAGCTGTCAATAGTGACAGCCACCAAGAAGAATGGCGTTCGATCCCGGTTTCAGGGCGGCGCATCAAGTCGCTTTCACTCACGATCCCCAACAGTCCTCCATCGTCGTCAACGACAGGTACGGCACTGACCCTGCGCTTGAGCAACAGCGAAGCAACTTCGCGCACGGGCGTTGCCGATTGGACGGTGGCAACCTCGGTTGTCATAATGTCCTTGGCTTGCATGTTTCACCTCCCGATCTGGTCGATACTTTCAGGTAGTCTCATGGCAATAGGTTCTTAGCACCTCGTAGCCGCGGGCTCTGGCAGTGCCGGAAATCGACACAGAAGAGTTGCCGCTTCTTGCCGCTTTCCCGCCATAGTGAACCAACATTTCAACAAACCGTTTCGGATTTTGGTAACCGAATGTAACACACTCACTGGTAGTGGCGGACTGTTACCAAACAACACACCCCGGAGATAATGCGATACGACACACATGCTAGGCTTCAGCATTCATTGACGCCGCCGCGCTCGGTAAATCGTACGAAAGCTCCATGGGAGCGAGTGACGTCGGAGGCCTAGGAGTGTTCACGATGGAACCCATTGCCCCTCTCGACTATGAACGTTGGGCCGTCCTGATAAATCCGTTTCCGGTTCCTTCGCCGCATACGGAAGAGCTGAAAGCGGACACAAGCGGTATCCCGCCTGTCGCCGCCTCCGTGACCGCCAAACCGTTAGGCTATTTCTCTGAGAGCTTCGACAATAGCAGATACGCGCATACGGGAACCGGCGGCCAAAATGGAAAACCTGACGAGCGCCCGCACCCATCGGCTTCGTTCAATCCACTTACGTCCGGAACGACGGATACCATCTTCCGTATCCTGTTACAGGACCCCGCCAAATGAACCACATATTCGGAGATGATCGGTGAGCCATTTCACCCAGAAATCGGAGCCCACTCTAGACGACTTTCTCAAAGATCCGATCGTACGTATTTTGATGCAGCGTGACGGTGTCAGCGAACGAAAGGTGCGGGACATTGTTGCGAAAGCATCCGTGACGCGGCACCTGTACGAACGACGCCACTTAGGTTCCTTTTGTCCACGCTTCACCGTTCACGAGGAAGCAGAGGCACCGTCGACCGCACGGAATGTCGAATTTGCCAGCACCTAATCGTCGACGGTAAATGGTACCGTGCGCTGCCAAATAAGCGGCGACGTTCGGCTCAAGCGCGACACCAATTCGCCGTAACGAGGATCGAATTCCCCAGTCTCGGCATTCACGAAGACAGTATAGACCTGAAATGCACCGTTCGAGTTCCCGGCCGGATTCATAACGCGTACCGCGACGATATCGTCGCCGACTTCTTTGGCCGGCAGAACTTTCAGGACCTCGACATTGTAGCGAGCCGCAACCGCCCGGGATAACTCGTCTACCGGCATTCCGGCCGCAACCGGAACCGCTCCAAGAAACATCACCGACAGTGCGAGGCAAACACCACCCAGGGAAGATTTCTGATTGTGAACTTTCATAACTCGTCTCCTAAAATGGCTCGTGTTCAACTATGAACATAAAACTGTGCAATCAACCCATGTGGAGATTACCCACTTCCACAACGCAATTCTCCGACACAGAACTGGCCGCACAGGCAGAGATCAGCCGATCTGTACGGTCTCATCACTCTCGAAACGGTACGGCGGCACATCGAGGTTACGTGGCGCCGGTCCCTTTCTAATTCGGCCTGACGTATCGTAGTGGGAGCCGTGACACGGGCAGAACCACCCGCCGAAGTCACCTCTTTGGGCGCCAGGCGTCTGCCCCAGCGGGATGCATCCCAGATGCGTACAAATACCGACCACGATCAACCAATCGTCACGTTGAACGCGTGCGTTGTCCGGTTGCGGGTCTCTCAATGCTGCATTATCGTCCGCCTTTGCCCGGGCGATCTCCTGCTCGGAACGGTGATCAACGAAGACAGGGCGCCCCAGCCAGACGACCGTGATTCGCTGGCCGACATCGATGGGGGATAAATCAAGATCGATGTTCGATAAGATCCGCACATCGGCGGCAGGATTCATCGAATCTATAAACGGCCATGATGCCAATCCCGCGCCGACCAGGCCGATGGCCGTGGTCGACGCAAGAAGGAAATCTCGTCTCGTTTGTTCATCCCGAGCGGCCGAACCGGCGTCGGGAAAGTCTCCGTTACTGGCAGTAGAGTAGGACATTTTACTCCGTCATGACTTGGACCATTTGGTGGCCTTTGCCGCCGGTTTGAATCTCACCGCTCAGTGACAGATCGGATTGTTTCAATATCCAGACCTTTGGTTCGTCAACACTCGACACATACACCTTGCCAAACTTCCGTACCGCCGCGAGGTGGTAAGGCAGTGCAGCGGTTCGAATACTATTGAATATCTTTCCGTCCAAATTCATCGCGACGACCTTCTGATCATCCACCGAGGCGACGAACAGTTTTTCTCCGTCATCGGACAGATCGATCCCGTGCAGACCCGCACCGACTGAGAAAGTCCGCGTTTTGTAGCCGGAATGTAGCGACACGGCAGAAACGGACCCATCATCAACGTTGTTGACGAACAGCGTGGTACCGTCCGGTGAAAGAACCAGGTGTTCCGGCGATTTGCCGACCGATATACGGTCACTTACTTTCCAGTCTTGGGTGTCGATGACGGCCACCGCGTCGTCCCCGGCAATTGAAACGTAGAGACGCCGGCTATCCTTGGAAAACGTGGAATAGTTCGGAACGCTTCCCGTTTGCACCGTCGCGACTACGGTGAAGGATTCGAGATCGATTACTGAAATCGAGTCCGCATTCGGATGGGTCACGACGGCTGACCGTCCGTCGGGGCTCACTGACACATGGTGGACTGCACCAGGCACGTCAATTCGGCGGACGATGTCGCCGCTCGGAAGGCGGATCACCGAGACGGTGCTGACAACCGGGGTCGACTGAGAGGCCGATTTCGTCGAAGCCTTGTGATGTGCCGCATGATCTTCTTCGGAGACAACCGCCGGTTTGGCCGGCGCAGCACCGGCCGGCCTTTCGTCATAGCTGCCGGCAATCAGGAAGCTGCCGTTCGGCGTCGCGGCCAGGCCGTGCACCGCACTCACATCGTTGATCGCTCCAACAACCGTATCCGTAACAGGGTCGATCGTGACGATCTTGTTCTCGGAACCCAGCGGAATATATACGCGCTCATCCGCCAGAGCCGGCCCGGCAACCGACAGAAAGATCGCTGCCAAGGCAATCGAGGAGGCGTGGTGTTTTAGTTTCATGGTCTACTCCGATAACTGAATTTTGATTCTGTCAAACGCCCGGTCATTCAGCCGAAACGCCGCGAGAAAAAGTTGAAGAGCGGCCCAAATACGAGGGCCACGTACCAGCCGTATGCAAAGGTCTCGATCAACCCGATGAAGAAACTGCTCCAGCTCAGCCAGGAAAATCCCGGAAGAAGGGGCGACCAGATGGCATTCATCGCCAAGGCAGGGAACCATAGATCGAAGAGCACGCACGCCACGTATGAAATTCCCAGGAACGACCCCAGGGACATTCCCAATGCGATAACCGGCAGGCGTGCAAAAACCTTCTCGTTTTCGGCGCCATTACCGGACAATCTCCAACCCGAAGTTTCTGCTAGATCGATCATTTTGAATGCTCCAGTAATGGGGCGTCCTCTTCCATGGAGGATCCGCCGACGTACAAGTCGGGAGCTGCTTCGAAGATTTCCCGGCACTCCCGGGAACAGAAATAGAAAACCGATCCGTTGTGGACGGTACTTTTCGCCGTTCCTGTTCTGATTATCTTACCGCAAACAGGGTCTTTATCTTTTTCGGGCGCCTCCCAGCGCAATGGCTCGCTCTCGTTCCTACGCGAACCGTGTGAGTGACCGCCCATAATGTGCGCCCCGCATCCGAAGCGCATCATGAAGAAAATCACCGCGGCCCATACGCCGAAAAAAATTAAGTTCTCCACGGTATCGTCCGTTCATTTGCTAATGCCAGAGTGAAATAGAACACCTGAATGTAACTGGATGATGCCGAATTGAACGGTATCTGGTAACAAGATGTGAGCGATGCGGCGCCGGTTACACTGCGTTACAATCCGACGAGGTCAATGGCGCCAAAACCCATGTAGGTTTTCGACATGAACGATATTGCCAGCAGGGAGATGCCGCATGTTCTCGTCGTCGACGACGATCGGGAAATTCGTGCCCTATTGAAGAAGTTCCTTGCCAAGCATGGTTTCAATGTAGAGACCGCCGGCGATGGGCGGGAGGCGACAAAAGCGCTGCGGGACTGGCGGATAGACCTGATCGTGCTCGACATCATGCTGCCCGGTGAGGACGGCCTCCAGATCTGCCGGCGTGTCCGCGCAGCGTCAAACGTCCCAATTATCATGCTCACGGCTGTGGGTGACGAAATGGACCGGATCGTCGGGATTGAAATGGGCGCGGATGATTACCTCGTGAAGCCCTTCAGTCCGCGGGAGCTTCTCGCCCGCATAAAGGCCGTCCTGCGGCGCACACAATCGCTGCCCCCCGGAGAAAACCAAGCAACTTCGGGCAGCATTGCCACGTTCGCCGGATGGTCACTGAACAGGACTAAAAGAGTTCTTGAGAACGCTGACGGCGTGGTGGTTGATCTGAGCGGCGGAGAGTACGACTTGCTGATTGCTTTCCTCGATCATCCGCAGCGGGTTCTTAACCGCGATCAGCTCCTGGACTTCTCTCGCGGTCGCGTCGCCGCCCCTTTTGATCGAAGCGTCGACGTCCAAGTGGGTCGCCTACGCCAGAAGATCGAAATGGATCCCAAAAATCCCGAAATTATCAAGACGGTTCGTGGCGGGGGATACATTTTTACGCCGAGCGTTGAAAACGATGAAACTTCCGCTTCCTGACAGCATCGCTGCCCGGACCTTCCTGTTGCTGGTCGTCGTATTGATGGCTTCACACGCCATCAGCATGTCACTCTATTTCTCGGATCGCTGGACCGAACTGATGCTGCGCAATGAAGCTCACGTTGGCGAGCGGATGGCGACCATTGCGCGTATATTCAGAAATCTGCCGTCTGACCAACGGCAGGCGATCGCCTTAGGCGCGGATGCCCCGCAGCTTCGACTTCGATTGTCCGACAAGAACGTCATCACGCCGAACATCAAGGACGACTGGGAAAGCTCTATTGTCGCGGCAACATTATTGAACCATCTGGAACCGGAAGACCGAAAAGAATTGTCTATCCGGTATGTCGGGGGAGACGCCGCGGGAGATTTGTTCAGGCTATTCGGCGAGGATGCCGGATTGACGCAGCATGAAAGAATTATCGTTGCGTCCTACCGGCTTGATGGCGGCGCTTGGTTGAACATGGCTGCTACCGTGCGCGTGTCGGGAGACTTCTTTTCGATACGGTTTATTCTATCGATGGCGACCATGATCGCCGCGGCGATCATAATTGGCATCATCGTCGTGCGATATATTACGGGGCCGCTAGCACGTTTCTCGGCAGCTTCCGATGTCCTTGGCAAGAACGTCGATGCCGCCCACATGCCGGTGGAAGGACCGAAAGAGGTCCGTGACGTCGCCAAGGCGTTCAACCGGATGCAAGAGAGGCTGAGGCGGTTCGTGCACGATCGCACAGCGATGATTGCGGCTATTTCTCATGATTTGCGGACCCCCATCACACGATTGCGCCTGCGCGCCGAGTTCGTTGACGACCATGAGCAGCAAGCAAAGATGCTGGGTGATCTTGCCGAAATGGAGAAAATGATCGACTCGACGCTTTCGTTCGCGCGTGACGACATCCGCAATGAGGAAATGCGTCGGGTCGACGTTACCTCGCTCCTTAGGAGCATTTGCGATGAAATGTCAGACGCCGGTCACGAAGTTACCCTGAACGCAAATGGCCAAACGCCGCTCAAGTGCCGCCCTGTAAGCATCAAACGGGCGCTGACAAATCTGATCGGGAACGCCGTCAAATACGGAGGCAACGTCGAAATTCAACTGGCGTTAGAAAGTGATCGCGTGCGGATCACCATCCAGGATGACGGTCCAGGAATTCCTGAAACAGAGTTCGACAACGTGTTCATGCCGTTTTATCGCCTCGAGCAATCCCGGAACAATGAAACAGGCGGCGTCGGCCTTGGACTAAGCGTCGCCCGCAACATTATTCGCGGACATGGCGGCGACGTCGTGTTGAAAAATCGGCCCGAAGGAGGGCTGTCCGTAGAGGCATGTTTCCCGACAGGATGACACCTCTGTCGCCGTTGTTAGCGGTCATGGCGCAAACCAACCGCCTACTAAGCAGGGCTTATATTGCGTCTCATTTCCGAAACGATGTTTCGGCAGCAGTATCAGAACAATCCATTCGCCCTTTGCACCGCGCGTACATACTTGACGATGTAGTCAAGTTGCGACTCGTTGACTTCGGGAACGGGTTCCATGTTGCCGAACTGCCAATGGTGCGCACGCGCGCCGTTTCTGGCGGCAACGTAGAACGCCCCATCACTATGATGCCCCGGGTGATAGATGCGGCTGATGAACGTTGGCCCCTTGTCCGTGCCGCGCGCGGTTTTACCGTGGCACGACGCACAATAAGCGTCGTAGCTCATCTTGCCGAGATTTAATTCCGGCGACATCTTTGGCTCAGTCGGGTTGTCATAAATTGCCTTCTGTGCGGCCGGCACACCAACGGCGAACAAGGGAATCAAGAGCGCGGCAATGGCCACCATCGTGATGTGTGGCAAAATTCTTTTCATGTGCAGCATCATCCGCCCTCAGCCTTTTGCTTTTTGCGAACCTCCGCAATGACCTCGACAAAGGCTGCCATATCGGCCGCGCCCCGAATGACGGTGTCTCCCACCACGAATGCCGGGGTCCCAGTAATCTTGAGCGCCTCGGCCAGGTCGAAATTCCTCGCAATGATTTGTTGTGCACGTTCCTTGGCACCGTCCATGCCGGCCTCGATCTCGCCGGCGGCGAGCCCAACCTCTTCAGCAATAAACAGAACCCGTTCCTCGGTCAGTTGGCCGCGCGCCTCCATCAGGGCATTGTGGAACGGCAGGTACTTGCCACTCCCCAGCGAGGCGATCGCGGCACGGGCGGCATAGACAGACGGCGCACCAAGGATCGGAAACTCCTTGTAAACCAGCCTGATGTTGCCGTCGTCTTCCAGCAGCTTCTTGACCACGGGATGCACTCGCTTGCAGTAGCCACAGCGGTAGTCGAAGAATTCGACCATCGTGACGTCACCATCCGGATTGCCGGCGACAAATGAATCAGGATCGCGCAACAGCTCATCGCTACGGTCACGAATGACCTCAACGATCTTCAGTTCCTTTTGCGCCTCCTGGCGGGCCTGGTGTTCCTGCACCGAACGCAGAATCGTCTCTGGCGACTTCATGATGTAGTCGTGGATGATCTGTTCGATTTCCTTGCGCTGCTCTTCGCTGAGCGTCGCCTCGTGCGAGCTGGCGAGTGCCGGTTTGCCGGCAACCATGAGAAACCCGGTTGCCAGAACTGTGAGCAATAAGCTGCGGCTCAGCCCGGGGCGGGTATGAATCCAATACATTTGGCTGTTTCCCGTATCGTTTTTATGTTCGTTCAGCGTTTTGCTTAATGCTTCCACTAACTGGAAGGTCAAGCTGTTCAACCGGCTTGGATATCCGTTGCAACAGGCGTATCATTACAAGGTCCGCACATTTTGGAAATGGAGCGGCGTATGTGTGGAATGTTCAAAAGGTGGGCAGCAATAGCCTTTGTCGCGTCAACCATCGCGACCGGGACAGGCGCCGCTCACGCCCGCTCTCACGACCCGGCGGCGGCTGACCACGGTTCTGCGCAGATCGACAGCACCTTATCGGCATTGGATGAGAATCTGCTAGCCGTCCGGATCGCAAACTCTCTGTCCGTAAACACGGATCCGACTTTCTACCTTGTTGTCCCAAACAAATGTGAGGCCGCCGGCGAGTACGAACTGCACCTGCTCTCGGTGACATCCAAGGTCGAAGAATCGTTTGTCTTTATCCCGGCGCGCTGCCTTTGGATCGAGATCGGGGTGAATGAGACCCGTCGTACCGTGAAGCCGGACAAGGCACTGATTGACCAGCTCGTGTCATTCTTCAAAGTGGTGACTGTTTATCATTTGCATGTCGGCCAACCGCCCACCATTGAATCTTATTTCCCAGCCTACATTGACCTGCTAAGCGTCGTCCTGATCAATTTACCGTTTCGCGATCGCCCTGAAGTTACTATCCGCCACAAAGTGATAACAGCAATCGGCACGATCGAGTATGCGTTTTCACCCGATACGGTACTACAAGGCTTAGAAACTAAGTTGGACATAACTGGATTAAAGAAATACTTAGCGCAGAATCTTGCCTATGAACTGCGCAGAAGAAGTCGTCAGTCAGACTATTTTCAAGCAGTTGCGGCATGCAGAACCAAGACGGGAGGTCTATCCAAGAACATTGCACGTTGCTTCCCGATCTACACGGGAGCATTCCATTTCGAGTTTACACCGCCTGAAACGAGTGATGTCGCTAATTTTATCCAATAATCCCTCTGACACGCCCCCCTGAATCTCCGCGGAATAAACTTCATTTGTTCTCCCAAGAGAAACGTCTCGACGAAGAAATCCCGCTGGGGCAAAGAGCCGATCATCAGCATGGCATCTACCTCCCCGGTATTCATAGGTGGCGCAAACCACTACACGGGAAATGCCAGTCAGTCCCATGTTGACAAATCATCCCATGACAAAGACGGGGAATACAAAAAATAGGAGCAGCTGCGACCCCTATTTCTCGGTATCTTTACACTTTAGGAAGGCCTGCTCCGCAGGCCCTCCTAATTGATGTCAGGCGTCATACGACAAACATTCATACCGACAATTTCGGCAAAGCATAGGCATTGAGAAAATTGGATATTGTCGTCAGAACATCAGTCGAAGGCCAGCAACGAAGAACAGACCATCGCCCTCTTCGCCTTCCTCTTGTCTCAGATCCAACGTATCGCCGAAGACCCGTTCGTAATGCACGCCGATGTACGGCGCGACAGAGCGGTCTACGAGATCGTAGCTGAGGCGGGCGCCCACCTCCATTTTCGGCCCCCATGCCTTGACTTCAGCATCGAGGTTATCTCGGAGAGGGACATCCAGTTCGATACTTGGCGTCAGGATCAGATAGTTCGTGATCAGCGCTTCGTATTCGACCTCAAACCTGGCTGACGGCCGGTCCGAAACAAAGAGATCCGCATCGACCTCGAACCACTGCGGAGCCAGGCCGTGCAGACCTACCACGCCATGAACCCGGTCGCGGCCATCGGGCGTATCAAACCGGATACCGGCAACCGCATCGAAAAAAGTGGAGATTGGTTTCTGCAGACGCAACTGCGTCTCCATTGTTTCGAGCCGGTCGCTTCTGGTCTGGAACTCCCCTTCACTACGAACGACGAACTTCAGTTTGTCCGTCCCTATCAGGGCATCTCCATCCCACGCCATAACGTCGGACTGTGCATCACCGGTAAACCGGCTCTCCAGCTGCTCAACCTGGACACCCCAGGTCAACTGTTCTTCGGCAGCCATGACTGTCGAAGGTACTGCTACACCTACGGCACACAAGATAAGCAAACGCGATATTTGGTTCTTCATCTTCATCCCTCTATTGAGCTCGGTTTTGCGGATGTCGACTTCGGACCACCTTCGACAATTACCTTTCGGAACATGCCACCGCCGGCATGATACGAGAGGTGACAGTGGAATGCCCATTGTCCCGGAGCATCGACTTCAGTTTCGGTGTAAACGGTGGTTCCCGGCGCGACACTCACCGTGTGCTTGATGGGGTCCCACTTCCCGTTACCGTTATCGAGGATCGTCCACATCCCGTGAAGATGCATTGGGTGTGTCATCATTGTTTCATTCACGAACTTGAACCGCACCCGTTCACCGTACTGAAGCACAATCGGATCAGCATCTTCGTACTTCACGCCGTTTATTGACCAGATATAACGCTCCATGTTGCCGGTCAGTCGTAATTCTATTTCGCGTGTCGCCTCCCGGTCTTCGTACAGTGGCTTTTGGGCCTTCAGATCGCTGTATGACAGAAATTTCCCGCCATCGGCAGCCGAAGGCACCAAACCACTACCGGACGCGTAGAAAGCATCATCCTTCTTCGCCTCACCTGCCATGTTGCTGTGGTCCATGCCCGCCATCTTACTTTGGTCCGCGCCAGCAATGTTGCTGTGCTCCATGCCGGCCATGTTGCCGTGGTCCATGCCCATATCCGCCATGGTCAACCGCGGAACTTCTCGAAGGTCCGGTTCTTCGGCCACCATTCCCTCTGTTGGGGCGAGAGTTGCCCGCACGCTCGCGGTCCGACCCATCGACTCAGCAAATACTGCATATGCCTTGTCCTCGTCGGCCTTCACGATCACATCGTAAGTTTCCGCAACGCCGATACGAAACTCGTCAACTGTAACCGGTTGAACATTGTTCCCGTCAGCCTGCACCACGGTCATCTTGAGACCCGGAATGCGTATATCGAAGTAAGTCATGGCAGATGAATTGATGAACCGTAGCCTCACACGCTCACCGGGCTTAAAGATGCCGGTCCAGTTTTGTGAGGAAGATTTTCCGTTGATAAGAGGTGTAAAACCCTGCACATCCTCAATGTCTCTCGGCATCATCCGCATATCGCCCCACATCATGCGGTCATCGAATGTTGCACCGAGGCCTTTCACTTTCGCCTCTGCAAAAAAGTCCAAGATCGTCTCTTGTTTGCGATTGTAATAATCGGCAGTTCTCTTCAGGTTTCTCATGATCCGACTGCCGGAATGCGGGTGTGCGTCTGTCAGTTGAACCACGTACTCTCTGTCGTAGCGAAACGGTTCGCGTTTTTTCGGCTCAATTATAATCGAGCCGTATGCTCCGTCAGGCTCCTGGAAGCCAGTGTGGCTGTGAAACCAGTATGTTCCACTCTGCACGATGGGAAACCGGTATGTGAAGGTCTCGCCAGGATCGATCCCGTCATAGCTGATCCCCGGCACGCCGTCCTGCTGATATGGAAGAATAAGTCCATGCCAATGAATCGAGGTGGACTCATCCAGGTTATTGGTAACATTGATCGTTACGTCTTCACCCTCTTTAAACCGAAGGACCGGTCCGGGGGTCTTGCCGTTGTATCCGATACCCGTACGGGTGAAGTCACCGGTATCGACCTTAACACGGTCGACGGAGAGAGAGTACTCAGCGGCCTCGACACTACCTGAGCTCAACACGAGTAGGCTCAATCCGACGACGCCGGCATCCAGTAAGCTTAAGCGCAACATAGCGTGCTCCAATTTTTGATAGCCGACGGGGACGGACGCACGGACTCCGCGCGCCACGGTCCCTCACCGGCATTCTTCAGTTAGTGCGAGAGTTTGATCTTGCCGACCATCCCGGACTCATAGTGCCCAGGAACATTGCAAGCGAATTCCAACTCGGTCTTCTTTGGGAATGTCCAGATGACCTCTCCAGTTTTCCCTGGCTCAAGCAGCACACTGTTAGGGGCATCATGAAGCCCGTGCCCCATAGACGCCTGCATCTTCTTCGCAGCTTCCCGATTGATTTTATCCGCTTCCAGCACCCCGTGCTCCACCATCATCATCATTTCAGGGCCGTGGGCCTTGTGCATCTCGGCCGTCGCGATATTGAACTCATGGACGAACTCACCGGCGTTCTTGACGACGAACCGAACGGTTTCGCCTTCCTTCACAGCGATACTCTCAGGTTCGTAGAAATTGTCACCCATCGTCATATTGATTGTGCGCGAGACATCGGATGCTTTTCCCGGTGATCCGGTCTTACTCGCCTTTGAGTGACCAGGATCAGCAAAAATGAGACCGGGGACGGAAGACAAGCTCAGGGCGATCACAGCCGCAGCTGCGTAACGTGTGCATCGTTTTTTCATATCTTTATACCTTCGAAGTTTGAAATCATCATGGGGCGCGAGACATGCCGGCCAGATCGGCAGACAAAGTACACCCGCGCTCACAACCAGATGGGAATCAAACTCGAGGCGGAGGCGTTTCTGCTTCGAATGTCAATGAAACAAGCAAATCCTGTATCTCGACAAAGTACGTATTTGACATAAAGGCAGGGGGAACATCCGTCCACACTTCATTGTAGCTGGACGTTGGCGAGCAGTGTGTAATGGCCTGAGAACAGCACGTTGTCTGCAATCCGGCGTCGCATCCCAATTCGCATTGGCTGGATGCGGTGATCTGCTGTTCATGAGATGCCGGATTGCTATGGTTATGCATCGCCTCCCCGGTGGCGTGATGTGCCATAAAGGGACTGGCGATCAGCATAAACGCAAATATAGCGATCAATAGACGTCTCATTACGCCGAACATAAATCTAATCCTGACCGGGAGGTCAAGCTTTTATAGTCAGATCCGCCGCAGATTGATGGAACGAACGCGCGCGGGTATGGAGCCCCACTAATCACTTTTGGCAAAGACGGATTCCAAGAACGCCACATGATATTTCTAAAAGTTAACTTGACGCCGCAACAAACCATCATTTCAACTTGGGTTAACGTGCGCAGATCGTTATATGGTTGTCAAAAATGCAAAAAGCCAGCGAGTTCGAATTAAAAATGATTGCGGCGTGTCTTTGGGTAGGAGTCGGGCTTGTTGCCCCTCAGTCAGCAACAGGTGCTGAGAGTATTGATGGTCATCGCTTCAAATCTCTCTGTCTGGTTTCAGAGAGTGATTATCAGGGCGAGAGTCGATTTGCAGAATGTGAACGTTTTATTGCGGATGTACGGAGCAAGTTAACATTCGGCACGATTCATGACATTCGCGCATGCATTCCCGAAGCGGTCCCAGACATACAGCTATTGACCGCCGGTCTCTCGAAACTGCAAAACGAGTAAACGCTTCACGAGCGAGAGGCTCACGCCGTATTAGCCGAGATATTTGCATCTCGATGGCCCTGCCCAGACTGAGTGCCGGATTTAATGAACATTTGCTGGCAAAGGTTGACTCTGCGTTTCGATTAGAATAACTACCGATTCTTATGAAAACGGCACGCGAATTCCTTACTGTCGCTCTAATCGCCTTTTTCGCCAATGGCTCTATGGTGCAGGCTGCGAGCGCGACAACAATGGTAGCCGAGATGGCTGCGGCAGATGTCCAATCTGGTGGAAACGGCATCTGCCAGGCGTGCCCCGATGATAGCAGCGCATCCCCGTCGTGTGATCTGATCTGCCTGACGACCGTTGTGGCTCTTCCGACATCCCTCGAAGTCGAACGTGTATCAACCCACACGATATTTATGCGAGCCCCCGACAGAGACTCCCTTGGTCAATTTGGGTCTCTAGACCCCGCACCACCTAAATTCATCATCCAATCCTGATGCCGTAACGGGCAGCGCCCGGCTACGTGCATTTGGTTGACAGAGGTAAGGCTGCCTTCTGCCTGCCAACGTTCCGTGAGGCTCTCGTTCAGCCTTTCGCATCAACGCCCTTTGGATGATTCACAATGAACGACAAAATAACACCGGAGTTCACTCGCCGGTTTTTCCTCAAGTCGTCGTCAATCGTACTTGCAGGCGCAGTCACGGGCGCCTTTGCCTCGGATCACGTGCAGGCCGCAGCGATCAAGACGCTTCGCCTACGCGCCGGAAAGTCTCCTGTAGCTCTCATCCCTGATGCAGCCGTAAAGACAAATGCCTGGTGCTTCGACGGCACCGTCCCCGGCCCAGAGATTCGGGTTCGGCAGGGCGAGCGACTACGCGTCGCCGTCGAGAATGCACTCGACGAAGAGACGACCGTTCACTGGCACGGGATTCGGCTGCCAAATTCAATGGACGGTGTCCCGCATTTGACACAATCACCAATCGCTTCGGGAAGTACTTTTACATACGAGTTCGACACGCTCGACGCAGGCACATTCTGGTACCACCCACATCAACGCAGTTTCGAACAGGTGGGGCGGGGTCTCTACGGGCCGCTGATCGTCGAAGAGCAGACACCTATTCGCATCGACCGAGATCTGACCTGGATTCTGGACGATTGGCGCTTGGCCCGAGACGGTCAAATCAGTGACGACTTCGGCAATATGCACGACATGAGCCACAACGGCCGCATCGGCAACACGGTGGCGATCAACGGCCGGGTACCGGAGACGTTTTCCGTCAGACGTGGCGAGCGTATACGGCTTCGCCTCATCAATGCGGCCAACGCCCGTATCTTTGGCATCGATTTCGACAAGCACAAACCGGTGATCGTCGCGATCGACGGTCAGCCGGTGACGCCGCACGTACCGCAGGATGAACTTATTGTTCTGGGTCCGGCGATGCGCATTGATGTGGTCATCGACATGGTCGGTGACGTCAGCCAGCGTTTCACACTAACCGACCCGTTTTACAGAGGGCTCAAGTATCGCCTTGTCGATCTGGTTTACGCCGACACGCCACTTCGAGACCGGGTCCCTGACTGGGATATGCAGTTACCAGCCAATCCACTTGCCGAACCTGATCTGAATGACGCCGAACGCCATGATGTCATCTTCAACGGCGGGATGATGGGCGGCATGGTGATGCAGGAATTGGGTGGCTCCATGGGGCACGAACTTATGGGGGCGATGGGGTCGATGCGCGGCATGATGCACTCCGGCAAGATTTGGTTCATCAACGGTGTTGCGGCTGAAGGGCACATCATGGAGCCCATGCTCCGACTTGTGCATGGGCGTAGCCACATCGTTTCCATGACGAACGCGACGGCCTGGCATCATCCGATTCACTTCCACGGACATTCATTCCGCGTGCTTTCCCGTAATGGTAATCCGACCGCCCACAAAGAATGGCAGGACACGGTTTTGATGGCGCCGAAGGAACGGATAGAGATTGCCTTTGTTGCCGACAATCCAGGCGACTGGATGTTCCATTGCCACATCCTGGAGCACCAGGCGGCCGGGATGATGGGTGTTATCCGTGTTACTCAGCCGGGAGAGCGGACATGAGACGGCTGACCATCTTGGCATTGGCTCTGGCTTTTATCACACCAGGCGCCGTGAAAGCGAACGGTGACCCCAAGAAGGGAGGACAAGCCTTCCGCGCGTGCGTTGGCTGCCATGCCCTCGAACCTGGCCTGCATCTGAGCGGCCCCAGCCTTGGAAACTTCCTGGAACGTCCATCGGGTAGCGCAAAGGGTTATGGTCGATATTCGCCGAAACTCAGATCCGTAGGTTTCGAGTGGAGCCCATCGGCTCTGGACGCCTGGATAGAAGCACCGGAGAAGATGGTGCCGGGAACCTATATGTCCTTTCCGGGCATATCCGACCCCGAAGTGCAGGCAGATCTCGTTGCCTTTCTAATGGTCGCCGGTGCCGAAGACGGCGCGAAACGTGTCGTGGCGGAAGGCCTGATTCCAGCGTCCTGGGCCAGATCCGTCGCGCCGGACCCGATTGGTGAAGGTTCTCCGAGTAATCGGATCGTGTCAATCCGCCACTGTGGCGACAGTTACTTTATCGAAACCGAGGACGGCGCCTCCTGTCCGTTTTGGGAGAAAAACGTCCGCCTCAAGATCGACAGCACCGATACCGGTCCACCGCCGGGGGTCCCGGTTGTTCTTGGGGCAGGCATGCGAGGTAATCGTGTTGCCGTGGTTTTCAAGAGCGTCGTCGAACTCTCGAAGTTGCTGGTTGAGAAATGCCGTTGATGTTTCAACAACCGCTAACGGAGAGGACATGAAATACCTATTCGTCCTAATTGCCTTGATAGCGCCGAATGTCGTGCTCGCCGATGGCGACCCGGCGCGTGGGAAGCGAGCATTCCTGCAGTGCGTCATGTGCCATTCCGCGGTGCCGGGCGGCCATAAAACAGGTCCAAGCCTGGCCCGTATACAGGGCCGCAAAGCCGCAACGGTAGAGGGTTTCTGGGACTACAGCGAAGCTCTGAAACAGGCGGACATCGTGTGGAACGCGGAGACCCTGAATGAGTGGCTGATCTCCCCCAAAGCCATGGTGCCAGGCACCTCGATGCGGGTTCCGGGCATCAAGGATGCGGAGGAACGCCGAGACATTATCGCTTACCTGAAACAACTCGCTGACAGTTCGTCCGCCAGGCCGAGAAACACCGCTCCACCCATAACTCTTGAAAATCTCGCAACAGAACAACGCCTCGACGTTGCGCGCCAATGAAACCAGTCCAAAGGATAACGTGACAATGACCCGATCAACTTTCACGGCCCTGATGCTTGCTTTTGCCGCCGTATTTTCGACATCCGTGTCGGCGGGCGAGAAGCCTGCCGCGACGCTTTATAAAAACCCGCAGTGCGGCTGTTGCGAGGGATACGCCGAATACCTCCGTGCCAACGGCTATACGGTCGATGTCAAACCAACGCACGAGCTTACACCCATGAGCCGTGCGGCCGGTATTCCCGATGATTTCCAGGGTTGTCACCTTACCTACATCGATGACTACGTGGTCAGCGGCCTCGTACCCGTCGAAACGGTAAACCGCTTGCTTGCGGAACGCCCGGCAATCAAGGGGATCACCCTGCCTGGCATGCCGATGGGATCGCCCGGCATGAACGGGGTCAAACAAGGGCCGTTCACGATCTACACCATCGGCTCGGACCGGCCCACCGTATACGCGACGGAGTAAGGGAGCGCTTTCATATGTACAACGCAACTTCAGTTATGGGTTCGGGGATGTATGACTGCATGGGCGGCATGATGTGGGTTATGGGTATCCTCGGGATACTCGGCGCAGCCCTGCTCATCCTCGGCATCGCCGCGCTCGTGAGGTATCTCTTTGCGGGAAAGCGCCAATGAGAACTGTTGCCACGGGAATCGTATTGCTGATCGTTCTCATCGGTGTCGGCTTCTGGGGATGGAAAATCGTATCCCCTGATTACCGAGCCGACCCGAATGATGTAGCGCAGGTGGAGCGTGGCCGCGTTGTTTACCAGCAATATTGCGCTTCATGTCATGGAGAGACCCTGGAGGGGCAAGCGGACTGGCGATACCGAAAACCCGATGGTCGGTTACCGGCGCCGCCTCATGATGAGACGGGGCACACGTGGCATCATCCCGACGAGCATCTGGTGGGGATCACCAAGTATGGCCCGGGCGAATTCGTGCCTGGCGGGTACGAATCCGACATGCCTGCTTTCGACGACGTTTTGCCGGATGAAGATATCTGGGCGGCGATCGCGTTTATCAAGAGCACCTGGCCATCGGAAGTTCTCGCCCGTCAATCGAGGGCCAACCAATGAGCGGCGAACAGATGGATGCGGCACGCCCCATGACACACGCAGAGACGGCACGGCACCCTTGGCGCCCTATGGCGATGGCTCTGGTGCCGTTAATCGTGTTTGCAGGATTGCTTGCTGCCCTTGGGTGGGGGTTAACGAATGACCCAAAGAACATTCCGTCGCCGCTTGTGGGCAAGCCTGTCCCGTCGTTCGAATTGCCGCCTGTAAAAGGCCGAACGCTGGGGCTGTCCGATGCCGGTCTCAGCGGATCGGTGTCGCTGGTAAACGTCTTCGCATCCTGGTGCACCGCATGCGAGCTTGAGCATCCTTTTCTGATGGATCTCGCGGAAACAGGCGTGGTCCCCATCCATGGCCTGAATTACAAGGACCGCCCTGAAGATGCCGCCACTTGGCTGGACAAACGCGGTGATCCGTATACGCGCACTGGCGCCGACGTTTCGGGGCGGGTCGGCATTGAATGGGGTGTTTACGGGGTTCCGGAAACTTTTGTCATCGGGCCCGATGGCCGTATTGCCTATAAGCACGTCGGCCCGCTTACACCGGACACAATCACCGGCACCATTCTCCCTCTTGTCGAACGCCTGCGCCTAGAAAAGTGAGTGTATGAAATGAGATTGTTTATTCTTGGGTTCGTGCTTTTGTTGCAGATGATTTCCGTTGCTCATGCGGAATCAAGGCCATTCGTTCCGTTACACGAGACACCACAACTCGTCGCCAACATCAGTTTCCAGGACGAGGCCGGCCAATCACTACAACTGTCTGATTGGCGAGGGAAAGTTGTTCTCCTGAACGTCTGGGCGACATGGTGTGGCCCGTGCCGCGAAGAGATGCCGACACTCGACCGGCTTCAAGAAAAACTCGGCGGCGAGCGGTTCGACGTTCTGGCACTCTCGATCGATCGCGGTGGCGTTGGCGTCGTACGGGATTTCTACGACGAGATCGGCTTGCAGCATCTTCAAATCCGGATTGATCAGACGACGAAGGCATCACGGGCCATGAAGGTGTTCGGATTACCGACAACACTTCTGATTGGCCCCGACGGCAAGGAACTGGGCCGTAAAGTCGGTCCCGCTGAGTGGGACGCGCCCGAGGCAATCGCATTCTTCAAATCAATTCTCGACAAACACTCCAGGTAAAAGGAAACGATATGTTACCGCAAACCAACAAGAGCACTCAGATCGTAGCGCCAGGCACCTTGCCGATCTGGACACGGGACAGGAGAGTGTGGGCAGTTGGCGGCCTGGCCGTTGTCAGCATTGGGCTTGCCCTTAAATGGGATTGGCTGACCGCCATTGGCGCAGCCCCCATACTGCTGAGTTTGCTTCCATGCGTTGCGATGTGTGCACTCGGTCTCTGCATGCGCGGTGGGTCCGGACGATCTTGCCATGATCAGAGCCCCGACGCACAGCCCACCCCCGGGTCGGAAACAAGATCGGCCGGGAGCTAACATCGTGAAGTTCATGAAGCACGCAAACCTTCGTCACGACATGGCAAGCACATGGGCCGCCTTAGCTGTCGTGCTAACGGTCATCCTCACGTTCTCGTCCGCGCAGGCCCACCACCCCGGCGCAGAGTTGGATAAAGTGATGGGAAACAAGGAGAAGTTCTTTGAGATAACCGACAGACCGGCCCCTTCGTTCGAGCTGATGAACAGGGATGGAGAGATCGTTACCCTCTCCGACTATGCCGACAAGATTCTCGTCGTCCATTTCGTCTATACGAGTTGTCCGGACGTCTGCCCTCTTCATGCAGAGAAAATTCAGGAAATTCAGACGATGATTAATCAGTCACCCATGAAGGAGGTCGTGCAATTCGTAACGATCACCACAGATCCGAAAACGGATACGCCGGAGGTCTTGAAAACATACGGGGAAGACCACAACCTGAACCCAATGAACTGGACCTTCATGACGGTAGCCCCGGATCAGGCCGAGGACACGACACGCAAACTGGCGGAAGCATTCGGCCACAAATTCGCCAAGGGTGATGACGGTTATCAAACCCACGGTGTCGTGACGCATGTAATCGATCGTGGTGGCCGCTGGGCCGCAAACTTTCACGGCATGCGATTCAATTCCGTGAACATGGTTCTGTATACCAACGGCCTGATAAACAAACCGCCTGAGCCGAAGAAGGATCGGGGTTGGCTCGATAAACTCAGAGGGTTCTTCAATTGAGACCGCAAGGCAATGTGAACAGCTCCTTACCCCCTCTCACCGCGCTTCGCAGATACATGACCGTGCTCGTGCTCCTGAACCTCGTCTGGGAGTTCGCTCATATGCCGCTTTACACGATCTGGAAAGAAGGAACGACCGAAGAGATACTATTCGCGGCTGTACACTGTACGGGCGGAGATGCTCTTATCAGCCTGACCGCCATCATGCTCGCGGTATTCCTGTCCGGTGGAACGCGCTGGCCCGACGAGCGCATAAAAACCGTACTGTTTGCGGCGATCTTTATCGGCGTTGGATATACGATCTTCAGTGAATGGCTGAATATTGTCGTCCGAGAGGCATGGGCTTACCGCGACATCATGCCGGTTGTCCCCATTTTCAATGTCGGCTTGAGCCCTCTCCTGCAATGGATCGTCATACCGGTTCTGGC
This sequence comes from Rhodospirillales bacterium, assembly GCA_965262415.1. Taxonomy (GTDB): domain Bacteria; phylum Pseudomonadota; class Alphaproteobacteria; order Rhodospirillales; family Casp-alpha2; genus UBA4479. Next base: position 3,836,175 of record OZ253533.1, on the reverse strand, counting down.
ATACGTGGTCGCTTTGAAACCAATCCGACGCGGCAAGTCGCAATATGCCTGATTTATCGGCGTTGGGCCTCCTTATTGCGTTTCTGGGCGGCGCGGTGTCCTTCGTATCGCCCTGCGTCCTGCCGCTCGTGCCCGGTTACGTTTCATATGTCGCCGGGCAATCCGCAACCGGGACGTCCGGCCCACGCCCAACACCGGGACAAGCAGCCACGCTTGGTTTCAGCGTAATCTTTGTCATCGGGTTCACTACCGTGTTCGCAATCATGGGGGCCGCCGCCACCGCGCTCGGCCAGCTGTTTCTGAGCTACCGTTATGAGCTCAACATCATTGGCGGTAGTGTCGTACTGATTATGGGTGTTTTCATGCTTGGCCTTGCCTCCATTCCCGGGCTGCAACGTGACTTTCGGTTCCATCTCGATATTCCGGGGGGCAAACCGCTTTCGGCCTATATACTCGGACTTGCATTCGGCTTCGGTTGGACACCATGCATCGGCCCCGTCCTGGGCACAATCCTGACTGTCAGCGCCGCGCGCGCAACCGTCGGCGAAGGCGTATTGATGCTGATTGTTTACTCTCTCGGTCTTGGACTGCCGTTCATCCTCTCCGCTGCATTCACTTCGCACCTGACCCGTAATCTGAAAACAATCAAGCGGTTCGGGCGGCGGGTTCAGCAATTTGCAGGCTTGTCTTTGGTCTTTATGGGAATCGCCATGATCACCGGTCAACTGACGGTTCTGGCATATTGGTTGTTGGACATGTTCCCCGCTCTTGGGAAGGTCGGCTAGATCAACCGTTTTGCATTGTCACATTCACCGGCGAAACCAACGGTATAGACAGCAAGGCGGAGAAGAATCACGCACCAAATGCGCTATATCTTTGCCACATAGCGATTTGTATTCCTTGTTAAGAAGGAAAGAATTCCCTGTTCTTACATTCACGGAACTTCCCCGAGAACACAGGCTGACCGGGCATCCGTGGAGCCTCATAATCACCTAGAATACCGGATTCCTCGATATTTCCCTGTATTTTCCCTGAATATCAGGGAATGACGGAGACGGGTTCGCACCGGACTGCGCCCACCGCCATTAAGTCTCTGTTTTCCAAGGTTTTTCAGATAAGTTTTGAGCGCCCGGCACGGACCGCGGCGTTCCGCGGGCTTTAGCGCGCGCCTGCTTCGCGACCCGCCCAGAGAATTACGCGCCGCCAGATTAGGACACCCTCCGATCCGAATTAGGACACTGAGGGCCTAACTAGGACAGTACCGTATCTTCCACTAATGACTGCGCACTTTTGAGTCAGCCCACTTTGTTGGTAGTTTCAGACATTCTATCGTATGAACTGAAATGCCTGCTTCTGACCGAAGCTGACATCTTCACGCCTTCGCCAATTGCTCGAACAAGCGCGCAACCGCTTCCGCGCCCGGGTCGTTATGCCCAACCAAATTCTCCGACGAGATATAACTCGCGCGCCCGGCCCGTGCCCGGTCGATCTTTGCCGTTGCATCCGCGCCGTCGCGCGCTGCATCAGCGGCACCCGACAAGCCTCCCGAAAGCGCATCCAGTGCCGGCGACAACGCGTCGATCATGGTGCGGTCGCCCGGTTGCGCGCCCCCGACTTCCTGCACGCGATTAAGGGCGGTTTTGAGAGAACCGATCGTATCCTCGCCGTTCGCCGAGGCATCTCCTGCGGCTGCAAAGAAGATCGCCAGTAAAACCCCTGAGGAGCCACCCATGGTCTGACTGAGTTCCAAACCTATTGCCCGATAGAGTTGCGTAATGTCTGCTTGCGGCAAGCGGTCCATGGCATCGATCAGCGCCCGCGCCGCCGTCGCCAACGTGCTGCCGGTGTCACCGTCACCCGATTTCAGATCGAGGGCATTGAGATCCTTTTCGGCTTCAATGAAAACCTGACAGCATTTTTCAATGAACGCCCGGTGTCCGTCATGTTTTGACGGCAAAGGCGCTATGGGCGTGAGACCATCCGGCAGAGGCTGCACATCGATATTGCCGACTACATGACAACCCGGCCAGGCCTGGCATCCAACGGAAGCCATGAGGGCCGTTTCTTCAGCCTTTCCGACGGGCAGGAGAGAAATCGAAAATCCACGCATGTCGAGGGATGTCATCATGGGTGCCGGACCGATCACCCAACGCACCTGCTCACCGACCTGCGATTTCAAAAGCTCTTCAACCAGTACCGACATCTCGAGCGGCGTCGCGCTCCCGAGATTGTTCACCAGCGCCGCATGGGGGCCGGGGCCGATGCTTGACGTCAACCTGTCGGCAACCATACGAATGGCGTCCGCCGCACCGGCGAAATCAACCTGTTCGACACCCGGCTCGCCATGGATACCGAGCCCCAATTCCGCCTTGCCGTCGGGGATTCTGTTCTCTTTCGCGTTGCCGGGAACCGTACACTCATCCAGAGACATCCCGATCGACGCGACGTCATTGATGACTTTCCTCGCTGCTTCGGTGACCGTCTCCAGATCCGCCCCTTGATCAGCCAGCGCGCCGGCAATCTTGTGGACAAACAGCGTCCCCGCCACGCCCCGCGCCTGCGGCAAATCGGGCAGCGCGATATCGTCGTCGACGATGACCATGTTGACGTTCAGACCAAATGCTCGTGCACGTTCTGCCGCGAGACCAAAATTCAAACGGTCGCCGGTGTAGTTTTTGACGATAAGCAAACATCCCGCTTTCCCGGTTACAGCCAGGATCCCGGCCAACACCGCATCAACCGAGGGAGACGCGAAAACCTCGCCGCAGACGGCAGCCGTCAACATACCCTGCCCGACGAAGCCGGCGTGGCTTGGCTCGTGCCCCGAGCCCCCGCCCGATACCAGAGCGACTTTGGATCGATCCCAATCGTTGCGGACAACGACCTTGATGTGAGGATAGCCGTCCAACCGCGCGAGACGCCCTCCTGCGTGCCGGAGCATCCCGTCGATGGCTTCGGTGACAAGCGTCTCTTTGGAGTTGATGAACTGACTCATTGCTTTTCTCCTTAGCGAACTCGATCGCCTGCAGCGTCGAAATAGAGGGCTTTGTGGGGTTCGATTTTTACCGTTTCACCCGGTTCCAATTTCGTGTGGACGTCGGTGAGCGTGACGATGTCGTGATCTTCAAGATTGAGATGAAGCCGCGTCTGGTCGCCGAGATGTTCAACACGGACGACCCGAGCCGGAAGACCGTCGCCCTGCTTTATGTGTTCAGGACGAAGCCCAATGGTTTTTGCCCCACTCGGTGCACCGGCGAACAAATCAGCGGGAAGTGAATTGATGCGGGGCAGCCCCAGGCGGGCTGCAACATACAAACTGACCGGTTCTTCATATATTTCGCGAGGTGTTCCGAACTGGACCAGGCGGCCGTTATCCATGACGCCGACGCTACTCGCCATGGTCATGGCTTCAATTTGATCGTGGGTCACATAGAGCAGCGTCGCCCCCAGACTTTCGTGAATCCGCTTCAGTTCGATACGGAGCTCTGCGCGAAGCTTTGCGTCGAGTGAACTAAGGGGCTCGTCCATCAGATAGATCGCCGGATCGCGGACCAGCGCCCGGCCTATCGAGACACGCTGCATCTCGCCGCCGGAAAGCGCCGTCGCTTTGTTGTCGAGTTTGTGTGAGATGTGCAGCACCTCGGCGACCGCCGCGATCTTGTCGGCGATCTCCGCCTCCGGGGTATTGAGTATCGGAGAGCGAAGTGGAAAAGCGAGATTATCGCGGACTGTCATATGCGGATAAAGCGAGTACTGCTGAAATACCATCGCGACATCGCGTTGTGCCGGGGTTTCACCAATGACTGAACGGCCGCCAATCCGGATATCGCCGCTGTCGGGCCGTTCCAGTCCTGAAATCAGGCGCAACGTGGTGGTCTTGCCCGCGCCCGTCGGCCCCAGCAGCACGACGAAGTCGCCGTCGTTGATCGTCATGCTGAGCTGTTCGACTGCAGTTGTCGCGCCGAACGCCTTAATGACGTTATCGAGGATGACATCAGCCATGCGACATCACTCCCTCATTCAACGCCGAGCGCAGGGCGTGGCCCGTCTGATTATCGAACAACGTCACGGTTGCTCCGTTGAACTCAAGCCCGACGGTTTCACCAATAGCCGCGATCTGATCCGAGGATATCCTCGCCTTCAGGTCGCCGTTGTGCGTTTTCAGTGTCACGATCTGGGTCGTGCCGAGATATTCAGAGGCAACGACTTCGCCACGATAATCAGCACCGTCTGACAAGCGAATATGCTCGGGTCGCACGCCATAGACCAAATCACCTGCGAAGGCCTCGCGCAGAGCGGGGACACCCAGTTCCACGTGGTTCATTTCGACGCGCGTCACACCGGCTTCCAGGCTATCGTGAAATTTAAGGAAGTTCATTGGCGGCGAACCGATGAAATCGGCCACGAACATGGTAACGGGTTTGTCGTAGATATCTTGCGGGTGTCCGAACTGCTCGATCACCCCGTGATTCATAACGACAATCTTGTCGCCCATCTGCATGGCCTCGAGTTGATCGTGCGTCACGTAGACTGTCGTGGCTCCCATGCGGTCGTGAAGATTCCGTAGCTCCTCGGCCATGTGTTCGCGGAACTCGGCATCGAGGGCACCAAGCGGTTCGTCCATCAGGAAGCATTTTGGATTGCGAACGATGGCACGCGCCAGCGCGACACGTTGCCGGTCTCCGCCCGAAAGTCCGCCCACACTTTTCTCGAGAATAGTCTCGATCCCGAGAATGCCGGCAACCTCGGCGACCTTGTCATGTACCTGTTTCCTGGGCATGCCCTGGCTTTCGAGCGGGTAGCCGATGTTCTTTCGGACGTTCATGTGCGGATATAACGCGAACATCTGAAATACAAACGCGATGTCGCGCTGACTCGCAGGCTTCTGGCTGACTTCCTCGCCACCGATGTAAACCTCGCCGGACGTCGGCAATTCCAATCCGGCGATCATCCGCAACGTCGTGGTTTTGCCGCAGCCGGACGGCCCAAGCAGCATGAAAAACTCGCCGTCCTCGACCTTGAACGAAGACGATTGAACGGCGGTGAAATCTCCGAAGTCCTTTCGCAGGTTTTTGATGACGATCTCAGCCATGCCGCGCGTCCCCGCTATGTTGTTGCGGTGCGGCCATCAGCGGCGACGAAAAAACGAAATCTGCGGTTGCCCGGTTGCAGGCGATCACCTTCTGCTTGAGCGTCGAAATCCGAAGCAGCGCCTTCACATCGACATCGTGCGGCATCGCGGTCAGGGGATCGGAAAAGAACACCAATATATCCAACTCGTCGTTGGCGATCATGGCGCCGAGTTGCTGGTCACCGCCCAGCGGCCCACTTTTCAACAACTGGATCTCCAGTCCGGTTCGCTCGGCGACATTGCGGCCGGTTGTGCCCGTAGCCCAAAGGCGATGCACCTCCAGAACGGGTTTGTTTCGGGCTGCCCAGTCGACGATCTCGTCCTTCTTCGCATCATGGGCAACGAGGGCAATCCTTTTCGGGCTTTCGCCTGTTTTAATCTCATGCGTCATGGCCACATCAATCCCGGAAATGGCTGACGACGATGAACATTACGGTTCCCGCCAGCGTTACGATGAATGAGTAGGTGAAGGCCTCGAGCACGTAGGGCTGCATCAGCATGAACACACCGACGGCGATGAGGATGGATGCCACCATCTCCCAGGGGCCGCGCTTGAGTTGCAACAGACCTTTTACGAACGTGTTCATTTCCGGACCGCTCCGAATGTGATGCCGCGCAGGAGGTGCTTTCGAAGCAGTATGGTGAAGATCATCACCGGCAGCAGGAACAGCGATGCCCCGGCCGCGACCGCGGGCCAATCCTGACCGCCGACACCGATAATCGTCGGAATGAACGGTGGCGCAGTCTGCGCCGTCCCCGACGTCAGAAGCACGGCGAAGGCGTATTCGTTCCAGGCAAAGATCAGGCAGAAGATCGCCGTTGAGGCGATGCCCGTCGCCGCCTGCGGCAGAACCACCTTGTAGAAGGCCTGGAATCGAGTGTACCCGTCGATCAACGCAGCCTCTTCATATTCCCGTGGGATTTCGTCGATAAACCCTTTCAGGAGCCAGACCGAGAGCGAGAGATTCACCGCCGTATAAAGAAGGATCATGCCGGCATGGGTATCCGACAGACCAACCGCCCGGAACATCAGAAAGATAGGGATCGCCACGGCAATCGGCGGCATCATCCGGGTCGACAGGATAAAGAATAGAAGATCGTCCTTGATCGGCACCTTGAACCGGGAGAAGGCGTATGCCGCGAGGGTACCGAGGAATACCGACAGGAACGTCGAGCCGAAACCGATGATGGTCGAATTCAGAAACCGCTCACCGAACCGTGACGGCCCCGCGATAACCATGCCCTTTTCGTGTACGATTTCCTCGTACCAAGTTGTCGGCGGGTTCGCTGCCAGATACTCCGGCGTCTGGCGCGTTTGCGCGGTAAACAAGTTTACGTAACCTTCAAGGGTCGGATCGAAAACGATCTTCGGCGGATAGGCGATCGAGTCGGGCGACGATTTGAAACCGGTTGCCAGAATCCAAATCAGCGGCAGCAGCGTGATCACCGCATACGCCACAACAATCACACCGGCGATCCATTTCTGGCCTTTTGACGGCTCGGTGATCGAAAACCCGCTCATCGTTCCTTCACCTTGTTCAGCGCCTTGACGTAAATGGAAGCGAGCCCGAATACGGTCACGAACAGGATGATCGCGTAGGCCGACGAATATCCCGTACGCCATTTCTCGAACGCTTCGCGTTTCAGGTTGATGGACGTCAGTTCGGTCGTTGATCCAGGACCACCGCCAGTCAACTGCACCACCAGATCGAACATCTTGAAGTTCTCGATGCCTCTGAAAAGAACTGCCAACATCAGGAACGGCAGAACCATCGGCACCGTAATCGTCCAGAACTGCCGCCACTTCGACGCGCGGTCACACTCCGCCGCTTCGTAAATCGAGTCCGGGATCGATCGCAAACCCGCAAGACAGATCAGCATTACAAACGGCGTCCACATCCAGGTGTCGACGATCACGATCGACCAGGGTGCCAGGGCAACATCGCCGATCATGGAGAAGCTTGTTGGGTCGGCACCGGTAAGGAAGGCGACAGCGTAATTGAACAGGCCGATTTGCGGCTGATACAGAAAAGTCCAGAAATTGCCGACGACCGCTGGCGAGAGCATCATCGGCAGAACGATGATCGTCGTCCAAAGATCGTTGCCTTTGAATTTTCGGTTGATCAGCCACGCGAGGGCAAATCCGATCAAGACCTGAAACAGCAGCGTCCAGAAGAGAAAGTGCGCCGTCGCCTGCATCGTTATCCAGATGTCGCTGTCGTTGAGGATACGCTCGTAGTTACGCAACCCCAGCCATTTGACGTCAGCGTTCGGGCGGTTGGCGCGAAAGTTCGTAAAACTCAGGTAGATCGTCCACAGAAGCGGGAAGATATTGACCGCCAACAGGAGGATAATCGTCGGCGTCACAAACATCCACGCGATCGTCCTGTCCGAGTAACCCCGAACCTTCTTCGCGATCTTCGGCGGCGTCGCGCGCGCAACACGGTCCAGTGCGGAGTTCGACATGGTCGATCGTTCCTATGAAAACGGCCTAAGCTGAGAGTTTGGATAGTACGCGGGACCGCTGCAAGCCACCGGCCCCGCGCACATGGCCCTCGTCCACCCAAAAGGCAGACGCGGGAGGAAAGGGTTAGCGTTTACCCTCGTCTTCGAACACTTCGACCCAGTCCTTGACGAGACCGTCCAAAGCTTCCTTAGCAGTGCCCTGTCCGGCCACCACATATTTGTGAACCCGGTCCTGCATTGGCAGCAGCAGCGATGCGTAGGCCGGCTCGGCCCAGAAATCTTTGACGATCGCCATTGAGTCCAGGAAGGTTTGCGCGTAGGGCTGGCTCGAGGCGAAGCCCGGATCCTCGACCACCGCTTTCAGCGCAGAGTAACCGCCCAGCGACCACCATTTCTTCTGGATCTCGGGCTGTGCAAACCATTGGATGTATTCAAGTGCTGCTTTTTGGCTGTCCGAGTAAGATACCACCGAGATACCTTGGCCGCCGAGCTGCGCGAAGTGCCCGCCCGGGCCAGCCGGGTTCGGGAAGTAACCGGACTTCTCGCCGCCGACATTCGGGTCGGCGTGCACACCCGGCCAAATGAAGGCGAAGTTCATCTGTAGCGCGACCTGGCCCGATTTATATGCATCGATGTTCGCCGACATGTACCAATCCGACGAGCCCGGCGGGGTGCAGCAATCGTAGAGCGCCTTGTAGTATTCCAGGCCTTTGACGGCACCATCCGAGTTCACGAAGCCTTCGAGGTAATAGGGCTTGTCGGGATTTTCGTACTTGAAACCGTAATTGTAGAGCGCGTTGGTGACGCCCATGGTTATGCCTTCCGAGCCCCGCTCGGTGTAAATGGCGGCACCGTAGACTTTTTTGCCGTCAATCTCGCGGCCTTGGAAAAAGGTGGCGATGTCCTTGAGCTCTTCGAGCGTTTTCGGCACGCCGAGATCGCGACCGTACTTTTTCTTGTACTCGGCCATGAGCTCAGGGCGCGAGAACCAATCCTTGCGGTAGGTCCAACCGACGACATCCCCAAAGGCCGGCAGCGCCCAGTAGTTCGGTGATCCCTTCGGCCATTCCGAATACCCGGTGACGGTCGCCGGGATGAAATCGCTCATCTTGATGCCGTTGGCATCGAAGAAATCATTTAGTTTGATGTAATGACCGGCTTCGGCGCCAAGGCCAATCCACTGGCTGTCGCCGATCATCAGGTCGCAAAGCTTACCGCCGGAGTTCAACTCGTTGAGCATGCGGTCGGCGAAATTCGGCCACGGCACGAACTCGAAGCTCATTTTGTGTCCCGATTTCGCTTCGAAATCCTTGGACAGCTCAATCAATGCATTCGCCGGGTCCCAGGCCGCCCAGCAAAGCGTCAAATCATCGGCTTTCGCGGCTGGCGCACTAAATGCGGCAGCGCCGGCAACCGTTAAGGCTGCCGCGATACATTTCATCTTCATCGAATGTCTCCTCATGTGACTCTGAAGCTCCCATTGATCGTGCAGGCATTATTAAGCTTCTTATGATTCTGCCCCACTTGAGCACACGGTACATGAGGTACGTACATCATGTAAAGAAAAAAATGATGTACGTACCTCATAATGCGCACTTCGGAACTCGGGCTAAACCGCTAATCCTTGATCAAGGGAGGTTTTCGCGCGTCACGATGTCGATGCGAATTTGCTCTTGCGACTCGTAGATCGCGACGCCATCGCATTTGGCCCTTAAAACGCGCAATACGCTACGCGCGAGATGTCCAACATTCTGCGCGATTACCGCGTCGATCTCCCCGGCGGTCAGTGCTTCACGTGTAAGCGGCGTCAGTTCGTGGCAGATATATACCAACTTTTTCAGAGCACCCGCTGCACGCAACGCCTCCATCAGATAACGGTTTCCCGAGCCCATCGAGTAAACGCCGACCAGATCGTCATGCGTGTCGACAATGCGCTGGACGATACTATGAATACGCTCCTCATCGTTACGGGTCTCCACGGACGGCAGAACCTGGAGAGCGCCGAATTCCTCAAGCATGACAGCATCGAACCCCAGCCTGCGGTCAACACTGTCCCGGGAAATCATGGAGCTCGAGACAACAAGGATTTTCCCCGGTTTTTCGCCGACAAACCGGCCCATCAGGAGGGCCGCTGTGCGCCCCGCCGAGATACTGTTGACGCCGACGAAGAAATCCCTTTCCGAGCTTGGCAAATCCGAGATCAGCGCTGCCACGGCGATCCCATCCGCCTTCATCCGAGCGACGGCGTCACGCACCTGCGGCGTTTCCTGCGCCATGACCGCAACGCCGTCCGGCTTCGCCGCACGCAACCGGTGCAGTGTTCTTGCGATATCGTGTGGATCATCCGGTCGCACCATTGTGACCTTGACGCGCGTGCGGTCCGTGAACTGCGCCTTGCCCGCCTCGCGCAAAGCCTCTTTCATGGTCTCGGTAAACTGCCCGGAATCGTCGGGCAAAACGACGTCGAACCGGTATTCCCGCTGCCGCGCGAGGTTGGCGGCAGAGGTGTCTCGGACATAGCCTAGCTTTTCGACAGCAGCATTCACACGTTCGACCGTCTGACTGCGAACGCCAGAGCGGCCGTTAAGAACGCGGTCCACCGTTGCCAAGCTTACGCCGGCTTCATTTGCTACATCGTGAACCGTTGGCCTGGCCATGGTCCCTCCCCGATTCACATTAGAGGAGGGTTCTGAGGTACGTCAATCAAGGGTTCGGGTATTATCGGTCAAACGTTCGAACGCGTTGAACAATGAACTGGAGCGTGCGAAACAGGTCGCGAGTTTCTCAAATGTCAGAACCTGGCTATTGATCTCCGCCCGACTAGTGGCCACTAAGCCGCATCTCAGTGGACAACCTATTTCTCTTGAAGTCGCATAACGTATCTTAAAGTAAATGTAGTGGCCGCCGAGAAAATCGATCGAGAAGACCGTCAATTAACATTTCGCCGTCCTATCGTCAGACGGCAGTGTCAGACCAAATCGGCTTGAGACCGCCAGGCTCGGTCTTTAGCATCTGTGGATGAAAAATCCGTTCCGCTATTTCAACTCGTCGCCCGAAGTAATTCGCCTCGCGGTGATGCTGTACATCCGTTATCCCCTATCCCTGCGCCAGGTCGAGGACATCCTGCACAAACGAGGCATCGACATCTGCCACGAAACGGCGAGATCGCAAGGCTGCGCTCAAATTTTTGAGGCGGACTATGAAGAGGTACGGTCCTCCAAAGGTGATCGTCACGGACCGGCTTCGGTCATACCGAGCAGCGTTGAATGTAATCGGTAATGCTGCCAAACAGGAATGTGGTCGGTGGCTCAACAATCGAGCCGAAAACTCGCATCAGCCGTTTCGACGGCGAGAGGGTGCGATGTCGAAGTTTCGGGACGTGAAGACCTTGCAGAAGTTCGCATCAACCCACGCCTCAATCCACAACCATTTCAACCACGCACGTCATCTCAACCACCGAGATACTTTTAAACAAGACCGAACCGCGGCCCTAGCCGAATGGCGTCAGCTTGCGGCCTAAACGTTGAGAGCGACCGGCCTTAGGCGCACGTCCAGTTTAGCCTGACAACGCCTGTTGAGTTGCTGGCGGCTTGCCGTGTCTGCGTAACATCCAGGCGGAGACCAGAGTCTAGACATCGCTTTAGCCAGTTAACGTGACAATGCCAACGTGACAACGCCAACGTGACAATGCCGACTTGAGGCTAAACGTCTTCTCGTCAGTTTACTTTCTTGCGACGACGACGAGTGCGGTGGCGATCTCGCCGAGCGAGCGCCCCCGATGCGTCACGTTCGGCCCGATATACATACAATCGCCGGGCTCGAGAATGTAATCGACCCCGTTGGCCTCGAACGCGACACGACCGCTCAACACGAAAAACAGTTCTTCTTCTTCGTGCTCGAAAAAGTGATCTTTGTTGACCTGTGGCGGAAACGTGAAGATGAACGGCTCCATCGACTTGTCCGCTTTTTTATCGGCCAGCGCCTGATAGTCATAGCCGAATGAACTGCCGCCCCGCACGACACGCTTGCGCTCGCTTGCGCGGATGACGCACACATCATGACCATGGGTGTCTCCCTCCTCTTCCTCATCGAAGAAGAAAGCCAGGTCCGCGCCGAGCGCTTTGCCGATCTTCGCCAAGGACGCGATCGGCGGCACCTTTTTGCCGTTTTCGATCTTTGACAGATAGCTCTTGGTAAAGCCTGTCGCTTCAGCAAGTTGCTCCAGCGTAAAGCGGCTCGACTTACGCAGCCCACGAAGCCGAACACCGATCTTTTCGTTTAATTCCGTTTCCTCTTCGGTCATTCTCATCCCCTGACCGTCTCTCCCGTAATTCGTGTACCATATGCGTCCTCATTGGCAAGCCAAGCCGCCTCGTAAGACATGGACCGCGCGGTAACTTCAGCGACGTCCGCACCAAGAAAACGGCGCAAAAGGTACAAAGTAGTATCGATTGCCAACGTCACGCCGCCCCCCGTCACGATGTCTCCATCATCAACGACGCATGCACGTATGACGTTCACTTCTGGCGATGCATCACGAAGCAGATCCAATGGCAACGCCTCACCCGCCGCGCTGCCGGCCTTTGTCGTCGCTGGCCGGCCATCCAGAAGACCTGCCGCAGCAAGGATCATGGCACCGGTACACACGGAAACAATCGGCGCCTCATCTTTCTTGCGTCTAAGAAAGTTCAGAACCGCGTCATCTTTCACCTGAGCGGCCCAACCGGGCCCGCCGGACACGATTAACGCATCCACATCCGGCAACGTTTCGAAACCATAGGGTGCCACCACTTCGAGACCATTGGTCAACATAATCGGCCCCGCTTCGGCAGCGACACAATAGATACCGATATCCTGGACGAGGCGCCGCGCCATCGACAACGTGCCGAAAGTCGCCCCCAAGTCGATCGGCTCAACATCATCATAGACAAAAATGCCTACGCGGAATTCTGTCGCCATGGGCGCTTCCTCTCGTTGCATCGCAGATATTCATAAAACACAAAAGTTTCCTGTTAAGCAATATAATAGGAAACAAAAACGATTTACATGCAGTTATCCATGGCTGATATCTATCGATCTGATTTCGTTTTTTAAATTTATACATTATTTTCAATGATTTATATAACTTCTCCACAATGGACTGGAAGAATTATGAAATAATATGGTCAACTCGTGTTGACTAAAAGAACAATCTGCGGGTTAATGCTTACCAACAACTCCAACGCAAACCTGCATATCAATCGCAGGCATGCGGCGTAGACCGGCCCGAACGGGCTCAATCGATGGTTTAGCGTCGTCAATGAGAGATAACAGGGAGAGAGACATTCGGTTGATCGAAAAACAGGAACGCTAGATCACGATGGAGAGCTAGAATGTTATCAACCTTATTGTCTAAACGAACACGACTACTCGGTGGCGCCCTCGCCGCCGCAATTCTCACCGCCACCTCAGCACCGAGCGCTGCGGACGACGCGCCCGTACGCTGGAAAATGCAGAGCTGGTTCCCGACGAAAGTCCCGCATGTCGGTAGCCAAGCACTCGACATCGCCGACAAGATTAAACGAGTGTCCGGCGGCAACATTCAAATCAAACCGTTCGAACCCGGCGCCCTGGTTCCGCCTGCGGAATGCTTCGATGCCGTTTCCACCGGTTCGGTCGATGTCTGTTGGGGGTTGTCCGGTTACTATTACGGCAAGAACCCGGCGCTCACCGTATTCTCGGCTCTACCGTTCGGCCCAAAATGGCCGGAACTGCTTGCCTATTTCTATTATGGCGGCGGCAAAGAGATGTACGACGAGATCTATGCCCGCAACAACATCAAGGGCTTGATCTGCGGCGGCACGGTTGCCGAAACGTCGGGGTGGTTCCGCAAAGAAGTTACGTCTCCAGATGACTTCAAAGGCATGAAAATGCGGATCTTCGGTCTTGGCGCGAAGGTCATCGAGAAACTCGGCGGATCGCCGCAGCTTCTTGCCGCCGGCGATATCTTCCCGGCGCTCGAACTCGGGACCATCGACTCCACCGAATTCGCGATGCCCGCCGTCGATTTGAAGCTCGGCTTCTATCAGGTCGCTAAGGAATACTACTTCCCTGGTTGGCATCAACCGGCCACGCTTTACGAAATCATCATCAACATGGACAAGTGGAAAGCACTCTCCGAAACGCAGCAAGCGCAAGTCGAGATGATGTGCGGCGATAACGTGCGCCAAGCTATTGCCGAAGGTGAAGCGAAGCAGTTCGCCGCACTCGAGGAAATCGTCGACAAAGGCGTCACGATCCACGAGTGGCCGCCGGAAATGCTCGCCGTATTCCGCAAGGCCTGGGAAGAAGTTGCAGCCGAAGAAGCCGCCGCTTCGCCTGAATTCAAAAAGGCATACGACAACTACATGGCGTTCCGGGCCAAATATAAAATCTGGTCCGACATCGCCTACGTGAAGGAATAATCCCAAAGATTAATCCCCTAGACCGCCTCAGCTTATCTCGATCTCGGTCGAAGGCTGGGGCGGCGTGGCGGAACTCATTGGATATCCGTAATGTCTTTTTTGCTTAAACTCTCCGACCTCTTAAAGGCACCTGTCGAGTTTTGCGGCCGTTGGATTGCCTGGATCGCGGTCGTCATCATCGCCGTCATCATGTTCGACGTCATTTCTCGACGGTTCTTTTCAATCGGATCATCGAAACTGCAAGAGTTGGAGTGGCACCTCCACACCCTGCTTTTCATGTTCACTCTTGGCATCGGGTATTTGCACAACACGCACGTTCGCATCGATATCATCCGAGAAAAACTCGGGCGCCGTAGCAAATGCGTCATCGAAATTCTCGGCTGCCTTCTCTTTCTTATTCCCTTTTGCATCGTCGTTATTTACTTCGGCACCGACATGACTTGGCGCTCTTGGGAGAAAGGCGAGGTCTCCGCTTCCGCGACCGGCCTTCCCTTCCGTTGGTTGATCAAATCTGCCGTTCCGCTCGGCATGACGTTGCTGCTTATGGCAGGCCTAAGCGTCCTACTGCGGCGCATCGTTTCTCTGTTCAGGCCGGACCTTTACGACTCGGACCAAGACGATGCTCCCGATCTGCCCGGAGTCGAATACGCGCCTCATCAAGAACACCGGGAGGCATGACATGTATTTCATCGACATCCTGCCGCTCTTCATGTTCTTGGCCCTTGCTGTCTTTATGTTCTCTGGTTACCCGGTCGCCTTCGTGCTTGGCGGCACTTCGATCGCTTTCGGCTTCATCGGGCACTACTTCGACGTCTTTTCTCTGATTGAATTCTACAACATCGTCGCCCGAACCTGGGGCGGCGTAGCGGAAAAACCGATCCTTGTCGCACTTCCCATGTTCATCTTTATGGGCACGATGCTGGAAAAGAGCGGTGTTGCCACAGACCTTTTGCATTGTCTGCAAACGTTGCTGCGACGCGCCCCCGGCGGGCTGGCCATTTCGGTCACTCTGACGGGCACCATCCTCGCCGCAACGACGGGTATTGTCGGCGCCTCCGTCGTCATGATGACCTTGTTGGCGCTACCCGTCATGATGCAGCGCGGTTACCAACTCGAATTGTCGACGGGCACCATCGCCGCATCGAGTACGTTGGGCATCCTTATTCCGCCGAGCATCATGCTGGTCATTCTCGCCGATCTTCTTGCCGTTTCCGTCGGCACGCTTTTCATGGCGGCGATCATTCCGGGCCTGATCCTCTCCACGCTTTTCGTTTTATACATCGTAATCGTCTGCAAGATACGTCCCGGCCTCGCCCCTAAAATGTCGGACGACGAGGCCCCCGCGGATCGTCGCGAGTTCGCGCTCATGTTGTTGCGCAGTTTCATCCCACCGGTCATCTTGATCGTCTTGGTGTTGGGGTCGATCCTGTTCGGTTGGGCAACGCCTACGGAAGCCGCCGGAGTTGGTGCTTTTGGCGCTACGCTTCTCGCCTTCCTAAATGGTAAACTCTCACGCGCCGTCTTTAAAGACGTCATCGAGAACTTCTCGAAATCCAACGTCATGATCTTTATGATCTTCATCGGTGCGACCGCGTTTTCCTACGTATTTCGGTCGCTCGGCGGCGACGACGTTATCTCGCATCTATTCGAACAAGCCGACCTAAGCCCGGCACTCGTCATCTTTATGATGCTGGCACTCGTATTTCTTATGGGGTTTTTCTTCGATTGGATCGAGATCATCTTGATCGCCCTCCCGGTTTTTACACCGATTATTGAAACCCTCGACCTTGGCACACATGTCCCGCACGGCGACCTCGTTGTCTGGTTCGCCATTCTGATCGCCGTAAACCTACAAACCTCGTACCTAACGCCACCGTTCGGCTACGCCCTGTTCTACATGAAAGGCGTCGCCCCACGTGGTGTCACCATGCAAAACATCTATCGCGGCGTTATCCCATTTGTGCTTTTGCAACTGACCGGCTTGGCACTCGTCGTCGCGTTTCCGGCGTTGGCGCTATGGCTGCCTGAAATCATCTCACGCTAACCCAAACACATGTGAATAATGGAGAAACCATGTCTGGAAATATCGAATCTAAACTTGCCGACTTAAACATCGAACTACCGCAAGCCGCTGCACCGGTCGGAAATTACGTCGCCTATTCCATCAGCGGCAACACGGTCTATATCTCCGGCCAAGTTCCGGCCTGGAACGGAGAGATCAAACATGTGGGCAAGCTCGGGCAATCGGCGACGATTGAGGACGGCTACACAGCCGCCCGTGTATGTGCGCTGAATATCTTGGCACAACTTCGTGAGGCCTGCGGTGGAGACTTAGACAAAGTCACACGCGTTATAAAACTCGGCGGGTTCGTGAACTGCACACCGGATTTCAACGATGCGCCTAAATGCGTCAATGGTGCATCCGATCTCATGGTTGAAGTTTTCGGCGACAAAGTCGGCCCGCATGCACGATTTGCCGTCGGTGTCGCGTCGCTCCCAGCCGGTGTCGCCGTTGAAGTCGACGGCACCTTCGAAATCGCATGATCAGCAGCACGCAACCAGTAGAGAGGTTAAAAATCAACATGTCGTATCTTGGAGAAGCTCAATGAGCGGCGCGGAGGGATGGAGCGGGAAGCTGTTGAACATTCATATCGCACCGGCAGCGAGCTATGAAATGGAAGAGCTCGAAGAAGCGGAACTGGTACCCGGCAAAGGCATTGTAGGGGATCGTTATTTCCTCGGCACCGGGACCTATTCCCCGAAACCCGATATTCGCGAAGTCACGCTGATTGAATTAGAGGCTCTCGAAGCGATCGAGCGTAACGACCCTCCGTTGCAGGATGGCCCGATCAAGCTCGACCCGGCAGAACACCGACGCAATTTGACAGTCGTCGGTGTGCCGCTCAACCATCTTGTCGGCAAGCGGTTCCAAGTCGGCGAGTGCATCCTTGTCGGTGGCCGGCTGAATTTCCCGTGCCGTTATTTGGAAGAGCTGCTCGACCGTCCTTTGTTCCTACCCCTTTACAATCGGTCAGGCCTTAACTGCCGCATCGAAAAAGGCGGCATCATCCGCAAGGGCGACCAACTTCTCCCGTTAGGTGACGAGAAATCCGCATGACCGCCCGAATAATTATGAAACTACGGGTCGGTGCCGTCGACCAAATGTGCGAGGACGTTAAAGCGTTTCGCCTTGTACATCCCACGCGCCCGCACCTTCCTGCATGGGCGCCCGGCGCGCATGTCGATGTTCAACTATCCGACGGCAAGGTACGTCAGTACTCACTCGTTGGCACACCAGACGATCTCTCCGAGTACCGAATTGTCGTAAAACGTGAGACGGGCGGCCGCGGTGGTTCCGCTTGGCTCCATGATCACCTAAAGGTCGGGGACGAACTTCACGTTTCTGCCGCTCGGAACAATTTCCCGCTCGACCTATCCGCAGATAAGGCGATCCTGATAGCCGGTGGGATCGGAGTGACCCCGATCTTCTCTATGGTGCGCGCCCTTAAAAGCGCCGGTAAAGAGTTCGAGTTGCACTATTGCTTTCGCTCGCGTGCAAACGCACCGCTCCTCGCGGAACTGCAAGATATTTGCGGTCCACTGCTTATTGAACATGCTGGCGAAGACGGCGCCGAACACCGTTTAAATATGTCGAGCATCATCGGTGAGCCGCAACCAGGCCTACATGTCTATTGCTGTGGCCCCGAACGACTTGTCAGTGATATGGAAAACCTGTGCGCGGATTGGCCCGAAGAGCAGGTTCATGCGGAACTCTTCCAAATGACTTTGGACGAGAACTACAACCCGGAACCGTTCGATCTCCATATCGCCTCGACCGATCAAACGTTTCGCGTGCCTGCTGACCGCTCTGCTCTCGACGTCTTACGCGAAGAAGGCTTTGTACTTCCCTCATCATGCGAGCTTGGCGTGTGCGGGTCTTGCGAATGCGGATATAGTGACGGCACCGTGATCCACCGCGACAAAGTCTTGAAAACGAGCGCCCGCCAAAACCGCATGATGCTGTGCGTCTCTCGTGCACGTGTCAGTATCACGGTCGAACTATAACCCACGCGCAAATAATGACGCGCCTTGTTCGAAGCGAAGCCTTCCCTGTTATCAGACTAGGGAAATAGGCTCTGGCTCGGCGTGTTTTGGACATTTCGCAATCACTGGTCAGGTGGAGTTGGCAAACAAAGGGAAAATTTCCCTGCTACTTCCCTGCCGATCAGGGAAAGCGGAGACGCGTTCGCACCTGACTGTGCCCACCGCCATACGCTTGAGGCCCCCTCGCGGGGCCTCAAGCGTATGCGGATACGGGCGCGGTGGACGGGCCCTTTCGTGCGCGAGTGCCGGTACGGCCCGAGCGGGCGGGAAAGCCGCCGATCCCTCCCTCTCCGTCATGAATTCACCAGCCACCCCCGCCCCGCATAAGTTCTCAGGACTTCTGTTGCGGCTCATCGGAGGTCGCGTTGGCGAGTGGCACGATGAGAACGATCGCGGATGGACGATTAACCCGACGATGCCTGTTGAGCGTCCCATGACGCACGGTGCTCGAAGTGCCAATCAGGATCCATGACCGTTGCGCGGCGCATGTCCCGGGCCTCGCTCTCGTCGAACGGGCGCGCGCGGTGCATGGTTCGGCGGTTGTCCCACATCACCAGGTCGCCGACCTGCCAAGTGTGGGTATAGACGAACTCACGCTGGGTCGCGTGCTCCATCAGGTCGCGCAGCAGCATGCGTCCCTCCGGCACCGGCCAGCCGATGATGTGCGACGCATGCGACGCCAGATAAAGCGACGTGCGTCCAGACGGCAGCGTGCGTACCAAGGGACGGACCTGCGGTGGCAGGGCAGCGCGCTCCTCGTCGCTGAAATCCGTGAAGCCCATCGTCGCACGCGATGCGATAACGGAGTGTTCAGCATCGAGGTCGGCGATTTTATCCTTCATCTTCTGCGGCAGAGCGTCATAGGCGGCGCACATATCAGCGTACTGCGTCTCGCCGCCTTCGCTGACCACCGTATGTGCATGCAGCAGCGAGTATTTCGCCGTCGTCGCCTTGAACGAAGCGTCCGTGTGCCAGAGCTGATTGCCCAGGTTCGCCATGCGCCGGCGGTTCTGGCGGTCAAGCAGTTGGCCCTTGTCGTCAATGTTCGATATGTCGACAAGCCGGTCGCTGATCCTCTGCTTGATCCCGGTCTGGATGATGCCGTTCCGCACGTCGAGCGGACCAAACAGGTTCGCGAACTCGATCTGCTGGTCTTCGGTCAGTTTTTCACCGGGGAAGACGAGCACGCCATGGGTATCGATGGCGTCGCGCAATGCGTCGGCGGTGGACTCGTCCGCGGGCCGGGTCAGGTCGGCACCTTCGACACGGGCCGCGAAAGTCGCATGAAGCGGGGTAACGGTAATCGACATTTTTTGTTTCCTCCTGCACACGACTCAACGCCCGGCTGGTCAGAATGTCAAATTTGGATTATAGCAGTATTCATAAATAAATATTATGAGTTGAAATAACCCCATGCGGCTCAATCTGCGTCAGATCGAAGCGTTTCGCGCCGTTTACCGGACCGGCGGGATGACTGCCGCCGGAAATCTGATGAACATCACTCAGCCCGCCGTCAGCCGCCTGATCCGCGACCTGGAAGCGGAGATCGGGCTGCCCCTCTTCGTGCGCGAGGGCATCTCCATCGCGCCGACGGCGGATGCCACCGCGCTTTATCAGGAAGTGGAGCGGAGCTTCCACGGTCTTGATCAGGTCGCCCTTTTCGCGAGTGACCTGAAACGGAACCGGAGCGGACGCATCAACATCGCCGCCTCGCTTGCACCGTCGTTCTTCGCGATCCCCGACGCCATCGCGAGGTTTCGGGATGACTGGCCGGACGTCACCATCTCGCTGCAAAGCTTCCCGTCACCCGAAGTCACGGATCTGGTCGCCGCCAACAAGGCGGATCTCGGCCTTGCGGTGCTGCCGCCGCAGACCGACGGCGTCGTGATCATGCCGCTGCCGCCGCTGCGCGTTGTCGCCGTCGTCCCCGCCGGTCACCGGCTGGCGCGCAAAAAGGTTATCCGTCCAAAGGACCTGGACGGCGAACCGATGCTGATGGTCAACGAATACAGCCTGATGCAGCAGCGCATCCTGAAATCGTTCGAGGCCGAAGGCGTTACGCCCAACGTGATTTTCGACAGTTCGTATTCGGGTTCGATCTGCGCGCTGGTGGCAAACGGCATGGGTGCGTCCGTACTGGACCCGGTCACCGCACGCGCCTATGACGGCAAGGGCATCGTCTCGATCGCATTCGAACCGGAAGTGCCCTATGAACTCCGTTTGATCCGCGCCGCCAACCGGCCAGGCAGCGCGCACGTCCGCGCCTTCGCCGACCTGCTTCGCGTCACCCTGAAAGAAAACTGACCGCCACCGTCACCCAGAGGCAGCGGCGGCGGCCAGCCAAGGTTGCAGGGTCGTTTATTTCTGCGCTTTTTTCAGGGTGCTCAGGAACTTGGTACGCTCCTTGCCGGCGCTGATCATCAACGCGGTATCGCCGCCGCCCTGGCAGACGCGCGCGCCCATCTTGATGTATTTCTCCATCAGCGCATGATCGTAGATTCCGCCCATGCCCGGATACTTACCGTGCTTTTCGCACGCCGCGATGACCTTGGCGTAGGCATCGGCGATGCGATCGTGACCGAGCTCGCCCGGGATGCCCATGGTCGCCGCCAGATCGTTGGAGCCGATCAGCACGCAGTCCACGCCCTCGACCGCGGCAATGGCATCGACGTTTTCGACCGCTTCAGGCGTCTCGACCATGACGATGATGAACGTGTTGTCATTGAGCACCGGCAGCGCATCCTTGGCGGCCATGCCCTCGAAGCCGAGTTGCGGCACGGGGGCGGTCAGCGAGCGCATGCCGAGCGGCGGGAACTTGCAGTTCTCGACCACCTGTTGCGCCTGCTCGGGCGTATCGACATGTGGCACGACGACACCCATGGCACCGGCATCGAGTGCGCGCGTGGCATGGAAATGCTCGTGACCCGGTACGCGCACGATGGGTGTGATGCCGATCGGCAACGCGGACAGGCAAAGTGCGGATACGGTATCGAGATCCATCGAGTTGTGCTCGGTATCGATGAACAGCCAGTCAAAGCCGCATTCCTTGCCTATCCACGTCGCCGCCGGATATCGTGAAACAACCAGATTGAAGGAGAATACGTTCTCTCCCGCCTCCAGTTTCTTCTTCATCGCGTTCTCGATTACGGGCATGGCTTTCTCCTTAAGGTTCGATGATTTCAAATGAGTGACGACAGCGCATCAGACCGGTCCTTGAGCGGCATTTGCGACACGCATATGCATGTTTACGGTCTCGCCGAGAGGTTCCCGGCGGACAGTCTCGAGCCGGAAGCTGCATTCGAGGACTATATGGCGCTGCGAGGCCGTCTCGGCATTTCGCGGACGGTCTACGTGCAGCCAAGCGGCTACGGCCGAAACCACGGCTGTCTGCTGGATGCCCTGGCCCGGGACCATGCGAATGCACGCGGCATCGCGATTGTAGGTATAGAGGCGACGAAAGCGGGTTTGAGAGAACTGGACGACGCAGGCGTCCGGGGCGTGCGGTTTCACAGTCTTGCCGAGGGTTGCCTGCCGATGTCGGAATTGGAGCCGGTCGCAAGGCACATCGCCGACCTGGGCTGGCACGTTATCGTGCAGACCGCAGGGGATGAGCTTCCCGACCTTGAGGCGCGGCTGAGCAACCTGCCGTGCGATGTGGTGATCGACCACTTCGGGCGCATGCCGGTGGGCGCGGACATCGATTATCCCGCGTTCCGCTCCCTGCTTCGGCTGCTCGGTCACTCTCATTGCTGGCTCAAGCTTTCTGCGCCCTATTACATTTCACCCGACTTCGAGACCGCGGGCATCGGCCCCGAAAGGGTCGCAAAATTCCGCGAGGTTGCCGCAGACCGGTTGCTTTGGGGCAGCAACTGGCCGCATCCGAGCCTCGGGCCGGGCGAGAAACCCGACGACGAGGTGTTGATGGCGCTCGTTCGATCCTGGTGCGGCGTCGACTGGCCGATGATCGCTGCGGACAACCCGGCGCGGCTTTACGGATTCTGACCGCCGCCAGGCCTTACTCACACCCTGACATTTCCTGGAACACGAGACCCAGTGCCGCGCTGTCCAGGCCATTGCGCCCCGTCTGGCAAAGCGCCGTCAGCATCTGCACCGCGAGCGCCGTCGCCGGTACGAACACGCCCGCGTCGCGGCCGGTGTTCATGGCGAGCTTCATATCCTTCAGCATCAACTCGGCACGGAAGCCGGGATCGAGTGTCCCGTCGATCAGGCGCTTGCCGTGGTTCTGCAGCACGAAGCTCTGCGCCGACCCGCCGAGCAATGCGTCACGCATGGCGTTCGGGTCGATGTTCAGCTTCCTGCAAAGCGCCACCGCCTCGGAGACGCCCATCATGGTCGCCGAGATCACCAGCTGATTGCAGGATTTGACGAGTTGGCCGGCGCCCGTCGGTCCGGCATGCACGAACTTCTCGCCGATGGCATCCAACATCGGCTGCACCCGTGCAATCACGTCGGCGTCACCGCCCAGCATGCACGAAAGCGTGCCTTTCTCGGCGCCGCCGGGCCCACCGCTGACGGGGCTGTCGACCATCGCGACCCCCTTTTCTGCAAGCTTCGCCGCGAAAGCCTGGGTTTCCGTCGCCGAGATGGTGGAGCAGTCGACAATGACCGCGCCGTCGCGCACCCCTTCGATCACACCGTTCTCGCCGAAGAGGATCTTATCGACGTCCGGCGTGTCGGGTAGACACATGAAAATCACGTCGCACGCCTTGGCAACGCCGGCCGGTGAGGCGCCGTCTTTCGCGCCCTCGGCGACAAGCTCGTCGACCTTACCCTGTGAGCGATTATGGACGGTCAGCGGGAATCCGGCCTTGAGCAGGTTTCGGGCCATGGACTTCCCCATGACGCCGAGCCCGATGAAGCCGACTTCGGTATTGCTAGCACTGGATGGCACGATAACTCTCCAATCTCGGGATAAAACAGTTCAGCCCTGTTCGGCGATACGCTCGCCGGTCTTGCGCTCGCGCCACACCGTGAAGGCGACGGCGGCGACGGCAAGAGCCAGGAAAAACAGGGCGATGGGATGGTCGAGGAAAACCATCAGGCTTCCCTCCGAACGGATCAGCGCCTGGCGCAGCGACTCCTCGAGCGGGCGCGTCAGGATAAAGGCGATCAGCAACGGTGCGACCGGCACGCCGAATACCCGCATCACGTAGCCGAGCACGCCGGCGAAGAGCATGACAAACACGTCGAACACGTTGAAGCGGATCGCGTAGCTCCCGGCGACGCACATCGACAGGATGACCGGATACAGGAACACCTTGGGCACCCTAAGGACATGCGATATCGGCTTCATGAAGATCGCCGCGACCGCCGCTGTCGCCACCAGCGCCAGGAACAGCGCCACATAGATCATGTAGACCACGTCCGGGTTGTTGGCGAAGATCAGCGGCCCCACGGTGACACCCTGGATCATCAGCGCGCTGAGCAGGATCGCCGTCGGCGGGTCGCCCGGAATGGCGAGCGCCAGCATCGGGATCATTGCAGACCCGGTAACGGCATTGTTGGCGGATTCGGACGCGGCCACCCCCTCGATCGCGCCCTTACCGAATTTCTCGGGTTCCTTGGAGGCGCGTTTGGTTTCCGCATAACCGACGAACGACGCGACGGCCGCGCCGAGACCCGGCAGCATGCCAATAAAGGCACCGAAGAACCCGGACCGGATTACCGGGACTGCGCAACGCTTCACATCTTCCGCGTAAATCCGGTTCTCGTCGCGTTCGCCGTCCTTGATACTCAGGATCGTCGCGCCGAAGCGGAACTTCTGTTCCGACTGCGCAAACATCTCGGCGATGGCGAACAGGCCGATCAACAACGGAATGTAGGCAAGCCCGTCGAACAATTCATCGACCCCGAACGTGAAGCGCGGGATCATCAGCATCGGATCGGCGCCGATGGTCGCGAGCAGCATGCCGAGCGCGGCGGCGAACAACCCCTTGAGGATGGAATCGCCGGACAGCACCGACACCACTGTCAGCGCGAAGATCAGCAAGCACGTGATCTCTGCCGGTCCGAACTTTAGCGCGACCTGCGCCAGTTGCGGCGCGATCAGCACCAGGAGCACAATCGAGAACAGGCCGCCGTATACCGACGCCCAAAGCGCGACCTTGAGCGCCTTCAACGCTTTGCCCTGCTTGCCGAGCTCGTATCCGTCGAGCGCGGTCGCCGCCGACGCCGGCGTGCCGGGCGCGTTCAGGAGGCATGCCGAAATGCTGCCGCCGTAGATACCGGACCCGTAAAGCCCCAGCAGCATCAGCATTGCCGGCGTGGTGTCCATCCAGATGGTCAGCGGCACCGCGAGCGCAACCGCCATGGTTACCGTCAGGCCGGGAATGGCACCAATGACGATGCCGAGCACCGTCGACGCCAGCAGGATCAGCAGGTTGGCCGGCGCAAAAACCTCACTGGCGGCACTCAGAAATAAATCCATGTCTCAACCTAAAACGAAATGGCGAACAAGCCTGGCGGCAGTTGCACCTTGAAGAAGCCCGAGAACATCGCCGAGATCGCGATCGGGACGACCAAGGCGATCGGCACGATCATCTTCCAGCGGCGTTCGCCAAAACCGATGAAGAAAGTAAACAGCGCCAGCACACTGGCGATGATGAAACCGAGCGGTTCCAGAAGCGCGATATATACGAAGGCCAGAACGATGGCGAAAACGGCCATCTTTGCGGCGCCTGGCTTCAGGAAATCGCTGATCTTGTTGTCACCATCCGGCTTGATGGCGATCAGAAACGCGAACAGCGTCACCAGGATGCCGGAGATATAAGGAAACAGGCGCGGACCAACGGTGAAGTACCGCGCCTGTTCCCCCTGCTGCCAATCACCAGTGATTGACGGCACCGCCAGGAACACGAAGAGGAGTCCGAGCAATGCCGACGCACATCCGAAAATCCGGTCGGTTTTCATGATTGCCGTTCTCCCCTACGCATTTTCCAGCGGCCTTCGGAGCCTTAAAGGCCTTTGACGGCGTCGCCGATGGTTTTCGACATCGTCGACATGGCATCCTTGAAGTCCGCGCCGTTCAGGTACGACGTCTCGAGCTTCAGCTTGCCGGCCATTTTTTCCCAGACCTTCGTGTCCATACCCATCTTGAACTTGTCGTGCAGGTACTGGGTCACGTCGTCCGGCATGGACGCCGGGCCGACGATCCCTTTCTGATTTTCCAGATAGACATCGTAACCCAGCTCCTTAAGCGTCGGCACGTCCGGGAACAGGTCGGTGCGTTCCGTCGAGGTCAGACCGAGCAGGTTCACCTGACCGGCCGCAACCTGGGCCTGTGCTTCCTCGGGCGCAGCGAGCGCGATATCGACGTGACCGCCGAGCAGCGCCGCCATGGCGGGCGCACCGCCCTTATAGGGCACGTGCTTCATGTCGACACCGGCTGCCTTGGTGAACAGCAGCATGGTCGAGTGATAAAGCGTACCGTTGCCGCTCGACGCGTACGCCAGCTTGCCCGGCTCGGCCTTCGCCTTCTTCACCAGATCGTCGACCGTCTTGATACCGCTGCCGGCCTTGCTGACGAGGATGATGCGCGCACGGATATTCCGCAGCACACCGCGGAAATCGTTGAGGGTGTAGGAAACTTCGCGGTGGTTCGGCACCGAGGTGCTTTCGCTGCCACCCGCCACCAGGAGCGAGTAACCGTCACCCGGTTGCTTGGCCACGAAATCGG
Organism: Rhodospirillales bacterium; assembly: GCA_965262415.1. Taxonomy (GTDB): domain Bacteria; phylum Pseudomonadota; class Alphaproteobacteria; order Rhodospirillales; family Casp-alpha2; genus UBA4479. Next base: position 3,810,335 of record OZ253533.1, on the reverse strand, counting down.
CAGCGATGGTGCCGCCGGCACCCGGCTTGTTCACGACCACCAACGGCACCGGAAAGAATTCCTGGCTGGCTGCGACGAGCGTGCGGGCAACGATATCGGTGCCGCCGCCCGGCGAGAAACCGACGTAGATCTTGATCGGTTTGGTTGGTTCCCAGGCGCTCGCCGGCGCTGCGAAAAGCACCGCGACCGCCAGGGTCAGAATTGCTGCAATATTAAACCGCTTCATTTGATGTTCCTCCATTGAATGCTTGGTACAGGCACAGGCGCCTGTCTTGCGGGGCGCAAAGCACGCCCGCGGCCGTTTCTTTTTCTTATCGGGATTAGGTCATTCCGGATGCTGGCGCTGACGCGCACGGTCCGGATGTCGTTCAGGTCTTAAGCGCTCTCATATTCCGTCTCCTCCCCAATGTGTTTCGTTGTCTTGTGCGTTTATCCGCCGGTGTTACTGACCAGCGTATCCAGCATACGCTGCTTGCCTGCGACCACATGGCGTTCGAACGCCTTGGCGGCGGCCTGTTCGTCACCGGCGGCGATGGCGTCGAGCATTTCCTTGTGCTGACGGTTCGACGTATCGATGCGCGTCGGCCCGGTCACGCCGCGGCGCAGGAACAGGAACACGTCGCGCTCCGTTGTTTCGTGGAATTCGATCAGCTTCGGGTTACCGGTCATCTCGACGATGCGGGCGTGAAACTGGCGATTGATCTCGTAGTAATGATCGGAATCGCGCTCAACCCGCGCCGCTTCCATCTGCTCCCAGAGGTCCTGCAACTCGGCGACGCCTTCAGGCGTTGCGCGCAACGCCGCCAACCGCCCAGCAACAGAGGCTAGTCCGGCGCGGATGTCGTACACGTGCAGGACGTCTTCAAGACTGATTTCGCGGACGAACGCACCGCGGTTCTTCATGATCGTCAGCAGCCCGGCGTCGGCGAGACTGCGCGTTGCCTCGCGGATCGGGCCGCGGCTGACGTTCAGTTCGGCGGCGAGCGCGTTCTCGTTCAAGTGTTCGCCGGCCTTGAGCTCGCCACTCAGGATCATGTGCTCGATCCGGTCGCGCACCATGGCCTGCAGGGGTAGGCCGGTCTTCTTCGCCTCGTCCATGAGCGTCACTCCATCTTCGCGCTGGTCGGCGGAAATGGTAGCCGTACCGGCGGAATCCGTAAACGCGGCCACGCCGGTATTCACCCTGTTTGTTGGCAAAACTTCTTCCATTGGCAAAGGCTAATGGTGAATTTGTTTCTATGTCAATATTTTTTGTTTATATAAATTTCTAAATTGTTGACAATTTGGTGCAATTGGGAAAATCTTGGCGCAATAAAGACGGAATCACCACGCATTCCGCCAAACCTGATGGAATCGGGCAACTCGGGGAGGTTCGCCATGGGAACGCAATCGGCCGCCGACGCCGGACTGGCGTCTGTTTTTTACTGTGACGGCGACGAACTTCGGCGCTTTACTGCGAGAATCTTCGAAAAATTCGGCCTCGATGGCGATTCGGCGATGATCGTCGCTGACAACCTCGTGCACGCCGACCTGCGCGGGCACGGTGCACACGGTGTCACGCGAATCCCGATCTATACGGAACGCCTCGCGAAAGGTGTCGTCAAAACGGATCCGACCATTGAGGTCGAGCGCAAGAGCGCATCGGTAGCACTCGTCGACGGCGACAACGGCATGGGCGCCGTCGCCGGTGACCGTGCCATCAAGACGGCGATAGAACTCGCCCACGAGACCGGCGTCGGCATCGCCACGGTGCGTCACTCGAACCACAACGGCCCGGGATCATTCTACGTGACGCAAGCATCGGCGCTCGGCCTGATCGGTGTCAGCGCAAGCAACTCGCCTGTCTCCATGGCGGTGTGGGGCAGCCGCGGCCGCGCGCTCGGCACCAATCCTCTTTCCGTCGCCATCCCGGCCGGATCTATCCCGGCCATCGTCATGGACATGTCGTCGTCGGTCGTCGCCCGCGGCAAGATCGTCGAAGCCGCCAAGCGCGGCGATGCCATCCCCGAAGGCTGGGCGCTCGACACCGACGGCAAACCGACCACCGATTCCAAGGCTGCCGAGGCCGGCGTGGTGCTGCCCTTCGCCGGCGCCAAGGGATCGGCCATCGCCATTCTCGTCGACATGTTGGCAGGCGTGCTGTCCGGCGCGGCCTACAGCAAGCTCGTCAACAACCTCTATGCGGACTTCGAAAATGCACAGAACAACGGCCAGTTCACCATGGCCGTCGATGTCACGTCGTTCATGCCCAAAGACGCCTTCATCGAGCGCGTCGACAACTTCATTCAGCTGATGAAGGCGACGGCGCTCGCGGACGGGGTCGACGAAATCCTGATGCCGGGTGAGCCGGAACTCCGGAACGAGCAAGAGTTCTCGAAGACCGGTGTCCCGCTGCCGGCCAACGTGATCGACGACATCCGCGCTGTTGCCGACGGCTGCGGCGTCGACATGCCGCCTCTTACAACGTCGCCAGGCGGCGAATAGCCTGCTTGTTTCTTGTATTCGGTCGCATTTGAACGGCTGTCTTAGACCGTTGCCCCGGCCATCTCAGGACGGGAATACCGCGTCACATGCGCGAGTGTTCGCTGTTCCTGAAGCACCGTAAGTTTTGCGCCAGCGTGAGCGGCGCATCCGCCAATCCCTCTCACTCGGCTATCTTCAAATTTCAGCCGTGCATGTCCACCGGGGACAAAGTCGGGGCGATCCTGAATCCGCGGATAGAAATCTCGACAGGAACATCCGAGCGTCATGCACGGCAAACGTCATCAAGCACGAGATAAGCAGCAAAACCGTCGAGTTCCGGGGCACTCCCGAGCCCAGGGCCATCCGGCAATCGTACCGTGCTGTTAGTTACTTCGGGCCAGCCTGCAAACATGTCCGATCGAAGCGGGTTCGGGTTTACGTCGAACTCCAGGAAGCCATCCCCGCCGACGGCTGCCAGCAGGTGTGCCGATGCAAGCAGGCCGATACCGCCACCCAGAAAATGCGGGCAGTACATTTTACCTGCCTGACGAACCTGCGTGCCGACGTCAAAGCATTTGGTCACGCCGCCCCATTTCATCACGTCCGGCTGAATGACGCTGAGACTTCGCGATTCAATCGCATCATGAAAAACCTTCTCCCCCAGTAAATTCTCTCCGCCTGCCAACGGCACGGCAGCGCTCAGGGCGAGTTCCTCCCAGGTCATTTTCGGCATATCTACGCGGATGGGCTCTTCAAGCCACGTCAGCCCGAGGTCCGCCACAGACGCCATGAATGCCGCCGCCTCCCCGGCACTCCAGCCCTGATTGGCATCAGCCATGAGCTTTTCCGCCGGGTCCAGTTGTTTGCGTAAGCGGCGAACTTTCTCTGCATCGGCACCGACGTCAAAGCCGATCTTCACCTTGAACGCAGAAAAACCCTGCGCCCTCGCGAGCGGAATCATATCCGGCGCATCGTCAATATGTATCCCGCTTGCATAAGCACGCACGCGATCCGAAGCCGCCGGATTCAGCAACTGCGACAGAGAAACGTTTTTCTTTCTCGCAGCCAGATCCCACAACGCAATGTCGAGGGCGGCAATAGCCTGGGCAAATGGCCCCGGTTCTCCCGTCTGCAGGACCTTCACCCCCGTCAAATCGGTGAGCGCGACCCACATCGCCGACGGCGATGGCCAAGGCTGGGAAAACAATAACTCGGCCAGGTCGTCAAGTATGAGTCGAGCCCGATGCTCGGCTCCGGCTGCCGGCCAATTGCAAAAAGCTTCGCCCCATCCTTCATTGCCATCAGCGTCCGTCAGCCGCACGAACGCAGCCGGGCGATCCCGCATTTGCCCGAATGATGTGCGCACCGGCATGTCGAGCGGCACGCGATAAACAAACGTTTCGATTGAAGCTATATCAAACATCAATCACCCGCATTGATGTCCAGGCAGGCTTACTCACGCCGCTCGACGACGACCAAGCCCTTTTCGGGGAAGACCTTCACATAGTCACCGGTGTTGATGAGCGTGGTGACGTCACCTGATTCAAAACGGTCGCACATCGCGAGGTCGGCAAGCGCCGCGCCCTGCGCAAGGATCGTATTCGCCGCATTAAACAGGATTGCTTTCGGCACAATGCCGCGCGATTTCATTTCATGAAGCATCCACGCCGAAGCAACGCCGCCTTTCGCAGTGTTAAGCACCAGAATCTTGCCGTCATACGATTGATTGACCAGCTTGTGCTGCGGCCGGGAAAAGATGCCTTTGATCCGGTCCAGGTCATAACGTGCCGAAAAATTATCGTCAGCAACCAGGGCTTCTCCCTCGACATCGGGCCCGACACCGACGTGACACTTCAACTCGTCGATCATTGGACTTCTCCCGCAACGGCGGATGCGATGCATACCTCCATGTCGGCAAGAGCCGGTTGATACCCATAGCCGCCGAGAATATTGACGATCTTGGTGGAGTTGGACAGCAGGCGCTTCCAACCGTTGGCCTCTCCGATCTCGCGCGCGTACTGCTGATAGAAACACGTCCCTTGCAGCACCTTGGCGCCCGCGCTTTCGATCCGCCCGACAAGCCCCATGCGCACCGCATCTGCGTAAACAGTCGGTGACGTGCAAACGATCATGTCCGTATCATCATGCAGTTTCAGGCCGTCGATCAGATCGGCAACCTGCTGCATCTCGACAATGGAAAGTTGAGGCGCGGCGAAGACGACCACATCGACCTTGTCGCCCTTGGCACCAAATGACGAGCGGAGTTCATTCAGGTCGTCGGCGGCAATAATTTCAGCACTTAATGAATCGGCACCGACAGTTCTGGCGTCCGGCGCTTCCGGCGTGATGCCAATGAGGTGAAAAAGAGGCGTCGAACCATAACTCGCCATCGCCGCGCCCATGTGCTTCATCTCGTCTGATGTCGGCACCCGTTCGAGCCCCTCGATAGCGGGCACTTCCCAGTAAGACCCTGATTTACGGCCAATCACGGCGCCGAGCACACCCCAATCGGTAAGCCCTTTCGGTTGTTCACTGACCACGTAACGCTTCGTGGCACGGCGGTTTTCGTCCAGATGCAGGCCATATCGCGGGGTGCGCCCGGTCAACCCGGCTGCCAGCGCGGACGGACCGCCCTCGAAATTGGAGCGCGCGCCGCAGGCGCTGTTGCAGTAAATCACGACGCCCGTATCGCCAAACGCCACGTGATCACCCAGCACGGGCGGCATGACCGTCTGGTAGTTGATGCAGGTATCTGTCATCAAGATTGAAAGCTTCTCGCACGCAGCAATGAAACGGCGCTCGATATTCGCCATCTCTTCGGTCTGCCCGATAGGATGGTAGTAGGTCAGATCGACGCCACGCGGGTCGGTAATCATCGGCACCGCGACGCGGCGATCATCTTCCGGGTGCGCGGCCATTTCTTCCATAAATACCGTGCCCGCTTCGCCGATCGATTCAGGGTCGGCCATCATGTGCACCTGCGACACCGGAACCAGATCTTCGGCATCGAACATTCGCCCGACCTTCAGCATATGATCGATTGCCCAGCGCCTTGGCTCACCCAGTTCACCGGCAAGCATCGCCTTTTCCTCGTCGTTCAATCGCATGTCGCACCCCACATGGTGTTCACCGGTCCTTCAGTCGAAATGAGGGTCGACGCCAGGCGGCATCGAAAACCCGAGATCGCCGCGCGCGATAACGGCATCGGCGCCGCCGTTTTCCGCCAACAACCTGGCCTGCTGCTGTTTTGCCAGAGCATCCGTTGCGTCCGGGTCGACAATCCTGCGCAGTTCACTCATCAGATCATCAACGACTGCCTGCATCGCGGGATCTCCCGCGAGGTCGTTCAACTCCTCGGGATCATCGTTGAGATTGAACAATTGCGGGGCATAGGCGACGTAATGAACCAACTTGAACGGGCCTTTTCTGACCAGATAGGCGGCCGTCTTGGAGCCCATACCGTGGTATTCGGAGAACGCCACCTTGGCTTCGTCGCCGCCGTCCAGATAGTCGGCAATGCTGACGCCCGGATGCACGGCGGTCACGGTCCCTTCGTCGCGTGCACCGACACAGTCAATAATGAAGGGATACATATCGACGAAACTGACCGGCGTGTCGATTACGGCGCCCTTCGGAATGTCCGGTCCACTCAGGATCAACGGCACCGCGGCCGCTTCCTCGAACATCGTCGACTTGCCCCACAGACCGCGCGCCCCGTTGTTGTCGCCGTGATCGGACGTATACATCACCCGCGTCGTGTCGCTCAGGCCGGCATCGTCCAGCGCCTTGAGGACGTTCCCAATATTGAAATCAAGAAACGTGCAGAGCCCAAGGTAGCCGGACTGTGCGACCTTCACCTGATCGAGATCGTGAAAGTGTTCGTCATAGGCGAATGCGCTGCGATAGTCCTCAAGATAGGGGTGCAGTTTTTGATGCCGCTCCTGGTAAAGCTTCGGCAACGGAATATCCTGATCGTAGTAGTGATAAAACATCTCGGGCGGCGCTGTCAGCGGAAAGTGCGGACAGACGAACGACACGAACAGGACCCAAGGCTTGTCGGTATGCTTCCGGGCTTCTTCGCGCAGCCAAACCTGGGCGCGCGCCGCGATTTCACGGTCATAGGTGGTATAGACGGATTCACCGGCTCCAGCCATGCCCGCCATTTTGTACGATCCGCCGCGCTTTGGCATGCTGTCGTCGCGAATCCAGCCCATCATATCGCCCTTGCCGTCAATGATGTGCATGCCGATCTGCTCATCGGAAAACCCATTGTCGTCGTCTGACGAACGGAAGTGCAACTTGCCAATTGAAACGGTGTGGTGGCCCCGCTCGCGCAGCAGTGAATGCCAGCTTGGAATCGTGCCGTCGAACGCGATGGCGTTGTCCCAGTGTTCGGTCTGATGCACGTACTTGCCGGTTGCGAACGATGCCCGGGCCGGCACGCACACGGGACAGGTCGTGTAAGCAGAATCATAACGTGCGCCTCTGGCGGCGAGTTCGTCCAGATGCGGCGTTTTGACGATCTTGTGGCCGTAACACCCTGTCACGGAACGGGTGTGCTCATCGGACATGATGATCAGTAGGTTGGTCGGTTTCACTATCTCGTTTCTCTTTCGGGTCGGCTTTAATGGCGCTTGTTATATGTCGGTCAAACTGTCCAGTGCGGTATCGATGACAATTTCCTGCGTTTCCGGTGGCAGCCAGTATTCCTGATAGTAGAGCGGGCCGTGATCGGAGTACGCATAGACCCGCTGCTTCATTAGCGGAGTCGCAATGTCGATTCCGAGAGCCGTTGCGATTTCAGTCGTGCAATGACTGACGCTCATGTAATTGGACACACGGGTGATCGCGAGATTGAACTGCTCGGACATCATGCGCTTGAAGTTGGCGCCGTTAAGATCGCGCTTCGGCGTATCTTGAAACACGGCGTACTTCGATGCATCGACATAAAAATGGTTGTAGTAACAAAACCGTCCGCCATCTTCCTCCGGCCGCTCGATAATCATGCGCCTTTTGATTATCAACATGCTGCTTCCGGCATGCAGAAACTCTTCAGCCGGCCCCTGCCCGTTGATCCGCCGGCGCGACAAAACATCGGTATAGATCGGCAGCGCCTCGCCAGCGTCGTTCAGAAACCGTGTATGCAGCGGGTTCTCGAGCTCGCGGCGCCACGGCGCGACTATGGTTCCGACCCCCGCCTTGCGGACGATCAAGCCGACTTCAACCAGATTCTTGAGCGCCCGCTGAACCGTGCCGAGACTGAACGGCGTTATACCGGTGAGTTCGTTCTCTGTCGGAAGCAGTTCGTTGTCGCCGATGACGCCACTACGAATCGCCTCGGCAAGGCTGTCCTGTAACACCTTGTATTTCGGGCGACCGTTCTCGGACTCTTTCGCGATCCGCGCAGCGAGGAACTGCGCCAGCTTGTCCCAGCGCGGCTTCAGCTTTGCCCGCGCATCGCTCCACTTCGGTGCATTGTTCTTGGCCGGCCCGCTCATGCTCATGGATGTTGTCCCCGCTGGTTATGACATCCAGCTTTTTTTAACCGCGTTTTTTTCGAGTTGACAGCGTTATCTAAAATCATAACTATATAGAAAGTCAACTACATAGTTTTGACACTGAAAGTCTAGCAATCGGAACGCGGCGGAAGATCGCGCAACAGGGTGGGACGTCAAAGGGTGGACACGGATACCCGGCAGGAAGCCATCAACGATCTGATGTCGGTCAAGGCTGCCAGAACGAAAGACATCGCGCTGGCGCTAATGCTTATTGGCATCGGCCTGTATGGCGGCATTTCGGTACTTTCAACGAAAGCGACTGGTTTCGTCGACGAACAGGCGATGGATCACACGACATTGCCCAGCATCTGGGGCTTTGGCCTAGCCGCTCTCACGGCCCTTTGGCTGTTCCAGGTGATCGTCGAACTCAGGACCGTCAACACCTCGCTCCGCAACATGGATCACCGCGCCAACGTCTACTCGATCGAGCGCATGTTTCCGGGACTGAATCCGCTTCTGATCGCACGAATGTTCGCCGCCGTGCTGTCCATCGCTCTCTATGCGGTTTCGTTCGAGGAAGCGCCGTTTTTTCTGATCACCGGCATATTTCTGTTTGTCATGCTTCTGATTTTCGGCCGCCCGCTGCACTGGAAAACCGGTGCGCTCGCAGCGATCGGTTGCGCCGTTTTCCATCTGCTGTTCGTCACGTTCTTGCAGTTGCCGCTTTAAGGATGAGGATTTTCAATGCTTGAAGGTCTTATAGGTGGTTTTGGTTATCTGGCGGACCCTATCAATCTGGGTCTGATCCTGATCGGCACTGCGCTCGGGATCGTCGTCGGTGCATTGCCCGGCTTGTCGTCGCCGATGGCAATCACGGTTCTTCTCCCGCTCACCTACCCATTCGAACCCATACCCGCGTTGGTTCTTTTGATGGGTGTATATGTCGGGACGAAGCTCGGCGGGTCGTTCTCGGCGATTCTGCTTCGAACACCCGGCACGCCGGCTGCGGCCTGTACATCACTTGACGGATTCCCGATGGCGGAGAGAGGTGAATCCGCCCGCGCCTTAGGATACGCGACGGTTGGCTCGACGATGGGCGGACTCATTTCGTGGGGAATCGCGGTCACATCCATCCCGCTTCTGGCCACAGTTGCGGTGGAGGCGAAGAATGCAGATATCGCCTTGATCGGGATCCTCGGGCTGGTCCTCGTTTCTGCATTCGCGCGTGGATCGATGCTCAAGGGCCTGATCGGCGTCATGTTGGGGCTACTGATCGCAACGATCGGCCTCGACCCGATCGACGCCACGGACCGTTTCACCTTTGAAATTCCGCAGATGATGGAAGGAATTCCCTTTACTGCGGCGCTGATCGGCTTCTTCGGGATCGCGGTGGTGCTCAGCGACATGCAACTCGTCGGACGGCGAAGTGAGCTGATTGCCGACCGCGTTAATCTCAAGATGCCTAGCCTGAAAGAATTGAAGCAACGCTGGCAGTCCATTTTTGTCGGCGGCACCTACGGCGTCTTCATCGGCGCGGTGCCCGGCGTTGGCGCCGAAAGCGCGACATGGCTTGCGTATGCCACGACCAAAAACCGCTCGAAAACCCCGGAGAATTTCGGCAAGGGCGAGCCCGACGGCATCCTGACACCGGAAGCCTGCAACAATGCGACGACGGGCGGCACCATGATCCCGATGCTGACGCTGGGTCTGCCGGGTGATGGATCAACGGCGGTCATGCTCGGGGCACTGGTGCTGCACGGAATAGAGCCCGGCGTGCTTCTTATGACGCAGTCGGGCGACCTCGTCTATGCCATCCTGGCCAGCTTGCTGATCGCGACCATCTTCATGTTCCTGCTTGCGCTTGGCGCCATTCGATACTTCGTGCTCGTGTTACGCCAGGACCGATCGTTCCTGTTCCCGTTCGTGCTCGTCCTGGCGAGCGTCGGCGCCTATGCGATCTCGAACACGCTGTTTCCGGTCATCGTCGCCCTGGTCCTGGGTGTCGCAGGATACATCCTCGAAACACGCCGCTTTCCGCTCGTGACCGTCGTCCTTGGTGTCATTTTGGGCCCCATCATCGAGTACAACGCACGCGTCGCCATGGTTATCTCCGGCAACGACTGGTCGGTATTCCTCGGCACCTGGCCGCGCATCATTCTTGTCACCATTACCGTACTGCTTGTTCTTCGCGAGGTGCAGAAGAGCCTGCAACACCAGAAGCTGCGCAAGGAAGAACTCCTGACCACCGCATCATACGACTGAGGAGACAACATAACCCTAGGGAGGTAACGATGTTGAAACACAGAATGCGACTACCCAAAATCTTGGGCGCGATTGCCATTGCTGCCATTACGGTCACCGGCGGCGCGGCCAAGGCTGAATTTCCCGACAGCACGATACATCTGATTGTGCCGTGGAAAGCCGGCGGCGGCACCGACACCATCGCTCGCGGATACCAGAAAGGCTACGAAAAGGCCGCCGGCACGACGATCGTCATCGACAACATCAACGGCGCAAAGAGTGTGACCGGCTCGCTCAAGGCCGCAAAGGCCAAGGGCGACGGGTACTCGGTCCTGTTTAACGGTTCGCTGGATCTGACGTCGAATCTGGCAATGAAGCCTTTGCCTTATGACGTTTCCAGCTTCAAGGCCGTTGGTGGCGTATACACGACGCCGACGTGGTTCATTACCAACGTCAAAAGGCCTTACCAAGACTTCCAGGACTTTCTTGATGCCGCGAAGGCCAACCCGGGCAAGCTGTCGATGGGGACGGCGGGGTCCACGCACACCCTGGTCGCGCACGCGGTCAAGGGGGCAACGGGTCTCGACTTCAAGATCGTTCCTTTCTCTGGCGGTGCCGATCTGAAGAAAGCCATGATCGGCGACGAAGTCGACATCGGCCAGTTCCATTCACCGGTAATGATCAATGAGATCAAGGCGGGGATCATCCGGCCGCTGGTCGCAACCGCGCCTATGACCGGCATCAACTATGAGCCGGCTCAGAAATTGAAGACACTCAAGGATTACGGCATCGACCTGGAACTCGCGGCAACGCGCGGCATGGTCGTGCCGAAGTCGACGCCGGACGATGTCGTCGCCAAGCTCGAACAAATCGCAAAAACCGCGGCAATGGACCCGTCATTCGCCGAGTTCGGCAATACTTTCGGCTTTGCGCCGGTCTGGGTTCCCGCCAAAGAGTTCGGCAAACAACTGGAGGCCGAGGTCAAGTTACTGACGGAAATCAAGAACAAGTACATCAAGTAGCACCACCCAAAGCCAACCTTGGGGGCGTGGCGGTTATGAACGCCGTCACGCCCCTTTATTTCTTCGCTTTCGGAAGATGCCGGATATGAGCAACGAACGTTCGGATACTTCGCCGCGTCAGGGGCCGCTGACAGGGCTAAAGGTTCTTGATATCGCAACCATTATCGCCGGCCCGCTGGCGGCAAGTTTGCTGGCTGATTTCGGTGCTGACGTATTGAAGGTGGAGTTGCCCGGACGCGGCGATGCAATTCGCGCGCTCCGTCCCCACAAGGATGGCGTATCGCTCTGGTCGAAAGTCGTCAATCGCGGCAAACGCGGCATGACCCTGGACCTTCGCAAACCCGAAGGCGCAGAAATCCTGAAACGCCTTGTCAAAGATTACGATGTACTCGTGGAGAATTTCCGCCCCGGCACCTTGGAGCGCTGGGGCCTTTCCCCGGATGTACTGCAATCCATCAACCCGCGCCTGACGGTTCTCCGGGTCAGCGCCTTCGGCCGCGAAGGGCCCTATGCCCAGAAGCCGGGGTTCGCACGGGTCGCCGATGCAATGTCCGGGTTTCTCGGTCTGTGCGGTCCGGCAGATGGGGCGCCGGTACATCCGGGATATCCGATCGCGGATTCCATTACCGGGCTCTTTGGTGCGTACGGACTGCTCGCGGCCCTGATTGAACTGAAAGACAATCCCGATGCGCCGGGTCAGGTGGTGACGGTATCGCTATTCGAAAGCATGTTCCGCATCCTCGATTTTCTTGCTGTCGAATACGACCAGTTGGGCGAGGTCCGGCATCGTTACGGCAACCGGAACCCATACGCGGCGCCAGGCAACGTCTATCGCTCGCGCGACGGCAAATGGATTACGCTTGCCGCCAGTGCCCAATCCATCTTTGAGCGGCTTTGCCACGCTATCGGCGAGCCCGGTTTAATCACCGACCCCCGGTTTGCCGACAATGCCGCCCGGCTCATGCACTCGGATGAGTTGGACGCCATTGTTGCCCAATGGTTCGAGGCGCGGGACGCCGACGACGCCTGCCGGCATATGGAACGCTTCGACGTTAGCGCCGTACGCGTACGCACGATCGACGAGCTTTTCTCGGAAGAACAGGTGCATGCCAACGGCATGCTGGTATCGGTCGATGATGCGGAGCTCGGCCCTCTCAGAATGCAAGGTGTCACCCCCGGGTTTTCCCGAACACCCGGCGCAGTAAACTGCGCGGGCCCTGCTCTCGGCAACGCAACCGCCGACGTTCTCGAAAACCAGCTCGGTTTGACCGAGGACGAAATAACCGAGCTCAAGGACAAGAATGTCATTTGACGGTGCCCAGCGTGACCCGGCTGAAAACGTCTTCCACGCAAAACACCCTGCTTTGCCACTGCTGTGCAAAAAAATGCCTGACCAGTGCGCGACACAGAGCAATTTTCCCGCTCACCTATCCATAGACCTCCCCAGGCTCTCAGAAAATGGAGGATCACGATGGGATGTCTTGGTGTGCATATCGCACTCACGGAAGAACAGCGCGCAAACTTCCTGAAACTGGAAGGCGACGACGCCCGTATCGAGTACTTAGTTGAAGAAATAGAAAAGGATTGGGACGAGACCTATTTTCTTCCAACCGACAAAGCATGGGATGCGATACATCGCTGCCTGTCCGACTTTCCGCCGGATACCCCCATGTTCTATCACGAAGAAGATTCAACGCTCGCATACGCATTGCCTGAGGATCATGGCACATATCCGTTGAAGGTTTGCGTTCTCGGCGGGAAGAAGTTGATGGACGACGAGCACAACTATTTCATGCGCTTGATCGAGCCCAAAGAGGTCATCGATGCCGCCAAGGCACTAGAGAAGATCAACAAGGGCTGGCTCAGCGAAAAATACTGGACCCACTGCCGTGGCGCCTGGCCGGAATACGGGGAAGAAGACATGGATTACACCTGGGCCTATTTCGAGGACATGCGTGACTATTTCCAAAAGATGGCGGGCAACGGTCGCGCGGTTCTTTTCACGGCGTCACAATAAGCCGAACGGCGCCGGATAACGGCGATTGGCAGAATTCTGCCGCTCAGCTACGCTCGACGTATGAGCTATTGCGTGTTCATGCTGCGGCCGGACTCCATATACGACGATCACCCGACTGAGCAGTATCAGTTTCCGAAAAGTTATTTCACCCGGACGGAAGGTGTTGCCGGCGACTGGATCGTTTATCTGGAGCCATCAAAAGTTCCCAGTTCGCGGGGGTACTTTGCGATCGCCCGCGTGCAACAGATTATAGAAGACCCGGGGACACCGAGCATGTATATCGCGGTGATAGAATCCGGCACCTATCTGGAATTCGCTCAACCCGTACCGTTTAGAGATATGGATGGCCCTATCGAGCGCGGGCTGATGTCTGCACTATGCATGACACCCGCCAGTAGCGAAAACAGTAGCCCTCAAACTAAATAACTACGCCTTGTATGAATTCGGCAACTGCAACCCATCCGCAGGTCGGTAGTGGAGACTCGCAGCGAAAACACGCCGTTCGTCCTCCAAGGCCCAGCGAACGGCGTCCCAGCCGGCGCATTCGATCTGACCGCCGATCTCGGTCCATTGATGTTCGGGATCCCAATAGCGCAGCGCCTTCAGCTTGGGCGTCGCAATTTGGGATACGACCCGCCAGACCTTGTTTCGAAAAAACTTTTCCCTGGCTGTCATGCGGTCAGACCCGCCGACTTGTATGCTTCCCTGACCCAACAATGGTTTGTGATCGTGGATCGCCGGACCGCATTCCATATGTTGTTTGTTGGATGAGCGGAAGTACATCCATTCTTCCGGATAGTTGGAAATCCCGAAATTGTCGGCGCCATATTCGAGCTTATAATATTCCGGCTTCCACCCAACTGGAGGGATGAAAATTTCAACTTTCCGCCCCTCAGCAGAGGGGATGTCATCAACGTACGTGAGATCGTCCTTGCTTGCCGTATCACTCCGTGTCGCAAATCGGATGTTCGGAAACCGAGCCTTCAGCGCCTCTGAAAAAGTCTTTTCATCAACGGTTGTGAAAAATATCTGGCGAAGGCTGGGCATCGCGGCGGATCCTCTCCGTTAACGTGACATCACCCAACCTACAAACATCATTCATAGGATGACTGGCTTCAGGCTTCGCTAGCCTGTTCATTTTGCAATCCGAAATCGCTGCCGAACCGCTCGATGACACGCTGCTTAAGCCCGCGATACCAATCGCCTTCTTCAAATCGCCAGTCATCCGGCACACGAAACATTGAATTGATTGCACGTCTCGGATCTTTCGAACACCACTCCTGTAAATGGTGCCCCGCCCATGTATTCCTCCGCTTGGCATTCTTGGTCGATACAAACTCTTCCCGCTGAAACCAGTCTTTCAAACGGTTGCTCGATAGCCTCCCGAGAATATTCACGATCTTCTTTCGAAAAGCTCTTTCGTCTTCGTCCCACGCCCAACGACCACTGTATACACAGCCACGCTCCGGCATCGGCAAGCTAAACGCCCATTTCCGTTCTCCGTCAGGCGTGCCACTGAACCATGAGGTTCGGTTGTAGTGGAGGTAAAGCGATGGAGGATTGATGATGTTTAAGCGATCAGGATAATCCGGGTGTGGGAAGAATAACGGTTTCCAACTATCGTGCGGAAACCAGATATGCACGAGTGACGTGTCGCACTCAGGAATGCTCTCTGCTGGAGACAACGCCGGTTCCCGCAACAGCCTGATTTTCCTCAAGAACAGAACTTCCGGGAAAGCGTCTTTGAGCGCGAATGAAAACATCGCGTCATCGAAATCGTCCATGACGCAATAGCGGCTCCACAATTGGTACGACGGTGCCATGATAACATAAAGTCTATCACCGCACCGTCGCCACCACTAGTTGTATCAGCGAGTCTTCTGCCGTCGAGCAAGTTGGTCCAACTGCGCACCTTTGGGAATCAATAGAACGGAGTGCCCGGTCGCTCGGCGAATTGCCTCTGCCGCATCAAGTTCCTTTTGGGTCGGCTTGCCGTTCTTGTCGACATCCACAGTCTGAACGTGAACGATTCTTCCATTTCTGTCCTCGAACGTGAGGTCGGAAAACCGCCCGCCTTTCAAGCTCTTGAAATGACCTGGAACGTGGTATTCCTTGAGTTCCTCGCCCACGCTCTTTTCCCCTGAGACTACACTCTCGTGGCGAGCGCTGTGCCGACCACCTTGTTTATGTACCCAGCCAAGTACCTTTTCAAAATAGTCCCGTACTTTCTCCAGTTCTTTGCGGGTCGCCTCATTACCCTTCCGCTCAACAACTCCATCGCCAAACTCATTAGGCTTTGCGGCAGGAAAGACGAAGACTGTCGGTTTCTGTACGTCTGGAAGTGAACCGCTCAGGTCCTCGACTTCGACCGGTTCCGCCGGGCTTTCCGTCCGATCCGGCGGCTTTTCATCCGGCGGCTCGAAGCCCGGTGTCGGCGGCAGCGGGTCGGCGCGGTCCATGTTCGCTCGGTTCGGCTTGGGCTCATGGTTCTCCGGCGTCTGCGGCAGCACTGCGGGACCGCCTTCCTTGTTCATTCGTTGTTGATCCATAAGCAACTTCGCCGCAGCCGCGCCGAGGGCAAGTGCCCCACCGCCGCCGCCGCCACTTGCAGTTTCACCAAGCTCAGCTGGATTCCTTCTCGCGCCGACAATTCCGACATTGCCAAAACCCGGCACCGTTGCAGGCATCATGGCCATCTGCGCTTCACCCGGCCGCTTCTTTTTGCGGTCCGGTCCACGCTTGCGCCCGCCCGGCAATTCGTTGCCGATCCCGGTGGCATCATCCAACGGCAAAAATGGTCCGGATGTAGTCTTGATCCCCGGCCAATCGGTCAGGCCGGCGAAGCCATCCGTTTTGGCCGGACCCGATTTCGTACCCTTCCGCTTCCAATCCCACTCACCCTCAACGAAACCACGGGCGTTTGTTTTGCCGGGCTGCTTGGACCCGCCAACGGTCCCCGTAACGGTTGACGGTTTCGTCTTCTGAGCCAGCCGCTTTTCGGTCGGCCCACCGGGTTTCATGACGCCGTCGACCTGAAGTCCTTCGCGCTTCTGAAAGGATTTCAGGCCATCGAACATATGCTGGTCCGGATAGCCGGTGACACCCCACTCCGGCGCCTTGTAGTCGCCCGTCTTCTTGAGCGCGGTCTTGGTTTTCACCACGTCATCCTCGTCCACGTTCCAGGACGAGCCGATGGTCTTCTTCACGCGGAAGTCGTCTCTATCTGCAAACATTTCGGCGCACTCCATGTCTTGGCCGTTACGGCCACGCACGGGAAAGCTGCCAACAGAAAGCGCTTCTCCACGGACGCGACCGAGCATTCCCGAACCGCTCATGCGATCGGGTGTTCAGTCGGCACGTTGATGGGAAGCGTTATCCGCCCCGGGTTGTCGGAACTCGGCGTTCCGGCCCAACGGGCGCTGCCTGTCTGATGTGCCAGGGGCGAAGCCCCGGTTCAAATCGGCACGATGTTATCCGGGCACGCAGCCCGGGCATCGTGAGGTTGTTATTTATACGCTTAAAACGAGTATTGTCAATTTATTTTCGTATATTAGATCACAACTCACCACCTGTTCTCTCATACCTGCACGCCAGCCGCGGGCATGTTGCCGGCAACGCCCTCTTGAGGACATCGCCGTCATGCTGTGCAGGCGGCCGGAATTCATCCGTGACATGGCCCGCCGGTTCATCGTGGCTGGCATTCCGGCGGAGTGCACCACCACCAAGGATTTCCACTTCCAATGACGCCGGAAGTGCACATTTCACACCGTGCATTTAATGTGTCGTGGTATACAGCAGCACGCGGCGCCGCATTTTCCGACACCCCGCCAACTGGGACCAATTAAATGAGCGACAAGGACGAACCGTTGATCGATGACATCAGGTGGCTTGGCCGTCTGCTGGGCGACACTGTGCGCGACCAGCAAGGACAGCCGACATTCGACCTGATCGAGACCATTCGCCGCCTGTCCGTCCAGTTTTACCGGGATGATGACCTGACCGCGAAAACGGCACTCGAGGAGATTCTTGCGGCGCTGTCGCCGGCGCAGGCCGTGCAGGTGATCCGCGCCTTTAGTTATTTTTCCCACCTCGCCAACATCGCTGAGGACCAGGATCACATCCGGCGCGCGCGCCAGCAGGCCATCAGTGGCGCCGCACCGGCACGCGGTTCCGTTGACGATGCCCTGCACCGCATATCCGAGGCGGGATTTTCAAAAGACGACATTACAACTTTCCTCAACGAGGCACAGATCAGCCCGGTGCTCACCGCGCACCCGACGGAGGTGCGCCGGCGCAGCATGATGCACCGGGAAATCGCCATTGCGGATCTGATGGCAGAGCGCGAACACACCGACCTGACGCCGGAGGAACGCGGGCAGATCGACGACCGCATCTGGCGCGCGATACAGGTGCTCTGGCAGACCAATCTTCTTCGCCAGACACGGCTGGACGTGCTGGACGAAGTAACCAACGGGCTCAGCTATTTCGATCACTCGTTTTTCCGCGAGCTGCCAAGGCTGTACACGTCACTCGAAGATCGGCTCGCGGACGGCACCACGCCGCCGGGCAAGCCGAGCCTGGCCTCGTTCCTGACGATCGGCAGCTGGATCGGCGGCGACCGCGACGGCAATCCGTTCGTCACGGCGGATGTGCTGCGCGAAACGCTGCGTAAGCAGAGCGGCAAGGCGCTCGATTATTATCTGGAGGAAGTGAACAAGCTCGGCAACGAACTGCCGCTGTCGTCGCTGATTGTCGAGGTGTCCGCCGATCTTCGTGACATGGCGGACCGGTCACCCGACACCTCGCCACACCGCAAGGCAGAACCCTACCGTCGCGCCTTGTCACTGGTATATGCCCGCCTCGCCGCGACACAAAAGCGGTTGAACGATACTGTGCCGGCGACGCCGCCACTGGACGATGCCACGCCCTATGCCGATGCCGGTACTTTTGCCGACGACCTCGAGATTATCCGCCGTTCGCTCGAGGAAAACGGCGCCGGCGCACTCGCCAAGGGCCGCCTTCGGCAACTGCGCCGTGCCGTCGACTGTTTCGGGTTCCATCTGGCACGTCTCGATCTGCGCCAGGGATCGGATGTCCATGCGGCGACGATTGCCGAATTGCTCTCGGTCGCCGAACCGGACGTTCGCTACGAGTCCCTCGACGAAGCCGGCAAGCGCACATTGCTGGCTGACGAGTTACGGTCGCGGCGGCCGCTGGTCCTGCCCCGTCACCGCTATGGCGAGCAGACCGCCAAGGAGCTTGATATTCTTCGCACGGCGCGTGACTCACTCGACATCTACGGCGCCGACGCCATCCGCACTGCCATCGTTTCCAACACCCGCGACGCGTCGGACATTCTCGGGCTGGCTGTTCTGCTGAAGCAGGCCGGGCTGGTGGATGAGGAAAGCCGGACGTCGGTCAATCTCGTACCGCTGTTCGAAACCATCGACGATCTGCGCCGTTGCGTCGGCATCATGGATGCATTGCTCGGTACGCCCGAGTATCGACGCCTGGTGGAAAGCCGGGGCGACTTGCAGGAGATCATGCTGGGCTATTCCGACAGCAACAAGGACGGCGGATACGTTACGTCGGGCTGGGAACTTTACAAGGCCGAGGTCGGGCTGATCGAGCTGTGCCGCAAGCACGGCGTCAAGCTGCGCCTGTTCCATGGCCGCGGCGGTTCCGTCGGCCGCGGCGGCGGCCCCAGCTTCGATGCCATCCTGGCGCAACCCGCGGGTGCGGTCGGCGGCCAGATCCGCCTGACCGAACAGGGCGAGATCATTTCCAGCAAGTACACCAACCCACAACTGGCGCGGCGTAATCTGGAAATTCATGTCGCGGCCACGCTCGAGGCGTCCCTGCTCCATGCCGAGGAGGACAATGTCCCCGGCGAGTTCATGGAAACCATCGAACGCCTGTCCGAACTTGCGTTCCAGGCGTACCGTTCTCTCGTTTTCGAGACGCCACGGTTCAACGAATACTTCCGCGCCTCGACGGTAATCGACGAGATATCGACACTGAACATCGGCTCGCGTCCGGCGTCGCGCAAATCGAGCGGCGACATTACCGACCTGCGTGCCATCCCCTGGGTGTTCAGCTGGTCCCAATGCCGGGTAATGCTGCCTGGATGGTACGGTTTCGGCACCGCGGTCAATACATGGCTGGACGAAGCGCCGGAGAAGGGTCACGAACTATTGCGCCGCATGAATGCGGAATGGCCGTTTTTCCGTACCCTGCTTTCCAATATGGACATGGTGCTCGCGAAAACGAACATGGCCATTGCATCGCGCTATGCGGACCTCGTTCCGGACCCCGAGCTCCGCGAAGGCATCTTCCAACGGATTCGCACGGAACGCGCCGCGACCATCGCCGCCCTGCAACAGATCACGGAGACGGAAACGCTGCTGGCGGACAACCCGGATCTGGCGCGGTCGATCGAGAACCGTTTCCCCTATGTGGATCCGCTCAACCACCTGCAGGTGAACCTTCTCCGCGAACACCGTGCGGGCTCGGACGATCCCAAGGTGCTGCGCGGCCTGCAACTGACGATCAACGGGATCTCCGCCGGGCTCCGCAACAGCGGCTAGACGATGAAGTTGGCGACCGCTTCGTCTTCGGTGATGTCGCTGTAGGTATAGCCGAGCTCGTCCATCCGGGCGAACAAGGCATCGAAGCTGCCGTGTTCCTTGGATTCAATCCCGATCAGGATATGACCGAAGTTCCTTGCCGACTTCTTCAGGTACTCGAAGCGCGTGATGTCGTCGGCCGGACCCAGAAGGTTCAGAAAGTCCTTTAGTGCGCCGGGACGCTGCGGCAGCTTGAGAATAAGATATTTCTTCAGGCCCGCCGCGCGCAGGGCCCGTTCCTTCACCTCGGGCAGCCGTTCGAAGTCGAAATTACCCCCCGACGTGACGCAGACGACGTTCTTGCCTTGCAGCATGTCGGCCGGCACGTACCGGAGCGCGTGGATCGAGAGTGCGCCCGCGGGCTCAAGAACGATTCCTTCCCGGTTCAAAAATTCGATGATGGTCTCGCAAAGCTCATCTTCATCGATCAGCAGGACCCGGGCGGGGTCGACGTCCTTCAGGTAGTCGAAATTCCGCTCGCCGATGGCCGCCACCGACGCGCCGTCGACGAAACTGTCGACATGGTTCAGAAACACGCGCTCGCCTTTTTCGAGGCTTCTCTTCAAACTCGGCGCACCCGCGGGTTCGACGTACACGATCTCTGTTCCTGGCGATGCCGCCCGCATCACCTCGCGCATGCCTGATGACAGTCCGCCGCCGCCGACAGGCAGGACCAGCAGATCGACCGGCGCACTCATCTGGTTCAGGATTTCCAGCCCGACCGTCGACTGACCCTCGATGATGTCCTCATGATCGAACGGCGGCACCATCATCAAGCCGTTTGCTTCGGCGTACTTCAATGCCTCCTGGTTGCAGATATCGAAGATATCGCCGATCAGCTTGATTTCGACGCGCCCCTAACCAAACGTCGTTGTCTTGTCGATCTTCTGCTGCGGCGTCGTCACCGGCATAAAAACCACACCGGGAATACCGAAATGATGGCAGGCAAAGGCGAAGCCTTGTGCATGATTTCCGGCCGAGGCACAGACGAACCCGGGTGGCCGGTGACCGCCGGACAATGCCTTTCGGAAAAAATTGAACGCGCCACGAAGCTTGTAGCTCCGGACGGGCGTCAGGTCTTCGCGCTTCAGAAAGACGTTCGCGCCGTACCGTTCCGACAGGAACAGGTTCTGCTGCAGCGGGGTCGGTTCCATGACCTCGGCCAGACACTTCAGCGCGTCCTCGGCCGCCGATACCGCCTGGTGCGGTTTGCTGTTTTCCGAATTCATCATGCTCGCTCGGGTATTCCCATTATTGTGGTCTGTCGAAAACGGCCTGACACCCCGATTTCAGTATGACGACTTAAACGCCCGGACAGCAGGACACAAGCCTGTCGGCACCTTCTCCCGGCGCATTCCTTCGGAACGCAGGACGTTCGGACACATTTCCGGCCATGCCGGCGGTGGACGGGCGAGCCGCCCATTCCTCTCCGTTACTCGTTGCTCAGCGAAAGGCGGACGACGTTCTGCTCATTCTCGCGTTCGTAGCTGTATTCCCGCGCCGACGATGTAACGAAAAACACGCCGAGACCACCAAAGTCGCGATCATCGACATCCGCATCCAGATCGGGCGCCGCCGTTTCCTCGAACGGGTTGAAGGGCTTTCCATCGTCGCGCATCACGACGTGGATATCATTGTCATCCGCCACCAACTCGACGGAGATCTTTCCCGCGGCGCCATCGTCGAACCCGTATGAAATCACGTTGCTTAAAAGCTCATCCAGACACAGGCGAAGTTGATGGCCCGCCTTGTCGGCCAACTTGTGCTCGTCGACGAAGCCGTCCAGGTCCTCCATCAGACGGTCTATCGACGAACGCTCATTCGTGAGTTCGATGATCAAGGGTTACCGCCTAGCCGATACCGTTTCGGAGCGGGTGTGCCATCAGCTGATTGCAGATACGGCCGCCGCTCGGTCCTCGGCGATTTCCAGGATGTTCGAAAACCCGGACAGCTGGAAAACGTCCATCACGTTGTCACTCAAACCGCAGAGCGCGAAACCGCCGTTCTTGGCTTTAAGCTCCTTGGCGCACAGCAGGACGACGCGCAGGCCCGCGGAACTGATATAGGGAACCTTCGACAAATCGAGGACGATTTTGTCGGCGGCGCCAAGCGCGTCCTTGACGGCGCCTTCAAGGTCACCCGCAGAATTACTGTCGACCCGACCGGACGGAACCAGGATCAGGGTTCCGTCGATGGTTTCACTTTCTACGTTCACGGTAATCCCCCTGGCAGCTATCAGTGAACACGCTCAGTTGCACAAACCGTATGTCAACTCATGCCGTTCCATGTTAATCAATTTCGGTCGATATCCAAGCACAAGGCGCCATTTTCTGCCATGATGAAACAGGCCGCTTCGCGCGACGGCACGGCTGGGGACAACAACCAGAGATGGCAAATATCGATATGGCGAATTCACGCGCCTCGATAGAAGAAGAACTGACAGATTCCCTGTGGGAACTGGGCGAGAGTCTGTCGCGCGTTCTGCCGAGCGACGGTCCACAGACCGACCACAGCATTTTCAAGATCGAGGACTACAAGCAGCTGTATAACAAGGTCGAGCATTGCCTGTTCCTGCGCCGCCAATTGGGGGCCGCGACGACGTCGGACAGCCACAAGCTCAAGGCACAGGCAGCCAAGCTGGCGAAGCTGTTCGACGGCGACCTGATGCGCCGCCTGATGCGGGCCATCGTTGAAACAGCACCGGCGCCGGAAGTCACCATCAACGAGATCGGTCTGCTCGAGGAGAACATCGGCGGATGCGCCCGTGCCGTCAGCCGCCTTTACATGCAGATCACGGATAACGCGCGCCTGCTGACCGGTGCCGCACGCCGCGACTGGTGGGAGAAGGAACTGGACAACCGTATTGGCCGGTCGATTTCCTTCCACCAGCGCGAACTCAGCAAGGTTCTTCATTCGGACGACCCGCCTGACGTTCGTGCGCTCGCAATCGACCTCCTGCGAATGGAAGTCATGCATACCGTGCTGGTCGATCTGCGCCTTTATGGCGCCGCCAACACGATCCAGTCGAACATGCGCGTCACCGCGCGCCTGACCGTCAACACGGCAAGCAGTGCCATCGAACGTTATATCGCCGACCCGAACGACATGAACCGGTTCGACCTGGCAATCGTTATATCCGCCATCGACGATCTCATTGTCGTGATCCGCCGGGTCATCGAG
Organism: Rhodospirillales bacterium; assembly: GCA_965262415.1. GTDB lineage: Bacteria > Pseudomonadota > Alphaproteobacteria > Rhodospirillales > Casp-alpha2 > UBA4479. Next base: position 3,787,288 of record OZ253533.1, on the reverse strand, counting down.
GCACAGGAACAATCCGATCAGATCGAGGATATGGAGGATCTGAAGGAGAAGATCGGCACCGACACGACATCGAGGTTTATCCGCAACATGGGCGTACTGATGCTCAAGATTTTCGACGATCTGATCTCGGACGCGGACGAAGAAACGCTTACGTTTTCCGAGTTGGACCTGTACCTGCGCAAGATTAAGAATATTCATACGTTCTGCCGCCACGTCGGCAACCTGACCGGCGCCGAGACCGGCGCTGCCGCGACCAAGGCGGTCATCACGCGCGCCAACAAACTGAACAAGGAACTGGCCGGGCAGGCCGTGGATAATCCCGATGCTCAGCAACCCCGCGAATGCCTCCGCGCCCTGCAAGGGTTCCTCAAGGGGCTTGAGACCTAGATACACGCGGGGCGCGAACACGCTGTGCTTTTGCGGCAGGATATGCGAGATACAATCCCATGTCGTTCTTTCATCGCTATAACAAGATCATGCGCCTCACGTTTCTGGTGGTGCTCGTCGTCTCTGGGGCGATGTTCTACCTGCAGGTCGTGCAGCGTCTGGACGCGGAAAAGAGTCTCATCAGCCAGAGGCTCGAGGAACGTGCTTCGAGCCTGAATTTTCTTCTCGAGGCAAGTGCCGGCATCGTCGATGGCATGCAGATTCAGGCGCACACATTCTATAACGACAATCCGGAACCGCCGGAAACGTCACGCCTGATGCAGGCGCTGCAGGAAAGCGTCAAGGACGGCTACTATACACTCGACGATATTCCGGCGCCGTTCCTGAAAAAGGGTATCGGCAATCTGACCGGCGTAGACCAGGGCTTCACGCCAAAGCGCGTTCATGAACTGGAGATGGCGCTTGAGCTCAACAAGCTGTTTGAGATCGCGCAGGCGAACATTCCGAACGCGGCGTGGGTCTACTACACGTCGCGGGAAAAGTTCATCAATATCGCACCCTGGGTGCCGTCGGACGCGTTCAAGTTCACCGAAGAGCTCTACACGCACAGTTTCTATTACGAGGGTCTGCCGGAGGCCAATCCCTGGCGTGACCGGTTCTGGACCGAAGCCTACATCGACGAGGCAGGTAAAGGCCTGATGGTGACATGTGCGGCACCCGTCTATCAGGGTGACGAGTTCCGCGGCACTGTCGCCATCGACCTGACGCTCGATGTGCTGAACCGCGTGATCGCTGATTTCGAAGGCGCGCACGGCACGCTGTTCGTCGTCAACAACCGCAACCAGGTGTTGGCCCACCCGACCAGGGTCAATTCGTCCGACAAGAAAATCGTCGACATCGCGTCCGTGTTCCCGGCCTCGATGCAGGGAGATTACGAGAAGATACTGCGCGAAACCCGCGCCCAGCTGACGGAGATCGGCGATCATTTCGTCGCCGTCGCGCGCGTCACCGAGGCACCATGGCAGGTCGTCTACATCGGGTCGCGCTGGCAGATGATGAAAGACCTGCTTCGTGATACGACCATATCGCTGAGTGCGTTCCTGATCGGCCTCACGGTCATGCTTATCATCGCTACCCGCTCGACACGGCGTGAATTCATCAAACCGGCGCAGCAACTGGTCGACTATATAGAACTTGAGAGCGAACGCGCCGGACACAAGATTCCGGTCGACATTCCCGGCACCTGGCAGCCGTGGTTCGAGAAAGTATCCGAAAGCTTCAGTTCCCACGACCAGCTGGTGTCGATCCGCCAGGAACTGGATGTCGCGACCCGCATGCAGCAATCGATCCTGCCGACCGTATTCCCCTCGGAAGAGGACCACGAGATCGCCGCCTGCATGATCCCGGCGAAGGAAGTCGGCGGTGACTTCTACGACTTCTTTGCCCTCGACGAGAACAGGATCGGCATTGTGATCGCCGATGTCTCCGGCAAGGGCGTGCCCGCCGCCCTGTTCATGGCCGTTTCACGCACGCTGCTGCGCGGTATCGCGACCAGCGAACCTGGGCCCGGTAGCTGCCTGCGCGTGACCAACGACCTGCTCAGCGCGGAGAACGAGCAAGGCATGTTCGTGACCACGTTCTACGGCGTCATCGATCTGAAAACCGGTGTCTTCCGGTATGCGAACGGCGGACACAACCCGCCCTACCTGATCGACGACGAAGGCAATGTGACGGCGCTCGCCACGACCGATGGTGTCGCGCTCGGCGTCATGGAAGGTCTCGATTACGCGGAAGCCGAAATCGTGCTGAAACCCGGCGCGACGGTTTTCATGTTCACCGATGGCATTACCGAGGCGTTCAACGAAAACGACGAGGAGTTCCAGGAACGGCGCCTGCAGGAAGCCCTCGCCGGTGCGGAAGCCAAAGCCGCACCGCAGGTCATCGACGACGTGGTCGCTATGGTGAAAAAGTTTGCCGGCAACGCACCGCAGGCCGACGACATCACCAGCATCGTGCTGCGCTACAAGGGATAGCTCAGGGGGCCGGACCGCTCGCCCCAGCCGCGCTACATGGAAATGATCGGGCCCGGCAGCGACCATTCCGTGCGCGGCCGGCTGCGGACCCGGCTGACGCCCCGCATCGCGCCGTCGTGCGCACGCTCGGCGTCTTCCTTTTCACGCATGGCCCGGACCCGGTCCTTGATGACCTTTTCGTTGGTGATGCCCAGACATTCCGAGAACGGCTTGTGCGACATACTGCCCTGTTCCAGCAGCGGCACGTCTTCCTCGCTCAGACGTTCGATGATGTTGTCGAAATCCTCTTCTCCGCCGACGATGACGTCGTACCAGTTCGATGTCGCCGATTCCACGAACGACAGTTTTTCCAACTCGCGGCACAACAGGCCGATCATCGTCGCCTGATCCAGCAGCGCGATCTCGGTTGCGTGATCGTCGCCCAGCAGCAGTTCGCGCAGCGCCATGTCCCAGCGGATCGATATTTCCGGCAGGAAGGTGTACCGCAGCCCGGCAACCCAGCCGACGGTACAGTCGAGCGCGGCGATCGTGGTATAGCCGTCGATCGGCCAGCTTTCGCCCAGCGTCGACTTGAACGACATGATGTAGTCGATGAAGCTGCTGAGTGAGCTGACGCGGCGCGGCTCCTCGAACAGGACCTTCATGCCGGGGCGCGTATTGTCGGTCCATTCGCCCGGCCCCAGTTCGCGCGCGACGAAGGCATCCATCTGCTCGTTGTGGTGCGCCTGCCTGAACACTTCGGCGGCGAAGGGGCGGATGTCGTATTCCCGCTCGCAAAGCAGTTCAAGGCCGACCGACACCTCCCGGCTGCAGCCGTACGTGCCCAGCACCGGCACGCAGGTATACATGATCACGTGCTCGCTCTGGCGCAGCAGGGAAACCAGCGGTTCGGCGAATTCCATGACCATGTCGACGCGCGGGTAAACGTCGCATGCGGGCTTGGCGATGCCGTCCCGCAGGCGCGCGAGGCCACCGACCTCGCGCTGGCAGGTCGTGCCGATAAAATAGGTGTCGAGCATGCTGTCCTCGGTCAACCGCCCCGTTCCCCTTGCCGCGGCTTCGTTCCCCCCGCCGGCGATGGCCTATTCTGTTTCCATCGCGGCGATCTGGAAAGCCCCCCGGCTAGAAAAGCGCCGCGCCACGCAGGGCGGGGCCGGATGACATATTGAAACTCTGGTGACGGAAACGCCGGTCAGACCCAGCGATACACCGCGAAACCGTAGACGAGAGAGATGCCGAGCGGCGCCCACAGCGGCGTGCCCATGAAGGCGAGCCAGGCGAGGAAGATGTAGGCGCTGCCAAGCAGCGTGATGAAGAGCCGGTCGCCCCGGGTCGTATCAAGGCCGAGAATGCCGTGACGCGGCCCGCCGCCCGGCGAGCGGATTTCCCAGACGGCCATGGCGGCGATACAGGCAAACACGAACGCGAAGAATGCCGCCGTTGGCCACGTCCATGCCATCCATGAGAGACCCATTTCGCTTCTCCTAAACCCGGCCGAGGGCAAAGCCCTTGGCGATGTAGTTGCGGACGAAGTAGATCACGAACGCACCCGGAATGATGGTCAGCGTACCGGCCGCCGCCAGCAAACCGAGCTCATATCCGGATGTACTGGCCGTGCGCGTCATCGTCGCCGAAATCGGTTTGGCGTCGACCGCGGTCAGCGTCTTCGCCAGCAACAGTTCGACCCACGAGAACATGAAGCAGAAAAACATGGCGACGCCGATCCCCGCCGCGATCGTCGGAATGAAGATTTTGAGGAAAAATCCCCAGAACGAATGTCCGTCGACATACGCGGTCTCGTCCAGTTCCTTCGGCACGCCGGACATGAAGCCTTCCAGAATCCAGACCGCGAGTGGAATGTTGAACAGCGTGTGCGCCAGCGCGACCGCGATGTGGGTATCGAACAGGCCGACCGCCGAGTAAAGCTGAAAAAACGGCAACGCGAACACGGCGGGCGGCGCCATGCGGTTGGTCAGCAGCCAGAAGAACAGGTGCTTGTCGCCGATGAAGCGGTAACGCGAGAACGCATAGGCCGCCGGCAGCGCGACGGCCACGGAGAGCACCGTGTTGAACGAGACATAAAGCAGCGAATTGACGTAACCCATATACCACGTCGGGTCGGTAAAGATCGTGACGTAGTTTTCGAACGTGAAATCCCGGGGCCAGAGCGTGAAAGCGCCGAGGATCTCGTTCGTGGTCTTGAACGACATATTGAGCAGCCAGTAAATCGGCAGCATCAGCAAGACGATATATAAAGTCGGGACGATCCAGCTTACGCGTTTCATCACTGTTGCTCGTTTCTCATCATCAGGGTGTAGAAGACCCAGCTGACCAGCAGAATGATCAGGAAGTAGATCAGCGACATCGCCGCCGCGGGTCCGAGGTCGAACTGCCCGAGCGCGATCTTGACCAGGTCGATGGACAGCAGAGTCGTCGAGTTACCGGGCCCGCCGCCGGTCAGCACCACGGCCTCGGTATAGATCATGAAACTGTCCATGAAGCGGAGCAGGATGGCGATGGTCAGCACGCGCTTCATCTTCGGCAGTTGTATGTGGCGGAAGATCGCCCAACCGCCGGCGCCGTCGATCTTAGCCGCCTGATAGTACGCATCCGGGATCGACACGAGACCGGCGTAGCTCAGCAGAACGACCAGCGACGTCCAGTGCCAGACATCCATCAGGATCAGCGTGAACCACGCGTCTTCCGGCTGGCGCGTGAAGTTATAATCGAACCCGATCCCGTTCAGCATGCGGCCGAGCAACCCGATCTCGGGCAGTGCGAAGATGTTCCACATCGCGCCGACCACGTTCCACGGGATCAAAAGCGGCAGCGCCATCAGCACGAGGCAGACTGGCACCCAGACGCCTTTCCGCGGCATGGTCAGCGCGATCGCCACGCCGAGCGGCACCTCGATGGCGAGAATGGTCGCCGTGAAGATGATCTGGCGGACGAGGGAGTCGTGAAACCGTTCCGAGTTGAGCACCTGCTCGAACCACAGCACGCCGGCCCAGAAGAACGTGTTGTCGCCGAACGTTTCCTGGACTGAATAATTGACCACCGTCATCAGCGGGATGATCGCATTGAACGCGACCAGCAGCACCACCGGAACGACGAACAGCCAGGCTTTCTGGTTGACGGTTTTGTTCATGCCGCGCCCCCTTTCGCACCGACGATCCACCCGCCGTCGTAGACCTGGGTATGCGCCGCGTCGAATTTCAGCTTTGCGGTATCGGCGGGAATGTCGCCGCCCTCCGCCACCAGAAGCTTGATCGACCCGCCGTCATGGTTTGCATCGACGATCTGGTAGCGGCCGGCGTCGCTGACCTTGGTGATACGGACGGGCAGGCCGTCGCCGGCAAACGAGATGAACTCCGGACGCACGCCGATCTCAAGCCCTTTCGCGTCGGCCTCGCACGCCTGCACGTTCGCGGCATCGACCTTGATCCCGTTGACATAGGCGCTGCCGTCCGAGACCTCGCAAGGCATCACGTTCATGCCGGGCGAGCCGATGAAGTGTCCAACGAACGTATGTTGGGGCCGCTCGAAGAGATCGACCGGCGTGCCGATCTGCACCACTTCGCCGAGGTTCATGACGACGACCTGGTCGGCGAAGGTCAGCGCCTCGGTCTGGTCATGGGTCACATAGATCATGGTGACGCCGACACGCTGATGCAGCTCCTTGAGCTTGGAACGAAGCTGCCATTTGAGATGCGGATCGATGACGGTCAGCGGTTCGTCGAACATCACCACGTTGACGTCTGTCCGCACCAACCCGCGGCCGAGCGAAATCTTCTGCTTGCCATCCGCCGTAAGGCCGGCGGCGCGCAGGTTGAGCGTCTCGCTCAGGTCCGTCAGTTCGGCGATCTCGCGCACCCGCTTGTCGACCTCCGTTTCGGCAACGCCCCGGTTGCGCAGTGGAAACGCCAAATTGTCATAGACGGTCATGGTGTCGTAAACGACGGGGAACTGGAACACCTGCGCGATGTGGCGCTGGTCCGGTGGCAAGTCCGTCACATCCTCACCGTCGAACAGAACCCGGCCGTGGCTGGGTTTGAGCAGGCCGGAGATAATGTTCAAGAGCGTCGTCTTCCCGCACCCCGACGGGCCAAGCAGCGCATATGCGCCGCCATCTTCCCAGTCGACGTCGAGTTGCTTAAGCGCCCAGTCATCTTCGGCGGACGGGTTCGACATATAACTGTGCCTGAGATCGTCGAGCGTAATCTTCGCCATAACCGGTCCTAGTGTCCCTGCGGGGCGGCGTTCGTAATGCGCCGGCCCTCGCCGTCAAAATAAAAAGCTTCCGAAATGTCGAGATACAGCGTTGCTGTCGCGCCGACATCAAACGCGTGAATGCCATGCGATTGCGATACCCACGGGATATCGTTGACCTCGAAGTGAACGACGCTTTCCGATCCGCTCAGTTCCGTCACGAGCACCCGCCCTTCGACAGGCACGGCGCCGTCGTTTTTCCGCATCGGTGTGACGTGATGCGGCCGCACGCCGAACAGGTACTCGCCGTCCGACAGCGAGCGGAACCGCTCTCCCGCCGGCCAGCGCACGTTGCCTGCAAAGATGATCTCGTCCCCGCTCTTGTGCACCGGCGCGACGTTCATGGGCGGGTCCGAGAACACGCGCGCGCTGACAAGGTCGTCCGGCTGCCGGTAGAGACTTCCGGTCGGACCGAACTGCGTGACCCGGCCTTCCATCAATGTCGCCGTGTTGCCGCCGAACAGCAGCGCCTCGGTCGGTTCGGTCGTCGCGTAAACGACGATGCAATTGCGGTCGGCAAAAAGCCGCGGCAGTTCGTCGCGCAATTCCTCACGCAACTTGAAATCCAGGTTTGCCAGCGGTTCATCCAGCAGGACGAGATCGGAGTCCTTGACCAGCGCGCGGGCCAGCGCGGTGCGCTGCTGCTGCCCGCCGGACAGCTCGCTGGGCCGGCGGTCAAGCATGGCGGAAAGTTTGAGAAGCTCCGCCATGTCACCGACACGCTTCTTTATTTCGGCGTCCGGCAGGCGCGCGACCCGCAGCGGCGAGGCGATATTCTCGAAGACGGAATAGTTGGGGTAGTTGATGAACTGCTGATAGACCATCGAAACGTTGCGCTTCTGCACGGCGACGCCGGTCACGTTCTGCCCGTTGAACCAGACTTCGCCGGTGGTCGGCCGCTCGATCCCAGCCATCAGCTGCATCAGGGTCGTTTTCCCGGCCAGGGTCGTGCCGAGGAGAATGTTGAAACTGCCGGCCTCAAGCGTCAGGTCGGTCGGGTAGATATGAACCTCCGCGCCGACGGCCTTGCCGATGGATTTCAGTTCCAGGGTCATGATGATGAGACTCTAACGGGGATTCGCTGCGCTGTCGCATGAATCGCAAGGTTACGGACGAAAATGGCCGGCCGGGACGCGCTCGCGTACGCACGCCCCGGCGCGACCAACTGGGAGAAATCTCGGCAGTTATTTCTGCCAGCGTTTAACCAGTTCGTCGTAAGCGATGGTCTCACCCTTCGGCTTCTCGTCGACCTTCGCCTTTGCGCCACCCTTGCCAATCCAGGCTGACGCTTCCTTTTCCTCGTTCAGACGCGGACCACAACCGCCGTAGGTGTTGTTGGCCTCGTCGGCACGCTGCATGCGGGCCATGACCTGGTCCATCTGTTCGGCCAGACGGTCCATGGCTTCCTGCGGCGTGAAGGCACCGGAGTTCACGTCACCGATGTTCTGCCACCAGAGCTGCGCCAGCTTCGGATAGTCGGGCACGTTGACGCCGGTCGGGGTCCAGTTGACCCGGTCCGGTGAACGGTAGAACTCGACGAGCCCGCCGAGGTTCGGCGCACGGTCCGTGAACGACTGGTGATTGATGTCGCTGTCACGAATGATGGTGAGACCGACGTGGCTCTTCTTGAGCGACACAGACTTGGAGACCGTGAACTGGGCATAGAGCCAGGCCGCCTTGCGGCGATCCACCGGCGTCGACTTGAACAGTGTCCACGAACCGGCGTCCTGGTAACCCAGCTTCTGGCCTTTTTCCCAATAAGGCCCGTGCGGCGACGGCGCCATCCGCCAGAGCGGCTTGCCTGCGTCGTCGACGGTGTTGTTGCCTTCGCTTTTCGGCGCGACCATCGATGCGGTGAAGGCCGTGTACCAGAAGATCTGCTGGGCAACGTTGCCCTGACTCAGCGCCGGCAGCGACTGATAGAAGTCGTAGTCGGCCGCACCCGGAGGTGCGTACTTGCGCAGCCATTCGTCCCATTTGCGGATCGCGTAGACCGCGGCCGGGCCGTTGGCACCGCCACCGCGCGTGACCGACGATCCGGCGGGGTTACACGAGCCGTCTTCCATGCGGATGCCCCACTCGTCGATCGGACGGCCGTTCGGCAGCCCCTTCGAGCCCGCGCCCGCCATCGACAGCCACGCGTCGGTCATGCGCCAGCCGAGATCCGGTGCGCGCTTGCCGTAGTCCATGTGACCGTAAACGCGGACACCGTCGATTTCCTTCACGTGGACCGAGAAGAACTCGGCGATGTCTTCATAGGCCGACCAGTTCACCGGCACGCCGAGGTCATAGCCGTACATCTTCTTGAACTTGTCCTGCAGGTCCTTGCGCTGGAACCAGTCGTAACGGAACCAGTAGAGGTTCGCGAACTGCTGGTCCGGCAGCTGATAGAGCTTGCCGTCGGGCCCCGTCGTGAACGATTTGCCGATAAAGTCGTCGACATCCAGTGTCGGCAGGGTCACATCCTTGCCTTCGCCCGCCATCCAGTCCGTCAGGTTCACCGCGAGTTGCAGCCGCGAGTGAGTCCCGATCAGATCGGAGTCGTTGATGTACGCATCGTAGAGGTTCCGGTTGGTCTGCATCTGCGTCTGCACGGCCTGGACGACTTCGCCCTCGCCAAGAAGCTGGTGATTGACCTTGATGCCGGTGATTTCCTCGAACGCCTTCGTCAGCGTTTTGGATTCATAAGAGTGTGTCGGGATGGTTTCGGAGAGAACGTTGATCTCCATCCCCTTGAACGGTTCCGCAGCTTTGATGAACCATTGCATTTCCGTCATTTGGTCAGCCTTCGACAGCGTCGACGGCTGGAATTCCTGATCGACCCATCGCTCCGCGGCGGCCATGTCGGCCCACGCATGCGATGAGAAGGCCGTGAGCGCACCGAGCGCCACAGCGGCCAGAAGTTGCTTCCTCATTGTCGCCTCCCAATGAACTTGGTTTGTTTCCCTTATAAATATGTTTCGAAAAAAAACGAAGGTCAATCGAAAATAGCGGCCTTGCCGCCCGAAGGGTCTTGCAGTATCCAGTAATAATGGAAAATCCGAACAACAAAGCGGCCACGTCAGGCGTGCCTACGCTGCATCCCAGGCTTCTCGATATCATCGCCGTGGCGCGCGAAACCGGCCGGGTCACGGTCGAGGCGCTGGCCGAGAAGTTCGACGTCACACCGCAGACGATCCGCAAGGATCTCAACGAATTATGCGAGTTCGGTCACCTGCAGCGAGTCCACGGCGGCGCCGTCCTGGCATCCGGATTGACCAATCTGGGACACGCCGCCAGACGACAACTCGCCGCCGATGCCAAGCGCCGGATCGGCGAAACAGTGGCCGCGCTGATCCCGAACAACTCCTCCATCCTGATCAATATCGGCACCACCACCGAGCAGGTCGCGATGGCATTGCGTGATAAGCGCGAGATCATGGTGATTACAAATAATATAAACGTTATCAATATTTTATCTGGCTACTACGACATCGACGTCATTGTCGTTCCAGGCACTTACCGGCACGCCGACGCCGGCGTGATCGGCGAGGCGGCGGCGGATTTCATTCGCCAGTTCAAGGTCGATTTCTCCGTCATCGGGGCGTCCGCCATCGATACCGACGGCTCGCTCCTCGACTATGACTATCAGGAGGTGAAGGTCGCCCGCACCATCATCGAAAACAGCCGGCATACGATCCTTGCCGCCGATGCGATGAAGCTGCAGCGCTCGGCGCCGGTGCGCATCGCACACCTTTCCCAGGTCGATACCTTCGTCACCGACGAACCCCTGCCGAAAAACCTGACGGCCATCTGCAAGGAAAACGATGTCGGCGTGATCGTCGCCGACTCCTGAGGGCCGATTTCCGCAATTTCCTCTCTCTGGGGTATCCGGGCGCCGTAATGGCCTGCGTTTCGCACAGCAAAATTCTCCTTTGTTGTTTCGTTTTTTTTCGTTTATCTTCGACCAAGTCCATGGTTTAAACCGCGCTGAAAAGCTGAGTCAGGGAGGATATCGTTGTACGACCTTGCGGTCATCGGCGGCGGCATTAACGGCTGCGGCATTGCGCGCGACGCTGCCGGTCGCGGGCTGAAGGTCCTCCTCGTCGAGAAGAACGACCTCGCCAGCGGCACCTCTTCGGCGTCGACCAAACTGATCCATGGCGGTCTGCGTTATCTGGAACATTACGAGTTTCGGCTGGTCCGCGAGTCGCTGCTGGAACGCGAGGTGCTGATGAGCATGGCGCCGCACATCATCTGGCCGATGCGGTTCGTGCTGCCGCATCACGAAGGCTTGCGTCCGGCCTGGCTCATCCGGCTCGGGCTGTTCCTTTACGACCATCTCGGCGGGCGCAAGCTTCTGGCCGGGTGCCGCAGCCTCGACCTGAAACGCGACCCGGCGGGCGCACCGCTCAGGAATTCTTTCCGCAAGGGGTTCGAGTATTCGGATTGCTGGGTCGACGATGCGCGCCTGGTCGTCCTGAATGCGCGGGATGCGGCCGCGCGCGGCACCGACATACGGGTCCACACGTCGCTCGAGAATGGCAAACGCGAGGACGACCACTGGTCACTGACGCTCAGACGACCCGACGGCACCTCGGAAAAGGTATCGACACGTGCCGTCGTCAATGCCGCGGGCCCCTGGGTCGCTGAAGTGCTTTCGAGACGCGTGAAACTGAATCAACCGGCGAAGGTACGACTGGTGCGCGGCAGCCACATAGTGGTCAAGAAACACTTCGATCACGGCCGGTCCTATATTTTTCAGAACGCGGACGGCCGGATCGTATTCGCGATCCCTTACGAGGACGAGTTCACCCTGATCGGCACGACGGACATCGACGTCAAGGGCGATCCGGAGGCATCGACGATCTCGGATGAGGAAATCGAATACCTGTGTGACGCCGTGAGTGCGTACTTCGAAAAGCCCGTCACCCGGGACGACATCGTCTGGACGTACGCCGGCATCCGGCCTTTGTTCGACGACGATCCCGACGACGCCGGAAAGGCGGCACAGAAAGCGACGCGCGACTACGTGCTCGATTTTCATGGCGGCGACTGCCCGATGCTGAATGTGTTCGGCGGCAAGATCACGACCTACCGGCGCCTCGCCGAGGAAGCGGTTAATAAGTTCGCTGCAGCATTTCCGGTCATGGGCTCTGCCTGGACCCGCGGTGCGGTGCTGCCCGGCGGCGACATCGAGGTCGAAGGCCATGCCGCGCTCGCCGGGAAACTGGCGGCATCTTGCGAAGGCCTGCCGGACAATGTCGCAATGCGGCTCGCGAGGACATACGGTTCCGACAGCGAAGACGTGCTCGGTGGCGCAAAGACAGTGACTGAATTGGGGACACATTTCGGCGCCGGGCTCTATCAGGCCGAGGTCGAATATCTTGTCAGCCGCGAATGGGCACGCTGTAGTGACGACGTGATCTGGCGGCGCACCAAGCTCGGACTGCGTCTGCGCGCGGACGAGGTATCGAGGCTCGATGCATTCATTGCCGAACGCATCGCCGTCACTGACGAAAGCACGGGGGGAACCACGGCTCATGGCGGACACATCTGAAGGCTACGTGCTGGCGATCGATCAGGGCACGACGTCGTCCCGTGCCATCCTTTTTAACAGAGACTATCAGGTCGTTTCGGTCGGCCAGCAGGAGTTCCAGCAGCACTTCCCGCACTCGGGCTGGGTCGAACACGAAGCCGAGGACATCTGGGAAACCACCCTCGCCACATGCCGCACGGCGATGAGCAGTGCCGGCGCGACGGCGGCCGACATCGCCGCAATCGGTATCACCAACCAGCGCGAGACGGCGATCATCTGGGACCGCAAGACCGGCAAGGCGATTCACCGCGCGATTGTCTGGCAGGACCGACGCACCGCCGACACCTGCGCCGCACTCAAGAAAGCGGGCCATGAAAAGGACGTCACCGCCAAGACGGGTCTACTACTCGATCCCTATTTTTCCGGCACCAAATTCGCCTGGATTCTGGACAACGTCGACGGCGCGCGCGACGCCGCCAAGCGTGGCGACCTCGCGTACGGTACGGTCGACAGTTTCCTGCTGTGGCGTCTCACGGGCGGAAAAGTCCACGCAACGGACGCGACCAACGCCAGCCGTACGCTGCTCTACGACATCCGTGAAGGCCGCTGGCGCGGCTCGCTGTCGGATCTTCTGCGGGTCCCGATGGCGGGCCTGCCCAAGGTCATGGACTGCGCCGCCGACTTCGGCGAGACCGAGCCCGAGATTTTCGGCGGTGCGATCCGCATTGCAGGCATCGCCGGCGATCAGCAGGCGGCAACGGTGGGTCAGGCATGCTTCGAGCCCGGCATGATGAAATCGACGTACGGCACCGGCTGCTTTGCTCTACTGAATACGGGTGACGAAGCCGTATCGTCTGCGCACCGGCTGTTGACCACCGTCGCCTATCAGCTTGGCGGCAAACCCACATATGCGCTGGAAGGTTCCATCTTCGTCGCCGGTGCCGCCGTGCAATGGCTCCGGGACGGCATTCGCATTATCGACGACGCTGCACATTCGGGCGTGCTTGCCGCGGAAGCGGACGAAACCCAGCGCGTCTACCTGGTCCCTGCGTTCGTCGGTCTCGGCGCCCCTTATTGGGATGCGGAATGCCGCGGTGCAATTTTCGGTCTTTCCCGAGGCACGGGACGGAACGAACTGGCGCGCGCGGCACTTGAATCGGTCTGCTACCAGACACGCGACCTGCTCGAGGCCATGCACGGCGACATGGGCGCGTCGCGCAAGACCGTACTCCGCGTCGACGGCGGCATGGTCGCGTCAGACTGGACGATGCAGAAACTCGCCGACACGCTCGGCGCCCCGGTCGACCGTCCCAAGGTGCTGGAAACGACGGCGCTCGGGGCGGCGTACCTTGCCGGCATGCAGACCGGTTTTTATCCGGACCCGGATGCGTTTTCCAAAAGCTGGGCGCTCGAACGCCGGTTCTCACCGGGCGGCGACAAGAAGCTCCATGACGACATGTATGCGGGCTGGAAGGATGCGGTGCGCCGTACGCTGGTCAACGACTGATCCGCGACACCCCCTTCTTCGTTCCGGAAAACCTGCTTGATTATCCGGTTCAGACGCCTATCACTCGAACGGTAACCACTTGAACGGCAGGACGCGGGCTTTGGCAAAGAAACGGCAGCGGCGGGACCGGGACAGCCGGGAACAACGGGACGACCAGGGCAGCACCGAGCGGCTGTACGGCAAGCACGCGGTGAAGGCCGTCCTGCTGACCCGTCCCAAGGACATCGAACGTCTGGTTCTGGCCGGCAAGGAACAGTACCACGAAGACATCATCGAGCTGGCGCACCGCCACAATGTCGATGCCTTCATGACATCCTGGCCGGAGTTCACCAAAGCCGGCAAATTCGACGAGCAGGACAAGCACCAGGGCGTGATGGCGTTCGTCAAACAACGCACCGTCTATACGCCGCACGATTTCGACCGGCTCGAAAAAGCCAAATGCGTAGTGATGCTGGACCAGGTGTCCAACCCGCAGAACTTCGCGACGATCCTGCGCAGCGCCGCTTTTTTCCGGGTCGACGCCGTCATGTACATGCGCAACAGATCGGCGACGCCGACCCCCGAGGTCGCGCGCTTTGCCGTCGGTGGCGCGGAACTGGTCGATCTCTACTGCATCACCAACGTCGCTCAGGCGATCGATCAGCTGATCGATATCGGCTTCCATGTCGTCGGCCTGGATGAGCGCGGCGAACGCACGCTGGCAGATCTTGATATGACGCAGAAGACCTGCTTCATCGTCGGCGCGGAGGGCGAAGGCCTGCGCCTCAAGACGCGCGAGCACTGCTCCGAACTTGTCCGTATTCCGGGTGGCCGCAAGGGGCTCGAATCGTTGAACGCCGCCGTGGCGACAACCATCGCATTGTACGAGTTCGGGCGCCTGGGCTGATACCGCGTTTCAAGCCTGCATGAATTGTTCCTTGAGACACGCCTCCAGTTTGTCCCGGAACCAGACGTGCGCGGGATCGGTATTGTGGCGGTGGTGCCAGTACATCGACCACGTGAAGGCGGTATCGAAGAAAGCAATCGGGTAGGCGCGGAGCGGATACAGCCCGACGACCCGGTTGGCGAAACTGGCCGGCACGGTGGCAACGAACGACGTCGCGCACAGGATATCGGGCAACGCCAGCCAGTGCGGCACATCGATCATAACGTTGCGCTCCAGACCGAGGGCATGAAGCTGGCGGTCCACGAACCGGTCATCCAGCGGGCTTTGCGACACACGGATCTGCGGCAAACGGTAAAATGCCTCTGCATCCGCCATGGCGGCCCCGATGTCGAGCCCATCCCGCGCCAGGCATACGACGGTATCGTCGTGCAGCGCCAAGATGTGCACCGATTTCGGTACGTCCAGTCCGGTACTGATCGCCGCATCAATGCGATCGGCGGTGAGCGCGTCCGATGTTTTCTCAGGTGACAAATGATCGACGCTCAACTTCACCCCCGGCGCCTCGTCCGCCAGCCCGGCCGTGAATTCTGCCAGCGCGATGAAAGACAGTAGATCCGACATCCGCAGCCGGAACCGCCGCGTGCTTTCCCCCGGCACGAACGCACCGGGCGGCTCGATCACGTTCTCGATTTCCCTGAGTGCGCGCTTGACCTCCGGTTCCAGCGCAAGCGCGCGGTCCGTCGGCGTCATCTCGTGGCCCTGGCGGACCAGTAGCGGATCGTCGAACAGGTCGCGCAAACGGCTGAGTGCAGCACTCATCGCCGGCTGGCCGACCCCGAGCTGTTGCGCGGCGCGGGACACATGCCGCGTCTGCATCAACACATCGAAGTAAACGAGCAGATTGAGATCGACGGTGCGCAGGTTCATGACAACGAGCCCGTCGCGCTCAGCCCGCCGTCATCGCGGCGGCCAGGCTCTTGAAGTCCTCGACGATCAGGTCCGGCTGATGCGGCGTCTCGCCGAACGGCCGCTTGCGCCGGTCGATGAATGCGGTGCGCATGCCGAACGCCTTGGCGCCGATGCAGTCGAACGCATGGTTGGCGACGAACAGGCAACTGGAGCGCTCCTCGCCGGTGATGTCTTCGACCGACGCATAGGTCTGCCAGGCAGGCTTGAAGTAACCGGACTCCTGCACCGAAATCGTGAAGTCCATTTCGAAGCCGATATGCGGCTTGGCGGCTTCCAGCATGTCACGGTCGCCGTTCGACAGGATCGCCAGTTTGAAGCCGGCGCGGCGCAAATCGCCGAGCGCCTGGACCACGTCGGGGAACGGCTTCAGACTCTCGATCTGGCTCACCAGCCAGCGCACCTCGTCCTGGGTGTAGGCGATGCCGCAGCGATCCATGACGAACGACACCGCGCGGTGGCCGATCTGACGGTACGGCGTGTGACCGCGGTCGCAAAGCGCATCGATCATCGAATTTTCGAAATGCGTCCGCCGCCACCACGTGACAAAGCGATGCGCCTCGCCGTCCCAGCCCTTGTCCTTCAAAAACGGCGCAGCCGCTTCGGTCAGGCCCTTTTGCATATCGACGACCGTGCCGTATTGGTCAAACACCAGCATCGTCGTTTCGCGCGCGAGTACCGAAGTCTCCGTCATGATCTGTTTCCCTTCCCTGTATTGTTGGCCTTGAATGAACCAGATCGATACAGCGACCAATAAAATCATTCTAACTGATAATTTAGATGTATATATCGTGCTGATCGATATGAATATCCATCCGGGCGCCAAACTAGGCATTGTCATCATGCCGCCGCCCCCGCAGACTGCCGCCTCTCGAACCTCCGCCCTGTGGCAACCGACGCAACATGCCTGAAACCGCCATCATCGGCGCCGGGGTCACCGGCGCTCTTACGGCCTACAATCTTGCCCGCAAGGGTCACGACGTGTGCCTGTTCGACCGCAACGGCGCCGCCGCCATGGAAACCTCGTTCGCCAACGGCGGGCAGATTTCGGTTTCGAACGCCGAAGTGTGGAACACCTGGCATGCCGTGGCGACGGCGGCGCGCACCATGTTTTCCGCGGACGCGCCGCTCCGCATCGAGCCCCGGCTTGATGCCCATAAACTGAGCTGGTTCTGGTCCTTCGCACGCGAAGGCCTGCGTCACCGGTCCAACACCATCGAACTGGCCCGGATGGCGCTGCATTCAAGACAGTGCCTGCGCGACGTTGCGGCGCGCGAAGGCATCGACTTCGACCGCAACGACAGCGGCTTGCTGCACATCTACGGAACCAAGGCGCAGTTCGATGCGGCGCTTCGGACCAACGCTCTTTTGACGCAGGCGGGCCTGGAACGTCATCCCGTCACGCCGGCGGAAATCCGCGACATCGAGCCGGCGCTCGACGGCAACTATCACGCCGGCCTTTTCACGCCGGATGATTTTTCCGGCGACATTCACAAATTCACGCTGGGCCTGCTCGACGTCTGCACCGGGCTCGGCGTCCGCACCCGTTTCGGCAGCGGCGTGCGCGGCGTCGCGTCAGACGGTACGCGGGCAACGATCACCCTCGACGACGGCACCGCCGACACATTCGACAACATTGTCGTCTGCGCGGGCGTGGGGTCGTACCGGCTTGCCCGCATGCTCGGCGACGACGTCAATGTCTACCCGGTCAAGGGCTACTCGCTTACCATCGAGATCGATCCCGCAACCGCCGGGACCGATGCGCCGGTGACCGCGCTTCTCGACGAGGACGCCAAGATCGTCACCAGCCGCCTCGGCAACCGGCTGCGCATCGCCGGTCTGGCCGAGTTCCGGGGCGAAGACACATCCATCGATCCTGACCGGATCGCCGTGCTCTATCGCTGGATGAACCGCCATTTCCCGCGCATGGGCCGGGGCGGGATCACGGAGTGGGCCGGGCTCCGGCCGATGATGCCGCGTATGGCCCCCAAAGTCGGGCGCGGCCGGCTGGCGAACATCTATTACAACACCGGCCACGGCCATCTCGGCTGGACACTGTCGGCAGGCACGGCGGAAACCGTCTCCGGGATCATTTCGGAACGCACCTAGCTGTAGCGGTGCAGGATCTTCTCGCCGAAGAAACGCATACCGTCCATCGGCGGCATCGGCTGGATCACGATATTCGTCACCCCGGCATCGATCCATTCGTCGATGCGCGCACAGACCCGCGCCTCGTCGCCGAGCAGGTTGGATTCGAGAATGTCGTCCACCGTCGGCGGCACCGGGAACCGGTGCTTACGTTCCTCGGCGTACATCGTCGCCCACTTCATGGTCTCGGCCTCGGTCGTGCCGGAAAGCCCGACGGTCGAGATCGCCGTTTCCCATGGACGGTCCGTCAGCTTCTTTTTCATACCGTCAACCAGGTCCTTCACCACGGCGGGCGACTTCGAATACATGAACCAGACATCGCCGTGCTTCATCATCAGCTCCTGCGTCGGCGGTGAATCGCCCGCGATCCAGATCGGCGGATAGGGTTTCTGCGGCGGCTTCGGATTACAGAACGCATTCTCCAGCGTGTAGTATTCGCCGTCGAAGCTGAAGCCGTCCTCACTGTCGGTTTCGATCAGGCCGCGATAGATTTCCAGGCACTCGTCGAGCCGGGCGATCCGCTTGAGACCGTCGTCGTACCATTCGTGAAAACCGTAAGCCTTGGCTTCGGCGGCGAACCAGCCGGACCCGGGCGCCAGGATCACGCGTCCGCCGGTGATCTCATCAAGCGTGCAGACGATCTTCGCGGTCAGACCCGGATGACGGAAGGTGTTGTTGATCGAATGGCCACCAAGACGCACGCGCTTGGTCAGCGCACCGATCGCGGTCATGGCGGTCCAGTATTCGAGGATCGGTTTCGAGCGGTCCAGATGCGCGTTCTCGACATGATCCGGGATCCAGACGGAATCGAATCCCAGGTCCTCTGCAATGCGCGCCATCTCGAGCGCGTAATCGAACCCGGACGAGGTCGCGCCCATTTCGCCCTGCACCGTCAGGCGAATGCCGAATTTTACCTTGCCGCTCATGTTTCCTCCCCAATCTTCCGGATCAAGGATAAGACCTTCAGGAGTGTCGCGGCCCGCGGCCCTCGCGGCAACCGCTGAGGCTCGGATTGTTCGGATTATGCGTGTGGCGGCAGAAAAAACCGGCGGCGCGTGACGTTGGCACCGATTCAGAAACAGGCGGCGATTACGCGAGCGCCGCCTGCAACGCCCGAACGGCGCTCTCCGGACTGGTCAGGATCGGTGCGTCCGTTTTCATGGCGACGGCGTCGCGTGCCTGCGCCATGGAAAACTGTGCCAGCAGAATCACATCCTGATCGCCGAGACCTTCCACCGTCTCCGATATCAGCCGGTTGTGCGTTTCCGCATCACCCGACAGCAGGGCCTGCATCGCGTCCGGCACGCATACGGCCGTCAGTTCGGCAGCAGACCCGGCAGCCGCGGCCATGTCGCGGAACTCCCGCTCCATCGACGGGACGCTCGGCTGAAACGTGGCGATCATGCCAACCTTCGAGCCCGCATCCAGAGCCTCTGCGAACATTGCTTCGTTGGGTTTCAGGACCGGCATCGGCTTCAGCTCGGCGGCAACCGCCTCAATACAGGTGCCAAAGGCCGAACATGTGAACAGAATGGCGTCCGCGCCGCAATCGGCGGCGTAACGGCCGAGGCGCATGAACCGTGCCGTCATCGCATCGTCCAGTTTGCCAGCCCGGTCAAGGTCAGGCGCCAGCGAATCTTCCAGAAGGTTGTAGACATCGGCACCGGGCCAGTGGGCGCGGAATGCGGCGACGACCGGCTCGACCGCGACGGGGGTCGCATGGATCAACGAAATACGTGGCATTATTCTGTTGTCGTCCTTTCAGCTACCGGGCGGCCGGGACGTGTCCATCCCGGTCATGACATCGGTAATGGCGTCGTAAAGCTTTCCCCACGCGGCCCTGGTCTCGTCGTCGAAGCCGTCGCTGATATACTCCGCAAGCGTATCCACCAGCACGTCCCGGAGGATGGCATAGTGTGCCAGCTCGGTGCCGTAGCTCACATGCCGCCGTCCCAGTTCACGCACGTCCTCGCGCAGTTCGCTCAGCTTGTTCGCGCTATTGACGACAAGCGTCAGCGTCGCGATCAGTTTCTCGCGCTGACGCGTCATGTCGCGCGAGAACATCGAACGTGCTTCCGGCGCCACTTCAAACAGACGCTCGTAAAGCGACGCGGAAAACTCGTTCCGTCGCGGCAGAATCTTCACGAACGACTTCTTGATCAGCGCCGCGTCTTTTTCTTCGAGTTCGATCATTGTTTTATCTGTAACGCTTCCGGAACCTTGTGTCATGCCGCATCGAGACAATGCCGACGGGCGACGATGCTTTCAATATCCGCGACATGTAAACAATCCCTGAAGGAATCGAAATTTCCCGCAGTGTCCCGGCGGAAGCATTCATCGAATCGAAAAAATGCGCACTTTTTGCATATCCTTAATTTTTTCATGGTTTTTACTAAATTGTTTTTATTGGAAAAATTTCCGAGGCTTTGAAATTTGAAATGATTCTGCAATACTTTGCCCATGAAACTGAAATGTGCACTTATTGCGGTTTCTCTTCTTCTGCTCGGAGAGCAGGCGTCGGCTGCGGTCGACCCGAACTTCGAGCGGCACAAACGTGTCACCGCATGCAAACTGGGGGCGCTCGAAATGACCGTCCTCGATGCGCACTGGAACAAGCTCGCCATGCGGCACTTCCAGGCGTCCACTGAGCAGGGCATTGATCCCGTCGAGGCGGCACGCATCCGGCGTGAAGTCGACGCCGGCCTGGCCGAGCTCCGGCGCCAGTTCGGCCCCTCCTGCGTCCTCGATATCTACTGAAACTCCGTCAGCAGTTTTCCATCGGCCACCGGACATACGGGATTTCCGATCCCTGAAATGTGATCCGAACCGGTCTATTAATATAAAGTGGAACTGTCATACTGCCGGTGAAAGATCTAGGCGGGAGCGCCGCGTTAGAAGGTGCGGAGGAATTTCTTGGCAAAAATACTGGTCGTCGACGACGAAGAACTGATCCGTGCCATCGTCCGGCAAATCCTCTCGGGCGACGGCCATGACATCATCGAGGCAGACGACGGTGACAGTTGCATCGCCTGCGCGAGAGAGGCCATGCCGGACCTGATCGTGCTCGACATGAACATGCCGAAGATGACGGGCTTTGAAGTCGTCCCCATCCTCAGGACGCATCCATCGACGCGGGATATCCCGGTCATCGCATTGACTGCGGATACCGCGACCGAGAGCATCGAAGCTGCGCACAAGGCCGGTTGCGATCATTACCTGGCCAAGCCGATCGACGCGAAGAAACTCCTCGGCCTGCTCGACACGCTGATGGACCGAAAAACCTGACGGCCCGCGCGTCGTCCCGTTCAATGAGCGAAATTTGGATCGCGCCGGCTAGATGATCAGCCAGACCACGTAGGCGACGTACGCGACGCTCAGCACGAAGCCTTCAACACGATTGATCCGGCCTTCCCGACCGCCGATCGGAAAGCAGAAGATCAGCAGCAAAACACTCATCAGCCCCACAATAACGAGGTCGCGGTACACGACCTCGGCGGGCACATTCATCGGGCTTATGATGCCCGCGATGCCGACGACCGCCAGCGTGTTGAACAGGTTTGATCCGAGGACGTTACCCAGCGCCATGTCCGCGTGTCCACGCCTGGCCGCCGTCAGCGATGCCGCGAATTCCGGCAACGATGTCCCGACAGCCACGATCGTCAAGCCGATGACCAGGTCGGAGACGCCGAAAAACCCGGCCAGTTCGACCGCGCCCCATACCAACAGGCGGGAACTGCCGATCAGTATCACAAGACCCGCAACGATCCAGAAGACCGGCCTGTTGCCCACACCCTTGCGTTCATCTAGTTCCGCCGCGACGTCGAGCCCCATCGGATCGGTCCGGTTCTTTCGCCCTTCGACGATGCTCCACGCCAGCAAGGTGGCGAACACTGCAAGCAGGACCATTGCTTCAAGTCTGGACAGGTGAGCGTCGAGCACGAGCCCGACGGACAGCCCCGTGACGGCAAGAATTATCGGGATTTCCTTTTTTACGACTACGGACTGAACGGCGATCGGACAGATCAACGCCGTGACGCCGAGGATCAACGCGATATTGGCGATATTGGAGCCATAGGCATTTCCAAGCGCCAGTCCGGGGTTGCCTTCGATCGCTGCAAACGCCGAAACCATCATTTCCGGCGCGGATGTTCCGAACCCGATGATGACCATGCCTATCAGAAGCGGCGGCACGGCATAAGCAGCAGCGAGTTCCGCCGACGCCACGACAAACTTCTCCGCGCTCCAGACGAGCAACAGCAGACCACCTGCGATGGCGGCAAGGTTGAGAAGCACATCCATGAAACCGACCGGTGCCTAAGTACTAACTTTGGCGGTGTCCTCGTAATGAACGCTGAGATATTTCTCGATAAACGCCATCACCAGCGCGGACACCACGAACGTCAGATGGATAACGACAAGCCAGAGCAACTTGTCGTTTTCAATCTGTTCCGCATTCATGAAGGCTTTCAACAAATGGATCGACGAAATTGCGACGATCGACGACGCTACTTTCAGCTTCAGCGTACCGGCGTCAAGCTTCCCGACCCATGCAAGGCGTTCGTCCGACTGGTCGAGATCAAGCCTGGAAACGAAGTTCTCGTACCCGCTGATCACCACCATCACAATCAGGCTGCTGATCAATGCGAGATCGATAAGAGAGAGCGCCGCGAGGATCGCGTCTTTCTCCGACAGGCTGAGCAGCAGCGGCACGAGTTCGACCAGGTCCGATACGAACACCACCGTCATAAAGACCAGCAATACCGCCAGTCCAAGATAAATGGGGAGCAACAGCCAGCGGCTTCTGTACAAGACCAGTTCTACCGGTCGCTCAAGCGCCCTCATCTCCCGCTCCCTTCCCACAGCGGCACACCTGCGCCGCTCGACAAAAGTATAAGATAAAACGGCGGCGGTCCATCGCTCGCAAGCAGGCGCACGCCCGGGCGCTTGCCGTTCGGCGACCCCGGCAAGGTCACGCAGTTCCCGGACCTCCTCTTGCTTGAGGAAACCAACATCAAACGGATCCAGAAATTTCCCGGTCCGCCCTAGCGCACGCCCGGTCCAATGATCAGATCGCAGAACCGGACCGGATCGACGTTGCCGCCGGTTGTGAAGACGGCAACAGTCTTTCCGGCGATGTCGATCCGCCCATTGAGCACAGCGGCAATCCCCACCGCCGCGCCCGGCTCCACGACAGTCTTGTAGGCGTCGAACGCGAACTTCATCGCGGCACGCACCTCGTCGTCACTGACCACGAGCGCGCCGGCAAGAAGCTCACGGTTGATCGCAAAGGTCTGTTCGTTCGGCGTCGGGGTCATGATGGCATCGCAGATGGTGCGCTGCCCTTTCGGATTGACGACGCGCTCGCCAGCGTCCAGCGAGCGGCGGGTATCGTCGAAATTCTCCGGCTCGACCGCAAAGACGCCCGTATCCGGCGACAGTTCGTTCATGACGAACGCCGTCGCCGCCGTGAGCCCGCCGCCGCCGCACGGCACCAGAACGTCGTCGATCGCCGTACCCGTTTCCGCCATCTGCTCAAGAAGCTCGAGCGGCGCCGTCGCCGCACCCGCATGAATGCGGACATCGCCGCTCGGCGGCACGACGATGCGGCCGGTTTCCCGCTGCAGCCTCGCGACGACGTCGTTGTAGTCGTCGCGGTCGCGGTTGAAATACGTGACCTTGGCACCAAGGGATTCGGTGCTCGCGATCTTGGCCTTTGGTGTGTCATCCGGCATCACGATCAGGGCAGTCGTCCCGGTCAGCCGTGCCGCCAGCGCCAGTCCCTGCGCGTGGTTGCCCGACGAATAGGTGATCGCGCCCAGCCGTTTCTCGTCTTCGGACATGGTGCGCAGGCGGTTGTACGCACCGCGAATCTTGAACGCGCCCGTGCGCTGCATGTGTTCGGCCTTGATCAGCAGCCGTCCGCCCAGTCCATTGTTCACGTCCGGGTTCTCCAGAACCGGCGTCCTGATGACCACGCCTGCCATCGCGCGCGCTGCTTCACGCACGGCATCGAGCGTCAGGTGGCCGGCATCGGGATTGGTCATGATTGTCTTACCGGGCTTCGCTCAGTGGCGCGCCAACATGCCTTTCTCATTCATCATCATAGCGGATGACCTGGGAAACGCGGTCGTTCGCGTCGTACTCGACCTTGAGCTTCACTTCATCGCCGTCGAACGCACTTTCGATGGGTTTTCCGAAGAGATCCCAGACGCCGAACGTCGTAATGTTCAGCGCACCATGCACGAAGGAACGGCCGGTTCGCGTCGGATTCGAATAGCCGTCGACGAACCGGAATATATCCAGTTTGTTTCCCGCGGCGTCCTTTTCCGTGAGCACCGGCTCACCGAACTCCGCAATCACGCGATGTCTGAGCGTACCGATCTCCAGCACGTTGAAATCGTGACTGCGCGCCTGTGAGGCTGCCATGTCCGAGGCTTCACCGGTGCACCCGGCGAGAAGAAAAACGGCGACGATCAAGAAGTTGCGAACTGACACGGATACCCCCCGGCGTTTATGGCGCGACTTTCAAATTCTAATTTAGCGCGTCGCGGGCAAACAAGAACATTTCCGATCGGGTCTTGGCTTTCCGGCACCGGCTTTCCGCCGACGGCAACCCGCGCCCGTCGATCAAGCCGAGGGACAAGCTGCGGCCGGAATCCATACCGATGCCATCCGGCCCCCGCCGCCCCAGAACAAACCATTGTCCTAGGCGAAGCAGGTGTCGCGGCTTGAAACCTCCGCAAACAGCTATACCGAACATTTCATTCTCAAACCAAAGCAGTAACCACTGGCTAGCATGCAGAACTGTTAGTAAGCGAACTTCGGCCATCGCCTGCAGGAGGAAGATTCTGCAAAGCGAGCAGCAGTGCCTCGTGGCGTACTGGTTTTGTAAGAACAATATTCATCCCAGCCTGCTTCATCGCTTCCTTATTGGAGACTCTAGCATCGGCGGTTAAACCGACAATTTTAACCTGAGATACGTTTTGGTCTGCGTGATTCCGAATGGCCGCTGCGGTAGAGGTCCCGTCCATTATCGGCATGTGTTGATCCAAAATCACGAAGTCGATCGCTTGCTGGCCGAGGATTTCCAATGCCTCCCTGCCTCCAGAAGCCACAAACGTACGCATTCCTGCTTTGTTCAACATTTCTGCCGCAACGATCGCGTTCAACTTGTTATCATCGACGACCAAGGCCGTCGCTCCGGCCTGACCCTTTTCGACTTGGGCTGCAAAGGACGTTTTCCCCGTTGGCTCGGATCGGATATTTTGATCAAGCACCTTGATAGGAATATCGACACTAACGACTGTGCCCTTGCCCACAATGCTCGCTATTTTCAAATCGCCGTCCATGGCAGAAATCAGCTTCTGGACAATAGTAAGACCCAGCCCCACCCCCTCAAACGGACGGGTCAAGCTCGTGTCCGCCTGATTGAAAGGCTCCAATATTTTCTGCCTGTCCTCCTCTCTAATCCCCACCCCGGTATCACTTATTGTGACCGCGAGAATTTTTCTGGATGTTTCCTCCTCGGTTCGGACTCGCGACTCGACATTCACCGAGCCTTCCGGCGTAAATTTCACGGCATTGCCGATCAAGTTCCACATAATCTGACGAATTCTGACCGGATCTCCGAGAAGACGGAGGCCGGGTGCAATCAGGCAATTGTGATGAAGCTTCACGGAGTCACTCGCAGTCTGCTCGTAAATTGACAAGACCGGAGAAACCACCTCATCGATACTGAAGTCTGCGTCTTCTAGTTCAAATGCTTCCGACTCGATCTTGGACAAATCCAGGACATCCGTGAGAATCTGTAACAGGCTCTCTCCCGCGCCCCGTGCAAGACCCAGGTATTCCGCCTGTTGCTCCGTCAGATCCTCGTTCATCTCCAATAGTTGAATCATCCCCAACATGCCGTTCAGAGGTGTCCTGATCTCATGGCTCATGATTGCCAGAAATGCTGCCCGAGCAGAACTGGACCGTTCTGCCTCTTCTCGGGCGCTTTCTGCCGCTTGGCGGGCCATTTCCAAATCGTGTGTTCTGGATGAAATCACACCGACAGCCCGTGACAAAGCCTGAGAAAGCGTCACAAGCTCACGCGGACCCGTCTCAACTGGTTCCACAGCCACCGAGGTAAAATCGATATCCCCCGCTACGAGCTGGTTTGCGCCCTCTGCAATCTTATCCACTGTCGATGTAAAACTACGAGCGACGACGATACCTGCAAAGGTCGCGGAAAAAATCGCAACGAGCCCAATAATCGCGATCTCCTTAGCCAAATCATATGCGGGCCCAACGATCGCATCTAATGACGATCGGACAACCAGATGCCATGAGTGATCTTTTCTATTCGGATTAGGTGTCAGTTTATGGAAGACGACGAGTTCTCTCAGCCCAGTTGAACCTGTCCGTTCGAAGTTGCCGGCGACCCCTATCTTCTCGAATTCCCGAATCAAGCCCTGTTCGACTTCCCAACCTGACTTATCGTCGGAAAAACCGTCGAACACGCCAAAATGACCATTTAGTGAGGGCGGAATTAGAACCTCGCCGTTCCTTTTCAGGACATATGCAATCTGGCCTGCGCCAACACTCGAGCGTACGCGACTCATCAAACCGTCAAAAAACGACAATGGAACTTTGGCCGCAATGACGCCAATAATGACCAGATTACTATCGTCAGTTACGGGTGACGCTGCCACAAAGTACTTCTGACCGGATACAGAAGTCAGCGTGTCGGTCAAAAATACATCGCCTTGCTTGCTATTCAGTATTTCCTCAAATAGCGACGGCTCGATACCCAAGTCCAACATTTCAAAGATTTTTCCGGAAATCGCGCCTGACCTAGCGATTTCTTCACCCTCAGGGCCGAAGTAGTGAAGCTCCAATGGCGACTTAATCTCGGCAATGACTTCATTCAGGTACTTGGACTTTGCAAACGGATCATTTCCTTCGAATACATCAGCCTGTGAGAGAACTCTGAGCTTATATGAGAGATCGCTGATCAGATTTCCGAACTCAGGCGCGATCAACTCAATTTTTTGCTGGAGTGATCGCCGGGCATTGTCGGTCGTGAAATTCGCAGCACTGTAAATCGTAACCGCCGACAACAAAATCAGCGGCAAGAAAGAAGCCAAGCCGAAACCGAGAATCAATCGCAATCTAAATGTCATGATCAGCTCCTGCGGTGTTCGACACTTAGCCTAACAAGCTCCATTAAAAGTGCAAAAAAGATTGCTCATCGTGATCTTGATCACATTGTTTGATTGGATTCACTTTATTGGCTCGTGCTCGCGCAGGGGTGCAGGCAGGCTCTATCCCACCCCCGTCACATAACCGTCATCAACCTGTTCATAAAACTTCATCCGCAGAGCCGGGACGTCTGCCTACATTCGATCACGTTTTAACGCGATCTCAATAGGTAGCCCTATGCCGATCAACAGCGGCGATGCGGCGGCAACGCCCGCCCGTTCCCTCCGTCAACGATGGATCAGCGCGTGCGCGCGCACCGATCCCGATCAACTCCTCATCCTGGCCGATCTGCTCGGCATCGACGCGGCCACGTTCGACGTCCTGCGCCCGGCCGAGAACGGCCTTGTCATGGTGCGGGGCCGCGCCGGCGGCACCGGCCAGCTGTTCAACGCGGGCGAGATGACGGTGACACGCTGCAGCGTCCGCAGCACGTCCGGCCATGTCGGCCACGGCTATGTCGCCGGCCGCGACAAGGCACATGCCGAAGTGGCGGCGCAGCTCGATGCGCATTTCCAGGCGCAACCCGAGGACGCCACGCAGCCGATCGTCGCCGAGCTGGAACAGCAGATCGCCGCGCGTCAGCAGGCACGCCAGCAGAAATCGGCCCCGACCCGGGTCGAGTTCTTCACCATGGTCCGGGGCGAAGACGAATGAGCGCCGCCGAGATGTTGCTGAAAGGGTTCGACGATCCCGTCGACGCGAGTGGACGTGGTTTTCGCGCGTTGCTGGATGCGATGGCGCACCCGGGCACGCCGGAACCGATGACCTGTCCGGCCGAACACCCGGCTGCGATCAGCGATGCCGCCGCAGGCGTTCTGCTGACGCTCGCGGATTACTCGACACCGGTCTGGCTCGCGGACGGCGTGAATACCGACGAGGTTTGCGCCTACATCCGCTTTCATTGCGCGGCACCGCTGGCGGACGATCCGGCACGCGCCGTCTTTGCCGTGGTGGCGCAAGGGTTCGAACCGCTGACGGCGACGCGCTTCAACATGGGTACCGAGGACTATCCCGACCGCTCGACCACGGTGATCGTCGAGTGCGCCGGGTTCACAGGCGGCACACCGGTGCAACTTTCCGGCCCCGGCATCGACGGCAGCACCCGCTTCGCGCCGCATGGGCTGCCGCGCGGCTTCTGGGAGGAAATGCAGGTCAACAATGCGGCTTTCCCGCTCGGTATCGATGTGGTCCTGACCACACCCGGCCACATCTGTTCCATTCCCCGCAGCACATTGATCGAGGTGCTCTGATGTACGTAGCCGTCAAGGGTGGCGAAAAGGCCATCGACAGCGCGCACCGTCTTCTGGCGGAAGAACGCCGGGGCGACACGCGCGTCCCGGAACTGGCGACCGATCAGATCGACGCGCAACTCAGCCGCGCCGTCGACCGGGTCATGACCGAGGGTGCGCTTCACGACCGCAAGCTTGCCGCACTCGCCATCAAGCAGGCGGCGGGCGACCTGATCGAGGCAATCTTTCTCATCCGTGCCTATCGCACCACGCTGCCGCGCTTCGGCTATTCCGAGCCGCTCGACATGCGGGCGATGCGCGCACGTCGCCGCATCTCGGCAACGTTCAAGGACCTGCCGGGCGGACAGGTATTGGGTCCGACATTCGATTACACGCACCGGCTGCTTGATTTCTCGCTCGAGGACGAACAGCCCGTCGAGGAACCGGCGGACGTGTCGAACGTGGTGGAACTGCCCGTCGACATGCCCCGCGTTCTGGAACAGCTTTCCCGCGAGGGCCTCATCGAGGAGGCGACGCCACCGGCAGATGAGGACAGCCAAGACGTCGGCGACGTGACCCGGACACCGCGCGAGTTCCCCGCCGACCGGGATGTGCGCCTGCAAAGCCTGGTGCGCGGCGACGAGGGTTTCCTGCTCGCACTCGGCTATTCGACGCAACGCGGGTACGGCCGCACGCATCCGTTCGCCGGCGAGATCCGCGTCGGCGAGGTCACGGTCGAGTTCGAGCCGGAAGAACTCGGCTTCCCGATCGAGCTCGGCGACATCACCGTCACCGAATGCGAGATGATCAACCAGTTCAAGGGCTCCGCCGAACACAAACCCAAGTTCACGCGGGGCTACGGGCTCGGCTTCGGGCACGTCGAACGCAAGGCGATGTCGATGGCGCTGGTCGACCGTTCGCTCCGCGCCGACGAATTCGGCGAAGCTCGCGACGCCCCCGCGCAGGACGAGGAATTCGTGCTCAGCCATGCCGACAACATCGAAGCGACCGGCTTCGTCGAGCACCTGAAGCTGCCGCACTATGTCGATTTCCAGTCGGAACTGGAACTGGTCCGCAAGATGCGCGCCGAGATCGATGCCCGCGAACCGGACCCGAAACCGGAGGCCGCGGAATGAGCACGGAAAGCGGCTACAACTTCGCCTATCTCGACGAGCAGACCAAACGCATGATCCGCCGCGCCATCCTGAAGGCGGTCGCGGTACCCGGCTATCAGGTGCCGTTCGCGTCCCGTGAAATGCCGATGCCGTACGGCTGGGGGACCGGCGGCGTACAGGTGACGGCTTCGGTGATCACGAAGGACGACACCCTCAAGGTCATCGATCAGGGCTCCGACGACACCACGAACGCCGTCAGCATCCGCAAGTTCTTCTCCAAGACGGCGGGCGTGGCGACCACCGAGAAGACCACGGCGGCGAGCGTCATCCAGACGCGCCACCGTATTCCGGAAACGCCGCTGGGACCGGACCAGATCATTGTCTACCAGGTGCCGATCCCCGAGCCGCTCCGGTTCCTGGAGCCGCGCGAGACCGAAACCCGGCGCATGCATGCGCTCGAGGATTACGGCCTCATGCACGTGAAGCTTTATGAAGACATCGCGCGCCACGGGCACATTGCGACGACCTATGCCTACCCGGTCCGCGTCAACGACCGTTACGTCTCCGATCCGTCGCCGACGCCGAAATTCGACAACCCGAAGATGGACAACTGCCCGGCGTTGCAGCTGTTCGGCGCGGGGCGCGAGAAACGCATCTACGCCATCCCGCCCTATACCAAAGTGCAGAGCCTCGATTTCGACGATCATCCGTTCGAGGTGCAGTCGTGGGAGCAGAACTGTGCGCTCTGCGGCGCCGACGACACGTTTCTCGACGAGGTCATCACCGACGACCGGGGCGGGCGCATGTTCGTCTGTTCCGACTCAGATTACTGCCAGGAACGCCGCGACGCCGGCCATGTCGGCGCACAAAGTCCGGAGGCCGCGGAATGAACGACTTCTCTAAAGCCGCCCCCCTGCTCCGCGCCGACGGCGTGACCCGTACCTTCGGCCGTATCGTCGGCTGCGCCGATGTCAGCCTCGATCTCTATCCGGGTGAGGTCCTCGGCATCGTCGGCGAGTCGGGGTCGGGCAAGAGCACCCTGCTGCGCTGCCTGTCGGCCGCCGATACGCCGGACGGCGGCACGGTCACCTATACGCTGCGGCACGGCGAGACGCGGAACGTGCACACCATGATGGACGCCGAACGGCGTATGCTGATGCGTACCGACTGGGCGTTCGTACACCAGAACCCGAGGGACGGGCTGCGCATGCACGTCTCGGCGGGCGGCAACGTCGGCGAGCGGCTGATGGCCATTGGCGAGCGTCACTACGGCAACATCCGCGCCACTGCAGGTGAATGGCTGGGCAAGGTCGAGATCGCGGACGGCCGCATCGACGACCTGCCGGTGACGTTCTCGGGCGGCATGCAACAGCGCCTGCAGATCGCGCGCAACCTTGTGACGCGTCCGCGCCTCGCCTTCATGGACGAGCCGACGGGCGGGCTGGATGTTTCGGTACAGGCGCGGCTGCTCGATCTGTTGCGCGGGCTCGTTTCCGATCTGGGGCTCGCCGCCATCGTCGTCACCCACGACCTCGCCGTCGCCCGGCACCTGTCGCACCGCTTGATGGTCATGAAGCAGGGCCGCGTCGTCGAGACCGGCCTCACCGATCAGGTGCTTGACGACCCGCAGCACCCTTACAGCCAGCTACTTGTTTCGTCGATCCTGAGGGCCTGACCATGAAACCGGATGTCATTCTCGAACTGAACGGTGTCGGCAAGGACTTCACCCTGCATGCCCAGGGCGGCGCCCGGCTCGATGTCTTCGAAAACGTTGCGTTCACGCTGGCACCCGGCGATTGCCTCGCCCTCGCCGGACCATCGGGCATCGGCAAGAGCACGCTGATGCGGATGATCTACGGCAACTTCCGCTGCCCGAGGGGCGGGATCAATCTGCGCCATAATGATGAGGTCGTCGACATCGCCACCGCGCACCCGCACCGCATTCTCGACATCCGCCGCCGTACCATGGGCTATGTCTCGCAGTTTCTGCGCGTCATCCCCCGTGTCGCGACGCTCGACGTCGTCATGGAACCTGCCCTCGCGCAAGGCATACCCATAGGCGAAGCCCGCGCCCGCGCCGAGGTGCTGCTGAAACAACTGCGCATTCCGGAAAGCCTGTGGCCGCTGTCGCCGGTCACGTTCTCGGGTGGCGAGCAGCAGCGGGTCAATCTGGCGCGCGGGTTCGCGGCACGCTATCCCGTGATGCTCCTCGACGAGCCGACCGCGTCGCTCGATGCCGAAAACCGCGAGACCGTCGTCGACATGATCCGGTCTGCGCGCGATCAGGGCATGGCGATCATCGGAATCTTCCACGATGCCCAAACCCGGGCAAAAGTCGTTAACAGGGAACTCGAAATGAGCGCCTTTGCCGTAAAAGCTGCATAATGGAACAGGTATTTGCAAACGCACGGGTGGTACTGGCGGACCGCGTCATCGACGGTGCCGTGCAGGTCAAGGACGGTCACATCGCCGACATCTCCGAGGGCAACGGCGTGCCCGCCGGTGCCGAGGATTTCGCCGGCGATCTGCTCATACCGGGCCTTGTCGAGCTCCACACCGACGGTCTCGAAAACCACATGCAGCCCCGCCCCGGCGCCCATTGGCCGGCGGTTGCAGCCGTCATCGCGCACGACAACCAGCTCGCCGCGTCGGGTATCACGACGGTGCTCGACGCCATCGCCATCGGTGCCCTGATGGACACATCGGTGCGCATTAAGCGCCTCTCGGAGATGGTTGAGAGCCTTGCCGAGGCGCGCGCCGCCGGGCTGCTCCGCGCCGAACATCTGCTGCATCTCCGCTGCGAGGTTTCCTACGAACATCTGCCGGAAATCTTCGACACGCTGGCCGACCACGAGATGCTGAAACTGGCTTCCATCATGGATCACACGCCGGGGCAGCGGCAGTTCGCCGATGTCGAACACTACAAGATCTACTACCAGGGAAAGTTCAAACTCAACGATGCCGAGATGGAAACCTTCATGCGCGACCGCTGCGATGATCAGGTACGCTTCGGCGACAAGCACCGGCGTCATATCGTCGATGCGTGCCGCAGCCGCGGCATCAGTCTCGCCAGCCATGACGATGCCACGCATGAACATGTCAGCGAAGCCGTCAGTGACGGTATCACCATCGCTGAGTTTCCGACAACGGTCGAAGCGGCACGCGTGTCGCACGAGAACGGCATCAAGGTCATGATGGGTGCGCCGAACGTGGTGCGTGGCGGCTCGCACTCCGGCAATGTCTCGGCGCGCGATCTGGCGGAGCACGGCTACCTCGACATCGTTTCCAGTGACTACGTGCCGAGCAGCCTGCTTCACGCTGCGATCCTGCTCAGCGAAACCGTCGAACACATCGATATCCCGGCTGCCATCCGCGCCGTGACCAAGAATCCTGCCGACAGCGCGGGGCTTGATGACCGGGGTGAGATCACCGTCGGACGTCTCGGCGACCTTGTCCGCGTCCATTGCTCGCCGCATCACCCCGTCGTTCGGGGTGTCTGGCGCGCCGGGCGCCGTGTCGCGTAATTCCGATGACCGCCGCGAATTCTCATGGTCGGCTGTTCCTCGTGGTCGGCCCATCTGGTGCCGGAAAGGACACCCTGATCGAGGCGGCACGGCGACATTTCGCCGGGCGGCATAACGTCGTCTTCCCGGCGCGCACAATCACCCGGCCGGCAGATGCGGGCGGCGAATTGCACACACCGGTCACGTCGGACACTTTCAGCGCACATGCAGCCTCGGGCGCATTTGCGCTCCACTGGTTTGCACATGGCCTGGGTTACGGCATCCCGGCGACGATTACCTCCGACCTGACGCAGGGCCGGCATGTGGTAACGAACGTATCGCGGACTGTGCTGGATGACGCGCGCAATCAATTCAGGGATGTGTCTATCCTCTCTGTTACGGCAAACCCCGAGGTGCTCGCCACCCGTATCAGGGATCGCGGCCGCGAACAGGGCAGCGACCTGACTACCCGTCTTGCCCGCGCCCGCCTGCTCAGGCCCATCGGTAACGATGTCGTGGAAATTGATAACTCCGGCGATCTGGCGATCAGCAGTGCCGCGTTTATTGCCGCCATTTCGACGCTCGCCCGCCTCGACCGCCAGTTTGCCGACGGTTGACTTCCGGAATCTTGTATCTCCCCGCCGCTTTCCGGATGCGCTATACTGATAGCAATAACTCCGGACAGAAACGGTCACGCCGCCACTTTGCGGACGGCGTGACAATCGGGAGGACACCATGCATTACCGGAAACTCAAGGAAATCGTGGCCGACCAGAAGCTACTGCACGTCGATGGCACGAGTTACGTGGATACCGTCGCCAAGCTGATGCTGGAGCGCAACGTCGCCGCCGTGCTCGTTATCGACGATGGAGAGCTATCGGGCATCTTCACGGAACGCGACCTGCTGCGCCGTGTTGTCGCCGAAGGACGGAACCCGGCTGATACTCTCATCAGGGACGTCATGACATCATCGGTCGTCACGCTCAACGCAGAGCAACTAGGGTTCGAGGCCGTCGCGCTGATGATCGAACTCTCGATCCGTCACGTCGTTGTCACGGGCCTCGCCGATGACGGCTACGGAATCGTATCGATACGCGACTTCGCGCTGAGTGAGCTGTCCAGTTTCGAAAAAGAGATCGAGTTCGAGAAGCAGGTCTGGTCGTCGATCTGACAGGCAGCTACTCGCCGGACAGCGGAAACCGGGCGGCGAGGCGGAAAGGCGCTCCCGACGACGGTTCAACAAATACGCACAGATCCTCGATCCGTGCCGGGCCGAGCACCTTGGCCGTGACCGTGTGCAACTGGCGTAGAAGATCGCCACGCCTTTCGTCCGGCACCTTTCCGGTCAGCGTCAGGTGGAAACGGAACTCGTCCATCACATAGGGATACCCCCAACGCATCAGCAGTTCCTCCTGCCTATCGCGCAGTCCCGCCTGGCGCCGGCGCGCCAGTTCTTCGTCGGTCGCGGGTGCACGAAATTGATCCAGGTCGCGGACGCATGCGTCAGCCAGGTCTGACAGCGCCGGCGGCGCCGGGTCCGGCACCAATGCGATGAACCGGCCAATCTCGCGAACGACAAGGCTGGAAAGAGCGACAGGCCGCGAACGCGAGGCGAGCGCCTCGACGCCCGCCAACAGATCGCTTTCATCATTCCCGCCGGCCAGCCGGAACGGCGGTTTGAGCGTTCCGTGAAAGCCGTACCGAACCGGGGACGAAAGTAGCGCCGTGATCTCTGCCGCGTCAAAACCCTCCAGCTTCGGACGGGGCGCAACGGCGCCACCGGACGGACAGCGGCCGAGCCAGGCGTTCCCGAACACGGCCAGCGGCGACTCCGGTCTCGGCGCCCAGTAGACCGCATAGCGATTCGTTTTGCGTTGCGTCATTTTTCCATTTTCCGTAGCGCCGGGAAGCCTCGTACCAGACAAAACTTGTATCATTGTGCCGTGCGAAAATGCAGGGAGTTCATATGCTTTTCCAGCCTATTGTGGATAACGGCCCCACTCCGAAACAAAGGTTCATCTTACCGACATATTTTTGTAACGCCGCATCGGCAACGTCCCCCCAGACAAGCCGGGGGAAGGAGCTGCCATGCAAGCGCCAGCTGTTGCGATTGAAGGTATCAACAAGTCTTTCAAGGCCAATCAGCCGGTCCTCAACGGGATCGACCTGAATGTGAAACAGGGTGAAATGGTCGGGCTTATCGGTGCATCGGGCTCCGGAAAGTCGACGCTGATCCGTCTTATCGCCGGGTTCGAAACCATCGACAAAGGCCAGGGCAGGATCCAGCTCTTCGGTAACGAATGCCAGATCAACGGCCAGCGCACCGGGGCCATCCGGGAGCTTCGCCACGATGTCGGCATCATCTTCCAGCAATTCAATCTCGTCGGGCGCTTGACGCTGCTGCTGAACGTGCTCGTCGGCCGTCTCGGCCGCATCAGTCGGCTGCGGGGCACATTGGGCATGTTTCCCGAGCGCGACCGCGTCAAAGCATTGCAGGCGCTGGAACGCGTCGGCATCGTCGACAAGGCTTATCAGCGTGCCTCAACGCTTTCCGGTGGCCAGCAGCAACGTGCCGCCATCGCCCGTGCGCTGACCCAGGAAGCCAAACTCATCCTCGCCGACGAACCGATTGCGTCACTCGACCCGGCATCGGCGGAGCGCGTGATGACCATCCTCAGATCCATCAATCAGCAGGACAAGGTCACAGTCATCGTATCTCTGCATCAGATCGACCACGCCTTCAAGCACTGCGAC
The DNA here is from genome assembly GCA_965262415.1 of Rhodospirillales bacterium. Lineage (GTDB taxonomy): Bacteria > Pseudomonadota > Alphaproteobacteria > Rhodospirillales > Casp-alpha2 > UBA4479. Next base: position 3,751,731 of record OZ253533.1, on the reverse strand, counting down.
CGCATCATTGCGCTGAAGGACGGCAAGATCATTCACGACGGCGATGTTGACGAAATCACCAAAGACGACCTCGAGAATCTCTACGGCATCGACCTTGCTGCCGGGGACGATCACGAAATTCGGGACGCCGGTAAAAAGCCCGGCAAAAAGGCCGTAAAGCGCCCCGTTTACGGGAACGGGAGAGATCCCAACCCGCAACTAGCTGCCGCGTCCGCCCTGGACGCGTAAGAAACCTTAGTTACAGGAGCGATCAAATGTTCAAAAAACTTGCTGCCGCCGTTGCGGTATCATTGGTCGGCATGGGCGCAGCCCACGCCGAGATGCCGAAGCAGATCAACTTCGGCATCATTTCGACCGAGTCCGCCTCGGCACTCGAAAAATCCTTCACGCCGTTTCTCAACGACATGGCCAAAAGCCTTGGCGTTAAGGTGAAGCCGTTCTTCGCATCGGATTACGCCGGTGTCATCGAAGGCATGCGCTTCAACAAGGTCGACCTGGCCTGGTTCGGCAACAAATCCGCCATCGTCGCCGTTGACCGCGCCGGCGGGGAGGTATTCGCCCAGACCATCAAGGACGACGGTTCCGAGGGCTATCACTCGCTGCTCATCACGCACAAGGACTCGGGCATCAACTCGCTCGATGACGTCTTGAAGTGCGACAAGTCCAAAACCTTCGGTAACGGTGACCCGAACTCAACGTCCGGTTTCGCGATCCCGGGTTATTATGTCTGGGCGCTGAACAACAAGACGCCGGAAGATTGCTTCAAGCGTGTCACGCGTTCCAACCACGAAGGCAATGCCCTTGCCGTTGCCAACGGCAAGGTCGACGTCGCCACGAACAACACGGAATCGATCTACGCCCGCCTCCAGAAAAACAACATGGACGCGTTCAAGAACATCAAGGAAATCTGGCGCTCGCCGCTGATCCCGTCCGACCCGATGGTCTGGCGCAAGAACCTGGACGACGAAGCGAAGCAGAAGATCTACTACTTCATCATGCAGTACGGCCGTTTCGGTCCGATGGAGAAGGTCAAGAAAGAGCGTGAGACGCTCGCCAACCTCTCCGACGGTTGGGGCCCCTTCCTCGCTTCCTCCAACGCCCAGCTTCTCGACGTTCGTCAGATCGAGGCGTTCAAGAAGAAGCTGAAAGCCGAACAGAAAGGCGACACCGCTGCGATCGCCGAGGCCGAGAAAGAGCTGAAAATGCTCAAGGACATGGCCGCCGTTGTCGGTAAAGCCGGCTACTAAGCCTGACGATTACGAGCGGGGTGATAGACAACTATCACCCCGTTTCTTTTTTCCATTTTCTGTCCCGAGATTGATCCGTCATGAGCGAACTCGCATTGCCGCACAACATTTCTCCGGCCGTCGCTGAGCAGTTGAAACCGCGCTGGACGCGGCATGTCGGCGCCGCCGCAACCGCCCTGATCCTCGTCATTTTGCTCGGCGTTTCGTATCACCCGGCCGAGGTCAACAACTGGACGCTGCTTTACACCGATGCCGGCAACATGGCCGAGTTCATCGAAGACTTCCTGCATCCGAATTTCGAGGATCTGGAAGATATCGTCCTGAAAATGATCGAGACGATCCAGATCGCACTCTGGGGTACCATGCTGTCGATCCTTGTTGGCATCCCGGCGGGCCTGCTTTGCTCGAACAATATCGCGCCCGTCTGGATCGTCCAGCCCATGCGCCGGTTAATGGACGCATGCCGGGCGATCAACGAACTGGTGTTTGCAATCCTGTTCGTGGCCGCCGTCGGCCTCGGTCCGTTTGCGGGGGTCATGGCGCTGTTCATCCATAACCTCGGCATTATCGCCAAGCTGTTCTCGGAGGCGGTCGAAGCCATCGACCCGCGCCCCGTCGAGGGGATCGCCGCGACAGGTGCATCGCGCATGCAACAGATCATTTTTGGCGTCATCCCGCAGGTGTTGCCGCTCTGGACGAGTTTTTCGCTCTACCGGTTTGAAACGCTGGTACGCTCCGCGACCGTGCTGGGCATCGTCGGTGCCGGCGGTATCGGGTTTATCTTTTACGAGTCATTCCGCTCGTTCCAGTACGACCGGGCCTCTGCGGTGATCATCGTCGTCGTATTATCGGTGTCGATCATCGACATCATCTCGTCGCAGCTCAGGAAGCGCCTGATCTGACGCTCAGGCAACGACCGGGAAACGGCCACGCGGCGGGTCTTTCTCTTCGGTATATCCGATATCCAGCGGATAGCACGTCGGCACCTGCTTTTCGAAGAACGCCTCGTCGGCAGCCGTGAAGTCGTGATCCAGTGCACCCACATAGGCTTTCCAATGCGCGAGCGTTCTGGGTCCGGCAACAATCGAACTGACAATTGCGTTGTTGAGCAGCCAGTTGATAGACATGTCCCCGGCGGTCATACCGCGCCTTTCGGCACGGGCCTTGATCTTGGCCGCAATCCGAAGGCAGTCGCGGGTATAGACATCGCCATATGTGTCGACCTCGCCCGCGCCGCGTTTGGTGTCCTTCGCCGACGCGATATCCAGGCCGTATTTGCCGGTCAGCACGCCGCGCGCCAGCGGGCTGTAGGGTACGACACCGATACCGTATTCATGACAGGCAGGCAGGTACTCGAACTCGGGCACGCGGTAAACCGCACTGTAAAACGGCTGCGCGATGACGGGTTTCGGCACACCCAGTTCCTTCGCCAGGTGCACCATTTCGGCGATCTTCCAGGCGCGGAAATTGCTGAAGCCCCAATAACGGACTTTCCCGGCCCGGATCAGCTCGCCCATCGTCTCAATGGTCTCGACCAGCGGCGTCGTCGGATCGGCCCGGTGCAGGTAATAGATATCGACGTAGTCCATACCGAGACGTTTCAGGCTGCCGTTCAGCCCGTCGATCATCCAGGCCCGGCTCAATCCTCTCTGGTTCGGCCCGTCGCCGACAGCTTTCGAGCCCAGCTTGGTGGCAACGACCCAGTCGGCGCGATCCTTCTTGATCAGCTTGCCGACGATCTCCTCGGATTTGCCCATCACGTAGGACTCGGCAGTGTCGATGAAATTGACACCGGTGTCGCGGGCGTGATTGACCATCTTTGCCGCAACGTCCGCACTTGTCTGATTGCCAAACGTCATCGCACCCAGGCAGATCGGCGAGACCTTTAGACCGCTGGCACCGAGTTTTACGTACTTCATACCGTGCCCTCCGCTGTCAGCGGCCCTGTTCTTCCAGGCGGTCCGTCGCCGGTGGCGGCGTACGCCCGAGCGCCGCGACTTCGGCATGAAGCTCCGGCGTCATGTCGATGGAAACGGAATCGAGTGACGGCTGGAGTTGCTCAAGGCTCCGCGCACCTATGATCGGGCATGTCACCGCCGGATGCGCCGCCGCCCACGAGACAGCCAAGCTCACCGGGTGCACACCCTTGGATTTTGCTAGTTCGGTGAACTTCTCCGCGGTTTCGAACACCCAATCCTCGCCGTACCTGGCGGTGTATTCCTTGTTCGACATCAGGCGACCCTGATCGGGGCGCGTGTCGGGACCGTATTTGCCGCTGAGCAAACCGCCACCGACGGGACTGTACGTGATAACTCCGAGGTTTTCGGCCAATGCCATCGGAAAAATCTCAGACTCGGCCTGGCGTTTCACCATCGAATACATTGGCTGAATGACATCGAACCGGGGCCAGCCCATACGCGCGGAAATGCCGAGCCCTTTCATGACCTGCCAAGCCGCGTAATTGCTGGCACCGAGATACAGCACCTTGCCGTCGGCGACGAGTTTTTCGAGGGCGCGCAGCGTTTCCTCCAACGGCACGTCATTGTCCCACCGGTGCATGAACAGGACTTCCATGCGGTCGGTGTTCAACCGCTTCAGGCTCGCCTCGACGGCACTCAGAATATTTCGGCGATTGCCGCCACGCATATTGATGTCGTCCCCCATTGGAACAAAGCACTTCGACGTGATGATCAGGTCATCGCGCTCGGTTGCCATCAATTTGCCGAGAATCGTCTCCGCCTTGCCACGGGAATACCCGTTTGCACAGTCGAAGAAATTGATACCCTTGTCGCGACACGCCGCGTACATCTTTTTCGATTCCGCCTCGTCGGCATCGCCGCCGAACGACATCGTGCCGTAACAGAGCTCCGAAACCTTGAGGCCGGTCGCGCCAAGCAGTTTGTATTCCATGTTTCCCCCCTGGATTACCGCCGAAAGCAGCGTTTTTCTGGTCTGATTTAGACGTAGTGCCTTCGGTACCGTAATCAAGTGATGAAGTCTTTGCGAATCAAGTCGACCCCCCTTGGAAGCAGGGCATTAAGGCTCTACCATCCCATCAGGGAAGCAACGAGACGAAAAAAATGCCAAAAGACTCTGATACCGATCTGCCATTGGCGGACATCGCCGCTTCATGGCTGTCCGAATTCAACACAGCGCTCACCGACAACGACTCACAAGCCGCCACGGCCCTCTTTCTCGAGGACTGTCACTGGCGCGACATCCTCGCCTTCGGCTGGCGTCTCGAAACCGTCAGCGGCAGGGAAGCCATCGCCGGCAAACTCGATCGCACGCTGGCATCGACGGAGCCATCGAATTTCCACCTTTCAGGCGAGCATGCGGCGCCCCGCATCGTGACACGCGCCGGCACGGACGCGATCGAGGTCATTTTCGATTTCAAGACCGGCGTCGGCAGTGGCAGCGGTGTCGTGAGGTTACGCGAAGACGGCGACGGCGCATGGCGGGCATGGACATTTTCCACCACGCTGCAGGCGCTCGACGACTATCCCGAGATGACGAGCGCGCAACGCGCGGGTGTCGATTCCTTCAAACGGGAATGGGGGGGTGAAAACTGGCTCGACTTCCGCAATCGCCAGCGTGCTTACGAGGATCACGATCCGGCTGTGCTTGTCGTCGGCGGCGGTCAGGCAGGCCTCGGTGTCGCGGCCAGATTGACGCACCTCGGCGTCGACACCCTTATCGTCGACAAGTACCCGCGCATCGGCGACAACTGGCGCACGCGCTATCACTCGTTGACGCTGCACAACGAAGTCTACGTCAACCATATGCCCTACATGCCGTTCCCGCCGACGTGGCCGGTCTATATTCCGAAGGACATGCTGGCCAACTGGTTCGAGCATTATGTCGAGGCGCTGGAACTCAATTATTGGGCCGGCACAGAAATGACGACCGCCGATTACGACTTCGACAAGGGCGCGTGGACCGTCACGCTAAAGAAAAGCGACGGGACTGAACGCATCGTGCGCCCCCGCCACGTCATCATGGCGACGGGTGCCAGTGGCATCCCGATCATGCCGGACCTGCCGGGCCTCAAGGACTTCAAGGGCGAGGTCATGCACTCCGGCTGGTACGAAACCGGGCACAAGTGGGAAGGCAAGAAGGCGCTCGTCATCGGCACCGGAAACAGTGGCCACGACGTTGCTCAGGATTTGCATGCGTGCGGCGTCGACACGTCGATGGTGCAGCGTTCATCGACGCACATCGTCAGCCTTTCGGAAGCGCAGCGGGTCTACATGATCTACGCGGAAGGTCCGTCGATCGACGACTGCGACCTGCTGGCAACCTCGTTCCCGTTCCCGGTACTCAAGGTTGCCTACAAAAAGGCGACAAAGATGTCGAAGGAGATCGACAAGCCGTTACTCGACCGGCTCGCGGCGCGCGGCTTCAAGCTCAACGACGGGGTCGACGACTGCGGTTTCCAGATGAGCTATCTGCAGCGTGGTGGCGGGTACTACTTTGATGTCGGCTGCTCGGGCCTCATCGCCGACGGCGAGATCGGGGTCATCCAGTACGACGACATTGAGACATTCACCGCCGAGGGCGCGAAGATGAAGGACGGCAGCACTGTCGTCGCCGACCTGATCGTGATGGCGACTGGCTACAAGATGCAGCAGGAAACAGTGCGCCAGTTCATGGGCGACGAGATCGCCGACAGGAACGGGCCGGTTTGGGGCTTCAACGACGGCGGCGAGTTGCAGAACATGTGGTGCCGCACACCGCAGCCAGGGCTCTGGTTCACTGCCGGCTCACTGGCGCAGTGTCGGATCTTCTCCAAATTCCTCGCGCTGCAGATCAAGGCCCTCGAAGAGGGCCTGATCACGCAGGACACCTAGACCGCTTTCGAGAGCGCCCCGTCGACGTTGATCGCCGCGCCCGAGATGTAGGACCCCCGGTCCGAACACAACAGGCACGCGATTGCCGCGAATTCCTCCGGTGTGCCGAGACGGCCCATGGGCTGGCTCTTGCCCTCGGACGCGTACCAGTCCTCCAGCGATAGGCCGCGTTCGTCTTTTTCGTGACGGCGCTCCCACTGTTCGCTTCGGATCTTGCCGACGTGCAGCGAATTGACGAGCACGTTATGCGGCGCGTTCTCGTTCGCCAGCACCTTCATGATCGCCATGCCGGCGGCGCGGGTGACCGCCGTCGGCGCGCCTTCGGCGGGCGGCGTTTTTGCGCCGGAGTTCAGCACGTTAATGATGCGTCCCCACTGCCGCTCCCGCATACCCGGAATTACAAGACGTGCAAGGCGAATGGCGGAAAAGACCTTCAGATCAAAGTCGTCCTGCCATTCCTCGTCGGTTATGTCGAGGAACGGGCCGCGCCGGGACGTACCGGCGTTGTTGACGAGAATATCGACCTGGCCGAGCGCTGCGACCGCCTCGTTGAAGGCACGGACGCACTCATCGGCTGTGCGGATATCGGCGGAGATCGCTATGACCTTTCCGCTGCCCGCGCTTTCGATGTCCGCCTTCGCTTGATCCAGGGTTTCCTGGCGGCGTGCGACGATCGCGACGTTAGCGCCCGACGCGACGAATTCCTTGGCCATGGCCTTGCCAAGTCCGGCACTGCCGCCCGTGATAACGGCGTTGCGGCCGTCCATGCGTACTTCCATTTTTGATTTCCTCCCCAAGTTGGTGATTTTCAGGTGCGGCCGGGACCGGCCTCTTTCAAGAGTTTAATGTGCACCAACCCGCTTTGACCATCACCAAGCCCATGGCATGCTGTGAGCAACAGCGGGAGGGGAACACATGGCGGAAAGCGTATTCAAGGACGGCAATGTCGCGGTCGTCACCGGCGCGGCACTCGGCATCGGACGAGCGTCAGCGCACCGGTTCGCAGGATTGGGAATGCGCGTCTGCATGGTCGACCTGGCATCGGACGATCTGGACGACGCGTTAACGCATGTACAGAGTGCGGCACCGGATCCAGAGAACGTTATGGCCGCGAACGCAGACGTCGCCGACATGGGCCAGATGCGCAAGCTGAGAGATACGGTCAAAGGCCGCTTCGGCCCGGTAGACGTGCTGATGAACAATGCCGTGACACGTGTCGGCGCCGGCTTCTGGGATGACCTCGAGGACTGGCATCGCGCGGTCGACGTCAATTTGTGGGGCGTGATCCACGGCGTGCGCACCTTCATCCCGGACATGATTGCAAGCGGCAAACCCGGTTACGTGATCAATATGGGCTCCAAGCAGGGCATCACCAACCCGCCCGGCAACGCGGTCTATAACCTGACCAAGGCCGCCATCAAGTCGTTCACGGAAAGCCTGCAGCATCATCTTCGGACGGGCGACAACCCGGCCATCACGGCGCACCTCGTCATTCCCGGCTGGACGACCGGCGGCAAACGCGAACACAAGCCGGGCGCCTGGCTGCCGGATCAGGTCGTCGACGAAATGATGCCTCGGATCGAAAATGGTGATTTTTATATTGTCTGCCCGGACGGCGAAGTGACCCGCGAGATGGATCGCACCCGGATTCTCTGGAGTACCGGCGACATCACCGAAAACCGCCCGGCACTCTCACGCTGGCACGGTGGCTTCGACGATGCCTTCAGAGCATTCGACCCGGACTAATCTTCCTTCTTCCACACGAGGCGCAAGATTGTTGCACTATGACCGCTGACTGCAGCTATTCCTGCAAATATTAGAAGGATACCGACGAACAACTCCAATGTGACTGCTTCACCCAGAAGCATAACGCCAAGCATGACACTGAATGCCGCACGCAAATAACTCCCCGTTGCAACGATGAGAGCACCCAACGTACGGACCAGTCTGAAATAGATCACCATGGCAATTGCCGTTGAGAAAATGCCGAGAGTAATAACCGCTAACATTGCCTCGCGTGTCGGAGTTAGCCTTAGCGGGTCATCCACCAAGATCGAAACAGGCGCCATTAACAGGGCAGCGAAGGTCATTGAGCATGCCGCGGCCAAAATGACGGAGATACCGGACAATCTCGCGGCCCAAAGTGCAGCCAGCGCGTAACTCAAACTGGCGCCGGTGACCGCAATCTGCCCAAGAACCGACCTATCATCTCCGGCAAGGGCCGCCGGCCCTAAAATGATGAGCGCCCCTGCGAAACCAAACAGCACCCCGATGGCCCGGCTCCGGACATGATCCCGATGGCCCTGAAAAAAATAGCCAATCAAAAACACAAACATAGGCGGCGTCGTATTAAGAAGGCCAGCCAACCCGCTGCTAATGTATTGCTGGCCCCAGCTGATCAACGTGAATGGCAAAGCGCTCTGCAAGAAACCCTGCACCAGCAGCGCCAACCAGAGCTTACCTGATTTTGGGAATTCGGTGCCTAGCCAAAACGCCAACAGCACCAACATCACAGCGCCTATGGTGAGCCGCGCAAAAACGATGGTTGCAGGTGGAATCGTATCGACAGCCACTTCAATCAGCGTGAACGACGCCCCCCAGAGAAACGACAGAAGCACCAGTAGCAACAGTTCAAGTATCGGTATGCGCGCCATCGAGAGTTTCTCCGCCATTCGATTACACGATCTATGGCATTGATCCTCGGACGACACTGGCAGGTTTCAGACCTGGTCCCAGGATGAAGTCCGATTTCAGCTAGACAACACGGCGTGTTTGCTCAAGACATCTGTATGAAAGAAATAGCGGCACCTTTCCCTGATCGGGAGACCTGCGACCGAGCCCGGCTGGCCCGTGATCCGGCATACGACGGCATGTTCTTTACCGGTGTACGTTCAACTCGGGTGTATTGCAGGCCGGTGTGCCCCGTCCGCCCGGCGAAGTCGGCGAACGTCACATTCTATCCTACGGCAGCAGCTGCGGAAAACGCCGGGTACCGACCGTGCCTCCGATGCCGGCCGGAAACGGCCCCAGGCAGTCCGGCATGGCTCGGAACCGCAACTACCGTCGGTCGGGCTATGCGATTCATCTATGACGGCTTTCTGGACACAGAGAGTGTCGATGACCTTGCAGGGAAGCTTGGCATCGGTTCGCGGCATCTATCGCGTTTGTTCGCCCGGCATGTCGGCGCAAGTCCGACACAGGTCGCCGCCACCGCGCGCCTGCAACGGGCGAAACGCTTAATCGATGCAACAGACATGAAACTGACCGACATCGCATTTGAGGCCGGATTTCAGAGCATTCGCCGTTTTAACGATGTGTTCCGCAATCTCTACGGGCGACCACCTTCCGCTATTCGCGCATCAAGGAAACGGCGGGATTGAGGATGATCTTGGCCGCCGCCGTGCGTCCCTGAAGCAGATCGTCGAATGCCTGTATCCCATCTTCGAGGGCACGTGCCTCAATCCAGTCCAGATCGCCGAGCGCGCCGGATGCCATGGCGGCAAGCGTCTCCCTGAAGTCGTTCATTGTATAGGTATAGGCACCGACGAAGGTGATTTCCTGCAGCGTCACGCGCCTGGCATCGAAACCGTCGACCCCGTCACCCAAGCCGATATGCACGATCACGGAACCGGGTCTCGCTGACCGCACGGCTGCTGCGCGCGTATGTTTGTTGCCGACGGCATCGATCACGACGTCAGCAAAGCCTGCGTCGAGCGCGCCCTCGGCCGTTGGGTCGGCGACCCTCTCGAAGCCCTGCGACGTTGCCGTCCTGCGACGCAGTTCGTTCGTCTCCGCGACCGTCACGTCTTTACACCCGAGTCCACGGAGCGCCAGCGCGGCGCCGAGTCCGACCGCACCCGATCCCATGACCAGCGCGCGCGCCTGGTCGAGCGGCACCGCTGAATGACGTTTCGCCAATTGGACGCCGTGCCATGACGTCGCCAGCGGCTCGGCGAGCGCGGCGTGCGTCATGTCCAGAGCGTCCGGCACCTCGACGATGTTACGCGCCGGGATGACGATCTTTTCCGCGAACGCACCCTGGCGAGGCGGCATGGAGATGATCTCTCGTTTTGCGCACAGATTTTCACGGCCCGACGTGCAGTCACGGCAAACCCCACAAGTGACAAGCGGATTCACGACGACCCGCTTGCCGTCGTGCGGCCCGCCGCGCACGATGCCGGCCGCCTCGTGACCCAAAATCAACGGCGCGGGGCGCCGTTCATCGTGTCCCAGATAAGCGTGCATGTCGGAACCGCAGATCCCCACGGCGCCGACCTCGATCAGCACATCCTCGGCCTCGGCGACCGGGTCTGGCTCTTCCCTGAGTTCGATATGCTCCGGACCTGTATAAACGAGTGCGCGCATCGCCCTCTCCTATTTTGCGGTGAAGCCGCCATCGACCGGTAACGTCTGTCCGGTGATATACGCCGACGCGGGCGAGGCCAGAAATACTGTTACCCCGTTCAGGTCTTCCAGTTCGCCATTTCGTCCGACCGCGGTCATGCGGGCATTGTGATCCCTGAGTTCGGGATTGCCGAACACGGCCGCCGTGAGCTCGGTCGGGAAGAATCCCGGTGCGATGGCGTTGGCATTCACCCCGTCTTTCGACCAGGCCTCCGCCATGGCGCGCGTCAACTGCACGACACCGCCCTTTGATGCGCCGTACGGAATGCAGTTCGCAAACGCCCGGTAACTCTGCAACGACGCGATGTTGATGATGCGGCCATAACCCTTCTCGATCATGCCCGGCACGCAGGCCTGGGCCAGAAAGAAAGGCACGCCGAGGTTCAGATAAATCGTCCGGTCCCAACTTTCCTGCGTTACGTCCTGCCACGGCTCGCGCAAGTTCACACCCGCCGCATTAACGAGGACGGTCGGCGCACCGAACGGCGCCGACGCGCGCGCATACAGGTCATCGATCACGGTTTTGTCCATCAGGTCGGCGGCAGCAACCTCGGCCCTGCCGCCTGCAGCCTCGATCTCCGATTTCGCTTCCGAAAGCCGGTCGGCGTTTCGTGCCACGAGAACAACGGCAGCATCGGCCTGCGCGAGCGCGCCAGCCATTCGCCGGCCAATGCCGGAAGAGGCGCCGGTAACGACCGCGACGGAACCAGTAAGATCAAATTGCGACGGCATAGATCGTTTCTCCAATCCCATCTGGCCTAGGACGATGAACGCTCGCTTCGGTCAGAAAATTTCTCGCCAAGAGCAGTCACTGAGCTTGTCGCAAGGTCACGAGTCGCGATGGACATGAACCGCGCAAGGCGCGTGTCTTACAACGCGTGCGGCAGTCGAGCCGATAAAGTAGTCACTGATATCCGGTTTATGAGAGCCAATAACGATACAATCAAATCCATGCTCGACGACATAATCGACAATCTTACGATGGGCTTCGCCGCGAATAATATCCGTCGAAACACCATCGAGATGAGATGTCTTCTCGCGCAGGACTTCGGCCGCCTTGTCGAGACCCTTCTGGATGACATCTTCACCGATATAAGCGGAAACAGACCCTTTCGGCACCTCGAATACATGCAGGGCGACGATCGATCCGCCCGGCGACATAAGCGCCCGGGCGATCTCCAGAGTCTGCGGCGAGATTCCATGGTTCAATGCCATCGGTACAAGTATCTTTTGGTACATGGTTAGCCCCTTTGATTTTCCATGCAATACGCCGCGCTATCCTTCGGCTGTCAGGTCGAAGTTTTCACCTGGGAAGTACTTGGCAAGCCTTACATCCGCGGCCCGCGCATGACCTTCCATCCCTTCCAGTCTCGAAATCCGCGCGGTCGCTTCGGCAACCTTCTTGGCACCTTCGCGGGTGGCCCGTTGCCAGGTCACAATCTTCATATACTTGTGGACGCTTAAGCCCCCTGTATATGAAGCTGCCCCCGAAGTTGGCAGCACATGATTGGTCCCGGAAGCCTTGTCCCCATAGGAGACGGTGGTCTCTTCGCCGAGGAACAGCGATCCGTAGCATTGCAACCGATTGAGCCACCAATCCAGATCATCCGCCTGAACGGTCAGGTGTTCCGGCGCATATTCGTCTGATGTCTTGGCCATTTCCTCGCGATCTGAACAGACGATCACCTCGGCATAATCGCGCCATGCCGCTTCTGCATTCCCGCGGTTGAGTTCCGGCAGGTCGGCGATGAGGTCCGGCACACGGGCCATGACATCTTCAGCCAACGGCCGATGGTTCGTGACCAGCCAAACAGGTGAGTTGTAGCCGTGCTCCGCCTGGCTAACGAGATCGGTGGCAACGATATGGGCATCGGCATCTTTGTCGGCCAAGATCAAGCTGTCCGTCGGACCGGCGATCATGTCGATGCCAACACGGCCATACAGCATGCGCTTCGCCTCGGCGACAAACTGATTGCCCGGGCCGACAATGATGTTCGCCTTAGGCTGTCCAAACAAGCCGAACGCCATGGACGCCACAGCTTGCACACCACCGATGGCCATAATCGTATCTGCGCCGCAAACATGCGCCGCATAGGCGACACCCGGGTCGACGCCCGTTTCGGGCTGAGGGGCAGAACAAACCGAAATATGCTTGCACCCGGCGACAGCAGCCGTCGTCACCGTCATGATGGCGCTGGCGATATGGCGGTACCGGCCCGCCGGTACGTAACAGCCGGCGGCAGATACGGGTATCGCTTTTTGTCCGGCAATCAGCCCCTCGTTTATCTCATACTCGAAATCCGCAACCGTGTTTTTTTGGGCCTCTGCAAATCGACGGACATTGTCGTAAGCAAAGAGAATATCGTCTTTAAGCTTTTGCGGAAGCTTCGCACCCGCGGCTTCAATCTCTTCCGCCGACAGTACGATATTGCCTTCGTACTTATCGAACTTCGCCGCATACTCGAGCGCTTTTTCTTCACCGCCCGCTTCAATCTCGGCAAGGATATTGGAAACAATTTCTGCCGTTTCGCTTGAATCCGAGCGGGATGTCAACGTGGCTTTCTTAAGGTACTCGCGGGTCATTTTTCTTGGTCCTCTTGTAAGTGCCCACAGACGAGAAACTCATCAAATCGAAGGCATAGGTCTCTCAGGCCCCCTAATTTCCGTAAATGTAGTTAGGCAGCCACAAGGCAATTTGCGGAAACACGAAGATCAGAGTGAGGCCGATCAGCTGAATAACCATGAACTGCATCATGCCCAGATAGATATCGCGCAGATCCCACTCGGGAACGACGCCCTTCAAGAAGTATGCAGATAGCGCAACAGGTGGACTGAGCCATGCCGTTTGCAAATTGACGGCGACAAGTATCGCGAACCAGATCAGCATGTCGTTCTCATTGGCAAATCCGAGATCAAGCGACAGTACCGTCGGTATCAGGATTGGCACGATAATGAGGACAATCGGCACCCATTCCAGCGGCCATCCGAGTAGAAAGATCAACGCCATGATCAGGATCAGAACGAGGATAGGTGACATATCGAGCGAAAGCAGAAGCTCTGTCAGCATCGTTGGCGTGCCCAGGTTTGAGAACACCGCACCGAAGAAGTTTGACGCCGCCACCAGGAACATGATCAGGACTGTGATCTCCAGGCTTTTAATCAGGGCGCTATAGAACCCAGCAATCGTGAACTTGCGATAAAGCACCGAAAGAAGAACTGCACCGAATGCGCCGCAGGCCGAAGCCTCAGCGGGCGTTGCCCAACCGGCTAGGATTGATCCCAGCGCAAACGCGATCAGCACCGTTGGCGGCACGAGGCCCATGAAAAACTCGTACCACAAGTCCGAGAAATAGAAGCCGCCAGGGCGTGTATTCCCAAGCCATTTATAAACGCTCCACATTGCGCCAATCCAGGCGAGCGGAACAATCAATGCGCCCATCGGGAAGCCAAAGCCGTTTGTCATCCCATGCGTGATCAGCCAGATGAGAAAGACAAGCGCGCCCATAACCATCGCCACTTCAAGTAAATAGAAGCTGGACGTTTCAGGCTGCTCGTCGGGCGGCAGAATGGGTCCGAGTTTGGGATTGATGAGGCACCGTCCGAGCGCGTACAGCAGGTAAAGCCCTGCCAGCATGATGCCGGGAATGATCGCCGCGCGGAACAAGTCCGTCACAGGCACTTCAAGAACCGGCCCCATCACGATCAGCATGATCGAAGGCGGGATGAGAATGCCAAGCGTTCCGCCGGCCGTGATCGTACCTGCAGCGAGTTTCACGTCGTAGCCGGAACGGTTCATCGTTCGTGCCGCCATGATCCCGAGGATCGTAACGGACGCGCCGACGATGCCGGTTGCAGCCGCGAAGATGGTCGACACAAACAGGATTGCGATAAAAAGTGCACCCCGAGTCCGGCTCATCATCATTTGCACGGCCTGGAACAGCCGTTCCATCAATCCGGCCTTTTCCATCACGATCCCCATCAAGATGAAAAGCGGAACGGCAACCAACTGGTCATCCAACATCACGGAGTTGGTCTGAAGGGCCATAAGGAATGTGGCGAGCTTGAAGTTGGCGCCCCAGGTGCCGAAAACAAAGCCGAGGAAGATGAGGGTAAAGGAAATCGGAAAACCGATGAAGATCGCGAACAGCATCACTGCCAGCATGACCAAGCCGATCACCGGTTTGGAAATGTCGAACAAACCCCCGCGGCCAACCGTTTCGGTCCACCAATCAGCGAGCGGTACAACATCGGGGAAGAAAACTGCGCCGACCAACACCAACAAGGCGACGGCATAAAACGGGAGTATCCGAATGAAGGTCTGTTCGCGCTCCTTACCCATCTGATGAAACGCGCGGAATAATTCCGGGAAACCTTGCAAAAGGAGCAGCAGACCGCCAACGGGCATCGCCAGGCGTGCAGGCCATAAGATCGGCGCCCACGTCGAGTCACTTGCTTGTTCGCCGATGGCAAATGCCTTGTACCAGTATTCCGCCGAAATCCAGGTAAAGAACAACATGGCAGGGATATAGAGTGCCAAGTAGAGCGAGGCGTCGACGGTCGCCTGGGTTTTAGGGGACCAATTTCGATAGATGAAGTCGGCGCGAATATGAACACCACGCATCAATGCATAACCGGCCGCTGCCATGAATAGGACGCCGCCCAGCATTCGACTGATATCGTAAACCCATAAAGTCGGGCCAAACCCCCACGAAATGGCCACGTCGTTCATGTCCATCTCGGTCAACAACGCAAACATGTTGCGCGAGAAAACTTCGTAAACGATGGCCAAAATCAGCGGGACGAGAAGAACGCAGATGATGCGTCCCGCCCACAGATTAAGAACATCAATGAAGGCCGTAATCGGGCGCTGCCAAGAGGTCATGTCTTCGGGCGTCTCGCCTGGCGCTTCTGTGCGCGCCTCGGCGATCAATTCGTCCGTCGTATCAAGTTTATCCATCTCGACTTCGTCGGCCATAATCCCCCCACCCGATCAAATCGGCACGATCGTCATGAAATACCTTAAGAGGAAGGCGGAGCCTCATCGGCTCCGCCTTCCAATTGGTCTTACTTCTTCAGGCTGTCGGCGAACGCTTTACCCAGGCTCGCATTCGACGCTTGTGCACCGGCCCAGAATGGAACCGCAACCGTTGCGAAGTCCTTCTGGCTTTGCCAAACCTTGGCGAAGAAAGCATTTTCGGCTGCGTTCTTCTCAAGAGCAGCCCTCGCTGCGTTCATGTACGCCGGGAAATAGTCGGCCGGCGTATCGTGCAGCTGCACACCATGATTTTCGGTCAGGTCCTTGAGGGCCTTACCGTTCTCGTAAATCCGATAGGACATAGCTTTCGAGAGCGATGCGTTGGCCGCAACTTCGAGGGCTTTCTTTTCGTGATCCGAGAGTTTGTTGTAGACATCGCCATTGATGTACATATCGGCGTTAACGACGACCTGGTGCAGGCCCTGCAGATAATAGTGCTTGAGCACTTTCTGGAATCCAAACACGCTGTCCGGTTTTGGGCAGCACCACTCGGCAGCGTCGATCGTGCCTTTCTCAAGCGCCGGCAGAATGTCGCCGCCGCCCATGGCGACCGAGGCCACGCCGATGTCCTTGTACGTCTGCCCCGGGATACCCGGCGGCGTGCGGAAACGGTACTTGCGGAAGTCGTCCATCGACGTGATCGGCTCTTTGAACCAACCCAGCGCTTCCGGACCGACCGGCTGCAGCATGAAGCCCTTCACGTTGACACCCATTTCCTTCCAGAGTTGGTCGTACAGCTCTTTACCGCCGCCATACTGGAACCAGGAAACGAAGGCGATGTTGTCGATGCCGACACCGGCACCCGCAACGGGCGAACCAAACAGCATGGCCGCGGGATGCTTACCGGACCAGTAGTGGGTCCAGGCGAAACCGCCCTCAAGCAAACCGCTATCAACGGCGTCGAGCGTTTCTTTCACGCCGACGACGGCGCCAGCAGGCAGCACCTCGATTTCAATCGAACCGTTGGTCAACGCTTTTACGTCGTTAGCGAAGTCTTCAAGCATGAAAACTTCATCGGCCTTGGCCGGGATCACCGACTGAACACGTATCTTGGTCTTTGCGTCGGCAATGCCGGGCGCCGAGACGAATGCGGCAGCAATCGCTGCGGCGCATAGCCCCTTCATGGTTTTAGTTACTCGAAACATGGAACGTCTCCTCCAATTGATGTCGTTTTTGGTTCCGCCAATTGCGCAGAGAGGCTGGACCCGGGCCTGCGCGGGATATGGTCAAACAGGGGTTGGGATCGGAGAATCGAACGCCGCACGGGGAACGCAATCCGCCACACCGGCAAATCACCGGTGTAAACGCTGACAACGTAACTGTGCCCCCGCCCCGACATTGAGCCTCCCAACTCACCCCGTTCCCGGGGATTTCGACCGAGCGTTGATCGCTTCTTTGTCTTATAATCTCAATAATGAGACTATATATCCCATTATTGCATGGTTGTGTTCGTTGCGCAAAATATATCTTGAACTCAAAATGTAAGCGCTTACAAAATCAAGCATCGCATTTGCTTGATTTGGAGTCAATCCCGCCTCAAAAAGCATCCGCACCATGCCCGACAGATCGAACCCATTGCCGAACCTTCAGGACATCGCCACGGCGGCAGGTGTATCCACGGCGACGGTCTCCAGGGTGCTCAACAGCCCCTCCGACGTTCGCCCGGCGCTTCGGGAGAAAGTCGAGACACAGATCAGAGCGCTCGGTTACGTCCGTCACGGCGCGGCGCGTGCCTTGGCTTCGGCGCGTTCGCACACCGTCGGCGCCGTTATTCCGACGCTGGAGAGTGCGATATTCGCGAGCGGCGTCAACGCCGTCGAAAACCGCCTCACCGAGGCGGGTTACACTCTGCTTCTCGCTGTCACCAATTACGACCTGCAGCATGAGTATGAGCAGGTGAAGGCCCTCATCGAACGAGGCGTGGACGGCATGATCCTGGTCGGCCGGGACCACGACCCGGCAACGCTCGTCATGCTGGAACGGCAGGGTTGCCCGTTCGTTACAACATGGACCTATACGGCCGATGCCCTACACCCCTGTGTCGGATTTGATAACGCGGATGCGGCAAGACGGATCACGGCGCATCTTCTCGACCTCGGCCATACCCGGGTCGGCGTGATCGCCGGCATCACCGCCGGCAACGACCGAGCGCGGGAACGCATCACGGGCGTCAAGGCGGCGCTCCAGGAGCGCCGGCTCAAACTGCACAGAAAATGCCTGATCGAGAGGCCCTACGAGGTCAGCGAGGGTCGCAGCGCCTTTCGGGCGCTGATGGCGCTTCCCGTCGACATCCGTCCGACCGCTCTCTTTTGCGGCAACGATGTCCTCGCGGTGGGCGCGGTCCTGGAAGCGCAGCATATGGGACTGGACGTGCCCGGGCACGTTTCGATCGTCGGCTTCGACGACCTGCCACTCTCTGCACATTTGTCGCCCGGCCTGACGACCGTCCACGTGCCGAGCCGGCGCATGGGCGAGCACGCGGCGGACTACATTCTCGCCTGCATTCGCGGCGATGCCCCTGATCCGCGCAACGTGCTGCCGACCGATATCATGGTCCGCGGCACGACGGCACCGCCAGTTCGGAGCTGACGGAAAGACTGTTCGTCCTCAGCCTCCCTTGCCGCTCCGGCGGCGTCGGTTATGCTCTCCGGCAACAACCAACAAACTTAGGGAGAGCACGATGAACAAAGAACAATACGATGCCGGGATGAAGGTCCGCCGCGAAGTGCTGGGCGACGCTTATGTCGACCGTGCCATTGCGAACAGCGACGATCTGACGAAACCTTTGCAGGACCTCGTCAACGAATATGGCTGGGGTGCGTGCTGGACACGACCGGGCCTGGACCGCAAGACCCGCAGTTTCATGAACATCGGCATGCTGACGGCGCTCAACCGCCCGCATGAGCTGCAAGTGCACGTCCGAGGCGCATTGAACAACGGGCTGACGCGGGAAGAAATCGTCGAAGCGATCCTGCAGACGGCGATCTACTGCGGCATCCCTGCAGCACTGGACAGCATGCGCAAGGCCAAGGAAGTGTTCGAGGCCGTGGACGCGGAAAGCTGATGGTGGAGCTTTCCGTTCTCGATCAGTCGACCGCCGCCGCGGGCGCACCCGAACCGCAGGCCATACGCGATACCGTCGAACTTGCAAGGTACTGCGAAGACCTCGGTTACAAACGGTTCTGGGTGTCTGAGCACCATAATCATCCGACGATCCTCGGCACCGCGCCGGAAATCCTGATGGCGGCGATTGCCCAGGTAACAAGCACCATCCGCATCGGCAGCGCCGGCGTGATGCTGCCGCACTACGCGCCGCTGAAGGTCGCCGAACAGTTCCGCGTGCTGGAAGCGCTGGCGCCCGGCCGCATCGATCTTGGGCTCGGCCGCGCGCCGGGTTCCGACGGAAAGACGGCCTTCGCGCTCAATCCGAATGCGAACGAGGACGCGGAGCATTTCCCTGCCAACGTCCGCGACCTGATGGCGTGGGTATCGGGTGAACCGTTGCTGACCGGACACCCGTTCAACGGGCTGGTCGCCAAGCCGATGAGCGAAACGTCGCCCGAAATCTGGATGCTAGGCACCTCCGACTACGGTGCGCAGGTCGCTGCACACTTCGGCATTCCCTATTGTTTCGCACATTTCATCACCGACGGACGCGGCGTCGAGCGCGCATTTCAGGTCTACCGCGACAACTACAAGCCGAGCGAACGCTTCCCCGAACCGATCGCCAACGTCTGTGTCTGGGCGTTGGCGGCGGAGACCGAAGAGGACGCCGGGCGCCTATTCACGTCCCGCGCGCACTGGAAGGTCAGGCGCGAACTGGGCGACCTTCGCCCCATCGAGGCACCGGAGGCCATCAAGGATTATGCGTATTCCGATGCCGAAAAGGCCCGCATCGCCGATCTGCGCAAAAGTGCCATCTTCGGCACCGGCGCCGATGTTTATGCGCAGCTAAGCGAACTGGCGGCGAAGCACGGCATCGACGAAGTCGTTGTGCTTACCTGGACACACGATCAGGAAGACCGTCGCAATTCCTATCGTTTTCTGGCGGAAGCGAAAGCGAGTGCCGGGGGTTAGACCCCCTCGGCGACCACGGCATCGCGGCGCGCGTTAGCCGCATCCAGTTCAGCTTTCACGAACCCGGACAAGCGTTCAATCGCCTCATCGATCAGGACCACGTCCTTTTCATCCGTCAGGCGGTTGAAGATTTCCACTTTGCCGTCAGCGAGGTCCCGCCCGAACACGACACGGAGCGGCATGCCGAGAATGTCGGAGTCCTTGAGCTTGGAGCCAACCGACCCCTTGCGGTCGTCGACGATGCATTCGCAGCCCAAGGCTTCGAGCTTCGCGCCCATGTCCTCTGCAGCACCCATCATTTCCTCGTTATCGGCTTTCACCGGGATAAGGTGCGCGTGGAACGGTGCCAGCACGACGGGCCACTTGATCCCCGTTTCCGCGTCGCAGTTCTGATCGACGATGGTCTGCAGGATGCGCGTCGTACCGATCCCGTAGCAGCCCATGTGGAAATGCTGGAACTGCTGGTTGGCATCCGTCACACCCGCATTGAGCGGCTCCGAGTACTTGGTGCCGAGCTTGAACACGTGGCCGATCTCGATCCCCTTGCACTGCTGCAATGGCTGCCCATCCGGTGCAGTTTCGCCGGGGCCCGCCATGCGGACATCGACAACTTCCGGCATCTCGAAATCACGGCCCGGCTGTACGCGGATCGCATGCCGGTCAGGCTCGCAGCACCCGGACACGAGGCTGGTCAGCCCCTCGAGGGTCTTGTCGGCGATCACCTTCGCGCCCGGTTTCATATTGATCGGCCCGACATAGCCCGGCGGGCAGCCGGCGACTTTTTCGACCGTTTCCGCATCGGAAGGCTGCGCCGCGATGGCACCGAAGTGGTTGCCCAGTTTGACCGCGTTCACATCGCAGTCGCCACGGATGAGCACCACCACCTGCTCGACTTTTTGGTCATAGACCAGATCGAAAACCAGCGTCTTGAGAACCGCTGAGGGATGCTCGCCAACGAAATCGGCGACCTTTTTGATGGTTTCGCTGTCCGGGGTGTCGATGATCTCCATCTCGCCGTCTTCGGCTTTCTCCGGCGCGGGTGCTTCTGACACCGCGCGCTCGATATTTGCCGCGTAGCTGTCTGTATAAAGGAGCGTGTCCTCACCGGCCTCGGAAACGGCCATGAACTCTTCGGATGCGGAGCCGCCGATAGCACCCGAGTCCGCCTGCACCACGATGTAGTCGAAGCCCATTTTCTTGTAGATCGCGTGATAGGCCTGACGCATCTTGCGGTATGCGAGATCGAGGCCTTCCTCGTCGATGTCGAACGAATACGCATCCATCATGATGAATTCACGGGACCGCAGCAGACCGGAGCGCGGGCGCAGCTCATCACGGAACTTCATGTGGTTCTGGAACACGTTGAGCGGCAGCTGGTTGGGGCTTCGGATCAGGTGCTTGCCGAGATCGCAGGCGACCTCCTCGGCAGTCGGGCTGAGACCGAACAGACGGCCTTTGCGGTCTTCCGACTGGAACATCAGGTTGGCGTGTTCATACACGGCCCAGCGCCCGGACTGCTGCCAGATCTCCGCGCTTTGCAGCAGCGGGAAGCGGACCTGGATGCCACCGTATCGTGTAATCTCCTCATTGATGATGTCGGAGACCTTCTTTTCGACCCGGTAAATGAGCGGCGCGAACGTGAAGATGCCGGCGGCGTGGCGGTGGATATAGCCGCCACGGATGAGCCAGGCCGCTGCCAGGTCGTCGGCATCGGCGGGCATTTCACGAAGAACCTGAATGCCGATTTGCGAAGCTTTCATAGCGTCGAACGTACCCTCTTATATATATCCGGACCGGACCTAACCCGGTGTTGGCAGGAACCTACTCTGCACGCACCGGTTTTTCCACCGCAATTCAGCGATAGATGTAGATGGGGCTGGTCCAGGCCAGGGTACCGTCTTCCTGCGTGACGCGGATGAAAATCGGGTTGTCACCCTTCGGTTTAAGCTCGACTTTTCGCGTGAATGTCACGTGCCGGTGCGGGTTCTCGGCCGGCAGACGGAAAATCTTCAGATACCGGGGCAGGATGTCCGACTTGTCGAAGACCTCGTCGTTGATGTCGATCTCTTCCAGCGGCACGCCACATTTCACCAGCGGCGTCTCGATCTTGAGCGTGCCACCGTACGCATCCTCAACCCAAAGATCGAACCCGCCAATGTTGCCGGTCGTCAAAGCACGCCACGCCAGCGAGGTATCGGACGTACGGTCCAGCGTCTTGTCACGATTGAAAAAGTTGATCGGCTTCGCATCGACGATTTTGTTGTCAGAAAGATGCGCCTCGCCGTCCCAGATGACCTGGCGAAACCGGCCGCGGTATTCGGCACCTTCCCAGATCACGCGGATTCGATTGCCTAGGTCTTCCGGCGTATAGGGCCGGATCGTCTCGACATGATCGAGACCGTTGAAGATATCGACCCGTTCGATCGGCGCCGCGCCGGTGATCTCGACATTGATCGTCGCCTCACCCGACGGCAAATGCACGATGTCGCCCATCAGCGCGGTATCCGCGGCTTTCCCTTCACTCGGCCCCAATTGCGGATCGTCATGATAGAGCGTAGCGCCGTCGGTGAACGACGCCTTCACGTCGATGTACATGCGTCCGCCGTGACCGCCGGTCGTACCGTAATGACGACGCTTGCGCATGCAGTCCAGGATTGCATCGCGGCTCAATTCGGGCGCAAGGAAACAGGTCAAACCGCCGACCGCGCCGAACAGTGACGCACCGGGATAACTTGCCCCCGGACGGCCCTTGTGACCATCCGAATTAGAGACGATCCCGACGCGGTAACCCATCTCGAACGCGTCCTGCACCAGCCATTCGAAGGTACCCCACGAACTGTGGATCTCCATGGACTTCTCGAACCGGCCGTCGTGTGCCATTTTGACGTCGGCATAGCGGCCGCCGCAGTGCGCATAGCCGACCACGTCCCATTCCTTGTTCTCCGCCAGCGCGTCGAACAGTTCCTGCGCGCTGTTGGCATCCGTCGCGATATCGCTGTGATCCTGCACCAGCGCATGGGACGAGCGTCTGAGCGTGCGGCCGCTTTCCGGGAAGTAGATATTCCGATCACCGCCGAGTCCGGTGTTCCCCGACCACTCGTAACCCGGGATGGCGATGAACGACCCCGGCACGTCATAGGTATCGCAAAGACGGTCCAGCTCGTGCCAGAACGGCGTCGTGATCTGGAAATCGTTGCCCTGATGTCCGGTCGCATCGACAAATGCCCGGTCGCGGGCATAGGCGAAGTAAGCATCTGCACTGCCGGTGCCGATAGTTTCTTCAGACTGGCCGTGCAAATCGCCCCAGTAATGCTTGAGGGACGGTGCATCGGCGGCGCGGATGGGATTACTTTGCGCGGCAACGTTGCCGTCTGCATCGACAAGTTCGATGACTGCGTCGCCGGCCGACGTCAACGAGAGCCCTTCGACGACATTGGCGAAGTCGCCTTTGGCAAAGGTGACGCTTTCCGGCAATCCATTGACGGCGGCATCTCCCGTGGCACGTAGCACAAAAGATGCATCACATTTGTCGGACGGATTTCCCCACATGTCCTCGCCCTTCATCTTGAGCGCGAACGTTTCACCCGTCGCGATCAGCGTCGGCGCTACGCACAGATAGGTTTCAGGCTGTCCGGGCACGATGCGGATGACCGGCTGTTCCGGGAGCGGCTGATAACAATACGTCGCGATGGGATCGACCAGGGTGTGGAATTCGAAGCTTTCCTCGCAGAATGTCTGCAGACGCATGCCGGGTGACCCTTGTGACGTGTCGCCGAAAACGACGGTGATGGTGTCACCCTCGCGAAGGAACCCTTTGACGACCTTGATATAGAGCGTCCGATCCCATGGCCGGACGTTCCCTTTCGGATCGTAGTGGTATTGCAGCACAGCGTTGTTGGATGCGGTCACGGTGGTGAAATTGGGGCGTTTCGGGTCATCGAACTGGGGGCGGGTCTGGTCGCTCGCGAAGCGGAAACAGATCCGCATGGAGCCTGAGTCGTCGATGCCGAACTTGCCAGCGGTGTAAGTCAGCGTGAATGTCTGATAGCTGCCGGCTTCGAATTCACCTGTCGGCGTCAGCGTGACGGATCCAACCTCGTCCGCCGGGATCGTTGCGCGGACAGGCGTGCTTTCAAGTCCGCCTGCCGGTGCCCCCGCGGTATCGTCCGGGCTGCCGAGCGGTTGTTCGGACATGTCTTTCTCCCAATACATTCCCGTGAAACCGGTTCAAGGATAGCGGGCGCGGCCCGAATGTCGAGAGGCCGGCGGTGGCACATCTCGGAATCCACGCCGGGGACAAATCTTTTTCGCACGACGCCGAGGTGTGCCTTACTTGAGAATTTCGGCGAGTGCTTCGCGCACATCCTGTTCCATATCGTCGCGTTGCAACGCATAGGCCACGTTGGCGGCGATGAAGCCCGGTTTGGAGCCGCAATCGTACCGCGTCCCTTCGTACCTGAGGCCGTGGAACGGCACACGGTCGAGTGTCGCGGCGATGGCATCGGTCAGCTGGATTTCGCCACCCGCGCCGGCAATCTGCTTGTCGAGGTGTTCGAACACTTCGGGCTGGAGGATGTAGCGGCCAATGATCGAAAGCGTCGACGGCGCGTCCTCAGGTGCCGGTTTTTCGACCAGGCCGCTGGCCCTGGCCAGCCTGCCGTCGTCGTCTTCGATATCCAGGATGCCGTAGCGGTTCGTCTGGTCACGCGGCACCTCGGTCACGGCGACGATATTGCCGCCGACCTCGTTATAGGCATCCATCATCTGTGCGAGGCACCCCCGTTCGGCGAGCACCATGTCGTCAGGCAGCAGCACTGCGAACGGCTCGTCGTGCACGAAATCCTTGGCACACCATACGGCGTGCCCGAGCCCCAATGCCTGCTGTTGCCGGGTATACTGGATCTTGCTCGGCTCCGGGAACTGGCGCACGAGATCAAGCTCCCGGTCCTTGCCGCGCTCCTCCAGAATCCGCTCCAGTTCGAACGCATGATCGAAGTGATCCTCCATCAGGTTCTTGCCACGCCCCGTGATCAGGATGAATTTCTCGATCCCGGCGGCCTCGGCTTCCTCGATCGCATACTGGATGAGCGGCTTATCGACGACCGGCAGCATTTCCTTCGGCATGCACTTCGTCGCCGGCAGAAACCGCGTGCCGAGACCGGCAACGGGCAATACCGCTTTACGGACAGGCTTGTTCAAAAGAATTCCCCCGAAAACACAGGCTGACTGGTCATTTGGTAATGCCATGCCCCGGGATTGGCCGCAAGTTGCTGAAATAGGGCGATTTTGTGCGGTGCAATAAAAGGGCTTGATATGTCGTCCGAAGCCCTTATATAGACCGCGAACCGACGACTGGAGATGACGTCTCGCTTCCTATCTGGGAAGGAAGCAGGAGAGAGGAGACAGTACAGCATGTCGCGTCCAAAAATGGCCCTGACACTGGCTTTTGGCCTGATTGTCAGCGTTTCTCTTTTGTCTGCCCTATCCCAGGACACCGCCGAAGCCGATTCCCGGATCGTGCAGACCAAGACTCTTTTCGCACCTGCAGCAAATTATACCATTCACGCGAGTGACGAGGCGCGTCTGCAACAGTTGCGTTGCCTGGCGCTCAACGTCTATTGGGAAGCCCGGTCCGAGTCGATTCCCGGACAGGTCGCCGTTGCCGCCGTAACGCTGAACCGGGTGCAGAGTGCTCGCTTTCCATCAAATGTTTGCGACGTTGTCCGCCAGGGCGGGGAAATCCGGCGTCACCGCTGCCAGTTCTCCTGGTGGTGCGACGGCAAAAAGGACGATCCGCTCGACGCCGCAGCGTGGCGGCGCGCCACAACGCTCGCCCGTCTTGTCAGCGCCGGCATTATCGACGACCCAACCAACGGCGCGCTCTGGTACCACGCAGATTACGTGAATCCGCATTGGGCCAGCGCCAAGGAACGCCTGACCAAGATCGGTCGGCACATCTTCTACACCCTGCCGGAATTGAAAGACGTACAGGTCAGCGAGAATATCGACACGGAAGTCGCAACACGCTAAGCCGCGTCAGATGATCTCGACGCGATGGTCCGCGTCAGATGATCTCGACGCGATGGTCCCCGTCAGGCGTTCTCGATTTCCTCGCGCAGCATCTCGAGGCGCAGCCATTCTTCCTCGGCCTCTGTGAGTTCCCTGCTGACATCGGCAAGCTTTCGGCTGTCCGCGTCGAAGCCGGCAGCGTCGCGTTGAAAGAATGACGGATCGGCGAGCTTTTCCTGAAGGCGGGTGCTTTCACTTTCCAACGCAGCAATCCGGCCCGGCAGCGTTTCAAGCGCATGCTTGTCTTTGAAGGTCATGCGCTGTTTGGCATTGTTACGGGGCTTCTCCTGCTTCTCGGCTTTTCTCGGCTTATCGGGTGCGGGCTGCCGGGCGCGGGTTTCCATACCGGCACCACGCTGGTGGACCATATCACTGTATCCGCCGGCATATTCCTGCCAGCGGCCGTCGCCTTCGAAGTTAATCACCGACGTCACGACGCGGTCGAGAAAGTCACGGTCGTGGCTGACAACCAGCACGGTGCCAGCATAATCAGCAATCATCTCCTGCAGCAGATCAAGGGTTTCGAGATCGAGATCGTTGGTCGGCTCGTCCAGCACCAGCAGGTTCGACGGCCGCGTCATCGCGCGCGCCAGCATCAGCCGCCCGCGCTCACCGCCCGAGAGCGCCGAAACCGGTGTCGACGCCTGCGCCGGATCGAACAGGAAATCTTTCATGTAGCCGATGACATGACGCTGCTGACCGCCGACGGTGACACTGTCGCCGCTGCCGCCGGTCAACGCATCACGCATCCGCGTGTTCGGCGCCAGTTGCTCCCGGTTTTGATCGAGCGTGGCGATCTCCAGCGTCGTTCCCAACGCGACGGTCCCGCTGTCCGGTTCGAGCGCGCCGGTCAACATGTTCAAGAGCGTCGTTTTGCCGGCACCGTTCGGTCCGATCAGGCCGACCCGGTCGCCGCGTAGGATACGCGCCGAAAAATCTTCGACGATCTTCTGCCCGCCGTAACTCTTGCTGATCTCCCTGGCCTCGATCACGCGCTTGCCGGATGATTCCGCATCGCTGGCCGTGATCTTCACTTGGCCCGCCGTTTTACGGAGTTCCTGCCGCGTCTTGCGGAGGTCGTAGAGCGCGCGCAGCCGCCCCATGTTCCGCTTGCGCCGGGCCGTGACCCCCTTGTGGAGCCAACTGGTCTCGGCAACGATCTTGCGGTCCAGCTTGTGCCGTTCCGTTTCCTCACGCTCAAGGATTTCGTCACGCCAGTCGTCAAAGGCGCCGAACCCCTTGTCGAGGCGCATGGTGCGACCGCGGTCGAGCCAGATCACGGCATCCGACAGGTTTTCGAGAAAACGGCGGTCGTGCGAGATCAGCACCAGCGCACTGCGGCGCGACTTCAACTCACTTTCGAGCCATTCGATGGCCGGCAAATCCAGATGGTTGGTCGGCTCGTCCAGCAACAGAATGTCCGGTGCGGGTGCCAAAGTGCGCGCCAGGGCAGCGCGGCGGCGCTCGCCTCCCGACAGTTTGGCCGGGTCTTCGTCGCCGGTAAGCCCGAGATCGCTCAGAAGTACCTGTCCGACGTAAGGATCGTCACCCGGCGCCAGCCCGGCATCCACGTAGTCCCGGACGTTCGTGAAGCCCGAAAGATCTGGTTCCTGCGGCAGATAACGAACGGTCGCATCCGGTTGACGGAACACTTCGCCGCCATCCGGTTCGACCTCACCCGCCGCGATCTTGAGAAACGTCGACTTACCCGACCCGTTGCGTCCGACGAGACAAATACGTGCGCCCGCAGCAACGGACATTTCCGCACCATCCAGCAACGGCGTGCCGCCGAACGTCAGCGATATATCGGACAGGATCAGGAGCGGGGGTGCCATGAGCGGGTTTTAATTCTACGCTTCGGCTCAGGCAAGGCCGGGGCTTGCATATCGCGGCCTTTAATACATATTCATTAATTGTATATTGTATTCGACGTCCAGTATCCGAGGATCCTCATGAGCGAAAACGGCACCGAACATCCCGAGCGCACGATCAAAGAAACCATCGGCCTCGGTTTCGCCGGACGCTGCCCGCGCTGCGGCCAGGGTCGCATCTTCAAGGGCCGCCTCGAGATCGTCGACGCATGCCCGGTCTGCGGCCTGGTGCTGAGTGAGCACGACGCCGGCGACGGCGCGGTCGTACCGGCGCTGCTAATCCTGGGAACCGTTCTGGTCGCGCTCGCCGTCTGGGTCGAGTTCAAGTACGAGCCGGCGATATGGGTTCACGTCGTTCTCTGGGGTCCGATCGGCACCCTGCTGACGCTCTGGCTTTTACCCCGGCTCAAGGGGATCGGCGTCGCCCTTCAGCACAAGCACCGCTCCACCGAAGTGCCGACCAAGCCGGGCGGCGCTTGATTCTCATTCCGTCGACCCACACCTAGTGGACAAATAAATCCGGAACCTGGAACGGGAGACCGTTATGCGCCCGCTGCCCTACCGCGTCGAAACCGCAACCGGCGACATTCTCGACATCACCTTTCCGCTGGACGAGGAAACCGCTTCCGCCATGCGCGTCAACCAGCTGTTGAGCGCTGTTCTTGAGGCAATCGACAAGGATATCCAGGTGTGCGGCGAAACGGCAAACGGTGACGTGTTACAGGCACTGGCCATGGCCGTCGCTGTTCGGGCGCGCATGATCAACGCCCCCGCCGATGTCACTGCCAATCTTGCGAAGATACTGGTCGACCGTTCAACCGCCGCCGCCGCCGATGCCGAACGCGTGCAGCCCGAAAGCGGAAACGCCTGACGGGGGCCCTCAACCAACCTTGATCAGAAGACCGCCGTCGACCGGCAAAAGCACGCCGGTGATGTAGCGCGCCTCGTCGGAGGCCAGGAACAGCGACGCATTTGCGACGTCCCACGCCGTCCCCATCTGGTTCTGCAACGGCACGAGCTTGTTGCGGCTCTCGCGCACGGCATCACGGTCAACCTGCTGCTCACGGGCACGACGCTCGATCGCCATTGGCGTGTCCATCAGTCCGGGCAGGATCGCATTGGCCCGGATGCCGAACCGCGCATTTTCGAACGCGAGATGCTGCGTGAACGTGTTCACGGCACCTTTCGAGGTCTTGTACGTGACCGTCTGACGAGCCGCGAGCGACGACGTCGAGGAGACATTGATGATCGCACCCGAACCCTGATCCTGCATGAACGGCAGCACATGCTTGCTCATCAGGAACATGGACTTGAGGTTGAGCGCCATCAACTCGTCCCACATCCTGGCATCCATATCGACCGTATTACGGTCGCCTTCGGAACGGCCGACGTTGTTGTGCAGGATGTCGATCCGGCCGAAACGCTTCTGTGCGGCTTCGGCAACGTCCCGGCAGGCGTCCTCATCGGTAACATCGACCTCGAACGCTTCGGCCTGCCCGCCCTCGCTGCCGATCTGATCGACGGTCTCCTGCGCACGTTCCTTTGAAATGTCGACGCAGAGCACCCGGGCCCCTTCCTGTGCGAAGCGCAGCGCGACGGCGCGCCCGTTACCCATGGTTTCGCCAGGCTGTTGGCCGGCACCGACGACAATCGCTGTTTTGTTCTGAAGACGCATGATCAACCGGCCTTTGCCATTTCAATATAGAGTTTGCGAAGCTTGTCGGTGACCGGGCCGGGCACCCCATTGCCCAGCGTATGATCGTCGATCTTGATCACCGGCATGACAAACGCGGAAGCGCTGGTCGAAAAGGCTTCACGCGCGTCGTAAGCCTCTTCCGGCGTGAACGGACGTTCCTCGATCTCGAGATTCTCGCGCTTGGCCAGCTCCATGACGGCCTTGCGGGTGATCCCGTGCAGGATTTCATTGCCAAGGTGCCGGGTAATGATCTTTCCGTCTTCGGTGACGATGAAGGCGTTGTTCGAGCTTCCTTCATTGACGACCCCGTCTTCTACGAACCACGCATCGCCGGCGCCTGCGTCCAGCGCCGCCTGCTTGGCCATTGATGCCGGCAAAAGCGCGACCGTCTTGATGTCGCGTCGCTTCCAGCGGATGTCCGGCACCGTAATAACCGAGATTCCCTTGTCGGCGGTCGGATTCTGGGTAAGCGACTTTTTCTGTGTGAACATGACAAGCGACGGCGTCGCATCTTTCGGCATCGCGAAATCGCGGTCCGCGGCGCCACGCGTCACCTGCAGGTAGACGAGCCCCTCATCGATATCGTTGCGCTTGACCATTTCCTCCATGATCGCGGTGATTTCCTCGCCGCTGGCGGGCGGCGTCATTTTCAGTTCGTTCATGGAACGGGTCAGCCGCGTCAGGTGCGCATCGTTGTCGACCAGCTTGCCGCCGATCACCGCGGAAACCTCGTAAACCCCGTCCGCGAACAGGAACCCCCGGTCGAATACGGAAATTTTGGCGTCTTCCTCGGGCAGGTACTCGCCGTTCACATAGACGATGCGGCTCATTAGGGGGCTCCTTGAATTGGGGGCTTCGGATCAGGAAAAACACTCTGACCAAAGCGTTCGGGCATTTCAATACCCGCGGCACCACGGCGACACTGGTTTCATCGGTTTTTGTGATCTGGTCACAAGCCCTTGTTGTGCAGTGCAATGTAAATTTTTTCGAATGAAAGAAAAAACGTGGTAAACTTTTTCACATGAATGATTCGGTACGACCTGTTTCCCTCCCACAGTGTCTCTCGAAAGAAGAGCTGAACGATTTTCTCGACCTGATTCAGGTCGCGGTGGAACGTCTCGGCGACAATATCCTTATTGTCTACGCCGAGGTCGGCCCCGTGGCCTGGACCTGGAGCGAGCAGCTTAGTCAGTTCTGCGTGAGACCACTCGTGGCCGGGTAACGTCAGAAAACCCCTGCCTCCAGGCCGGCAGCGACCAGGAGACCGAGTTCGTTTGCTTCACCGGTGAAGCTTGTTTGCCATTCACCGTGCAGCAGTAGCGGTTTGCTTACCGCTTTCCAGCGCAGCCCTGTGACAATCGTCTGCACGCCGCGGATCGTTCCGGTGCCGTCGAGGCCGGCGCGCACATAAAGCGCATAGGGAAGCCCCTGCTTTTCCTCGAGCACGCCATAATATGTACGGTCGAAGAAATCCTTCAGCGCGCCGGACATGTAGCCCAGGTTCTCGGTCGTGCCGAGAATGACCGCATCGGCGCCGAGAACATCGCTCACATCCGTATCGAAAGGGCTTTTTGCAACGACCCTCACGCCGTTGATGTCGGCCGAGGAAGCACCTGCTTCGACGGCGTCCCTGAGCGCCTGGGTATTGGTGGATGGAACATGACCGACGATCAGCAGCGTCTTATCGGCCATGCCGCCTACTCCGTTACTGCAGCAGCGTCAGTGCCAGCGCGCCGACGACGAAGATGACACCGACAACAAGCCATACCTTCGACGAACTTTTGCCATCGGCAACTGATTCTCGCGGAAGTTCCACCGGCTGGGCCGCCGCGGCCTCGGCAGGTGCATCTTCCGCCGGGGCACCGCCCTCGCCCGCGTCTTTGAGCGCCGCTTCAAAGTTGTCGAAAAACTCGCCCGCCAGCTTCTTCGATGTGCCTTCGAGAAGCCGGCCGCCGATCTGCGCCAGCTTGCCGCCGACATCGGCGTCGACCTCGTATTTCAACAAGGTGCCATCGCCATCTTCGGTCAGGGTGACGACCGCACCGCCCTTTGCAAACCCGGCGGCACCGCCCTTTCCTTCGCCCGAGATGCGATAGCTTTCCGGCGGATTGAGGTCGCTGAGCGTAACGCTGCCCTTGAATTTCGCTTTGACGGGACCGACCTTGGCGTGCACCTCGGCGTTGAATTCGGTATCCGAAACCTGTTCAAGATCCTCACAACCGGGAATCGATTGCTTGAGGATTTCGGGATCATTCAGCCCACGCCACACCTCTTCCCTGGGTGCGTCGATACGCTTCTCGTCGGACAGCTTCATTCAATTTCTCCAATGTTCATGCCGGGTGGCGTCCCGCAGGGGGAAACGTTGTGATTTGTATAAAGACTTGCAACACCCGGCGTCATCCCCAATTTTTATATAGGACGAGCACCAAGCCGATGCCACCCGGCCCGATCGGGCCATTCGTGTGCGGTGTTCTAAACATTTAAACGAGGATGCCCGGGGCCTGTTCTAGGGCCCTTTGTGACATTCCAAGGGGAGAAATCGATGCCCGCGATAACCGTTCGCGTAAACGGCCTTGAGGTAACGAAAGAGGTCGGTGCGCGCACTTTGCTGAGTACCTTCATCCGCGAAGAAATGAAGTTGACCGGCACGCACGTCGGCTGCGACACCAGCCAGTGCGGTGCCTGCGTCGTTACCGTCAATGGCAAGACCGTAAAAAGTTGCGCCACGTTTGCCTGGGAAGCCGACGGCGCCGACATCGGCACCATCGAAGGTCTTGGCGATGCCGACAACATGCATCCGATGCAGGAAGCCTTTCGCGAGCATCACGGACTGCAATGCGGCTTCTGCACCCCGGGCATGGTGATGACCGCCGTGTCGCTGGTGGAGAATAATCCGGACATCGACGAGGACGGCATCAAGCACGGGCTTGAGGGCAACATCTGCCGCTGCACCGGATACCAGAACATCATCGACGCCGTGAAAACCGGCGCCAAAGCGATGCGGGGGTGAGCGATGTACGATTTCGGCGTTAAAACTCCTAAATCCGTCGACGAGGTCAAGGCCGCGCTCGGCGAATCCGACGACGGTCAGTATCTTGCCGGCGGCCAGACTCTTATACCGGTGCTCAAGCAGCGCCTCGCCATGCCGGCGGATCTGATTTCGCTGGCCCGTGTCGAGGGCCTTTCCGGTATCACAGCCGGTGGCGACAGCATCACCATCAAGGCCATGACCACACACGCGGACGTCGCCGCCAACGCCGACGTCAAATCGGCCATCCCGGCACTTGCCAAACTCGCCGGCGGCATCGGCGATCCACACGTGCGCAACCGTGGCACCATGGGCGGCTCTGTCGCCAATAACGACCCGGCTGCCGATTATCCGGCGGCCGTACTCGGCCTCGGCGCCACGGTCGTCACCACGGAACGTGAAATCGAAGCCGATCACTTTTTCACCGGCATGTTCGAAACCGCGCTGAACGAAGGCGAGCTGATCACCGAGATCCGCTACCCGATCCCGGAAGCCGCAGGCTACATCAAGCTCCCGAACCCGGCTACTCGCTACGCCCTGGTCGCGGTGATGGCCGCCAAGTTCGGCAACACCGTCCGCGTCGCCGTCACCGGTGCCGGACCTTGCGTCTTCCGCATCCCGGAGATGGAGCAGGCGCTCACCGCCAGCTTCAGCCCGACCAGCGTCAAGGACGGCATGGTGCCGGCAGACGATCTCAACAACGACATTCACGCAAGCCGCGAATACCGCGCACACCTGATCGGCGTTCTCGCCCGTCGTGCGGTTGCGGAAGCGAACGGCTAAGCGGGGGAAGAAACATGAGCACATTCGTTGCAAGAAACGGTATCGGCGAAAGCCAGCGTCGCGTGGAAGATTTCCGGTTTCTGACGGGAAAAGGTCAGTATATCGACGACGTCAATCTCGAGAACCAGGCCTATGCCATGGTCCTGCGCTCGCCCGAGGCGCATGCCGACATCAAGGCCATCGACGCGTCGGAAGCACTGGCACTGGACGGCGTTCTGCTGGTCGTCACCGGCGAAGACTGGAAGGCCGCCGGTTACGGCACCATTCCGACCAAGTCCGGTGTCCGCAAATTCAAGGACGGATCCGATCTCAAGGAACCGCCGCACCACGCCATCGCCATTGACCGGGTCCGATATGTGGGCCAGCCGGTCGCGCTGGTCGTCGCCGAAAGCCTCGATCTATGCCGCGACGCGCTGGAACTCATCGAAGTCGACTACGACAGCCTGCCCTCGGTCACGCATCAGTCCGAAGCGATCAAGGACGGCGCGCCGCAGATCTGGGACGACATCCCCAACAACATCTGCCTCGACTTCGAACTCGGTGACGAGGAAGCGCAGAAAAAAGCGTTCGATAACGCCGATCAGATCATTACCCTCGAACTGGTCAACAACCGCGTCACCGCGACGCCGATCGAACCACGTGGCGCGGTCGCCGATTATGACGCAGCGACGGGCAAGTTCACGCTGTGGAATTCGTCGCAGAACATCCACGCCAACCGTGACACCATCGCCGATGCGGTGCTGAAGATCGGCAAGGAAAACCTGCATCACATCGCGCCCGACGTGGGTGGCGGCTTCGGCGGCAAGAACGGGGTTTACCAGGAACCGATCCTGATCCTGCACGCCGCGCGCGAGATCAAGCGTCCGGTGAAATGGGTCAATGACCGTGCCGAGAGCTTTCTCTCGGATACGCACGGCCGCGATCAGGTCTCAACGGTGCAGCTCGCCCTGGACAACGACGGTACGTTCCGCGGTCTCCGCACCGAGACGGTCGGCAACCTGGGTGCATTCTGCGGCACCGTCGGTCCATTCACGCCGACCGGCGGTTCCAGCCGAACACAGGGCGGCCCGTTCCGCTTCGATGCGATCTATTACACCGCCATCGCGCCCTTCACGAATACCTGCCCGCTGGATCCCTACCGAGGCGCTGGGCGTCCCGAAGGTTCGTACCAGATGGACCGCATCATCGATTATGCGGCTGCCAAGCTGGGCATGGATCCGATCGAACTTCGCCGCAAGAACCTGATTCCCGAGAGCGACCTGCCGATGAAGTCGCCGATGGGCCTCGACATCGACTGCGGCAACTTCCCGTCGGTGTTCGAGAAAACGATCGAAATCTCCGACCGCGCGGGCTTTGCCAAGCGCAAGGAAGCGAGCGAGGCAAAGGGGCTGAAGCGCGGCTTTGGCGTCTGCATGTACCTGGAATGCACCGGCGGCGGCCCGAAAGAGGAAGCCAAGGTCGTGTTTCGTGAAGACGGCAAGGTCGAACTTTCCGTCGGCACCGCGTCTACGGGCATGGGCCACGAAACGGTATTCGCACAGCTTCTCGCCGGCCACCTCGGCATCGCGATGGAGGATATCGAGTTCCACCAGTCCGACACCGACGCCACCGATATCGGCGGCGGCCACGGCGGCTCGCGCGGCCTGGAGGTCGGCGGCAGCGCCGTCACCCAGACATCGCGCGAGATCATCGAGGTCGGCAAGAAGATCGCGGCGCACCGCTTTGACGTCGGCGCCGATAGCGTGGAATTCGAAGACGGCCGGTTCCACGTGCCGGGCACGAACCACACCATGACGATCAAGGACGCGATCGATTCCCAGAACGATCCGGACAACCTGCCGGACGACCTGGAGCCCGGATGCATGAACATCTCGAGCGTGTTCGAACGCGGCATCATCTCGATTCCGAACGGCGGTCACGCCTGTGAGGTCGAGGTCGATCCGGAAACCGGCACGATCAAGGTCGACGGCTACTGGGTGGTCGACGACTTCGGCACCATCGTCAACAAGATGCTCGCCGACGGTCAGGTGATGGGCGGCATTGCCCAGGGCCTGGGCCAGGCGCTGATGGAAAACATCGTTTATGACGAAAGCGGCCAGCTTGTCACAGGCTCGTTAATGGACTATGCACTGCCCCGCGCCGACGACATGCCGCGGATGGTCATCGACTATTACGAGGACGCGCCGACGCAAAAGAACCTGCTGGGCGTCAAGGGCGCCGGCGAGGCGGGTTGCGTTGGAGCGCCCCCGGCGATCGTCAATGCGGTGTGCGACGCGCTCAAGGAGTTCGGCGTACATCACATCGATATGCCGTTGACCCCGGAACGGGTATGGCGCGCCATCGAGGATGCTAAAGCCGAAGGCTAAACCCATATTGGGACGTTAATGAACGGTCGTTTCTCTGAATATGTTCTTCCGGATCTCAGCAAGTGGCGGTCCGAGGGGAAGCGCGCAGCCCTGTTGACGCTCTATAACGTCGAGCCGACAGGACCCAGGCCCGCAGGCAGCCAGATGGCGGTATCGGACGCCGGTGACTTCACCGGCTTCCTTTCCGGCGGCTGCGTCGAAGGCGCGCTGGTCGAGGAAACGAAAGCGGCGATGGACGAGGGCCAGAATCGCTCCATCCGCTATGGGGTCAATTCGCCCTACTTCGACATCGCACTGCCATGTGGCAGTGCGATCGACGTCTATATCGATGTCGGTTTCTCTGACGCGATCGCCGGGAGTCTGGTCGGCGCCATGGACGAGCGGCGTCCGGTCGCCCTCGTTACCGACATGGCTACCGGCGAGAGCCGCATCGACGAGGCCGGCGGCAGCGACGACCGGTTACAGCTCAGCCTGGACGGCGAGATGTTCGATCGTCTCTATCGCCCGCCGCTGCGTCTTGTCGTCGCCGGCAAAGGCCCGGTGCTGGCCGCGACGGCTGAAATCGCGATCGCATCCGACATTGCCGTTCACGCCATCACCACCGAAGACGAGATCGCCCGGCAGTGCGAGGCGGCCGGCGCGACGACGTCCAAATCTCTTCCGCAAGGCAAGATCGATACCTGGACGGCCGTCGCCACCCTGTTCCATGAGCACGAGCTGGAAGGCCCCGTCCTTAAAGCCGCGATGGCGTCGACTGCATTCTATATCGGCGCACTCGGCAGCCGAAACACGCACGCCGAACGGGTCAGCCGCTTCCTTGAAGACGGCATCGCCGAAGACGCCGTGAAACGGATCAAGGGGCCACTCGGCATTTCCATGGGATCGCGAAACCCGCCCGAGATCGCGATCTCGCTGGTGGCCGAGGTGCTGATGACCTACCGCGAGAGATTTCCTGTATGAGCACCGGACCGGACGCCGCGAAGGCCGCCGTTATTATTCTTGCCGCCGGGCGCTCCGAACGTTTCGGCACCGACAACAAACTTCTGCAGACGGTCGACGGCCAGCCGATGATCCGGCAAACGGTGGAACATGTGATGGCCGCAGGTATGGGTGACGTTATCGTCGTGACTGGGCACGATGCCGACGATGTCGAACGCACCCTCAACGGCCTGTCCGTGCGCTGCGCGCGCAACGCGACACCCTGGGCCGGTATGGGGACGTCACTCGCGACCGGCGCGAACGCCGTCAAACCCGAAGCGGAAGCGATGTTCGTCGTTCTCGGCGACATGCCCCGGCTCAAACCCGAGACCCTGACGACGATGCTGCGCGCTCTGGATTCGCACGAAGGCCACGATATTGTTGTCCCTGTCTACGACGGAAAACGCGGCCATCCCGTACTATTCGCGGCAAAATACTTCACGCGGCTTTGTGCGCTTTCCGGCGATACCGGGGCCAGGTCGATCCTGAAGGATCAGCCGGAGCGCGTGATCGCGGTGCCGGTCGACGACCCGGGCACGCTGCTGGACGTGGATACGCCGGAAGACCTCAAGAAAACCTAACGCGCGTCGGCGAGGATCATGTCCGATGCTTTTTCGGCGATCATCATGGTCGGTGCATTGGTGTTACCACTGATCAGGTTCGGCATCACCGACGCATCGGCGACCCGCAGCCCTTCAAGGCCGACGACCTTCAAGGCCGGATCGACCACGGCCATCTCGTCCGTCCCCATCTTGCATGTGCCGACCGGATGATAGAGGGTCGCCCCCGTGGCGCGCGCGTGTTCCAGGAGCGCCTCATCGTCGGCCGTGTCGACGCCGGGAGAAAGCTCTTCTGCGGCGTGCGGCCCCAGAACGCTCGTCGCCATCAACTGCCGCCCGATCCTGAGCCCGGCGACATGAACTTCACAGTCGGTCCTGCTCGCCAGGAAATTCGGCTGGATATCGGGTTTGTCCGACATGTCCGGTGTCGTCGCATGAAGGTAACCGCGGCTTTCCGGGCGCAACTGGCACGGCCCGATGGTGATCCCCGGAAACTTGTCGAAGACCCGCTTGTGCGGATTGGCGAACGTCGCATGCGCGATATGGAACTGAATATCCGGGTCCTTTAGTTCCGGCCGGCTTTTGACGAACCCGGCAATGATGCCTGCGGGCATGGTCAACGCGCCTTTGCGCCGGGCAAAGAACTTCAGCGCCTCAAGCACCAGCCCCGGGCCACGTGCGAGCTGGTTCAGGCTGGTGAGCCCATCGAGCCGCCACGAAAGGCGCGAAATATAGTGATCCTGCAAATTCTCGCCGACACCCTTCAGATGATGCACGACTTCAACACCGAGATTCTGCAGCAGTTCGCCCTGCCCGATGCCAGAGAGTTCCAGCAACTGCGGCGACTGCACGGCGCCGGCGGCAAGGATGACCTCGCGTTTCGCACGGACGGTGCGCTCGTGCCCGTTCTGTTTGAAGACGACACCGACGGCACGGCCGTTTTCGACCAGCACCTTCTGCACGAAGGCACGGGTTTCGATATGCAGGTTCTTGCGATGCCGCGCCGGGTCAAGGTAGGCGTTCTTGGCGCTGAAGCGTTTACCGTGGCGCTGTGTCACCTGATAGTAGGCGAAACCCTCCTGATCGGCGCCGTTGTAGTCGACGTGCATCGGGTAACCGAGCTCGCCGGCCGACTCGATCACCTTATCCAGGGTATCGTACGTCACCGTCGGCATGGTGACATTGAGCGGGCCGCCGACACCATGAAATTCGTCGGCGCCCTGCTCGCGGTTCTCGGCACGCTTGAACAACGGCAGCACATCGGAATAGGACCAACCCCGGCACCCCATCTGCGCCCAGGTATCATAGTCCGCCGCCTGGCCGCGCACATAGAGCATGCCGTTGATCGCGCTGGAACCGCCGAGCACCTTGCCGCGCGGCACGGGGATCGGCCGATTGCCGGTTTTTTCGTCGGGTTTCGTGTCGAACATCCAGTTGATCGACGGGTCCACCATGGTTTTGACGTACCCGGCGGGAATATGGATCAGGGGGTTTCTGTCCTCGCCGCCCGCTTCCAGCAGACAAGCCGTGTAACCCGGATCGGCGCTTAGCCTGTTCGCGAGTACACAGCCGGCGGAACCGGCGCCGACGATAACAAAGTCGAATTCCATGATGATCCCTCCCCACTTCCGCCGTCTAATTTAGCGTCCGCCCAGCGGGACGCAAACGCAACGTTACCGATTGAATCGGTAACAATTTCCGTTCTGGACAAGTCCGCATCGGTCGGGAAGGATCGACGTCGTTTTTCGCCCCGTATCCCCTCATAGGGCAGCATAATGACATTACGAAACGGCAGACAGTTTCTCAGTATTCCCGGCCCGACAACGGTGCCGGACGAAGTGCTTCGCGCGATGCATCGGCCCGCTATCGACATTTACGGCGGCGAAGGAGGCGGTGAGCTTCTCGATATCACCATCAGTTCCCTCAAGGACCTGAAAACGATCTTCCGCACCCAGGGCGACACCTACATCTATGTCGCCAATGGCCACGGCGCATGGGAAGGCTCGGTCGCGAACGTCCTCAACCGTGGCGATACCATTCTTGTCCTCGAAAGCGGGCGCTTCGCCGTCGGCTGGGGCGAGTTCGCGCGCAACATGGGCGTCAATGTCGAACGCCTGCAGGGTGACTGGCGCCGCGCCGTCGATCCGCAGAAGGTGGAAGACGCGCTTCGCGCCGATACTGAAGGCAAGATCAAGGCGCTTCTGGTCGTACAGATCGACACCGCCAGCGGCTGCGTCAACGACATTCCGGCGATCCGCGCCGCGATGGATGCCGCCGGGCATGACGCCCTTCTGATGGTCGATACCATTGCGTCGCTCGCCTGCATGCCCTTCAACATGGACGAATGGGGTGTCGACGTTGCCGTCGGCGGTTCGCAGAAAGGCCTGATGACCCCTCCGGGTCTCAGCTTCGTCGCCGCCAACGCGAAAGCGAAAGAACGGCATCAGACCGCTGATCTCAGAACGTCTTACTGGGACTGGTCCAGCCGCGACCTGGAAGAACACTACCGCAAATACAGCGGCACGCCGCCGGTGCATCTCCTGTTCGGGCTCAGAAAAGCGATGGACATGATCCTTGAAGAAGGACTGGAGAACATCTTTGAACGCCATGCCCTGCTCGCCGGCGCGACGCATGCTGCCGTCGATGTGTGGCGCCAGGGCGGCAGCTTCGACTTCAACATCTCCGAACCCTCGGAACGGTCCTGCTCTGTGACGACGCTCCGTCTTCGCGAGGATCTGCGGCCCGAGCCGATCCGCTCGTTCTGTTTCGACAGGCTCGGCGTCACGCTCGGGCTCGGCATCGGCGATCTGTCCGGCAAGGCGTTCCGCATCGCACATATGGGTCATGTCAATGCGCCCATGATGCTGGGTACGCTTGGCGCGCTCGAGGTCGCCCTTGATTCCCTCGGGCTGATTGACAATGTGTCGAGAGGTGGCATTGCGCAGGCAACGGCGTTCCTCGCCGATGCGCTTCGCACCTAGGGGAGGCATTCGACACATGACACTTTCACTCGAACAGGCGAGCAACATCGTCGACGGCGCCCATGCTTACGGCGCTGACAACGGTTTCGATCCGCTGACGGTTGCGGTTCTGGATGCGGGCGGCCACCTGGTCGCCTTCAAACGCGCGGACGGCAGCGGCATTCTCCGGCCCGAAATCGCCATGGGCAAAGCCTATGGTGCCCTCGGCTTCGGACTCGACGGGCGCGCACTCAAGGAAAAGAACCCGACGTTCCTCGGCGCCGTTGCGGCGGCGTCCGGCGGTCGCATGGTGCCGGTTCCGGGCGGTGTTCTGGTTCGCGACGAATCTGGCGCCATTGTCGGCGCGGTCGGCATCAGCGGTGACAATTCCGGTAACGACGAACTTGCGGCGATTGCCGGGATCGAAGGCGCGGGTCTGGCCGTCACACCTACCCTGAAGGGCTAAAGCGCCGTCACGCCCGACGGCAAGTGTTCCATGATCACCGACGACATGGCGGCAAGCAGCTGCCGTTTCGGGAACGTCTCGCGGAAGATCATCCGGACACGGCGATACGCAGCCTCGTTCGTGGCGTGCCGCACCGTAATGCCTGGCCTAGGCGCACCGTTGTCGCCGATCATCGAGGACGGCAGAAAGGTAATCCCCGCACCTGCCGCAACCAGACCGACAATTGTCTCCAGGCTGGACGATTGAGTATCCACGCCCCGGACCCCGGTGTTGCGCGTCAGTCCACAGAGTCTGGCGACTTGATCCGACAGGCAATGCCCGTCCTTGAGCAGCAGCAGTTCGCCGGAATCGAGCGTAGTGACGTCGACGTTCTTTTTCGTGTCGAGGGGATGGCCTGCCGGGAAAGCGACGAGGAACGGTTCGTCATAAAGCGGAATCTCGTCGAGGCCGGACTCCTTGGGCACCGTCGCCGTGACGGCAACATCGATATCACCACTGCACAGTTTGCGCTCCAGCTCGTGCGTGAAATCCTCGCTCAACGTCAGCTGCATCTTCGGCAGTGCGTCCTTGAGCGGCCGCAGGATCGACGGCAACAGATACGGCCCGATCGTCGGTATGGTGCCGAACCGCAGGTGGCCTGCCAGCGGCTCGGCATAAGCCGCAGCCGCATCGGAGATTTCATCGGCGATCATCAAAAGCCGCCGCGCCTTTTCGACAACTTCGGCACCGATCGGCGTCACGGCGACGCGGCGGTTGGTCCGCTCGAACAACTGCACACCGAGGCGGTCTTCGAGCTTCTTGATCTGGCCGCTGAGAGCGGGTTGCGACACGTGGCACCGCTCCGAAGCATGGCCGAAATGACCCTCTTCGGCAACGGCAACGACGTACTGTAAATCGCGCAGGTTCATGACACATCCTTAAATCGGTTAATCTTATTATATTTATAAATTTAATCGATTTCAATTATACCAGAAAACCTACTAGTTAAGGCCCTGAGAACAAGACCCGAGACGCGCCGCACCCTCCCCCCTCGGCGGCGCACTTGGAATTGACGTGCGGGCCGACGCCGTGGCCCGAACGTCAACACCGCCGTCGGCAGGCATGGGCCGGCGGCAAAAATGAACAAGCCGGGCGCGAGCCCGGCTTGTTCTGTTTCGGTTGAAAGTGAAGCTTAGCCCGCTTTCAATTCGAGGCGTCGGCCGTGCAGGATTGGCTCAGTGTACCCGCTCGGCTGCTCGCGGCCCTTGAACACCAGGTCGCAGGCGGCCTTGAACGCGACACCGTCATAACCCGGCGCCATCGGTGAATAATTCGGATCGCCCGCGTTCTGCTCGTCCACGACCTTGGCCATGCGCTTCATGGTATCCATCACCTGTTCTTCGGTGCAGACGCCGTGATGCAGCCAGTTGGCGATATGCTGCGACGAAATACGCAGCGTCGCACGGTCTTCCATCAGGCCAACATTGTTGATGTCCGGCACCTTGGAGCAGCCGACGCCTTGGTCGACCCATCGCACGACATAACCGAGAATACCCTGGGCATTGTTGTCGAGCTCGGCCTGAACGTCCTCGGGCGACCAGTTCGGCCGATCTGCAACCGGGAACGACAGAATGTCGTCGAGCTTTGCGCGCTCGCGTGACTTGAGCTGTTCCTGCACGTCGGAGACAACCACCTGGTGATAGTGCGTCGCATGCAGGGTCGCTGCGGTCGGCGACGGCACCCATGCCGTGTTGGCGCCCGCTTTCGGGTGCGCGATCTTCTGTTCCAGCATGGCCGCCATCAGGTCCGGCATGGCCCACATACCCTTGCCGATCTGTGCCTTGCCCTTGAGGCCGCACATCAGGCCGACGTCCACGTTCCAATCCTCGTAGGCGAGGATCCAGGCCGACTGTTTCATGTCGCCCTTGCGGATCATCGGCCCCGCTTCCATCGACGTGTGGATTTCATCGCCGGTACGGTCGAGGAACCCGGTGTTGATGAACACGATCCGGTCCTTGGCGGCACGAATGCATTCTTTGAGGTTGACCGTGGTGCGGCGTTCCTCGTCCATGATACCGAGTTTGAGCGCGTTACGCTCGATGCCGAGTGCGTCTTCGACCATCGCACAGGTTTCGGCAGCGAAGGCGACTTCGTCGGGGCCGTGCATTTTCGGCTTCACGATATACATGGAGCCCGCATGCGAATTGCGGAACGCGCCGAGTGCATCGAGGTCGTGCTTGGCAATCGCAGACGTCACCATGGCGTCGAGCAAACCTTCGAAGATTTCGTTGCCATCGGCGTCGAGCACCGCCGGCGTCGTCATCAGGTGGCCGACGTTGCGCACCAGTAGCAGCGAGCGGGCCGACAGCGTGACGTCACCGCCGCCAGGCGTAGTGTAGACCCGGTCCGGGTTCAGCGCCCGGTCGACGGTTTTGCCACCCTTTTCGAACGACGCCGTCAGGTCACCCTTCATCAGGCCGAGCCAGTTGCGGTAGACCAGCGCTTTTTCCTCGCCGTCGACGGCGGCGACCGAATCTTCGCAGTCCATGATCGTCGTGATCGCGGATTCCATGATCAGGTCGGCAACCCCTGCGGCATCGTCCTTGCCGATCGGATGGTTCCGGTCGATCACGATTTCGAAGTGCAGACCATTGTTGACGAACAGCACCGACTTGGGATCGGCGGCATCACCTGTGTAGCCGGCCAGGTCCTCGGGCACATCAAGCCCGGTTTCGGATCCATCTTTCATCGCAACAACAAGCGATCCGTCAACGATCTTGTAGCCCGCGCTGTCGGCATGCGACCCGCTGGCGAGCGGCGCGTTCTTGTCGAGGAAATCGCGCGCCCAGGCGATGACCTTGGCGCCGCGCTTCGGATTGAAGTCTTTGGTGACTTCGCAACCGTCATCGAATGGAATGGCGTCCGTACCGTAAAGTGCGTCATAGAGGCTGCCCCAGCGGGCGTTGGCGGCGTTCAGCGAATACCGCGCGTTGGTCAGCGGCACGACCAGCTGTGGACCGGCGAGGGTCGAAATCTCCGGATCCACGTTGGACGTTGAAACCGAGAAATCGTCGCCCTCGTCGACCAGATAACCGATGTCGGCAAGAAACGCCTTGTAGGCCGAAAGGTCGGAGGGTTTGCCCTTGTTCTCTTTGTGCCAGGCGTTGATTTTGGCTTGCAACTCGGCGCGCTTTTCCAGCAGCGCACGGTTCTTCGGCGTTAGTTCCTCAACGATCCTGGCCATCGAGGCCCAAAATTCATCCGCGGCGATACCGATGCCCGGCAGCACGTCGTCATTCACGAAATCAAAAAGCGTCTTGTCGATTTGCAAGCCGCTGGACTGCACACGTTCCGTCATAAGTTCCTCGTCCAATCAGTAATTCGTTCCGGTGCGACATAGTGCCCATCCCCCGCAGGGACAATGCCGCAATGCAAAATTATGGGTGGGTTATACAGGTATACCACGTTATTTCCAGTGGTTTCCGCCATCATGCGCCGCAACAGAGTTTCGCCGTCATGGACAAGAACAGCACAAGGAACGGAGAAAAATTCAGTCGAAAAGCCAGTGCAGGCCGTCGAGTGTAGAGCCCAGCGGGTTGTATTCGCATCCGATGTAACCGCTATAGCCGAGGCGGTCGATCAGATTGAACAGGTAAGTATAGTTGATCTCGCCGATATTAGGTTCATGCCGCTCCGGGACGCCGGAAATCTGCACATGCACGACATCATCAAGGAGCGCCTCGAAGCGCCGGGCCAGATCGCCCTCCATGATCTG
This sequence comes from Rhodospirillales bacterium, assembly GCA_965262415.1. GTDB lineage: Bacteria > Pseudomonadota > Alphaproteobacteria > Rhodospirillales > Casp-alpha2 > UBA4479. The sequence goes on along the minus strand of OZ253533.1, from coordinate 3,707,587 downwards.
CACGTGATAGAAATCGAACTGGATACCGACGTTCGGACGGCCGACCTCTTCGACGACCTCGGCCACGGCCGCACTTGTCGGCATCAGGTAACCGGGAACGTCACGGGAATTCAGCGGCTCCAGGGCAACCGTAACCCCTTCGGCCTGACAGGCATCCGCGGCAAAGCGGACATTTTCGACATAGCAAGCCCGCATCTCGTCGTAAGCGGCCGGGTCCGGCACCATGCCCGCCATGACGTGCAGCGTCCTGCAGTCCAGCGCACGGGCATACTCAAGCGCTTTTTCGATGCTTTCACGGAAGTCTGAAATCCGGTCCGGCAAAGCTGATATCCCCCGCTCGCCCGCCGCCCAGTCGCCCGGCGGGGCATTGAAAAGAGCCTGCGTCAGGCCGTTTTCGTTCAGCTTCGCGGCAACTTCGGGCGCCGGAAAATCGTATGGGAAGAGGAACTCGACGGCCTCGAACCCGGCATCCGAAGCAGCTCCGAACCGCTCAAGGAACGGCACTTCATTGAACATCATCGTCAGATTGGCGGCAAAAGACGGCATGACGTATTCCTATTTATTACCGCCGGGAAGCTCGATCCCGGCCAACGCCGCGAACACCTTGATCACGGCGGCGTCATCCTCGCGTCCCAGCCCCATCGCCTTGGCGGCCAGGAATTGCTGATGCGCCGCGGCGGATACGGGCAGTGGAAACCCCTCGCGTTTGCCGGTTTCCAGCACGATGCCGAGATCCTTGACGAAAATCTCGACGGCGCTTTTCGGAGTATAGTCGTTGTCGAGCACATGCGGCACCCGGTTCTCGAACATCCAGGAATTCCCGGCCGACGCCGTGATCACTTCGTACACCTTGTCGGCATCGAGACCGGACCGGATCCCAAGCGCCAGCGCCTCCATCGCGGTCGCGATGTGCACGCCCGCCAGCAACTGGTTCACCATTTTCATGGTCGAGCCCGGGCCCGCTTCATCGCCCAGTTCGAAGACCTTTTCCGCGACGGCATCCAAAAATGGACGCGCCCGCGCGAAAGCCTCCGCGCTGCCCGAACCCATGACCGTGATCTGTCCGGCGGCGGCCTTTACAGCACCCCCCGAAATCGGTGCATCCAGGTACAGGAGCCCCATCTCGCCGAGCCGTGCCGCGACATCGCGCGCAAACGCCGGCGGCACCGTCGCGCAGCCCAGCACCACCGCCCCCTTCGGCAAGGCTGCCGCAGCGCCGCCGTCACCGAACAGCACCGCCTCGGTCTGGTCCATATTGACGACCACGACGGCGAGCAGGTCGGCGCCCGCCGCGGCTTCGCCCGGCTTTCGTCCGGTTTTGCCACCTGCGGCGGCGAATGCACCGAGCGCGGCGTCGGAAACATCGCACCCCGTGACCTCCAGTCCCGCGTTCAGCGCCGAGGTCGCAATCCCCATTCCCATCGCGCCGAGACCGACGACCGTGGCTTTCATTGACGACATTTTTATCTCCTCCCAAGGGTCAGGCGTATTGTGTGAATCGTGCCGGAGAGCGCAAGGCGGGAAATTCACAACAGTTATTCGCTAAACTTGCGGGAACCGCCTTCCATCAACGTAAAATAATCGCTACATATGTTGCCAGAGGCGGTTGTGATCGGGAGTACAACTGCCGTTCTTGTATAGACGGAAGAGAGACATCCGATGAAGCTCACTCGCCTCGCCGCCGTTGCGGCGGCAGTTGTCGTATCCTTTTCGCAAGCCAACGCGGAACCGATCCGCATCGGCGAAATCAACAGCTATACCCGGCTGCCGGCATTCACCGAGCCCTACAAGAAAGGCTGGGAAATGGCGCTGGAGGAAATCAACGCCAAGGGCGGCGTCAATGGTCGCCAGCTTGAAGTTATCAGCCGAGATGACGCGGGCAAGCCCGGCAACGCCGTCAAGATCGCCGAGGAACTGGTAAAGCGCGAGAACGTCGCGTTGCTGGCAGGCACGTTCTTCTCGCACATCGGCCTCGCCGTCTCCGACTACGCCAAGCAGAACAAGGTACTTTTCGTTGCCTCCGAGCCGCTGTCCGACGCCATCGTCTGGTCGAAGGGCAACGAGTACACCTTCCGCCTTCGCCCCTCGACCTACATGCAGGCCGCCATGCTGGCTGCCGAGGCGGCAAAGACGGACGCCGTGAAATGGGCGACGGTTGCGCCGAACTACGCCTACGGCAAGGATGCCGTCGCCGCGTTCAAGCAGGTTCTCAAAAAACTGAAACCCTCGGTCGAGTTCGTCGACGAACAATGGCCGGCGCTGTTCAAGATCGATGCGGGCGTCACCGTCCGCGCGCTTGAAGCCGCCAAACCTGAAGGCATCTACAATGTCACGTTCGGTCCCGATCTCGGCGCGCTGGTTCGCGAAGGCAGCGTCCGCGGCCTGTTCAACGGTCGCACCGTCGTCAGCCTGCTGACCGGCGAGCCGGAATACCTGGAGCCGCTCAAGGACGAGGCGCCGAAGGGCTGGATCGTCACCGGATATCCCTGGTACGCGATCGATACGCCGGAACACAACGCATTCAAGGCGGCCTACGAAAAACGCTGGGGCGAAACCCTGAAGATGGGCTCGCTGGTCGGCTACAACACGCTTCTGAGCATCGCCGCGCTGCTTGAGAAATCCGGCAGCACCGATACCGGCAAGATGGTCGCCGCGATGAAGGGCCTCGAGGTTGCGACCCCGCAGGGCAAGATCGTCTATCGCGCTGCCGATCACCAGGCGACGATGGGTTCCTGGGTTGGCCGCACCGACGTGGCCGACGGCAAGGGGATCATGACCGGCTGGAAATATGTCGACGGCGCCGAGGTTCTGCCCAGCGCGGAAGAAGCCAAGGCGTTGCGGCCGGCGAACTGACTGCCGCTTGCATCTGCACAGGAAGCCTTTCGATACGCTGGCAATACGCACGCTCGCTCCCCTAGGATAACCGGGCCATGGGGTTTTATGTCGCACAGTTCCTGACCGGCCTTGCCAGCGCGTCGTCGCTGTTTCTCGTCGCGGCGGGGTTGTCGATCATCTTTGGCGTGACGCGGATCGTGAACTTCGCGCACGGGTCGCTGTTCATGCTGGGCGCGTTCATCGCCTATTCGATCTCACAGAAACTCGGCTTCTGGCTCGCCATCCCGCTCGCCGCGCTTTCGGTCGGCGCCATCGGCTGGGCGATGGAGCGAACCGTGCTCAGCCGTCTTTACGCCGCGCCGGAACTGTTCCAGCTCGTCGCGACATTCGGTCTTGTCCTGATCATCCAGGACGCAGCGCTCTGGATCTGGGGACCGACGGACCTGCTCGGACCACGTGCGCCGGGGCTGACCGGGGTCGTCCGCATCCTCGACCAGCCGGTGCCCGAATACGATCTGTTCCTGATCGCCGTCGGCCTGACGGTGCTGGGCGGTATCTGGTGGATGTTCACCCGCACCCGCTTCGGCATCCTTGTCCGCGCCGCGACCGAGGACCGGGAGATGCTGCAAGCCCTCGGCGTCAAGCCGGCCCGGCTTTTTCAGGTGACGTTTTTCATCGGTGCTGCACTGGCGGGGCTCGGCGGTGCGCTCGAGATGCCGCGTCAACCGGCGAGCCTGCTGATGGACCTCAACATCATTGCAGAAGCCTTCGTCGTCGTCGTGATCGGCGGCATGGGCAGCGTCGTCGGCGCGTTTCTCGCGGCACTGCTGATTGCCCAGCTGAACGCGTTCGGCATCCTGATCCTGCCCGAGATCACGCTGGTCGCCGCCTTCGCCGCCATGGCGGTCGTCCTGATCATCCGCCCCTATGGCCTGCTCGGCAAACCTGTCACCACGCAGCCCCACGCGGTTGAAATTCAACCGCCGCAGACCCTGGCCGGGTACGGACGCATTGCCGCCGTTACCCTCGTCGCCGTCCTCATGGTCCTGCCGCTGGTTACCGACAGCTTTGTCGTCGTGCTGACCGGCGACATCATGATCTTCGCGCTGTTCGCCGCCGGTCTTCATTTCATGATGGGCACCGGCGGCCTGATTTCGTTCGGACACGCGGCATTCTTCGGGCTCGGGGCCTATGCCGCCGCGATTCTCGTCCGCGACACCGGCGCGGGCATGGGAATCGCCCTGATTCTCGCGCCGGTCGTGGCGGCAGCGGGTGCGGCCATTGTCGGCTGGTTCGCGATCCGTCTCAGCGGCGTCTATCTTGCCATGCTGACGCTGGCCGCGGCTCAAATTCTCTGGTCCGCCGGCGTGCAGTGGCAGGACGTCACCGGCGGCGATGACGGCATTCTGGGGATATGGCCCGCCGCATGGGCCAGCGGCACAACGGCCTATTACTATCTGACACTGGCGCTCGTCAGCACCGGCATTGCCGCCTTGCTGATGGCAGCGGACGGACGGTTCGGACACCTGCTCCGCGCCGGACGGGACGCACCCGCGCGTGCAAAGGCCCTTGGTATCGATATCGACCGGCGCCGCTGGGCAGCGATCGTCATCTCCGGGACAGCCGCCGGTTTGGCCGGCGGCCTGTTTGCCTTTTCCAAAGGCAGCGTCTTCCCCGACACGCTCGCAATCCCGAACTCGGTGGACGCCCTGGTCATGGTCCTGCTCGGCGGCCTCCATGCGCCCGCCGGACCGATACTGGGCGCAGGTGTATTTGCGCTCCTGGAGGATACCCTCAGCCGGCTTTCTTACTGGCGCGCGCTGCTGGGGGCGACCATCGTCGGCATTGCGCTGTTCGCGCCGGGCGGTATTGCCGGCACCATCTCGGCCCGGCTCACCCGCAGGCGGAAGGAAGCGGCATGAGCAGCGTTCTGACCGTCGACGGAATCAGCAAGAACTTCGGCGGCCTCAAGGCCGTCGATACCGTCAGCTTCAAACTCGCGCAGGGTGACGTTGCCGCCCTGATCGGGCCCAACGGCGCCGGCAAAACAACATGCTTCAACATGCTGGGTGGTGCGCTCAGTGCCGATCGAGGCCGGATCCTGCTCGGCAGCACGGATATCACCGGATGGGCGCCTTTCCGCCGTGCCCGAGCCGGTATCGGCCGGACGTTTCAGATCGCGGCAACGTTCCGCTCGATGACCGTGATCGAAAACGTGGAGACTGCTTTGATGGCGGTGAACGCGGCACCCGAGAGTGCGCCCGGTCTGCTCGACGATGTCGGTATCGGCGGCCTTGCCGAAATGCCGGTGACGTCGCTTGCCTACGGCGACGTCAAGCGGGTCGAACTCGCCATGGTGCTGGCGTCGAGTCCATCACTGCTTTTGCTGGACGAACCGACGGCCGGCATGGCGGCGGACGAGCGCTTGCGGATCATGGAACTGGTGACCGGCCTGGTCCGGGCGCGCGGCATTACCGTGCTGTTCACCGAACACGACATGGACGCGGTGTTCGGATTTGCCGGGCGCATTCTCGCCATGGACCAGGGACAGCTGATCGCAGACGGGTTGCCTGAAGCCGTACGCGCGAACCGCCGTGTACAACAGGTTTACCTCGGCGAGACGGAGAGCGGCGATGCTTGACGTTCGCGATCTCACGAGCGGTTACGCCGGGGCGCTGGCGATCGAGGACATTTCGTTTTCCCTTGGCACTTCGGAGAGCCTCGCCATCCTGGGGCGGAACGGCGCCGGCAAAACGACGACGCTGAAGACGCTGATGGGGCTGCTCCGGCCCTGGTCGGGTGAGATCGAATTCAAGGGCACAGCCGTTCAGGGACTGTCATCCGACCGGATCGCGCACACGGGGATCGCGTACGTACCCGAGGAACGGCGCATCTTCGAAAGTCTGAGCGTCACGGAGAACCTGATCGCAGGTGAAAAACCGGGTCCGGGAGGTGGCGTCGACTGGACGGCCGAGCGCGTGTTCGACCTGTTCCCAGAGATCGCCCGCCGCCGCACAGCGCCGGCCGGCACGCTGTCGGGCGGTGAGCGCCAGATGCTCGCCATCGGCCGTGCCCTGATGGGCAATCCGGAGCTTCTATTACTGGACGAACCGTCGGAGGGGCTGGCGCCTGTCGTCGTTAACCGTCTGGGCGACGCCTTGGCGGCATTGCGCGGCGACGGGATTGCCATTCTGATTTCGGAACAGAACCGCCGTCTCGCCCGCCGGATCGCGGATAATATGATGATCATGGAAACCGGACGAATTGCGTATCGCGGCAGCTTCGCTCAACTGGATCAGGATCCGGACGTCGCAGCACGCCTGCTGGGCGTCTGATAGTTGGTCCAAACCCTTTCAACACCGCGTACAAAGTGATAGGAAATTTGCGGGGTTTGGGGGGTTAAAACATGAACGAAACGTCAGAACCGGTCGTCATAAAGGCGTTCGCGGTCATCGAGGTCATACTTGCTGCGCGCAGGCCGCTATCGCTGCCGGAACTCGCCGAAGCGCTCGGCCGACCCAAACAGACCGTACATCGCACGGCACGCCAGCTTGAAGAGCACGGCTTTCTCTACCGCGAGCCTCTGCGCGACCGTTATGCGATCGGTCCGAAGATGTTCGATATCTCGAAAGAGGTTTTCGGATGGTGTATCCGCTACGCCCCCCGGAACGCCGCCCTCGCCCGGCTGGTCGACCAGGTCGCCGAGACCTGTAACGTCGGCATTCTCGACGGCGACAGTGTGCTGTATCTCGACCGGGTCGAGAGCAACTTTCCGCTTCGTGCCGAACTGCATCCCGGCAGCCGCGTGCCAGTCCATTGCACCGGACTGGGCAAGTTGTTCCTCGCCTATCTGCCGCCCAGAACGCGCAAGCGTATCCTGGAACGCATCGATCTGAAGTCCTACACGTCGAGAACGCTGACGCGCGCGGAGGACATCGAGGAGGATTGCGCCGAAACACGCCAGCGCGGTTATTCCATCAATAACGAGGAATACCACGACGGCATCATATCGGTGGCGGTGCCTGTCCAGTCGGACACGGATCATGTCATAGCCGGGCTGGCCATCCATGCCCCGGCTGCCCGGATGAGTGTCGAGCAGGCGGTCAAACATGTACCGCTTCTGAAAGAATACGCTACAAAGATGGCGGAGGATTTCACCGCAGAAGCCGAGCCGGCGTGACCGCCGGGGCCTAATCCGGTTCCACTATATTCCTGAACGTCAGGTTGATCCGGGGACCGACGCGTCTCGCCGTCTTCGGGACGGCGTGCAACCAGTTGGCCTGGGTTGGCCCTTTCATCAGCAGCAGGCTGCCGGAAGGCAGATTGAGTCCGAAGGTTTCAGCCTTGAAATGCGGCTTCGGCTTGAATCGCATGCGACGTACGGCGCCCAGGCTGACCGACGCAATCACCGGATCAGGACCGAGCGACGCTTCGTCATCGGCGTGCCAGCCCATGGAATCGGCGCCGTCGCGATACAGGTTCAGAAGCACCCCGTTGAAGCGCGCCCCCGATATGCGCTCAACCGCAACCCTGATCTCCGTCACGCTCGGTGAGAACGGCACCGGTGCGTGAGTCAGTCCGGAGTACGTGTAAGGCCTTTCGCCCATCCAGCAGACGAGCCTCGGCATCTTATGCGTGCGGCCGAAGAGCGTGATGTCTTTGTGCCGCCAGTCCGCTTCCGCGTCGACGCGCCGGTACAAATGGTCCGGGTCAGGGAATGCGTTTTCGAGCAATGCGATGCCCGCGCCGGCGACCGCAAGCGATGTCCCGGTCGGTCGCGGCATGGCTCAATGCAAGCCGGGCTTTTTATAGAAGTCGATGCGGCTGGCGCTTTCGATTTCGATCTCGATGATGCGTTTGTCGCGGAAGACCGTCAGCGGCACGGCAACCCCAGCGCTGCCGAGGCCCCAGATGGTCTTGTACATGGATGCCATGCTGGTCACCGGCTTGTTGCCCACTTCGAGGACGAGGTCCCCCGCCTCGAGACCGGCCTGGTCGGCGGGACCGCCGGACCACAATCCGGCGACGACGACCTTGCCGGCTGATTCAGCCGAGAACATGCCCAGCCACGGCCGCGGCGGCGTGGTGCGCTGGCCATGCAGCAAAAGGTCGTCCTTGATGCCGTGCAGAAGGTCGATCGGCACGATCATGTTGCCTTCACGGCCCTCGTCTTCGTCACCGTCGTGCGCGCCTTCCTGAACGAAAAGCGAGCCAATGCCTTTCAGCGTGCCGTCGTTACCGATCAGTGCTGCGCCACCCCAGAACGGGTGCGGCGGTGACGTGAAGATGGCGTTGTCGAGCAGGTATTCCCAGTAGCCGGCGAACTCGCGGCGGCCGACGACCTCGACGTCGACCGACTGGCCGCACCCACCGTAGCCGGCGACGATCGCGCGATCGCCCACGTCCAGATCCTCGGCTGTGCCAATCGTCAATGGCTTGATCGTGGGCCGGCCCAGCATCTGCACGAGACCGAAGCCGGTTTCCGTATCAGCGCCGAGGACATGGCCCTCGACGGCAGCGCCGTCCGCATCGACGAGCCAAACGGTCTCCGCCTCGACCACCAGATAACCAATGGTCAGCAGGATACCGCGTTCGTCGATCAGCACGGCATGCCCGGCACGCTCGCTGCCGAGCGACTGCGCGGTAAAACCGTCTTCCGGCACGCGTGTGCGGATCAGGTATATGGCCCTGAGCGCTTCCTTGAGATCGAAGCTCAAATCCTCCGGCGTTGGCTGCAACGCGGGATCGATATCGGGAATCAGCTCGTTGGCCATGTAAACCCCTTCACTCTCTTGGATATCGGAAGGGGATTCTTGAATTTCAATGACCTAACGGCGGACAATCGGCAGCCTGATCGCCGACGGCTGTTCCGCAGTGCGGAAGAAAACAAACTTTGGTGGCCGTCCGTCAGGAATGCGCGTGAAATGATCGCTGTCTGCGGCTGCGATCGAGACCCTCAGCCGGTGACCGGCCCGGAACAGGTACGACGTCGGCAGCAGTTCGAACGAAGCGCTCGCGGCCTCGCCGGGTACCAGGTGCATGGCGTCTGCGCGGTTGAACGAATGCGTCGGCCCGGTCGCCGGAATATCTTTCGGCAACGCCCCCTCCTTGCGGTGCAGGGCACGGAACACGCCCTCGGTCACGTAGACGGATTTTCCCTCCGGCGTAATGTCCGAAATATAGACGAAGAACGTTCCGTCTTTTTCCGAGCAGGTGAAATGCAGATCGACGACAGGGTGGCCGGTCATCTCCGTGTCCTCGCCGAACGCATCCGACGTGAAGCTCAGCATCTTCTCGTCACGGCCGTGCCAGTCGTCGTAATAGGTTTCGACATTGGCGATATAAAGCCGGTCGTACCGGGTGTGGAATCCGGTCCGGCAGTCGTAGTCGGCCTGATAGTCATCCAGCCCGTCCTGAACATCCGGCTTGTTCGCACTCAATGTATTTTCCGCGTCGAAATACATCACCGTATCCGGTTCGGCGGGCGGCCAGCTTTCCGCCGACTGCCACTTCTCGGCAGCCATCGTGAAGTAATGCACCGGCGCCTCGTCCTCGATCCCGGTATCCAGACCTTTCAGGTGCGTATCGAAGAACCGGAGTACCTCTGCGGCAACGAACGGTTGCTGCGCGCCGGGTTTGTCGCCGCGCCACGGGCTGACGTGGCCGCGCGCGCCATGATCCCAGGGGCCCAGCATCAGACGGTGATGCTTTTCCTTGAGCCACAGGTAACGCTGGATCGTGCCGACGGAATACCCGCCGCCGTCCATCCAGCCCGAAACCGAATAATACGCCGTCTGCTTGTCGGCCTCGCGGCTGGCATAGTTGTAGGGGCAGATCACCCGGCTCTGATAATCCGGGTTGTCGGTCAGCGCGTCGTCGCGAAAGCGGAACTGCTGCGCGAAATCCTGCATGTTGAAATTGGCGACGTGATCCTTGAGCGCCGCTTTCAGAAGCGACCCGTCGGTATCCTCATCGACCGGCGCCGGGCCCGCCAGATCATCGTCCTTGAAGTAAGCATATTCGGGGATCTTGTCGCGGTCGTCGAAGTCGAGCGCATCCGCCAGTTGGCCGTAGTTCCGCGTCACGCACGTCAGCAGCACGCCGCCCGGGTAAAGATGGTTCGACCACGTGTCCCAGACCGCGAACAGCGGCGCAACCGCCTTGACGTTCGGGTGATTGGTCGATGCCAGAAAGTCCGACGCCGCACCCGGATACGAAATGCCGGTCGCGCCGACGTTGCCGTCGCACCAGGGTTGTTGCGACACCCAATCCACCGTGTCGTGATGGTCTAGGCGCTCCGCGGGCGAACGGAAACCGTCGCGACAGCCGAAGCTCGCGCCCGAACCGCGCACATCGACACAGACGAGCGCGTAGCCGCGTTTCACGAAATTGTCGCGGTAAAAAGCGATGGTCGGACAGGGGTCCATGCCCTGGCGATGTCCGTCGCTGAGGGCGAAGCGCCGGTAATAGGGCGTGAAGATGCAGATCGTCGGGTAAGCCTTGTCTTCGTCCTCGGAACCGGGCAGGTGAACATCGACCGCCAGTCGGATTCCATCGCGCATGGCGACATAACATGAGCTCAGGCGTTCCCCGAGGTAAGGTTTGTCGAGACCGCGCACGTAGTCTCTCGGCGAGACTTTCCAGCCCGCTTCCGAATTGCTGTCAGACACAAATTTTCTCCCTGGTACCAGACGGTCGTATGGGGTGGGGCTTGCGAAAAAGCCCGCGATGATGGAATCTTAATGCAAGAGTCCTAATGGGAGAAATCGAAATGAGCAATGTGCATACGCTCGAGTTGCCGTCCGTGCGCGACCGGGTATCCGAGGAAGAATGGCAGATGCGGGTCGATCTGGCCGCCTGCTACCGGCTTGTCGCCCACTACGGCTGGGACGACATCCTTTTCACCCACAACTCGGCGCGCATTCCGAACACCGACCACCATTTCCTGATCAACCCGCTCGGCCTCAAGTTCGAGGAAATCACCGCCTCGTCGCTGATCAAGATCGACTGCGAAGGCAACAAGATCATGGAAAGCCCGTTCGGCTACATCAAGGCGGGCTTCACGATCCACTCCGCCATTCACATGAACCGCGAAGACGCGGTCTGCGTCATGCACACTCACACCTTCGAAGGCATGGCCGTCTCGGCGCAGAAGGACGGCCTTCTGATGCTGAACCAGAAGTCGCTCTGCTTCTATAACCGCCTTGCCTACCACGATTACGAAGGCATCGCCGACGACCTGGACGAGCGCGACCGCCTGGCTGCCGACCTCGGCGACCTCAAGGCGATGATGCTCTGGAACCACGGGCTTCTGACCGTGGGCGACAGTGTTGCCAACGCGTTCATCCTGCACAAACGCCTGAACGACGCCTGCCAGCTTCAGCTGATGGCGCAGTCGGGCGGCGGTGAGCTTCGTATCGTCGACGACGAGACCTGCGAGAAAACGGCGCAGCAGTTCGAGCAGAATTATTCCAGCGGCAAGAATGCCGTCCTGCAGTGGGATGCGCTCAAACGGATGCTCGACAAGATCGATCCGAGTTACGCCGAATAACGACCTGAAGACGATCTAAAGACGACCTGACAAAAAGGAGAGCCTGTAATGGCCAAGGGTATGGTGTGCGCGCCGCAACCGGAAGCGGTGGAAGCCGGGGCGCTGGTGCTGAAAGCGGGCGGCAACGCTGTCGATGCCGCGATCGCGACCGCGCTGGTGCAGACAGCCGTCGATCCGTTCATGTCCGGGATCGCCGGTTTCGGCTCGATGCACGTTTACCTGCCCGATTTCGAGACGCACCAGTGCCTCGATTTCCATGCCCGCGCACCCTTGGGCGTGACGGAGGACATGTGGCTCGACAAGCTGCTGCACGAGTGCGAGGACGGCTTCGGCTTTATTCTCGAAGGACGCGTCAACGAGGTCGGCTACCAGTCCATCGCCACGCCGGAAAGCCTGCGTGCCTATGATACCGCGCTCAAGAAATGGGGCACAAAGACGCTCGACGAAGTGATCCAGCCTGCCATCGAGTACGCCGAAGGCGGCTGGATGATCCGCCCGCATGTCAGGCGCTTCTGGGAACAGGTCGAACCCGGCGGCCGGGTCGAACATATCGAATACCTGCGCGGCTCGCCCGCCACGGCGAAGATCTATCTCAACGACGACGGCTCGATGAAGCCGATGGGCGGCATCATCAAGAACCCGGACATGGCGGCGACGTACAAGCGCATCGCCAAGGCCGGCGCCGACGATTTCTACGAGGGCGAGATCGCCTCCAAGATCGCCGCCGACATGGAAGCCAACGGCGGCCTGATTACGCTGGAAGACCTCAAGAAAGCGGGGCCGGAAGATACGGAACTGCTGTGGACCGATTACCGCGGCTATCAGGTTGCTTCCAGCCCGCCGCCGGGCGGTGGTGTCATGGTGCTGCAGATGCTGAATATCCTCGAGAACTTCGATCTCGCGGGCATGCAGCACAACAGCCCCGAATATATCCGTACCGTCGCCGAGGCGATGAAGATCGCCACCGTCGACAAGGACAAGCACGTCGGCGACCCGCGCTTCGTCGACATCCCGCTCGACCACTTGCTGTCCAAGGAATACGCCAAGGCGATGGCCGACAAGATCAAGTCGGGCGAAAAGACGCACGTGCCGCGCTTCCAGAAAGGCGAGGACCAGAAGGAAACGACGCATCTCTGCACCGTCGACGCGCAGGGCAACTGCGTCACCATGACCCACTCACTGGGTATGCCATCCGGTGTGACGACCGAGGGACTCGGCTTCGTCTACAACGGCTGCATGGGCGTATTCGACCCGCGTCCAGGCATGACCGGCTCGCTGGCACCCGGCAAGTCGCGTTTCACGTCGATGGCGCCCAGTATCGTGTTCAAGGACGGCAAACCGCGTCTTCTGATCGGCGCACCGGGCGGCACCTATATCGCCATGGGCGTGGTGCAGGGTATCCTGAATGCCATCGATTTCGGCATGGACGCGCAGCAGGCCGTATCCGCGCCGCGTTTCTCGGCGACCAGCGACATTATCGAGATCGTCAACCGCATTCCGCGTTACGTGCAGGCGGAACTGGAGGAAGACGGCTATACGTTCCGCCGCTACCCGCTCGGCTTCCACTTCGCCGGTGTGCACGCGATCCGGATTTCCGAAGACGGCAAGATCGACGGTGGCGCGGACCCGGGCCGCGACGGCATGGCGCTGGCGGTCTAGGCCACCCCACTTGACGCAAACGTCAACTAGGCTAACCTGCCACCGCGCAGACGCAGCATAAACCGGGCACCAGGGGGGCGGATGCCGAAGGCCATCAAGCTATACGTCAAGTATGTGGAGGCGGTGAACTACCGCATCGGCCGCATCGCCATGTATGGTATTTTCGTGATGGCCGCGATCCTGCTCTGGTCGTCGATTTCCAAGACATTTTTCCTGCCGTCGTTGTGGACGCTTGAAATGGCGCAGTTTGCCATGGTCGCCTATTACATTCTGGGCGGGCCTTATTCGATCCAGTTGAACGCCAACGTACGGATGGACCTGCTTTACGCCAACTGGTCCATCAAAAAGAAGGCGTGGTTCGATTCCATCACCGTCATAATGCTGCTGTTCTATCTCGGTGTCATGCTCTACGGTGCTGTCGACTCTACCTCGTACGCATTCCAGTACGGCGAGCGCAACCCGACTGCATGGCGGCCGGTGCTTTGGCCGATCAAGACACTGATGTGCGTCGGTTTCCTGCTGATGCTGCTGCAGTCCATTGCGGAACTCTGCAAGGACATCGCCAAGATCAGGGGCGAGGAACTCTAGACCGTGTCCTACGAGCTGATCGCAATCCTCATGTTCTCATCCATGATGCTGATGCTCATGACCGGGCAGCGCGTGTTCGCCGCCATCGGCGGTGTCGCCGCCATCGCCGCGCTGGCGCTGTGGGGCACGGGCGGCTCCACCATCCCGTTCGCTTCCGCCATGAAGCTGATGAAGTGGTATCCGTTGCTGACGCTGCCGATGTTCATCTTCATGGGCTATATCCTGTCCGAATCCAAGATCGCCGATGACCTCTACAAGATGTTCCATGTCTGGATGGGGCCGATCAACGGCGGGCTCGCCATCGGCACCATCGGCCTGATGGTCCTGATTTCCGCGATGAACGGGCTTTCCGTCGCCGGCATGGCGATCGGCGCCACCATCGCGCTACCGGAACTGCTGAGGCGCAACTACGACAAACGCATGGTGACGGGTGTCATTCAGGCGGGATCGTCATTGGGGATTCTCGTGCCGCCGTCCGTGGTGCTGGTGCTTTATGCGATGATCGCACGCCAGCCGGTCGGCCAGTTGTGGCTCGCAGGCGTCGTGCCGGGCCTGATGATGGCGGGCATGTTCATCGTCTATATCTATGTCCGCTGCAAGCTGCAGCCGAACCTCGGCCCCGCGCTGCCGAAGGAAGAACGCAACGTACCGATGGCGGAGAAGCTCAGGCTGCTTCGTGCCGGGCTGCTGCCGGTCGCGATTTTCGCCGCCATGATGGTGCCGTTCATCAACGGCTGGACCAGCCTTGTCGAAAGCTCGGCCATCGGTGCCCTGACCGCCTTCATGGCAGCCGTGCTGAAGCGGCGCATGAACAAGGAAGTGTTCGAGACGTCGGTCCGGCAGACGCTGGCCATTTCCTGCATGTTCATGTGGATCATTCTGGCGGCGCTCGGTTTCGGCGCGATATTCGACGGCCTGGGCGCGGTCAAGGCAATCGAAAACCTGTTCACCGAGCAGATGCACCTGAGCCCGCTGACGATCCTGATCCTGATGCAGCTTTCATTCCTGGTGATGGGGACGTTCCTCGACGATACCGCGATGCTGGTCATCGTCGCGCCGCTCTACGTGCCGCTCGTCGCTGCGCTCGGTTTCGACCTGATCTGGTACGGCGTGCTCTATACGATCACGACCCAGATCGCCTACATGACGCCGCCGTTCGGTTACAACCTGTTTCTGATGCGCGCGATGGCACCACCGGAGATCGGCATCAGGGATATCTACGGATCAATCCTGCCGTTCGTGCTGGTCATGGTACTGGCGCTGACGCTGATCATCATTTTCCCGGAAATCGCCCTTTGGCTGCCGGAATATATCTATGCAAAATAAACGAGGACTCCGATAAGGAGCGAAGTACGGGTAGTATCCCTGTGGGAAGGATCGCAACAAAAGCTAGAGCCATAGGAGAGGATAATGACAACGAGACGTAAATTCCTGAAGGCCGGCGCCGCTGCCGGCGTCGCCGGTGCCGCTTCGATCGCGGCCCCCGCCGTTCATTCGCAGTCGGTCATCAAATGGCGCATGCAGACCTATGCCGGTTCCGCGCTGGCCGAGCACGTGATCAAACCGGCCATCGACAGCTTCAACAAGATCGCCGCCGGTCAGATGGAAATCGAACTGTTCTTCGCCGATCAGCTGGTGCCGACGGGCGAGCTGTTCCGTGCCATGCAGTCCGGCACCATCGATGCCGTGCAGTCTGACGACGACTCGATGGCGTCACCGACCGAAGTCACGGTGTTCGGCGGGTACTTCCCGTTCGCCAGCCGCTATTCGCTGGACGTGCCGGTCCTGTTCAACCAGTACGGCCTGAACGAGATCTGGGACGCGGAGTACTCCAAGGTCGGCGTGAAGCACATTTCAGCCGGTGCCTGGGACCCGTGCCACTTCGCCACCAAGGATCCGATCAACAGCCTCGAGGACCTGAAAGGAAAACGCGTCTTCACGTTCCCGACGGCTGGCCGCTTCCTGGCACAGTTCGGCGTCGTCCCCGTGACGCTGCCGTGGGAAGATATCGAAGTCGCGGTACAGACCGGCGAGCTGGACGGCATCGCGTGGTCCGGGATCACCGAGGATTACACCGTCGGCTGGGCGGACGTGACCAACTACTTCCTGACCAACAACATCTCGGGCGCCTGGGCGGGGTCGTTCTTCGCCAACATGGACAGCTGGAACAAGCTGCCGGACAACCTCAAGGAGCTGCTGAAGATGACCTTCGACAGTTCGCACTACTATCGTCAGTGGTGGTACTGGGGCGGCGAAGCATCGCTTCGCGTCAACGGCACGAAGATGAAGCTGACCTCCATTCCGGACAAGGAGTGGGAACAGGTCGAAACGGCCGCGGTCAAGTTCTGGGACGAAATCGCGTCCGAGTCCGCGACCAAGAAAAAGGTCGTCGACATCTTCAAGCAGTACAACGCCGACATGCTGAAGGCGGGCCGTCCGTACCGCTACGGCTGATCTCAGGCCTGATACATACGAATACCCCCGGTGCACCGCGCCGGGGGTATTTACGTTGAGCATCCGAAGTCCTAAGAAGACCCGATCATCCATTGTATTCCCGAGGGGACACCCATGACCGCGACCCTGAAATGCATTTCCCCCATCGACGGCAGCGTCTATGCCGAACGCCCGATCCTCAGCCGCGACGACGCGTTCGCCGCTGCCGGCCGCGCCAAGGTCGCGCAGAAGGACTGGGCCGGGGTGCCGCTCGAAAAACGCATCGAACTGGTCCGCGCCGGGGTCGCACGGCTTGGCGAAATGACCGAAGAAGTCGTGCCGGAACTCGCCCACATGATGGGCCGCCCGATCCGCTACGGCGGCGAATTCGGCGGCACCAACGAACGCGCGTCCTATATGGCCGACATCGCTGCGGATGCGCTCAAGCCGCTGGTGATCGAGGAAAGCGCAACCTTCCAGCGCCGCATCGAACGTGAACCGGTCGGCGTCGTCATGGTCATTGCGCCCTGGAACTATCCCTACATGACCGCGATCAACACGGTCGCGCCGGCACTGATCGCCGGCAACACGGTCATGCTCAAGCACGCGACGCAGACGTTGCTCGTCGGTGAGCGAATGGCGCGCGCCTTCGCCGAAGCGGGCGTCCCCGCCGACGTATTCCAGAACGTGTTCCTCGATCACGACACCACATCAGCACTGATCGCCGCGAAGTCGTTCGGTTTCGTCAACTTCACCGGCTCCGTCGGCGGCGGCCGCGCTATTGAACGGGCAGCCGCCGGCACGTTCACCGGCGTCGGCTTGGAGCTCGGCGGCAAGGACCCGGGCTACGTCATGGAAGATGCTGACGTTCAGGCCGCGGCCGACACGCTGATCGACGGCGCCATGTTCAATTCCGGCCAGTGCTGCTGCGGGATCGAACGGATTTACGTCACCGCGTCGCTCTATGACGCGTTCGTCGAGAAGGCTGTCGCGATCGTTTCCGGTTATAAGCTCGGCAATCCGCTGATCGAGGAAACAACCCTCGGCCCGATGGCGCACGTGCGCTTCGCCGACGAGGTCCGCGCCC
The DNA here is from genome assembly GCA_965262415.1 of Rhodospirillales bacterium. Lineage (GTDB taxonomy): Bacteria > Pseudomonadota > Alphaproteobacteria > Rhodospirillales > Casp-alpha2 > UBA4479. The sequence goes on along the minus strand of OZ253533.1, from coordinate 3,690,434 downwards.
AGACGGCGGAAGCCATCGACGCCGGCGCGACGCCGCTGATCGATGCAGCGCTGTTCCCGGAAGACGACGGCGGCGCCTACCTGATGCCGCAGATCCTGACCAACGTCACCCACGACATGCGGGTGATGCGGGACGAAAGCTTCGGCCCCGTCGTCAGCATCATGAGGGTGGAAAACGACGATCAGGCCATCGAGTTGATGAACGACAGCGTTTTCGGCCTGACCGCGTCGCTGTGGACGGCGGACCCGGGACGGGCGGCGGCGATCGGGCGCCAGATCGAAACCGGCACCGTATTCATGAACCGGGCGGATTACTTGGATCCGGGGCTGTGCTGGACCGGCTGCAAGGAGACGGGCCGCGGCGCCGCGCTTTCAAGCCTCGGGTATCAGAGCCTGACACGGCCGAAGTCGTACCATCTTAAGCTCCCAGCTTAAGAATGCTGTTCCCCGGACTTGATCCGGGGCCTATCGCGCACCCGGGCAAACGTTTGCTGGCAAAAATGGGTCCCGGGTCTCTGCTGCGCGCCGCCCGGGAAACAAGACCGTTTGAGTACTTAATGCCTAGTCAAACTTCAGCTTGAAGCCTTCGTGGGTCGCCGTGAAGCCGAGCGCTTCGTAGAAACGGATCGCGTCGGCGCGCGTCTTGTCGGACGTCAGTTGCACCAACCTCACGCCCTTTTCCCGCGCGCGTTCGATCATCTGCTGGAAGAACCAGGTGCCGACGCCCTGGCCCGTCAGTTCATCAGCGACGCGCACACCTTCGATCTGGGCGCGCCAGCCCGCCGTGTGCGTGATCCCGGGAATAAACGTCAGTTGCAGCACGCCGAGGACCCGGCCGTCCGGCCCCTCGATCACCCAGAGCTCGTTATTCGGGTCTGCGTCGATGGCGTCGAACGCCTTGTCATAGGCCGGATCGCCCGGATTCTCCCTCTTCGCGCCCAGCGGGTCGTCGACCAACAGGTTGACGATGGCAGCAACGTCACCGGATGAGGCCTGGCGAAGTTTCAGGGTGTCGATAACAGACATGATGATTTGACGCTCCGGGTTCGTGATTTATCCTAGGTGTCCGCGCCCGCCCGGGCGCATGGCGTCCCGGCGTCTTCAAGGACGCACATTCTAATAACAACAGAACCCTTGGGGGGAAAGATGGATAACGTCAAATCGAACCTGCCTGCACTGGACGCAGAGGAAATTCTGGCCGGCGTTCTGGGCTGGGTCGAAATCGAAAGCCCGAGCCACGACGGCGAAGCGGTCAACAAGATGGTCGATCAGGTCGAGAACGAAGCGGAGACCATGGGTCTCGGCATCGACCGTACGCCGGGCGTCGACGGCTTCGGCGATATCCTGAAATGCCGCACACCCTGGGGCGGCGACGGTCCTGGTATTCTCGTGCTCTCGCATCTGGATACGGTTCACCCGGTCGGCATCAAGGAAACCAAGAACCCGATCCGGCGCGAGGAAGACAAGGTCTTCGGCCCCGGTATCTATGACATGAAAGCGGGCGCCTACATTGCGCTCCACGCCATGCGCCACCTGATCCGCGAAGGCAAGCAGACGCCGCTGCCGGTCACGTTCATGTTCATCCCGGAGGAAGAGATCGGCTCGCCAACGTCAAAGGCGATGATCGCCGAGGAGGGCAAGAAGAACAAATTCGTGCTGGTCACGGAACCGGCGCGCGAAGGCGGCAAGATCGTCACCGCCCGGAACGGGCGTCTGCAGTATGAAATTGCGGTCAAGGGCGTGCCCGCCCACGCCGGTGCCCGCCACATGGACGGCCGTTCCGCGATCCGCGAGATGGCGCACATCATCCTCAAGCTGGAAGCGCTGACCGATTACGAGAAAGGCCAGACGTGCTCCGTCGGCATCATCAACGGCGGCACGCTGACCAACGTGGTGCCGGAAGACTGCACCATCAGCGTCGACATCCGCATCCCCGACATGGAGGCCGCAGAAGAAGTGATGGCTTATATCGAGGGGCTGGAACCGGAAGACAAGGACTGCCGGATCACGGTCGAAGGCGGCGTCGACCGTCCACCTTATGAGAAATTCGAGGGGATCGAGAAACTGTTCGAGCATGCCAAGGCCTGCGCGGCGGAAATCGGGTTCGAACTTCAGGACCTTAAGACCGGCGGCGGATCGGATGGCAACTTCACCGGCGCGCTCGGCATCCCGACCCTTGACGGTCTCGGCGCGGACGGCCACGGCGCCCACTCGAACGATGAGTTCATTTATTATTCGAGCCTCGTGGAGCGGTGCCGCCTGATGATCCGCCTGATGGAAACGCTTGAATGAGCGGTCAGCCTACTGTTTCGCCAGAGGCATAACCCGGACCAGAACAATCCCTTGGCAAGACCATGGTCACGCTCGTGCCCTCGCCAATTTCGCTTTCCACATCCATCCGGCCGCCCATGGCGGCTATCAGCTTGGTGCAGATATAGAGGCCCAGTCCGGCTCCCCGCTCGCCAGGGTGCACTGCGTAGGACCCTTCCTGAAGGAACGGATCGCCGATCTTTTCAAGCAGATCCGGCGCGATGCCGGTCCCGGTGTCGGAAATTGACACGGCGACGTGCGCCGGATCGGGTTGATACCAATTGATCGCGATATCCGCACCGTCCTTGCTGTGCTTCGCCGCATTGGCGATCAGGTTGTTCAGCACCTGAATTGTGGCGCGACGATCAGCCGGAATAGACGCGGGAAACCCGTCTTCCTTGCCGATGATCAGATTCAGACCCTTCTTTTCCGTAATCGGGCGAATCCGCTTCACGACCTCTTCCGAACAAACAATGGCGTCGAAATTCTCGCATACAAGATGAAGCCGTCCGCTTTCCAGTTTTGCCGTGTCCAGCAGGTCGTTGACGATCGACAGCAGCAACTCGCCACTGTCCTTGATATCCGCAACATATTCCTTGTAGTCGTCGTGGCCGAGCGGCCCTCTGAATTCCGACTGTATCAACTCGGAAAATCCGATAATTGCATTGAGCGGAGTCCGCAGATCATGGCTGATGTTGGCCAGAAACTCCGACTTGAACTGGGCTGCTTTCTCGGCCGCTTCCTTGGCGTTACGCAGGTCCTGTTCGTTCTTTTTGATATCGGTAATATCAACCTGCACGCTGACGAAGCCGCCCCGCTGCATGCGCCGGTCCACGGTCTTGATCCAGCGCCCGTCCTTGAGTTGAACCACGAAAGCACCCTCGAGCGACTTGCGGTACTCCGCCTTTCGCTTCAGGTAGTCGTCGCCGTCACCGAACTCATCCCCGATCACGACGTTGCCCCGCTCGACGTCAATACGGCCGAGCTCCGCGAAATGAACACCCTTTCGCGCTTCTTCTTCTGTGTACCCGTAGAGCTCGCGGAAATTCCCGTTGCAGGCGACGAGAAGCCCGTCCTCGTCGTAAATCACGATGGCTTCGGAGCTGTTTTCCATTGCTTCGGAGATAACCGCCGCGGCTTCTGCGCGCTCAAGCCGAGCTCGCAGAGATGCAAGCTCCACACGGAGCGCATTCAGGTCGCTTGCGGCCAAGTTACTCTTGGTATCCGACGCAGTCATTTTGGTTCCGAGCACAAACGATCAGTCGTATTATTATTGTTACGTCAAGCTTACCAATTCGTTGATGTCTTGAAACCCGATATTCCGGGCGTGTTTAATTTTTTATGTCCCGGGTTACGAGCCTTCCGGGTCTGGCCGGCGTTTGCTTGCCGTTCTCCAGCACCACCTCGCCGGCAACGATAACGTGCTCAATCCCGTCCGACGGCGTCGTCGGCTTTTCGAACGTGGCGCGGTCGAGCACGGTTGCCGGATCGAACACGGTGATGTCGGCATACGCTCCGTTCCTGAGCACGCCGCGGTCGGAAAAACCGAACACATCTGCGGTATGCCCGGTCATCTTGTGCACGGCGGTTTCGATCGGAAACAGCTTTTCCTGGCGTGCGTAATACCCCAGCACGCGCGGAAACGAGCCCCATAGACGCGGATGCGGGGCATCCGTACCGGGAATCCCGTCAGAGCCGACCATCGCACGCGGATGCGCGAGCACGCGCCTGACGTCTTCCTCAGACATTGCGAAATAGATCGCCTGAGCCGGCAGGAGTTCCTCCGCGGCTTCCACTTCCGTCATGCCCCATTCTTCGGCGATGTCATGCAGGTACCACCCTGCGGTCCGGGGATGTTTGTCGGACGCCACGATCAGTACCTTCTCGGCGACCGAGATCCGGTCCACCATCAGCGCTGTGGCACTCGCAACATAGGGATAGACATCGAAATGTATCGTCTGCCCTTCCGCAAGCTGCTCGATACGCTTGAGCGAAAGTTTCGTCCCGCCCCAGTTGTCACGTCCTGTGACCTTGTGGTGCGAGAGCACCACGGCAACGCCGCCGGCGCGTCCGATCTCGGCGGCCTCTTCGATGGAGTCCACCAGCTTTTCGGCCTCGTCACGCAGATGCGTCGCGTAAAGACCGCCGAACTTGCCAGCCTCTTCCGCGAGCGCCGCGACTTCCGATGTCGGCGCGTCGAATCCCGCCGGATACATCAGGCCCGAGCTGACGCCGATGGCCCCGGCCTGCATGGTTTCCCGGACCTTGGCGCGCATCCGCGAGATCTCCACGTCGGTTGCGGGGCGCTTGACGTCACCCTGCATGGCTTCAGCCCGTAGCGTGTTGTGGCCGCACAGCATGGCCGCATTGACCGCCGCCGGCGCCCGCGCAAAGGCCTTGGTATACTCTGCGAACGTCGGGAATCGGTATTGCTGCTTGTTGCCGAGCAACGCCATCGGCACCGGCATATCCCAGTCGTCTGACGGCAGGAACGGAGCAAGGCTAACCCCACAGTTGCCGGCGACGACCGTGGTTACGCCCTGCGTGACCTTGCACGCCATCGCCGGATCGTCGAGCAGCACGCGGTCGTCGTGCGTGTGACAATCGATGAACCCGGGCGCGACCACATGTCCACCGGCGTCGATCCTGTGTTCCGCCTCGATCCCGGCGATGTCGCCGACGGCCGATATCCGGTCGCCGGTGATGGCGACGCCCCCGGCCACACCCGGCGCACCTGTGCCATCGATGACGACGGCATTCTCGATGACGATATCCGCGCTTGCGGCCATACCACTCTTTCCTTTCAGTCGTTCAAGAGCGGGATCAACCCGCCTGCATCCTCGATCGCCGCTGCGCCGATCACGTCGAAGCCCGGCGCACGATGGGACATCGCGGTGTCGCGCTCGCCAGGCTCGCTGCCGTGCCCGGCCGAAACATGCACACCTCCCGCACACCCGGCACGCTTGGCCGCCTCGATGTCGCCGGCCCGGTCGCCGACAATCCACGATCCGGCAAAAGCGATCGGCATCAGGCCGGCGGCCGCCAGCAGCATGCCTGGATTGGGTTTGCGCGCCGGATGGTTGTCGACGTTGTAGGGAGCAACGCCGCTGCCGTGATGCGGGCAGGCGAAGACGGCGTTCACGAACGCGCCGCCACTAGCAAGCTCGTCCAACATCGCATCCTGAACCTCGATAAATTCCTTCCAGCCGTATTTACCGCGTCCGATTCCAGCCTGATTGGTAACGACAACGACCGGCACACCCCGATTGTTCGCGTTCCGCACCACGTCGGCAGCGCCCGGCATCAGCTTCATGTCCTTAACCCGGTGCAGATAGTGCACCTCTTCGACGATGACGCCGTCGCGATCCAAAAACAGGGCGGGGCGTTGTTCAGGCCCCGGCACACGGGTCAACACCTGCCGCCAGACGCCGTCCTCGCCGATGGCGGCGCCGAAAGGGAGCTGATCGGGAATCATGTGTATTGCCGGACCTTGTCTTTCTCGCGTTTGCGCCTTGCCGCGAGTATGCTCCATCGTATGCAGCCGATCAAAGACCAAGCACCGGAAACGCCGGAAATGCCCGCCACGGCCGTACTGAGCGCGGCCTGGATGCGCTGGTCACTGATCGGCATCGGCTGGCTGCTGATCGGTATCGGTATCGTCGGCATCTTCGTGCCCGTACTACCTACGACGGTGTTCCTGATCGGCGCGTTATGGGCATTCTCGCGTAGTTCCGAAAAGTTCCAGGTCTGGCTATGGACGCATCCGACGTTCGGTCCGCCGGTAAGGAACTGGCACCTGCATAAGGTAATACCGATTCGCGGCAAGGTACTTGCCGTAATCGTCATGACGCTGAGTTTCGTGTACGTGGCGATCTGGGTGGCGGAGGACTGGCGGCTGCCGACGGCGATCGGTGCCGTCATGCTGCCGGCCGCCCTTTATATCGTGACGCGGCGAAGCAGCCCGCCGAACACCGCCCGTTAGGCGATCCGGTCGGCCAGGTGCAGGCCAACCACACCCAGGATGATCAATGCGACGGATGCGTACTTTACACCGTTCGCCGGTTCCGACATGAACCACATGCCGATGATGGCGATCACCGCCGTGCCGACACCGGCCCAGATCGCATAGGCCGTCGACACCGGGATTCCCTTCAACGCCAGCCCAAGACAGCCAAAACTGGCGAGATATCCGACCACGGTCACCCCCACGAAGAGCGGCCTGGAAAATCCGTCCGAGAGTTTGAGAGACAGCGTCCCGACCACCTCGAACGAAATCGCGGCGAACATGAACAACCAGTACATCGGGAAACTCCTTCCTCGGGACCGCGTTATCTCCCGGAATGAAGGTATCCGGGACCCATTTTCGATGACAGGTGTCCCTCGCGGGCGGATTTGGTCCCAGGATCAGGTCCGGGGTACAACACCTGATTACACGTTGAACTTGAACAGCATCAGATCGCCGTCCTTGGTCACGTATTCCTTGCCTTCCTGGCGCATTTTGCCCGCGTCCTTGCAGGCCTGTTCGCCGCCGAGCGAAATGAAATCGTCGTAGGCGATGGTTTCGGCGCGAATGAAACCGCGTTGGAAATCGGTGTGGATCGCACCTGCCGCTTCGGGCGCCTTGGCACCGGCACGCACCGTCCAGGCACGGACCTCTTTCGGCCCCTGCGTGAAGAAGGTAATGAGATCGAGCAGCCTGTAGCCCGCCTGAATAACCCGCGCGAGACCAGTTTCCTCCAGCCCGAGAGTCTCCAGAAATTCTTTTTTCTCCTCTGGGGAGCCGAGTTGCGCGATCTCTTCCTCGATCTTCGCGGAAATGACCACCGCTTCGGCACCTTCGGCGGCGGCTTTCTCGAACACGCGCGCCGACTGGCTGTTGCCGTCGGCGGCAGATTCTTCCTCGACGTTGCAGATATAAAGCACCGGCTTGGCGGTCAGCAGCTGCAGCATCCGGAACGCCTTCTTTTCATCATCGGCGACATCCAGCATGCGGGCCGGTTTGCCATCACGCAGCAGCGCCAGCGCACGCTCGCAAAGCGCCAGTTCCTTGGCCGCTTCCTTGTCGCCGCCACGAATCCGCTTGGTCAGCGGCGTTTCGCGCTTCTCCAGGCTTTCCATGTCCGCCAGCATCAGTTCCGTTTCCACGGTCTCGGCATCGGCGATGGGATCGATCTTGCCCTCGACGTGGGTCACATTTTCGTCCTCGAAGCAGCGCAGCACGTGGCAAATGGCATCGACCTCGCGAATATTGGCGAGAAACTGGTTACCGAGGCCTTCTCCCTTGGACGCGCCCCGCACGAGACCCGCGATATCGACGAACTCGAGACTTGTCGGCACCGTTTTCTCCGGCTTCGCTATGGCAGCAATGGCGTCGAGGCGCGCGTCCGGAACGGATACCCGGCCCGTGTTCGGCTCGATGGTGCAGAACGGGAAGTTCGCGGCTTCCGCCTGCGCCGTCTGCGTCAGGGCATTGAACAGGGTCGATTTGCCGACGTTCGGCAGCCCGACGATACCGCAGTTGAAACCCATCTTTGTTAAGCCTTTTCTTCCTTGCCCGCGGCATCCGGGCCGTTGCTCCCCGGTTTGGGCGCGTTGGGCCGGTTCGGACTGATGCGATGCGCGACCTTGCTCATATAGCCCGGATCGTCGCCTTTGAATAAATCACCCAGGAATTCGGCGCAGCCGTCGATCATCGGCTGCAGCCAGTCCTGGTCGGATTTCGCGAAATCCTTGAGCACATAAGATTTCACGAGGTTCTTGTCGCCCGGATGACCAACGCCCATGCGCACACGCGCATAGGCGTCGCCGATCCCGGCGTGAATGGACCTGAGCCCGTTGTGCCCCGCGTGGCCGCCGCCGCGCTTCACCCGCAGCTTGCCGGGCGCGAGGTCAATTTCATCGTGGAACACGATGACGTCTTCGGGCGAAATTTTGTAGAACGTGGCCGCCTCGCGAACGGCGCGGCCGCTTTCGTTCATATAGGTCATCGGCTTAAGGGCCAGCACCTTCTCGCCATCAATGACCCCATCGGCAATTTCGCCCTGGAACTTGCTGCGCCAGGGCGAAAAACCATGGCGGCGGACGATTTCGCCCACCGCCATGAAACCGATGTTGTGACGGTTATCGGCGTAAGCCCGTCCGGGATTGCCGAGACCGACAACGAGAAACATGAGAAACCTCCGTCCGGGAGTAACGTCCCGGAATTAATCCTCGGATTTCTCTTCGTCGCCGCCGTCGCCACCTTCGTCGTCGCCGTCTTCGGCAGCGGCTGCACCTTCTGCCGCTTCGCCCTCTTCACCTTCCTCGTCTTCGGCCTCGGTGAAGACCGTCGGCGCGGCGATCGTCGCAACCGTGAAGTCGCGGTCGGTGATCGTCAGCTCGACGCCTTCCGGCAGGCTGATGGCGCTGATGTGCAGCGAGTCGCCGATTTCCAGGCCGCCAAGGTCGGCGATCAGGCTCTCCGGAATGTTGTCCGGCGAGCAGCGCAGTTCGATTTCGTGACGAACCACGTTGAGCACGCCGCCTTCGCGAAGGCCGGGGCAGTCGTCTTCGTTCACGAATTCCACGTAAACGTTGACCGCGAGGCGCGTCTTGGCGCTGAAGCGCATGAAGTCGACGTGGATCGGATGATCCTTGATCGGATGCGTCTGCAGATCACGTGCGAGCACCTTGTAGGTCTCGCTGCCGACGGCGATTTCATACACGTGGGCGAAGAAACCGGGCTTCTGGTATTCCTTCATCAGGTCGACAGGGTCGAGGGAAATCAGCACGGGTTCTTGCTTGTTACCGTAAATAACACCAGGGACACGTCCCTCGCGGCGCACAGCACGAGCGGCCCCCTTGCCGGCACGTTCGCGGAGCTCCGCATTCAGTGGGTGGGCTTGAGCCATTGTCTTACTCCTTGCTCAAAGTTGCGGACGGCCTCCAGGGGTGTCCGTCCACGTGACCGGCCCAACCAAAGGGCCGGAATCTCTTTTCGATCAGTCGAACAGCGACGAAACGGAGCTTTCCGAACTGATCCGCTGCATAGCCTCGCCGATCAGCGGCGCGACTGTCAGTTGATGAATATTCTGGGCAACGCGAACCGCTTCGGTTGCCTGAATGCTGTCGGTAATGATCAGCTTTTCCAGCGGCGACGAGGTCACGCGCGCGACCGCGCCACCGGACAGCACGCCGTGCGTGACGATGGCCGAAACGGACTTGGCGCCCTTTTCCATGATCGCCACGGCAGCGTTGCAAAGTGTACCGGCGCTGTCGACGATGTCGTCGACGAGGATACAGTGACGGCCTTCGGCCTCACCGATGATGTTCATGACTTCCGAGACACCGGCCCGTTCGCGGCGCTTGTCGATGATCGCCAGGTCGGCATTGAGCCGCTTGGCGAGGCTGCGGGCACGGACAACACCGCCGACATCCGGCGACACGATCACGAGATCGTCGGTGTTGCCGTTCATCTCGGTTTCGATGTATTCGCCCAGCACCGGTTCGGCGAACAGGTTGTCGGTCGGAATATCGAAAAAGCCCTGAATCTGACCGGCGTGCAGGTCCATCGTCAGGACCCGGTCGGCGCCGGCTTCGGTAATCAGGTTGGCGACAAGTTTGGCGGAAATCGGGGTGCGGGGGCCGGATTTGCGATCCTGGCGGGCGTAGCCAAAATACGGGATCACGGCGGTCACCCGGCGGGCCGACGCGCGCCTGAGCGCATCCAGCGTCACCAGAAGCTCCATGAGGTTGTCGTTCGCCGGATACGACGTCGACTGTACGACGAAGACGTCCTCGCCGCGCATGTTCTCTTCGATCTCGACAAACACTTCCATGTCGGAGAAGCGCCGCACGCTGGCCTTGGTCAGCGGCAGGTTCACATACGCGGAAATCGCCTCAGCGAGCGGTCGATTGCTGTTGCAAGCAATGATTTTCATAAAACTAACCCGAGCCCCGGAAAAAGCGGGCGGAACATACCAACCTGATCATGGCCTGTAAACGCTTTGATGACCGGTTTGTGACGTTCCCGGCCGGGTACCAGTAATGGGATCAGTAGGATGCCGGCGGCGGCGGTGCGCGGCCCGGGACGCTGGGCAGTTGAACATCGGGGAAATCGGGCAGCGGCTCACGGCTCGTCAGGTGTGCGTCGGCATCGCTGAAAAGGTCGCTGATCCCACGGACGGCGGCATAGGATACCGCTTCGGCGACCCGCCCCCATTCGCCGTCGAGGCTGCCGGCGACGACGGTATTCTCCTGCACGGCCTTGCCGACTTCTTCGCCAGTCACGGTATTCACGAGCCATATGATCCGGACATACTGACGGCCGTTGACGGGATCGCCGGTATCCACATTACCCTGAATAATGAACCCGGCCTGTCTCGGATCCTCGGAAATCGTCAGGTCCTTGTCCCTGAGCGCCGATTTCAGCGCCGCTGTCAGGGCCTCGTTGCCGTTGCCGGGAGCGCCGACCACCGGTTTGATCAGGAACGACGGCTGTCCCCAGCGCACCTTTGCAAAGGCTACGCCGTCACTGTTCGGCCGGGCATCGTCGGCAAGCCGTTCCTTGCTATCGAGATTGGGGTTCAGCGCATCCAGGAAGCTCCCTTCCTCGTCCCCCTGACCGGCTTCACCGGCCACGCCGCCGGGCGGCGGCGACACGATCTGAGCGCCCGGCGTCAGAGCCTGCGGCGGGCCTGAGGATACATGCGAAGCATCCGCCTCGGAGGTTTGCTCGGGCACTGGTGTCAGCAGCGACGGCAGGCCGGCCGGCGGCGCAGCCGATACCGGCGCCGCACCCGCCGCATTTTCGGTCACAGGCGCCGGTGCGGGCGGCGTTTCCGGCATACCCGGTGCATGTACCACCTGCCCGTTGGTCGCATCCGCGATCCGCGCCAGCGGTTGCGCCGGCGCAGGTGCCTGTGCAGGTGCCGCGGTCGGTTCCATTACCGTCGTCGTGCTGCCCGGCTGCATCTGCTGGCGCCGGACGTCCATCGTCGTGCCGGTCACGGCCGGGTCCGCCGGGGCGTCGTTCGACTTCATTTCCGGATGATGCATGGCGGCCAGCATCGGCGGCCCAACCTCGTCCGCGACCATTTCCGCGACTTTGGGCGCCGCGTCGGCGATGATCAGATTGATCGCTTCCGGCGCCGCGCGCTGCCACATCGCCGCATCGACGACGACATGCTGGCGATAGGTCGCGACGTGGGTGCCGTAAGGCGCCCGTATGGCCCAGTCGACACCCAGCCACATGACGTTGCCACGCATGTCGGCCGTTGCGATCTTGCCGACGACCGAAGCGCCTGCCTGGTTGGGTTCGTGGGACAGAATGGCCGGGCGATTGGTATCACGAATCTCGGCCGCAATCGCATCGGCAAGCACGAGGGCGGTACGGGCCGGCGCGCCTTCGAGGGGCACAACGAAAATGATCCCCGCCATATCGCCGGAAGCACCTGCCGATTCGCTGCTTACACCACCACCCGGCGGCGCTTCGGCGGTGCCGCTTTGGGCACAGCCTGTCAGCAGCAAAGTCAAGCTCAGTAAGGCATAGGCAGCAAACGCCATCGACAGGGCGCGCGCGCCAAGCCGCCATGAATTCTCATGTCTCGAGAGCCATGTCGCCACGCCTAGAATCTACCAGTCCCGGCCCCCCTTTTCAGTAAAAACAGTCTGCGGGGCCGGTCCCGGGTCGCGGCTTAAGTCGGCGGCGGCGGCGCGCGTCCGGGCTGTTGTTTGAGAATAGGAGTCTTCGGCGGAACCGTTTGCGGAATATCGCGCGGCGGACGCGGCGCGCCCAGGTTCGGCGCACGCAGCTTGTTGGGATCGTTCTGCTGCACCACCTTGATGATACCTTCGGTCGCGGCGGCAGCGACGAATGCCGCCGTTCGACCCCATGTCCCGTCCAAGCTTCCCGCCGCAACGACGTTCGACTGGCGGGCGCTGCCGACGACCTGACCGTCGACATCCTTGACCTGCCAGACGATGCGTATCGACTGGGCATTGTTTTCCGGCGCGCCCATCTCAACCGTGCCATCCAGCGTGAATATCGCCTCGACGGGGTTGTTGGTCAGACGGACGCCACCGCCACCTAAAGCGACGGCCATGGCGCGGCGCAGGGATGCATTGCCGTCCCCGGGTGCGCCCGTCACCCGGCCGATGTAGACTCCGGCGCGGCCCAGCAGGCGATCCTGTCCGGCCGAGCCGAAACGGTCGCCGAGCACGGCCTTCGCCACCCGCGTACTGATCGTCTCGCCGATTTTTTCCAGCATTGGCGCAGAACCGTAGTCCCATTCAAGGCGACTTGCATCGATGGCGTCGACAAACGTTTCCACAACCTCCCCGTCACGGCGAAGCAACTGCCATTCCATACTGATCGGCTTCAACGCTGCGGGATCCGCATGGTTGTCGACCACATGCCCCAAAAGCACGAATTCGCTTCTGTCCATACCCTGGTACGACGCCGGGATTTCGTAGGTGTTCTGAAGTCGGCCGATAATGGCATCCGCGACAAGTTGGCTCATCGGCTTGGTGGTGCCGGTCAGCGGCTGCACCTCGACCCCTTCAAAGAAAATCTGCCGCGCCAGCCTTGTGCCGCTGTCACCGCCGTCACGCCCGAACGGCCGCGGCAACGGGCCGCATGCGGCGAGAACAAAAAGCGCCAGTGAAAGGATCGCAATGGCGCGCTTCATGCTTCGCCTTTCAATTCGGCCCTATCCCGATAACGCAGGTCGCCAGCATGCCCAGCAATAGCACACCTAAGAAAATCATCATGTGTGGCATGGCGTCTCAGGTCTTGTGAATCAAATCAAGCGACGAACGGGACAGGCGTTCCGCCGCACCGGAGGTGGTGAGCACGGTTTCGCCCAGGCACATCGCCAACTGCGCATCGCTGTCGAAAATAATCATATGGCAGAAATATACCATGCCCGGTTCGATCTCGACCGGATTATCCGCATACAGCATCGGCCAATCCATCCAATTCGGCTGAAATGTGGTTCCGAGACTGTAGCCGCAGGCGTTCAGGCGGTGTTCCTTCATGCCGGCGCGGTCGATCACGTCGGCATGCGCCTGAAACGCATCGCCGACGATATTGCCCGGGCGGAGCGCGTCCTCGACCGCCATCAAGGCCTCGTAGGCGACATCGTACATCCGTTTCTGCCGATCCGGCATGTCGCCGAACACGATGGTCCGGAACATGGCGGCATGATAGTGCAGGTACGTGCCAGCCCATTCCAGGTTCAACTGGTCATTCTTGTCCAGCGTGCGACGGCTGACCTTGGTCCGGCACAGCAACGCATCCTCGGCGGAGCCGATGATGAACGGATTGCCGGGATAGCCGCCGCCCCCCTTGAACACGGCGCCCTGCATGGCTGCCAGGACGTCGGATTCGGACACTCCCGGCGCCGCCGTTTCGATCGCCGCATCCAACGCATCGTCGGCCAGTTCCGCGGCGCGGCGCACATAGGCGACCTCGGCGGGGCTTTTGACGACCCTGAGCCGGCTGATGAGTTCGGACGCATCTTCCAGCGTGCAGAAACCATCGAGCGCCGCATCCAGACGCTTGCCGTTCCTGGCCGTCAGACCGTAAGCCTCGTATTCGACACCGAGTCGCTTACCCCTGCACCCGAACGCGTCGAGAATGCCGCGGAGTTCATCCGCCGGCCCGGCGTCGGGCCGGTCGACCCATATCCGGATATCCTCGATCACGGATGTGTTCTGTGCCTGCCGCAGGTCGGGCGCACGGGTCAGCAACATCATTCGGCCGTCACCGCCAAGGTAAAGACACTGGAAAAAAACATAGCCGAAGGTGTCGTAGCCGGTCAGGTAGTACATGCTCTCCTGACGGAACAGCAGCATGCCGTCCAGACCAGCTTGTACCATTGCCTCGCACGTGCGCGCACGCCGTGCCGCGAGTTCCTCCTCGCTGAAATGAAGTGCCATTGGGATTATCCTTCCAGAACGATAGCCGACAGTTCGCGGCCGTAGTCCGGTTCGCCCCGGTGTGTGGCGCGGCGGTAACTGAAAAAACGGTCCTCATCGATGTAGGTGTCGATCGGCAGGACCTCTATCGAGCCCACGTCGCATTCTGTAAGCCGATGACGAACATATCCGCTCAGGTCGAACTGGTACTTTCCCTCGGCGACGCCCGGGACGAAAAACCTGTCGTTGCCGGATCCGGCTTCAAGGAAAGATGAACGGAAGTCGGCACCCACTTCATAGGATGCCTGCTGGATGCACGGACCGACGGCGGCCGAGATCCGGTCCGCCTGCGCGCCCGCATCGACCATCATGTCGACGGTGGCATCGATGACACCGCCGAGCGCACCTTTCCATCCCGCATGCGCAGCGCCGATCACACCGGCTTCGGCATCAGCAAAAAGCACCGGCGCGCAGTCCGCGGTCAGGATGCCGAGGACGACGCCTGGCTCCGTCGTAACCATGCCGTCCGCTTTCGGAGCGTCGGCGACGGCCCATGGCGCACGGACCTCGACAACGACGGGAGAATGATACTGGTAGACGGTCACCAGATTTTCCGGTTCCTGATCCAGCACCGCCATGGCACGGGCCCTGTTATCCAGCACGGCCGCCCGATCGTCGGACGATCCAGGGCCGCAATTCAACGAAGCGTAGATGCCGCCGCTGACGCCGCCGTTGCGGGAAAAAAACATGTGACGCACGCCTGCTGCATCGGCGAGGTTCTCTGCTGTGATCATGATCCGATTATCGATGAAACCATGCCCCCTTGAAAGAGCCGGATTGGCAACTCTATTTACATATTCCACAAATAGAATATGTTGTTCTTTGGACACATTGAGACAACGATATAGCCTCCGGCCCAGATGCACGGCGGCAATGTAGGGAGAGAAACCATGTTTCAGAATGCTAAATTCGCCATTTCGGTGCTGACGCTCTCGGTCGCCCTGACCGGGATTGTCGTTGCCGATGCACGTGCTCAGGACGTCCTCAACGTCAAGGCGATCGGCACGGCGCTGGCACGCGACGTTGCCGACAAGACAGTCGCCGCCTGCGACGCTAAGGGCTACTCAGTCACGGCAGTTGTCGTCGATCGCGGCGGTAACGACATCGCCATGCTCCGTCATCAGTTCGCGGCCGCGGCGACCATCGTCATCGCCGGCGGCAAGGCACGCGGCGCGATGATGGCCGGCACGCCAACCGGCGATCTACTGGCAAGCCGTCCCGACCTCGCTGCAACGCTCAATCACCTCGACGACGTCAAGATGATGGAAGGCGGCATTCCGATTTCCGCAGGCGGAATGCGAATCGGTGCCGTCGGCGTCAGCGGCGCGCCGGGCGGCGATATCGACGCGGCCTGTGCCGAGGAAGCGCTCGACGAACTTTTCGACCGGATCGAATTCGCGCAGTAAATCCTCACCCCTCGAAAATTGATCTGAATCAAGGCACGGGGGGCGATGTACGCTTATACATATTCGTGTGATTGAATGTGTAATGGAGGTTCAAATGACCAGAAATGTTGGCGGCATCGACCGCATTCTCCGGATCGTCGTCGGCATCGCCCTGATCGCCTTTGCGCTTTTCTCCGGGCACGAATATGCCGTCTGGGGATGGGTCGGCGTGGTTCCGCTAGCGACCGGACTCATTCGCTGGTGTCCGGCCTATCTGCCGTTCGGCATCCGCAGCGGCAAGGCCGATTGAGGCAATCGCACCCGTCGCGCGCCGTTGATCTAGATCAAGGCACGAACCCGGCGCACGGCGTACATAGCACACAGTAATAATAAAACACTTGTGTGCTTGAGGGTCTCGCTATGGAATTGAATATCAGCGGTTTCGACCGCGCGGTACGTATTGGCACTGGATTTCTTCTCGTCGCCGTTGCCCTATTCAGCGGTCACGAGCACGCCCCTTGGGGCTGGCTCGGCGCGCTGCCATTGGCGACGGGAATTGTGCGGCGGTGCCCGGCGTATACACTCACCGGCGTCAATACTGCGACAGAAACTAAGCCCAGCTTACCGTTTCGAACCCCGGTGGCGCCGGCTGGTCCGGATGCGTCAGGGCAACAGTCCTGAACAGGCGTCCCATGGCATCCGCCCGCGTCAGGCGATGCCGAGCGGCACCGATGCTTTCCGCTTGCCTGGAATCCGCGCCTGCCAGTAACTGTGCCGCGCGCGCCGCGATGCCGAGCCTTTCCAGCAGATCACCTTGCCCGACCGGTCCCCAGACCCGTGCGCCTGCAGCACTTGCCGCATCCGCAACGCTCGCAAAATCGACATGCGCCGTCAGGTCGCATTCTCCGGGATCGCCGAGCGGATCGGCGTAGGCGTGTTCCTTCACGGCCTGCAGCGTTTCGCCCAAACCGTGCTCATCATGACCGTAATCGATCAAAAGGGCCGCGCCACCTTGCTCGGCGACACGTTTGGCGATGGTTTCGCTGACGGCCCGGACGGCAGGCGAGTCTTCGAAAATGCTGCCGTCCGGCGCCGTTTCGAATGCCGGAGGAACAGGGGCATCGATGGCAGGCGGACCGTCCATGAACACGAAGGCATCGTTCTCAAAGCCGACTTGCCGCTCGCACCACGCGCCAGCCACGCGGATAAACTGGCGCACCGGCAATGCATCGAGGAACTCGTTGCCGAGGATGATCGCAGGGCCCATCGGCACGGCATTGAGGCTGTCGTGCCACGCACAGGTCACCGATGCCACGTCGAGGGCAGCCTCCTGTGCCCGGCGCAGCACCGGGCTCGTCTCAACCATGTGGACATCGGCGGCAGCCAGGAAATCGGGCACGCCCTTCGCGGCGCGAAGCGCATCGGCCATCAGCGTGCCCCGTCCGGGCCCGAGCTCGACAAGGTTCACGCGGCCGGGCTGGCCCATCTGCTGCCAGACGACGGCAGCCCAGAGCCCCAGCAGTTCGCCGAACATCTGAGAAATTTCGGGCGACGTAATGAAGTCGCCGGAACGTCCGAGCGGATCGCGGCCCATGTAATATCCGTATTCGGGATCGGCGAGGCAGGCCTGCATCCAGTCCGCGACGCTTATCGGACCGTCCTGCTCGATGCGGGCCTTCAGTCTGGCGCCAAGCGGCGACATGTCACACCGGTTCCCGGCGACGCGCCCGGACGATGAAGTAGACACCGACGGCGATCATCGGCAGCGACAGCCACTGCCCCCAGGTGGTGCCGAAGGCAAGGAAGCCGATATAGGCGTCGGGCTCGCGGAAAAACTCGGCCATGCTCCGGGCGATGCCGTACCCGGCGACGAACGTCCCCATCAGCAGTCCCGGCCGCGCCCGGACGGATTCCAAGCGCACCAGCATCATCATCACCGCAAACAGCACGAGGCCCTCGAACGCGGCCTCGTAGAGCTGGCTTGGGTGGCGCTCGATCGGGCCGCCGGTCGGGAACACCATGGCCCACGGCACGTCGGCGGCACGCCCCCACAACTCGCCGTTAATGAAGTTGGCGATGCGCCCGAAAAACAGACCAATGGGTGCGACGCAGCCCAGCAGGTCGCCGAAGCGCAGCGGGTCGATCTTGCGGCGGCGGGTAAAGACGATCCCGGCGACGACGACGCCGAGGAATCCGCCGTGGAATGACATGCCACCTTCCCAGACGGCGATGATTTTGGCCGGGTTCGCCATGTAATAGTCGAACTGATAGAACAGCACCATGCCGATGCGCCCGCCGAGGATCACGCCGAAGGTCGCCCACACCAGGAAATCGTCGACGGCATCCTTTTCACAGACCGGCGGATCCATTTGGCAGAGGCGCTTCATCAGGCGCCAGCCCAGCACCAGACCCGCGATGTAGGCCAGTGAGTACCAGCGAACGGCGAAGACGCCGATCTCGAAAATGACCGGATCGATATTCGGAAACGGAATGGCGAAGAACATGACCCGCCCGGCGCCCGTCAGCGATACGGATCGTCGGTGGCGAGGAAATCGCGCACGTAGCGGCCGACACCGTCTTCCAGCGTCGTGAATTGCCCGTCGTAACCGGCATCGCGAAGACGCTTCATGGACGCTTCGGTGAAGTACTGGTACTTGTCGCGAATATCTTCGGGGGTCGGCACGTAGTCGACCTTGAACTCCTCGCCCATGGCTGCATAGACCGCCCGGGCAAGGTCGGCGAAGCTGCGCGCCTTGCCGGTGCCGAGGTTGAACAGCCCGGAAACCGAGGGATTGTTGAGCAGCCAGCAGATCACGTCCGCACAGTCATCGACGGAAACGAAATCGCGAAGCTGACCGCCGTCCTCGTATTCCGGGTGGTGCGACTGGAACAGCCGGCACGTGTCGCCCTTCGCCGCCAGCGGCTGGATCTGCGACACCACGCTCTGCATCCGGCCCTTGTGATACTCGTTCGGTCCGTAAACGTTGAAGAACCGGAGCCCGGCCCATTGCATCGGGCGTGGACGGTCGGCGGCAAGCTCGGCGGCGACCCACTTGTCGAACAGCAGCTTCGACCAGCCATACGGGTTGAGCGGCCTGAGCTTGTTCAGACCGTCGGCGGACATGTCGTCCTCGAACCCCTGCGTGCCGTCGCCGTAGGTCGCCGCCGACGACGCATAGACGAAGGGCACGTCATGCTCCGCGCACCATGCCCACAGATCGCGCGACAGCCGGAAGTTGGTCTCAACGATGAGGTCGACATCGGTTTCGGTCGTCGCCGAAATCGCGCCCATGTGCACGATGCCTTTGATTGCATGTCCCTCGGCGGCAAGAAACGAATGGATATTGTCCGGGTGCACGATGTCGTGCAGCGTGCGCTTGGCGACGTTGCGCCATTTATCGCCGTCGCGAAGCCGGTCGACGATCACCAGCGGGCCCGCACCCCGCGCTTCCAGCTGGGCGGCCACGTTCGATCCGATAAATCCTGCGCCGCCGGTAATCACGTACATGCTCGGTTCCTTAACAACTGCGTGCCCTCTTATAGGCCCCGGGACACCGGCCCGGCAAGCGTCCCCGGCTTGCGAAGCGCCGCGCGAAAGGCCATATTCCGCAGAGGAAAAGGAGCCTTCGATGCAGACGCAGAACAAGCTTTTCGACGATCTCGCCCGTGTCGCCAACGGCGCGGTGTCGACGCTGACCGGCATGAAGGACGAAATCGACGCCATGATCCGTCAGCGCCTCGAACGCTATCTGAGCAATGCCGACCTCGTGACCCGCGAAGAGTTCGACGCGGTCAAGGCGATGGCACAGAAAGCGCGTACCGAGAACGAAAAACTCGAAGCCCGGATCGCCGAGCTGGAGAGCGCACTCGCCAAGGCGGCAACACCCGCGCGGGCGAAATCAACGGCGAAACCCGCTGCGAAACCCAAGACGGGATCGCGTGCGAAGACCGCCAAGAAACCTGCCGCCGGCACCAAAAAGTAAGCGACACACCACTATATTTATGCGCCGTGGATCCGAAGCGGCGCATTCTGCCACGCCAGTAACGCCCGGTTTTCCGCCACTTTCATCAGGTTGGACACAAAAGGCTGTGTCCCGGTGGTGATTATCCACAACAGTTTGCGATTATTTCTTGAATTCCGCTTGCGCGCGATTCCGACATGGTGCAGGGTAAATCTTGTAGGTGATCGGATGGCGTAAGCGATATCTAGCGATCACCGCTAGGTATAGTAGCTTCTCCCTTCGGTCCGATACCAACGCCGGCCGGGCATAGGAGGAGCGCTCCATGCGAACTACAGAAGTCTCTCGCGAAACCACCCTCGCAAATCCCCTCGATATCGTCGAAAAGATCGTCGAATACAACGACTGGACCTTCGATCGCCGCAACGACCAGGAAATGGCGGTGCAGGTGCCGGGCACCTGGTGCGATTTCAGCATGTACTTCGCCTGGAACGATGATATGGGCGCGATGCATTTCACCTGTGCATTCGACATGCGCGTACCGACCGACCGGCGCCAGCCGGTCTTCGAGCTTCTGGCCGAGGTCAACGAGCGTCTCTGGATGGGGCACTTCGGCATGTGGGCCGACGAAGGCCTGCCGATGTACCGCCACGCCATGCCGATGCGCGGCCAGATGGAGCCAACGCTGGAGCAGATGGAAGATCTGGTTGAAACGGCCCTCATCGAATGCGAAAAATTCTACCCGGCGTTCCAGTACGTGATCTGGGGCGGCAAATCCGCATCGGACGCCATTGCGGCGGCGATGATCGAGACCGCGGGAGAAGCGTAAGATACCATGAATGTTAAGCTGCTGCTTGTCGGCGGCGGCAAGATGGGCAGTGCCATGGTGGCGGGCTGGCTGAAAGACAGCCTGACGCCTGAGGATGTCCTTGTCGTCGAGCCGCTGGAAGAAACCCGAAAACTCCTCAAGGACACGCTGGGCGTCGAAGCCGTTACCGACGCGAGGGGCATTCCCGCCGACGCGGCGCCGGAGACCGTCGTCCTTGCGGTGAAACCGCAGATGATGGACGCGGCCATCGGCGATTACGCGAGGTTCGCCGGACCGGACTGCGTCTATGTCTCCATTGCCGCCGGCAAGACCATCGCGTACTTCGAGGAAAAACTGGGCCCCGACGCGGCCATCGTCCGCGCCATGCCGAACACGCCCGCCGCCGTCGGGCGCGGCATCACGGTCGGTTATCCCAATCATCTCGTCTCGGACTCACAGCGCAAATGGGCCGACGAACTGCTGCAATCGGTCGGCGAGGTCGCCTGGGTCGACGACGAAAGCCAGATCGACTGCGTCACGGCACTGTCCGGCGGCGGCCCGGCGTACGTGTTCCTGCTCGTTGAAGTGATGGCGCAGGCCGGGGTCGACAACGGCCTGCCGGCGGATCTTGCGATGCAGCTGGCGCGGGCCACTGTCGCGGGTGCCGGCGAGCTTTTGCATCAGGCCCCGGAGGATGCGGCGACGCTGCGCCAGAACGTCACCAGTCCGGGCGGCACCACGGCGGAAGCGCTCAAGGTGCTGATGGCCGACGACGCGCTGCAGCCATTGATGAGCAAGGCAATCGCGGAAGCCACCCGGCGGTCGCGCGAACTTGCGGGTTAGGCCCCTCCTTCCCATCTCTTTATAATGGAAGCCCGCCTGCGGGAGAGCCCCTCCCGCTTTCGGGCAAAGGAGGAGACGTATGGCCGCCGCCAAGAAAAAATCGCCGAAACGCAAGACGGACACCCGCTCGCCCCGGGACAAGCTGATCGATGCTGCGCTCGACCTGGCGGCGGAAATGCCGTGGCACGCCCTATCCCTGCCGATGATCGCCGAACATGCCAAAGTGCCGCTCGGCGACGCGTTACTGACCCTGCCCGGCCGGACACACATCCAGCGCGCCCTGATCGAGCGGATTGACGCGCAGGTCTTCGGCAGCCTTGAAGACGACCCACTGGACGGCACCACCAAGGATATGCTTTTCGATATCCTGATGCGGCGCTTCGATGCGCTCGAGGGCCGCCAGGCTGCCATCCGCTCCATGACCCGCGACGCGGCGCGCGACCCGCTCGGCACGGCATGCCTCGGCGCACGGTTCCTCAAATCCATGGCACTGAGCCTGCAGGCCGCCGGCGTCTCCGCCGAAGGGTGCAAAGGCGCCATCCGGGCGAAGGCACTCGCCGTGATCCAGATGAACGCTGCGCGCGTATGGATAACAGATGACGACCCTGGCATGGCACGAACCATGGCAGCCCTCGACAAGGGCCTCGCACGTGCAGAAAAACTGGCCTCGGGCAGATCAGTTTCCAGCGAGATACCGCCAGAACCCCAATAAATCTGCCATTTATAATTATTCGCAACTGCAAAAATTTTTTTGTGCAATGCACAAAAATCTGTTGACTTCGGTGCAAGGTTGAACCATATTGTCGTCATGGTGCACCGCAGCATGAAGGTCATGCAGCGCTGTCACCGGAAAAGTTTTGATGGGCGCAGCCGCGTCCTACTGGAGATGGAGACTGATATGTACGCCGATTTCATGAAGATGGCCGAGAAGAACCCCTTCTTCGCCGAATACACCAAGATCATGGCCGACTTCGACCCGAAGAAAATGGCTGACGAATTCGCCAAAGTGACCAAGGGTTACGAAATGCCGAAATTCGACTTCGAAGCCGTTCTCGAACTGCAGAAGAAGAACCTCGACGCCATCACCGCCGCCAACCAGGTTGCCGCGGAAGGTGCCCAGGCCCTTGCCAAGCGTCAGGCTGAAATGCTCCAGCAGGCGATGGAAGAAACCTCGAAGCTCATCGAGTCCTTCGCCAAGATCGACAATCCGCAGGCTGTTGCCGCGGCGCAGGCCGACCTTCTGAAGGGTGCGTTCGTCAAGTCCGTCGACAACACCCGCGAACTGGCCGACCTGGTGACCAAGTCGAACACCGAAGCCAGCGACGCGCTGAACACCCGCGTCATCGAAGCCCTGGACGAAGTCAAGTCGACCGTCCTGAAGGCCGCGAAGAAGAAGTAATCACACTTTCCTGAAGTGATGGGATTGGGCCGCGCCGGGCAACCGGGCGGCCCTTTCTTTTTTCGCCATGGTCGGGCATCTTCCCCCGGCATCCGATTTCAAAGGCGACGCCTTGGGGGAATACACCATGGACCTTTCTTTCGACGATTTCATGAAGGTCGACATCCGTGTCGGCACCATCGTCCGCGCCGAACCCTACCCGGAAGCGCGCAAGCCGGCGATCAAGCTGTGGGTCGACTTCGGCCCGGAGATCGGCGAGCGGAAATCGTCGGCGCAGATCACAAAGCACTACGACCCGGAAACGCTGCCCGGCCGCCAGGTCCTGGGTGTCGTCAACTTCCCGCCACGCCAGATCGGCAAGTTCATGTCGGAAGTCCTCGTGCTCGGCATCCCGGATGAAGATGACGAAGTCGTGCTGCTGAAACCGGATCTCGACGTCCCCAATGGCGGGCGGATGTACTGAGAATTTCACCCCCTCACCCATCCTCTCCCCCTTTGAGGGCGGGAGGGGGGTAGAGCGATCTTGATCCGAGAGTCCCTCTCCACCATTTATGGGAGAGAGGACAGGTGAGGGGGCAAACATGCTTCGTACCTTATTATCATTAATTCTGCTGGCGCTCGGCGCCCACGCCGCAAGTGCCCAGACCTTCAAGACCGAGCAATACGACCTGAAGCTGACAGTCGTCGCCGACGGGCTCGACCATCCATGGGGCATGGCGTTCCTGCCGGATGGCGCGATGCTGGTCACCGAGCGCAACACCGGCGCCATCCGGGTCGTCACCCGGGACGGCAAGGTCGGGCGGCCACTGGCCAACGTGCCGAGGGCCTACACCTCCGGCCAGGGCGGGATGCTCGACGTCGCCATCGACCCCGATTACCAGAGCAACAACCTAATCTATTTTTCCTATGCCGAGCCCGGTGACGGCGGCGCCGGCACCGCCGTCGCGCGCGGCAGGCTCGACCGCGCCATCAATGTTTTGCGCGACGTCGAGATCATCTTCCGTCAGTTCCCGAAGACCGGCGGCGGGCGGCACTTCGGCTCCCGGCTCGTATTTTCGCCGCAAGGGCATCTCTATATCACCGTCGGAGAGCGCGGTGAGCGCGACCGGACGCAGGATTTCACCATCAACCGAGGCCAGGTCATTCGCATCAACCGCGATGGCTCGATCCCGGGCGACAACCCGTTCGTCGGCCGTGAAGGCTACCGGCCGGAAACCTGGTCGGTCGGGCATCGCAATCCTCAGGGTGCCGCGCGTCATCCCGAGACCGGCAAGCTCTGGATCAACGAACACGGCGCGCGCGGCGGTGACGAGGTCAACATCCCGCTTCCCGGCCGCAACTACGGCTGGCCGGTGATTTCATACGGGATTCATTATTCCGGTGCCTCGATCGGCGTCGGCACCCACAAGGACGGCATGGAACAGCCGGTGCACTACTGGGATCCGTCCATCGCACCCAGCGGCATGGCGTTCTACACCGGTGACCAGTTTCCGGAATGGAAAGGCAACGCGTTCGTCGGCGCGCTCAAATACCAGCTTCTGGCACGGCTCACGCTCGACGGCGAAAAGGTCATCGGCGAGGAGCGTATCCTCGAAGGCCTGAACAAGCGCATCCGCGCCGTCGTCGACGGTCCGGACGGATACCTCTATATCCTCGTCGATGAAAATCCGGGGCAGGTGTTCCGTATCGAACCCGCCAACTGATCAGCCGTCGCGTTCACGCCTTTTCATCGCTTCGCGCCGGGCGATGTAAATGCCGCTGGCGAAGATGATAGCGCCGCCGAACCACGTCGTCCACGTCGGCACTTCGCCGAACGCAATGAACGCGATCAGTGCGACCCACACCAGCTTGCCGAAGTCGAACGGCATGACGACGCTGATGTCCGCCTCGTGGAAGGCCTGGGCCAGCAGGTATTGTGCGGCGGCGCCACAGAACCCGATCAGGAACAGCCAGGCCAGTTCCGTCCACGTCGGCCACGCCCAGACGAACAGCGCCGGGACCAGCGACATCGGCGTCATCAGGATAGACATGTAGGCGACGATGGTGATCGAGCTTTCGGTGCGGCTCAGCGACTTGATGATCAGCAGCACGCCCGCCCACATGACCGACGCCAGCAAGACAAGGCCATGGCCCACCTGAACCGTGTCAAAACCGGGTTGAAGGATGATCAATGCGCCGGCGAAACCCGCAACGATCGCCGACCAGCGGCGAATACCGACAAGTTCCTTCATGATGAGCACGCCCAGGATCGTCGCGAAGATCGGCGCCGTGAACCCGAGGGCGACGACTTCCGCCAGCGGCGCCAGGCTGACCGCCGTGAACCACACCATCATGTTGACGACGTTGAGTCCGGCACGACCGGCGTGCATCCATGGGCGTTGCGTCCGGAGCGCGACGAAGCCGACCCGCCACAGCATCGGGATGACGAAGGCAAACGCGAAAAGGTTGCGAAAGAACACCAGTTCGAACGGGTGCACAGTCTGCGACACGTGCCGGGCCGCCGAGTTCATGATCGCCGCCAGCAACGTCGCGGCAAGCATGAAACCGATCCCCTTGAGCGCGCTTTGGACCTTCTCCGATTTATCGGGGGGTGCGTCCAACGGAGCGTCAGACCGCAGCGTTGACGACGATCTCGATCAGCGTCTCGGGTGTCGCCAGCGGCGTGCCGACGCAGGCGCGCGCGGGACGGGCGAGATCGCCGAGCCAGTCTTTCCAGACCTCGTTCATCTCCGCCTTCTGCGACATATCGGCAAGATAGATCGTGACCATCAGCATCTTCGACTTGTCGGTGCCGCACCGGGCCAGCCGGTCGTCGATCTTGGCCAGCACCTCCGCCGTCTGGCCCTTGATGTCGGCGTTTCTGTCCGTCGCGGTCTGCCCGCAGACATAGGCAATGCCGTTATGGATCACGACCTGTGACAGGATTTCCCCACTGTCGATGCGTTCGATGCTCATGTTCTTCCCCTTTGTTTTCGCCGTTGGCCGGATATTACGCGCCCGGTTGGCGCCAAGATCAAGAAGCGGAGCCCCGTAATTTCCGGGATACCGCTATGCGTGAGGCAGATGCCTTGATTTCCGCTACCGAACACCGTTCACTACCGCATCCGTCCGGAGGCCTAATTATGAAAATCACCATACTCGACGACTGGTTCGACACGATCCGCCACCTGCCCTGCTTCGAGAAAGTCGCGCACCATGACGTCAAAATCTGGAACGACCACGTTCAGGACACCGACGCGCTGGCCGAACGCCTTGCCGACACCGAAGTACTGGTGTTGATCCGAGAACGCACCAAGATCAGAAAGGACCTGCTGGAACGTCTGCCGAAGCTCCGCCTGATTTCGCAGCGGAGCGTCTATCCGCATATCGACGTCGAGGACTGCACCCGGCTCGGCATCATGCTGTGTTCCGGCCAGCACGAGGGCACGCCGTCCTATGCCACCGTGGAACTGACCTGGGGGCTGATTCTGTCGGCCATGCGCATGATCCCGCAACAGATGGCGTCACTTCGCGCCGGCAACTGGATGATGGGGGTCGGCAAGTCGGTCGGCGGGCGCACACTCGGCATCTACGGCTATGGCCGCATCGGTGCCGCCGTCGCCGATATCGCCAAGGCGTTTCGCATGAACGTGCAGGCTTGGGGTTCGGAGAACACGCTTCAACGCGCCCGTGAGGCCGGCATCCACGTGCCGGCAAGCCGAGATGAATTCTTCGCGACGTCGGATGTGATCAGCCTGCACGTGCGGCTCTATCCGTCGACCAGGGGTGCCATTACGGCGCACGATCTGGCGCAGATGAAACCGAGTGCCATCCTCGTCAACACGAGCCGCGCACCGCTGATCGAGGAAGGCGCGCTGGTAAAGGCGCTTGAAGCCGGCAGACCCGGAGGCGCCGCCGTCGATGTCTATGAACAGGAACCCGTCACCGACACGTCGCTGCCGCTTCTGAACATGGACAATGTCATCTGCACGCCGCATATCGGATATGTCACCGAGGACGAATACCAGATCCAGTTCACCGATATATTCGACCAGATCACGGCCTTCGAGCAGGGCAGCCCGA
This sequence comes from Rhodospirillales bacterium, assembly GCA_965262415.1. GTDB lineage: Bacteria > Pseudomonadota > Alphaproteobacteria > Rhodospirillales > Casp-alpha2 > UBA4479. The sequence continues at coordinate 3,663,711 of OZ253533.1, read as the reverse complement.
TCAACGTCATCAACACGGATGTGAAGGTCCGGGACTGAGCCCGCTGGCAGCTTGATTAAATCCCCCCCAGAACGTAGTTTCCCGACGCTTGAGATGCCCAGAGGAACAAGTTCATGAGCGATATGCGCGCGTTTGCCGAAAAGTCCAATGCCTGGCCGTTTGCCGAGGCCCGCGCGATCCTGAAACGCTTGGGCGGCAAGACTCCGGAAAAGGGCTATGTGCTGTTCGAGACCGGCTACGGCCCGTCCGGCCTGCCGCACATCGGCACGTTCGGCGAGGTCGCGCGCACGTCCTGGGTGCGCCACGCGTTTCATCAGTTGTCTGACATCCCGACGCGGCTCTTCGCGTTCTCCGACGACATGGACGGGCTTCGCAAGGTGCCGGACAACATCCCCAACAAGGAAATCATCGAGCCGCATCTGGGCAAGCCGCTGACGGCAATCCCCGACCCGTTCGGCACACACGACAGCTTTGGTGCACACAACAATGCGCGGCTGCAGGCGTTCCTCGACGATTTCGGCTTCGAGTACGAATTCGTTAGCTCGACCGAACGCTACAAGGCGGGTGCCTTCGACGATACGCTGATGAAAATTCTCGAGCGCTACGACGCTGTAATCAACGTGATCCTGCCGACGCTCGGCGAAGAACGGCGCAAGACCTATTCACCGTTCCTGCCGGTCTGCCCGACGACGGGCATCGTCCTGCAGGTCCCGGTGATCGAGACCAACGTCGCGGCGGGCACCATTGTCTATCAGAACGAGGACGGCTCTAAGATCGAGACGCCGGTCACCGGCGGGCACTGCAAGCTGCAGTGGAAGGCCGACTGGGCCATGCGCTGGACGGCACTCGATGTCGACTACGAAATGTCGGGCAAAGACCTGATCGAGAGCGTGAACCTGTCGGGCAAGATCTGCCGCATCCTCAAGGGCAACCCGCCGGCCGGGTTCTCCTACGAGCTGTTCCTGGACGAAAACGGCGAAAAGATTTCCAAGTCGCGCGGCAACGGCCTGACGGTCGAGGAATGGCTGCGTTATGCGCCGCCGGAAAGCCTCGCGTACTTCATGTTCCAGAAGCCGAAAGCGGCGAAGCGGCTCTATTTCGACGTGATCCCGCGCCAGGTCGACGAATACGCGCGCATGCTGGACGCGTTCGAGGATCAGGAACCGGCCAAACAGATCGACAACCCGGCGTGGTTCATCCACATGGGCACCCCGCCGGCGGAGCGCGCGCACCTGTCGTTCGGCATCCTGCTGAACCTCGCCAGCGTCTGCCACAGCGAGGACAAGGCCGTTCTGTGGCACTTCATTTCGCGCTACCGCCCGGACGCCAATCCGGAAACGGCACCGATGCTGGACCGTCTGGTCGAATACGCCATCAACTATTACCGGGATTTCGTGCGCCCCGCCAAAAAGTACCGCAAAGCGACGGACGCCGAACGGGATGCCCTGGCCGACCTGGCGGAACGTCTGAAGGCGTTGCCCGCCGACGCAGACGCGGAAGCGATCCAGACCGAGGTCTACGAAATCGGCAAGCGCGACGCGTTCCCGGATCTCAAGGACTGGTTCAAAGCGCTATACGAAATCCTGCTGGGACAGAGCCAGGGGCCGCGCATGGGCTCGTTCATTGCGCTTTACGGCCGTGAAGAAACGCTGGAACTGATCGAACGCGCCGTGCGCGGCGAGGACATGGCCGCCTGATTAACCGCTTGCGCGGCTAACGTCTATCCGTCCGAATTGATGCGCTGAATCAGCGCGTCGCGCACCACGTCGGCGAGCATGTTGTCGGACTGGCACGTACCGGCGTTCTTGTGACCACCGCCACCGTAAGTCAGCATCAGATCGCCGATGTTCGTGTTCGACGTCCTGTTGAAGATCGACTTGCCGACCGCGAACACCGTGTTCTGCTCGCCGCGTCCCCACAGAATGTGCATCGAGATATTGCACTCCGGGAACAGCGCATAGACCATGAAGCGGTTGACGACGTAGATCGATTCCTCTTCGCGGTAGTCGAGAACGGCAAGATTATCGTGCACGGTCGTGCAGCGCTTGATCTGTTCTTTCGCCAGTTCCTCGTGTTCGCGGTAGAGCTCGACCCGCTCCTTGACGTCCGGGTGTTCGAGAATCTCATCGATATCGTAACGGCGGCAATAATCGATCAGCGACATCATCAGTTCATAGTTCGGCACGCGGAAACCACGGTAGCGGCCGAGTCCGGTCCGGGAATCCATGATGAAGTTCAGCAGCGGCCAACCTTGTGCGTCCAGCACCTCATCCTGGGTGAACTGGGCAGCGTCACCCTTGTCCACGGCTTCCATCATGTCGACCGAAATATCCGGGAAGCGTTTGATCCCGCCGAAATAGTTGTAGACGACACGCGCCGCCGAAGGCGCCAGCGGATCGATGATGTGGTTTTCATAGTGTTTGCCGAGGCGGGTGACTTCGGACAGATGGTGGTCGAACGCCGCGAAGATACCCGGCGTGTAAGGCAGGTTCGTGGAAATATCGGTCTCCGAGACCTCGATCTCGCCTTCCTGCATCTGGTTCGGGTGCACGAAAAGGATATCGTTGATGAGATCGAGTTCCTCCAGCAGCACCGCACAGACAAGGCCGTCGAAGTCGCTTCGCGTGATCAGCCTGAACATCTGCCCCGGCGGGAAGTCGAGACGCTGCTCGTCATTGCCTTCGAGAACTTCCTCCTCGTCGACGATGTCGTCATCGTCGAGCTCGCTCGGGTCGATTTCGTTGCCGTCTTCGTCGACGTAGACGATGTCGAATTCCTCATCCTCGTCGACGTCTTCCTGATCGGCGGCGGCTTCGTATGCCTGCTCCAGCGGCTCGCTGTCCGGACCCTCGACGCCCAGTGCGTCGACGAGGCGCGAGACTTCTTCGTCTTCTTCTTCCCCGTATGCATCGTCCTCATATTCGTACTCTTCGTCGAATGCGGCCTTCTCGTCGGCATCCATGAACGAAGCATCGCCGTCGTCATCTTCCATCGGCGGCGGGTCCATGACGATATCCGGGTCCTCGCGGCCGTGTTCCGGCGCATATGTGGTTTCGGACAGGTACGCCGGGGTCTGGTGATCGACGAGAACGCCGAGGTCAATGGTGCCGAGCCAGCGTTTAAAATGGTCGATGTCCTTAGCCTTGAAACACGGCCCCGCACGCGGCGCGATGATATCGATCTCGAGATCGTCGATCCGCTGCAGCCAGTCGTCGCAGGCCGCAGCCGATGGCATCCAGGTTTGATGGTAAGCGTTCATCGCATGGCTGATGAGTGAGAACTGCTCGCAGAACGGCGTGGCGTCGTCGGCCCATGCCCCTTCCGCTGTGCCGATGTCGCTGGTGTACAGCACACGTGCCGCCGGATCGTAAAGCGACATGGATGCCGCCGTCGGCAGATAGGGCGCCGGCATAAGGTGCAGGCCCGAACCATCGGCCATCGGCACCTCGCCACCGTTTTCGGAAACAGATTGAATATTCAGTGCGGCATCCGTGTGCAGCAGGTCGGCCGCGATCATTTCGGACGCATATATCGGCAGGCTGTGGCCCAGGGCTTCCGCCCACATGCCGATCGCGCCCGCAGCATGCGAGCTTCGCTGCGTAACGACGATGCCGGCGATGTTGTCGAGTGCGATGTTGTCTGCAACCGCTGCCAGCAGCGGTCCGAAATCGGCGGCCCCGCCCGGATCGATCAGGATCGCCTGATCGTTGGAGCAGACCACATAATGGCTGGTGAAACGAAGTCCATCGATGGACGCGACGGGCCGGCGAAATGCCAGCCAAGTTCGCGCTCCCTCCTCGGCCAAAACGTGACAGAGCATTCGTTTCCTTCCCGCGAGGCCCCCTGTAATTGAGCAGATGATAGCCGCCCCGTCCGCGCGGGCCAAGATAGGAGTTACCCTTATCTCTTCCCGGCGGAATTGGCGGTGTCAGATGGCCCGGGAGCGGCCCGTCAGTCGGTTGCCGGCGGCTGCGCGATGGCCGCTTCGTAGGGATAGCGCTCGGTAATCCCACCGGAACGCAGGAAAACGTCCTGCGCCACATCGAACGCTTCCTTGGTAATCTCGATGTGCGGCGTCCAGCAGCCGAGTTTCTGGTACGTCCCGATGCAATCGGCCAGCACGGCCTCGTCAATATCCGGGAAGAACGGCTTTTCCGCCTTTGCGATTTCGGCAGCCGGTGTCTCGTTCATGTACTGGCGCGTCTTTTTGTAGGCACGCGTAAAGGCCTTCGCCATATCCGTTTCCAGCCATTCCGGCGTCGCCGCCAGGCTGGAGAAAGCATTCGGGCCGATCTGCGGGCCCACCTGCGCCACGACATGTCCGACGCCGTCCGCTTCCAGCTGTTGCGGGAACGGCCCCTGCTGCTGGACGTATTGTCCCTGGCCATCCCGGAAGGCCTTGTCGATATCCGCCGCACCGCCCGGGTTAATCGGAATGATTTTGTCATAATCGATCCCGGACTTGTGACACGCATAACGGAACATCGCATTGGGCTGACCGGCCTTGAACATGACAACTTCGGCACCTTCAAGCTTGTCCCAGGTGAAGTTTTCGTCGGCTTCGCGCCCGGTGATGAAAAAACCGTCCATTTCGTTGATTTGCGCAAAATGCATCATCGGCGGCGTTTCGCCTTTTTTCAGCCAGTTGAAAGACTGGCTGGGCGCCGTCTGCACGACATGTGCGCTGCCGTCCTGCAACGCCTCGATGGCGGACTTGCCCGGCGGCGAGATGGACCAATCGGGTTCCAAGCCCTCAGCCTCGAGGAACCCACCCGACATGGTGGAAATGAGAGGCGAATAGAACGCCGAGAAAAGCGTGAACTGGATGTTGATTTTCGTCACGAGTGTAGTCTCCCCTGTGAATTTTCGTGTCTTGGATATGGGGATCACGGCCCCAATTACAAAAAACGATCCCATAAGGGCGAAATGCATGCAACCTGTGGCATATGGTCTAGGACAGGCCCGGGCGCGCGCCGCCGCACGAATCTAGCGGGAAGTACTTATTTCCCCACCCTCGACACCTTTGATAGCATTTCCGGAATGTGGCGCGGAAAATCGCGTCAAAGGAAACACGAACCCGCGTTCGATTCGAGAAATTCCATTGCGTCGGCTCGCTTCCCGCTGGTTCGCACGGTCTCGGCCTCAGGCTGAAGACCGCCCAACGGTGGAGGACTTGCCTTGTCTTTCCGTTCCGTGTCCAGGTTCGAGGCTATAGGTTTTCGTTCGAAACTGAAGATAGTACTGAGTGCTTTTCTTCTCTGCCTCGGTGCCGCACAGACCACAGCTGCTCAGCAGTCCGGCACCTTGACGCCAGCTCAACTCGTGCCCCTGCTGCAGAAGGGCGGCCTGATCCTTTATGTCCGCCATGCCGCAACCGATCATTCGCAGTCGGACAAGGATCTCAGCGATCTTTCCCAATGCCACCTGCAACGCAACCTCTCGGATCAGGGCAAACGCGAGAGCGAGCAGATGCGCGACGCCATTCAAACCCTCGGAATCCCGGTAGGTCAGGTTTTTACCAGTCCCTATTGCCGTTGCGTGGATACAGCAAAAATCGCATTCGGCGAGTACGAAATCGTCAATGACATGCGTGCGACCTTTTTTACCAACAGAGCTGAATCCGCGGCTCTTGGTGCGGTTTTGAGAAAACGGCTCTCGGCCAAACCGGCCCCGGGCACAAATACGGTTCTTGTCGGGCACACGGCGAACCTTCGCGACGTCACCAACGTCTGGCCTAAGCCGGAAGGCGTCACCCATGTATTCGAGCCCCTCGGCGCGGATGGCTTCCGCCACCTCGGCCGCATCCCGCCTGTCGAGTGGCCAAAACTACTCGCAACGAGATGATGACCAACTTACCGGAGCAGTTCATCCAGATATGCGGCATTGGCTGACATTCAGATCCCTCAGATGGAAATTCATGATGGCCCCGATCATCGGTGCGACGCTGATCGTCGTGCTTGCCGTCGTGCTGATCGGGCAGACAAGAACGGAATTGGAGAAGCTGAAGGAACTCAATGAGCAGGAGCATAAAACAGGAAAGATCCTAAGCGACATTTCCAACCAGCTGGCAGTCACCCATGCACACATTCACGAGTTGCTGGCATCCGTGAATACCGAAACGCAGGAAGGTGAACTTTACGACGAATCAAAAACACTGCTGTTCAACGTTCACGACATCCGAAGCAAAATCGAAACCGACCTCCTGACCGCAGCCCTTGTGGAGGACGAGAAGTCCCTCGTCAGCAATGTACTGGGTCTGCTCGAGTCCTACCGCGTCAATGCAACCAACGCTCTTTTGATGGCGACTGTCGATGCCGCGTTGACGAGGCGCGTCATGAGCGAGGCAACGACCCAGTTCAACATCGTCAACGCGTCGCTGCTTGAGCTAAGCGGCTTGATCGATGAGCGGCTCGACAGCGCTTTGGCGGAACAGCAGAATGCCATGCTGGCCCAGATAGGTGTCATCGCCGGTCTGTTCATCGCCGTCGTCGTCGCAATGCTGGTGGTCGGGGTCATTCTTGCCCGGTTCCTGACCAGAGACCTTCGCCAACTTGCCTCCGACCTTGAAGGGCTGCTCGATCAATATTCGCCCGATGTCCCGAAGGACGGCAGGCGGCGGCTGGTGGTCGATACGCTGCGATATGCCGTGGATCGTGTCGGCGACAGCTATACGTCCCTCGAACGCACCCGGGCAGAGCTCGCGCGAAGCAATACGGAACTGCGTGCAAGTTTTGCAACACTTGCGGAACGGGAATACGCGCTTGAGAAAGTGAACGCGCAACTCGCGGAAACAATCGCCCGGCAGGACGATCTGATCCAGGCGCAACTGCGCGCGGAAGAAGCCCGGGACAAGGCCGTCATGGCGGCCGAACGGGCGAACGCGGCAAAGAGCGATTTTCTGTCCAACATGAGCCACGAGTTGAGAACCCCGCTCAATGCCATCATCGGGTTTGCCGAGATGATCCAGGCGGCATCGTTCGGCCCCATCGGCAGCAAATACCAGGAGTATGCGTCGGACATCAGCGTCTCGGGACATCACCTGCTCGATCTCGTTACCGACATTCTGGATATTTCCCGCATCGAGGCCGGTAAGCTTGAACTGCACTGGGAACGGGTCGACCTGTCCAGCATTTTCAATGCCTGCGAGATGATGCTTCGCAATCGGGCAACCGACGTGGGTATCCACCTGGCGATCGAATTGCCGGAGAATGTGCCCGAACTGGAAACGGACGAGTTCCGCATCCGGCAGATCATAATCAATCTTGTCTACAACGCGCTGAAGTTCTCTCCACGCGACAGCACGATCTACATCTCGGCGAAGGTCCCTGACAACGGCGGCTTGACGATCTCCGTAAAGGATTCGGGCATCGGCATCGCCGAAGAAGACATCCCGCACATCCTTGAAAAATTCGGACAGGTCCGGAACGGGCACGAACGCGCCCACAGCGGCGTCGGAATCGGCCTGGCCATTACGAAATTGCTCGTCGACCTGCTGGACGCCGAATTGAGGATCGACAGCGTCGTCGGCAAGGGAACGACGGTCACGATCATCTTCCCCAAGCACCGTATCTTCTTCCCGCCCGGCCGCGACGCATCCATTTGCTGACAAATATAGAAAAAGGCCGGCTCCGCGAGCGGAACCGGCCTTTTGTAACCGTATTGCCGAAAATCAGGCGGCGGCGCGGATCGCAGCAGCCTTGACCTCAGTGTCGACGTGATCTTCGAACTGGGTGAAGTTCACTTCGAAACGCTTGCGCAGATCGGCGGCCTGGGCGTCGTAACCCGCACCGTCCGACCAGGTGCTCTTCGGGTTCAGCACCTCATCCGGAATGCCCGGGCAGGCTTCCGGTACAAGGACGCCGAAATTCGAATCCTGACGGAACGAACCCTGCTCCAGGCGCCCGTCGAGGGCCGCGTTGAGCATGGTACGTGTATAGGCGATCCGCATACGCTCGCCGACGCCGTAGCCGCCGCCGGACCAACCGGTGTTGACCAGCCAGCACTTGGCGTTCTGCGCCGCCATCTTGTCACGAAGCAGCTGCGCATAGACCGTCGGGTGACGCGGCATGAACGGCGCACCGAAGCAGGTCGAGAACGTTGCCGCCGGTTCCTTGAGGCCGCGCTCCGTACCTGCAACCTTTGCGGTGTAACCGGAAAGGAAGTGGTACATCGCCTGTTCCGGCGTGAGCTGGCTGATTGGCGGCAAAACGCCGAACGCATCGCACGTCAGCATGACGATATTCTGCGGCAGTCCACCGCGCCCGTCCGGCGAGGCGTTCGGGATTTCCGAAACGTCGTAGGACAGGCGGCCGTTTTCGGTCAGCGATGTGTCGAAGAAATCATAGAGGCGGGTTTCCGGATCCATCATCACGTTCTCGACGATGGTGCCGAAACGCGACGCCGTCGCGAAGATTTCCGGCTCGGTTTCGGCCGTGAGTGCAATCGACTTGGCGTAGCAGCCACCTTCGAAGTTGAAGATGCCGTTGGGGCTCCAGCCGTGCTCGTCGTCGCCGATAAGCGTCCGCGTGCTGTCGGCGGAAAGCGTCGTCTTTCCGGTGCCGGAAAGGCCGAAGAAGATCGCCGTATCGCCGTCCGGGCCCATGTTGGCCGAGCAGTGCATCGGCAGAACATCGCGCGGCGGCATCAGGAAGTTCATGACCGAGAAGATCGACTTCTTGATCTCGCCCGCGTAACCGGATCCGCCGACGATGACCATGCGGCGCTTCAGGTTGAGCACGATAAAGGTTTCGGAGGTTGTACCGTCAGTGTCCGGATTGGCGGTCACGCTCGGTGCCTGGATCACGGTGAACTGCGGCGCAAAATCCTCGAGCTCGCTGTCGTTCGGCTGGATGAACATGTTGCGCGCGAAGAGATTGTGCCACGCGTTCTCCGTCACGATACGGACCGGCAGGCGGTAGTCGGAATCGGCCCCGGCATAGCAATCCTGCACGAAAGCGTCGCGGCCCTCGTAATGCTTCAGCATCTTGGCCAAAAGCTTCTCGAAATTTTCTTCCGAGATCGGGCGGTTGACGTCGCCCCACCAGATTTCGCCGGCCGTTGTCTCTTCTTCGACGACAAACCGGTCGTTCGGCGAACGCCCGCTGTGTGCACCGGTCAGTGCCAGCAACGAGCCGCCCTGTCCAAGCTGCACCTCACCGCGGCGAATGGCTTCTTCGCTCAAACGCGGCGCCGAGAAATTCCAATGGGCGGTCGAAACCTTGCCCAGACCCTGTTGTTCCAGCCCGTTTCGGCTGATTCGATGACCGATGTTCTGCACCGTTTCCTCGCTCCTAGTTCGGCGGTCTTTGTCTTTGCCGCCTGATCACGCTCCGAAGGCCGCGAACTTAGACAAGTTGATCATGTGGAATCAAGACAAAGTGGCGGATTTCCGGGCTTATATATCAGCTCAGGATCTGGCCTGCTTGGCCAACGTCACAAGAGTGTCACGACAGGTCTTTGAATCTGTTACAGCTTTGTCATATTCAAGGCGCGCATAACGCCCGTCCGCCATTAGATCGACGCCATCGGAATCGCACCCTGTCATTCGCCAGTTTCCGGGCTTCCGGCCAAGCAGCGAATCGGCATACGCGCGCACTGCCTCGGCATGATCCGCGTTCATGTGCTGCACCACACCGTCCTCGATCGCCGCGATTTCGTCGGCGATTTTTTTGGGCGTCAGAATATGCTTGGCATCGAACCACACGGCGCGCGCGAACCCGCCCACGTAATGCCCACGCTCGACCGTCATCCGGTAGAACGCGAAATCACCGAAGTCCGCATAGAGCGCGGCGTCCGGATGACGCGCCAGGAACCGCGCCCGCGTTTCGGGTGACTTGTCGCGCTTGACGGTACCCATCAACGTCAGCCTAGGCCCGGTTTGGGGATTGCGGTTGCGCGCGGCATTTTCGACCAGAAGCGAGGCCCGCGCATCGGCGGCGATGTTCCTGGTATGGTCGGAGAGCGTCGAGAACAGGAAAACCGGTTGTCCCCGGTGATCGCAGGCATAGGTCACGAGCGACGCATAGGGCGCGCCGCCGTCGGCCATCGCCGTCGCCAGCATGCCGACGCCGCGGCGCCGCACCAGCAGCCGGGACAGGTCGGCGTTTCTGCGTTCCGTCATCCGTTTCCTCCGCTCATCTTTCCGGAACTATCGACGTGCGCGATCCTACGAGGCGGCGCCTCCTGATGATGAGGCCGGTTTCATCTCAACCTCACCCTGAGGAGCGGCAACGCCGTGTCTCGATAGGAGAGACCGTCGGTCAAAGCGATTTCCGGAACAACTCCGCGCCCGCGCCCAGCGCCTGCAGTTTGCCCTCCGCGACATGGCGTGGCAGCGGCGCCATGCCGCAGTTGGTGCAGGCGATGATGCGTTCCGGATCGACGAACTCGCTGGCGGCCGTGAGCGTCGCGCAGACTTTCTCCGGCGTCTCGACCTCCTCGGTCGCGACATTGATCGCGCCGACCAGGATTTCCTTGTCCTTGAGGATCGACATTACCTCGTGCGGCACGTGGCTGTCGGCACATTCCAGCGAGACCTGCTGGATCTTGCTGGCGTTCAGCGCCGGGAAGAAGTCCTCGTACTGGCGCCACTCGTCACCGAGGGTTTCCTTCCAGTCGAGATTCTCCTGGATGCCGTAGCCGTAGCAGATGTGCACGGCCGTCGTGCATTTGAGGCCGTCGGCCGCTTCCTCGAGGACATCCACACCCCACTCGGCGGCTTCCTTGGTGAACGCATTGAATGCCGGCTCGTCGAACTGAATCGTGTCGACCCCGAGCGCTTCCAGTTCCTTGGCTTCCTCGTTCAGCAGCCTGGCGAACGCGCGCGCCATGTCGGGCCGGGTGTCGTAATAGCCGTTGGCGATCGTATCGCAGATCGTCATCGGTCCCGGCAGCGTGAACTTGTACTGGCCGTTCGTGTGTTCCTTGCAGAACTTGGCGCCCGCACTGTGCACCGATCCGGTGCGCTTGACCTCAGCGACGACCGTGGGAACCTGCGCATCGTAACGGTCGTTGCGGATGCCCATGGTTGTCATCTTCTGCCAGTCGATCCCCTCGATCTTTTCCAGGAACCCGTGCACGAAGTGCTTCCGGAACTGCTCGCCGTCGGACACGATGTCGATGCCCGCATCTTCCTGGCACTTGATCCAGGCCAGCGCCGCGTCGGACTGGCCTTCGAACAACTGGTCGTCGGGAATCCGCCAGGGCGCCCAGAGCTTTTCAGGTTCCGCCAGCCAAGCGGGTTTCGGCAGACTGCCGGCAACGGTGGTTCTGATCATGGTCTCCTCCCTGAATGCCCCTCCCTGAACGTCAGGGCATTCGAAGTTTTCGTAGTTATGCGCTAGACTTAGATAACCGATGCGGGCCGGCTTTGCATCAGTTAGTGATCTGAAGCTGCCTTATTTCGCCGCATTTGGCATATAATTTGGCCATATTGGCGCCGTACCAGAAGCGAGGGATCAATTTAAACCATGAGTGGAACCAAGCCCATGCATCAGAAAATCGCGCTGGTCGACGACGATCAAAACATCCTGACCTCCGTTTCCATGGCGCTCGAAGCTGAAGGCTACGACGTCGCCACCTATCCGGACGGCGTAGCCGCGCTGGAAGGAATCGGGACGCACCCGGTGGACCTCGCCGTGCTCGACATCAAGATGCCGCGCATGGACGGCATGGAACTGCTGGGCGAGATCCGCAAGAAGGACTCGCTGCCGGTGATCTTCCTGACCTCAAAAGACGACGAGGTCGATGAGCTGCTCGGCCTCCGCATGGGCGCCGACGATTACATCAAGAAGCCGTTTTCGCAGCGCCTGCTGATCGAGCGCATCCGCGCCATTCTGCGCCGCCGCGACGCCGAACCGGTCGAAGACGGCAAGGACGGCGAGAACGTGCTCCGCCGGGGTGAGTTGATGCTGGACCCGGACCGTCATCTCTGCATGTGGAAAGGCAGGGAAGTCACCCTGACCGTGACTGAATTCCTTCTTGTCGAAGCGCTGGCGCGCCGTCCCGGTCACGTCAAGAACCGCGACCAGTTGATCGACGCGGCTTACGGCGAGAACATCTATGTGGAGGACCGCACCATCGACAGCCATGTCAAACGGCTGCGCCGCAAGTTCCGCGAAATCGACCCGGAATTCTCGGAGATCGAAACGCTCTATGGCGTCGGCTACCGCTATAAGGCATAACGCGGCTTCGGGTTTCTTTAACCGTCAACGTTGGGGGGAACATGGCCAAGGGGGGTCACGAGAATGAGCCTCGGGCGGCGCGCGACAGCGCGTCAAAACCGCTCATCTCGCCGCTGACACGCCGCATCCTCACCGTCAATCTGGTCGCCATCGGTACGCTTGTCGCCGGCCTGCTCTATCTCGGCGAATACCGCCGCTCGCTGATCGACAACGAGCTTCAGTCGCTCGAAGTGCAGGCCGAAATGTTCGCCGCCGCGCTCGGTGAAGGCGCGGTCGTCTCGGAGGCCCCCAATGGTCAATACCTGGTTTCGGACATCGCCTATCAGATCACCCGCCGGCTGGTCGACATTACCGACACGCGGGCCCGGCTGTTTCGCGCCGACGGCACGCTGATCGTCGATTCCAGACGCTTGGGCGGCGCCGGCGGCACGGTGCAGATCGAGGTGCTGCGCCCCCCGGAAGACGACTTCGACATGCTGGATGCGCTGCTCGGCAAGTACGATGACCTTGCCCGCGCCATCTCCGGTGAAGGGCCGCTGCCGAAGTACCAGGAAAACCCGCTTCAATCCGCGAACGACTTCCCGGAAACGCAGGCCGCCCTGATCGGTGAAAGCGCCGTCGCGGCCAGACGCTTCGGCAGCGACGGCCTGTTGCTGTCCGCCGCCGTACCGGTGCAGCGCTACAAGCAGGTCCTGGGCGCGATCATGCTGTCACGCGACGGCGAGAACATCAAAACCGCGCTTCACGACGTACGCCTTGATATCCTCAAGGTCGTCGCAGTGGCGCTCAGCGTCACCATTGCGCTTTCGCTCTACCTCGCCGGTACCATCGCGCGACCGATCCGGCGCCTTGCCATCGCCGCCGAACGCATCCGGCACGACAAGGGCCGCAAGGAGAGCATTCCGCTTCTGACCGAACGCAAGGACGAAATCGGTGATCTTGCCCTCAGTCTGAAGGAAATGACTGAAGCGCTTTGGCTACGCATGGATGCGATCGAGCGCTTTGCCGCCGACGTCGCGCACGAAATCAAGAACCCGCTGACGTCGCTCAGATCCGCCGTCGAAACCGCGGGCCGGGTGCAGGACCCGGCGCAGCGCGAAAAACTGATGGCGATCATCCAGGATGACGTCGCCCGCCTCGACCGGCTGATCAGCGATATCTCCAACGCATCGCGCCTCGATGCCGAACTGAGCCGGACGGAGTTCGACACCGTCGATCTTGCCGGCGTGCTGGGCGCCATCGTCGACATGCGCAACGCCGCCGATCGTGACGAGGACGCGACCGTACAGCTCGAAATCGTCACGAACGGCGGCCTGGAGGTCCACGGGATCGAGGATCGTCTGGTCCAGGTCTTCCGCAACCTGATTTCGAACGCCAACACCTTTTCGCCGCCGGGCGGCAGCATCCGCATCTCGCTCGCCCGGCATGACGGCTGGCTGGTGATCACCGTCGACGACGACGGCCCCGGCATTCCGGACGGCAAGGAAGCCGAGATCTTCAACCGCTTCTATTCGGCCAGACCCGAAGGCGAAAAATTCGGCACGCACTCGGGCCTTGGGCTGTCGATCTCGAAACAGATCATCGACGTGCACGAAGGCCAGATCGAGGCCATGAACCGCCGCGACGGCCAGGGCAAGGTCATCGGCGCGCGGTTTATCGTCAGGTTGCCTGCCGCGAATGCTTGACCGTCACCGCCGTTGATCCGCATCCTGCATGTCGCTCTTGAAGGTGACCGGATATGGACTCAGACACCGATCAGATACACGCCAGCGCCGTTGCCGTCGACGGCAAGGGCGTGCTGCTGCTGGGGTCTTCGGGTGCCGGCAAATCGGATCTGGCACTGCGCCTGATCGACGAAGGTGCGGTGCTTATCGCCGACGACCGCGTTGATGTCGCTGTCGCCGACGCGAACGTATCTCTGTCGCCGCCCGAAGCTCTTGCAGGGCTTCTGGAGGTGCGCGGCATCGGCATCGTCCGGCGCCCCCATGAAACAAAAGTGTCGCTTTCCCTTGTTGTCGATCTGGTGAAGCCTGAAGACGTGGAGCGCCTGCCGGAACGTCTGACGGCGGCATTCATGGGAGTGACGGTGCGGCGTATCGCGCTTGACCCGTTCCAGGCCTCGGCGCCGGCGAAAATCCGCCTTGCGCTCGGCATGAAAGTTGAGGATATGCTGGAGACATGACGGACAACGGTACGACGCGAAACCGTGTGTTGCTGGTCTCGGGTGTCTCCGGGGCCGGGAAGAGCTCGGCGCTCAAACTCCTCGAGGATATCGGCTTCGAAGCCGTCGACAACATGCCGTTGTCGCTGATCGGACGCCTGATACCGGGCCTCGACGGCTACGACGCATCCTCGGACGACAATCAGCCGTTGGCCATCGGAGTCGACATTCGCACCCGTGATTTCGATGCCGCCCGCCTGCTGGCATTACTCGATCAGATCGAGGCGACAACGAAGACCGACGTCTCGTTGCTGTTTATCGACTGTAATGACGAGGTCCTCGGCCGGCGCTACGAGGAAACCCGCCGCCGCCATCCGCTTGCCGCCGACCGGCCGGTGATCGATGGCATTCTCCGCGAACGGCGCGTCATGGAACCGCTTCGTGCACGGGCCGATTATGTCATCGACACCACGGATTTCTCGCTCGGCGACCTGAAGGCAAATCTGGAGCATTCGTTCGGCGTAGAAGACGATCCGGGGCTGGCGATTTTCGTGACTTCGTTTTCGTTCAAGCGCGGCCTGCCCCGGGATGCGGATCTTGTGTTCGATGTCCGGTTTTTCAGGAACCCCCATTACGACAAGGCACTGCGTCCATTGACGGGCCGCGACGCCGACGTTCAGGCATTCATATCTAAAGATGACGCATTCGACGGTTTTATCGCGCATTTGACCGGCATGATCGGCCCGCTCCTGCCCCGTTACAGGGCCGAAGGGAAGAGCTATCTGACCATCGCCTTCGGCTGCACCGGCGGGCGCCATCGTTCGGTTTTCATCGCCGAACGCTTCCACGCGTGGCTCAAGGAAAATGGCTGGCGTGCACAAATTCGTCACAGGGACTTGGACAAAGCCTGAGAATCTGCTCACAATCCCGCCAAGAACCAAAAATAATAAATCTGACAGGGTAGAAGGATAACCGACAATGATCGGACTGGTGCTTGTCACCCATGGCCGTTTGGCCGTTGAACTGGTATCCGCGCTGGAACACGTCGTCGGCCCGCAAGAAAACGTGGCCACCGTTTGCATCGGCCCGGACGACGACATGGAGCAGCGGCGTACGGAAATCGTGACGAAGGCCGGTGACGTCGACGACGGCGACGGCGTCATCGTGCTGACCGACATGTTCGGCGGTACGCCGTCCAACCTTGCGATCTCGATTATGGATCAGGGCAACATCGAGGTCATCGCCGGTGTCAACCTGCCGATGCTGATCAAGTTGGGGTCGATCCGCGAGGAAGGCACGCTCGAAGAAGCCGCAAAAGAAGCGCAGGATGCGGGGCGCAAGTACATCAATATCGCATCGCAACTGCTGTCCCAGGGCGGCGCTTGAGTTTCTCATGGCGGACGGTGCGCTTGAGAGAACGTTCACGATCCTGAACAAACGCGGGCTCCATGCCCGGGCCGCCAATAAGTTTGCCACGACGGCGAATGCCTTCGACTGCAACATCCAGGTCGAACGCAACGGCCTAAGCGTCCCCGGCAGTTCCATCATGGGGCTGATGATGCTGGCAGCCAGCACGGGCACGGACATCACCGTCCGCGCCACCGGCGGCGACGCCGCGGCCGCCCTGGATGCCCTTCAGGCGCTGATCGAGGACAAGTTCGAAGAAGACCGGCCCGATGAAAACTAAAACGTCAAAACCCGCCGCCGCGCGAAAGCCCAAGGAACGGGTTTTCAAGGGGCTCGGCGCCGCGCAGGGCATCGCCATCGGCAACGCGTTCGTGCGCTTCGGCGACCGGATCGAGGTTCAGACCTACACGGTGGCCAAGAACAAGATCACGGCCGAGGTGAAACGCCTCGACGGGTCCGTCAAGGTCGCCCGCCGCCAGATCAGAAGCCTGCAGGACCGCGCCCGCGACATGCCGGGCGCCGCCGGCGAGGAACTGGTCTACCTGTTCGATGCCTACCTTTCGATGCTCGACGACTCCCGCCTCGTGCGCGGTGCCCGCGACAGCATCGAGAACGACCGCATCAATGCCGAAGCTGCGGTGGAGCGAGAATTCACTACGCTCGCCAAACGCTTCGAAGCGATGGAAGACGCCTACATCGCGGCCCGGCTGGATGACATCCGCGAGGTCGCGAAACGCCTGATCGGCATCCTCGTCCGCGCGCCGGGCAAGGCACCGCCAAAACCGCCGAAAGGCGGCATCGTCGTCGCCGAGCAGCTCTCGCCCGCCGACATGGCACAGATCGACCCCGAGAATGTCGCCGCCGTCGCCGCCGCGCTGGGCGGCACCGAAGGCCACACCGCCATCATGGCCCGCGCCCTCGGCCTGCCGGCCGTGCTCGGCGCCGCCGAACTGACCGATGGCATCAATCAGGGTGACACGGTCATCGTCGACGGCTACGCCGGCAAGGTCATCGTCAACCCGGCGCCCGACACCGTCCGCAAGTACGAAAAACGCCAAGCCGAGAAACGCCGCAGCGCACGCGCCCTTGAACGCCTCCGCAACCAGCCCGCGATCTCGCGCGACGGCACCGAGGTTCAGTTGATGGCGAACGTAGAACTCCCGGTCGAGATGGAGGCCGTCGGACACTCCGGCGCGCAGGGTGTGGGGCTTCTGCGCTCCGAGTTCATGTTCATGAACCGCGACGACATCCCGAGCGAGGACGAGCAGACGGCGGTCCTGGAACAGATCGTCGGCCCCATGGGCAAGAAACCCGTCACGATCCGCACGCTGGATATCGGCGGCGAGAAGCCGGCGCCGGCACTGCTGTCCAACATCGACGAGGCGGCGGCGTCCGCGCTCGGGCTGCGCGGTATCCGCCTCTCGCTCGCCAACCCGGAAACGCTTCGCACCCAGTTCCGCGCTATCCTGCGCGTCGCGCCCAAACGCAACGTGCGCATCCTGCTGCCGATGGTAACGACGCCGGGCGAGGTTCGGCGCGCCAAGACGCTGCTGGCCGAAGAAGCCGACAATCTCAAGAAAGCCGGTGTGAAGATCCCCGATCCGCTGCCGCCGGTCGGCGTCATGATCGAGGTGCCGGGCGCCGCGCTTGCCGCCGACTCGCTCGCCCGCGCCAGCGACTTCTTCGCCATCGGGTCCAACGACCTGACCATGTACACACTCGCCGTCGACCGCGCCAACGAGCACGTGGCGCATCTGTTCAATGCGCTGCACCCGGCGGTGCTGCGGCTGATCCAGTTTTCGACACAGGCGGCGCTCAGAGCGCGCATTCCGGTGTCGATCTGCGGCGAGATCGCGGGCGACCCGCGCTTCACCGCGCTTCTGGTCGGGCTCGGCCTCAACGATCTTTCGATGACGGCCGGCAACATTCCGCTGGTCAAAAAGCGCATCCGCGACATGGACGCGCTCGCCGCATCGCAGCGCGCGCTGCAGATCATGGAGCAGTCCGACTCGGGCCGCATCGCCATGATGATCGACGATTTCAATGCGCTGGCTTGAGGCAAAATCTTGGTCCACGGCTATTATGCTCCTCGCTGCATTGGGAACATCCGTCGCAAACGCGCAGTCAGATCGAGATGCTCAAATTCCTCAAACCGGTACGATCATTGCCGCCTGTAACGAAGTAGCGACGACTATTGGTGAGTTTGAGGACTTGGCAAATTCCGGAGATGCTCATGCGGCCTACTGCCTAGGACTCACTTACGAGATTCCTGGGTATGAAAAGTACGGTGTTCGCTGGTTAAAAAGAGCGACGCACCTGGGCTCTATCGAAGCTCAAGCAAAACTGGCAAACGTTCTCATTGAGACAGATCGTAAAGAGTCTGCTCAGCTTTATTTGGACGGCGCGATGAAAGGTCATAAGGATTTTCAACTCGCTTTAGCGAACATCGGCTATCGCGCTTGGAAGATATCTGGCGAAGTGGAGCATTTAATCTTCACCAAAGCCTGGCTGACAATTCTTGGACGTTCCAGCATCCCGGATATCGACGAAAAGCCTTACCTGATCGTCAATGTTGGTGCGCTTTTGACGCAAGAGCAGCGGGAAAAGGCTGAAAAATTTGCAGTTTGCATAAAGGAGCACATCGCGTCCTATCCGGGAGAGTCTCTGTGCTGCCCTGATTTTCTTGCCGAATGCCCTCTTTGAATATTTGACGCCAAAGTAAAATTTAGTAAGGCAAAAATTCCCTCTGCCCCTTGCATATCTTAACGCACGACATGATCGCTTCGTCATGGAGGGCTGGAATGCTCAAGGTATTACTCCCCGCACTGTTCGGTGACCCGGACAATCAGTCGCAATCGCGCGTGGCGCAAGCGCTCGCGGCAGCGGACGAAATATACGTCACGACATTGCCCGGACCGTTACCGCCCGAGGACGTCCTGCCAGACGGGAATGTTTCGATAGCGCTGACGGAAAAATTCGGCACGGAGTTCCTCCGAAACCAGGGTGCGCACGTCATGGTTTGGGGCCAAGTCCTGCCCGATGAAGACATGATGCGTCTTCGCCTCTTCACCAATCCGGATCTCTCGAATGGTGACACACCCATAATGCTTGATGAATGGCTTGACCTGCCTCTTGAGATATCCACAAACGTCGGCAAAGCGCTCGCGGCGGCAACCGCCGCGGCGGCGGCAAACGGCATAGCGGAAGGGGGGTATTCACCCATTTCGCTGGCTGCTGAACTTCTCCCCGACATGGAGGCGCTGACAGAAGACCCGCCGGAGAACTTTCCCCGCAGCGGGTTGCACACCCTCCTGTACTTCATTTTTCGAATGCGCAGACTGATTTTTTTCATCTCCGATGACAACAGTGACCTGGCTGAGGCCATGGGCGCCTGTAGCAATTTGATCGAAGCAACATCAGGAGAAGATTCTGAAGCCCTCGCCCGCGCCTGCATGCAATACGGCGATCTTATGCTTGAGTTCCATGACCCGGACGAAGAACCAGAATATCTCGACGCCGGCGTAAAAACGTACGGACTGGCCCGGCACATATACGGCCGCGACGAACAACCGGAGAAGTGGGCGGATGCGACTCACAAGATGGGATTCATGCTCGGGCTCATCGGCCGGAACCGTCGAGCGCCCGGGGCGTCCGAAGCTGCAATCGAAGCATTTGAAGAGGCCCTATCGATCCTGACGAAAGGTCATGCAAAGCAAAAGTGGGCCGAGATCATCGAAGCAAAAAGCCGCGTATGTATGGACCTTGGACGCATGAACGCGGATGTCGATTGGATGTGGCAAAGCATCCGCGTCCTGGATTCAGCATTGGCCGAGGTAAAACGTAACGAGGATCCAGAGGAATGGGCGTCACTGACTTTTCGGCTGGGCGCGACGTTGGCGCATATTGGTGAGGAAACGAAGACGCTCGAACCCAACCAGCGCGCCATCCGGGTGCTGAAGGCAGCCCTGACGGCAATAGATCCCGAATCGGACCGGGATGGCTGGTCGGATGTAAAAAACTGCCTCGGTATCGCACTACAGTTTGTCGGTGAAGAGTTTGAGGATACGGGAATGCTCCGGAATGCTATTGCCGCATACACGGATGCACTGACCGTCCGTACCCGTGATCGGCATCCTAAGTACTGGGCGGATACCATGAACAACATGGGCAATGGGTATCGCAGGCTCGGAGAAGTGGGGGGAGATGCCGGTGCATTCGAGCAGGCGATCAGCGCCATCGAGAAAGCGCTGACCGTCCGCACCCGCGAGGCGCAGCCATTCGAATGGGCCTCGTCCATGAACAATCTCGCCCTGGCCCATTTCTCGGCGGGCAACCAAAGCGGAGATACCGGCCGCCTTAAACAGGCAATCTCGATATTTCATGAAGCGCTGGATCAGGCGGAAGACAACCATCCCAACCTCGCGCACGCGATCCGCAGCAACATCAAATTCGTTGAAGAATCCCTCTCCAGCATGCGGCGCCGTTAATCCGCAATGCCCTGACAGCACGGTTTCGGCGCCGCCAAAATAACCCTCTGCCCCTTGCATAGCCATCCCGAGACAGGACCGGCCAACAAAGGGGGGCTTCATGAGCATCATCGGCACGCATCACCGGGAACGAATTCCGGCCGTCTATATCGCCGCGTTCGGCGGTGACGACGGCGGCGGCATTCAACGGCAATTCCGTAACGGGTTCAGGGCCATCGATCCGGCGGCAGGCGCTGCCCCGGGCGTGCTTGCCCTCGACCGGATCGACTATGGCCGGCTCGACACCGAAGCGCTGAATACCTTCATGGTGGACACGGATACGGACGCCCTTGTCTGGGCCTATGTCGTGGCGCCCGGTGATGCGCTCGAGTTCCATGCCGCCATCGCCCCCTATCCCAAGGTCGCGCACGAGAACCGGGTCGCCGAACACTTGACCGCGCGTCTGCCGCTGCCCCTAACCGAAGAGCTGTGCACCGTCGCCTCGATGCAGGTGATCGCCGCCGCGCTTGCGGAGAGAGCGGCGAACCGGCCGGTTCCGGCCGGCCTTGTCATGCATTTCGCCACCGGGCTCGAACACAAGCTGCAAAAGAAAAAGAACATGCCGTCATCGCTCCGTGCGAACGTGCTGGAAACCCTGTCCCGGCTGAGCGCGCTCAAGGGTGCGCCCGGCACGGATACAGCCCGGCTCCGCTACGCCGTCGATCTGAACGTACGGCTTTGCCGGCAGATCGGCGCTAATGACCCCGCGCGCCATGTCCGCCTCCTGAAAACGCGGGCCGGGATGCTGACCCGGCTCGGCACGAAAACCGGTGAGGCGTCGGATATTCTGAAAGGCATCGATGCGCTCCGGGATGCGGCGGTTATCGTGTCCGAAGACCTCGGTCTCGCCCGGCTCGATCTGCAACTCGCCGTCTGCAAGGCGGCACTGGGCCGTCTGCAGGACGACAGGGACCTTCTCGCCGACGCGCGCGACCTGTTGAACTGGGCCATTCCCTATCTCTACCGCAACCTGGCCGTGGAGGACTGGGCGCGGGCACAGGCCGAGCTCGCGGAAATCGACTTCGATCTCATGATGTGCGCGACCGACGCGGAATCCGGAAAAACATACGCATTTGAAGCCATCGATGCGGTATCGGAAGCGCTCGAATTCTATAACCCCGGCAATTTTCCCCTGGCCTGGGCCAAGGTAACGCACCTCAGGGACCGGATCACGGACGCGGTCACGTCAAATGCCGGAAGGAAGGCTCCGGGCGAGACGCCGCTTCGGTAACACCGGGCACTTTTCCCCTTGCTCCGCCCGTCCGGCCCTGTTAAAAACCGCCTCAATGAAAAGATATAAAGAAATCTTTATGTCTTTAAGTGACAGATTTTCAGACACAGACGCCAGCGATGGAGCGGAACAACATGAACGCAATCACCGACTACAAAGTCGCCGACATGAGCCTCGCCAAATGGGGCCGCAAGGAACTCGATATCGCGGAGAGCGAAATGCCCGGCCTGATGGCGACACGTGAGGAATACGGCACGTCGCAGCCGCTCAAGGGCGCAAAGATCGCCGGTTCGCTGCACATGACGATCCAGACCGGCGTGCTGATCGAAACCCTGCAGGCGCTGGGCGCCGAGGTTCGCTGGGCGTCATGCAACATCTATTCGACGCAGGACCACGCCGCCGCCGCGATCGCCGAAAAGGGCACGCCCGTGTTCGCCATCAAGGGCGAAACGCTGGAAGATTACTGGCAATACACGCACGAGATCTTCAACTGGGAAGGCGGCACCGGCCCCAACATGATCCTGGACGACGGCGGCGACGCGACGCTGCTGATGCACCTCGGCAAGGAAGCGGAAAAGGATCTCTCCGTCCTCGATAATCCCGACAGCGAAGAAGCCGAAGTGATGTTCGCGGCGATCAAGGCGAAACTGAAGGAAGACCCGACGTGGTACTCGGATCATTCCAAGGACATCATGGGTGTCACCGAGGAAACGACGACTGGCGTGCACCGCCTTTACGACATGGCGAAAAAAGGTTCGCTCATGTTCCCGGCGATCAACGTCAACGATTCCGTCACCAAATCCAAGTTCGACAACAAGTACGGCTGCCGTGAAAGCCTGGTCGATGCGATCCGCCGTGCCACCGACGTGATGATGGCCGGCAAGGTCGCCTGCGTTGCCGGCTTCGGCGACGTCGGTAAGGGTTCCGCCGAAAGCCTGCGTCAGGCCGGCTGCCGCGTCATGGTCACCGAAGCCGATCCGATCTGCGCCCTGCAGGCCGCGATGGAAGGCTTCGAGGTCGTCACCATGGAAGACGCCGCCAAGCGCGCCGACATCTTCTGCACCGCGACCGGTAACGTCGACGTCATCACCGTCGATCACATGCGGGAAATGAAGGACCGCGCCATCGTCTGCAACATCGGCCACTTCGACAGTGAAATTCAGGTCGCGGGTCTCAAGAACATGAAGTGGGAAGAGATCAAGCCGCAGGTCGACGAAATTGAAATGCCGAGCGGCAACCGCATCATCCTGCTGGCACAGGGCCGTCTGGTGAACCTCGGTTGCGCTACCGGTCACCCGAGCTTCGTGATGTCGGCCAGCTTCACCAATCAGGTGCTGGCACAGATCGAGCTTTACGCCAACAACAAGGACGGCCAGTACAAGAATGACGTCTACGTGCTGCCGAAGCACCTGGACGAGAAGGTCGCCCAGCTGCACCTCGAAAAGCTCGGTGTGTCGCTGACCACACTCAGCCAGAAGCAGGCCGACTACATCGGCGTCGCCGTCGACGGCCCGCACAAGCCGGACACGTACCGTTACTAATCGAGATTAGCCCCCTCACCCTGTCCCTCTCCCAAGGGAGAGGGGACTCACGCCGCACCATCCCTCTCCTCGGGGAGAGGATGGCGCGTAGCGCCGGGTGAGGGGCTGCGCCGTTTCCGTTTCCGGGATCGGTGAAATCGTTTAAAACGCCGGTATGAACGCCGAACGACGCATGTGGATCATTGCCGGCCCGCCGGGCAGTGGGAAAAGCACGCTTGCGGCGCGGCTGTTTCCGCGCGACATCGGCACCACCCGGCACATCGACGCCGACGATACGCGCGGTTTCGATGCTGCCGATGACCTCCCGGATGCCGACATCAAGCGCATCGTCCCCGTGTCCAAGCGCCTCGAGATCGCGGAGACGGGCGGGCGCAGTTTCATCGTCGAGAGCCGGTTGATGAGCCGGAAGCCCCTTTCCGCCGCCATTCGGCTGAGGCGCCGGGGCTGGGGCATCAGCTTGGTCTACCTGGCACTGCCGAAAATCCAGCTCTGCCGCGACCGGGTCCGCGCCCGCGTACTCAAGGGCGGCGAGGATGTTTCCGACGAATTGCTGGAAAAATCGTTCCGTGCCTCGCTCGACAATCTGCCTCACTACATCGACGCCGCGGAACGCTGGGTCGTCATCGACAGTTCCGGTGCGCGGAAACCGTTGATCGGCCACGGCAGTCACGCCGGCGCGGTGCCTGAACAGGCCGATGCCCTGAAGGCCCTGTTGCCCGTCTATCCCTTCATTCCGGCCGCCCGTGCGGTACAGCAGGATCGCTGGCATAGCCCGGTTATAGAAGCGTTCGCACAGATTTCGCGCTGGCAGTCGACATTGGACCGCCTGATGCGGGTCGCCGACAACATCCAGGGACTTTCCACGGGCTGAATGCCTTGCCGGGCACATGCTTTTCTTGGCCCCGGCCCGCATCGCGCGTAGACTTCATGCCGTGCTAGAAACCGTTTCCAATACCCTGCCGCTTGTGCTCGGGGGCGTCATCGGTGCGCTGATCGTCATGCCGTTCGCGCTGATGTTTCGCGCCCGTGCCCGCGATGCCTCGACGGAACGCAGACGCACGGAGGCCACGGCCAACCGCGCCCGCGGCATCCTTGCCGCGTCGCCCGACGGCATCTTTCTCTGGGACCATGCCACCGGCGGGATCAGCTGCTCGCGCCGGCTTGCGGAGATGCTGGAACTGGAGAACGGCACCCTCGCCCGCTATGACGATATCCGCGCGTGTTTCGAGGATCACGAACTGCAAAAGCTCGAACAGGGCGTCAGCCTGCTGCGCGCCGCCGGCACACCGTTCGACGTAACACTGAAGCGCGGTGACAAGACGTTCCAGGCACTGGGTTCTCGCGCCACCGGCACCGGCGGCGAAGCCGTCGCCGATATTGTCTGGCTGCGCCGCGTACAGGCCGCCGCCGAAAGCCCGACCGCGGCCGACCGCAATGCAAGCGGCCTCGAGGACCGGCACCTGACCGCACTCCTCGATGCGCTGCCGATCCCGCTCTGGCTGCGCGATGCAAACCTGCAGCTCGCCTTCCGCAACCGTGCCGCCGAACGCGTCCAAGGCCTTGGCGACGGCACCGGCCGACGCGCGCGCCTCGAGGGGATGGCCGTCACCGACAGTGCAGAAATCACCGAGGACGATACGGCGCGCCGCGTCCGCATCACTGAAACGCCGCTCGCCCCCGGCATGGGCGATCAGAGCGGCACCATCGGCTTCGCGGTCGACGCGGAAGAAGCGTCGGCACCGGCCGAGATCATTTCACCGGCATCGCCGTCCACGCACGATCTGCTGCGCCCGCTCGAGGCCGGGGTCGCGGTCTTCGGCGGCGATACCAACATCGTTGCCGCCAACGCCGCCTTTGCCGCATTGTGGCGGCTCGATCCGGACTGGCTGAATACACGGCCCTCGATGAGCGACCTTCTGATGCGGCTCCGCGAGCTCCGGCGCCTGCCCGAGGTCGCGAATTTCGCCGACTTCCGGGCCCAGGAACTTGGCCGCTTCGAAACACTGCAGACGGTTGTGGAAGATGAACTTCACCTGCCGGACGGGCGCACCATGAAACGCCGGTTCGCCCCCCTCGATGACGGCGGCATGGTCATCGCCTGCGAGGACGTCTCCGACCGGCTCGACATGCAGCGCTCGCTCAAGTCCGCCGGCCGAGTCCAGCGCACGACGCTGGAAAACATGCGCGAGGGCATCGCCGTTTTCGGCGCCGACGGACGGCTTCAGCTCACCAACCCGCAACTCGCAAAGCTGTGGGATCTGGACGAGAGCGAGCTCGCACCCGGCACACGCCTGCCGGATATCATTCAGGCGATCGGCATGAAGATGGCTGCCAACGACGAACCATGGTCGAAACGCAAGGAACGGATCGCCGGCGAGATTCTCGACCGGTCCCTCGGCAGCGGCCGCGTCGATCTGATCAACGGGCGCATTCTCGCGTTCGCCAATATTCCGCTGCCGGATGGCGCGTCGCTGGTCAGTTACGGCGACATAACGGACAGCTTCCGCGTCGAGGAAGCGCTGCGCCAACGTGCGCGCACGCTCGCCGAAGCCGACCGCATGAAGACCGAGTTCATCGCCAATGTGGCGATGGAGGTGCGCACACCGCTGAACACCATCCACGGTTTCGCCGACATTCTGCGTCAGGAAATGTTCGGCGAGATGAACAAGCGCCAGCACGAATACGCGAACGGTATCGTCGACACGTCGGAAAAGATGATGGACGTGGTGAACGACATTCTCGACCTCGCCACCATCGAAGCCGGGCGCATGGAGCTAAACAAGGACACCGTCGACCCGCACGCGATTCTTGTCGACGCTTTCAACGTCGTGAAGGAGCAGGCGCGCCGCAAGAACATCAAGATCGATTTCGACTGCCCGCCGGACATCGGCTGGATTTCCGCCGATGCCAAGCGCCTGAAGCAGGTCGTCTTCAACCTGCTGACCAACGCCATTACGTTTACACCGAAGTTGGGGCATATCGCGCTTGCCGCGGCACGCGACGGCGGCATGATGGAAATCTCTGTCTCCGACAGCGGTCCTGGTATTCCGAAAGAGGAACGCGACCGCGTGCTGCAGCCGTTCCAGCGCCTGAAAAGCGACGATCATCAGGGTGCGGGGCCCGGTCTCGGACTGACCATCGTCAAGCGGTTCATCGAGTTGCACGGCGGCAAGATCGAGATCATGTCGAACAAATCCCGCGGCACCAAGGTGGTCTGCCGCATTCCTGCCGGGGACGGTGAAACAGAGGGGGTTGCACCCGATAACACGGATCGTGCTATCGTAGACGAGCACGCGGCCGAATAGCCCCTCTGCGACCCATCGGGGACTGTTTGTCCAACTGTGCGAACGGAGACGAGGACTTGGATCTTCAAACGGTATGCATTGTCGTCATTTTGGCGGCCATGATTGCGATGCTGGTACGTGCCATGCTCAATGCGGGCAAGACGCGCACCAGGGTCAAGAAGCGTGCCGTCTCCAAGCCGCCGCCGGGGGCCTTCGCGCTCGATGACGCGCTGGACAAACTGAACGAGACGGTTCGCATCCTGCAGCGCGATCTCGGCGACCAGGCGCCGGGGCGCAACGACCCGGGTGGGCTCAGGTTCTATATCGCCTATCTGGTCGGCGTCGCCCGCGAGATCGCCAAGATGAACAAGATTGCCTACGGCCCGGCGCTCGAAACGCCCATTCGCATGGAGATGATCCGTCACGGCATTTCCGGCTCAAGCGGCGACGCCATGGCCCGGCTGCTCGCCAGCGACGAAGGCCAGCAGGGTCTGATCGCCGGCGAAATGGACGGCGTCGACGCGTGCGATCCGGATTACGAGGGGCCGTACTTCGGACGGATACTGTCGTATTTCACGGATGCCCAGGTCCGCGGCCCGCGCTGATCCTCAGATATCCAGACTGCCCTGATACGCAAACATCGATGGCGCGCCGCCGGTGTGCAGAAAGACGATGTCTGAATCTGCCGGCCAGCGCCCCGCCTGTACCAGGGCAATCAGCCCGGCCAGTCCCTTTCCCGAATAGACCGGATCAAGAACAAGAGCTTCCAGCCGCCCGGCCAGCCTGATCGCATCGACCGTCGCCTCATGCGGCACGCCGTAGGCCGGCCCCGCCATCCCGGCGACGACTTCGATGTCTTCCTCGTTGAACGGCATGTTTAACATCGCCGCGGCCTCGGCGGCATATGCCGTTACGTCTGCTTTTACGCGTTCAGGCTCGGCGTCGATATCGATCCCGACAATGCGCGTTCGCGGCAAAGCGGCGCGGGCGCCGATAACCAGCCCTGCCTGCGTCGCACCGCTTCCTGAACAATGTACTATGGCGTCCGGGACGAACCCGCGTGTTTCCACCTGCGCCGCAATTTCAACAGCCGCCGAAACGTAACCGATCGCACCAAGCGGGCTCGACACGCCGTACGGCACGACGAACGGTCGCCGCCCGTCTTCCGCCAACTGCGCCGCAAGCGAACGAATGGCGTCGTTTCGGTCGCCGGTCCAGGGCACATCATGCAGGCGCGCCCCGAACAATCTGTTCAGCAGCGCGTTGCCCGACGTTTCGTATTCGGGCCCCGGCGGCGATAGACGTCCGTGATAGACGGCAAGATGACATTCAAGACCGAGCTTCGCAGCCGCCGCCGCAACCTGCCGCTGGCTGTTGGATTGCACGACGCCGCCGGATACAAGCGTGTCCGCGCCCTGGTCGATGGCCTCCTTGAGCACCAGGTCGAGCTTGCGCAGCTTGTTGCCGCCGAAGCCCAGTCCCATGCAGTCTTCACGCTTGATCCATAGCCGCGGTCCGCCGAGATGCCTCGACAACCGCGGCAGCGGTTCCAGCGGCGTCGGCAGATCGGCAATCCCCAGGCGGGGAAACCGGGAAAGTTCTTCGGCAAGCGTCATGCTGTCATCAGTCCATGCCGCTGCAGGGAAGTCAAAGCGCGTCGACCGCTTCACACAGCTTGTCGATTTCGGTTTCGTCGTTGTAGTAGTGCACCGATGCGCGGACGACCTGTTCCAGGCCGCGCTTTTCCATATCGAGCCGGGTAGAGCCGATCTGCGACACCGACACATTGATCCGCTTTTCCGCCAATGCCGACTTGATGTCGCCGGGTGAGACCCCGTCCTTGATGAAGGTCGTGATGCCGCATTTCTCGGTCCCGATATCGGTGACGGTCACCCCCGGCAGCGACGCGAGATGCTCCCGCAATCGGTCCGCCAGCATCACGACCCGGGCATGGATGTTGTCCATCCCCCACTCAAGCGCATAATCCGTCGCCACACCGAGCCCGATGATACCGGCCGTGTAGAACTCCCAGTTCTCGAACCGTTTTGCCGTCGGCACGACGTCGTAGCTGTCGCGCCCGTTCCAGCTCGCGGCATGCAGATCGAGCATGACCGGCTCCAGTTCCTGGATGCGGCTTTTGCGGACATAGAGAAAACCGGTCCCACGCGGCCCGCGGAGGTACTTGCGCCCGGTGACGGACAGTGCGTCACATCCAATCTCCTCGACATTGAGCGGAATTTGTCCCGCCGACTGACAGGCATCGAGCAGGTAATAAACGCCTGCGTCCCTGGCAACCTTACCGATTTCGGCGGCCGGGTTCACGAGGCCGCCGTTGGTCGGCACGTGGGTCACGGCGATCATCTTGACCCGCTCGTCCATCATGTTCCGGAGTGCCTCGACATCGACCGCACCGTCGGCATCGCTCGGCACGACGGCGATCTCGATGCCGTGGCGCTTCGCCGCCTGCAGGTAAGAAATGTAATTGGACGCGTATTCGGCTTCGACGGTGACGATCTTGTCGCCCGTCGTCATGTTGCCGAGCATGGCGTGAAACGCCTGCAACCAGCCGACCGAGGCATTTTCCACAAGTGCGATCTCGTCCGCCGACGCATTCAGCAGCTCGGCAATGGCGTCGTAGGTCCGCGCGATCTGCGCCCGCGCCCGCGCCGCGGCTTCATATCCGCCAAAATCCTGTTCGAGCTGCAGGTGTCCGACGACGGCATCCATGACCGGCGTCGGCATAAGGCCGGCCCCCGCGTTGTTGAAATGCAAAACATTCCCGGTCCCGGGTGTCTCCGCCCGGGCGCGTGCCAAATCGATCGTCATAAGTTCCCCCTCATGGCTCAGGGGAGTTTATCGGCAAGGAAGACGGGCGTAGTAAAGGGAAATGTCCTTGATGTCCTGATCCGAGAGCATGCGGGCCTGGCCTTCCATGATACCGGCGCGCCGTTTTTTGTCGCCATGCAGCGCAGCCGCTTTGAAGTCCTGCAGTTGCTCGACAAGATAGGTGGCGTCCTGACCCGCGATGTTCGGTACGTTTGAATTCTTGGTGATGCCGAATTTGCCATGGCAGACCTGGCAGCGTGCTTCGATTCTCGGCGCCGGCAGCGGCGCACCCACCATGACAGCGCTGCATTCCTGTTTCGCGTAGTAGGCCGACAGGTCGTGGATATCGCCGTCGCTGAGGTCGACCACGAACGGATCCATGATCTCGTTGCTGCGGCGCGCTTTCAGAAGTGTCTTTGCGTCCTCGCTGCGCTGGCGGGTCTTTTCGCCATAGCGTTCCATCGCCGTTGTCCGCATCTCGCGAAGCTGCTTCACCAGATACTTGTAATTCTGGTTGGCGAGATTGGGGAAACCCTCGATACGGTTTTCACCGGCGTCCCCGTGACACTCTTCGCATGACCCGGCGAGTTGCGCGCCGCGCGCCGGGTCACCTTGAGCATGTACAATCTGTGGTAGAATAAATGCGACTACCGGAATCAGAATCGTGAACAGGCGTAGGTCCAGCATGGATGGCTCCGAATTGCCGCTTCTTCTTGTACTTCAAATATTCAACGGGAACCCTGATAGCAACCTGTCAGGTCCGCCGTTATTTCCCCGCGGGCACACCCTTGGTTGTAGAATACTCGAAGTGCAGCGCCTTATCCGGGAACACCGTCTCATAGGCATGATGCGCGGCGAACGCGGCTTCCGAAAACCCCGTCAGGATCAGTTTCAGTTTTCCCGGATAATCGGCGACATCGCCGATGGCATAGACGCCCGGCACCGTGCTTTCCGCGGTCGTGGCATTGGTCGGAATGCCGCTGGCACCCGCGCCGAGTCCCCACTCGAGGATGGGCCCCAGGCTCTGCGCCAGTCCGAAAAACGGGAGCA
This sequence comes from Rhodospirillales bacterium, assembly GCA_965262415.1. GTDB lineage: Bacteria > Pseudomonadota > Alphaproteobacteria > Rhodospirillales > Casp-alpha2 > UBA4479. Next base: position 3,633,503 of record OZ253533.1, on the reverse strand, counting down.
GCACGTCGGCCTCGATCGTCCGTTCCGCGCCGTCGAGATCGGCGACGACGACGGCCTCCAGTTTGCCGCCCGATCCTTCCAGGCGGTGTAACTGGTAAGGCGTCACCAGTTCGATCGTGCCGTCGTCTGCCAGCAGGCGCATTCTTCTGACCGTCTCGTCCATAGCGCGGAACCGGTCGCGCCGATGCACCACGTACACCCTGTCCGCCACGCCCGAAAGCTGCACGGCCCAGTCAACGGCGCTGTCGCCGCCACCGGCGATGACCACGCGCTTGCCGGCGAAATCCTTCACCGTCCGCACCATGTATTTCACGCCGAGGCCCGGCCCCTGCGCCTCGTAGCTCTCAATCCCGGCCAGCGGCGGACGCTTCGGCCCGAATGCGCCGACACCGGCTGCGATGATCACCACCTTCGCGGCGATCTCTGTACCGGCCGATGTGGACAGCGTGAAGTTACCGGCACTGCCGGTCAGTCCCGTCACCTGCTGGCTGAGATGGATGTGCGGGTTGAACGGCTGAATCTGCTTCTCAAGGGACGCAATCAGTTCGCCTGCCGCGGTTTCCGGCAGTCCGGGAATATCGTAGATCGGTTTTTCCGGATAAAGCGCCGCGCACTGCCCGCCGATATCCTCGAGCGAGTCGATCACCCGGCACGACATCCCGAGCATGCCGCACTCGAACACGGCGAACAGGCCCACCGGCCCCGCGCCGACGATCGCGACGTCGGTCGAAAACCGCTCTGAACCAACCGTTACCGTCACCTTATACGTTCCTTTGTGCGCCGCCGAATTCAGGAGATTCTAGGATGGGTGCCGCAGCCGGACGGTTCAAGTCTTGTTCCGTATTGCAGCGCCATATAAAAACGCAGACATGGGTGAAACGCCGGACATCATCGTGGATATCAGCGTTGCCGATGAAAGCGGAACCGCCGCGTTCGCGGCCCGGCTCGCGCCCCTGCTTTCCCCCGGCGACATCGTCGCCCTTAACGGCACGCTCGGTGCCGGCAAGACCGCCCTCGCCCGAGCCCTGATCAATGCCCTGCCGGGACCGGCCGAAGACGTACCGAGCCCCACCTTCACACTCGTACAGACCTACGATCGCGGCGAGCTCGAGTTATGGCACTTCGATCTTTACCGCATCGAAGATCCGGAGGAGGCCTTCGAACTCGGGATCGAGGACGCTTTTACCGACGCCGTCAGCCTGATCGAATGGCCGGAACGTCTGGGTCGCCTTTTGCCAGCCCGGCATCTCGACGTTGCGATTTCCGAGACCGAGAACGGCGGGCGCCGTATTGTCGTGCGGGGCGATGACCGCTGGGTGGCCCGGTTACAGAGCATCTTCGCCGGAGCCGAACCGCATGGATGAAAAGCGCGCCGAATCGCGGACAAACTTCCTCGCCAACGCCGGTTGGGCGGGCGCGAAGGTCGACCTGCTGGCGGCGGATGCGTCTTTCCGGCACTACTACCGGGTTCAAGCGCACGATCAGCAGTGCGTGCTCATGGACGCACCACCACCCAAAGAGGACGTCCGCCCGTTCATTGCCGTCGCGCGCTATCTGGCCCAACTCGGCTTCAGCGCGCCGCGCATCCTCGCCGACGACGCGCGACGCGGTTTCCTCTTGCTGGAAGACCTGGGCGATGACACCTACACCCGCGTGTTTGAAGCCGGCGGCGATCAGGACATGCTCTACGACATCGCCGTCGAAACACTGGTGCATCTCCACGAGTTGTCGTCGGCGAAGACGGCCCCCGCCGAAATCCCCGCGTATGACATGGACCGGCTGCTCGCCGAGGCGATTCTGTTCATCGACTGGTACATGCCCGCCGTCGGTGCCGAGAAAAATGACGAGATGCGTGCAGCCTACGAAAGCGCGTGGCGCCAGGCGTTCTCGAAAGTCGCCGAAAAACGCGAAACGTTGGTGCTCAGGGACTATCACGTCGACAACCTGATGTGGCTGCCGGGGCGCACCGGCACGGCGCGATGCGGCCTGCTCGATTTCCAGGACGCGCTGATCGGCGCCCGGGCCTACGACCTGATGTCGCTGATCGAGGATGCCCGACGCGATGTCACGCATGAGCGCGCGAACCGGCTGATCGCCAAATACATCGCCGCCTGCGGGGATGTGCACGAAACCGAGCTCAGACGCGATATCGCGGTGCTGGGCGCGGGCCGGCACGCCAAGGTCATCGGCATCTTCACGCGCCTTTGCCACCGCGACGGAAAGGCGCAGTATCTGCATCACATTCCGCGTGTCTGGCGCCTGCTCGAACACGATCTCGGGCATTCCGCGCTCGAACCCGTCGCCGCGTGGTTCAGTGCTCACGTTCCCGCGCAGCTGCGTATTCAACCGGACGCCCAGGCGCCGAAGACGGAGGCCGTTCATGACGGTTGATGCCCCAACCACGGCAATGGTCCTCGCCGCCGGATACGGCAAACGCATGCGGCCGCTGACCGACAACACGCCGAAGCCGATGCTGGCACTCGACGGCAAGCCGTTGATCGGCCACGTCATGGACCGCCTGGTATCGGCCGGTGTATCGCGCGCCGTCGTGAATCTGCATTATCTCGGCGACCAGATACGGGACTACCTGGCATCCGAATCCCGGCTTGAAATCGCATTCACCGAGGAAACGGAAATTCTCGAAACCGGCGGTGGCGTTAAGAATGCACTCGGACCCCTGACCGAATCTGGCACGGGTCCGTTTTATGTTGTGAACTCCGACGCGTTCTGGCTCGACGGCTACGAGGATACCCTGGTTCGCCTCGCCCGCGAATGGAAGGACGACATCATGGATGCCATTCTGCTTCTGCAGGGCACGGTCGAAAGTCACGGATACACGGGGCGCGGTGATTTCATCGCCGATCCCGACGGCCGTCTCGTGCGCCGGCCCGAATCGGAAGTCGCGCCGTGGCTCTATGCGGGTGTGCAGATTTTGCATCCGCGTATATTCGCCGACAGCCCCGACGGCGCGTGGTCGCTGAATGTTCTGTTCGACAAGCTGATCAAAGCGGATCGCCTTTTCGGCGTGGTCCACGACGGCGAATGGTTTCACATCGGCACGCCCGACGGCCTCGAAGAAGCCGACGCCTTCCTGCACGAGCCCTTCGCAGGCGAAAAGAAAAGATAAGCGCCCATGTTCGACACCCCGGCGCCACGCGTAGCGACGATCTCAAGCGGTGTCGCCTTCGTGGATGCGCTGGCGGAAAGGCTGCTCGCCTTCGCCGATGGCGATCCCATGATGCTTGCCGGCATGCGGGTCCTGCTGCCGACCCGGCGCGCCTGCCGTGCGCTGGCGGAAGCCTTTCTGCGTCTGAGCGGCGGCCGTGCCCAACTGCTGCCGACCATGACCCCGCTGGGCGACATGGACGAAGAAGAACTTTCCATAGCCGAAGCCGGGCTGCCGCCGGGGGCGAGCGAGGCTCTCTCCCTGCTGCCCGCGATTCCCTCGCTCAGAAGGCAGCTCCTGCTGTCGACCGCCGTAATGGCGCTGCCCGATCACCGCATGCACCCGGAGCAGGCGACGGCGCTGGCACTTGAACTCGCCAAGCTGATCGACCGCCTCGCCACCGAGAACTGCAACGCCGACGACATCCGCGGTCTCGTCGACGAAAAGCAGGACTATGCCGAGCACTGGAACCGGGTACTCAGGTTCCTCGAAATCCTGATGACGGCATGGCCGGATATCCTCGCGGGCGAAGGCTGCATCGATCCGGCGGCTCGGCGAAATGCGCTGCTGCACGCCCAGGCACGGCTGTGGCAGGAAGCGCCGCCCGAGACGCCCGTCATCGCGGCGGGCTCGACCGGCTCGATCCCGGCGACGGCGGATCTGCTGGCGGTGATCGCGGCGCTGCCCAAGGGCATGGTCATCCTGCCGGGTCTCGACAAGGACATGCCGGACGATGCCTGGGGACATCTGGGGCCGACGCATCCGCAGTTCGGGCTCCGGCAGCTTCTGTCGCGTCTCGATGTCGACCGGACCGCCGTCACGGATTTTACGGCAGGTGAACCGCATGCCCGCAGCCGTTTGATTTCTGCAGCGCTCACCCCGGCCAGGGCGCCGCTGGCGGCACCGCCCGCGCAGGAGGACATCGACAATGCCCTCGCCGACGTGAGCCGCATCGACTGTCCCGGCCCGAGCGAGGAAGCCGCCGTCGTCGCGCTCGCCATGCGCCGCACGCTTGAGACGCCGGAAAAAACCTGTGCCCTCGTGACGCCCGACCGCAGCCTGGCGCGCCGGGTCGCCGCCCAGCTCAAGCGGTGGGGGCTAGAAGTCGACGATTCCGCCGGCAGGCCGCTTGCACAAACCCCGCCGGGGGCATTCCTCCGCCTCGTCGCCGATGCCTGCGCGGAAGGACTGGCGCCGGTGCCGCTGCTGGCAATGCTCAAGCACCCGCTGGCATCGGGTGGGCTGGATACCGGTGATTTCCGCAGCCTGGTTCGCGGCATCGAGATCAGGGCCCTCCGCGGTCCGCGTCCGGCGCCGGGCATCCGGGGACTGCGCGATGCGCTCGGCGATAATCCGAAAATTGCGCATCTGCGCCCGCTGATCGACCTCGTCGACGCCGCGCTCGCCCCTTTGCTGCAGGCGATGCACGACGAAACGACCGATTACGGCGACATGCTGAAGCTGCATATTCAGGCGGCCGAAGCGCTGGCATCCGACCGTGAACTGGCGGGCGATCAACGTCTCTGGGCCGGGGACGACGGTGACGCGGCAGCACGCTTTGTCGCCGAACTGGCGGAGGCGATCGGCGTCCTCGGCAGGCAGCCTGGCCGGGCCTACGCGGCGATGTTCGACGGCCTGATGGCGGGCCGCGTCGTCCGCCCCAAATACGGCGCACATCCGCGCCTGCACATCTGGGGGCTTCTGGAAGCCCGCCTGCAGCATACCGATACCGTGATCCTTGGCGGTTTGAACGAGGGCACGTGGCCGCCGGAGCCGGAGAGCAATCCGTGGATGAGCCGGCCGATGATGGCCGACATCGGCCTCGAGATGCCGGAACGCCGGATCGGCCTTACCGCACACGATTTCCAGCAGGCATTTGCCGCGCCCGAGGTGATCCTGACCCGCGCCGAGCGTGTCGGCGGCGCACCGACGGTGCCGTCGCGCTGGCTGCTCAGGATCGATAACCTGTTGGCCCGTGCCGGCGCAACCGGCCGTTTCGGCACCGATCCCGACACCCCGTGGCTGGCCTGGATCGAGAAGCTGGACGCGGCGGATCGCGTTTCCGTCCACCCGCCGCGGCCCGTTCCGCCGCTCAGCGCACGCCCTTCGGGACTGTCGGTGACGCAGATCGAAACCCTGATCCGCGATCCCTACGCCATCTATGCCCGCCATGTGCTGGACCTCGAAGCGCTCGATCCGCTGGATGCCGACCCAGGTGCCGCCGAACGCGGCAGCCTGATCCACGAGGCGCTCGAGGTTTTCGTCCGCACCTACCCTGACACGGTCCCCGAAGATGCCGAGCGCCGGCTGCTGGAAATCGGCGAACAGGTGTTCGCCGGTCATCTGGCGCGGCCCGGGGTGCGTGCTTTCTGGTGGCCACGGTTCGAGCGGATCGCGCACTGGTTCCTGGGCTGGCAGCGCGACCGGCTCGCCGCCGGCTGGCAGGTCAACTTCGTCGAGGAAAAAGGCAAGCTGACCCTGGGTGCGATCGAGGGAGGATTCACCATCACCGCCAAGCCGGACCGGATCGACTTCCGCCCGGATGCGGGTCTTTCGATCATCGACTACAAGACCGGCTACACGCCGACGACGAAGCAGGTCGACAGCGGGTTCAGCCCGCAGCTGCCGCTTGAAGCGGTGATGGCGAAGAACGGCGCGTTCGAGGGCGTGCCTGCAGAGGACGCCAGGGAACTACTTTACATCAAGCTTTCCGGCGGGCGCGAGCCGGGCGAGCTGAGGCCGGTAAAGCTGGACGTCCCCGACCTGATCGAAAAGACGATGGACGGCGTCAACCGTCTGGTCTCGCAATACGCCGACCCGGACAAGCCCTACCTCTCGAACCCGCGACCGCAGTTCGAAAACCGCTTCAGCGATTACGATCATCTGGCGCGCGTCGCCGAATGGCGCGGCGGCGGGAGAGAGGAGGACACATGAACGGCGACGCGTCCTACCGCATCCGCAACCGGACCGGCCAGCAGATCACCGCCGCGGCGCCGGAGGCATCGGTCTGGGTGTCGGCCAACGCGGGCACCGGCAAGACCGGCGTGCTGGTCGACCGCATCTCCCGGTTGCTGCTGGCGGGCGTCGAGCCGGAGCGCATTCTTTGCCTGACGTTCACCAAGGCCGCCGCCGCGGAAATGGCGAACCGGCTGGCGGAACTGCTCGGCCGCTGGTCGGCCATGCCGGATGCCGTACTGACGAAGGAACTGCATGCGCTCGGCGAAAACCCGGTCGATGACGAGTTGCTGGCGCGCGCCAGACGGCTGTTCGCTAAGACGCTGGAAGCACCGGAGGGGCTGCGTATCCGCACCATTCACGCGTTCTGTGAATCTCTGCTCGGGCGGTTTCCGCTGGAGGCCGACATCAGTCCCGACTTCCGTGTCATGGACGACCGCGATCAGCGCGAGATGCAGTTGCAGGCGCGCGATGCGCTGCTCAGCGAAGCTACGGCACGTGGCACGGATCTGGCCCACGCGCTGACCGGCGTCGCCGCGCTGGTCAACGAGGAACAGTTCGCCGGCCTGATGAAGGAGCTGGACGGCACCCGGACCCGATTCCGGAATGCACTGGCCGCGCACGGCGGTGCCGACGGGCTGGCGGCGGCGGTCTACCGTGCGCTCGGCATCGAACCCGGGACGACGGCAGATCAGGTTATACGGGACGCCTGCGACATCGACGCCGGGACGCATGCCATGCTGGAGCGTTTGTGCACGGCGTGGGACGAGGGCAGCAAGACGAACAAGGACGCAGCGACCACCGTGCGCGGCTGGCTCGTGTCGCCCGTGGAAAAGCGGGAGGTGATTTGGCGAAGCGAGTTCACGAAGGTGTTCCTCACGGACAAGCACGAAGTCCGCAGCCCCGACCGTCTGGTTGCCAAGGACGCACGCGCCTTCGACGCAGGGGCACAGGACGTTGCCGTCCAATTTGCCGAAACTCTCATTGCGAAACTTGATCTTCTGAAAGCCATCAACGTCGCCGCGGCGACGGGCGCCCTGATCCGCGTCGGCGCCGCCCTGATCGACGCCTATGAAGGGATCAAGCAGCGTCATGGGCGGCTCGATTACGACGATCTGATCCAGCACGCATCGAAGCTGCTCAGCAGCAAATCCGGTGTCAGCTGGGTGCACTACAAGCTCGACGGCGGCATCGAGCATGTGCTGGTCGACGAGGCGCAGGACACCAGTCCCGACCAGTGGCAGGTGATCGAGGAAATCGCATCGGACTTTTTCTCGGGCCAGAGCCGTTACGAGGAAACCGCCGAGCGGCCGCGCACCGTGTTTGCCGTCGGCGACGAGAAGCAGTCGATCTACAGCTTCCAGGGCGCCGATCCGATGATGTTCGGCACTATGCGTAACCGCTTCGGCGATCAGGTCGCAACCATCGGTCAGACATGGAAACCGGTCGACATGGCGGAGAGCTTCCGATCCGCGCCTGCCGTGCTCGATCTCGTCGACGCGGTGTTCAAGGACGAGGACGCGGCCCGCGGTCTCAGCTTCGACGGCCACAAGGTCAATCACCTTTCGGCCCGTCAGGGACAGGCCGGCTCGGTAGTCCTGTGGCCGAAGGAAGAACCGGCCGAAGACGACGGCGAGGACGATCCCTGGTTTGTGCCGGTCGATCATGTCAGCGCCGACAGTCCGCTGGCGCGGGTCGCCGTGCGCATCGCCGATCAGGTGCAGGACTGGATCGCATCCGGCGAGATCCTGCCGGCACAGGGCCGTCCCGTCCGCCCCGGCGATGTGCTGATCCTGGTGCAGCGCCGGCGGCGCATGGCGGAACTTCTGGTGGCCGCGCTCAAGGAACGGGGTATCCCGGTTTCTGGACGTGACCGCATGGTGCTGCCGGACCAGCTCGTCATTCAGGACCTGATCGCGCTCGGCCGCCTGACGCTGCTGCCGGACGACGATCTCAACACCGCGACCGTGCTCAAGGGACCGCTGATCGGCTTCACCGAGGATCAGCTGTTTACACTCGCCCATGACCGTGACGGCACGCTGCTGAACACGCTTCGTGACCGGCGAGGCGACGACCCGGCGTTCAGGGCGGCATGGGACCGGATCGCGGCCTGGCGCGCGCGCGCCGACTTCGTGCCGCCGTTCGAGTTCTTTTCCGGCATGTTGCACGCCGATGGCGGCCGCAAGGCGCTGCTGGCCCGGCTCGGTCCCGACGCGGCAGACCCGATCGACGATTTCCTCGCCGCGGCGCTCGATTTCGAAAGCGATCACGTACCGTCCATGGAAGGGTTCCTGCACTGGCTCGAAATCGGCAACACCGAGGTCAAACGCGACCTCGAACAGGGCCGGAACGAGGTGCGCGTCATGACCGTGCACGGCGCCAAGGGGCTGCAGTCGGAGATCGTATTTCTCGCCGATGCGTGCTCGGTCCCGGCGCCGCAGACCGACGACAAGATCCGCTGGCTCGACGATAACGACCTGCCGGTCTGGCCGGGACATGCCGGCAACGAGACCGAGGCGCTGCAGGCGATCAAAGGGCGCAAGCGCGACGAGGCTCTGGAAGAGTACCGCCGTCTCCTGTACGTCGCACTGACCCGCGCCAAGGACCGGCTTTACGTGACGGGCTTCACCAACAAGAAGCAGACCAGGGAAAGCTCGTGGTACGACATGGTCGAGCTCGCCATGCGTGACCTTGGCCACGAGGTCGCGGAACCCGACGGCCGCCCGCAGATCCGTTACGAGAAACCGCAAACCGCCGAACCCGACGGCGCCAGGGTGGATGACGGCACAGGTGAAACGGACAAGCCCGTGCCGGACTGGGCATCGACCCCGCCCGCGGGCGAGCCCCGGCCGCCGAAGCCGCTGAGCCCGTCCCGCCCGGACGACGAGGAGCCTCCGGCCCGCTCGCCACTGGATACAGACGACGGCCAGCGTTTCAAGCGCGGCAACGTGGTGCATGCACTGATGCAGACCCTGCCGGAACTGCCTCCCGGCGCGCGACGGGACGCGGCGCGCCTTTATATCGCCAGACCCGCGCATGGATTTGACGACGCCGCACAGGCGGCGCTCACGGAAGAAGTCATGGCCGTCATCGAGCATCCCGAGTTCGCCCCGCTGTTCGCACCCGGTTCACGCGCCGAGGTACCGGTCACCGGCAGCATCGAAACGGCAGACGGGCCGCGGGTCATTTCCGGGCAGATCGACCGTCTCGTCGTCACGCCGGAGGACGTGCTGATCGTCGACTTCAAGACGAATCGGCCGCCGCCGAAACGCGCCGAAGACGTGGCACCGCTTTATCTCAAACAGATGGCGACGTACCGCGCTGCACTGCGGCAAATCTTCCCGGATCGGCGAATACGGGCGTTTCTGTTGTGGACAGATGGTACCAAGTGTATGGAATTACCGGACGAATTACTCGCCCCCCACGCACCTTGACGGGGTAATGGGAGGTACCTAGATTCCTAGGATACAAACAATCTGGTGATGCAGTCACTGCTACTCGATTTTGCTTTTTTGAAGGGAAACGGCCTATGCCCAAGCAAGTAACCGACAGCTCGTTCCAACAGGATGTTCTTGGCGCATCCGGTCCCGTGGTCGTGGATTTCTGGGCCGAATGGTGCGGACCGTGCAAGCAGATCGCGCCGGCACTGGAAGAGATTTCGGCGGAAATGGGCGACAAGGTCACCATTGCCAAGCTGAACATCGACGACAATCCGGAAACGCCCAGCAACTACGGCGTGCGCGGCATCCCGACGCTGATGCTGTTCAAGGACGGCGAGGTCGCCGACACCAAGGTCGGCGCGCTGCCGAAGAGCCAGTTGCAGCAGTGGATCGAGCAGAACCTGTGATCCGGCCCGCCGGGGTCGAATAGACTTTCCTGGACCCCGCCCGAAACGGCGGGGTTCATAGTTTGAAGGGACGGTTTTCATGAGCAAGCTAGAGATCAAACAGATCCCGGTCTTGAACGACAACTACGTGTATCTGGCGCATTGCGCCGAGACCGGCTCGACCGCGGTCGTCGATCCGGCGGTCGCGGGCCCGGTGCTGGATACCCTGGCCGAGACCGGGTGGAAACTGACCCACATCCTGAACACGCATCATCACGGCGATCACACCGGCGGCAACATGGAGCTCAAGAATGCCACCGGCTGCACCATCGTCGGCCCGCGCGCCGACAGGGACCGCATTCCCGGCATTGATGTCGAGGTCGGCGACGGCGACACCTATAAGATGGGCAGCGCGTCCGCGAACGTGTTCGACGTACCCGGTCACACGCGCGGCCACATCGCGTACTGGTTCGAGGAGTCGGATGCGCTGTTCTGCGGCGACACGCTGTTCGTCATGGGCTGCGGGCGCCTGTTCGAAGGCACGCCTGCGCAAATGGTCAATTCGCTCTCCAAATTCGACAGCCTGCCCGGCGAGACGAGGGTCTACTGCGCGCACGAGTATACGCAGACCAATGGCCGTTTCGCGCTGACGGTGGACCCCCACAACGACGACCTGATCCAGTTGATGAAAGACGTCGACGACAAGCGCGCCAAGGGGATTCCGACCGTACCGTCGACGCTGGCGCAGGAACGCAAGACCAATCCGTTCCTGAGACCGTCGAGCGCGGATATCCAGGCGACCCTCGGCATGCAGGGCGCGGATATCGTCGACGTCTTCGCCGAAGTGCGGCGACGCAAGGACGATTTCTGAGGCCGCCGTTCAGCATGGCCGACCCCCACCAGCTTGAGAAGTTCGTCCTCGCGCAGCGTCAGGTATGGCCGCGCGTCATCGCCGAACTGACCCAGGGCCAGAAACGATCCCACTGGATGTGGTTCGCGTTCCCGCAGATCGCCGGCCTTGGCCTCAGCGTGACATCGCAGATATACGCCATCCCGCACATCCGTGCCGCGCGGGCATATGTTCAGCACGCCGTACTGGGCAGCCGGCTCGAAGACACAACGTGTCTCGTGCTCGGCCACAAGGATCTAAGTGCCGAAGCCATTTTCGGCGGCATCGATGCCATGAAATTCAGATCAAGCATGACCCTGTTCGAGGCAGCGGACGGCCCGCCGGCCCTTGGCGAAGCCATCGATGTCTTCTTCGGCGGCGAGCGCGACGAAGAGACCCTGAAAAGGCTTTGACCTAGGACGACGGTGCTTCGTTCGGTGCACACGGGTGCACCCGGCGGCCGCGGTCGCGGGCTTCCTCCGCCTCTTCCTTGAGACGGCTTTCCGTCAGCTCCCCGGCGCGGTCCAGGATCGGGTAAGCCACCGACGTCAGATGTCCGTTGATGCGCTTCAGGTCGCGGAGCACATCGAGATGCAGGGCACTGGTCTCGATCGAATCGGCCCGGCCGGCGGCAATGCGTGCATAGTGGCTTTCGGAATAATCCCGCTCCAGATCGCGCACGGTCACCTTCTGGCGGATCAGCATGCGTGCCATGTCGACGTCACCCGACATGAACACGTTCATAGCCAGATCGAAATTGTCGAGGATTCGGGCATGGAACGCCTTCAGCTCGGCCAGACCCTGTTCGGAGAAGCTGGCCCGCTTCTTGATCTTCTTTGCGGCGAGATCCATCAGGTTCTTGTCGATGATATCGCCGATGTGTTCCAGGTTGGTGGTGAAGCTGAGCACCTCGATGTTGCGTTCGCTTTCGTCCTTGTCGAGCTCTTCCTTGGAGACCCGCGTCAGGTACAGCTTGATCGCTTCGTGCAGCCTGTCGACGGAATCGTCGGCACTCTCGATGTCGCGCACCAGCGACATGTCGTTGGTCTGAAAGGCATCGAGGCTGCGCGCCAGCATGCCGCGCACATTATCGCCCATGTTGAGCGCTTCGCGCGAGGCACACGCCAGCGCGACAGACGGCGCATCCACGGACGTCGGGTCGAGGTAACGCGGTCCGCCGTCTTCCTCGACACCCGGCGGATCGGGGATCAGGCGTTCCGTCATGCGGTGCACGACGGCGACGAACGGCAGGAACACGAGCGCAAGGCCGATGTTGAACACCGTGTGGAAGTTGGCGATCATCCGTCCGGGATGGTCGCTGAGGCCGGCAAGGTACGGCTGTACGTACGGCAGCAGTGCGACGCACGCCAGCGCACCGGTACCGCGCATGATCAGGTTGCCTGTGGCGACACGGCGACCGACCGGCTTTTCGCCCAGCGTCGCAACAACGGGAATGAAGGCGCCACCCAGATTCGCGCCCAGCACCATGGCAAGGGCGAGTTGCATGCTGAGGACCTGCAGCGCCGCCAGCGACATCACGAACAGCACCACGGCAACGCTGGAATGCGCCAGCCACGTGAGCACTGCCGTCAGCAGCACGGCGAGCATCACCTCGTCGGTCAAAGGCTGAAGAATCAGCGACAGGCTTTCGTTGGTCCGGAGCGGCACCGAGGCCTGACCGATCAGCTGCAGCGCCAGCAGGATCAGGCCAAGGCCGATGGCGGCACGGGACAGCGCGCGGCGGCGGCTGGACTCGGACGACAGGAAGACAATGACGCCGAAACCGACCAGCAGCGGCGACAACCAGTGCAGATCGAACGAAAGCAACTGTACGACCATCGTCGTACCGACGTCCGCGCCCAGAATGATGGCAAGCGCGGCGGCCCCGCCGATCAGCCCGCGCCCGGTGAAGGACGACAGGATCAGCGCGGTCGCGGTCGAGCTTTGCAGGATTGCGGTGACGCCGAAGCCGACGGCAAAACCACGCACCGGCTTGCCCGCCGTCATCGAGAGCGCGCGCCGGAGTTCGGCGCCGAACGACCGCATGACCCCGGTGCGGACCATGCGGATGCCCCAGAGCATCAACGCGACGCCGCCGAAAATATTGATCAGGATATCCACGTGAGTGTCTGTGCCCTTCAAAGATATCGGGCATATTTGTTGGAAAATCTGTGTTTATGCCCGGAATCGTGAATTTATACGCACTTATTGCGTAATATTCAAACATATTTCCGGATTTCAGCGCCGACGGGCTACTTCTTCCGCAGGTAAATCAGCCAGTAGACCAGCGCCACGAACACGCTGCCGCCGACGATGTTCCCCGCCGTCACCGGGATCATATTGGCCAGAAAACCGTCCACGCCGACATCGGCACCGGCCAGATACCCGACCGGAATCAGGTAGGCATTGGCGATGGAATGCTCGAACCCCAGCGCCACGAAAGCGGCGATCGGAAACACGACGGCGAGAATCTTCGAGCCGACCGAATGTGCCGCGAAGCAAAGCCAGACGGCAAGACAGACGAGTGCGTTGCAGAGCAGCCCACGCACGAAAGCCTGAAGCGGCGGCAGGTTGACCTTTGCCTCGGCGATGGCGATCGCGGTCTTTGCCACCGCGCCGCCGCCGATGTCGAGCGTCCCGGAAAGCGCCATCATGGCGGCCATCGCAAAACTGGCAACGACATTGCCGACGAAGACGATGCTCCAGTTGCGCAGCAGCGCCGCCGTGGACACCTTTGCGTCCGCCCACGCCATGACGATCAGGTTATTTCCGGTAAACAGCTCCGCGCCGGCAACGACGACAAGGATCAGACCCAGCGAAAACGCAACCCCGCCCAGCAGGCGGGCGGGACCGAGGCCGAGGCCGCTTTCCGTCATCACCAGGGTGAAAAGCATGCCGCCGAATGCAATAAAGGCGCCCGCGAGGAGCGCCAGCACGAAAGTGCTGATGACGGGGAGGCCGGCCTTGGCCACGCCCGCGTTCTCCACGCGAAGCGCAATTTCCGCCGGCGCATAGGCATCGATACCGGGTACGGGGTTCGGACTCGGGTCGGACATGGGCGCTCTCCTCCTGCTCACTGCTAGACAACATTATGCAGGCGGCAGTGCTACGGCATTGTCATGGATCAATCGTAAAATCGCTCAGTCGTCACCGGCTTCGGCGGGCCTGAGTTCGTGCTGACCCGCGCTTCGCGCATCACGGTGTTCGGCCAAGGCGGCACGGATCACGGTGACGCCGCCCCAGACGGCAAGCGTACCGATGATGCCGCCGACGATCAGGTCCGGGATGCCGCTTTCAGATGCCCACACCCCGCTCGCGGCAACGATGACAGCCACGTTCGAAAATGCATCGTTCCTGGAGCAGATCCAGACCGATTTCATATTGGCGTCGTGGCCGCGGAACCGGAACAGGATGGCGGCGCAGACCACATTGGCAAAAAGAGCAACGCCGCCGATCGTGCCCATGAGCGGCGCCGACGGCAGGGATTGATTGAGCGCGTGATACATCAGCATGCCCGCGACCCAGAGACCGAACGCCAGCATCGTCACACCTTTTAAAAGCGCGACCCGCGACCGCACGGCAAGCCCCATGCCGACGACGGCGAGCGACAGACCGTAGTTCGCGGCGTCGCCGAAGAAGTCGACCGCATCCGCCTGCAGCCCGACCGACTTGCCGACCAGGCCGCCGGTCAGTTCCACCCCGAACATCGACGCATTGATGATCAGCGCAACCCAGAGCGCACGGCGCTGCGTTTTCGTGACGAGCCCGCCGGGGTCATGATCGTGATTGCAGCAAAGCGCGCTCAAAGGTGGTCCTCTTCCACCGGTTCGGCAGCGTGTTCGGCCATATCCGACAACACCCGGCTGACGTGCTCGTCAGCGGCGCTGTAGTACACGTGCTTTCCCTGCCGATCGGCCCGGACAAGGCGCGCCGCGCGCAGCAGCCTCAGATGGTGGCTGGCGAGCGACGCCGAGATCCCCAGTCTGCCGGCGATCTCGCCAGCCGCCATGGGGGCACTCAAACAGGCGTAGACAATGCCCAAACGCGTTGGGTCACCGAGGATACGAAACAGGTCCGCGATCTCGCGCCGGGCGTCGAGGTCCGGCGAATGGTCGGATATCGGGGCGGGAACGACATTCGGCATACTAAATACTTAAACAAGTGTTCAATTGTTTGTAAAGAGTGTCCTGGACAAAAAAAACCGCCGCACGGTCCCCCGGTGCGGCGGTCTTCGTATCAAGTTGCCGGTATGCCGTTCAGGCGGCGGCGTCGGCCTTGGTCTTGCCGACGACACGGTCGTAATCCTCCATCATCTGACGGCAGATTTCGCCCGGCGTGAAGGTGTATTCGCCGATTTCGCTGACCGGTGTGACCTCGGCCGCGGTGCCGGTCAGGAAGCATTCCGTCGCGTCCGCCATTTCTTCCGGCATGATCGCGCGCTCCACGACCTCGATGCCGCGCTTCTTGGCAAGCTCGATCACGGTCCGGCGTGTGATCCCATCGAGGAAGCAATCCGGCTTCGGCGTGTGCAGCTTGCCGTCGGGCATCACGAAGAAAATGTTGGCGCCGGTCGCTTCCGCAACCTGGCCACGCCAATCCAGCATCAGCGAGTCCTGATAACCGGCGGCTTCCGCCGTGTGCTTCGAGAGCGTGCAAATCATGTAGAGGCCCGCCGCCTTCGCGTGCACCGGTTCTGTTTCCGGGCTCGGCCGCTTCCATTTCGATATCTGGAGCCTGATCCCGTTCATGCGCGCTTCCGGTGAGAAGTACGACGGCCATTCCCATGCCGCGATGGCGAGGTTGATCTTGTTGGACTGTGCCGAGACGCCCATCATCTCGCTACCGCGCCAGGCGACCGGGCGGACGTAACCGTCCGTGATGCCGTTGACTTCGCACACCTGCATGCAGGCGGCATCGATCTCGTCGGCGGTGTAAGGGATTTCGAACCCGAGCTCATGGGCGGAATAGAACAGCCGTTCCGTATGTTCACGCAGTTTGAAGATGGCCCCGCTGTACATGCGCTCACCTTCGAAAACCGAAGACGCATAGTGCAGGCCGTGCGTCAACACGTGAACCTTGGCGTCGCGCCATTCCACGAGGGCGCCGTTGTACCAGATCTTTCCGTCACGATCGGCAAAATTTGGACCAGACATTGTAATTTTCTTTCGTATCTTGAGTCTCGACAACTTGGATATTGCGTCACGTACCAGTTTCCCGCATATATGTCAATAACACTGACCAATTTTATTGACTTTCATTCAGTGCTCCGGGAAAGTCCGATATGTCCGATCAACCGTCACGTGGCCGGCCTCGCGCCAATCCGCTGTTTCTTCGCGACGAAGACCTGCGCGAGGCTATCGAGCTCCTGTTCTTTGCCTATCGCGACTTCACGGGCGAAGCCGACGTCGTGCTGGACACGTACGGGTTCGGACGGGCGCATCACCGCATCATCTATTTCGTCGGTGCCAATCCGGGGATCACGGTGGGCGAGCTGCTGGCGATCCTAAAGATCACGAAGCAGAGCCTGTCCCGTGTTCTCAGCCAGCTCGTCGAGGAAGACTTCGTCATTCAGGAGACCGATGCCGACGACCGGCGGCGGCGGCGGCTCTACCTGACCGATAAGGGCAGCGCGCTGGAAAACGAACTGACGCAACGCCAGAGCCGCCACATCGCGGAAGCCTACCGGCAGGCCGGCGCGGATGCCGTCGCCGGGTTCCGGACCGTGCTGCGCGGCCTGATCAACGAGGATGACCGCGGCCGTGTCACGCGCCGCGACGTCGACAACGGCTGAGGCGCCCTGCGTCGGTTCGCGCATGACCCCCGTGGCCGCGCACGCTAGAATGTTTTCATGAACGAGATTGTACCGGAAGAGAAGCCGCACGTGCTGGTCGTCGACGACGACGACCGGCTGCGCAATCTTCTGGCCAAGTATCTCGGCGACAACGGCTTCATGGTGACGGCCGCCGGCGACGCGGCGGAAGCCCGGCGCCGCATGTCGAGTATCGCCTTCGACCTGATCGTGCTCGATCTGATGATGCCGGGCGAGAGCGGGCTCGAATTCGCGGAGAAGGTTCGTATGGGCGACGACATACCAATCCTGATGCTCACCGCCATGAGCGAATCCGAAGACCGGATTCGCGGTCTCGAGAAAGGCGGGGACGACTACCTGACCAAACCGTTCGAGCCGCGCGAGCTCGTCTTGCGCATCAACTCCATCCTCAAGCGCGCACGGCCCGAACCCGCACTGCCACAGGAGCTGTTCTTCGGCGACGCCGTATTTTCGCTGGACCGCGGCGAAATGCGCCGCCGCGGCCGCCGCGTCCACCTGACCGAAGTCGAAGTGGCGCTGCTGCGCGCACTCGGCACCACCAGCGGAAAGGTCATGTCCCGCGAACGCCTGATTGAGGCGACCGAGGCCGGCGGCGAAGGCCGCGCCATCGACGTGCAGGTCACGCGGCTGCGCCGAAAAATCGAAAAGGATCCCCGCGAACCCCGGTTTCTCAAGACCGTGCGCGGCAAGGGATATGTACTTTGGCCGGACAATCGATGACGGAACCGGCGAAACAACCCCTGAGCCAATCCATCAAACGGTACCTGCCGAAGTCCCTGCTCGGCCGTTCGCTGCTGATCATCGTCACACCGCTTGTGTTGCTGCAGATCATTTCCGCGATCATCTTTTTCGAAAGCCACTGGGACAAGGTCACGCTTCGTCTCGCCAAGTCGGTTGCCGGCGATACATCGATGATCATTTCGCTGATGCGGCGGTTTCCCGAAGCCGAGAACAGGCCCTGGATATTCAAGTTGGCCTCGCAGCACATGGAATTCCGGACGTCCTATCTGGAAGGCGAAATCTTGCCGAACCGGCCACCGAAACCAGATGGCCTGCTGGAAGAAATGCTGGCCGTGTCATTGCAGTCGTTCGTCAACAAACCGTTCCTGATTGACACCACCAGCCTCGACGAAGATGTGATCATAAAGGTGCAGCTTGCGGAGGGGGTGCTCAGGATCGAAACGACCCGAAAACGCCTGTTCAGTTCCACGACCTACGTGTTCGTCATCTGGATGGTGGGCACGTCCCTTATTCTCTTCGCCGTCGCCATGATCTTCATGCGCAACCAGGTGAAACCGATCCGCCGCCTTGCCGTGGCCGCCGACGATTTCGGCAAGGGACGGACAGTCGAAACCTTCAAGCTGGAAGGCGCGACCGAGGTCAGGCAGGCAGCAAGCGCCTTCCTTGCCATGCGCGACCGTATCCGGCGACAGATCGCGCAGCGGACCGATATGCTGTCGGGAGTCTCCCATGATCTCCGCACGCCGCTGACACGTATGAAGCTGCAAATCGAGATGAGCGGTTCGGGCGAGGACGCGACTGCGCTCAAGGACGACATCGCGGAAATGGAACGGATGCTTGAGGGTTACCTGGCATTCGCGCGGGGCGAAGGCGGCGAAACACCCGAGCCGACGGACCTGTCTGCGCTGCTGCAGGATGTCGCCGAACAAGCGCGGCGCAAGAACGCCCGTATAGACCTGCACACGGAAGGACGTATCGACGTGACCCTCCGGCCGAACGGATTCAGACGCTGCATCACCAACCTGATCGAGAACGCCATGCGCTACGCCGAGCACATCTCGATCCGTGCCGGCATGCGCGGCGAAGGCGTCGAGATCGTGATCGACGACGATGGGCCCGGCATCCCGGAAGAACAGCGCGCCGACGTGTTTCGACCGTTTTACAGACTGGAGTCGTCAAGAAACCCGGGAACCGGGGGAGTCGGGCTCGGCCTCTCCATAGCGCGTGATGCCATCCAGGGCCACGGCGGCGAAATCCGGCTGGAAGATTCGCCAATGGGCGGGCTCAGGGTCTGGATCAGACTGCCGACCTGAGCCCCCTCACCACGGGCGTTCACTGTTCGTCGCCCATGGATCGTCGTCGATCGGCCAGACGGGTCTGGCAATTTTCTCGTGCGACACCTTCGTCATATCCCATTCCAGCGTGCCGGGCGCGGCGCAATAGATGATCTTCTTCGCGATCTTCGAGTATTCGGCATGGAAATGCTGCATTGATTTGACGACGACGATCCGCTGTTTCGTCGGATCGATCCCGAGCGCTTCGAAAAAGTGCGGATGGTTGTTCTGTGTACGGGCCGAGTGAACGACGAAATCGATGCCTTCCGCGTGAAGCCACACCGCATCACCCAGATAGCGTTGCGACCCACCCAGACTTTTAACATAGGCATCGCGGATCACGTTCTTCACCTCGACCTTGAGATCGAGCGGATCACCGGAGACCGGCCCTGTCTTTCCGCCAAGCCGCAACTGGAACTTGGCACCGATACCCGCGCCGACGCAGATGCCCGTCGCGACCGGGTCCCAGATGCCGCCGACGCAGGCCATGCCGATGCCGCGCTCCAGCATGCGGCGGATGATAAATGTGCTGTCGCCGGGGCCGCCGCCACCCGGGTTGTCGGCCATATCGGCGATGACGACCGGGCCTTCCTTCTCCGCCAATGCATCCGTGATTGCCGTTTCGATGTCGACGAATCTGGGCGTGATCTCATCGCGCATCTGCCAGAGCTCGCGGCCGAGCTTCTCGGCGAGCTCATCACCGGCGGTCTTGTCGTCATCGGTTACGACGATCACCCGGGTGCCTTCCGCCGGGACATTGCCCCACGGGAACCCGTGGCCCAGCGAAACCGAGAGCACGCCTCCCTTTCCCTCGAGTGAGGTCATCCTGTCGACAAAGGACCGCATCGGCTCGCGTGTGGTGTGGTAGCACCCGATCATGCGGCAATCGAAACTGGAGATCACCGGCTTGCATGTGCCGTCGAAGGTGGCCTCCATGATCTTCCACAGATCCTCGGCGCGCTCGCGGCTGTCCGTGTGCGGATATTCCTTGTAGATGACGATGGCGTCGACTTCGTTCGTGAAGCGGCGCGTGATATGGCAATGCAGATCGAGTTCGGCGCCGAGCGGGATATCGGGGCCGACGATCTCGCGGATCCGGTGCACAAGGTCATCCTCGCAGTCGTCGTAGCCTTCCGCGACCATCGCACCGTGCAGGCTCAGCATGACGCCGTCGACGGGCATCGCCGCTTTCAGATCGACAAGGATTTCGTCGCGCAGCTCCTCGTAGACCTTGCGCACGGTGATGCCGGATGGCGTCGCGAAGGCGGACAGGCTTTCCACCACCTCCCAACCCCGTTTTTTCGCATGCTCGCGCCAGATCACCAGCGGCGCGCCGAACATGTGTGGCACATCGCCGTGATTGCCGCCCCGCACCAGGTGGGAACTCTCGAACGCCGCCAGATCGGTCGGCAACGGGGCGGTCGTGTGGGTTTCCGTGCCGAGGCACGCCGTGAACAGCTTCATCGCGGCAAAGTCCTTTGTCTTGCTTATGTCGTCAGCGCGTCCAGGTCCGGCACCGGACGCGCGGTCTCGGTGGTGGCTGCCAGCACCTCTTCGAGCGCGGCCGCGATTTCGAGCACCTGACGGTCGCGGCCCGGCGCGCCCAGCACCTGAATGCCGAACGGCATACCCAATTCGTCGACACCGCACGGCAGCACGCACCCGCAGGCCATGGCCATGGTCGGCGCATAGGACAGCGCCAGCCAGCGCATGTAGGTCGGCATCTGCTCGCCGTCGATCTCCGAGACGTACCACTCCGCATGCGGGAACGGCGTCACGCTTGCGGCAGGGCAAATCACACAGTCCACCTCATCCAACAGCGCGATCCAGTTCCGGGCGATCTTGGTCTGCACCAGATGCGCCTTGGCGACGTCTTCGAGATTGTACTGAAGTCCGCGATCCACGTTGTCGACCACGTTGGGACTGATGTCGTCGCGATGGTTCTTCACGCGCTCGCCGTGCGCACCGACGAAGACGACACCGCGCAGCACTTCAAAACATTCGTGTACGTCAGTGAAATCGGGATCACGGTCCTGAGCGTCCGCAAAGACATGCCGAAAAATATCGGTCCGCGACTT
This sequence comes from Rhodospirillales bacterium, assembly GCA_965262415.1. Lineage (GTDB taxonomy): Bacteria > Pseudomonadota > Alphaproteobacteria > Rhodospirillales > Casp-alpha2 > UBA4479. Next base: position 3,612,684 of record OZ253533.1, on the reverse strand, counting down.
GAAGATAGCCCGGTTCGCCCTGGAAACCGGTGCGCAACCGAGGTCCGGCGTAATCGCCACCCGCATGGAACCCAGATCGGCGTCGCGCATTGGGTCGAACAGCGCCGGGTCGAGATCGCCCGAGAACGGATCACGCGCATCGGCCGACGCCTGCGCCGACAGCAGCAATGCCGCATCGGCAACGTTCCTGGCCATCGGTCCGAGCACCGAGAACGGCAGCAAACCGGCGGGCTTGGCCTCGGCCGGCACCACGCCCGGCGTCGGGCGGAAACCGACAACACCGCAATACGCCGCCGGCGTGCGCAGGCTGCCACCGTAATCGGAACCGCTGGCAATCGGCACCATGCCAGTCGCCAACGCAACGGCGGACCCGCCGGACGACCCGGCGCATGTCTTTTGCGGATCGAACGGATTGCCCGTCGCACCGAACACCAAATTGCGCGTGTTGGCACCAGCGCCGAATTCCGGCGTGTTGGTCTTGCCGAGAACGATTCCGCCCTCGTCGCGGACATTCGCAACCGACAGCTGATCCGCGGCCGGCACGTTGTCTTCATAAAGCTTCGAGCCGTAGGTGGTGCGCAGTCCCTCGGTCGCTTCGAGATCCTTGATCCCGACCGGCAGGCCGTGCAGCACACCCAGGTAATCGCCGTCCATCACCGCCTGTTCGGCGGCTTTCGCTTCGTCCATGGCACGATCGAAGCATGTCGAAACCATGGTGTTGACGGCGGGGTTCACCGCTTCAATGCGACGGATGCAGCTTTCCGTCAGCTCAACCGGGGAAATATCCTTGCGGCCGATCCGGCGGCGCAGGTCGACGGCAGTTTGATCGCAAAGCTCGGACATGGGTCACTCCTTACGCCGCTTTCGGTGTCTTTCCGTCGCCGAGATCCCACCACAGTCCCGTCATGATGCGGAGTGCGCTGTGACAGACCGGGGCCAGCACGTGCTCGTTCGGCGCATGCTGAGAGCAACCGGCATAGGAATGCGGCACCCATATCGTCGGCAGGCCAAGCACCTCGGCAAAGCAGTCATTGGGCAGCGTACCGCCGAGGTTCGGCAGAACGGCGACTTCCTCGCCCGATGTTTTCTCGATGGATGAAATCGCCCACTGCGCCCATGGATGATCGGGGTCGAGGCGCGTCGCATACATGTAGTCTCGCTCGGGCTCCAGCTGGATATCGCTGAAACCGTGCGCGTCCAAGTGCTTTCTGAGTGCCGGGATGAAATTGTGCGGGTCGGTACCGACCACGTAACGGATATGCCCGTAGGCGACGGCACGCGGCGGAATGGCGTTTACCGGATTGCGTGGATTGCCGCACTCAAACGCCCGGATCTCGAACGTGTTGGAGCCAAACACCTTTTCTTCCGGCGTCAGGCCGGGCTCGCCCCAGTCCGGGTCGATTTCGGGTGCATCGTCGCCGCCGCCGACCTTGAGCTTGGAAATGGCCCTGCGGACCGAATTTGACATCGGCTCAGGGCGCCACTCCTCGACCAGAATCTTGCCCTTCGCATCGGTAATGGTCGCGAGCGCGTGCGCCATGATGACACCGGGATTGGCCAGAAGCCCGCCCCAGTTCCCGGAGTGATGACCGCCATCGCGACATTCGAGCGTCAACGTGAAGTTGAACACGCCGCGCGATCCCATGAAGACCGTCGGTTTCTCGGGTGCCAGCCGTGGACCGTCGGACGCGATGAACACGTCAACGTCCTTGAACAGGTCCTTGTACTGTTCGCAGAACGCCTTGAGACCGGGCGAACCGCTTTCCTCGCCGGTCTCGATCAGCGCAATCACGTTGAAGCCAAGGCTGCCGCGCGTTTCCAGCACGTGCTTCATGGCGGCAAGATTGATGGTGTGCTGCGCCTTGTTGTCCGCCGTCCCGCGACCGTACCAGCGGTCGCCCTCGACAACGATCTGCCACGGGTTCAAACCTTCGCGCCACTGATCGTCGTAGCCGCGCACCACATCACCGTGACCGTAGGTCATGACCGTCGGCAGATGGTCGCCCTCGTGCCGCTTGGCGACGAGGAACGGCATCTTGCCTTCGATCGGATTTTCGTAGATTTCGCAGGAGAACCCGAAGTCCTCCAGATATGGCGTCATTTCCTCACGCAGATAACGATAAAGCTCCGGGCGCTTCTCCGGCTCCGGGCTTTCCGTGCGGAATGCAACACGACGCGCAAGGTCGTCCATGAAGCCGCCGTTCTCGAAGTAACTGTCAATGCTGTTAAGTGCGTCGTCCTTGTTCATGGCTTGTAAGCCGTCCCTTCTTCGCCCAAGTCCCAGTACACGCCGGTCACCAGTTCCATGCCTTCACGTGTCAGCGACCAGAGGATGTGTTCGTCCGGTGCGTGTTGCGAGCAGCCGGTGTAACTGAGCGGCATCCACACGAACGGGATCTGCAATACATCCTGAAAGACATCGTTGCAGATCGACCCGCCGGAATTCGGCATCACGTCCGGGATCGATCCCGTGGTCCGCTTGACCGCGCCCTTCATCCACTCCGCCCACGGATGATCGGGCGGCGTGCGCGCCGCCAAAAAGATGGCGTCATTGCCGGGCGGCGGATCGGCGATCTCGACCATATCGAAGCCGTTGGCATCCAGATGCTTGCGCAGGTTGGCACGCAGGTTCTGATAGTCGGTGCCGACGACGAACCGCAGCTGGCAGTTGGCCCGTGCCTTCGGCGGAATGGCATTGACCGGGTTCGACGGATTGCCGGTGGTGAACGCCAATACCTCGAAGCTGTTCCAGGCATAGACCTTTTCCGCGCTGGTCAGGCCGGGCTCGCCCCAGGCTTCATCGATCACGGGCGCATCGGCGCCGCCGTCGCGGCTGATCCCGTGAAGCGCTTCGCGCACGGAATTGGAAATCGGCGGCGGCTTGAGCGCATCGACGAGAATCCGGCCATGCTGATCGACGATGGTCGCAAGCGCATGAGCAAGGATGACGCCTGGATTGGACAGAAGCCCGCCCCAGTTGCCGGAATGATGACCGCCGTCACGGCAGTTCACCACCAGATCGAAATTGACGCAGCCCCGGTTGCCCAGCGTCAGGTTCGGCTTGCCGACGCTGACGCGCGGCCCGTCCGACGCGAAATAGGCGTCCGCCATGAAAGCTTCCTTGTTGGCCGCGACCAGTTCCTTGAGCCCCTTGGAGCCGTTTTCCTCGCCGGTCTCGACCATGAACTTGGAATTGAATCCAAGCTCGCCGCGGGTTTCGAGGATCGCCTTGATCGCGCCCATATGCGTCGTGTGCTGCGCCTTGTTGTCGGCCGTGCCGCGCCCGTAAACGCGGTCGCCGTCGCGGGCCAGCGACCACGGGCCCTGACCCTTGGTCCAGCGGTCCGCCTGGCCGCGCACCGTGTCGCCATGGCCGTACCCCAGGATTGTCGGCAGGCTTTCATCCTCGATGCGTGTCGCCAGCAAGACCGGCCCGCCGCCTTCGAGCGGATTGTCGTAGACGTCGACCTCGTAGCCCATGGCCTCGAAGTCGGGGCGGATGTAATCGTTGAGGTAACGGTAGAGTTCCGGAAGTTGCGACGGTTCCTGGCTTTCCGTCGGCACTGCGACACGGTCAGAGAGTGTTTTGAAATAACCGTCGTCATCGTCGAACCACGCCAGCGCATGAGCGATGGCGTCGGTGCGGGTTGTCATGACGCGGCCCTCCCGCGACCCTCGTTCTCATCGTAAAGATGGCATTGCACGAAACCCGAGCCGCTTTGGATGATTTTCGGCGCAGCGACAGAGCAGTGATCCATGACACGCGCACAGCGCGGATGGAACGTACAACCGGTGGGCGGATCGACCGGGTTCGGATAGGCCGCGCCCAGGTGCGTGTCCGGCACATCAAGCGACGGATCCGGCGTCAGCACCGATTCCAGCAGCGCCTTGGTATAGGGATGCTCGGGCGAGGCAAACAGGCTCTCGGTGTCCTTCTGTTCGACGATCCGGCCCAGATACATGACCGCGACGCGCGTCGCGATATGCTCGACGACGGCAAGGTTATGGCTGATCACGATGTACGTCAGGTTCAGTTCCTTACGCAGGTCCTGCAGCAGATTGAGAATTTGCGACTGCACCGAAACGTCGAGTGCGGAGGTCGGCTCGTCGCAGATCACAACCTCGGGCCGATTGATCAGGGCACGCGCAATGGCGACACGCTGGCGCTGGCCACCGGAAAGCTGGTTCGGAAAGTTTTCAAACAGGCGCGACGGCAGACCGACCAGTTCCATCATTTCCTCGGCGCGTCTGCGCCAGGTGTCCGGGTTCGGGTCGCCCTGCACCTTCAGCGGCAGCGTGATGATTGAGCCGATAGACTTGCGCGGGTTCAGCGAGGAATAGGGGTCCTGAAAGATCGGCTGCACCATCTTGGCGAGCTTGAGGCGTTCGACCCCGGCGACGGGTGTGCCGCCGAACTCGATCGTGCCCTCGGTCGGTGGCAGCAGGCCCAGCAGCATCTTGGCGAACGTGGTCTTGCCGCAGCCCGACTCACCCACAAGCGCCAGCACTTCGCCGCGTTCGACATCGAGCGAGACACCGTTGACCGCGTGCAGCGGCTTCTTGCCGCGAAATGCCCCGGCGGAAATCATGAACGTGCGCGTGACGTCCTTTGCACTGATGACGGTCTCGGTCATGCCACACCCTTTCGTTCGGCGTTTTTCCGGCAGGTCTCGGGATCAAGCAGGCAACGGTATTCGTGCCCGCCTTCCAGGGCCGGGCGCATGTCGATATCCCCCTTGGTGCAGTCGGGCATGGCATACGCGCAGCGTTCAGCGAAATGACAGGCATGGAACGGCCCGACGAGTGACGGAACGATGCCCGGGATCGAGCCCAGCGGCTTGCCGCGGTCGGTCTTGCCCGGAATTGGAATGCAATCGAGCAGGCCTTGCGTGTAGGGATGCGTCGGCCGGTTGAAGACCTCGTCAGCGGTACCCTGCTCGACGATCTGGCCCGCGTACATGACCGCGACGCGGTCGGCGATGCGCGCCACGACGCCAAGATCATGGGTGATCAGGATCAGCCCCATTTCGAACTCGCGTTGCAGTTCGGCCAGCAACAGCAGAATCTGCGCCTGGATGGTGACGTCGAGCGCCGTCGTCGGTTCGTCGGCAATGATCAGGTTCGGCCCGCACATCAGCGTCATGGCGATCATGACGCGCTGGCGAAGCCCACCCGACAACTGGTGGGGATACTGGTTGAGCCTCGACGCCGCCGCCGTGATACCGACTTTCTCAAGCAGGTAGATCGCGCGGTCTCGCGCTTCCTGCGTCGAGACCTTGCGGTGACGCTTGAGCGCCTCTTCCATCTGGTTGCCGATGGTGTACGCCGGATTGAGGCTGGTCATCGGTTCCTGGAAGATCATGCCCATGGTGTTGCCGCGGATGTCCGACATGCGGCGCTCATTCAAGCCCCGCATATCCTCACCGCTGAGCGACAGCTTGTCGGCGCCGCGGATGGCTTTTTTCGGCAGCAGGTCCATCACCGCCAGCGACGTCAGCGACTTGCCGCAGCCGCTCTCGCCGACGATGCACAGCGTTTCACCCTTGTCGACATGGAACGAAATGCCCTGCACCGCGTGCAGCATCCCGCCGCCCACCGGGATATCGACGGTCAGGTTTTCGACTTCGAGAATACGTTCGCTCATTGTCTTGCCCCTGCCCTAGTTCCGGTTTTCCGGTGCCGTGATGTCGCGGATGCCGTCACCCAGCAGGTTGATCGACAGGATCAGGATGAACAGCGCCGTCCCCGGAATACCGACCAGCCACGGATCGAACAGCATGTGGTTCTTGCCCTCGGCGATCATCAGGCCCCAACTCGGCGCCGGCGGCTGCACGCCGAGACCGAGGAACGACAGTGCCGCCTCGAGGATGATCGCGTGCGCCATCTCGACGGTGGCGACGACGATCAGGTTGTTGACGATATTCGGCATGATCTCGGTGAAGATGATACGCGGCGTCGAACAGCCGATGGCCTGCGCGGCGGCCACGTAATCGAGGTTGCGGACCTGCTGCGTGGTACTTCGCATGACGACCGCGAACCGGTCCCAGATCAGAAGCCCCAGAACGGCGATGACGATCCACAGCGAATTGCCGATCAGCGACACGACGGCTAGCGCCACCAGCACCACCGGCAGCGAGAGCCGCGTCGTGATAATGAAGTTGACGACCATATCGACACGGCCGCCGAAATAGCCTGCGGCAACGCCGATGGCGGTCCCGATCACGCCCGAGATCAGCATCGCCGCGAAGCCGATCAACAGCGAAATCTGCGAACCGTGAATCAGGCGCGACAGATAATCGCGGCCGAACTGGTCGGTGCCGAGCGGATGCGCCCATGTCGCCTTGGCATGATCGTGCCAGACCGGCGGGATGAGTTTTCGCGCCAGCTGCTGGTCGAGTGGATCGTGCGGCGAAATCAGCGGCGCCAGAAAGGCGATCGCGAGGATGCCGGCAAGCACGATGGCGCCGAACATGAAGCCCTTGTGGCCGAGCATGCGCTTCTTGGCGCGCTCTGCCGGTGACGGTTCGTCGATGGTCCGGTCGGCGATGACGACCTGATCCTGATCGGTTTTGTTCACAGCATCATCCATGTCAGCTCACCCTGATCCGCGGGTCGAGGAAGGCGTTGAGCAGATCGGCGACAAACGTCAGCACGATGTAGAAACACGACAGCACCAGCACGATAGCCTGCATCATCGGCAGGTCAGCGCGCAGGATCGATTCCCACGCCAGCTGGCCGAGGCCGTTGATGGCGAAAATCGTCTCGATGACGATGGAGCCGCCGAGCATGAAACCGAACTGCACCGCCGCCAGCGACACCACCGGAATGATGGCGTTCCGAAGCGCGTGCTTGAACAGCACGATGCCGGGCCTGAGCCCCTTGGCGCGCGCGGTGCGGATATAGTCACTCGACAGCACCTCGATCATGCCGGCGCGGGTCAGGCGCATGACGGCCGGCGTCACGTAGTAGCCGAGCGCGATCGACGGCATGACGAAATTGAGCCACGACGCACTGCCGGTAATGGGCAGCCACCTGAGGCTGACACCGAACAGAAAGATCATGATCAGCGCGAACCAGAAGCTAGGCAGTGCCTGGCCGATAACGGCCAGCGTCAGCGCGAAACGGTCAACCAACGTATTCGGCCGCATCGCGGCAAGCACCCCCAACGGTATCGAGAGCGCGAGCGCGAAACTGAGCGCGCATGCGCCGAGTGTCATTGTCACCGGCAGACGCGCAAAAATCACTTCCGACACATCTGTCTTGAGATAGTGCGAGTGGCCAAGGTTGCCCTGAACGGCGTTCCCGAGCCACGCAATGTACTGGACGATAATCGGGCGGTCGTAGCCGTAGACCTTCCGGATGTTCTCGATATCCTGCTGCGTCGCGCTTTCGCCCGCGAGCGCGATCGCCGGATCGCCGGACAGATAGATCATCGAAAATGTGAGCAGAGAAACGGTAATCGCCACCAAAAGCGCGATACTCAACCGTTTCAGGGCATAAATAAGCATCCCTGGCAATCCCGGTTGCAGATGTAACAGCCGGCCCGGGTCACCCCCCGGGCCGGCCGCGTTACATCGTGCTTACTTCCACTTCGCCGTAAAGAACCGCGGAATTTCATCCGGGGTCGGCGTGAAATCCACGTCGCTCGAGTACGCATAGTACTTGGCGTACGTGAACATCGGCAGCCAGTAGAGTTCCGAGGAAATGATCCCCAGAGCCTCTTTGTACTTGGCTTTGCGGACTTCCGGATCGACCGAAGTGTCGGCGACCTTGAGGGCCTCGACAACTTTCGGATCTTTCGCGGGGTCGTCACGGCCGCCGCCGAAGAAGTGGCTGGTGATGGCGGAAACGTCCGGGATCGAGTTGGAGCCCCAGGTCATGTGGTGGAGCGGGGTCGTGCCCTTCCACACCAGATCGCGGAGTGCGCGGTACTGCATGAACTTGAGGTTCGCCTTGATGCCGACATTCGCCAGGTCGCCGATCACGGCTTCCGTAAATTCACGCTGACGATACGCATAGATATCCGTGGTGATACCATCGCCGAAGCCGGCTTCCTTGAGAAGCGCCTTGGCCTTTTTAGGATCGTAGTCCCACTTCTTGACGTCCTGCGTGCAGCCGAACTGGTCCGGGTGGCACGCGGAATCGATGACCACCGACGCCGGACCGACGAGGTTTTCGACGATCGCCTTGCGATTGATGGCATGCGCCACGGCTTCGCGGACCTTCTTGTTGGTGAAGGCCTTGTCGCCACTGTCGCCGTCGACGTCGAAAGCTATGTAGCTGACGCGCATCGTCTTGGCGTTGGTCACCGTGACGTTATCCATGCCGCCAAGCTTTTCGGCCTGATCCTTCGGCACGTCCCAGATCCAGTCGAGACCGCCGGTCAGCAGTTCCGCAATCTGGGTGTTCATTTCCTTGATAGTGCGGAACGTCAGGTTGCCGATCGCCGCGGTCCCTTTCGGGCCGTTCTTGAAGTAGGCATCGTTGCGGACCATTTCGACGCGGTCGCCCGCGACCACGTTGACGATCTTATAGGGACCCGTGCCGACCGGCTTGACGGCAGCATAGTCCTTCTTGCCATCCGCACCGTCGGGCGCGCTGTCATAATGGCCTTCCGGCATCATGAAGACCGCCTGTGCGAAATATGCGAGCGCCGCCGGGAACGGCTCCTTGAGCTTGATGCGGACGCTGTTGTCGCCGGTCTTTTCAGCGGATTCCAGGAACTTCACGTTGGCCTGGGTCAGAACGCCGTTGTCCGCGTTGGACACGAAGTTGACCGTGTAGACCACGTCTTCCGGACCGAACTTCGAACCGTCGTGGAACACCACGTCGTCTCGCAGGTTGAATTCGATGGTCGTGTTGTCGATCCACTTATAGGACGTTGCCAGAAGCGGTTCGAATTCGCCGGTCTTCAGATTGCGGAACAGGAGCCCGTCCCAGACGGTGTTCCCCATGATGACCAGTTCACGCGTGTTGTTGTAGTAAGGATCGGCGACCGCGACTTCACGTGTCGTCGACCACACCAACGTATCGTTGGCTTTACCTGCGTAGGCCGCAGGCGCGACAGTCAGCGTTACCGCTGCTGCCAAAGCTGTGCTTGTTAAAATTTTGCGGAACATTTTGCTCACGCCTCCCTGATGAAACTGGCATTGCGCATGCCATTGGCGGGGGCGCTCTCGACGCGCCCCGATTGAACCAATTGTTCGATGAATCCGCAGCCGAGTCCATGACCAACCGCAAATCCCCGATGTTTTTTTGAATGCCCTCCTGCTTGGAGGATTCTTGTCCCCTGTCGCCTTGTATTAATATTTAATACTTCGTAGTATATATTGATATGCTAAGAACAGACCGTCGGGGCGTCAAGTATGGCCGTCAGAAAAACGAAACATAATCCGGAGCAGGCCGAACACGCGGGCGCCAGCGCGCTGTTCGTCGGATCTCTTGAAAAGGGGTTCCGCGTTCTGGCCGCGTTCGGCGAGGATTTTCCCGCGCTCGGCGTCACCGAGATCGCGCTCAGAACCGGCCTCGACAAAAGCGCCGCGCAACGGTTTTCGAACACGCTGCATCAACTCGGCTTCCTGGAGAAGGATCCGACGACCAGACGTTACCGGCCGGCCCGGAAACTGATGGAGTTTGCCTATACCTACCTCAGGCACAGCACGCTCGGTGCGGTCGCCATGCCGCGCCTGATCGAGGCGGGAGGGGTCTATCAGACCACGGTCAACCTGGCAGAGCGTGACGACACCGACATGATCTACACGGTCCGCATTCCGCACGAAAAAGCGTCCTATGCCGCGACCGTGCCGGGGCGGCGCATCCCCGTGTTCTGCTCTGCTTCGGGCATCGCCGTCATGTCACGGATGACCGACGAGCAAGCTCTCGACATTATCGACAGGTCCAATCTGGTAAAACGCATCGAGACGACAAATACCGATCCGGACAAGATCATGAAACTGGTGCAGCAGGCACGACGCCGCGGCTTTGCGCTCACCTACGCACAGCAGTTGCCGCGCGAAATCTCCGTTGCGGCACCCATTGTCGACTTTCGCGACCGTCCCGTCGGCGCGGTACAGATTCCCGCCTACTCGCCGGCATGGAAACAGTCGGAGGCCGCCGCCAAACTCGGCCCGCTCGCCATCGAAACAGCCGAGGCGATTTCCGGCGCTCTGGTCTCGTCCGAACAGGAGTACTGACATGCCCTTTCGCGTGCTGACCGGACTGTTCGGACACGAAAGCAACGCCTTCTCGCGCCTGCCGACGGCGCTTGCCAATTTCGAGAAGTATCTGCTTGCGTACGGCGACGATGTTCCAGCCAAGATCAAGGGCGCCAGCATTGAGCCCGCCGGCGTCGAGCAGGCAGCCGAAGAATACGGCTGGGAGCTGGTCCGCACCGTCGTTGCGTGGGCGACACCGTCCGGTCCCGTTGCACAGGATGCGTGGGACGCCTGCGCCGGAGCAATCCTCGACGCGGCGATGTCCAAGGGGCCGTTCGACGGCGTGCTGCTCAACATGCATGGCGCCATGGCAACGGTCGAGTACGATGACGCGGAAGGCGAACTGCTTAAACAGCTGCGCGCGATCATCGGCCCCGGCGTGCCCGTCGCGATCACGCTCGACCTGCACGCCAACGTCACCGACCTGATGACCGAGCATGCGGACATCATCTGTGCTTACCGGACCTATCCGCATATCGACCAGATCGAGACATCAAGGCGCGCTGCCGCGGTCCTCGAACGCGCCATGCAGGGTGAAGTCAAACCTGTCTGCGTCACCGCCCGGCGCGATACCATCGAAGGCCTGGATGACGGCAGAACGACCACCGACAACCCGATGACACAACTCCTGGAGCGGGCTTCGGGCGTCGAGGCAAGCAATCCCGGCGTGCTCCTGATCAGCGTGCAGGCCGGGTTCACGCCGGCGAACCTTTACGAGGCCGGCCCGACCGTCAGCGTCACCGGCAACGGCGAGGATCCCAAGTTCCGTGCCATCGCAGAAGAGTACATGGACTACGCCTGGGAAACCCGCCACTTCGATTCCAACACCTATCTGAGCACCGATGAAACGGTTCAGGAAATCCGCCGCCTGCTCGCGGAGGGCGCGGGCAAGGGGCCGATCGTCGTCGCCGATTTTTCCGACAATCCGGGCTCCGGCGCGTACGGCGATTCCACGCTGATGCTGGCGGGCTTGCTCGACGCGAATTTCGAGAATGCATGCTTCGGCACCATCTGCGATCAGGATGCCGCCGCCGAATTGGTGGCCGCCGGCGAAGGTGCCACCGTGACCGTCAATCTCGGCGGCAAAGTCGACGCCACCTTCGGGGCGCCGCTGGAACTGACCGGCACAGTGACGAAAGTGACCGACGGCACATATGTCGCGCAGGGACCGCGCTGGAAAGGCGTCACCCATAATCTGGGCCCGACGGCGGTGTTCAAGGTCGGCGGTATGGAGATCGTCGTCGCGTCCAACCGGGTGCAACTGACCGAGGTCGAGGCCTTTACCCATGCCGGGATCGATCCGCGCGAACGCGACATCGTCGCCGTCAAGTCGATGCAGCATTTTCGCGCTGCTTTCGCACCGCTCGCCCGTGAAATCCTGATCTGCGACTCAGGCGCGCTTTCCACCAAGGACATTTCGAAGCTGCCGTTCACCCGGCTGCGCCGGCCTATTTACCCGCTGGACCTCGACTGACCGTGGCGGACTCGCTCCCCGAAGCGAAGGCCGTGCGGCCTCGGCCGCAGGCCGTGAACCGGCCGCTCGATGGTGCCCTCTGGATGATCGCGTCGTGCGGTTTTCTGGCCGCGCTGTCCGCGCTTGGCCGCCACATATCGCAGTTCGACGTCGATCCGATGCAGATCGTCTTCTGCCGCCTCGTCTTTGCATGGATGTGCATGCTGCCGTGGTTGCTGCACCGGGGGATCGGGTCGATCGGTACGTCGCAGATCAAGCTCTACCTGGTGCGCGCCGTGTTCAGCATGTGCGCGATGTCGACGTGGTTCTATGCGCTGGCGCTGATCCCGATCGGCGAAGTGACGGCGCTGAGCTTTGCCGCCCCCTTGTTCACCACCGTCGGCGCCGCGCTGTTTCTGGGCGAGGTTGTGCGCCTTCGGCGCTGGACGGCGACGCTGATCGGTTTTGCCGGCGCCCTGATCATCATCCGTCCCGGCCTTGTCGAAATGAGCGTGGGAAGCTGGTTCGCCCTCGCCTCCGCCGTGTTCATGGGCACATCCGCGTTGATCATCAAGACCCTGACCAAGGGCGACGATCCATGGACCGTGGTTTTCATTTCGCACCTGATCATGATCCCCATCGCACTCGTCCCGGCGCTGTTCGTGTGGACGTGGCCGACGTTCGAGGTCTGGCTCTTCCTGATGGCGACGGGGCCGGTCGCCGTGCTCGGCCACCTGTTCCTGACCAAGGCGTTTTCCGTGACCGACGTTTCCAACGTCGCCGCGGTGGATTTTTCACGCCTGCCGTTCGCCGTCCTGATCGGCTGGCTCGCATTCGGGGAGTTGACGGATATCTGGACCTGGGTCGGCGCACTCGTGATCTTCGCGTCGTCGTTCTACATCGTCCGGCGTGAACAGGCGATGCACAAGGAACCGAGCCTGCAGGACAAGACCGCCCCTTAGGATTCCACGGTCGTCGTCGGCGTCCGCGGCTCGCGGCTCAAATCACTGGGCGGCGCGCGCCGGGATTCTCGGTACGTGATGTAAACGGTCGACAGAAAGATCACCGTACCGCCGACCCAAGTCCAGACGTCCGGGAACTCGCCAAACACCAGATAGCCGACCCCCGCTGCCCACAGGAGCCGGGTGTAGTCGACCGGCGCGACAATGGTTGCCTCGGTCGTTCTCAGCGCCGTCGCCATGCACAGGTGGCCAAGCGTCGCCATCACGCCGATTACGACCAGCCAACCCAGTTCGGTCATCGTCGGCCAGGTCCAGAAGAACAGCGCCGGAATGAACGAGAACAATGTGAAATAGACGTTGGCGTAGAACACCATGGTGACACTGCTGTCAGTGCGCGCCAGCACCTTCACGCATAACAGCGCCGACGCCCAGAACACCGTCGACGCCAGCGCCACGAAAACGCCCGGACCGAAGATGCCGGAACCGGGCCGGACGATGATCAGCGTGCCGATGAAGCCGACGATGATCGCCGACCAGCGGCGGATCCCCACTTTTTCACCCAGGATCACGGACGCGCCGATGGTGATGAATAGCACCGTCACGAAGCTGATCGCCGTCGCGTCGGCGACCGGCAGCATGCTCAGGCACGTGAACCAGCTCATCAGCGCGCAGACGCCGATAATGGAACGGATCAGCTGCAGCTTGGGCTGCTTGGATTTCCATTGCGAGCGGTCCTGGCGCAGCAGAAACGGGACCAGCATGATAAACCCGATGACGTTGCGGAAGAACGCGATCTCGATCGGGTGCACGGTCTTCGACACGTCTCGGACAAGAATATGCATCAGCGAGATCAGCAGCCCCGCCAACGCCATCCACGCAATCCCCTTCAGCGCCGCTTTACGGGCGGTGAGTCCTTTCGGCCCGTGCGGGATCACGGTTTCTTCACCCATGGCGTTGCCGTCTCCGGAAAAACTGCTACCGTCACGCCGGAACGGCGCGATGAAATGCCCTCAATTTTCAGTTGGGAACGGCGGCGCGTCAAACAAGCGAAATTCAATAAGGACTTGGGGAGAATTAGAAATGGTTCGTGTTGGTGTGGCCGGTCTTGGCCGTTGGGGTCGGGTGCTGATCGATTCTGTGCAGGGCAAGTCGGACAAGATCACCTGCGTCGCCGCCGTCACCGGCCGCAAGGAGCGCGCCGTCGATTACTGCGCCGAAAAGGGCATCGAACTGCTCGATGACTACGGCGACTTGCTGACGCGACCCGACGTCGACGCCATCGTGCTCGCGACCCCGCACACCCAGCACGTCGACCAGATCGTTGCCGCGGCAAAAGCCGGCAAGCCGGTCTTCTGCGACAAGCCGCTGACGCTGAACGAGGCGGATGCGCGCCGCGCGGCGGATGCCTGCAAGGACGCCGGGCTGCCGCTCTGCGTCGGTTTCAACCGCCGTTTTTTACCGGCCATGATCAAGATGAAGGAATTGGCGGCATCCGGCGCGCTCGGCAAAATCCTGCACATCGAAGGCAACATCTCGGGCAACGGCGCGCTGCGTTACAGCGGCGATCACTGGCGCGCCTCGGAAACGGAAAGCCCGGCCGGCGGCATGACCGCCATGGGCGTGCACATGATGGATGCGATGATGTCGGTCTGCGGCCCGGTCGCCAGCCTACGCGCCGTCAGCGAGAAGCATGGCACCGACGGTGCCGTCGACGACACCACGTTCGCCACCGTTCATTTCAAGTCCGGCGTGACCGGTGTGCTGACGACGATGTTCGCGACGCACCTTCTGTGGCGCATCCAGGTATTCGGCACCAAGGGCTGGGCCGAGGTGCGCGATCAGGAACGGATCGAGGTGAGGCTGCTCGAAGGCGACAACTCGGTCGACGAGTTCCCGGGCTTCGACATGGAACGCGCCGAGCTGGAGGCGTTCGCCGACACCGTTACGTCAGGCGCCGAATTCCCGGTGCCGCTGGAAGACGCCATTCACGGAATCGCCATCCTCGAGGCCATCGTCAAGGCATCGAAGACGCACACCGAGGTCAAACTGGATTGAGCCGGGCTCAGCCCTTGGTGGCGGCGTCGATCTTTTTGTCGGTGTTGTACTGGCTGAGCGCGTAGACCGACCAGATGGCGGCCGGAATCCAGCCGATCAGGGTCAGTTGCAAGATCAGGCAGATCACGCCCTGAATGGGCTTGCCGATGGTGAAAAAGTTCAGCCACGGAATAACGATGGCGAGAATAAGACGGATCATCGTGGTCCTCGTCTGTTGTGGGCGCCGTCCAAGTGCAGCGTTCTCTGTTTATAGCATCTACGTTCCACGATTGTCCCACCCGCCGCAAGTCTATAAAACCCCCGCTCATGGAAGTTTCGCTGTTCGATTTTCACCTGCCGCAATCCTGCATTGCGCAATGCCCGGCGCGCCCGAGGGACGCCGCCCGAATGCTGCACGTCCCGGCAACAGGCGGCCTCGCCGATCTAGGTGTCCGTGATCTGCCGAACCTTCTGAACCCGGGCGACGTCATGGTGTTCAACGACACCCGCGTCATACCGGCGCGCCTGACGGGCAAGCGCGGCGATGCCACCAACCGGGGCAAGCCCGACGGCGGCGCCAAGGTCGAAGTGACGCTGCACCAGCCGGTCGATGCCTATACCTGGCGCGTGTTCGCGAAACCGGCGAAGAAACTCAATCCCCGCGACTATATCGTTTTCGCACCGGGGTTCGCAGCGGACTGCATCGAGGCGGGCGACATGGGCGAACGCTGGCTGCGCTTCAACGTCGCCGGGCGCGAGCTGATTGCGATGCTCGAGAAACACGGCATCATGCCGCTGCCCCCCTACATCAAACGGGACGACGCAGGCGATGATGCCGACCGTTCAGATTATCAGACCATGTTCGCGGAAAAGGACGGTGCCGTCGCCGCACCGACCGCAGCGCTGCACTTTACCGACGATCTGCTGGCCGCGGTCCGTGCGCGGGGCGTCACCGACACCCGAGTGACGCTGCATGTCGGCGCGGGCACCTTCCTGCCCGTCCGGGTCGAAGATACCGACCACCACGTCATGCATACCGAGCGCGCGATCCTCAGTGCCGATATCGCGGAAAAGCTCAACGCCGCGCGTGACGCCGGCGGGCGTATCGTCGCCTGCGGCACGACATCGCTCCGCACGCTGGAAAGCGCCGCCGACGAAAACGGCCGCTTCCATGCCTACGACGGCAATACGGACCTGTTCATCACACCGGGTTACCGTTTCCGTGGGATCGATGCGCTGATGACCAACTTCCACCTGCCCTGTTCGACGCTGTTCATGCTTGTTTCGGCGCTGGCCGGGTTGGACCGGATGCAGGCAGCCTATGTGCACGCCATAGACAACGGATACCGTTTCTATTCCTATGGCGATGCGTGTTTCATCGAACGGAATAATGAGAATGCCTGATTGCATCCTTCGAGACGCGCGCATAAACGCGCTCCTCAGGATGAGGGGCTTTCTGTCTAGCCTCACCCTGAGGAGCCGGAACGGCGTCTCGAAGGGCGAGGCCGAGGAGGACCATTGAATGCCCGGCACCGGCTTTGAGCTGATCACCACCGACGGCGCCGCCCGGCGCGGGCGCGTGACGACGGCGCACGGGACCTTCGAAACGCCGGCCTTCATGCCGGTCGGCACGGCAGCGACCGTCAAGGCGATGACACCGGAATGGGTCGCGGAAACCGGCGCCGAGTGCATTCTCGGCAACACCTATCACCTGATGCTCAGGCCCGGTTCTGAACGGATTGCGCGCTTGGGCGGCCTGCACGAGTTCATGAAGTGGCCGGGGCCGATCCTCACCGACAGCGGCGGCTTCCAGGTCATGTCACTGGCGGGGCTCAGGAAGCTCGGCGAAGACGGCGTGCGCTTTCGCTCGCACATCGACGGCAGCTATCACGATCTGACGCCGGAAAGCTCGATGAAGATCCAGAATGATCTGGACGCCGACATCACCATGGCGTTCGACGAATGTACGCCGTTTCCGTGCGACAAGGATACGGCAGCGGAAAGCATGCGGCTTTCCATGCGCTGGGCGAAACGCTCGAAAGACGCGTTCGAGGACCGCGCCGGTTATGGCCTGTTCGGCATCGTGCAGGGCAGCGTGCACGAAGACCTGCGTGACGAAAGCGCGAATGCGCTGACGGACATCGGCTTCGACGGATATGCCATCGGCGGCCTTGCCGTCGGCGAGGGGCAGGAAGAAATGCTCCGCGTGCTCGATTTCACCGCGCCCATGCTGCCGACGGACCGGCCGCGTTACCTGATGGGTGTCGGCAAGCCGGACGACCTGGTGGCTGCGGTCGCGCGCGGTGTCGACATGTTCGACTGCGTGTTGCCGACCCGGTCCGGGCGCACCGATCAGGCGTTCACCCGGCGCGGCACGGTCAACATGCGGAACGCGCGCCACAAGGAAGACAGCCGCCCGATCGATCCCGATTGCGCGTGCTATGCCTGCGCCAATTATTCCCGCGCCTACGTGCATCACCTCGTCATGGCCAAGGAAATCCTCGGCATGATGCTGCTGACTCGCCACAACCTGCACTATTACCAGGAACTGATGGCCGGCATGCGCGCCGCCATCGAGGCCGGCACCTTCGCCGACTTTCAGGCCGCCTTTACCGCCCGGTACACGGGCGGGGATATCGAACCGCTTTAAGTCCGCCTCCCGAGGGAATTGTCATAAAACTTGGTTAGGGGAAATGCGTCGGTTGTGCTAAAATACGCACAAATTGCGACTCTGGTTATAATTCGAACGAAACCGAGGAGGCGCCGATGTTAAGAATTCTGACCATATTCTGCGTGCTGCTGATTGCGGGCCAAGCCACTGCGCAGCAAAAGGACGTTCTCCGGCGCCTGATGGACGAGCCCGTGACCCTGTTCGACTGGGGGATCGCCCAGCTCGACAAGGACATCGCAATCGCCGCCGAACGGACCATTCCCAAGTATATCGGCGCGCCGGTAACGGGCTCGTTTTACAACTGGCGTGAAAACCGCATCACCTTGTTCGTGTCCGTGACGGCGCCCAAGGAAAGCCGCACTGCGGACGCATGCGCGAAGACCTATCGCGACATCGTCAACGATCTGACCCGGGGCACACCGAAAGGGCCGAGCGCGGCGGGCTGGTACCTGCTGAACGCGTTCAAGCCAAAAGCACATTTCTGGGCCGACCGGTTCGAGGATGTCGGCGCGAAACTGCTCGACGTGGTGACGCTGGAAGTCACCATCATCCCGGCGACCTTCGAGGCCTTCGACGGCAAGCAGCAACGCGTGCGCTGCATGGGACGGCTCGACGCCACGTACGAGGAACTGACGGTCGAAGTGACGTCCTGATCCTTCGTCATTCCGGCTTTGCCCGCACCGCGGCGCTCGCATAGTATGCGCGCATGAGTGACACCACCTATGAAACCCTGAGCCAGCTCGGCCAGGCGAGCGACCTGCCCGAAAGCCCGGACGCCGCCCAGCTCGAATGCGTGCCCAACCCGCATCCCACCATGCGCTATCTGGTACGGTTCGCCGCGCCCGAATTCACGTCGATCTGCCCCGTCACCGGCCAGCCCGATTTCGCGCACCTGGTGATCGACTACGTCCCGGAACGGTCCATCGTCGAGAGCAAGTCGCTGAAGCTTTACCTGGGCAGCTTCCGCAACCATCCGGGCTTTCATGAGAAATGCACGGTCGACATCGCGCAGAAGATCATTACGGCCGCCCAGCCGCACTGGATCCGCATCGGCGGTTACTGGTACCCGCGCGGCGGCATTCCCATCGATGTGTTCTATCAGTCGGGCGAGCCGCCCAAGGGCCTGTGGCTGCCGGACCAGGGCGTGCAGCCCTATCGCGGCCGGGGTTAGTCGCCCCGATACGTGCACCCAGCCGTGCAGGTTTCCCAGAGCTTCACTTCGGAGAGTTGCGGCAGCACCGGCTTCAGTTCCGCCCAGATCCACTTGGCGATGACCTCGGACGTCGGGTTCTCGAGCCCGGGGATGTCGTTCAGGTAATGATGGTCGAGCCGTTCCCAGATCGGATGGAACGCCGCCTTGATGTCGGCGAAGTCCATCACCCAGCCGGTGTGCTCATCCACCGGGCCCTCGACGGCGAGGCGCACCCGGAAGCTGTGGCCGTGCAGGCGGCGGCACTTGTGGCCTTCCGGCGTGTTCGGCAGGTCGTGCGCCGCCTCGAAGGTGAATTCCTTGAAAATTTCCATCTGTCTTCCGATCCGCGCCCGGTTTAGCGAATGCCGAGCATCTTGTGGGTCTGCAGGCTGAGCCGCCATTTCGGGTGGTCACGGCAGTAATCGACGCAGGCACGCGTATTGGCCGCCGCGTCCGGCCCGTCCATGGGCTGCAGCATGAAATAGTCGAACGCCAGATCCTCGAACCGTTCCGGCATCGCGTCTTCCTGCGGATAGACGAGCTTCAGCTCGTGCCCGGAAAGCTGCTTCAACTCCGCATCCGCCTTGGGGCTGACGCAGATCCAGTCGATCCCGTCAGGCGCCTCGATGGTGCCGTTCGTTTCCACCGCGATCTCGAAGCCCGCCGCGTGCAGCGCGTCGATCAGTGCGGCGTCGACCTGCAACAAGGGCTCACCGCCGGTCATGACGACGAACGGTCGCCCCGTCCCCTTGCCGAGCCACGTCGTACGCACGATATCGGCCAGCGTTTCGGCGTCCTTGAACTGTCCGCCGTCGTCGCCGTCCGTACCGACGAAATCCGTGTCGCAGAACGTGCAGACGGCATCTTCGCGGTCCTCTTCACGGCCGGTCCACAGGTTGCAGCCCGCAAAGCGCAGAAAGACCGCGGGCCGGCCGGTCTGCCGCCCCTCGCCCTGCAGGGTGTAGAATATCTCTTTAACCTGATACGTCATGGAGGCGGGTTTTACGCCGATTGGGCGCTCGCATCAATCTTATTGGCGTCGAACCCCGTTCGCGCTCAGGTCCAGTCGGGGCGCGGTTCGCCCTTCGCCTGCATCTGCGCTTCGGTATAAAACGCGTCGGCGAAGATATCGTGACGCGGCACCGACTTGAGGCCGAGCATGTGCACGCTCGCCTCCACCATCACCGGCGGCCCGGCGATATAGCACTGAAAGCCGTAAAGAAGCTGGAAATCGGCCGCCACGGCATCCGACACGAACCCCGATCTGCGCCCCGAGTTCTCTTTAGGGTCGGAAATCACGGTGACGAACCGGAAATTGGGGTGTTTGTGCGTCAATTCGATGAAATGGCGCTCAAGATACAGTTCGCTCTCGTCCCGGACCCCGAAATAGAGATGCACGTCCTGCTTGAGACCGCTCGCGAGCGCGGCCTCGACAATCGCCTTCATCGGCGCCAGCCCGGTGCCACCGGCGATCGCCAGCAGCGGACCATCGTGCTTGGCCCTGAAATAGGCGCCACCGAACGCGCCCTGTACGTCAACGGGATCGCCTGGCTTGAGATCATCGCAGATGAAGTCGCTGACGCCGCCGGCGCCGGAACGGCGAATGTGAAGTTCCAGAACCCCCTCGCCCGGTGCATTGGCAATGGAATAGTCGCGCGGCTCCAGCTCGCAGATCCGGAAACTCGCATATTGCCCGGCGCGCCAGTCGAACAGTGTGCCGTCACGGGCCTCGAGACGGACGATCCTGACATCGGGCGACGCCACGTCGACGGCCTTGACCCGACACGCAACCATGTCTCCGGTCATCGTCTCGTTCACGATGTGCGACCCGTCCGTTGCCGGGCCGCGCGCGGCGTATCGCCCGTGCGTGGACCCGTGTCGAGGCTCACGCTCCGCGGGAACCTGTTAAGTCCGTGCGGCCGCTCCGGCAGCGCATCGAGCGCACGCTTGCGCTTCGGCTCGACGGCGACGGGCTGCGCGTACATCTGTTTGACGGCTTCGATCATGATGACGCCGGCAGCCGCCGGGAACAGTTTCATGCCGACCTTCTCCCACGCCGCCGCGGACCCCTGCAACAGCCCGATGTCGACCGGCGGCACGAAAAGCGCGCGGGTGCTCTCGACCGGCATGAACATGTTGTCGCGCAGCAGCCGGGAGAGCTGACTTCGGGAATACGGCCGACCATTGCCAAGCGGCGTCGATTCGAACCTCGCCCAGAGCCCGCGGCGGTTCGGCACGACGACCACGAGGCGGCCCGAGTCCGCCAGCACCCGCCAGGCTTCGCGTAACAGCGGGCGCACCTGCTCGGTGCACTCCAGCGCGTGCACGACCAGTACCC
This sequence comes from Rhodospirillales bacterium, assembly GCA_965262415.1. GTDB lineage: Bacteria > Pseudomonadota > Alphaproteobacteria > Rhodospirillales > Casp-alpha2 > UBA4479. Next base: position 3,591,820 of record OZ253533.1, on the reverse strand, counting down.
GGTCCATGCTCAAATCGGGCAGCGGCAGATCGGTCTCGTCGGCAAGCATGGTGAGGCCGCGTTCATGCACCGGCCAGTGCATCACGCCCTGCCCCGCCGGCATCGCGGCGAGAACCCGTTCCGCTTCGCCCCGGAACATGTTCAGAAACGGCGTCGCGAACCCGAGACCGAGCACGCGCAGCCCCGTCGCGTCCGGCCACAACTGGCGCAGACGGCGGCGCACCATGCGCTGCGCCGTGCGGCCCAGGCGGCGGGCGTAAAATTCCCTCAGATCGACGACATCCGACCACATGCGCCCGAGATTAGAACCTTTCCGCGCGGCGGTCATCCCCCACACCAACGCAGCTCGTGACATTGCGCCTGAAATCCCCATATTGCCGTTAGAGATGAACTCAATGCCTAGGGAGGGCCACCCATGAAGCTTCGTTATTCACCGACCTCACCGTACGTCCGCAAGGTTTCCATCACCGCGATTGAAACCGGCCTCGCCGACCGGATCGAGCGCGTCTCCACCGATCCCTGGTCGGCGGAAACCGATCTGGGTCAGGCCAACCCCATCGGCAAGGTGCCTTGCCTGATCACTGATGCCGGCGACGCCGTCTATGACAGCCCGGTGATCTGCGAATATCTGGATAGCCAGCACACGGGCACCAAGGTGATCCCGGAAGCGGGCGATGCGCGCTTCAAGGCCCTGACGCTCGCGGCTGCGGGCGACGGCATGCTGGATGCGGGCGTACTCTTGTTGATCGAGACCGTGCGCCGTCCCGGCGAGCTGAAATGGGACTGGTGGGCCGAGCGCCAGCAGACGGTCATCAACCGGTGCATGGACATCGCCGACGCTGCCGCCGACGGCATGGCGACCACCGGCGGGCCGATCACCATCGCCGAGATCGCCATCGGCGCCGGCCTCGGCTGGATCGACCTGCGCTTCCCCGACATGGGCTGGCGCAGTGACCGTCCGGCGCTCGCCGACTGGTTCGACAGGATTTCGGACCGGCCGTCGTTCGAACAAACGGTGCCACAAGTGGCTTAAGCGAATTCGGGAAAATACTTTTCCGTAATGCGGCGGGCGTATGCGACGAGGTTCGGATGCGCCCGTGCCGCTTCGGTGAAAGGCGTATCCACCTTCACCTCCGTCAGGTTGACGGCGAACGCATAGACCACCGTGTCGATCGTGCGGATCGTGTCGCCATGCACGTAAGGCCCGTCTCCGACGATGTCGGCCAGCGCGGCGATATCACGCTCCGCCATTTCAAATATCTCGTCAGGTGAATGACGGCCCGTGCCCTGTTCCCATAACTGCCTGCGGACGGCTCGTTGCGCGAAAAATTTGATGACCGGGCGCAACGGCGCGGGCAATTCGCCGAAGAACGTCTCCGAAACCACCGGCCAGCCGGCGCCGAGCCAACGGTCGTGAACGCAGGTCCAGTATAGGCGCTCGTCGCACATCGCCCAGACCGCCTGATCGAGCGCCCGTTCGCGCGCGCTCAGTCCGGCATCGAGATCGACTTGCCGTGTCTTCGAAAGGTGCTCGATGATCAGCGTGCTGTCGCCGATCTCGCGGCCATTCTCGATGATGTACGGTATCTTCTTCTTCGGCGCCTTGCCCGGCATGACCTGTTCCTGCACCCGGTACGGAATGCCAGCGAGTTTCAGCCAAAGCTCCAGCTTGACGCAGAACGGCGACGCATTCGCAACACCGAGCTTGCGCGGAAACTGAACAAGGATGATGTCGTCTGTCATGCGCGGCGCCGCCGTCTCAGCAGTTCCTTCGACGCCAAGACTGCCCCGCCGACGATCAGCACGCAACCGATGGCGACGAACCACGTCGCCTCGCCCTTGCCGAAAGCGATCAGCAGAATCGTCGAAATCAGCGGCGCGGCATAGGCCAGCGCCCCCAGGACCTGAATGTCGCCGTGCTTGGTGCCGTAGTCCCAGGTGAAGAACGCGGCGCCGACGGGGCCGAGGCCGAGACCGACGACGCCGAGCCATTCCAGCGCGTCGGCAGGCCAGACGGTCTGCTCGAAAATCATGTGACATATGGTGGCGAGGATCGCGGTTGCCGCGCAGAACCCGCCGACCGTATCCGTCGGCACATGACCGAAACGGCGGTTGGTGATGGAATAGCTCGACCACGTCAGGGAACACAGGACCGCGAACGCGTAGCCTACCGCAAACTCGCTTTTGAAACCGGCGAGACCGCGCCCGCCAGTGATCAGGATGGCGGCGCCGACCAGCCCCGCGACGGCGCCCGCCACATGCCACCAGCGCAGGCGCTCGCCCGGCAGCAATGCCGAGCCGACGACGATCAGCAGCGGCCACATGTAGGCAATCAGCCCAGCCTCGACCGGCGGCGCGTTCTTGAGTGCCATGAAGTAAAAGAAGTGATAGCCGAACAGGCCTGCCGTCCCGAGCGCCCACGCCCCTGCCGGCTGGCGCAGGTGGGCAGCGACGTTTTCGCGTCTGACCAACCATTTCAGAACCACGAACGCGGTCGCGATGCCGAACGACATGGCCGCCAGCTGGAACGCTGGGATCTTGCCGGTCAGCGTCGTGAAAAGTGCCAGCAGCCCCCACATCAGAACAGCCGTCGATCCGATCAGGGTTGCCTTGATTCTCGTGTTGTCGTCCGCCGTCATGGCTTCCCTCATCTGCTCGGGATGAGGGACTTTACCCACAGCGAGCGATTGATCAACTACATCTCGGGCGCCCAGACGACGATGGTGCTGTCACTGGTCCCGAAAGTAAGGTCCGGGACGCCGTTGCCGTCCAGATCACGGATGACAAGCCGGTGAACGATCTGTCCGCCGGGCGCAAGCGATGCGGCGATATGTGGCGTCGCGCGATCGAAGCGCACCACGGTCATTGTTGTGCGATCCGCGTTCGGCACGACGGCTTCCTCGATGCCATCGGTAGGGTTGTCGAGGTCGATCAGGCCGGAAAGCCGGAGTTCTCGCGAACCATAGGCATGGTTCGAAAAGCCGTGTATCTGCTGTTCGATACCGAGCTTGCGACCGTCCAGTTCATAGGCGACCAGCATGCCGCCGATATGCGGCGTGATGACGGCCAGCAGTTCAATACGGCCATCGCCGTCGACATCCCCGGCACCAACGGGATTGAGCCAGCGGTTCGGAATGCCGATCGCGCCGGCCTCGGCGATCACGCGCGGGGCCGGCCCGCCCGCGGCGCCGGGGTCGACCAGTGTCAGAGCCGCACCGGCTTTAAGGTACGACGTCACCGTCAGCAGGGTCTGCCGGCCTTCAATCAGCAGCCCGGTGAAACGGGCGTAACGATCCTCGAACACGCGGTCAGCGGAAAGCGTCAACTGTTGTTGGGAGCCGTCGGCATAGCGGACGCTGAGCCCACCTGCTTCGACCGCATCGCCGAGCACCGCGTGTTCGTATCGTGTCGTCGGCTGATCTAGCCATGCTGACATCGCGGCCCGGCCGCCTTCATGGCCATGCGTCACCACGGCATCGGGCAGCGCGCCCGTAGGGGCGGGCTCAGTGGTATCAGCCTCAATCGGTAGCAACACGATTTTTCCGTCTTCGATCGTCACACGCCGATGGCGCCCGTCGGACGTAACGACGACAGGCATGCCGTCACGCGCTTCGACGATTTCAGCCAGTCCCGGCACGTGCAACATCCAGTGACGGCTTTCCGCATCCGCAACGTCGGACAAGCACAACAAAAGGGCGGCACCCGAAAGCGCCGCCCTCATGATCGTGGTTCCGTTCATCGGCGGGTCAGGCCATGTACTGACCACCGTTCGCGGTGATCGTCGAACCGGTGATGAACCCGGCCTCGTCGGAAGCCAGGAAGCTGACGCAGCGCGCGATTTCCTCTGCCTCGCCGAGGCGGCCGACGGGGATCAGCGGAATGATTTTCGTATTCAGGATTTCTTCGGGCACGGCACGGACCATCTCGGTGCCGATATAGCCCGGCGCGACCGCGTTGACGGTGATGCCCTTGGATGCCGTTTCCAGCGCCAGTGCCTTGGTGAACCCGAGGTCGCCCGCTTTCGATGCGGCGTAGTTGGTCTGGCCGAACTGCCCCTTCTGGCCGTTGATCGAGCTGATCGAAATGATGCGACCGAAGTTGGCGCCGCGCATGTCGTCGATCACGTTACGGCTGAGGTTGAACAGGCTCGACAGATTGGTGTGAATGACCGCGTCCCAATCCGCCTTGTCCATCTTGTGCAGCGGTTTGTCGCGCGTGATGCCCGCGTTGTTGACGAGCACCTCGATCGGCCCGACATCCGACTTGATCTGGGCGACAGCGGCGGAAACGGCATCGAAATCACCAACGTCGAACTTGTAGACGGGAATGCCCGTCTCATCCTTGAAGGCGTTGGCCGCTTCGTCGTTGCCGGCGTAGTTGGCGACAACCGTGTAGCCTTTGCTCTTGAGTTCTTCGGAAATGGCCTTGCCGATACCGCGCGTGCCACCCGTAACCAGTGCTACTCTGGACATAATGCTTCCTCCAATAACTGCCGCTTTTTTTCGCGGCTGTTTTACCCCCCGGAGCGGGTGACGGCGCCGCCGTCACCCATCCCAGATATTCAGCTTAGTCGCGTTCGACGCACATGGCGATGCCCATGCCGCCGCCGATGCAAAGCGTCGCCAGACCCTTCTTGGAATCGCGCTTCTGCATTTCGTGCAGCAGCGTGACCAGGACCCGGGCGCCGGAGGCACCGATCGGGTGGCCGAGCGCAATCGCACCGCCGTTGACGTTCACTTTCTCGACGTCCCAGCCCATGTCCTTGTTCACGGCACAGGCCTGGGCGGCAAAGGCTTCGTTGGCTTCGATGAGGTCGAGGTCGTCGACGGTCCAGCCGGCTTTCTCGAGCGCCATGCGCGAAGCCGGGATCGGCCCCGTGCCCATGATTGCCGGATCGACACCCGCGGTCGCCCATGACTTGATCCGGGCGAGAACCGGTGCGCCACGTTTTTCGGCGTTGTCCGCGCTCATCAGGACGAGGGCGGCGGCACCGTCGTTGATGCCCGATGCGTTACCGGCGGTCACGGTGCCTTCCTTGTCGAAGGCCGGACGCAGCTTGCCGAGGCTTTCCATCGTGGTGCCGTGTTTCGGGTGCTCGTCGGTGTCGACCACCGTTTCGCCCTTGCGGCTGGTGATGGTGACGGGGACGATTTCGTCCTTGAACTTGCCGGCCTTTTGCGCGGCTTCGGCTTTTTCCTGCGACGAGAGTGCGAACGCGTCCTGTTCGTCGCGGGTCAGCTGCCATTTCTGGGCGACGTTCTCGGCGGTATTGCCCATGTGGTAGCCGGCGAAGGCATCCATCAGACCGTCGCGCAGCATGGTGTCGAGCATCTCTCCCGAACCCATCTTCACGCCGTTGCGCAGGTGCATCACGTGCGGCGCCTGGCTCATGCTCTCAAGGCCACCGGCAACGACGACGTCGCTGTCGCCCATCTTGATCGCCTGATAGCCGAGCGCGACGGTACGGAGACCCGAGCCGCAGAGCTGGTTGATGCCGTATGCGGTTTTTTCCTGCGGGATGCCGGCGCCCATGGCTGCCTGGCGAGCGGGGTTCTGACCGCCGCCGGCGGCGAGGATCTGCCCCATGATCACTTCAGAAACATCATCCGGGCTGACGCCGGCGCGGCTCAGCGCTTCGGCAATCGCGATTTCACCGAGTTTCGAGGCTGCGAGCGAGCTCAGTCCACCGAGGAATGCGCCAACCGGGGTCCGGGCGGCACCGGTAATTACTACTTCAGTCATGGGTCTCTCCCTTTGTCATGCTTCTAGAATAGTCGGCCTTGGGGGCCGCAAATCGTGTCGGCCTTGAGGCCGGTTAACCTTAGAATTGATGGGGTCATACGCCATTTCGGTACAACGTTCAACCAATTTTTTTGCACTGCACCATTTTTATTGCAATGCAGCAATCCAGTCACTGAGCGGGGCGTAGAGTACCTGTTCGGCTCGCGAGCCGGCGACCATACCGATGTGTCCCGCGTTTGCTTTTATTAACGTGGCATCTGGCAGCAGTTCTGCCAAGGGGGCAGCGGATGCGGGCGGCACAATCGTATCGTGATCGGGGATCACGACCAGTGACGGGACGTCGAGCGCCGCCGGGTCCAGCGGCGTGCCGCCGCTTTCCCAGGTCCCTGCCATGGGCCGGTTCTGGATGTACCAGTCGTCGAGGCATTCGATCGCCACCGCACCTGCGAGCGGCACGCCGTCGTTCAGCCAGTCCTCCAGCAATACGAAGGCCCGCGACTGCGCGCTGCCCGGCACCATTTCGGCGTAGTGCCTGAACTTGCGAATGACCGCACCGGGATCGCGGCTCGAAAACATGCTCTGGATGACGTCGACAGGCAGATTGCCGGTGGCGGCGACCAGCTGGCGCAGTCCCGGCATCATCGCCGCCAGCATCGCTGTTGCCGACGGCGGCATGGCGTAAAAATCCCACGGGGTTGCAAGCAGCGCGATGGCGCGGATCCTGTCGCATGCCCGATGCGCCAAGGCCATCGCGAGATTGCCGCCCATGCAATACCCGGCGATCACCGGCGCCTTGCCGGTCGTCTCTGTTACGTGATCGCGGATTCGTTCCAGCCGGTCGACGTAATGATCGATGCTGAACGCCATTTCCGCAGCGCCCGGCGCATCCCAGTCGACGAGATAGGTGTCATGCCCTGCCCCGGCCAGATACCGGACGAGGCTGCGATCCGCTTCGAGATCGAGAATGTGCGCCCGGTTGACCAGCGACGGGATCAGGATCACCGGCGTGCCGACCGCCTCGGCATGCAACAGTCGGGTCGTGCCCTCTGTCCAGATCACGGCAAGGGCGGGCATGGGCTCGGGCCGTTCGGCGCCGGCGAAACGGTTCACGCCGTCGGCGAACGCGGCGATACGGTGCTGGATTTCGCTGTTCAATGCCGCGGAAAACGCGTCCGCATCAACCTTTGCGATCTTTTCCCGGAGCGATCTTGCCTGCGGGCCCAGAGAGTCCTTCCAAACGAGCGAGCCGTCTTTCAAGCTCGTTAACGCGCAAAGCGAGCTCGTGAACATCAGGTTCTGGATTGCCAGATGCAGTGCCAGCGGCCTGGGTGCCGGCCCCGGCGCCGTCAGTTGCTCGATCATCGCCTGCATCGCTTGCGCCTCGCTCACTGTCCGCCCCCGTGTTTTCCGCTGCCGCCTTCTGCATCATCGCTGCAACATTCGCCGTGCCCGCGGTCATCAGTTCCATGGTCTGCGCCATGGTCCGGGCCAGCGCCTCGTCATTCGAGAACGCCTTTATCTGCTGCTCCCACAGGTCGACATACTCCTTCGCCAGTCGCTGCAGGTCGGCTGTGTCGTCGCCACCGTTTTTCGTGTCGCTCATGATTCAGGCATTCCGCTTCCTGTGCATCGCCATCAGTATATCGCGCACGCAATCATCGGCAAACAACTGGACGCAAACGAATTATTGTGCACGATTGCTGCACCCGCAGAATGCAGCACCGGTTTTTTCGTTGCAGCGCAACAGCTTCGGTACTACGTTCACAATAACTGGGAAGGGAGCTGACCATGGCGAAAAAGCCTCAGGATACCGAAACTTCCGCCGGCGAAAAAAAGCCCATAACAATTAAAAAATACGCAAACCGGCGCCTCTACAATACCGAAACGTCGAGCTATGTGACGCTCGACAACCTCGCGCAGATGGTCAAGGACGACAAGGAATTCGCCGTCTATGACGCCAAGACAGGCGAGGATATCACACGCCAGGTTTTGACGCACATCATCGTGGAAGAAGAATCCAAGGGGACGAACCTTCTCCCGATCAGCTTCCTGCGTCACCTCATCAGTTTCTATGGCGACAGCCTGCAGGCAGTCGTGCCGAACTATCTGGAACACTCCATGGGATCGTTCGCGCGCAATCAGGAACAGATGCGCACCTACCTCGAGGACGCCTTCGGCGGCCTCAGCCCGTTCGGTCCGATGGAAGAGATCTCCAAGAAGAACATGGCGATGTTCGAGAACGCCATGAAAATGTTCACGCCTTTCTACGGTCAGGATGGCGCCAACAACGGCCCCGGCAAGCCGGTGGAAAGCGCGACGCCGTCGGACGAGGGCGACATCGACGATCTGCGCAAGCAGATGCTGGAGATGCAGAAGAAGCTCGACAAGCTGTCCGATAAGTAAGACCGCGCGCTCCTTCGAGACACTCGCTGCCGTTCGTTCCTCGGGATGAGGCGCGAAGAAGTACCCTCGTCCTGAGGAGGCCGTCAGGCCGTCTCGAAGGACTGAGGTGAGTTGATCGACATGTTAGGGCAGTTCCCTGACGAGCCTGAAACTCAGCCAGTAACTTTTCACCGCGCCGGGGTTCTTCTGCCGGTTGGCGGAGCGCGCCATGCGCGAATAATAGTACCACGACCCACCGCGGATAACGCGGAACTGGCAGGTACCGTCGACCCAGGCTTCCGGTCCCTTGGGCGCACCCTGATAATTGTCGTGCCAGCAATCCTCGACCCACTCGAAGGCATTGCCGTGCATGTCGTAGATGCCCCATGGGTTCGGGGCAAAGCTGCCGATCGGCGCACTACCGATCCCGGACCACGGCGAGCCGCATTCGCGGCAATTCACCTGATTGTCGCCGACCAGGTCGCCGAACCAGTAATTCGACTTGGAGCCGGCGCGCGCCGCGTATTCCCATTCCGCTTCGCTCGGTAGCCGGTAGGTCTTGCCCGTTATCTTCGTCAGCCAGGCGGCATACTTGTGAACGTCGGCGTGGCTGACGTTGATCACCGGTTTCCTGACCTTGCCCCAGCTGTGATCGTCAGGGTCATGCGTGCATCCGCCCGCATCCAGGCAGGCCTGCCAGTCCTCGAACGTCGTCTCGAAGCGGCCGATGGCGAACGGCTTCTTGAACCGCATGATGCGGACCGGCTGTTCGCTCTTGTGCAGCTTCGAGCCCATGACATAGAGCCCGGCAGGCACCACGACCATTTCCGGACAGCCTTCGCAGTCCCGGAAGATATCGCCGGGCTTGAGTTGGGTGCCGGGGGCAATGACGGGTGCCTTGGGGATGTCCTTGGGCGGGATATCGTCGCGGTAGACGCCCTGCGCGCTCACGCTAAGCGGCAACAGAATAACGGCGGCAAGGAAAAGGCTGAAAAGACGTCGGTTCATGCATTTAAGGTGTCGTCTGACACGCCCGGGGTCAAGCCTCGGAAAGCCGCATCACCGCGCGCCTCGCCGCCCGCGCCACCAGATCGGACGCATCGGCGCAAAGCTCTTCCGCCACCGGCTTCAGCGATGCGTCGCCTGAATTGCCCACCGCAATCATGACGTTCCGCACGAAGCGGTCGCGTCCGGTGCGCTTGATCGGCGAACCGGCGAAGACCTGCCGGAATTCGGCGTCATTTAGTTTCGCCAGATCGGCAAGGCGCGGTTGTGTCAATTCGACCCGTGCCTCCAGCCCCGCTTCGCGCGTCGGTGCCGAGAACTTGGTCCACGGACAGGCCGCAAGACAGTCGTCACAGCCATAGATGTGATTGCCCATGGCGTCCATCAGGTCGTCTGCGATGTCGCCCTTGTGCTCGATCGTCAGGTAAGAAATGCAGCGCCGGGCATCAAGGACATAGGGCTCCGGGAAGGCATCCGTCGGGCAGGCGCGCAAGCACGCATCGCACGTCCCGCAATGGTCCGGTTCCGGCATGTCCGGCGGCAATTCGAGATCCAGAAACACCTCGCCCAGAAACAGCCACGACCCCTTGGCACGGCTCACCAGATTGCTGTGCTTGCCCTGCCAGCCGATCCCGGCGCGCTCGGCCAGCGGCTTTTCCATGACCGGTGCGGTGTCGACGAACACTTTGATGTCGGCGCCGTAGCTCTCGACGATCCAGCGGCCGAGTTTCTTGAGGCGTTTCTTGACGATGTCGTGATAGTCCTTGCCGCGCGCATAGACGCTGACGGCCCCCCGATCCGGCATGCGGGTGACGGCCATCGGATCGAGACCCGACCCGTAATTGACGCCGAGTACGATCACCGTTTTGACGCTTTCCATCAGCGCCCCCGGATTGCCGCGCCGCCCGTCGTCGCGGGCCATCCAGTCCATGTCGCCGTGGTAGCCTTCGCCGACGAACTGCGCGAGCGCCTCGATATCCTGCGGGCGCGTCTCGGCCGACGTGAAACCCACCGCATCGAAGCCGAGCGCCAGTGCCTCGTCCCGGATTTCCGCCTTGATCACGCGGGGGTCCGTTTGCGGGTTTGTCGCAATGGTCATACCGTCAGCATTATGCTAATGAGCCGCCCGATCAATGGTGACGGCAATATGGGTTTAAGAATATGGTCACAGGCAAACCGGCGGTGGTGCTGTTGAGCGGCGGTCTGGATTCCGCGACCGTGCTGGCGATCGCGCTCGAACAGGGCTTTGCGCCGGTGACGCTGACGTTCCGCTACGGCCAGCGCCATGCTCAGGAAATCGACGTTGCCGCCGCCCTTGCCAAGGCGAACGGCATCGAACGCCACGTCGTCGCCGACATCGACCTGCGTGCCTTCGGCGGCTCGGCGCTGACCGCCGACATCGACGTGCCCAAGCACCGCTCCGACGAAGAAATCGGTGACGGCATCCCCATTACATATGTGCCGGCACGCAACACGGTTTTCCTTTCCTATGCGCTGGCGCTCGCGGAAACGACGCAGGCGTTCGACGTCTTCATCGGTGTCAACGCGCTCGATTACTCCGGTTATCCCGATTGCCGGCCTGAATTCGTCAAGGCGTTCGAAGACGTCATGAACCTCGCCACCAAGGCGGGCGTCGAGGGCGAGCGGCCGTTCACGCTACATACGCCGCTGATCGACATGACCAAGGCCGAGATCGTGACCCGCGGCACAGCGCTCGGCGTCGATTACGCGCATACATTGAGCTGCTACGATCCCACCGGGGACGGCAGACACTGCGGCGACTGCGATGCCTGCCATCTGCGCAAGAAAGGCTTCAAGGACGCCGGTCTCGACGACCCGACACCTTACGCCGCCTGAAAAGGAACTTTGAAATGAAACTGTTTCTGTTCATGACCGCCCTCCTGATGTGCGCCACGGGTTCTGCCGCGCAAACGGTGGAAGCGACCCGCGACGGCGTCTACCAGATCGTCAAGGCGACCGAGAGCCGGGTCTGGCGGCTGAATACCGAGACCGGCGAGATCGCCGTCTGCTCGCTCCAAGGCGAAAATCTGGTCTGCACTACCTCGACCGACGCCGCCGACGTGCCGAAAAAGTCCTACGAACAGATCGAAGCCGAACGCAAGGCCGCGGAGGAAGCCGCCAAGGCCAAGTACGAAGCGGACCGCGAGCGCGAGTTGAAGTTCCTCGACAAGATTCTGGCGCTTTTCCGCGAATTGCTGGCCACCGCCATGGGCAAGTCGGACGGCAGTTGAACGCCCGATCACCTTTGCTTTGATTTCCAGAGCCTTAGCCATTATCACTACCCGGCCTTGTTTACTTTCGATGTCTGGCGGGCAGTGGGGTCATGACCGATAAGAAGAAAGCGCTGGCGGCGGTTCGCGACGAGATCGACGCCATCGACCATCAGATCCAGGATTTGCTGATCCGGCGCACCGAGATCGTCGAGCAGGTGCGCGCGATCAAGGAAGGCGAAACCGTCAAGATCCGTCCTGCGCGCGAGGCGGAGATGATGTACCGCCTGACCGCGCGTCACCGCGGCAATTTCCCGAAACGCGAGATGTGCCGCATCTGGCGCGAGATCATTGTCGCTACGCTTAGCTTCGAAGGCCCGTTCTCGGTTGCCGTCATGGACGTGCCGGACGAGCCTGGTTACTGGGACATGGCGCGCGACCAGTACGGCTCTTTCACGAAGATGACGCGACACGGTTCCGGCCGCGCCGTGGTCGAAGCCGTGCGCAGCCAGGACTCCTCGGTCGGTATTCTGCCATGGCCCAGCCGTGACGACCCTGACCCGTGGTGGCGCTACATGGTCTCGCAATCTCCCGACACACCCAAGATCATTGCCCGCCTGCCGTTTGTGCCCGGCTCGAACATCCGAGGCTCCGGCATCGAAGCCGCCGTCATCTGCCCCATCGAACAGGAAATCACCGGCCGCGACCGCTCTTTGCTCGCCGTCGAGACCGATACCGAGATCAGCGCCCGCAAGATCGAGGAAGCGCTCAATTCCGCCGGCGTCAGCGCGGCCTTCGTGCAGAACTGGCACGACCCGAACCGCCCGCCCGGCTGGATGTACCTGGTCGAAGCGTTCGGTTTCGTCGACCCGGCGGGCAAGCAGTTCCCGCGCTTCATCGACGCCATCGGCAAGTCGGCGCAGCGCATCATTCATCTCGGCGGTTACGGCACGCCGCTCGGCGAGCGCGACGTCGCGCACCCGGAGGGAGACGCCTGATGTCCGAGCGCCCCGTAACCGGTCCAGTACCGCGCCCGGGCATCATGGAGATCGCTGCCTATGTCGGCGGCGAGTCTTCCATTCCCGGCGTCGACCGCATCATCAAGCTTTCATCGAACGAAGGCCCGTTCGGCCCGAGCCCGTCGGCGTCGAAGGCGCACGAGGCCGAGGCCACGGCACTGCACCGCTACCCGGACGGCGGCGCGGTCAAGCTGCGTGCCGCCATCGGCGAACGCTACGGCCTCGATCCCGAAAAGATCGTCTGCGGCGCAGGCTCGGACGAGCTGATCTCGCTTCTGTGCAAGGCCTACGCGGGCCCGGGCGACGAGGTGCTCTATTCCAAACACGGGTTCCTGATGTACCCGATCTCGGCCAAGACGGTCGGCGCGACGCCGGTCACGGCGCCCGAAACGGACAAGACGGCGAACGTCGACAACCTGCTCGCCGCCGTCACTGAGCGGACGCGGATCGTGTTCCTCGCCAACCCGAACAACCCGACCGGAACCTACCTGCCGGCCGATGAGGTGAAGCGGCTTCGCGAAGGGCTCCGGGACGATATCCTTCTGGTGATCGACGCCGCCTACGCTGAATACGTCACAGTCGGCGACTACACCCCCGGTATCGAGCTGGTCGATGCGGGTGAAAACACGGTGATGACGCGGACCTTTTCCAAGATCTACGCGCTCGGCGGCGTGCGCCTCGGCTGGTGCTACGCGCCCGCCAATGTGATCGACGTGCTGAACCGCATCCGCGGCCCGTTCAACGTCGGCGCGGCGGCGATGGCGGCCGGCATCGCGGCAATCCGCGACACCGCGTTCGAGGACATGAGCCGCGAGCACAACAGCAAATGGCGTGAGTGGACCGCGGACGAGCTCGGCAAACTCGGCCTCGATATCACGCCCAGCATCGGCAACTTCCTGCTGGTCTGCTTCGGCACCGACAAGGATCGCGGGGCAGAGGCCGCCGACAGTTTTCTGAAATCGAAAGGCATCGTGGTCAGGCGCATGGGCGGTTACGGGTTCCCGAACTGCCTCCGCATCACGATCGGTCTCGAGGAAGAAATGCGCGCCGTCGTTGACGCGCTGGGGCAGTTCCTCGGCAAGAACGAACCGGGAGCGGCGGAATGAGCACGACTCCCCTTTTCGGCCGCGTCACGCTGATCGGCATCGGCCTGATCGGCTCGTCGCTGGCGCACGTCATACGCCGCGACAACCTCGCCGGTGAGATTGTCGTATCGACGCGACGCGAGGATACGCTGAAACGTGCCATCGAGCTCGGGCTCTGCGACCGCGGCACGCTCGATGCCGGTGACGCGGTGCGCGATGCGGACCTCGTCATCATCTGCACGCCGATGGGCGCTTACGAGGCGATCGGGAAACACATCGCGCCGTTCCTGAAGGAAAGCGCCATCGTTACCGATGTCGGCTCCGTCAAGTTGCCGGTCTTCGACACATTGGGCCCGCATCTGCCCGATAACGTTCACCTCGTCCCCGGCCACCCGGTCGCGGGCACCGAACATTCAGGCCCCGACGCCGGGTTTCCGGAACTGTTCAAGGGGCGCTGGACGATCCTGACCCCCGCCGCCGGCACCGACGAGGCCGCCGTCGAGAAAGTCCGCGAGCTGTGGCTACGTGCCGAAGCGATGGTTGAAGTGATGGACGCCGCACACCACGATCAGGTGCTCGCCATCACGTCGCACCTCCCGCACCTGATCGCCTACACCATCGTCGGCACGGCCACCGACCTGGGCGAAGACCTGCAGCAGGAAGTGATCAAGTTTTCCGCTTCCGGTTTCAGGGACTTTACCCGCATCGCGGCGTCTGACCCGACCATGTGGAGGGACATTTTCCTGACCAACAAGGACGCGGTGCTGGAAGTCCTCGGCCGTTTCGACGAAGACCTGACGGAACTCAAGCGTGCCATCCGGCGCGGTGACGGCGACCGATTGTTCGAACATTTCACCCGCACCCGCGCCATCCGCCGCGGCGTCGTCGACGCCCATCAGGACGACATGCCGGCACCGGACCTCGGCGCCATACCCGGCCCATACAACAGCGACGATTGAGGACAGTACCATGCAGCCCGTGATCGACAGTTTCCTCGCTGGGTTCCCGATCCTGATGCTGCATTCCTCGGTGACCATCGCCATGCTGATCGCGGGCGTGCTGATGTATATGTGGATCACGCCATGGGACGAAATGAAGCTGATCCGCGACGGCAATACCGCCGCCGCCGTTTCCATGGGTGGCGCGATCATCGGTCTCGCCCTGCCGCTCGCGTTCGCCATGGCCGGCAGTGTCAGCGTTTATGAAATTCTGGTCTGGGGTCCCGTCACCCTGTTTCTGCAGATCATCGCGTACCGGGTTGCGGACCTGTTGCTGAAAGACCTGCCGCAGCGGATCGACAACGGCGAGATGGGCGCCGCCGTATTGCTGGTCTCCATCAAGATCGCCGTCGCCGCCATCAACGCCGCCGCCGTCGCGGGCTAGGCCGTCACGATGCGATTTCGCGACGTCATGGCGCTGATCCTGCTCGGGATCGTCGTCGTCGCCGGTCAGATCATGCGCGCGGGACCCGACGCGCCGGCGCCCACGCCGCCGCCATCCGCCGAGAACCCGCGCCGGCCTGTACCCAAGGCCGATCCGGGCAAGCTGTGGGCGGAAGAAACCGAAAGCTGGCTCAATGAAGGTCCGAACCAGCGATTCCGTCTCGCCCCCGACTGGTCGCCGCCGGAACGGCGCTCGTTCGTCGATGTCGGCCCACGCAAGACCAACGGCACGGGCACGGCCTTCGCCGTCGGTGACGGCAAGTGGCTGACGGCACGCCACGTGACGGACGGCTGCAATGACATCGGCATTCAGGTCGCCCCCCGCAAAGGAATCAAGGTGCAACGTGTCGACAATCATCCGAACGCCGACGTGGCGCTGTTGACGACACGGAACGGGCCGACGCCGTTTCCTTTTGGAAGCGGCGCAGGCATAGGAGATGACGGCTACATGATCGGGTTCCCCAAGGGGCGGCCCGGCGCCGTGCATGCCACCAAGATCGGCACCACGGTGCTGCAGGAACGCGGGCGTTACAAAACGCGCGAGCGGGCGGATGTCTGGTCCGAGCGCAGCCGCGTCCCGGACCGGTTCGAAAGCCTCGGCGGTCTTTCCGGCGGCCCGACATTCGACAGCGCGGGCCGCATCATCGGCGTTGTGCTGGCCGAGGAACCCCGGCGCGGGCGTGTCATTTCCGCCGAACCGGCAACACTTACCGCCATGATTTCCGATGCAGGAGGCGGCCAGCCCGCAGGTTCGCTGGACGCCGAAAAGTATCCCGCGACCGCGCGCGCCCTGCTAACGTCGCTTCGCGTCGCCAAGGTGCTTTGCCGGGTGAGATAGATTTTTGAGGGATGAATGAACGTTGCAGCCTTGAAGGCCGAGTTGAGCCTGCCCGTCATCGGCGCACCGATGTTCCTGGCGTCGGGCGTCGATCTCGTCGTCGCGCAATGCTGCGCCGGGATCATCGGCGCGTTCCCGGCGCTGAATGCGCGCCCGGCCAAGGAACTGGACACGTGGCTGACGGAGATCGAAACCCGGCTCGCCGCATTCGAGGCTGAGACCGGCAAGGCCCCCGCCCCCTATGCGGTGAACCTGATCGTGCATGGTTCCAACCCGCGCGTTGACGAGGACCTCGCCACCCTCGTCCGTCACAAGGTGCCGCTGGTCATCACGTCGCTGTCGGCCCCCGACAAGGTGGTCAAAGCCGTGCACGGTTACGGCGGGCTGGTGTTCCACGACGTGATTACCGTGCGCCATGCCGAGAAAGCCGCGAGCGTCGGCGTCGACGGTCTGATCCTGGTGTGCGCGGGCGCGGGCGGGCACGCCGGGCGCCTGAGCCCGTTCGCCCTGCTGCCGGAAGTGAAGGCGTTCTATCACGGCGCCATCGTGCTTTCCGGCGCCATCACCGGGGGGGCTGCAATCCTCGCCGCCGAGGCGCTGGGCGCCGACTTCGCCTATATCGGGTCTGCGTTCATCGCGACGGACGAAAGCATCGCCCCCGAAGGCCACAAGCAGATGGTCGCCGACAGCCGGGCCGCGGATATTCTCTACACCCCCTATTTTTCGGGCACCCACGGCAACTATCTGATTCCGTCGATCGTCGCCGCGGGCGCGGACCTCGACGAGGCCACGGTGGCGCAGCCGCGCAAGATGGAGTTCGGCAGCGGATCCTCGAAGGCCAAGGCCTGGAAAGACGTCTGGAGCGCGGGACAGGGTGTCGGCCAGATCGACCGCGTCCAGCCCGCCGCCGCGTACATTGCGCAATTGAAGGCAGAGTACGGCGCCGCACGCCAGGCACTATTCGAAGCGTAAGCGATGCGCATGCTTCGAGACGCCACGGACAAGCCCGTGGCTCCTCAGCATGAGGATGGGATCTTGGCGTCCTCATCCTGAGGAGACCCGCAGGGTCGTCTCGAAGGATGTGGTTATGACCCTATTCCCACCGAATGCGTTTGAGCGTGAGCAGCGGGATCGGGCCGACGGAAAGCCGTCGGTCCTGCACGGACAGTGGCAGCGAGACGACCTTCGGCCCACCGCCCGGCGGCGACTTTGCCAGCACGCCCAGCACGACCTTGGCCAGCGCCCCGTCCTGCGGCCGCGCCGCCCCGGCAATGACCAGCGCATCGACCGCCTCGTTGAAGCCGGAGATGTCCGCCGTGAACGCGCCAATCGGCTGCAGGTCGCCGTCGAGCGCCATCGTCCCCTCGCCGTTGAGGCCAAGCACGCCGTGACGGATATCCAGCGATTTGATGTCGACCGCACCGCCGTCGCCGGTCCATTGCCGGAGGCTTTCCGCGTTGAGGCCTTCGGGCAACGTGGCGCCGGTGGCCTCAGCGGTGAACTTGATATGCGCGATATGGCCGCCGAACGCGGAATGCATCTCCGGCGGCAGACCGATGTTACGCGCATCGACAGTGCCTCGGCCGTAGACCGGCAACGACCCCCGGATCAGGGTTGCCGTCACGTTCTCGGCGGTCAGGGGATGCGGTGTGGCGTCGCGGGTAGCTCTGAGGCCAGAAGCGTCGATCCTGACCCGGCCGCCGTCCTCACGGTCGAGCCGAAACGCGTTCACCGCGGCGGAAATCGTGTAGCGGCCCGGTGCCGCCCCGTTGACGAAGTCCAGTACGACCGGGCCGGTCACGGCACCGTCGAGCCGCGTGATGTCCCAAGGCTGCATCAGCGCCGTCAGTGCCGGGACGCGCACCGTCCACCCACCGGCCGGGTCAGCGGCGTTGATGCGGTCAATCCGGATCGCCATCTCGCCCGGGTAACCGGCAATCGTCAATTCGCCGTAGACCGCCGTGCGCCCGTCCTGCCGCATGTCGTCGACCCACCCGTCAACCTGCGTACGCACCTGGGAGGCCAGCCAGTACCACCATGCAGTATAGATAACGGCACCCATCACCAGAAGAACGGCGACCGTCAGAACGATGTTGCGGGGGTTCCTGAAGGGCGTTTCGACGATGTGTTCGTCGGTATTTGGGAAATGCGATCCGGACATTGTTCTGAACATAGGGCGTTGCCCCCGCTCCGGGAAGGGCATACCTTCGGCGCAGCCGCGCCGTGGCACGGCTACATATACTAGAGACGCCCCGGACATCCATGAGCATTTCTCCCGCCCTTCGCCGGACCCTGAGCATCATTGCACCGATCCTGTTCGTGCTCTTGTGGTCGACTGGCTTCGTCGGTTCGAAGATGAGCATGCCGCATGCGGAACCGTTTACTTTTCTGAGCGTCCGTTTCGGCCTGACCGCGATTGGCTTCTTTGCCCTGATCGCGTTCATGCGCGTGAAGTTGCCGCGAAGTCCGATGGTCTGGCTGCATACGGTGGTGGTCGGCCTGCTGATGCACGGCGTCTACCTGGGCGGTGTATTCTTCGCCGTGGACCACGGCACATCCGCGGGGATTGCGGCGCTGATCGTCGGCGTGCAACCGGTCCTGACGGCGATCCTCGCCGGGTTGCTGCTGAGCGAACGGTTGAGCTTTCGCGCCTGGCTGGGCCTCGCCCTCGGGTTCTGCGGTGTCGCGCTGGTGGTCTGGCGACAGGCCGGTGACACGGGCGGCACCGTCGGTGTCGCCGCATGTGCGTCGAGCCTTTTGGCGATCACCGTCGCCACGCTCTACCAGAAACGCTTTGCCGGGGCGATCGACCTCCGCGTCGGCTCCGCGTTGCAGTTCACCGCAGCGACCGTGCTGATGCTGGTGATCGCCGTGCCGACGGAAACGATGGTCATCGACTGGAACGCGGAAAGCATCTTCGCAATGGCATGGCTGGTGATCGTGCTGTCGTTCGGCGCCGTGACGCTGCTTTACATCCTGATCCGCGAAGGCGCGGCCTCCAAGGTGGCGAGTCTGTTCTATCTGGTGCCGCCCGTCGTCGCGATCGAAGGCTATTTCCTGTTCGACGAGGTGCTCAGCCTCGGTGCGCTCGCGGGCATGGTTATTGCCGTCATCGGGGTCGCGCTGGTAACACGGGGTTAGTCATGACCCGAAAAACGGATTTCATCCCGCCGACCGGCGCCTTCTGGGTATTCGGCTACGGTTCTCTGATGTGGCAGGCGGATTTCCCGTTCGCGCGGAAAAGCCGGGCCATGCTCTATGGGTATCACCGTGCGCTCTGCGTCTATTCGTGGGTCTATCGCGGCACCGAGGAAAACCCCGGCCTCGTGTTCGGGCTCGACCGCGGCGGTGCGGTCAGCGGGATGGCGTACCGGATCAGCGATCAGCATGCGGGTGACGTCTATGCCCTTTTGCACGAACGCGAGATGGTGACGGCGGTCTATTGCCCGCGCTGGCTTGATCTCAGGCTGACGGGCGGACGGCCTGAAACGGTCAAGGCCCTCGTCTTCGTCGCAAATGAAATGAATGAGCAGTATGCGGGCAAACTATCCGAGGACGAACTGGTGCGCCTCACCAAGGCGGGGCACGGATCGAAAGGTCCCTGCACCGAATACGTGCTGAACACCGCCGATCACCTGCGCGAATGCGGCATCCGCGACCGCCGGCTGGAGCGGTTGGCGAAGCGGTTGCGATCTTAACAAGCATCGTCATCCCGGAACCGAGCGAATGCGAGGTATCCGGGACCCATGGCACGGCATGTCGGATGGGTGAAATGGGTCCCGGGTCGTAAGTTTCGCGTTCGCCGCCTTGGGCGGCGGCCTCAACTAACGCCCGGGATGACGTGTTATGTATCCCCGAGCGAAATTGACCCGTCGTCAGCGATCGGGAAGAACGGGTTGAAGGCGACCTCCCACAGGTGCCCGTCCGGGTCGGCGAAATACCCCGAGTACCCGCCCCAGAATACATCCTCGGCCGCCTTGATCAGCGTGCCCCCGGCGGCGACAGCCTCGGCCAGCACGCGGTCGACTTCCGCCTTGTCGCGGCCGTTATAGGCGAGCGTGACGCCTGAGAACCCCGGACGACTGTCTTCAACATTCGCATCCTCTGCCAGCGCGGCGCGACCATAGAGACCGAGGATCATGCCGCCCGCCTGGAAGAACGTGACATCGTCGTTGGATTGGCCGGAGGCCTGCCAGCCGAGTTTCTCATAGAACGTCCGCGCCGCGGTCATGTCGGCAACGCCCAGCGTCACGAGCGAGATGCGCGGGTCCACGGCCCTAGCCGCACTTGGAATGTCCGCAGGACGTGCAGGTGTCGCAGCCCTCCTGACGGATCAGCGACGGCTGGCCGCATTTCGGGCACTGCTTGAACAACGAGGACCGCGCCGGACCGTCGGCACCGTCATTGGCCGCACCGCCGCCCGCGGCGACGGCCTTGGGTATCGCGTGGGCTTCCAACGCCGGGTCGTTCTTGGACGCCGGGCTCGGCAGAAAGCCGGTGTCGATCATGTGGCTTTCGATCACGCCGCCGATGGCCGCCAGCAGGGACGGCACGTACTTGCCACCGACCCAATAGCCGCCGCGCGGATCGAACACGGCCTTCAGTTCCTCGACCACGAACGAGACGTCGCCGCCGCGCCGGAACACCGCCGAGATCATGCGCGTCAGCGCCACCGTCCAGGCATAGTGTTCGGTGTTCTTGGAGTTGATGAAAATCTCGAACGGGCGGCGCCGGCCCTGGTCGTCGATGATATCGTTGAGCGTGATGTAAAGCGCATGATCGCTCTCCGGCCAACGCACCTTGTAGGTCTTGCCCGGCAGTTCGCCCGGCCGGTCGAGCGGCTGGAACATGCGCACCACGGAGCCGCTGTCGCCCTCGTCCTTGGGCAGAACCTTCTTCGCCGGTTGATCGAACGGCAATTCCGGTTCGCTGGCAGCTTCTTT
This sequence comes from Rhodospirillales bacterium, assembly GCA_965262415.1. Lineage (GTDB taxonomy): Bacteria > Pseudomonadota > Alphaproteobacteria > Rhodospirillales > Casp-alpha2 > UBA4479. Next base: position 3,571,133 of record OZ253533.1, on the reverse strand, counting down.
CTTTTTCTTGTCGGTCGTTTCCAGCACGGCGCCGGTGACATCGTTGGGCCGGTAGGTCGTGCAGCCCTTGCAGCCGAGTTCGTAGGCCTGTGCGTAGATGTCCTTGAAGTCCTCGAACGAGGCGTCTTCCGGCACATTGATGGTCTTGGAGATCGAGCTGTCGATATACTTCTGCACGGCGGCCTGCATCACGAGATGGTCTTCCGGCGCCAGCGACTGCGCATCGACGAAGGCGTTGGTCAGCTCGGCGTCGCCCCCCTTGAGGCGGCGGTAAAGCCTGTAGGCGTAGTCCGAGACCTCTTCCTCGCGCCGTGTGCCGTCCGGCATCAGCACGTGTCGGCGGTAGTTGAAGCTGAACACCGGCTCGAGGCCCGACGAGACGTTGTCGGCGAAAAGCGAGATCGTGCCGGTCGGCGCGACAGAGGTCAGCAGTGCGTTGCGGATACCGTGTTCGGCGATGGCGACCTTCACGTCCTCGTCCAGTTCGAAGACGGTTTCGCCCTTGAGATACTGTTCCTTGTCAAAGAGCGGGAACGCGCCTTTTTCCTTAGCCAGATCGACGGAGGCCAGATAGGCGGCGCGCTGCAGCGCCTTCATCCATTTTTCCGTCAGCAGCACCGCATCACGGGCGCCGTAACGTGCGCCGCACATGATCAACGCATCGGCAAGCCCGGTGATGCCGAGGCCGATGCGGCGCTTGGCTGTTGCTTCGTGCTGCTGTTCCTCCAGCGGGAAACCGGAGACGTCGACCACGTTGTCCATCATGCGGACCGCGGTGCGGGTCAGTTCGTCAAGCTGTTCCATGTCCAGTTCGGCGTTGGCGTCGAACGGATTTTTGACCAGCCTGGCCAGATTGATCGAGCCCAGCAGGCACGCGCCATACGGCGGCAGCGGCTGTTCGCCGCACGGGTTCGTGGCGTGGATGGTCTCGCAGTAATGCAGGTTGTTGCGCTTGTTGATGCGGTCGATGAATATCACGCCCGGTTCGGCATACGCATACGTCGCGTGCATGATCTTGTCCCAAAGCTCGCGCGCGGCGACGGTGTCGTAGACTGTTCCGTCGAACACCAGATCCCACGGCGCATCGTCCTTGACCGCCTGCATGAAGGCGTCCGTCACCAGCACCGAAAGATTGAACATGCGAAGCCGTCCGGGTTCGCGCTTGGCCTCGATGAAGGCTTCGATATCCGGATGATCGCACCTGAGCGTCGCCATCATCGCGCCGCGCCTGGAGCCCGCCGACATGATGGTGCGGCACATGCTGTCCCAGACGTCCATGAACGTCAGCGGCCCTGACGCGTCGGCACCGACCCCCTTTACTGCCGCGCCCTTGGGACGCAGCGTCGAGAAGTCGTAGCCGATGCCGCCGCCCTGCTGCATGGTCAACGCGGCTTCCTTCAGGTTGTCGAAGATGCCGGCCATGTCGTCGGGGATGTCGCCCATGACAAAGCAGTTGAACAGCGTGACGCGGCGTTCCGAGCCGGCGCCCGACAGGATGCGGCCCGCGGGAAGGAACTTAAAGCCGTCCATGGCGTCGAAAAAGCGCTCTTCCCAGAGCGCCGGATCTTCCTCGCCGGCGGCCAGCGCACGCGCCACGCGCCGCCATGAATCGGCAACGGTTTTATCCGCCGGCCGTCCCTCGGCGTCCTTCAGGCGATACTTCATGTCCCAGATCTGCTGGGAGATCGGCGCGATTTCGGTCATGGCACTTCCGTTCTTCACGGGCCGGCGCAAGGCTGGCGGGGTTGCGGGCAGCGCCGGGGCGCCATTTTCCAAGGCCCGAACCATAGGGTATTTCAGACTTTCGCTTCAAGCGAATGTTCTTGAAATGTTTCCACCGATTTTACCAGATTGATCCCAAGGCGCAATCGGCGAAAAACCTTTCTTATCAGTATATAAGCAGGTTATCCCCGGGTTTCACGGGGTGTCCGCGGGTTTTTTCCCCGTTTCCCCGATGGCGGCCTCCAGAAGCGTCGCCGTGGCCCGCTCGATACGATCCTCCAAGGATGTCATGAACGCCTTGCGGTCGAGCCCCGGGTGGATCGGTTCCAGAAACTCCAGCGTGATCGTGCCCGGCTGGGTCATGAACTCGCGGCGCCCCCAGAAGCTCCCGGAATTGAGCGCCACCGGCACGACCACGGCGTCGTCCGGCATCTGCTGATAGATCGCGGCGACCCCCGGGTGATAGCGGAGCGTCACACCGGGCGCGGTGCGCGTGCCTTCCGGGAAGATAATGACCTGACGGCCGCGTTCGAGCCGGTCGACGCACTTGGCGACCATGTCGCGCAGCGCCTTTGCGCCGGCGCTTCGGTCGACGGGCACGTGTTCGCACTTGGTCGCGTACCAGCCCCAGAACGGGATTTCCGTCAGCTCCTTCTTCAGCACGTACTGCGGTTCGTCGAGCAGCAGATAGAAGATGAACGTGTCATAGATGGACTGGTGCTTCGATGCGATCAGCGCCGGCCCCTCGGGGATGTTCTCCTGCCCCCGGAACTCGACCTTCATGCCGCCCAGAATCCACATCGCCGCAACCAGAATGCGCGACCAGATACGCAGAGCGGCCTTGATGACGCCGCGCGGGAACGGCAGGAACACCCAGAAAGTGGTCAGCAAGAACACGAGCCACGAGAAAAAAAAGGCATGGAACAGCAGGGAGCGGAGCCGCCTCATGTTGCAGCACCCTCTTTCACCGCCGCCTTGCCGGCGGGCGAGCCGCCGAGGTCCAGCACCTTCACCCGGTGCCGGAGCCACGCCACCACATACTTGTTATATTCGCTGACCATCAGCGCCATGGTACCGGGCCACGCCCACCAGTATTCCTGCTTCACATGCTCGGGAAAAACCGGGTGCGGTTCGATCCGGATGTCGGGCATGGCGCTTTCGAATTCGAGCAGGCTGCGCGGCATGTGATAGGCCGCCGTCACCAGACGCAGCGAACCGTAGCCCTGTTTCTGCATCCAGATCCGGGTCTCCAGTGCATTTTCAATGGTATCCACGGCGTTGCCGATGCTGATGCGGTTTTCGACTTCGTCGGGCCGCTGCTTGAGGATCGCCAGCAGCTGCGTGACGTCGACGCCCCGGTAAACGCCGGAGATGAACATCTGCTCGGCCTGACCGGCCAAGAGCAGGTCCAGCCCGGCTCGGAGCCTGCCGGACCCGCCCGTCAGCACGACGATAGCGTCAGTCATCTCGGTCGACGACGAGCCGCGGGACGGCACCTTTGCGGAAAACGCGATCAGCCCCGCCGTCCAGCCGCCAAGGGCCAGTAGCGATGCAAAGACGATCGTCCTGAGCCAGGGCGAATGCCGTCGCCGTGTGCGTCCACGCATGTCAGAGCATCCTGCCCAGCGACCTGAGCACGGTAGAGCGTGCCGTCGTCATGGCAAGGAAAGCGACACCGAGCGGGATCGCCGCGAAGATCGCCCATTCGATGGGACCGAAGCTGAGGTCAGGCAGCGCCGCATCCTCGAGGCTTTTGGCGAGGTAGCCGACCGCCAGCAGTGCGGGGATGCCGAGAATCAGACCGATGACCCCGCCCTTTAGACCCAGGATCATGGCACGGCCGGCAAACTGCCCGGCGATGTAGCTGTCCTGCGCCCCGATCAGGTGCAGCACCTCGATCGCTTCGCGGTGAACGGCCAGGCCGGTCCGCGTCGTGAAGATCACCGTACCCATCGTCGCCAGCGCGATGAAAACGAGGACCGAGATCGCGATCAGCTCGACGGTGCGAATCAGATTGACGAGACGCTGCAGCCAGATGCGGTGGTCGTCAACCGTTGCTTCCGGCACGCGCAGCTGCAATTGACGGGTAAATGCCTTGAGATCGAACGTCGCTTCGTCGGCAAGGCCGACATCGATCAGTTTTGGCAGCGGTAGATCGTCCGCCTTTGCGTCCGGACCGAGCCACGGTTCCAGAAGCGACAGCATCCGATCTTCCTCGATCACGAGGTAGCGCTCAATACCCGACGTCGCGGCGATCACGTTGAGGACTTCCTGAAGATTGTTCTGGTCCCGGGCCGGGTCCTCGGTCGCGGCGACCTGCACGGTCAGCGTGCCGCCGATGCCCTGGTCCCAGCGTGCTGCCGTCGCATTGAGCACGAGAATGCCGCCGATGGCGAGTACGGCAAGAAACACCATGAACGCGATCAGCCACGGCAGGAAGCGGCTGTGCGCATCCTTGTCGAGCGGCAGGTCCGAGCGTTTGACGCCGAGCATCAGAGAAAATTCTCGATGCCGGGCGGATCGGCATCCTGATCTTCGGTATCCTCTCGAATCCGCCCGCGCCTGGCGCGGGCCTGCGCCCGTGCCTGCTGCTCGGCCGATTCGCGCGATTCGCGCCATTCGCGCGCCGCCGACTTGTTACCGCTGCCCGGCACCACGCCAAGTGTGCCGTCGTCGAGGCGCAGGATCGGATACCCAAGGCCGTCGACCAGGGACATGTTGTGGGTGGCGACAACGATCGTCGTCCCCAATCTGTTCAGTTCCTCGAACAGGTGCATGAGGCGAAGTGCCATGCGGTCGTCGACGTTACCGGTCGGCTCGTCCGCCAGCAAAAGCTTGGGTCTGGCAATGACGGCGCGGGCGATGGAAACCCGCTGCTGCTGCCCACCCGACAGCGTCGGCGGTCGCGATTTCATGTGATCCTTGAGGCCGACCCATTCCAGCAACTCGGTGACGTGCCTGTTTACGTCACTCTCCTTGATCCCCGCGACGCGCAGCGGCAACGCCACGTTATCGAAGGCGGACAAATGCTCGAGAAGCCTAAATTCTTGAAAAACAACGCCGATTTGGCGTCTGAGCGCGGGGAGCTGGACGCGCGGCGTGGTTGCGATATCCGATCCGAACAGTGAAATAAGACCGCGCGACGGCTTCAGCGCCAGGTACATCAGCTTGAGAAGGGAGGATTTACCGGCCCCGGATTCGCCGACGAGGAAATGGAACGAACCGGAATCGAGTGAAAACGTCACGTCCCTGAGCACTTCCGGGCCCAGCCCGTAGCGCAGACCGACATTTTCGAAACGTGCTATGTTCCCTTTAGACAATCCCGGCACCTGCGTTCTTGATAAACACGGAAAGCCGCCGGGCCGCACCCGGCGCTCGCGGTCTGCGACGACAATGCCATGCTGGCACGCCATCCGTCCAGCATCGGCATCCATTTCAGGGGCAACTCGAAACAGACTCTGCGCGTGCGTCCGCTTGCGCCCGGAATCGCGAGCGCCTATAAACGATACAGTCATAATTGGCCGGTTGCGTATGTTTATATCCTGCCCGAACTGTTCGACGCGATACAACGTATCCCCTGCCCAGTTGGGCGGCGGCAAATCCGTGAAATGCACGAACTGCGGCAATACGTGGCACCAGAACCCGGTGGCCGATCCGCCGCCACCGATGGTGCCTCAGGGGGCACATCCGGGGGCAGCACCGCAGCCTTACGCACAGCCGCAACAACCCTATCCGTATCCGCCGCAGGGGCAGCCGGGCTATCCGCCGCCCCCGCCGGGTTATCCGCCGTATCCGTACCCACCGCAGGGCCAGCCGGGCTATCCGCCACCGCCCGGTTATCCTGTGCCGGAAGCCGCCCAGCCGCAGCAACCGCCGGCGCCACCGGCGCCACCGCCGCCACCACCACCGCCGCCGCCGGAGCCCGAAGAGGAAGACGACCTCGCTCTCCCGGAAATGGACGACGACGATCCGATGGCGGCGTTCGCCACCGACGATGATGACGACAGTGGCGCGTCCGATGACGGCGAGGAAGAGCTTTCGTCCGCGGACATCGAAGCGATGTTCGGCGACGACGACGATGATCCTGAACCGCTCGGCTCCATGGTCGAAAGCGGCGGCGACGACGATGACGACGATGACGGCGACATCGAGGGTTTCGACGATCTCGAAGAACCGGAGCCGATCCCGCAGGTGTTTACCGCGGAGGAAACCGGCGACGACGAATACGTCGACGACGACGACGAGGAAGAAGACCACGAACCCGAAAAGAAGGGTGGCATCCTCAAGATCGTCCTGATCGCCGTCGTCTTACTCTTGCTGGGTATTGTCGGCGCGGCGATCTTCCTCAAGGACATGGTGATCGAATTCGTCCCCGCGGCGGAAGGCGTCTATTCCATGATCGGTCTCGGCGACGACGCGCTCGGCGCCGGCCTCTCCATCAACGACGTGAAGAGCACGCGCGAGAGTATCTCGGGCAAGGACGTGCTGGTGGTGCGCGGCGTGATCGTCAACGTTTCGGACCGCGAACGTCCGGTGCCGCTGCTTGAACTCCGGCTGTCCGATCTCGACGGTAAACCGGTGCAGTCGGCATCCACCGCGCCGCTTAAGAAGCTGCTCGCCGCCGGCGACCAGATCGGCTTCAAGATTCAGGTCGAGGAGCCCTCGGCCCTGGCCCGGCGCCTTGAGGTGACGTTCATCGAACGGCTCGCCGAGGGCGCCGCGCAGTAAAAGCACGACTTCATCTTTCTCGTTATCCCACCCTGTCATCCTGAACTTGGTTCAGGATCCATAACAACGGGCACGGCGTTAGTTTGAAGGTATGGGCCCTGAACCGAGTTCAGGGCGACGCGTTTTATCGCTCAGAAAATATCCAGCAACCGGTCGATGTAATCGAGCTCGAGCTTAGGCCGGGCGCGTTCACCGGCACGGCGGCGAAGTTCATCCAGAATTTCACGCGCGCGGCGCATTTCCGACCGGTTGGGTACCGAAACGTCGGCATCCTCGACCGCGGCCCCCTGCCCATTCTCATTGGTATTGCGCCGCCCGAACGGGTCGAACTGCCCTTCGCGACCGGGCATGGATTGCTGGCCGCTGGTAATCCCCATCTGCTGGCCGAACTGCTGCGCCAGCATCTGCGACATCTGGTTGGTGGCGTTGCGGAGTTCCTCCAGCGCCTGGGTCTGGTTACGCGCCGAATCGGAAAGCTCGCCCTTGCCGAGGTTCTTGCCCGACTGTTCCATCTGCTGTTCGGCCTTGCCCAGATTGTCCGGGATCTGACCCATTAGCTCGTCCATCTGCATCATCAGTTCGCCGAGGCGCTTTCTGAGCGCGTCCTGCTGTTCCTGTGTCGGTGCGCCCTGCTCGCCGGCCTGCTGCTCGCCTTGCTGTCCCTGCTGCTGTTGCCCTTGCTGGCCGGGCTGACGCTGACCTTGCTGCTGCTGGCCCTGTTGCTGCTGGCCCTGTTGCTGCTGGCCCTGCTGGCCCGTGCGCGGACGCTGCGTCTGACGGTTCAAGCCTTCCTGGAAGGTCCGGTCGAGCAATTCCTGCTGGTCCTGCGTCAATGACCGGAGGCCGTCCATCAGCTTTTTGGCTTCCGCCATGGCCGGATTGGATTGCTGCATCTTCAGACCCTGGCGCAGCTGTTCCAGCATCTGCTGCATCTGCGCCAGCATCTGTTCGGCGGCATCGCGGTTGCCGGTCTCGGCCAATTCGCGGATCTTATCCAGCATTTCCTGGATGTCCTGGGTCTGTATCTCGGCGCTGTCCGGCATCTGCGGCAAATCGTCGAGGCCCATTTCCTGGAGGCGGTCGACCAGCGCCTGCATGTAGCGGTCCATCGCTTCCTGCAGTTCACGCATAACCTTGTCGAGTTCCTCGCCGAGCTTGCCCTCGCGGAGCGCCTTCATCGCCTCTTCCTGGAGCCGCATCAGATCGGCTTCGGCAAGGGCGAATTCACCGTCCTCAATCCTGAGTGCGGTTTCCCACAGGAGCCGCTGCACGCCCGGCACGACGTCGGTGGTCTCGGCATACCCGAGCCGCCCCGCCGCCGAGCGGATCGAGAGGAACGTCACCGTATCGTCGAAGAAGCGTTTCGGATAAAGCGACAGCTCGTGAAGCTGATCGGCGACCGCATCCATCATGTCCGGGTCGGCGTCGTTCAGCACCTTGCGGGCATCCGCCAGCTGGCGCGCGATCGGATGGTTGAAGATACGCTCCGGCAGCACGACCTCGACGGCATCGGTCTCGGCGACCTGTCCGGCGGTGTCCGTGGCGATCAGCTTGACCCTGACCGGCAGCCCCGCCCACGGGTGCGCCGAAAAGTCCCGCAGGTGCGTCGCCTTGATGTCACGCCGGTCACCGCTGAGCGGCACCTCGACACGGATTTCCGCTTCACCGCCCGGCACCGGCCTGCCGTTGGGTCGGCTGATCGTCATCTCGACGGTCTTGATGCCGTAGTCGTCGGACGCCAAATAGATCACTTCGAGCTGCGTATCGCGCTGCTTCGAGGGCGCGCGCTCGAACTCGATCTGCGGCAGTGCATCGGTCGCGACCACCACCGGCCATTCGGCCAGCGTATCGGTCCCGAGCCCGACGGCGAGCCGGTCCGAGCCGGCGGCGTCGGCGGTTACGGAAAGCTCCAGCTTGTAGGACGTGCTGGTCCTTTCGCCCAGTTGTTCGAACGGCATCTTCGACGTGCCGAGCGCCAGCGACGGCGCCGAATGGGCGCCGGTGGCGTGCACCAGAATCTGCGAGCCAACCGGTACGATCAGCGTCGGGCGCGCCGAATTCGGCGCCATCGCCTCGGCGACAGCACCGTCGGTCGTTTCCGCCGTCTTTTCCGGTGCCTTGCCGATCCCGTTGAAGACGCTTGGCGCGAGGCCCGTATAAGCGGGCGGCGTGATCCAGAGATCCATGCTGACGGCGTCTGCCGTACCGGCACCGCCGATCGGCGAGACGGCGCGGACGATGCGCTCCAGCGGCTGCGAGCCCCCCATCAGCACGCCGACGAACAGCACCAGCACCGGCACGAATCTGAGGCCGCGCCGGTCGAGTGCGGCAACGCCCGGTTTCGGCGACGGATAGACCAGGTCCTCGGTCTGCCGGAGCGCGCGATCGATGTGCGCCTTCCAGAGTTGGCGACCGTCGTTCGTGAGTTTTTCCTGCGCCGGCGTATCGAACAGCGCCGTCAGCGGCCGGTGCTTGAGGCCGGACGCCGCCTCGACGCGGCGCGCCGCCTCGGTTCCCGTGACAGGGCCGAACGCGCCGCTCATTCCCTTGAGCGAATAACCGAGCAGCACCGCCAGCAACGCCAGCACGATGCCGTGCAGCGCATCCGGCAGCATCGGCAACACGTCGGTCAGGGCAACACCGATGAAAAGGGCAATAACGGCGACAGGCGCCCAGAGAACACGCCAGAGTCGTTCCCAGCGGATCGCCAGCACCGCGGCCTGCAGTGCTGTCGACAACCTGGAGACGCCCTGCGTCTTCTCGGGAGTGTCTGTCATCCACTCGCCTCCTTGGGAACATCCCGGGGCAAGGGCGTGCCGAGCCAGTCCGGCACGCTTTCGCGCGTCATTATATCATCGATCCTGAGACGCGCTGCAACAACTGCGTAATCCTCACCGTTGACCAGCACCTCGGGGATCAGGTCGCGCCCGTTGTAGGTCGAGGCCATGACCGCGCCATAGGCGCCGGCGGAGCGGAACGCCACCAGATCGCCGGCCGCGGCTGCCGGCATCATGCGCGCCTTGGCGAACGTATCGCCGCTTTCGCAGATCGGCCCGACGATATCGACCGGCGCCATGTTGTCGCCGGCCGCCGGTTCGCGGACCGGGACCACGGTGTGGTGCACGTCGTACATCGCCGGCCGGACGAGGTCGTTCATCGCCGCATCCAGGATCAGGAACGATCGGTCGACGCCTTCTTTCACGTAGACCACGCTCGAAACCAGAATGCCGGCATTGCCGCAGATCATGCGGCCCGGCTCGAAACCGAGCGTGCAGCCGAGGCCGTCGGTCACTTCCTTGACCATGGTACCGTATTCTGCCGGGCTCGGCGGGTTCTCGGCGTCGTACGGAATGCCGAGACCGCCGCCCAGATCGACGACACGGATATCGTGCCCCTGGCCGCGAAGCGTCTCGACGAGGCCGCGCACTTTCGTATACGCCGCCCGGTAAGGTGTAAGATCAGTCAACTGCGAGCCGATGTGCACGGCGACCCCGACGACGTCGATGCCGGGTAGCGTCGCCGCCTCTGCGAAGACGCTCTCCGCCTGCTCCCAGGCGATGCCGAACTTGTTCTCGCTCAGGCCAGTCGTGATCTTCTTGTGGGTTTTCGCATCGACATCCGGATTGACCCGGATCGCGACCGGCGCGTCGACACCCATGTCAGCGGCGATCGCGGAGAGCGTATGCAGCTCAGGCAATGATTCGACATTGATCTGATGGACGCCCGCAGCAAGCGCCGCACGCAATTCGTCTGCCGTCTTGCCGACGCCGGAAAAGACGATCTTGGACGACGGGATGCCGGCCGCATGCGCGCGGTGCATCTCACCGATCGACACGATGTCCGCACCGGCGCCGAGCCGGGCAAGGGTCGCCAGTACGCCGATGTTGCCGTTCGCCTTGACCGCGAAATAAACCTGATGATCGGTGCCTTCGAGGGCGTCCTCGAACACCGTGTAATGGCGTGTCAGCGTCGCTGTGGAATAGCAATAAAACGGCGTGCCGACGGCTTCCGCGATATCGGCCACGCGGACATCCTCGGCGTAAAGTTCCCCGTTTCTGTAATTAAAATGGTCCACGTCCGTTCCTCGCCGTCAAAAACGGCGGCGCTTAAGCCGCCTCTTACTTCACCAGCAGTTCCGTCGCCGGGGGCGGCGGATTGTACGTTCCCGAACTGTCATAGCGCGGCCTGCGTGTATCCGTCGCCGCGCCGGTCGTGCCAGTCCGTGCCTGCGGCGCGACCTGTTTTGCCTGGTCCGGTTCTGCCGGGTAGATCCGCGGGTATGTGCCGCCGTCGACCTCTGCCGGCGCTGACTTCACACCGCATCCGGAAAGGGCCAGGGCCACGCCAAACGCCATGCCCACACTCAGAAACGTTCTGCTCATCTTCATCAGGTCATACTAGAGTGCCGAACTTTCAAGTGCCAGACACATTCCGGCGAGCACACCCATATACGGCCGCGCGGATTTCTCCCGCCGGCGCTGTCAGAGCCAGCGTTTGCGGGCCGTTGCGACCTGTGCGGTCACGTTCTCGGGCGCCGTGCCGCCATAGCTCTTGCGGCTCGCAACGGAATTATCGACACCCAGCACACCGAACACGTCATCGGTGATCCCTGCCTCGACGGACTGCATGTCGGCGAGCGAGAGATCCTCGAGGCCACAGCCCTTGTCCTCGGCCATCTTGACCAGCGCGCCGGTGACATGATGCGCATCGCGAAACGGCATGGCGAGCGTTCTGACCAGCCAGTCGGCAAGGTCGGTCGCGGTCGAGAAGCCCTTTCCCGCGTCCGCCTTCATCCGGTCCTCGTTGAACACCGCGCCTTCGATCATGCCTGTCATGGCGGCCAGCGAAAGCGCCATGGTGTCCGCAACCTCGAACACCGGCTCCTTGTCGTCCTGCATGTCCTTGCCGTAGGTCATCGGCAGCCCCTTCATGACGATCATCAGCGCGTTCGCCATGCCGATCACGCGACCCGCCTTGGCGCGCACCAGTTCGGCGGCGTCCGGGTTGCGTTTCTGCGGCATGATCGAGCTGCCGGTCGAAAATTCGTCGGCAAGGCGCACGTAGCCGAACTGGTCCGAGCACCAGAGCACGATTTCCTCGGCCAGCCGGGACAGGTGCACGGCACAAATCGATGCCACGCCCATGTATTCCATGGCGAAGTCCCGGTCCGAGACCGCATCCAGCGAGTTGGCCGCGGGCCGGTCGAAACCGAGGGCTGTCGCCGTCTTGTCGCGGTCGATGGGAAATGAGGTCCCTGCCAGCGCAGCGGCACCCAGTGGGCTTTCATTCATCCGCGCCCGGGCGTCGGTCACCCGCGAGCGGTCACGGCCCAGCATCTCGGCGTAGGCCAGCAGATGATGACCCAGCGTGACCGGCTGCGCGGTTTGCATATGCGTGAAGCCGGGCATAACGCTGGCGGCGTGCTTTTCCGCCTGGTCGATCAGCGCCTTCTGCAGTGCCTGAAGGTCGCGGTCAAGCCCGTCAAGCGCATCGCGCACCCACAGCTTGAGATCCGTCGCCACCTGGTCGTTCCGGGAACGGGCCGTGTGCAGCCGGCCGGCAGCGTCGCCGATGCGTGCGCGCAGGGCGGCCTCGACGTTCATGTGAATGTCTTCGAGTTCGGTCTTGAAATTGAAGTGCCCGGTCTCGATCTCGGCCTTGATGTCATCGAGACCCTTGATGATCGTGTCCGCATCCTCAGGCGTGATGATGCCCTGATCGGCCAGCATCCGGGCATGCGCCTTCGAGCCATCGATGTCCTGCGCATAGAGCTTCCGGTCGAAACCGATGGACGCGTTGATCGCTTCCATGACCGCCGACGGTCCGGCCGAAAAACGCCCGCCCCACATAGCGCTTGTCTGGGCGCTTGTCTGGGCACCGCCTGCTTTTTGATCGTTATTCTTATCGGTCATGGCATTCCTGCCCTTATCGTCCTAAATACAGTGCATGGCCGCCCGGATGACAGGATAGACCATGAAACGTGTGCGCTTCAGCACGTCCTTGCGAATGTTAACGGCCGCGTTACCGCTCGTTGCCGTGTTTTCCCTTATATCTCCGGCGCTTGCAAGCGATCATGCGGACCGCTGCGAAGCCGACGGCAACGCATTCAAGGCATTAAGCGTCACCGAACCGGTCAAGGCGCCACCCGCATTTCCGATCTCGACCGCCGACGGCGGCGAGATGAGCCTCGCCGACTTCAAGGGCCGCGGCGTGATCGTCAACTTCTGGGCCACGTGGTGCGCGCCGTGTGTCCGCGAAATGCCGGAACTGGATCACCTAAAGGCGGAACTCGCGGACGACGGCATCGACGTCATCGCCGTTTCCATGGACCGGGGCGGCCACAAGGTCATTGCGCCGTTTTTCGAACGCTACGGGATCAAGAATCTGCCCTCGCTGGTGACACCGTCGAAATCGGGCGCCACGCTCGGCATCCGCGGTTTGCCGACGACGCTCCTGATCGATGCCGAAGGACGTGAAGTCGCGCGCATCGTCGGGCTGATGAAATACGATACGCCCGACGCCGTCGCTTACTTCAGGCGTTGCCTGGCGCCGGAGGGATCATGATCCTGCAGCGTGCCGTCGCGCTGACGCTGGCAGGCATTCTCGCGCTCGGCGTCACCGGCTGCGCACAGAAACGCGCCTCGCCGGTCAACTGGCAGCACCCGACGCTGTCGCAGGAAGCCTGGGCCCAGGATCGCGGCGAGTGCCGGCGTTATGCCCGGCGCGAGATGGAACGTGAAGCCGGCCTGCCCGCCAACGCCCCCGCCGGCGACAACCTTTCCGGGGGTCTCGGCAGCTACAATCAGCAGATGAGCAGTTACGAGCTGGCCCGCGTGCAACAGCGCGCCTTCGACAGTTGCATGCGCCGTCTCGGGTACGTGCCGATTTCAAAATAACTTGCTGGTGCCGACGTTACTCCGGCCAGAGCGCCGTTGCGGGATGAAACTGCGACCAGGCGAACCAGAATGCCTCGTGGCTGCCGAGGTCGGTGCCCTCTGCATCCACGGCGCGGATACCGCCGGCATCGAGTTTCAGGCGCACGTTTTCGTAAGCGATCTCGTTGCCTTTCTTCAACGCCAGCACTGCCTTGCTGCGCTGGAACGCCACCGGCTTACCCGACGCCGTGACGACGCCGAGCACGTCTTCATGAACCGGCAGGCGCGGGTCGATGTCGCCGACCGGAAAGATCGGCCCGTCCGCATCCCGGCCACTACGGAAATCGAAGTTGCGGCCGAGCGCCAGTTCCTCGATCAGTACCGTCGTTTCGGGATGCGCTTTTATCCACGTGCCCCAGTCGGTGGTCACGACACCTGCCTGCTCCAGTTGCAGGTTCATTTCGGCCAGCGGCCCGGTCACCGCCTTGCCCAGGAAGGTATCGAACACCGAATACGTCCTGATGTCGTACATCACCTTGTTGGAGCGGATCAGCAGACCCGACGTGCGCAGCACTGGCCGCTTGATGCCCGGCGGCAGGCGGTCCGTGAAATAGGCCTGCGCCGAACCGCAGAGGGTGCAGTACGGAATACCCAGATCGCGTCCGCCCAGCGTATCGTTGACCATCTCGCGCACTTCCATGATGCGCCGGGGGTAGGCGCGGTATTCCCCGTTGACCTCAACCCCGAACACGATGGCGTCGTCTTGCAGCCACGAAGCGTCTTCGGCGTTGCTGACACGCGGGTTGTCGGCAGCGGGGATGCAGTTGCACGGCTCGTCCGTTGTGTCATACGGGCGGTCGTCGATCAGCACCCCGCCCCACGACACGTGCCGCCAGTCGATGTCACCTTCGACGAAAATTTTGTCCCAGCCGGGGACAAGCGTCGTGAAGATGGTGCGCTTGGCCCGCAGGTAATCCGGTGGCGCCGGAATGTCCCACGCCATCAAATGGTCGGTCACGGCGCCCCAGTCGTTATCCGGCTTGTCACCGATGCCCAGCAGCACCGCCGCCGCGTCACCGAGTTCTTCATGTAGCCAGGGCTGCGAGATAAATCGCATCAGGTCGGCGATAATCCAGGCGATGCGGGGGTCTTTCGACGCCACGATTTCCTTGAGAGCGGTCCGTTCCTCCGCCCCCCAGCTTGCGTGAACGACGCTGTCCAGCAACGCAACCTGCACGGCGGCCTGCAGCGAATCTGTTAATGCGCCTTCAGCCACGGCGGGGGACGGGCCGAACCGCTCGATCACGTATGCTGGACGCGGGGGACGCTCATCAGCCCTTGCGCCCGCCGTCCACAGAAACGCGAGCGCGATCAGCGACAAAACGCTAATGACACTGGAACGGGACCTGATCGCGGATTCGGTGTTGGCCATCTGACTGCCTTTCCGGTTTTCGGAGTCGCCCTACATTCTGCGGCGGCAGACTTTCCGGTGACCAATCAACTTTGCATCAGCATTCCGTGATGACGGCGGGCGCGGGAAACCAAAAAAGAACGGCAGCCCGGGGGGCTGCCGTTCGGATCGTCGTTGGTCTGGGAGAAACCTGACGAGTAATTCTTGAGGCCGTCAGGCGGCCAGCGGGAGTTCCGGCTGGCGGTCGTCCTTGACGGCTTCGGTCCGCACGTCTGCGAGACCGATGATCGGCGCCGCGGCGTCAACCGCTTCCGGCAAATAGGTGCCGTTGGCGAGCTGCTGGCTGATCGAGGCGATCTGCGAACGCTCGATGCCGATGTCGGCGAGCACACTGTCGGACAGCTGGTGCAGGGCACGGGCCGTGCGGCGCGCACGGAAGGCACCCTTGACCGAGGCAAACGCGCCTTTGATCATGGCCGCGAGGGCCTCGTTGCGCATGCGGTGCGCGTATTCAATGATCGCTTTAACGTCTGCATCGGAGAACTGCTTGGGAGTCTCGAAAAGCGGCAGACCGGCGGTCACGGTGTCAATCTTGTTCATCTTACCTGTTCCTTCGTTCTGGAAGATCAGGCCGGCGCAGCACTGTCCGCGTCGCCCTTGTTCTGACGCTGTGTATACGCTTTATGTTGCACTGCAAAAAAGCGCCGTTTTTGCGCATCAGACATGCGTCATGCGCATAACAAAGGTGTGATTTTCATCACAAGCTATGCAAAATAAGATAACACTTGCGTCCATCCCTGAAGCCCCCTAGCCTTCCCGCGCTATGACCGACAGACGCGAGCTCGATCGTGATCTTGACCGCCTGCTGCGCGACAGCGGGGCACGGGTCGATATGGTCAGCGCGCGGGAAATTCTGCGCGGTGTGATCGCGTCGCCTGCAGCCGGCAACGACGATGCCTGGATCCCGCTGATCGCGCCCGACGCCGGCGACGAGATCATCGACGCCCTCAAGGAACTCAACAGCCGCATCCAGACGACGCTGATGGACGACGGGCTTTCCCGCCGCACCACGGACCCGGATCGGCTCTCGGAACTTCGTAAGGAGATGAAGCGCCGCGACCTCGATGCGTTCATCGTGCCCAAAGCCGATGAGCATCAGGGCGAGTTCATTGCGCGCCGCTCGGAACGGCTGCAATGGCTGACCGCGTTCACGGGCTCCGCCGGCACGTGCGCGGTCATGGCCCGCAAGGCCGCGATCTTCGTCGACGGCCGCTACACCCTGCAGGTCAAGAAGCAGGTCTCTTCCAAACAGTTCGAGGCGCATCACGCCGCCGACAAGTCCCTTGCCACATGGCTCTCCGAAAATCTCACGCACGGCATGCGCGTCGGCTTCGATCCGTGGCTGGTCACCGACGCGGAACGCACGCGCCTTGAGGCCGTGTGCACGCGTGCCGGTGCCTATCTGATCGCGCAGCCCGATAACCCCGTCGATGCGGTCTGGGCGGGACAGCCGCCGCAACCGATCACACCGATGGTCGCACATCCCGCGAAGTATGCGGGCGAGGCCTCCGCCAGAAAACGCAAACGCCTTATCGATGCGATGAACGAGGCGGGTCTCGATTCCGTGGTGCTCAGCGCGCCGGACGCCATTGCCTGGCTCTTGAACATCCGTGGCCAGGACGTGCCGTGTACGCCACTGTCGCTTGCGTTCGCCGTGGTGCACGCGCAGGGCGGCATCGAGCTGTTCACCGACCCACGCAAGATGTCACCCGGCCTCGACGACCACCTCGGCCCCGAAGTGGTCGTCATGGAAACCGAAGCGCTGGCCGATGAACTGAGCCACCTCGGCAGCCGCGGCCTCAAGGTCGGCGTCGACCTTATACAGGCACCCGCGAAGATCGCCATCACGCTCAGGCAGGCGGGCGCCGAGATCGTCGACACGCGTGATCCGACGTTGGCGATGAAGGCGGCCAAGAACAAGACCGAGCGCGACGGCATGCGCAATGCGCACCTGCGCGACGGCATCGCGCTTGCCAATTTCCTCTGCTGGATCGAGAAATCCGCCGGCCGCGGCAAGACGACGGAATGGGACGTCGGCCTCAAGATCGACGGGCTTCGCGAGGAGCTCGACCTGCACCGCGGCCCGAGCTTCCAGACCATCGCCGGCTTTGGGGCCAATGGTGCCATCGTGCACTACCGTGCGAACGAGAAGTCTTCGGCGAAGCTCAAGAAAGGATCCCTGTTACTGGTCGACAGCGGCGGCCAGTTCCTGGACGGCACGACGGACGTGACCCGTACGGTCGCCATCGGCAAACCGACCCAGGAAATGAAGGACCGTTACACCCGCGTCCTCAAGGGCCACATCTCGCTGTCCCGCGCCCAGTTCCCGGAAGGCACCACGGGCAGCCAGCTCGACACCCTGGCGCGCAAGCCGCTGTGGGACATCGGGCTTGATTACGAACACGGCACCGGTCACGGCGTCGGCAGCTATCTCGGCGTGCACGAGGGTCCACAGGGGATTTCCAAGCGCCCGAGCCAGGTCGCGCTGGAACCCGGCATGGTCGTCTCCAACGAGCCCGGCTATTACAAGTCCGGCGGCTACGGCATCCGCATCGAGAACCTCGTCATGGTGAAGACGGTCAAACCTGAGAAGGGCTGGGAAAAGAAACTGCTCGGCTTCGAGACGCTGACCTGTGCGCCCTATGACCTCAATCTGATCGAGCCGAAACTGCTCAGCCGCAACGACATCATCTGGATCAACGACTACCACGCGTGGGTCAGGAAATCGCTCGAGAAGAAGCTCGACAAGACGGTCAAGGCCTGGCTCGTCAAGGCGACGAAACCGATCAAGGTGCCGCGCGCCTGATTTCTATTTCGCCGCCCGGTCGGGAGCGGCAACAGTACCCAAAATCGTTATTTCCCGGATGGGCCGCAGGTCCGATCCGGGACCCATTTGGGCGTCATGTCGTGGCGTCTCTGAGGTGGGTCCCGGCACTTTGGCCGGGAAACAGCGGGAAGCTATCCCAACCAGCCTTCAAGCCCCTTGAACAGCAGTCTGATCGCGAGCAGCGTGATCAGTGTCTTGAGACCGATCCGGAAGGCCCGTTCCGGCAGCGCATTCAGCATGTGCTTGCCGACCCAGGTGCCGGCGAACCCGCACGCGAGCAGACCGCACAGCAGCGGAATGTACGGCCCGAATGCAAATCCCAGAACGCCGAAGGCGATAATCTTGAAGCCGTGCTGGATGGTCATCATCGTCGCGTGCGTCGCCACCACTTCCTGGCGCTTTTCAGATGCCGCGGCAGCAAAGGGGGCGACCAGCGGGCCGGTCGCGCCGACAAACATGGTCGCCAGTGCGCCGAACAGGCCGATTCCGAAGAACGCGCGCCTGGACGGTTCCTGGGTACGGAGCTTCGGCCCCCACGTCGCGTAGAGCACGAACACGCCGAGCACCAGTTGCAGCAGCGCCGTGGGCAGCGTCACCACAAGATTGCCGCCGATGGCCGCACCGATGACGGTGCCGATCAGGAACGGCGGAATGACGTGTTTCAGGATATTGGCGCGCATGATCGCCGCGCGCCCGGCATTGGAGCCGAGCTGCACAATCCCGTGCAGCGGGATCAGTACCTGCGGCGGCAGCAGGGACGCCATCGTCGCCATCACCAGAAGCCCGCCGCCGAGGCCCAGCGATGCTGCAATGAAGCTGCCCGCGAACGACACCGCGCACATGATGACGAAGCCCCAGATGTCGAGGCCGGTGCCGTCGATCAGGATCGAAATGATATTTTCCAAGAACCATCCCCCCGGAAGTGCGGGGTTTTTTAACAAATGACGCCGGGCTTGGCACGGCAGAAAGTCTCATAGATTAAGAACGCCATCCTGAACCCCGTCGGGATAACGGCACGGTTCCGGCTTAATTACCGACCGCGCCCTCGGCGGCGAGGTCCATAATGTCGTCCGCGTAGCTGCGCAACGTCGCCGAGAGATTGAGACGCTGATCGTCGTCCAGGGACGCCAGCACGTCGGCGTAAAGCGCTTCGAGCTTGCGCCAGCGCGCCGCCGAGATGTCCGCATAGGACGGATCGACGATGTCATAACCGCGCAGCGCGAGCTGGTAGACGAATGCCGCGAGCGATGCCGATGCTGGATCGCTGCGGAGATACTCGGCAAGCGCGCGCTGGCGCTTTTCCAGATGATCGAGCCAAAGAAGCCGGTCGCCGACGGTCGGCCGGACGTGGCGGCGCACGATCTCGATCTGATCGTCACGCAACGGGCCGATGAAGCGCTCCAGATTGTCGACCCGGCGCTCGACCCGCTCTTCCAGAAGATCGTCGACGGGGGCCTGCTCCTCGACGCGTTCCTCGCCGATATAGGCCGCCATCTGCGCTTCCAGGTGGTCGACCTTTCCAGGTGCAGTGTGTCGGAGCAGAACGCCGGCGATATAGGGTGCCGCTCCGGCGACGGTGTCGTCCAGTAGCGACCTGAAGTCGGTGAACGCGGCCGCGACGTCGCCCGGCTGCCACGACCCCTTGTCCGTCACCGACGCCTGATGGCGCAGAAACGCGGCATAACGCGGCAGCATCGCTGCCCGATGCCAGCCAATCAGGCGCGCGACCTCTTCTTCGACGTGCCGCTCGTCTGCGGCGTCGAGATCGAGATACCGCTCGGCCCGGCTTTCCAGCGCATTGTCGGCAAGGCCATAAGCCAGTTTGACGCTGGAACATGAGGAGAGCGCAAGCAGCACGAAGGACATGCAGGCAAACCGGAGGATCAGTGGTGGCAGGCGGAACCCGGGCATGCGCTCCCTCATACAATCCATGACCGCTGACATGTAGGCACGGTGCGCCGGAAATCAATTCCCGCCGTCGCCAGCTGCTGCCAGCAGATGTTCGAGGAACCGCTCCGCCGGGCCGGAAAGTGCCTTGCGCTCGCGCACGCCGATCAGGAAATGGCGGTCCGCCCACGCCTCGGATAGATCGACGACGGCAAGGCCGTCGCTTTCAGCGTAAGGTTCCGTCACGCCCCGCGGCAGGACGGCGACACCCAGCCCACGCGCGACCATGCGCCGGACGCCGTCAAAACTGCGCACGCTGACGGCGACATCCAGATCACGCTGCAACTCGCGCGCCGCTGTGGAGATTGTCGCAAACAGGGAACTGCCGTCTTCCAGCGCCACGAACGGATACGGCAGCAGGTCGGCCACCGGCACGACGCCGCGCGCCGCCAGCGGATGACCCGCCGGGACCACGGCACAGAGCCGGTCGCTCAGGTAGGGAAAGGTCTCGATCCCGGCGTGCCCCACATTGGCCGAGAAAATGCCGACGTCGACGAGGCCGTCCTCAATGTTGGCGACGATCACGTCGGAGACCAGTTCCTTCATGGCGATCCGCACGTTCGGATTGCCGGCCCGGAACCCGGCCAGCACGCCGGGCAGAAACTGGTGGATCGCCGACGGATTGGCGGCAAGGCGCACATGGCCGCGATTGCCCTCGGCAAAGTCCGACATCTCGTGCGCGGCGCGCTCGGCAAGATTGAGCAGATTTTCCGCGTGCCGGAGCAGCACAGCGCCCGCCGGCGTCGGCTCCACGCCCCTGCCTTTTCTGTATAGGACGGCCGTTCCCAACCGGTGTTCGAGATCACTCAGACGCCGGCTGACGGCGGAAACGGCGATGTGCTGTTCTTCCGCCGCGGCCGAGATCGAGCCCAGCCGGACGGCGGATTCCAGAAGCCGGAGCGTGATCAGATCGAAGTCGATCGTCAGTCCCTCCACCCGTCGCCCTGAACTTGGTTCAGGACCCATAAAGCCCTGGTACGGTCCGCGAAAAGAATTATGGATCCCAAATCAAGTTTGGGATGACGTGGCATTCCTTTGCAATGACACGTCACGCCGCGTCGAGCACGCGCTTGCGCGGCACGGCACGGATGTGCCCGCCCGTGTCGGTATCGGGCAGTGCGGCGACTTCCTCGGCGACATCGAGCAGCTTCGCCAGGTCGACACCCGTCGCGATGCCCATGTTCTCGAACGTGAAGACAAGGTCTTCGGATGCCGTGTTGCCGGTCGCGCCCGGCGCGAACGGGCAGCCGCCAAGGCCGGCGACCGAGGCATCGAACACGCGCACGCCCGCATCATAAGCGTAAAGTGCGTTGGCGACGCCGAGCCCGAAGGTATCGTGGCCGTGATAGGCCCAGTTGGCGACACCGCCTGCGAAGCGCTCGATGGCGCCGGCGCAGAGACCCGCCACGTGATCGGGCAGCGCGCGTCCGGTGGTGTCGCAAAGGCCGATCTCGACCTCGTGACCGTAAGCCAGCACCTTGTCGATGCAGGCATAGACGTCGTCTTCCGGCACGCGGCCTTCGAACGGGCAGTCGAACGAGGTCGCGACGTTGACGCGGAGCTTGAAGCCCGGCACGTCCTTGCCGGCTGCGATCACCAGACCCAGTTCCTCGATGGACGCGGCGACGGGACGGCGCACGTTCGACTTGTTATGGCTCTCGGAGGCTGAGAACACATAGCCGATATCCGGGCAACCGGCGGCAAATGCATTTTCGGCGCCGCGCAGGTTCGGCATCAGTGCCGTCAGCGACGTGCCGTCGGGAATGTTGACCTTGGCATGCACTTCGGCGGTATCGGCCATCTGCGGCACGTGCTTGGGCGACACGAACGCGCCCGCTTCGATCCGGGTCATGCCAGCGGCGGCGAGTCCCTCGATGACGCGGACCTTGGTCTCGGTCGGGATCCACGTCGGCACCACCTGAAATCCGTCGCGCGGGGCGACATCACAAAGAATGACAGGGTCCTTGCTCATATTACGTTCTCCTTTTTCAGGCGTTCGATCTCGGCGGCGTCCAGCCCCAGAAGCCCGCCCAGCACATCTTCATTATGCTCGCCGATGCGGGGGCCGGCCCATTTGATGCCGCCCCCACTAAGGTCTTTTGCACCGTCGCCCATCAAGGGCACGACGCCCGGATGCAGCACCTCGCCGAGGCGCGCATCCGCGACCGGCTGCACCATGCCGCGTTCAAGAAACTGCGGATCGGCAGCGATATCGGCGGTGTCGTAAATCCGCGTCGAGGGAATATCGGCACCGGCGATCATCTCTTCCAGTTCCTCCAGCGTGAACTGCTTCGTCCATTCGCCGATCTCGGCGTCAAGCGCTGGCATGTTCTTCACGCGGCTCGGATTGTCGGCATATCTGGGGTCTTGCTTCATGTCCGGCCGGCCCATGATATCGCAAAGCTTGGCAAACAGGGTTTCCGAATTGGCGCCGATGATGAACCAGCGCCCGTCCTTGGACGGGTAGGCGCTCGACGGTGCCGCCGTCGGGATGGTCGAGCCGTGCGGCTGGCGCACCCTGTCCATGTAGCCGTATTCCGGCAGGCAGCCTTCGAGCATGCTGAGAATGCTCTCCGTCAGGGCGACATCGACGCGACGCCCGGGCCGCCCGCGCCCGGCCTGTTTCTCGAACAACCCGGCGAGCAGCCCGATGGCACCGTAAAGGCCGGCGATGCTGTCGCCGATGGAAACGCCGACACGCACTGGCGGCAGGTCGGAGACCTCGCTCGGATAGCCACTCAGATGGCGGATACCGCCGACCGCCTCGCCGATGACGCCGAAGGCGGCGCGCTTCGAATAGGGGCCGGTCTGACCGTAGCCGGATATCTGCACGATGATCGCTTCCGGGTTCACGGCAGCGATGTCGTCGGGGCCGAGACCCCACTTCGCGAGCTGACCCGGCTTGAAGTTCTCCACCACCGCGTCGGCGTGTTTAATCAATTTCTTGACGAGTTCGATCCCCTCCGGGTTTTTCAGATCGGCCGTGACGCAGCGCTTGTTGCGCCCGTGCACCGACCACCAGACGGACGATTTCTCGCCTTCGGGGATTGCGCCCCAGGTGCGCACCGGGTCACCGCGGCCGGGCGGCTCCACCTTGATGACGTCAGCGCCCAGATCAGCAAGCACGCGTGTGCAGAACGGCGCGGCGATAAAATGCCCCAGTTCGAGGATCGTGAGCCCCGAGAGGGGCCCCGTAATGTCGCTGCCGTCAGTCATCGATTTCACCTTCGTAGTTCGAAACCTCGACCAGGTTGCCGTCCGGATCGCGGAAATAGACGGAATTGATAGGGCCGGTTGCACCGGTGCGCGGACTCGGCATCAGTTCGATCTCGACACCCGCGTCCTCGAGGTGCGCCACCACGGCTTCCATCGGCGTTCGGGTGACCAGGCAGAAATCGCCGCCGCCGGCTTGCGGCCTTGCAGCCTTCGGTTCGTACTCGCGGCCCGCCGGATGCAGATTGATCTTCTGGCGGCCGAACCTGAGCGCCGTGCGCCCTTCGCCGAACACTTCACGCTCCATGCCGAGCGCGCGTTCGTAGAAATCGCACGTCGCGCCGATGTCGCGGACGGTCAGCACAAAATGATCGATGCGGTCGATTTTCATCGCGTCCTCCCAATAGCGAGCAAAATACGGCATCATCACGTTTTCGCAAAACCGTCATTTGAGAAAACTATTTTCGCGAAATGAGAAAGTTTGACGGCTTTATGGATTTTTTACGAAGTCGGCGCATATCTTTGAATGTTATGGCGATTCGCCAATTTTAGGGGGAACCCGGGGGATACATGCTGAAGCGTTTTAAAAAGAAGCAGCCGGCACCGGCCTACGAGGGTCCGCCACTGGACCCGGAATGGGCGCGCAACAAGCGTGGCAAATTCCACCGCCTGGCACACCTCGATACCGTCGCCGAGGGCCTGAACGGGTTCAGCGGTGTCTACGTCATCTGGCATTCCGGCGTGAAACCGGCATGGGTCTATATCGGTGCCAGCGACAATCTGGCAAACGCCATAGATGACGCCGCCGAGAATGACGACATTTTCAGTTACGAGGTGAATGGCGGTCTCTACGTCACGTGGTCGCCGATTCTCAAGGAACGTCAGGGGGGCGTGTTGAAGTACCTTGCCGACGCGATGCGGCCGGCCGTCGAAAACCCGGCGATCAAGTCGATCAAGGACGGCCCGGTCAACGTCAAGGTACCGAAGCGCCGCGACGGCTGAGGCGCCAGAGGGCCCATACCATGGCCGCGAAATACGACACCATCGGCATCAACTACACCGACCTCAGGAAACCCGACCCGAGGATCGCAGCGGCCATCCATGACGCGCTCGGCGATGCTGAAACCGTGCTCAACGTCGGCGCCGGGACCGGCTCGTACGAGCCCGCTGAGCGCGGCGTCACCGCGCTCGAGCCGTCGGCGAAAATGATCCGGCAGCGCACGCAACCGGCCGCACGGGTCATCCAGGGCACGGCCGAGGACCTGCCGTTCGACGACAATTCGTTCGATGCATCAATGGCGGTACTGACGATCCACCATTGGACCGACAAGGCGAAGGGTCTCGCCGAAATGCGCCGCGTGACGCGCGGCCCGGTGGTTCTGTTCACCTACGACCCGCTGCTCAAGAAGTTCTGGCTGCTGGACTATATCCCGCAGCTGACGGCGCACGACGATGGCAACATGCCGCAGATGGCAGACTACGAAAAACCTCTCGGCCCGGTGGATATCACCCCTGTGCCGGTGCCACACGACTGCACCGACGGGTTCATGGCGGCGTACTGGCGCCGTCCCCGGGCCTATCTGGACGAACGCGTGCGCGCCGCCATTTCGCCCTTCTGGCTGATCGGCGACGTCACGCCCGAACTGGCCGCGCTCGAACGCGATCTCGACATCGGCGCGTGGGAAAAGAAATACGGCGATCTTCTCGCGCTCGACACCTTCGACGCCGGCTACCGGCTGGTCGTGGCAAGGTGAAATAATTCTCGTCTCTTTAAAAAAACACCGTTTCCCGGGCGGGCCGAAGGTCCGGCCCGAGACCCATTCTGAGACGAGAGAAACGGGTGTTGCGTCGAGATAGGTCCCGGCTCAAGGCCGGGAAACAGAGAGGGTTTAGCCCTAGCCCTTTGCATCAACCGTTTTAGATTGACGACAAGAGTATAACCGGAAGCCGCGCCTCTATGCCGCCTGCTTGTTGGCCTCTTCGACGATGGAGACGATGCCCTCCAGAATCCGCGTCAGGTCGAAGTCCTTGGGCGTATAGACGGCGGCGACGCCGCTGGCCAAGAGCTTCTTCTCGTCTTCCGGCGGGATGATGCCGCCGACGACGACCGGCACGTCGCCGATCCCGGCGTCGTTCATCTTCTGGACGACATCGGCAACCAGCGTCACGTGCGAGCCCGACAGGATCGAGAGCCCGACCACGTGCACGCCTTCCTGCAGCGCGGCTTGCACAATCTCATCGGGAGTCAGGCGGATGCCCTCATAGACCACCTCAAGGCCCGCATCGCGGGCGCGGACGGCGATCTGCTCGGCGCCGTTTGAATGCCCATCCAGGCCCGGCTTGCCGACCAGCATCTTGAGACGCGTCCCGAGCACGCCCTCCAGCTGATCGACGCGGGTGCGGATATCGGCCATCTGGTCCGGTGCTGCGGCCGACGCCCCGCCGACACCGGTCGGCGCGCGGTATTCGCCGAACACGCTCCTGAGCGTTTCCGCCCATTCGCCCGTCGTCACGCCCGCGTGCGCACACGCGATAGAGGGCTCCATGATATTGCTGCCGGATGCGGCGGCGTCCTTGAGAGCGGCCAGCGCAACGGCGACCTTGGTGTCGTCGCGTTCAGCACGCCATTTCTCAAGACGCTCGACCTGGGCCTTCTCGGCGCGTTCGTCGACGGTCAGGATCGAGCCATCGCCCGCCGTCAGCGGCGAAGGTTCTCCGTCGGTGTAGCGGTTGACGCCGATCACCGGCAGCTCGCCGCGTTCGATGGCGGCAAGGCGGGTGGCATTGCTCTCGACCAGGCGGCGTTTCATGTAGGAATTCTCGACCGCCGCGACGGCACCGCCCATGTTGTCGATCTGCGCCAGTTCGGCGCGGGCACCTTGTTTCAGTTCCTCGACCTTGGCCTCGACCACGGGCGAACCGTCGAACAGGTCGCCGTATTCCAAAAGGTCTGTCTCATAGGCGACGATCTGCTGCAGCCTGAGCGACCATTGCTGGTCCCACGGGCGCGGCAGGCCCAACGCCTCGTTCCACGCCGGCAACTGCACGGCGCGGGCGCGCGCGTTCTTGGAAAGCGTCACCGCCAGCATTTCAAGAAGGATACGGTAGACGTTGTTTTCCGGCTGCTGCTCGGTCAGACCCAGCGAGTTGACCTGCACCCCGTAGCGGAAGCGGCGCAGTTTCGGATCCTCGACGCCGTAGCGTTCGCGGCAGATGTCGTCCCAGAGCTCGGTAAACGCGCGCATCTTGCACATCTCGGTAACGAAGCGGACGCCCGCGTTGACGAAAAAGCTGATGCGGCCGACGACGGTCGGGAAGTCTTCCGCCGGGACCAGCGGCTTGACCCGGTCCAGCACCTCGATCGCGATGGCCAGCGCATAAGCCAGTTCCTGCACCGGCGTCGCGCCTGCTTCCTGCAGGTGATACGAGCAGACGTTGGTCGGGTTCCACTTCGGGATCTCGCGGTACGTGAAACTGACCACGTCGGCGATCAGCTTGAGGCTCGGCGCCGGCGGGAAGATGTAGGTACCGCGCGAAAGGTATTCCTTGATGATGTCGTTCTGCGTCGTGCCGGAAAGCTGGTCGCGCGCCACGCCCTGGCGTTCGGCGGCGGCGACGTAAAGCGCCAGAAGCCATGCCGCCGGCGCGTTGATCGTCATCGACGTGTTCATCTTGTCGAGCGGGATACCGTCCAGCAGGATTTCCATGTCGCCCAGATGCGAGACAGGTACGCCGACCTTGCCGACCTCGCCCCTGGCGAGCGGACTATCGGAATCGTAGCCGGTTTGCGTCGGCAAATCGAAGGCGATGGAGAGGCCGGTTTGCCCCTTTTCGAGGTTGGCGCGGTACAATTTATTCGATTCCGCAGCCGACGAATGCCCCGAATAGGTCCTGAAAAGCCATGGCCGATCAGGTGTTGAACGGTCTTTGACCTTCGCATCCGCAGCAACGGCGTTTTTGTCCTTGGCGTAATTTTCTGTCATTAACCTGAAGTCCCCGAACGAAAAAAATCCACTTTCCCCATATCCACGAAATATAATTATAAAACCGTGGAAAATTTTTTTGCAACGTAGCAAATTGTGCATTGCGAAGAAAGGAGATTCCGTCTAGCGTCTTTTTGCGTTGCAACAAATTTGCAATTGCAACAGGGGATCGTCGTGAGCTTTGGGAGGCGTGCGGCGATGAATAAGCGACACGTCAAGAGTACAGGGGACGAACCAATGAGCGAAGCCGCTGAAATCATCGATTTCAATCCGAACATGCCCAAGAAGGATCTCTATGAACTGGGCGAGATCCCGCCGCTCGGCCATGTGCCGAAACAGATGTACGCGTGGGCGATCCGCCAGGAACGCCACGGCGAACCCGATACCGCCATGCAGGTCGAGGTTGTCGACGTCCCCGAACTGGACAGCCACGACGTTCTGATCATGGTGATGGCCGCCGGCGTCAACTACAACGGTGTGTGGGCCGCCCTCGGCACGCCGATCTCACCGTTCGACTATCACAAGGCCGAATACCACATCGCCGGTTCCGACGCGTCGGGCATCGTCTATGCCGTCGGCTCCAAGGTGACCCGCTTCAAGGTCGGCGACGAAGTGGTCGTGCACTGTAACCAGGACGACGGCGACGACGAGGAATGCAACGGCGGCGACCCGATGTTCTCGACCTCGCAACGCATCTGGGGCTACGAGACCCCGGACGGCTCGTTCGCCCAGTTCTGCCGCGTGCAGGACCGCCAGTGCATGGCACGTCCGAAGCACCTGACGTGGGAAGAAAGCGCGTGTTACACGCTGGTGCTGGCAACCTCCTACCGGATGCTGTTCGGTCACCGTCCGCATATCCTGCGCCCCGGCCACAATGTGCTGGTGTGGGGTGCGTCGGGCGGTCTCGGCGCGATGGCGGTGCAACTCTGCGCGGTCTCCGGCGCCAACGCCATCGGCGTGGTGTCCGAAGAAGACAAGCGCGAGTTCGTCATGTCGCTCGGCGCCAAGGCGGTCATCAACCGCAAGGACTTCAACTGCTGGGGCCAGCTGCCGCCGGTTAACGGCGACGGGTTCAAGGACTACATGAAAGAGACCCGCAAGTTCGGCAAGGCCATCTGGGACATCACCGGCAAGGGCAACGACGTCGACTTCGTGTTCGAGCACCCGGGCGAAGCCACTTTCCCGGTCAGCTGCAACGTCGTCAAACGCGGCGGCATGGTCGTGTTCTGCGCCGGCACCACTGGCTACAACCTGACCATGGACGCGCGCTTCGTATGGATGCGCCAGAAACGTATCCAGGGCAGCCACTTCGCCAACCTGCATCAGGCGAGCCAGGCCAACAATCTGGTGATTGAACGCCGAATTGATCCGTGCATGTCGGAAGTCTTCTCGTGGGACGACATTCCGGCGGCGCACATGAAGATGATGCGCAACCAGCACAAGCCGGGCAACATGGCGGTGCTGGTGCAGGCCAAGAAACCAGGCCGGCGCACCATCGAAGACTGCCTCGAAGGCTGAATTTAGCGCTCCCGCCGCCGCAGCTTGCCGTGGCGGGAGTAGCTCTGTAACGTGCCTGTCACGAAGGCTGGGTGCAGCCGGAAAAAACACCTGCGTTGCCGGGGATACGGTCTGGGGGGACTGTCGGCAACGTAACCTGGGCAGGCCGGGAACATGGGGATGAGGAAGATGGACGCCAGCGGGAAAACCGAAGAGCCGTTGATCGACGGCCTGACCGCACTTTGCGATGCCGCATTGCCGGCCGCGGAGACCCTGCTCGCAGAAACGCGCCAGCACCTGAGTGACATGGTCGTCGTCGACGGCCGCGTCAAAGGGCCGCTCGTCGAAAAGTACCAGACCGAAGTCCATGGCCTCGCCTGGGTCGCGACCTATGTCGAGGGCCTCCGCCAGATGCTGGAATGGGGTAAACGCCTTGACGCCGAAGGCCGCTTCACCGAGCTCGAACAGTTGATGGTGCAGGCCGCCTATGGGGAATATCTCAACCAGCTCGAAGGCGGCATCGCCATCAGCCAGCTGGAAATGATCCGCCCGGGCGACATCGGTATCGGCGAGGCGGAAATCGCCGCTTTCAGAAACGACGCCGTCCGCACGCTTCAGCAACACGGCAACACCGGCGCCGTCCGTGCCCGCATCGCAGAGTTGATCGAGGACGGTCACTTTGGTGCGCCGGGCTTGTCTGACGAGACTCTCGACATGGTCCGCGACCAGTTCCGCCGTTTTGCCGAGGAACAGGTGCTGCCTTACGCCCACGAATGGCATCTGAAAGACGAGTTGATCCCGATCGAGATCGTCGAGCAGATGGCCGAGTTAGGCGTGTTCGGACTGACCGTCCCTGAAGATTTCGGCGGACTCGGTCTCGGCAAGATGGCGATGTGCGTCGTCACCGAGGAACTCAGTCGCGCCTACATCGGTGTCGGCTCCTTGGGCACGCGCTCGGAGATCGCCGCCGAGCTGATCCGTCTGGGCGGCACCGACGCGCAGAAGGAACATTACCTGCCGCTGATCGCCAGCGGTGAAATCCTGCCGACGGCCGTCTTCACCGAACCCGGTACGGGCTCCGACCTCGCGTCGCTCAAGACCCGCGCGGTCAAGGACGGTGATACGTATAAAGTCACCGGCAACAAGACCTGGATCACGCACGCCAGCCGTTCCGACATGATGACGCTGCTGGTCCGCACCAATCCGGACGAGGCAGGCTACAAGGGCCTTTCCATGCTGCTGGTCGAAAAGCCACGCGGCACCGACGCGGACCCGTTCCCCAAGGACGGCATGACCGGCGGCGAGATCGAGGTCCTCGGCTATCGCGGCATGAAGGAATACGAGCTCGGCTTCGACGGCATGGAGGTACCGGCCGGACAACTTCTCGGCGGCGAGGAAGGCCAGGGCTTCAAACAGCTGATGGCGACGTTCGAAAGTGCCCGGATCCAGACCGCGGCGCGCGCCGTCGGCGTGGCTCAGAACGCGATGGAGCTCGGCCTTGAATACGCCAAGGGCCGCATTCAGTTCGCCAAGCCGATCTATGCCTTCCCGCGCGTGCACGGCAAGATCGCGTGGATGGCCGTGGAAACCATGATCGCGCGCCAGATCACGTACTTCTCGGGCCGCGAGAAAGACAGCGACCGCCGGTGCGACATCGAAGCCGGGATGGCCAAGCTGCTCGCCGCCCGGGTTGCCTGGGCCAATGCCGACGGCGCATTGCAAATTCACGGCGGCAACGGTTACGCGCTCGAATACCCGATTTCGCGCGTGCTCTGTGACGCGCGCATTCTGAACATCTTCGAAGGGGCCGCCGAAATCCAGGCGCAGGTCATCGCCCGCGGCCTTCTGGAAGGCAGGAACTGACATGGACGCCCTGGCCGCCCAGCAAATAAAAGAACCCGAGATCGCCGCGCGTGTCGCCGACGTCATCGTCCGCGCGGCGACCGACGACGATGCGGACGCCATCATTCAGCTGATCGAGGATGTGCTCAGCGAGTTTCAGGGGTGTGTGCTCAAGGTCGATGAGGAACACCCGCAACTGCGCGAACCGGAAAGTGCGTACCGCCGTCTCGGCGGCCGCTTCTGGGTCGCCGAATGCCAGGGCCTGATCTGCGGCACCGTGGTGCTCACGCCGACCGACGCGCCCGGCGTGACGCGGCTCCGCAAGCTGTTCATCTCACAGGCCGCGCGCGGCCGCGGCCTCGGCCGGACGCTGTGCGAACTGGTCGAACGCACGGCGCGCGACGAGATGGGTGCCGATATGATGATGCTCTATACCGATAGCCGCTTCCTCGATGCGCACCGGCTTTACGAATACCTCGGCTACGTGCGCCAGCCCGGCCTCGTGCAGTGCGCCGACGCGTCCAATTCCATCGAGTACGTGTATACCAAGAAACTCTGAGCGGCCTGATCGAGTGCGCCGTCATCCTGAACTTGGTTCAGGGTCCATCCTTCGAGACGCCTCGGATCAGGTCCGGGCCTCCTCAGGATGAGGAACAGTTTTTAAACGCCTCACCCTGAGGAACGAGCACCGCGAGTGTCTCGAAGGGCGGGGCGTTTATCTCGTTCCGATCAAATCGCGTGAAACCTTCCGTTTGAACAGTTTCTCCGCGTTTTTATAGGCGAATCCCTCGGCGAGGTCCTTGGGGAACTGCGCAAGCCACGCCCGATTCATGGCCACCAGATCGCCGTACTGCGCCCACTGCTCGTTGACCCAGGTGTCCGTGCCGACCATGAAGCGGTCGGCGTGCTTTTCCAGCAGCGCCTTCCATGCCGGGTCGAGCGTGCCGCCCTCGCCCCGCAGGATTTCCCATTCCCGGTACGAGAGATCGGCATAGAGCCGCGGGTGCTTGTCCATCATCGGGCCGACGACGGCGGGCGGCTCCGACATGCCGGCGTGCGCCCAGATGATCGTCAGGCCGGGATCGATACCGTACATGAAGCTGACCGGCTCGGCACCGGAGTGAATATGCAGCAGCGCACCGCGCTCGGCCGCCAGCTTTGCGATCTGTCTGAGCAGCCCTTCGTCCGCCCCCGCAACGTCGTGCAGGTGAAATTCGCCGATGCCGACGTGCGGGTACTTGTCCATGCGGCCCCGGATGTAATCGAACATGCCGTCGAATGTCGTCCAGTTCGACGATCCGTAGCCGCCGTGATAGGGCCGGACCTCGGGCACAATCCGGTTCGGGGCGTACTCGTAGAGTTTGATGGTGCCCTCGTCGGGCGTCGACGACACCAGCGCCATGGCGACACCGGCCCGGTCCATCAACTCGATCACGGTGCCGGGCGGATACGGCCCCCACGCCGGTTCCTTGTAATGCACATGCGCATCGAAGATCGGCAGGTCTTGCGCGCCATCGCCGATGGGCGCGTCATGCGCCGCCAACGGCCCTGCGGCGGCAAGGACAAAA
This sequence comes from Rhodospirillales bacterium, assembly GCA_965262415.1. Taxonomy (GTDB): domain Bacteria; phylum Pseudomonadota; class Alphaproteobacteria; order Rhodospirillales; family Casp-alpha2; genus UBA4479. Next base: position 3,539,460 of record OZ253533.1, on the reverse strand, counting down.
GCGGCGGCGACGAATGCGGCATTGATCCTGTTCATGGCTGTATCTTCCGATCGATTGAGCCTCCCCGCAAGAAGACCTGAATCACATTCCTTTGATGTCCCCCTCACCTAACCTCTCCCCCTGGAAGGGGGAGAGGGATGGGCGGAGCTGTACGCGGATACGTGAGTCCCTCTCCACCACGAATGCGGGGGAGAGGACAGGTGAGGGGGTGAACATCGTTGACACAGAATCAAAACGGTGGATTGCTCGTTACAAATTCAACCGGAGAACCGTTATGCCCGTCGATCCCGAACTCTATGCCGCGTTCATTCTCGCCACCGCATTGCTGATCCTGATGCCGGGGCCGATCGTGACGCTGGTGATCGCCAATTCGCTGAAGCACGGCGCCGGCACGGGGATCAAGACGGTGATCGGCGCCAATACCGGGACGACCATCATGCTCACCGGGGGTGCGCTCGGCCTGACGACCGTGCTGGCCGTCGCCGCCGACATCTTCGAATGGATCCGATGGGCGGGTGTCGCCTATCTCGTGTGGCTCGGCGCCAGGGAATGGCGCGAGGTGTTCAGGAAACGCCCGGAGGCGGTCGAACAACTGCCACCGGACCAAAAGCCCAAGGGGGTGTTCTGGCACGGCTTTGTCGTCGCCATTACCAACCCGAAGACGATTTTTTTCTTCGTCGCCTTCTTTCCGCAGTTCATTGATCCGATGCGCGCCGCGGGGCCGCAGGTGGCGATCCTGTGCGTGACTTTCATGGTGCTGGCGTTCCTGCTGGACGGCATGTACGCACTCATCGCCGGGCGGGCACGCGCCTGGCTCGCGGGCGGTCAAAAGGCGCGGCTGCGCCACGGCATCACCGGCACGCTTCTGCTCGGGACCGGCCTCGGCCTGGCCCTGGCGAGACGCGGCAGCTGATCCGGCGCGGCTGGGGCGGGGCGCGCGCACATGGCCTATGGCAACGTCATCCTCCCGCCCGCAATCATCGATGTCGAAGCGTCGGGTTTCGGCCCCGACAGCTACCCGATCGAGGTCGGTGTCGTCCTCGACAACGGCGAGAAATATTGCACGCTGGTGCAGCCGGCGCCCGGCTGGACGCACTGGGACGAAAGCGCCGAAATGGTGCACCGTGTCAGCCGCGATATCCTCGCCGAACACGGCAAACCGATGCGCGCGGTTGCCGAGGAACTGAACGAGATCATCGGGGCCCGGGACGTCTATACCGACGGCTGGGTCGTCGACAGCACCTGGATGATCAAGCTGTTTCAGGCCGCGGGGCTGGCATCGGCGTTTTCCGTCCGCGCGCTGGAAATGATCCTCACCGAAGCGCAGATGGAAATCTGGCACGACACCAAGGAACGCGTCCTCAGGGAAATGGCGCTCAAGCGGCACCGGGCGTCCAACGACGCGGTCATCATCCAGCAGACCTACATGGCGACGCATACGGCGCAATCGCGCTGACGCCCCTACTTTCGTGTTATCCACGGGGGCAGCCTTGCCCCTGCGGGCATTATTCGTAAGCTGATGGCAGCAACCGGCGCATCCTGCGCCGCATACATCCGGACCGGCCTGGCGTGCATCCCGGGTCCCGAGCGGGCCCTGCCCTGCTATTCTTGTCTCGCATCCGCCGGTCCGCACAAACACCGGAGTTAACAAGATCATGTCCATCCAGATTGCCGAAACCGCCGAGGACGTGTCCCGCGTCGCCTTCGGGTTCATGGCGTCGAAGGCGCTGTTCGCCGGCCTGCATATCGACGTCTTTACGCACCTGACCGAAGGTGCGAAGACCATCGCCGAAATTTCCAAGGCCACCAAAGTGCCGGAAAACCGGATCGAAACGCTGATGACGGCGCTCTATTCCGTTGGCCTCGTCACCTATGACGACGGCAGGTACGCGAACGCGCCGGGCGCCGACGCCTTCCTCAACCGGGAATCAAAGTACGATTTCGGCGACTACCTGCGCTACCAGATCGATCAGCAGATGTATCCGTTCCTGGGCCAGCTGAACAACGTCATGGACGGGACGCTCGACCCGGACGCCGTCGACAGCTACCAGCACTGGATGTCGGATCCGGCCCAGGCGGCGCTCTATTCCAATGCACAGCATTCGGGTTCGCTCGGCCCCGGACGCACTATCGCCAAGACCGTCGACCTCGCGGGCGCGAAGAACCTGCTTGATGTCGGCGGCGGCACCGGGGCGATGACGATCCGGCTTCTGGAAGCCAATCCGGAGTTGGTCGCCACCATCATCGATTTCCCGAACGTCGCCGAAATCGGCTGGCAGTTCATCACCGACGCCGGCATGATCGACCGGGTGCGCTACATCCCCGGCAACGCGCTGATCGCCGAATGGCCGACGGAACAGGACGCGATTTTGATGTCGTACCTCTTTTCCGGCGTACCGGGGACCGAGGTGCCGAAATTGGTGCAGCGCGCGTTCGACAACCTGGCCGCGGGCGGCACCTACATGGTGCACGATTTCATGGTGGATGATGATCGCGAAGGACCGTCGATGGCGGCGCTCTGGCAGCTACAGCACATGGCCTTCACGCCCGACGCGCATTCGATCACGGCCGGCTGGCTCAAGGATGAAATGGCCAAGGTCGGGTTTGTCGATATCGAGGATACGGCTGCCATCCCCGGCCTGACGCACCTCGTCTACGCGAAAAAGCCGGGCTAATCGGGGTTTTCCACACCCCTCTTGACCGCGAACGTGACTGCGCCTACTTTTGAGGCATGATGTTGACCTATAACGACGCGCTACTACTCGGCCTTACCCGCCCGGGGTCCTGAAGGGACGCCGGGTCACCGCTGCGCGTATCGTTTTTCAACTTTTTTGAGCCGACATCATGAAATCCTACCGAACGACTGTCTCTTGTCCTGTATCCGTCCGCAGTGAATTTGCGCGCCTTGGCCTTGCAGGCCTGCGACTTACCGGCCGCCGCCGGTAACTCCACGGCTGCCCGGCGGTCGGTTCCGAAGCCGTTTCATACTTTCGGATAACAGAATTCAGACGGACCAGCGGGCGGCACGCCCCGGTCCAGGAGATGAGAAAATGACCAAGGCTACTGCAAAACCCGCCATGAAACCGGGTGCGAAATACGTCCCGTTCCAGCAGGTCGATCTGCCGGACCGGCAATGGCCCAGCCGCGTGATCACCGAGGCACCGGTCTGGTGCTCGGTCGACCTGCGCGACGGCAACCAGGCGCTGATCGAGCCCATGGGGCCCGAGCGCAAGCGCCGCATGTTCGAGAAACTGGTCGAGATCGGCTTCAAGGAAATCGAGATCGGTTTTCCCGCCGCCTCGCAGACCGATTTCGACTTCTGCCGTCAGTTGATCGAGGAAGACATGATCCCCGACGACGTCACGATCCAGGTCCTGACGCAGTCGCGCGAACACCTGATCAAGCGGACCTACGAGGCCATCGAGGGGGCGCGATCGTCGATCGTTCATCTGTATAACTCGACATCCACCACACAGCGCCGTGTCGTGTTCGACATGGACATGGACGGCATCACCGGGATCGCCACGGACGGCGCCAAGCTGGTCCGGGAACTGGCGGAAAAAGTCACCGACGGCGAGATTATCTACCAGTACTCGCCGGAGAGCTTCACCGGCACCGAACTGGAGTTCGCCCGCGACATCTGCGACGCGGTGATGGACGTCTGGGAACCGACACCCGACAAGAAGGCGATCATCAACCTGCCCGCCACCGTCGAGATGGCGACCCCCAACATCTATGCCGACCAGATCGAATGGATGCACCGTAACCTGGCCAGGCGCGACAGCATCGTCCTGAGCCTGCACCCGCACAACGATCGGGGCACCGGCGTGGCGGCAGCAGAACTGGGCGTGATGGCCGGCGCCGACCGCATCGAAGGCACGCTCTTCGGCAACGGGGAACGCACGGGCAACGTCGACGTGGTGACGCTGGCGCTCAACATGTTCACGCAGGGCGTCGAGCCGGACCTGGATTTTTCGAACATCAACGAAGTCATGCGCGTCGCCGAATACTGCAACCAGTTACCGGTGCACCCGCGTCACCCCTACGTCGGGGACCTGGTGTTCACCGCATTCTCCGGATCGCACCAGGACGCGATCAAGAAGGGCCTGACCGCGCTGAAGTCCGCGAATTCCGAGCAGTGGGATGTGCCTTACCTGCCGATCGATCCGAAGGACGTGGGCCGCAGCTATGAAGCCGTGATCCGCATTAACTCGCAGTCCGGCAAGGGCGGCGTCGCCTATGTGATGGAAACCGACTACGGCTTCGAGATGCCGCGCCGCCTGCAGATCGAGTTCTCGGGCGTCGTCCAGGTGCAGGCGGACCAGTCCGGCAAGGAACTGACCGGCCCGGAAATCTGGTCGATCTTCGAGAACGAATACATCGGGCAGCCGGAAGGCCGCTTCAAGTTCGTCGATCATCGCTCGGTCCCCGACACGCACGCGAGCGAGGTCCGCGAACTCACCGCCAACATCACCGATGGCGGCAAGGACGTAACGCTGAAGGGCAAGGGCAACGGCCCGATCGATGCCTTCGTGAGTGCGATCAACGCGCACATGCTGGAAGACGTGAAGGTGGTGAGCTATCACGAGCACGCCGTCGGCGGCGGCTCCAGCGCCGACGCGGTGGCCTACGTCGAGGTGCAGAAGGGCGACGACGCAACCGTGTTCGGCGTCGGCCGCAACAAGAACATCACCAAGGCGTCCCTGTCTGCCGTCGTCAGCGCCATCAACCGCGCGACTGCGGTTTAAAAACGATTCGTCATCCCGGAACCGAGCCCGGCGCCCGTCGGGTGAGGTATCCGGGACCTGTTTTCGATCACACTGGGTTTCACCGTGCGGCGATAGGTCCCCGCCTACGCGGGGATGACAAACTGGAGAGCTAATACACCCTCGTCATCTTAAACTTGATTTGGGATCTATAGATTATGGGTCCTGAATCAAGTTCAGGACGACGTGGAGAGATTGCCTTTACGCAACATACAGAAGCTCACGACGACGATTGCCAGTCCAATCGCATGCGCCCACCATATGCCGGTCTGCCAACCGAAAATCAGAATCAGAATACCGATCCAATAACCGCGCACCCTTGATCTCTCAATGCCAGTATTGTCAGCACGAGCCTGTCTGGTTCGGCGCTGAACGATCAAGTGCTGTTCTGATGCCGCAGGCAGTTGCTGTGTCTGCTCTAGGCGTTCATCAACCGGCGCGTCGGTCCCCTGTGAAAAATACTCTCGTCCCAACTTCGTAAACCACAACACCCACGTAACGGTGGCGGGATAAAGGATTCCTATTGCAGAAATCGGGATGCCGGATGATCCCCTCGCCAGATCGTCAAGTAATGGCGTCCCCCAGACCAACCACGACCATGCCGGCCACAAATAGCGGACGAAGTCCCATCTGAACGGCAAGCCGACAATGACCGGAACGGCAACCGCCAGATAACCGAATCGATAGGTTGATTCGAGTTGTTCCGTCGACACAGCGACGATCAGCAAGCAAGCGATCTCGAATGCATAAATTGCCACGATTGGCCAATACCTGCGCGAAATGAGATTTGCTCGGGACATACATCCAAGGATAGTAGCGCGGCGGGCGAGTCGCTATTACAAAACATGATTTCATCACCCCCCTCACCTGTCCTCTCCCCCACCTGTGCGAGGGAGAGGGTGGCGCGAAGCGCCGGGTGAGGGGCTTCACCCCACCGGCGTGCCGTCATCTTTCGTGACGGCGATGACGCAGGACCGGGGCAGACTGTTGCCACCGCCCGGGAAGTGGCTGCCGCCCTTCTCGCCCGGGTGCTGGATGCCGACGAACATGGTCGTTGCGTCCGCGTCCCAGCAGATGCCGGTGATCTCACATTCCTTCGGCCCCACCATGAAGCGGCGGATCTCGCCGGTATTCGGATCGGCCACCAGCATCTGGTTGTTGCCCATGCCAGCGAAGTCTCTGGCGTTGGAATAGTTGCCGTCGGTCTGAATCCAGAGCCGGCCCCGACTGTCGAAGGCGAGCCCGTCCGGTCCGTTAAACATGTTGCCCGCATTGATGTTGGCCGAACCCGCAAAGCTGTCGCTGTGCTGTTCCGGGTTGCCGGCCAAGGTGAACAGGTCCCACTTGAAAGTGCGCGCCGTGTGATCGCCGCCGTCCGGGCGCCAGCGCACGATCTGCCCATAGGGGTTGCCTTCGCGCGGGTTGGGGCCGTTCACCGGCATCGGATCGCCGCCGGCGTTTGCCGCCTTACCCCGGTACCGGTTGTTGGTCAGCGCAACGTAGGCTTCGGCCGTTTCGGGATGCACGGTGACCCACTCCGGCCGGTCCATGGTGGTCGCCCCCGCCTTGGACGCCGCGATCCGCGTCAGTACGCAGATATCGGCCGCTGTCATGCCGACCGATTCCGGCAGCAGGGGCAGCCATTCCCCCGTCAGGTCGTCGTTGAGCCTGGCGACGTAAAGCGTACCCTTGTCGAGCAGATCGCCGCCGCGTTCCTCGTCGCTGTAGCGGCCCTCGGACACATAGCGGTAGAGGAACTCGCCGCGCTCATCGTCGGCCATGTAGACGACCACGTGCCCGGTGTCGCCGTTGACCGTCAGCGCCGCGTTCTCGTGCTTGAGGCGGCCGAGCGCTGTCCGCTTCACGGGTTGGGCCCGGGGATCGAAGGGATCGATCTCGACCACGTAGCCGAAGCGATTGGCCTCGTTCGGGTGCTTCGAAAGATCGAACCGTTCGGCGACGCGGGCATATCCATCCCCCCAGTCCCTGGCACCGAGACCGTAACGCCTCTGCGCCGCATCCGGTTTAAACGCCGGATCGGACGCGGAGAAGTAGCCGTCGACGTTTTCCTCGCATGTCAGGTAGGTGCCCCACGGCGTGCGGCCGGCGCCACAATTTGCGAACGTGCCGATAACCGTTTCGCCCGCCGGGTCTTCTGCCGTCCTCAGCAATGCATACCCGGCGGCGGGGCCGGCGAGGCGCATCATGGTCCCGCCGGCGATGCGCCGGTTCAGCGGCGCGTCGATCTCGATCTCCCAGCCCTTGGCGGCCTTCCTGATCTCGACGATGGAAACGCCCACCGCCTCGATCCCCTTGATCACGTCGGCGTCGGTCTCCGGTAATCCGTTCTTGCGGTTACCGAACATCACCGGCTTGTTGACGTATTCATGATTGACGCAGAGCAGCGTCCGTCCGCGCGCGGAAAACAATTCCATGCCGTCGTTGTTGTCGCCGAAGGCCATGGCCTGCGTTTGCGGCGTGCCGCGGGTTTCCGGATCGAAGGGTTTTCCTTTCGACCAGAGCGGATCGCCCCAGGCGGCGAGCACGCGCCACGAATATCCCTTGGGGACCGTGACCGTATCCAGTGTATTGGCGGCAACGGCGGTGAAATCGAACGCCGCCGACGCGGCACGGGCACCGGGAACGACCCCGCCGACACCAAGCGCGAAGGCCACTGTGCCCAGCGACGCGGCGCCGCCCAGAAATTCGCGGCGCTTCATGGCTCGGGCCAACACACGCTCGAACCCTGTCTCCACCGGTTTTTCGCCGACGCCCACCAAATGGTTCCTTCCGACCTCCGGATTCCCTGCATCAGCATATCCGGGAATCGTGACCGCGCCACGACGGGAATACGACATTTTCCCATTTATCCTCGCGGAACCGGTCCCGGCGGACTATATAAGGGCCATGAGCACGTTCTTGCCGTTTCTGATGGGCTTCGCCATGTTCGCGACCCTGATCATCCTGGTCGTCGGGCTGGTCGGGTTTGCGCGCAACGGGCCGTTTTACAAAAAGCACGCCAACAACCTGATGCGCGCACGGGTCGTCGGCCAGGGCGTGGCACTGATCCTGTTCGCGCTGATCATGTTCCTGGCGGCGCGCTGACGAAAGGCCCGGGGGGACACGTGGTTACACTCAGCAAAATCTATACCCGCGGCGGGGATACCGGCGAAACGTCGCTGGGCTCCGGCGACCGGGTGCAGAAGCACGACGTCCGTGTCGCCGCCTACGGCACGTCGGACGAGGCCAACGCCGTCATCGGGCTTGCACGCCTGCACACCGAGGGCGAGGCGGACGCCATGCTGGCGCGCATCCAGAACGATCTCTTTGATCTGGGGGCCGACCTGTGCACCCCCGAAGACGGCAAACGGTCCGACGGCGCGCTCCGCATCGTGGAGACTCAGGTGACCCGGCTCGAAAATGAAATCGACGCCATGAACGAAAGCCTGGAGCCCCTGAAATCCTTCATCCTGCCCGGCGGCACACCCGCATCCAGCTATCTGCATCTGGCGCGTACCGTGGCCCGGCGCTGCGAACGCCTGATGACGGAACTGGCCGGGACGGAAAAGGTCAATCCCGACGCCATCAAGTACATCAACCGGCTCAGCGACCACCTGTTCGTGCTGGCGCGGCACCTGAACGACAACGGCGCCAAGGACGTGCTCTGGGTCCCGGGCGGCAGCCGGTAGGTCCCGACTGCGGAAATTAACCGTTCCGCACGGCGGAAATCCGCGGAAAACCGGTCGTTTCCCTTCACATTTTTGTCGCAAACGTGGCTTGACCCCCTATTTGGCAGGGCCTAATGTTGCGCCTGCGAAAAGACCCGTGCACCTGCACCCCAAAAAGACTCCACAACAAGCAAAATCCGGGCATTTCGCTGGGTGGAGAACCAAGAAGTCGCAATCGCGGCATGAGGAGAACCGATGAAGGCACTCGTTGCTGTCAAGCGGGTGGTTGACTACAACGTCAAAATCCGCGTCAAACCCGACAACACCGGCGTTGAACTGCAGAACGTCAAGATGTCGATGAACCCGTTCGACGAAATCGCCGTCGAGGAAGGCGTTCGCCTGAAGGAAGCCGGCAAGATCGAGGAACTGATCGCCGTTTCCATCGGCCCGTCGCAGTCCCAGGAAACCATCCGCACCGCGCTCGCCATGGGCGCCGACCGCGGCATCCTGGTCGAGTGCGACGAGGAGGTGCAGCCCCTCGCCGTTGCCAAGATTCTGAAAGCCATTGTCGACAAGGAAAGCCCCGATCTCGTGATCGTCGGCAAGCAGGCGATCGACGACGACAGCAACCAGACCGGCCAGATGCTGGCCGCCCTTCTGGACTGGCCGCAGGCCACGTTCGCATCCGAGCTGGAGCTCGGCGACGGCTCGGCCAACGTGACCCGCGAAATCGACGGCGGCCTTGAGACCATCAAGGTCAAGCTGCCGATGGTCATGAGCACCGACCTGCGCCTCAACGAGCCGCGCTACGCCTCGCTGCCGAACATCATGAAGGCCAAGAAAAAGCCGATCGACACCGTGTCGACCGCGGACCTCGGCGTCGATGCCGCGCCGCGCCTGAAAACGCTGAAGGTGGAAGAGCCGCCGAAGCGCGAAGGCGGCGTGAAAGTCGCCGACATCGCGGAACTCGTCGACAAACTGAAAAACGAAGCGAAGGTGATCTGATCATGGCCAACGTACTTCTGATTGCCGATCACGATAATTCGGCGCTCCGCCCCGGCACCCTCAATGCGCTGACCGCCGCCGCCAAGCTGGGCGACGTGACCGCACTGGTCGCCGGCAAGGATTGCGGCGCTGCGGCCGCCGAAATGGCGAACGCGGCCGGTGTCACCAAGGTGCTGCAGGCGGAAGGCGATCACTACGCCCATTCGCTGGCCGAAAGCGTGACCGATCTCGTCGTCGGGATCGCGGGCGACTACGACTATGTCGTCGCGCCGGCGTCCACGTCGGGCAAGAACATCGCGCCCCGCATCGCCGCCAAGCTCGATGTGCAGCAGATTTCCGAGATCGTCGGCATCGAAAGCGCCGATACCTTCGTGCGCCCGATCTATGCCGGGAACGCCATGGCGACCGTGCAGTCTTCGGACGCCAAGAAGGTCATCACCGTGCGCGCCACCGCGTTCGACGCCGCTGCCGCCGAGGGCGGTTCCGGCACGGTCGAAAGCATCGACGCCGCGCCGGCCAGCGATCTTTCCGAGTTCGTCAGCCAGAACCTGACCAAGTCCGAGCGCCCGGAACTGACCAGCGCCGGGATCGTCATTTCCGGCGGCCGCGGCATGCAGTCGGGCGACAATTTCGCCATGCTGGAAGAAGTCGCGGACAAACTGGGGGCCGCCGTCGGTGCTTCCCGCGCCGCCGTCGACGCGGGCTTCGTGCCCAACGACTACCAGGTCGGTCAGACCGGCAAGGTCGTCGCACCTGATCTGTATATCGCCGTCGGCATTTCGGGCGCCATTCAGCACCTGGCCGGCATGAAGGACAGCAAAGTCATCGTCGCCATTAACAAGGACGAAGAGGCGCCGATCTTCCAGGTCGCCGACTACGGCCTCGTCGCCGACCTGTTCGACGCGGTGCCGGAACTGTCCAAGGAACTCGACAAGTAAAAAACTTAGGGCCAAGCAAGAAACTTAGGGATTGTGACTGTTAATGGACAAACACGTAACCGCTGCGTTCGATAGCGAGGAGAAGACCATGTCAATAAACATAAAAAAGATCGGCGTGATCGGCGCCGGACAAATGGGCAGCGGGATTGCGCACGTCTGTGCACAGGCCGGTTATGAAGTGCACATGCTCGACGTTTCCGACGATGCGCTCGCCGCCGGTATGGACAAGATCAAGAAGGGCATGGCCCGTCAGGTCAGCCGCAGTGAACTCAGCGAAGCCGATGTCGACGCTGCGATGAAGCTGATCACCACCGGCACCGACTATGCCGGCTTCGGCGACTGCGACTTCGTGGTCGAGGCCGCCAGCGAGGACGAGGACGTCAAGAAGGCGATCCTCAAGCAGCTCTGCCCGGTGCTGCGTGAAGACGCGCTGATCGCGTCCAACACGTCGTCGATCTCGATCACCCGTCTTGGTGCGCAGACCGACCGCCCCGGCAAGTTCCTCGGCATGCACTTCATGAACCCGGTGCCGCGCATGGAACTGGTCGAACTGATCCGCGGCATCGCCACCGACGAAGACACATACTCGGCGATCCGCGAACTGGCCGCGAAGCTCGGCAAGAAATCGGTCAACGCCGAAGACTTCCCGGCCTTCATCGTCAACCGCATCCTGCTGCCGATGATCAACGAAGCCGTCTACACCCTTTACGAGGGCGTCGGTTCGGTCGAAGCCATCGATACCTCGATGAAGCTCGGCACGCACCACCCGATGGGCCCGCTGGAACTTGCCGACTTCATCGGTCTGGATACCTGCCTCGCCGTCATGCACGTCCTGCACGACGGGCTCGCGGACACCAAGTACCGCCCCTGCCCGCTTTTGGTGAAGTACGTCGAAGCCGGCTGGCTCGGCCGCAAGACCGGCCGCGGGTTCTACGACTACTCGGGCGACGTCCCGGTCCCGACGCGCTAAGCGCAGCGGCATACGTTATTCAAAAAAGCCCCGGCTCACGCTGGGGCTTTTTTTTGATAGCAGCACGTCGGCCATCCGACAGTTTCCTTCATGCTCAATTGACGACTCTGCGCAAACGAAGTACCCGTGCGTTGACTAATGCGTCGACCTTATCGTCCGCTGCGCAGGGAAGCATACGATGATTTTGGTGCCGACGCCGGGTTCGCTTTCGATCACGAGCGAGCCGCCGTGCAGTTCGACGAGCGATTTACAGATTGAGAGGCCGAGCCCTGTTCCGCTTTGCGGGGTGTTATTGACATCTCCGACCTGCTCGAACGGCTTTAGGACAACGTCGATCTTGTCCGCAGGGATACCGATCCCAGAATCTTGGATCTCAAACTGCATCTTGCCTGTCCCGTCCACTCTCGCAGTTATTGAGACACTGCCACCTGATGGCGTGAACTTGACTGCGTTGTCCAGAAGGTTGATCAGAATTTGAGAGACACGTCGGCGGTCACCTAACAACGTCGCGTCAGAAGTTTCGTCACTGGTGTCGAGTGAAACGTTCTTTTTCAGGGCTTTTTGCTCGACCTGGGCGCGCGCAACCTCCATGACGGAACGTGCACGGATTCTATCTTCCTGCAACTTCAGCGTCTGCGACTCGATCTTGGAGATATCAAGAATATCGTTGATCAAAGAGAGCAGATGGGAACCGGAGGATTTTATGTCCTGCACGTATTCTCTTTGTTTGGACGTTGAGAAGTCACCAAAAAGCTTCAACAAAAGAGTTTCGGAATATCCGATGATTGTATTTAACGGCGTACGTAACTCGTGGCTCATATTTGCGAGAAACTGGGATTTGGCGGCGTTCGCCTTTTCGATTTCCGCAAGAGATGTACGCAGTCTTTCCTCCGTTCGCTTGATATCGTTCAGTTGTCGCGTTCGCTCCGATACGAGATGCGACAAATCATCATGAGCACTCTGCAACTCACTCTGGTAGCGAAGACGCTCGCTGATATCTTCGACCACGAGAACTTTTATCGTCTCATCACCGTGCTCGCCTTTTACAAGATTGATGTTCAGGGATGCCGAGAACGACTCACCGTTCTTTGATTTTGCGGTCACGTCCCCCCGCCAATCTTTGTCGACTTTACGGGCGGTGGCTATATCGATGGGAAGATCGGTGAAGATGTCATTGAGCGCCAATTCTTTTGTCAGCAAATCTGCTTCATCATAGCCCATCATGGTCAGGAAACTTGGATTGACATCCAATACACGATCCCTGGCATCCAGCACGATAACGCCTTCGCGCATTGCATTTACGGCGCTTTCCGAAATCTGCAGCTTTTTAGTTGGCAGCAGGAGCGATTGCCGAATGGCCCAAAACAGAAAAGCAACAAACAGCAGGCTAACGACAGCGACCTGGGCCACTTCCAGCAGCAGGGAAACCTGAAATCGCCGCACGTAGGGCGCGTGAGAATACTCGACTTCGACAGTCCCGATCGTCATCACCCCCTGGCGTACAGGTTGCTTCGCAAACTGCGCCGTATCCCGGCCCGTCGGCCGAAAATCCTTTGAAGAAATTGAAACGATTTTATCGTCTTCGGTTTTTACACGTGCCGTAAAAAGATGGCCGAAGTTTCCGTACACATAAATGGCTCTGACAAATTCGTCCTTGAGTTCGGCATCCACAATCGCCGAAGCGATTTCCTCGGTGAATTGGCGTTTTTCCGACTTGCGGTAAATATTCCAGATTGTGGGCCGGACCGCGCCGGAAACACGCTCAGCGATCGAGCGCGCGCGATGCTCGAGGTCCTTTTCCATCTGTGTCCATGACATATAGGTGCGGACACCGACGAAGATGCCCATAACGACAACCGTAACGATTGTCAGCAGCAGCCATAATCTCGTGGAAGAATTTTGTTTCATCAGTTAAGGCGCACTTGGCTGTTAGTCGTATGGCCCAAACCACTGGTAATACTCGGAAAACTCCTGCTTGAAGCGACGTTTGGCGTCGATCAGCCGATGGTTAAATTCATTCGCCGCGGAATATCGTGCCAGAACGCGATCCGAAGCTTGTCTCCACGCTTCAATATCTTCCCCGCTCCATTTCTTAATGCTGACACCGCTCGTCTTTAGCTTCTCAAATGCCTCGATATCCGCCCGCTTCGCCTTCAGTGTCGTTGTCAATGTGAACGCTTTTATCGCCGTCTCCAGAATGCTTTGGAGATCCGCCGGCAGCGACTCGTAGGCTACTTTGTTAATGAGAAAGTCCGACAGAACGGAAGGTTGCCAGATAGCCGGCACGATCGCATGCGGACTGACATCCTGCAGACCAAGGTCCAGCACGCCGGAGGCAGTTGTCCATTCGACGGCATCCAGATCCCCGTTTTCCAGCGCGGGTCTGATTTCGGAAGGCACAAGCGGAATGGTATATGCACCGCCGACTTCAGCCAGAACCTCACTGGGCAGTCCGGGGCCGACACGGACACGTTTTCCCTTCAAACCCGCCACGCCGTCAATGGGCTCCCGCGAAATCAGTCCGAATTCCATCCCGGGCCACCAGGCAGGCCGCCAGATAACCCCATTCGGTGCTGCCAGTTCGTTCGCCAGTTTTGTTCCTTCCCCGGCCAGGAAGAAAATCATCGAGGCATCCAGGTTCATGAAATCAAATGGCCCCGCGTTCATTACGGCCCATGCCGGGTGCTGTGCTGACCACCAGTTCGGCCATCCGTTGCCCATCTCTATGCGACCGTCACTCACCGCAGAATAAATATCCGGACCGTCTGTGATATGGCCGCCGGGGACCGGCGTAATGGTCAACCTACCCTGGCTCATCGATTCGATATTCTTGGCGAATGCGAGAAGCTGTTGAAAATCGATGCTTGTTTCCACAGCCTGAGATTGCAGTCTCCATTGAAACGTCTCCTTCTCTTCCGCCTGACACCCGAACAGGACAAGCGCGAGGGAAAGGATAGCCGTGAGGCGTCGAATAGAATGCATATACATTCACCTTGGGTCCTTAGAAGTTGCCTGAGACGCGAATGAATGAACACGCCTCGACTGGAACAAGATCAGATTATTAGGCGGGCATCAATCAGGGGAAATACTGAATCTGGAACTGCGTTTCCGCACGCTTAAGAAAGCGACTTTGGCGGAAATCGCCTGAAAACCGCCGTTCCGCAGGTGAATTGCAGCGCCGAACCTTTGCCGATCGGCATGTTCTTCAGCGGTCAGACAATTGAGCCGGCGCGTCCGCCAAGTGTTGCCACAGATACGTGTCAATAGGGGAATTCCGGCTTTTGTTTTCGTTATTACAATCTGAAACACTTTCTCACCCGTTCTTACGCAACCGACATACGCGTGCGACAGGCATTTGCGACCCTCGCTGTCAGAAACAGCATATTTCTGGCCACAATACCTGGCTTGGGGAAAACAAATGGACCAGACGATCAGACCTTACGATTTTTCCGACATCTCGGTGCTGGTTGCCGAGCACAACTCCTATATGCGTCAGACGATCCGCTCGATCCTGCGTACCTTCAACATCGGTCAAATCGACGAAGCGCGCACGCCGGAACAGGCATGGGACGCCTTCTGCCTGCAAAAACCCGACGTGGTGTTCGCGGACTGGGCGCCCGGTTTCAACGGCATGGAGCTTCTGAAGCGAATCCGCCGCGACGACGACAGTCCGAACCCGTTCGTACCGGTCATCGTGGTGACGTCGATGTCCGACAAGGATCACGTGCTCACCGCCCGTGACCTGGGCATGACCGAGTTCCTCGCCAAGCCGTTTTCGCCGAAGCTCATCTACCTCCGGCTTCGCATCATCGCCGAACAGCCGCGTTCGTTCGTGCGCACCGGTGATTTCTTCGGTCCCGACCGCCGCCGCCGCCAGATGCACGTGGACCAGAACCGGCGCGAGCAGGGCCGCAACGATAACCGCGGCAAGGATAACGAAGACCGCCAGCGCGACGGTACGGCGTAGGGTTCCTTCGAGCCCACGTGTTAGCCCGTGCGTCGCCCTGAACTTGCCCCGGATCAGGTCCGGGGCTTGGTTCAGGGCCCATACAATCATTGATGCGCGGCTGCCGCTCATGGATCCTGAACCGAGTTCAGGATGACGGTGATTGGCTCAAACCACTCCCAAACCCGCGCGACTCGTTGCTGGCAGCGGCGTTCCGCCGGCCCGTGCAAAACCGCCCGAATAATCCTGTGACAGTTACATGATGCGGGCGTGACGAAACTGTTTCGGGGCGGCTTTTCGCAAATTGTAAGTCTTTGAAATCGGTCGGTTTCGATCCACTGCACGTCATATTTCCGACATCAATCCGGCACGGAAGCTTCCTTTGAACGCCGACGTGGCCTCTGCCAAATCTTCACGGATGCAAACGTCTCGGCCCCGGCGTATCCGGCCGGAGGATTGGAGGGACCATGAACGACATTATCGACAACGGCGATCTGCTGGTTTACCTGGCGGACAATCCGGTCGAGATCGAGTGCGCGCAGCGCCTGCGCTATCAGGTTTTCTACGAGGAAATGGGTGCCGTGCCGTCGCTTTCGGCGCGCCGCAACGGCATGGACGAGGATCCGTTCGATCACGTCTGCGACCATCTTCTCGTCGTCGACAAGGCACGCTCCAACGGCAAGCCGTTCGTCGTCGGCACCTACCGGCTGCTGCGTCGTTCCATCGCCGAACAGGCCGACGGCTTTTATTCCGGCGACGAGTTCGACCTCTCATCGCTGATCGCGTACCCGGGCGAGATCGTCGAGCTTGGCCGGTCGTGCGTGCACGCAGACTATCGCTCGGGCAGCGTGATGCAGCTGCTGTGGCGCGGCATCGCCGGTTACCTGGACGCGCACGGCATCGACATGATGTTCGGCTGCGCCAGTTTCCCGGGCACCGACGCCGATGCCATCGGCGCCGGGCTGTCGTACCTGCACCACTATCACCTGGCGCCCGAGGAAATTCGCCCGCGCGCCCAGGAAACCCGCTTCGTCGGCATGGACCGCTATGCGCCGGACGCGCTCGACCGCCGCTCCGCGCTCTCGGAGCTGCCACCCCTGATCAAGGGCTATCTGCGGGTTGGCGGCGTCGTCGGCGACGGCGCCGTGATCGACGAACAGTTCAACACAACCGATATTTGCGTGATCGTGGAATGTACGAAAATTACCGAGAGATACCGTCGCCACTACAGACCATCTGGGACATCCTAGACGACTACGCGGCGACCAAAACATCCATTGTCCGGGCCGGCCTGCGCGCCGGCGGCTTCCTTGCCGTCACCGGGACACTCGTCGGTCCATACGCTCTGGCGGGTCTTGTGGCGCCGGCCGCCATGCGGCCCATCGCGCGCTTCTGGTTCCGCACCTGCCAGAAAATCTGCGGCCTTCGCGTCAGGGTCAAGGGACTGCCGCACGACGGTGGTCCGGCCCTGATTGCGGCCAATCATGTTTCCTACCTCGACATCATCGTGCTGGGCGCGCTGGTCGATGCCCGCTTCGTCGCCAAGAAAGATGTGGCCGGCTGGCCTCTGTTCGGGCTTCTCGCCAGGCTCGCCAACACTATCTTCGTCAGCCGCGAGCGCAGGAATGCGCGGAGCGACGGCGGCGAACTCCGGGACGCGCTGGCGTGCGGCGAAAAGATCGTCCTGTTTCCCGAAGGCACATCCTCGAACGGCCTGAACGTGCTGCCTTTCAAATCCGCGCTTTTCTCGGCGGTCGAGCCGAAGAGCGTCGATCCCGGTATCGTCATGCAGCCGGTCTCGGTCGCTTACGCACGCTATGCCGACGGCCGCAAACTGAAGGGCGAGTTGACGGATCTCTATGCCTGGTACGGCGACATGACGCTGGCCGGTCACCTGATGAGCGTATTCGGCCTCAAGGGTTGCGTCGTCGAGGTGAATTTCATGCCGCCGATCCGGCCGGTCGCGTTTCCGGACCGCAAATCACTGGCAGTCGCATGCGAACGCGCTGTCCGGCAAAGCCTGATCACTGCACACCGGGGCTACTGACGCCCGTCTGAAGGAGAGACCGCTATGGGATTGCTCAACCGGGCCGCGTCACTTGTTGTAGAACAGCTGATAGAGCGCCCGCGATATCTCGCCCTCGAGCGGGAAGGACAGCATCCCCATGACGTCGTAGCCGAGCAGCCACGGCATCAGGTAAAAGCGGATCATGAAGAAGAACCACGCCACGAACAGCGGCACCAGAGGTTCCACCAGGAAGCTCGGCGTTACCGGCCGGAATACCTTTAAGATCGGATCGGTAAACTTTACGAACAGACGCATGAAGGCGAAATTGCTGTCGATCGGCAGGAACAGGTTCATCGCGACCCGCCCGACCAGGGTCCACATGATCATGCCCAGGATATAATCGATGGCGATAACCCAGATCGGAAATCCGGCGATGAAATCTTGCATGGTGTTCTGATCGCTCTTCAGGTTCTGTCTGGAAAGAAAGAAATCACAGGCGGTGGCCGATGACAACACGGCTTACGGCCGTGCCACGCGGCAAACACAAAGGGGGGGCGGAAAATTCCGCCCCCCAGTGTTTTGCCTGTTCGGCAGCCTTGTCTTAGTGCTGGCTACCGAGGATGGATTCACCCGACGGCACGCGGACTTCGTCCACCATTGCCTGGGTTTCTTCATCCGGTTCAGGTGTCGCCAACGAGACGACGATCATGGCGATCAGGCTGGCCGAGGCACCAATGATGCCGAAGCGCAGGTGATCGATGCCCATCCACGGCTCCATGCCGCCCCAACGCACCGCATAGAGGTACGCGGAACCGACACAGAAGCCGATCACCATACCGGCGATCGCGCCGGGACGGTTGGCCCGTTTCCACCAGACACCAAGGACCAGCGGGAAGAACAGACCGGACATCGCGAAGTCGAACGCCCATGCCACCGCACCGAGGATGCTGGTGAGCTTGAGGCTGGCGATGAACGCGCCCAGTGCCCCGATTGCGATCAGCAAGATACGCGCTACGATAAGGCGCTTCTTGGTTTCCGCGTGCGGGTCAATGATCTTGTAGTACAGATCGTGGCTGAGAGCGTTGGCAATTGCCAGCAGCAGACCGTCTGCCGTCGACATGGCCGCGGCCATACCGCCCGCTGCGACGAGACCGGAAATCACGTACGGAAGACCCGCGATTTCAGGTGTCGCAAGGACGACGATGCCCGAGCGCATGAAGAACTCATTCAACTGCAGAATGCCGTCCTTGTTGCTGTCCACCAGGTACAACATTTCGACCGAGGACCAGTTCTTCACCCATGCCAGGTTCGAAACTTCCTCGAACGACTTGCCGATAATACTGGTCGCCAGGTTCGGATCGATCAGCTGGAGCTTCGTCAGCGTGGCGAGTGCCGGCGCCGTGAAGTACAGCAGGAAGATGAAGAACAGCGACCATGCCACCGAGCGGCGTGCATCACGAACGGAAGGCGTCGTGAAGTAACGCATCAGGATGTGCGGCAGAGAGGCCGTACCCATCATCATACAGGCTGCCAGCGTGACGAACTTCCAGCTGTCCATGCCACCTGCAGGTGCGAAGTGCGGCGTCTTCAGAATGCTGACCCCACCGAACGGCGGTTTGTCGATCGCGGCGGTGCCGAGACCGATCATGGGCTCGAGTTCCTGAATACGTGCCACGGCGTCACCGTACGAGAAGTGCGGAATGATGCCGAAGCCCTGCTTGTTGGACATCCAGATAACCGGCACCAGGTAGGCGATGATCAGCACGATGTACTGTGCCACCTGGGTCCAAGTCACGGCCCGCATCCCGCCGAGCATCGAGCACAGCAGAATACCAAGGAGACCGAACCAGACACCGGCTTCGAACGGAATGTGCAGCGCCCGGGCGGCGATGGTGCCCGAAGCGTTGATCTGCGCCGTCACGTACGTGAACGACGTGATCACCAGCACGACGATGGCGCAGAAGCGCGCCAGGTTCCCGCCATAACGCGTCCCGATGAAGTCCGGCACCGTGTAGCAGCCGAATTTCCGCAGGTACGGCGCCATCAGCGAGTTCACCAGCACGTAACCGCCGGTCCAACCGATGATAAAGCCGAGATAGCCGTAGCCGCCGAAGTAGATACCGCCGGCCAACGCCACGAACGAGGCACCGGACATCCAGTCCGCCGCCGTCGCCATACCGTTGTAGACGGCGGGCACTTCGCGCCCGGCAACGTAGTATGCATCGACCTGCATGGTCCGCGACAGGTACCCGATCAGCGCGTAGATGCCGATCGTGAAGGCCACGAACAGAACGCCGATGGTATCGGCACCGACGCCCATTTGCTCAAGGAGCGCCATAAGCAGGACGAAAACGAGGAAGCCGCCCGTGTACATTCCATACACGCGGCCTAGGTTCTCGATAAAGCTACCTTTCATGAGACTACTCCCTATTCGCTTAAGCCGGCTTCATCGTCGATTTTGTCCTGCATCTTGTTCTGGAAAAAGATGAGAACAACGAAAACGATGAGCGAGCCTTGAACACAGAAGTAGTAACCAAGCGGGAAGCCGAGGAACGACATACTGTTCAACGACCCCGCATTCCACGGCAGCAGGAAGGCGAAAACGAACCAGATTGCCAAAACCAGGAAGGTTAGGTTTCTGGTCTTACGCCAGTGCTGCTGACGGACTTCACTTAAGTTATCAGCCATAATGATTGAATCCCCTCAGACATTTCATCCCCAATACGCGCATTTACACAAATGCGACTCTTTATATACTGCATTATTATCTGAATCGCGCAACTGGTTCCGCGATTTGGGCGACATAACAACTTGACATTCGCGCATATCGCAGAGGCGAATTCGCGAATCGGAACGGGGCCGATGCTGCAATTCGAAATGTCCAAGGCCGGCGAGTACTGGAAACTGTTCATCTCCGGGTTCAACTTCCGCCGCCATATGGGGAAAATCCAAGATATTGATTCCCTTGAAGAATTCATCGTCACGCGCAGCGCCTTCATCGCCCAGAAAACGCTCTTCGGCTATGTAAAGACACGCATGGGCACGAAGTATCCGGAAATGTTCCGCGACCCGAACATCATCCACTCCCTCAACATCGCAAAGATGCACGCATTCGACGCGTGTCTGTCCGACTTCTGCATCTGGGCCGTCGCCACCGCATTTTCGCGAATTGGAATCGACGATTCGGAACGCGCACAAATTGCGCTTTCTATCTTCAGGAACGGTATTCAAGGCAATCTCGAGGAGAGCGTGGCCGAGTTCGAACCGGACGATGCGGTGCGCGCCTTCGAGGCCCGGCTGGCATCAGTCGACTGGCACGGCGATGCTCAGACCCGGGATCACTTCACGCTCAGCCCGACCCGTGTGGTTAAGTGGGCGCCGATTTCGGACGAGCTCAAGAAGTACGACATTGAATACGTCGAGAACTCGGTCAAATTCGCCTGGGCCAATATCCGCCGCCAGTTCGAAAAGCGGCTCGACCGCGACACGCTGGCGCAACGGATCGGTGGCCCGGGCGCGGATATGGTTGCTGAGGGGACACCGGGTTGAACACGCGCCCTTGCCGACAATAACCTGCCCGGCATTGCCGGGAAGGCAGTCCCAGGCAGACAATATCAAGGCGCATAGAGGGACGAACAGACGGCGGGAGGACACCGATGAGTTTTCACCCCCCGAAAGGCGGGCTTTCAGGGCTGCCGTTGAGCGCCGTGCCGGCGATCGTCGCCGACACCGAGACGACGGGCCTCGATACGGCCAACGACCGGGTCATCGAGATCGCGGCCGTGCGTGTGCTGCATGGCCAGCTTGTCGACGACCGGTTCGAGGAAATGATCGATCCGCAGCTGCCGATCCCGCCCAAATCCACTGAGATCCACGGCATTCGCGACGAAGATGTCGTCGGCAAGGCGCCGTTCGGCGACGTCATGGGCCGCTTTGCCCGGTGGGCCGCGAACGACGTCATGATCGGGTATTCGCTGGGCTTCGATCTCGGTATCCTCGAGGCAGAGCACGCCCGAAACCAGCTGCAATGGTGCGCGCCCCGTTCGCTCGACGTCCGGCATTTGATGCAGGTGGTCGCCCCCGACCTGCCGGGGCAGTCGCTCGAGATCGCTGCGGAGTGGCTCGGCATCGAAATCACCGCGCGGCATCGCGCGCTCGGCGACGCCGTGGTCACGGCGCAGATCTTCAACGCGCTGATCGACCGGCTGCGCGCCAAGGATATCGTCACGCTGGCGCAGGCGGAGCGCGCATGCCGCAACCTGACCAGCCACCGGAATGCCGAGGCGCAGGCCGGCTGGCACGAGGTCGCCGGCCCCAGCCGCAGCGACGACGCCATGTTGCTGGCACGGATCGACAGCTATCCCTACCGGCACCGGGTCGCCGAGGTCATGGCAAGCCCGCCGATCACGATCAGCGGCGGCGTGGCAATGCGCGACGCGCTCAAGACCCTGATCGAGAAAAAGATCAGCTCTGTTTTCGTGCTGCCGGAAGGCGATGGCACAAGCGGGGACTGGGGCATCATGACGGAACGTGACGTGCTTCGCGCCATCGCCACCGAAGGTCCCGGCGCGCTCGACGAGAAACTCGATAAGTACGCGATCCGGCCCCTCGTCTCGATCCCGGCCGAAGAATTCGTTTACCGGGCGATCACCCGTATGTCGGGGCGTAACTTCCGCCACCTCGGCGTTACCGACACGGCGGGCAATGTCATCGGCGCCCTGAGTGCCCGCGATCTTCTGAAGCAGCGCGCCGGCGACGCCATGTCGCTCGGCGATACCATCGAGGCGGCAGCATCCCCGGCCGAGCTCGGCCACATCTGGGAAAGCCTGACCATGGTCGCGGGTTCGCTTTCCGCGGAAGGCGTCGACACAAGGAACATTGCCGCCATTATCTCGCACGAGCTGTGCGCGCTGACCCGCCGCGCCACCGAGCTGGCCGAACTTCAGATGCTCGACGAGGGCCGGGGCCCAGCGCCGGAACCCTACACGATGCTGGTGCTCGGATCGGGCGGCCGCGGCGAGAGTCTTCTGGCGATGGACCAGGACAACGCCATCGTCTTCGAGGAAGGTGAGCCTGACTCGGACGCTGACAAATGGTTTCAGCGGCTGGGCGAGATCGCCGCCGATACGCTCGACGGGGTCGGCGTAAGTTACTGCAACGGCGGGATCATGGCCAAGAACCCGGAATGGCGCAAAGACATCAAGAACTGGCGCGCCACGGTGCAACAATGGATTTCCAAGGCCAAACCTGAGGATATCCTGAACAGCGACATCTTCTTCGATGCCCGTCCGGTGCTCGGCGACAAGCCGCTCGGGAACGCACTGCGCCGCGAAGCCATGGAGATGGCGAAGAACAGCAAGAACTTCCTCCAGCACATGGCCGTGCGCGCGACCGATTTCGACAGCGCGCTCGGCTGGTTCGGGCGGCCCAAAACGGACAACGGGCGTATCGACCTCAAAAAACACGGGATCATGCCGATTTTCTCGGCGGCGCGGGTGCTGGCGCTTCAGCTCGGCATAGACGAGCGTTCCACGCCGGGCCGCTTACTGGCGGCACGCGAGCACGATATCCACGGCGCGCATCTGATCGGCAACTTGGTCGACGCGCACCGCATCCTGCTGAACGCGATCCTGCGCCAGCAACTCCGCGATATCGAGGCCGGCGTCAAACTGTCGAACAAGGTCGAGTTCACACAACTGGACAATCACGAGAAGCAGGAACTCGTCTGGGCCTTGCAGCAGTCGCCGGGCATTTCGGATCTGATGGGCACGCCGACTCGGTTCTAGCTAGATAGCTGATCAGCTGGCCTGTTCGCCCAGCGCCGCGGCGTCTTCACCGATCGAAAACGGGATACGAACGGTCACTGAAGTGCCTTCGTCTTTGCGGCTCCTGATATCCAGATTTCCGTTCAGCAATTCGACGAACGACGTTACGACGGGCAACCCCAGGCCTACACCCTGCTCTCCGGCGGTAAACGCATCATCCACATGCACGAATGCGGTCAGGGCCTGCGCCAGTTCCGATTCCGTCATGCCGACGCCATGGTCCTCGATCCTGACGCTTAAATCGTTCTGCCCGCACCATGCCTTCACCGATACACGGTTTCCGGCATGGGAATACTTGACGGCGTTGTGCAGGACGTTGACCAGAATCTGGAAGTACTTTTCCCTGTCGGTTCGGATCGTGTCCGGCAAATCGTTGTCGACAAGCAGGGACACAACGAGGTTCTTTTCCCGTGCCTGCAGGCGGGCAACGCGCACGGCGTCCCGCAATACGTCCTGCACGTCGAAATCCGAAATCGTCAGGCTGTCCCCGGTTTCCTCCGCGTGCGCCAGTTCGAGCAACGTATCCACGAGCTTCAAGAGCTGGCTCCCGGAGGTGAAGATATCCTCGGCGTAGGATCTATAGTTACTGTCGAGTTTACCGAAGGCCTCCATCTTCATGATATCGGAGAACCCGAGAATGGCGTTCAGCGGAGTCCGCATCTCGTGGCTCATATGCGCCAGGAAGTTCGCTCTCAGATCGTTCGCTTCCTTCGCCCGTACCGTCTCGATGAGTTCTTTTTCCAGCTGTTTGCGTTGCGTGACGTCCCGCAGGATTCCGGTATAGAAGGTCTCTCCGTCGACCTTCGTCTCGCCGACGGAAAGGTCGAGCGGCACCGTCGTTCCATCGCGGCGGCGCCCGATCACTTCACGGCCATTGCCGATAATGCGGGCATCACCGGTGACCTGGTAGCGCATGAGATAGCGGTCATGCGCGGCCGGGTTGATGCCGTCCATGATCAGCGCCACGTTGCACCCGATGGCCTCGTCCGCAGTATAACCGAAAATCCGCTCGGCGCTCCGACTCCACTGCTGGATGAGCCCTTTCTTGTTAATGACGATGATTGCTTCGACGGCCGTATCGAAGATCGCCTGCAGGCGTGTCTGATCGGCCCGCGCGGCCTTTTCCGCCTCGATCCGCTGCTCGACCTCTTCGGCGAGGTTCCGCGCTGTCTGCCGGAGCCGCGCAGCAAAAGATGCCGCAGCAACAGCACCGGCGAGCACCAGCGTACCGAGGCCGACCAGTATGGCCAGCACACCCTGCGACAGGTGCCCTTCTGCCCGCGGCGGCTCAAGCGTCGGATAAAAAATCGCCGCCTGCATGGCGATGTAGTGCATCGACGCCACCGCCGCGCCGAGGATGATGGCCGCCACGAACTGCCGGGTCCGGGGATGCGGCACATCGCGCCGACCATATTCGACGAACATCAAGGCGATGAAGGAAAGCCCGACCGCGGCCGCAACGGAAAGCGCGACGAAGACCGGTTCGTACATCAGGATTGCCGGCAGCCGCATGGCCGCCATCCCGGCATAGTGCATCGTGCCGATCCCGGCGCCCATCAGGACCGAACCGACGGTGAGCCGCGCATAAAGCCCGAAATCCGTGCGCCCGACGACAGCCATCGCCGTCAGACTGGCAAGAATGCCGGGGATGATCGACAATGTCGTTGTCAGAAAATCATATGAAATGCCGCACGGCAGGGAAAACGCCAGCATGCCGACGAAATGCATGCCCCAGATCGAGCCGCCGAACCCGACACCGCCGGCCAGCTTCCACAGCCTGGCGCTGACCGGGTACTCGTTTTCGAGGCTCTCGGCGCGGGCAAGGCAGGCGAGCCCGGCCCACGCGCCGGTGATCGCGATGATGAGCGAAAGGATGACGAGATCGGCGCGGTAGGTGCCAATGTACGGGAGTTGCGAACCGGGGAACTCGACGAGCGCAGTAAAGAGACTGTTGATGTACAAGCGAAAATAACGTCCCAAACCGGCGTGCGGCCTAAGATTGTCCCCCCCGCGGAGCCCGAATGCATCCGGTATTCATGAGCCTCACCTGAATTCTGACCATGCGTTCTAAATTCTTCGTATTTTAGGATAATTTACAATTCTGTCTGTGATTATCTGCACATTCCAGACACCCGTCACTTCGGAAAACTACGTACACCGCCATTCGGGCAGTCAGTCCCGCACCCTGCGGACGAGCGCACGCAACGGCGCGATATCGCAGCCAAAGAACGCCGGCACTTCGTCGAGGCTATCGAAAAATGCCATCGGAAAGCGAGTGTCCGGATCGGTCGCATTTATGGCTCCCCAAAGCGGCCCGATCAAATGCACTTCCCTCGACCCGCCGGCAACAAACGCCGTGCGTTCACGAGAAATGCCGTTGGTTTCGAGAATATCGCGCAACTCGTCCTTCAGCGCGTACAGAAGTTCGGGCTCGAGCGCGGACAAATCCACGCTTCGGTCGAACAGATTGATAAACCTGACCGAACCCGCGTCCTTATATTCCGCCGCAAACCGGCGAAACGTTTCGAGTGCCGGCACCACGTGGAAGTGGCGGCCATAGAAGAAACAGGCAACCCGCAACGCCGGATCGAAAGCATACGACAAGGGCATCTAAACGGCCACCGGCGGGACACACGCCATGATCATGCGATATCCACCCATTCCGAGGCCGACAGCACATGGTCCACGCGCGTGCCGTCAGTGGACAGCGGCAGGCGCACCGTCGTCTGCACGACGGCATGCCACGGCTCGTCGATCCTGATGTTCTTGACGAACGCGATCGGCCGTCTCTCATCGAGAACGCGAAGGTACTCAGCCGTTACGACATGCGCACGGGACGAATGTTCCGATATGGCCCGTCCGGTACGTTCAATGTTCTTCGCGCGCACATGCCCCGTGCCCCAGTACCGGTATACGATCGCATCGCCGTCGACCGTGCCGCGGCTCCAGTCGATATCGACCACAGTTACGAACGGCAGTACGTCGCTCGGGATCTGCGTCAGGTCGACATCGCGCCATGACGGCAGCGCACCGCCGGCACCACGCGACCGCCAGTATTCGACACAGGCGGCAAGCCCCGGGCTCAGGTCCCCGATGGGCACCTCGTCGGTCCGGTCGAAATCGACATTGCGGTACGGATCGATATTCATGCGCCGTTCCGTATTCCTTTATGGCATTCAAAGAGTATTGAATACTGACGCTACCGCAGCCAGATTATCTAAAGCTTACGGATACGGAAAGTTTCGGGAGGAAAAGCAAATGAAACCGAGAATTGTCAGGGCCAACGAGAGCCAGACCAAGATCGCGCCGGACGACATGTTCGTCGGCCAGGTGCTGCAGGATCAGGTCTTCGTCCCCGAGGACCCGTCGCGCCTTCGCGTCACGCGCGTCACCTTCACCCCGGGCGGACGCACGAACTGGCATGCGCACGCCGTCGGCCAGATCCTGTACGTGCTGTCCGGCGTCGGCCGTTACCAGATGGAAGGCGGCCCGGTCGAGGAAATCCGCCCCGGCGATACGGTCATCATTCCGCCGAACACCCGCCACTGGCACGGTGCCGCACCGGACCAGATGATGTGCCATCTGGCGCTCTCGGAATCCGACGATCAGGGCAATGCCACGACGTGGCAGGAAGCCGTCAGCGAGCCCGACTATACGGCCCGGCCCGCCTGAGCGACGGCACGCTGAATTGAAGGGGCCGCCGCCATAGCGATCAACCTCAAATTTTGCGGCGCCGCGCAGACGGTGACCGGATCATGTTATTGGTTCCGCTATCCGGGCGGGCAGTTTCTGGTCGATTGCGGCATGTTCCAGGGCTCGAAGACGCTCAAGGAACTGAATTACGGCCCTTTTCCGTTTCGCCCGGACAAGATCGATTTCGTCCTGCTGACGCATGCACACATCGATCATTCGGGCCTCGTCCCCAAGCTCATCAGGGACGGTTTCAGCGGGCCGGTCTTCGCGACCGCCGGCACGAACGACCTGCTTTCATACATGCTGCCGGACAGCGGCTACATCCACGAGCGCGAGGTCGAGCATCTGAACCGGCGCAAACGCCAGCGCGGGCGCAAACCGGTCGAGCCAATCTACACGCGCGCCGATGCGGAAGCCGCGCTGGAGAACCTTCGCGCCGTCGACTATGAACAGTGGATCGAACCGGCGGCGGGCGTGCGCGCCCGGTACTGGAATGCCGGCCACATCCTTGGGTCGGCTTCAATCGAGCTCGAAATCATGGACGGCAAGCGGGCGAAGACACCGATGCGCATCCTGCTGTCCGGCGATATCGGCCCGGAGTTCAAGGCGTTTCATAGTCCCCCGGAGGCCCCGGAAGGCTGGGACTACGTGATCTGCGAAGGCACCTACGGCGACCGCAAGCGGAACGACCCCGACGGGCCCGGACGCCGCCGCCAGCTGGCGCGCGAGGTCGGCCGTGCTCTCGGTCGCCGCGGCGTGCTCATCATCCCGGCGTTCGCGGTCGAGCGCACGCAGGAACTGCTGGCGGACCTATCCATCCTGATGAGGTCCGGCGACATACCGACCGTGCCGCTGTTTCTCGACAGCCCGCTTGCAATCCGCGCCACGCAGGTGTTTCGCGATCATGCCGACGAGATCAACCACGCCGCCGAAAGCGGCGCGTTCCTCGACGATGCCAACCTGCACTTCACGGAAAGCGTGGACGAGAGCAAGGCGATCCACCGCTACTCAAGCGGCATGATCGTCATGGCGGCGAGCGGCATGTGCGACGCGGGGCGCATTCGTCATCATCTGAAGCGCTATCTGCCGTCCAGGAACAGCACCGTGCTGCTGGTCGGATACCAGGCGCCGGCGACGCTGGGCAGCCTGCTCGCCGGCGGTGCCAAGGCGGTCCGCATTCAAGGCGAGGATATCCGCGTCAACGCGGACATCCGTCAGGTCGACTTCTATTCCGGGCATGCCGATCAGGACGAACTGGTCGATTGGGTGCTTGAACGCCGCCCCGTCAACCGCCGTGTCATCCTGACACACGGCGAGGATACGGCCTTGCAGGGCCTCGCCGGGCGTCTCGGCGAGCAGGGGATCGACGGTGACCTGATCCACATCCCGGAGATCGACGAGGAAATGGATCTGGTACGCGGGCTGTCGGCGACGACCGACAAGCGCAAATTGCACCGCCGCGCCGCGCCGGAGGCCGTGAAGGGGCAGGACTGGCACAACGATCTCGCGCAGTTCTCGCTCGACCTCCGCGACGCGCTCGAAGCCGCCGCGGATGAAAAGACGCGCGCCGTGATCCTGCGCCGCGTCCGCCGCGCGCTCGCCGACAAGCGCTGAACACGCCGCTCAGCGGGGCCGAGAGAAACACGTTCAGCTCCTTTAAATTCACGTAAAAGTTTAATCAGTGTTTGCTAATTGAGAGTTTCGGCACTTTTTTCACTTTTGGAGTGTAAATCCGGGCCAGGAATTGATACGTAGATACATGTAGATACATTGAAGCTTGCAGCGAATTGCGATCACGTCAGCATGACCAAACGAATCCTCATCGTCGAAGACAGTGCGCCGACGCGCGACATTATCCGGCACCTGGTGAATGGCCTCGGTTATGAAACCGCCGAAGCCGTCGATGGCGATGATGCGATCGAGGCCATCAAGAACGGCGGCGTCGACGGGATACTGCTCGATCTGCTGATGCCGAACCGCGACGGCATCGAAGTGCTGGTCTGGCTCAAGGCCGAGCGCCCGGAAATTCCGGTCGTCGTCCTGACACAGGCAGGCGGCGGGCGCGGTATCAGCTACCCCGAGATTGCAGAGCGTTTCGGTGCCCTCAAGGCGTTCCACAAGCCCGTCACCAAGGACAACGTTCACGAAGCGCTGGAGCTGCTTGCAGAGGCCTGGGACCCGGCAAAGCCCTGAGCGGTTCGTTCGCCTGAAATCTCGATACCGCTGTTCCCCCGCATTTCGGTTTGGTGATTGATCCAAATCATGTCGCGGCGTCCCCGAATGTTTCAGAAATATGGTCGGGATGGAGGAACGGATATGCCGCACCGTACGTTACGAGACATCATCGACCAGCAGGCCCTGGTTCATGCCCGCGCCGACGAGACCGTGGCCGAGGCGGTACGCCGCATGCAGCAACACCATGTCGGCTGCGCACTGGTTCTGGATGGCGCGGATCTGAAGGGGATTTTCACGGGCTCCAACCTGGTCGGCCGGGTGATCGACAAGGGCCTGGACCCAAATGCCGTTACGGTCGGCGAGGTCATGTCGCCGAACCCTGTCTGTCTGCCGTGTTCCAGCCTCGGCTTCGATGCCGTCCGCCAGATGCGCGAGTACGGCATCCGCCATGTCGTCGTGGAACGTGCGGATGACGGCTACGGCGTCGTTTCGATCCACGACTTCCCGAACGAGGAACTGGAAGGTTTCGAGGAAGAGATGACTTTCGAAAAACGGCTTTGGGAACACCTCTGACCGTCAGCCGAGAAAGCCGCTTGCCAGCAATGCCGCGCAGGTCAGCACGCCGACGACCGGCACCCAGCTCCGAACGGTGAATGCACCCTCGGGTGGCGGCGTTCCCTGACGCTTGATCTGCACCAGCGATGCGTTGACCAGCGTGAACACCACCAGCACGATCCTCGACGTCCACTCGGCAAGATCTTGCAGCGGCACCGCCAATGCCAGCACCAGCACCGCCACCGTCACCAGCCCGGTCGCAATTAGCGGTGTCTGCGTGCGCGGATTGACGCGCGCCAGCACTTCCGGAACGCTTCCCTGCCTGCCAAGGCCATAGAGCACGCGCGACGCCATGACGATCTGGATGATCACGCCGTTGAGCGTGGCGACAATGGCGATCAGGGTGATGAGCGCGGGCGACGCCCCGGTGATACGTTCAAAGACAAAACTGAGCGGGGCTTCAGACGTAGCCAGTTCGTCCACCGGCACGGCGAGTACGGCCACCGCCGTCACCCCGAAATAGAGCAGCGTACCCAGCGCGAGGGTGATGAAAATGGCGCGCGGCATATTACGTTCGGGCGCCTTCACCTCTTCCGCCAGGTTGACCATGTCCTCGAACCCGATGAAGGCAAAGAACGCAAGCAGCCCCGCACCCGCGATGCCGGCCCACACACCAGTGTCGGCCGTCATCGGGACAACGTCCGGCAGCGCGCGCACCAGACCCGGATCCGTCCACAGCCCGGCACCGATGACGGCAATGAGCGCGCCGGCTTCGAACAGCGTGAAAGCGCCAGCGAACATGACCGACTCCGTAATGCCCCACGCCGCGATCAAGCCGAGACCGAGCACGATGGCCACGATCAGCACTTCCGGCGGCAGATCGACGAACGCCCGGATATATCCCGTGCTGCCGACCGAGATGGCCGCCGACGACACCACCCCCGACGCGATGACCAGAAAGCCGATCAGTGTCGAGAGCTTGCGCGACCTGAAGCCGGCATGAACGTAGGCCGCCTCACCGGCACTGACCGGAATGCGCGCCGACAGTTCCGCAAACGATGCCGCGCTGAAGCCCATCACCACAGCGGCAATGACGAACGCCATTGGCGCATGCACGCCGGCTCGCGCCACCGCCGCACCCAAAAGCACGTAAATCCCGGCGCCGATGGTGACGCCGAGCCCGTAAAGCACCAGCAGGGGCAGGCCGAGCGATCTGCGGAGTTCGGTCATGAAAGTATGTTATGTCGCCACCGCCGCACAGACGATGATTTGGATCAATCCGTCCCCCATGTCATCCACGCTTCCGCGGGAATGACGATGTGCGGCCCACCGGGGAAATACAGAAAAACTCTAGTCGTCGGCGTCTGCCGGTTCTTTTTTCTTCGGTGCCGCGTTCGCCTTGCGGTCGGCGATGCCGAAGAAGTCCGTGATCTTGGACAGCAGCTTGGACGCCAGGTTGCGCTCCTCGTCGATGGAGGCGAAGTGCTCGTTGCGGCGGCGCAGGTTTTCCAGCTCGCGCCGGGTCAGAATCTGCGACAGGTCGTTCTTGATGTCGGGATATTGTTCGATCACGGGCTGGATGTGTTCCTTGCGCACCTCGTATATCTGCGACGGCGTGATGGTGGTGATCGTGGCGCCGCGCGGCTCGCCGGTGAGCAATGCCATCTCACCGAAGAAATCGCCGGGGCCGAGCCGCCCGACCTCGATCACCTTGCCGTCGTCCATCGCAATCTCCGCCTTCAGCGCGCCCTCGACGACGATGAACAGGCTGTCACCGGCCGAGCCCTGCTCGATCACGGTGCGATGCGGCTCCAGACGATGCCGGATCATGTGTGCACAGAGCTGCTTGATCTCGGCGTCACCGAACGGTTCGAACACCTCGACGTCGGTGATCAGCATGGGCGCCACGTCACCGCCGCTTTTGACCGTGTCGGTCAGGTGGAACAGCGTGAATTCCTCGTGGATCACGGACTCGAACCCGGCGTATTTCAGGTTGCGCACGATCTGCCGCCAGACCTGGGCCGAGATCGGAATGCTCTCGGCGTAGTTCGGACAGAAGAAACGCACCGCGAAGTCGGCGGACCAATCCATGACGCCGTCGAACTGGACGATGGCGGCCGGTTCCGGCAGCACCTCCGGCACACTCATCACGGCATCCATCAGGATCTTCTCGACCCATTCCGGCTTGGCGCCCGGATCGACATGCACGATCAGTTCGGCCCGATAGCGTTCGTCCGGATAGCTCAGGTTCTCCAGCGTCTGATCGGAGGCCATGGCGTTGGGAATACAGATGATATTCTTGTCGATGGTCTCGAGGCGGGTCGTGCGCCACGTGATGTTGACGATCTGACCGGGCTCGTGGCCCTCGATCTTGACCCAGTCACCGATGCGGAACGGGCGTTCGACGTTGATGGCTATCCCCGAGAACACGTTCGAGATGTTCATCTGGATGGCGAGACCGATAATCATGGCGAGCACGCCGGACGTCGCCAGCAGGCTGGTGATGCGCTGGTCGAACACGAACGCCATGATGCCGAGGATGGCGAGGGTATAGAATGTCCCGGCGACGAAGGCGCGAACGACGCGCGGAATCTCGCGCTTGGTCTGTTCCTCGAGCGGTTGCCACACGAACAGCTCCATGAACCGCGCCAGAAGCCACGCCGGCACCATCCACCACATGACGCGCACCGCATAGGGCGTAATGTCGGCCAGCACCGGGTTCTGGTTGCGCCCGCCGGTAACGACGCCGAGCAGCGCCGGTTCGGCAACGAACAGGAACAGCACCGAGAGCGCCGCCGTCGGGAACCAGAACCACTTTTGCTTGCTGGTCGCCCGGAAGTGATTGCCGGCGACACCGACGACGCCGATCAGGAGCCCGAACAGCAGGAACGCCCTGAGCGCGAAGTCGGGATCGATCAGTCGCGTCAGGCTGATCTCGTCGGCGCCGAGGCGCACCGCCAGATTGATGCGCGAAAATCCTTCGATGTTGACGCCGATGTATTCCGGATTGCCCATGACCTCGACCGGCTGTGCGTCGAGGAAAATGTCGACCTTGCGCAGCTGGTGCGAGTCGTCCTCGCCGAGGTCGAGAACGCGGGCAACGCGGTTCTGCAGGCTGTCGCCGCCGCCGCCCATACCCACAAGATCGGGAATCAGGATCAGGCGTTCGCGGTTGAGCACGGCGTGACGCATCTGGAATCCGATGATGCGGTCGCCGCCCTTGGCGACGGGCCCGATGAAGTCGGTCGAGAACGTCCCTTCAACCCGATATAGCCGGTAGTGCTGGCCGCCCTTCTCACTCTTGTCGATGGGATCGCCGAGCTCGATCGGCGTGACTGCGTTCGGGAACACGATCTGGTTCAGACTCAGGTCGCCCTGGTGGCGGAACCAGAAATTGAAGTCGATTTCGGCAGTGCGCGCCTTCAGGTCGACGTTACGGATCTTGTTGATCTGAACGCCGGTCGGCACGACGCGGGTCGGCGTGAAGTAACCGCCGAAGATCTGATAGACGGGTGCGCCGTCTTCGCGGTCGATGGTCCCGGTCGGGCTCAGCTGTACCGGCGTCGACACCAGCCTGCGGTCACGGTAGACACCGATCGGCACAGTCTTGATGGCATTGCCGTCGCGGTTGAAGTAGAGCGGCCCGGTGACACCGATGACGGCGTTGGCGGGCGTGTTGATACCGGACAGAAACTGGCGCACCGCTTCCCGGGCGGCCTTGGGGTCGGCGGTTGCCGTGCCGGTCTCCACCAGCTGGCCGAGCGCGCGCACGAGCACGGCGGCGGCATCGTGGAAACCCGCGGCGATCACGCTGGGTTCGGCCTTGTGTTCAGCGCGGTAGGCGGAACGAAAATCACGCGCGCGCTGATTGGCGACGTCTTCGAGAAACGGCGCCACGGCGCGCATACCTTCGACATAATCCTGCAGCCCGAACCGCGTCGTGCGGCGGTCCGCAAGCGCGTCCAGCACGGAAGCCTTGCCGAGGGAGTCCGGGCCGATGATCTGATAGGGAATGGTCTTTCCGAGACGGCGGCGCTGGTTGCTCTGCAAGGTGAACACGACCTCGGCGGCGATGTCTTCCGGCACGGCGACAACCACCGGCTGGCGCGCATAGGTCGGCATGATCTCTTCGGCAATCGCCTGAATATCGGCGGCGAGATTTTCCGACGCCGGGTCGATACGGAACTGTTTCAGTACCTTGACACTGTAGGCACTCAGGCGGCGCTGGAAGTTGAGCTCGTCGACGACCGCCTCGCCCATGGAATCGCCATAGGGGTCGGTCGAGCGGATGACGTAGACTTCCTCCTCCTTCAGCACGCGGCCGATATAGTTGGCGAGGAAGGTCCCCTGGTTCGCCGTGGTCAAGCCGACGCGGAAATACCAGTCGTTCTGGAAGGTGACTTTCTGCAGCCCGCTTGACCCTGTAACGGCGGGCAGGCCCTTTTCGGCATAGACCGGCCCGGCGACGGCGGACGCCTCGTCGGACTGGTGGCCGAGCACCGCCAGGATATCCGGATCGTCGGCGATCTCGGCGGCGAGTTCCTTCGCCAGGTCGGGATCGTTCTTGTCATCGAAGACGACAAGCTCGACGCGCGGCGTGAGCGTGTCACGCTCACGGTTGTAAGTATCGATCAGCTTGCGTGCACCGGCCAACATGGCCTTGCCCTGCGCTTCGTCGGCGCCGCTCATGGGGCCGACGATGGCGACCTTGAACGTGCCGCTCGAACTGCTCAAAAGGTCCGGCGCAAGCAGTGCCAGTTGCAGGGCCGCAAAAACGGCGACCGTTATCCAACTCAGGATTTTCTTCAACTTTCCCAGACCCCTTTGTTATTATCGAAAGGTTCCGAATTATTGACCGGAATGTGAAGTTATTTTTTGTAACGCTATGTAAATCGGCGTTTTTTTGTGTAGACGCGGGACCACGCGGACGGGAGCGGCATGTTTCTGGGCGAGTTGAACGAAGAACAGAAGAAAACCTTTCTGGTGCTGGCGAGCCGCATCACGCAGGCCGACGGCGAGGATTCCGCCGACGAGCACGAAGCGTTGGAGGAAGTGTGCGCGGAGATGGAGATCCCGCTCGCCTTCGACCAGCGTGCCGTGCTCGGTGATATCGACGTCGCCGCATACGATACGCACCGCTCAAGGGTCATTGCCGGGTTGGAACTGATGCGGTTCCTGTATGCCGACGCCTATGTGCACGAGGCCGAGGTCGCCGAGATCCGCGCCATCTGCAAGGCGTTGCAGTTCCCGGAGCCGTGGATCGCGACCATGACCGAATGGGCCAAGCGTCTCGCCTGGGCCGAGGAAGACCCGCTGGATTCCCAGCGCGCCCAATACCATGCCGAGTTGATGACCTTTGCCGACAAGGTGATGGAAGACATCTGGCGTTGATCCACGCCAGGCGCGGCGCCGGGATAAGCCTGCAGCCGCTGGACGTTGTGGTTAGACACATTTGCGCGCTATCAAGCCGGCCGGTATACGTGAACAACCAATTGCAACCGGAGCTCTTCTTTTGGCCGAGACCGATCCAGAACCGATAGCAACCCGGCGCCTGCCGCTGGTGCTGCTGGCCGCCGCCCTGTTGATTGCCGCGGGAGTCACGGTCTTTATCGCGTTGTCGGCGATTCGCGACAACGAGACCCGGCACGCGGCGATCCTGAACGACGGCGTCCGTGCCGCTGCAGACAGCATCGAGAGCTACCTCGGCGACCGCCAGGCGCGTGTCCGCGCCTTTTCGGAGAAGTACACCCTGCTGCTCGGCTTCTATGCCGGCGGATCCGGCAACGAAGTGATGCGCCAGCGGATCGGCGATGCCCTCCGGCGCGAGTTTCCGGGATATTTCACTTTCACCATTGCGGATCAGGACGGCACGGATCTGATCGATGACCTTGAGGGCTTTGTCGGCGATGCATGCCAGATGAGCATCCAGGAATATGTCGTCGATCTGAAGAAAAGCGGACACGGCGGCGCGGATTTCCGTACCGTTATTCACCCGCAGGCCAACAACTACCATTTCGACGTGATGGCACCATGGACCGACGGCGAGACGCTGAAGGGCGTCTTCTTTGTCAGTTTCTTCCCGACCGAGCTTCGCGCCATCCTGAACAGGCATCAGGGCGATGACCATCGTCTCGTCCTCGTTCATGCCGAACGCGCGCCCCTGATCGAGGTCAGCACGCTGGGCGCGCGGGACAAGGTTGCCGCCCGGCGCGATATCAATCTGACGGCGGAAGAAGTCAGCCTGATCGCGGCCGAGCGGGACATCTCGCGCTCCCAATGGCGCCTTGTTGGCTACACGCGGCCGGGCATGCTGGCGCAGTACCGCGCCGATGTCTGGTTCAAGGCCGGTATCGTGCTTTGCCTCTTGGTGATGGCGGGCGCGCTGGTTCACTGGCACCTGAGCCGCCGGGGGTGATCACGACCGACGGATCGGTTACACTGCTCCCAACAAAACAAACTTAGGGAGTTGCATCATGAGCCAGCTGGCCACGGCCGACGCGCCGGAGAATCTCGCACAACCGCTTAAAGTCTACTGGCAGCCAGGCTGTTCGAGCTGCCTCAAGACCAAGGAATTCCTGCTCGAACACGGCGTCCCGTTCGTTTCCGTGAACGTGCTCGAGGATGAAGAGGGCTTCAAGGAACTGGAACGCCTGGGCGTGCGGCTGGTGCCGATCGTCGCGCGCGGCGATGCGTGGGCCAACGGCGCCGTGTTCCGCGACGTCGCCAAGGTCGCCGGGTTCGAATACGGCGGCCACAAGATGCTGTCGCCCGAAGCGCTCAAGGACAAGGTGCTGATGAACCTGGATGCGGCCGCCCGTTACCTGCGCCAGATTCCCGATGACAAACTGGACGTGGTACTGCCGGGACGTCCGCGGTCGTACCGCCAGCTTGTCTATCATGTGTTCGACATCCCCAAGGTGTTTCTCGACCGGGTCGAGCACGATGCCCCTTATACCTACGAAGCGCTGCTTTCCGTGCTGCCGGACGACATGGCGACCAAGCAGGATCTGCTGGATTACGGCGAAGGCAATCGCAGGCGCTTTGCCGAGTGGTGGGAGCGCGAAGGCGCGCGCACCGATTTCACGCAGCCGGGCAAGGTCTATTACGGTGAGGTCACGCTGCACGAGGTGCTGGAGCGGACCGGCTGGCATTCCGGCCAGCACACCCGCCAGATCATCCTGATGCTGCGCGAGAAGCTGGGGATCGAACCGGACGGCGCGCTCGGCGATGCCGACTTCGAAGGACTGCCGATGCCGAAGAACGTCTGGGACAACGAAAGGTCGTTCGACGAGGCTTCTTACAACGGACCTGCCAAGGTCAGCTAGACCTATCGGTCGAGCAGCGGACCCGAATTCCGTTGCCTGGTATTCCAGCCGCGTGCACACAGTTGCGGAGCGAAGATGAGGACCAGCCGTAAAGGTCGCCGTAAAAATGAACGATATGTCAGACCGGGGTTACGCCGGTATCGATGACGTCAATATATCCGCGGAAATGCGGTCTCTTGATGAACTGCCTCCGGATCTTGTGCCCGTGCAGGGCTACTGGACACGGCTCAAGCCGCCCGGCGCCGTCGGTCCGACCTGGCGGTCGTTCGATCTCATGGAAATTCCGGCTGCCTATCTGCCGGCGGCGCTGGTCGTCGACTACCTGGGAACCGGGCAGGGTTACCGTTTCCGTTACTGGGGCAGCGCTCTGACGCCGGTGTTCGGCAAGGACATGACCGGCAAGACGTTCGATGAGTGTCCGAAACCGTTCCGGGAAACGATCCATGTCACCTATGACATGGTGCGTGAACGACGGGCTCCTTGTCTGGTCCGCGTCAATGCCAATGCCGCCGGCAACGCGACGCATTTCCACACTGCCTTCCGCCTGCCGCTGTCGAGCGACGGGGCAACGGTGGACCAGATCATTTCAATCCTGCTGGTGACCCACCGCAAGGACGAATGGGCAAGATTCTGGGACTGAACGCAAACCTGGAAAGGCCCTGCATGTTGCTGAACCCCACGGGAAAGCGCGGCCTTGTCATCGGCATCGCCACGCTGCCCGCGTCCGAGGGTACAAGCGGCATGACGGGCATCATCGTGTATATCGACAACCGCTATAACGTGGTCGGTTAACTGCCGGCGCCCGGCCAGGTATCCGATAACCGATAGCCTTCCGGCCAGGGATCGTCGGGATCGAGCATGTACCGATGCGTGCCAGTGATCCACGCACGCCCGGATATTTCCGGGATGATGGCGGTCCGATTGCCGACGGTTGTGACATCGGCAATGCGCCCCCGGAACGCGGAACCGATGAGCGACGTCGCCCGGAACGTTTCTCCCGTGGCCATCTCGCCCCGCGTATGCAGCAGCGCCATCCTGGCCGAGACCGCGGTACCGGTCGGCGAACGGTCGATCTTGCCGGGCCGGATGGCGACGGCATGACGCGCCGTCAGAATGCCATCGTCCCGAACAGGCGCGTTCGTGAACAGGCAGAACGAGATATGCTTCCAGTCGGGGATATCCGGATGCTCGAAGCCCAACTGTTCGGTCGCCGCGTCTGAAATCCTGACACCCAGGTCCGCAAGACCGTGCGCTTCGCCGGCGGCAAGGTCAAAGCCGAGCGCGCCCGCATCGACGACGACGAACGTATCGCCGCCGTAAGCGGTATCGACCCGAATTGTGCCGAGCCCCGCCACCTCCAGCGGCGCATCGAGGGCCCCTGCGAACGACGGCACGTTCCGGACATGAATGCGTTCCGCCTTGCCGCCCCGGCACTCGGCACGTACCCGCACGAGGCCGCCCGGCGCTTCAAGTACCAGATGGGTCTCGGGTTCCGTCATCGGCAGGATGCCTGAATCCAGCAGCACCGTCGCCACGCAGATCGAGTTCGAGCCCGACATCGGCGGCGTATCCGCGGGCTCCATGATGATGAACCCCATCTGCGCGCCGGGGTGCTTCGGCGGCACGAGAAGGTTCACGTGGCGGAACACACCACCGCGCGGCTCGTTGAGCATGAAGTTCCGGAGCGTTTCGTCCTCGGCGATCCAGGTGCGCTGATCCCAGAGCGTGTCGCCGGGCGGCACATCGACGCCGTCGATGATAACGTCGCCGACTTCGCCCTCGGCATGGCAGGAAATGACGCTGATGGTTTTCGTCGTGCGCATGATGTTCCCCGTATCGTCCGGTGCCGGGACATCATCGGACGGATCAGGGACCCCGCCAAGTCCCGGTGGGGATTTCCCGCATCGGCTCAATTACGTTTCAATCGCCGGGCACTTACACTATTACTGAGACATCGATCCTTCGCATTACGATGCCGCAGGGCTGCAGAAAGGAAGTTTCCGTTGTCCGGTGCACATAACCCCGACGTCGTCATGTTCCACGCCGATACGAGGCTTGCGCCTGCGCCTGATCCGGAGACGATTCGGGAATTCCTGCTCGACCGCGCGCTCGATTATTGGCGCGCCGCCGCCGGGGACAGGGACATACCGGCCTGGCGCGACATCGACTTGATGGAGCTTCCGCCGGTGCTGCGCCGGGGCACCATGGTCGCCGACCACCACCCTGACCGGCATGACTATTTCATTCGCTACTGGGGGACGGACCTCGTCGACGCGTTCGGCATCGAACTGTCGCAGCAGTGGTTATCGGAATCCGTGCATAACGGGTTCATGGACAGTTTCGCCAAAACGGCGCACATTGCGATCGAAACACGTGCGCCTCAATGGCTCACGCACGAAATCACGTCGCCGGGCGGAATCCGCCGGGTCTTCCCCGTCGTCCGCTTGCCGCTGGCCGATGATGTGACCGGCCTGAACGCCGTGATGACGGTCGAAAACATCGAGAAATCCAAATCGTTCTTTGCCGAGCAATAAGTCCGGCGCACAACCAGATTTGCATGTCACCTCTGACATGATTACGCCAATATACACACTCATGAGACAGCAGACCGATCACTGGAAGGCTTTTCGACGGCCATGACCATCGTATCGCATCGGTTCAGTTCGCGGGAAATCGCGCTGGAGCACAATCCGCTGCCCGACTTCGACCAGGTCATTGCCTACTGGAACCGCCAACGTGGCGACGCTTTCGCGCCATCGTGGCCGAACTTCGATCTTATGGACACGCCGCCCGCGCTTCTGCCCTACACCATCGTCGTCGACACGCCGGACCTCACGCAGCCGATCCGTTACCGCTATTTCGGCTCCGGCATCGCGCTCAGCCACGGTTTCGAGATGACCGGCAAAACCAGCGACGATATTCCGACGCCGCAGCTGCGCGAACACATCGTCAAACAGTACTACGAGATCGTTGCGGCCCAGCGCCCGATGCTGTTCGTCTCGGAGATCTACGTAAAGAACGGCCTTCGCAAACAGGATCTGATGCTGCGCCTGCCGCTCTCCGACGACGGCGACGCGGTCACCAACGTGGTCTCGTTCGAACAGCACTGCGACGAGAACATCACGCGGCTTTGACGCCTTGCCCATCCTGCGGCATCTGTCGGCGGTTTCAGCGTGCCGGGAACAGGGCCATCATGTCCCGGTAACCGCGCGCCCGCGCCAATTCATAGGGCGTGTTGCCCTGACCGTCGGCGATCGAGATGTCGGCGCCCGCGTGGATCAGTGCCCGCGCCGTGTTGACATGCCTGGGACCGCCGTCGCCGAGCACGATGGATTCGATCAGCGCCGTCCATTCCAGATTGTTGACGTGATCCAGCGGTGCGCCCGCGTCGATCAGCACCTGAACGACCTCGTCATGGCCGAGATGCGCCGCCGCGATCAGGGCCGTGCCCTCGTACGGGCTGGTGATGTTGCCGGGGCGGCAACCGAGCGCCAGCACAAGTTTCAGCATCTCCACGTCATCCGCGACCGCGGCAATCGTGACGGCGTCATAGGCATCGTTTTCGAGCGCGTTCATATCGGCACCGGCCTCGGCAAGGGTGCGCACGGCATCGGCGTGCGACCCGAACACCGCCACGTGCAACGGTGTGCGGCCGTGGCTGTCGGTCTGCGCCAGGTCAGCGCCGGCGCGGATCAGGTTCCGCAACGCCTCCGCATCGCCCGCATGGGCGGCGGCATGAAGACCGGTATAGCCGGCCGCTTCCTCGGCCGAGGGCGCGATCTGGGCCGCCGCCGGCAGGACGCCGAACAGCATCGGGATCATCAGGAATGCTACGATTGAGCGCAGAACGGTCGTCATTTCAAGAGCCTCTGCACCCGTCGACGGATCGACGGTCAATACGGAAGTCTAAGGCCTTCGTGAAACCGAACAAATAAAAGAATCAGATCGCCTGCGGTGCCCCGGCGGCGCGAAGGGAATGTCAGTGAAGCTCGGCGCGGAGTTTCTGGCGTAGCACGTCGATCGGCACGATGCCGCCTTCGATGTCGATGCACCAGAAGGTCCAGCCGTTGCACGCCGGCAGGTTCTGCACCTTGGCGCCGACCTGGTGGATCGAACCCTTGAAATCCGACGAGATCAGCGTGCCGTCGGCACGGACCCGCGCCTTGTAGCGGCGCTTCTGATCGGTCAGCACGGTGCCAGGTTCCAGCATGCCGCGTTCGACCAGCCAGCCGAACGGAACGCGCGGCTCGTCGCGCTTGGAAGGTGAATTGAGCATCTCGTCGGCGGCCACTTTCTTGACCTCGGCGATGCGGTTCTCCGCATGTTCCACGTAACTTTCCTCTCGTTCCAAACCGACCCAGTTGCGCCCGAGCCGTTTCGCCACCGCACCCGTGGTGCCGGTGCCGAAGAACGGATCGAGGATGGTATCGCCGACCTCGGTCGAGGCCATGATGACCCGGTGCAGCAGCGCTTCCGGCTTCTGCGTCGGATGTGCCTTCTTGCCGTCGTCGCCCTTGAGACGCTCGCCGCCCGAGCAGATCGGCAGCAACCAGTCGGAGCGCATCTGCAAATCGTCGTTGAGCGCCTTCATGCTTTCGTAGTTGAAGCGGTACTTGGAGCTTTCGTCGCGCGCACACCAGATCATGGTCTCGTGCGCGTTGGTGAAGCGCCGGCCGCGGAAGTTCGGCATCGGGTTCGACTTGCGCCATACCACGTCATTGAGAATCCAGTAGCCGAGATCCTGCAGCGTCGCGCCGACGCGGAAAATGTTGTGGTAGCTGCCGATGACCCAGAGCGTGCCGTTCGGCTTCAGCACCCGGCGCGCCGCCGTCAGCCAGTCGCGGGTCAGTTCGTCATAGGCCCTGAAACTGTCGAACTGGTCCCAGTGATCGTTGACGGCGTCGACTTTCTTGTGATTTTCCGGCCGCATCAGGTCGCCGGCGAGCTGCAGATTGTACGGCGGGTCGGCGAACACCATGTCGATGCTCGCTTCCGGCAGGCCGTTCATCAGTTCGATGCAGTCGCCCAGATGGATCTTGTTGACCCAGGATTTTTTGTTCTCTGCCCCCATGCGGCGCATCCTGAGTCAGCGAGGATTCACCGTCAAGAATTAAATGGATTCAACAGGTTAGGTAACGATTCCTAAACCAGATATGGGCGCAGCGAGTCTGCCGGGGACAATATCTAGCGCGCCCGCCCTAAGGTTTGCGTCACCGCACCCCGGGGCCGGCGATCAATCCGCATCTACGTCTTTTCCGTTATCGACATAAAACGTGAATATTCGCAAAATCGAGACAGCTTACGGTTTGTGTCTTCTACCGAGGGGAGGCAGCGCAGATTGCCGGCATCCGAGACTGCAACTGAAGAACCGAGAAAATGGGGCGTGGTCGTCCTTTTGCTCGTCCTGATCGTTGTCGCCGTCCGGTTCGGCGGTGTCTTCGCACTGCCGCCAAGCGGCATTTCGTTTTTCTGGCCACCCAATGCCATCGTCGTCGCCGCCAGCCTGTTCCTCGCCCGCCGCGATGCCCAGTCCACCCTCTGGCTTGCCGGACCGGCGTTTCTGGCCGGTGAACTCTGGATCGGTTTTCCGCCTCAGCAGGCAGTGATCTTTTCCGCCGCCAACCTGATCGAAATCATCGTCGTGCGCCGCCTTATCCTGAGCACCCAAGCGTTGCCGATCTCGCTCGATACGGTGCGGAAGGTCGTTCAGCTGAACTGCTATGCATTGCTTGGATCGGCATTCGGCGGCCTGATCGGCGCCATCGGCGTCGGACTTGACGATGGTCCGATCGTCGAAACGTTCCTGCGTTGGTCGCTCGCCGATTTCATCGGGTTCGTCGTCGTGCTGCCGCTACTCCTGACCGCGCCGGAGATGATGCGGCGTGTCGCCGCAATGTCGGTACCGGACCGCGCCGAATTTCTGGCGCTGTTGTTACTTCTCGCCACTGTCGCCCTCACCATATTCGGTCAAAAGGCGCTATGGTCCGCGAACGTCCAGGGCGCCCATTACATTCCCATCCCGGTAATGCTCTGGATTTCGTTCCGGTATGGCTCGGGCGGCGGCGCGATTTCCGGCGCCATCATTCTGTCCGCGGCCTTGCTTTTCTCGATGACGGGTTACGGTCCGTTCTCCCATCTGGAACCGGTCGACAATCTGCAATCGCTCCAGATCTTTGCCGCGTCGATCCTGTTCGCCACGACCGTGACGGCCGCCATTTCCGAGGAACGGCAGGCCGCCATCCGGAAAACCTCGCGAATGAACGAGGAACTGGAGGAGCGGGTCAGGGAACGGACCCGCGAGCTTCTCGTCGCCCGGGACCAGGCCCAGAAAGCCAACGCGGCAAAGAGCGAGTTTCTGGCCGCAATGAGCCATGAGTTTCGCACGCCCCTGAATGCCATTTCCGGCTTCTCCGAGATCCTGCGCGGAGAAGCATTCGGCGCGCTGGGCAACAAGAAATACGTGGAATATGCGGATCACGTGCATATGTCGGCCCGCCACCTGTCGTCGCTGATCAATAACCTGCTGGATCTGTCAAAGATCGAAGCGGGCCATCTGGATTTCACGTTCGAACGAATAGACCTGAAACCGGCGCTGGATGAATGCGTGCACCTGATCGGCTACAAGAACAACAGGGCTGCCGAAGATGTCAGGGTCACCGTGTCGCCGGAAAACGCATCCCTGGTTTCGGATCCGCGCGCGTTCAAGCAAATCCTGATCAATCTGATCTCCAACGCCGACAAGTATACCCCCATGTCGGGCGAGATTTCCGTTTCGGCCAGGGCCTCGGACGACGGTGGCACCGTCGTCGAGATCACCGATACTGGTGCCGGCATTCCCGAGCAGGACCTCGGGCGTGTCCTTCAGCGCTTCGGGCAATCGCGGCTCAACGTCAACATCAGTCATGAAGGCACCGGCCTCGGCCTGAGCCTATCCGCCGAGTTGATGAAGCTGCTGGGCGGGCGGCTGGAACTCGAAAGCGCCGTCGGCGAGGGGACCACGGTGATGCTGCACTTTCCGAAACGCCAGGAAGACACCGCGCCGTTCCCCACCGGCGACCGGAAATAGGCGCGCCTGTGCCCCAGACCCGCAACGCGCGCCCTCAAGATCGCCACCGCCCGCGCAACGACCGAATACGCAATTTACCAGTGACAAAATAGGTTTCTGCGGCGACCTTAATGCGGTGGACAAAGTGAGCGAATTCCCCCGTGATGCAGTCGAGGGTAGGTGATGTTTCGGTTCTTTTGGAAGTTCGTCCTTAATCTGGCGCTGAGCGGCTTTGCCGCAACCGTCATCATGGGTATTGCGGTCGCGCTTCTGCAGGGCGTCAACCTGTTCGGCACGCGCATGCACGGCTCACCGCTCACGGTCGCGGCCGTGATCATTTTCGTGCTCGCGTTCTGTGCCACAGCCGTGCCGATGATGTCTCACCTGATGAAGAACGTGGAGCTTCCAAGCCGCCCCCGCCGCCAGAAAAAATCCGAAGACGAGGAGCCGGAAACGGACGGCTCAAAGGTCTCGTTCGAGGAGCTATCGCGCACCCCGCGCCGCACACTGGCAGGCGCCGAGGACGAAGCGCGCATCGGCTCGGAAACCGAAGAGATGGCGAAATTCCGAGACGCCGCTTCAGCGGATGCCGAAGCCGCCAATGCCGCCGAGAAGGCAAAGGAAGCGAGCGGCGGCGATCCGGTCGGCGCCGACAAGCCCGACGTCCCTGAGCCGGCGAACGACCCGCCCCGGCTTGCCCAGCATATCGTGCGTCTCGCCGGCTTCATGGAGAAAAGCATCGCCCAGATGGGCCAGCCCCG
Source organism: Rhodospirillales bacterium (assembly GCA_965262415.1). Classification (GTDB taxonomy): domain Bacteria; phylum Pseudomonadota; class Alphaproteobacteria; order Rhodospirillales; family Casp-alpha2; genus UBA4479. Next base: position 3,494,780 of record OZ253533.1, on the reverse strand, counting down.
GCCGACGTTCTCCAAGTTCGAGAAATTTGGCATCTGCCTGTTTATCGCCGGTGCGGCGGAAGGCACGGCGGAAACGAACGGGCTGGATGAGAAAGCCTGTGACCGGCTGATCGAGCTGGGCCTGAAAGGCTTCGGCTACAAGCCCGCCGACGCCAAACGGTTCAGCGAGACCTATCAGGACTACCTCGTCCAGAGTGCCGGTTACATGCGGATGTTCCAGACCGGGCGCAACGCCGTGAAGTCGTTCCAGGCGGACGGCACGGCGGGCCTCGGCGAACTGCAGGGGGCGCTTTCGCACTGGAAAAAGCCGAAAGAGGAAACGGAAGAGAAATCCCGGATGGTGACCGTGCTGTTCACCGATATCGCCGGCTCGACCGCGATGACGCAGGAACTCGGCGACGAAGGCGCGCAGCATGTCGTCCGCGGCCACAACAAGATCGTGCGCGATGCGTTGAGCCAGTGGGCGGGCCGCGAGGTAAAGCACACCGGCGACGGCATCATGGCGGCGTTCGACACCACATCCAACAGCGTCGAAGCGGCGATACAGATGCAGCGGGAATGCGTGACGTTTCGCGAGTTGAACCCGAACTTGCCGTTGAGGCTGAAAATCGGCATCAACGCCGGTGAACCGATTTCCGAGGACAACGACCTTTTCGGCTCCACCGTGCAGATGTCGGCCCGCATCGTCGACAAGGCCAAGGCCGATCAGATCTTCGTGTCCGAAGCCGTGCGCGGCATCTGTGCCGGGAAATCGTTTACCTTCGAGAACCGGGGCGCATACCCGATGAAGGGTTTCGAGGAAGACCCGGTCCTGCACGAGGTCGTCTGGCAGAGCCCGCCGAAGGCCGAGGCGGAGTAACGGTCCGGCCTCTAGTGCCGGGTTGCCCGAATGGGCGCGAGGCTGGTGACCGGCTGGTCGACTGCGGTATCCGTCAGCCTTTCCCGCAGGCTCAGAATCTTGTCGATCTTGCCCGACGGTGAGATCACGGGAAGCACCAGTCTCTCTTTCATGCCGTGCGCATCGAGTGCATCGTACTTCGACCGCATGTGGCGCGGCGAGATTGCCGCGATGCATTCATAGTAAAGCCTCGCCACGTCGCCGAAATCGTACTGATGTTCGATCTCGCCGAAGTTTCTTCCCGTCGGATCCGTAACGTTCATCTTCCAGCGGCTCATGACGATGTGCGTCCCGACGTAACGGTACGTCAACACGGGCGGGCTGGTTCCGTCATCGACATCCAGAATGGTGAGATACGGCGCAATCTCGTAGATGTCCATCAGATCGATGTCGTGCCATTCGGGTGCGAAGCGCCCCGCCCGCTTCGACAGCCAGTACCGCCACAGGCCAGTGCATCGCTGACCGGCGAGCCTGGAGGCGAATTCTTCATAGGTGCCTTGTGCGTCGATCATTTCCCGAGACCCGCTGGCCGGTCTGAATCGCATTTTCGCCGGCCTTGCACGGCGCTACTGGGCGAAGCCGACGGCGGCCGAGATTTCCTTGTAGAGGTCACTCGAAGAGATCGGTTTCTGCAGCACCTTGGCTGCACCCACCTGCAGCGACACTTCGAGCACCATTTCGTTTGTTTCGCCCGTCAGGATCAGGACCGGCGTCTGGTTCTTCTCGCGCCGGAGACGGTTGATCATTTCCATGCCGTCCATCTTTTTCATATGCAGGTCGGAAACGATGATATCCGGTGCCGTGATCTTGCCGCTGTTCAGGCCCTCCAGCACTTCGGTGCCGTCGTAGGCGCTTTGAATGTCGTAAATGCCGGCATCTTGCAGCAGGCTTCGAAGAATAGAGTGCATGCTCTCCTGATCGTCCACCAAAAGAACCGAAATTCCGCGAATTGTCATCGAAGAACGAACTCCAGAATGCTGCAACCGAACCGTGTGGATTGTTAAACGAACAATCGGCTTGCGCACTCGAAATTGGGTCTTGCGCTGACCTCAAAAAGCCGAGCGGGACAGCGCGTCGCGCACCGGCGCGAAGCTCTTGCGATGATGGGGCGTGACGCCCAGGCTGTTGATCGCCGCCATGTGTTCCTCGGTGCCGTAGCCGGCGTTGCGTTCCCAGCCGTACCCCGGATGCTTCTCCGCCAGATCCGCCATGATGCGATCCCGCGTCACCTTGGCGATCACCGACGCCGCCGCGATCGATAGCGATTTCTGATCGCCCTTCACCACGCATTCGGCATCACACGTCAGCGCCGGTTCCCGGTTGCCGTCGACAAGCGCAAGATCAGGTGCGGTATCGAGGGCGCGCACCGCGTCCGCCATCGCCTTCATGGTCGCCCCCAGGATGTTCAGCAGGTCGATCTCGTCGACGTCGCAAACACCGACACCGACGTCGGCGGTCTCCATGATCGTCTTATATAGCGTGTCGCGCGACGTGGCCGACATGCGCTTGGAATCATCGAGAAATTCCCAGATCGGCGCCTCAAGGCTTGCCGGGTCGAGCACCACCGCGGCGGCGACCACGGGCCCCGCGAGCGGGCCGCGTCCCGCCTCGTCGATGCCGCAAACGCGCGCCGCACCGGCTTCCCAGTGCGTGCGTTCGAGCGCGAGGTCAGGCATTACCCTTGTCTTTGGTGTCAGGCGTGCCGGTGTCAGGCGTGCCGGTGTCAGGCGTGTCGGTTTCCGGCGTGTCGGCGGGCGGCGGGGGCGGCGCGGCTGCCTCGGCGGCCTTGGCCTTCCCGGCCTTGCGGCGGCGGTGCTTGAGCCGGAGCTTGCGCAGTTCCAGCGCGGTGATGCGAAGCGCGCGCTGCGTTCGCGTCGACGCCATACGCGACGCCTCGGCAATGGCTTCGGTCTCAGGCCCGTAGACGAGGCGCACGAAATCGCGGGCCTCGGTCACGCCGTGGCTGGCGAGCGTGTGCAGGCGCCTCGCCGTCACCACCCAGAGCGGGCTCAGCGCCAGGCTCAGCACCGTCACGGAAACGACGAGGCGGCGGCCCTCCTCGTCCAGCACGCCCGACGAGATGCCGACGACGGCGAGCAGGAACGAGAACTCCCCGATCTGCGCCATGCAGATCCCGGCGAGGAACGCCGTCGCCCACGGCTGCCCGGCGAAGCGCAGGAAGCCGACGTTGATCGCGGTCTTGAACACGGTGACCATCAGGAACAGCATCGCCACGATGCCGATGTTGTTCCACATGTAGGCCGGGTCGATCAAAAGGCCGATGGAGAGGAAGAACACCATCATCAGCACGCTCTGGATCGGCAGCACACTGTCGAGCATGGCGTGTCGCGCCTGCGAGTTACCGATGATCAGCCCGGCGATGAACGCGCCGTACGCGGCACTGAGCCCGATCAGACCGGCGATCGCCGCCCAGCCGAAGCAGAACGCGAGTCCCGCCAGCGGCGCCAGTTCCTTGTTCGCGGCGATGGCTTCGGCATAGGGCAGGTTGATCTTGCGGCCGCGCGACGCATAGATGATGAGTCCGCCCAGGAATATGACCGAGCCGATCATCACCGGGATCTGCGAGAACTGGAAACCGTCGCCACCGAGCGCGCCGACGGTCAGCATCATCGGCACCACCGCGATGTCCTGCGCGATCAGCACGCCGACGGTGATCTGGCCGACGCGGGAGCGCAACTCGCCGATGTCGTCGAGGATTTTGATCGCCACCGCCGTCGACGACATGGCGACGACGAAGCCCAGCAGCACGGCGAGCTCCCACGGGAACCCGGCAAGGCGCGACAGGCCCAGCGTCACCGCCGTCGACGCGGTGATCTGGAACAGCGTCGTCGAGACGGCGATCTTCCAGATCCGCATGAACGCACGCAGCGACAGCTCCATGCCGATGATGAACAGCAGCATGAGGACGCCCATTTCGGCCAGCACCTCGATGCCGTCGCGGACGTTGACCAGCCCGAAGCCGGCAGGACCGAGCGCGACACCGGCGACGATGTAGCCGACGATGGCGGGCTGGCGCAGCTTCTCCATGGCAAAGCCGAAAAGCAGCGCGCCGAGGGCGACGATCGCAATCCCGGTCAGGTCGACATGATGAGCGGCTTCCATGCACTCACCATACCATAGGCGCCGACGCGTGCATTATGGAAGTTGCGGCGCGGCCACTCCTTCTGGTGGTTTACGGCCGGCGCCGGATCGATCACCTGAGAGTGTCAGGAGCGATTCTCGTTCTTGCCGGACACGAGCTTGGCAGGTTCTTCGATCCGCAACGGCAGGACAATTGTTACCGTGGTGCCTTCACCGGGCGTGCTGGCGATACGAAAGTTTCCGTGAAGCAGCTCGGTCAGCGATTTCGCGAGCGGCAAGCCGAGCCCGGAACCGGGGCTCGCGTCCTGCGCGGTCCACGCGCTCTTGACCTGCCCGAACGGCGCGAGCGCCAGGGCCAGGTCCTTTTCAGACATGCCGATGCCGGTATCAGCAACCTCGATCTCAACGGTGTCTTCGTGCCCGCACGCCGAAATTTCAATGGCCCGGCCGCGTGGCGAATACTTCACGGCATTCGTAAGCAGATTGATGATGACCTGATAGAGCTTTGTCTGATCGGTGTGGATGGTTTCCGGCAGGCTGGAATCGCATCGCACACCGATCGTGACTCTCTTGTTGCGGGCCTGCTCGCTGATCAACCGGATGCTGTCGGCGATGAGCTGGCGAATGGAGACATCCTCAAGCGTGAGGTCTGTCATGTTTTTTTCGATCTTGGAAAGGTCCAACAGCGAATTGATCAGGCCGAGCAAATGCTGGCCGGAGCTGTTGATGTCATTAGCGTAGCTGCGGTAACGGGAGGAAATCTCGCCGAAGGTCTGATCCAGCATCACCCGCGAGAAGCCGATGATCGCGTTGAGCGGCGTCCGCATTTCATGGCTCATATTCGCCAGAAAGTCCGACTTGATGCGGCTGGCGTCGTTCGCGCGCTTCGCCTCGAGTTCCTTGAGGGCGACCTCCTCTTTGAGACGCTGCTCCGATTCCTGCAACGCACCGGTTGCTTCCGTAAGAAGACGCATCGGTATGCGGTGCAGCACGAAGTACAGAAGGACACCAAGGAGCACCGAGAACAAGGCGATCAAACCGGCACGATTGAGAACCGGCTGCAGGCTTTTTGAGAGTTCCACGTAACCGATGTCCTGCCCGTGAACCGAAATCGCGCGCCGGACCGTGACGACGGGATTCGCCTGTTCCGGGCCTTCCGCCTCTACGAGCGCTTCCGCATTGCCCCCTATCGAGATAACTTTCACGCGCAATTCCTCGGCGCGGTCGATGATGTCGATATACTCCGGCAACCGGTGACCGCTGTACATCCAGGTTTCCCCCTGAATGTTCGCGAAAACGGCGATCTGTTCGCTCAGGATGCCGCCGCGCGTGAAGAGGATACTCTTCTGCACATCGTACTCGAAAAAAGCCAGCAGCGCGGGCGGCCCAAGCGCAACAACGATCCCGGCGAAAATAGCGAACCGCCGGAGCACGCGCTCGAGGCGCCTCATTTTTTGCGTCTGAGGCATCTGGGATACGTTCTGCTACTCGGCAGGAACGGCGCCGAAACGCTCGAAAAGAGAAACCGTCGATGGCTGTTTCAGGTGAGCGAGAAACGCCTCAACATCGGCCGGTTGCGCCCCTTTCCCGGCGATCACACAAACCTTGATCGGAAACGGATAGTCGCCTGACCGCAGCGTGGCGACGTTGGCCTCGACCCCGTCGAGCGACGCCGGCGCCAGTTTTCTCTCCTCCGTCCGGATCTGCAGCAGCGTCGTGATCGCCAGTGCACCTTCCATCCGCTCGGCAATATCCGCGTTGATCTGGTCCGTGTGCCCGGTCGGCACACCCGAACGCGCCTTCGCCTTCTCCAGGGCCTCGGCAAATCCCGGGACACGCTTTGCCAGATACGGATGTTCGGAACCGGAATCGGCGCGCAGGATAATCTTCAGCGGCGTGCCGTCGGGCCAGTAGGGTGACGGGTCGGCGTACAGCTTTGGAAGATCGCTCAGATTAATGTTGCTGACATGCCGAGGATTGGTGGCCAGCACCAGCGCCGTCAGGAAACAGAACTTTTCTTCCAGCGTTTCCGCTTCCTTTTCCTTCAGGCGCCGTGCCGAGAACGACACGTGCAGCACACCGTCAAGCAGCGCCTTGATGCCGCCGCCGCTGCCCATGCTCGGCAGGACGTTCACCTTGATGTCAGGTTGCTCGCGGCTCAGCGCCTGACCGGCCGCGTCCATCACGCCGAGTGCCATGCCCGTCCCGCTGGCAACGATTTCCCCCGCGCGTGCGGCGGTGAGCGGCGCAAGCAACAGTGCGGTACAAATAATCCCGCGAAAACAAAACATTCCGTTCCTCCTTGTAACCGTTCGAATATATAAGCTCGGACCGGCAATTTCGAAGCATTTTGGGTCCAGCTTTTGACCATTTGTTTTCGTGCAAATGACAAGCATACGCATGCATAAAGGGCGTGCCGGCGCGCCAACGCCACCAAAGGGCATGGGCGGCAATTATCGGTCAACTTCCGGGCCGGCCCTTAGCGGGCCGCGGGTAATTTCCAAAGGCGCTCGGCGTTCCCATGTGCGAGGGCGTGGGCGACATCGTCCGGCAACAGCGCCAGCGCGCGGCGCCAGATTCCCACTCTGATTTCATATGGCTTTTCCCAATGCGCCGGGAAAACATTCTCGAAAGCGAGTACGAAACGGTCCGGGAAGCGAACAATCAGGTCGCGCCACTGCGGGTTCCACGCGGCAGGGCATTCATGCAGATCGCAACCTGCCTCGAACAGGTTGATCCACCCTGTCTGAGAATGACCGCCACCTTTCTTCTTGTCCAGCAGATAGGCCGTGAAACTGTCGGCGTGTGTGGTCAGGAAATGAATGTTCACGTGAGCCTGTAGAAGTGCCTGAGCTTCGTCCGGCGTCGCCTGCCCCATGTGAATCAACAGGAACGGTGTCTCGGGATGGCGACGCAGCAACGCCGCGAGGCCGGCGAGCGTTTGTGCCGAGGCGGCCTCATTGTCATTCAGTTCCAGATGCAGCGTAACGGGCCAGCCCCGGCTTCGTGCCAGGTCGATTGCGGTTTCGATCCGCCGGTCGCCGAGCGGGAGCGCCAGTTCGGGATACCTGAGCCTGGCATGGTCGTGTGCGGCATGCTGAACCAGCACTTCGCCCATACCGACGAATTCCTGTCGATCCGCGCGGTCCAGGAAAGCCCGGACCCCGCCGGCTTTTTCGGGGATCGGATCGAACGACCACCCGTCGACCTTCGTGCTCAAAAGCGGCGAGATTTTGTCCGGATGCCGCATCGACCACGCAACAATTCCGGCTTCAAGGTCTTTCGAAGACCGCCCCTTGCAGCCACGAATGGAAATCAGCACACGGGCAATGCCCAGCTTCTCCAGCTGTCCGACAACCAGTTCTTCGGACACGTTACAATCGACCTGGCTGTGCGCGTCGATGATCGGGATCGCCGCATGTTCGGGCAGGCTGGCACTCCCTCGCTGGCTACCCGCCGTGCCGGATTGTTTGGCCGCCCAGTGTTCGATGAAATCTCCGGCGGACAGAAAGCCGTCGCCGTCCCGGTCGATCTTGTCGAACGAGCCGTCCCGTTTCAGCCACTCGTCACGTGCGAGCCGGCCATCGCCGTTCCTGTCGAACTTGCTGATGACCTTGGCGGCTTTCCGTTCATCGTTGGCGTGCGAACTCCCCGGCCAGAAGAGTACAAAGGCCATCAGACACCAAATCAGGTGCTTCGGGCCCAGGACCGAACGCGCGCCACCAAACTGTCCTGCCATGTCTGCTCCGCTCCTGAATCCCCCGGCCAAAAATGAACTCGGAAGATTATGCCATCCGGCGCATACGTTCGCGAACCAACTTTTCACGTGCGGCCCGCGTGCCGGACCGTTAAAACGCAGCCCATGACGGATACACCCAAAGACCAGACCGCGCCCGCGAGTCCGCGCCGTTTTCTCGGCCTCATCGCGAGTATCGTGCTCAACATGATGTTCGGCTCGCTCTACGCGTGGAGCGTGTTCATTGCCGGCCTGGAGCAGGACCTCGGTATTCTCAGGACCGACGTCAGCGTGGTCTTCTCTGTCGCCATCGTCAGCTTCACGTTCGGCAACTACCTGATCCCGTTCGCGTTCGGCCGCATGCCGACGGCGTTGCTGCCGCTGTTCGGGCTCGTCACCGGCGCCGGCGGCCTCGCGCTCGCCGCCATGGGGGACGGCTACCTCGCGGTGATCATCGGCTACGGACTGCTGTTCGGACTCGGCTGCGGGCTGACCTACAACGTCGTGCTGCAGGCCGGGCAGGCGGCACTGCCCGACAGCCCCGGCCTTGCCAACGGCCTGATCATTTCCGCGTTCGCTGCGGGCGGCGTCATCGCCGCCTACGTGCTGGAAATGAGCGTCGCCGCCAACGGCGTGCGCGCCACGTTCTGGATGCTGGCGCTGAGCATTACCGCCGCCGGGGCCTGCGCCGTCGTCCTGATCGCCGTCAGCGGCATCCGACTGCCGCGACAGAACATGCGCGCGCCGGACCGTGCCGACGGGCACATCATGCAGGTCGCCTGGCTCGGCTTTTTCCTGGGCGCGCTCGCCGGTGTCATGGCGATCGGGCATGCCGCCGCCATCATCGTTCATTTCGGCGGCATCGCCACGGCCGCGGTCACCGGCGTGACGCTCCTGTCCGTCGGCAACGCGGCGGGACGGCTGGCGTCCGGATGGCTCAGCGACCACGTCGCGGTGCGCTCGGTCGCCGGCATCTCGCACCTGACCGGCACGCTCGGCTTCATCGTCGTGCTGGCCAACCCGACGGGCGAAGGCGCGGTCATCGCCATGGCTATGGCGGGAGTGGCGTACGGCATGACGGCGGGCATCTATCCGTCAGCGATCTCGATCTTCCTCGGACGCGAAAGCTATGGCCGCAATTTCGCGCTGATCCTGACGGCATGGGGCGCGGCGGGCCTGCTGGGGCCGACGCTGGGCGGGTACTTCTATGACCTGACGAGCGATTACCGGGTGTCGCTGGAACTCGCCTGCCTTGCCTCGGTGCTGGCGTTGTTCAACGCCATGCGCCTGCCCAAGACGCGCGATCCGCACACTTAAGGTTTCTTCTTCTCCTCGGCATCAACAATCCGTGCCGGTTGCACCGGGCGCGGCGTCGCCACGTAGACGGTATCGGGGTGCGCCTTGCCGTCGATCTCCACTTTCGCCTCGACGAAACTTTGCGACTGGATCGTCCAGCGGCAGCGCAGCCCGTCGAAGCACGACACCACGCCGTCGCGTTCGACCACCTGCACCCAGGTGCGCGCGCCGAGGATCACGTCGGCGTGCTCGACCGGCCGGTAGACGATCTGGCCGGTGTAACAATCGGCACCGCCGTTGAAGATGGCACGGCTTTCCTGCTCGATCTGTGCGTCGGCGCCGAGTCCCTGGTCGACGGCGCGGGTGCGGATGTCGCGGATCCGGATGGCGTGCCAGCGCTTGGCACAGACGGTGGTGTGGCGCTCGTCCGCCTCGCCCCAGGCAATCGGCTGATCGTCGAGGCTGGTCGCCTGGGCGCGCACCTCAGCCGTCCCGCCAAGCAGGACCGTCGCGAGCAGGCATGCGGCGAATCGGTGCATCGCGGCAGTATATCTTAAAGGCTATTGGCTGCCGAGGATCACCAGCACGATTCCGGCGGCGAGACACAGCGACGCGGCCAAGCGGCGGCCGAGCAGCGCTTCCTTGAGCACCATGCCGCCGAGCAGCACCGACATCGGAATCGAAAGTTGCCGCACCGTAGTCACCGCAGCGACGTCGCCGCCCGTGCTGTACGCCGCGAGGATCAGCACGTAGGATACATACGCAAGGGCGCCGGCGCCGATGTGGCGCACCGGACGCGCGCGCATCAGCCCGACGGCACGCGGCACCACGTTCCGGTGACCCATCGCAAAGAACACCGGCAGGTAGCCGAACACCATCAGCGTCTCGACCCAGAAGAACAGGGCCTCGGGCGCCACGTGGCGCACGGCCTGCGAGTCAGCGACGGAATAGATCGCCGTCGACATCATGCAGAGCGCGGCGAGCCCGAGCGTTGCAGGGTCATCCAGCAGCCGCCGGCCCGGCTGCTTCTGCAGCCAGAACGCGCCGAACACGGTGAGGCCGATGCCGAGCAGCACCTGGGCGCCGTAGCTCTCGTCCATGAACAGGAAACCGATGATGACAACGCCGACCGGGGACGCACGAACGATGGGATAGTACGCCGACAGGTCGCCGCGTTCGTAGATGCGGATGAGCGTCAGGCCATAGATGTACTGCCCCGCAATCGACATCGCCAACAGCGGCCATACATCGAACACCGCCATCACGTCGGCACCGCGGACGACGCAGACGGCGCCACCGATCGCCGACAGCATCACCGTGAACAGCCACCACGACGCGACCCGGTCGTGATCGCCCTTGATGAGCAGGTTCCAGAGCGGGTGGATGCACGCGCTGGCAACCACCATGGCGGCGATGAGGAACGTCAATTTGAAACTCCGGCCGGAACGCGGGTGGGACCGGAAGCATGGGGCAGCGGTGCGGGATGATCAATGGCGATGCCGATGCTCTTGCAAACGCTTGTTGTTTCCCGGGCGCCGCCGGACACTGTCCGGCAAGACCCGGGACCCATTTTTCAAATTTCCCTTATCGGGCCACGAGTCCCGGATCGGCTTGCCGCCTTCCGGGAAACACGAATGGATTAATCAAACAGCGACGGCTGGTCGGCGCTGCCCAAAGGGCGCGTGAAAAGGTCGCTGCGCTGTCTGAAGCCGCTCGCCGCGTTGTGGGTGAAGCCGAAGCGCTTGCGCGCAGCCCGGAAGCGGGCGGCGACCATCTCGGCATAGACGCCCTTCCCTTTCATGCGTTCCGTCCAGGCGCTGTCGTAGACCTTGCCGCCGCGCGTGTCGCGCACCAGCGACATGACCTTTTTGGCGCGGTCCGGCACGTGGGCGGCGAGCCATTCCTCGAACAGGCCATGAATTTCGAGCGGCAGGCGCAGCATGATGTATTCCGCCGCCATGGCGCCCGCATCCGCCGCCGCCGAGAGGATATCCTCTATCTCGTGATCGTTGAGCCCCGGCACCAGCGGTGCGGTCATCACCGCGACCGGCACGCCGGCAGCGGAAAGTTCGCGGATCGCCTGCAACCGTTTTTCCGGGCGCGGGCAGCGCGGCTCCATGGTGCGCGCAAGCTTCGCATCCAGCGTCGTCACCGAGATGGCGACGCCGGCGAGCCCCTTTGCCGCCATCGGCGCCAGCAGGTCGAGATCGCGCAGCACCATATCCGATTTCGTGGTGATGCCGAGCGGATGGCTGTAGCGGTGCATGACCTCGACGATGGCACGCGTGATCCGGCGCGTGCGCTCGATCGGCTGATACGGATCCGTGTTGGCGCCGAGCTGGATCGTCTGCGGGCGATAGGACGGCTTGCGGAACGTATCCTCCAGCAGCCGGGCCGCGTCCGGCTTGGCGAACAGCTTCGTTTCGAAATCGAGCCCCGCCGACAGCCCATGATAGGCATGCGTCGGCCGCGCATAGCAGTAAACGCAGCCGTGCTCGCAACCCCGGTAGGGATTGATCGAGCGTTCGAATGGAATGTCGGGTGAGCTGTTTGTGGCGATGATCGTTTTCGGATGCTCGTCTGTGACGGTGGTCCTCAGTTTCTCCGCCGCCACGTCGTCGGCGGTCGACCAGCCGTCATCGATGCGCATCCCGGCCAGCGGCTCGAACCGGCCGGTGCGATTGGAGACCGCGCCCCTGCCCTTCCGTGCCTGATCCGGGATGATTTCAACCATGCCGCAGGGTAAGACCACAATAAGAACAAATCAAGAACATTATATTCCCGCTGCGGAAAACGGCGTGCCGCGTATATAAAGGCGGAAGCCATTCGAGGAGGCCGCCATGACCCGCGTGTTCGCCGTCTTCTGCCTGTCTTTGATCCTGACAGCGTTGCAGACGACTCCGGCCGTCGCCGAGGACTGCGCCGACGACAAGCTGACCTGGGTCAAGGGCGCGGACGAGTGCATGGCGCTCAAGACGTTCGGCGCGGACCAGGGCGCCCGCACGCTGTTGGTGTTCAACCACGGCGACGGGTCCAGAGGCGGGCCGTCGGACTACCTCTATAAATATGCCGAGAAATACGGCCGCGACGGGGTCGTTGCCGTCGGCCTGATCCGGCCCGGCTACTTCGACGGCGCCGGCAACACGTCGACGGGGACGAGCTACCGCCGCGCCGGCGACAGCTACCGGCCGTGGGTCATCGATGCAGTCGCCGGTGCGATTGCCGCGCTCAAGGCGCATCACGGTGTGGCGCGGGTGGTGCTCGTCGGACATTCCGGCGGCGCCGCGATCTCGGGCGTCATCCTCGGCCGCCATCCGGGGCTCGCCGACGCCGCCGTGCTGGCGGCGTGTCCGTGCGACGTGCCGGAATGGCGCTGGATGCGGCGCGGCAAGAACAACTGGACGTCGAGCCTGTCGCCGCACGACTTTGCCGACGACATTCCGGCGGGCACCCGCGTCATCGCCGTCACCGGGGCGGACGACGGCAACACCAAGTCCGTGCTGGCGGTGAAATACGTCGAGCGCCTGACCGCGCGCGGCATCAGCGCCGAATTCGTCGAAGTCCCGAATACCAGCCACAACGGCGTGACCGGCACCGACGCGTTCTTTCAGGCCATCGAGCAATTGTTGAAGTAATGCCCCCCTCACCTGTCCTCTCCCCCACGTCGCCAATCCGTTTGGCGCGAGCCAAAACGTGGTGGAGAGGGACTCACGCAGCAATGCACGTATCAAATCATCCCTCTCCCCCTTCAAGGGGGAGAGGTTAGATGAGGGGGTGCATTCTGCTTCACCCCAGCTTGCGTTTGCACATGTCCATGAAGTGCGCGTGGCCTTCCTCGGCGGCGGCCTCGTCATAGATGTCGCGCGACTTGAAACTGAAGCCGTGTTCGGTGCCCGGGAAGACCTTGAGAGTATAGTCCGTGTCGTGCTCTTCCAGCTCCGCCTTCAGGGTCGGGATCACGTAGGCCGGCACCGTGCCGTCGGTCTCGGCGAAGGCGAAGTACATCTCGCCCTTGATGTGCTTGACCCAGAAGTGTGCGGAATCGTCCTTTGCGGTGACGATGCCGACGCCATAGAACGACGCGTTGGCGGCAAACTCGTCCGGGAAGGTGCCCGCCGCCGCGGTGACGAACCGGCCGCTCATGCAGTACCCGATCGTCGCTTTCGGCCCCGGTTTCACCACATCCTGCCCCGCCATGTAGTCGAGCATGGCGCGGGTGTCGCGCATCACGTCCTCGTTCGACAGGTTGCGCATGATCTCGCCCCACACCAGCCGCGTCTTGGCGTTGCGGAACGGAAAACGGATGATTCCGAAGCGATAGAACAGATCCGGCAGGATGACGAAGTAGCCGTCCGCCGCCATGCGCCGCGCCATGTCGTAAAGTTCCTCGCGGATTGCCGGCGCGTCCATGTAGAAAACGATGGCCGGCCACGGCCCGTCGCCGTCCGGCCAGCAGGTGAACGTCGGCATGACGCCGTCTTCGGTCTCGATATCGATGATCTGTTCAGGCATTTTTTCCTCCCCTGGGTGTTGGAGAGGTTAGGCCCGCACCCGGCATTTTCAAGGGGCAGCCATCGTGGCTCGTCAGGAGGACATGCGCCTGAGATTCTGTTCTGCCAGGGTTTCGATGCTTTCGATGCCGTTGATGGCGGCGGCGACGGCGGCGATAAGGCCCGGCAACGCCGATTTGGCCGCCGCCCTGTCGCCGTCCATCAGCGCCTGCTGGATTTCTGCGATGAAGTCATGCACCGCCGTCAGGCCAAGCGAGCCCGACACCCCCTTGATATCGTGCGCGAAGTTGATCGCGGGTTCCAGATCTTCACCGTCCATCAACGTCCCAAGGTCCGTGCACACATCCGCATAGTCCTCGGCAAACTTTCCAAGGATCGGCACCAGCACCTCCAGTGGCAGACCGAGCCGGGCCTGCAACTCATCGAGGTCGAATGCGCCGGCGCCGCTCCCGGTATCGGTGCCGGCATCCTCGATCGGCAGGTTGACGACCTCGTCAAGCACGTTGTTCATGGCCGCGGCGAGTTGGTCGGTATTGATCGGCTTGGCCACGAATTCGTTCATGCCGGCATCGAAATAGGACTGCCGGTTTTCCACCATGGCATCCGCCGTGAGCGCAATGATGGGAATGTCCCGTTTCTCGTCGTCGAGCGCGCGGATCCGGCGCGTCGCATCGGGGCCGGAAAGCTCGGGCATGCGCACATCCATCAGCACCAGGTCGAAATCCGCGGCCTTCACCGCGTCAACGGCCTCCGTGCCGTCGGCGGCGAACATGTAGCGATGGCCGATCTTGCCGAGCATGCTGCCGATGATTTCCTGGTTGATCTCGTTGTCCTCGGCGACGAGAACGGAAAGCTGTTTCGCGGCCCTGTACCTTCTCGGGACGAGGGGCTTTTCCCCGATCAGTTCCTCGCCCTCGGGCACGGCCGCATAGGGCAGCGTGAACCAGAACGTACTGCCCTTGCCCGGCGCACTGTTGACGCCGATCTCGCCCCCCATCAGATCGACGAGGCGGCGACAGATCGCGAGTCCGAGCCCGGTCCCCTGGTATTTCCGGCTGATCGACGAGTCCGCCTGTACGAAATCCGCAAACAGCTTTGATTGCGTCTCGGCGTCGATCCCGATGCCGGTATCGACAACCTCGAACTTCAACGTCGACGGCGCATCGCCCGGGCCGCAGCGGAGTACGACCGATCCTTCCTCGGTGAACTTCACGGCGTTGCCGACGAGATTAAGGAGAACTTGCCGGAGCCGTGTCGGATCGGCGCGAACCGCATCCGGAAAACTACCGGCGACCTGAATGTCGATGACGACACGGTCGCTTTTCCCCAGCAGGCGGGACCGCGAAACGGACTCCACGATGTCGCCCGCAAGGCGGACCGGATTGAAATTGACATGTTCGATTTCGAGCTTGCCCGCATCCAGCTTCGAAATGTCCAGCACGTCGTCGATCACGCCAAGCAGGGACGTGGTCGACAGCCTGATCCGCGCCACCATGTCACGCGCGGCGGCAGGCAGGTCTTCGTCCAGCAGCATGTCGGCGAACCCCATGATGCCGGTCATCGGTGTGCGGACCTCGTGACTGACGGTCGCCAGGAATTGTGATTTCGATGTGTTGGCGGCATCGGCGAGCTCCCGCAGCCGGGATTCGCTGGCGGCCATGAGTTCCAGCTTCTTGGTGCTTTTGAGCAGTTCTTCCTGCGCTTCCTCGAGACCGGTGACGGTACGCTCCAGTTCTTCCTTGCGCTGCTCCAGCAACTTTTCGCGTTCGACGTCGACGGAAATGTCGTGCACCACCAGCACCGCATAATCCGGTTCATCGTCCATGTCGCGAAAATGCTCGACATGTACGCGCGCATGGATGGTAGCGCCGTTCCGGTGAATGAACCGTTTGAGCAGCGTATACGACTCCGTCGATTTCTCGACGGTCGCTTTATCGAATATCGTCATGTTGTAGGCGATGTCGTCCGGGTGTGTCAGGTCCACCCACGTCTTGCCGCCCAGCTCCTCGCGATTGTACCCGAACAGATCCTGGAAAGCCTGGTTGCATTCAATCCAGGACTTGTCCTCGACGTAATACAGTGCCATCGGGATCGTCGGGATGTTGAACACGCGGCGGAACTTCTCAGCGGCCGCTTCATGTTCGGTAACGTCATCGTACCATATCAGCGCAACGTCATCGTCGTTGATGACCATCCGCTGCCAGGTCGTATCGGAAATCCACAGGGACCCGTCCAGCCGGCGGCGGACCTCGCGGCGGTTGTGCAGCTTGCCCTGCTCAAGACGGGCAAGCAGCACGCGTGCCTGCGCAGCGTCAACGAACGTGTCTTCGGCCGGAACAGCGTTGAATACTTCCTCGCTGTCGGCACCGAACATCTGCAGCGCCTTCCTGTTGGTAAAAACGCGCTTTCGGCGCGTCATCGAATAGATGGACGCACCCATCGGGCTCAGATCGAGAGCGGCACGAAACTTGTCGATGTCCATCTGCCGGGTCCACTCACACGGAGGCCGAAACCTCCCGATATCACCTCCCCGCCCGCATCGTCGATAGATTGTGGGCAGGTATGAATGCAAGGCAAAGAGCGATTGGGAGCAGTGTTGCACCGATCACCCGTTGCGGCGTGAAGCCATTACTTCAGCGCGGCGGTTCTTCAAGAACTTGCCGAACGGCCTCCAAGTTACCCTACGGGCCGGAAAAGGTTAACTAAGTGATTGTACGCACAAAATTTGCCGGGTAACTGCACGCCTTGGCCTTGGACGGATTCAGAAAGCGCGTCGGCAACCGTTACCCGTACGGGCTTGCCACACCTTTGTTGACAAGACAATCCAAGTTAGACTTGGCTGAATAAACCATTGATTGATCGATAGACCGCATGGACGTCTTACTGGAATTTATTTCCCGCGGATACGTGCCGTTGGTCGCCAACATCGGCCTCCTCGCGCTTTTGGCGTGGATGGTCACGCTTTTTGGTCGTTACCTGTTCGTCGAGTCACGCAATCCGGGTCCGGCCGCATCAGGCGCGATTGGTGTCGTCTTCGGCCTCGCCACCGGCCTGCTCATGGTCCTGCCGATCGAAATAGAGCCAGGCATTTTCGGCGACGCGCGGGGCGCGCCCGTCCTGATGTCGGGGATCATCGGCGGCCCGGTCGCGGCAGCGGTCACCGGCACGCTTGCCGCGGCGGTGCGGCTTTATATCGGCGGTCCCGGCGCCGCCAGCGGATCGCTTTTCATTGCCGCATTCGCGGTTTCGGGTGTGCTTTGGCAGATCATCTGCGCGCGCCGTGGACGGACCAGCCTGGACATTATCGAACTTGTGCTCGTCGTCACCATCACCGTTGCCGCCACCGCGCCGCTTGCTTTCATGTTCCCGCCCGACAAGCAATTTCCGATCCTGATCTCGCTCTGGCCGCAGTTGTGGGTCGCCAATGTCGCCGGCATCGTCATCCTGAGCACGCTGGTCAAGCGGGAGTACCAGCGGCGGCAGGCGGAAGAGCAACTGATCAACGAGCGCGCCCGGGCCGAGCGTGAGGCGGACGCACGAACCCGCTTCCTCAATGCAATGAGCCACGAGATGCGCACCCCGCTCAACGGCATCCTGGGCATCATCCAGCTACTGCAAAACAAGTCCCTGCCCGCCGATGCGCGCCGGGACCTCAACATCGCGTCGGACTCGGGAAAGTATCTTCTGACACTGATCAATCAGGTCCTCGATATTGCGAAACTCGATGCCGGAAAGACGATCATCACCATGGAACCGTTCACGGCGGCGGCGCTGGTGGACAACCTGTATTCTATGTTCAAGTACCAGTCGGACGGCAAGGGGCTCGAATTCAGGCAACACCTGATCGGAGATTCGGAGACGCCTCTGCTTGGCGACTTCGAACATATCCGGCAGGTGCTTTTCAACATCCTGGGAAACGCCATCAAGTTCACCAAGACCGGAAACATCGACATTCTGGCACGGGTACAGGGACAGGGTCCGAGACGCCTGCTGAGAATCGAGGTTTCCGATACCGGGCCCGGCATTCCCGCCGATCAGCTGGAATTGATTTTCGGCGAGTTCCAGCAAACCGAAGTCGGGCGCGACACACGGGGCAGCACGGGCCTGGGATTGAGCATCTGCCGGCAACTGACCGAGGCGATGGGCGCGCGATTGTGGGCCGAAAGCGTCGAAGGCGCCGGGTCGACATTCGTGTTTGAAATCGACCTGGAGGTTACGGACGCGCTCACCCAGATGCCGACCGTCGCTGACGCCGCGAATACCGGTGCCGTCGCACCGCTTCGGGTCCTCGTCGCCGAAGACAACGCCATCAACCAGATGGTGGTCCGCGGCATGCTGGAACAGGAAGGACACACCGTCGTCATTGCCGATAACGGCATGCTCACCGTCGAAAACATGAGGAACCATCCCGGCGACTTCGACCTGATCCTGATGGACATCCAGATGCCCGAGATGAACGGCCTGGAAGCGACCCGCGCAATAAGGCAGCTTCCCGACATACCCGCCGATTTCCCGATCATTGCGCTGACGGCGAACGCTTTCACGAACCAGCGCGACGAGTTCATCGACGCCGGTATGGATGACGTCCTGACGAAACCATTGAGGATCGAGGATCTGCGGCAGAGGCTGGCGCTGATCGTCGGCACTGCCGACACTGATGCCGGCGATACCGGCGCCGGTCCGTCCGCTACGCACTCAGAGATGAAAACGCCGCCCGCAGACCCGGCATCGGCCGGCGACGGGATGCCCCGGGTCGCAGCCAGGGTCAGGGAGTTGCTGGAATATTTCGACGCGGCCAGGTTCAGGACGATGCTCGAAGAGTTTGAGGTATCGAGCGCCGATCTTTTCCGCAGCATTCGCAAGTCCGATGGCGATGTGTCACGCCGCAACGATGCGGCGCATCAACTTGCGGGCATGGCGGCAAACCTGGGCTTCGAGGATGCCGCGGACGTGCTGCGCCGGATCGAACGCGAGAACCTTGATGCGGCGGAACTGGAAGAGTGCATCGACAAGGCCGACAACATGATCGTGAGCGCCATGAAGGTTGCACGGGAGACCGTGGCTTCTGCCGGCTAGCACATCGCGGTCCGGCAAGATCAGGAGGAGAAAGCAATGCGTAGATACGGCCTTTTGATCGCCGTCGCCGTCCTGGCGATCGGCATCTTTGTCGGAACGGCGGTCGTCGTCGAACGGTCTACAGAATCGACGCGTGAAGACGCAATGGCGGTATATGAAGCGATCCGGGACGAATTGGCCAAAGTGGTCTCGGAGGCCGAAACGACGCTGGACGCATTGGCGAAAGCCCCCGCCATCCTGAATGACGAGCCCACCGAATGCGGCAAAGCGCTCTCCGACGCCCTGGCATCCGGCAAGGAAATCTACGATGTGTTCCTGAGGATCAGGGCCGATGGTACGCTGGATTGCACACCCGGTGGCGCCAGCAAGCCGGTCGACTTTTCGGGGCGCGTCTATTTCACCAAGGCGGTTGCGGCGCGTGACTTCGTTGTCGGTGAATTCCTGGTCGGCAAGGTCTCCAGGCAGCAGGTACTTGCCGTCGCGCGGCCCGTTCTCGGTCCGAACGACGACATACGGTTCGTTCTTGTCTGTGGTCTCAAGACGGATTGGTTACAGTCGGTGATAGACAGCCAGAATCCGCATCACGACCTTGTTGTGGAAATATCGGACGCGTCCGGTGTCCTGCTGTCATATTTCATTGGCGAGAACGACGGCGATGTGAGCGCGGCGAACAGGGTCGAATTGATGCGCCTGCCGTTGCTGCCCGGACGGTTTGACGCCGAGGTCGTGATTTATACACCGACCTGATCACCGTAAACGCGCAAACGGGAAGCATGCCCTCTCACCCGCTCTGGGGGAGAGGGGATAGCGATGGAACGCTCAAAACACATCGTCGTCATCCCCGCGAAAGCGGGAACCCAGTATTTCCATTCAGTTTGTCTGGGTCCCCGCTTTCGCGGGGATGACAACACTTGGACAAATGCCCCTACCCGCCCGTAAGGCCGGTTTCCGCGGCGCGGCGCAGCAGCCAGTCGCGGAACGCCTTGACCTTGGGCTGGTCGGCGGTGCGCTCAGGGGCGACGACCCAGTATGAAATCTCGGACGTGATGCGGCGGTCGAACGGTGTCACCAGCCGCCCGGCCTTGATGTCGCCGCGCACCGCATAGGTCGACGCCAGCGCGATGCCGGTGCCGCGCGCGGCGGCGTCGATGGCCATGCCTTCGACCGTGAACACAGGGCCGCGGGTATAGTCCACCGCCTGGTCGGCGCCGACCGAGGTCAGCCACATCTGCCAGTCCGGGAACGGCGCATTGATGTTGCCCCAGTCAACATGCAGAAGCGTGTGATGGCGCAGGTCCCCGGGTTTCTTCAGCGCGTGCGGGCCCGCCAGGTACTTGGGATGGCAGACCGGCGTCACCTGCTCGTCGAACAGCTGGTCGACGCGCATGCCCGGGTAATGGCCGGCGCCGAGCCGGATGCCGATATCGACCCCGTCGCGGTCGAAATCGACGGTATCGAGCCGGGCATCGAGGCGCACGTTGATATCCGGATATTCGGCGGAGAATTCCTCCAGATGCTCGAGCAGCCACTTCTGCGCGAAGGTCGGCGCCGAGGTCACCGTGAGCACGCCGGAAGACTCAGATTCCTTCAACACGGTAGCTGCCTGGCCCAGCTTGTCGAAGCCTTCGGAAACGAGCGGCAGGATCGCCTGCGCAGCGTCCGTCAGCATCACCGCGCGCGGCAGACGGCGGAAAAGCGTGACCCCAAGATAATCCTCCAACCCCTTGATTTGATGAGATATTGCAGCAGGCGTGACGAACAGCTCCTCGGCCGCGCGGGAGAAACTGAGATGCCGGGCGGCGGCCTCGAAAGCGCGCAGACCGTTCAGGGGCGGAAGCCGTTGCATGCCGCCTTATACTTTAGTTTTCCTAATCCGTATATGAAAAAACGTCGTTTGATGACCGGCGGCTTTCCGCGTATTCCTTGGATCAACGAAGCGGACGGCGCTTCCCAAAGGTTTAGGAGATTTAAAATGACTGTATTCGAAGGACTGCTGGGCCAGAACATCAAAACCACCCGTGACGGCATGAATCACCTGCCGGCCCGTGAAGTGAGCCTCGCCGATCTGATCTCGTCGGGCGCCTACAAGGTGGTCACCGGCATCGAGCGCCTGGCGCGCCGCTGATCCATTGATCTGAACTGGCCCGGAGACGTTTCCTCCGTCGTGGAAAAGGAAGCCATCCCCTCCGGGCGAGACTGAAAGACGGGCCGTTGTGCCCGTCTTTTTTTTGCGCGAAGCTTGGCGGTAAATGCAACAACTCCGGATGCCGCCGTGCTCAGCATCATCATCCCGACGCTGAACTGTAAAGACGACCTGAAGCGCACGCTGGACGCGCTCGCCATGCGCCCCGAGGCGTGGGAGATCGTGGTCTCCGACGCGGGCTCCCAGGACGGCACGCCCGCCGTTGCCGAGCTTGCCGGAGCGCGGCTGATCACGGCAGCGAAGGGCCGCGGCAGCCAGCTCGCCGCCGGCGCCCAGGCGGCACGCGGACCGTGGTATCTGTTCTGGCATGCGGACACGCTGCCGCAGCCGGGCTGGGTGGCGCTGGTCGAACGCTTCATCAAGAACCCGGATCACGACTTTCACGCAGCGTACTTCACCCTCGTGCTGAACGATCCCGATCCGTCGGCAAGGCGTGTCGAGCGGCTGGCCAACTGGCGCGCGGCAACGTTCGGCCTGCCCTACGGCGATCAGGGGCTGCTGATTTCGGAGACCTATTACGATCACCTCGGCGGTTTCAAGCCGATCCCGATCATGGAAGACGTCGACATCGTCCGGCGGATCGGCAAGGAACGGCTGCAAGCGCTGCCGACGGCGGCCGTGACGTCGGCCCGGCGCTACCGCCATGACGGCTGGTGGTTCCGGCCGCTGAAGAACCTCTGCTGCCTCGTCCTGTTCCTCGCCGGGCTGCCGCCCCGGATGATCCAGGAGATCTACCGCTAGATGACGGACAGCTACAAACGCCGGCTCGTGATCTTCGCCAAGGCGCCACGCCTCGGCCGGGTCAAGACGCGCCTCGGCCGCGACATCGGCAATGTGCAGGCGTGGCGGTTCTATCGCCGCATGCTGTTCTCGCTGGCGCGCCGGCTCGGCCGCGACCCGAGGTGGGAAACCCTGATCGCCTGCGCACCGGATACGGCCCTGATGGATGATGGCCAGTGGCCGGCAGGGGTGGCGCGGTTCGCACAGGGGCCGGGCGATCTCGGTGATCGCATGCAGCGCACGTTCGATCAGCTGCCACCGGGACCGGTCGTGATCATCGGCGCCGACATTCCGGGGATCGGGCCGGACGACATCGACGATGCGTTTCGCGCGCTGGGATCGACCGAGGTGGTGGTGGGGCCGTCCGACGATGGCGGGTACTGGCTCATCGGCCAGAAACGCTTGCCCCGGATTCTAAGGCTATTCGACGCCGTCCGCTGGTCGGGACCGCATGCCCTGGACGACACGTTGGCAAATATCGAAAAAACGCCCTATGCGGCCTTAAAATCGTTAACGGATGTCGATAACGGGGCCGATTTCAGGCGCCTTTTCGGAAATAAAACAGCCTAGATCAGGAAAATGCAAAGGCGTCCATGGCCAGCACGCCATAGGTGTAGCTCTTGTGCAGGTGCCGTCCCGGCACCCCCGGCGAGCCCGCGCCCACCGCCACGTAGAGCGGCAGAAGGTGCTCGTCCGTCGGGTGGTTCCTGACCGCCTCCGGGGCGCGTGCACGGTAGTCCAGCAGGTCCTCGGTGCGGCCTTCGGCAATCGCCCAGCCGGCCCACTCATCGAACGCACTGGCCCATTCCTCGGGCGCATCGTCGATCGCGTGACCCCTGAATTCCCGCAGGTTGTGGGTCAGATTGCCGCTCGCCAGGATCAGCACGTTGTCGTCCCTGAGCGGCCTGAGCGCCTCGCCGAGACGATAGTGCCAGGCGGGGTCCTTGTGCGGCTGGATCGAGAGCTGCGTCACCGGAATGTCGGCATCCGGCCAGCCCAGCATCAGCGGCACCCAGGCACCGTGATCGAGACCGCGGGCTTCCGTCTCGACCGGGCCGAGATCAGCGTTGGCCAACAGTTTCCGGGTCTTCTCGGCGAGTTCCGGCGCGCCCGGCGCGGGGTACGTCAGCTTGTAGAGCGCGTCGGGAAATCCATAAAAATCATGGATCGTTTCCGGGTTTTCGGCGTCGGAAACCACCGGCGCATCCGTCTCCCAGTGGGCTGAGACGGCAAGAATCCGGGCAGGCTTCTCGACCGTGTCCGCGAGCCTGGACAGGAACGTGCGCACCGGGCTTTCATCGAGGATCACCGTCGGCGCGCCGTGCGATACGAACAAAGCTGGAATGGTCATCTCAGTCATCCTTCTTGATCAGAAGAAGGCGGCAAGCGCAGGAGCACGCCTGCCGCCATTCTATCGATCGCCTCAGCGGGTCGCCAGGGCATCGTCGCCGGCGGGCAGCACCGGCAGGGGAAATTCACGCTTGGTGACGGCAAAGGCACCGCCGCCCAGGAGGCCCTGAACGATCGCGAGGACGATCAGGAACGCGGGGTATTCCCAGCCGCCGCCCTGCGCCGAGAAGACCCAGCCGTTACCCGTGTGCTCGAGCAGGGCACCAATCAGGATCGGCAGAGAAGCGAAGGCAACGAGGCGCGTCTGGAAACCGACGATCAGTGCGAACCCGGCCAGCGCTTCACCGGCGAAGACGAGGTAGGCGAAGAACCCCGGATAGCCGATGCTTTCAAAGTACTGTGCCGTGCCGGCGAGGGTGAATGTCATGTATTTCAGGATAACGCCATGGGCAATGAACATGACGCCCAGCGAAACCCGGAGAAGAAATGCGCCGTAAGGCGCCGTCTGTGAATTGATGTTTTGTTCTGACATGGTTTGGTCCTCATCTCGAAATTGGGAGCGCCGAACACCCTGCCCGGCGCGTTGAGAGGGACCCTAGTGCTTTCCTTGTTGCAAAGGAATTCCCAAACATTGCAGTATTGGTTTGCATTTTTGCAAATGTTCGAAAGCAGCCAATATGAGTTTCGCCTGGGACGACCTGCGCATTTTTCTTGAGATCGCCCGCACCGGATCGCTGAACGGCGCGGCGCGCGCGCTTGGCGTCAACCATTCGACGGTATTCCGCCGCCTCAATGCCTTCGAGGACGGCCTCGGCGTCCGGCTGTTCGAACGGCTGCCGACGGGGTATGCGCTGACGCTGGCCGGTGAGGAAATGCAGGCTTCGGCAGCACGGGTCGAGCGCGAGATTGACCGTCTGGATCGGCGCATTACGGGCCAGGACCTGAGACTGGAAGGAAATCTCGTCGTCACCACGACGGACACGATCATCGAGAACTTTCTGACCCCGCACCTCGCCGCTTTCCGCAGGGCCCACCCCGGAATCGTGCTGGAGCTCGTCATCGACAATCAGAACGTCAACCTGTCGAAGCGCCAGGCCGATGTCGCCGTTAGACCGACACGAAACCCGCCGGAAACGCTGGTTGGCCGCCGCATCGCGACGGTCGCCGTCGCGCCCTATGCGGCGCCGAAATACATGAAAGGCCGCAGCGAAGATCTCGGCGCACTCGACTGGTTGAGCGTCGACGAAAGCCTGTCACATCTGGCGGCGGCGAGATGGTTCCGGGAGACATATGCCGATGCCAGTGTCGTGCTACGCGCCAACAGCCTGTTCGGGTTGCTGCACACCTGCGAGGCAGGCATGGGCGCGGCGCTGCTGGCGTGTTTCATGGCCGACCCGAGGAAAGGCCTGCGCCGCATCGGCCCGCCAATTACTGAGGCCGGCACCACGCTCTGGCTGCTCACACACGAGGACCTGCGCCACACCGGACGCGTCCGCGCCTTCATGGATTTCATGGCCACGTCGCTGGCCGGCCAGATCGATCTTCTGGAAGGGCGTGCGGCTTAAAAATCCAGCGGCGCCTGGTCGATGACTTCCTTCATGACAAAGAACGTGCGTGTCTGGCGCACGCCCGGCAGCGTCAGGAGTTTGGCGCCGTGCAGGCGGCTGAAGTCGCTGATGTCGCGGACCCGGATTTTCAGGAAGTAGTCGAAATCGCCGGCCGTCAGGTGACAGTCGATGATGAACGGCATCTCCAGCGCCGCACTCTCGAAGGCGGCGAAGCTCTCTGGCGTCGAACGGTCGAGTACAACGCCGACCATCGCCAGCGCGCCCAGCCCGACCCGGTCCGGCCGGACGGCGGCACGGGTTTCGGTGATATAGCCCTCGTCGAACAGGCGCTGCGTGCGGCGATGACAGGTCGCCGGACTGGCATTCACCTTCTTCGCCAGATCGGCGTTGGAAAGCCGGGCATCTTTCTGAAGGGCGCGCAGGATGCGGATGTCGGTCCGGTCGAGGTTTTCCATGTGAGATATTCTTCCGTTATCTTGATATATAGAATTAAAATCTATCATATTTTGAGAAATTATATAAAAGTTCACTTATTTTACGGCTTACTTTGAAAGCACCTTTTCCGGCAAATCGGCTATTGTCCCGCACAGACAGTGACAGGAGCCCCGGCCAAATGCTTGAGAAATTCGAACGCTATCCCCTCACCTTCGGCCCCACGCCGATCGAGAAACTGAACCGCCTTTCCGAACACCTCGGCGGCAAGGTGGACATCTTCGCCAAGCGCGAGGACTGCAATTCCGGCCTCGCCTTCGGCGGCAACAAGATCAGGAAGCTCGAGTACATCGTGCCCGATGCCCTGGCATCGAACGCGGACACCCTGGTCACCATCGGCGGCGTTCAATCCAACCACACCCGTCAGGTCGCCGCCGTCGCTGCCAAGCTCGGCATGAAATGCCGCCTGGTGCAGGAAAGCTGGGTGCCGTTTCACGATGCCGTCTATGACCGTGTCGGCAACATCCTGCTGAGCCGCGTCATGGGCGCGGAGATCGAGCTGGTCGACGAAGGGTTCGACATCGGCATCCGCGAAAGCTGGGAGAACGCACTGGAGGACGTGAAGGCAAAGGGCGGCAAGCCCTATCCGATCCCGGCGGGCGCGTCGGTGCACAAGTTCGGCGGTCTCGGTTTTGTCGGTTTCGCCGAGGAAGTCCGCGCCCAGGAACAAGCCATGGGCATCAAGTTCGATTACGTGATCGTCTGCACGGTCACCGGCTCGACCCACGCCGGCATGCTGGTCGGCTTCGCCAAGGACGGCCGCGCCGACAAGGTCATCGGCATCGATGCCTCGTTCACGCCGGACCAGACCCGTGCACAGGTGATGGATATCGCAAAACAGACCGCCGAGATCGTGGAACTCGGGCGCGATATCACCGACGACGACCTTGTGCTGATCGAGGACTACGCCTACCCGGCCTACGGCATCCCGTCAGATGAAACCAACGACGCGATCCGCCTCTGCGCCCGCCTCGAAGGCATGATGACCGACCCGGTTTACGAAGGAAAATCCATGCAGGGCCTGATCGATCTGGTGAAGAAGGACTACTTCCCCGCCGGATCGAAAATCCTCTACGCGCACCTTGGCGGCGTGCCGGCGATCAACGGTTACAGCTACACTTACCGTAACGGCTGAGTGCGAGGGCCTGACGACATAAGAGATTTTTTCCCGGCCAAAGAGCCGGGACCTATCTCGCAACCATCCTCAGATGTCAGTGATGGGTCCCGGATCGGCCATCCAGGCCGTCCGGGAAATGACGACTAAAGAAGGCTGTGCGAACCCAACTCTTCCCGCAACCCCTCGATCCCGTCGAAGCGGTGCGTCACCAGCCCGGCTTCGTCAGCGGCGGCGATGTAACGCGGGCTGTCGTCGACGAAGAGCGTGGTTTCCGTCGTCCAGCCGAGGTGATCGACGATCCCCGTGAAACCGTCCGCGCGCTCCTTGTTGAAGCCGTGCACACCCGACACGAACAGATGCTCGCCGAACAACGGACGCAGTTCGGGGGCAAGCTCGTCGATATGTTCCCACAGCATGGTGCCATTATTGGTCAGGAGTGCGATCTCGACGTTTTCGGAAAGTTGACGGGCGAGGTCGATCATCATCGGGTCCGGCGCCATGGCCCATTTTCGCGCGGCAACCCACTGGCCCAGCCGCACCTCGACACCAAGGCGCTCGCCGATTCCGGCGATGTAGTCGTCGATGCCGATATCGCCGTTGTCGGACAGGTCTTCCCAGCCGGACCTGAAAATCTTGTTCTTGATGTCGCCGGCGGCAACGCCGAGCGCATCGGAAAGCAGATTCAACCGGTTGTCGAAGTCGTATGAATAGAGCACGCCGTCCATGTCAAAGAGGACGGCCCGAATATCCGCCACGGTCAGCTCTTGTGTTCGTTGAGGCGCGGCATCAGTTCGACGAAGTTGCACGGCATGAACCGGTAGTCGAGCTGATGCAGGAGAATCTCATCCCACGCATCCTTGCAGGCCCCGGTAGAGCCCGGCAGGACGAAGATGTAGGTGCCGTCGGCAACTGCCGCCGTGGCCCGCGATTGCACCGTCGATGTGCCGATTTTCTGGAAGCTGATCCAGCGGAACAGCTCGCCGAAGCCGGGGATTTCCTTGTCAGTGACCTGAGCCAGCGCCTCAGGTGTGACGTCGCGTCCCGTGACCCCGGTGCCGCCGGTCGAAATCACGGTATCGATACCGGGGTCGGAGACCCATTCGCGGAACTGAGCCGCGATGACGCCCGCATCATCCTTGCAGATTTTCCGGTCGGCCAGGAAATGCCCGGCCTCCGTCAGGCGTCCGACGAGCGTATCGCCCGAGCGGTCGTCTTCCAGCGTCCGCGTATCGGACACGGTCAGAACGGCGATGTTGACGGCTTTGAACTCGCGATCACTTGAGAGGGGCATTTGCGGCAACCTCCGAATTTCCCGGACCCAGGGCCTGATAAAGCGGCCATTCTCCACGCGCGACCGCATCAAGCGACGGCGTGTCCTGGCCCAGACGATGGCGGTAAATCCAGAAGTTGGTCAACACCCTTTCGACAAAAGTGCGGGTTTCGAAGGACGGGATGCTTTCGATAAAGAAAATCGGATCGTCGAGGTACTTGGTGCGGCGCTTCCATTTGCGCAGGTTCCCCGGCCCGCCATTCCACGCCACCGCCAGCTTGAACAGGTTCATCGACACATCGCGTTCATCGAGCAGCATCTCGATATAGCGCTGGCCCAGTTCGAGGTTGGTTTCGGGCGTATAGAGCTTGGACCGCTCGCGGAGACGCATCCCCGTCGAGCGCGCGACAAACCTGGCCGTGCCGGGCATCAGCTGCATCAGACCGCGCGCGCCCGCCCAGCTTTTGGCCTTTGGGTTGAAGCGGCTTTCCTGGCGGATCAGCGCATAGACCAGCGCACGGTCAACGGTAAAGCCATCGACAGGGATATAGTCCGGGATCGGATAAAGCGCGCCGTCATACCCGCCCCCGTCCGAGTAAAGCAGCGTGTCCAGCCTGACGGCGACCGACGCCATGTTGCCGCGTGCGGCAAGAGCGTGAATACCTTCGAGGAGAGGACGGTCAGCGCCCCGGATCAAGTCCTTCAGTTCCGCCTCGGCACGGACGGTATCGCCGATCTGCATCAACGCAATCGTGCGTCGGCCGCGCGGGTTTTCTGACAGCCGCGCCAAGGTATCGCCTTTAAAAGCGGGCGGCGCCCAGTTGAACGGCAGGTCGTGGCCCAACAGGCGCGTCGCCAGCAGGCCATAGAATGTCCGCGGATGCGCGGCCGCCCGTTCCAGCAGGCCGATCACCTGTTTCGGGTCGCGCGCCGTCATGAACGAACGTGCGGCCCAGAACGCGGCGGCAGAGCCCATCCAGTCGGATACATTGGGATTGTCGGCGGCAGCTTTGAAATGCGTCGCCGCTTCGGCGTATTTTTCGGCGCGCCAGTACAACAGCCCGGCGGTCCAGTGACCTTCGGGCAGGTACTTGCCGGATCGCTTGAGCGCCGGAAGCGCCCAGTCTAGCCCCCAGTCATCACGGCCGTCGATGAAGTACCCCTTGGCCAGACCGACGCGGGCTTCGTCGTACTCGGCAGCCGATAGATACTGCTTGGTCGCCGGCTGCTGAATAAGCCGCTTTGCGGTCAGGGTGTGGCCGCGGCGCAATGCGCGCTTGATCTGAAAACGAATGTTCCGTGCCTTGCGGCGTTCACCGGCCGAGCGGGATTTCCCCGGAATGTGGATGCGCTTGAAAGACGGACGGTGCTGCAACACGCCGGCATCGGCCAACAGTTTCGGCGGCACCGGCATCCGCCAGTTTGCCGGGCGGCGGCGCAGCGCAAGTTTGTAGACGCGGGTCGCAGACGGATGATCCGCATAGGACTGCATCCAGTCTTTCAGCTCTTTGTACCTGGATCGGTATTTCGTCGGATGCATATAACGCTGATAAAGCACATGGCCCATCAGCAGCGGATCAGAAAGGCGTTCGATCAGCTTGTCGGCAGTTTTCCAGTCGCCCTGTTCCTGCACCTCGAAAATCCGCTGGTAAAGTCGGACATCTTCGTCAGCAAGAATCTGCGGCAGCAGATCGGCGTTCAGACCATCCGCCATCGGCATGCGCGGCTGCGTCGTGCCCGCAGGCACCAGCGCCGATACGGCAATCAGAATCCCCAGTGTCGCCGCAGCGATGAAACGCGCCGGGCGAAGACCTCTTCTCGTCTTCGTCAATGGACGAAACCCCTCAGTCCCTTACCTACAATATTTTTAGCCGATACCGGGAATCGCCGCAAGATCATGGGTTTTTGTTAAAAATTTCTCATATACAGACGCTTGGAAGACCCGAACCGTCCGTTAAACTGGCAAAAAGATATTCGGGAAGGCAACATCAATGAAAACCAAGTCGAAGGCCGGCGCATCACGCGCAATGGCCGAATTCACCTCTGCGCTTACGTTCGAACAAATCCCTGCCCAGATCATCGCGCGCCTGAAGCTTTCCATTCTGGACGGGATCGCCTGTTGTCTGGTCGGCGCCAACCTGCCGTGGACACGAAAAGTCGCGGATATGGTCGCAGGCGACGGCGGCGTGCCGGCAGCGACCGTCATCGGGGCGAAGCGCTCACTGCCGCTAAGTGGCGCGGTGCTTGTCAATGCGACCGCAGGCCACGCCTTCGAACTGGACGATATCCATCGCGATGCAATCCTGCACCCCAACTCCATCGCCGTGCCCGTGGCCCTTAATACGGCTGAGTACCTAGGCGGCGCCAGCGGACGCGATGTCCTGACCGCCATCGTCGCCGGGTACGAAGCGGGCTGCCGTATCGGCGCAGCAGCCGGTACAGACCTGTTACTGCGCGGTTTTCATCCGCAGGGCGTCATCGGCCCTTTCACTGCGGCGGCGACGTCGGCGCGGCTGATGAACCTTGACGCCGCCGAGACCCGGAACGCGATGGGCATCGCCGGATCGCTCGGCGCCGGACTGATGGCGTCGCAGGAAGGGGCGATGGTGAAGCGGCTTCATTCGGGCACCGCCGCCGAGGCCGGTGTCCGCGGCGCGCTGCTGGCGCGGGACGGTTTTACCGGCATTTCGGATGTGGTCGAAGCCGAATACGGCGGCTTCCTTTCGGCGTTTTCCGGCAAAATCGAGTTGGACCGTGTGACCGGTGGCCTTGGTGACGTTTGGGAGGCGGCTGCGACCGGGTTCAAACCGCACGCCACCGTCACCTCGATCCACGCCGCACTGGATGCGCTTTCGGCAATCCGTGAACAACACGGCCTCAATCCCGGGGACATCGCCGAGATTCATGCCGGCGTCAGTCATCCGACGCACGTTCACTGTGCCTGGCCCTATGAAGCGCAGAGCATCACGGCAGCGCAGATGAACATTTACTACGGACTTGCCATGATCGCGTTTCACGGCCGCGCCTTTACGGATCAGTTCACCGAAGATGCGATCCGTGATCCCGGCGTCCTCGCGTTCATCAAGAAGATCACGGCCGAGGTCGACCCAGACATCGAAGCCAGGGGGCCCGCCTTCCGCCACATGGCGCGCGTCCGCGTGACCACCACGGATGGGCAAACGTTCGAAGAAACGGTCACGCATCGCAAGGGATCACCGGACAACCCGCTGACGGCGGCAGAAGTCGAAGCGAAGTACATGGCGCTCGCCGGGGGCGCGCTGGGAGATGACAAAGCGCGCGCTGTGCGCGACATGGTGTTCGCGCTCGATCGCGCCGACGAAGTGGAGAGCCTGACCTATGCGATCTCGGGCAATTAGGTCAGAAGGTCTCGACGAACGGCCGCAGTTCCACTTCCCACGTCCACGCCGATTTCGGCTGGTGGTGAATATGGAAGTAGGTGTCGGCAATGTCGTCCGGGTCGAGCTTGTTCGGCTTCTCCGTATCGTCGCTTTCGCCGATACCGCCGTCGATCACGAAGTGGCCGACATGAATGCCCTTGGGGGCCAATTCGCGCGCCATCGATTGTGCGAGACCGCGCAGCGCGAACTTGCCCATCGCGAAGGACGCCGAATGGACATAGCCCTTCACGCTCGCCGACGCGCCGGTGAACAGGATCGAACCCGAGCCACGGGGCAGCATCGCCTTTGCCGCCGCCTGGCCGACAAGGAAGCCGCCGAAAGCGGAAACTTCCAGCACGCTCCGGACTTCGTCGGGGTCGAGATCGGTGATCGGACCGCGCACGCGCGCCGACGGATTGAACACCACCAGTTCCGGCACACCGAACTCGGTTTTTGCCCAGTCGAACAGGCCGCGCACGGACACCGGGTCCGACGCATCGCACGCGTGCACGTGACCGTCGACGACGTCGATCAGGTCGGCGAGCTTCTCCGTGTTGCGCGCCGCCAGAAGCGGCGTCATGCCCTCGGCACGGGCACGGCGGGCGAGCGATGCGCTCAGTCCCTGTCCGGCGCCCACAATCAATGCATAGCGGTCTGCGGCCATGTGCTGTCTCCTCTCGGATACGTTGAGTGTTTTGCAGAGCATGCCCGATCGGTGCACAATCGCCAAGCAGACACCACTTTCCGCCCGGTTCCGGGCAGGAGTAACACTTGATCACCGACATCATCATTCCGCCGTACGGCCTGGCCTTGATCGCCGCGTTCCTGTTCGCGCTGGGCGGCCAGATTCAGCATATCGGCTTGCAGTCGATCGACGCCCGCGCCGGGACCATGCTGTCTATCGGCTCCAGCGCCGGGATTTACTGGCTGGCGGCGCCCGTGATGCTCAATCCCGAATACTTCCTGCACCCGGCGGTGCTGATCTTCATCGGCCTCGGGCTGATCCGCCCCGCGTTGTCGGCCAATCTGTCGGTGGCCGCGATCCGGCTTATCGGGCCGACGCTGACGACGACGCTGGCGGCGACTTCGCCGCTGTTCGGCACCGCCTTCGGTATTCTGATCCTGGGCGAACTGCTGACATGGCAGGTCGCGCTCGGCACGCTCGGCATCATGACCGCAGTGCTGATTCTCACCCGGCGCGACAAACGCATCCCGGCGTCATGGCCGCTCTGGGCGCTGGCGCTGCCGGTCGGCGCGGCGATGATACGCTCGTTCGGGCACGGCTTGACGAAGATCGGCATGGAATACATTCCTGACCCCTATTTCGCCGGGCTTGTCGGCTTCACGGTATCGCTGATACTGACGGGTACGCTGCATCTGATGAAGAAAGAGCGCAAGCCGCTCAAACAGTCAAAGGCCGGCGTTTACTGGTTCCTTCTCGCCGGCACCATGTTCGGTTCCGCGATCCTGGCGCTCAACACGGCATTGCTGAACGGATCGATCGTCACCGTGGTGCCGATCGTCGCCGCCTCGCCGATCTTTTCGATGTTGCTGAGCGTGCTCGTGTTCCGGCGCGAGCATCTGAACCTGCGCATCGTTGTCGCTGTGTTCGTGGTGATGCCCTCGGTGGTGCTTATCGCGCTCGGGAAATAAGTCCGTCGACCGAGACCGGACCGCCGCCCTTCAGCACCAGGTAGATCAACGGGAATATCCAGAGCAATCGCTGGTCGGCGATAATGCCATCCTGTACGCGGTCGAAGAAGAAACCGATGCTCTTGCTGTCGAGCCCGTGGAACGAGATATCGACGAAGCTCATGACGACGATGAAACCGATCAGGCTCAGCGCCGAAATGCGCGTGAAGATGCCCAACAACAGCATGACCGGCAGCAGCAACTCGGCATAGGTGCCGGCGAGCACGATCAGCTTCCAAGGGAACAGCGCAATCTGTGACGGATCATAGCCAGCCGCTTCGGCAATCGGCGGCAAAATCTGCGCATAGGCACCGACGGACGGGATGAACATTCCGGGGAAGCCGGATCCGAGCTTGGTCATCGCGGAATTGACGAAGAACATCAGCAACACCGACGAAAACACGAGCCTTGCCGCGAGGCCAAGAAACCAGCCTCCGGCAAGGGCTTCCATCGCACCGAAAACGCGGTCGTGCAGCCCTTTGACGATTTTTACGATGGTCATGATGCGTTCCCCCTTACGTGGCGCCCGGATCGATCGCGACAACGGCACCGAAGCCGAACAGGCTGCTCAGATGCGCCGAGGGATCGAACCCGGCATTGTTTGCAAGCGTGTCACAGACACGACTCAAGGTTTCGCCGGCGGCAAGTCCGGTGAAGAATTCAAAGGCCGTCCCTGAAATGGCCTGGACCTGAACGTCGAGTTCAGGCCGAATGATAAGAGCCTGTTCGGGCGCCCAATCAATTCTTCCGAGGTCGGGACAGGCGTCGTCCTGATGCTGTTGCCAGATCGTGACGACCGGATGGTCGCTTCGGATCAGCGCGGCACTCGGATGCAGTTTGAATGTAAGACGATCCAGCGCTGACGGTGAAAGATCGCCGAGCGCATGTATCTTGAGCGGCACCGTGTCTTCGGCATGGTAGGCATCGAGCCAGGCACGTTCGAGCCGCGCGACATCGCCGAGATACGGCAAAGTTGCCGCAGGTTGGAAGGTGTCGATAAACGAACCGAAAGCATAGCCGTACTCTGAGAGAACCGGCGACGCCGGTCGATTTTTCTCGATATACGCATGGGCGAGCCCGTTGAAAAAATCGTCGCCCACCAGCCGTTTCACCACCGGATAGGTTTCCGCCAGTGCACCCGTCAGCGAGATTTCGACGTTATTGCGGTGGCTGTCGAAGCGTCGGGCCCCGCCAACGATGCCTGCCGGCACGGGCATGTGACGGTCTCTAAGCGCCATATCAAAAGCGTTCTGCGTATCACGCCACATTGTTGAGCTTTCCCGTTCTGGAAGTGTCGCGAAGCGCCACCGAGATTTTTTCGACCTCGGCCAGCAAACCCGGCCACGCGGGAACGTCGTTGTCCCACTCGATCATCGACGGCACGGGACCGGTGCGGGTGATCACTGTTCTGAACAGCGTCATGACGCCATCCGAAACGGCGCGGTCGTGGGCATCGATCAGAAAAGCACCGCCGTCGTCATCTTCGGCAGGCGCATGTCCCGCGAGATGAATCTGTTCGACCTCATGCAACGGAAAACGCTCGAAGTAGTCCACGGCCCGTACGCCCTGATTAACCGCCGACACGAAGACGTTGTTGACGTCGAGAAGCAGGCCGCACCCGGTCCGGCGCTGAACCTCGCGAATAAAATCCACTTCAGCAAAGGTGCTCTCCGCAAACGTCACGTAGGTCGACGGGTTTTCCAGAAGAATCTTGCGTCCGAGTGCTTCCTGCACCTGATCCACATGCTCCGTGACGAGGGCAAGCGTTTCGGCCGTGTAAGGCAGCGCCAGGAGATCGTTCAGGTATCCCGACTGGTGTGTCGACCATGCCAGGTGCTCGGACACCATTGCCGGCTGATAGCGCTCAACGACCGTTTTCAGACGCGCCAGGTGCACGGCGTCCAACGGCCCGGCACCGCCAATCGAAAGCCCGACACCGTGCACACTGAGCGGGTAGTCGGCGCACAGACGTTCAAGCTGGGCATGAGGAGGGCCGCCGGCGCCCATGTAGTTCTCGGCATGGACTTCGAAGAACCCGACGTCTGGCCGGGTCTCCAGGATCGCGCCAAGATGCTTGGGCTTGAAGCCCGCACCCGCGCGATCCGTCCTGATGCCGTTCATGGCCATTGGCCCTCTCCGCCCGTCTGCCTTACGACGGGATGTCGCGCTTCAGCGGCTCAAGCGAGCCCTTGCGGTCGCCCGGCAGTTCCATGGTCACGCAGGTCCCCTTGGGCACCAGTTTCCAGGCATTGCCCTGATAGTCGACCGTGGACGTCCCGGCGCAGGTCGTGCCCGGGCCCGCGGCACAGTCATTCTGGCCGGCCTTCGACACGCCGTAGCATTTGACGTTCTCGGCGGCGTTCACCGGCGTTGCGACGGCAGCGGCACCGGCGGTGGCAAGGGCCCCGGCAACGACGGCAGCAGCGGAAAAGGTACGTTTCATTATATATGTCTCCTGATTGAGTTGAGGCGCGCACCGTCCGGCGGGCGCAAAACCGGTATGCCACCGTTTTCTAATGTAATGAAATCAAGTCCCCTCACTTGGACGTGAAGGGGGTGTGAGGGTGCTATCAGGCGTCGTCGAGACGCTTCCGGATCATGCGGATATCCGCCCACGCGTCGCGTTTCTTGATCGGCGTGCGCAGCAGATACGCCGGATGGAACAATGCCGTCGCATCGATCGGGTGCGACAGGCGCGGCGTCTGGAACTTGAACCAGTTGCCGCGCAGGCGGCTGATGCCCTGGGTCTGACCCAACATCGTGTGCGCCGCAGGCGCGCCGACGCAGACCAGCACTTCGGGGTCGACGATTTCCACCAGCCGCTCGATGAACGGATGACAGACGGCGGCTTCCTGGGTCGTCGGCGTCCGGTTGCCGGGCGGACGCCAGAACACGGTATTGGAAATCAGCACATCTTCGCGTTTGAGGCCGACACTTTCCAGCATCGCATTCAACAGCTTGCCGCTCGGCCCGACGAAGGGGATACCCTGGCGGTCCTCGTCGGCCCCCGGTGCTTCGCCGATGAACATCAGCTTCGCGTCGGCCGGGCCGTCGGCGAGAACGAGATTGGTTGCGGTTTTCTTGAGCGCACAGCCTTCGAAACCGGCAAGCGCATCGCGCAGGTCGTCGATGCTCTCGGCCGCGGCCGCCAGTTCCATCGCCGTCTTGACCTGCCGGTTGTTGTCCACTTCCTTCGGGTCGACCTTGGTACCGCGGCTGAGGCCTGGGGCACTATTGGCCGGCGGGTGGGAACCCGCAGGCGCATTTCTTGCTGGCGACGAGGACGTCGCAGGCGCTGACGCCGCTGGCGCATTTCCGGCTGGCGCCGGGGACGTCGCAGGCGCTCTTTGAGCTGGCGACGGGGACGTCGCGGGCGCTGTCGCCGAGACCTCGAACCTGTCGATCGGCGCGTCGGCGACGCATTCGTCGCATCCGGCGTCAAGATGCCACTGCAGTGCGGCGTGAAGGTCTTGGGCATGATCCATAAAGCGATGATAACATGCCGGAAAGGGCTGAACAGCGCCGGAAATGACGGTTTTGGGCGATTTCGCTTCGGAATTCATCCGTGAATCGCCGAAATCCGCATGATATAACGCCCGAACTCTGGGATGCGGCGGGTGAGGCCGTTTTTACAAGTTATCAGGACCGGGTGAGACGAGCATGAACGACGAGATGGAACAAACCGAAGCTGTTGAACGCGAGAGCATGGAATTCGACGTAGTCGTCGTCGGCGCCGGCCCGGCGGGCCTGTCCGCCGCGATCCGGCTCATGCAACTGAGCCAGGAACAGAACCACGAGATTTCCGTCTGCGTCGTCGAAAAAGGCTCCGAGGTCGGCGCACACATCCTGTCCGGCGCCGTCGTCGACCCGATCGCGATCAACGAGCTGATACCCGACTGGCAAGACAAGGGCGCGCCGATGGGCGTCCCGGTGACGGACAACCAGCACTGGGTGCTGTCCGAAAACGGCAGTGCATCCCTGCCGCATCTGCTGATGCCGCCGCTGATGTCGAACCATGGTTGCTACACGCTTTCGCTCGGCAACCTGACGCGCTGGCTGGGCGAACAGGCCGAAGCCATGGGCGTCGAGGTCTATCCGGGTTTCGCCGCAGCCGAGGTGCTGCTCAACGACGACGGATCGGTCAAAGGCATTGCGACCGGTGACATGGGCCGGACCCGCGACGGCAAGCCCGGGCCGAATTTCGAGCCGGGCATGGAACTGCACGCCAAGTACACGTTCTTCGCCGAAGGCTGCCGTGGGCATCTTTCGAAGACCCTGATGGAGACGTTCAAGCTGCGCGAGGGTCGCGAGCCGCAGACCTACGGCATCGGGATCAAGGAACTGTGGGATGTGCCGGCCGAAAATCACAAGGAAGGCACCGTCATTCACACGCAGGGCTGGCCGCTCACGGACTGCGCCGGCGGCGGCTTCATCTATCACCAGGAAAACAACCAGATCGCCATCGGCTTCGTGGTGACGCTCGATTACGAAAATCCGTATCTGTCGCCGTACGAGGAAATGCAGCGCTTCAAGACGCACCCGGACATCAAGTCGATGCTGAAGGGCGGACGCCGCGTCGCTTATGGTGCGCGCGCGATCAACGAAGGCGGCCTGCAGAGCGTGCCGAAGCTGGCCTTTCCGGGCGGCTGCCTGATCGGATGTTCGGCGGGCTTCGTCAACGTGCCGCGCATCAAGGGCTCGCACAACGCGATGAAGACCGGCATGCTCGCCGCCGAAAGCGCGTTCGCCGCCCTGAAGGCCGACCGCCAGCACGACGAGCTCGCCGATTACGAACCGGCGTTCCGGTCAAGCTGGGTCTACAAGGATCTGCACAAGGTCCGCAACGCGCGCCCGGCACTTTCCAAGTTCGGCATCACGCTCGGCACCGTCTATGCCGGTTTCGACATGTGGCTCAACAATATCGGGCTCGGCTTCCTGCTGCCGTGGACGTTCGGCAACCACACCGATCACGACCGCCTGAAACCGGCCAAGGGCATGAAGAAGATCGAATATCCGAAACCGGACGGCGAGATCACGTTCGACAAACTGACGAACGTTTCGTTCTCGGCCACCAACCACGAGGAAGACCAGCCGATCCACCTGACGCTCAAGGATGCGAGTGTGCCGGTGGCGACGAACCTCGGCACCTATGATGGCCCGGAAGCACGCTTCTGTCCGGCGGGTGTCTATGAATACGTCACGGATGACGAAAACGCCGGCGCGATGAAGCTGCAGATCAACGCACAGAACTGCGTCCACTGCAAAACCTGCGACATCAAGGATCCGACCCAGAACATCCACTGGGTGGTGCCGGAAGGCGGCGGCGGACCGAACTATCCGAATATGTGATACCGGGCGCTGCGTTGATTGGGGGCGCCCCCTTGCGCGGGTAAGTTCAATTTGCGAGGGTGCCCCGTAGGGACACGCCGAGGAACCCGTATCCAAGGACAAAGCCGAGCGCGGCGGCTCCCCGTCCGAACGACGATAGTTAGGCAATTTCATGAAACTGACGAACGATCAGGTCGGCGCCATCGAGCGTCAGACCGGTGCCATCCCCATTCCGGAAGACAACGAAGCCAACGAAGCGCTGACCAATGTCTTCGGCGAGCATACCTTCTATGCCGATCAGAACGGCCTGCACGTGCTTGAGCCGGTCAACATCGAAGATCAGGACGGCGACCATGCCGAGGTGATCCAGATCGCCGAATGGACCAACGACGACAAGGACGAACTGCAACCGATCGAGCCGCAGCGCACCGGTGCAGTGCTGGGGCTGGACGACGCAGGCGGCGACACCGAAGAAGCCGGCTAACGCGTTTCTCGCAAGCTCTTTATTCCGCCGGCGCGTTCGACGCGTTCCGGCTGTCTACAGCGCGCAGTTCTTCTTCCAGTTCCTCGCCCGTCTGCGAGCGCGGTTTGGAGAACCCTGCAATCATCGAATAAAGCACCGGCGTCAGCAGGAGCGTGATCGTGGCTGCCATGCCAAGGCCGCCGAAGATCACCCAGCCGATGGCAACGCGCGCCTCGGCGCCGGGGCCCGTGCCGAGGATCAGCGGCAGGCCGGCAAATACCGTCGACACCATCGTCATCATGATCGGGCGGAAACGAACCAGCGACGCTTCGCGGGCAGCCGCCTTCGGATCCATACCTTTCTCACGAAGCTGATCTGCGAACTCCACCATCAGGATGGCGTTCTTGGCCATGATGCCGGTCAGCATCAGCACACCGATCTGCGAATAGATGTTGATCGACGTGCCGGTAATATAGAGCGCAAAGATCGCGGCGCAGATACCGAACGGCACCGTCAGCATCACCACGGTGGCGCTGGTCAGACTTTCGAACTGGGCGACAAGCACAAGGAACACGACGACGAAGGCAATCAGATAGGTAATCGCCAGGTCGTGTGACGTTTCATTCAGTTCCTTCGCCTCGCCGAGGAAGATCAGACCGACGTCACCGGTCAGGCTCTCGGCAGCCACCGCACGCACCGCATCGATGGCTTCACGCAGCGTGCGGCCGGGCGCCACGTCAGCGTCGATCTCGATCGCTCGGCGTTGCGCGTGCCGGTCAAGTTCGGCGGCGACAGAGCTTTCCGAGAATGTGATGAGCTGCGACAACGGCACCAATCGCCCGCCAGACGCGGTCACGTACAGGTTTGCGATATCCGCGGGTTCGTTCACCGCCTCTTCGGTCGCCTGCAGCATGATCGGCACGGCCTTGTCGTTGACCGTCAGCTCCGCCACTTCGTATTCGTCGACCAGCACCTGGATGGTCGTCGCCAGATCCTCGATATCGACGCCCAGATCCGTCGCACGGCGGCGGTCGATATCGATGGAGAGTTCCGGCTGCGTTGCGCGAAATTCGACGCGGAAGTTGCTGATCCACGGCGTTGTGCTCTCGAGCTTACGGATGAACTTCTGCGTCTCCTGGTAGATGTGCTCGTAGTCGGCGCCGATCAGCGCGACCTCGAGGCCACCATCGGCGTTTCGGAGATTGAGGCTGTTGGCTCGCCGCACGCGTGCCTGAGCGCCGGGAAGGTTCCTCAGTTTGCTGTTGATGTCCTTGGCGATCTCGCCTTCCGAAATATTGCGTTGTTCCCAGGGAATCAGCGGGGCGTCGATCTGACCTCGGTTGAGGTCATAGCGGCCGGTGATCGTAAACAGCCGTTCGGCGACGCCCGAGGCAAGATAGGGCTCGAACATTTTTTCGACCTGCTCGACCTGACGGTCGGTGTATGGCAGGCCGACGCCATCCGGCCCAGTCAGACGCACGGTGATCTTGCCGCGGTCTTCCTCGGGAACGAGTTCCTCGCCCAGCCCCTGGTAAGCGGTATACGCCACGCCGATGACACCGGCACAAAGAACGAACACAACAATCGGTGCCCGCATCACCAGATCGAGCGGCACGGTATAAGCCTTGAGACCGGCGCGGCCGATGGCATGCAGCAGTCTCGTGATCGGACCGGCTTCGCGGCTCTTGGTCCGGTTCGGCAATTTCGACGACAGCATCGGCACCAGCGTCAGCGCGACGAACGACGAAATCATGACCGTCACGGCAAGCACGAAACCGAATTCCTGGAACAGCCGCCCTGCCGTCGACGGCAGGAAAGAAATCGGCACGAACACCGAAACCAGCGTCGCCGTCGTTGCCAGCACGGCGAAGAAAACCTGGCGCGTCCCCAGCACCGCGGCAGCCCGCGTCTGTATGCCCATGCCCCGCATGCGCTGAATGTTCTCCAGCACGACGATGGCATCGTCGACGACGACCCCCGCCGCCAGCACCATGGCCAGCAAGGTGATCAGGTTGACGGAAAAGCCGAGCATCCAGACAGCCGCCAGCGAACCGACCAGGGCCACCGGGATGGCCACCGTCGGGATGATCGACGCACGCCATTGTCCCGTAAAGATAGCCAGAACAAGGACCACGATCAGGATGGTGTAACCGAGGGTGACAAGAAGCTCGGAGATGGAACCCTTGATGAACAGACTGTCATCCGAAATCGTCTCGATGGTGATGCTCGGGATTTGCGTCTTCAGGCGCTCGACCACTTTGGCGACACCCTCGGCGATGACGATGGTATTGGAACTCGCCTGACGGACGACACCGAGCGAGAGCACGGTACGGCCATTGAGCCTGACCCAGCTTTCCGCCTTTGCCGGCCCGAAGAACACAGACGCGACATCGCCGATGCGGACCGGCTCGCGCACG
Organism: Rhodospirillales bacterium; assembly: GCA_965262415.1. Taxonomy (GTDB): domain Bacteria; phylum Pseudomonadota; class Alphaproteobacteria; order Rhodospirillales; family Casp-alpha2; genus UBA4479. The sequence goes on along the minus strand of OZ253533.1, from coordinate 3,454,083 downwards.
AAAAGATCCTCGATCTTCCTGGGGTCGATAACCGATGCGTTCGCACGTACCAGAACTTCCTGTTCGCGCGACGCAAAGCTGCCAGCCGGCACGTCATAGCGGGCGTTCCGCATGACGTTGGCGACATCGGCCACGGAAAGCCCGTAACTCGCGAGCCGCATCGGATCGAGCAGCACGCGGAGCACCCGTTCCTGATCGCCGAAGATATTGACGTCGGCGACACCTTCGACCGAGGTCAGTTCCGGTATCACCTGATCCTCGACGACGCGGGTCAGCTCGTCGATTTGCAGCTTCTCGCTCCACACCGCGAGCGTGACGATCGACGTCGCATCCGCATCCGCCTTGATGACGGTTATGTTTTCGACCCGGTCAGGGAGTTCACGCTCGACACGGCTTACCGCTTCACGGACATCGTTTGCGGCATCGATCAGATTGACGTTGGGATTGAAAATGGCGCGAAGCCGGAAGTTGTTCTCCTCGGACGACGAGCGCACTTCCTTGACGCCGTTGACCCGCGCGACGGCGGCCTCGACGACACTTGTCACTTCGGCGTCCATGGTTTCCGGCGACGCGCCCGGATAATCGGCGCGGACCGTGACGATCGGCCGGTCGACATCCGGCAGTTCCCGGACCTCGACGCCCAGAAGCGCACCGAAACCGGCGATCATGATCAGCAGGTTGAGCACCACCGCCAGATACGGGCGGCGGACACTGATGGTCGGCAGGTCATTGTTGTCGGCGGATGTATCGAGACGTTCAGACATTCATTTATGCCTTATCCCTGAGAACCGTTAAGAGCCCACACTCGCTGAAATTTCGACGACGCGCCCCGGTCTGAGCCGCTGCACACCCTCGACGACGACGACATCGCCTGGTTTAACATCGCCTTCGATCAGAACCTTATTGTTCAGGCGGCGCTTCGTCGTCACCGTGACCCGCTCGGCCTTGCCGTCGGTAATGCGCCAAACAAAGCTCTCGCCGTTCTCCCACTGCAGCGCCAGTTCCGGCACGCTCGGCAGCACGTCACCCGGCAGATCTAGATTGACGAAGAACGACATCCCGGGCCGAAGCGAATCGTCCGTGTTGGGAAATGCGGCACGTACCCGAACGGTGCGTGACACCGGGTCGACACGGCTGTCGATCTTGTTGATCGTGCCGTCAATATCGCGGTCACGGAATGACGGCGTACGCGCTGTCACCGGCATATCCAGCTTCAGACGCGAGAGGTTGCTCTCCGCCACTTCAAACTCAGCCAGCAACGTCGACCGGTCATCGATGGTGATAAGCTCCGTCGTCGTCGTGACCCGGTCGCCGGCCTCGACCTTCGGGATACCGACGATGCCGTCGAAGGGCGCACGGACGGTGCGGTCGGCGAGCGCTTCACGCGCCTGGCCGAGTTCCAGTCTGGCACGTTCCAGGATCACTTCCGCATCTTCCACATTGGCCCGCGAACGAACGTTGTTGTCCCTCAGGCGTTGCGCGCGACCGAGCGCGTTTTCCGCCTCCTTGACCCGTGTTTCGGCAACACGCACCTGCAATTGCGCATCGCGAGCATCGAGGCGGAGAATGACATCGTTCTTTTTGACGGACTGGCCGGTCTCGACCGGGAAGGCGACGATTTCGCCCGCTGCCGCCGGGAACAAGGTCACTGAAAGCCGTGCCCGCGCCGTACCGATCGCCTCGACCAGAACGCTGTCACGTGTCTCGCCGGCTGCTTCGACAATCACCGGCACACCCTTGGGCGCAGGTTTTTTCTTCGGTGCGTCCGCCGCCTTTTCGCCGCTTACCGCCCCGGCATCCATATCGGGGAGCAATGGGCGCCATTGGTCATAGGTGCCCCATAGCAAGATGCCGGCGAGCGCCGCCAACGCAGCCCACTTTTTGCCGCTGCCCCGTTTCCGCAGCGGCGGCTCGGTGCTCTCGACGGACAGGGGTTCCCCGTCAACGGAACTATCCAGGTTTTTGCCGTCCAATTTGCGGACTCCGACACCAGATTCAATCAAACGGGCGCGCCGACCCACTCGTACTGTTCAGAAAATATCGGCGGACCGGCGTTTTTTATCCGGTCCTGTCCCGCCCCCATTTTTTTCAGGGCGAGTGCAGACGTCCCTAAGCCTTTAGTTGCGCATATACTTGCATGGAATCTGGGAATTGCGAAAGCAATATCAAGTGCGCCTTTGTTTTGACAGGCGCCCGGGCATCCCCGTAAATCAACGCCCTGTTCCCGGATTTACGGACTCTCATATGGCGGACACGCCAAACCATTCCGCCGAGGCGGACCCGGTCGACAGCGCCTATGCGTGGCGCCGTCTTGCCGTTTCGCTCGCGCTCTCGACGGTGGGCGGTATCGGGCTTTGGTCGGTCGTCGTCACCCTCCCCGTCATCGAGGCCGAGTTCGGCATCGACCGCGGCGGCGCCTCGCTCCCCTATACGGCGACGATGGTCGGCTTTGCGATAGGCGGCATCGTCATGGGCCGGCTCGCCGACCGGTTCGGCATCTTTGTTCCGCTTCTGGTAGGGACCGCGATGCTGGCCATCGGCTACGTCGCAGCATCGCAGGCGGAAAGCCTGCTGACGTTCATGCTCGCGCAATCGCTGCTGATCGGCATGATGGGCAGCGCCGCCACGTTCGGCCCTCTTGTCGCCGACGTGTCGCTTTGGTTCGAGCGCCGCCGAGGCATTGCCGTCGCCGTCGTCGCCAGCGGCAATTATCTGTCCGGGACCATCTGGCCACCGATCCTGTCCGAAGCAATCCAGACCGTCGGCTGGCGCGAAGCACATATCTGGATCGCCATAACGTGCGTGGTGCTGATGCTGCCGATGGCTTTCTATCTGCGCCGTCGCGCCGACACCTCGGACCGGCCCAACGTTCTCGGTCGAAACGGCAATACCAGCCTGAAGGACGTGTCGCCGCGCACCATTCAGGTCATGCTGATCCTCGCGGGCCTGGCGTGCTGCATCGCCATGTCCATGCCGCAGGTCCATATCGTCGCCTATTGCGGCGATCTCGGATACGGCGTCGCACGCGGCGCCGAGATGCTGTCGGTGATGCTTGGCCTCGGCGTCGTCAGCCGCATCGCATCCGGCTTCATCGCCGACAGGATCGGCGGCCTCGGCACGCTGCTGCTCGGCTCCGCACTGCAATGCGCAGCGCTTTTCTTCTATCTGCCCTTCGACGGACTGGTGTCGCTCTATGTGGTGTCGGCACTGTTCGGGCTCTCGCAAGGCGGCATCGTACCCAGCTACGCGCTGATCGTCAGACAGTACTTCCCCGCCCGCGAGGCAGGCGCCCGGGTCAGCCTGGTCCTGATGACGACCGTCATCGGTATGGCAATCGGCGGATGGATGTCGGGTGAGATTTTCGACCTGACCGGCTCCTACCAGGCGGCCTTCATCAACGGCATCGGCTGGAACCTCCTGAACATGTCCATTGCGTTCTGGCTGTTGATGCGCTGGCGCCAGACACGGACGGCGTAAAATCGTCGTGATCGGCGCCGGATGGGCTGGCCACGGCCCGGTGCGTTCACTACACTCTGGTTGCCTCAGGCCAAGCGGAGAGCATTGCATGTCCTTTAAGTCCAGCGCGGTTTTCAGTGCTACGAAACGATCCCCGGGGACCATGAGAATGGGTGTCGTGGCGGCCGTTTCCGCGCTCGTTTTGCTATCTCCCCACGCGCACGCGAACGAGACGGCGCCGACATCACTGTCCGGCAATTACCTGGCGGGCCACGTCGCCCAGAAACGAAGCGACCTGAAAGCAGCGATCCAGTATCTCGGGAATGCTTTGGCACAGGACGCGTCGCAGATCGACGTTCTTCGCCGGACGTTTCTTTTCAATATCATGGACGGGCGCATGACCGAGGCTCTCAAGCTGGCCCGCCAATACTTGAAAGAAGAAGACAAGGCCCCGGTCGCCAATCTTGCGATCGCCATGGACGATGCCAAGAACGACAAGTGGGATGCGGTTATCGAACGCGTTTCTGCGCTGGATTCAACGGGTCTGAACGGCTTTACCGTGCCGCTGCTCAAGAGCTGGGCGCTCATGGGCAAGAATGACAAGCCCGCCGCGCTGGAAGCGCTCAAGCCACTCCGCGATCTCGGCGGCACGCGGGCGCTGCACGACTTACATGCCGGTCTGATGCACGAGCTTGCGGGCGACTTTGCCGCTGCCGAAACCTATTACCTGGCCGTGATCGAGGACGATGAAGGCTCCTCACTCAGGGCATCGCGCATTCTCGCCACCCTGTACGAACGCCAGGGCAAGGCCGACGAAGCCAAGGCGGTACTCGATCTGTATCAGCAGGCGCAGCCGGGCACTTCGTTCGTCGACATGGACCTGGAACGTCTGGCCGAGGAAGAAACGAAGAATGCACCCGTCCTGGTCCGCAATCCCAAGGACGGCATTGCCGAGGCCATATTCGGCATATCGTCGCTGTTGAACCGTCAGGGCGCCAGCGAGACGGCGCTCGTGCTGGCGCGTCTGGCGCTGCATCTAAGACCGGACTTCGCCGTGATGCGCTATATGGCCGGCGGCATACTCGAGAATCTGGAGAGTTATGAAGACGCAGTGGCCGTATACCGCGAGCTTCCCGAAGACACCCCATTCACCCGTTCGGCAACGCTTCGGATTGCCCGAAATCTCGATCGCATCGACGACTTCGACGGCGCCGTGAAAATCCTGAAGAAAGCCGCCGAGACGTTTCCCGATGACTCGCGCCCGTTGATTTCACTCGGCGACACCTATCGCAGGCACGAGAAATGGGAAGAAGCGATCGAGGCCTACGACGAGGCGGTGAAGCGGATCGGCACACTCGAGCAACTCCACTGGCAGCTTCTTTATTCGCGGGGCATCGTTCTGGAGCGCGCCAAGAAATGGGACCGCGCAGAGGCGGATTTCCTCAAGGCGCTGGAGTTCGAACCCGATCAGCCGCTGGTGCTCAATTATCTCGGCTATTCCTGGGTCGAGCAGAAGAAGAACCTCGAACAGGCGCTCACGATGATCAAGACGGCGGTCTCAAAACGCCCGCACGACGGTTACATCACGGACAGCCTGGGATGGGTCTATTACCAGTTCGGACGTTATGAGGATGCCGTCCCCGAACTTGAACGTGCGGTAGAGCTTCGCCCTGAAGATCCCGTCATCAATGATCATCTTGGTGACGCCTACTGGAAAGTGGGACGCCGGCTTGAGGCCTCGTTCCAATGGAACCACGCACTGGCCCTCGACCCTGAGCCCGAGCATCGGGCGAAGATCGAGATGAAGCTCAAGAACGGCTTGGTCGAAGAAGCCGATGCCGTCATCAAGACGACGACGGATGGCGGCTGACGTTCCGCCGATCCGTGAGCCCGCGCCGGCGAAGCTCAATCTTTACCTCCGCGTGACCGGGCGTCGGGATGACGGATATCACCTGCTGGACAGCCTCGTTGTGTTCGCCGATACGGGCGACCGTATCGAGGTGCGGGAAGCCGACCAGATTACGCTTGAATATGAAGGCCCGTTTGCGGACGTTCTGCCGGCCCCTGAAGATAATCTCGTGTTTCGCGCCGCCGGCGAGCTCGCTGCCCTTTTCGGCGTTACCGCAGGCGCGCATCTGACACTGTTCAAGAATCTTCCGGTTGCAAGCGGGATCGGCGGCGGTTCCGCAGATGCCGCCGCCGCACTCAGGGCGCTGATCCGTCTCTGGCATCTGCCTCCGGATGACGGACGCCTATTGAAGCTGGCGCTCTCGCTCGGCGCAGATGTGCCCGTCTGCATGATGACCCGCCCTGCCGTAATGCGGGGTATCGGCGAAGAGATCAGCCTTCTCGGCAACTTCCCCGAACTGCCGCTGGTGCTCGTCAATCCCGGTGTCGGTGTTTCGACCCCCCAGGTTTTCAAGGCGCGAACGGGCGGGTTTTCGGCCCCGGTAGACTGGCCTTCCAATGTCACGTCGGTTGAAAGCGTCATAGACACGCTCGGCCAGACGGCAAACGACCTGGAACAGCCGGCGCGGACGATTGCACCGGCTGTTGCCGAGATTATCGGCTTACTTGAGGCACAACCGGGCATCCGTCTCGCGCGCATGTCCGGCAGCGGCGCGACCTGTTTCGGCATTTTCGAGACGCTGGATGCCGCGGCGGCAGCCGCCGACGCGATTGCTGACGCGCAGCCTGAATGGTGGGTACACGCAGGCTCGACTTTCGGCGTCTGAGCCCCGGAAAAAAGCGCTTTCCCCGGGCTTGCTCCTCCCGGCCCCATCGACTATTTTCTGCCTCGCTCGCGTCTGCGGGCACTTCATGGGGTGTGGCGAAGTGGTCTAACGCACCGGTTTTTGGTACCGGCACTCCTAGGTTCGAATCCTAGCACCCCAGCCAACGAAAAGGCCCGCTACGCGCGGGCCTTTTTTGCCTTCCGCTGGTCAGAACATTTAGTTTTGCGAATTCACAACTAAGGATGCGAAATTCATAGCTTGAGTTGCAAATTATCAGTGTAACTTATTGTAAATTAATTATTTCTTGGTTTCTCATTTTTTGGCCGTTTCTTCATCGTCGCGCTTGGCGAAAAACCGACGCTTCACCGATGGCCCAAAGATCACGGCGACCGTCAGTGCGACCAGAACCAGGCTCGTGGTGTTGGCAAACAGGATCGTCCAATCGCCACGGCCGATACGGAGCGCGAGGCGAAGATTCTCCTCGGCGTAAGAACCAAGGATCAGGCCAAGCACGACCGGCGGCAGCGGGAACTTCAGCTTGTCCATGACATAACCAATCGCACCGAAACCGAGCATCAGGTACACGTCGAACATGCGTCCGTTGATCGAGTAAACGCCGATCAGCATAAGCACGATGATGACCGAACCGAGAAGCGGCCGCGGCAGGTTCAAGAGCTTGGCGAAACTGTTGGTGGCGAGTGAGCCGCCTAAAAGGATCAACAGGATGGCGCCGAATAGAAACTGCCACATGAAACCAAACACGATGGTCGGGCTCTCGCGGAAAAGCATGGGGCCCGGCTGCAACCCGTGGATCAGCAGGCCGCCGAGCATGACAGCAGCCACGGCGGTCCCCGGGATGCCCAGCGTCAGCGCAGGGATGAGGGCGGACGCGGTATCCGCGTTATTCGCAGTTTCGGAGGCCGCGACGCCTTCCGGTTCGCCGTTCCCCCACGTATCGGGTGTCTGGCTGGCCCGGCGCGCTTCGTTGTAGGACATGAAGGCCGCCATCGACCCGCCGGCGCCCGGCAGAATGCCGATCCAGATGCCGAACAGAGACGAGCGGATCCAGGTCTTCCAGAAACGGAACATGCGTGGCAGTGTGCGCCAGATCGGTTCGGTCCCGAGCTTGTTGTCCGTCACCTGATCGGTTTTCAGCGGCACTTCGAGAAGATCGATCACCGGCGGCAGGGCATAAAGGCCGACCAGCAGAATTACGATGCTGACCCCGTCGAGAAGTTCCAATTGGTCGAAGGTATAACGGTCCGCACCCGAGATCGGGTCCGCACCAACGACCGAGACGAAGACGCCGAAACAGGCGCTGATCAGTCCTTTAATCGGGTTGCCGCCCAACAGGAAGATAATGCTGGCGAGGCCGAAGACGGCGACCCAGAACACTTCGGACGGACCGAACAGCAGCGTGACCTTGGACAGTGGTGGTGCCAGAAGCATCAGGGCGAACGCACTTGCAATCCCGCCGATCGCCGAAGACACCACGGCAACCTGCAGGGCAAAACCGCCCTCGCCCTTTTGCGCCATTGGATACCCATCGAACGTCGTGGCCACCGCCGCCGGCGTGCCGGGAATACGCAGCAGAACGGCCGGAATCGCGCCGCCATACATGGCGCCGTTGTAAATCCCTGCCATCAGGCCGAGCGCGACCAGCGGCTCGAGGCCGAATGTAAACGGCACCAGCACCGAGATTGCCATCGTCGCGCTCAATCCCGGCATCGCGCCGACGACGATACCGGCGATCACGCCGATGACGAGCGCGACAAAATTATAAATGCCTAGGACGTGCGGAAGTGCGTCGAGAAGGTCAGCGTACATGGGAACCTCAGCTCTGCCAAAGGCGCCCGGACGGAAACGTCTGGGCCATACCAAAGTCGAAAATCAGATAGATCGCACCGACGACAATGACCGTCGCCAATGCCAAACCAGGCAGGCTGCGATAACCGAACACATAGGCGACGAGCGGGATCGCAACAGCCGTGCTGACATAGAAACCGATGAAGTCGGTCGAGAGCGCGTAGGAGACGATCAGCAAGAAGGCGCCAAACACGCGCTTCGGCGCGGAGGTCATCGACTGCGCCTCTTCACCCGAACCGGCTTTACGCTGGTCCGAGATCAAGAGCAGAACCGACAACAGGGCCATGCCGATGAGCATTGCACCCGGCAACAAGGCCGAGATCGGCTTTAACGACGCGGTAGGAAACAGGAAGGCGGCGGCGACAACGATGGTGCCGAGCGCAGTCAGCGTTTCCGGACGAAGCAGGCGAGGCGAGTGCGACTTGGACATAGCGGCTGATCCCCCACAGCGGTATAGAGATGGGGGAAGCGATTCACGCCTCCCCCACACAGTACATTACTTCCAGGGCGTAGTTTCCCACACACCTTTGGCCAGATCATAGAGTTCGCTGGTCAGCGCCTTGAAGTCGTCGCCGGTGACCATCTCGACGGGGTTTGCCGTCGCGTTCATGGCCTTGATGAACTCAGGATCTTTCGCAGCCTGCTTGAAGGCGTTGATCAGCTTTTCTTCAACGTCCTTGGGCAGCCCTTTCGGTGCGATGACTCCACGCATGGACCCGTTGATCAGATCGATGCCCTGCTCCTTGAACGTCGGCACGTCGGGCGCGAATTCCGAGCGCTCGGCCTGTGCCACACCGAGGATGTTCAGTTCACCTTCGAACTTGGCGACTTCCGATACGTTGAAAATCCCCATCATGACGTGACCACCCATCACCGCGGTGCGCGCCGGCGCTGAACCTTTGAACGGCACAATGGTGAATTCGGTCTTCGTCTGGTTCTGCAGCTTAATCAGGGCGAAGTGGTCGTCACCACCGAGGCTCGACATACCGACCGTAACCGCACCCGGCTCTTCTTTCGCTTTTGCGAGGAGCTTCTCGAGCGTGTCCAGACCGGTGCTCTTCGAGGTCACGATGACGTTGGGATCATTCACCACGTTTGCAAGGTATGTGAAGCTGTCGGCGCTGTAATCGGCCTTGCGGTCGATCGTGCGCGCCATCATACCAGGCAGGTTGAAGGTGCCGAGGGTGTAGCCGTCGGGCGCCGAGGTGGCGGCCTTGGTCACGCCGATCTGGCCGCTGGCACCCGGCATGTTCTTGACGACGATGCTGGCACCGTTGCCGAGATATTTCTCGATGAAAGGCATGGTCGTGCGTGCCATGACGTCGGTCCCGCCGCCCGCGGAATAGCCGACGATCACCTCGATCGGCTTTTCGGGGTATTCGGCCAGGGCTGCGCCTGCGCTCAGGATCATGGCGCTCGCGAGCGCGGTCGTCTGAATAAGCTTAATCATGTCGTCCCTCCTTAACGTTAGTTGATTCAGATTTACGGAAATGCGCAGCCGCGCTCTTTCAAAGCGGCGTCTACCCAACTCCGGTCATTCGTGCCTTCCGCGATGGCTTTCATCTGGCGCGTTTCCGCATCCAGTTTCGCTTCGGCCTTCTTCAGGATTTCTTCGGCACCGGCCTGCGGCACGCACAGCACGCCGTCACCGTCACCGATCATGATGTCGCCGGGCTCGATGACCATGCCGTCGAGGCTGATCGGCACGTTTATCTCGCCGGGGCCGTCCTTATACGGGCCCCGGTGCGTGACGCCCGCGGCGAACATCGGAAGGTTCGTCTCACGGATCGCGTCCGCATCACGGATCGCCCCGTCGATAACGAATCCCACCACGCCCTGCTTCACGGCATAGGCCAGCATCATTTCGCCGATCAGGGCATTGGTCGTATCGCCACCGGCGTCGACGACGATGACGTCACCCGGCACCGCCATATCGATGGCCTTGTGCAGCATCAGATTGTCCCCGGGCCGGGACCGCACGGTCAGCGCGACACCAGCCATGCCCCCGGACGCATGCATCGGCCGCAGACGCGGCCCGCCGGCGGTCAAACGGTTCATCGAGTCGGAAACGTTCGCAACCGGCAGTTTGGCGAAGGCATCGACAAGCGCCTTGGGGGCAATTTGTTCACGGTTCAGAATTCGAAATCCAATGGACATGATCGTTCCTTTATTGAGCGACTGAGGCCGTCGCCTTGTTCAACAAGGCGCGGTTTGCAATCCGTTCTGGAGAGACAGGCTCCCCGTCGAGAACCTGGAAGATGCCGCTGACGGCGGCCACACCGACCCTCGCACCAGCTTCGCGCGTGACACCACCGATATGGGGCGTCACGACAATGCGCGGTTCCGACCAGAACGGGTGATCTTCGCCCGGCGGCTCGGCCGCGAAGGTATCGAGACCCGCGCCCGCAAGATGACCTGACTGCACGGCATCAAGCAGCGCTTTTTCGTCAATAAGCCCGCCACGCGCCGTATTGATAACGTAACTGCCAACAGGCATCTTGCTGATCGTTTCAGCGTTTACGATTTCGCGCGTCTGATCATTCAACGGACAGTGCAGGCTCAGAATGTCGGCATCGGCCAAGAGTTCATCGAAGGTTTCGCATCGGCGCACGCCAAGGTCATCGAATATTTCGGCCTTGGCATACGGATCATGACCTATCAGTTCCAGGCCAAGCCCCTTGGCGATACGGCCTGTCGCCTGGGCAATGGCACCCATTCCCATCAGGGCGAGGGTAGAGCCGGCCAATTCGCGACCCAGGAAGCCGGGCTTTTCCCAGCGCCCGGCGCGCAAGCCGGCATCAAGCGGCAGGATCCGCTTCACCGCCGTCAGCAGCAGCGCGATGGCATGTTCAGCGACGGAGACGGCGTTCCCGCCTGTCGCGACCAGAACCGGAATGCCACGTTCGGAAGCGGCTTCCAGATCGATGTTGTCGACACCAACGCCATGCTTGGCGATCACGCGCAACTGTGGCGCGGCATCCATAATCGCCGCATCAAGACGGCCCATACGCGAAACGATTCCGACAGCGCCGGTCTGCCTGAGCAGATCGGAAATGGCGGCGCCATCGGCGTACGGGGGCGTGTGCACGGTCTCAAAACCACGCTCATTCACCAACTGCGCGGCGCTTGGATCCAACTCGGGACCGGTCACGAGTATTGTCTTGGACATTGCGTTCCTCTTCGGGCTTCCCGCTCCGCGGAAAGCCGTCGCCCACCAAATTATTCTGCAGGTGTCCGCAAGACCTCCCAGCCCGTGCGGAAATGCTTCTTTTTGTTGTTGGACAAATTGCTTAAACGAAAGTTTTCTTTTATAAAAGCGAGTAATTCTGCTTCTTAAATTAAGAAAAACTTCATCTACTATGGACACACGCCAACTCAAAACGTTTCTGGCCATCGCGACCAACGGCACATTCGCCAAAGCCGCCGACGTTGTCGGACGGACGCCGTCCGCCGTCAGCCAGCAGATGCAGGCCCTTGAGCAGGAACTGAATACGACACTTTTCGTGCGTGCCTCGCGGCCGCCGAAACTGACGCTTCAGGGGTTGCAGGTGCTTGAGATGGCGAAGAGCATCTTGCGGACGGAAGAAGACACCAAGGCCGAACTGCGGGGGGACCGGATAACCGGCACGTTGATGCTGGGTTCGGTCCGCTCGAGTGCGCTCAACCTCTTGCCGCAGTCCATCGTCAAATTGCGGACCCAGTATCCCGATATAAAGACAAATCTGCGCGTGTCCCTGTCGTCCGTACTGATCACGGATGTCGCCTCAGGGCGTCTCGACGCAGCCGTCGTTGCCGAACACCTTGGCTTTCCGCCGGCGCTCCGCTGGAGTCCGTTTCTGAAGGAACCATTATGGCTGATCGCACCGGCAGGGACGAAGATCACCGACCCGACTCAACTCCTCAGGCAACGCCCCTACGTCCGCTTTCGTAGCGATGTGCCGCTGGCGCACCTGATCGATACGGAAATTTCACGGCTCGGCATCATTACGCAGGACGTGGCGGAGATCGACACCATTACGTCCATCGTCACCTGCGTTCGCCAGGGCATGGGCATTTCGGTTGTGCCGCATGTGGCGCTGAGCGAACCCGAGGATGGGGGGCTGGTGCGCCTGCCGTTCGGCAATCCCCAGATCACGCGGCAAATCGGGATCGTCGAACGAACCGTTTCACCGCGTGGCGAATTGATTGCGCGCCTGCACGAGGTATTGGCCGGGTTGAGCGGCGAGTACGGGATTCAACGCGGATAGGGTTTGAAGTGGTGGTGTCAGATGTCGAGCGGCTGCTTTAGTTGTCCGAAGCGCGCGTAATTTCGATTCGGATCTCGCCAGACAGGCTCTCAATATGCTCGCCTCCCGAGACTATGTTTCCGAGTTCGTACAATCCGGCGGCGGGATGGAAGCTGTCGTAGAACATCACGACGTCGGCCCACGGCGCGTAGTACGCCAACGTACCCGCCTTGATATCCTTTGCCAGCGGTGTGTCTGAAGTATTCAGCTTGGTTGGTGGATAAAAGATCTTCTCGATACCGCCATAGTTCTCGACTTTGATGGTCATCGGCAGCTGCGCGAGGAGGTCTTTGGACGCCCGACTGTCGTTTAGTTCGTATTCGACTTCTCTTCCGTTCGCGCTCACGGTGATCCGCATGGCTGCGTTCGCTCCTGTATCACTTGCTTCGGCCCTTTGGGTAACGGCGACGCCGAATGCCAGAAATATAATGGCGACACCCGCCACTACGCACCTAAAGCTCATCGGACTCTCCGTATGTTTCATTCCGGCGTTGTAGCCGATGCGACCCAGCAGGCTAGTTAACTCAGGTAATCCTCGTCGCTGACGTGCTCCATCCAGTCGGCACCCTTGCCGTCCTTTATTTCGGTCAGCGAAATGTGGGTCATCGCCGTTTCCGGCCCAGCCCCGTGCCAGTGCCGCTCACCCGGCGCAATCCGGACGATGTCACCGGGGCGGATGATCTCTACCGGCCCGCCGTCACGCTGCACCCGGCCGTACCCAGCGGTAACGATCAGGATCTGACCCAGCGGATGCGTGTGCCACGCCGTCCGGGCCCCGGGCTCGAAGGTGACGTTACGACCGGACGTTCGGGTTTCATCGGTTTCATCGAAGAGCGCTTCGATACGAACGGTGCCGGTGAACCAATCCGCTGGCCCGGGGTAGGACGGCATTGAACCGTTGTGTGCGATCTCCATTTCACATTCTCCTGACTGGACGATGGCCGATTGCCTTTCCAGACAGGCTACATCGTTGCACCGGCGGTACAAACCAGATCACATCGACGTCGTCGGAGGGCGACCTCTCAGGCCTGCCCCTTCAGCCCATCAATGAACGCCGCATTCGGGCAGATATCCTGGTAATTCGGTTTCCCGGTCGTGCGCAGGCGTTCGATGCAGGTCTTGTAGTCCTCGCACTCCAGGCACGTGCGTGCCCGGGCGACGAGTTCATCCTCCAGTCCATGTTCGGCGATGCTTTTCATTTCGAGACCATGCCGGGACATCATTTCGCCAACAACGATCCTACGGCCACTCGCCGTTCCCTTTCGTACACGCGCTACAAGCAGGTAGACCACGCCCCCTAGAACCAGCGCCGTCAACAGGGGCCATACACTCGTGAACATCTCTCATCTCCCACTATAAATTAGATATCTAATTTATAGTGGCGAACGGGTTTCGCCGCGTTGATCTAGATCAACAAATCAATACTGGTTTATTGCCACCGCCGCCTGCTGAAATAAAACGGCCGGCACAAACCTGCGCCGGCCGATTGGAGTTGCGGGTGCACCAGGGAGTGAATGCCGCCCGCTGGCTAATAACAGTCCATCTCTTTAAGTCACGCGCCCTCGATGACCATCGCGATCCCCTGACCCACCCCGATGCACATGGTGCAGAGCGCGCGTTTTCCATTCCCGTCGCCAAGCATACGCGCGGCCGTCCCGACGAGACGTGCGCCGGACGCACCGAGCGGATGGCCGAGCGCGATCGCACCGCCGTTGGGGTTCACATGATCCGCGAAATCCGGCAGGCCCAGATCCCGCGTTACCGCCAGCGCCTGGGCGGCGAAGGCTTCGTTTAACTCGATCACGTCAAAATCGCCGATCTTCAGTCCGAGACGTTCCATGAGTTTGTGGCTAGCGGGCGCCGGTCCGAACCCCATGATCCGGGGCTCGACCCCCGTCGTCGCCATACCGGTGACCTTTGCGATTGGCTGGAGGCCATGCGCCTCAACCGCGTCCGCGCTGGCCAAAACAAGTGCCGCGGCCCCATCGTTCACGCCGGAGGAGTTCCCCGCCGTCACGCTGCCGCCTTCACGAAACGGCGTCGGCAGTTTCGCCAGTTTCTCAACGGTCGTCCCGCTGCGTGGATGCTCATCGGCGGAAACGACGACAGGATCGCCCTTTCGCTGAGGAATCGTCACCGGCACGATTTCGCCCGCGAGCCACTCCGCAGCACGTTCTGTCCGTGCTTGCGAGTGGAAGGCGAAAGTGTCCTGATCGTCGCGGGAAATCTGGAAGTCTTCGGCGACGTTCTCGGCCGTCTCGGGCATGCTGTCGATGCCGTACGTGTCCCGCATCTTCGGGTTTACGAAGCGCCAGCCGATGGTTGTGTCCTCGATGTTTGCGGCGCGGGAAAACGCGCTGTCGGCCTTGCCCATGACAAATGGTGCGCGGCTCATGGACTCGACACCGCCGGCGACGACCATATCGGCCTCGCCGCACATGATCATGCGTGCCCCGGAGCCCACGGCATCCATGCCGGACCCGCAAAGCCTGTTCAGGGTCACCCCCGGCACCGATGCGGGCAGGCCTGCGAGCAATGCCGCCATGCGCGCCACGTTGCGGTTGTCCTCACCTGCCTGATTGGCGCAGCCCATGAAGACTTCATCGATCTTTTCCGGATTCAGGGACGGATTGCGCTCCAGCAGGGCACGGATCGGGATCGCAGCCAGATCATCGGGACGCACCGACGCCAGCCCACCGCCATAACGGCCGATCGGCGTCCGCACGTAGTCACATATAAATACGTCTCGCATTCTCAAACCTCCGGCACTTCAAGCTCGCCAACGTCACCTTCGACGTGAAGCGGCGCGCCCGTGAACGATTGCAGTTCTTCCAGGGACATGCCCGGCAGCTTTTCGCGCAGCACGAAGCGGCTGTCCGAAATATCGACGACGGCAAGGCTGGTATAGACACGCGTGATGCAGTTGACCCCTGTCAGCGGGAACGTGCATTCGTCGACGAGCTTGAACTTACCGTCCTTGGTCACATGCTCGGTAATCACGGCAACGCGTTTCGCCCCATGAACGAGGTCCATCGCACCACCGACGGCCGGCACACCTTTCGAGCCGACCCGCCAGTTCGCGAGATCGCCATTCTGAGCCACCTGCAGCGCGCCAAGAATGGCGACATCCAGATGCCCACCACGGACCATGGCGAAGCTGTCCGCGTGATGAAAGAAACTCGCCCCCGGCTTGAGCGTGATCGCTTTCTTGCCGGCGTTGATCAGATCCCAGTCTTCCTCGCCTTCGGGCGGCGCGTCGCCGAACCCGAGAACGCCATTCTCGGTGTGATAGGTCACGTGCCGGCCGGGGGCCTGAAACTTGGCGACCATTTCCGGAAAGCCGATGCCGAGGTTTACGTAAGCACCGTCCTCGATATCCTGTGCGGCGCGCCAGGCGATCTGTGCATTGGTCAGTTTCATGCTCATACGTACGCCACTCCTGCCCTGATCATCGCCTCTTCCTGTTGTGGCTCAGCAACCTCGACGACGGCGTCGACAAACAGGCCCGGTGTCACGACGGCCTCGGGATCGATCCCGCCGGGCGCGACAATGCGGGTTGCCTGAACAATCGTGTGCCCCGCCGCCATGCACATCAGCGGCCCGAAGTTCCGAGACGCGTAGCGGTATGTCAGGTTGCCGTGATGGTCCGCGGTATCTGCCTTGATCAGCGCAAAGTCGGCTTTCAGCCAGTTCTCTCGCACGCACATGCGACCGTCGAATTCCTCCACCGGTTTGCCTTCCGCCAGTTCCGTGCCGAACGACGTCGGTGTGTAGAACGCCGGGATCCCGGCGCCACCCGCCCGGATACGTTCTGCCAGCGTACCCTGCGGCACCAATTCGAGCTCGATTTCGCCCGCCAGATACTTTTCGGTAAAGGCACGCGGGTCGGAGGATTTCGGAAACGAGCAAATCATCTTCCGCACCATGCCGATATCGATCATGGCCGCTATGCCGATGCGGCCATTGCCCGCGTTGTTGTTGACGACCGTCAGATCATGCGGGCTGCCGTCCTTCCTGTAACGGTCGATCAACGCATGGATCAGCTCGATCGGCGCGCCGGAGCCGCCGAAGCCGCCGATCATGATCACGGCACCGTCCGGAATACCGGCCACGGCCTCGTCCAGGGTTGCGATAGTCTTATTCATCCGTCCGTTCCTAAACCGGTTGGCCCGGGGTCTCATCGGACCCGAGCGAGGTAATCATTTCGAATAGCTCCACCACCTTGGCGAGGCCGAGGCTCGTCGTCGCCGCCATCTGGGGAAGCACCATCCATTCCAGCGTCCATGCCGCACCAGAGCGCTCCTGCTCATGCACCAGCGCATGATGCATCGCCGACACCTGCGTCGCATTGAAGCGGGCAAGCGTGACAAGAAGCTCGGCAAGCACCGGGTTGTTCTTATGCGCCATCGCCGAAGATCCTCCACCACCGGCGAACGATGCTTCGTCGATGCCCTGCTGGGCCATCAGGCAAAGATCCATCCCGATCTTGCCCAGCGACCCGGAGATGAGCGAGAGCGTCGACGCGTATTCGGCGATGCCGTCGCGTTGCGAATGCCATGACGAAGCGACAGACTGGAGGCCAAGTGCCTCTGCCATGAATTTCGAAATCTTACCGGCCTCGTCGCCCAGCTCCTCAGCCGTACCGACAGGACCGCCCAACTGCAATAACTCGACACGCGGCCGCTGGGCCTCCAATCTCGCGGCATGCGCCTTCAGCGGGTCGGCCCACGTTTTGAAGCGATGGGATAGCGGCACAGGCAAAGCTGCCTGCATCCGGGTTCGCCCCATGATGCGGCGCGTACCATAACGCCTGTTCAGGACCTGGACTTCCGTCGCCGCCGTCTCCACACGTGCAATCAGGATATCCGTCAGATGCTTCAAGGTAAGAGACAGCGACGTGTCGATGATGTCCTGCGACGTCATACCTTTATGAACCAAGTCCGCGGACACGCCGGGCAGCGCCTTCAGTTGTCGCACCAGTGCCGGGACGACAACACCATCCTTCCCCGTTCCGTCGCGCAACGCGGCAAGATCGATCTCGGCGCCCTCGATCGCGCGTGCCGTATCCTCTGCTGCATCGCTGGGGCCATTGCCGACGTGACCCAGGGCACGGCTGAATGCAGCCTCGATTTCAAGCATATGCCGCAACTGAGTATCTGCCGAGAACAACGCACGGCTGGCCTCATCGGCGAACAGACCGCCAAGCCATGGATGCTCAAAGACGGAGATCATGTTTCCGCCTCGATCAGAATGGTCGCGATCCGCGGCACGATTCACATATCGAAAAACACGGTCTCGCCTTCGCCCTGAAGGCGAATGTCGAAACGGTATTTTCCATCTTCGGTTTTCTTCGCGAGCAACGTGTCGATGCGGTGCTTGTGTTCGATCCGGGACAACACCGGATCGCCGGAGTTGTCCTCATCGTCAAAGTAGATGCGGGTCTGCAGGCCAATGTTGATGCCACGCGCGACGACCCAGATCGCGATGTGCGGCGCCTGTTCTTTGCCGTCGCGGTTGACACTCGAACCGGGCTTGATCGTGCGCAGCGTCCATTCGCCACTTTCGGGGTCTGCACACACACGTGCCCACCCGGAAACATTCGGATCCACGCCGTCCTGACCGGGATAGATGCCATTGGCATCCGCCTGCCAGGCCTCGAACATGCCGTCCCGCATCACGAAGCCGGCACCGTCGATGATCGTACCGGTGATCTCGATCACGTCGCCTTTTGCGCCATCCGAGAACGTCGAAGTGCCGATCTCCTCCTCATAAATACCGCCTAGCCCCGCATAGGTCGGGACCATGCCGATATGTACGAACGGGCCTGCCGTCTGGGATGCGGTTTCCTGCAGGGTGTCCAGTTTCTGTGTCATATCACATCCCCTCCGGCTTGTTCTCGAACATGGTCTGTCGGCGGCCCCGCATCACGATGTCGAAGCGGTAAGCTAGGAAGTCGAGCGGTTTCGAGCTCGCCAGATCAAGCGGCGCAACCAGACGATCCACCTGCGCGCGATCTTTCACGGTCGAAAGGATGGGGCACAGATCGATCAGCGGATCGCCCTGGAAGTACATCTGCGTGATGAGCCTTTGACCGAATCCGCTGCCGAACAGGGACACATGAATATGCATCGGCCGCCAGTCGTTCGCACGGTTCGGCCACGGATAGGCACCGGGCCGGATCGTCAGAAACTGGTAATGGCCGTTCTCATCGGTGACGGTTCGGCCGCATCCGCCGAAGTTGGGATCCAGCGGCGCGAAGTACGTATCCTTGATATGTCGATACCGGCCCCCGGCGTTCGCCTGCCAGATCTCGATCAATGTATTGGGCACGGGACGGCCGCTTTCATCCAAGACCCGCCCATGCATCAGAATGCGTTCTCCGACGGCGGGGGCCTTCCCCTGCGTCCAGTTCATGATCAGATTGTTGTCGAGCGGGCCCAGTTTATTTTGATTGAACACTGGCCCTGTTTCTTCGGTGACCGTGCTTTCCATGGCCAGAAGTGGAAAGTTCGGCGACCGCGTTACGCTCGTCTTGTAATTCGGGTCGTATGCGACCGGATGTACGTCGCGATTGCGTGGGATCAATGGCGTGGTTTCAGCAGGCTGTCGGTTGCTCATTGCTGATTTTCCTCCATTTCGGCAAATGTTTTCTTCGCCAGACTAAGCGCATTGTTGGCACGCGGTACACCGGCATATATCGCGACATGCTGAAAGACTTCCTGGATATCGCTCTTGCTTGCGCCGGTCCGGAGCGTGGCCCGGATGTGCATCGGAATTTCTTCGAAGTTGCCGAGGGCTGCCAGCAACGCCAGCGTCAACATGGAACGTTCCCGTGGGGTGATGCCATCGGACGCCCAAACGGTTCCCCATGCGCCTTCGGTGATCAGCGTTTGAAAAGGTTCATCGAACGCGGTCTTGTTCGCTTCCGCCCTGTCGACGTGCGCGTCACCGAGCACCGAGCGGCGGACCTCCATGCCTTTATCGAAACGATCAGACATAGTCAGTCTCCTTCAAAAAACTCATGATCAGGTTTGCGTACAGGTCCGGCGCCTCGACACAAGGCAGGTGCCCAGCGCCTTCGATGACTTCGAACCTGGAGCCGGGGATCGTCGCAACGGTTTCCCTGACAACGTCCGGCGGGGTCGAAAGATCGGCCGTTCCGGCGATCCCGAGAACCGGAAGACGCAACGCAGCCGTACTTTCCCTGAGATCGGCGCCGGCGATCGCCCGGCAACAACCGATGTATCCCTGCGGATCGGTGTCGACCAGCATCTGCCGCCAGTACTTCACCTCGTCGGTTGCACGAAAGTCTTCGCCGAACCAACGTTCCATGACGCCGTCGGCGATCCCCTCCAGGCCCTGCGCCTCGATGGCCCTGATCCGGTCATTCCACAGGTCTGGATCTCCGATCTTTGCCGCCGTATTGGAAAACACCGCGACCCGCACAAGATCGGGACGTTTAGATGCCAGCCCCTGTGCGATCATCCCGCCGATGGAAAGTCCCACGAACGCGGCATCCTTGATGCCTAGCGCATCCATGACACCCTCGGCATCCCCGACCAGGTCCTCAATGCCGAACGGCTCATCCGGCACCGAAGAGCCGCCGTGGCCACGCAGATCAAAGCGCACACGGCGGAGCGATGAAGGGAGGCGCTCGCAGAGTTTGTCCCATAACGACAGTGCCGTTCCCAGTGAGTTGGCGAAGACAACGACCGGACCGTCTTCAGGGCCTTCATCAAGGACCTCAATGGTCGCGTTTTGGCGCTCGAGTTTCATACCGAAATCCGCCGGTCTGCCAAAGATATCGGTGCACAAACCTCCGTAGAGCAGTTGCGCCGCAAAGACGTGTGAGGCATAGAGTGAGCTCCCTACTTAGCCGCGATCGCGTCGTTCTCCTCGGAATGACGCCGCGAGTAAATGTAGGAGAAGCCCAAAATCGTGGCAATCACGCCAATGCCGATCAGGGCAAGCGGGACCATGGGCGCCACGGCTGCGACGGCTGATGCGAACAGCAGCATCCGAATGGGCCACAGCATATTCGGTCCACCGGGCAGCTTTACCCATTCGAACGAAACGGCAATTGCAGAAACAGCACATATGCCACCTACCACAGCCAGAGCCACGGATACGGGATCTGCGAGCCCCATGATTCCAGGGTTCCAGAGGAAGACGAACGGCAACAGGAAGCCCACCGCCGCCAGCTTGACCGCGCCCACCGCGATGATAATCGGATCTTCTTCCGCAATCGCTGCAGCCGCCAACGCGGCCACGGCAATCGGCGGCGTCAGCGCCGAAAGGATCGCGTAATAAAGGAGGAACATGTGGCTTTGAAGGTCTGGATAGCCGAGTTTCGCCAGTGCAGGCCCAACGAGCACGGCAGCCAGAATATACGCGGACGGCGTCGGCATCCCGAGACCCAGAATGATGGTAACGAAGGCGGCAACCACCAGCGTCATAACGTCGATCCCCGACGTGACGGTCACGATCACGTTCGCCGACTTCATGCCGAGGCCGGTCATCGACAAACCACCGATGACAAGACCGGCAGCGGCGCACGCCCCCGCGACCGGCAGAATACGCAGGGTGGTCTCCGCCAGTCCCTCGACGACCTGCCAAAACGTCATGCGCGTACGCTTGGTGAAGGCGCTGGCAACCACCACCGCCAACGTCCCGGCACCAGCCGTGAAGACGGGCGAATACCCCGCCATGAGCACGGCAATAATGATCGCAATCGGAACCAGATAAGGCCAGCCGGCCTTCAGTGTCTGAGAAAGCGGCGGCACGGCGTCTTCGTATGGCCGATAATCGTAGCGAACAGAGCGCAGGTGCACCTGAAGGAACACACCCAGATAATACAGCAGCGCCGGGATAATGGCGGCGTAAACGATCTCGCGATACGGCGTTCCCGTATATTCGGCCAGAATGAACGCAGCCGAGCCCATGATCGGCGGCATCGCGCTGCCACCTGTCGATGCGGCCACTTCGACGGCGCCTGCGAAACGTTTCGTGTACCCGAGCTTGCGCATGATCGGGATCGTGATCGATCCCGTCGCAACAACATCGGATGTGGGGCTACCGGACATGGTGCCGTAAAGACCCGAGGAGATAATCGCGACCTTCGCCGGACCGCCAGCGCTTTTCCCGGTCAGAGACGCCGCGAGGTCGAAGAAGAAGTCGCCACCGCCGGCTTTCGACAACAATGTGCCGAAAAGCACGAACAGAAAGACGTAGCTGGCAACAACCTGGACCGGCACGCCGAACAGGCCGTCCGTCGTGAAGATCAGAATATCGAGCAGATACGAAAAATCGGAGATGCCGTGGCCGAAAGGCGGCGGCAGCAAATAGCCAAACTGGTTATAGATCAGGAACACACCGACAACCGCCGTCAGGCCAAGACCTGTCGTGCGCCGCGTTGCTTCCAGCGTCAAAACCATGAGTGATGTCCCGAAGAAAAACTGGGACGGGGTAAAGGGATCAAGGAGAGATATCCGGTCCGCGATGTCCTTCGCATTGATAAAGAAAAAGACACCGGCCGTGAGACTGAGAGCCGACATCGCGTAATCGAATATCGTCGGCTTGTCGGATGCCGTCGGGGAATGTCCGATGACAATAAACAGCAAGGTATAAACGCTCGACACGAACAGGATCCCGAGCACGAGCGGGTCGGAAATCACAAAGATGTTCGCGTAGATCACCCAGCAGGCGAACGTAGCAGCGACAACGGTCAGGAGCGTCAGCGGCGCACCTTTGAAGGTGCGCCGCCGGCCCGTTGCGAGAAGAGAAATTCTCACTTAAGGATGCCCGCTTCTTTGTAGGCGCGCTCGGCACCCGGATGGAAAGGAAGAACCGTCTGGCTGACCAGGATTTCGGTGTTCAGCTGACGCATCGCCTTGTGGACATTGCGGATCTCATCAATGTTCTTGGCAAAAGACTTGCCGAGTTCATAAGCCGCTGCATCCGGCAGTTTGTCGGTCGTCACGACCATTGCGCCCAGCGCCATGGTTTTCACATCCGCGGTCTGCTTGGAGTAGCTCTTGGCCGGGATCGTGTAGGTCGAGGTGCCGAACTCCTTGTTCGTCGCCGCGATCACGTTATCCGGAACCGTGAGGAGGATGACATCGACGTTCTCGTCGATCGCACGGAACGACGAGTGGCGGATGAAGATCCCGTTGGTCGCCATGTCGATGCGGTTGTCCTTCATCAGATCGCCCTGTTCGTTGGCACCTGCGCGGACGAAACTACCACCGTTGGCGGTCAGCGTTTCTTCCGTCAGACCGGCCTGTGCGAGCATGAATACGGCAACGTTACTCGTGATGTTACCGGACCGGTTGATACCGATCGTCAGCGGCGCCTTCGACGTCGCAATGTCGTCCAGGCTGTCGATGTTATACTTCTCCGCAAGTTCCTTCTTCAGGAAGAAGTGCATCGGCGCCCAGTTGTACATGTAACCGATGGCCATCATGTTCTTGACCGGCGCCTTGAACGGGGGCTGCCCGCTCAGCGCGAGGTTGACTTCCGCATCATGGACCATGCCGAGATCGGTCTTGTTGGCACCAAGGAGGGCGATGTTGGCAAAACCGCCGCCTGTCGCCTGGTAAGTGATGACGGAGTCCTTGTTGGACGCCTTGGCCGCCTTGTCCATGCCAGCGCCAAGCAACGACCACAGGCCGCCCGGGTTACCGCCGGAAAGCGTCAGGTTGACCGGGTCGGCCTGCGCCACCCCGGCCGAGAGGCCAACGCAGAGTGCGATGGCGAGTGCTTTGAATTTCATGGTGAGTCTCCCATTCATTTGGTTGTGATTCAGATTGTCCCTGTGGGTACGATCGTGACCGTTTTCTGTTCGGTGTAGGCGAGCAGCTCTTCCAGGCATTCTTCACGACCATGGCCAGAACTTTTGAACCCACCGAACGGTGCGCCGAGATAGTGATCACTTGAATCGTTGACCCAGACGTATCCTGCCTGGATTCGATTCGTTAGGCGCATTGCCGTGTCGAGATCCCGCGTCCAGACCGATGCTGTAAGTCCGACATCCAGACCATTGACGATGTCGAGCATCTCAACTTCGTCGGTCCATGAGAGGACTGACAGCACCGGTCCGAAGACCTCCTCACGAGCAATTCTCATGTCCGGCTTGACGTTCGTGACGAGCGTCGGCCGGACGAAAAATCCTTCTGCAGAAACGCCTTCCGGCTTGCCACCGGCGGCGATGGTGGCCCCTTCCGAAGAGGCCAGTTCTATATAGTCGAGCACCTTTTGGTATTGTCCGCGTGTCGAGAGGCAGCCCATCTCGGTCGCGTCATCGGTCGGGTCGCCGAGCTGAACAGCGTCGAATGCGCGGGCGATACCGTCGACAACGCGGTCGTGCAAACTCTCGTGCACCAGGACACGGCTCGTGGAGCCACAGGACTGCCCGGCGGTCCAGCCGAGGTTCATCCCCTTCACCGCCCCTGCGATCGCGGCATCGACGTCAGCGTCCGGGCAAATGACCAATGCGTTCTTACCACCCAGTTCAAGCTGGGTACGCTTCAGGGTATCCGCGCCACCCTTCAGGATTGCTTTGCCCGTCGGCACGCTGCCGATCAGGCTAACCGCGGATATTGCTGGACACTTGCATATGGCGGCGCCGAGTTCCGGCCCCCCCGTCAGCACCGAGAACACACCCTCGGGGAAGATATCGCCGACGATTTCGGCAAGCCTTAGCGCGGAAAGAGGCGTTTCTTCCGACGGTTTCACAACGACGGCATTTCCCGCGGCAAGCGGCGCAGCCATCTTGGCCGCGGCAAACAAGAGCGGATGATTAAAGGCGACGAGACGGGCAACCAGGCCCAGCGGCTCGCGTGTCACATAGGTAATCTTGCCGTCACGCTGCGGGATCGTCTCGCCCTTCGCCTCCGCCGCGACGCCCGCAAAGTAGTCCATCAGCATCGCGCCCAGCGCGACATCGAACTTCATACCCGTGATGGGGTTGCCGCTGTCGAGCGCATCGATTAGCGCCAACTCATCCGCATGAGCGCGAAGACGGGCCGCCGCCTCGCGCAGCGCTGCCGCCCGCGCACCGGGCCCTGCGAGATGCCAGGCGCGCTGCCCCTCCGCCGCCGCATCGACGACACGTTGCAGGTCATCGGCATCGGCATCCGAAACAACGGCAAGCAACTTACCATCAGACGGCGACATGACCGGACGATCAGCACCGCCGCCCTTGTACCATTCACCACCAATGTACTGCTCTAACCGAATTTTCGGTAATGCACGCCCTACGGCTTCTTGAGCGCTTTCAAGCACTGATGTCTCCTCATTTCACCTACCCTGTGAGCTACGCCTTTTTCGACGCTTTTGTTTTTGACCGAGGCATCAGTGCATTCACCGGCTGCCTCGGCAGTTATTTGGACTGTTGTGTTTGCTGTTACTCGGCCGCGGTTGCGTTGTCGTCGAGGCCAATCGATCGCCAATCATCCTCTTTCGAATAAACACCTTCCTTCGACGAAATCGTGACCTGCGGAACACGCGGGTCGACCGTTCCGATTGCCGGCTTGCCGTCGGCAACGTCGCGGGCGGCCTCGCTCATCAGCCTGCGGAACTCAACGATCGCGATATCCGACGAACCCAGCAGATCCGTAGACCGGTCCACGCGCGGCCCCATTGACACCCACATGACCAGATCCTGGTTCGGAATACCTTCGACCCCGGTGAAGTTGCCCAACTTCATGGCCTGGCGATCCTGGAGGAAATTGTTCTCCATGCAGCGCTTGGGAACCCAACGGTCATCGACATCGATGCCCTTCTGAGCGTGGTTGAACTTCCGCCACTGCTCTGTGGTCGGGCATTGCTTGCCGCCCCAGGCGATAAAGTGGAAATGGCTGGTCTCGTCGTCGATCGGCACGATCACCGTGGCGACGTTGTAGGAACTGTTCGGCGGAATCAGCGACGTAAACGGCGCAATGAACTCCGTGATCCGAAGGTAATTGTGCGTTGCCGCCTTCTTGATCGGCTTGCGGATGGCGGCGTAATGGAACCCATAAGACGTGCGTTCCGTCTGCATCCGGGGCGACTTGTCCGTCGACGGCCGGTACCAGGACGCATCGTCAGCGGCAGCGCCCTGAACACGCGCCGGTACCATGTCGGATGAGTGCAGCGACGACGAGTGCGCACTATCGATCTGACCTTCGGTGATCTGTGCCCAGTTGGCCGGGATGCGAATTTTCAGGATCGAGACCATGGTCTCGTCATCCGGTGAAAATGCGGGACGATCGAACTCCGGCGCCTCGCGCTCGGTATCGAGCCACGCCCAGACGAAACCGGCACACTCATGAACCGGGTACGACCTGTGTTTAACGGTACCGTGCATCGGCGACTCTTCAGGCTCGGACGCCATGGAAACGCAGTTGCCTTCGACGTCGAACTTCCAGCCGTGATAAAGGCAGCGCAGTCCGCACTCCTCGTTTCGGCCGAAGACGAGCGACGCTTTCCGGTGTGGGCAAAGCTCGTCCAACAGACCAAGCCGGCCATCGGTATCGCGGAAGCAAACATAGCGACGCCCGATCGCCTCGATCAGGATCGGCGTCCCATCAGGCTCAGCCACTTCCTCGGAAAGGCAAACCGGGACCCAATGCTGGCGCATCAGCGTGCCCATCGGGGCATCGCCCTCAACAATGGTCAGAAGATCGTTTTCTTCTCTCGTCAGCATAAATGCCTCCCACCAGACTTTGGCTCAACTCACCGTTTGAGCACGTTCTTGACAGATATCTTAGATATCTAATATGTAAACTTAGAAATCTAATATCATAAGGCTTCGGCTTTTGACAAGGGGGGAAAATTTGGAAACGCCCACAGACAGAATTGACATGAAAGTCGCGGCACGAAGGCAGCTCACGCCTGAGATCGAGGAGTTCACACTCGTACCGTCGACCGACATGGAACTCCCGAAATTCACGCCGGGTTCCCACATAACGGTGGAAACACCCAGCGGCGCGATGCGGCGGTATTCGCTTGTCAACGACGGCACCGCGCCGACGGAATATGTCATCGCCGTCAAACGCGAAGCCGAGTCACGGGGCGGCTCTTCGTCGATGCATGAAGATGCCGTCGAAGGTAGCTCCCTCTCTATAGAAGCCCCCCTTAACGAATTCGAACTCGTAGACGGAGAGAAATATCTTCTGATCGCCGGCGGGATCGGCATCACGCCGATTTACTCGATGGCGAAATACCTCACGAAGATCGGAAAGCCGTTCGAGGTGATCTATTGCACCCGTTCCGAGGAGGGTACGGCCTATCTTGAGGACGTTCGCAACTTCGGAAACGCGACGATCCACCATGATCAGGGTGATCCCGACGATGCCTACGATTTTTGGGATCGGCTCGAGAAGCCCGGACGCGAGCATATTTATTGCTGCGGCCCCGCGGGGTTGATGGAGGAAATCAAGGCCCTTACCGGTCACTGGTCGGATGAACGGGTCCACTTCGAGGACTTCAATCCGATCCAGGTCGTCCGCGACAACGATGTCGCCTTCAACGTCACCCTCGCGGACACCGGTCAGACGATAGAGGTCCCTGCGGACCGAACAATTCTGGAAGCCCTGCGCGACGCAGGCATAGAGACCGTGAGCTCTTGCGAAAGCGGCACGTGCGGCACTTGCAAATGCACACTTGTTTCCGGCGACGTCGATCACCGGGACATGGTCCTGATGGACGAGGAAAAGGCCGATCACATCATGATCTGTGTCTCGCGCGCGAAAAGCGGAGACCTGACCATTGACCTCTGACCCGATCCGACTCGGGATTGCCGGGCTCGGTCGCGGATTTATGCTCACCCTGCCGAGCCTGCTGGCTGATCCGCGTATTGAAATCGTCGCCTGCGCCGCGCCGCGCGAGAATTCGCGGCAGGCGTTCCTGTCGCAATTCGGCGGTCGCGCACACGCAACTATCGCTGAGCTGGCGGCCGACCCGGATGTAGAGGCGGTTTACATTGCAACCCCGCATCAGATGCACCGGGAACACGCGGAACTCCTTGCTGCCGGTGGCAAGCATCTGCTTATCGAAAAGCCGCTTGCCGTCTCGATGGAAGACGCGACGGCCATCGTGAACGCTGCGAAGAAGGCGGGCGTCTACCTGATTACCGGTCCCAGTCACAGCTTCGACCAGCCCGTGCTCGCCGCCCGGGCACTCATAGACGAAGGCCGGCTCGGCAAAGCGCGCATGGCGCATGGCCTGAACTACACTGACTTCCTATATCGCCCGCGCCGCCCCGAAGAATTGGTCACCGAACAGGGCGGCGGCGTGATCTTCAGCCAGGCCATCCATCAGATCGACGTCATTCGCGTCCTGATGGGCGGGTCTGCCCTTGCCGTTTCCGCGATGACCGGGGCCTGGGACAGTGCACGCCCGACGGAGGGTGCCTACGCGGCCTTGATCCAGTTCGATGAGGGCCGCTTCGCGAACCTCGTCTATTCCGGTTATGCGCACTATGACAGCGACATTTTACAGGACGAAATAGGCGAACTGGGCACGCCGAAGGACATGTCCGAATACGGTGCTGCGCGCCGTGCTCTGGCATCGGTGTCGACGCCTGAAGAAGAAGCGGCGCTCAAATCGACGCGCACGTTCGGTTCATCAGAGAACCCTTCGATGGCGCCCAATGCCGAGCACTTCGGGCCGATTGTCGTCAGTTGCGACCGTGCGGACCTGCGCCTAACACCCAAGGGCATAGAAGTATGGGCCGACACCGAGCGAACATTTATCCCCACCCCTGCCGATCCGTCGCCACGCGCCGAAGTTCTCAAAGGTCTTTATGAGGCGATCCGCAACGACGCGCCGCCGCTGCAGGCGGGCACATGGGGACGCGCCAGCCTGGAAGTCTGCCACGCGATCCTCGAGAGCGCGCGCGAGGACAGGCACATCATCCTTCGATACCAATCCTAACAACGAAAAGAGGAAACAATCATGGGAACGCTGAGACTATCAATCGCCATGGGAGACTACGACCGCACGCGGCCGATCCACGACGGGCGTGTCAAAATCGACGGCGTCGATCCGGTGACGATGCTGCTGACGCCGGAAGAGATGTTCTTCCGCGCATTCCGGCACGAGGCGTTCGATATCAGCGAACTATCGTTCTCCTCTTACTGTGTGAAGCACTCGAAGGGCGAAAGCCCCTATGTTGCCGTCCCGGTGTTTCTGTCACGGGCGTTCCGGCATTCTTCCGTCTACATCCGCACCGATACCGGGATCAAGGAACCCGCCGATCTCAAGGGACGCCGCATCGGGGTTGCCGAGTGGCAATTGACGGCGAATGTCTGGGCGCGCGGCATCCTGGAAGACTATGGCGTCAAACAATCCGACATCATCTGGGTACGCGGCGGCATGCATACCGCAGGCCGTCCCGAGAAGATCGCCGTCAATGTTCCCGATGATGTGACGATGGAAGCGGCACCTGAGGGTAAGACGCTCGATGAGATGCTGCGCAACGGCGAGATCGACGGCTTTATCGGGCCGCGCTCACTACGCTGCTTCGACGAAGGCCACCCGAATGTCGGGCGGCTCTTCGATGACGGCTTCAAGGCCGCTTCCGAACACTTCGAGCGGACCGGTATTTTCCCGATCATGCACGTGCTCGGCGTGAAGAAAGATCTCGCTGAGGCCAACCCGTGGCTGCCGGGGGCCTTATTGAAGGCCTTTTCGCAGGCGAAAGCGATGGCGCAGGATGCGTTGCAGGACACGTCCGCCACGAAAGTGACGATGCCGTTCGTTGAAGACACGTTAACCGCTGCGCGTCGGCTTATCGGGCCCGAAATATGGACCTATGGCGTGCCCGGCAATGAGCGTGTGCTGGATGCATTCCTTGAGCTACATCATAATCAGGGGCTGTCTGACCGCCGCATGAGCGTTGAGGAAATCTTCCATCCGGCAACCTACGAAGCCTACAGCCTCTAACCGGTGTGATGGTTCCCCCAGAAACAAGAGGGACGTATCGGAAAACCGCGGGAGAGGCCGTCTACTCGAACATGCTCGAGCGGGTCGCCGGGACTTTGAGGCCCTGTGCCTCTGCCTCGGCTTCGTCGTCGGCAAGGTTGTCCAATATGGTGATGAGGTCTTCACGAAGCTGTTCGCGGCGTTCGGGCGGGATACCGACCAGGGCAACGTCGTTGGATTCAATGGCGAGGGGTTCGAGTTCTTCCTGCAACTCCCGTCCGCGCTGGGTCAGAAACGCACATTGCCGCCTGCGATTCGGCGCGAGGGTCTTGCGTTCGATGATGCCCAGTCTTTCCAGCTTCGTTAACGCCGTATGTGTCGTCGGTTCGGTCAGGTTTGCGATCTCGCTCAGTTGCCGCTGGGTGAGTCCCTCCCGCTTCCAGAGGATCCGGAGATACACCCACTGGCCGAATGTAATCCCATGCTGGGCCAGGCGCCGCGCCAGCGAGCGGTTGAAACCGCGCGCGCACAACCTCACGAGGTGCGCGACACGCTCATCCTCGTACGACTTAAGCTCGTCCAGCTCTGCCTCGGTAGCGGCGTGTCGCGGTGGCATCAAATCTTCAGCACTCATGATCATCTTTCAGCGGTGGTTGTTCTTATTTCCGCGTATTCGAGCGTCCGGCGGCACCATGTTCAATCAGCCTACATGGCAGAACAACTAATCTCGATTAGAATTTAGACGTCTAACTCTATTGCAAGGCGCGCCTGATTAAACAAGACCGAAGGATAACAAAGTTGAAAGACACGAAAAGCGAAACGCCCGAGGAGCGTCCGGTATCGACCGACAAGAACGGGGTCTGGGGCAGCGACGCGATGGCGGAAATGCTCGGCCGGCTTGATGTCGAGTATGTTGCCCTCAATCCGGGTTCGAGCTTTCGCGGCCTGCACGACAGCCTCGTCAATTACCTCGGCAATACCGATCCGAAGATGCTGCTCTGCCTTCACGAGGAACACGCCGTTGCCATCGCGCATGGCTGGGCCAAGGTCACGGGCGAGCCGATGGCGGTTATTCTGCACGCCAATGTGGGTCTCATGCACGCGTCGATGGCGATCTACAATGCGTGGTGCGACCGGGTGCCGATGCTCATTCTTGGCGCCACCGGTCCGGTCGACGCCGATTTGCGCCGTCCCTGGATCGACTGGATTCACACGTCGCGGGATCAGGCCGCCATCATCCGCCCCTACGTGAAATGGGATGACCAGCCGGCAAGCCTGAACGCCTCGCTGGTTGCGATGACACGGGCCACCGCATCCACCAAAACCGCGCCACATGCACCCACGTACGTCTGCTTCGACGTCAGCGTGCAGGAAGCGGCGCACACGGAAATGCCCGCCTTGCCCGATCCTGATGCCTTCCCTGTACCGGATGCCCCCATCGCATCGCCGTCCCAGATCGAGGAACTTTATCGCCACCTCGAATCCGCCAAGAAGCCGGTGTTCATGATGGGCCGTATGTCGCGATCGGCCGAAGACTGGGCGCTGCGCGTCGCACTGGCCGAGCATTTCAATGCCAAGGTCGTCACGGATATCAAGACGGGTGCGGTTTTCCCCACTGATCACGCGCAACACGTCGGGCCGCCATCATTCTTCCTGTCCGATCCCCAGGTCAGAGCTTTGCAGGAGGCGGACCTGATCGTCGCCTTCGACTGGGTGGACGTCATGGGCGCGATCAAGCAGGCGCAGGTGAACGCGCCGGTGGTCAATATTTCCATCGATCATCATCTGGCGAACGGCTGGTCGTTCGATCACACCGGCCCAGTCCAGGCAGCACTGCATCTCGCCACGACACCCGAAAACTGCATCGAAGCTCTTGCCGAAACCCTGGATATAAACGCCAGCCCGGCGCCCGAAGCTCTCCCTTCCCCGCCGCGTGTGCCGTTCACGCCGGGCCCCGAACCATTGACCATGCAGCGCTTCGCTTCTGCACTTGGCGAGGGCCTAGGCGAGACGTTGACGACATTGGTGCGCCTGCCGCTCGGCTGGGACGGCGGGTTCTGGCATTTCCGCCATCCGCTCGATTACCTCGGCTACGACGGTGGCGCCGGGATCGGCTCGGGTCCGGGTATGATGGTCGGTGCCGCCCTCGCCCTTCGTGACAGCGACCGCCTGCCGGTCGCCGTACTTGGCGACGGCGACACGATGATGGGAATCTCGGCACTCTGGACGGCGGCGCGCTACCAGATCCCGATGCTGGTCATCGTCTGCAACAACCGTTCTTACTACAACGACGAAGTCCACCAGGAGAAAGTCGCCAAGATCAGGCGCCGCCCGGTTGAGAACAAATGGATCGGTCAGGCAATTACCGGACCGGACCTCGATTTCGCCGCCTTGGCTGAAGCTCAGGGGCTCACCGGTATCGGCCCCATCTTATCGGCCGAAGATTTGGCCAAAGCGATTGCTGATGGCATTGAGAAAGTTCAGAACGGCGCCTGCGTTTTGATCGACGCACGGGTCGAACCGGGATATGCCGAAGCCATGTCCAAAGGCATGACCGAAGAAGATTGAACCAATGACGAACGACTTGGGGGAGAGCGCGGTGAACGCAGCTGAGCATTATCTGGAGCGACGCGGCCAACTGCCCGACGGGACCGTCTACCTGATCCGCACGCCACATGACTGGAATGGCATTCTCATCCGCGATCTCGATCTCGTCAGCGGATCGGCGGACCCGGTCCGTACGGACCGTTTCCAGGATATGGTGCACCGCGGCTACGCCGTCGCGGGGACGGAACGGCACCGGCTTC
The DNA here is from genome assembly GCA_965262415.1 of Rhodospirillales bacterium. Lineage (GTDB taxonomy): Bacteria > Pseudomonadota > Alphaproteobacteria > Rhodospirillales > Casp-alpha2 > UBA4479. The sequence goes on along the minus strand of OZ253533.1, from coordinate 3,422,028 downwards.
GGCAATGGCAGTACGACCCTGTCCGCGAAATCCAAAACCTCGACATCGTTCTTGATCTTTTCGAAGCTGAATGGGGCAAGCCCAGACTCGTGCTGCAGTACGGCTGTTCGGGTGGCGGACACGTTGCGCTCGCCGTCGCCGAGGCATTTAGCGAACGTATCGACGGTTCGATCGCGAAGGGGACGCACACGCCTGTCTGGCTGATGAACACGTTCCTGGACGGATGGCTCGCGCTGAAGACGCTTCTGACCGAGTACTACGTCAAAGCGGGTTTCGGCGATGCGGACGATCTCAGGATCACCAACCTGCCCAACGACGGCAGCGCGAACGCGAACGCCCACGGCATGCATGGCAAACTGCCCGACGCGTGGCGCAATGCCTTTCAGGCCGCGCATGCAACCCAGGACGGCAAGGCGCGCATGGCCCTCGCTTTCGCCATCGGGCAATGGTCGCCGTGGCTGGGGTTCGATTCAGAAGAACCGGATTTCGACGACGCCGATGCGTTGCAGGAATCCATATTTCTGTCGGCGATGCAGATGGCACAAAGCCCGGGCGGCGAAGCCCGGATCATGTTCGAAAACGCGGCCCAGGGCCAGCAGCTGTCGTGGAATAACGACGTCGATTACCGGGACTACTTCTCCAATGCCGCAACGGCATTCAAAAGCGCGGTTGAGGACCTTTATGACAAATCCGGCCTCGATCTGGAGAGTGACATTGCGATGATCAATGACTCGCCGCGGATTGAAGCCTCCGAACATGCGCTCGCATTCTGGAAGCAGCCGGGCCGGAACATCTACGGCGATCCGAAGATCCCGGTTCTAAGGCTCCACATGATCGGCGATTACCAGGTCCCCTATTCGCTGGTTCAGGGTTACGCCGACGCGCTCGCGGCAAATGGAAAAACCGGCATGGCCCGGATTGCGTTCGTGACATCGACGGGGCACTGCAACTTCCTGGCATCCGAAAGCGCTGCCGCCATCGAGACCATGGTGGAACGCATCGATACCGGCGAATGGCCCGACACAAGCCCGGAGAACCTCAATGTCAGAGCGAAATCACTCATTTCCGAGCAGGACGCGAGGTTCACGGCACTCGGGCCGTACGCGGTGCAACGCTTCAACCGGACGTGGCTTCCACATTAGACACTTTAACGGTCGCATGTTCAGATCATGCATCTTTGCCAGCACATCCGATTCGCAGCTTTTCCGGCAACAAGCTTCCCTCTACCTGGAATCTGATGTGCTCTAAGCCGAAATTTTTACACGCGAACCCTGCAGATATGGGTGCATGAACTCCAGAGTTCTCTCAGCGAGTTACAATTTTTACACGTTCAATTGGTCGTTATTGATTCCGGTAAGGTTTCGTTAGTTTTCTGAACCAATTTTCTTGCCTCCGACTTTGAGGAGGCAAAATGACAACGACCAAAAGATCTTTTGTGGCACCGGCCCCATTTGAAGACGAGACCTTATCCAGTTGGTTTCGCCGGCTCGCCACTTCATACGGGCTAAAGCCACAAGAGCTTCATTATACTCTTCTGCCCGGCGGCTACCTCTACTCATACGACCTGGACCGCTACGCTTGCCCATCACTTATCGACGAAATGGAGAGAACAACCGAGGTTAGTAAACTTCGCATCCAACGGATGACCCTGTTTCAATGGGACCAAGTGCTGCGCAATGCAGACTCTAATGTCGAGAAACTTCGGTGGCGGCCAACTGCATGGCGACAAGGCATTTCTCGCTCCTACGGCCAGCAGATTTGCCCGACCTGCCTAACGATGGACGACGAACCATATTATCGATCCAATTGGCGCCTTTCATGCCTGACGGTTTGCAGAACGCATGGGACATTGATGCTGGATCGCTGTCCCGACTGTGGAGAAGGCTTGCAAGTCCTTAAGGCAGATTTGTCCAAGAATGCCCATACCAGTTGCTGGAAATGCTCATCTGATTTTCGACGGGCAAATACATTCGGCACTCCCGAAACCGGCGCCTCAGCCATTCTTGAAAATGTCTTGAAATCCGGGTGGGGGCTCGTCGGTGAATACGGTTACGTGCATAGCATCGCGTACTTCGAGCACCTTCACATTCTTTATCGATTGCTCGTATCCGGGAAAACATCCACTCCGCTCAGGTTTCAGCTTGCTCGAAGCTTAGGTATCCCGGAATTGGGATCAACCAACATTCCACGGCTTAAAGAAGCTGATCGACTCAACACGCGTTGCAGGAACTTGGTCCTATTTGCTGCACAGAAATTACTGGAGAACTGGCCTCATGCATTTGTCGATGCGTGCCAATCGTCGGGGATATTTAATGGAGCGTTACTCAAGGGGAATCAAACTTACCCGTTTGCATTCGAGGACGCGGTTACTCGGCATCTATCTCGTGGACTAATGAAAACCGACGAGGAAGAAGTCGCGGCTGCGGCTGAGCTACTGACACGAAAAGAAATCCGGCCAACCGTCAAACATCTGGAGCAGTTCATGGGGCGCAAACTCAGCGTGCCTGATGGCGTGGCATCGCCGGGCCGGCAATGCGCTCCCTATGGCTCACACCGATATTGGAAACTCGATGGCGTTAGTCCAGAGGTCAGAGCCGCAGCAAAGGTCGCGGCCAAAACTGCAGGCGAGAATGTCGGTGCCTGGGTGAATAATACCTTAAGGCGAGTATTGACAGAAAATACTAAATAACAAAATATATGATTATAAATTGATCGATACACAACATATGGTGTCATCTATGCCCGTTCGTCGAATTCCGATGGGGCGCCGGAGCCTTACTGGCGCCCATAACTGGGACCTCCGCGCTTTAGGCGTTTCATTCGAATCATCTCTTGAGCGCGATTTTGTCACGCTGATGCTCTTCGAACCGTCCGTCACATCCATAGAGGAACAACCGGTCAGGATTCACTTTAGGTCCAATAACAAGGCTCACGATTACGTCCCTGACTTTCTCGTTCAATTTCGAGATCAACCAACGCGGCTGGTTGAAGTAAAATACGCAGAGGAGTTGGGGCAAAAGGCGGCGGAGTTCGCGCCAAAGTTCGAAGCTGCTGCGAATTATGCTGACGAACGTGGGTGGCGATTCGAGATCTGGTCCGACGACGAGATCAGAACACCCCGACTGGCAAACGCGATGTTCTTACTACCCTTTAATCGTCAGGAACCAGAACCCGGACTTGCTGCACGGCTAGTTCGCTACTTTCGAACTAGCGAAATGCCCGAAATACCGGCCGATGAGGCCATCAAAATTTGTTGGGATGACAACAACGAGCGCTTACGTGGGAAATATGCGCTTTGGCATCTAGTGGCTAGACGCCATCTCATTGCGGACTTCGATCAAGTTTTGAACGACCAATCTTCGTTGAGGCTCGCAAGGGACAAGACCCATGCCTGATTTAATTGATGTCAGCAAAGGCTCAGAAGTCCTTTATCGAGGTCGGCAGGCAACTGTTGATCGTCACGTGAGCCTCGAACAAGCCCTGATAAAATTTGAGGATGGATCTTATGAAACGGTAAGGCTCAGCGCGTTAGGCAGGAGGTCATCGTCAGATGAAGTCCAAAGCCTGAATGAAATCCCTATGGAGGCGTACAGCGAACAAAACATCGACCTGGCGAAAAAGCGCTTGGCGGTGATCCAACCGATAATCGAGGATCCCGCGAACAAACCCGCTCTCGTCAAGGAAGCATCGGAACGGACAGGTCTCTCAATATCAACAATCTATCGGTGGCTTCAGAAACATGAAATTTCGCCCCGTCTGACGAGCCACATCTCGAGAGCATCGCGCAAACGAAAGAAACGCCTGGGTACGCGGGTCGAACGGATCATCAAGGATACGATTTCTGAGCTCTACCTAAAACCAAAACGGGTATCGCAGCTGCGGGTCATCGAAGAAGTGAAAGCCCGTTGTAAATCAGCGCGGTTAAAGGTCCCACATCCAAACACGATCCGCTCACGAATAGCTGAGCTGTCGGAAAGGACGAAAGCTAAAGGACGGCGCGGCGCCAAAAAAGCCCGAGAGCGCCACGATGCTATCAAAGGAAGATTTCCAGAGGGGCAACTCCCACTGCAGTGTGTGCAAATGGATACGCAAGAGCTCCATGTTCATATTGTAGATAGCGAAGAACGACTGGAAATCGGACGGCCTTACCTGACGTTAGCCGTAGACACCTTCAGCCGGATGATCGTCGGTTACCACTTGTCGCTGGATGCCGCTTCGGCTTTCACCGCAGGCGCATGCGTACATCATATATTGCTGCCGAAGGACATGACACTCGAACGGCTCGGCGTCGAGGGTTCGTGGCCCGTGTGGGGACTGCCCGGGAATCTTCACGTCGACAACGGCAAAGATTTTAGAAGCAAATCGCTCCAGCGCGCGTGCGAGAAGCACCACATAACCATTGAATTCAGGCCGCCGAATTTCCCCCACTGGGCCGGCTGCGTCGAGTCGTTCTTCGATACCTTGAATCACTGGGTTCATGATCTTGACGGCACCACAAAGTCAAACCCCTTGGATCGCGGCGACTACAACGCGATCAAAGACAGCAACATGACCATGGATGAGCTCGAAGAATGGCTCATAACGTTCATCGTCGCCGTCTACCATAACCGCACTCATTCAGAAACGGAGGTTCCGCCGATTGAACGGTGGCGTGACGGGATCGAGGGGCGTAACGGACACGTCGGCATTGGCCAACAGCCTATCCCCACCGATACGCGGGATCTGCGACTGGACTTCCTGCCTAGCGCCGAACGGACAGTCGGCAAATATGGCATTAGATGGTCGAAGATCTACTACTACTCCGATGTGCTGGACCGATGGGTCAACGAAAAACAGGGCGGTAAAAGCGTAAAGCATATCGTCCGGCGAGATCCGCACGATATCAGCAAGCTCTATTTCTTTGATCCCGAGATCGAGAAGTACTTCGAGATCCCATATTCCAACATTGCCCATCCGACGATCGACAAATGGGAACTGGAAAGGGCTCAGGAGTACCTGGCCAAACGCGGCCTTAAACGATCCAAACAGGACGAAGACGCGATCTTCGACGGCGTCAGAAAGATGCGACAAATCGAAAATGAAAGCCGCGAGAAGACAGCGAAAGTGACGAGAAAGCAGCGCAAGAAGGCTGAAAAGAAAAGAAAGCATGCGCCGGCGCCTATACATCAGGACGCAGACGATCAGTCACGCCCGGCGGCCGAAATGACGAATGTCACCGACTTGAACTCCAGGCAACGTTCGAAACGCTTCAGCTTCGGCGGGAATCATAAGGCTGCAGTTGTCATAGATGATGATGAACAAGATTTTGGAGAATGGTCATGACCGAACCTGCTTTGAACTTCGATAGTCACGGCCAGATTGACCTTCCGCTCGTGGCGCAGCCCTGGAAAGAAACATGGGTGCCCTACGGCCGGGCATTTGCGATTCTGATGTCGTTGAAGAAGCTCGTAACTCAGGAACCAAGCAACCGCCCTCAGGGCGTTGTCCTATACGGCGATACGAATAACGGCAAGACGATGCTTGCTCGCACCTTCCGCGACCGTATCAATGAAGATCATGCCGTGGATACGGGCGCTGACGACAAAGTACCTGTCGTCTATGTACAGACCCCACCGGAAGGAAACATAAACACTCTTCTATGGCTCCTACTTCGTGAACTGAATGTCCCCACGCCCGTGTCGGCGACAGAAACACGACGGTACGCCCAGCTTCTACATGTGCTGCCACAATCTGGCACAAGGATGTTGATCTTTGACGAAGTCCACAACGTGCTGGCAGCATCACGTAACACTCAGGAAAAATTCCTCCAGGTTCTAAAATTTCTGAGCAATCAATTGCGCATTCCGATCATGTGCATTGGAACCGTAGAGGTCCTTAGGGCTATTCAAACAAATCAGCAAAATGGCAATCGCTTTGAGCCGATGTCGCTTGGCCGCTGGCGCTATGGAAAGCCATTTATTACTTTTGCCAACAATCTCGCGAAGAGCATGGGAATAGATCATAAAGAGTTCTTCCAGGACTCGGATTTTACGGCATCCCTGCATCTCATGAGCGAGGGGCTCACTGGCGAGCTCCGCCGTATCCTGGCCCATGCGACCAGCGCTGCCATCGAGGACGGCAAAGACAAATTCGAACCCTACATGTTCGAACAGATTGACTGGGTGCCGCCGAGTGAAAGGCGCAAGCAGGCGGAATCATGATGCCGGTTACGGCGCTAGCACGAGTAGCAAGTTAGTCGTAGCTGAATCTGCAGATAGAACACCGCGTTCACAGGAACCGTGGGGAATGCATATATTTATCGACGAATCTGGGGTGTTCACACACGATCCGACCAAGATGGCAACACCGTCTGCTGTCGGTGCCCTAGTCATTCCCACCAGATCGATAAACGGCTTCCAGCGCCTATACCGTCGTCTCCGACAGCAACTGCCGAAGGAAAAAGGCGAGGTAAAAGGGCGCCTTTTGAATGAAGCCGAACTCGGCAAGGTCGTTGATATTCTGAAACGAATGAATTGTGTATTCGAGGTTGCAGTAATCGATTTAGCGATGCACACACCCGATGAGCTGGCTGAACACAAACTAGCGCAAGAGCGAGCATTAACTGCGAATTTAAGCGACGAGCATCATCCCAACCTTGTGCGCCAGGTATGGGAACTTCGGCATCAACTTGAGACCACTGCAATGCCTCTTTACTTGCAGTCTGTCACACTCAATGAAGTGATCTACAATGTTCTCACTCATGCCGATAATTACTATGCCTTCCGTTTCCCATCCGAACTGGGCGCATATACATGGGTTCTCGATGCAAAGGGGCGAGACAAGACGACACCATGGGAAGATTGGTGGCAGATGACTGTCCTTGCGATGCTTCAGTCAAAGACCACACGAAAGCCGTTCATGCGAGCACCTGGTGGCGACTACTCCCACCATGATCGATTTAATACATCCCTGCCAGAGTACATGGTGGAACATGTAACTTTGGGTGCCCGCTCCGAAGTTTTCGATCCTCGCCCCATAATGACAGAAGATTTTAGATTTTCTCCGGATCCAGAGTTCGGTTTAGAAGCTGTAGACGTTCTGACCAGCTGTCTAAGGCGGTCATTGGCAGGAAATTTTTCACGACCGGGGTGGATCCGCATCCGGGAAATCATGATTCATCGGCGCAAGGTTCAGTACGTTTGTATGCTGCATCTCGGCAGTCCACTGAGAGAATTTCCTAAACCGAGGTATTCTCATGTGCTCAAAGATTTCACAAAAGGTGGTCGCTCAATGCTGCCAAAAAACTATCGTGACCTAGCGGAGTAGGACACTCGATTTAATTTTGCTCGTTGGATATATCGTTTTGTCTATATCACACTCCCGAAATAGCAATTGTCTCATCGGATGATGATCCGACGAAATACGCTTTCGATTAGATACGAGGCTGTGCACATGTACGAATTCAAACCGATCCGAAGCAAAGATGCTTATGAAGCCGCCCTCGCCGAATTAGATGGCTTGATGAAGATGGCACCTGAACCTGGCACTACGGAGTTCGACCATCTCGATCTCCTTGCCACAATAATTGAACGCTACGAGCAGGATGCATTCCCAATTGAACGTCCAGACGCTCTCTCAATGATCCGTTTCTATATGGAGCAAAATAATCTGAAAGCTTCCGATTTGGCCGATTTGCTCGGCGATCAAAGCCGAGCAGCGGCAATACTAGAACGCGACGCTGCGCTGACACTGCCTGAAATACGGGCACTCCATAAACACTGGCTTATTCCAGTCGATGTCTTGATTGCCGATTGATACGATCAAAACTGTAATTAATTGATATCCTGTGCTTTTAGATTATTTTTTCGCATGCCCAATATGCAATTCGACATCTCTTCGCATTCTTATTTGTTAAAATTCTTGGCTTAAGTTGTGAAAATCGGCCGCAAACACCCCGCTTTTTCGCAAATCCAAATGTTCTGACCATCCGCAATCGGCCGAGAAGGCTATTTCGTTTCGAATACCCAGACGCCGTCCCAGTCCGGCGGCGGTGGCGCGTCCGACAGGTGGGCAACCCTGGTGAGGTAAACACGGCTCGGCGGATCGTCCTTTCCGTCGGCAAGGCAGGCCTGAAAGGCGGTTGTTGCTGCCGGCCAGTCCTGCTTCCGGTATGCAAGCAGACCCGCGTCGAACCGATCCGATTGCCCGGCCGGCAACAATGCGACATCCCCTCCCAGCCCGCACAACTCGTACACCCGCGTCGGCTCGACCTTGCCTTTGACACGGATAAGATCCAGCTCCCTGGTCTGAATCGCGGCGCCTGCCAGTTCCCGCGTCCGCTCCGAAATCATGACGTGCGTGTCGTAAGCCTTGTTTGCGCCCTCAAGACGCGACCCCAGGTTCACCGGATCGCCCATAACGGTAAAGCTCCGTGATGCCCGCGATCCGACGGTGCCGACGATCATCTCTCCCGTGGAAATACCGATCCGGAGATCGATTTCTATCTCATCGGCGTTGCCGCCAAGCTCGGCCGCCACCTCATCGCGGAACACCTGCAGGTGCTTGAGCGCCTCAAGAGCAGCCTTGCAGGCGAGTTCCGCGTGCTCGTCCGCATCCGTAAACGGCGGCCCCCAATACGCCATCACGCAATCGCCCATGAACTTGTCGACGACGCCCTTGTTGGCGGAGATCGCGTCCGTCATGTGACCGAAAAAGCCGTTGATGGTTTGCACCAGCTGATCCGGCGGCAGTTTCTCGGAGATCGACGTGAAGCCTTTCAAGTCGATGAACATCACGGTCATTTCCCGCCGCTCGCCGCCTGGCTCCGCGAACTCGGGCCGGTCCAGCAGGTTCTTCACGATCCTCGGGTCCATATATTTTCCGAACGTTTCCTTGATCCGTTCCTTCAACCGAAGTCCGCCCACCATGCCGTTGAAAGCCTCGGTCAGTTGGCCGACTTCGTCCCGGGTCGTGACCGGCACCTCGGTATCCAACTCTCCGGCTTCGACGCGCACCGCACCCGCAACCAGGCGGCGTACGGAACGAACCAATGCACCCGTGATCAGCATCGCCAGACCCAGCCCGAGGATGGCCGCCAACACTGTCAGAACGCTGTTCGTCACCAGGAGCCGCCGTTCGTCGCGGTCGGCGCGCAGCACGGCGGCATCCGTCAAGGTCGCGACGTGGCGGCGAAGATTATCAATCTCGGCAAAGATCGCGTCCTGTCGCGTGTCCAGTTTGGGCAACAGGCTATCATACGCAGCCTTGTCGCCCGTGCGCCTCGCATCCAGGATTGTCAGCGCATGAGCCGAGAAGGTGTTGTACTGCGCTTCGATAGAGGACATGTCGGCTGCGAGTGTGGCGATCGCATTCTTCGCATGCGGCGAAATTCTTTTGTCCGTTTCTTCCAGGTTCAGGATCGCGCGCGCTTTGTCGAACTCCTGATCCGCTGCCTTATCAAGAGCATCGATGCGCTGCTTGCCGAGCACGGCTGCGTCGGTGTCCGAAGCGGCTTCGTCTTCCAGAATAAAGAGCCGCTGCAGAAGGACACCCTGCTCGAGAACATGGACATTGATCCGCGCCACGGTTTCGTTGACGGGCATGTGACGCGTCGCAACGGTTTCGAGGTCGGCGCTGATCCGCGCCGTGAGGTGAATCGAATATCCGGCAACCGCAAGCATCAGAACGAGCACGACCGCGGCAACCGACGATATCTTGTGGCCGATATTCAGCTTCACCCTGCAAGCTCCGGTGGTTTATTTGCGCCGAGTATGCACCGATCTTTGTTGTGCCGCCAGTTTCCGCACTGATCCGTTCAGTCGCATCACTCGAACAACGCATACCAGCTGTAAGCGACGACAGCAGCCGGAACTGCACTGTATACGGTCGCAACGATCGCAGCCCTTGGCGCCACGGCGATCGCCGGGAAAAGCGCATCGCCGTCGTTGGCAACCGCGTTGCCGAGCAGTGCAGAGAAAGGCAGCGAACCTGACAGATAGAGCGCGGTTACCATGATCTGTGGACCGCACCCGGGAACGAAACCGATCAGGATCGCAATCGCCGGCACCGCAGGCGCCCATACCGCAAATAACCGGCCGAGATCGAGACCACTCACCTGAATGAACAGTTCATAACCAACAAAGGCAAAGATCACCCATGTCATGACGAAGTTTGTATTGGCGATCACTGCCTGCAGCAGCGTCGCGGATGACTCACACGCTGGCTCCTCATCACCGGAGAGACCGGAACCGCCCCGGTCGCTGCAAATCCACATATAAAGCCCCAGGGCCGCACCGGCGACACCCAGCCAATGCGCCGGAGAGACACCCGTCAGTTCACTCATGGGCGCGTCGATGTCGATCTGAAAGGCCGCGAGAACCCCCACCAGCAGACCCGGTGTCATCAGCGCCAGCCAGATGTACTCTCTGGCACCGTCTTCGTCGGCAGTGCAATCTTTCCGGGCGGCCCGCCGCTTGATGCTGTCCGATTTGCGGACCGGACGCAGAAAGTCCACCCCATGGATCCGGTCGATGGCATAGCCACTCAGTATCGCAACGGGCATGCAGACTGCCAGAACCAGCACCGCCGATGCAGGGTCGCGCGCCAGCAGCAGGAACATGGCATCGCCCATGGTTGCCGTCAGCGTTGCTACAACGGATCCGAAGCTCAGGTAACCGCGTGTATACTGTGTCACGGCGATGATGGCACCGCCGCAGCCGGGGAAGGCCCCGAGCAAGGTCGCTGCCGGAACCTGCCACCGCCTGTTCCGGTCGAGCCATGCGCCCAGGTCCGTATCCAGAGCGCGTTCCGCTGCAAGGACCAGTATCAACGTACCGGCGACGAACACGGCAACGGCGAGGTAAGCCTCGCTCATCGCATCGAGGGCAATACGCCAGCCATCCGGCACCGTACTGACGACCACCGCCAGTGCTGCAACGAGCAATCCGCGTTGCCCCACTTCGCGTGCGTACTGCGGAATGGCCCAGGTTCTGGGAAGCAAGAGCGCTTTCAACATGCTTTTTGTCCTGCATACAAGGTGGCAATCAATCTCCTTTATTATTTAATGCGACTAATTCGCATTTGCAAACAATTTCCGAGGCGGACATCTCTTTTTTACCCTTCGATGTACCGACAAAGGCGTCGTTTCAATCAGCGACTTATCAACAATCCGCGCCGTTTCTGTCACTCGATTGTCACGTTGGCGCCATTCACCTGAAACCTCTGCGTGGTCCATTCCATTGCGAAACGCGAAGCAAACTGCACAAGCATTGCATTTTGTGAAGTAAGCACGTGAGGAGGCGCCCGTGATTGAGTTGAACGAAGTCGCTGTCCGCTATACGCCCAGCGTGGTCGGTCTGCATCCGGTGTCTCTCCGGTTCCACGCCGACCAGATGACGGTGCTGCTGGGGCAGTCCGGGGCCGGCAAGTCGACGCTGCTTCGGACCATCAACCTGCTGACGGCACCAACCTCGGGTGACGTTGTTGCCGACGGCGTCGGGCGTCTCGACACCGCAGCCGCCATTCGCGCACACCGTTGCCGCACCGCGATGATCTTTCAGCAGCATCAGTTGATCGGCCGCCTGACGGCGCTTCAGAACGTTATGGTTGGCCGTGTCGGTATGGCACCGTCGTGGCGCACACTGTTCCCGTCGCCCCGCAGGGATCGGCTGCTCGCCCTCGAATGCCTTGACCGGGTCGGACTGGCCGACCGTGCACTTGAACGCACCAGCAATCTCTCCGGCGGACAGCAGCAGCGGGTCGGCATTGCCCGTGCGCTCGCGCAGGAACCGCGCCTGATCCTAGCCGACGAACCCGTCGCCAGCCTCGACCCCGGCACCTCGCACCGGGTACTGACACACCTCAAGGACATCGTTCGTGAAGACGGTATTCCTGCAATCGTCAGCCTGCACCAGCTCGACCTGGCACGCACTTTCGCCGATCGCGTCATCGCGCTGGCCGATGGCCGGATCGTTTTTGATGGCGCCCCCGACAGCCTTACCGCGGAGCACCTGAACCGGATTTACGAATCCGCCGACAGCGCCGCCGCCAAGCCGCCGACACTCACGAGAGCGGTATCGAATCCGAAACGCGGCAACGTCCGCGCAATCCCGAACCCCTGAATTGGAGGGACAAGACTGATGTTACGGAAACTCACCATGGCGCTCGCAGCGCTGTTTCTCTCCGCCGGCCTCGCAACGAGCGTGCAGGCCGCCGACACGAACCCTGATACGCTCCGCGTTGCCCTGCTGCCGGATGAAAACGCAGCCACCATCATCAAGCGCAACAAACCGCTCAAGGACTATCTCGAACAATCCCTAGGTAAAAAAATCGAGCTGATCGTGACGACGGACTATTCATCGATGATCGAAGCCATGCGCTTCGGACGTCTGGAGCTCGCCTACTTCGGCCCGCTCTCGTTCACCATGGCCAAGTCGAAAGCCGACATCGAACCGTTTGCAGCGCGCCTCAAGGGCGGTTCGACGACCTATCACTCGGTTCTGATCGGCAACAAGGAGCAGGGCATCACCAGCATCGACAAGATCAAGGGCAAGAACGTCGCGTTTGGCGATCAGGCCTCGACGTCCAGCCACCTGATCCCGAAAAAGGTCCTGCTGGATGGCGGCCTGCACTGGGAAAAAGACTACAAGCAAAACTTCGTGGGCGCGCACGATGCGGTTGCGATGGCGGTCCAGAACGGTCATGCGCAGGCGGGCGGTCTTTCGCAGCCGATCTTCGACTCCCTCGTCAAGCGCGGCCTCGTGACCGAAGACAAGGTAATGGTTCTCAAGGTTTCCGCACCGTTCCCGCAGTATCCGTGGGCCATGCGCAGCAATCTTGAACAGCCGCTGAAGGACAAGATCCGCCAGGCATTCTATGACCTCAAGCAACCCGAAGTCCTGAAGGCCTTCAAGGTCGACGGCTTCGCCAAGATCGCCGACAACGACTATGACGTGGTGCGCGACCTCGCCAACAGCCTCGGCCTGGCGCAGTACTAAGCACGGCCACGTTCGATCAGAACTCCTGCCAAGGAAGGAACGGTACTCATGGACGCTATAACCTCCCGCACCGGGAATACGCCCGAGTTCGAAAGCATTCTCGAAACGGAACGGCGTTCATGGTACCGGGCCTTCTTGCAAGGTGTTGCCGTAACCGCAGGGGTTCTGCTTTGCGCCTATGCTGTCGGCATGCTCGACGGCAGCCGGCTCGCCGACGGCCTTCCCGCCATCGGTCTTTTGATGACGGAAATGCTGCCGCCCGATTTTTCCAACGCAGCCGACTGGATCGGCCCCATCGTCGATACGCTCGCCATGAGCGTTGCCGGAACGGCGCTGGCGGTTATCCTGTCCTTTCCGCTGGCTTTCCTGGCAGCACGGAACACCGCGCCCAATCCCGCCGTATACCATGTCGCGCGCAGCATTCTGAATGCATTGCGCTCCATTCCCGAGCTGATTATGGGGATCGTCTTCGTCGCCGCCGTCGGTTTCGGTGCGTTGCCGGGAGTGCTGGCCCTTGGGCTGCATTCAGTCGGCATGGTCGGCAAGTTCTTCGCCGAGGCCATCGAGCATGCGCACCCGGCGCCGATCGAAGCTGCCCGCGCTGCAGGCGCGCGCCCTCTCCAGGTCATCACCCATGGTGTGCTGCCGCAGGTCATTGCGCAGTTCGCCGACGTCAGCATGTATCGCTGGGAGTACAATTTCCGCGCCTCGACCGTCATGGGGATGGTCGGCGCAGGCGGTATCGGCCTGGAATTGATGGGAAGCCTTCGCCTGATGCAATATACGGAGGTGTCTGCAATCTTGCTGGTCATCCTCCTCATGGTCACCGTTGTCGACACGCTCAGCGGCATTCTGCGCCGCAAGTTCAAATAAGGCGCCGGGGACCCAGGCCATGCCAAAGGTAGTCTGTACCAATCCGATATTTCCACAAACGCGGCAGATCCTTGAAGGTCATTGCGAGTTGGTCGTCCACGACGACGCAACGACGGCCGTGCCGCGCGACCGTCTGATCGAGGTGACATCCGACGCCGACGCCATTATGGCATTCATGACCGACTGTATCGACGCCGGCTTCCTGGACGCGTGCCCGAGATTGCGGGTCGTCGCGTGTGCGCTCAAGGGTTACGACAACTTCGACATCGACGCCTGTTCGGCGCGCGGGATTTACGTCAGCATCGTATCCGACCTTTTGACGATACCGACGGCGGAACTGGCGATTGGCCTGCTGATATCCGCATCACGCCATATCCTGACGGCAGACCGGGCCATTCGCGCTGAGGGATTTCAGGGCTGGCGCGCACGCTTTTATGGTGCCGGCCTGGCCGGCAGCAAGGTGGGTATCATCGGGTTTGGCGCCGTGGGCCGGGCCATCGCCGCGCGACTTCGCGGTTTCGATGCCGACGTTCTGGTGACCGATGCCAGCGACATCGACCCGGCGGGCGCCGCCGAAGTTGCCGCTTCGCCGGCCTCGTTCGACGAGGTCATCGCGACTTCGGACTTTATCATTCTCGCGACCCCCCTATCCGAGAGCACGTTTCATCTGATCGACGACACTGTAATCGGTCGTATGAAACCTGGGTGCTACCTCATCAATCCTGCGCGCGGTTCCATTGTTGACGAAGCGGCGATTGCGCGCGCCCTCAGGGACGATCATTTGAGCGGATACGCCGCCGATGTGTTCGAAATGGAGGATTGGGCGCTCGCCGACCGGCCGGCGGGCATCCATCCGGATATTCTCGCACAACCCGACAAAACGGTTCTGACGCCGCATATCGGCTCCGCCGTCACGGATGTGCGCATTGAAATCGAACGCGCCGCCGCATTGAGCATTCTCGACAGCCTTGAAGGAAAGATGCCCCGCGGCACGATCAATGCCGACAATGTCATGCCGGCGCATCGCCGGCACGGATGATGCGACGGGCATGATCAACCTTCTGCACGTCCGAAGCTTCGTTGCCGTCATCGAGACCGGGTCATTCCGCGACGCATCCCGCGCGCTTGGCCTCGCGCAACCCACGGTTTCGCAACACGTCCGCAAACTAGAGGATACACTCGGTAAGGCATTGGTCGTCCGTACCCGCAATCACTCGGTGCCGACCGAGGCCGGGCAAACGTTCATCGGCTATGCGCGAACGTTGTTGGCGACCGCCGCGCGTGCTGAGGCCTCGATCCAGGCGCCATCGATTACAGTCGCGGCATGCAGCAACGTTGGTATCTATATGCTGCCGCCCGCCGTTTCCGCTTTTCGCGCCGGTGGAGATGAGGCCACGGATGTCGGTTTTTACATCGGCACCAATCTTGAAGTCGCCGAGCGCCTTGACAATCGCAGTGCCGACGTCGCGGTGATGGAGTGGTGGGACGGCCGTGACGGATACCGCTCGCGTGTCTGGCGGCGCGAGCCGATGGTCGTCATTGCGCCCCCTGACCATCCGCTTTCGGCGCTGGACAGAGTAAGCCCGTCCGACCTTTTCGGGCATGCTCTGATCGGCGGTGAAAACGGGACCGGCACGGGGCGATTGCTGTCCGACGTATTCGGCGCGGATGCGGAGAAGCTCAAAGTGGCGGAGAGCCTCGGCAGCACGGAAGCGGTCAAGCGCGCCGTGCGCGCCGGCCTCGGCATTTCGCTGGTGCTGGAAAGCGCCGTCGCCGAAGAAGCCGCAAACGGAAGCCTTGCCGTCATCCCGTTTGCAGACAGCTCCATGAACAAGGAAATCCAGGTGATCTGGCCTGCGGATACCGCGGCCGGCAGCACCGCGCAGCGCTTGGTCGACTTCCTGGTTCCCGATACCGCGGCCTGAGCGAATACGGCAGGTGCGTGCCGGAGATCAACGCAAGTTTTGTCGGTACTACTCTGCCGCCAGATCGCGGGCGACATCCCAGGCATACGTAACGGCCCGGTATGCCGTTACATTCTCCTCGTCTACGGCCAGCCATGCATCGAACATGGCTTTGTACGCACGATCATGTGGACGCGTTTCCAGTCTGAGCAACCAGTCTGCGGCCGCAGAGAATTTCGGATTATCTTCCCCCCGAAGCGTCCGCCATGTACCGTGGGCCAATGCCTCCCGCACGAGTTGATGCACGCGGACATGCGGCACCTCAAGGAGCACGGCGATTTCGTGTAGTGTCTTGCCTTCAATCCTGTGCAGCATAAAGGCGTGCCGCGTCAGGATCGGCAGTTCCTCAAGCGCTTCCATGAATGCCTCATGACCACGATCTAACACCGGTCCATCAGAATGTGCGGCCGCATGCCGCCCAAGACGGCCGGGTCCCACGACGTCATCCGGACCGGGTGGATTTCTGAGCCAGTCAATTGAAAGTTTTCGAACGATCCGGTACAGGCAGCTCACCGGACTGGCGTTCTTGCAGCCGTCCATTTGCCGAGTGCTGAAATGCGCATGGGCTTCTTGCACGATATCCTCGGCCTTTGCGCGGCAACCGACGATCGGTGCCGCATAGTCAACAAGAGCCGAATGGTGCTGCATGAAGATTCTGACGCGTGCGTTATCCTGTTTCAACACGTACCCCGTTCGCTTGACCCTGTTCACAAGTCCTAAGGCGCGCCATCGCACAGCTTGACGCCTGAGAAATGACTTTATTGCGAATGATTATCAAATGCAAATAGGCGATTTTCCAGGGAACCGTCCCGCCGGTGCGACAAACTTCACAAGGAAGTCATTTTCTCCTGTACTTTCACCGGGTCGGCGGCTTATTTTCCGGCCCGTACCGACACACAGATGGGGTGTGGCGAAGTGGTCTAACGCACCGGATTCTGATTCCGGCATTCCTAGGTTCGAATCCTAGCACCCCAGCCAAAGAAAAGGCCCGCCAACGGCGGGCCTTTTTTGTTGCTCACAAAGTCAGTCGCGGCGACCTCTGGGTGACTGTCATCGACAGATACCCTTCTGTGCATGCCATATCAATCCTCACGCTCGGTGGAATTTCTTCCGGTATCGGATGACACGCAATCCGAACACGTTTCCGAATTGTTTCATCAAATACAATGGGAAATATTTATCCAGAATTTATAGGACGCTTGTGGTACATTAATTTATACATTATATGTACCTTGAAAATTATATTTCTGTTTTGCTTGCTCTTATTTGCTTGAACAAGTGCACTCCTCATCAGATTTCTTAATTTTTGAGTGCCCGATAACGGGCGCGCGGCAACGCGGCACAAGTGCGCCGGAGCGTTGCCCGATTCAATGCGCGCACATCCTCATAGGAATCCAATTTCATGCAATTTCCGAAAAATACACTCCCCGTCTCAATCGGCGCGGCGTTCGGTGCAATTCTGATATCTGGCCTCAGCCTCGGTAATGGCTGGGTTCTTGCCTCATCAAAAGTGGATACGCAGATCAAGGAAGCCGTGATCTCCACTCAAGCATCGATTTGTGCCTCCCGCGCCGAGCAGTTTCTGAAGCAATCCAACAGCACTGTCTCTCTGGAAGGCTATCAGGCAGCCGCACGCGAGAAGCGCGAGGACCTGGCAGCAAAGTATTCGACGCCGATGCAGGGACAAGATAGCCCCGACGCTATTGCTGTTAGCGCCTGTGCAAGACTTCTAAACAAGCCGGATGCATCATAAGGCAGCCCCTCGCAATGCGAAAATCCACAAGAATAACAGCTGAAGAGCAATTTCAGGCAGCACAGAAGAAAACGGCTAGAGCGCTTGAAGAACGAGAGCGTGTAGCCATGGAGCGTGCGGAGCACATCGCCTCTCTTCGGGCACGTAGGCTGGCGCAAGAGGCAGAAGCTCAAAAAGTGGCCGGCGAGAAGGCAAAGAAAAAACGCAGCGCCGACGCTTAGGACTGAAGCAGTTCAGCCGAAAAAGAGCAATATGGTGAAACACCTAGTGTAAACGGCGGTTGTGGCATTGCTGGCTCTTTAAACTGATTCAGCAATGTCTTCAGCGCGGTCGGCAGCGCACAGGCAAGTCCCGTCCATCAAATCCGCGCATCCTCGCGGATCATGTCGGCGCCCTTTTCGGCGATCATGATGGTCGGCGAGTTCGTGTTGCCGCTGGTGATCGTCGGCATGACGGACGCATCGGCGACGCGAAGCCCTTTTAAGCCGTGAACCCTCAACCGGTCGTCGACCACGGCCATGTTGTCCGAGCCCATCTTGCAGGTACCGACCGGGTGGAAAATCGTCGTCGCGATATCGCCTGCCGCCCGCGCCAGACCTTCATCGTCCATGTATTCGGGTCCGGGCTTGAATTCCTCGGGGCGGTATTTCTGCAATGACGGTTGGGCAATGATCTTGCGCGTCATACGGATTGCGTCGGCAGCGACCTTCCGGTCTGCCGGCGCCGTCAGGTAATTCAGCTTGATCGCGGGCTTGGCCAAGGGGTCCGCCGACTTGATATGGATCGAGCCCCGGCTTTCCGGGCGCAGATTGCAGACACTCGCGGTAAAGGCCGGAAACGGGTGCAGCGGCTCGCCGAATTTGTCCAGCGACAACGGCTGAACGTGATACTGGATATTCGGCGTATCGTATTCGTCCGAGCTTCTGGTAAAGGCGCCCAGTTGCGACGGGGCCATGGTCATCGGCCCGCGCCGGAACAGCGCATATTGCAGACCGATCTTTGCCTTGCCCATCAACGTCGCCGACTGCTCGTTCAGCGTCGTGACACCGTCAACCTTGTAGATGCAGCGGATCTGCAGATGGTCCTGCAGGTTCTCGCCGACACCCTTGAGCACGTGTTTTGTCTCGATCCCTTGCGCGCCGAGCACATCTGGATTGCCGATACCCGATACCTCCAATATCTGAGGCGAACCGACAGAGCCGGCCGCAAGGACCACCTCCCTGTCGGCCGTAATCTTCGCATCAGCATCGCCATGGCGAAGTTCGGCGCCCGTGACCCGGCCCTCGGATATGCTCAGGGTTTTGACTTGTGCATGCGTGAATACCTGGAGATTGCTTCGGTCCTTCGCCGGCTTGAGAAATCCCTTCGCCGTGCTCCAGCGCCAGCCGGCGCGCTGATTGACGTGAAAATATCCGACCCCCTCGTTGTTACCACGATTGAAATCGTCCGTCAGCGGCAGGCCCGCCTCTTGGGCCGCATCGCGGAACGCATCCAGGATGTCCCAGCGCAGTCGTTGCCTCTCGACCCGCCATTCACCGCCCTCTCCGTGAAACTCATCGACCGGAAGCGCCAGTTGGTCCTCCGATTTTTTGAAATACGGCAGGATATCGTCCCAGCCCCAGCCCGTATTGCCGAATTGACGCCACTGATCGTAGTCACGCGCCTGCCCGCGCATATAGATCATGCCGTTGATCGACGAGCAGCCACCGAGGACCCGCCCACGGGGATAATTGAGCGCCCGGCCGTTGAGGCCTTCGTCCGGCTCGGTCTGAAACCCCCAGTCGGTCCGGGGATTGCCCATGCAGTAAAGATAGCCCACCGGAATGTGAATCCAGATGTAATCGTCCTTGCCGCCCGCTTCCAGAAGCGCAACGCGAACGCTCGGGTCTTCGGACAGGCGGTTGGCCAGAACGCACCCGGCGCTCCCCGCGCCGACAACCACATAATCGAACGTCCCCAGATTCTTCATCGGTCGCTTCCTCGTCCCGGCATGATTTTGTTGGTTACAGCGTCCCACAGTCCGGGACACGTGGCAATTACCCGGGCTATGACCCGCGGCAGGCCTGCAGCCCGACGCGGAATCGGCGATCCCCCTTGGATTCGAGGGCCAAATAGCGTTACGCTGTTCTCATAAACAAGCGAATGATATGCCCGACGGGCCGCACCATTCGATAACAAACAGACGACCCATGATAAGCGGTCCTTTCGGGCCTGGATTGAACATCCGGGGAGGAACCGCATATGACCAGAAATCACCCAATGCAACCGCGCGCGGCATTGATCGCCGGGCCTTATTCGTCGGGAAAGACCTCGCTGCTCGAGGCCATCCTCGTCGAGGCCGGCGCGCTGAACCGCCGCGGCGCCGTGACCGACGGCACCAGTCTCGGCGATGCGTCCGATGAAGCCAGGGCGCACGCCATGTCGACGGAGATGAACGTCGCCAGCACGGAGTATCTCGAAGAGCGCTGGACGTTCATCGACGTGCCGGGATCCGTCGAGCTTCACCAGGAAATGCTCAACGCCATGAACGTCGCCGATATTGCCGTCGTCGTCTGCGAGCCGGAACCGGACAAGGCAGTCGCCCTGGCGCCGATGCTGCGCGGCATGGACGAAGCCGGGCTGCCGCATATCCTGTTCATAAACAAGATGGACCAGACGCGCGCCAGTGTCCGCGAAACGCTGGAAGCGCTTCAGGCGTCCTCGACCCGGCCGCTGGTGTTACGCGAGGTCCCGATCCGCGACGACGAAGCCGTCAGCGGGCACGTCGACCTGGTATCGGAACGGGCGTTCAGCTGGCAGGAAGGCCAGGCTTCGAAACTGATATCACTCCCCGACACCGTGCAGGATCGCGAGGCGGAAGCCCGCAATGAGATGCTGGAAAGCCTGGCCGATTTCGATGACACGCTACTTGAAAAATTACTGGAGGACGTCGTCCCGGAGACGGATGAAGTTTATGCCAACCTGACCAAGGATCTGGCGGAGAATCTGATCGTGCCGGTGTTCTTCGGCTCGGCAACGCACGGTAACGGCGTCCGGCGGCTCCTGAAGGCCCTCCGGCATGAAGCGCCGAGCGTAGAGGAAACCGCGGCCCGCCTCGGTATCGACGATACCGCGGAGCCAAGAGTGCGGATATTCAAGACCGTTCATGCAGGTCACGCAGGCAAACTTTCCTATGGCCGCATGATGCGCGGCAAGCTTGCCGACGGCGACAATCTGGGCGGCGCCCGGCCCGCCGGAATCAATCGTATCTTCGGCCAGAACCTCGATCGCCTGCAGACGGCCGAAGCAGGTGACGTCATCGGTCTCGGCAAGATGGAAGATGCCGAAACCGGTGATCTACTGGGGCCGGACAAGACAGTGGACAAGGCGGATGCGAGCACGCTGCTGGCCCCGCTGTACAGTCTCGCAATCCGGGCGGAAAGCCGCTCAGATGACGTGAAACTTCCCGCCAATCTGCAGAAGATCATGGATGAGGACCGGTCGCTGTCGACGGAACACGACGACACGACTGGCGAGTATGTTCTGCTCGGCCAAGGTGAGATGCACCTGAAACTGGCACTCGAGAAGCTGCAGAATCGCAGTGGTCTCAGCGTCGTGTCGTCGACGCCCAAGGTTGCTTATCGGGAAACCATCCGCAAACCGGTCACCAGGCACGCCCGGCACAAGAAACAGTCGGGCGGACACGGAGAGTTTGCCGACGTTCACGTCGACATCAAACCGGTGGGCCGGGGCGACGGCTTTATGTTTTCCGATACCATCCATGGCGGGGCTGTTCCCAAGCAGTACATTCCAGCCGTCGAAGCCGGCGCCAAGGAAGCACTGGAAACGGGGCCTCTCGGCTTTCCGGTCGTCGATGTTTCCGTAACACTGACCGACGGCCAGTTCCATGCGGTCGATTCGTCGGAAATGGCTTTCCGGAAGGCGGGCGGTCAGGCGATCCGCGAAGCACTGCCCGAGGCAGGCCCTGTACTGCTGGAACCGATCAACAGCGTCACCATTTCCATCCCGAACGCCTATACGGCACGGATCCAACGTATCATCACCTCGCATCGCGGTCAGATACTTGGGTTCGACGCCAAAGACGGGTGGGACGGATGGGACGAGGTTTCGTGCCAGATGCCAGCCGCCGAAATGCACATGTTGATCGTCGAGATTCGTTCGGCGACGCAGGGCGCCGGCACGTTTGCCGCCGCCTTCGATCACCTGCAGGAACTGACCGGCAAAGATGCCGACAAGGTTGTGGAGGCGCACGCACAAGCCGCGGATTAGGAACCCGGGTTGCTTAGGGAGTGATAAGGCGAACGGAACCGGATGTCAGGGAAGCGGGTTTGCCGCTTCCCGGGCCCGGATTTCCGCGACCAGCCCTGTGCTGTCCTCATTAATTCGTTTCAGCAGGCGTTTACGCGCAGCATTCATCGGAAAGTATGAAGCGCTCCACTTAATGATCTCGAAAATCACCGGAATCAGGTTCAGACCTTTTTCGGTGAGACCATATAGATAGCTTCGGCGATTTTCCGGGTCCCGAACGCGCGTGACGACACCTTCCGCCTCGAGATGTCTCAGCCGATCCGCGAGAATGTTGGTCGCGATGCCTTCCTCCGCTTCCAGTAACTCGCCGTATCTTCGTTTGCCGTGCAGGATCATGTCGCGGAGCACAAGGAGCGTCCAACGGTCACCGAAGGTATCGAGACCGTGCGCGACCGGGCATCCGCTGCCATGGATTTTCCCCGTGTTCTTCATCGTGCATTTATAAATAAATCACTTGCGTTTTGCAATTTAATTCGCATATACAATTTTACTTGCAATTAACAAGTTAATGGAGATCCCATGATACCCGAGTCTTTCGTCTACACGGAACTGCAAATCTCGGTGCCTTTCGATCAAGCGCCTTGGCCGGACATCAACGCCGCGATCAAGGCCCAGCCCGGATTTCTTTCAAAGACATGGTTATCCGGGCACGGCACGAATTCCCTCGGCGGGTTCTATGCGTTCAGCAGCGCCGCCGACGCCCGGGCTTTCGTCACGGGTTATTTCCCGTCAGAAGCCGCAAAGTTCGGCGCGCCGCCATTGACGCGGCTGTTCGATGCCCGGGTGGTCGAGGACGCGAGCCGAGATCTGAACTCGCCCCATTTCGGCAACGATCTCCCGGTACCGCCGGGCGCCTATGTCTACACCGAAGTTCAGGCATCGAACCCGTTTGCGGACTTCCCATGGCAGGACCGCAACAAGGCCCTTAAAGGTGTGCCGGGATTGCTCGCTAAAACATGGTTGAGCGGCATCGGCACGAATACCCTGGGCGGCTTCGACGTTTTCGATACTTTCGAGAATGCGGAATTATTTGCGCTCGAAACGTTTCCGAAAACGGCGGCGGCGCTCGATACCGCGTTCACCACCCGCATCTTCGATGCGACTGTGACCGAAGCCGCCAGCCGTGACATGGGCTCGCCCTATTATGCGTGATCCCCTGGAACCCCCCCGGCACGAGTTGATCTGTGCCGGGGTCCGGCGCGGGCGGCGGTTACGCTCTGCCGCATTTTACACGCTGCTGCAGCGCCTGAGGTGGCGGCCCGGTAACCGCGTTCGCGGATAGCTGACGGAACTGGATTCACCGCGTTATAATATGGACATCAAGCAAGGTGCCCGCAGCAACACCTGCACTAAACACACTTGACTAATGTTAAATAACACTCATCATATTCATAATTAATAATTTATAATAATTGAATACGTTGGGAGGAAGACCTTGCCGCCGTTCGGGTTCTGCAGAAGAACGATGGTCCCAGAAGTTCTGATTCTGGGCTTATTGGCTGGCTTCTTCATCAATACACCTGCAGCGCACGCAACGACAGCCGACGCAGACCGCGGGGCGAGACTTTTCGCTGCCTGCAAGTCATGCCATCAGGTCGGACCAAACGCAAAGAACACCGTCGGTCCCCATTTAAATGGAGTCTTCGGCCGCCGCGCCGGCACTGTTGAGGGAAGCAAATATTCAACGGACATGACTCGTGCCGGACAGTCGGGCCTGCACTGGGACATCGAGAAACTCGACATATACCTGGAAAATCCGCGCAACCTTATCTCCGGCACGCGGATGCAGTTTCGCGGCATCAAAAGCGCAACCGACCGTGCCGACATTATCGCCTACCTACGGCGCTTCTCCGATAATCCTCGAGACATTCCGGAAGCAGCCCCGACAGCAACTACGACACCCCACGACCCTTCTGTCGATCCTACGATCCTCGCCATTCAGGGGGATCCGGAATACGGCGAATACCTCGCGGGCGAATGCACCACGTGTCACCAACCCAGCGGCGCCGACCAGGGAATACCGTCCATCGTCGGCTGGCCTGCGGATGTCTTCGTGACAGCCATGCATGCATATCGGGAGAAAGCACGGACCCACCCCGTCATGCAGATGATTGCGGGTCCATTAAACAACGAGGAAATTGCGGCACTCGCCGCATATTTCGAAAAACTAGAACAATAAACCCATAAAGCAGCAACAGGAGGCGACAACTATGAAAGTAACACGCAGACAATTCGGCCTGGCCGCCGTCGCGACGGCGGGTGCCCTCTCCGCGCCGGCGATAATGGCAGCAGCTCGTCCAAACGTCGTTGTTGTCGGCGGCGGTGCCGGCGGTGCGACAGTGGCGCGTTACCTCGCAAAAGCCGCCAAGGGTGATATCAACGTCACGTTGATCGAGCCCACCCGCACGTATTACACCTGTTTCTTCTCGAACCTCTACCTCGGCGGATTTCGAGAACTGGGCTCTATTGGCCACAGTTACGGAAAACTGGCGAGCGAATTCGGCATCAATGTCGTTCATGACTGGGCCACGGGGATCGACCGTGACAAGAAGATGGTCGCTCTCGCATCCGGCGGCACGGTCTCTTACGACCGTCTGGTCGTGGCGCCCGGAATCGATTTCAGATACGAAACCGTGCCCGGGTATGGGATCGAAGCCGCCAACAAGATGCCCCATGCCTGGAAAGCAGGCTCGCAGACGGAACTGCTGAAGGCGCAGGTGGAAGCCATGCCCGAAGGCGGTCGCTTCGTGATGGTTGCACCGCCGAACCCATTCCGCTGCCCGCCGGGACCATATGAGCGGGTGTCGATGATCGCGCACATCCTCAAACAAAGGAACCCGACGGCAAAGATCCTCATTATCGATCCGAAGGAAAAATTCTCCAAACAGGCACTGTTTCAGTCCGGATGGGCGACCCACTACGAAGGCATGGTCGAATGGCTACCGGCGTCCATTGCCGGCAAGGTTACGCGGATCGACGCCGAAGCGATGGAAATCCATACCGACGCCGAGGTGTTCAAGGCAGACGTCGCCAACGTCATCCCGGGCCAGAAGGCAGGTCACATCGCCACTTCGGCAGGTCTCGCCAACGACAGTGGGTTCTGTCCGATCGTGCCTGCCACCATGCAGAGCCAGGTGGACGAAAATATCTATTTGGTCGGCGACTCCACGATTGCCGGTGACATGCCGAAATCCGGATTCTCGGCCAACTCTCAGGCCAAGGTCGCTGCAATGGCGGTGCGTGCATCCCTGACGGGTTCGAAACTGTTCCCGGCACGCTTTGCCAATACCTGCTGGAGCCTGA
The DNA here is from genome assembly GCA_965262415.1 of Rhodospirillales bacterium. Classification (GTDB taxonomy): domain Bacteria; phylum Pseudomonadota; class Alphaproteobacteria; order Rhodospirillales; family Casp-alpha2; genus UBA4479. The sequence goes on along the minus strand of OZ253533.1, from coordinate 3,396,853 downwards.
TCGCGACCGACGATGGCGTGAAGGTCGGTGCGAAATATGAAGCGACGGCGGAAAAAATTGCCAAGACCGAGGGCTTCATCAGCAAGGTTGGCGAAGACGCCGAACTTCGGAAGCGGACTTACGAAGAATCCATCGGTTGGTATGAAGGCATTACAAGCGACATTTTCGGCTAAGCTCCCCTTGGTCGAAAAAAAGCGCCCGGCCAGATCCCCCATTCTGGCCGGGCGTCTTCTTTTTCGATTCCGACACCAAGATCACCCGCCCAGGAACAGGCGCCCCACTTCCGGGTTCTCGAGCAGGTCGTCGCCCTTGCCGGCAATCGCCAGCTCGCCGGACACCAGGACGTAGCCGATGTCCGCAAACTCGAGGCCCTTCTTCGCGTTCTGCTCGACCATGATGATGGTCTTGCCTTCGCCATGCTGCAGGTCGTCGAGAATCTCGAACACCATGTCGATGAAGCGCGGCTCCAGACCGATCGACGGCTCGTCGACCAGCAACACGTCCGGATCCATGACAAGCGCGCGCGAGATTTCCAGCAGACGCCGCTCGCCCCCCGACAATACTTTTGCCTTGTGAGTGCGGCGCTGCGCGAGGCGGTCGTACTTCGCGAACACCTTCTCTGCCGCTTCCTTGGCCATCGCCGGCGTATCCATCAGGAAACCGCCCATCCACAGGTTCTCTTCAACGGTCATGTCGGGAAAGATCGACTTGTCCTGGAGAATATAGGCGATGCCGGCGCGGCTGAGCTTCTGGTTCGGCGTCAGACTGGTCACGTTCTTGCGGCTGCCCGCAGGGCCGATCTCGATCGATCCGCCAAAGATATTGGTGAACCCGTAGATCGAATGCAGAATCGTCGACTTGCCGGCGCCATTCGGGCCGATCAGGCACAGCGACTGCCCCTTGGCGACCTGCAAATTGAGGTCGTGCAGAATCTCCATCTTGCCGTATCCGGCTTTGAGGTCCTTGATTTCGACGAACGGGTCGTTGTTCGCAAGTGCCGCCAGCTTCTCGATTGGGACGTCTTCGGCAATTGCCTTGGTCTGTGCCACGACCTGCTCGACGGAGATTACCGAATCGACGGCCCCCATGTGGTAGCCCGACGCCTTGCGCTTGGCTCGTTCCTCGTTGGTTTCCTGTTGTTCTTCAGCCATCAGTGCGCTCCCAGGTAGGCGTCGATGACGCTCTGGTCATTCTGGATTTCGTCGGGACTGCCGTGCGCCAGCATTTCTCCGTGCGCAAGGCAGTAGATGTTTTCGGCCATGTTCATGATGACGCGCATGTTGTGCTCGATCACGAAGAGCGTGATGCCGAATTCCTCGTTGGCCCGGCGCAGCCGGTCAATCAGGCCGTTGATCAGCGTCGGGTTGATCCCTGCTGTCGGCTCGTCCAGCAACAGCACTTCCGGTTTGTTCATCAGTGCCATCGCGAATTCGAGCAGCTTCTGCTGACCGAAAGACAGGTCGCCCGAGCGCAGCTTGCGCTTTTCATACAGGCCGACGAAATCGAGAAGCCGGTCGACTTCTTCCATCGTCGCCTTGTCTTCGCGCTCACCGAACATGTCGGCAAATTTCATCTTCCGGTGCGGAATCGAAATCAGCATGTTTTCGATACAGTTCATGTTCGAGTAAATGCGGGTCTGCTGGAAGGTCCGGAGAAGCCCAAGCCGCGCGATTTGCGGCACGCGGTACTTGGAGATCTCCGAGCCCTTGAACTTGATCGATCCCTCGTCGATGGGATGGTACCCGACGATGGAATTGAACAGCGTCGTCTTGCCCGACCCGTTGGGGCCGATCAGACCGGTGATCTTGCCGTCGGGCACTTTCATCGAAATGCCCTTGTTGGCGACCACGCCGCCGAAGGATTTGGATACGCCTTCGACCTCAATCACGTAATCAGTCATCGCGTGGCCTCTTTATTTTCAACGACAATACCGAATTTTTCGGGGAACCTTTCCATCAGCCAACCCATGATGCCCTGCTGGAAGTACACCACGTTGATGATGATGAGGACGCCGAGCGCAACCCACTGCCAGCCCAGGAAGTAGGTCCACGTGACCTCTTTCAGGGTATGGAACAGGACCGCGCCGAGCACCGGCCCCCAAAGCGTTCCCTTGCCGCCGAGCAGTGTCATGGCAACCATGAAGATGCCGAAGGTGACCGTCGGGAAGGCGACTTCCAGCGGCTCGATAATGCCTGTGATGTTACCGAACAGCGCGCCCGAGATGCCGACGAAAAACGCCGAGATGGACCACGCCACGGTCTTGTAGCGGACCGTGTGAATGCCCATTGCTTCGGCTTTTTCCTCGTCGTCGCGGATCGCGTTGACGGCAAGTCCGAAGCGCGTCTTGTACACCCATTGTAACGTGATGAATGTCAGAATCGCGGCACCGAAACACAGGAAGTAGAACAGCAACGACCGTGCTTCCGCACTTCCGGGGAAAACAGGCACCGATATACCGCTGCCGGCACCGACCCATTCCCAGGTCCCCATCAATTCGCCGGCGGCAATGGCCATGCCGAGCGTGCCGATGGCGAAGTACGGTCCACGCAGGCCGAACACCGTCCAGCCAAGTGCCGCCGCAGCAAGGGCGGAGACAATACCGGACATTACGACGCCGATCACCAGACCCTGATAGTACTGAGCATTGGTAAAGGTGAAGTCGTCACCACCGTGTGCCGCCGTGTAAGCGCCGACCTCGGCAAACTGACCGACCTGGAACAGAACTGAGGTATACATGCCAATTCCGAAGAACATGATGTTACCGAGCGAGTTGTAACCCATCTGCCCGCCCATGATGTCCCACGTCAACGCGAACAGCACCATCACCCACAACGTTGCGATCTGCAGTTGAAGTCCCGGAAACAGGAACGGCGCTGCAATCCCGAACACGAGGATCGGGAAGTGCAGCTTGAAACTGAAGTTTTTATTCATTTTTAAAAGCGTCCCTTAGCTGACCACTTGGCGCAACTTGCGCTGTTGAACCTGACGCCAGATCAGCACCAGAAGGAGCAGCCCGACGACCGTCGCCTGCTGGAACTCCGCACCGAGCACGAAGCCGCTGTAGTTTTCCATCACGCCAAGGCCGAGGCCTGCCATGATCACTCCCGGCAGATTGCCAAAGCCCGCTGCCGTCACGATCACGAACGAGCGGATAGAGTAGGAAATCCCATAAAACGGCTGAATCACCCAGATCATCGAGATCAGCGCGCCGGCCGCACCGCAGATGGCGGCATTAAGAGAGAACGTGAAGGCGTAGACCTTGTCCGTGTCGATCCCCATGACGCGCGCCGCGCGCGGATCCTGTGCGGTAGCGCGGATCGCCTGGCCCATACGGCTCTTCTTCATGAAGATAACAACCGCGAGTGCGAGGATGCCGCAAAGTACGAATGCCAGAACCTTGATCTCTGCGACGGTAACGACGCCGAGGATCTGACGGATGGCGAAATCGCTTTCGGCAGTCTGCACCTCCGGACCGAACATCAAGTTCAGAACCTGGGCGATCACGATGGCCAGACCGAACGTCGCCAACAGCGAGGTGAAGAGGTCCTTGTCGATAACGCGTCTGATGATGGTGACGTAGATACCCCATCCGAACGCGAACATGACGACGATGGCGATCGGCAGCCCCCAAAGCGGGTGAATGCCCTGCGTACCGAGCCACCAGGCGATGTATCCGCCCATGATGACGAAGTCGCCCTGCGCCAGGTTCTTGACGTTCATCACACCCCAGACGAGCGCAAGCCCGTAGGCGGCAAGCGCGAACGTCGCACCGATAAACAGACCGTCCAATAACAGCTGTACGTTAAATACCGGTGCCGCGACCAGCACCATGATGTTGTCCCACACGGCGACCTCTCCCCTTGTTGATTATTCTTTAAAAAATGGGCTCTGCTGAACGTAAATCAGGTCCACCCGTCCCGGCGATACCGGGACGGGTTTTCCTGAATACATACCCGACGATGAATTAGTTCGTCGGCGCTTTACGCGGCCAGTTCACCGGATGCGACGCCCACTTGGACGGTGCAACAACGTTGTATTGGCCGTTCTGGATCTGACGCAGAACCATCGGCTTCGCAATGTTGTTGCCGGCTTCGGAGAACTTGATGCCCCCATAGAAGGTATTCATGTCGGTCGCCGCAATGGCATCACGAACCTTCTCGACATCGAAGCTGTTGGCACGCTCGAAGGCATCTGCCCAGACCTGAACCGCGGCAGTTGCCTGTGCGGACTGGTAAGGAACGTTCTTGTAACCTTCATAGGTGGCCTTGAAGAGCTTGTCGTAATCCGCGGCGGTGCCGAACAGATCATCCTTGTAGCTCAACGTTTCCGCCCACTGGGTCGGGCACAGGATGTCGTTGGTGGCTTCGCCGAACTTAGACGTGATCTTCGCCGCTTCGCAGTGCGTCATGGCGATCATCGGCGTGTCGATCTGCAGTTCCTTGATCTGACGGGCAGCGGTCGCGGCACCTTTGGAGTGACCCGACAGCACCAGCAGGTCGGGCTTGAGCGCCTTGACCTTGGTCAGCGTCGCGGAAATGTCGTTCAGATCGCGCGGCATCTTGTCATCGATGATGACCTTCATGCCGTACTTCTTGGTGTCGTCGAGAACACCGGCGCGGACATCGAGCGAGAACGGATCGTTCTCGAACGCCATTGCGACCTTCACGTCGCTGGCCTTCTTGCCGTTCTTCTCGGCGATTTCAGCGGCCAGCGCGATCGAGCTCGCCAGGTACTGTTCCGAGGTGGACAGCACCGCGAACAGGTAGCGGTAGCCCTTGTTGAACAGCGAACGCGACGCACCTTCGGCTTCAACCATGGGCACTTTGTACTTTTCCATGATCGGCGCGGCAGCCTTCGTGGTGGCGGACGAATACGGGCCGAGGAAGTACTTCACACCGTCCTGGTTGACGAGACGCTCAAGCAGCTGTGCAGTACGCAGCGGCGTCGACTCATCATCGTAGTACTGGACCTTGAGCTTGTACTTCTTGCCGCCGACGGTCACACCGCCGGCTTCGTTGATCTGCTTGACCCCGAGTTCGTAGCCGTTCTTGGCGTGGACCCCGTTGGTCGAATACTTCCCTGTGAAAGAAATGGCGGAGCCGAGGATGATGGTGTCTCCCTCGACTTTAGCGCTTGCCGGCGTCGCCAGCGTGACGCCAAGGGCAAAGGCCGAAGCCATTACTGCCGTCGTCAGACGTGCTTTCATTGTGTGAGTCCTCCCAGACTTCAGTGTTGCGCGGGCACCTGCCCGACTTGGATTCTCATCTGCCTTCCGTTGTTTTTATATTTTGGCCGGAAAGGCTTCTCAGTCAAAAGATTGTATCAGCGTTATCGTTGCTGGCAAGTCGAAGCGCCTTTCCAGCCCCCCCGATAGGCCTCAATTCAACCCTGATTTCTCGCAAAAACTTGTACTATGTGTCTCGAAAAATTCATTTCAGACATAAAATCAGCCCCGTCCGGCGAAGGGCATCTGTGTCGCCATGATCGTCATCGTGAACACGTTCGTTTCCGGCGGATAGCTCGCCATGTGCACCACGGCACGGCCGACATCGTTCACATCCATCATCGGCTCCGGCTTGATTTCACCGTTCGCCTGCTTGACCCCTTTCGCCATGCGGTCGGCCATCTCCGATTGCGCATTGCCGATGTCGAGCTGACAAACGGCGATGTTGTACTTGCGTCCGTCGAGCGACGCAGTCTTGGTCAATCCGGTAACGGCATGCTTGGTCGCTGTGTAGGGAATTGAGTCCGGCCTTGGCGCGTGCGCAGAGATCGAGCCGTTGTTGATGATGCGGCCGCCCTGCGGATCCTGTTCCTTCATCACACGGAATGCTGCCTGCAGGCACAGGAACGATCCCGTCAGGTTCACGTCGACCACCGTCTTCCATTGCTCGAAAGAAAGATCTTCCAAAAGGATCCCCGGCGCATTGGTGCCGGCATTGTTGAACAGAAGGTCGACCCGGCCGTAGGTGCCGGTGACTTTTGCAAACAGTGCCGTCACCTGATCCGGGTCCGAGACGTCCGTCGGGACGGCGAGCGCCCGATCCGGCGAGGAACACATCGAGATCGTTTCATCCAGCGCGTCGGCGCGGCGGCCCGCCAGCGCCACCGTCCAGCCATCGTCGATCAATGCCTTGGCCGTCGCGCGCCCGATGCCCGATCCCGCTCCCGTGACGACAGCGATTTTCGTTTGCTCTCCCATTTGTCCCCTCCATTAGTTTATCTGCGCTTTGCATTACCAAAGCTGCTTTGAGCCCTAAGCGCTTTCGGCTTATCAAGGATATTGGCAAGCATGCGCTGCACAGCAAGGAGAAGTTGATGCTCACCCTCTTGGATGACCCGATCTCGGGGAACGGTTACAAGATCCGCCTGCTGTTGGCGTTCCTGGATACGCCCTATGCGTACAAGGCGTTCAGCGTCCTCAAATCGGAAACGCGAACGTCCGAATTCCTGGCGATCAGCCCCAACGGCAAGATCCCCGTGCTGATCCTTGGCGACGGCACCGTACTGCCGGAATCGAACGCCATCCTGCACTACCTCGCTGCCGGCACGCCCTGGCTGCCGACGGACCGGTTGCACCACGCACAGGTCCTTCAGTGGATGTTCTGGGAGCAATATTCACACGAGCCGAATATTGCGACGCTCCGGTTCTGGAACCACATGCCGGAGCTGGACGCAGCGCAAAAGGCGATGATCCCCGGCAAGCGTGCGAACGGTCTCGCAGCGCTGAAACTGATGGACGATCATCTGGGCCAGCACGACTGGTTCGTTGCCGGTGTCCCGACCATCGCCGACATCGCACTGTTCGCCTACACGCATGTCGCCGAAGAAGGCGATTTCAACCTCGCCGATTATCCGAATGTCGAAAGCTGGATTGCCCGCATGCAGGGACTGCCTGGGTTCGCCCCGATGGAAATTGCCGATTAACCTTCGGGTTTGAACTTCAGCGACAGACCGTTGATGCAGTACCGCTGACCGGTGGGTGCGGGCCCGTCCGGAAACACGTGCCCAAGATGCCCGTCGCATTTCGCACAGTGCACTTCCGTCCGCGTCATCCAGAAACTTTTGTCGACTTCTTCCTCGATCGCGTCATCGCCGATGGGCTGGAAGAAACTGGGCCAGCCGGTGCCGGACTCGAACTTGGTTTCGGAAGCGAACAACGGCTCACCGCAACCGGCACAGACGAACGTGCCATTGCGTTTTTCGTGATTGAGCGGGCTGGTCCCTGCACGCTCGGTGCCTTTCATGCGCAAGACCTTGAAGGCCTCGAAGCCCAGTTCGTCCATCCATTCCTGTTCGGATTTGCTGACCTTGTCCGACATCTTCTCCTCCGGCGTTCCCGGTTGCATCATAACCGAAGTAATCCGGGGGACCGGCGAGTTCCAGTCTTTTCCGGTCTGCGCACGCAAATGTGAGGGCGCGTTAGAACCGCCCGTCGTAGGCTTTGCGCCCGATGGGGCAAGCAATCAGGGTGAACGTGTCAGCGCTAAGGCCGTCATCGATTGCACTTTCCAGCGTGTCACGGTCCGTTGCCGTCACACCGATACCGCCCATGACCTCCGCCAGCTTGGCAAAATCGGTCCCGCCGAAATCGACGCCGAGATTGTCCTGCTTGTTGGCGCGTTGCTTGAGCTCGATCAGCGCCAGGCTTTCATCGACGAAAACGACGATGACGACCGGCAGCTTCATATCACGCAGCGTCGCCAGTTCGCCCAGGATCATTTCCATCCCGCCGTCACCGGTGAACGCGATGACGGGTGTTTCCGGGTTGGCGATCCTGTGTCCCATGGCAATCGGGACCGCACAGCCCATGGTGCAAAGCCCCGTCGACTGCGCAAGCGTACGCGGGCGATAGCACTCCCATTGCTGGCTCAGCAGAATGCGGTGCGCACCAGTGTCGACAGCAGCAAAGCCATCTTTCGGGAGAGCACTGCGGGCAGCATCGATCACTGCCGCAGGGCCCCAGGCTTCATCCCTCGGGAAGTCGGCGCGAAGGCTGCTGCGCATTTTCTCGATGCCGCCCCCCGGCCACGTTTCCTTGCCGTTGATGCCGTGCGTCAGCGCCTTGATCCCCTCGCCCACGTCGCAGACGAAGCTGATATCCGACTGGTGCACGTAATGGGTATTGGGGTGCGCCGCGATCTCGATCACCGTCTTGCCTTCGACGCCGGTGGACCATGCATGACGCCAGTCGATCCGCATTTCGATCGGATCGTATCCGGCAAGCACGATCACATCGGCCTCGTCGATCATCGGCTTGACCGTCTTGAACGACTTCGGTGACAGGCCGTGACCGCCAAGCGCCAGCGGATCGTCTTCGCTGACGACTCCTTTGGCTTTGTAGCTGGTCAGGATAGGCATGTTCAGGCGATGCACGGCTTCATTGATCACATCAGCCGCGTCATGGTGCAGGATATCCACACCACCGATCAACAGCGGACGTTCCGCATTTGCAATCGCTTCGCGCGCCCGGTCGAGGTCGGCGCCGGCAGCGGGCGACGTTTTCGAAAGCGCGGCGCGCCCCGGATAACCGGTCACATTCGCCGCCCTGCCCGCAATGTTGATCGGCACGTCCACGTGCACCGGCCCCGGCGGATCCTGCATGGCTATCGCCACCGCCTTGTCGATCATCACGTCGACCGCACCGTCGGCGACCGTCATGGATGCTTTCGAGATCGGTCGAATGACAGCGGTATGGTCGAATACCTGATGGGTATAGGTCTCCGCCTCGGCAGCGTCGACGCATCCGGTCAGGAAGATCATTGGCACCTGGTCCTGCCAGGCATTGGCAACCGCGTTGACGGCGTTGACCACGCCCGGACCGACCGTCGCTACGAGAATGCCCGGCGCACCCGAAGCATGGTACGTCCCTTCTGCCATGAAACCGCCCGGGTTCTCATGTTTCACGAGATGGAAATCAATGCCCGCGTTTTCGAGCCCTTCCATCAGGGACAGCACTTCGCCGCCCGGGATGCCGAAAGCGTGGCGGCACCCGGCCTCATATAGCCGCTTGCCGATGATGTCGGACGTGGTCGTCATTCGAATTGCGTTCCTTATTCTGCCGCGCGCGCGCGCTCGGCCAGTTTCAGATACCCGTCGCGCGTCTGCGGCAGCTTCCGGTCGAGGATCTTTCCGGCGACCAGATTGCGGAGCACCTGCGCCGTTCCGCCGCCGATGGTGAACATGCGTGCGTCGCGGTACATGCGTTCCATCGGGCGGTTGCGCGAATACCCGGCGGCGCCGAACACCTGCAAGGCATCCGACGTCACCTTGATCGCGGTTTCGGAGGCGAGAATCTTGGCCTGCGCCGCCATCAGCATATCCGGAAAACCTCCGTCCGTCGTTTCCGCGGAAGCGGCGGCCTTGTAGACAAGCGCCTGCGACGCGGCGAGGCCGACCGACATGTCGGCAAGCATCCACTGCAAACCCTGAAACTCGGCAATGGGGCGGCCGAACTGTTCGCGCTCCCCGGCATAGGCAAGTGCGTTTTCGTAAGCGCCTTCGGCAATACCGAGCGCCACCGTCGCCGCACCGACACGTTGCGAGTTGTAGGCGTTCATCAGGCCGGCGAAGCCGCGCTTGATCCCTTCCGGCGGGATCAGCGCCATGCTTTCCGGTACGAACAGATCCTCGAAGATCATTTCGCATTCCGGAATACCGCGGAGCCCCATGGCCGGCTCCCGCGTGCCGACACGAAGGCCCTCGGCCTCGTCCCGCACGGCGATAAAGCCGCCGATGCCCAGATCATTTCCGTTCTCGATCACACGTGCAAAGATCAGGTGAAGTTTGGAAACGCCGCCGCCGGTGATCCAGTGCTTGCGGCCGTTGATGACATAGCCGCCGTCTTTCTTGACCGCCGTCGTCGTCATTTCCGTCGCCGCAGAACCTGCTTCCGGTTCGGTGATGCAGATCGCCGGCTTGTCCCCTGCAAGCACCAGTTCGGCGGCGAGCTTTTTCTGCTCGTCAGAACCATAGCGCATGATCGCGCTGACCGCGCCCATGTTGCATTCGACGACGATCCGGCCTGTCACGCCGCAGACCTTGGCCATTTCCTCGACCACCAGGACCGCGTGCAGGAACGAGAACCCGCGCCCACCCCATTCCTTGGGGATCGTCATACCGGTCAGGCCCGCGTTGGCCAGTTCCTCGACGTTGTGCCAGGGATACTCTTCCGATTTGTCGATATCGGCAGCACGATCGGCGATGACGTCGCGGGCGAGTTTCCGCGCCGCGGCCTGCAGTTCGAGTTGTTCGTCCGTCAGCTGAAACATGGTTCGGCTCCCTTACAAAATGCCGTCGTCGCGCAATTTGGCGCGTGCGGCCTGGTCGAGGTTCAACAGTTCCTCAAGCACTTCGTCCGTGTGCTCGCCCATCATCGGCGGCGGCCGGCGGTAGGATACTGGCGTTTCGGAATATTTTATCGGATTGCCGATCAGCCGGCATTTTCCGTCCGCGGCGATCGGGTGATCCATTTCGATCCGCATGCCCCGGTGCTGGATTTGCGGGTCTTCGAACGCCATCGGCACGGTATTCACCGGCGCCGACGGCACACCCAGCGGTGCCAGACCGGTGACCCATTCCTCTGTCGTTTTCATCACCGTTATCTGACGCATCAGCGGCGTAATCACATCGCGGTTACGCACCCGCATGTCGTTGGTGAGAAAACGCTCGTCTTCGGCCATCTCCGGCTTGCCGACGAAATCGCAGAATTTGCGGAACTGGCCGTCGTTGCCGATGGCGAGAATGACATAGCCATCCGCCGTCGGATAAACGTCATAGGGCACGATGTTCGAGTGCGCGTTGCCACGCCGCACGTTGGGATGCCCGTGTGTCAGGTAGTTCACGCCTTCGTTGATCAGCCACGCCACGGTGCTGTCGAGCAGCGCGAGATCGATCAACTGTCCCTGCCCGGTCTTGTCCCGGTGGCGGAGCGCAGCCAGCAAAGCCGATGTCGCGTACATGCCGCACATGACGTCCGAGATACCGGTGCCGACCTTGTGCGGATCGCCGTCGACGGGGCCGGTCAGGCTCATGATGCCCCCCATTCCCTGGGCCAGCATGTCGTACCCCGCGCGCTTGGCATAGGGACCGGTGCGCCCGAAACCCGAGATATGCAGATAGACCTTGTCCGGGAACTCGGCATGAATCTCGTCGTAGCCTAGACCGTACTTGTCGAGGCCACCGACCTTGAAATTGTGGCAGATCGCATCGCAGTGCTTCAGCAGGTCCTTGACCAGGCGCACGCCTTTCGGATTGGTGATATCGACGGTGATGGAGCGCTTGTTCCGGTTCGACGCCATGTAGTAGGCGCTTTCCCGCGTATCGGCGCCATCCTTGTCCTTGAGGTAAGGCGGCCCCCAGCCGCGTGTGTCGTCACCCGATCCCGGTTTTTCAACCTTGATGATGTCCGCGCCCATGTCACCCAGAAGCTGGGTGCAGGTGGGGCCAGCCAGAATCCGTGTCAGGTCGAGAATTCGGATGCCGTTGAGGGGGCCGGTATTGGTCGTCATGGATCTTCCCTTGTTTGGTACGGCGCGGCAGCGCCTCGTTGGTTTTAGCCGATGGTTTTTCTTGATAAAAACGAATAATTATCTCAGTAAGCTTGATTAAACCTCATTGTTGTGGCGTTTCGAGCTGCCACGAGGCCGCTTGTCGCCGGCAAGCCCGCTCAGGATCTCGACCAACGCCCGGGTCAGATGTGCCTTCGGATTATCGCGCCGCTCCACGACACCGATCACGCGGCAGAGCGGCGGATCACCAAACGGAATCTTCTCGATGCCCTCCGGCAGGTCCGCCCCGGCGCGATCCGGCACCACCGAGACGCCGAGGCCATGCTGAACCATCGAGGCGATGGCTTCCAGCGAGTCGATCTCCATGCCCGTGTTGACCCGGATACCTCTGTCCTTCAGGTGTGTATCGATCAGCCTTCCGGCCCAGGCGAAACGCTGGAAACGAATAAACGGGCCTGCATCCAGCAGTTCACGGTCGGTCGACCCGGGCGTTCCCTTCGGCGCAATGACCATCAGGGGTTCCTCGGCGAACATGTGCCAGCTCAGCCCCGTCTGAAGCTGGGACGGCTCGGTTACGACCGCGGCATCCAGTTCTCCCTTGTGAACGCGGCCCACGAGGTCTGCGGAAAGACCGCTCGAGACACGGATACGCAGATCGGGGTGTCCGGCGCGAAGCGCACTTAAAGCCGGCGGCAGCACGCCGGACATCAGCGTCGGCACGGACCCGATATCCAGACTGCCGGTCAACGCCTCGCCGCTGACGATGTCGGTGAGGCTTTCACATTTCTCGACGATCTCGCGGGCACGGTCGACCAGGTTGCGGCCGCGCGTGTTGAGCCGTGGCGGCCGCGTCGTGCGGTCGAACAATTTGGTCTCGAGATCCTCCTCGAGTGCTTTCACATGCAGGCTGACCGCCGACTGGGTGAGGCCGATGGCATCGCCTGCGGCGGCGAACGAGCCGTGCTCGGCAATGGCGATCAGAGTCTTTAGGTGGCGGAGGTCCATGGCCGAGAGCGTAATGACTTCGCGCCCGCCGCAAAAGGGTTCTTCGTGAAACTTAATAATACCATTGTAACGTTGACCGCCGGCGAGGATGTGCGGAAGCTGAAAACAGTTCTAACAGCCGGAGGAACGCCGATGGACGCTGATCAAAGGCGCCGCGCCTATGACGACACATTCGTCAAGGACATCAAAGGGGTCAACGAGGATTTCGTGCTGCATGTGCCGGCCGGCAGACCCTTAAGGGAAGCCGTCGACTTTCTGGCGGAACACAGGATCGGCCTGACCATGGTCATTGCCGCAGACGGCGCCCTTGCAGGCGTGATCTCCGAACGGGACGTGGTCCGCGCGCTCTACGAACACGGCAACCACGCCCTGAACATGCCGGTCGACATGTTCATATCACGCGACGTTTTGACGTGCTCCGATCAGGACAGTGTCATCGACGTCGCCAAACTGATGGCGGAGAAACATATCCGCCACCTGCCGATCGTCGAGGACGGATACCTCGCCGGCATGATCAGTGCCAGCGACCTGGTACGCCATTTTGCGTCGAAAGCCTGAATTGAAAGCCCGCGTTATTTCTGCGGATACGGATTGACGATGTCGCGGATGATCTGTTCCAGAACCTCGCGAACTTGCTTCTCGTCACAGCCCATCAGCACGGCGTCCTCGAGAGCGTCCTGACACTCCTGACGGATTTCGTCCAGGTTTTCACGCAGCACCACGAGCTTTTCCTCGCACGATACGAGATCGCCGTCCGGCTGACGCCAGATCACCCCGTCAATATCGAACTTGTTCGCGTCGTCTTTCATATTCCGGAGATACACCCGGACAGGAACGGTTTCAAGCCGCGGCCCGTCAAATCGGCGTGACCCTAACGCAGACGCTCATCGAGCCAGCTGTCGTTATCGCGCTTCACCTTCGGTCGCGATGATCCGCCGCTGGCGCCGGGTCCGAACTCCCACGGTAATGGAGGTGGCTCGCCCTGCTTCCCCTCCCAGGGAAGTTCCGGCGGTGTGTCGCGTTTTTTACGCCGTGACATAGCCTTGTCGACGTGCCCGAGATTCTTTTCCGCCACGGCGGCAAGCCGTTCGGCACCCTTTTCGACATAGATTGCACGCGCAGTGCGGAATGCATCACGCGCCCCTTCGAGGGCGCTGGTGTCGCCGGCAACCCGGCCATACAGGAAGAGCGCAGAGCCGAGGTTATTCTGCGCCGATGCCCAGTGCAGCGGCATGTTCCGGCGGTCGCGGGCCGAAACGACGGCGTTGCAGGCTTCGACGGCCTGCAGGAGCATCGACGGATCCCGGTTCTCGCGCCCGATCACCAAAGCCACCTGTCCAAAATGCCCCATCGCCTCGGCCCATTCGTTGGGCGTGGACTTCCTGTCGTAGACCGTGAGCGCGTTTTTGAACGCATGCAGCGCATGTTCCAGCGTCTCCGCGTCGCCGTTGTCGAAATCGAGACGGTAAAGTGCGAGACCGAGCCGATTGTTCATCGCCGCCCAATCGTGCGGGAACGTATTCGGCCCGATAACCTTGAGCGCATCCTCAAGATCGTTAATCGACATTTCCAGTGCGCTGGTATCGTTGGTCCGTTCGGCAATGAATTGCCCGAGGAACGCGCGGTCGCGATGTGCGAAGGCCCATTCCAGCGGCGTCTTCTCTGCGCTAAAAGTCTCCAGCGCCGTATCGAAAAGCGACATCGCCGTCTGTGCATCGTCGGCGCGGCGCTTGAACCGGATGGCGCTGGCAAACGTCCGCGCGACCGTCGCTCTCTCTTCGGCACGCGAGAGGGGATCAAGTCCCGGGACGTCCTTCAGCACCTGTTCGCGCGCATCCAGCAGCAGCACGTCGAGGTCGCGGCGTACGGTCAGAAGTTTACCGGCCTGCTTGGTACGGAGCGCCGCCAGAAGGACGGCATGCAACCGGTGCGATGCCGCCATATCCAAAGGCATCGGCAAAATGAGAAGCGTCCAGCCATCACCCATACGGAACTGATCCACAGACGGGTCTTCACGGACGAAGAAACGCAAATGCACGAACTGCCCGCCCGGCACCACGGCGCCCCAGACGACGACGTCGCCGCCCTGGTCCAATAACCAGCGTTCTGAGGCTTTTTTAAGGTCACGCATCGCGGCGACCGGGTCGCTTTCGAAGTCCAGGGCGACCTTCGCATTCATGGCCCGGGCACGGATGCCGCGCCGCTTGGAGAGTTCAGAAATCAGGTGCTGCGCGGCCTGCTCGCCACCTTCGCCCTCAAGTGCGGAAATGCGCACATCGAGACGGTCGTAAACGTCGGCGAACTCGGGTTTGAGGATGCGTCGCAGAAGGCCGGGTTTGAGGACGCTGGAAGCAGGGTCTTCGACCGTATAATCCGTATCCGATTGCGCCGATAGTGCGACCAGCGCGCGTGACGGAGGCGTCTGGTTTCTCTCCTCCGCGGCAGGCTTGCGTTCGGCTTTTCGCGGCTGCTCTTTCCTGACCGGCTGGCGGCCCAGCAGACGCGACGCCTGTTCCTTTGAAACCAGTTCGACAACAAGATTGCCGAGCGCCTGCGCTGTATCTTCCATGGCGCGGCCGTCGATCAGTTCCTCGGCGCCGATAAGGGAACCACGGTCGAGCACGGCGGTTGGCATGGACATTCCGCCCATGTCGCGCGTCATCTCTACCGACCCCTGTACGATACGGTACGCGGTATCCGGCACGCTGCCTTCGGCGAGCAAAATATCGCCGGATTTATACTCTTTGGTTGCCACCCGTCTCTCCTATACGGACACGCGCCCAGGCGCCCCTATCGTGGCCTTCAAGGAGTAAAGATGGTGTTAACGAATGGTGCCGAGCGGGGGGTTACTGCTCGACGATTTCGTCGCGTAGTGCGCGCCGGATATCACCGAAAACGCCCGCCCACGCACCGTGGCGTTTCTGGCGGAACAGCCGCACGCTCGGATACCATGGCGACGCATCGGCACCCCGCATCCAACGCCAGTCCGGCGAAAACGGCACCGCGATCCAGACCGGCTTGCCCATCGCACCCGCCAGATGCGCCAGCGCGGTGTCGACCGTGATCACGAGGTCAAGCTGGCTGATTACGGCGGCCGTATCCGAGAAATCCCGGAGCCGGTCGCCGATATCGTTCACCAGTGCCTCGCAGCCGTGTTCCTTGATATCGGCGGCTGCCGGGCCTTTCTGCAGCGAATAAACGGAAAGTCCGGGCAGACCGAGAATCTCGATGAAGTGCTTGAAGCCCGCTGAACGATTGACGTCGTTCCGGTGTGTCGGCCGCCCGGCCCAGGCAATCCCGACCCGTTTGATCCGCCCCATTGACGACGGCAGTTGCACGGCACTCGGATCGAGTGGGCCGACATAGGGCACATCGGCGGGAATGGTTTCCAGACCGGTACCGAATATGTTGGCCAGCGACATCATCGGAATCCAGAAGTCGAACTTGGGCGGCACCTGCCCGCGATTGAAGACTTTCGAAACACCTTCCACCGAACCGATAAGACGCGCCAGTTCCGGCTGCACCTCGACGACGACCTGGCCGCCGCGTTCCTTGATCATCGGCAGGTAACGGGCAAACTGGATCATGTCGCCGAAGCCCTGCTCGTGATGCACGAGAACGGTCTTACCCTTCAGTTCGGACCCGTCCCAACGCGGCTTGTCGAACTCTCGCGGCGGGCTCCGGTCGAGCATCCAGCGGCTCTCGTAGGCTTCGAAGCCCTCTTCGAGGCGGCCCATTTCAAGCAGCGTGAGCGCCCGGTCCCACTGGCAGTCGACGTGGTTTTCGTTGAGCGCCAGCGCCTTGTCGAGGCAACTCAGCGCGGCATCCGTCTGCCCCAGGTCGCGCAGCACCAGACCAAGATTGTAATATGCTTCCGTGGAACGTGGCGCGAGGCGAACGGCCTGCTGATGTGACGCCATCGCAACTTCGAGACGCCCCAGTTCGCGGAGCGCGTTGCCCATGTTCGAATAAACGCCCGAGTTGTTGGGTTTCAGCACGAGGGACCGGCGATAGCACGCGACGGCGGCTTCGAGCTTACCCAGAGAGCGTAACGCGACGCCCATGTTGTTATAGACGTCGGGCTGCCTCGGATTGAGCAGCAACGATTTGCCGTACGAATCGACCGCTTCTTCAAGCTTGCCCTCGCGATGAAGTGTGGCCGCCACATTGAACATGCGGACCGCTTCGCGTTCGCGCAGGGCAATGCGCTGGTCTTCGGGCAGCGATCGCCAGATTTCGAGCTTTTCGGGATCCACCGTATGCGGTTTCGACTGAACCGGCGCCGGCACTTCCTTTTCGCGCGGGCGAAGCACGGCCTTGGCGCGCTTTTTCGGCGCGGCACCTGCCTTCGCGGACTGTTTCGCCATACCGGCTGCCCCCCGTTGGATACCCGTCAGCGCATATTGCAAGGGCTTTGCCCCGACCGCAAGCGCGGCCGACAGCCACGCGCAAGAGCCTGCGCTTATTTGCGCAGGATTTTACTCAAATTATAGAGAGTACGTTTTCCGGAGGACGGCCCATCACCGCCTTGTCGCCGGCAACCACGATCGGCCGCTCGATAATGATCGGCGTTTTGACCATCGCGTCGATGATTTCCTCCTCGCTCATGGACGCAATATCGAGCCCCGCTTCCTTGGCTTCCTTCTTGCGGACGATGTCCGCAGCCTTTCCCCCCAGCATGCCGAGAATGCGTTTCAATTCCGCTTTCGATGGCGGCGAGGTCAGGTACTCGACTACCTCGTGACCGACATTCTTGTCCTCGAGAATCGCCAGTGTCTGACGCGACTTCGAACAGCGCGGATTATGATAGATCGTAACGGACATCTTCTTCTCCCAATGTATTAACCACCGTCTCCCCCGTCAGAGGCATTGCCGCGGCCGCCGCTGGGTGACTCGGTTTCGGAAAGCACGCTGTCACCTCCGGATTTCCGGCTCGGGCCTCGCTCGGAGGGCGGCATGAACGGTTCAGGCCGGTCCGCCGGCAGGCTTTCGATATAAAGCGACGTCGACGGGAAGGCGAAACCAGCACCAGCGCCGTGAACGATATCCATGATCTTGTACGCCAGCCGCTCCTTGATCTCCAGCCACTCGCCCCAAACCTTGGTATAGGTGAAACAGTAGACCAGGATATCAATCGAAGAATCGCTGAAGCGGTCGATGCGGACGAATGTCGATGCCTCGGTCGGCTTAACGAACTCCTCGCCGTTACTGATATAGTCGGAGATGCCGTCGCGAATTTCCCGGAGTTGATCAACCGTGGTCCGGTACTCGACGCCGACATGCCAGTAGATACGCCGGTAGGTCATATCCGAAAAGTTCGTCACGGCCGTGTCCGACAACTGTGCGTTCGGCACCATGACAGGCGCCTGATCGAAACGCCGCACCATTGTCGACCGGAAACCGATCGCTTCGACGGTGCCCTCGACCACACCTTCCACCCTGATCCAGTCGCCGTTGCGGAACCGTTTTTCACCAAGGATCAGAATGCCCGCGATCAAATTCTTGAAAAGGTCCTGCGCACCGAGCGCCACGGCGACGCCGAAGAGACCCGCACCGGCGATGATGGGCCCGATCTGAATCCCCCAGATCTGCAGGATGGTCGCGGCACCGACGAGAATGACCGCGACTCGAAGCGCCTTCATGATCCAGTCGATCAGTTCGCGGCTAAGCAGTTCCTCGAGGTTATTGAATGCCCGTGATAACGGCCCGACAGCGCGCAGCAGGGCCCAGAAGATGACCAGAGCGATCAGCGTCCGGGTAACGTTTTCGGCGATCGTATGGACGACCCCTTCGAACTGCATGTAATTGGTAGCAACGAAAATGCCAAACACGACCGGAATCGCACGTAACGGCGGTGCAATGGCATCGACCACGTTATCGTCGATTTTCCATGCGGTGCTCTTTGCCATGCGCCGGAGCCAGCCGACAAGGAACTTGGCGATAAGCCCACGCAGAACGAAAAATGCGAACAGGATGAGAAGCGCATTTATCGCCTGGCCGATATCGACACCGCCGACGCCGTTCCGCCAGACATCGACGACGAGTTCCCAGAATTGTTTGACGTCGTCAGCGTTCAACTAATCTCTCCACGGCACCTGCATCGAACAGCGTTCGAGGGATAACCGAGTTGGCAGCACTTTTCAAACGGGCGTGTCGCACAACCTAAATCCATTTGAGTCTTCGAAAGATCAGCACCTGCATCGCAACAATCACAGCGAGCAGGCCGGAGATCATGAGAAATCCCTCTTTGTTTTCCGCGAGCGGCACGCCACCCACGTTCATGCCGAGCATCCCCGTGATAACCCCGAGTGGCAGCATCAGGGCCGCGACAACACTCAAAGTGTACATGTTGCGGTTCATATGTTCCGCCGCGCGGTTGGTCAGTTCGTCCTGGATCACGGCGGCGCGCTCACGCATGGCATCCATATCCTCGACGATGCGGGCCACCTGTTCGGCACACTCGCGGAATGCGAGACGATGGTCCTGGGGCATCCATGGGATGGTTTCCGCATGCAACCGCGCAAGTGCATCCCGCTGCGGAGCAAGGTAACGCCGCAGCGCAATCGCTTCGCGGCGCAGTGCTTTCAGACGATGGCGGATGTCGGCTGCCGGATTGACGACCAGATCGTCTTCGAGGGCGTCCGTTTCGTCATTCAATTCCTCGATCACCGGCCCCATGCGCTGGATCAACAGCACCGCCAGCATACGGAGCGTATCGCTGGTACTCACGGGCCCTTCACCTGCTTCGAGCCGCGCACGGACATCGTTGACGGCCATCAGCCGGCGCAGGCGCACCGTAATGATACGGCCGTTCTCGACCCAGATCCGGAGACTGACCATATCTTCGGGATTGGCGCCGGGGTTCAGGTTGACGCCACGCAGTGTCATCAGCACACCGTCATGCATAAATGCAACGCGCGGTCGGGTTTCACCCGCCAGCAACGCATCGGCCTGCAACTGCCCAAGCCCGCTTTCGTTCCGCAGCCATGAACCCGCTCTTTCGCTGTTCCGGTCGAGATGGATCCACACCGGGTTCTCGAACACGCCGCCGTTCGACAGATCTTCCCAGACGAGCGGGCGGCCGCCGCCTTTGCCATCGAGTTCATATGCGCCGATTAATCCGTCTTGTTCGCTCATCGATCTCTCCACAATTTTTTCGCGGTCACGGCTGGCATCCGGCCCACAGACCACTAGAATAACCGCCGAAAAGAATTATGGGGAATAACCTGTGAATTCCGTTCGCGAGCAGATTGTATCGATATCATCTCTTTTGCTCGGCATGTCGATGCTGCTGATCGGCAACAGCCTGCAAGGCACGCTGATCGCCATACGTGCCGTGGGAGAGCAGTTCTCCCCGAATGCCATTGGCATCATGGCGTCCGGATACTTTCTGGGCTTCGTCGCCGGTACGTTGGTTACCGCCTACCTGATCGAGCGTGCGGGCCATATCCGCGCCTTTACGGCTTTGGCATCGTTGGCATCCGCATCCGCGCTCGGCCACATCATTATAATCGAGCCCATTTCATGGGCCGTCTTCCGGGGCATTTCGGGGTTTTGCTTCGCCGGGATCTACATGGTCATCGAAAGCTGGCTCAATGAACGCGCCACAAACGAAACGCGCGGTCAGGTGCTGGCCGCCTACATGGTGGTCAACCTGCTGTCGCTGACGGTCGGCCAGTTCCTGATCTCGGCGGCGGACCCACTGGGCTACGTTCTGTTCTGCATCGTTTCGATTTTGGTTTCCGTCGCCATCATCCCCGTATCGATTACGCGGACCAAGGCACCGACACCGCAGAAACCGAGACCGCTCCCGATCCGCAGGCTCTTCACCATCTCCCCACTCGGCTTCGTAAGCTGCTTTGCGTACGGGTTATCGATGGGCGCATTCTGGGGGCTGGCGCCTGTGTTCGCGGGCAACGTCGGCCTTGATGTCGACGGCGTCGCGGTATTCATGTCGCTTTGTATTCTCGGCGGCGGTCTGATGCAGTGGCCGATGGGTTGGCTGTCCGATCACTTCGACAGGCGCCTTGTGCTGATGTTCAGCAGTTTCGCAGCCGGCGGCATGGCGATCATGGTTGCCACCGGCGGCATGATCAAACCTGAACTGCTGCTATATATGGCCATCCTCTTCGGGGCAGCGTCGTTCCCGGTCTATGCCGTCACCGTGTCGCATGCCAACGACCATGTCGGCGCCGAGGAACGCGTTGTCGTCAGCGGAACCCTCTTGCTGATCTATGGCGCCGGCGCCATTGTCGGGCCGCTTCTTGCGGGGCCGCTGATGGATATCCTCGGCGCTGAAGGATTGTTCTTCTATATCGGCGGCATCTTTGTCGCCGTCGGACTGTATGCCATCTGGCGGACGACGCGCCGTGCCGCGCCGACGGCAGAAGAAAAGACCAACTTCGTTCCGGCGCCGAATGCCACGCCGGTCGCGGCTGCTCTCGACCCGCATTCCGAGCCGATGCCGGAACACACACAAGGCGAACAGCGCGACAAATAACTGTTCGGCGCGGCTTTTTACTGCGGTGCCTTGGCAGCCAGTTCAAGTTCCTCGACACTGTCGGCATCGAGCACCTGGCAGACGACGTCATAGGAGAACCCGGCCCGCGCCAACACGGCCATGTCCTTTTCGCGCCTTTCCGCGCGGGTATCCGGGTCGTCACCACGATAAGGCCCCAATCGCCGCCGGCGCGCCAGCGTCAGTGCAGCCGAAAGATCGAGATTGGAACTCCGCTCCTCATCGGCCAAGGCCATTAGCGCGGCGTCGATATGATCTTCATCGAGACCCTTCTGCATCAGTTTGTAGCGGATGCCTCGAACCGGCGTTCCCTTGGCATGCAGCGAGCGTGCACGCATCTCTGCGTAGGCCCGGTCATCAATGAAACCGTAACGTTCGAACTTGGCGAGAATGTCATCAACGAACTTCTCGCCCTCTGCCGGATCGGTGCCGTGATGATCGGCGGAGCGCTTGACCTTCTGCATCATGAGTTGGCGGAGATGCACCCGCGACGTCGCGAACCGGCCGAGATAATGTGCGGCGGAATTCTCCAGGTATTTCGCGGTCGCTTTCTTGGGCCCGCGCCGCCGTTTCGGCGGTTTTGCATCTTCGTCGTCGCTCATGTCCGTCTCGGTTGCCACGTCGGCGGCACTGGTTTTCACCATGCCTACACTTTATATAGGGCTCAAAGGATAACAAACGAAACGCCGCAACATCCAAGTCGGGACATCCATGAGACAGCCCACAACGTCCAATGCCATTGGCCTTTGGACATTATACATGCGCGAAGTGCGCCGCTTCATGAAGGTCTACACCCAGACCCTGATGGCGCCGGTCGTTACGACGCTTCTGTTCCTTGCCGTCTTTACGCTCGCACTCGGAAAGTTCCGCCCGGATGTTCATGGTGTTCCCTTCTCCGAGTTTCTGGCGCCGGGCCTTGTGATGATGGCCATCGCCCAGAATGCCTTTGCCAATACATCGAGCTCGATCATGATTGCCAAGGTGCAAGGCAATATCGTCGATACCCTGATGCCGCCGTTTTCCCCTTTGGAACTGGTGACGGGAATCGCGTTCGGCGGCGTGACGCGCGGCGTTGTCGTCGGCCTTGCCGTTGCCCTGGCGATGACCGTGGTGGTCGGCCTTTCCATCAGCAACTTTTTTCTTATCGCCTATCACGCTCTGATGGCATCGCTGATGCTGTCGCTGCTCGGCATCATGGGAGGAATCTGGGCCGACAAGTTCGACCATATGGCGGCCGTCACGAACTTTGTGATTACCCCGCTCGCATTTTTGTCGGGGACGTTTTATTCCATCGACAGACTGCCGCCGTTCGGCCAGACGCTCGCGCACCTGAATCCGTTCTTTTATATGATCGACGGTTTTCGCTCGGGTTTCATCGGCCATGCCGATGCGGCACCCTGGCTCGGAATCACCGTGATGGCCGTAATTAATACCGTGCTGTGGCTGACGTGTATGTGGATGTTCAGATCGGGGTACAAACTGAAGCCCTGAACAATCGGGCTGGATGCTCAGCGGCCGTTGACGGCCACGCGCGTATGGTGTTTGCGCTCTTTCTCTTCCTGTTCCTTGGCCTTCTCATAGGCTTCCATCAGCGGTTCGATCGTCTTTCGGATGACATTGATTTCGCGCGTCTGGGCAAGTTCGGTTTCCTCAAGCGATTTCGCGGTGCGGGCGATGGCATCGATCGCACCCTTGATCGCCTGGTCTTGCTTTTGCGATTTTTCCGCGAGGAATGCCTCGCACTCGTTCATGCGCTCTTCGATGATCAACTGACATCGCTTCGAAACTTCGGTCGCATAAACGAGACCTGCTATCCCGAAAAACAATGCAAAAGCACTTACGAACTGGAAAAATACATCCATAAGTTGTTCCCCGCACCTCTCAAGCACAATGGAGTGTATATGCAAACGATTCGCGGTCAAATGACGAAAATCACACCATGCAGAAAAACACCCGTGTTCTGCGCACAATAATGCGGGAACCCCCTGTACCCGGCGGGGTCCGGGCGTTTAGATTTCAAGCAACCCTCTCCTGAATGACCCGGGATTTAAACAAAATGCACCGTTTGAGCCGCCGAAACTGGACTCCCGAAATCTGCGAAACCTACATCCAGGCCATAGCAGAAGAGACGGCAAACGCCGACGCCGATACTATCCACGCGCGGATCGACTCTCTGATCGCCGAAAACCGGCAGATCCACGAACGGGACTGCATCAACCTCAATCCCGCGACCAACATCATGAACCCGAAGGCGGAGGCCGCACTGGCAGCCGGCCTGGGCTCGCGGCCGTCGCTCGGCTATCCGGGCGACAAGTACGAAATGGGTCTTGAAGCGATCGAGAAGATCGAAGTGATCTGCGCCGAGCTGGCGGCAGAGGTGTTCGAAGCCAATTTTGCCGAGATACGTGTCGGCTCAGGGGCGCTGGCGAATCTCTACACTTTCATGGCAACGACCCGTCCCGGCGACGCCATCATCGTCCCGCCGGCCAGTATCGGCGGGCATGTTACCCATCACGACGCCGGCGCCGCCGGTCTTTACGGCGTCGACATCCATGAGGCCCCGGTGCTGGCAGACGGCTACACGGTCGACGTCAACGGCCTGAGCGACCTAGCGCGCAAAGTTAAGCCGGCACTGATCACCATCGGCGGCAGCCTCAACCTTTTCCAGCACCCGGTCACCGCGGTGCGGGCGATCGCCGATGAGGTGGGCGCTAAGGTCATGTTCGACGCCGCGCATCTTTGCGGCATGATCGCCGGCAAGACGTGGGACAATCCGCTGACGCTCGGCGCAGACGTCATGACCATGAGTACATACAAGAGCCTGGGCGGTCCCGCCGGCGGGCTGGTGGTGACGAACGACCCGGTCGTTGCCGAGCGATTGGACAAGATCGCGTTCCCGGGCCTTACCGCCAATTTCGACGTTGCCAAGTCGGCTGCTCTCGCCATCACGCTGCTGGACTGGCGTGAATTCGGCGAAGCATATGCCGCCGAGATGCAGTCCCTTTCGGCAACCCTGGCGACAGCGCTGGACCGGCTGGGCCTGCCCGTATTCGCAAATGAACACGGATTCACGGCCTCTCATCAGTTCGCGATCGAAGCACACGCATTCGGTGGCGGCCAGGCGGCCGCGAAACGCCTGCGCGAGGCGAATATCCTGAGTTGCGGCATTGGATTGCCGATGACCGGTATTGCCGGGGACGTCAATGGCCTGCGGATCGGCACGCCGGAAATCGCCCGGATCGGCATGAAACCGGACGATATGGCGGAGCTTGCTTCGCTGATCCATCGCGCACTCACCGGCAACGATCCCGAAAGCGCCGCCGCCGATGCAAGTGCGATGCGCAAGCGTTTCAGCAAGCTGCATTTTGTCCGCGAGTGACATTCCTGTTGCATTCGTAACGACTTATTGACAGCAACAGGCCGCCTCACGATACTCCTCGGCTTTCCTGGGACCATCCCGGTCCGGGACCTAAGGAGCAGAGATCATGATACCGGCAGTCATGCCCACATATGCCCGTTACGATCTTGCCTTCGATCACGGCGAAGGCGCGTATCTGTGGGACACCGAGGGCCGGCGTTATCTGGATTTCGGCGCGGGAATCGCCGTCGCCGCCATCGGTCACTGCCACCCGCATCTGGTCGACGCCATCCGCGAACAGGCGGGCAAACTGATGCACACGTCGAACCTGTACCATATTCCCGGTCAGGAGACTCTGGCCGAGCGCCTTGTCGCGAACACGTTCGCTGACGCCGTGTTCTTCAACAACTCCGGCAACGAGGCCGTAGAGTTGGGCGTCAAGATGATGCGGCGCTACCACTGGTCCAACGGCCATCCGGAACGCTACCGGGTGATTACCGTCTCCGGCGCGTTTCACGGCCGCTCGCTCGCAATGCTGTCAGCCGGCAAGCAGGAAAAGCACATGACCGGCTTCGGCCCGGAAGTCGATGGCTTCGATCAGGTCGCGTTCGACAACCTGAATGAGCTCAAGGCTGCCATCGGCCCCGAAACCGCCGGCATTCTTGTCGAGCCGGTGCAGGGCGAGGGCGGCATCCGGCCGATGAGCAAGGAATACCTGCAAAGCCTGCGCAAGATCGCGGACGAGTTCGATTTATTGCTGATGTTCGACGAGGTTCAGTCCGGTGTCGGGCGAACCGGCAAACTGTATGCCTATGAATGGGCCGGCATCGCCCCGGATATCCTGGCCTCCGCCAAGGGGATCGGTGGCGGCTTCCCGCTCGGCGCGACGCTGGCCACGGAAAAGGTCGCCGATGCCATGACCGCCGGATCGCACGGCTCCACCTACGGCGGCAACCCGCTGGCGATGGCCGCCGGGAATGCGGTGCTCGACGTGATTCTGGCGCCAGGCTTCCTTGATGGTGTGCAGAAAATCGCCGAAACGTTCATGGCCGGTCTCAATGATATCGTCGCCAAGCATCCGTCCGTGTTCGAGATCGCGCGCGGCACGGGCCTCATGCTCGGCCTCAAATGCGCAGACGGCATCACCAATGGCGACGTCGTCAAGAAGCTGATGGAAAACGGCCTTCTGAGCGTGCCGGCCGGCGACAACATCGTTCGCTTCGTGCCGCCGTTGGTGATCACTGCAGGCGATGTCACCGAGGCACTCACCATCATCGATAAAACAGCAGCCGATTTCGAGAGCGGATCCTGAGATGTCGACGCCGAAACACTTCCTTGATATCGACCGCCTCGATAGCGATACACTCAAGGGCATCCTCGGTCTCGGGCACGATCTGAAAAAATCGCGCCGCAGCGGGTCTACAGGCAAACCACTCGACGGCAAAACGCTGGTGATGATCTTCGAGAAACCGTCAACCCGCACACGTGTGTCGTTCCAGGTCGGCATGCAGGAACTCGGCGGGCATACGGTTTTGCTGACCGATGACCAGTCGCAGCTCGGGCGCGGCGAAACCGTCGCCGACACAGCGCGCGTGCTGTCGCGCTATGCCGATGCGATCATGATCCGCACCGACGACCCTGCGAAACTGGTGGAGCTCGAAGAGTACGCGAGCGTGCCGGTCATCAACGGCCTGACCGATCAGTCGCACCCTTGTCAGATCATGGCCGACATCATGACGTTCGAGGAACATCGCGGCGACATCAAAGACCGCGCCGTGGCCTGGACCGGGGACGGCAACAACGTGGTCACCAGCTGGGTGCATGCGGCAGTGCGTTTTGGTTTCGAAATGCGGATCGCGACGCCGGATGAACTGAAGCCGAACGACACGCTGATCGACTGGGCCAAGGACGCGGGTGCCAAGGTCGTGTTGACCGAAGACCCTGCCGAAGCGGTCGATAAGGCTGACCTGGTTGTAACGGATACATGGGTTTCCATGGGCGACAAGGATGCGGGCACACGCCACAACATGCTCTCGCCATACCGCGTCGACGATACGTTGATGGCAAGAGCGGCGGACGACGCGCTTTTCATGCATTGCCTGCCTGCGCACCGGGGCGACGAAGTGACCGATTCCGTGCTGGATGGTCCGCAGTCCGTGGTCTGGGACGAAGCCGAGAACCGGCTGCACGTCCAGAAGGCCATCCTTTCCTGGTGTTTGAGCTGACGACGCAGCTTCAAGGTCCCGACCCATCCGTATTCGGCAAGGAATCGCTGTCACGGAGTGATATTCTCGCGCTTGACCGGCTTGCCGCCGCGGCCTGGCCCGCGCCCGAAAAGGAAACCCGGGACGGCTGGATATTCCGTCATGCGGACGGCATTACCCGCCGCGCAAATTCCGCCGCCCCTTTCCCTCTCGAAAACAGTGCAACGGCCGAGGCACAGATCGCTTTCACGGAAGAATTTTATCCGGCCCGCGGGCTGCCGCCCCGCGTCCAGATTTCGCCGGCCGCCGAACCGGACGGCATCGACGGGATGCTGGCCGCACGTGGCTACGAAATTGAAACGCCCGTCGACATCATGATCGCGGAAGCGGCGAAACTGGCCGCAAACAATACCAGCAGCGTCAGCGTCACCAAGAACGCGCCGCCCGGGTGGTGGGACCTCTACATGGAAGGCTATGGCCGAGATCCGCGCCAGATCGTCGCCGCCGCATGGGAAACACCCCTTTATGCTGCGCTCGTCGAAGAGAACGGTGATATCACCGCGATCGGCCTCGGCGTCACAGGCGGCGGCTGGCTCGCCGTTTTCGGCATGTACACACGGCCCGACCAAAGACGGCAGGGTCTTGGCGCCCGTCTCATCCAGTCACTGGCAGCTTTCGCAGTTGATTGCGGCGTGCATGGGGCTTACCTACAGGTGGAAGGCGACAATCCGAACGCGCGCGCGCTGTATGAAAAGCTCGGCTTTCGCGGCGTCTACGGATATCATTACCGGACACTTTGGACGGCAACGTGAACAACACCCCGAACATTTACGAATTCGGCGACTTCGTACAGACCTTCCAGATCGAGGATCTGAACATTCGTGGCCGCCTTATCCGCCTCGACCGCACGTACGCAGAAGCCATCCGGGCTCACGGTTATCCGCCTTTCATCGATAAGCTCGTGGGTGAAATATTGGTGCTGGCTGCCGTCCTCGCCAGCGCGCTCAAATACGACGGCGTTTTCAAGTTGCAGGTCCAGGGTGACGGTCCCGTCAGCCTGATCATGGCGGATATCACGTCGGACGGTGCAATGCGTGCCTGCGCCAAGCTCCGGGAAGGCGTCGACCCGGGTGACATCCCCGAAGGCGCCTCGATCCCGCAAACGCTGGGTGCCGGTCATATGGCATTTACGGTCGACCAGGGTCCGGACACGGACCGTTATCAAGGCATCACGGAAATCACCGGCGCGACGCTGGCCGAATGCGCCCAGAACTATTTTCGCCAGTCCGAGCAGATCGAAACCGCCATTGCCATTACCGCGGATGCCAACGGTTCGTCACATGCCGCCGGCCTGATGGTCCAGCGGTTGCCCAAGGCGCGAGACGGCGAACAGGAAGAAGAGAACTGGCGCCGCGCCGTCATTCTGATGAGTTCGATAACGAACAAGGAACTCCTCGATCCATCGTTAAGTGCCACGAAGATCCTCTATCGTCTTTATCATGAAGACGGCATTCGTCTGTACGAGCAAGGCGCGCTGCGTCACGAATGCCGCTGTTCGGAAGATCGCGTCAGCCAGACGCTGCGCGCGTTTCCACGTGCCGAGTTCGACGAAATGGCCGAGGACGGTCTCATTACCGTCACTTGCGAGTTCTGCAGAACCGATTACGTATACGATGAACGCCGGCTCGACGACCTGTTCGCCAATGCGCCCGGTGCAAACTGACTTTTACCCGGAGACCATAGCCATGCGCCTGCCTCGCTTCGCCCGCAAGATTTCCGTACTCGCCGCCCTGCTGATGGTCATGACCGGTCTGACTTCCTGCACGACCCCGCCGCCGCCGCAGTTTCCGGAACTCACATTTACGCATCTGCCGCAGATCACCCTCGGCGTCGCGCGGATCGAGATCGTCGACAATTTCACACCGCCCTCAGATCCGAAACATGTCGAAAACCGGATGCCGGTCACGCCCGAAAAAGCGCTCCGCAACTGGGCACGCGACCGCTTGCAGGCCAACGGCGTTTCCGGTGTTGCCAGGTTCATCATCAACAATGCCGCCGTCACCGAGACCCCGCTTGTCCTCAAGAAAGGCCTGAGCGGCGTATTCACAACCGAGCAATCCCACCGCTATGACGCCGGCGTGGACGTCGAGGTGCGGCTGGAAGGCGTGCCACGGGTGACCCAGGCATTTGCCAAAGCGGCGGTCAACCGCTCGCAAACCATTCCTGAAGATGCGTCGATCAACGTCCGTGAGGAAACGTGGTTCGACCTGACCGAACAGGTGATGAAGGATTTCGATCCGCAGATGTCGGCGTCGATCCGCAAACACCTCGCTGATTTTATTCGCTGACGGCGCCGTCTATCGGCGAAATTCGGATGGCACGTCGTTCGCCATCGTAACATCGAGATCGAAACCGGTTTCCTTCGAAACCAGCTCGCGAGCGCGTGCCACGTGCTTCTGTCCACGGCGCAACTCGAGCCAAAGGGTCACGCCCAATGGCTGCAGTTCCGGGTCGCCTGCACACCTGAGCGAACAGACCCATATCTGCAGCCCGAGTGCATCGTGGTGACGTTTGTTTTTCGTCAGCACGCCCACTGCCTTCATCATGTCGTTCAGATAGCCCGGCATCTGTTTCACGAATTCCGTGAGATCCCGCAGGTCGATTCCGTCTTTCAGGAGCGCATTGCGGTGATGTGCCGCAATGGCCAGCACAAGCCCCATACTTTCGTCGTCCAGCGAACGCAGGTGGTTTATGACCCGCTCGACATCTCTGTGGTGCCGTTTACGCGCCCATCCACCCAGCATGTTGCCGACAGGATTCACGGCCGCCAGAAGCTCCGGCTCAGCAGGACGATCACGGTGAACAATTCCAGCCGACCCAGCAGCATACCGAGTGACATCAGCCATTTCGCGGCATCGGGAAACGTCGAAAAGTTCCCTGCGGGACCGGCAATCGGACCGAGCGCCGGACCGACGTTTGCGATCGAGGTCGCGGCCGATGAAAACGCCGTCATGAAGTCGAGGCCCAGCAAACTGAGCCCCAGCGCCAGCAAAGCGAAGGTGAAGAACCACATGAAGAAGAACGAAAGCACCGAGATAATGATCTCTTCCGATACCGGGCGCTTGTTAAAGTACGGAATAAATACGCCGTGCGGCTGCAACAGGTGATGGATTTGCGTTCTCGCCGCCGCATACAGAACCTGAAAACGGAACACCTTGATCCCGCACGTCGTCGACCCGGCACAGCCGCCGATAAACATGATGAAGAAAAAGATCACCGGCGAAAATGCGCCCCAAAGCCCGTAATCATCCGTTGCATAACCCGTCCCGGTGATGATCGAGACAATGTTGAACGACGCCAGGCGGATCGCTTCCAGGGGCTGCTCACCGATCTCCAGCACCAGCCAGCCTGTCGTGACGGCGATAACGCAAGCTACGAACACGAGGAACCACTGTACCTGGCTGTCATTGACCACGGCCAGCAAATCCCCCTGCAACGTGCGTAGGTACAGAATGAACGGCAGTGCGCCGATCAGCATGCCGGCCGTCGCGATGTAGTCGATCGCAGCCGATTCGAAATATGCAATCGACTCATCGTGCGTGGAAAAGCCACCCGTGGCGATGGTCGTCATCGCATGCGCGACCGCATCGAACCCGCCCATGCCGGCAAGCCAGTAGAACCCCGCCCAGATAATCGTCAGCGCGAAATAGATGACACCGATGGCCGAAGCGATTTGCGCCGCCCGCGGCAAAGCCTTGTCCGACTGGTCCGAGCTTTCCATGCGGAACAGCTGCATACCACCGACCTGCAGCATCGGCAGAACGGCAATCGCCATGACGATGATCCCGATCCCGCCAAGCCATTGAAGCAGCGCGCGCCACAAAAGAATTCCCGGCGGTGCCGTTTCCAGTCCGACGATCACCGTCGACCCCGTGGTCGTAATGCCGGACATTGCCTCGAAGACGGCATCCGTGAAGTTCATATCGAGTTCCGAGAATGCAAACGGCAACGATGCAAAGACCGTCATTGCGACCCAGCTCGCGGTGGTGATCATGAAGGCATGGCGGATGGTGAGTTTGAGGCCGCGCACCCGTGACGTCAGCGCCATGGTCACGCCGACAAAGAACGTCGTACCGGCGGCAACGGCGAATACCTGCCAGTCCGGATGGCCGTAAGCGAAATCCGCGATGGCGGGCAGGCACATCACGACCGCAAGCGTCGCCAGCAGCAAGCCGACGATGAATATAGCCGGTCGGTAATCCATGAAGTGTCCGGTCCCCGTCCGCCCGTTTCAGGCCCCAGAAATACAAAAGCGCGCCGCTGGAAGCGGGTCAAGTCCCGTCATTTTAGGATATTTTTTGCCGCCCGGGAGGCTTTTCGATCAGGCGTAGTTGCCGCCGTCGTGATTCACCATCGCGAGGACTTCACGGCGCGTCGTGGGATCGTCCCGGAACGCCCCCAGCATACGGCTGGTCACCAGCGATACACCCGGTTTGTGCACGCCGCGCATCGTCATGCACTGATGGACCGCTTCGACGATGACCGCGACGCCGCGCGGCTCCAGCACCTCATCAATGGTGTTGGCGATCTGGGCCGTCAGTTTCTCCTGGATCTGCAGCCGCTTGCCGAAAGCCTCGACAACGCGGGCCAACTTCGAAATACCGACAACCCGGCGATCCGGCAGATAGGCGACATGCACCTTGCCGATGAACGGCACCATATGATGCTCGCAATGGCTTTCCAGACGGATATCCTTGAGAAGGACGATCTCGTCGTACCCTTCCGTTTCCTCGAAAGTTTTTTCGAGATAGCTCCGCGGACAGACGTCGTAGCCGTTGAAAAACTCCTCGTAGGACCGCACGACCCGGTCCGGCGTTTCCCGGAGACCTTCGCGCGCGGGATCGTCTCCGGCCCAGCGGATCAGCGTGCGAACCGCATCCTCGGCTTCTTCGCGGCTTGGACGCTCTATCGCCGGCCCCTTGTCGAGGTCAGGGGCTGCGTGCTTGTGCGGGTTGCCGGCAATCACGCTCAACGGTTTTTGATCTGTCACGGGTCTGTCCTAACTTCTCTGCCCAAGGACGGAAAGCAGCATATCAGATTTCGCAAATGCAGCCACGCCCAATGTCGCCGGGCTAGTGCCCGTTATGACAATTGTTACGTGGTTATATAGGGACTGGATCAGCGCAATGCACGGCTGAAACGTTGCGGCCGAAATCGGGAAATCAGTGAACCGCCCGAGGCGGTTCCGGCCCATCGAGGGAAAATGCCGGGACCTGCACCGCGAAACGGCGTCCGGACGCATCGATCATCTGGAAGATGCCCGTCATGAAACCGGTCGACGTACGAAGCGGCGTGCCGCTTGAATATTCATAATGCTCACCCGGTTTGAGGACCGGCTTGTCTCCGACAACGCCGTCTCCGATGACTTCGTGCGCCTGACCGTTTCCATCCGTGATGCGCCAGCGGCGGGTCAACAGTTGCACCGGCTCGGCGCCCAGGTTCTCGACGCGGACCTGATAGGCCCAGACATGACGGTTTTCATCCGGGTCGGAATGCTCATCGATATAGGCGGCGGCAACAAGAACGCGGATTCCATCAGTCGTGTGCTCGAATGCCTGTAACTCTGTCATCGGGAGCCCTTTTACCCAAAAGCGAATGCGTGCCGGCAGCATTTAGCCGAAGCACGCATTGCTTGTCCAGACGCCCCGGGAACAGGGCCAGAAGTCATAGACTTAGAGCAGACGGCCCGGGCCGATGACGATCTCGACACGACGGTTCTCGTCACTTTTCTGTCCGTCGGGCGTTACGACGTGAGGATAGGTTTCGCCAAACCCGATGGTGCTGATTTGTGACGGCGGCACGCCACGCGCGCGCAGCAGGTTGGCAACGCGATCCGCACGTGCCTGCGACAAATGCTGGTTCAAGCGAGCCGAGCCGGACTTGTCGGCGTGACCACCGAGCACGATCCGCATCTTTTTGTCCGACTTCGCATAATCCGCCGCGGCATCGAGCACGTCGTTGGCGCCGACGGTAGGCATGGTGGACCCCAACGGGAAGATCACTTTAAAGGTTTTGAGTGCCGGCGCCGTCACGGCCACCGGTCGTCCGGCCGCCTTCAAAGCTTCCGCAGTCTCGGAGGCATATTCTGCGAACCCGTCGCGGCAGAAACCGATGTGCAGCGGCTGATCGCCCTCCCCGGCCTGTTCGGCCCAGCAATCGAGCCGCGCGATCGCCTGACCGGTTGCTTTCGGCGCAATACGGTCGGCGCCCAGCGCGCGCATGTGATTGAGGTAACGGTATGCCGCAGCGATCTCGGCATCATGAACTTTCCGGTCGCCCGCCGGGCCGGCACCAACCACGCCATTCGCCGCCGCGATCGCCTTTTCGGAAAACGCGATGGCAGATGCCTTGTCCCACATTTCCTTGTCTTCGAAGTGTGCGAGACGCTTGTATTCACGCGCCGCTTCCGCGCTGACATCGCTGCCTTTGATGTCGAGCGTCTTCGCGGCTTCGATTTCGGGATTGGCGCAGGCCGCAATCGCCAGCAGGCAGCCTACCGCGGCGCCTATTTTCAATGAAGTGTATCTGGTGGACATATCGGTCTCCTGTCAGGGGTTCGTTGGAGACCGTTGTAAAGAGCGCTTTCGGCAAAACGATGACCGAATAAGGCAGGCCCGTGATGATTCCAAGGCCGTTTCGTGAGGAAGACCTACTCCGCGGCCGCGGAAACAGCGTCCGGCCAGAACAAGATTTCAGCCTTGATTGGCCTGCCGGCCTTTTCCCGCTCCGCTGCAGGCATGACGTCCATATTGGGCCAGAGACCGGTTTCAAGGCAGCATGCGTAACCCTCAGGCAGCTTCTTTTCACGCATGGCGTGAACGGCGGCCGCGTGATCGTAATCCAGCGCGCGAATTTCGATGCTCAGACCATCTTCAACGGGATGCAGCAATGCATACCAGACGCGCGGCGTCGCATCATTCGCCGGCATGCCGATCACCCCGGCGTTAAGCCAAAGCCGGTTATCGAGGTTCTCCGCGAACGGCACGCCTGAATGCCCGCCGATGACAGCGTCCGCCGAGAGCATCTCCAGCCCGGCACGCTTGACGGCATCGTCCGTCTTCTCGAAAACGAACTCGTTGATCGATGCCGCACTGCCATGGATGACGGCAAACCGGCGCGTGCCGAGCGTGAAGTCGATCCGTCCAGGCAGCCCCCGCATCCAGGCACGGTGCGCCGGTGTCAGGCATGCATTGGCGTAGGCGTACCATTGCCGGGACATGACGTCGCAGGCGGTGCCTTCCTCGAACCCGCAACCGCAGTCGTCAGCCTCGGCGCCGAAACTTTCCTCGCAATTGCCCATGACCGTAGGGACACCCCAACCCATGATGGCATCCGTGGTCGCCGCAGGGTCGCCCGCATATGCCACGACATCGCCGGTGCAGATGACATTGCCCGGCGGAATGCCCAGCCGCTCAGCCTCGGCAATCATGGCTTCCGTGGCCTGCAGATTCGAGTACGGGCCACCGAACACGAGGACCGGCCCCTCGAGCGTGCCGAGGTCCAGGACGTTTTCTGTTTTTTCCATCTGATCGTTCATTCCGGGCTGCACGATGCACCGCCGAGCACACAGAACTTGGCGCAATGGGGATGATTCAATTGCACGGCCTTGTTCGAGTCGGACAGCGCACTGCCGAGTTCGAACGCCCGGTCATACGGCAGCAGCGTGCACGGCACGACGGCTGGGACATCGGCGTCTTTCCGCTTAACGACCATCCGCGATGATGCACACATCATGGTTTCTGGCTTGATGCCCAGGATGTCCCAGCAATGCACCGTGATTTCCGGCACATCCACGTCGGCATCCATCTCCGGGAAAAGCACAAGGCTTGCCATGTTGCCGGCATCGATCGGGATACCTTCTTCGGCAAAAAGGCCGGCGTAGCCGGCCCGGCCGATTTTTTCATCTTCGTCCCAGCAGGTGCGACCTGCCACGGCAAGATTGAAACCGTTCTCGGCGAGCCAGCGCAGACCCTCGACCATCGGCGGCCAGGTATCCTTGCCACGGATTTCCTCGTGCCCTTCGCGGGTGTAGTGATCGACCGACACGCGAACGGCCAGGGCATCACCGTAGGTTTCCTTGAGCGGCAAGAGCTTGTCGCGCTTGTTCAGCAGCGGCTTCATGGCATTCGTCAGGACCAATACGCGGTAACCGCGACCGAGTGCCTCGTCGATCATCGGGATAATGTCCGGGTTCATGAACGGCTCACCGCCCGTAAAGGCAATTTCCTCGACCTGCATTTCCTCGCGGTCGATCTCGTCAAGATAACCTCGCATTTCACCAAGCGTGATATAGGCGAGTGCGTCGTTCTTCGGCGACGAATCCATATAGCAGTTCACGCACGTGATGTTGCAAAGCGAACCGGTATTGAACCAGAGCGTCGTCAGATGCGTCAGCGCCACGACGGCGCGTTGCTGACCGTCAGCCGTCTTATGCGGATCGCGGAATTTGCGCGGATCGAGTGCGCGGCTTGAATCGGGCATTTCCTAACCGATCTCCTGTCATGAACCCTTCAACTCTGGCTTAGACGAGGGGCGTGCTCAACTCAAATAAACCTATCGTGAGCGGCGAACGGGCGTTACCGGGCATTGAAGTCCATCCAGGGAACCCCATAATGGAGTACGGGAGGACGACTTATATGAACTTCGACGTACGGCCCCTTTCGACGCATCTTGGCGCGGAAATCCGGGGCATTGACCTGAACGACGGCCTTGGTGACAACGCCCTCGGCGAACTGAAACAGATTTGGTGTGAACACGATGGCCTGATGGTCATCCGCGACCAGAAGAACCTCACGACCGAAGCACATATCGCTTTCGGGGCAGGGTTGGGGCCGCTTTTCGGCGCGCCCGGCGAATCGCCGCTGCAGAATACCGTAAGCCGCTACATTCACCCGGAACATCCGGAAATTTACCGGGTTTCCAACAAGCTGGACGAAAGCGGAGAGCCGCTCGGCCGCAAGGGCGCCGGTACGTACTGGCATTCCGACGTCAGCTTCCGCGAAACGCCTGCAGGTGCGTCGGTTCTGCACGGCGTCGAAATCCCGCCCGTCGGCGGAGACACGATCTTTGCCAACATGACGAAGGCGTTCGAGGATCTGTCCGGGCCGATGAAAGACATGCTCCGCCCCCTGAAGGCCTGGCATGACTTCGAGGTCGCGGCTCGCACGCAATACGCCAAGCCGGTCGTCGTCGAGGACGACATGTCCGGCGCCAACAAGGCGCTGCATCCGGTGGTCCGTACGCATGCCGAGACCGGCAAGGAAAGCCTTTACGTCAATCCCGGGTTTACCTCGCACCTGGACGGGTTCGACAGCGACGAAAGCCGCTGGATGCTGGAACCGCTTTATCGTCATGCGACGCGCGCGGAGTATCTCTACCGGCACACGTGGCAACCGCACGACGTCATCGTCTGGGACAACCGCTGCCTGATGCACTACGCCGTCATGGATTACGGCGATGCGCCCCGTTACATGGAGCGCACCACCTGCATCGGCGAGCGGCCGGTGTAGCACCCTCTCCCTGGGGAGAGAGTGGCGCGACGCGCCGGGTGAGGGGCGCTTAGATCGGGGTTAGCGCTGCTGGAAGCGCCGCCCGACGAGCGCGGCGGCGATATTGACCTTCTGGATGTCGATGGTGCCGCCGGCGATCCCCCAGCCCCAGCCGTCGCGGAGCTTCTGTTCGATCGGGTATTCCGTCGAATAGCCGTACCCGCCCATCAACTGCATCGCCTTGCCGGTGACGTCGCGCACCATTTCGTTGGCGAAGCACTTGGCAATGGAACTTTCAGCAACCGACGGCAGGCCCTGCTGCGCGTTGACGACGGCGCGGTAGAGCAAAAGGCGCGACGCATCGACCTTCATCTTCATTTCCGCGATGTGCATCTGCACGGCCTGGAAATCGATGACCGGTTTGCCGAACTGTTCGCGTTCCTGCACGTAGTCGAGCACGTAATCCAGCGCCGACTGCGCGATCGCCAGCGACATGGTCGTGTTGCCGCAGCGTTCGAGGTCGAAGGCTTCCATCAGTTTGCGAAAGCCGCCCGCCGGCACGACGATGTTCTCCGCCGGCACCTCGACATTGTCCAGAAAGATGTCAGCGCTCGGGATGCCGCGGAACCCCATGTGGTATTCCGGCTTGCCGAAGCTGATGCCGTCGCGCTCTTTCTCGACGAGAACTGCGCCGACACCCTTTGCGCCCGGATCATCGGACATCCGGCAATAGACGACATAGGCGTCGGCGTGCCCCGCCCCCGAGCACCAGCGCTTGGTCCCGTTCAGCGTTACCTTGTCGCCGTCGACGGCGGCTTTTGTCGTCAGGTCGGTCAGTGCCGTGCCCGCCCCCGGCTCCGACATGGAGACGGCGACGATCATGTCGCCGGCGCAGACCTTGGGCACGATGCGCTGTTTCATTTCGTCGGGAGCGAAGTGCGCCAGCGCCAGTGTCGGGCCGAAGGACGATTCGAAAATCGGAAACGCGACCGAGGGCGAAATCTTGGCGACTTCCTCCAGCACCAGCACCGCGTCCATGTGCGTGAGACCGAGGCCACCCAGTTCTGAAGGCAGGTTGACGCCAAGAAAACCCATCTCCGCGTAGCGCTTCACCAGTTCGTGGCTCGGTGGCGTTGCGGACCGTTCGATTTCCTTGGCGATCTCGGGGAGTTCGCTTTGCGCGAATTTCCTGACCGTTTCCTGCAGGGCTTGTTGTTCTTCGTTTAGGGTAAAATCCATGATGTCCTCCGGTTGAGCGGCGATAATGTAAAACCGCCCCGGAAGGATGTCACGGCACGAGGGATTGGACTTGCCATGCGGCCCCGCCGCACCTTATTAGAAGGGCACGAAACGGCATCTCTCGCGGGTGTAGTTCAATGGTAGAACGGCAGCTTCCCAAGCTGCATACGAGGGTTCGATTCCCTTCACCCGCTCCATTTCCTTGGCGAGTCAGCCAGCGCGCCTTCAGCAGCGGGTATCATCCTCAGGATCGTTGTCGGCGTCGTCGTCGCCGCTTTCCGGGTACATCTCATAGACGACCGGCGACGTGCGCTGCATGGCCTGGTAGTCCCCCTGCTCTTCGACCGGCAGGCTCTGACGTTGCGTGATCCGCCATGCGATAAAAACCGTGAGCAGCACGACGACTGCGCCGATAAATACGAAAAGCCCCCGCGCACCCATCGCCTCCATCATCACGGCACCCGCAACCGGGCCAATCGCCGCACCGACGCCGTAGGCGATCATGAGTCCGCCGGAAGCCGGCACCAGATCGTCCGACTCAACGTAGTCGTTCATATACGCCACGGCCAATGGGTAGAGCGTGAACGACAGGCCGCCGAACAATGCGCCGAGCGCCAGCAGGCCTGACCCGTTATGGACGTTCTTGTCCATGATCGCGATGCAGACGGCAGCCGTCGCCACGGAAACGCCGATGATAACAAGTCTGCGATCGATCATGTCTGAGAGCTTGCCAATCGGCCACTGCAGCAGCAGCCCGCCAAGAATGACCGCGCCCATGAACTGCGCCGTCTGGTGTGTTTCCAGCCCCGCCTGTTGCGCAAAAAGCGCGCCCAGACCGTAGAACGCCCCCATTGCCGTTCCGGCCGCCAACGAACCGGTCATCCCCGTCGGCGAAATGTTCCACAACCGGCCAAGCCTGAAACGAACCGGCTTCGGCAATTCGGGCGCGC
Organism: Rhodospirillales bacterium; assembly: GCA_965262415.1. Taxonomy (GTDB): domain Bacteria; phylum Pseudomonadota; class Alphaproteobacteria; order Rhodospirillales; family Casp-alpha2; genus UBA4479. Next base: position 3,358,521 of record OZ253533.1, on the reverse strand, counting down.
TGACGCGCGTCATCGCGACCGGCATGATGGCGAGCGACATCAGGATCGACGTCAGAATATAGAGAACCATGCCGTGCTGATCGGGAATGTTGATCATGAACTGACCAACGCCCTGCGCGAGATAGAGAACTACCTGATAGAGCGAGAACACCTGACCGCGGATTTCATTCGACGATTTCTCGTTCAGCCAGCTTTCCGTGCACATGTACATCCCGACCGTCGTGAAGCCGACGACAAACCGGAGCGCGCCCCACAGCCAGGGATCGAGCGTCAGCGCATGTGCCAGTGTCGCCGCCGACATCAGCGAGCCGAGCGCGGCAAAGGCACGGATGTGCCCGACCGTCGTGATCAACCGATGACAAAAACCGGTCCCCAGAACGAGACCGACGAAGTACATCGCCGTGACAATCCCGACAACGGTAGACGGCAAGCCTGCCTCACCCATGCGGAAGGCAAGGATCGTCGACAGGCCACCGGCGCCGACCATCAGGAAGGCGACGCCCAGAAGCAGCGAGGATACGAGACGAAGCGTCGAAAACATACGCACGGTCCACGGGTTCGGGTTTCAATTCCCGGCGCGTGTACGCCCCATCAAAATCCAGCGCAAGTCATTTATGCACTACGTTCGGAAGAATGATCGAACGGTGTTCCAAACCCGACGTGCCGTCTTTCGAAAGCGCCTTTTAGCCGCCAAGCAAGGCCGCATGATGGCGCAGATGATCCTCGATAAACGTCGCGATGAAGAAGTACGAGTGATCGTACCCGGGCTGCATTCGGAGATCGAAGTGCTGGCCGGCGGACTCGCAGGCGTCAACGAACAGTTCGGGTCTGAGCTGTTCCTCGAGGAAATTGTCCGCTGTGCCCTGGTCGATCAGGATTTTCGACGGATGACGGCATCCGGACAAAATCAGCCGGGTCGCATCGTAATCGGCCCAGGCTTCCGTATCGTCGCCCAGATACCGTGAGAGCGCCTTCTGCCCCCAGGGGACACCGGTCGGCGCGACGATCGGCGAGAACGCGGATACGCTCGCATACGTTTCAGGATTCTTGAGCGCGATCGTCAGTGCGCCGTGACCGCCCATGGAATGCCCCATGATCCCCTGCGCATCGGCCCGCGCCGGGAAATGCTTGAAGATCAGCGCCGGCAGTTCGCCGGTGATATAGCTGTACATGCGATAGTTCTTCGACCACGGCTGTTGCGTCGCGTCCACATAGAACCCGGCACCTTTGCCAAAGTCATAGGAGTCTGCATCGTCCGGCACGTCGTCACCGCGCGGGCTGGTGTCCGGCGCGACGATGACGAGGCCAAGTTCCGCAGCCATCCGCTGTGCGCCTGCCTTGACGGTAAAGTTTTCCTCCGTGCAGGTCAGACCCGACAGCCAGAAAACGACGGGCCGGGGCTCGCTTTCCGCCTGGGGCGGCGTGAACACGGCGAACTTCATATCGCAGCCCAGTTCCTGCGAGGTGTGACTGTAAACGCCTTGCCTGCCGCCGAAGCATTTGTTTTCGGATACTGTTTCGTAAGTCATGCTTTCTCCCAAACGCCACGTTGGCATTGTTCAGCAGGCTTCAGTTTTCCTTCTTTTCTTAACCGCGTAGCTGCCCACCGCATATCGTACTGCCAAGTATAAATTAGCGGCCGAGAAGCCGTTAACTCATCGCGATGATTGTCCCAAATATACTTAGCAACGGCCGTGAGGTGGGCTCGCCCGTTATGGAATAAGACTGCTTCAAAAACCCACTCAACCAAGTCTGTCCGCGTCGCCATTCTATGCACTTACCCCCTTGGCGTGAAAGATGTAGCCGAGGAAACTCAGCAGCAATTGCGCGGCGAGAAACGCCGTCGTACCGTCGCGGTCATAATCCGGCGCGACCTCGACCAGATCGATCCCCGCGACGTCGCCAAGCTGGGTCAGCCCCTGCAGGATCTCGAGCACCTCGTAATAAAGAAAGCCGCCGTGGCTCGGCGTGCCCGTGCCCGGCGCGATGGATGGATCAAACCCGTCGATGTCGATGGTGCAGTAATAACGCTTGCCCTTGGGAATGCGTGCCAACACGCCTTCGGCGCCCAGTTTCCGTACATCCCGCACGGAAAGAATGTCGGAGCCTGCTTTGCGGGCCGCTTCGTAATCGGCCCGGTTCGACGAAGAGACGAAGCGAATGCCCATCTGCGTGAACCCGGTCACGTGCTTCATTTCGGACGCGCGCCGGAGCGGATTGCCATGACCGTAGCGAACCCCGTGCCGTTCATCGACAAAATCCAGATGCGCATCGATATGGATGATGTGCACCGGCTCCTGATCGTCGAACGCCTTGATGCAGGGAATATGAACCGAATGGTCGCCGCCCAGCGTGATCGGCATGGCGCCCGCTTTCAGGATCTTGCGAACGGCATATTCGATATTGTCGTGGGATTTGATCGTATCGGTGTGCACCATATCGGCGTCGCCGATATCGACGATACGGATGTCCCCGGCGGGCAGGTATGTGACGTCGTCCTCGAAGTCGTACATGCCGGCGTGACCAAACGAGAACAGGGTCGAGGCTTCACGGATCGCGCGCGGACCGAACCGTGCGCCGGCGCGGTACTGGGTCCCCATATCAAACGGCGCACCGAGAACGCAGACATCGGCACCCTCCAGCGCATCCCAGTCGAGGACGGCCGGTTGCTTGGCGAACGTACAGTGGCCGACGAACGGCAGGTTCAGGCGGCCGCTATCGTAGGTGTTATCGCTCATAGCTCGACCTCGGCATTCTCAACGATCCACTTGGCCAATCCTTCCGAAACACCGCGTCGCTCCGCAACGCCGAAGACACCTGTCACGTTTTCGCCGTCGTCGGATAACGGAAGACGTGACGAATACAAAGGTCGATCCATCCCGTCATAATGCGTTTCGAAGACCAGAGGTTTCTTCGTTTCAACGACCCGCCTGTATTGACCAAGCAGAAAATCGCGGGCCCAGTCCGGCGAAATCGAACTCATCGGCTTGTAGCTGTAATCCACCTCGTGATACTCGGTGTGCCCCCGCCCCCAGTAACGGTACACAAAATCCCCGCCGTCCACGACATCGCAAACAAGGACGTATGGCACCAGCGGACCGGGCAAAGCCATGATCTCTATGTCACGCCAGGATGGCGCCCATCGATCACCCGCTTTCTCTCGCCAGTGTGCATAAACGACAGCAACGGCCGGATTATCGACGTCCTCCGGTGCGCGCTCAATGCAGGACCTGATCGGCGCGATCATCGGAAGCCCCGATCCCAATCAGAACTCGACGACGGCGCGGATGCTCTCACCCTTGTGCATCAAGTCGAAGCCTTCGTTAATGTCGTCCAACGCCAGTTTGTGCGTGATCAGATCGTCGATGTTGATCTTGCCGTCCATGTACCAGTCCACGATCTTCGGCACGTCGGTTCGGCCCTTGGCGCCGCCGAACGCGGTGCCGCGCCAGACGCGGCCGGTCACCAGCTGGAACGGGCGCGTGGAGATTTCCTGCCCCGCACCGGCAACGCCGATGATCGTGCTTTCGCCCCAGCCCTTGTGGCAGCACTCCAGGGCCTGACGCATGACGTCCGTATTGCCGATGCATTCGAACGAATGATCTGCGCCGCCGTTCGTCAGATCGACCAGATACGGTACGAGGTCGCCCTCGACCTCTTTCGGATTGACGAAGTGCGTCATGCCGAACTTCTCGGCAATGTCCTTGCGTCCTGGGTTGAGGTCGACGCCGACGATCATGTTGGCACCGACGAGCTTGGCGCCCTGAATGACATTGAGGCCGATCCCGCCAAGGCCGAACACGATGACGTTGTCGCCGGGCTGTACCTTGGCCGTGTTGATGACGGCACCGATGCCCGTCGTCACGCCGCAACCGATGTAACACACCTTGTCGAAAGGTGCGTCCTCTCGGATCTTCGCGAGCGCGATTTCCGGCAGTACGGTGAAATTCGAGAACGTCGAGCACCCCATATAGTGGTGGATCGGATCCTTGCCGATGCGGAAGCGCGACGTGCCGTCCGGCATGAGGCCCTGGCCCTGCGTCGTACGGATCGCCTGGCACAGGTTCGTCTTGCCCGACGTACAGTAATCGCATTCGCGGCATTCGGGTGTGTAGAGGGGAATGACATGGTCGCCCTTCTTGAGCGACTTCACGCCGGCGCCGACATCAACGACAACGCCCGCGCCCTCGTGGCCGAGGATGGCCGGAAAAATGCCTTCGGGATCGGCGCCGGAGCGGGTGAATTCATCCGTATGGCAGATGCCTGTCGCCTTGATCTCGACGAGGACTTCGCCTTCTTTCGGGCCGTCCAGCTCAACGGTTTCGATACTGAGCGGTTTTCCGGCCTCGAAGGCCACGGCGGCGCGTGTTTCCATGATATCCTCCCTGCATATGATTTCGGAAACTATGCCGAAGCGGGCCGCCCGTGGCAACGGCCCGAGGGAGATTTCTTCGCCGCTGTTCAGCCGTAGATGGCGATCGCCATGACGACCTCCGCCATGGCCTCCGGCGAGGCGCGAAACGTCAAACCGGCCTGCGATTTCCGAACCCAGGCAACGTCCGCTTCATATTCACCCAATTTTTCGATCTGCAGGAACACAGCAGCGCCTTTTTCGAGTTGAGCACTGCTGGCGATTTTGGCACCACCGGGCGACAGATCGAGAATTTCGCAATCGACCGGCCCGTCCGCTGATCCATCGCTACGAATCTTGCCGGCGAGCGCGACGCTTTTACGGCCGAACTGGCGAAGTTCACTCATCACGGCGTCCCTTTCTAGAAATAACTTACATAGTTCCCGGACATTGGAATAGCTGTGGTTTATCCCACCTGCGCACGCCTCCCGCCGGGGTCCTTAAGCGCTGCTACTTGCATCGTACAGCGTGCCCACCAATATCCTTGCCGACAAGCAACGCAAAAGGACCGACATGGATTCCGTTACTCAGTTTGCATTGGGCGCCGCCGTCGGCGCCGTTGCGCTTGGACCCCGCATCGGCATGCGCAAGGCAGCCATTCTGGGTGGGCTGTACGGGACCGTGCCAGATCTCGACACGTTCCTGCCAAGCCCGGACCCGGTGTCGTCGTTCACGTCGCATAGGGGTGCCAGCCACTCACTCGTCGTTCAGTTGCTTGCGGCACCGCTGTTCGCTGAACCCCTTGTTCGGATATTCAAGGGGCTGAGGGAAAAGAGGTGGCTGACCTACGTGACCGTCTACCTCGTGTTTGCAACGCACGCGCTGATCGACGCCATGACGGTATACGGGACGCGGCTGTTCTGGCCGCTTTATGAAGGGCCCATCGGCGTCGGCTCGATCTTCATCATCGACCCACTCTATACCCTGCCACTGCTTGTCGTGGCGCTTTGGGCGCTATTGCTCAATCCGGCATCGAACCGGTTCCGGAAATGGCTTATCGGCGCCCTTGCCGTTTCCACGATTTACATGCTCGGCACCGCCGGACTTCAGCAGGTCGCGGGGGCCCGCGCGAAGGCCTGGCTCGCAGATCACCACATTGCACCGGACCGCACACTGACCATTCCGACGCCGTTCAACACGCTTTATTGGCGTACCATCGTCATCGACGGGCCGCGATATCTGAACGTCTACCAGCCGCTGATCGGCGACAGCGTCACGGTTTATGCCCATCCACGCCATCCTGAACTCGAAGGCTGCCTGACCGGGACACCGGCGTACGAGAACCTCGTTGCCTTTACCAAAGGCTTCTACCGGATGGAAGAAACGGACGAAAAGATCATTTTTTCCGACCTGAGGATGGGGCTGACACCGCAGTACGTGTTTCGCTTCAAGTTGGGCAATGTCGAGAGCGGCGTGCCCACGGCCGTTCTGCCGCCGACACGCGAACCGACAATCCGAGGTGCAGACGGCGATATCGACTGGCTACTTGCCGGTATTGCAGGTGCTCAGAGGGTTCGCCACGCGGAAGCAGAGGCTCATCTGCCACAACCGGACGAAATGCTGGCCGCTTTGCCCCAGAAATCCGGGCTTTGCGGATAATAGGCAACACTTATCGATTTTATACAAACAAACGATTTCACATATATATTGCATTGCAGCATTATCACCTCAGTTACCAACACGGCGTTGGACTTTTTAAAAAGAACAAGAGGTGACCACCATGCAAAGACAAGTTCCCCACGTAATTTTCAAAACCCGGGTCCGCAACGATGCCATCGAAGGCCCGAACCCGTTCGAGTGGAAAGACCTGTCCACGGACGAGATTTTCAGCGGCAAGCGCGTCGTGCTGTTTGCTCTCCCGGGCGCCTTTACGCCGACGTGCTCGACCAGCCACCTGCCGCGGTATGAAGAACTCTTCGAACAGTTTCAGGCACTCGGCGTCGACACAGTTATCTGTCTTTCGGTCAATGATGCCTTCACCATGTACCAGTGGGGCCTGAGCCAGAACGCGGAGAACGTGTTCCTGCTGCCGGACGGCAATGGCGAGTTTTCGCGCAAGATGGGCATGCTGGTCGACAAATCGAATCTCGGCTTCGGCATGCGTTCCTGGCGTTACTCGATGGTTGTCGATGACGGCCACATCGAACAGATGTTCGTGGAGCCGGACTTCGGTGACAACTGCCCGACCGATCCGTTCGAGGTTTCGGACGCAGACACCATGCTCAAGTACCTGAAGAGCAAGGCTTCCGTGAAAGCCGCTTGAGGCAATCCGGAAACCAGACGAGAGGACGCCGTCTCCCCCCTCCCTTCACGCGGCGTCTTTCCCCAAAAGGCCGGCAGCAATGCCGGCCTTTTACGTTTCAACCGTTTGCCAGCACCCTAAATCCGTCCCCCAGCCAGGGCATGCGTGCTTTCGCCCGAGGCTGCATATGTTCCCGCAGAACGTCGCGGCAAATACCGGCAAACGCTGCGGCCTGCTGGCCCAGTTCGTGCCCGCGCGCCAGCACATGAAGCGTCCGCGCAAAGGCCGGTCCCGGCAACGGCGCCGTCTCCACGTCATAGCCGAGCGCGGCACCCTCCAGCACACACATCGGCGTCGCAACCGCGAACCCGTGCCCGGCGGCAACCATCGCCGAGACAGCCTGCGCCGTATCGAATTCGGCGACTCGCGGCGCGTGAACGCGGATCCGCCGGAGATGCCGCTCGACCATCTGCCCGACGATATTGTGGCCGGCGAACCGAATCAGCGGCAGTTCGCGAACGATGTCGGCCAGCGATTTTCCCGTACTCTCGTATCCGCCCGGCAGCATGATCATAAAGCTCTCACGGAAGAGTTCGTGGCGCACGACGCCGCCCAGGTTCTCAGCCGCATCGGTGGCGATGATCAGATCGACCTCGCGCTCCATCAGCGCACGTATGTGATCCCCCGATTGACCGGCGCGGAGCGCGAAGTTGCCGGGGCGAAGTTCCCCCATCACCCGGTCATACAGCCACGGCGTCAGCGTCGTCGCGAGAGAATTCGGCACACCGATCCTGAGTTCTGCCAGCGGTCGATCGCCGACATTCCGTGCCGCCGCAACAGCCGCTTCAGCGGATACGATCAGCGCCTCGGCCCGGTCCCGCAGCACTTCACCCGCCGGCGTCAGCCGGATCGGCCGCAGCCGGCGATCGAGCAGCATTGCGCCGATCTCTTCCTCGGCTTTACTTATGTATTGAGAAACAGCCGGTTGTGTCATACCCAGCCGCTTTGCAGCTTCGGTCATATTTCCGGCCCGCGCTGTTTCTAGAAATACGTTAAGGGACCTCAAATCGAGGCCCGCAGGCCAGTTCATCGCAGGGCGCCTCATCCAATACGAAAAATCTTCAAACCGAGAGTTATCATAAGTAAAATTTATAGTCAGTAAAAATAGCCCCAGCCGATGCGAGTGTGTATCGTTCGCTCAACAGCTACGGAAAACGTGGCCGGAATTGGGGAACATCATGGGTAAAGCACTCACAGACGAGCAGGTCGCGCAGTATCACCGCGACGGCTATTTCGCGCCGGTCCGTGTCATGGATACGGAAACGGCGGCCGACTTCCGCAAGAAGTTCGAAGCCTACGAAGCCGCCCACGACGGCTGGTACGAAATGTCGAAAGGCCAAAAACTTTATCTGCTGCAGACCTGGGCCCGCGACCTCGGCTCGCATCCCGGCGTGCTTGATGCCGTGGAAGACGTGCTCGGCCCGAACCTCATGGTCTGGGGTCTCAGTCTCTTCATCAAGGATGCCCATTCGCCGTCTTACGTCTCGTGGCATCAGGACAGCACCTACTGGGGTCTGTCGAAGCCCGATGTCGTCACGGCATGGATCGCACTGTCTCCCGCCAATCGGAAATCCGGCTGTATGAAAATGATGCCGGGCACGCATAAATGGGAACAGATCGAACACAAGGACACACTGGCGAAGGAAAATTTGCTGACGCGCGGCCAGGAAATCGCCGTCGACGTCGATGAGGATAAAGCGGCCTACCTGGAACTCGAACCCGGCGAAATCTCGCTACACAACATCCGTACCGTGCATGCTTCCGCACCGAACCAGTCGGATGACCGGCGCATCGGCATCGCCGTCCGCTTCATTGCGCCCGACGTCAAACAGATCAATGCCGACGGCGACAGCGCCTGGCTGGTGCGCGGCGAAGATACGCACGGCAACTTCATTCATGAAATTCCCCCGGCCGCGGACATGGATGATGCCGCGATGGCCGAGCACGACCGCATCATGGCACTGCGCCAGGGCGTTCTCTACAAGGGCGTCGCGGGTAAACCCGCGCATGCAAATATTTAGGGCAAACCGGCGCACACCAATATCTAGGGGAAACCCAGGCTTACGAATCTCTGAGGGCAACCGGCATCTAGCAACATCAAGGGCAAGCCGGCCCACAACGAAAACTTAGGGAACCCCTCACCGCGCGGTTTGCTTCGATTGCCGCCGGTGAGGGGTAACTTTTTATTTCAATATGAACCCGTGCATGAACGGGTCACGCTCATCGACAAAAATGGTGTTGAGCCCGTGCATCCGCGCCCAACCGGCGATGGAAGGCACGATGGCCGGATTGTTGCCGACCGTCGTCTCCGCCTCGACGCGGCCGTCAAAGATCGACCCGATGATGCTCTCGTGGCGGTAATCGTCACCGACCTTCAACAGCCCTTTTGCCTGACGTTGCGCCATCCGCGCCGACGTACCGGTGCCGCAGGGCGAGCGGTCGATCGCTTTGTCGCCGTAGAAAACGGCGTTGCGTCCGTGCACGCCATCCTGTGTCGGTTCGCCCGTCCACATGACATGGCTGACGTCGTTGATCGCCGGCTGTTCCGGATGCTGAAAGTCGTACTTTTCATTGACCAGATCGCGCACGATGGGGCTCAGGCGCTGGATCTCGCCAGGCGTCAAATCTGCCATGTCGCGGAAGTTTTCCTGAGACTCGATAATCGCATAGAAGTTGCCGCCGTAGGCCACATCAAACGTGATCTTGCCCAAACCCGGCACATCGACCGAGAGGTCCGCCTCCGCCAGAAAACAGGCGACGTTCCTGATGCGGACATTATCGACGTGTTCGCCGTTCATCTCATAGTGCGCCTCGACCACGCCGGCGGGCGTATCGAGCCTGGCAACGCCGGGGGTTGCCGGGCTGACGACACCGCGCTCGATCATGAAGGTAACCGTGCCGATGGTGCCGTGCCCACACATCGGCAGACATCCCGACGTCTCGATATAGAGGATCGCCACGTCACAGTCGTCACGGGTCGGCGGATAGAGGATCGATCCCGACATGACCTCATGTCCGCGCGGTTCGAACATCAACGCGGTACGGATCCAGTCGTATTCGTCGAGAAAATGACGGCGGCGCTCGATCATATCGGCGCCCTTCAGCTGCGGTGCGCCGCCCACCACCATGCGCACGGGGTTGCCGCAGGTATGCCCATCCACGCAAAAGAACGTGTGCCCCGCCATCGTGCTCTCCTCAGCGATACCGGTCGATGCGATAGGGTGCCATATCAACGCCCGGATCGCGACCCGCAATCATGTCTGCGATCAGACGCCCGGTCACGAACGACATGGTGAGGCCGAGATGCCCGTGCCCGAAGGCATAATGAACGTTCGCGGCATGCGGAGATGGCGAGATGACGGGGACCGAATTGGGCGTGCCGGGCCGATGGCCCATCCACTCCGTCCCACCTTCGGTTTTCAGATCAGGAATGTACCGCTTGGCAAGCGATACCAGTGCCTTCGATCGCTGATAGTTCGGCGTCGCTTCAAGCCCACCCATTTCGACCGAACCGCCGATCCGGAGGCCCATCTCCATCGGCGTCATGACGAAGTTGTCCTCCGCAAAAGTCACCATATGCCGGATATCGACGCCGGGGTCGGGCAATGTCGTGTTATAGCCGCGATCCGCCTCGATCGGAAACGGATCACCCAGCTGCTTCGAAAGCCTTCCCGACCAGGCACCCGCGCAGATCACGAGTTGATCGACCTCGATCCGGCGTCCTCCTTCCGCGATCAACGCGGAAACCCCATCGCCCGATTTTTCCAGTCCCGACACCTCGGCACGCTCGAACGAAACGCCGCGCTCACGAAGATGATCCGCCAGCGCCGTCACCAACATCTTTGGATCGCGATAATGTGCCCAATCCGGTGTGAAATACCCAAACCGCGCCTCAGGTCCCAGATCCGGTTCATGTTCCAGAATGCCGTCCCGGTCCAGAGGCGTTGCCTCGATACCGTGCGCTGTTCGTTGGCGCCAATGACCGGCTTCAGCGCTGAACGCCTCTTGGGTGCGGTAGATGAACAGCGTCCCGTTCCGGCGCAGCATGTCCTGCGCGCCGATCCGCTGCAGTACCGCGAGATGCGTGTCCATCGACCGGCCGAGCAGTGCGGCCAGTGCAGCAACACCCCGCTGATGATCCTCAATCCGGCAGGCCTGCAGAAACCGGTAGAACCACGGCAACAGTTTCGGCAGATGCGCGAGACGCAGGTATAGAGGCCCGACCGGATCCAGCAACATGGCGGGCAACCGTTTCCAGATACCGGGTTCGGCAATCGGGATCATCTCGGCCACGGCAATGGCACCGGCGTTTCCCGTTGACGTGCCGTCATCCGGCGGTCCCCGGTCAATGACGGTGACGGTCCGGCCATCCTCGACCAAGGCATAGGCGCACGCGAGACCGACAATACCGTTGCCGAGCACCGTCACGTGCGGGACCGTGGAAGAATCCTGATTCTGCATTACGTCGTTCGTCGATCAGATATTGGGGCGCGTGTCCAGCGCACGGGCCACCACCTGTTCGACCATGGCACGTTCCGCGCCCGCGAGTTTGAGGCGCGGCGGCCGCACGTTTTCCGACCCCTCGCCCGTCAACTGGTTGGCGAGCTTGATCATCTGCACCAGCTTCACATCGACATCGAGGTGCAGGAGCGGCATGAACCACTTGTAGAGCTCGTAGGCCTCCTCAACCTTGCCTTCGCGGGCGAGCCTGAACAGTTGCACGGCTTCCTTCGGGAAGCTGTTGACGAGACCGCAGACCCAGCCGGCGGCACCGAACAATGCGTTTTCCAGAACCAGATCATCAACCCCGCAGAAGATCACGTAGCGATCGCCCACCTCGTTAAACATATCGGTAATGCGACGGCTGTCGTGCGATGACTCCTTGACCGCGACAATGTTTTCGACGGATGCGAGTTCTGCAAAATCCTTGGGACTCAGATCGACCTTATAGGCGACCGGGTTGTTGTAGATCATCATCGGCAGATCGGTGGCTGCCGCCAGCGTCTTGAAGTGCGTGATCGCTTCCGTCGGGTCCTGTTGATAAACCATGCACGGCAATGCCATCAGTCCGGCGCAGCCGGCGCGCTCAGCGCGTTTGACGAACTTGATCCCGAAGGCTGTGGTGTACTCGGCGACGCCCGTCAAAACCGGTATTTTACCGTCCACCACTTCGACCGCGGCGCGCAGCACCTGTTCCTTTTCGTCGGGTGTCAGGGAAGGGTTTTCACCGAGGGTGCCCAGCATCACCAGGCCTTCGATACCGGCATCCATGCAGGACTGGATGTGGCGCTGCGTCGCGTCGAGATCGAGCGCGCCATCCGCCTTGAATTCCGTCATCAGTGCCGGGAAAACACCCTGCCAGTCGATACCCATATTCGTCCCCTTCGTCATCTCGATAACCCCGCAAGGCGCAGTATCGGGGACGCGTCCTGGCGTGGCAATGCCTCCGCCGCTAAAAGGCACCCTCTTCACGGAGGCGCCGAATGCCCTCGGCGTCATAGCCGAGTTCCTCGAGAATTTCTTCCGAATGCTGACCCAGTGTCGGCGGCGGCGCATCAACACTGGCCGGCGCGCCGTCAATCTTGTAGCCGGTGCGCGCGAGGCGGATATCACGGCCGACGCCGGGCGCATCAGCGAACTCGCCGATCATACCGCGGTCCGCAATCTGCGGATGCGCCAACACGTCCGGCACGCTCAGCACCTCGCCTGCGGGAACACCGGCATCGTTCATCAACTGGCGCCATTCGGCAGCCGGCTTCGCGGCCATTGCCGCTTCAAGCTCTGCCGTCAACACCGCCCGGTTATCCAGCCGGGCCTGACGGGCGGCAAATCGCTCGTCGGTTTTCAATTCCGGTTTGCCGATCACCTCGCAGACGGCCTCGAACTGCTCCTGTTTGTTGGCGGCGATGTTCAACAAACCGTCACCGGTCCTGAATGTGCCGGACGGGCTGGCGGTAAAGTTGTTGTTGCCGATCGGGCGCGGCACGGTGCCTGCGACCAGATAGTTCGAGACGACCCACCCCATGGTGGCAAGCGTCGCTTCCAGCATCGAGACATCGATGAAATGCGCCGTGCGGTCGGGTTGCGCCAGTTGCGCGGCAATGGCGAACGCCGCCGTCATGCCGCCCACCGTATCCGACACCGGATAGCCGACCCGGTAAGGTGCCGTCTCCGGCGCGCCGGTGATGCTCATGACGCCGGACATGCCCTGCACGATCTGGTCATACGCCGGCAGGTCGCGCAGCGGCCCGTCCTGTCCGAAGCCGGAGATCGCACAATAGATGAGTTTCGGATTGTCTTCCTTCAGGACGTCGAAACCGACGCCCAGACGGTCCATCACACCAGGCCGGAAATTTTCGACCACCACGTCGGACGTCTTCACCAATTCGCGGAACAAATCCTTGCCCCGCTCACTTTTCAGATTGATCTCTATCGAACGCTTGCCGGCATTCTGGGCCAGAAACGACACACCCATCTTCTTTTCGTTCAGTTCCGGGTCGCCACCCAGTTGCCGCGCCAGATCACCCGATCCCGGGACCTCGACCTTCACCACATCAGCGCCCATGTGTGCAAGCTGATGGCAGCAAAACGGACCTGCCAATACGTTGGTCAGGTCCAGCACCCGGACATGTGAAAGTGCGCGCATCGATGACATTCCCTATTTCTTCGCTCTTTTTATTGGGCATCAAATGTCCATGAACACCGCGTCGTCGGCAAGGGCAGTCGTTTGAAAATACGTGTATTTGAACCCATATACCGACAGTTATGCCGGGAAAACCGCTCATTGGCGTAACCGGGTCACGCCGTAAAGGCCGCATCATGACCTTTCTGAACCGCTTCGCGGTTTGGCGTGCCGGCGGACGCAGTGTTCGCATCACCTGGGACAAGCCCTACCCGATAGACAAGCTCGACGGTCTCGTGATCGGCGGTGGCGACGATATATCCGCAAAGCTCTACGGGGGCGAAGTATCGGTCGACGTGCGCGTCGACCCACGGCGCGATGAAATCGAAATGAACGCCCTCAAGACCGCGGACGAACTCGGCTTGCCGGTGCTCGGCATTTGTCGTGGCTCACAGATGATGAATGTCTTTTACGGCGGCTCTTTGCATACGGAAATCCGTGAGAGTTTTAAGGACGCGCCGCAGATACGGACGGTCCTGCCCCGCAAGTGCGTCGACATTCTGCCGGAGACACGCCTCCAAGACCTGCTCCGTGTCGATCACTGCGACGTCAACAGTCTGCACCACCAGGCCGTCGACACGCTGGGCGACGGGTTCGAGATTGCCGCCAAGGACGAGCACGGCATGATCCAGGGCATCGAGCGGAAGGGCGACCGGTTCCTGCTCGGTGTGCAATGGCACCCGGAATTCCTGTTCTGGCAACCTCGCCAGCAGCGGCTGTTCGATGCGCTCGTTGCCGCTGCAAATGAGAAACGGTCCGCCTAGCGCGCCTGCTCGGCGACAGCGCCGATCAACCTGTCGACAGGTGCGAGATCGTCGGTCAGCGCCGGCAGATCGTCCGGCGACAGCGTCCCGGCGACGGCTGCCGGATTGACTCTGCGCCAGCCGCGCCCGTCGTTCTCGCGGGACCGCAATGCCGCAACCGGCACCGGCGTATCCGATGCAGACAGCAGATACGTCAGACGCCCGCCACCCCCCATCTGGGCCTCATCGACCCAGATTTCGACGACCGGAAAAACCTCCCGCAGCGTCTTCAGCATTGCCAGCATGAACCTGGGTTCGCGCGCCGCGTCGATAACCGTCATGACATAGGCGCCCTCCGGTTTGAGCTTGGCGCGGATTTCGCGTGCGAATTCGACGGTGACCAGGTGCTGGGGCACGGAAATATCGTGGAATGCATCGCCGACGACGATGTCGAGAGATGCGTCCTTTGCCACCCGGAGCAGCACGCGGCCGTCAATGTGCCCGATCCTGACGGCCGGGGAAGGCTCGAACCACATGCGTTCCCTGGCGAGCTTGGTGACCATCGGGTCGACCTCGGCAACGACATGGGTGCCGAGCGGATAGGTGACCGCCCAGGCACGCGGCAATGTGTAGGCGCCGCCACCGATGAAATAGCTGGAGAGCTTGAGAGTCCCGGGAAACCGGAGCGCAATCATGCGGTCGGTCAGTTCAACATAGGAACTGTGGAGCCGCGTCGGATCGTGCCGGTCGTTAATCCCATGGCCCATATGGTCCAGCACCATGAGCCGGCTCTCGCGATCCGTTTCGGCGCTGAAATCGACGATGCGGATGCAGTAATAGCGGCTTTCCGTATCGCAAGCACTCGCCAACAAGGTATCCGACTTGATGGCGGCCAAGGCGGCCGCAACGACCACCAGCACCGCCGACACTTGCGCCAAGCGGGCCTGGCGCGTCCAGAGCGCAAAACCCGCCGCCATCACCCCCAGGGCGGCGGCGATGCTCATCAGCGTACCGTGCGAGCCGATCCAGGAAATAAACACAAACCCGGCAGCAAGCGTGCCGAGAATTGCGCCGCCCGCACCGAGCGCGAACATCCGGCCGATGACGATACCGCGCCGGCCCGGTTCGGCATCAATGGCAATCCGGGTCAGGATCGGCGTGACGCCGGCGATCAAAAGGCTCGGCACGAAAAACAGCACCGCGGAGAGCATACTGACCGCGACCACGATCCCGCTGTCACCCGCCAGCAGTTCCGGCGCGACCCAACGCAGCAGTACCGGAATGACCAGTACGTTCAACATCGCAAGTGACAGCATCAACGCGATGATACCGAGCCCCTGCCTGTCAGGACGTTCCGCGAGCCGGCCGCCGATCCAGTGGCCTGCCGACATGCCCGCAAGTACGGTCGCAATGATCGCGGTCCACGTATAGATCGACATGCCGACATAAGGCGCGATCAGGCGCGCGGCAACGATCTCCAGAATCAGGCCGACCGCCGAAGTCGCAAACAGCGTGGCAGCGAGCGCGGTGCGTCCGATCAACGTCATTTTGCAGGTTCACTCCCCATCCCGAGCATCGTTGTCATTCGTCAAAGGGCAGTTGATGCGCCCCCTTCAAGGTTTAAGATACGCATTCTATATAAGGAATACATACCCAAGATCACCTGGAGGGAAAGATGTCCTATACGCTCGAAGATTTTGCCGCCGATTGTCACGATGCACTCAAGAACGACAGCGGGCCGGGCGGCATCGAACAAGTGCGTAAGTACGTCGAGAAGGCCCTTCAGGACGAAGACCTCGTCGCGACATACCTGCCGGAAGACTGCGACCAGGAACGCCGGGTGCTCTATGAAGACCCCGAGCTCAAGTTCTGCATCTGTGCGCACGTCTATCAGGGCCCCAAGGACGGCTTCCCGCATGACCACGGACCGACCTGGGCCATCTATGGGCAGGCGGCAGGGGAGACCGAGATGACGGACTGGGAAATCGTCCAGCCGGCCGACGGCGATAATCCGGCATTGGTCAAACAGACCCGTGCCTATTCGCTTAAACCCGGCGATGCCCACGCCTACCCTGCGGGCGCCGTACATGCGCCGCTGCGCAACGGTCCGACGCGCCTGATCCGGATTGAAGGCCAGAATACCGACAATCTGCAGCGCACCCCGATCAAGGCCGCCTGAGTTTCAGGTGCCACGCACCTTATCCGAACTGGCCGCGACACCCCCCGGTGAACTGGCGGTGTCCGGCTGGATCGACATTGACCAGGCGCGTGTCGACCGCTTTGCCGACGCCACCTACCACACCCACTGGCTCCATACCGACCCGGCCCGCGCCGAAGCTGAAAGTGCTTACGGCGGCACCGTCGCGCACGGCTTTCTGATTCTGGGATTGATCAACCATGCCATTGACCTGTGCGGCCTCCGGCCCACGGACAGCCCCTACGCACTCAACTACGGGGTCGACCGTGTCCGCTTTCTGAAGCCCATGCGCATCGGTGACGGATTTCGCGTGCGGGACCGGATTTCGTTGCTGGAAACGGAGCTCCGGGAGACGGGGCTCTTTACCCGCACGGGTCACACGTTCGAGATCGAGGGCGAGGAAGACGCGCCCTGCGTGGTCGCTGAATACCTCTCGGTGTGGACAAGGAAATAGATAAGCAAAGAGAAATCGACAACAGGGGAAGACATCTATGACGGAATTCGTTCTTTACCACGGCTGGACGTCGAGCGCGTCCCGCAAGGTCCGCCTGTGCATGGCGGAGAAAGGCCTCGAATACGAAGGCCGGCACATCGAACTCTTGTCGTTCGAGCACCATTCGGACTGGTTCAAGAAACTGAACCCGTCGGGCAAGGTCCCGGCGCTTCTGATCGATGGCGAGCCGTTCGTCGAAAGCAACGTCATCAACGAATATCTGGACGAAATGTATCCCGATCCGCCGCTGATGCCGACTGACCCGCGCGGGCGCTACGAGGTGCGGATGTTTTCTCTCTACATCGACGGCACATGTCTGCCCGCCGTGCAGAAACACAACTGGATGCGGCGCATGCGGCCCGTCGCCATGAAGTGGTCGGACGAGGAACTGGAGGCCCGGCTCGCTGCCGTGCCGACGGAGGAGCGGCGCAAGGTCTGGTACAGGATGGCGCGCGATCCCTATACCGACGAGGAACTTCAAACGGCGCTCGATGTCCTGATCGACATGTGCGACCGGATCGAGGCATCCGTCGGCAAAGGCGGATGGGTTGTCGGCGACGCATACTCCCTCGCCGATATCGCGGCCGTCCCCTATGTGCGCCGGGTCGAGGAAATCGAACCCCACGCGTTGAGTGCCGCGAAGCGGCCCGGCGTCGCCGACTGGTGGGCACGCATCAAGGCGCGGCCGGCATACGCAAAAGCGCTGATCGGCGGATACGACGAGCAGAGCGACCCGGCCTATCAGCCGCCTGCAATCTGATCCTACCCCGAGGCGGCTTTCAGACGCGCGATTTCGTCTTCCAACTCCTTGATCCGCGTACTCATGGCATCAACCAGCGGTGCGATCTCGGCTTCGGTCCAGCGCTGGGTGATATGCTGCCGGCAGTTCGCATCCCATGCCTCGACCGTAAATATGAAGGCACGCTCCGGCGTTGCCTCATAATCGGCATCAACGAGCGCCGTCATCAAAGCGTCGTCGCCTTCGACAACCTCAAGGGAGCCCCAGAGCTTTATGCGACGCTTGTTGCGGTAATCCATGGCAAAAATAAACGCCTTCGGATTTTCGGCTGCGTTGCCGATGGAAATGTACTGGCGGTTCCCGGCGAAGTCGGCAAAGGCGAGGCGTTTATCATCGAGCGCTTTGATAAACCCGGGTCGGCCGCCGCGGTGCTGGATATAGGGCTGGCCCTCCGCGTTGACGGTTGCGAGATAGAATGAGTCCCGTGCCGCCAGATAGGCCGCCAGATCATCCGTGATACGGTCCGACCAGCCGCCCTTCTGTTCCATTTTCGCGTAACCGCCGCGCGAACCGCGCTTTTCCTGCTCGGCCTTCACCTGCGGCGTAAAGGCGATGTCGCTGACAAATTCCCGGTCCATGTCCTGTCTCCTCAGTAGCGAATGCAAAATAGGCCGGATCGCGAACCGGATACAGTGCGCACCAGCGGTTTCAGTTATGCGGGCCGGGCATAAATCGCCGGCGGGACGGAATGGCGCCGACCGCCCTATGGACCGCGTTCCGGCCGTGACCTATAACGGGCGCAGCATGCCTGTTTGATTTTTGGATCGACAATTGAAACGCCTCATCGCCAACGTCCTTACGAATTCGCTTCTCATTGTTGTCACCTTTGCCATCCTGTTCGGGGTGTTTGAAGTCGGGCTCCGGATGTTCGCGCCCATTTCCGTGACAAACGTTGGCTATGTGGACCGGCCGAACGGGGAAAAATACGGCTGGGGGTTCGCACCGAACGAGCTCGTCCGCGTGGAGAGCGCCGACACGGGAAAGGTGATCTTCGATCGCGTCAACTCAAGTGGCTGGAGAGACCGCGAGCGGGTGACGACAAAGTCTCCTGGAACGTTCAGGGTCGTTGTCCTCGGCGACTCGATGACGTTCGGCTACCTGGTGTCCAAGGAAGACGTCTTCACGGCCGTTCTGGAGGACCAGCTTCACGCCGAGAATCTGGATGTGGAGGTGATAAACATCTCCTATTCGGGATGGGGCACGGACCAGGCGCTGGAAGCCCTGAAGCTTGATGGCTTGAAATACCAGCCGGACCTCGTCGTCTATCATTTTGTCAGCAACGACCCTCAGGATAACGTGTGGCACGAGGACCCGGGGAAATTCGGCACGCGGAAACCGTTTTACTATGCCGTGGAAGACGATGCCCTCGTCCGGCACGACAATCCGCGTTTCATCGAAGAGCAGGAAGCGATCACGCGGAAGTACATCATATCCAAATCCGAGGCCCTTAAGCGTGCGTGGCTCGTCTCCGAAAGCCTGAAACACCGTTCCATGCTGCCATATATTTATGACAACAAGCGCGATACCCGCATTGAGTTCGCCCTGGGCGTCGGCCCGGCGCATCCGGTTTTTCAACACCTGGCAGCCTTTCAGGGGGAAAAATTCGACGACGAGGTAATGTCACGGCTTGTTCTCGACGCGGCTCTGTCGTCGGAACAGGCGAGCAATTTGAAGAAGGTTCTGATCAATGCGCCGCACAACACGCCGCCATTGTTGTCCGGTGAAGAAGCTCCGGACACGTTCAGCCAACATTACTGGGCACTCACGGAACGGTTAATTCGGGAACTCGCAGCCGTTTCCCGGGCAAACGGCGCGGCATTCGCCATTTTGTCGGACACGGACGAAGGCCGCTTTCAGTGGGACAGGTACTGGTTCCGGGTAAAGGACAATCAGGCAGCACGGGACCGGTATTTCGAGATCAACGGCTTTCTGCGCAACGCGGTCGACGGCATGTCCGTCGACCTGATCCCGAATGTTTATCCGCACGAACGCGCCATCAATGACAGCCACGTCAACGTTGCGGGCAACGAGGCGATTGCAAGGAATTTACAGGCCTATATCGTCGACAAATTCGGCAATGTATTGAACAAACGGGAAAAATAACCCGGCCCTGGTATGGGTGCCGCGTCTCTGTTCTTGAGCGAATGATATCTCTCTTGAGAGGAAATGGCGCGCCCGGGAAGATTCGAACTCCCGACCCCTTGATTCGTAGTCAAGTACTCTATCCAGCTGAGCTACGGGCGCGCATTGGGTGCCTCGGTTGCGAAGCGGCGAGAACCTACTCCACGCGACCTATTGTGACAACCCCCCAATAAGGGGATTTGGAAGATATCCACCCGGCCCGATGATCCCCCCGCCGCCGGACTGGTCGCACCTCGGCAATCCCCCCGACGAGCGCCCCAGAAATTCACCGAAATTAAAGATTCGCCAAGTAAAACAATCATCTTGTCGCCTTGGAAGGCATTGATTAAGATCGCTGCAACAATGGGGGGACAAGGTTGTGATCGTAATCCGTGCACGTTAATGTGCAATCGGGTTCAGTTTCCCTAAACAATGAAGGGGCGGTCTTCAGGGATGAGATTTTCGCAATTCACTTCGCTTCGCGTTCTCGTGCTCGGCGCAGCGTTCACGCTCGGTGCCTGTTCGTATGGGGACAACCTCCTCTGGCCCGCCGATGAAGAGCCGCAAACGCAGGCCCAGCCCGCCGCCCAGCAGACGGCCGACGGTGATGGCCAGGTCCAGGTCATCGGCGGCGGACAACCGCCGATCGGCGCAACGCAGTTTGTACCGCCGGGCGTTACACCGGGCGAGGCGACCGGCACGTTCGTCGGCGAAAAAGTCATCCAGCTTCGCGAAGAACTGACCCGCCTGCAGAATTCCATCGCCCAGCAGAACGAAGAGCTGCAGCGCCTGCGTACCGAACTCGTCAAGAATTCGCAGCAATACCACGGCACGATCGCCGCCGTGAACTCGCGCCTGCAGGTCGGCACCACGCCGGGTAACCCGATCCTCGTGCAGCAGTTCAAGAGCGCCCAGGCCGATCTTGATCGCATCGCGCAGGATATCGACAACATGAACAACCTGACGTCCGCCGTTGCCAGCAACTCGACGCTGTCGGCCTACATGGCGGAAGCGGCACGTGCGGCATTCTCCGTTTCCGGTGCCGTCGACGAGGACCATCGCCAGCTTGCCATCCTCGAAGACGAGGGCAATCGCACCGCCGTGCTGATCGACCGTCTTTTGAAGGAACTCACGTCTGACGTGCGCCGCCAGACCAATTACGTGACGACGGAGCGCGCCAACCTCAACCTGATCTCGGCGGGCATCAAGTCCGGCGAACTGTTCGGCGGCTCTCTGGTGAACCGTGCCGTGCTGCAGAACTCCGGTCAGGCCAACTTCGCCAACCTGCCGCAATCAACAGTGGGACGCACCCCGCTGGTGGTGATCCGTTTCGACCGCGCAGACGTGCCGTATGAACAGGCGCTCTACACTGCCGTTTCCAAGACGCTAGAACGCCGTCCCAACGCGATGTTCGACCTCGTTGCCGTCGCGCCGACCACGGGCGGCACGGCGCGCATCGCGCTGAATTCCCAGAAGGCACGTCAGCATGCGGAAAATGTGATGCGTTCGCTCGTTGAAATGGGCCTGCCGCCGAACCGCGTCGCCGTCTCGGCGCGGACCGAGCAGCAGGTCGCCAACAACGAAGTGCACCTGTACGTCCGCTAAGGGCTTTCGCTTCCGATGAATCTGAAAAGGCACATGGGGTAACGCCATGGTGCAGCTTCGTGACGATATCGAGCATCACGTCGTAACATGGGCCGAAGTCCACCGTGACACACGGATTCTCGTTCGCCGCCTTTTGAACAAGGGGCCGTGGCAAGGCATCGTCGCACTGACCAGGGGCGGACTGGTGCCGGCAGCGATCGTCGCCCGCGAAATGTCCATCCATGTCGTCGATACGCTCTGCATCACCAGCTATGACGAACAGGTACAGGGACGCCTCAATATCCTTAAAAAACCCGAAGCGGCGCTCGAAAACGGCGGCGAAGGCTGGTTGCTGATCGACGATCTCGTAGACACCGGCACGACCATGAAAGCCGCCCGCGATATCCTTCCCAACGCCCACTTCGCGACGGTTTACGCAAAACCGAAGGCCATGAAACTCGTCGACACCTATGTCCACGACATCGAGCAGGAAGTCTGGATATTCTTCCCATGGGATACGGAGCCGCAGTACGCCCGCCCGCTCGCCGACGGTTGATGCCACCGGCCGGGGCGTCGCCCCGAAATCGTCATTTTTTGAACAAGCGCAAAACGCAATCCCCTGTCATCGGTGTGTGATCGGTAACGCACCTGAAATCAGGAGGAGAAACATGGCGCTGTTCCAGAAAGACACCAATCCGATCCCGTCGAAACCCGCCGCCAAGGCACCGGGCCCGAGCCTGCTCGGAATGCCCGCCGGAGACCACGATATTCCGACAAAGCCAGACCCGGCCCGAAGCGGCGGCGCCAAGGAAGGGGCCTCGAACCCCTCCGAGAGCCGGCTCATCGTCGGGCCGAATATCAAGCTCAAGGGCGTTGAGATCGAGGACTGCGACACCCTGGTCGTCGAGGGTTACGTCGAGGCGTCGATGGACAGCCGTGTTATCGAGGTTTCGGAAACCGGCGTCTACAAGGGCACGGTCGAGATCGATACGGCGATCATCAAGGGCAGGTTCGAGGGCGAACTGACAGCACGTGAGCGCCTGATCGTCCATACCACGGGCGATGTCAGCGGCAAAATCCGTTACGGACGGCTGGCCATCGATGAAGGCGGCCGTGTCCATGGCGACCTGGACGAACTGGCCGACAGTTTCGCGAAACCCACCACGACCGGCAAAAAGAATGATGAACCATCTTCCGACCCGGAACGGCTCGGAAGTGAAGCTGCGGAATAACGGCTATTCCGAACTCAGTAGTCGATCCAGATCGGCTTCCAGTTTCTTGAGGTCTTCGGGCACAGGCAGGCCCTCGGCGCGCAACGTCGAGATCACCTGCTTGAGCCGGAACTCGATCTCGCGCAGATCTCCCTGCTCCCCTTCCATCACATCCATCAAATACGCGATCTCGGCGTCCAGATCGTCAAAAGCCATGCACGGAACTCCTTTGTTTCGAAAAGCGGCTGCGCCACGCGAAAAGGTCTCTCACCGGGTCTGGCGGTCCGGCAATTGGAGTGGCACAATCCTGCCCAAAGGGGAGGATACCATTGATGACAGAAACATACGAACTGTTCGCAATCAAATATGCACACCACGATCGCGACGCGAGCGCGAACTTTATCGACGATCCCGATCCGCACGAAGGCAACATGCCGCTGGATTATTTCATCTGGGTCGCCAAGAACGAAAATCGCACCGTCCTGATCGACACCGGTTTCAACAAACAGGCCGCCGACGAACGGGGCCGCGAACTGATCCGATGCCCGGCGGAATCCCTGAAACTGGTCGGTGCCGACGCAAACGAGATCGAAGACACCATCATCACCCACCTGCACTACGACCACGTCGGCAATTTCGATCTGTTTCCGAAGACGCGGTTTCACTTGCAGGACAAGGAAATGCAGTTCGCCACCGGACGCTACATGCGCCACAAGACGCTCCGGCATTCGTTTGATATCGAGCACGTCACCGGCATGGTCCGCGAGGTCTATAAGGAGCGCGTCGTCTTCCATGACGGCGACACCGACCTCTTCCCGGGGATCAAGCTGCACTTCATCGGCGGCCATACAATGGGCATGCAGTCCGTCACCGTAGAGACCGAACGCGGCCGTGTCGTCGTCGCATCCGATGCGTCGCACCTGTATCACAACATGTGGGACGAAAATCCATTCCGCACCGTGTTCAATATCGGCGATATGATGGAAGGCCATGAAAAACTGCGCGTGCTCGCCGGCGACAATCAGGACCTGATCGTACCGGGGCACGACCCGCAGGTGCTGGATTTCTATCCGGCGCCCTCGCCCGATCTTGAAGGCATCGTGGTCCGCCTCGACGTGCCGCCCAAGAAATAGCGGCAAGGCCTATGGATCTTCAACTTCGCGGCAAGACCGCGCTCGTCACCGGGGCCAGCACCGGCATCGGCGCGGAGATCGCGCGCACGCTGGCCGCAGAAGGCGTCGACGTCACCATTCTGGCACGGCGCCGGGAGCTACTCGAGCAGGTCGCCACGGACGTCGAGGCGGCGGGGCATTCGCGGCCGTCGATCATCGCCGCCGATCTCACGGACAGAAACGCACTGACAGGTATCGCTGACGCAGCTCAGCCGGGAAGCCGTGCCGTCGACATCCTGGTCAACGCCGCCGGGGCGTCTTTGCCGATCGATCTGTTTGCCGATGACGATACCTGGGACCAGTCGCTTGAGCTGAATTTCAGCGCCGTGAGGCGCCTGACCCAGGCGTTGCTGCCCGGTATGCAGAAACAGAAATGGGGCCGGATCATCAGCTTTTCAGGCTCGATGGAACCGCGCGTAATCAATGCCGCGATCTCCGCCAAGGCGGCGCTGCATCTTTGGGCCAAGGGGTTGTCGTGCCAGGTCGCCAAGGACGGTGTTACGGTCAACTGCATTCCGCCAGGCCGTATCAACAGTGAGCAGATCCTCGAACGCCTCTATCCGACCGAGGAGTCCCGTCAAAAGTTCATCGAGGCGAATATTCCGATGGGGTATTTCGGCGACCCGGAAGATGTGGCCCCTCTCGTGGCCTTTCTCGCTTCACCTTTGGCGAGCTACATCACCGGCGCCGTCATCCCCGTCGACGGCGGCATGCACTATTTTGCGCATTAGTTGAAGATCTTATACGGCGACGTTGTCGATGAGACGCGTCTTGCCAAGCCAGGCCGCGGCGAGCACCCGCATGGGCCGCCCCTGCGCCGGCATATCAAGGGTTTCCGCATCGCGGACGGCAACGTAATCCACGCTCTTGAACCCGGCGGCATCGAGCTGCTGGGTCGCATCCGCGCAGGCGACTTCAATGGCATCGCCACTTTTCACTCGGCGCGCAACGCCGGTTATTTCCTGGTGCAGGCGCGGCGCCAACGTACGTTCGGTGTTGGAAAGGTAAGTATTCCGGGACGACATCGCGAGGCCGTCGCTTTCGCGGATGGTGTCGCCGCCGATAATCTGGACCGGCAGATCGAGATCACGCGCCATGGCGCGGATCACGCAAAGTTGCTGGTAATCTTTTTCTCCGAAAATGGCGATGTCGGGCATGGTCTGGATCAGGAGCTTGGCACAGACCGTGGCCACACCGATGAAGAAGTGGGGCCGGAACTGGCCCTCAAGAACCTGTGACAGGCCCTGCACTTCGACCTTGGTACGATGATCGTCGCGGTACATTTGCGTCACATCGGGTGCGAACACCAGATCCACGTCGGCCTTTTCCAGCATCGCCAGATCGCGTGACTCGTCGCGCGGATAGGTCGTGAAGTCCTCGTGCGGTGCAAACTGCGTCGGATTGACGAAGATCGACACCACGGAACGCTCGGAGAGTTCATCCGCCTGGCGGACCAGTGACATGTGCCCCTCGTGCAGAGCCCCCATGGTCGGCACCAGCGAAATCCGTTCGCCGTTATGGCGCCAGCTTCCGACCCGCTCCCGCATCTCAGCAACCGTGCGAACGACGTCCATCTTCTCAATCCTTCGTCTTTGGCACACCGAAGCAATGCTCGAGGGCAGGAAAGCTGCCGCTCCGTACATCCGTCGCGTAATCCGCGACAGCGTCCTCGATCAATTTTCCGGCGTCAACATAGCGCTTAACGAATTTGGGTGTGAAGTCGGCAAACAGCCCGACCATGTCCTGTGTCACGAGAATCTGTCCGTCGCATGCGGGGGATGCGCCAATACCGATCATCGGCACACCGCTGCGCGCGGTGACCTCTCGGGCGACCGCTTCGACGGTGCCTTCGATGACAATTGCAAAAGCGCCAGCCGCCTCGATCGCGGCTGCATCCTTGTACACCTGCAGGGCCCCGGCATCGTCCTTGCCTTGAATCTTGAAGCCGCCCCGGTGCTCGGCCTTCTGCGGCAACAGGCCGATGTGTCCCAGAACCGGCACACCCGCATCGACGATCGCCTGGACGGTCGCCGCCATTTCCTCGCCGCCTTCCAGCTTGACGGCCTGGCATCCGGTTTCATCCATGACACGCATCGCCGAGCGAACGCCCTGTTCCGGGCTATCCTCGTATGTACCGTGCGGCAGGTCGACGACGACGCAGGCCCGTTCCGTGCCCCGCATCACCGCCTGTCCATGCGCGATCATGATGTCCAGCGTGACACCGCGGGTCGTCTCCAACCCGTACACCACCATGGCAAGGGAATCGCCCACCAGAACGAGGTCGCAGTGCCGGTCCACACACTTCGCCATGGGTGTGTCGTAAGCCGTGAGACAGACAACGCTGCCCGCACCTTTCATGGCCCGGATGTCGGACGACTGTAACCTGGATGCCGCCATTTTTCTGGCTGCTCCTCTTCCCCCGTCGAGCGTGTTCTCCCGCCGAGAACCTATCCCAAGAATATTGCGCTGCACAATAGCGAAATTCCGGGCACAATTTCAAAAATCTTTTTCCTACAAAGCGTTATCGCCGGTCTTTCTGTGGATATCTATTTGCAGAATTGTGGACAACTATAGGTCCGAATCTATGTCGCCTTTTGAGGATAAGTCTTCAATATCTTGATTTTTATAACGTTTTCTAGGCCGGAATGCCCAAAACAGAATACCGGCGAAAAGCGCCAGGAATATGATGACGAAATGCTCCTGCAGCAGCGCCGCCATGGATTCTTCTCCCGCTTCTCTGGTTCGGCACACGGGCATTTGACAACCGACTGTGCCGTTCTAACGTTCACCAATATCGTGATTGAACATTTTACAAGGATTGGACATTGCATGCGAGGGCGCCCATGACGTCGCGCCGGATCGGAAAAACGCCTTTTCTGCTCTTGGCCGCGCTGTTTGCCATGTCCGGCTGTGACGATGCGATCGATATCGATGCGCACCGGCGCGGCACGGCGGAGAATTACATGATTGCGGCGGCGCATCCGCTCGCAACTGAAGCGGGGCGCAATATTCTTGCGGCGGGCGGCAGCGCGGTCGACGCCGCCATCGCGACGGAGATGGTGCTGTCGCTGGTCGAGCCTCAGTCTTCCGGCATCGGCGGCGGCGCGTTCCTCGTTCATCACGACGCTGCTGACGGTGTGATCGAGACCTATGACGGCCGCGAGGCCGCGCCCGCGTCAGCTCATCCGGGGATGTTCCTGCAGGATGACGGCAGCCCGATGCCCTGGCCGAACGCGGCACTGGGCGGTCGCGCCGTGGGCATTCCGGGCGTCATTCGGATGCTGGCTTTGGCTCACACGGATCACGGCGTCTTGCCCTGGGAAGACCTGTTCCAGCCTGCGATCCGCCTCGCCGAGGACGGATTCAACGTTACGCCTCGCCTTGCCGGCCTGCTGGCCGCAGACACCGAAATGTCCGACATACCGGGCACGCGCGAGTACTTCTATCCCGGCGGCAAGCCGCTGCAAGCGGGCACCCTTCTGAAAAATCCCGCTCTGGCCCGGGTTCT
Organism: Rhodospirillales bacterium; assembly: GCA_965262415.1. Taxonomy (GTDB): domain Bacteria; phylum Pseudomonadota; class Alphaproteobacteria; order Rhodospirillales; family Casp-alpha2; genus UBA4479. The sequence goes on along the minus strand of OZ253533.1, from coordinate 3,331,298 downwards.
CAAGGATGTCGCCGCGCATGGCGCCGCCGCATTCTATGCCGGCGACATACCGGCAGGCGTCGCCGAGACGGTCGCCAGCGCGACCGCGAACCCGGCGCGTATTTCCGCCGAGGATTTCGCATCCTATGTGGCAAAAAAACGCGACCCGGTTTGCGTCACCTACCGCGCACACCGGGTCTGCGGCATGGGTCCGCCGTCGTCCGGCGGTATTCTCGTCGGCCAGATCCTGGGCGTTTTGAACCATTTTGACCTGCCGTCGATGGACCCGTTTTCCGCCGAGGCGGTCCACCTGATCGTCGAAGCCAGCCGCCTCGCCTTTGCCGACCGGGGACTTTATGTCGCGGACAGCGACTTCGTCCCGGTTCCGGTTGCCGGACTACTTGACCCCCGATACCTATCGTCCCGGGCGCGCCTCGTATCGCCAGATACCCGTATGGAGAAGGCGCTGCCGGGCCGCGCCGGGCGAACCGCATGGCGGTTCGCACCCGACGATGGGCCCGAGAAGGGTCTGTCGACGACCCATTTCTCGGTCCGAGATACCTACGGCAACGTGGTTTCCATCACCGCCAGCATCGAGCGCGCCTTCGGCTCCAAGCACATGAGCCAGGGATTTCTGCTGAACAACGAACTCACCGATTTCTCGTTTCGCCCCACATTGAACGGCCATCCGGTCGCCAACGCGCCGGCACCGGGCAAACGCCCCAGAAGCACCATGTCGCCGACCATCGTCTTCGACCAGACCGGGAAGCCTGTACTCGCCATCGGTTCGCCCGGCGGATCTCGCATCGCCGGTTACACCCTGAAAGTCATTCTCGGCGTTCTTGACTGGAAAATGCATGTCGCCGATGCGATTGCCGCGCCGAACATCGTCAGCCGCGGCGGCCCGGTCGATATCGAGGCCGGGACCGTGGCGGAGCGCCTGAAACCGGCGCTGGAAGCCCTGGGGCACGAAGTCCGCCTGCGCGAGATGACGAGCGGCCTGCATGGCATCCACTTCACGCCCAACGGGCTTGTCGGCGGCGCCGACCCCAGACGCGAGGGCATCGTCCTCGGCGAATAGACGATCGGTCAGTTAACCGGCGTATCCAGGTCCATCGGATGCGGCGGAATATCGTCCGGCAACCGGATCCTGAAAGCCGTGCCGTCAGGACCGGTCCGTAACAGCTCGATATCGCCGCCGTGTTCGACGACGACTTCACGCACAATGACAAGGCCGAGCCCGGTGCCGCCATCCCTGCTGGACCCGGCAAACGCCTGGAACAGGTTTTCCTGGGCTTTTTCGGGCAAACCGGGGCCATCGTCGATGATGTCGATCAAAATTTCCTCATCAACAACTTCGCCCCGGATGGTCAGCGTTTTCGCACCCGCCTGACCGGCATTGCTGCAAAGGTTATGCAACGCGCGCAAAAGGTGGCGGCGGTCGGCAACGACCACAAGGTCCGGATCGACGTCGAGCGACCACGTCAGATTTGCGCATTCCTCGGAGAGTTCGAGGATGCTCTGCAGTTCCTCAATCAGGTCCCGGAGACCGAATGCACGCGGCCTGAGAACAAGCCCGTCGTCGGCCGCGTAGTTCAGCGTCTGGCTGCACAGGTCGATGGCCCGGTCGATGGCTTTCATCAGCCGCGGCGTCACGCGCTTGACCTCCGGGTCCTCGATGGCCTGCAACTTGTCGGAAACAAGGACGGCCGTCGCCAGCGTGTTCCTGAGGTCGTGGTTGATTCGGGTCATGGCGCTTCCCATCGCCGCCAGCCTGTTCTTCTGTTTCAGCGAGAGCTGCACCTGGCTCTGCATCTCCGCCAGCTCGTGTTGCGCCGTGCCGATCTCGTCACTCCGTGGCGTCGGACAAATGATGCGTGTCGGGTCTTCGGGATTTTCGCGGAACCCGACCATGGCGGTCGTCAGGTTGCGGATCGGGCGGACGATCATCCACTGCAGCGAGAGATAGACCAGCGACGCCGTGATCGCCGAGATCACAAGAGACAGAACGAATATTCGCCATGAAAAATCGAGCATCGCCGCGCGCATTGTCTGCTCTTCGAATATGACCTCGACCGTCAGATCAGGCTGCTTCGGCGGCATACCGATGGCCCGGATCACGCGGTTGTCGGTGCGGGTCAATGTTTCGAATGCTTCCGCAATCAACGTCATGAAGGTCTCGTCGCGCATATCCAGCGTCAGATCGATTGGCGGCGGCATGTCACCACCGACCATCAGCATCCGCCGGTCCGGCCGATTGACGATGATCGCCAGCGCGTCGGTCTGACGGAGCAACTCGTTTTCAAGATCCTGATTGGGCTGCGTGTGCGGCATCGCGTCCAAGGCCAGCATCGAAAGATACGCCCGGTTGATGAAGTCCTCGATGTAGGTCTTGCGATAGCGCGCCACGGACGGCGTCCAGATCAGCACCTCGGCCAGCATCACGAACAACACGGTCATGATCAGCAACCTGGTCGAGAGGTTGATGAAACGCTTTTGCGGTTTGTCCTCGGTATCGCTCATTTACGAAGTTTGTGCCCGTTTAACCGAATTTCGCCAGAAAACGGACGATTTTGCGGGTTTTCTCGCTAAAAAGCGATGGCGTGTAGAAACTCCCCGCAGCACGCTTGCTGACTTCGCCGAGCGTCGGATAGGGCGCGATCATTGTCGCCACGCCACCGACCTTGATCTTCTGCGACATGGCCAGGACCCACGTCTGGATCAATTCGCCGGCCTGAGGTCCGGCGATGCCACACCCGAGGATAACACCTTTCTTCGTCGTAATCGCTTTGACGAGGCCTTCCGTTTCGCCCTCCGCCTGGGCACGGTCGTTCTCATGGAACGGCCATCGCAAGACGCGAATGCCCGCCCCGTGACGGTCCCGGGCCTCGGCTTCGGTCAGACCGACCTGTGCCAGTTCCGGTGCCGTATACGTGACCCAGGGCACGGTGGAATGATCCGCCTTCGCAGGCAACCGGAAGAGGGCATTCTTGATGACGATGCCTGCATGATACCCGGCGACGTGTGTGAACTGCAGCCCGCCTGCCACGTCGCCGATGGCGAACACCTTTTTGTTCGTGGTACGGAGCCTTGCATCGACTTCGATCCCTTTCGGCGAATAGCCGATTCCGGCGGCTTCAAGGTTAAGTCCGTCCACGTTGGCGCGGCGCCCGGTCGCCACCAGGAGATGCGAGCCTTCGACCCGTTCCTCGCCGCCGTCGGATTCCAGGATAACGGCAAGGCCGTCGTCTGTTTTCTCAACCCGGCCAATCTTCACACCTTCCCGGATCACGATCCCATCCGCGTCGAGCTGTTTTCGCACCACGGCGACCAGTTCCGGGTCGTCCTTGGGCATGACATTGAACAGTTCCAGCACCGTCACCCTGCACCCCAGATGGCGGTGCGCCTGCGCCAGTTCGATCCCGATCGGCCCACCGCCGATGACGATCAGGTGCGCCGGCAGGGCTTCGGCATAAAAAACGGTCTCGTTGGTGTAGTAGGGCACATCTTCCAGCCCCGGGATCGGCGGCACGAAGGGTGACGAGCCGGTGGCGATGACAAAACGTCGCGCGGTGATGCGGGTATCCCCGGCCTCGACCGTCCCGGCGTCCACGAAGCGTCCCGCTGCCTCGATCACATTCACACCCAGGCCGGTGAACCGTTCGACCGAGTCATTCGGCTCGATCGCGGCAATCGCACCGTGGACATGTTGAAAAACGCGTTTCGCATCCACCTTGGGCTCGGCTGCATCAACGCCGAAACGGCGAGCGTTCCGAATGCCCTCGGCCGCGTGCCCTGCAGCCAGCAGGGCTTTCGACGGCACACAGCCGAAATTCAGGCAATCACCGCCCATTTTGTGTTTCTCGAGGAGCACGGTATCGGCGCCCATCTGCGAGGCGCCCGCGGCGACCGAGAGACCGCCCGAGCCCGCGCCGATGACGCAAATATCGGTCTTGATCTGCTGGGCCATGATCAGTCTTCTTTCATCGGGGCCGTCCGGCCATCGCTGTCGGCCCCCTTGAACCGCTTGTAGAATACGGGAATCAGCGACAAAGCCGCCAGCCCGAGGATTGGCAGCAACACCTCGGGCGCAAAGATGATGCCGAGGTCCGGTGTGCCGCCCTGTTCGAACACGGCACCGAGGCCGTTTCCGACGCTCGAATAGACGATCGAGCCCGGCATAATCCCGAAAAACGTACCTATCACGTAGGTTCGCAACGGCACGCCCAGAAATGCCGGCACAAGATTGACCAGCCAGAATGGAAAAAGTGGCACCAGGCGCAGCACGAACATGTAACTCAGCGCATTTTCGTTGAAGCCCGCCTCCATCTTGCGGATTGCATTGCCGGCCCGCGCCCGGAGCATGTCAGCCAATGCGTATCGCGCGATCAGAAAGATAGCCGTCGCGCCCAGAGTGGCGCCGATCACGCAGTAAAGGCCGCCCGTCACGGTGCCGAACACGAACCCTCCGGCAAGCGTTGCCCAGACAGCGCCCGGAACCGAAAGCGCCACCATGACACAGTAGCCGGCAACGAACACGACGGCCGCCAGCAAGCGGTTCTCGGCGGTCCATTGGAGAAGGAACTCCCGGTGCTCCTTGAGTGCCTCGAACGAGAGAAACCGGTCGAGATCGAAGATAAAAACCGCCGCCATCGCCGCCGCGACCACGACAAGCGGCACAAGCCGTTTCAGGCCCGAAGACGGCGCCTTGTTCCGCTGCGGGTCCGGCTGATCTTGCTGGTCGCTCCCGGTCATGAGCGTCATCCCGAACTTGATGTGAATCCTCACCGGCCAGCGGTCGCTACATTTACCGTCCGGCCATTCCCCCGACCGCGCCCGAAGCCGCGGTAATTAAGGCATTGTCGCGATCCTGCGCTCAAGAGCAACCAACGTTCCGCTAACAACGGGTCAAGTTCACGTGAACAACGTCGGCAGCAGCAGATTTTTCGCGCAAAATACGCATCGCCATCGTTGACTTGCCTGCGCCAAGCCCGTATACAGCGGGCGATTTTGCAAGGAGAAGACCCGTGAAACGCACGTATCAGCCAAGCAAGCTTGTCCGCAAGCGCCGTCACGGCTTCCGTCACCGCATGGCGACGGTTGGTGGCCGTCGCGTTCTTGCAAACCGCCGCGCCAAGGGCCGCAAGCGTCTGTCCGCTTAAGGGCGGGCGGTCGTTCCGCGTCCGCATGTCCCAGTCCCATACTCAGCCCGGTCACGTCCGCCTGAAGAAGCGGCGTGAGTTTCTCGCTGTCGCGGGAACGAACCGCAAATGGGCAACACCGGGCATGGTGGTGCAGGTACGCAAGCGCCAGACGGGAGAAGCCGGCGACGACACCATTCGCGTCGGCTTCACGACGAGCCGAAAAGTCGGTAATGCGGTAATCCGGAACCGTGTACGGAGGCGTCTGCGCGCCTGCGTCGACGCCGTTCTGCCAGGCCATGCCAAACCCGGCCTGGACATTGTCGTGATCGGTCGTGCCGCGACGCCGGCGCGCCCGTTTGATGCCCTGAAGGACGATTTCTTGAAGAGCCTAAAAAAACTCAATGCCTGCCGGAGTGCAGATCATGGCTGAGTCGACACTGAGCCGGGTTCTGACGCTGCCTGTCCGGGCGTTGATCGCTCTTTACCGTTACGGTATTTCGCCCTTCGTCCCCGGCACATGCCGGTTTCACCCGAGTTGTTCCGCCTACGCTGAAGAAGCGCTTTGCTCGCACGGCGCCTTTACGGGCGGATTTTTAGCCATTAGACGAATCCTGCGTTGCCATCCCTGGGGGGGCTCGGGTTACGATCCCGTCCCCACAGCCGATACGGCCCAGTTGGCAAACCGCAAAGGGAGCCCTGAACACCCATGAGCGACCACAAGAACATGATCCTGGCGATCGCGCTTTCGATTGCCATTCTGGTGCTGTTCGAGACTTTCTTTAACACCAGCGCGGTGCCGCCGGAGCAGGCACAACAGCAAGCCCAGCAGCAAACCGCGCAGGCGACCCCGGGTGCGCCTGTGAATGGCGCCACGCCGCAAGCCCCAGCCGTACCGGGTGGCGCCCCCATCAATACGGAAGCCGTGGTCGAGCAGAGCCGCCAGGCCGCGCTTGGCAGCGTCGATCGTGTCGACATCGATGCGCCGCGCCTGCATGGCTCGATCTCGCTCAAGGGTGGACTGCTCGACGATCTGACGCTGGTCAGCTATCACAAGTCCATCGACCCGGCGAGCCCGGAAATCGTGCTCCTGTCGCCGCGCGGGTCGGTCAATGCCTACTATGCAGGCTATGGCTGGACCGGCGTCGAGGGTCAGGCCATGCCGGATCTGGATACGGTCTGGACCGCCGATAAAGACGTGCTGACCGCCGACAGCCCGGTGACGCTGACCTGGGACAATGGCCAGGGGCTGATCTTCAAGCGCACCTTCAGCATCGACCAGAACTATATGTTTACGGTCGATCAGTCGGTCGAAAACACCACCGGACAGCCGCTGACCCTCTACCCGTACGGCCTCCTTACCCGTTACGGCACGCCGGAAACGACCGGCTTCTACATCCTGCATGAAGGCCTGCTGGGCGTCATCGACGGCCAGCTCAAGGAAATCGATTACGACGAGATCAGCGACGAACCGGCCGGCATATCAGCCGAAAGCACCGGTGGCTGGATCGGCATTACCGACAAGTACTGGCTCGCGACGCTTATTCCCAATCAGGCCGAGAAAGTTCAAACCCGCTTCCTGCACCGCAAGGAAGGCGTCGTCGACGTATACCAGACCGATTTCCTCGGCAGTGCCGTGGTCGTGCCGGCCGGCGGCAGCGCCAAGGCAGAAACGCACCTGTTCGCCGGCGCCAAGGAAGTCCACCTGCTGGACGGTTACGCAGAGGACTTCGGCATCAAGAATTTCGACCTCGCGATCGATTTCGGCTGGTTCTACTTCCTGACCAAACCGATCTTCCTGGCGCTGCTTTGGATTCACAGCCATGTCGGCAACCTCGGCATCGCCATCCTGTTGCTGACGGTCGCGATCAAGATCGCGTTCTTCCCGCTCGCCAACAAATCCTATGTGTCGATGAGCAAGATGAAGAAACTGCAGCCGGACATGGTCAAGCTGCGCGAGCGGTTCGCCGAGGACAAGGTGAAGCTCAATCAGGAGATGATGGCGCTCTACAAACGCGAGAAGGTGAACCCGGCTTCCGGCTGTCTGCCGATCCTGGTTCAGATTCCCGTGTTCTTCGCACTTTACAAAGTGCTGTTCGTCACCATCGAGATGCGGCACGCACCTTTCTTCGGCTGGATTCAGGATCTGTCGGCACCGGACCCGACGACCATTTTCAACCTGTTCGGACTGATCCCGTGGACGCCGCCTGACTTCCTGATGATCGGTGTCTGGCCGCTCATCATGGGCGCGTCGATGTATATCCAGCAAAAATTGAACCCGCAGCCGGCGGATCCGATCCAGGCCAAGATATTCCTGTTCATGCCGCTGTTTTTCATGTTCCTGCTGGCAAACTTCCCCGCCGGTCTGGTGATTTACTGGGCATGGAACAACATTCTGTCGATTCTCCAGCAGTGGGTGATCATGCGCAGGATGGGGATCAAAGGCAAAGAAGCCCTGAGCTGATGTAGCCGCTCGGGGCCGGAGGCCACCGGCATGACAGAATCCATGTACGAACCTGCCGAGATCGAAACCGGCCGAAAGCTGTTCGTCGGCGATGTCGATTTCGTGCTTGGCGTTCGCAGTATGTCTCAGCTCCCTGCGGGCAACCTTCCCGAAGTGGCTTTTGCCGGCCGATCGAACGTCGGGAAGTCCAGCCTTTTGAACGCACTAACGGGCCGCAAACAGCTCGCCCGCACGTCGAATACGCCGGGCCGCACGCGTGAGGTCAATTTCTTTGACGCCGGCGGGCGTCTGATGCTGGCCGACCTGCCGGGCTACGGATATGCAAGAGTCTCCAAAACAGAGGTCGACGCATGGACGCGCCTGATCGAGGATTATTTGCGCGGCCGCGTACAATTGCGCCGATGCTGCCTTTTGATCGATGCGCGCCACGGGCTCAAGGACAGCGACCGCACGGCCATGAAGATGATGGATCAGGCGGCACAGAACTATCAGATCGTGTTGACCAAATGCGACAAGATCAAGCCGGGCCCCCTGAAGAAGCTGATTGAGGCAACCGCTGCAGAGCTCGCGACCCATGGTGCCGCGCACCCGCAGATCATGTGCACGAGTTCCAGGGACAATGCAGGCATCAGCGAGTTGAGAGCGGAGCTCGCAAAACTCGCCGAATAGCGGCCCGGCGTTTATTTTCTTGAAGAATTCCTCTAACCCTGCGTTATTTCCGGGCATTCCGGCAATACTTCGACGAACTGGTTTCCCGTTATGAGCAAGACACACGACGAAAATCGCGAGGACAATCTCGCCAAGGCCTCCGTTCTCTCCGAAGCGCTGCCGTACATGCGGCGATTCAGCGGACGCACGGTCGTGGTCAAGTTCGGCGGTCATGCCATGGGTGATCAGGAACTGTTCGACCTGTTCGCGCGCGATATGGTGCTGCTGCGCCAGGTCGGCATCCGCCCGATCGTCGTACACGGCGGCGGGCCGCAAATCGGCGCCATGCTGGAAAAACTCCAGATCAAATCGGAATTCGTCGACGGTCTTCGCGTGACCGATCAGGCCACCATCGATGTCGTCGAGATGGTTCTGTCCGGATCGATCAACAAGCAAATCGTCGCCGCAATCAACAATGCGGGCGGCACCGCAATCGGACTTTCCGGCAAGGACGGCAACCTGATCAGGGCCGACCGCCTGAAACGCACCAAGAAGGATCCGGACAGCAACATCGAAAAGGTGATCGACCTCGGCCTTGTCGGACAGCCCAAGGTCATTTCGCCGCTGGTGCTCGAATCCTTCGAAGGCAGCGATGTCATCCCGGTCATCGCACCGATCGGCATCGGACCGGACGGTGAAACGCTGAACATCAACGCGGATACCGCCGCCGGCGCCATCGCCGCGGCGACCCAGGCGTCCCGCATGTATATGCTGACGGACGTTCCCGGCGTGCTCGATCAGGACAAGAATCTGATTTCCGAGCTGAAAGTTTCCGAAGCACGCGACGCCATCGAGAGCGGCGTGATTTCGGGTGGCATGATCCCCAAGATCGAAACCTGTATCGAGGCGATTCAGGGTGGCGTCGACGGCGCTGCCATTATCGACGGACGCGTCGCCCATACGGTGCTGGTCGAACTTTTCACCGCCGGCGGCGCCGGGACGTTGATTACGCGGGGCTGACTACAGCCTCCGGATAAAATCGATCTGCTGGATCATGTCGTTGTCCGACATGGGATAGCCTTTGCCGCGCGCGCGCATGACCTTCCGGGTTTCGACCCCTGCAAGCTTTTCCTGCACGACTTCCGCAGCCTTGGCCGACAAACCCGCGCGCCATGACAGCGCAACCGCACCCTTGATGCTCCGGGTTTCACGTACCTGATCAACCGTACGGTAAGGCACATCCGCCATCACGGCGATAATCGCCTTGGCAAAATCCATGTCGCCGTGCGCCAGTTCGCGCAGAAGCGTGCCTTCATCCAGGTTACCGGCCGCCCATTCGCTGGCGGCACGGTCAAACACATGATTTTGATCCGGATGCATGCCGCCGAATTTTGACGCCGAACCAACATGGTGTTCGGCCTTGACGGCGACACCGTCACCAAGCCGTTGCAGCACGACATCACGAACCGTGGACGTTATTTCGTCCGGCAGATCCTTACGCGCCTGCATCCGCTTCAGCACATCGTCGGCGACGACCCGGGCAATCTTGACGGCGGCCTTCGACGGCAGTTTAGGCCGCATCGCCAACGGGATGTGCCAAACATCGATTTTTTCGGCGTCTTCGATGACACGGTCAAGGGTCTCTTCGCGGATCTGCGCGCTTTCGTTCCCAAGCAGCAGAGCGACCGCCTCGACATCATTGCTATCGACGATCGCATCACTGACGTCGCCTGAAACCCCATCTCGTTCGGAAACGGCGGAAATGGCCCCCGAAGACGGCTTCGCGACGATGATCTCTATCAGATCCTTGTCATCAAGGACCGGCGAGTACTTGAGGACAGGCGTTGCTACGATACTCTCGACATCCCACGCCAGGCGGCGGATAAGCTCCGGCGGCGCATCCGCGACTTCCTGTAGGGTTTCGGACAGAATCTGTCGAATACGGACGGCCTGATCCTTAGCGAGCAGCATAAGGGCTTCATTTGCCATCTCGCGCAGCCGGGTGCTTTCCTGCGGGCTGTTTGTCGCAGCAAGGTCGGCCAGTTTCTCGGCTACGGCAGTACGAACCGCTTCATCGTTATCGCGTGCCAGAAGCAAATCCGCATGCATCGGTGTAGCCGCGTTGGATGCGACGGCTACTCTCACCGCCGGGACGACATCCTCCGCCAGGTAATACAGCAGTTCAGGCGCTAGGCCGGTCTGACCGGCCAGTGCTTCGCGGGCTGCATCGTCTCCGTCATGAGCAATGGCCTTGGCTTGTTCGTAGGTAGTCGTCATATGGTGAGTGTGCCCGGACAGTCAGGAGCGCTCCATTCGAATACAGCGCCTATCTATCGATGGCAACACCGGCGCACGGCTCAGGCACGCTCGGCCATATTGGAGAAAAATTCAATGTTCCAGTCGATATCGTCCTGGGACATCGGAAAAGTTGAATCATCCTCGGGCTCGATGATCTCCGAGGGGGCGATGCGGCCCATTTGCTGCTGCACCATGGTCACCATGGACGCCGGCATCTTGGCCCGCCCCAACAGAGCGACAATTCCTGCAGCGTTCTTCTCGACAAAGATTTTTCGGGCGAGCGGCAGGTCAACGCCGGCGCGCTCGATCATTGCTGCGAAAACGAACGCGTGGTCTCCTGCCTGAAGCGCCTTGACCACGACCTTGTCGTGCAGCTTTCCGGCGTCATTCAGACGCTTTGCCGTATCAAGCGGCGGTTCGATCTTGAGGAAGTCAAAACCGGCGCTGAGTGCTTTTTTATCCTGTCCGCCCTCACCACCCAGACGGTCACGTACGATGTCTTTCACCGCCGCCATGGTAGGCGCGTCGAAATCGGCACGCTTGGAAAGTTCCTCCAGCAGATTCTCGGCGATAAATCCCGCCATGCGCTGCGCGGCGCCCTCCGGCAACTGCTTGCGGGCGACCAGCGGCGGCTGCCAGAGTTCCTGGTTGTCGGCGCGATCGATCAGGTCGTCCAGCGCTTCTTCACGAATCTGCGCGGAATTGTTGCCGAGCAAGTCGGCAATCCCTTCGACATCATCCGTCTGGATGATTGCGTCGGCCAGACTTTCCGTGACGCCCTCGCGGCGGGCGATTGCAGCAACACCGCCGACCGCCGGGCCGCTTTCGATGATCTCGACAAGGTCCTGTTCGGTAAGAACCGGCGAAAATTCCAGGACCGGGCCCGAAACCTCGATTTCGATGTCATTTGCGAGCCGCTTGATGATATCCGGCGGCGCATCGACCACATCCTTGAGGGCTTCGGAGAGAATTGCCCGGACCTTGCTGATCTGGTCATTGGCGAGCATCTCCAGCGCCTGATGCGTCTGGATGCGGACCTTCTCGGATGCTTCCTGGCTCAGACCGGGGGCAACCTGCGCGATTTTCTGGGCAAGGCTGCTGCGCACATCCTCGTCATCGTCGTGCGCCAGAAGGACATCCGTCTGCCGCGGCGCGGACTCGTTTACCGCAACCGCGCGTCGGACATCGGCTGAGGTATCTTCGGCCAGGAAATAAAGCAGTTCAGGGGACAAATCCTTGCGCTCGGCCAGCGCAGCACGAACGGCCGGGTCGTCGCTTTGCGCGAGTTCCTTCGCCTTATCATAGCTGATTGCACCCTCACCGAGAATCTCGGTCATCCCACAATTTCCCCGACGGCCAGGGCGGAATGCACCACCTCCGCCGTGCGTATTCTCTATTCAGGTATTTCAAGAGGCGTGCCCGGAGGCGGCGCCATCTCGAAGCCCCCCTTGCTTCGTTTCTTTACGGAATACATTGCCGCGTCGGCACGCGCAAGAAGCTCGTCCAAGGTTTCCCCCGACTTCGGGTCGAAAAACGCTACACCTATCGAAATTCCGAGCGGATGGTCGTCGTCACCCGACATCGAAACCATCTGTTTGCTGGTCTCGATCAGTTGTCCCGCACGCTTGCTGCTGGTGGCTTCGTCGATCCCGTCGAGCCACATGGCGAACTCGTCACCGCCAAGCCGCGCTATGAGGTCACCCGGACGCGAGAAATTGATCAGCATGTCACGCAGGAACAGGATCGCTTCGTCCCCGGCCTGGTGCCCATGCACATCGTTGACCCGCTTGAAGTTGTCCATATCGACGTAAAACATGGACGCCGTCTGATTTGAACGCTCGAGCCTGGAAATGCGTCGCGGCAGTTCTTCTTCATAAAAAGCGCGGCGGTTCAGCAGCCCCGTCATGCCATCGGTTCTCGACAACTTGACGATACGCTCATGATTGGCGATCTGCTCGTTCGCAATACCCAGCTGGTTGGCGACGTCCGTCAGCATGAGGCGATGGTCATCGTCCCAGCTTCCTTCTTTCTTTGGCTTCCACATCGCCAGCGCGCCATTCACATCGCCCCGGTACTGCGTCGTCGCCAGAAGCGCGGACCAGGTTCCCGTCTCCAGGCTGATCACGTCGCCCGCCTTGAGACCGACGATCTTTTGCCCCAGATCCTCGACCCCGTCGTCATTGCCGTATTCCGCGGCAACGGCAAACGCCTCCCGGTCCGCATCCTCGCGGTATATCCGTGACCCGGCCGCGCCAAGCGCCCGGGCGGAAGCCGTCGCTGCGGCCATCAGCATGTCGTGCGGCTCGATCTCGTCACGTATTTGCGAAACGATGTAATTCAGAAGCTGTTCGCGGTGGCGTGCCCGGGCCAGGGCCGCCTCGCTTTCACGTTCCTCTGTCACGTCCCGGCAATTACCCCGGCAGCCGATCCAGGTTTCGCTATCGTCATCGTTCTTGACCAGCGGCAGGGCAGAAACGATCACGCAGGCGGTCGACCCATCCTTGTTCTTCATCCACATCTCGATGTTGTCGAGCTTGCGGGTCGTCGTGAATGGAAACGGGGTATACTCTTCGGCGTCGATGACAAACTCGCGCGCCTCGTGGCCGACCAGTTCATCCGCCTTGTAACCGAGCGCACCTTGCGGTGAGACAAAGATGAACTGTCCGGCGGAATCGACTTCCCAGGAAAAGTCACTGGAGATCTCAACCAGATCCTTGTAGCGCTGGCGCGATTCCACCAGCGTCGTGCGCAAGTTGCGCTCCATCGTCAGATCGCGGGCTAGCAACAGTGTCTTGGCGACCGTGCCGTTCACGTCGAGCGTCGGAATTGCGGTGACATCAAGCACCAGATCGCCCCTGCTGGTGGCGATGGTCAGCGTCGCGTTCGCGATGCTGGCGCTTTCAACGGCATTGCTGACCAGGGTTTCGATATCGGCGACAGCGCCACCGGCCAGCGCCTTTTCAAGGCCCGTTCCTTTGGCATTCGCCAGGATCGGCGTGCCTGCACCATCCAGCAGCAGCGCAGGGCCTGGATAGCCCGCAATCAGCTTGACGTCGGTATCGCTGGCCTGAACCGCGTCAGCCGGCGCGGAAGCCTCATTGGCCATGAGCTTGCCTGTTCAAAGTTGTCTCCCTTTGACCATACTAGAAGAAGGCTCGGAGCGGGCCAACCCGCGATTTTCTGTGGTTTTTCATTGCATCTTGCCTCGAATACATCGCGAACGTTAAGTAAACCTGTCATGGTAACAAAATGAGAAAATCGATGTCAGTCGCCGTCCGCGAAGCCCCCGAAGACCTGATGGCCGCCGAAGTCTGGATTTTCGATCTGGACAACACGCTCTATCCCGCCTCGTCACGGCTGTTCGACCAGGTCGACTGGAACATGACCGATTACGTCAGCCAGTTGCTGGAACTGCCGCGGGACGAGGCACGCAAGCTTCAGAAGACGTATTTTCGGGAATACGGGACCACCATGCGCGGCCTGATGACCGTGCATGGTGTCGACCCGCAGGCTTTCCTGGACTACGTCCACAATATCGACCTCGCGCCCATTTCCACCGACCCGATGTTGGTGGATGCGCTCGAAAAGCTGCCCGGCCGGAAGGTGATCTTCACCAACGGCTCGACGGCGCACGCCGAAAACATCACCCGCCACATCGGTATCGACCATCATTTCGAGGGCTGCTTCGACATCATCGATGCGGATTTCGTGCCGAAACCGGCACCCGATACATATGATGCGGTTTGCCGCCGCTTCGGGATCGATCCGGCCGGCGCGGTCATGGTCGAGGACATGGCCAAAAATCTTGTGCCGGCGGCGTCGCTCGGCATGACGACGGTCTGGCTCGACACCGGCGTCGGCTGGTCACGGGAGAACTCCGAGGACGGTCACGTGCACCACCGGATCGAAGACCTCGCGACGTGGCTGGCGGCGATCACGAACGAACGCCGCGTGAGTTGACACCCCCCGCGCTTGGCGGCACATTCCGGTCGCGCCGAACGGCCCGCAGCTTTTTTGAGACAGAGGAACATCATGACCAGTCAGCTTGAACAGATCATCGACGCCGCTTGGGACGACCGTGAGAACGTGTCGTTGACCACGCAGGGCGAAATCCGCGAGTCCGTCGAGGCTGCGCTGGACATGCTGGACAAGGGCGAGAAACGGGTCGCCGAGAAGGTCGACGGTGAATGGGTCGTCAACCAGTGGCTTAAAAAAGCCGTCCTGCTGTCGTTCCGCCTCAACGACATGAAGACGATCCCGGGCGGCCCGGGCGGGTCGCACTGGTGGGACAAGGTCCCGTCCAAGTTCGAAGATATGGGCGACAATGCGTTCAGAGCCGCCGGTTTCCGCGCCGTGCCGGGCGCCATCGTGCGTCACAGCGCGTTTATCGACAAAGGCGTCGTACTGATGCCGAGCTTCGTGAACCTCGGCGCCCATGTCGGAGAGGGCACCATGGTCGATACCTGGGCCACGGTGGGCTCGTGTGCACAAGTCGGCAAGAACGTGCACCTGTCGGGCGGCGTCGGCCTCGGCGGCGTTCTCGAACCGCTCCAGGCCGGCCCCGTGATCATCGAAGACAACTGTTTCATCGGCGCCCGCTCAGAGGTCGTCGAAGGGGTTGTCGTTGGCGAAGGTTCGGTTCTCTCGATGGGGGTCTTCATCACGGCAACGACCAAGATCGTCGATCGCAATACCGGCGAGATTTTTATCGGCAAGGTGCCGCCCTATTCCGTCGTCGTGCCGGGCGCCATGCCGGGCAAACCGCTGCCGGACGGCACGCCGGGCCCGTCGCTGGCCTGTGCCGTGATCGTCAAACGCGTCGATGAACAAACCCGGTCCAAGACGTCGATCAATGAGCTCCTCCGCACCTGACGCCGTCGCCGTATCCGAGGCACTGATCCGTCACGCCAGCGTGACGCCCGAAGACGCGGGCGCACTGGACGAACTGATTGCCTTCCTGACCCCGCTCGGGTTCGAATGCCATGATCTGACGTTCGACGACCCGGCGGGCGAGCCGACCCGCAATGTCTACGCCCGGCTCGGTACTGAAGGCCCTAACTTCTGCTGGGCAGGGCACACGGATGTGGTGCCGCCGGGCGATCTCGCGGATTGGACATCCGATCCGTTCAAACCGGAAATCCGCGACGGCCGTCTTTACGGCCGCGGCGCCGCGGACATGAAATGCGCGGTCGCCTGCATGATGACGGCGACACGCGATTTTCTGGAACGCAACGGCGGCGAGTTTCCGGGCTCGATCAGCTTTCTGATCACGGGTGACGAGGAAGGCGACGCCACGAACGGCACGAAAAAGGTTCTGGATTGGCTGAAGGACAGGGGCGAAAGCATTGATGCCTGCGTTGTCGGCGAGCCCACCAATCCCGAAGCGATCACGGACATGATCAAGATCGGCCGGCGCGGTTCGATGAACGTGTGGCTGGACGTCGAAGGCGTGCAGGGTCATTCCGCCTACCCGCATCTTGCCGATAACCCGATCCACAAGATTCTCGGCTTGCTGACGTCCCTGACCGATGTGCCGCTGGATGAGGGCTCCGAACACTTCCCGCCGAGCACGTTGCAGGTGACGACGGTCGATGTCGCCAATCAGGCGACGAACGTCATTCCCGCCCGCGCGCAGGCACGGATCAACATCCGCTTCAACGACCTGCATACGTCCGACAGCGTCGAGAAACTGCTGCGCGGCCGCCTGGATCAGGCGGGAGGCGGATACGACATGCGGGTGCGCGTCTCCGGCGAGAGCTTCCTGACCCCGCCGGGTCTGCTGTCCGAAACGGTGTCGGCCGCGATCAAGGCAGTGACGGGCAAGTCGCCCGAACTCAGCACGACCGGCGGCACGTCTGATGCACGCTTTATCAAGGACCATTGTCCGGTCGTCGAATACGGTCTGATCAATCAGACTGCCCACAAGGTCGACGAGAACGCGCGCGTCGACGACATCCACGCGCTATCCGAAATCTATACCCGCATTCTCGACGACTTCTTCGCGGAGCCTCGCTGATGGCGAGCCTGGCCGAGGTTCACCGATCGCTTTACGGCGCCGCGCTCCTCGCCAAATTCGACAGTGACGGCCTGAATGCTTTCGGCCATGAAGGGGCGGACGCCGCAAAATCGTTCTTCGCGGCAATCATCGTCGCGCCGATGTACCTGTTATGGATCATCCTGTACGGCGAAAACTACCCGGAAGGGACGCCCTTCATTTTCGCCTTCATTTTCGAAAGCCTGACATACGTTATCGGCTGGCTGATCTTTCCGCTCGTTGTCTGGCACCTCTCACCGGTACTGGGTTGCCGTGACCGGTTCTTCCATTTCCTTGCCGCCTACAACTGGGCCGCCGTGATCCAGAACGCGCTGTTCATGGGCGTCGATCTGCTGTCGTGGCTGATCGGCGCGCCTGAGATGGCGCGGGGCTTCTTCGGCCTGATGCTGTTCGCCTATATCCTGATCTATGGCTGGTTCCTCGCCAAACATGCATTGGGACTTCCCGGCGGTCCGGCAGCGACCATTGTCGCGCTCGACCTCATGATCTCGATGTTCTGGGAAATGATCACGGATGGCATGATCCGCGGCTGACGCCGATCAGATATCGACACCGCCACCGAAAAGTTCGTAGAGCGGCCGCATGATGTCCTGCCAGTCGAAGGTTACATAGAGCGCACCGACACCGATCAGGCCCATCAGGATGGGCGATCCGAGTATGCCGCCGATGGTGAGCAGAAGGCCCACGAATCCCCAACTCCCCTGCCCACGCAGCAAGGCAATCACGGAAAACAGAAAACCGAGCGGCGTGAACAGAATTGCAGGACCAAAGATGCCCAAAAGGCCGAACCCCACGGCCATGTATCCGGCAAGCGGGGTCTTCTCTTCAGGCTGCCGGGTGGCAGGCTCTTCATCGCCGTCGCGTGCAACGGTCAGCGGAATCTTGTTCATATGGCATCCTAACACAGCAAACGGGGCCGCAAACCCCGCGCTTCAATCGCCCGTATAGTCGACCCGCGTCAGATAGAGCCCTTGTGCAGGCGCTGTGGGTCCGCCGGCGCTGCGGTCTTTCGCCCTGAGAGCCCTGGCGACATCGGCGGTCCGCCATTTGCCGCTGCCGACCAGTTGCAGGGTCCCGGCGATGTTGCGGATCTGGTGATGCAGGAACGAGCGTGCTTCGGCGACGATGTGAATTTCGTCCCCGGCACGGGATACGTCCAGGCGGTCGAGCGTCTTCTCCGGCGACTTGGCCTGGCATTCGGACGCCCGGAAACTGGTGAAATCATGGTGCCCGATCAGTTCCTGCGCGCCTTCGTGCATGGCTTGGGCGTCAAGCGGCATGGCCTGCCACCAGACGCGGCCCTCATCCAGCGCCGGCGGCGCACGGCGGTTTAAAATGCGGTACAGGTATGCCCGTCCCGTCGCCGAAAAACGGGCATGGAAATCCTCGTCGACGGCCTCCGCGGCGAGAACGCTGACCGGGTGCGGCCGAACATGGTGGTTGAGCGCATCCCGCACCGTATCTGCAGGAAAATCCTTGGAAATATCGACGTGCG
Organism: Rhodospirillales bacterium; assembly: GCA_965262415.1. GTDB lineage: Bacteria > Pseudomonadota > Alphaproteobacteria > Rhodospirillales > Casp-alpha2 > UBA4479. The sequence continues at coordinate 3,313,218 of OZ253533.1, read as the reverse complement.
CAACTTGCGCGAGTGCGTGAACGCCGGAATCCGTGCGTCCCGCGCCTTGCACCAGAGCACTCTCGCCTGTGAGCGCGAACACAGCGTTTTCCAGGGTTTCCTGTACGCTGGGGCCGTTGTCCTGACGCTGCCAACCCCGGAACGGACTGCCGTCGTATTCTATCGTCAGTTTGAAACGGGACATTTGGTGTGCTCCACGTCCTTTCACTGCAAACGCATGAAGGGTATTGCGGACTCCATATTGCTGCGTTTAGGTGCCAAAATTATTTCTGTTACTGTCGAGCAAAAGTCAAACGCCGGGGCGGGGGTGCATGAACGGCGACGAACCAAAATCGATCTTGATCGAGAACGAGCGGGATTCTCTTCATATCCTGCCGCTCGAGATATTGCCCCTGCAGACCCCTGGTCTCCGCCGCGCGCGAATGATCAAGAACGCGGCCCTGAACAGCGTTATCGAGCTTTTTCAGGATGCCAGTTCCGGCAGCGGGCAACTCGACGTGCGCGACCTGCCCAACGAGTTCGACTGGGACGAGGGCAACAGCCACCCGGATATGAACATCCTGCGCAAGGTTGCGGCCTTGCCGAGTTATGACGTGTATTCCCTCCGTGTCGCCTTGCGCCAGCTCGGCATCTCGGTCAACGACAACGACGCGCTGAAGCTCTCGCCCGAGATGAATGCGGAACTGACCACGTACATGACCGATTTTACCCGGCCGTTGATTGTTCAGATTTACGGCAAGGAGGACGGTGTCCAGATCGAAACCTTCGAGGACGTCATTGCCCTTTTCCGGGATCCGGACGTCAAGATGGCACTCGAGAAACTGAAGACCATGGCCGACAAGCTGGGCATCAAGCCGGAAGAAGTCCCCACCTTTATTGAAGATTACGGCGACATCTTCCTGTCGCTTTCCTATTACCGGCGGTGCCTCGATTCCATATCGCCGATCATCGAAGATTTTCTGGATTCCCTGCCCGAACTCCGTAAGAGCCATACCCTGCAGAACGATCAGGGTCTGCAGGACACCGTCAACATGATGGACAGCCGCATCTCCAAGGTCACGGCTCAACTGCGCCGGCGCTTTGACGAGTTCGAGAACGGCACCAAGAACATGTGGGACTATATTTCGGCGGAGAAGTTCCGGAAACTGCAACGGCAGATCAAAAGCCATCACGTATCGCTGGGCGGCGTGCTATGCGCGCTGAGCGTCAAGATGGACGCCTGGCACCAACTGTTCCCCCGGCGCGCGACCGGCGGGCCGCAGAAACGAAGCGAGTTCATCATGCTCCACATGCGCCAGGGCATGGACAAGATGCGCAGCATGGACGACAGCGTGAAATTCGTCGCCTCCAACTAGGCGAGGCGCGTACCCGCTTTTACCTGGTATCCGCGCAGAAACGCATCCACATCGGTCATCGACTTGCCGGGACGCTGCAAACGGAGCGGCCGAAGGCCACCGTCGCCGCACGCGACGGTCAACCGGTCATCGATGACCGTCCCGGGTGCAGACGACACGCCCGGAACCACCTCGACCGCAGCCACCTTGAAGCGTTCGCCGTCGTGCTCGAACCATGTTCCAGGCCAAGGATTGAGAGCACGGACGGCACGCTCCAGTTCTGCAGCCGGCTTCGTAAAGTCCAGCCGGCCTTCGCCCCGTTCCAGCTTGTGCGCGTAGGTGACGCCGGTTTCAAGTTGCGGCATGGGTGCAATGTTGCCCGCCGCATAATCACCCAGCGTTTGAACGAGCAACTCGGCGCCCATCGCTGACAGCCGGTCATGCAGTGTGCTCGCCGTTTCATCGGCGCTGATGGGTGTACGCGCCTCGGCGAGAACATCTCCTGTATCGAGCCCCGCATCCATCTTCATGATGCCGACACCGGTCTCTGGATCGCCGGCCATGATCGCGCGCTGGATCGGCGCCGCACCGCGCCATCGCGGTAACAGCGAAGCATGCACGTTAAGACAGCCGAGCGTTGGCGCCGTCAAGATTTCTTCGGGCAGGATGAGCCCATAAGCGACGACGATCGCACAGTCGAGATCGAGTTCGCGAAATTCGGCCTGATCGTCGGCATTGCGAAGGGTCTTCGGCGTGCGCACTTCGATCCCCAGACGAAGCGCCTCGGCGTGCACCGGGCAAGGGGTTTCCTTATGCCCGCGCCCCGCAGGCTTTGCTGGCTGCGTGTAGACGCAGACCACGTAATGGCCGGCGTCTAAAAGCGCGTGCAGGGACGGTATCGAGAACTCGGGGCTGCCCATGAAGGCCAGCCGCAGCGGGCGGGCTGCACTCACGCGTTCGCAGCGGCGAGCTTTTTCGCCTTCTGAAGTTTTCGCAGGATCATGTTGCGTTTGAGCGACGACACATGGTCGACGAAGAGCACGCCGTCCAGATGATCGATCTCATGCTGGATACAGGTCGCCATGATGCCTTCAGCCTTGATCTCGCGGATTTCATTGTCCCGATCCAGATAGCGCACCTTGACCCAGTCGGGGCGTTGCACTTCCGCATAGTGTTCCGGCAACGACAGACACCCTTCCTCGTGAATCCGGTCGTCATCGGCAATCTCGACGATCTGCGGATTGGCGAGCGCCATCGGCTGCGGCACCTGGTTCTCGCGTGCGACATCGATGACGATGACACGACGGGAGTCCCCGACTTGCGGCGCTGCCAGTCCGATACCATGCGCTGCGTACATGGTTTCCAGCATGTCGTCCATCAGCTTGCGGACGTCGTCGTCGACGGCATCGACCGGCTTCGCCTTGATTTTCAGGCGCGGGTCCGGGGCCACGATGATCGGCATTTTAGCCATGGAAGCATCCGTTTCCGTTTATTCTCCGCATGAAATATGACCTTGGCATCGGATCGTCAAGAAACGACACTTCAGCGGGGACTTCGGCGAGGGAAATCAAACGTGTTTTTGCAAGGCCTGATTGGCATAATCGCCTTTCCATTGATCGCATGGTTGCTGAGTGAGGACCGCGCGCGTGCCGATATACGCGCCGTCCTGATCGGACTTGCCATTCAGATCGGTCTTGCCGGATTGCTGCTGGGCATACCGGCGATCAAGGACGGGTTTCTGTTGCTTAACGGCCTTGTGACCGCCCTGATGGATGCGACCCGCGCTGGCACGTCCTTTGTCTTCGGATATATCGGTGGCGGGACAGCGCCGTTTCCAGCCTCGGGTCAGGGAACCACGTTCAATCTGGCGTTCCAGGCACTGCCGCTGATCCTCGTCGTCAGCGCGCTGTCCGCACTTCTGTTTCACTGGCGCGTGCTGCCCAGGATCGTTGAAGGCGCCGCCTGGATTCTGGGGCGCACGTTCAATATCGGCGGTGCCCTCGGCATCGGCGTCGCCGCCAACGTCTTCGTCGGCATGGTCGAGAGCCCGCTGCTGGTTAAACCCTATCTCAAGCACCTGAAACGGGGCGAGCTTTTCGTCCTGATGACCGCCGGGATGGCCACCGTCGCCGGTACGGTGATGGTGCTTTACGCAAGCATCATCGGCCCCGTTATTCCGGGCTCGCTGGGCCACATCCTGATCGCCTCGGTCCTCAGTGCCCCTGCCGCGATCACCATCGCGCAGTTGATGGTCCCCCTGGATGCCCCGACGCCCGGCAAGATCGATATCCCGAGGGATGGAAACTCCATGGCCGCGATCACGCGCGGCACGATGGACGGCGTCGGCTTACTGATCAACGTGGTCGCGATGCTTCTCGTGGCGGTCGCGCTGATCGCACTGTTCGACAGCATCCTGGGTCTGCTTCCCGACGTAGCCAGCGCACCGTTGACGTTGGAGCGCATTTTCGGCTGGGTCATGGCACCCGTCGCCTTCGCCATGGGGATTCCGTGGACGGAGGCTCAGGCCGCCGGCGGTCTGCTCGGCACGAAGACGGTGCTGAACGAGTTTTTGGCTTATCTGCAACTCGCCGGGATGGACGACGCGACCATGACGGAACGAAGCCGGTTGATCATGACGTACGCGCTTTGCGGCTTCGCGAACTTCGGCAGTCTCGGCATCATGATCGGCGGCATGACAACCATGTGCCCGGAACGCAAGGACGAGATCATCGCACTAGGTGGGCGCACGATCGTTTCCGGCACGCTCGCGACGTGCATGACAGGTGCGGTCGCAGGTCTTTTTTTCTGACCCCTAACGCCTGACACGTACCCGGTAAGTCAGATCGACGGCACCGCCCGCGGGGACCGCCACCTGCCACTCGGCAGCGATTCCGTCTCTGGAATGGGTGAGTGATTCAGCCAGAATCTCCCACTCACCGGGGATATCCTCGATCACGTTGACGCTCGCCGCTTCGGTGCCACCATTCCGGACGGTCAGTGAGAAGGCCGTTTCCGTAACCCGGTCACCGACACGGCGGAAATCGCTTTGTTTTCGCTCGACCGTCACATCGAACGCGGTGCCGAGATCGAGGGCGAATTCCTGCGAAAGCGACGTATTGTCGATACTGTCCTCGCCGATAAACCTGAGGACACCATCTTCGTCACGAACGTATGCGCGAACCAGCCCGGCCGGCAATGGCACGCCGAGATGGCTGGCGGCATCGTTCACGATCATGATGCGCTGGCGGACCGGTTGAACGTCGCCGGCACCCCGCACGGCGCCAAAGACAGGCGCACCGCTCCGGAATTCCAGAACACGGCGGGATACGACCCCCTCAGCCGAAAGCAGGCGAAGCTGCCGTGATTCCTTGTCCTTGAGTGAAACGGGGGCGGGCATCTTGTACATGTGGAATGCGGAAAGCTCGCTTCTGGGTGCGTTAAAAGCGGCCGCATCGGAAGCCATCGATGCTTCGGCGCGCATCAGAATCTTGCCGCGGGGCGGCTCGGCTTCCCGCGCGACATCCCCTGCCACCAGCGAAACCAGTGCGCCGTTGTAATCCACCCCTGCGTTGTTCTGAACCTTGGCCCACGCCGAAAGGTCGAGGCTGTTGTGCGCCGGATTGAGCACCGCCGTGTAGACCGCATTCCATGTCAGTCCGTTCGTCAGATAAGCGAGCCGACCACCTGTTGGCGCACTCAACGGTTTGTCCAGCGTCAGCGACAAGGTCGGCGTTGCATGCAGATCTTCCGGAACGCCATCGAACACGATTCGGCCCGGCGGCTCCGTTTCGATCCGCTCCCCGACCTTGAGCACCAATCCCTGGGTAACGCTCAGTACAACCGCATCCTCGACAGTTTCGGCGCCTGTCGCCGGGTTGATGCGGACCAGCTTGACGGTCTTGCCGAGGGAGCGTTCGAGCAGCGTGCGGCGGTTGAGAATATCCGAATCGAGTGCGATTTCGCGCACGCCGACATCGCCTCCAAGGTCGACCCGCACACTGTCGGCGATCATATTGGGGCCGACCCTGTCGAGGCGCACGACCTTGTCCTCCCCGGCAGGAAGTGTCCGCGCCTCGTCCACCAGCGTGAGACCGTTCGCGTAAATCGTCAGCCGGAGCGCGGTTTCCGGCGCATTCTGGGCCGGTGCCGGCAAGGCAAACAGAGTGACGGATAGGACCAGCGCGGTCATTCTTGCAGCGCGGATGTTCATTCCCAGACCTCTTTGGTTGTCTTCACGTAACGATCTCTCTGGCCCGGCGATTGCGTCGGATGCCCGGCTCATGCAAGCTTTCGCAGAAGATTTTGACGAAAGCGAGGCAGCGTGCAAGTCGACGTCCAGACATTGGTGATCCTGGGAGGGCTGGCGGTGGCGGTCGTGGTCATCCTGATCGCCATCAACGCCGGCGCGCGCGCGCGCGCCGATCAGGCGGCGCGGCTACAACACCTTGGCGAGATAGCGAATGCCCTGGCACAGGCGCAAACTACGCTTTCCGGCCGCATGGAACAGGCACAATCTGATTCGAACCAGCGTCTCGATGCGCTTTCGAAGCGCCTGGGCGACGGTCTGACCGAACAGACCGAGCGCACCGGGCAGACACTGAAGGTCCTCCACGAACGGCTCGCGCTTATCGACAACGCACAAAAGAACATCACCGAATTGTCGCAACAGATGGTCAGTCTGCAGGATATCCTGTCCAACAAGCAGGCGCGCGGCGCGTTCGGCGAGATTCAGCTGAACGATCTGGTCACTGCGGCCCTGCCGGCATCGGCATACGTCTTTCAGGCCACGCTTTCCAACGGTAAGCGGGCCGATTGCCTGCTGAAGCTCCCTAACCCCCCGGGCCCCATCGCTATCGACAGCAAGTTTCCGCTGGAGAGTTACGAGACGCTGCGCAACGCGGAAACCGACGCCGACAAAGCCACTGCGGGGCGGGAGTTCGCGGCGGCCGTCCGGAAACACGTAAAAGACATTTCGGAGCGCTACATCGTCCCGGGCGAAACATCGGAGAGTGCGTTGATGTTCCTGCCCTCCGAGGCCGTATACGCGGAGTTGCACGCGAACTTCAGGAACGTCGTCGAAGAGGGCTTCCGGCGCCGCGTCTGGATCGTCTCGCCGACGACGCTGATGGCGACCTTGAACACCGTCCGTGCAATCTTGCGCGACGTGCACATGCGCGAGCAGGCCGACGTCATTCAGACCGAAGTGCACAAGTTGTTGGAAGACGTGAACCGCCTCGACGACCGCGTCGGCAAGCTCAAGACACATTTCAACCAGGCACAAAAAGATATCGGTGACATCGAAATTTCCAGCGGCAAGATCATGCGCCGCGGTTCACGGATCGAAGACCTCCAGCTCGGCGACGGCGAAGACGCCGCGGGCATGTTGTCACCCCCAGACGGGAAAGCCGCAGAATAACGAAAAATTAATTGAAAACAGGGCCTTATATCCTTTGAATTGATTGAGTGGGCAAGCGGCAGCAAATGTTTTGATGGGAAAGGACTTCCATGGACACGGGTGAACTGAAGAAAATCATCCGCGGGCATATCCAGTTCATGGGTGGAATCGAAGGCGGCAAACGCGCCGATATCCGCATGAAGGATCTATCCGGTCAGAACTTCAACAAACTGAACCTGCGCGAAGCCGTTCTGACCGGCTGCAATTTCACTCACGCCAAACTTGTCGGCGCCGACCTCCGGGGCGCCGATCTGTACGGCTGCAATTTCACCGGCGCCAATCTGTCCCGCGCCAAGCTCGACCGCGCGGACATGCGTGGCGCTGTGCTTGTGCACGCGAACCTTGAGCACGCCTCGATGAACGAAGTCGACCTGCGCGCCGGGCAGGTCGCGGAAGTCGTCTGGAAGCTGAAGGGGGCCAGCCTGTCGAAGGAGGAAAAAGGGCGCGCCGATGACCTGAAAGAGCAGATCGCGGAATCCAATCTTCAGAATGCGAAGATGACCAGTGCCGATCTGGAAGCTGCCGAATTGCAGGCTGCCAATTTCGAAAATGCAAACCTGTCGAAGGTGAATCTGAGCGGCGCCAAACTGGGCGGCGCAAACCTGAAAGGCGCAAACCTGTCAGAGGCCAATCTGTCCGAGGCCGACCTGAACTCGGCGTGCCTGGATGATTCCAACATGCGCGGCGTGGTGCTGAATGCGACCAATCTGCTGCACGCCAGCACGAACAATGTGATGGTCCCGGAAAGCCTGTCGCACCTGGACGACAATATTCGGAATCGCATGGTGCGCCATCACAAGTGGATCCGCACCAACGGTACCGAGGGCCGCCCGGCAAACCTCGAGCATTCCGATCTTTCGGGCGTAAATCTGCGCGGCGTCAACCTGAGCGGCATGAGCATCAAATCGTCCAACCTTGAGGCCTGCAACTGCAACGACACCATATGCCTGTTTACGTTTTTCCAGGACTCCAAGCTGAGCAACGCCTCATTCGCGAATGCCGAACTGGATGCGGCCAACTTTCACCGTGCCGTTTTGAAGGATGCCAATTTCCGCGGCGCGAAGTTGCGTCCCATCGAGACCGCCAGCGACGACCCGGATGTCAAAACCAAACGTTGGCGGCCCAATTTCTCGAACGCCATCCTTTCGGGCAGCGACTTTTCGGGCGCCTACGTCAGCGGCGCATACTTCTGGGGGGCTGATCTGACGGACGTCAAAGTCGACGAGGCGACGTTCGTCGGATGCGATTTCGATGACGGCGTCGAGGACGAACTGAAAGAACGCGGCGCCATCTTTGAAGCCGCGACGGCGGAAAGCGATGCGCGGTAGCTCTATCCGTTCATCGCCTTAAACCGGCCTCCGGTCTCTGAGCGCTGCCGCAATGGTCCCGTCGTCCAGGAAATCGAGCTCGCCGCCCACCGGCACACCATGCGCAAGTCCCGAAACCTTGATCCCGTGCTCGTGCAGGCGGTCGGCGATGTAGTGCGCCGTCGTCTGACCATCGACGGTCGCGCTGGTGGCCAGGATAATTTCGGCACCGGGGGTCTCCCGGGCGCGCGCAAGAAGCGCGGGGATGTTCAGGTCGTCGGGACCGACACCGTCCAACGCTGACAGCGTCCCTCCCAGCACGTGGTACTTGCCCTTGAAGCTCGCCGTACGTTCCAGCGCCCAAAGATCTGCGACATCCTCGACAACACAGAGCTGCGAATTGTCGCGCCTCGGGTCGTTGCAGATCGCGCAGGGATCGATGGTATCCAGATTGCCGCAGGTCGAGCACGCGTGCACGCGCTCCCCTGCATCCGCAAGCGCGGTCGCTAACGGCTGCAGCAAAGACTCGCGGCGTTTCAGCAACTGAAGGACGGCGCGCCTGGCTGAACGCGGTCCGAGCCCCGGCAGCTTCGCCAGAAGCTGCACAAGTCGTTCGATATCCTGCTCTGCCACGGTTTCAGTGTATTCAGAAAGGAAGTTGCATGCCCGGCGGCAACGGCAGCCCGCCCGTGATATCTTGCATCTTCTCGCGCATCGCTTCATCGGACTTGGCGCGGGCATCGTTAATCGCCGCGACGATCAGGTCTTCGAGCACCTCGGCGTCATCCGGATTAACCAGCGACGGGTCGATCAGAACCTTCTTGGCCTCGCCCTTTCCGGTCAATGTAACCTGACACATGCCACCACCGGACTTGCCGACGACTTCCAGTTCTTCAAGTTCGCGCTGCATATCCTGCATTTTCTGCTGGATTTCCTGCGCCTGTTTCATCATCTGGCCGAGATTTTTCATAATCGGCGGTGCTCCGTCACGTTGCTGGGATTCCGTACGCCGGTTCTGTATAACATTTGCCATGCTGCATCAAAACCTGTTCGTCTTCGATATCGAAACCGTGCCCGACACCGACGCCGCGCCCAACCTGACCGGCGTCGACTCTGCCGACGTGGCGGAACGCCGTCATGCGATAGAGCAATACCACCTGGACGTGACGGACGGGAAAAATGCGTTTCCGCGCCAGCCTTTCCACAAGGTTGTGGCGATTTCGTTCCTCGAGGCCGAGATCGAGCGCGATGGAACCAAGGAAGGATATCTGCTGAAGGACCTTCGCTCAGGTGGCGAGGCCGATTACGACGAGGCCCGGCTGCTGCAGGGTTTCTTTACCTATCTCGATCGGCAGAAACCGCGGCTTGTCAGTTTCAACGGCCGGACCTTCGATCTTCCGGTGCTGAAGTACCGGGCCATGGTCCACGGGATATCCTCGCCCTGGCTGCACAAATCCGGCGACAAGTGGAACAGTTACGGTTACCGCTACGCGACGGACTGGCATTGCGATCTGCTGGATGTGCTTTCGGATTTCGGCGCATCGGCGCGGGTCAAACTGAACGAGGTCTGCGCCGCATTCGGCTTTGCAGGGAAGTTCGGCGTCGACGGCTCGATGGTCGCTCAGATGATCGACGACGGGAAGATCGAGGAGGTCAGAAACTATTGCGAAACAGACGTGCTCAACACCTATCTCGTCTACCTGCGCTGGCAGCTGCATACGGGAACGCTGAACAAAGCGGGATATAACGCCTGCATCGCCGATCTCATCAGTTTCATCGACGCCGAAAAGGAAAAACGCCCATATCTGGCGGATTTCATGGAAGCATGGGGCGAGGCGTCAGGGAATACGTTCCTGCTCGATTGAGCCGGATCAAGCATCCGGGTCGAAATAGTTCTCCAGATCTATTTCCGCATCCACGTACTGTTCGATGGTCTGCGGAACGTCATCGTAGAACCCGACGCATAATACACGATCCAGCGATCCATCCGAGACCGATCTGCAAGGCATGCGAAGCATTGCTTCGTATTTGCGGTCCCATGCCTTTTCGCCGAGGCATGCGACGAACAAAGACGGACGGCCGTTTTCAATCACCCAGCGATACTGTTCTTCCGAATAGCGGGCATGCCGGGCCGGTGCCAGGCCGTTAATCCGGAGGCCCGTCATATCGACGCCGTTAAAGCTGGCAACACGGGTTCCCCAGTAACGGTAGACGCCAAATCCAGGCTCGTTATCCACGTCGAGCAGGATCATGCGCGGCAGGATCTTCGTATCGAAATCGAGAAAATCGAGATCGCCCCAGACGGGGAAGCCGTCCCCCCGGCATTTCGAGCGCCACACGTCGAGCGCATCGCAAAGCTCAGGAATATGCATGTGCTCAAGTTCGACACGATAGAAATCGGGCCGCTCTTCCAACCGGCGTTGAGGATCGGCGCTCAAATATCGTCCTCGTCAGACGGCGCGTCCGGGTCCGCCACAACGTCCACCGCAGGCACAGCCGGCGCGCGCGCGACATGGCGAACTTCCTCGACGACGGCGCCGGGGAACTGATCGAGCACGGCACGGACCAGCGGATGGTCACCGGCGTCATGCCGCGCCTTTTCCGCATGCCGGGTGCGCATTTCGGCAATCGTCGGCGCGTTCGACTCGCGTGCCAGGGCGACCGCCCATGACCTGCCCGAATGTTCTTCGAGAAATCCCTTCAAACGCTGGACAGTATCCCGGTCGGCACCGCCGTCGGCACTGAACTCGATCCGCCCGGGTTCAAAGGTCACGATACGGACCTGGTTCTCCAGAAACGCCTGCAGCAATCCTTCACGCAGTTCGCCTGCCAGTGCGGCAACGGCTTCGAAATTCGGGAACGCCCTCGCTTGCGGGGCAGGGGCGGGGTCGTGCGCCGGCGCAGGTGCAGGCGCGCCTTCCGCAACGGTTCTGCCGCCACCTCCGCTGGCACGCGCGCCACCGTTTCCTGACGAAGACGCCGATGGGGCCGGTGCGCCCGCAGGCACACCCTCGCCATCCTGCAACGCCTTGACGGCATCACCCGGCGTCGGCAATTCCGCCGCATACGCGAGGCGAACCAATACCATTTCTGCGGCTGCCAGGGGCGACGGCGCAACGTTCACCTCGCTCAGACCCTTCAGCAGAATCTGCCATGCGCGCGTCAGAACCGGCATGCGCAACGACCCCGATATGTCCTTGCCCTTGGTGCGTTCGTTTTCGGGGACTTCGGGCGCATCCGCGCTTTCCGGCTGTACCTTGATACGTGTCAGCCAATGCACGAGATCGAGCATATCCTCGATCACCGACGCAGGATCCGCACCATCCTTGTACTGGCTTTGCAGTTCGCTCAGTGCCTGGGCGATCTCACCCCTCAATACCGATTCCAGAAGATCGAAGGTTCTTGTCCGGTCCGCCAGACCGAGCATATCGCGCACCCGGTCTTCGCCGATTGCACCGTCGGCATGTGCGATGGCCTGATCCAGTAGACTGAGGCCGTCCCTGACCGAGCCGTCCGCCGCGCGGGCAATGATATGAAGGGCACCATCTGAAATCTCGGCGCCTTCCTTTTTGCAGATTTCCGCGAAATGCGTCACCAGAAGTTCCGTCGGCACGCGGCGAAGATCGAACCGCTGGCAGCGCGACAAGACAGTAATCGGTACTTTGCGGATTTCCGTCGTCGCGAAAATGAAGATGACATGCTCCGGCGGCTCCTCGAGCGTCTTCAACAGCGCATTGAATGCGCTTTTGGAGAGCATGTGCACTTCATCGATGATGTAGACCTTGTAGCGCGCCGACGCCGGCCGGTAGCGTACGCCGTCGATCAATTCCCGGATGTTGTCGACACCGGTGTTGGACGCCGCGTCCATTTCCAGCACATCGACATGCCTGTCACCGGCGATGGCGATGCAATGCTCGCAGACACCGCACGGCTCCGTCGTCGGGCCGCCGTTCCCGTCCGGGCCGATGCAATTGAGCGCACGGGCGATGATGCGCGCCGTCGACGTCTTGCCGACCCCGCGCACGCCCGTCATGACGAAGGCATGATGCAGACGGTTGGCAGCAAAGGCGTTGGTCAACGTCTTGACCATCGCATCCTGGCCGATCAGCCCGGAGAACGTGCTCGGCCGATACTTGCGCGCCAGCACCTGATACTCGCCGGAAGCAGGCGCTGCGGCGTTATCTGGGGCTGCACTGTCGCTCATGATTCTTGTCTGGGCCTCAAATAAGCGGGAGACCGGACACCGACCCGGGCCGAAACTCGTTACGGCTGCTTCCTTCCGGACCTGACCGGGTTGGCGAGAAGCCCGTCCGGGCCGATCTCCCAGCGCGGAATATAACAACCGACATGGGATGCCGAAAGCCCTCATTGGATAGAAATTCAAGGGCGGTCGGCGGCATCAGCTCAGCACGCCGATGAGGTCGACCGCATCCGGCCAGGATGCCGACAGCGCTTCGCCTCCGCCCATTTCGAGATCATCGAAATCGAACCCTGGCGCCACGGTCGTGCCCATCAATGCATATCCCTCAGTCCCGCCCGCCTTCAGCCGCGCACCCATCCAGACGTTCCCCGGCACCGTGAACTGCACGACCTGACCGCTCACAATATCCTGTCCGAATGTCACTATCCCGGTCGCATGTTCAGGCGGATAGAGAAGCAGCATCTCCACCGGGTCACCCATGTAGAAATGAAAGGTCTCGTCCGAGGGAAGCCGATGCATTTTCGAAACCGTCTCCGGCGTCAGCAGATAGTAAATGGCCGTCCCCGCCGATCGCGGCCCGGAATAGGCCTCGCCGAGCGCTTCCTGCGGAATTTCCGTCTCCGTACGCCAGGTTTCCCGGTAATAGCCGCCTTCCCACGGTAGCGGTTTCAATCCCAGGCTGATGATCAGATCTTCCGCTGTCACTTTATTTTCCGCTTACTGTGGCCGGCAATCGATGACGGATCGGCGACGACTGGATGACCGAAGTGCTTGTCGTTGCAAACGGCAAAATGGCATCGATTGTCTTTTCCAGCGCCTGCACCGACGGCACCTGCACACGCGCGATAAAGCAGTCCTCTCCGGTCACCCGGTCGCACGACACCACCTCCGGCAACCCAATAAGTGTATCTATAACATTTTGCATCTTACCCGGTATCGGCTTGATACGCACCCATGCTGCAATCGGCAGCCCGAGCGCAGCCGGGTCGACCGTCGCCGCATATCCGGAAATGACACCCGCTTCTTCGAGACGTTTCAGCCGCTCGGAAACGCTGGGTGCGGAGAGTCCAACCAGTCGCCCGAGTGCCGTATTGCTGATGCGGGCATTCTCGGACAGGGCCGAAAGCAACCGCTCATCGATACGGTCCAGTGGTCCATTTTCATAACGAAGGCGTTTCATATAGTATACCAATTTTTCTAATGTAAAATTGCATATTTCTTACTTAATTGCCATTCAAAATTGGAGTTTAATCTTTGATTGTGTGGTCGAAAGGAAGCTTTTTATGCTGCTCTCGCCCACCGCCATCTCGGAGAGATTGCCGCCGCAACTCTGGTTCGCCGTCAGTGCCGTGTTCCACTACCTCGGCCCGTCTTTCGCCGTTCTGCTGTTTCCCGCCATCGGCGTTCTTGGCGTGGCATGGTTTCGCATCGCTTCGGCGGCGATAATTTTCGCGCCCGTCACGCGGCCGGACCGCACGTTCCGTCAGGAAACCGCTGAAGGCCGAAAGCTCCTGATTGGCCTCGGCATTTGCCTCGCAGTGATGAACACGTCGTTCTATCTGGCGTTGGAGCGTCTGCCGATGAGCCTCGTCGCTGCCATGGAATTCCTGGGTACGATCGGCATCGCGCTGTACGGATTGCGTACGGGAAGAAATCTTCTGGCACTGGCTCTGACGTTCGCTGGCGTATTCGTTCTTATCGACGTCAAGTGGGTTACGGACCCCGTCGGCCTGTTCTGGTCGGCGCTGAACGCGGCGCTGTTCGCCGTCTATATCGTCCTCGGGCACAGGGCGGCAGAGCACGGTGCGACCGGCGGCGTACAACGGCTCGGCGCGGGAATGGCCGTCGCCTTCGTCATTCTGATGCCGATAGGCCTTGATGAAGCACTCACGGCTTTCGGTAGTACCGAGTTAATCCTCGCCGGAATTGGCGTCGGTATTTGCTCCTCGGTTATTCCTTATGTGTGCGACCAGATGGCCATGTCGCGATTGCCGCGATCATCCTTCGCGCTGATGCTGGCAATCCTGCCGGCAACGGCGACGCTCATCGCCGCCGTTGTCCTGGCCCAGATTCCGACACCCTTGGACATTGCCGGCATCTTGCTGGTGATGATCGGAATTGCCGTACATAAACCCGCGTCGAAATAAAAAACCGGCGGCCGATGACCGCCGGTTCTCATTTCCCCCGCGACAACGATCAGTTGATACCGGCCGTTTCGCGACGCTCCTCGATCACGATCGCACCGCCCGCACCGCCGGAGAACGCAAACGGCAACAACAGGACGTTATCTTCGTATTCGAACGTGCCGTCGGTGATTGCGACCATGCGAATTTCCGCACTCTGGCGACTAGGTATCGATACGGAAGCCACACATGTATCGTCTGCCCGTACGCCTTCGACACCGATCGCAAGCACGGCATTGCTCTTGAAGAAGTCCTGCGAGCGGAAAATCCGGACCGAATCGTCCCTGTTTCGAATCCTCAGGACATAGGGGCGTCCCTGCTGCAAACGAGTCACCATCGGGCTGTATTCGCCATCACGGATTCGAAGTTCTATTTCCGGTACGCGCGCCCAATTGATCTTGGCTTCCGCGCGTTTCGAAATCTGCTTGCATCCGCCGACCGTGAAACTCGTGACACCTGTTGGTGCCGCGCACGCGGACAGACCCGCCACCGCAGCCGCGGCAACGCTCAAACTAAGGATGTGCCGGCCCAGCTTTCGGCACAAAAAGGCTTTCATTTTCTCCACCGTTCTCTCCACCTACCGATTGCAGACAATGCAACGGCACCCAGGGGTGCGGAACATCAACCGTAACCAGTGTGGCCAAGAACGGTTAAAAAAGCCTCAATTCGTGCGCGAGTCCACAGGATTTATGCGCGCCGTATGGTTAATCGTCATGGATACCATTTGTCTGACATAAGAACTTGGGCCAGAATCCACTCATGGTACGCATCGCTTTCATGTGTTGCGTTTTGATGCTGGCCGTTCCGGCCAAGGCATACGAACTTGGCGATAACCCGGCTTTCTGTGCCGGCTTCCTCTCTTCCCAGTCAGACCGTTTCGCCGCGATGATGCGCACCCACGAGGTTGCCATCACGGACGCCTTCAACAGGCTAGGCCCCAAGGACTCGACCGACAGCCGCGGTTTTGCCGAATGGGTCCATGTCGGCGTACAGGCGGCCGCCGACACCGCTGACCCGGGATATGAGAACACATTCGTTCGTTGCCGGTCGCTGATCGAAAGCATTGCTCAGAAATAAACCGCGGTCGTTGCCGATCCGGGTACGGCGTGTAAAGTGACGCCATGTCTCCGAACTTTTCTCTAAATCTCACCTACACAACCTTGTCACTGCGCCGTGACAACATGTCGCGCCGCCCCGCCGAATGGCTGGCCGAACGGATGACCGAGGGCGTAGGCGTGGTCCCGGTGATGGGATCGCAGAACCTGATTACGATGGGTGATGCCCCCTGTGCTGTTATTTTCGAAGGTGACGAGGCCAAGGCCATCCTCGCGAGCGGCGCACAGGAAGTACTGCTCGGCACCGACGACCATAAACCTGTCTTCGCGGTCAGCGTCGACGAAGCCACGGCGGCGCAGATCGTCTCCATGACCGACGGCACCGCTGAATTCATGGATTTGCGCAGCGTGGGGCCGTTTCTGCCGGCTGCCGACGCACACATTCTGGCGCACGCGCGGGGCATGGCGCACTGGCATTCCCGTCACGGCTTTTGCGGCGTTTGCGGCGCGGCGACGGAATCCAAACACAGTGGCCACGAACGAAAGTGTACGAATCCCGGGTGCAGCATCAGTCATTTCCCGCGCACTGACCCGGCGATCATCGTCCTGGTTTACCGCACCGATGTTCCCGGCGGCGCTTGTCTCCTGGGGCGCCATTCACGCTGGCCGTTCGGCATGTATTCAACGCTCGCCGGTTTCGTCGAGCCGGGGGAAACCCTTGAACAGGCCGTCAGCCGCGAAGTGTTCGAAGAAGCGGGAATCGAAACGACGGACGTCCGGTATTTAGCCTCGCAGCCGTGGCCGTTCCCGTCGTCCCTCATGCTCGGGTTCCATGCCAAAGCCACCAGTTTCGACATATCTATCGATGACGAGGAACTGAGCGACTGCAGGTGGTTTACGCGAGACGACCTGCGCGGCATGAAGGAATGGCTGGACGCAAAGGATGACGACATGCGGCTGCCACGGAAGGATTCCATTTCGCGTTGGCTTATACAGCAATGGTTTGACGCCGGCTAACTGGCAAAGACAACGACGGGGGCACGTATGCCGAAGCACATTCGCCGTCACGAACATCATGACATCGTCCACGAGTCGGTTTCCCCGCCCCTTGTCGACCAGAAACGGCGGCAGTTGATTGCGGGACTGGGCCTGTTGCCCGCCGCGCTCATGCTGCCGGGCATCGGGCGCGCCTGGGCTTTGTCCAATCGGGTCAGCATTGAGGAGGACGGGGCGTACAGGGTCGTCCGTGCCAACGCAATCCCGGATCATGAGACGGGCCGCTTTCCAAACAACCGCAATCCGAACGCCATTTCCGAACAGGACCTGTTATTCAGAGCGCCGCTTCAACCCACGCGCGCCGGGCATTATACGATCGCCAAGGGCTGGAATTTCGGCGTCGCCGCCAACGGCGTGCCGTTCGATCCGTTTACCGCGGAATTCTGGCGCGGCGACCGGAACTGGAATTATGACGCCATCGCCGGTTTCGTGGACCTCGGCCTCGATGACAATAACGCGCACGTCCAACCCGGCGGCAAGTACCATTACCACGGCTGGCCAAAGGGATTGATCAAGGCGTGGTCGCCCAACTCGCATTCTCCGGTTATCGGCTGGGCGGCTGACGGCTTTCCGATTTATGCCGCTTACGGATATGCCGACCCCGGCGATCCCGGCAGCCCGGTCAAAGCGCTGACGTCCGGCTGGCGGGTACGGCAGAACGCGCGCCCGGGCGGCCCGGGCGGCAAACACGACGGTCGCTTTTTTGAAGATTGGGAATGGTTGGAAGGTGCTGGCGACCTGGACCGTGCCAACGGCCGCGACACCATTACGCCGGAGTTTCCGGGCGGTACGTACGCATATTTCCTGACCGAGAGCTGGCCGGTCATCCCCCGGTACTTCGCAGGCACACCGGATCGTTCTTTCAGGAACGTCCCGCCGGGCGGCGGGCATCGCCCCGGCATGCCTCCGCCGCCCGGCGGCATGCACCGTCCACCACCTCCAGGCGGCATGCACCGCCGCCGCCCGGGTGGAGGTCTTCCGTAGGCCGCAAAGAATCGGTTATGCGTTAATCCGGGATTGCCGTCTTGCGGTAGGAATTGGCCGCGTAAACACCGAGAATCTTGACCTCGTCGGAGAAGAAACCCAGTTCCTCAAGCGCCAGCTTCAGGCTCGTGTCTTCCGGATGGCCTTCGACCTCGGCATAGAACTGCGCAACGACAAACCCTTCGCCGACATAGCTCTCGAGCTTGGTCATGTTGACGCCGTTTGTCGCGAACCCGCCCATGGCTTTGTAGAGCGCGGCCGGAATATTCCGCACCCGAAAAACGAAACTTGTGATCAGATCGCCGGATCCGGCGGCAGGCCAGGCCGCTTCGCGCGACAAAATCACAAAACGTGTCGTGTTGTGTTCCGCATCCTCGATATCGGAGCGGAGTATCTCGAGGCCATAAACCTCCGCCGCCAGCCGTGACGAGATCGACGCCTTGGTTTTGTCGCCCCAAGCGGCGACGTCCGCGGCAGCGCCGGCGGTGTCCGCGTGCACCACGGCTTTCACACCAAGTTCACGAATGAGACCACGGCACTGATTGAGCGCATGCACATGGCTGTGGACTTCCTTGATCTCGGAGATATCGGTCCCCGGCAGCGCCAGAAGCTGATGATTGATGCGCTCGAAATGCTCGCCGACGATGTGCAATCCGCTTTCCGGCAGCAGGTGATGGATGTCCGCAACCCGGCCCGCGACTGTGTTGTCGATCGGAATCATCGCCAGTTTCGCATTACCGTTCTGCACGGCGGCAAACGCGTCATTGAACGTGTTGCAGGGCATGCTGGTCATGTCCGGAAACGCGGTCCGGCATGCGATATCGGAGTTGGCGCCCGGGGCGCCCTGGAATGCAATCAGGTTGTCCGGCAGGATGTCTGGCGACGTCATCTTTCCATTTCCCAGCCTGTTCCGCCAAGTTCCTCTCAGCGCGCGAGAATCTGACGCGCACGTTCAAGGTCGGCGGGAGTATCGACACCGAGCGGAACGGTGTCAACGCGGACCGCATCGATGCGCATGCCGGCCTCGAGGGCACGTAGCTGCTCGAGTTTTTCGCGCTGTTCGAGCAATCCGGGCGGCATCGTGACAAACCGCGCCAGTGCTTCACGCCGATAGGCGTAGATGCCGATGTGGTGCCATAGGGGCCCTTCCCCTGAAGGCGCTGTCGCCCGGGTGAAATAGAGTGCCCGCGCCCGTTCATGGGCTGCATCCAGTGCCGCTATGCATTTCACGACATTGGGGTTTTCTCGCTCTTCCGGGTCCGTGATTTCCGCGACCAGCGTGGCGATATCGACGTTGGCGTCGCCGAGCGGCTGGGCGACGGCACGGACCAGTTGCGGGTCCAGCGTCGGCAGATCCCCCTGCAGATTGACGACCACGTCGAACTCCCCGTCCGGGTCGATTTTAGTCAGTGCCTCCCATATCCGGTCCGAACCGGAGGGGTGACCCGGGTCGGTCAGCACTGCATCGAAACCCGCCGTCTTGACGGCAGTGACGATTTCGGGTTCGGCAGCTGCGCACAGAACCGGCCCTAGCCCGGCTTCCCGGGCACGGTCGAGAACATGGCAGATCATTGTCCTGCCATGGATGTCGGCAAGCGGTTTACCGGGCAGACGTGTCGACGCAAGCCGTGCCGGAACGATGATGATCGGCTTCATGTTTTCCCCGCAATCCCAAGCAATCGCACCCCGTGATAGTCCGGTATAGCCGCCGAAATGGGCTTATCCCAGCCCTTTTGGCAATTTTACGATCCGTGTTGAACGATTGGCGCGGAGCCGCTAAAAGAACCCGTAACGTTGGTCTAGGAGAGAGACGCATGCACTTCTCGTTTTGGGAAAAGACGGGTTTCGCCCTTCTGATGGCGGCCTGGGTCGTTTGGGGCAGCAATCAGATCGGCAATATGCTTGTCCATGCCGATGAACTGAGCGAAGACGCCTACAAGATCGAAGTCGCCGACACCGGTGGTGGCGCCGCATCGGGTGGCGAGCAGGCACCGGAAGAGAGTGCAATGGATCTGCTGGCTTCGGCCACGACCGACCGCGGCGAAAAAGTATTCAAGAAATGCGCCGGCTGCCACACCATCGAAAAAGGTGGCGCCGACAAGGTCGGCCCGCATCTTTGGGGTGTGATGGGCCGTGCATTGGGTGGTGTCGGCGGTTTTGCGTACTCCGACGCCATGGCCGGCAAGGGCGGCACGTGGACCTTCGAGGACATGGATGCGTTCCTGAAAAACCCGCGCGATTACCTCCCGGGCACGAAAATGACGTTCGCCGGCCTCAAGAAGGCATCCGACCGCGCGGCCGTGCTTCTTTACCTGCGCGAAAATCACGACAATCCGCCGCCGCTGCCATGACCGGCGCGGCGGACACCCCCGCCGATATCGATGATATTCTGGACCTTGCCGGCCGCCTCGCGGACGCGGCAAGGCCCGGTATTCTCGCCAACTACAGAAGCGGTATCGGCCACATCGCCAAGGGCGATGAAAGCCCGGTAACGGAGGCTGACCGCGCCGCCGAGCGCGACATGCGCGACATCATCGAGGCGGAACGGCCGGATGACGGCATATTCGGCGAGGAGTTCGGTGTCACCAACCCGGACGCGGAAACCGTCTGGATTCTCGATCCCATCGATGGAACCAAGGCGTTCATTACCGGCAAACCCGTGTTCGGCATCCTGATCGGTGTGGTCCGGAACGGCCGGGCCATTGCCGGCGTGACCGACGGACCGGCAACGGGTGACCGCTGGACCGGCGGCATTGGGCGCGACACGCTCTTCAACGGCAAACCTGTCACCACCCGAAAGGATGTCAGCCTTGAAGAGGCATGGTTGACGGCCACGTCGCCGGAGATGTTCGTTGGCCCGCACAAGGCGCGTTTCGACGCGCTGATGGCGGCCAGTCAATACACGACCTTCGGTTCCGAGTGCCAGGGGTATGGCCAACTGGCATGCGGCTGGGTCGATCTTGTCTGCGAAGATACGCTGGCGCCTTATGACTATGCAGCTCTGATCCCCATCATCGAGGGCGCGGGCGGCGTCATCTCCGACTGGACCGGTGCGCCGCTGACGTTTGCCGCCGGGGAAGACGACAAGAAGCATTCCGTCATCGCCGCCGCGGACGCGGCGCTCCACAAGGCCGCCGTCGCCATCCTTTCCGCCTGATTGTGACAAAACTTTAAGTTGCCTCGGCCGTTCACGGTGGTTTTATCGTGGATGAGTGCGGCATTCCTTGAAGTAGTGCCCGTCGCGGACCAATATCTCAGGCGTTGCGAAATGTTATCGGAGGCTTCATGACCAACCGTCCCCTGCTTCGCGCTGCAACACTCGCCATCGGCGTCATTCTGACAAGCCCCGTGGCGGCCGACGAGCCTGCGCAGCAACACGGCATCGCCATGCACGGGGACCTGAAATACGGCCCCGATTTCAAGCATTTTGAATACGTCAATCCGAACGCGCCCAAGGGCGGCGATATCCGCCTCGGCGCCATCGGCGGCTTCGACAGCCTCAACCCCTTTATCGTCAAGGGCAACGCTGCGGGCGGCGCGTCATTCGTATACGATACGCTTTTGGTCTCTTCGGCCGACGAAGCGTTCAGTGAATACGGCCTATTGGCCGAGACGGTCAGGACCCCCGAAGACCGGTCATGGGTGGAGTTCAAGCTCCGCGATGAAGCGCGCTGGCACGACGGCAAGCCGATCACCGCCGATGACGTCATCTTCAGCTATGAAATTCTGGTCGAAAAAGGCGCGCCGTTTTACCGCTTCTACTACGGTTCGGTCGAACGCGCCGTGAAACTCGGCCCCAAGACCGTGCGATTCGATTTCAAACCGGGCGAGAACCGGGAGCTTCCGCTGATTCTCGGACAGCTCACGGTGCTGCCGAAGCATTATTGGGAAACCCGTGAGTTCGATGCGACAACGCTGGAGCCGCCGCTCGGCAGTGGCGCTTACCGCGTCAAAAGCGTGGAAGCGAACCGCAATATCGTGCTGGAGCGGGTCGAGGATTATTGGGGCAAGGATCTGCCGGTTAACGTCGGCACGAACAATTTTACGACAATCGAGTTCGAATATTACCGGGATGCGCAGGTCGCGATCGAGGCATTTACCGGCGGCCGGTTCGATTTCAGGCGCGAAAACTCTTCCAAGGCCTGGGCGACCGCGTATGACGTCCCCGCCGTCAAAAAGGGCCTGATCAAGCTTGGAAAGTTCGACCACGACCGACCCGCGGGTATGCAGGGGTTCGGGTTCAATTTTCGCCGCGAGATTTTCCAGGACCCGAAGGTGCGCGAGGCCCTCGCCTATGCCTTCGATTTCGAATGGTCCAACAAGAACCTGTTCTATGGCCAATACACCCGGACACGAAGCTTCTTCGAAAACTCCGAGCTTGCCGCGACCGGCCTTCCCTCCGATGCAGAGTTAGAGCTGCTCGAACCGTACCGCGGGCAGTTGCCCGACGAGGTATTCAGCAAGGAATACAATCCGCCCAAGACCGACGGCTCGGGAAACATTCGCGGCAACCTTCGGATCGCCTCGAAAATGCTGCGGGATGCAGGTTGGGTCATCAAAGATGGTGTCCGCATCAACGAAAAGACCGGCAAGAAACTGGAGTTCGAAATCCTGCTTTCCAGCCCCCTGTTCGAGCGCGTGGTTCTGCCGTTCGCCAAGAACCTCGAGAAACTGGGCGTGAAGGCGCGCGCGCGCACCGTGGAAACCGCGCAGTACCGCCGCCGCACGGACACCTTTGACTATGACATGACGGTCATGAGCTGGGGGCAGTCCCTGTCCCCGGGGAACGAACAACGCGATTTCTGGAGCTCTGACGCCGCCGACCGCGAGGGCAGCCGCAACACGTCCGGCATCAAGAGCAAGATCGTGGACGAACTGATCGAGAAATTGATCGCCGCGCCCGACCGGCAGTCGCTGATCACCGCCTGCCGCGCACTGGACCGCGTCCTGCAATGGCAGCATCTGGTTATCCCGCACTTCCATGCTGGTTACGACCGCATTGCGTACTGGGACAAATTCGGCCAACCGAAAATCACGCCGACCCGCGGCACGCAGTTCCTGACGTGGTGGATCGATCCCGCAAAGGCCGAAACCATCGCCAATGCCCGCAAGGGGGCGAATTGATCGAACAACGCCCCGCCCTGGCCCGCGCGTTGCTTGCGGGTGACGGCGGGCGTCAGCACCGGTAAACTCGACCCATGTTCGCTTATATCGTCCGCCGTCTGCTGTTCGTGCCGCCGACGCTGTTCGTCATCATCCTGATCAACTTTGCTGTTGTTCAGGTGTTGCCGGGCGGGCCGGTCGAACAGATGATTTCGCAGATCACCGGTGAAGCCGTGGACGCTACGGCGCGCGTCAGCGGCAACGTCGGCGGCGAAACCGCATCGGATGGCGGCGGCAGCGGTAGCGGCGGGGCGCCGTCCGGAACCGTCTCCAGCAAATACCGTGGCGCACAGGGCCTGCCGCCGGAATTTATAAAGGATCTGGAGAAACAGTTCGGCCTCGATAAGCCCGCACATGAACGCTTCTTCCTGATGCTCGGCAACTATCTGACATTCGATTTCGGCAAGAGTTATTTCAAGGACGCGAGCGTCGTCGAACTCGTGGCTTCAAAGATGCCGGTTTCAATTAGCCTCGGGCTGTGGACGACGCTGCTGGTCTACCTGATTTCGATACCGCTCGGTGTCGCCAAAGCGGTCAGGGACGGTTCCAAGTTCGATGTCTGGACGTCCGGTGTCATCATCGTCGGCACGGCGATTCCCGGATTCCTTTTTGCCATCCTGCTGATCGTGCTGTTTTCCGGTGGACGGTATTTCGACTGGTTTCCGTTGCGTGGCCTTGTTTCGGAGAACTTCGACGAGCTTTCTACGATGCAGCAGATCGCCGATTACTTCTGGCATCTGACGTTGCCGATCATTTCCATGGTCATCGGCGGCTTCGCCGGACTTGCCATGCTGACCAAGAATTCCTTCCTGGAAGAGATCAACAAACAGTATGTCGTGACCGCACGGTCCAAGGGCGTGACGGAAAAGCGCGTTCTCTACGGGCACGTCTTCCGCAATGCGATGCTGATCGTCATCGCCGGATTTCCGAGCGCATTTATCGGCATTCTATTTACCGGCGCGCTGATCACCGAGATCATCTTTTCGCTCGACGGTCTCGGCCTGCTGGGCTTCGAAGCGGCGCTCAACCGCGATTATCCTGTCATGTTTGCGACGCTGTATTTCTTTACCCTGATGGGGCTCGTCCTCGGGATCATCGGCGACGTCATGTATCACATCATCGATCCGAGGATCGATTTCGAGAGCCGGGGGGCCTGAGATGGACGCCGCCCTCGATGCACCCGATGGCAAGCCCGTTCACGAGCCACGTTTTCTGGGCAAGCGCATTACGCCGCTGAATGCACGGCGCCTGCAGAACTTCAGGGCCAATCGACGCGGATTCTGGTCGCTGTGGGTTTTCCTGACGCTGTTCTTCGTCAGCCTGTTCGCCGAATTCATCGCCAACGACAAGCCGTTCCTCGTCTGGTACGACGGTGGTGTCTACACGCCGGTGTTCAACGAATACGCGGAAACGGAATTCGGAGGCGAATTCCAGACCGAAGCCGACTACCGCGATCCCTTCGTCATCGACCTGATCAACGAGAAAGGCTGGATGGTCTGGCCTCCGGTCCGTTTCTCGTACGATACGGTGAACCTGAACCTGCCGGGACCGGCGCCTTTTGGGCCGACGGCGGAAAACTGGCTCGGCACGGACGATCAGGGGCGTGATGTCCTCGCCCGTACCATATACGGCTTCCGCATTTCGGTACTGTTCGGCGTCATGCTGACCGTCCTCAGTTCGATCATCGGTATCGCCATCGGCGCGACACAGGGCTATTTCGGCGGCTGGATCGATCTTATCGGGCAGCGCTTCATCGAAATCTGGACCTCTATGCCGCAGCTTTATTTGCTGATTATCCTGGCAAGCGTCTTCGTCCCCAGCTTCTGGTTATTGCTCGGTCTGTTGCTGCTGTTTCAATGGGTCGCGCTTGTCGGCGTAGTGCGTGCCGAGTTCCTGAAAACGCGCAACTTCGATTACGTGCGCGCGGCGCGCGCGATGGGGGCTTCGGACCTTGTCATCATGTTCAAGCACATCCTGCCCAATGCCATGGTCGCGACCCTTACGCTGCTGCCGTTCATCCTTTCCGGTTCCGTCACGGCTTTGACCAGTCTCGACTTTCTGGGCTTCGGCTTGCCACCCGGATCACCGTCGCTGGGCGAACTGCTGAACCAGGGGAAGAACAACCTGCACGCGCCCTGGCTCGGCATTACGGCATTCATCATTCTCTCGGTCATGCTGTCGCTGCTGGTGTTCATCGGCGAGGCCGTGCGTGATGCCTTCGACCCGAGGAAAACATTCCGATGAGCAAAATCCTCAGCGTCGAGAACCTGCATGTGTCATTCGGCCGTGGCGAGCGCGAGGTCAAGGCGGTGCAGGGCGTCTCGTTCGATATCGAAGCCGGTAAAACACATGCGCTGGTGGGGGAGTCCGGCTCGGGCAAGTCCGTCTCCGCGCTGTCGATCATGCGGCTGCTGCCATATCCCACGGCATGGCACCCGGACGGGCGCATCGAATTTTCCGGTGACGATCTGTTGCAGGCGCGGGAAGGTCACATGCGGTCGATCCGCGGCAACCGGATCGCGATGATCTTCCAGGAGCCGCTTAACAGCCTCAACCCGCTGCATTCCATTGAGAAGCAGATATCCGAAGTGCTCCTCGTGCACAAACATATGACCATCGATGCCGCGCGGGCCCGCGTTATCGAACTGCTGAAGCTCGTCGGCCTCGAGAGCGCGACGGAGCGCCTGCATGCCCTGCCGCATGAATTTTCGGGCGGTCAGCAGCAGCGCATCATGATCGCGATGGCGCTCGCCAACGAGCCGGAGATCCTGATCGCCGACGAGCCGACGACGGCGCTGGACGTCACCGTGCAGGCGCAGATCCTGAAACTCTTGAAAGATCTGCAAGAGGAACTCGGCATGGCGATGCTGCTGATCACGCACGATCTCGGCATCGTCCGGCGCATGGCCGATACCGTGTCGGTCATGAACCAGGGCAAGGTCGTCGAGGCCGGCGATGCCGAGGACGTGTTCGACCGGCCTTCGCACGAATACACGCAGCACCTTCTGGCCGCAGAGCCCAAGGGGCGCCCGGATCCGGCGCCGGCAGGAGACCCAATTCTGACCGGCGACGACGTCCGTGTCTGGTTCCCCATCAAGCGCGGCGTGCTCCGGCGCACCGTCGGTCACATCAAGGCCGTCGACGGTATCTCCGTCGATATCCGGCCGGGCCACACGGTCGGCATCGTTGGTGAGTCCGGGTCCGGGAAGTCGACGCTTGGGCGCGCCCTCATCAGGCTTGAAAAATCAACGGGCGGCATATCTTTCAACGGCACGTCGATGCAGGGTCTGAACTGGAGGGAACTGCGCCCGCTCCGCCGCGAGATGCAGATCGTCTTCCAGGACCCATATGGCTCTCTCAGCCCGCGCATGTCGATCGGACAGATCATCGAGGAAGGCCTGATCATCCACGACATCGGTACTGAAGAAGAGCGCCGCCAAATGATCGAAGACGCGCTCAAGGAAGTGGGCCTTGATCCGGCGACGCGTGACCGGTATCCGCATGAGTTCTCCGGCGGTCAGCGGCAGCGGATTGCGATTGCCCGCGCGTTGGTGCTGAAGCCGAAGTTCATCGTGCTGGACGAGCCGACAAGCGCACTCGACATGTCCGTGCAGGCACAGATCGTCGAGCTCCTCAGAGACCTGCAAAAGAAATACAATCTCGCCTACATGTTCATCAGCCACGACCTCAAGGTCGTGCGCGCACTCGCCCACGACGTCGTCGTCATGAAAGACGGCCGGGTCGTCGAACAGGGTCCCGCCGAACGGATCTTCGATGATCCGCAAGAACCTTACACCCAGGCGCTGCTTGCCGCGGCCTTCAACCTCAAGGCCGATGAAAGCGGCATCGTGAGCACCTGACCCAGCCTACAAAGAGAGACCAAAAATGAAGTTCATGTTCCTGTCCGCCGCCGACAAAGCCGAAGCATGGCGCGAAGCGATCCTCGCGCGCTTTCCCGATGCCGGTTTCGATATCTGGCCGGATGAGATCGGCGACAAGGCGGACTACGATTATGCCATTGTCTGGCGCCCACCCGCAGGCGAGTTGCGGACGTTTCCGAACCTCAAGGGCATTCTGTCATTGGGTGCCGGCGTCGACGGCATTCTTGTCGACGATGCGCTGCCCGAACATGTGCCGGTGGTCCGCCTCGTCGACCGCTGCCTCACGGAAGGCATGAGCGAGTATGTCCTTTACTGGGTGATCCACTATCACCGCCGCCTCGGTGTCTACCTGAACTGGACGTCGCAGCATATCTGGAAACAGATGCGCCAGACCGACACCCGTGACCGCAAGGTCGGCTTTCTTGGCCTGGGTGAGCTTGGCAGCGATGCCGCCAAGAAAGTCGCGGCGCTCGGGTTCGACGTCGCCGGCTGGTCCCGGTCCGAGAAGCATATCGACGGGGTGACATCCTTTTATGGCGAGGACGGGCTGGTGCCGTTCCTCAACCGGACGGAAATCCTGATCGTGTTGCTGCCGCTGACGGACGCCACACGCGGCATCGTCAACAAGGAGACGCTGGCTGCCCTGCCGGAGGGTGCGAACGTGATCAACTGCGCACGCGGGGCCCATGTCGTCGATGAAGACCTGTTGGCCGCGCTCGACAGCGGACATATCAATGCGGCGACATTGGATGTGTTTCACACCGAACCCCTGCCCGAGGACCATCCTTACTGGTCTCATCCCAAGGTGACGGTGACGCCGCACATGGCATCGCTCACCGTGCCGTCGAGCGCGGCCGACTGGATGGAACAGAACGTCAAACTGATCGAGGCCGGTAAATCGCCACTGAATACGGTCGATCTCAAGAAGGGCTACTAGAGCGCGGCGAGCCCGGTCCACAGCATCGTTACGCCGGCGATGATCAGCATCACGTCGAGCATATGCTCGAACGTATTCACGTTCATCCGGTCGACGATCCGCTTGGCCAGGAACGACCCGGCGATCATGGCGCTGCCGACGACCAGGCCCTGCACGATCTGCGGCCATGGTAACGCGCCAAGCACCTGAAAGGTCGCCGCCTTGGATATCATCAGGGCGAGCGAACCGATGGCCTCCGTCGACAACAGTGCGCCTTTGGAGAGACCGACCGCACCGAATGCCGGGATGCTGAGCGGTCCCGTCGACAGCACGATGCCCGTCAGGAAGCCGATCACACCGCCGGCTACGGCCAGTTGCCAGAGCGGCATGTGCATGTCCCGGACCCGCATCCACCGGCGCATTGCGATGAGGCAGAAAAAGAAGATCCCCAGGCCGATTTCGACGACGCTGGCCGGCAGCACCAGCAGCGTGCGCGCGCCAAGTGCCGCCCCCGGAACACCGGTCACGGAATAGGCCACAAACGCTCGCCAGTCGATTTCCCGCCACCAAGCCAGTGATTTGCCGATATTTCCCATGACGGCTGCGACGGCCATGATCGGCACCGCCTGCTGCGGACCGAACTGAAGGATCAGGATGGGCAGAAGTATGATCGACGCCCCGGTGCCGACGATGGCACTGAGTGTGCCGGCGGCCAGCCCCGCCAACAGAACGAAGAGGTAGCCGGTCATACGAGACCGTAGGCGACCGCCAGAAGAAAGGCACCGAGCACAATCCGGTAAATCACGAAGGGCGTAAAGGAGGCACGGCGAAGCCAGGCCATCATGAGCGCGATGGCGATCAGTGCAAAGATGAAGGCGAGGCCGGCGGCGACAAAGGCGTCGTTGGCCAGCTGCAGATTGCCGCTTTCATAGATCTCGATACCGCTCAACGTGCCGGCGGCAATGATGGTCGGAATCGACAAAAGCAACGAGAACCTGGCCGCATCGGGGCGTTCCATACCGATAAACCGCGCGGCCGTCATCGTGATACCTGAACGGCTCGTTCCCGGGATGAGGGCGAGGCATTGGGCGACGCCGATAATGATCACATCGAAAACGCCCAGATGCTCGACCCGGCGGACCGTCATGCCGACGCGATCGGCGATCCAGAGCAGGATACCGAATCCGAGCGTCGCCCATGCGATAACCTTGATGCTGCGGAACATGTCCGGCGCATAGTGCTGAAGCGCAAATCCGGCCGCGACGACCGGTATGGTGCCGATAACCAGCAACATGAACAGCCGTGCGCCCGGGTCCCGCCGCCCCTTCAAGGTACGGCCGATGCCCGCCAGCATGGCGCCGACATCCTTGTAAAGATACGCAATAACCGCGAACAACGTGCCAACATGGACGGCAACATCGATCAGCAACCCCTGATCCGGCCAACCAAGGAAAATCGGGGCCAGGACGAGATGCCCGGACGAGCTGATCGGCAGAAATTCCGTAATACCCTGTACAGCTGCCAAAATAACTAAATGTAGGATGGGCATAGACGCTCCCCGCAAGGTATTGTGAGACATAGCGCGATTGACAAAGTGTGCCAATCGTCAATTTGGTACCGAAATGGTACGATATATTGCAATGTCGAGAAATTTTTGCGATATTCAATCCGCGTGACGACAATCTTATTGCGACACGCACCAAAAATTAGTAAAAGATGCTGACCTATTAAGTCAGTTTGTTTAAGACACCGCACCGCCTGGGCCCGTGCAAAGGGCCCTTTTGGCTGTGCGACTCGGGAAATCCCGGGGAGAAGCAGTGGGAGCGGACATGCCTGACCGTATGCAACAGTTCATCTCGATCAACGGCGCGATGCCCGACAAGCGCGCTGCCGAAGAGCGTCGCCAGGACTTCGACGAGATCTATGACGAGTACTCGGACGAAGCCGCGGCCAGACAGGCGTCCCGTTGCGAGCAATGCGGCATTCCCTACTGCCAGGTTCACTGCCCGCTGCAGAATAACATTCCCGACTGGCTGCGCCTTGCAACGGAAGGCCGTCTTCAGGAAGCCTACGAAACCTCTCAGGCAACCAACACGTTTCCCGAGGTGTGCGGCCGCATCTGTCCGCAAGACCGCCTCTGTGAAGGTTCCTGCGTGCTCGAACAGTCGCGCCACGGCACGGTTACGATCGGCGCGGTCGAGAAATACATCACCGATACCGCCTGGAAGGAAGGCTGGGTCAAAGCACCCCAGGCCGGGGCCAAACTCGGCATGTCGGTCGGCATCATCGGCGGTGGCCCGGCGGGCCTCGCCGCCGCGGACCGGCTCTGTACCATGGGCTACGAGGTCCATGTCTACGACCGTTACGACCGCATGGGTGGACTCCTGATTTACGGAATCCCCAATTTCAAACTCGAAAAGGACATCGTCGAGCGCCGCACCAAGCTGCTGGCCGACGGCGGGGTCATCTATCACACCGAGTTCGAGGTCGGCCGCGATGCGTCGCTTGCCGATCTGCGCGCAGAACATGACGCCATCCTGATCGCGACCGGTGTCTATAACGCAAGAGAACTTCAGGCACCGGGATCGGGGCTGCAGAACATTTTCGCGGCCATGGATTTTCTGACGGCATCCAACCGCAAGGGTCTGGGTGACGCCGTGCCGGCGTTCGACGACGGCACGCTCAACGCCAACGGCAAGAGCGTCGTCGTCATCGGCGGTGGCGATACGGCGATGGACTGTGTGCGCACGGCCGTTCGCCAGGGTGCGAAAACCGTCAAGTGCCTTTACCGCCGGGACCGCGCCAACATGCCGGGCTCACAGCGTGAAGTCGCCAATGCAGAGGAGGAAGGTGTCGAATTCGTCTGGCTGTCGGCACCGGAGGCCTTCCATGGCAAGGAGAAGCTGGAAGCCGTGCAGGCGCATCGCATGCACCTGGGCGTGGCCGACGTGACGGGCCGCCAGACTCCGGAGCCGATCAAGGACTCGAGCTTCAACATCGAAGCCGATATCGCCATCAAAGCACTTGGCTTCGACCCGGAAGACCTGCCGACGCTGTTTGGCGCGCCGGAACTGGGCGTGACCCGCTGGGGCACGATCAAGGTCAAGGAACCGTCCAAGATGACGGAACTCGACGGGGTCTTCGCCGCCGGGGATATCTATCGTGGTGCCTCGCTGGTTGTCTGGGCGATCCGCGACGGACGCGAAGCCGCCGACGGCATTCACACGTATCTGCAATCCGCACGCGAGCGTGCGGACGCTGCCTGAGGAGAGAGCGCCATGGAGGATATAATGTCCGGCCGGTGCCTCTGCGGGAAGGTGGGCTTTACATCCAACGCTGTCCACGATGTCGGTGTCTGCCATTGCGATATGTGCCGGCGCTGGTGCGGTGGCCCGGGCATCGCCGTCCACATCAAGGACAAACCCGCCATCACCGGCGAGGAACACATTAAATGGTTCAAGAGTTCGGATTGGGCGGAGCGCGGGTTCTGTAGCGAATGCGGCAGCAACCTCTTTTACCGCCTGAACCTTGAAACACCTGAATACGTCGTCTTTGCCGGCGCCTATGACGACCATTCCGTATTCAAAATGAAGAACCAGATATTTATCGACGAAAAACCGGCCTATTACGACTTCGCAGGCGACATCCCCTCCATGACCGGGGCCGAGGTATTCGCCATGTACGGGGCCGCGGACAGTGAAGACGCAGGGGAGAGCCAGTCATGAGCAAGCGAAAGAACGACGTCATCGAAACAGCGGAAGAATTCGTTTCCCGTTTCGAGCGCGATTCCAAACGCCTTGCGGAAACCGGCATGTATGACCCGGCGGATGAACATTCGTCCTGCGGCGTGGGCATGGTCGCCGCCGTCGACGGTCAGCCGACCCGCCGCGTCGTCGAATCCGCCATCGAAGCGCTCAAGAAAATCTGGCACCGCGGCGCCGTCGACGCGGACGGCAAGACCGGTGACGGGGCCGGCATCCACGTCCAGATTCCGTGGGAATTCGTGAAAGAACACATCCGCCACACCGGTCACGAACCGGGTGACGACAAGATCGCCGTCGGCATGGTCTTTCTGCCGAAAGCCGACCTGGGCGCGCAGGAAGTCTGCCGCTCCATCGTCGAAACAGAGATTCTCCGCGCCGGATACCGCATCTACGGCTGGCGTCAGGTGCCGATCAACGTCGACGTCATCGGCGAAAAAGCCAACGCGTCGCGCCCCGAGATCGAGCAGATCATGCTCAACACTACGCCGGATATCTCGTACGAGGATTTCGAGCGCGACCTGTATGTCGTGCGCCGCCGCATCGAGCGCCGCGTTCTCGCCGAGCACATCAACGATTTCTACATCTGCTCGCTGAGCTGCCGCTCCGTCGTCTACAAGGGCATGTTCCTGGCCGAGCAGTTGACGTCGTTCTATCCGGACCTGCTGGACGAGCGTTTCATCTCGAATTTCGCGATCTACCACCAGCGCTATTCGACCAACACGTTTCCGACATGGCGCCTTGCGCAGCCGTTCCGCATGCTCGCGCACAACGGCGAAATCAATACGCTGACCGGCAACGTGAAGCTGATGAAGGCGCACGAACCGAAGATGGCATCCAATCTTTTCGGTGGGAACATCGAGGATCTGAAACCCATCGTGCCGTCGCGCAGCTCCGACTCGGAAGCGCTCGACAGCGTGTTCGAACTGCTGTGCCGCGCGGGCCGTCCGGCACCGATGGTCAAGGCGATGACGATTCCGGAATCCATCGCGCAGAACAAGACCATGCCGCCGGAGCACGAAGCCCTCTTCTCCTACTGCAACGCCGTTCTGGAGCCGTGGGACGGTCCTGCCGCCATCTGCGCGCACGACGGCCGCTGGGTTGTCGCCGGGATGGACCGCAACGGCCTGCGCCCGATGCGCTTCATCACCACCAACGACGGTCTGCTGATCGTCGGCTCCGAAGCCGGCATGGTGGAAATTCCGGACAGCACGATCACCGAGAAGGGCCGTGTCGGTCCGGGCGGCATGATCGGCATCGATCTTGAGAAAGGAAAGTTCTTCCACGATCAGGAACTGAAGTCACTGATCGCGGGCCGTGCCGACTTTGCCAAGTGGACGGAACGCACGACGGTACTCGACGACATTATCGAGGCCGCCGACGTCAAGGGCTCGATGCTGAATCCCGAAGAGCTGCGTCGCCGCCAGCATTGCTTCGGCCTTTCCATGGAAGACATGGAGATGATTCTCCAGCCGATGATCGAAGGCGGCAAGGAAGCCATCGGGTCCATGGGCGACGACGCCCCGCTTGCGGTGCTTTCGGACCGCTACCGCGGCCTGCATCATTTCTTCCGTCAAGCGTTCAGCCAGGTGACCAATCCGCCGATCGACAGCCTGCGCGAACGGCGTGTCATGAGCCTGAAGACACGGCTCGGCAACCTCGGCAACATCCTCGACGAGGAACCGAGCCAGTGCGACCTGCTTCAACTTGAAAGCCCCGTGCTTTCCAATGCCTCTTTCGAGGCCATGAAGCGCTACATGGGCGATACTGCGGCCGAAGTTGACTGCACGTTCGCCCCGGAAGGTCCGGGGGCACTCACGGAGGCGCTGGAGCGCATCCGCTCGGAAGCGGAAGCCGCTGTTCGAGCCGGCAAGACGCACCTCATTCTCTCCGACATGAACACCGATCCGGAACGGGCGCCGGTGCCGATGATCCTGGCGGCCGGCGGCGTGCACACACATCTGGTGCGCGAGGAACTCCGCACCTTCACGTCGATCAACGTGCGTTCGTCCGAATGCCTGGACGTACATTACTTCGCCGTCCTGATCGGTGTCGGTGCGACCACGGTCAACGCCTACCTTGCCGAGGAGGCGATTTATGACCGTCACCGCCGCGGTCTCCTGGAAGGCCTCTCCGTCGACGAGGCCGTCGAGAATTTCAAGACCGCCATCGACCAGGGCCTGCTCAAAATCATGTCGAAGATGGGCATCGGCGTTCTCAGTTCGTATCGTGGCGGGTATTGCTTCGAGGCCGTCGGCCTCAGCCGTGCGCTCGTTGCCGAGTTCTTCCCGGGCATGGCGTCGCGCATTTCCGGCATCGGCCTTTCCGGCATCAAGAAAAACGTCGCCGCGATGCACAAGGCGGCGTTCAGCCAGGACGCCATTCCGCTGCCGGTCGGCGGGTTCTACAAGGCCCGTGCGAGCGGCGAACGTCACGGTCACGACGGTCAGCTGATCCACGTGCTTCAATCTGCTGTCGGCAACGAATCCTATTCGCTCTACAAGAAGTTTTCGGAGGGCGTGCATTCGCGAGCGCCGATCTTTGTTCGCGACCTGCTGGACTTCAAACAGGACCGCCGGTCCATTCCGGTGGAACAGGTCCAGAGCGTCACGGAAATCCGCAAGCGCCTCGTCGCGCCGGGGATTTCGCTCGGCGCGCTCAGCCCGGAAGCGCATGAAACGCTTTCCATCGCCATGAACCGGATCGGCGCCAAGTCGGACTCCGGTGAGGGCGGCGAGGATCCGGCACGCTTCCAGCCGCGCCCGAACGGCGACAATCCGTCGAGCGCGATCAAACAGGTTGCGTCGGGCCGCTTCGGCGTGACCGCGGAATACCTCAACAACTGCCGCGAGATCGAAATCAAGGTCGCCCAGGGTGCGAAACCGGGCGAAGGCGGCCAGTTGCCGGGCTTCAAGGTGTCCAGCATGATCGCCAAGTTGCGGCATGCGACACCGGGCGTGACCCTGATCAGCCCGCCGCCGCACCACGATATCTATTCAATCGAGGATCTGGCGCAGTTGATCTACGACCTCAAGCAGATCAACCCGGACGCAAGTGTCTGCGTGAAGCTGGTCGCGCGTTCCGGTGTCGGCACCATCGCCGCCGGCGTCGCCAAGGCGAAGGCCGACGTGATCCTGATCTCGGGTCATGACGGCGGCACCGGGGCCAGCCCGCAGACGTCCATCAAGTATGCGGGTATTCCTTGGGAAATGGGGCTTTCCGAAGCCAACCAGGTGCTCACGCTGAACCGCCTGCGCCACAAGGTGAAGCTGCGCGTCGACGGCGGCATCAAGACCGGCCGTGACGTCGTCATGGCGGCGATGCTGGGCGCCGACGAGTTCGGCATCGGCACCGCGTCGCTCGTCGCCATGGGCTGCATCATGGTACGGCAGTGCCATTCCAACACATGCCCGGTCGGCGTCTGCACGCAGGATGAAAAGCTGCGCGAGAAGTTCACCGGCACACCGGAAAAGGTGATGAACCTGTTCACCTTCGTCGCCGAGGAGGTCAGCGAAATTCTGGCCAAGCTCGGGTATGAATCCCTGCAGGAAATCACCGGACGTTCGGATTTGCTGTCGCAGGTCAGCCGTGGCGCATCGCACCTCGACGACCTCGACCTCAATCCGCTGCTGCAACAGGCGGACAGCGGCGGGTATCCGCGATACTACGACGGCGAAGGCCGCAATGAGGTCCCGGATACGCTGGATGCGCAGATCATCAAGGACGCCAAGCCGACGTTCGATCACGGCGAAAAGATGCAGCTGACCTATGCGGTCCGCAACACGCACCGTGCCGTGGGGTCGCGGACCAGTTCCATGATCACCCGCAAGTACGGGATGACCGGGCTCGATCACAACCACCTGACAGTTCGTCTGCGCGGCTCCGCCGGTCAGTCACTGGGCGCGTTCGCCGTGCAGGGGCTGGCCCTCGAAGTCCTTGGCGATGCCAACGACTATGTCGGCAAGGGCCTTTCGGGCGGCACCATTGTGCTGCGGCCGCCGGTTTCGAGCCCGCTCGAGAGCGAGAAGAACACGATCATCGGCAACACGGTGCTTTATGGCGCCACGGCGGGCCGCCTGTTCGCGGCCGGTCAGGCCGGCGAGCGGTTCTGCGTCCGGAACTCCGGCGCAACCGCGGTCGTTGAAGGGTGCGGATCCAACGGCTGCGAATACATGACCGGTGGTCTCGCCGTGATCCTGGGCGAGGTCGGACCGAACTTCGGCGCCGGCATGACCGGCGGCATGGCGTTCGTTTACGACCCGGATCAGCAGTTCGACCTGCAGGCCAATTCGGAAACGATCGTCTGGCAGCCCGTGGAAACAGAATACTGGCGCGATGTCCTCAAGATCCAGGTGCAGCAGCATGTGAAGCGTACCCATTCGAAGCACGCTCTTCGGCTGCTCAACGACTGGGAGCGCGAACTGCCGAACTTCCTTCAGATCGTGCCGAAGGAAATGATCGGTAAGCTCGAGCACCCGATCACCAAGGGCGAGGAAGCAGGGCTCAAGTCGGCGGGTGAGTGATCGCGGTTTTCAAGCCGCCCCGTGCCGTCGTAGAATCGGCGCATGAGCACTCGCCCCCTGATCGGCGTCCTTCTGGATTATGAAGCTTCGGGCTCGTTTTCGAAGCGGCCGCACTATGCCTTGCGCACGGCCTATTTCGATGCCGTCTGGAAAGCGGGCGGCCTGCCGGTCGGCATTCCGTATATCGAAGAGGCACGGGAAGCCTATCTCGAAGCTCTCGGCGGCCTGATCGTCCCGGGCGGGTTCTACCCGTTCCCATCGGAGGTGTATGGCCGCCCGGCGAACGGAGACCCCGTCCACCCCCGGTTCGCGTTCGAACGAACCTTGATGACAGACGCACTCGCGCGCGATCTGCCGACGCTCGGCATTTGCGCCGGCATGCAGGTCATGGCCGTCGCGCGGGGCGCGACGATATATGCGGATATCGCAGGTGAACTCGACTGTGCCGTCGATCATCTGAACGAGAAACCGGCCGAAGAGCACGCCCACACCGTCACGGTCAACGAAGGCACGCGCCTGCACGAAATCACCGGACTGACGGAAATCGCCGTCAACACGGCGCACAATGAAGCGCTGAAGGATGTCCCGGCGGACGTCATTGTCAGTGCTCGCGCACCGGATGGCATCATTGAGGCGATCGAATTGCCGGACCGGCGCTTCGCCATCGGCGTACAATGGCATCCCGAGTTTTTCCTGGAAGACGGCGATCCCAATTTCCGACTGTTCGAGAAACTGATCGGCGCGGCGGGCGCGCTTTCGTGAGCAACCATAACACGACGATCGGCGTCGCAGGCTGCGGCGCCATGGGCCTGCCGATGGCGGAGAACCTTCTTGCAAACGGTTTCGACGTCTGGGGCTACGACGTTCGCCCCGTCGATGCGTCGGAGAATCTTGCTAACCGCATGATCGGCGACGCCGGCACCTTTGCCGCAAAGGTGCCCACCGTGATCACCGTTGTCCGCGACATTGCAGAAACGAATGCGTTGCTGTTCGACGAGCAGGCCATACTTCGCACGGAAGAACGCCCCAGAACTCTCGTGCTGTCATCGACCCTCTCTCCCCGGTTCATCCGCGAGGTCGCCGAACGTGTTCCCGAGGGCATAACGGTTATCGACGCACCGATGTCGGGGGCGCCTTACCGCGCCCGCGACGGCAGCCTGACGTTCATGGTCGGCGGGGACGCCGACGCGGTGCAGCTATTGATGCCGGCGTTCGAGGCGATGGGCGAGACCGTGCATCATCTGGGGCCGGTCGGCGCCGGTGCCGCCTGCAAGGTGGCCAACAACCTGTGCGCCGCGGCGGGCGTTGTCGCCGTCAGGCGCGCACTGAAAGCTGCCGCAGGCTATGGCATCGACGCACCGAAGTTGCTGGACGTTATGCGGACCTCGTCGGGCGCGACCTGGTACGGTGATAACCTGCAGAAGATCGACTGGGCCGACGAAGGCTTCGCGCCGCACAACACCATGGGAATCCTCGAGAAGGACGTAAAAAGCTTTGTCGATGCATTGCAGGGCGTGGACGGCATGGAGGCAGGCGCATTCGAGGACGCAATTATCGACGAAATCAGGAAGATGGAGCCCCTGTCGTGAGCACACTTACGAACTCGCGAGACATCCTGTGCGCGTTTGCCGCGCTTCTGGCCGCGACGGCGGTCGGCCTTGGGGCCTATGGTGCGCACGGGCTTGCTGTCGATGATTTCTTCCGGGACGTCTGGCGAACGGGAGTTTCCTATCAGATGTGGCATGCACTGGGCGCATTCGGTTGCGCCTGGATGGCGGGCCGACGCTCGGGCCGGAGCGCGGCATTGGCACGAGCTGCAGGATGGTTGCTCGTGTGTGGCGCTGCAGCCTTTTCCGGATCTCTTTACTTCTATGTGCTGGATGGCGAGGTCCCGGTGCAGGGGCTCGCGCCTGCCGGCGGCATGATCATGATGGCCGGGTGGACGCTTCTAGCCGTTGCTGCCATCCGGCGCGACTGACGAATACCCAATGCAACTTTCTGTCACAATCAAACGCTTCACGCCTCGAGGCGCAGCCGCTAGGTTCTAATGAACGACAATCAAGGGGGTCGGGGACATGCGCGAACGGATATTCCTGCTTTTGGACGCCGGTCATTCTGAGGAACCGCTGGCCCGTTTCGTCGATATCTTTCTGATTTCACTGATTTCGCTGAACGTCATTGCTGTTGTCTTCGAATCGATGCCAGAGGTCTACGCCGCGTACGGCCCCTGGTTCGACGCGTTCGAACTCTTCTCCGTTGCCGTATTCACCGTGGAATACCTGGTGCGCGTCTGGTCTGCGGTTGAGAGCAGAAATCCGCGCTACAAGTCACCGATCAAGGGGCGGATCAGGTTCATGCTGTCGCCGCTTGCGCTGATCGATCTGATTGTCATCCTGCCGTTTTACCTGAGCTCATTTATCGGTGCGGACCTGCGAATGCTGCGGGCACTGCGCCTTTTGCGGGCGTTCCGCCTGACCAGGTATGCGAATTCCATGAACCTGTTATTGCAGGTGCTGCGCGATGAAGGACCGGTCATTTCAGCTGCCCTGTTCGTGCTTCTGATGATGATCTCCGTTGCCGCAAGCATTACTTACCTCGCCGAACACGAAGCGCAGCCCGAGGCCTTCGCGTCGATACCGCACGCACTCTGGTGGGCGGTCGTGACGATGACCACGATCGGCTACGGCGATGTCGTGCCGCAAACACTGATCGGAAGGATATGTGCGTCCGTGATCGGTATCATCAGCGTCGGGATGGTTGCCCTGCCTGCGGGCATCCTGGCATCGGGCTTCAATGAAGCGCTCCATCAACGGCGGCGCAAGTATGAGCAACTCGTCGACAACGTGCTTGAAGACGGCGTCGTCGACGCCGACGAGCATCATCAATTGCATCAGTTGCAGGAAGAGTTGGGGCTTTCGCAACACGAGGCGGCGGCGATCCTTAAGGCCGGGTACCGAAAAATG
Organism: Rhodospirillales bacterium; assembly: GCA_965262415.1. GTDB lineage: Bacteria > Pseudomonadota > Alphaproteobacteria > Rhodospirillales > Casp-alpha2 > UBA4479. The sequence goes on along the minus strand of OZ253533.1, from coordinate 3,274,436 downwards.
TCCCATCTGACGGAAGTCTGCGGGCAATGCGGCAAAGTCATTGTCGTGCCCTCTCCCGACGACCCGGAAGGCGGTGGCGCGTCACGGCTATCCAAATTCGGCTAGGCGACGGCGCGAATTTCGCCGCGGTAAACAGGCGGCCCGGTAACGTCACGTGGCGCCGCAATAACCAATCCGGCCATCCTGAATGCCCGCCCGAGTTCCCCGGCGACGGCCAGCACCGTGCCGTGGCACGACACCGGCAGCAATAGTGTTGCAATCGCATTTGCGTGCGTGCGGCGATGGTGCAGGACGGCACCGATCATGGCCAGGAGCGCGCGCTCGTCAGAAGTGACGTTGATGCTGCCGGGGCGCATCAAATAAAACGTCCGCCGGGTCTGCAGCCCCATGATGTGGCCCAATAGCTTGATCGCCTTGGCGGCACGTTCACCTGCGCCTGATCCAAGTTCCTCGGCCAGGCGGCGTCGAATATAAGCAAGGTTGTCCGGGCTTTGTGACCACAGCCGGAAACTGTCGAGAAGCAGCACTTCGGGGCGGCAGAATCTCGTCTCGTCGTTGCAGATGATCCGGATTTCGTTCGACTGCTGGATCGTCATCGCATCCCTCCCACGGCGTCAGCATGAAAGAGATAGCACACTTCAAATCATATGCAAATGATAATCATTCTCATTGTTAACTGTGATCTGCAAGGATCCGTCCCGCGAAATAGAGCGATCCGCAGATCAGCACCCGCGCCGGCCTACTGCCTTCGGCGGCAATTTCCGTTGCGGCCGCAAGTGCGCTTTCGGCAACGGACGCTCTCAACCCGGCCCCGGTTGCAAGTTCCGAGAGCTCTTCCGCCGGGATCGCCGCATCCTCGTCCGGAATGGTCACACAGTGCACACTCTCCGCCACATCCGCCAGTGGGCGAAAATAACCCGACGGATGCTTGGAATTGATCATGCCTGCGATCAGATAGAGCGGCCTCTCATTCCAGCGTGCAGAGGCGTGCTGCGCGATCGTCTCGCCGGCATCCGGATTGTGTCCGCCGTCGAGCCAGACTTCCCAACCGTCTGGCAGCGCTTCAAGAACCGGACCACGGCTCAGACGCTGGAGACGCGCCGGCCATTCGACCTTCAAGAGACCGGCCGCAAGGTGCTCTTCGCGAACGTCGACGAAATCCAGTGTCTGTGCGATGGCCGCCGCATGTCCGGCGTTGATAATCTGGTGTGCGCCCGCCAGCGCCGGCATCGGCAGCGCAATGCTCGTGCCGTGATGCTCGAACACCATCCCCGTGCCCGCCTCGTCCACGCGCGCACGCCAGTTCACGCCCCATTCCAGCAAGGGTGCGCCGCGGGCCTCGGTGTGGCCGACGATGACATCCATGGCGTCCGGGTGTTGCGGCCCGACGATGCAAGGGACGTCCGGCTTGATGATGCCCGCCTTCTCGGTCGCGATCTCCGCCAGCGAATTGCCGAGAAACTGCTGGTGATCCATGGAAACCGGTGTGATGGCCGTCGCTGCCGGACGGGCGACGACGTTGGTCGCGTCCAGACGCCCGCCGAGCCCGTTTTCCAGCAGCACAACGTCGGCCGGTGTCCTCGAGAAGGCAAGGAAAGCCGCCGCCGTCGTGATCTCGAAGTAGGTTATCTCTTCACCGGCGTTAACCGCCTCGCATTCGTCGAGCACAGCCGTCAGGTGCTCTTCGGATATCAGTTCCCCGCTCAATCTGATTCGTTCGTGAAAATGCACGAGGTGCGGCGATGTATAGACATGCACGCGGAGCCCGGCAGCTTCGAGGATGGCGCGCAGAAATGCGAGGACGGAACCCTTGCCGTTCGTTCCCGTTACGTGAACGACCGGTGGCAGTTGTTTTTCCGGATGGCCGAGCGCAGCAAGAATACGCTCCATCCGGCCCAGCGATAAATCGACAAGTTTCGGATGCAGCGACAGCAGACGCTTCAGCGTCGCATCACTTTTTTGGTTCGTCACGGCCTTGTTCGCCGTCCTCTTCCGCATCAGCCGGCCCTGCGCCGACCTTGGCCGGCGGCAGGATTTCGCCTTCGAGCACGCCATCGGCAAGCGGCACAAGCTCGCCCGGTTTTCCTGGCGCCATCAGCAGGTTGATGACCTGCGCCAACCTGTCCCTGAGATCCCGGCGGGAGACAACCATATCGACCATGCCGTGATCGTAGAGATACTCTGCGCGCTGGAACCCCTCAGGCAGAGTCTCGCGAATGGTCTGCTCGATCACACGCTGCCCGGCAAAACCGATCACCGCGCCGGGCTCGGCAATATGGATATCCCCCAGCATGGCAAATGAAGCGGAGACACCGCCGGTCGTCGGGTCGCAAAGGATAACGATGTAGGGCAACCCCGCCTCACGCACTTCCTCGACCGCAATGGTGGTGCGGGCGAGTTGCATCAGGGAGTGGATGCCTTCCTGCATCCGGGCACCGCCCGACGACGTCAGCACCACGAGAGGGGCCTGCTGCATGACGGCAAGCCGGGCTGCCGTCAGCACGCCCTCGCCCACGGCAAGCCCCATGGAGCCGCCCATGAACGAAAAATCGAATGCCGCCATAACCGTCCGGATGCCGCCTACCTCGCCATGTGCGACAAGGATTGCATCCTTTGCCTTGGTCTTGGTCTGCGCTTCCTTGAGCCGGTCCGTGTAGCGTTTCAGGTCACGGAACTTCAGCGGATCGGTCACCGGCGCCTGAAGTTCGACCTTCTCGTACTTGCCGCCGTCGAAAAGCATATCGAGGCGCTCTTTCGCACCGAGCCGCATATGGTGATCGCAGTGCTGACAGACACGCAGGTTCTTGGTCAGGTCGCGGTGGAAAATCATCTGCCCGCAATTTGGGCATTTGTGCCAAAGATTGTCCGGAACTTCCTTGCGTCCGCCGACCAGCTCACGAAGTTTCGGACGAACGAAATTGGCGATCCAGCTCAAGAGGCTTTCTCCGTTTTCTTGGCGCTGCGCACGCCTTCCGCAAGAGACCGTACCAGGCCGAGCACCGCATCGACGGTTCCCGGTCCAGGATTCCCGTTATCATCAAGGTTTGCCGTGATCTGGTCAACCAGCGCCGAACCGACGACCGCGGCGTCCGCGACGCCGGCGATTTCTGCGGCCTGTTCCGGGGTGCGGATACCGAACCCGACAGCGACGGGAAGATCCGTCTGTGCCTTGATACGGCCGACATGTCCGGCAACATCCGAGGCCTGCGCCGATCTCGTACCGGTGATCCCTGTGATCGATACGAAATAAACGAAGCCCGAGGCATGCTCCAGCACGCGCGGCAGGCGGGCGTCGGTCGTCGTCGGCGCCGTCAGGTAGATGAAGTTGATCCCGGCATCGATCGCCGGCAGGCAAAGCTCGCCCTCTTCTTCCGGCGGCAGATCGACCACGATCAGCCCGTCCACACCGGCCTTCTTGGCATCGGCGAGGAACGCGTCGACGCCGTATATGTAAATCGGGTTGTAGTACCCCATCAGGACGATCGGCGTGTCGTCGTCCTTCTTCCGGAACTCGGTCACGATGGCGAGCGTCTTGCGCAACGACATGCCGCCCTTGATGGCGCGGAGCGAACTCGCCTGCACGGAAGGTCCATCCGCCATCGGATCCGAAAACGGCACGCCGATTTCGATCATGTCGGCACCCGCCTCGGCAATGCCTTCCAGAATCTTCACCGACGTTTCGGTATCCGGATCGCCGGCGGTGGTGAACGTCACCAGGCCGGCGCGCCCCTCGGCGCGAAGCTGGGCGAACCGTTTCGTAATACGGGTTTCAGGCTGTTTGCTCATTTTATTATCCTTGGCCCGGCTTACATATCGAAGCCGAAACGTTCGGCAACGGCAAAGATATCCTTGTCGCCGCGTCCGCACATGTTCATCACGATCAGGTGGTCCTTCGGCAGGTCCGGCGCGATCCGGCCCACGTGCGCCAGCGCATGGCAGGGCTCAAGGGCGGGAATAATGCCCTCCTTGGCTGTGCAAAGTTTGAAAGCTTCAAGCGCGTCGGTATCAGTAGCGGAGACGTACTCAACCCGGCCGATATCGCGAAGCCAGGAATGCTCCGGTCCGATCCCCGGATAATCGAGACCCGCCGAAATCGAATAGCCGTCCTTGATCTGACCGTCGTCATCCTGCAGCAGGTACGTCCGGTTCCCGTGCAGCACACCCGGCCTGCCGCCGTTCAGCGATGCACAGTGCTCACCGCTTTCGATACCGTGTCCCGCAGCCTCGACCCCGATGATGTTCACGCTCTCGTCGTCGAGGAACGGGTGGAACAGCCCGATGGCATTGGAGCCGCCCCCGATGGCGGCAACCAGCGTATCGGGCAGGCGCCCTTCCATTTCCTGCATCTGCTCGCGTGTTTCGTTGCCGATGATGCACTGAAAATCGCGGACCATCACCGGATAGGGGTGCGGACCAGCCGCCGTGCCGATGATGTAGAAGGTTTCCTCGACGTTGGCGACCCAGTCGCGAAGTGCCTCGTTCATGGCATCCTTGAGCGTCCCGGTCCCGGCGGTCACGGGAACGATTTCCGCACCCAGCAGGCGCATGCGGAACACATTCGGCTTTTGCCGCTCGACGTCGGTTTCGCCCATGTAGACAACACACGGCATGCCGAAGAGCGCACACACGGTCGCGGTCGCGACGCCGTGCTGGCCTGCGCCGGTCTCGGCAATAATGCGTTTCTTGCCCATGCGCCGCGCGAGAAGGATCTGACCGATGGTATTGTTGATCTTGTGCGCGCCGGTGTGATTCAGTTCATCGCGCTTGAAGTATACCTTGGCGCCGCCGAAATGCTCGGTCAGTCGCTCGGCAAAATAAAGCGGCGACGGGCGGCCGACATAGTGCTTCATCAGGTAATCGAACTCGGCCCAGAAGTCGTCGTCCTTGCGGGCATCTTCCCAGGCTTTCTCCACGTCCAGGATCAGCGGCATCAGCGTTTCGGCGACGAAGCGGCCACCGTAAATCCCGAAATGGCCGGACTCATCGACACCGGAGCGGAATGTGTTCAATTTGGTCATAGCGCGTTCCTTCCTAAGCGCCGCAACTTAGCGCCTGAACCCCCGGTTTAACAGGGAATTTTCGCTGTTTCTGAGGGCTCAGGCCCCTTGAGCCGCAGCGATGAAATCGCGGATTTTCTGCGTGTTTTTCCGCCCCGGCACGTCCTCGACACCACTGGAAACATCGACCATGCGGGCGCCGGAAATACGGATCGCCTCGGCAACGTTGCCCGCATCCAGACCGCCCGCCAGCAGCCACGGAACCCGGAAACCGGCCGATTGCAGAAGCGTCCAGTCGAAGGCTTCCGCGTTGCCGCCGGGACGTGTCGCGTCCTTGGGCGGTTTGGCATCGAAGAGCAGCATATCGGCATGTCCCTCGTAAGCATGCGCGGCCGCGACGTCATCCGCTGTCGAGATCGGCAGTGCCTTGATCACCGGGAGCCCGAACGTCTCGCGCACATGACGGACCCGCTCGATCGTCTCGGCGCCATGCAGTTGCAGGGTGTCGACACCGGCGTCGTCAACAATGGCGTGCAGAAACTCATCGTCGGCATCCACCGTCAGCGCAACTTTCCGGACGCCGGCAGGGACGCGTGCGGTCAGCGCTGCCGCATCCACAACGGCGATATTACGAGGTGAAGGCTCGAAAAACACGAACCCGGTCATTCCCGCGCCGGCATCAACAGCGGCGTCGACGTGTTCGGCTTCGGAAAGCCCACAGATTTTGACGATGGCGCTCATGGCGTCCTCCGACGGGCCGTCAAAGGCCCGCGAGTTCGTCGGCGATGCGTTTCGCCGCCTCGACCGGGTCTTCGGCGCCGGTAATCGGGCGACCGATGACGATATAGTCCGCCCCGTCGCGGATTGCCTGGCTCGGGGTCGTGATGCGCTTCTGATCGCCGGCCGCCGCCCATTCCGGACGGATACCCGGCACGACCAGCTTGAAATCGGCACCACACGCGGCACGGATCGCCTTGATCTCGCGCGGGCTGCAGACAACCCCGCCAAGACCGCAACTCTGCGTCAACTTGGCAAGACGCACCACCTGGCTCTCCGCCCCGTCATTGACACCGATGGCGTTCAGGTCGTCGTCACCAAGCGAGGTCAGGACCGTTACCGCAATCAGCAGCGGTTTTTCACCGTCGGCTCCGTCCAGCGCCGCCTGAGCCGCCTGCATCATGGCCGGGCCGCCCTGCGCGTGCACGTTCAGGATCGCCGGCTTCAAATCGAGCGTCGAGCGCACCGCACCTGCGACCGTATTCGGAATATCGTGAAACTTCAGGTCCAGAAACAGCGGCATACCGACATTCGTCACCGCCCGGGCGCCCTCGGGGCCATTGGCGTAATAGAACTCCATGCCCAGTTTCACGCCGCCGACATGCCCCTGCAGCTTCTCGGCGAGAGACACCGCAAGCGCGACATCCGGCGTATCCAGGGCAACGAAAATGCGATCGGTAGGAGAGAGGCTCATAATGGCGCTCTCTTAGCCTGCATCCCGGCCATAGGCAAGCATCGCTGCCGCGAGGTCCTCGATTGCCGTCCCCGCCGACTTGAACATGGTGATGTCGTCAGCGGCACGCTCGAACGCATACGCCCCCGTGGCCAGATCGAACAGATCCGCAAGCACGTCCTGATCGGATATCACGCCGCGCTCGAGCGGGTCGGAAAGATCGCCCGCCTCTTTCATGGCGCCGGCTTTTGTATCGCAGAAAATCCTGGCCCGTTTCAGAACGGTATCGTCGGCTTCGCGCATGTCCGGACGGAACGCGCCCACCAGATCGACGTGTTGCCCCGGACGCAACCAGTTACCGTCAATAATCGGCTCCTTGGCAAGCGTTGCCGCAGAAACAATGTCGGCCCATTCGACGGATGATGCGAGATTCTCCGACATCTCGGCCTCAAGACCTGCGGCGCGAAGCGCCGCCGCGGTTTTTTCCGCATTCACCGGATTGCGGCCCCAAACACGGACCTTGCTGATCGGCCGGACAGCGGCATGCGCCTGCGGCAGGTGATGCGCCAGCACGCCGGTCCCGATCATCAGAAGCTTCGACGCATCGCGCGGCGCAAGATACCGTGCCGCCAGTGCCGACGCACACGCCGTGCGCCGCGCCGTCAGCTCCGGGCCGTCCATCAGCGCCAGCGGCTGACCCGTTTCCCGGTCGAAAAGCTGGTACGTCGCCTGCACCGCCGGCAGGCCCTTGGCCGCGTTCTCGGGCGCAACAATCACCGTTTTGACACCGATAAAGCCATCGTCGGACCATGCCGGCATCAGCAACACGGTGGCGTTCTGTCCGCCCTCGACCGGGACATCATGGTGCGCACGCACCGGAACCGTCACACCGCCTTCGAACGCACGGCCGATGGCGTCGACAAGCGCGCCATAAGGCAGGGCTTCGGCGAGGGCGTCGGCATCAATCAGTTTCATGAAAACGCGTCAGGAGCCCGCCTGGGACGCCGGCAGTTTCTTGGTATCGTCGTCAGCCGATGACCGGGCATCATCGAGCTCGCGTTCGCGCTCGTGAAGTTTGTTGTTGAGGGAACGAAGTTCCCGCTCGGCGGTCTCCGCGCGCCACTGCGCATTACGCGCGCGCCGTCGCAGGTTCCCGCCGGATGCCCACGCGACGGCACCACCCCAGAGGAAACCGAAGATGAAAACGGCCAGAACCAGGGTAAAGACCGGGACCGTGATTTCGTGCGGGAACGGCCAAAGATCAAGGGAAACGAGATCCCGGTTCACGGCGGAAAAGACAATCACCACCAGGGCGAACGGAATCATGATGACCCAGGACAGAATGCGCTTCACGCCAGATCCTCCAGTGAAAGCTTCATCCGCAAGCCCTTGGGCAAGATCTACTGAATGTCGTTCAGTCTTTCGCGGAGTTGCTTACCTGTCTTGAAATACGGAATAAATTTCTCGTCAACGCTCACCGACTCGCCGGTACGCGGGTTGCGCCCGATACGCGATGGCCGTGCCTTGACGGAAAACGCGCCGAAGCCACGAAGTTCGACACGGTCCCCGCGCGAAAGCGCTGCCGTAATTTCTTCGAATATCGTCGAGACGATCCGTTCAACTTCGCGGTGATAGAGTCGCGGGTTGTCCGCTGCCAGCCTCGCAATGAGCTCAGATTTCGTCATGCCCCGCAATCCTCCAAAGATGCACGGCGAACCACCTTTACCGCCCACCGCTGATAGAAGGTTGCCAAAGGGCTTGAATGCCGTCAAGTCTAAGTCGTTCTGACAAAAGTGATTTTCCAAAAAAAACAGAAGCGAGCGACGAGGCTCCCTCTTGCCACCAAGCGAGTGGATCGTCGATGACCCAATCCAAAAGCGGCAAGTCCTCGGACACAGACCTTTCAAGTGCCAGCCATCCACGTGCCGTGTTGATATCGCCGATTGCATCGACCAATCCTGCATCGACGGCAGCACGGCCCGTCATGATACGGCCATCACCGGTACGTTCCCGTACCGCCGGCAATCCCATCCCGCGCCTTTCTGACACCATTTCCATAAACCTGAGGTGCAGTTCGTCGATCACGGTTTGCAATTGATCCCGTGCCGACGGGCTCAGTCGCTCCATGGGATTGGGTGTTGCCTTCAGATCGCCGCTCTTGAGGACCTCAGGCTTCACGCCGATCTTGTCCATCAGCCCGGTCACGTCGGCAGACTGCATGATCACGCCCACGGAGCCGGTGATCGTGCCGTTACCGGCGTATATCCGGTCTGTGCCCAGCGCCGCCATATATGCGCCACTGGTGGCAAGACCACCCATCACCGTGACCACCGGCTTTTTTTCACCGATCCGGCGCAATGCCGCATAGACCGCTTCGCCCCCGGTAAACGTGCCGCCCGGACTGGAAATATCCGCGATCACCGCTTTGACCGAGGCGTCCGCGGCAATCTGATCAAGCATGTCGATGAAGTCGATATCGTCAACGATGATGCCTTCGATCGGCACCCGCGCGACATGATCCTCAGGCGGCAGCACGCCACCCTCGCGGACACCCAGAAAAATCGCCAAGGCGAAACCGGCAACAGCCAGCAGCCGCCATACCGTCAGGTGCCGCCGCAGGCGCCTTAAGGCAAGCAGGGCATCGCTGTCGAGAGCATTACTCATGAAGGGAGATTAGTACGGAACGACCGGCGCGCTCAAACGAAACGGGCGGCATCTCTGCCGCCCGTTGTTTGAAGTCGCTCAGTCTTCCGACTTGTCGCCGTCGTCTTCGGCGTCCGCTTTCTTTTTCGCGGCAGCCTTTTTCGGCTTTTCTTCTTCGGCAGGCGCTTCGGCCTCCTGGTTGCCGGCAAGCGCCGCGCCCAGAATATCGCCCAGCGTCGCACCGGAATCGGTCGAACCGTACTCGGCCATTGCCTTCTTCTCGTCTTCGACCTCGCGGGCCTTGATCGAGAGCGTCACACGGCGGCCGTTCTTGTCGACCTGCGTGATCTTGGCGTCGACCTTTTCGCCTGCGGCGAAACGGTCGGGGCGCTGTTCGGAACGGTCACGCGACAGATCGGACTTGCGGATGAAGCCCGGCACCGCGTCGTTGACCATGACCTCGATGCCGCCATCCGTGATCTCGGTGACGGTGCAGGTCACGACCGCACCCTTCTTGACGCCTTCGAGCGCGCCGCCGACCGGATCGTCGGTGAGCTGCTTGATACCAAGCGAGATACGCTCTTTCTCGACATCCACATCAAGGATCTTGGCCTGGACCATGTCGCCCTTGTTGTAGTCGGCAAGGGCTTCTTCACCCGGCTTGTCCCAGCTGAGATCGGAAAGGTGCGCCATACCGTCGATATCGCCGTCGAGGCCGATGAACAGGCCGAACTCGGTGATATTGCGGACTTCGCCCTCGACCTCGGACCCGACCGGGAACTTGGTGAGGAAATCGGCCCACGGGTTTTCCATGCACTGCTTGAGGCCAAGCGAGATGCGGCGCTTTTCCGGATCCGTATCGAGCACCATGACTTCCACTTCCTGGGAGGTGGAAACGATCTTGCCCGGGTGCACGTTCTTTTTGGTCCAGCTCATTTCGGAAACGTGGACCAGACCCTCGACACCGGCTTCCAGCTCGACGAACGCACCGTAGTCGGTGATGTTCGTGACGCGGCCCTTGAGCTTGGCGCCCACCGGGTACTTGCTTTCGATGCCTTCCCACGGATCCGCCTCGAGCTGTTTCATGCCGAGCGAGATACGCTGGGTTTCGGAATTGAAGCGGATCACCTGCACCTTGACCGTTTCGCCCACTTGCAGGGCTTCGGACGGATGGTTGATGCGCTTCCAGGCAATGTCGGTGACGTGCAGCAGCCCGTCAACGCCGCCGAGGTCAACGAACGCACCGTAATCGGTGATGTTCTTGACGACGCCGTCGAGGACCTGGCCTTCGACCAGGTTCTGCATCAGTTCGGAACGCGCTTCCGAGCGGGTTTCTTCGAGAACCGCGCGGCGCGACACGACGATGTTGTTGCGTGCCTGGTCCATTTTGAGGATCTGGAACGGCTGCGGCGTACCCATCAGCGGCGAAATGTCGCGCACCGGGCGGATATCGACCTGGCTGCCCGGCAGGAACGCCACGGCGCCCGAAAGGTCGACGATGAAGCCGCCCTTGACGCGGCCGAAGATGACCCCGTTGACGCGCTCGCCCTTGGAGAATGCTTTTTCTAGTTCGGCCCAGGCTTCCTCGCGGCGCGCTTTTTCGCGGCTGAGGCGGATGACGCCGTCACGGTCTTCGTAACGTTCGACGAAAACGTCGACTTCATCGCCCGGGTTGATGTTCAGATCCTGGCCCGGCGCGCCGAATTCCTTAACCGGCACACGGCCTTCGGATTTGAGGCCGACATCGACGACAACGGCGTCGTTATCGACGGAAATGACGGTGCCCTTGAGGACGCGGCCTTCAAAGCCATCGTCTTCTGTGCCCAGTTGCTCGTCCAGGAGAGCTGCGAAATCTTCGGTAATTTTCGGTGCCTCGGTGGAGGCGTCGGTATTGGCCATAGTAAGTATATCCTTTGTTTCGTTACCGGCCTGCCGGTTGGTTCCGGCGGTCTTCAAACAACACATGCCCACGGGCCTGTTGCGGTCCGGGGCGGTTCAGGGGTGCCGTCCTTTGCGGACGGTTCTGGTCAATTGGGAAGTTCAGGCCTGTTTGGCGGCAACGATTTCACGGGCTTTTTCGAACACCTGATCGGCGTCCAGCCCGGAGGTATCGATAACCGTCGCATCCTCGGCCGGTTTGAGCGGCGCCACGGCACGGTTTGTATCGCGCTCGTCGCGTTCCCTCATTTCCTCCAAAACGCGGGCGTATATAGCGTCCTCGCCCGCTTCACGCAACTCTTTAAAGCGCCGTTCCGCGCGCACCTCGGTCGACGCGGTGACGAAGAATTTCACGTCCGCGTCCGGACAGACCACGGTGCCGATGTCACGACCGTCAAGGACCGCACCCGCTTTGCCGTCCGGCGGATTGGCGGCAACATCACGCTGGAAACGCAACAGCGCGCTGCGCACCCCCGGTATCGCCGACACCTTGGACGCCGCCTGTCCAACTTCTTCGGTCCTGAGCCCATCGACGTCGAGGTCCGCCGGCGTCAAATTCAGCGCCACCACCGTACACGCCTGATCGTCATCCGGGTCTATCGCCTGATCGAGGACTTTCTTCGCCGTCGCCCGGTAAAGCGATCCCGTGTCCAGGTAGGCAAAACCGAATTCGGCGGCAACCCGCCGTGCCAGTGTTCCCTTGCCGGCAGCGGCCGGCCCGTCGATGGCAATAATCATGCACTGACCTCCTCGATGTGGGCGCCGAGGCCGTTCATCAGATCGGCAAACCCCGGAAAGCTTGTCGCAATGGCCGCCGCATCGTCAATGGCAACCGGGTTTTGCGCGGCGCAGCCCAGCACCAGAAAACTCATGGCGATGCGATGATCAAGGTCGACGGCGATCGTTGCCCCGCCTTCGGGGGCGCCGCCCAGGCCATCCACCTCCATCCAGTCATCGCCGGACCGCACCGTTACGCCACACGCCGTCAGACCGTCAACCATCGCCGTCAGGCGGTCGGATTCCTTGACGCGCAGTTCGGCCAGACCGGTCATGCGCGTCGTCCCCGTGGCGAACGCGGCACAAACGGATAGCACCGGATATTCGTCGATCATGCTGGGCGCGCGCTCCGGCGGCACCTCCACGCCTTTCAGCGGGCCGGCTTTTACCCGGATATCGCCGACCGGCTCGCCACCTTCAATGCGCTCGTTCTCCACCGATAGGTCCGCGTCCATCTCGCGCAACGTCTCGATCACGCCGGCGCGCAAGGGATTGAGGCCAACCGCCTCGATCGTAACGTCGCTGCCGGGCGTAATCAGAGCGGCAACGATCGGGAACGCCGCCGAGGAAATATCTGCCGGCACATGTATGTCCGTCGCTTTCAGCACCGGCTGCCCGGTCAGCGTGATCTGGACGCCGCCTGCCGGCCATGCCTCGGTGACGACCTCTGCACCGAAGTGCCGCAGCATGTTTTCGGTATGATCCCGGGTCGCTTCTTTCTCGATCACCACCGTTTCGCCGGGGGTATTCAACCCGGCGAGCAGCACCGCGGACTTGACCTGCGCGGAGGGCACGGTCATCTCGGCACGGACCGGAACAGGGTCCGCCGCGCCGACGACCGTGATCGGCAGCAGTCCCCCCTCGCGCGCGGTGAACTGGGTCCCGAACCGTCTGAGGGGTCCCATGACCCGCTCCATTGGCCGGCGCGACAGCGACGCATCGCCGGTAAACGTACATGTAATCGGATGCGTGGCGACGAGCCCCATCAGCAGCCTGACCCCGGTGCCTGCGTTTCCCATGTCGATGACGGATGCCGGTTCCGCCAGCCCGCCGACACCGACACCCGCGACCGTCCATACGCCATCGCTACCCTTCGAGACATCCGCGCCCATGGCACGCATGGCATCCGCCGTCGCGAGGACGTCTTCGCCTTCCAGCAGACCGGATATACGGGTCTCGCCGATCGCCAGCGCCGAAAGCATGAGTGAGCGGTGCGATACCGACTTGTCGCCGGGCACGTTGATGCGGCCTTGAAGACCGTTGGCGGGGCTGGCACGGAGGGCAGGCACGGCGGTTGGACCTCTATCTCGGTTTCGATTTCAGGGTGGTGTCATACACTGCGTCGGGGCCCGTTACCAAGCGCCGATTGCCCGGCGGACGACATCCCGGGAAATACGGATGAACTTAGACTTTGACAGGGGACAAGGATCATGGCAAATGCCCCGCTTACGAGACCGAACAGATCCTCAGGAGTTAAGCCGTGGTGAAACCAGAGTGGGGAAAGAAACTGACGTGCCCAAGCTGTGGCGCCAAGTTTTACGATCTGAACAAGGATCCAGCGACCTGCCCGAAGTGCGAAGCGAAGGTCGAAGTCCAGCCGATACTCAAGCCGCGCCGTCAGCCGGCCGAGACGCCAAAGCCGAAGAAAGAGGTCGAGGTCGTCGAGGACGATGATGATGACGACGACGATACGCTGCTTGAAGGCGACGATGACGATGATATCGATCTCGACGATGACGACGAGGATCTGATTGAAGACACCTCGGATCTCGAGGAAGACGACGACGATGTCTCCGAGGTCAAAGAGCACATCGAAGTCGAGGACGACGAAGAGCGCTGACGTCGTCGGGCCGGGGCTGCCGTTCTGCATCCGGTTCCAGGTTATTTTTCGCTTGCTAGGCCGGAACCGCGTTCGTATGTTCCGGCCCGTTCGCCGAAGCCCGGGCCCAACCGGGCGCAAGAATACGGCGGACACGTGTGGGGCCGTAGCTCAGTTGGGAGAGCGCTACAATGGCATTGTAGAGGTCGTCGGTTCGATTCCGTCCGGCTCCACCATTTCAACCCCTTGTTTTTGCGAGGGGTTTTTCATTGCCGATTATCGGCACTTACGATTTGCCGATTGACGCTTCCGCGTAACCTTGCGCCACCCATCACGAAAAACTGCAGCAACCCGTCCATAGCGTATAGCGTAATGGAACGGCAGGCTGACCTTCTGATCGACTTTAGAGCAATCATCCGAACTGATGGTGGGTTCGCGTTGCCTTTTACTCTCAAAATCTCCATGCCAGAAGATGACGGAAAGGGCGCATATTTTTGCCTTATTGACTGCCCTTACATCCGTTCAGTCCCGTTCTGGATATTCGGCATAGATGAGATGCAGGCTTTTGAGCTGTCTTTCAGGTTCGTTTCAAACTGGCTTAGACGCGAGAATGTGACGCTTGTCGATAAATTTGGAGAGATCGTCCAATTGCCGAAATCATCTTTCTTCCCTGATTTCGCAAACGATCGGTATTAGATTTTATCGCCATCTGCCGGTTCGGGCCGGACTTTGACCAACGCTGGACTCAATCATCCTCGTCGGCGCCGGGCAGTGCCGCCGGAAGCACGTAATCGAGCGGCCGGCCGCGGCCACTGCCGAGACCGTTCGTGAAATCATCGACGGCAAAACGGATCAACGTGCCGGTTTTCATGATCCAGTTGCCGCCCGGATGCTCCAGCGGCGTCGAGGAGAGGTCGCAGACCAGATCTTCCATCCACGGGTTGTGGCCGACGACAAGAAGCCTGGAAGCGCCGGCGTCCACGTCGGCCAGCGCCTGCATTAACTTGGAACGCGCATCGAAGTAAAGCCGCCGGTCGGTCCGGATCATGCTCTGTGAGAGGCCGGCCGTCTTCAGGACCTCTTCGGCCGTTTGCACGGCCCTGAGTGCTGACGAGGAAAGCACTGCATCCGGCAACGCATCATGTGCGAGCAGCCAGTTGCCGATTTTCCGTGCCTGGCGCTTGCCCTTCTTTCTAAGCGGCCGGTCGAAATCGCCGACACCTTCGGGGCGGGCCGCCTTGCCGTGGCGCAGAAACATGATTTCCCGGGGCATTCGCCACCTCCCGCTTTGCCGATGTGAAGCCGCGTTTTAAGCGTTTCCGGCGCAGGATGCACGTTCGGATTTGAGGAGAAGCCGACGCCGCCACCCTGTCACAAAACTGTAACGGACGGGGTGGCGGCGGGTCGCTTAACGTGGCTTCGGCGCGTCTGACTTCTTGTTCAGGATCGGACGCAGCACGTAATGCCGTGCGAGTACCAGATGACTGAGCATAGGAGAATCTCCTTTCACGGATATGCGTGTGTGCCAGGGGGCACTTGCTGAAATCCGCACTATGTGCATACTTTATGCGCACTCAGTGCGCAATGCAAGGGAAAAACAGGCGTTCCCACACATTCGGTCAAATGCGGCCGTTGAACGGGTGATCAGGGGGGAGTTCGGGTGACGATGTCTGCCGGACAGGCAAACCGCGAATTCGAGCTGAAATTCAGGGCTCAGCC
Source organism: Rhodospirillales bacterium (assembly GCA_965262415.1). Taxonomy (GTDB): domain Bacteria; phylum Pseudomonadota; class Alphaproteobacteria; order Rhodospirillales; family Casp-alpha2; genus UBA4479. Next base: position 3,259,093 of record OZ253533.1, on the reverse strand, counting down.
CAAGGACATGCAGCGCTTCAAACGCGCCGTGAACGCCGCCGGCAAGAACCGGCGCGCTTGGTCCAGGAAGTCGCTGGTCAGCCGCTACTTCGACACGGCGGATTTGCGTCTGCGCGCGCTGGGCGTTTCAGCCAGGCTGCGCAGCAACGGCGAGAAGACGGTGCAAACCATCAAGGCTCGTGCCGGCAACGGTGGTGGCGGTCTGATGGACCGGCACGAATGGGAACGGGTCGTGGAAGGCGATGCGCTGGTGCTGACGGACCTGCCCATCGCAGCCCGCCGCGCGATCGGTGCCGTTCGCGACGACGAGCTCGGGGTTGTCATGGAAGTGCACATAGAGCGCCAGTCCATGTTGATCCGCCGCGCCAATCCGCTCGGACCGGACGTCGTCATCGAGGCCGTCGCCGACAACGGCCGCGTCGTCGCAGGTGAGCGTGAAGAGACGTTTGCGGAATGCGAGCTCGAGCTGATCGAAGGCGACGTCAACGCGTTCTTCACCGTCGCATCCGAAATCCACAATGCGTGTCCGTTGCCGATGTCGTCGCTGACCAAGGCGGGGCGAGGCTATCGGTTGCTGTCCGGTGAAGGGCCGCAGGCGCACCGCGTCCCGAAATTCGAGCTGACCGGAAAGCAGACGATTCATCAGGCGCTGGCCGAGATTTATCCGGTATGCATCGCGAATATCGTCGAGAACGAGGAAGCCTGCCTGGACGGCACCGATCCGGAAGGCGTGCACCAGATGCGGGTTTCGGTACGCAGGCTCCGGACGTCTTTGAAAGTCTTCGACGGCTACCTGGATCCAGCGCGCACCGCCTGGATTGCCGACGACCTGAAATGGTTGGGCAGTGCCCTTGGCCCGGCGCGGGACTGGGACGTCTACATCACCGAGATGCTCGACCAGGTCGCCGGTTATGGTGTCGACAGCAAAGCCATTGAAACGCTCAGGTCCGCCGCCGAAGAAAAACGCGCTGGAGCATACGAAGCCGTCCGCAAGACACTCTCCTCTCGACGCTACGCGAAGATGATCTTTCACCTCACGGCGTTCGTCGCGGTCGAGGGATGGCTGGCGATGCCGGCCGACCCGGCCGATCCGTTATTGCGCTCATTGGAGAAATGCGCCGCCGACATCCTTTCCAGGCCGCACCGCAAACTGCTGAAGCAGGGGAAGAAACTGGAGACGCAGGACATGGAAGCGCGTCATGACGTTCGGATTCGGCTCAAGAAACTGCGCTACGCCGTCGACTTCCTGCGCGGCGTCTATCCCGGCAAGCAGACGTCAAAGTACGTGAAGTCGCTCCAGTCCCTGCAGGACCAGTTCGGGCATCTGAACGATGTCGCCCAGGCGATGCATATGACCAATCTGCTGACGGCGTCAGGCGACGACGTGAAATCGAAAACCCTGGCTATGGCGGGTGGACTGGTCCAGGGCTGGTACGCGCGCGCACTGAAAGAGACAGAACCGGCGCTTATCAAGAACTGGAAAACGTTCTCCAAGACCGCGCCGTTCTGGCTGACCGCGCATGCAACCGGAAGAGAAAGAAGATGAAATCGATCCTGATCGCCAATGCCAAGGGCGGCTGCGGCAAAACGACGATCTCAACCAACCTCGCCGCCGCTTTCGCGCAATGCGGGCTCAAGACTGCAATTGCCGACGTGGATCCGCAGGGCAGCAGCCTGCAATGGATAGATCGGCGCCCGGATTTCGTCCCGGCGATTGTCGGTCTCGACTGGTCAGACGGTATCGGCAAAGTTAAAAAGTCGATCGATCGCCTGATCATCGATGCGCCGGCAGCGCTGACGCCAAGGGAGTTCCAGAAACTGCTGAAGATGGCCGATGGCATTGTCATGCCGATCCTGCCATCCGCTTTCGACCAGGTCGCGGCGATGAACTTCCTGAGCAAGGTTGAAACATTGAAGCCGATCCGCAAGAACAAGAAGCAGGTGGCCGTCGTCGCGAACCGGGTCCGCAGCCGTTCCCGCTCGACCCGAGCGCTACTGGACTTTCTTCAAAGCTTCAATCATGCGCCGGTCATGACGCTGCGCGAAACCGTGATGTACACCGATGCCGCAGACAACGGCATCAGTGTCTTCGACAAGCAGACCAAAGCAGCCAAGGATGCGCAGGCGGACTGGGCCAATCTGATCAGCTATCTGGAGACGGCATAAAGCCCGTCGGGAGTTCCATCAATGCCGCAATCGGCGAACATCTCGCCCCGAAATTCGGTCCGCGCCTATATTCGTCGCGGTACCAGCGTTCTCGTTCAACGCAAAGAGTATGAAGACGGCCGCTCGCGGTACACCTTGCCGGGCGGCGCGGTCGATCCGGGCGAATCACTCGAGGCCGGGTTGCTGCGCGAATGCATGGAGGAAATCGGCGCCACCGTCGAGATCCTCGAATTGATGCATGTCGCGGATTACTTCAAACCCATGAACACGGACCCGCCGACGAAACGCCAGCAGGTCGAGTTCATTTTTCGCTGCAATGTCCCGGAAAGTTACGACGCCGGCAACGGCCCAAAACCCGATCGCCAACAGGTCGACGTATTGTGGTTGCCGATCTTGGCAATTTCGGACAGCGGCATGACACCGCACAAGGTTCGGGACATTCTGGCCGCAGAGGATGCAACGGCGCCGGTTTACCTGGGGCTCATCGAGTAACGAGCTGCTGTCAGTCCGGCAGATCCGCCGCCGTGGCAGCGACAATCGCGAACCGGTCCGCGAGCGCCGCCAACGTGGCAGTGTGCACGGTTTCGGCAGCGACAACGCCCGCCCCGCCCGGCGCCGGAAGGTCGCGCGTCGTGATGGCGTCGGCCACCAGCGTGTTGCGATATCCCAGATCGAGTGCGGCGCGCGTCGTTGCGCTGACACACATGTGCGTCTGAAACCCGGCGATGACCAGTTTCTGGCGGCCGATGCCTTCAAGGGTTTCCTGGAGCTCCGTCCCGGCAAAGCTGTTGGGCAGGGATTTGCGGATGACGGGTTCGCCCTGTTCGGGGGCGACCCGATCGTCGATGGCGCCGCGCATGTCGTCCAGATCGAAGGCACCGCCGGCCTTGCCCTGGTGCTGGATGTGAATGACCGGCTGTCCGGCGGCCCGAAAACGCTGCAGAAGAACCTTGGCGTTCTCCATCGCCGCGTCGATCCCGGCGAGCGGCAGGGCGCCCGTCACATATTCGTTCTGGCAGTCAATCAGGATCAGTACCGACTCCGACACCGCATTCGGCGTCAGGTCCGCACCCGCCATTTCCAGAAGCGTTTTCGTCATCGTCCTCTCCGCTCTTCAGAAATATCCAGGCAGCGCTTCGGCGAGCGCAGCGGTTATCCGGTCCCTGACCGGTAACTTGGGGTCCGCCCGCTCGAACGACCGCCCGGTGACGCGTTCATACAAAGAAACATATTTGTTGGAAAACTCGATCAGCGTTTCGTCGGGGATATCGGGCAACGGATCGGTATAGGGGTTACACCGCTCTCGAATCCAAAGCCGGAGAAACTCCTTATCCAGATTTTCAGGCTCTTCACCCGCTGCATGACGTTCCGGATAACTCGCCGCATCCCAGTAGCGGCTGGAATCGGGTGTATGGATTTCATCGGCTATCGTCACCACGCCGTCTTCATCCAGTCCGAACTCGTACTTGGTATCGACGAGGATCAGGCCGTTCCGATCCGCGATTTCCCGGCCGCGCGCGAACAGCGCCAGGCTTTTCTCCGCCGCCTCGTCCCACTGCGCCTGCGTCAAAAGGCCCTGTGCGACAATCTCCGCCGCCGTAATCGGATGGTCGTGCGCACCGACAGCCCCCTTGGTCGTCGGCGTAATCAGAACCTCAGGCAGCTTGTCGTTCTTCTTCAGCCCTTCCGGCAGCGTATGCCCGTAAACCGTGCGTTCGCCGCCCGCATACATGGTCCAGATACTGGTATCGGTCGTGCCGGTAATATAGGCGCGGACCACCATCTCGACCGGCAGCATGGTCAATTTGCGGGCGATGATGACGTTCGGGTCCGGATGCGCGATCACGTGATTGGGACAGACGTCGGCAGTCTGCTCGAACCAGAATTGTGCCGTCGCCGTCAGCACCTGCCCCTTGTCCGGGACGGCCGCCAGTACATGATCGAACGCGGACTGGCGGTCGGTCGCGATCATGACGCGCCGGCCGTCGGGCAGGTCGTAACTTTCCCGCACCTTGCCGTGCTGATGACCGGGAAGTTGGTCGAATTCGGCGTCCGTCAGCACATGCTTCAGGCGCCACTGGTCAAGCTCGCTGAGTGTCATGATGCGAGAGTATAGAGAGGGGCACGGCGCTGACCAGCCCCATCTGCGCATGGCGCCATGCGCCTAACGCACGTAAAGAATCAGCAGGATACCGGCGATGACCAGCAGGATGCCGGCGATCTCGAGCGGCGTGCTCTTTTCGCGAAAGAACAACGCCGACGCTATAAAGGTAAACACCAGCTCGATCTGACCGACGGCGCGTACCAGCGCCGCATTCTCCAGTGTGAACGCCGTGAACCAAGCAATCGAGCCCAGCACCCCTGCAACGCCGACGGCACCGGCCCATTTCCAGTTGACCAGCACGGCACGCATCTGTCCGGGCTCGCGCCACAGCAGATAAACGCCCATGAATACCGTCTGGATGACGACGGAAACGGCAAGTGTAAATGCCGCCGCCATGATGAACCCATCGTATTCGAGCTCCAGTGCTGCGCCCCGGAAGAACACGACGGATCCACCCAGAAAGAATCCGGACGCCAGACCGATCAACGTCGATTTCTCGACCATGCTGGACAACAGCGTCCTGAAGGTGATGTTGGTCTGCGCCACCGACATCGCCATGACGCCGACGACACTGATGACGATCGCCAGGATCGCGCCGGTGGAGAGCGTATCGCCAAGCAACAGAAACCCGAGCAGGGCAACCTGCACGGTCTCGGTTTTCGAGAATGTCGTGCCAACGGCAAAATTCCTGAACGAGAAGAGCCACACCAGCAGTCCCGTGAAGATGATCTGCGAGAGCCCGCCCAGCACGCAATACAGCAGGAAATTCCCTTTGATTTCCGGGTACGGCATGCCGCCCCATTCGTTGAGGCCCCACACGTAAACGACCGCGAACGGCCACGCGTAAAAGAAACGGACATACGTCGCGCCGCCGGTTGAAAGCTTGCCCTTCAGATGCTTTTGCAAGGCTGAGCGCAGGTTCTGGCAGAACGCCGCAACGATCGTGATCGGTATCCAGATTTCCATTCGGAGGGTCCCCCAAGAGGGCTGCATTATGTCTGCCATGGCACAGGGGGTAAACACTCTCTTGGCGGTGTAAACGCGCGCCCCTATCTTCCATCCATGACCGACGCATACTTCATCGGCAGCGAGATCTACCGTGACAGCACCTACGGACGCGGCCATCCGCTGGCAATACCCCGGGTGTCGCTCGCCATCGACCTCATCCGTGCGTTGAACTGGTTTCCTCCAGGCGCTTACGTAGACAGCCCACGCGCCGACGCCGCCTACCTGGAGCGTTTTCACACCCCTGAGTATGTCGCCGCCGTCATGCGCACCGAAAAAGAACAGGACGCAGCACCAGCCGTCCGTGCACGCCACAACATCGGCGCCGGCGGCAACCCGATCTTCCCCGAAATGTTCCGCCGCCCGGCCACTGCCGTCGGCGGCGGCGCAAGAGCGGCGGAACTTGTCGCAGACGGCGGCCGGGCCTTCAATCTCGGTGGCGGCCAGCACCACGGCAGGCCCGACAGAGCGAACGGTTTCTGTTATTTCAATGAGCCTGCCCTGACGATCGGCCGGCTGCGCGAGCTGGGGGCCGACCGGATCTTCTATCTCGATCTCGACGCCCATCACGGCGACGGCGTACAGGACGCATTTCACGACGACCCGGACGTGTTTACGCTCTCCATTCACGAGGCCGGTCGTTGGCCGATGGAGCGGCGTAATGCAGACCCGATGCAGCCCGGCGGCATTCTCGACCGCGCCGGCGGCATGGCGCGGAACCTCCCTGTTCCAGATGGCCTCAACGATGACGAGCTGGAGGCGATTATCGAGGGCGCAGTGCTGCCGCTGATCCAGGAATTCGAACCTGACGCCGTTTTCGTGCAATGCGGTGTCGACGCGCTGGCCGACGATCCGCAAAGCAAGCTGGCAATTTCCAATATCGCCCTCTGGCGCGCGGTCGCAGCGGTTCGCGACATGGCGCCGCGTGTCATCGCATCGGGTGGGGGTGGGTACAATCCGTTCAGTGTCGCGCGTGGCTGGGCCGGCGTATGGAGCGTCATTGCCGGTTTCGACGTGCCCGAGCGCTTGCCGGAAGATGCGGAGCGGCTACTCAGAACCGTCAACTGGAAGCATCGCCGCGCAGAGGAAGCGCCGGAACGCTGGTATACGACGCTCGCTGACCCCGCCAATCACGGACCGGTCCGCGATGAAATCCGGGCCTTGATTAGATCCGCCGCATCCTAACGCGGCATCAGCGAAGGGGCGCTTCCTTCATCTGCGCCGGGATGTCCAATCCCATCAGTGACAGGATCGTCGGCGCAACTGCACGCTGCGACACCGCGGCGTCACTCATGCCCGGGTCGGGATGACCGATATCGTAAAACGCCACATCCCGGACCTCATCGTTGGTGCCGCCGTGGTATCCACAATCGGTGAAACCGTGATCGGCGGTGACCAGCACCCTGTAACCCGCATCCCGCCAAGCCGGAAGGTGTTTGCCGAGCGTACTGTCGACAACCGTGGCGCTGCGGTCGTACTGCCACGACGACCCGCCATGAACATGGCCGACACTGTCGCAGCTGAGCGTATGCAACAGCAGATAGTCCGGCGCATGGCGCGTGATGAACCTGTCGACCTGGGCGCAAAGATCGGCATCCGACGGAATACCGAGGTGAAAATCGGTTCTGCCGGCATCGTCATAGAACCGGCCGTACTGAATCGGTTTCGTCTCGTCGTCCGTTTCCTGATCGCGCACGGGATCGTAAGGAGCCGCATTGTAAAGAACCGAAAACCAGCTGTACGCCACCGCCGCCGTGGTTCGCCCCTTCCCCTGCGCCAGGGAAAAGACGTTGTCCACGCGCGACGGCCTGAGCACGCTGTTGGCCGTGATCCCGTGATCGGCCGGATCCAGGCCGGTGTGAATACTTTCGTAACAGGGCGCCGACATGCTGGGCAGCGATGCGCGCATCCGCCAGCGGCGTGCCTTGCCGGATTCCACCTGCCCCTCAAGAAAGCCGCAGTGACCGAGCGCGGTCGAATATTTAAGGCCGTCCACGACGACCAGGATCACCTTGTTCGACATCCAGCGTTTTCCTGACTACATAGGGGCAACGGATCGAGAGCATTACTCTCGCAGACCCAGAAGGCAAGATCATGACAACCGACAACATTCGCCCGCCCGTTGCCGACAGGCACCCGATCGACATCACCTATCATGGCCATACCCGCCGTGACGACTATGCCTGGCTGAAGGACGAGAACTGGCAACAGGTGATGCACGAGCCGGAAGTGCTGAACAAGGACATCCGTGCCTATCTGGAAGCGGAGAATGCATATACGCAGGCATGGATGGCGGATACGCACCCCCTGCAACAGAAGCTGTTCGACGAAATGCGGGGCCGGATCAAGGAAGACGATTCCACCGTTCCCGACCCGGATGGCGAGTATGCCTATTACGTGCGCTACGTTGAAGGCGGTCAGCATCCGAAGTATTGCCGCAAGCCGACGCAGGGAGGCGGTGCCGAGACGGTCCTACTCGACGGCGACGCCGAAGCTGCGGGTCAGGACTATTACAAGATCGGCGCCTTCGTGCATGCATCCGACCATCGAATGTCCGCCTATGCCGAGGACCGGAACGGCTCCGAGATTTTCACGCTTCGCTTCCGCGACATGGAAAGCGGGGAAAACGTTGCCGACGAGATCGGCAATGCGAGCGCGGACATGGAGTGGGCCGAGGACGGCAAGACTCTTTTCTACACCGTGCTCGACGACAATCATCGGCCATCCAAGGTCATGCGCCATGTCGTTGGCACGCCTGCGTCCGACGACGTCCTGGTTTACGAGGAAGCCGACCCCGGTTATTTCGTCAGCCTGTCGAAAACCGAAAGCCGCCGGCTGATCCTGATCGACGCACACGATCATGAGACGTCCGAGGTATACATGATCCCGGCGGACGCCCCGGAGACGGCACCGGAGATGATCGCGCCGCGTGCACAGGGCGTTGAATACAGCGTTTCGGAACACGCCGGGCGTCTGGTCATTCTGACCAATGCCGATGGTGCCGAGGACTTCAAGATCGTCACCGCACCGCTGGATAATCCGGGCCGCGCCAACTGGGTCGATCTGATTCAACATATGCCGGGGACGCTGATCGTCGGCTTCGAGGTTTTTGCCGAATACCTTGTCCGTCTCGAGCGCGTCGCCGCGCTGCCGCGCGTTGTGGTGCGTCATTGGGAAAGCCAGCAGGAATTCACCATCCGCTTCGAGGAGGAAGCTTATGCGCTCGGCCTCGAGGGCGGTTTCGAATACGCCACCCATAACCTGCGCTTCTCCTACTCGTCGCCGACGACACCCAGACAGGTCATCGACTTCAACATGGCGACGGGGGACCGCACGCTCCTCAAGCAGGACGAGGTGCCGTCCGGGCATAACCCGGCGGACTATGTTACGCGCCGCATTCAGGCGGTAGCGCCAGACGGTGAACTGGTCCCCGTGACCGTGCTCTACCGCGCCGATTGCGTCCTAGATGGAAGCGCCCCCGTTCTGCTTTACGGGTACGGCAGCTACGGCATGACAATGCCGGCGTCGTTCGTGACGCCACGACTCAGCCTCGTCGACCGGGGCTTCATATATGCGATCGCGCACATCCGGGGCGGCATGGAGAAGGGGTACCGCTGGTACACGGACGGCAAGCGCGAGAAGAAGCGCAACACCTTCACCGATTTCATCGCCGCCGCCGAAGGCCTGATCAACGAGAACCTTGCGCGGCCGGACGGCATTGCCATTCACGGCGGATCCGCCGGCGGCATGCTGATGGGCGCCTGCGCCAACCTGCGCCCGGACCTTTGGCGCGCCGTCGTCGCAGATGTGCCTTTCGTCGATGTCCTCAATACGATGTGCGATACGTCGCTCCCGCTCACCCCCATCGAGTGGCCCGAATGGGGCAATCCGATAGAGGACAAGGACGCCTACGACTACATTCTCAGCTACTCCCCCTACGACAACGTCGAGGCCAAGGACTACCCGGCACTGCTGGCGACAGCCGGCCTGACGGACCCGCGCGTCACGTACTGGGAACCTGCAAAATGGGTCGCCAAACTGCGCGGTCTGAAAACGGACGGAAATCCGCTGCTGCTTAAAACCAACATGAGCGCGGGCCATGCCGGTGCGGCCGGGCGCTTCGACCGACTGGAAGAACTTGCCTTCAATTACGCGTTCGTTCTGAAGTCGTTCGGCATCCTGTCGTGACCGTCACGCGGACAGGTTGACGAATGCCCCCACCGGCAGGGTCCCGGAGATGTTCGTGGTCGCCGCGATCAGGGACTGATCGAAGCTGCTGGTCTGCCCGAGTGCGGTCTGCAATTGAGTCAGACGGCCGAGGCGCGAGCCGCTCACGTTGATGGCGTTTTCGATCCGAGCCACGGTCAGACGTGCATCCGCGGCCGTCGAAACATCGAGATTCTGAAGCCCCAGTGACGCTACGTCGAAGCCCTGCGGTGTTACGGAAACCGTTCCTCCGTAACTGCTGGTCTGAATGCGGATCGCGGGTCCACTGCCGTCTATGAAGTTGGCGCTGCCTGTGGCGGAGGCGGATACGAGACTGTCGATCAGGGCAGCGGCTCGGTCCAACTGCGCCTGGATGTTGTTGCGCGAGACGCGCGTGCCGTCAGCAGAGAGGAGATTGACGCTCTCGGAGACAAGCCCTTCGTTTGCGGCAATCTCGGCAAGCCCGATCAGCTCCTGCAGCGCATCGCGGATCGTCGAACCGGCGAATACGGACTGGCGCAGCGCCTGACTGGCGGCGGCCGTATCGATGGTGACGCGCCGCTCGACAAACCGGCCGACCGTCGTGCCGTCCGCGAGCCCCCGCGCACGCGCGGCATCCAGCGAAACCGGCGACGTCTGCAGCAATCGCTGCGCCGTCTGCGTGCCGCTGATGGCGAACGAAACCGACTGACTCGATGGAATATCGAGCGCCAACCTGTATCCCTCCGAGGGTTAACCCTCGGCATTCTGCCTTAACCGTCTATGTTAACCGTGTTTTTCAGTAATGTGGAGGGCGGCGATCTGCCTCGTCCTCGGGTTCCGCGTCGGCCTTCGTTTCATCCAGCCGCGTCAGTCCCCGTTGCAGGGCTTCGATGCGGGCCCACTGTTCGGCAACCACGTCGCTGAGCTCGGTGATGGTTCGCTCCTGATGCGTGACCGTCATTTCGAGCTCGGTAATCCGTGTTTCCAGTTCCTGCGTCATACGCCCTCCGTACTACCGTATTGCGCCCCGTGCCCCGATTTCCCAGAGATCGACCACCCGGCCGCCCTGCACCACGACGAACCAGTCATAAAGATTGACCGTCGGGTCACAGTGGCCGGGGATCAACCGGATTTTTTCGCCCAACAGCACGCCGCGGGCGGCTTCACCAAGGACCAGCGTGCCGTGATCGTCCGACGGCCCCTCATATCGTGCACCGGGTATATCGGCGACCCAAGGCATCCCCTGATCATTGCCAAGCGCCTTGTGACCGGCGTCGACAACCGCGCGCCCCGGCTTGGTCGCGCTCATCACAGTAACGAGAACGTACAGACTGTGACGGAACTCGGTGAACGGATCGCCCTGCTGGTCCATATTCTGCGCATAATCCGAGTCCATGAAGATATACGAGCCGCACTGCATTTCCTTGTAGAGCCCGCTCGCAGCCTCGAAGCGGAAGCTGCCGGTACCGGCACCCGTTACGATCGGCACGTCGATGCCGGCGGTCTCCATCGCCGCAAGCGTTTCCCGGACCTTGTCGCAGGCAGCACCAATGGCGGCTCCCCGTTCGTTGGCCGTCCTGATGTGCTGCGCCGATCCATGATATGCCTGAAGACCCGCGAAGTTCAGGCCGTCTTCCGCCACGATCAGGCCCGCCAGTTCGGCAGCAGGCGCCCCCGGTTCGATACCGCACCGGCCGGCGCCGACATCGATTTCCACGTAAACGTCGAGGGTGACACCCGCGTCACGCGCCGCCTGCGCCAGGTCGAGGACGTTCTGCGCATCGTCGGCCAGCACGCCGATACGTGCGTCATGCGCCAGCGCCGCCAGACGTTTCAGCTTTTTTTCGCCCCAGATCTGGTTGGTCACCAGAACGTCCGGGATCCCGCCGGCAACCATCGCTTCGGCTTCGCCCACTTTCTGGCAGCAGATACCGACGGCGCCTGCCGCGATCTGGCGCCTGGCGATCTCTGGGCACTTGTGCGTCTTTGAGTGCGCACGCAATCGGACTCCGAAGTCGGACACCGTTTTAGCGAGTTGCTCGACGTTCGCCTCGAAGGCATCAAGATCGACCAGAAGTGCAGGCGTATCGACGTCCTGAAGGTCGTCGCCGATTGCGGCAGGGGGCGGCTGGGTCATGTCAGGTATCCTCACGTTCGGCAGGTGAGAGAGCTTACTTGGCGCCCGCCTCCATTGTCACGTGCCCGGCTTGGTCTTGACTCGGCGTGCCTCTGTTCCAAATCTATGGGGAAGCCGTTGGGCCATGAGGGCAAATCGGCGACCGGGCGCCGGAGATATTCCATGGGCCCAGAACAGACCTCGCCCTTTCGGGGAGGCCGGGAGACGAACATGGCGATTTTCAACAATCCGCAACTACTCGGTTTCGATCGAATCGAGCAGATTCTCGACCGCGCTGCCAAAGCGTCCGGCGAAGGATATCCGCCTTACAATATCGAGCAGACCGGAGAGAACGACATCCGGATTACCCTCGCGGTCGCCGGTTTCACCATGGACGATCTCTCGGTCGCGGTGGAAGACAACCAGTTGGTCATTCGTGGCAAGCAGGTCGACGACAGTTCGGAGCGAATCTTCATTCACCGTGGCATTGCGGCGAGACAGTTTCAGCGCTCATTCGTGCTGGCGGAAGGTATCGACGTCGTCGCGGCAACCCTGGACAACGGTCTGCTCAACGTCGATTTGCACCGGGAAGTTCCGGAGCCGGAAATCAAGAATATCAAAATTCAGAGTGGCAAGGGTGCCGCACAAACCATCGACATGGAGGCGGATGAGTAAATTCGCCGCCCGGCGCGGCGCCTGATCAGGCGGCGCGCGTTTCCTGCGACTCGGTCATGATCGCAAACAGCGCGTCCACCTCGCCGGTACCGCGCAGCTTGTCGCAGACATCGTGATCGCGCAGCAGGCGCGACACGCGGGCCAGCGCCTTGAGGTGATCGGCGCCCGCTTCTTCGGGTGCCAGCAGCACGAAAATAAGATCGACCGGACGGTCATCGATCGATTGGAAATCCACCGGTTTTTCCAGCCGTGCAAAAATGCCGTAAAGACGGTCCAGTTCCGGGAGTTTCCCATGCGGAATGGCGATTCCCGAACCGACCCCGGTCGTGCCGAGACGTTCGCGGTCCATCAACACGCCAAAAACCTTGCGTTCGTCCAGCCCGGTCACATCCGCGGCCTTGCGCGCGAGTTCCTGCAGCGCCTGCTTTTTGCTGGTCGCGCGGAGGTTGGCAACAATGCTGCCGCTGTCTAGGAGATCACTGAGTTCCATCATCACTTCCTGTCCAACACTGGCTTTTTCAGCCGGACCCGCGCAGGGTCATTGTTTGCTTCTAGTCGGTCACGCCACTCGGCGACGGATCGATCCAGCCTATGTTGCCGTCCTTGCGGTGATAGACGACGCTCAAGGCATTGGTCTTTGAGTTGCGGAACATGAGCACCGGCAGATCTGCCAGGTCCATATGCATAACCGCTTCGCTGACGGTCAGGGTCGCAATGTCCGTCTGCATTTCCGCGACGATGACCGGTTGTGCGTCGACTTCGACCTCGTCCTCGCCAGTATCGCCCTGAATAACATACTGCTGTGCGCTGACAACATCGTCGTTCGCTGCACGGCGGCGCTGGTCGTCGACCAACCGGCGCTTGTAACGGCGAAGTTGCTTGGAAATCCGTTCCAGCGCGGCATCAAACGCCGGGTAAGCCTCGTCAGCCTGCCCGCGCCCCTGAACAATGAGGCCACGCGGCCCCGGGTGCACGGAGATATCCACATGCATCATCGAACCTTCGCGGGAAATCGTCACATGCGCGTCGATCGCCTGGTCGAAATATTTGGTGACAGAGTCGGTCAGCTGCTCTTCGGCGTACGAGCGAAAAGCATCGCCAACATCAACATGTTTACCGGAAACGGAAATTTCCATGTCTGGGCTAAGCCTTTAAGTGATTGATTTGTAAAGCTTCTTTTGCCCCGTCTATGGCATGGGGTGGTTTCCCCCATTCCCCCTCAGCTGACGGTGGGCGGACCCTAGTGAGAAGGTTCCGCGAAGTCAATACGAGAAGATGTAACATGCGTGGATGATACTCCGATTGGTGCGCCGTGTCACCAGAAGGAATGGAGAGTCCGGTCCCGTTTCGGACCTATTTTCGGTTCATTTCGGCGGCGCTTTCTGGCGTCGCCGTTCGACAGATGAGCCGATTCTCATGGATTCCCGGTACTTTGCGACCGTACGGCGGGCGATATCATAACCTTCGCCAACGAGCATCTTTACCAGCTTGTCGTCAGACAAAATTTTCTTCGGATCCTCGCCATCGATCAATTCCTTGATCCGGTGGCGGACCGATTCGGCGGAATGAGCCTCGCCGCCGTCGGTCGCGCCAATCGACGACGAGAAGAAGTACTTAAGCTCGAATATGCCGCGCGGCGTCACGATGTACTTGTTCGACGTAACGCGGCTTACCGTGCTCTCGTGCATCTCGATTTCATCGGCGACATCACGCAACACCATCGGTTTAAGGTGCTGAATGCCCTTTTTAAAGAACGCGTCCTGACGGCGGACGATCTCCGACGACACCTTGAGGATCGTCGTCGCGCGCTGGTGCAGTGCCCTAACGAGCCAGTTCGCAGACTGAAACTGCTCCGCCAGATATTTCCGATCTTCCTTGCTCATCGGCATTTTCTGAACGCGGGCGTGGTAGCTTGAGTTGACCAGCACCCGTGGCAACGTTTCCGAATTGAGCTCGACCACCCAGCCGCCCTTGGGATGCCGCACCATGATCACGTCCGGGATAATCGGTTCGGCGGTTTCCGGCGCAAAGGAAAGCCCCGGCTTCGGATCGAGTTCCCTGATTTCCGTCAGCATGTCGGCTATGTCCTCGGCGTCGACACCGCAAAGGCTTGCAAGTTTGCTCAGTTCGCGGCTGGCGACGAGATCGAGATTGCCGAGAAACGTCTGCATGGCAGGATCGAACCGATCGCGCTCTTTCAATTGCAGGGCCATGCATTCGGCAAGGTCGCGCGCGAACACACCCGTTGGCTCAAAGGATTGCAAGAGCGCGAGTACGCGTTCCACATCCCCGATGGACGCGCCCAACATCTCGGTTGCTTCGTCGAGCGTTCCACCGAGATAGCCGCTTTCCTCGACCTGATCGATGAGGTAGGCGGCAATCAGCGTATCCTCGGGTGATAGACGTGCCATGGCCAGTTGCTGATCGAGATAGGCCCGCAACGTCTGTGTCTCTGCCAACGTCTCCTCGAGTCCCGGCAGATCCGGATCGTAGCTGCTCTGTTCAGGCAATCCGCTGTACTGGCCGACACTCACGGTACCGTCCTCGTAAGCGCCGCCCATGTCCGCGTCCAGTTCACCGGTGGACGCCATTTCGGTATCCGCCGGCTCCCCAAGGCTCAGATCTTCGAGCGCCGGCGTATCCTCGAAACCGTCGTCGAAATCGCTGTCCCGTTCCGGCGTCTCGGCCGGCGCCTGTTCGTCGCGCTCGAGAAGCGGATTAGCCTCCAGCTCGCCCTCGACGAACTCGGACAATTCAAGATTGGAAAGCTGCAGCAGCTTGATCGCCTGCTGCAATTGCGGCGTCATGACCAGCGACTGCCCCAGCCGCTGTTCGAGACGAGGCGACATCACCATCGGCGCCTCCGGTCCATGACGTCAGAGAGAGAAGCGGTCACCCAGATAGACGCGCCGCACGTCCGCGTTGCCGACGATATCCGACGGCGCCCCCTCCATCAGCATCATTCCATCATGGATGATATAGGCCCGATCAATAACATCGAGCGTTTCGCGCACGTTGTGGTCGGTAATCAGGACGCCGATTCCGCGATCCTTGAGGTGTGCCACGAGTTCCCGGATATCTCCGACGGCAATCGGGTCAATCCCGGCAAAAGGCTCGTCGAGCAGCACGAAATGCGGGTTCGAGGCCAGCGCGCGGGCGATCTCGACCCGGCGCCGCTCCCCGCCGGAAAGCGCAAGCGCAGGGGCGCGGCGCAGGTGGGTGATTGAAAATTCGGCAAGCAGGGCATCAAGGATCGCCTCACGGCGTTCCCGGCTCTTTTCGACCACTTCAAGCACGGCTCGGATATTGTTTTCAACGCTCAGTCCGCGGAAGATCGAGGCTTCCTGCGGCAAGTAGCCGATTCCGAGGCGCGCGCGACGGTACATCGGCAAGTCGGTGATATCGTTCCCGTCGAGAACGATGTTTCCCATGTCGGGCTGGATCAGCCCCGTGATCATGTAAAAGCAGGTCGTCTTGCCGGCACCGTTTGGACCGAGAAGGCCGACGACCTCACCTCGATGCACCTCGAGGCTGACGCTCCTGACAACGGGGCGCTTCTTGAATCGTTTGCCGATATTCAATGCGTACAGACCGCGTTCGCTGCGCGCGACCAGACGCGGTTTTTTTCGCTTTTGCGGCTCACCCCCGGCTTCCGCAAGCCGCTTGCCGATTTCCTCGAAGTCGTCGCTCATTCTATTCCTCTTGGCCGCCGGTGCTATCCGTACACCGTTGTCAGTTGTTGCTGCGGTTCTTTGGGACGAAGCTCCCCTTGACCCGTCCCGATCCCTGTCCGTCTTGACACGGAAAGAGCCTGCTGATGCCGGTGTTCAGATTGACCTCGGCGCGACAACCCCGCAGTTCGTTCTCGTCACGCACCAGTCTAACCTGACCGGTCAGGGTTGCGATACCACTTTCCACATTGTAAACGCCGCGGTCCCCGGTCGCCGTTTCGCGTTCGGTTCGAATACGGACGTTGTCATAGGCGTCGACCCGGTACACCTGGGTCTCGCCCTGGCTATTCTCCGTCAGGTGCGCGACCAGCACGTCCGCGAAGACCTGTTTCTTGTTCCGGGTTGCAACGGCGTTTCCCCGCGCAACCGCGAATTTCTTCAACTCCCAGTATTCGAGCTGTTGACTGGCCGACAGCGTATCCTGCCCCGACACCAAGCGCGGCTTTTTTCCATCGACGACGAGTACTTTTTGATCGGCGTTGTAGATCGCCCGGTCGCCATAAGCGGTTTCGCTATCAGACACGATCCGCACGTTACCCAGCGCATCCAGGCGCCAGACCTCGGACTGACCGCTTGCATTCTCACGGTAATGGGCACGCAGCTCGTCGCTCAGCACTTCCACCTCGCCGCGCACCGCCCGTGCATCACCACGTGCAACGAACAGGCTGCCGTCCTGCTGCCATTCGATCCCGTCCTGCGCGTAAACCTCGATCGGCTGGTCGCCTTTTGCGCCGCCGAGACTAAGGCTCTGCGCCATGGCTGCGCACGGCAGCGACAATGCCGCCATCGTCACACCGGCTATCAGCCGGCAACGCCACCGTTTCATCATCGAGGTCTGCATCCAATGCGTCATTGAATTCCCTGACCCGCACCCGGATAAATCACAAGCTTGCTCTTGCCGGTGAAGTATATGGTCTTGCCCTTATCGACAAGGCGGAACCCCTCCGCCTGCAGATTTCCGAACGGCCCCTGACCGCGCACCGGCTGGTCTCCCTCGGCGGAACTCGTCTCAAGATCAATCTTCGCCTTCTCGGTTAAGAATTCGTAACCGGTGTCGTGATAAAGCACCACGGAACCTACGAGATCGAGGCTTTCGGCCTCGCGGCCGTAAATCCCGCGGCGCGCGGTCAGAACCAGCCAGGTCCCGTCGTCGAGCAGAATGTCCGCCTTCGGACTGTCGAGTTCAATCACATTGGCGGACGCCGCCAGGCGGCGCGCAATCTCCGCCGTGACCGAATAGGGCTGATTGTCGTCGTCGGTGCCGATATAGCGAGGGTTGAGCATACTCGGGTCGTCCGCCTCCTTGACCGTCAGATCGGCAAACCCGATGCGGAACTTCGCGTCCGAAACCTCGATGTGCGGCCAGGCGACGATCAGTCCGATCAACAACAGCGCCGTCGCCGGCAACAGGAACTTCATGGCGCGCACAAATCTGGAATAGGCGGCCGTATGCTGCTGCGGGCCGCGGTCCTCGAAGCCGAAGTCTCCGCTCCGCTTGCGGCCTTCCAGTTCCAAACCGTCGTTTGCCGCAGGAGCCATTGTGCCTCTGCTCATTCGAGAAAGTCGTTCAAGCGACGCCGGCCCTCAGGCAATCGTGAATGTGGAGGACCCCGACCGGTTTTCCGTTCTTCACCACGAAAACATTTGTGATCTTGTTTTCATTCATGAAGTGCAGTGCTTCGCTGGCAAGAAATTCCGGCTCGATTGTCTTTGCGCCCGTCGTCATGACGTCGGCAACCGGCTTCATAGTCAGGTCGTCACTCATGTGCCGGCGCAGGTCGCCGTCCGTCAGAATGCCCGCGAGATTACCGTCACCGTCGGACACCCCAACACACCCGAAACCCTTCGCCGTCATTTCGATCAGCGCTTCGGACATGACCGTATCCGTCGGGATGAGAGGGAGTTCGCTGCCGCCGTGCATGATATCACGCACCTTCAACAGCCGCCGACCAAGCTTTCCACCCGGATGGAGCGCGTGAAAATCGTCACTGGAGAACCCCTTCCGCGCCAGCAGCGCGACAGCTATGGCATCGCCCAGTGCCAGCATCACGGTCGTCGACGTCGTCGGCGCCAAGCCCATCGGACACGCCTCGTCGGCCGCCGGGATGACGAGCGACGCATCGGCCGCGCTGGCAAGCGTGCTGTCCGCACGCCCGGTCATGGAGATCAGCGGGATCTCGAAACGTTTGCAATAGTCGACGAGATCCGCGAGTTCCGTCGTCTCGCCTGAGTTCGAAAGTGCGAACACGGCATCGGCCTGGGTGATCATCCCAAGGTCACCGTGTGATGCCTCTGCTGGATGTACGAACAAGGCCGGCGTCCCCGTCGAGGCCAATGTCGACGCGATTTTGCGTGCGATATGGCCACTTTTACCCATGCCGGAAACCACAACCCGCCCCGTCACGGAGGCCAGAACTTCGATCGCGGTGGCAACATCGGCGCCGATGTAATCTGCAAGCGTTCTGAGGCCTGCGATTTCCGTTTCAATAACCTGGCGTGCCGCATCGATATCACGACGGGCGTCGTCGTTATCCAGTTTCTCGGCGGGAATTCCGTTCATGAATGCTCCATTGAACGCATTAAACTATGCGCGATCGCGTTCCTAAGTATGCGCTTCGCCGGACGTCGGTTCAACAGATGGTCGTCATCACGTATGGGCAAAAATATCGGTTTCCGACCAGCCCGCCAGATCAAGGTCGGCACGGGCCGGCAGGAATTCGAAGCAGGATTGCGCCAGGCCGGTGCGTCCTTCACGCTCGAGCATTTCGTGCAATGCATCGCGGATCGCATGCAAATTGAGAACGTCCGATGCGGCATACGCCTGTTGCGCGTCGGACAGTTCATCGGCGGCCCAATCGGACGACTGCTGAACTTTGGAGAGTTCGATCCCGACCAGTTCCCGTGTCACGTCCTTGAGGCCGTGTTTGTCGGTATATGTGCGGACCAGCTTGGACGCGATCTTTGTGCAAAAGACCGGCGAAATCGTAATGCCGAGCCAGCGCTTCATGATCGCCACGTCAAACCGCGCAAAATGGAAAATCTTGGTGACGGCCTGATCCGTCATCAGCGCTTTCAGGTTCGGCGCCGAATAGTCGTCTGCGGGCATCTGCACGAGATGGCAAACGCCGTCACCGGCAGAAAGCTGAACGACACACAGTCTGTCACGTTGCAGGTTCAATCCCTGGGTTTCCGTATCGACGGCCACCGCATCACCGAAATCGAGCCCCGCGGGAATGTCACCGCGGTGTACATGGACTTTCTCGGGGGTATTGAAAACTTGACGGCTCAAGCGACTACCTTCCGTCCTTGTACCGCGAGGCGGGAGGTTGATGGTGCCCAGGAGAAGACTCGAACTTCCACGACCTTGCGGCCACTGGCACCTGAAGCCAGCGCGTCTACCAATTCCGCCACC
Source organism: Rhodospirillales bacterium (assembly GCA_965262415.1). Classification (GTDB taxonomy): domain Bacteria; phylum Pseudomonadota; class Alphaproteobacteria; order Rhodospirillales; family Casp-alpha2; genus UBA4479. The sequence continues at coordinate 3,239,696 of OZ253533.1, read as the reverse complement.
TGGGCTCCTGCGCGCGCTTGAACGCGCGTCGGAGTGGAGGGATTAGTCCTCAGAAGGCCCCTTGTCAATATGTACTCGCTCCGTTTCCGGTCTAAATGCCGTAAGGTCCGGTTGACCACCGGCAAAGCTCGGTATAAGCCATATTAACCCGTAGTTTTTCCAATTGTGCAACAGGGGTGCAGGCATGGCCACTCGCTCGCAACGTCGCATTATTACCGTGTTCGGCGCCTCAGGTTTCATCGGCCGACATCTCGTCCGCCGTTTGGCCAAGGATGGCTGGGTCGTCCGCGCGGCATGCCGCGATACGGAAAAGGCACATTACCTTCGAACGATGGGCGATGTAGGCCAGGTGATTCCGTGGGGCACCGATGTGCGGGATGCAAAAAGCGTCCGCGTGGCACTGGAAGGCGCGGAAGCCGCCGTCAATCTTGTCGGCATCCTTTATGAAAGCGGCAATGCCACGTTTCAGGCCATCCATGCTGATGCGGCAAAACTGATTGCGGAGACAGCGGCCGAGTTGGGCATAACGCGTTTCGTGCAGATGTCCGCACTGGGCGCGAACAAGAATGCGGAAGCAGAGTACGCGCGCACCAAGGCAGCGGGTGAAGAAGCTGTCATGGCGGCCATTCCTTCGGCACGTATCGTCCGGCCGAGCGTCGTCTTCGGACCCGAGGACAATTTTTTCAACACGTTTGCCGGTATCTGCCGTATCTCGCCATTCCTGCCGGTTTTCGGCGCGCCGACGTTCCCCGATGTCAGCATCGGTGGCGGCAAAGCCATCGCAATCGATTTTCTTGGTGATGGCGGCCCGAAATTCCAGCCGGTCTATGTCGGCGACGTCGCGGACGCCATCGTCGCCTGCCTCGACGACGCGGGGACGGCAGGAAAGATCTACGAGCTTGCCGGGCCGAGTGTGTACTCGTTCGCCGACGTTATGCGCCTCGTACTCAAAACAACCAGCCGCAAGCGACTACTGGTGCCGGTACCGTACTGGGTCCTGGAGATGAAGGCATTCTTCCTCGAGAAGTTGCCGAAGCCGCTCCTCACTAGGGATCAGGTGAAACTGATGCAGAGCGACAATGTCACCAGCGGTTCCCTCCCCGGCCTTAAGGATCTCGGCGTGTCCGCGACACCGGCCGAAGCCGTGCTGCCCACATACCTGCGGCGATACCGGACCCCGCTCGCACAGGCACGCACCACGGGCTGAGGGCGCTTTCAGTATTTCTGCGGCAGGCCGGTTGCGTCGCCTTCCGTCGCACGGCGCGCCGCCGCAACGATCAGTTCCCCGTACTCGCGAAGAAAGACAGAACCCTTGACGGTCCGCTGCAAGAGCACGCTGCGTCTGTCGTCGGGGTCGATTTTCCGGCGCAACATGCCGAGTTCGCTCAAGCGATCAACGGCACGGGTGATCACCGGTTTCGTCACCTTCAGATCATCGGCCAGACCGCGAACCGTATGCGGTGGTGGCGTCAGATAGACCGTCAGCAGAACGGACATCTGGCGTGCCGATAAATCCGGCGCGTCGGCCCGAACACTGGCAACAATGGCGCGCCGCCAGATGTCGAGAGCCTGTAAGTCGGTAATATCCAAGTTCATTGGTGCTACCTCCGTTAGGCGCGTCCGTATTTCTGGATTAACGTTTCTGTGAACGCGCGCATACCCATTGCTTCACCGCCCTCGGGACGACCCGGTTTCGACGAAACGTTCCATGCCATAACATCGATGTGCGCCCATGCGGCATGTTCCGGCGCAAACCGTTCCAGGAACAGCGCCGCCGTGATCGCACCCGCATAGCCGCCTTCGGGCGAGTTGGTGATGTCGGCGACCTTCCCCTCGATCATCTTGCGGTATCCGGGCCATAGCGGCATGCGCCACAGCGGATCGGAAACGCTGGTACCGGCGGCGAGAATATCCGCCGCGAAGCCGTCGTCGTTGCAGAACAACGCCGGCAGTTCGGTCCCGAGCGCCACGCGCGCAGCGCCGGTCAGCGTCGCAAAGTCGATGACGAGTTCCGGATCGAACTCGGCGGCGCGGGTCAGCGCATCGGCCAGGATGACACGGCCCTCGGCGTCCGTATTGCCGATCTCAATGGTGATGCCGGCACGCGTCCGAACCACGTCGAGCGGCCGCATGGCGTTGCCGGAAATAGCGTTCTCGACAGCGGGCACCAGCACCTTCAAATGCACCTTGAGGCCCAGTGCCATGACGCAGTGGGCGATCCCGAGGACGTGCGCGGATCCGCCCATATCCTTCTTCATCAGCTTCATGCCGGCGGCCGGCTTGATATCGAGACCACCGGAATCAAAGCACACCCCCTTGCCGACAAGGGCAACGGTAGGGTGCGCGGGGTCGCCCCATGTCATCTCGATAAGACGCGGCGCATCGACAGCGGCGCGCCCGACGGCATGGATCGCGGGGTAGTTCTCTTTCAACAGATCTTCACCGACGGTAACCGTAAATTCGGCGCCGAACTTTTCGGCAAGGTCTTTCGCCGCGTCGGCCAGCGCTTCGGGGCCGAGATCGTTGGCCGGCGCGTTCACAAGATCGCGGACCAGCATCGTCGCATCCGCCAGCGCCGCCACCTGAACCGGATCGATACTTCCTGGCTGTTGCAGTACGGCATTGGGAGGCGCCGGTTTCCTGTATCTGTCGAACTCGTACGAACCGAGTTGCCAGCCAAGCGCGACGGCCTCGGCCGTTTGCTTATCCACGTCGCCTGCGAGCGCGTACGCGCCTGCCGGCAGAGACTTTGCCAATGCCCCCGCATCCCACAACGAAACAGGACTGGAAACCCCGACGAGCACGCAACCGATCTGACCCGTCCCATCGGGGACGACCAGATATTTTCCCGCGGCGGCCTTGAACCCATTGGCGGCCACCCAAGCCTTAACATGTTCCGGGGCGTCCGCGAGCCAGCCTTCGAGTGCGTCTTCCGCAATCAGATGAACGGGTATCGTTCCAGCGGTCGTTTCGTTCACGTCGGGCTCCTCATTCCGGTGTTGCAACGATCTTACTTGGCTTGGCGGAAACGAAAACCCTAAACTGACGCTCACTGGAGAGGGAGAACTTCATGACCGCGGACCTGCAACTTGTCATCGGCAACCGGAATTACTCGTCATGGTCGCTCAGAGCATGGCTCGCGATGCGGCAGTCGAAGCTTCCATTTGACGAAATCTTCGTCCCCCTTAACGTGCCGGAAACCGATGCCGCGCTCAGGAAACATTCACCGAGCAGGCTTGTCCCGGTGCTGAAGACAAGCGGCATCACGGTCTGGGACAGCCTTGCCATCATCGAGACCCTTGCCGAATTGGCCCCCGAAGCCGGTATATGGCCACGGGACAAAGATGCCAGGGCCGTTGCGCGCTCGGTATCGGCGGAAATGCATTCCGGTTTCTATCGGTTGCGCCGTGACATGCCGATGGACATGCGCACCGATCGCTCGGGCACGCAACATACCGGCGGCGCCATGGACGACATCGCAAAAATCGTCGCCCGGTGGGCTGAATGCCGGGAGCGGTTCGGTGCCAGCGGTCCATATCTGTTCGGCGCATGGTCAGCCGCCGACATCATGTACGCCCCCGTCGTCAGCCGGTTTCGAACGTATGGTGTGCCGGTCGACGCCGAGACGCAGGCGTACATGGATGCCGTCTGGAGCCAACCGGACATGGCGATTTGGGTCGCCGCCGCCCGCGATGAGCCTTACGAAATAGAGCTGTTCAAATGATCAGGTGATCACTTCCGGAACGGGCAGCCCCATCAGGTCGGCCTGATTGGCACCTTCATGGATTTTCTTGATGACATCGGCTTCGTCTTTGATTTTCTGCTGTGACGCGGCCAGCATCCTGTCCGTCCACGCCAGCGGCACAACCGCGACGCCGTCATCGTCACCGATTATCAAGTCGCCCGGATTGACCGGGCAATCGCCGACCGAGACCGTACCGTCGATAATACCGCCAAAGTTTTTGTGAGGCCCCGCCGGCACGACAGCGGAAGAAAACGCGGCGAAGCCGCGCGCGCGAATTTCCGCGACATCACGAATGGCGCCCTCGACAACGATGCCGGCAATGCCGCGCGCGATCGCCGCCTCGGTCATGATCCCGCCCCAGATGGCAACGTTCTCCGACCCCCGGGCGTCGATCACCATGACCTCGCCCTTCCGGCACATGCCGATCAGGCGGTGCGGCGCTGAATTGTCGCCGGACATGCAGTTCACGGTCCGGGCCTGCCCACAAAGCTTCATGCCCGGTGCCGCCGGCTTGATCCGCGCGCCCATGACCTGAGAACGATTCATCATGTCCGAGACCACGGCGGCCGGGATTTCACGCCACGCAGCCAGTGCTTCTTCGGATAAATGTTCGAATTCCACGTCGAATTTCTGCAGGGCCATGGTGTTCTCCTCTTCCCTAGTATTGTTGTTGCGAGGGAGGGTATGCCAGCCGGCGGGTACGCTCAAGCGCAGGATACCTGTTGCTTGCAGAAGCGGCCGGGGTCGGAAAGAATGCGCACCGGATCGGAGCAGACAGCATGTTATCAAATATTCTGGCGATGATCGGGCTTGGCGGTCCCGAGCACGATGCCAAAATTCTCAGACGCGATGCGCGCGCCATGATCGATATGATTCATGGCCAGCACGGGGCCGAGTCCCTGGGCAAGATCGCCAACGAGACCCGTTACCAGGTCGAGGAAGTGCACCGGCGCGGGTTAAACGACCCGCAGTTCTACGCGCGCGGCATTGAAGCGCTCACGGAACTGAACCGTGCCGCCCGCAACCGCCGCGACAATATCGCTTGGTCGGGGATCACGCTCGCCATCATCTATATTAAATCGGAAATTCTGGGCGACCTCGGCCTGCCAGCAAAGAACGCCATCGAAGGGTTTTTGGAAAAATGGTCGCACACCCAGAGCGAGGGTGACGAGAAAGACGGCCCTAGTTCTGAGCCGTAACCGGAGATGTCGGCGCATCGGTCGCGCTGACCAAGCCGTCCTGCGCCGTTGCGAAGAACACGACGGTAATCAAAAGAAATATTACGGCGACGCCAATTCTCATCATGGCGCCGAGCTTGTCCCACGGACCTGCCTGGGCGTATGCGCGTTGGCTTTCTGCGATGTCGGTCATGTTCTACTCCGTCACGAAATCGGCTTCTGTCACGATTAAGCAACGCCAATAAGGCCAAAAAAGGGCAAAGGAAAGGTTAATTCGCTGCGCTGCGACAAATTATTTTTATCTTTTGAATCAGTCGCGTGCGGGAATTCGTTTAACTGCCCTTCCAAGCACGGAACCGCGCATTGATTTGCGCCCCGAACTCGGCCCAGAACCCGGCATCGATCTGAAGCGCGTCGTGGAAGTGCCGGCGTGCGGTCGGAAGGTCTTCCTTCATGTTTGGCGGCACGGCCTCAAAACCGCTCTTGCGCGCCGGGCCGAACCAGAGCCTCGTGGATAGAGCCGCAAGACGCTCGGGATCCGTTGCGAAGCTGACAAACCGCTGTGCATCGACAACCTTTCCCGTGCCGGAGGGAATGGCCCAGTAGGTTGCCCGCCAAAGCTGGTTGGACTGCATCAGACCGACCGGGCGCCGCGCGCCTTGCCGCGGCCTCAAGAACCGCGCTGCATAGGCCGTCGTCATTGCGACGCGGCCATCGTTCAGAAGGTTCTCCGGCTCGCTTCCGCCACTCCAGAATTCGGCGGCAGGACGGATCCGGTCCAGTATCGCCAGCGCCTGGTCGACCCCGCCGGGTTTACGCAAAATATCGTAGACATCTTCGGGTGGGACCCCGTCTGACAGCAATGCGATTTCAAGATTGCCCTCAGCCTCGGCAAACAGCCCCCGCTTTCCGGGAAAAGCATTGAGATCGAAGAAATCGGCGAGCGTTCTGGGCGGACGACCCTTGAATGCCGCCGCGTCGTAAGCGACAGCCTGCGTCCATATCATCGCGCCGATTCCACAGGGGTGAAGCGTGCCCGGCTGGAAATCACCGGGCGCCGATTTGCCGAGCATCAGTTCAACGTCGAGCTTTTCGAAGGCCCCATAGGCGCATCCTTCCGTCAACGGTGCGCGTTCAATGTCCACCACGGTCCATGGCGAATCGCCCCGGCGCGCTTTGCTCATCAAGGGCTGGTAGTTGCTGCCGTGATGTATAATTCGGACGCTGATTCCGGTCGCCCTGGTAAAGGGCTTGAAGACGGCCTCCTGCAGCGCCTCGCCATAAAACCCGCCCCACGTAGCGACACTGATTTCGGGTGCTTGTGCCGATACCGGGCCGGACGCGAAAACGACGGCAACACCAGCGCAAAAAAGATTCAACAACCGATTTCGGATTAGGACGGCCATGTCGCCGAATGATACGTCAGCATGCGGCTGTTGGGGAGCCGAAATCCGGACCGCGAATCAAAAACGCCCCCGGCGTTTCAGGCGCCGGAGGCGTTTACTGTGATGTTGCCCATAGTTCAGGACATCAGGTACGAGTAGTTGGCGATCAATGCGGCACCAAGCATGGTGGCAATCATGACGCCGTCAAACACGCGATCCATATCTCTTGCTCCTTGTTCGTTTCATCGCATCCATTGCGATAATGAGGACACTACGCCTCCCCTCAAATTCACACAAATGATATTTATTTGTTATTAAAGTTAATTTATCTTAATTTAAATCCATGAACATTCAGCACCTCAGAACACTGATCGCGATCCACGACCATTCAAGTTTCGCGGATGCGGCGGCGGCGCTCTTCCTCACCCCCGCCGCCGTTTCGCAACAGATGCGCAATCTTGAAGAAGAACTCCGGGTCTCGCTTTTCGACCGCTCCACGCGACCGCCCCGGCTGAATGCCCACGGCGCGCACATTGTCGACCAGGCACGCGATGTTCTGGCCAGTTTCAATGCGCTCGCCGACATGGCGCGCTCGCCGGGCGAAATCGCGGGAACGCTGATTATCGGTTCGGCAAGCGGCATAACGTCATCGCTCGTTCCCAAAGCCCTCGGTTCGCTCAGGATGAAGTATCCCCGCCTGCAGATCCGTATTGAAGAGGGACTGACCGAAGATCTGATCAGCCGGGTCCGCCGCCGGGAACTGGACGCCGCACTGGTTACCGAACCGCAGGTTCCGGACCCGGATATGGAAACGTTGCCGATCACGACGGAACCACTCGTTGTCGTGGCACCCAAATCGATGCAGGAACGTGGATGGAAGAATATCCTTAGGGCGCGCCCGTTTCTGAGGCTCAATCGCGAGTCCGGGGTCGGCACGTTGATCGACGTTACCCTGCGCCGTTCCGGCGTCGAGGTGACGGAGGCCATGGAACTGGACAGCTCCGAATCCATCGTTGGCCTTGTCGGCGCCGGTCTGGGTGTCGGCGTCGTCCCGATCGGGCGGCTTCGACATGACAGCGCCAAGAAACTCCGGTCCGTGCCGTTCGGCACGCCGCCCGTGAGTCGCAGTGTCGTGCTTGTCGAACGCACCAACAATCAAAGGTCTGATCTTGCCGCCATTCTCTATCAGGAATTGCTCTCCCTGACGGAAGGCGACTAAGCTTTGGCCAAGAATGCACGGCATCCAGGTGCGCGATGAGTTACAGGCAATGGGAGATCGCCGCGACGATCGACCGCGCGGCCGAGGCGGCACGCCTTCAGTACATCACCGCCGGTGCCGGCCAGGCGCTGGCGTACCGTCGCAAGGATGATCAGGCGCGTGACTGCCTGGCCAACTACGACGAGCAGTCGCCGCCAACCACGGGGATGTTCCCGGCGCTCGATGCGGAGGTGAATATCACGGCCGCGAGCATTCTCGGCGTCGCGGCCGTCGTGGTCGCCACCGCCGACGCCTGGGCGGCGGTCGCCGACACCATCGAGGCCACGCGCCTCGGCGCCAAAAAAGACGTCACGGACGCGGCCGACGTCGCCGCGGCTTACGCCGTACTCGACGCCATCACCTGGCCGGCGCCGGTTTAAGGGTGAATGGGCGTATCAAATGCTCGATAGGGGTATGTCGACGAACGAGCAAGGACGGCGGCGCAGGCGGGCCGATGATCTGCGGCCGCTGCTACAAAACGGTCGACGCCACGATCCGCGCGGAGTGGAAGCGGCGCCGTGCAGCACATCAGGCTTTCCTGCGACGCTGGCGTGCCAAGACGAAGCCCTCACCATACCGTTTGCCCATGGCCAACCGGCGCGCTGCGCTGGCACTGCGGCTCGACGCCAACGCCGGATTCCGGATGGCCGTGCAGGACGCCCGGATCAAACGGGCGATGGAGGGTTAGCCGCGCTGGGTCTGCACCGTGACCAGCTGCTCAAGGCGCTCGTGTATCGCGTCCAGGCACTCCGAAACCCTTATCAAAGCCAGCGTGTGGGCGTCCTCTCTCGATATCTGCGCCTTATCCTTAGCAATGGCGGAGATCCCCGCCCCGTAGTGGTACGTGTACTGAACATCCGACATGACAACCTCCGTTCCATAAGACCGGGGCGGGGGCCGGGGCGCGCCAACGCCCCAAGCCGAGTGCGTAGGGCACTCCTGACCAGAACCGGCCGTCAACTGGCCAACCCGCCACCTCCGCGCGGAGGCGGGCCCATTACAGGCAATTTTACAGATGGAGTCACACCCGAATTCCGGCCTTACGGCCGTCACGCCGGTTCTGCCGGTCGCACCCTATATCGGCGGCAAGAAGAACCTTGCCAAGCGTCTCTGCGCGCTGATCGAGTCCACGCCCCATAAACTCTATGCCGAGCCGTTCGTCGGCATGGGCGGAATATTCCTCCGCCGGCGTTTTCGGCCGAAATCCGAGGTCATCAACGACCGTAACCGCGAGGTCGCCAACCTGTTCCGCGTCGTGCAGCGGCATTACGTCCCGTTCCTTCAGATGATCCAGTTCCAGTTGACCGTGCGCGCCGAGTTCGAACGCCTGGTCAAGACGGCGCCGGATACCCTGACGGACATGGAGCGCGCTGCCCGGTTCCTCTACATCCAGCGCACCAACTTCGGCGGCAAGGTGGGCGGCACGCCCTCGTTCGGCGTATCGCCCGATCGACCGGCCCGGTTTGACGTGACCAAGGTCGGGCCGATGCTGGAGGATCTGCACGCCCGCCTCGCCGGCGTCGTGATCGAGTGCCTGGACTTCGCCTCATTCCTGACGCGCTACGATCGGCCGCACACGCTCTTCTATCTCGATCCACCGTATTGGGGCTCGGAGTCCGACTACGGCAAGGAGCTGTTCTCACGGGCCGATTTCGAGCGTCTCAGAGACGTTTTACGGGGCCTTAAAGGGCAGTTTATGATGTCCCTGAACGACGTCCCCGAGGTCCGTGATCTGTTCGCAGAGTTCGACATCGAGGCCGTCGACACCACGTACTCGATCGCCAAGGCCGGCAACAAGCGCGTCGGCGAGGTGATTATTAAGGGAGGAGCGACGCCTTGAGCCGAACTTATATGGACTCGACCTGGGAGAAATCTCTCGCCGTTCACGAGAAGCTGGTGCTTCTGTGTCTGTCCTTCTATGCCGACGATGAGGGACGGGTGACCAAGGGCTTGGATCGTCTTGCGGCCGAAGCAGCTATCTCGATCGATGATCTGCACGACGTCCTTACTACGTTGAAGGTCGACGGCGCTCTAGAAATCGTCGATCTGGACCGGGGTGAGTTTCAACTCAGACTGGAGCATTGAGAGGGGGAATGTGACCGACTTGCTAGGTCCAATCCTAAGTGACGTTTCAGCCAAAACCATGTGGCGCGCTACAAGTTTGCCCGATGATCGCCAATGGCAAAAACCAAAAAACGCCGGATGCTCTTGGGAGTGTGCAGGGGTGGAATGGCGGAGGGAGAGTCCGCGCAATACCCTTAAAATCCAACGGCTACATACGGCAATTTACATCCTACCCATGTTTTTACCCATGTCCCGTCTCAGGTTTGGCGCTTTCAGATGACGGCGCGCGGCAGTGTGATCGCCTTCGCAAGGGTCTCCGTATGCAGCCGCGCGAGCATCGCGCCACGGGGCGTCAATTCGCCGCCGTCGTCGTATGCCGAGAGCGCCTTACAGATGGCCTCCGTTTTCATCCGGATACCGGCCGCCGTTGTCGGGATCGCTTCCGCGAAGACTTGATCTAAACGCATGAGCTCATCTTGCCAGTAGTCGCCGGCGGTCTGATCGCCGTTGGAAAGAGCCTCTTCGAATTTATCGTCTGCGGCGCGCAAGGTGTCGCTCGCCTCGATAACAGGATCCGTATTGCGCATGTCGATTCCTCCAAAAATGTGTGCCGAACGCCTTTATTTGCAGCGGGTATAAGCGTCCCGTCTACACTAAAGGTGTCGATATTTTTGCTTCGCAGTTTCCAACAGAACGGGCCTTCTTTCGTCCCGCCTGGCGCCTGTGAATAGTGCAGCGTTGGGCTTTGTCGGCAGGGCCGCCCGACACAATTCGCAAGGCTCTTACTCGAAAACTGCACGCCGGCCGGTGGGGGAGTCGCCTGCCGACCCCTGACCCCCGGCGGGGGAGTTGCCGCCGCGATGCAGAAAGCCGGGGCACCCACGAACAAAAATTTCGGAATTTGAAAAGTTATGCCGACAATCCCCGACAGGCACGTATTTACCTATTGCCTTGAAATTACTTTGGGATTACCGCTTTTTATTATGGCTAGATTGCCGAACATCTACTACCAGAACCCCAACGACGGCCTCGCGAAAGCAGCCGGTTCGTTGGCCGAAGCATTCCTATCCGGGCCGTCGGCTTGGGAGAAGGATTACCTTCGCGCTAGGTCCGATGCGGCACGCGCCCGGGCGGACAAAGATCGAGCGGAGACGGAGAGCGAACGACAACGGGCCGCCGCGCCGTCGGAGATCGCTGATATCTTCCGCCGCTCTCAGAACCTCGAGGCCCCCCGCCCCTCATCTCAATTCGTCGGCCCGATGCCGCCGGCAAGCCCCGATCAGGCTTTCAACATCCTCGCGCCCGACATCGCACGGACCTCGGTAACGGTCGCCGACGAAAAGGCCGGGAGCCTGGCCAGAATGTTCGGCGCACTCATGGGCGTCTCGCCCAATCGGATGGCGCAACTCTCGCTCGGCGCCGGGGGCAAGTACGCCGACACGCAACCTGGTTTCGAAGCTGCCGAAGCGAACGACCTGCAGTCGGCGCGGGAAGTGCAGGTGCTCAAGAACGCCGGTTCCCTCGCGGAACTCTTCGCCAAGCCCGTTGAAGTCGACGCCGGGCAGGACGTCTATCTCCCGCCGGGCCATCCGCTCTACTCGCTAACGGGGCCGTTCCGTGGCCGCGATACCAAGAGCACGATGGAGGCGCGCGTTCTCAACTCGCTCTCTCCCGAAGATCAGCGTGTGGCCGCCCTTGGCCAACCGGCCTATGGCGCCAACGAAACGCAGGCCCGGGGCGATGCTTTCACGGCGCTACCGGCCGGCCGTCAAGCCGTGGCCGTCGGCCCGACGGAGACCGAAGTTAAAGGCGATATGCTCGCGACCGACGCGCCGGGGTATTCCTCGGATGAGCGCAAGCGGGTTACTGGCGCCCTACCTTCGGCAACGAGTACGCCGCGCAACTATCTGACGCCGGGCGGCCGTCGCGGTACGACCTTGGATGGCGTAACGGACGCAGCCACAGGCACGCCGTTGCCGCAGGGCTCGCAGGTTTACAGCAACGTGACCAGCGAAACGCCGCAGAGTGTTGAGGCCGAACGACTGAAGGCGGCCGACTCACGGAAGCGCTTCAGGGGACTGCTCGAGTACACGCGCGGCCTTGCGAAGAGCGACCCGTTGAACTTCGGTTTCCCGGGTTTCGTCAAAGGCAAGGCGCAGGACGTTCGAGCGCTGCTTACGGGCGTCTCTCAGGCTCTCGGTTACGACGACGCCGGCGAGGCCCTTGTCGAGGCGCGCAACCGCGCTATCCGCAGCCACATCAACCCCGAGCTCGTGAGCGGTGTTTTCGACCCGACGTTGCCGCAGTTGCAGAGCGCCGCCGACCTGCTCACGTTCTCCGCAGCCGAGGCGCTGGCCAATCAGCAAGGCCGCAGCATCTCCGATCGCGATATTCAGGTGTTCCGCAACGTCGTCGGAAATCCCGACGACCTGTTTACCAGTCAGGAAAAATTCCTCGCCAAGTTGGGCGCGATGGAATCGGTACTGAGCGCTTACGAGAACTCAGAATCCGGAAAGGCTCTCCCATCGGCCGACGCCGATACGTTGGCGCGTGCGAGGGAGGCAATCCGACGTGGCGCGGACCCCGCAGCCGTCCGCAAGCGGCTTATCGAGAACGGAATGGATCCGGCGGGACTGTGATATGGCCGACCTCACCTTCGATGACCTGATACCGAAGAAGCCAGCCGCTCGGTTCGATGACCTTGTGCCACAACAGGACGTGCCGAGCGCAGCGCCAGCGGTTCCGACGCCGCCCGCCACCCCTGCAGTAGTCGATGACGCCCCGAAGCCGTGGCCGGATACCCGCGTCGGATACAGCCCGGAAATTTCGATCAACCCGCGTATGACGCAAATCCAGATGCAAGGTGTGGGGCGTACCGGCGCCGACATTTTGGGCTTGCCCGGCGATTTCTCAACAGGCGTCGTGAACCTCGGCTTGGCCGGCGTAGACCTGCTCCAGGATGTTGCCGACAAGGCCGTCGGCGTATTCACGGGTAAAGACGACAACATTCCGGACGTCACCTATCGTTTCCCGCCGTCTCCGGTTGGCGGGGATTCCATCGCTTCATTCTTCGGCGACCTGATGCGCAAGACGGGCGTCGGCCCCATTGAATACGAGGATATGACGCCCGAAGAGCGAGCGTTGTACTCCGCCTACAGGTTCGGAACGGAGGGGCTCGTCGGCGGCACGGCTCTCGCCCGACGGGCCGCGGCTCAGACGGTTGGCCGTCGCGCCCCTCGCATGTCGGATGCGTTTTTGGACGCGTACCGGGAAAACCCCGGCCGCGCCGTTGCGACGGATACCGGGGCTGGCGCCGGTGCGGGTGTCGCTCTTGAAGCTCAGAGAGAAATGGTGCCCGAGGAATATCAAGGGCCGTTGTTGGATATGGCCTCCATGATGCTAGGCGGCTTCGGCGGAGCGTCGACGGTCGGCGGCACACGGGTGCCTCGGGAGCTTGCAGAAGGCGTGCGACGTCGACTCCCAGCCAAGGGCGTGCCGATCGATCCGGCCAAGGGCGAAAAAGCCGTAACGAACGCGACGGCCGACAACGCAGCGTCGTTTGTGCAGCGCGCGGTGCGGGAAGGCGGCGGCGATCCCGACAAGGTATCGCAAACGGTAGATCGTGCGATGCGCGACGCTGCCGAAAACGGCGACCCGATGGCGACCACGGGTGCAGCCTCGGGGGACATCGGCATGGCCGCCCTCGAGCGTGCCGCCCGTATCGACAACCCGATCAAGTTCCAAGGCAAAGACCGTTTGCTCAGAGAGGCCGCTCAGGAACGGGTGACGGGGCTCCGGGACGACGGCGCCGACCCGATGGCCGCCAGGGCCAAGATAGAGCAGGAAACGGCTGCACGTCGCGATGCCGTTGCGGCGCCGGTAGAGGATGCCCGCCAAGAGTTGAGCAACCTCCGCCGTTCAAACGCCGATCGCCTGAATGAAACACAGTCGCAGCGGGAGGCCGCCCTTTCCGATCGTGAGGCCGCAGTCGACGCCGCCAAGCGTTCGGCCAACGAGGCCGATGCGGCTGAGAGAGATTTCGGAGGCAGTGTCCAAGGCCCGCTCGGGACGGAGACGGCCGCCAGTGAGCGAGTGGCCGGCGCCGTAGACACGGCGAAGCGCTCCGATGAGACGACGAAAGCGAGCCTGTACCGTGAAGCCGAACAGGCCGGCCGGGAAACGAAGCTGGACCCGACGCCTTTGATTGACGACGCCAAGGCCGTGGAAGCGGAAATCAGTCCTCTCGCGGATACGGATCCGAAACTCAAAAACATCATCGGCGATCTGAAACGGCTTGGCGCGGAGTCAGCCGAACCGACGGGCCAGAACACGCCCGACAGCATTACCGCGCGGGATTTGATCGCGATGCTCCCCAGGCTCTCGGATGCACGTAAGGCCGCGCGTCGGCTCAAGCGTGGCGACGTTACCGAGCGTCTTGATCGTATCGTCGGAACGATACGCGGCCAGTTGGAAGACCTGGCGGACTCCGGCGATCAGGCCGCTCTCAAATGGCAGGAAGCCGAGACCAATTTCCGCGACAACTTCGCCCCGAAGTACAGAGAGGGTGTGGGTGCCGAACTGGACCGCGCCGAACGTGCAGGGACGCCGACGCCGCCGAGTGCAGTAGCGGGCAAGTTTCTCAAACCGGGCGCCGGCGGCAAGGAAGCCGCGGCGGACCTGAACCGGATCCTTACGGGTGCGGAGTCCGAAGCGGCCGGCAAAACGGCGGCTCGTGATTACGTGATGGCCGACCTCGCGAAGGTCGTTGGCGCCGACGGCAAGATCAATCCGGCTCGGCTACGGTCCTGGGTTGCCAGCCGTGAAGGCATGTTATCGCAGATTCCGGACGTGCAGGCCGAAGTGCGGGAGACGCTTCGCAGCGTCATCAATCGACGCGCGGAGACCACACGGCTCCAAAGTGAAGTCGAGAAAGCCGTAGCCGCGCGCCGGCAGACGGACGCCGAATTCCGCACGGAGATAGAGAAGGTTCGGAATGACGCCAAGCTCAGCGAGGCGACGCAACAGGAGCGCATTGCCGACCTGACCCGGAAGCAGGCCGAAGTGGAGCAGGAGATCAACCGTTCCGCCGCGTCGTTGTTGCTCGATGCCGACCCCGCCGTTGCGGTCAAACGGGTGCTCAACAGTGCCGATCCGTCCGCCGCCATGAAAGAGATCGTGGGGCGGCTCAAAGGCGACAAGGCGGCCGAAGCCGGATGGAAACGCGCCGTCGTCGATCATCTCGTGGAGCGCGTCACAAACACGCGCACGGCGACAACGGCCGGCACCGATGGAGAGGTGTCGATCGCCAAACTGAAGCAATTCTTCGATAAGAACGACAAGGCGCTGGCGGCCGTATTCACGCCAGAGGAAATGAACTCCCTCCGCCGGGCGCACAAAATCCTAGAGCCGCTTCAGAACCTCTCTATTCAGGCGACGGCCGGCTCTCCGACGGCCGAGAACGAGATGCTTTGGAATTCCCTCGAGGCCGGCCTTTTGGCCGTAACGGGGAACGCCATCACCACCGGCATGATCATGAAACGTGTTCGCGTCGCGTTGAAGTTCCTGCCTGATCCGGCCAAACAGACGGCCGCTCTCGTCGAACGCATGTTCTTCGATCCGGAGCTCGCGAAGACGCTGCTCACCCGGAAGGTACGCGAGATAGAATCCCCCGAGTGGAACAAGCGCCTTGCGCAATCGATCGCCGGTATGGAGGCAATGCGTCGGGATGCGTCGGAGAATGAGACGGCGAGATAGTCGGCGCCCGAAATTTCTCTGCCTACGGAAAATTTTTTCGGTCGGCTTTTCCGACCCCCCTGGCCGCTTGTACCCGTTGAATATGAGCGGCTATAAGAGGCCGACGCTCAGGGGCAGAAATTTCCATTAGCCGCTACTACCCTCTATTGAGTTCCAAAAACCGTTGACCGCGAGGTCTTACACCCCCTAAAAGCAGAGGATGCCTTGTAGGATCAGGTCGGCATGTAGCCGTCGGGCGGGAGCAAGGTTATTGCCGCTCGAAAATCTTAAACAGTGAAACAGTGAACGATCCTGAATTTGAGCAACCAGGCGGCCCATCGCAGACGCGGTGCGAGTCCTGGGTGGTTGAAGGATGTTCACTATGGAAGCCGAACAGGCCGCCAAGGCCCCAACCCCTAAACTAGCCCTCTCGATAGAGGAAGCGGCGGATGCCACATCGTTAAGTGTGGCGCGCATGTATGCTCTCGTCGCTGAAGGTCAAATCGTCGCCCGCAAAATCGGGAGGCGAACACTCATTCTGCCGGGTGATCTGGACAAGTGGCTCGCTGAGTTGCCTGTCCGAACCGTCCGCAAGGCCCGCCGTGAGGCGCGCTAATCCCTGAGATGGAGATTAAAGATGATCTACGAAGATGCGGAAAGCCCGCCCCTTGATCCGGGACGGGCTCGCAAAACTGATATTCACTGGCGAGATGAATGTCAGAAACCTAATCCTACCAAGAGAACCCGTCAACCGTCGGCGATGCGGTTGGAGCCTGGCGCATGGATAACCCGTCACGGCCATCGGTACTTCATCAAAGACGAGGTTCTTATCTACGTGCAGCGAACCGACACCTACTGTGTCGGCCGCCTGCTGGTCGGAACCTGCGCCGACTGCGAAAAGGCATTCGAGTTAAAGGCGTCGAAAGGCCGGATAAAGAAGGGCCGCTTAAGTCGCCGGTGCTCTGATTGCGCCACGCCCGGTCAACGTGCCCTAACCCCCGATGAGCGCCGCAAGGCGAAGGCGAAAGCGGCCCGACGTGAGGCCGCGCGTAGAAGGGAGTTGCTGCAATGACTTCCTCGCTACAGAACGCACTCAACCTGGCGGCGGCCGGCTTCAAGGTATTCCCGCTCGAGCCCAACAGTAAGGAGCCGATGAAGGGTGCAAGCTGGCCGAAGATCGCGACTACCGACGCGACGAAAATTGAACGCCTGTGGCGTGACGCCGTGTTCGGCCTCGAGCACGAGTGGGGTGTCGGTATCGCCACTGGAGACGGCCTTGTCGTCGTCGACGTCGATACGAAAAACGACGGACCTGCGGAACTGTCCCGGTTGGAATTCGTAGAAGGCGACATCGCAAAGACAGCCGTTGTCGAAACACCTTCCGGCGGACGTCACATATACCTGCGGACGTCACAGCCGATCGCCAACAGCGCCAGCAAGATCGCAAAGGGAATCGATATCCGAGGCGATGGCGGTTACGTCGTTGGCCCCGGCACAGAGATCGACGGCGTGCTCTACCGCGGCGAAGTCGAGGTCTCCAAACTGAGTCCGATTCCGGAGTGGCTTGCCCTCAAGGCCGGCAGCCCGAAGCTCCGCGACGCTAACGCCGATGTTCCCTTGGCCGAACTCGATAGGCCGGAAACGATCAACAGGGCGGTGGAATATCTGCTCTCCGCAGAACCGGCCGTCGAAGGCGCCGGGGGCGATGAGCACACGTTTAAGACGGCCGCACGCCTCAAAGATTTCGGAGTTTCAGAAGGCCGCGCGTACGAGCTCATGGCCGAGCACTGGAACGACAGATGCTCTCCACCGTGGGATCCGGAAGACCTACAAGGAAAGGTCTCTCACGCGTATAGCTACGGGAAGAACCCACCAGGTAGCGCCGACCCGATGGCGGACTTCGAAGTTGTGTCGAATGGCGAGGCCGCGACCGTCGCGCAAACTTCAAACCGGCCACCCCTACAATTCGAACTCGCCAAGGACATTCGTTTCCGAGCGGAGTCCGCGGGCCTGGTAAAGGGGCTCTTGGATCAAGGAACATTCTCCGTGTTCTACGGTGAGTCGAACGTCGGCAAGTCGTTCGTCGAATTCAGTCTCGGGTGGGCGATCGCGTCGAAGGCTAAAGAGTGGTTCGGCCACAAGATCAAGAAACACGGGGCCGTTGTCTACGTCGCTTCGGAAGGCGGACTCGCCAACCGGAACCGAGTGGAAGCGTTGAAGATGCATGCACAGGCCGGGGACGTGCCGTTCGCGCTCGTATCGTCGCCGATCAACCTACTTGAAAAGAAATCCGACACCAGCCGGATTGTGGAACTCGTCAAAGCCGTCGAGGACGCAACGGGCGAGGCCGTCGTATTCATCGTTATCGACACCCTTGCCCGTGCAGTTGCCGGCGGGAACGAGAGCAGTTCCGAAGATATGGGCGCGTTCATCCGAAACGTCGACAGAATACGGAACGAGACTGGCGCCCACGTGAGTGTCGTGCATCACATGGGTAAGGACAAATCACGCGGCATGCGCGGTTGGTCCGGTATCCGCGCGGCGATCGATACGGAGATTGAGGTCAAAGAGAGAAAGATTTCGATTTCCAAACAGCGGGACATGCCGACAGGGATGCCAGTCGGCTTTGAGTTGAAGAACTATGTTCTCGGCAAGGACGAAGAAGGCGACGAGGTTGTTTCGTGTGTCGCGGTGCCGGCCAGCCTATCCGCCTCCGCAGATTTTCCAGCGTTGAAGCTCAAAGGCGATCAAGAGGCGCTCCTGCAGTGCCTACACAAAGTGATCGACGAAGCCGGTCTATCTCCCGAGGACGTCGACGATCCGGCTGTATTTGGCCGTTGTGTGAAAATCGACGATTTAAGGGGCCGTTGGTACGAGATCAAAGGCGTCGAATCTCGAACCGACGGGGACAAAGCGTATGTCGCTGCAAAAAAGTCATTTCAACGGGCATGGGGACATTTGAGGGACAAGGCCATAGCAGGCGAAAGCGGCGGTTTCGTGTGGGTACAAGCGCCCGGGGACATCGACAGGGACAATTAGAGAGACATGCGGACAGTTTGGGGGACATAGGGGACAGCACCCTAGTCGGGGCTGTCCCATGTCTCCCTGTCTCGCGAGGGTGAGTATTCAGATTATGCAGTGTGGCACTTGGCTGATACTTGAACTCATGGCCGATGGCCGTTGGTACGCGAGACCGTCCCTCCGCGGCCGTTTCGAGGCGGCCGGCTTCAGTTATTCCTATCTCAGCAGTCGGCTCTCGGTTATGACCCGCCGACACTTGTTGCTGAGCGCCGACAACCCGCTATTCAAGGAAAGTCCTCCGCAAGGGATGCGTCGATATGGTCAGAGTTACGTGCTGGCGCCAAATAGCGGCGTCACGGCCTGCCGATACGTCTATCGAATTTCCGATCATGGGAGGGATCGCCTGGAAAGGTATCAGTCGGCCGCCAGGTTGCTCGGCTAGTCCGGTTGTCGGGGTTTTACGAACAACCGCCGGCGGACCCATATACCGCCCGTTGGTCGACTCGTTGGGGTGTGTTAGCGGCCACGGTGTTCGTAAATTTTAGGACTGCGGCCTTTGCTACTTGGACAAAACACAAGGGTATCGGCGTGATTTACCCGCTCATGTATCGTCGGAATATGGCCCTTCCCGGTTGGCCCATTTGAGATGCTCAGGGTGTCGCGGATCATTCGGCGCCTTCGGCGGTGAAACCTTTACGCTCACCCAACGATTGAACGCACGGCTCATGGAGTGGAAAGAACCGAAATTCGCCACGACGACCTTCTCTAGGGCCCAAAAGACGCCGAAGAGGAAAAGCCCGAGAACGATAAGTCCGAGAACCGCGCGAAGGTCTATTCTGAACAGCACGAGTAGCACGGCGGCCAAAACACCATAGACGGCGATCATCGCTAGAATTCGCAGCAATGGCGAGGACGCGACGACGAAGAACACGACGATGGCGACTAGCGCCAGAAGGATCCCGCCGGCGACGGCCAGCACGTCAGGCCCCCTTGGCGTTCAGCGGCACGACGTTCCCGCTCGAGTTCCCCTCGGGCTCAGAGGCGCAGTAGGTCGCCCAATCCGCCATCAGTCGGGAGCGCTTCTCGAATAGATCGCCACGACGATAAGCGGCCTCTACAAGGTTTGAGATGGTGTGCCCGAGCGCCATCTCTGCGACTTCATTGGGGTATGCCGTTCGCTCTGCCGCCCAATCCCGGAAGGTTGAGCGGAATCCGTGAGCGGTGAGCTCGTCCCGCTTCATCCGTTTCAGCAGTTGAAGGAACGCCATGTTCGACAGGGGGCGCCCTTTTCGCTGCCCGGGAAAGACATACAGGGGAGATTTACCCTTACGCTCGTTCAAAATTTCCAAGGCCGAATCTGAAATCGGCACACGGTGCTCGGCGTGGGTTTTTGTCCGTTCGGCGGGGATGGTCCAAACCTTTTTCTCAAGGTCGAATTCAGCCCATGTGGCGCCGATTGTTTCGCTGGTACGAGTGGCCGTCAGTATCAGGAACGCGAGACCTTGCGCGGCAACGCTATCCAGCCCCCGGAGTTCCACCATGAAGGCTGCAATTTGATCGTAAGGTAACGCGGCATGATGTTTGACTTTCCGGATCCGCGAGCGGCTCGGGAGCAGTTTATCCAAGTGCCCTTTCCACCTTGCGGGATTTTCGCCGGCTCTGTAGCCGCGGGTGGCCGCCCAATCTAGAATGTTCTCAATCCGGCCGCGCACTCGTGAGGCGGTTTCGGTTTTTGTCGACCATATGGGCTCTAGCACCTTCATAACCATGCCGACGTCGATCGCGTCGACAGGTATCTCTTTGAAAATTGGATAGGCGTAGGTCTCAAGTGTCCGTTGCCATTGGCCGGCGTGCTTTGAGTTCCGCCAGCCGGCCTCGTGCGCTTTGATATACGCCTCGGCGCACGCCTTGAAGGTCATCCGGCGCGCGTCTTCGATTAACTGTTGGGACCGCTGGCGCTTCCGATGCTCAATCGGGTCAATGCCGTCTCTGACCATTTTACGGCACTGCTCGGCGTCAGTGCGGGCCTCAGCGAGGGATACAGTGTGCAGGGCGCCAAGGCCCATCTCTCGGGCCTTGCCGTTCATGGTGAAACGAAACACCCAATTCTTTGAGCCAAACTTCGAAACCTGCAGGTAAAGGCCCCCGCCGTCCGCGTGATAGCCGACCTTTTGTTCGGTCGCTACACGTCTAGCAGTGAGTCTGTTGACTTGGCGAGTCATACGAAAAAGCGCCTCTACCCATGTATCTACCCACTGTATATCACAATATTTGGGTAGAGACTAATAGAGAATAATAGAGAACAATGGAATTTTGCCGCAGAAATCTGCGGTTTATTGAGATCGAAAATGAGAGGGAAAAAGGGTATATGGCGGAGGGAGAGGGATTCGAACCCTCGATACGGTTTCCCGCATACACGCTTTCCAAGCGTGCGCCTTCAGCCACTCGGCCACCCCTCCTCGGGACCTTTCGGTCGGCCGGGAAACTAGCCGAGCAAGTCCCCTCGGGCAAGGGGGATTGCACATCCCCTGCGAAATCTGCATCTGATAAGGTAAGTTAATACTTGTTAACCAATTTCGGCGACGATGGTGTGATGAGAGCGTCCTTTATCACCGGCTGGATTTTGCTGCTCGGCGCCTTTGCGGCGGCCGCCGCCGAAACCATTGCGCGTGCCCTTCCGGGCGGCACCGGCTGGGTGCTTTCCGCGCACGAGTTGTGGCAGGCACTCTGGCCCGGCGCGTACCTGCTGGCCGAGGTCCGTCTCAATGCGACGTTGCCGTGGCTCTGGGATCCGGTGATGCTCTGGCTGCTGACGCCGCCGGCCTGGTTTCTGTTGGCGCTCCCCGGTGTCATTCTTGCCTGGACCTGCCGGCCGAGCCGAGACTTGAGCCCGATGGCCGAGGAAGAACTGCGTGAACACGAGGCGTCGCTGTTCCTCTACGACGACCTCGCCCGCGAGGCCCGCAAATGGGCGCGCGAGGAAGGCGACACGTCAAACGACGACGACCGCTTGCCGACCCATGAACTGATCGATCTTTTCGAGCGCGATATCGACGAGGACGACTTCGATCCCGAAACCGACCCGGTGCCGGATTTCGTGAAGCCGCAGGACAGGTAAGTTTTTAGAGGCGCCGGTTAGTCGCTGCCGGTCTTGAGCGCGGCGAGGAACGCGGACTGCGGAATCTCGACGTTGCCGACCTGGCGCATCCGCTTCTTGCCCTTCTTCTGCTTTTCCAGAAGCTTTTTCTTCCGCGTAATGTCGCCGCCGTAGCACTTGGCCGTGACATCCTTGCGCATGGCGCTGACGGTTTCACGCGCGATGACCTTGCCGCCGATGGCGGCCTGGATGGCGATCTTGAAGAGCTGACGCGGAATCAAATCCTTCAACTTTTCGCACACCTGACGGCCGCGCGATTCGGCATGGGACCGGTGCGCGATAAACGCCAGCGCGTCCACCGGCTCCTGATTGACGAGGATCGAGACCTTCGCGAGATCGCTCTCTTCGTACCCGATCAGCTCGTAATCGAAGCTGGCATAGCCGCGCGAGACGGATTTCAGACGGTCATAGAAATCGAACACCACCTCGTTCAGCGGCAGCTTGTAAACCACCATGGCGCGGTTGCCGACGTATGTCAGTTCCATCTGGATGCCGCGGCGTTCCTCGCACAGCGAAAGCACGGCGCCCAGAAATTCGTCGGGTACCATGATCGAGGCCTTGATCAGCGGCTCCTCGATATAGTCGATGTGCACGGGGTCCGGCATGTCGACCGGATTGTGCAGTTCCTTCATCGTGCCGTCGGTCCGGTAAATCTTGTACACCACGCTCGGGCTCGTCGTGATCAGGTCGAGATCGAACTCGCGTTCCAGCCGCTCCTGCACGATCTCCAGATGCAGGAGGCCCAGGAACCCGCACCGGAAACCGAACCCGAGCGCGGCAGAGCTCTCTGCCTCGTAATGGAAGCTGGCATCGTTCAGATGCAGTTTCGCCAGCGCATCGCGAAGGTCTTCATATTCCGACGCATCGGTCGGGAACAGACCACAGAAGACAACGGGAATGGACGGTTTGAAGCCCGGCAAGGGCTTGTCCGTCTGCCGCTTCTCTTCGGTAATGGTATCACCCACCGACGTCTCGGCGACGGTCTTGATGGCTGCCGTCATATAGCCGACCTCGCCCGGACCGAGCGCATCGACCCTGGTCGGCTTCGGCGTGAAAACGCCGACCTGGTCCGCCTGGTGCACCGATTCTTCCTGCATCAGGCGCAGACGCATGCCTTTTTTAAGCGTCCCTTCATAGACACGCACCAGCGTCATGACACCGAGATAGGCATCGTACCAGCTGTCGACCAGCAACGCCTTCAACGGCGCGGCCGGGTCGCCTTTCGGCGGCGGCATCTTGTTGACGATGGCTTCCAGGACATCCGGCACACCCATGCCCGTCTTGGCGGAAATAAGGAGCGCGTCGGACGCATCGAGCCCGATGACGTCCTCGATCTGTTCCTTGACCCGCTCGGGCTCGGCCGCCGGCAGGTCCGCCTTGTTCAGGACGGGAATGATCTCGAGGTCGTTCTCGATTGCGAGATAGACATTGGCCAGCGTCTGCGCTTCGACGCCCTGCGTCGCATCGACCACCAGCAGCGCGCCCTCACAGGCGGCGAGAGACCGGCTGACCTCGTACGAAAAGTCGACGTGGCCCGGCGTGTCGATCAAATTCAGGATATATTCCTGACCGTCATTGGCCTTGTACTTGAGGCGAACGGTCTGCGCCTTGATGGTAATCCCACGCTCGCGCTCCAGCTCCATGTTATCAAGGACCTGTTCCTTCATCTCGCGTTCGGTCAACCCGCCGCACACCTGAATCAGGCGGTCGGCCAGCGTCGACTTACCGTGGTCGATGTGCGCGATGATCGCGAAGTTACGAATCTGTGCGGTGTCGGTCATGGCGCGGCTATGTATCACCAAGGCGCGGGCTTTACCATCCCAATCGAAGCAATTGGCGGCAGCCTACAGATCGCCGATGTGCAACCCCTCGAATTCGCGTTGCCGTTCGGCCAGCAGCCGCCGGTATTCGTCGGCGCCGAAAACATAATTGCAGACCATGCAGCCGACTTCGGCACCGGGAGAAAGCGGGTCCGTCGCCCCGTCGAGGGTATTCTGTGCTTCCCCGCACTGCGGACATTTCACCGGCAGGATCTCGATGCTCGTCAGTGTGGCGTCCGGCTCGGCGCGCATTTTACTGTCCGTTTACCCCGCAGGCCTTGGAGGCTGCCTTGTACGCTGCGGTAAAACCGCTCAACGAGAACGTATCCGTGGTCAGCGTGCCGCGGCTCGATGTCCCCTTTACGACCAGGTCGGCGCCGCGGATCATCGCTTCGACAAGCGGCCCATCGTCGTAGGCGAACGCGAGTTCCCCGTCGGCAAACATCGGGAACGACGCGCCGCCGATGCGCGCCGCGATCTTGCTGGATTTGGAATAGGTGTATCCCGCTTCCAGGCTCACGAACCCGGTCATCTTGTCGGCCGGACGATGCGAGACCAGAAGAAACACGTCACCGCGGCGCGTGTACTTTCCTTCAGACTTGGTCGGCACGGTCGCGGCATAGCATACCTTGGCGCCGCCATCGGTTCGGGCGTGCGCTTCCCAATCCTGGAACTTGCCCAGGAAATCGGCGCGCGCGTCACCGATAAACGCACAAAATGCGCCTGCAAGTGCGACCGGGATCACCGATGAACGGAAAAACTGCATTGCATTCATAAGCACCGTGATATACCGGACGCTTACATGTCCGCAAGGCCGTATCGTTTCTATTCATCATCTGCAGATCGAAGTATGTCCGACCCTCTAATTTGTGAAATTGTCCGAGGCACGATGGTCGAAAGCCGCCATCGGGTTCACGCCATGATCTGCGACGCTTCCGGTCCCGTGAAAACCTGGGGCGATCCCGATCTGATGTTCTATCCACGCTCGGCGATCAAGTACATGCAGTGCCTGCCACTGGTCGAAAGCGGCGCTGCAGAAGCGAATGGCCTCACGACGCCGGAACTTGCACTGGCGTGCGCATCGCATTCGAGCACCGAGACCCATATTCAAGCGGTCGCCGCCTGGCTTGCACGGATCGGCCTCGACGAGAGCGACTTGCGCTGCGGCCCGCATCTTCCCTATCACGACGCCTCCGCACATGCGGTCATTCGCGCCGGCACGACGCCGAACCGGCTCTTCAACAATTGTTCGGGCAAGCATACCGGGTTCCTGACCACGGCGCTCCATCTGCACGAACCGGTTGAAGGATACATAGACCCGGACCATCCGGTGCAAAAAAGGCTCTACGACATCCTGGTGCAATTGGGCGGGCAGGGACTAGCCGATACCGGTCGCGGCATCGACGGTTGCGGCATTCCCGTCTACGGCATGACGCTGACAGCATTGGCGACGGCCGCACAAAAGATGGCAGCCCCCGACGGTCTTGGTGATATACGCGGCAATGCTGTTGAACGCGTCCTGAATGCGGCCATGGCGGAACCCTTCATGGTTGCCGGCCCTGACCGCTTCGACACGGACGTCATGAAAGCGCTCTCCGGAAAAGTGGCGACCAAAGGAGGTGCCGAAGGCGTCCATGTCGCGATCCTCCCCGGGAAGGGTCTTGGCATTGCCCTAAAGACGGAAGACGGCGAGCGGCGTGCCGGTGACGTCGTCATGGGGTGGCTGCTGCAGGAAGCCGGAATGATTGGCGCCAAGGAAGCCAAATTGCTTCAACCGCACTTAACGCCCACAGTAACGAATGCATCCGGTGATAGAGTTGGCGAAATAAGAATAAAAACGTAAAGTCGCCGCGGGAGATCAGGAGGTATCCAGGTTTGCGGATCGGCTTCGCCAGGGCGTTACTTTATGCCGTGTGTCTTTCTGCGGTCGTTATTCTCAGCCAGTTCGTATACGAACTGCGACGCACCGCAAAAGAGCAGTTTCTTGCTGACTTTCGGGCCGCAACGTCGGAATTCACCAACGAAGTCGATCATTCCGTCTCCACGGTCATAAACTATGTTCTGAGCATTGGCGCGTTTTTCGAATCGAGCGACAAAGTCCGCGAGGAAGAGTTCGCCCGGTTCGTCATTCGCTCGCGATTTCTCGCAGAATCGCCGCACCTGCGGACAATCAGCGTTTTGCCATATTTGCACCGGTCGGAACTCCAAAGCTTTAACAGCGCACTGGACAACCGCAAAGAGATCCGAAGCTTCTACGGATACGCACCGTTCGAAGTCACCGAGATACCGGGACAGGAGCACTATGCGCCGATCACGTATCTGGAAGGCCCGGACAGCCGGCAGGGTATTCTCGGTTACGACATCGCTGGCAAACCGCAGATCATAAAATACGCCAACGCGGCATTGCTCTCCACACAACCGCACATGACGCCGCCGATAAAGTTCTCCGCCGACGCCAACGAAGATACACATGACATCCTCATTATTTCAGCAGTCAAAAGCAGCGCCAATCTCGGTCTGCGGGAAATTCTCGATAGCGGCCGATCCGCGTTTATCGCCGCCAGTTATTCCCCCGCGATTGCCTTGTCCGGAATGCTGCAGGAAACGGCATTCGGCGCGCAGTTCGAAATCAGCATCTTCGACATTACCGATGCCGAACCGATGCAGATTTATGGCTCGTCGAATGCACTGAAAGGACAAACGCCGCTGCTGGTCGACAAACTCGTTCTCGGCAACCGCGTCTGGGCGCTCGAATATTTCCGTTCCCCCGGCGCGATGGGGAATGACAATGTTCAGCGCTTTATCTTTCTGGGCATTGTCGGAATCGTGCTGATACTCGCGTTGACGGTTGCCATCGACAGGCTGATCCGCGGACGAAGCCTGTTGGAGCGCCAAGTCGAGGACAGGACGGAACAGCTAAACGGATTGAATCAGGCCCTGATCGAAGCGGCACAACAGGCGAACGCCGAGAGCGATGCGAAATCGATGTTCCTTGCTCATATGAGCCATGAACTGCGCACGCCTTTGAATGCAATCATCGGTTACGCGCAAATGCTGAAAAAGGAGCCGTTCGGAAAAATCGGCGACGATCGATACATCGATTACGCCGATACCATTGAAGAAGCCGGCAAAATTCAACTTCAGTTCGTGGAGGACATTCTTTCTCTGACGGCACTGCAAAACGGGCAGCGCACTCTCGAAAAGCAAACCATGGACCTCTGGGAAACCGCAGAGCGATGCATTCAGTTTCTGCAGACACGGATCGAAGAAAAGGGGCTTAACGTCGAACTCAAGGGTGAACTCAATAATGCGCCGTTTTACGGCGATGAGAGGTCGATCAAGCAGATTCTCCTCAACCTGCTCTCGAATTCCATCAAGTTCACGCCCGAAGGCGGGCGTATCACTGTTCAATTGGAACGGGGCGACGGAAAGACCGTCGTTTCAGTGGAGGACACCGGTATTGGCGTCGCGCCCGAGGACATGGAGAAAATCCTGAAGCCCTTCGGCCAGGCACACGTGAATGCCTACAACGCCCATGAAGGGGTCGGCCTCGGTCTTTCGATCGTGAGCAGCCTGGCCCAGGCCCACGGGGGCGAAATCCATATCGAAAGCGAACCGGGAAAGGGAACCAAAGTCACGATTGAGTTCCAGGACCCACTGGCGGCGTGATCAGTCGTTGTAAGCGCGTGGTGCCGGAGCTCGATATGCCTCGGCTTCCTTCCTGAATTTGGGACCGCCGTGTTTTTGTGGCTTCAATGCCTCGGTTGGCCCGCCCGGGCGCACCGGTCTCGGCGCAAACCGCCCCATCGATAACACCCGGTCGTACATGACCAGCGCACCGGCGATGCCAACGTTCACGCAGAATTTCGTCGGGATCTTTATCACATGATCGCAACGCGACAGCATTTCGCTCGACAGTTCGCCCCGCTCCGGTCCGAGAATGTAGGCCGCCTGCGGCGGATGATGAAAACTCGGCAGGTCGATCGAGTTTTCTATCAGCTCCACGCCGACCAGCTTGCATCCCGCCGGCAGCATCATCGAATCGATATCCGGAAACTCGTAAAAGGGCAGATGCGCAAGCGCGTCAGACGTATCGGATCGCCCACCGCCGCGGCGCGTATACGCTGCCTGCACCGTAAACACGAAGCTCGCATCGAATGCGTGCGCAGAGCGGAACAGGTTGCCGACATTCATTTCCTTGGAAACGCCTTCGACACCGATGCCGTAAAAACCGCGCATGACTTACTCCGTTTTCCGCGTCTTGGGTCGACGGGGTTTTGCTTATATTGTGCCCCACGATGTAAGAAGGACTTCACCTAAACATTCCAGACCATGTCGGTCATTTCAAGAAGGAGCCGTCCATGCGCGCCGTTGTCTGCGCCAGCTTTGAAGATCAGGATCTCAGCGTTGGCGAGTTGCCGTCACCCGATTTACCTGCCGGTTACGTCCGCATTGCCGTCCGCGCGGCCGGCGTCAATTTCGCCGATACACTCATGGTCAAGGGGCAATACCAGGTCAAACCGCAATTGCCGTTCGCACCGGGCCTGGAGGCCGCGGGATTCGTGACGGAAGTGTCGAGCGACGTCGGCGGCATCAATGTCGGCGACCGGGTAATGGCGAGCGTCGAGCACGGCGCCTATGCGGAGGAAGCGGTCGCGAAGGCATCAAATGTATACGTCATTCCCGACAAGATGCCGTTCGTGGAAGCCGCGGGGTTTCCGATCGTCTATGGCACGTCGCATATTGGCCTCGTGCACAAGTTGCGCGTCCAGCCGGGGGAGACACTGCTCGTCCATGGTGCCGCCGGCGGTGTTGGCCTGACAGCCGTCGAGATCGGCAAGGCGCTGGGCGCTCGTGTCATTGCCACTGCAGGCGGTCAGGACAAGCTGGAAATTGCCAAGAAATACGGTGCCGACGATCTGATCGATTACCGCACCGAAGATATTCGTGAACGTGTGAAGGCATTGACCGACGGCCGCGGCGCGGACGCGGTCTACGACCCCGTCGGCGGGTCCGCGTTCGATGCCACACTGCGGGCCATTGTACAGGGCGGCCGTATTCTCGTCGTCGGGTTTGCCAGCGGCACGGTCCCGCAAATTCCCGCAAATATCCTGCTGGTGAAGAACATCACCGTCATCGGATATTACTGGGGCGCGCACCGCATTCTCGATCCGGAACTGGTGCACAGTTCGTTCAAGGAACTCCTGCAATGGTACGAAGAGGGCAGGCTGAAGCCGCACGTTTCACATGTCTACCCGATGGAGGACGTGAAGCTTGCCCACGAAACACTGATCGGACGCAAATCCACGGGCAAGGTTGTCATTCTTACGGCCGATGCGGGTAAGGGTGAACCCTGACCCATTGATCCAAATCCGGTGTAGATCAGGACTGGCATGAAGATAGGAACCAAGCTCGCTATCTGTTTCGTGGTACTCGCGGTGGTGCCGCTCGGGGCGGCGTCGTGGGTGTATCTGCGCACGACATCCGATTTCGGCAGCGACATGGCAGACCGCGGCAAGGATCTTCTGGAGAACTGGGTACACCGGGATCTTCGACGTGCCAGTGAACTCGGCGCGGTGACCATCGAGCAGACCCGGTCCGAAATCGCCCGTGAAGTTCGTTTTCTGTCCAGTGAAGTATCCGCCAGGCTGAACACGGCGGAGGCCGATGGAGCAGAAAATGCCGAACCGGCGGGCTACATCCTCGAGCCTGCGTCGACATCGGCGGCCATGACATCCAGCACGTGGCAGATCGACCTGGAACAGATGAGCGTTCATTTGGCCGATGATGCCGCGCGCGACAGGGTCGCGGGCATGCTGCGACGCCTGTCCGGCATGAGTGAAACCGCACGCACGATCTATCTCCGGAGCAGAGGTGCAATCGATACGTTTACCGTCGCCTTCGAAGACGGCCTCACAATTTCCTATCCGGGACGTGCGGCACGGTTCGAGAACGACCCCCGCGAGATGGAATGGTATCTGAATACGATAGAAACGTTGCAAACGTCTTGGTTCGACGGCGATGCGGGCCGCATCTCAGTGGCCGCCCCCGTCCAACTTGCCGACGGGCGTCTCGTCGGCGCGGCCCGAATTTCGATCCGGCTCGACGTCCTGCTCACCCGCTCTATTGACGCCACCCGCATGCCTCCGGATGCGGACGCCTATCTGATCAGGGTGCCGAACGACGATCCGGAACTGATGCCGCACGAAGTCGCGGCGTACATTTCCGGCAAGGGGGCATGGGAGGTTAGCGACGAGACCACCCCTATATCGCTGAATGGCAACGACGGCTGGCTCAAGGTCGTCAGCGATATCCGCACCGGTGTGCCGGGGCTCGAGTATGTTGAACTCGCAGGAAAACAGGAAATCTGGTCGTTCGGGCCGGTCGGAACGACAGAGGGGGCGTCGTACCACATTGCCGTGTCGCTTCCGGCAGACGTCATCGGCGAAGTCAACGCCCGGGTCGAAGAGGTGGTCGCCTCGTCGTACCGGGATCAGTTCCGCATCGCCATTGTCTTTACACTGGCCGCCGGTCTGATCGCCGCCGCGCTTGCCATATTTGGCGCCAAGACGCTGACCAGCCCCATTCGCCGCCTTCATGAAGCGGCAGCCAAGCTGGGTCGCGGCGACTTTTCCGCACGCGTTGCACATACCGGACATGACGAGATCGGCGATCTGGCGCGGGGGTTCAATCGCATGGTACCGGCGCTCGAAGAGCAGATTCGTGTAAAACGCGATCTGTACGCGGCACGGGAGATCCAGCAGCAGCTTGTACCTGCGGCGCCCCCCAGAATTGACGGCTTCGACATCGCCGGCCGCACCATCTATTGCGAGGAAACGGGCGGTGACTATCTGGATTACGTGCCTCTCGCACCGGACAGATTTGCCGTCGCCGTCGGCGACGTTACCGGGCACGGCGTCGGCGCGGCGCTCCTGATGACGTCTGCGCGTGCACTGATTCGCGCCAATGCACCGCACCACGATACGGCGGACGGGCTACTTGCCGCGGTCAATCGTCAGATTGCGCAGGACAGCTCCGGCGGCCGGTCGCTGACCCTTTTCTATCTGGACCTGCAGGCCGACAGCGTCGGTGTCGATTGGGTGTCGGCCGGGCACGAACCCGCACTTGTTTACGACCCTCGACAGGACGGCATTTCGCTTCTGGAAGGGGAGGATATACCGCTGGGCGTCGACGCCGAATGGTCTTTCCACGCCCGTCAAACGACGATTCCCGATCGCGGGGTTCTGGTGATCTATACCGACGGCATCAGGGAAGCGCGCAACGGGAATGGCGACGAATACGGCATGGAACGGTTGAAACAGGTGATCCGGCAGATGCATGACCGCAGCAGCGACGTGCTTGTTCAGGCCATCTTGTCGGATCTTGAGACCTTTCGCGGCAACATCGCCGTCAAAGACGACATCTCGGTGGTGGTGATCAGGCGTTCCTGACCTATAGCTTTTTGAATTCGTAATCGTTGGCGGTTACCGCGCCGTCAACCGTCGCGCCATCCGACGACAGAGGCAGGCGTATCGTTGTCGTGACCAACTGCACCATTTTGACGGATTCCCATGTGGTTCGATGAAACAACGGCTCTTTTCGCTCGATCAGCACGGGAAACAGCCTCGCATTGACGAAGCCGTATCCTTCGACATTGTCGGCGTAGTAGGTCTTCCCGGTCAATTCCCGGCCCGAGGCTTCCGCCATCGCCGTGCCGAAAAAGCGGTAATAGTAGTCGAGCGGCGGACCCACGAAGTCCACCATCGCCATGTACGGCACGAGCCTGGGAGGGAGCTCCTCCAGTCGAAACACCTGACGGGGTGGCGCGAACGCGCTCCCACGAAGACCGTTCCAATACTCGTACGCGGCCATGATCGGCATGCCGTGAATATCGGCGAGCGAAATCTCGACGCTTTCCAAAATCCGGTCGAACACTTCGACGTTTTTGGCGAACATTAACCGTCCTTGCCACTACCGGACCAGTACCGCACAAGTTTAGGCCGCACTACGCGCACGAATCAACGCATCCACCGCATGGCTTCCCAAACTTGGCGAACTGCGGTATCAAACTGATATCAAGAACCGGGAGGACCCTCATGCTCGATCCGATCCGCCGATACGGCATTCTCGCCCTTGTTCTCATTGCTTTCGGTGGACTCACCGCATGTTCGCCCGAAGTCGGTTCGAAAGAATGGTGTGAGGATCTCAAGGAAAAACCGAAGGGCGACTGGTCTGCCAACGAAGCCGCCGACTTCGCCAAGCACTGCATCCTTTAGGCCGCTTAACGCACCTCACCACGCTCACACGCGCGCATGAAGTAAATCAGATCGAGCGGCGGCGGGTCATAAGGGACCTGCGTCAGCAAAGCATGAATCTGCCCGCGGTGGTGTGTTGCATGGTTGAACATGTGCGCGAGCACGATCCGACGCTTGTCGGTGCCGTCAACACCTGAGTACGTCGTGTAAGAAAACTCCTGCTCTATCTCGTCCGCGCTGAAGGCGTCGACGAATTCGATGATGATATCGTCTTCGTCAGCGCGCTCGCGAATAAATGTATCCCTGTCTGCACAGACAATCTCGTTCAACGCCTCGGCAGGATAGGGCTTGCCGATCATGCGCCCGCGCCACAGCCGGTCGACGAGGATCAGGTGATTGACGGCCCCGTGGATCGACCCGAAGAAAGCCTCGCGCGGCGCCATGTACGCCGTTTCGTCGATATCTGTAATCGCACTGCTGACCCGGTCATTGGCCCATTTGTTGTAGCGCGCCATCAACTTCAGATGCTCGAGCATTGATACCTCCCCTCTTTACGTACTGCCGCTTGATGCTGGACCTCAGCGAAACAAAAGAAAAGGGCGGCACCGAACACGGCGCCGCCCTTTCCGGTCAGACAAGCAGGGCTCAGGCGCGCCAGAACGGCTTCGCGCACTCGCGCGCTACGTCTTCAGGGTTCATGCCCATGTCGTCCAGAATTCGGGTGTCGAGCCGCGCCAGATGCTGGCGCGTGCGCAGGCGCGCTTCCCATGCATGGAGCAGATCGATACCCTTCTCCGGCATGACGAAAACGTTGATCGCCGCGGCTTTGATCAGGTGACGCCCGTATCCCAGGGCAAAGGGGAAGGTCTTCAGAATGCTGCTCATGGTATTTCTCCGTTCCGTGCGGCGACGGCCAATTCCGTTCGTCCGCGTCGGCAGAATGGATACCGCGCTCCGGGAATTCCCACAAACGACATTATCTAATTTTCAAATTAGTTTTTCTTATTTGAATGTAACAGGTACAATATTATTATACTTAAAATTCATATGGTTATATGGACTCATGATCTACACGCATATCAGGTAAGAAAACTTTTCGTCATGAAAATGTCATCGCCATGAACCGGCGCCTGCCCTCCCTCAACGCGATGCGCGCTTTCGAAGCCGCCGCACGCCATCTGAGCTTCACCAAGGCCGCTGAAGAACTGAACGTGACGCAGGCCGCGGTCTCGCATCAGGTCAAAGCGCTCGAGGATCAGATCGGCATCCTTCTTTTTCAGCGCCGCAACCGGCAGCTCATCCTGACCGACGCTGGTCAGACACTGCTGCCGGATTTGATTGATGCATTCGATGCCATGGACGCCGCCGTGACGCGGGTTAAACGGCGTGACCAGTCCGGTATTCTGATGGTCGCGACGATGGACAGCCTGGCGGCAACATGGCTGATGCCCCGGCTCGCCAGATTCCGGGAGGAAAATCCGGACATCGACATCCGCCTCGCAACATCCGATCTCTCCGTCGACTATGACCGGGGCGGTATCGACATCGGAATCCGTTACGGGCGCGGCAACTGGCCCGGACTGGTTGCCGAGGAACTTATGCGCGAGGATATCTTCCCCGTCTGCGCGCCCGAGCTGATCGGGAAAGGACCGGGCCTCAGGCAACCGGCTGACCTTCGGCATTTCCCGCTGATCCACGATGACATGACCGAGGACTGGGCGATGTGGCTGAAGGCTGCGGGGCTGACGGACATTGATCCGCAGCGCGGCACCGGCTTTACGCATTCCAACCTGGTAATACAGGCGGCAATCAATGGCGAGGGGGTTGCGCTCGGGCGCGGTCTGCTGGTCGCCGACTCGATCGCCGCCGGGAAACTCGTCGCACCGTTTGATCTGCTGCTGACGGCTGAGTACCGTTACTTCGTCGCGTCGACTGAAAACAATTACGACCGCCCCAAGGTGAAGGTCTTCAGGGACTGGCTGTTTCGCGAAGCCCGCAAGACAGCCGACACTTTGACGGCGGAAAAACGCGCCTGGGAGAAGAAGGCATGAACAACCCGTTTATCATGGCAATCCGCCAGAACCCGCAACAGTTTCTGGGCGAGCTCGAAACCAGCGAGATCAAGGCCGTCACCGAGGCCTGCGTCGCCCAGTTGGAAGCTCGCGCCAAAGCTGGCGACGGTGCGGCGCCGGGTGCGCTGCAGGCGCTGTACCGGGCGCTTGCCAACGTCGAAATCTAGGACTTCAGGTCTGCCAGGTCCGAGAACAGCTCGAGCGCTTCCGGATTGGCCAGCGCTTCCTTGTTCTTGACGCCGCGGCCATGAACGATGTCGCGCACCGCAAGCTCGGTGATTTTTCCCGACTTGGTGCGCGGGATATCCGCCACCTGCACGACCTTGGCCGGCACGTGCCTGGGGGTACAGTTGTTGCGAATCTGGGTGCGGATTTTTTGCGTCAGCGCTTCGTCCAATTCGCCCTCTTTCAGCACGACGAACAGCACGACACGCACATCGTTATCCCATTCCTGGCCGATGACGATGCTTTCCTGAATTTCTTCCAGTTTCTCGACCTGACGATAGATTTCCGCCGTCCCGATGCGCACGCCGCCCGGGTTGAGCGTCGCGTCCGAGCGTCCATAAATCACGATCCCGTCGTGCTCGGTCAGCATGATGTAATCGCCGTGCGTCCAGATGTTGGGGAACATCTCGAAGTAGGCCGACTTGAACCGCTGATCCCCCGGATCGTTCAGGAAACCGAGCGGCACTGTCGGGAACGGCTTTGTGCAGACCAGTTCGCCCTTCTCGCCCTGGATGGAATTTCCTTCGTCGTCAAATACGTCGACGGCCATCCCCAGAAACCTCATCTGGATCTCGCCACGCCACACCGGACCGGTCGGATCGCCGCCGCAGAAACATCCCATGAGGTCCGTGCCGCCGGAGAAAGAGACCAGATGCACGTCCGGCTTTACGGCTTCATAGACGTAATCGAACCCCTCTGGCGCCAAGGGCGAACCTGTCGAACACAGCACGCGGACGGAAGACAGGTCATGGGTGTCACGCGGGCGCAGTTCCGCCTTGTTCAAGGCATCGATAAATTTCGCTGACGTACCGAAAAGCGTCATCTTTTCGGCGTCGGCAAAATCGAAAAGAACGTTGCCGGACGGATAGAAAGGCGAACCGTCATAAAGCAGCAGCGTCGCGCCCCACGCGATGTTGGTGGCGAGCCAGTTCCACATCATCCAGCCGCACGTCGTGAAGAAAAACACCCGGTCGCCCTTGCGGATGTCGCAATGGATCGGCTGCTCGGACGCATGCTTCAGCAGCGTACCACCCTGGCAATGAACGATGCACTTGGGCGCGCCGGTCGTGCCACTCGAGAACATAATGTAAAGGGGATGATCGAACGGCAGCTGCCGGAATGCGATCTTCCCGGGCTTCAGGCCTGCGGCGGCATCGGCAAACACCTGGGCCTTTTCAATCGAACCGGTATCGGCGTCCTCGTCGCCGTAAGGAATGAGGATGACTTTCTCCAGGCTCGGCAACTGACGCGCGATGGCTGCTGTTTTGTCGCGGACATCGTGGCGCTTGCCGTTGTACCAGTAGCCGTCCGTGCAGAACATGACCTTCGGTTCGATCTGCCCGAAGCGATCGAGCACGCCCTGCTCGCCAAAGTCCGGCGAACATGAAGACCAGACCGCGCCGAGCGCATTCGCCGCCGCCATGGCGATGACCGTTTCCGGCATGTTGGGCAGGTAACCGCACACCCGGTCGCCTTCGCCGACACCGAGCCCTTCCAGAACTTGAACGTAAAGCGAAACCTGATCGTAGACATCGTCGAAGCTGAGGCGGCGCGAGACCTTGCCTTCGCCGTTGAACACCATCGCTTCGCCGTCGCCCCGGTGCTTGAGCAGGTTCTCGGCGAAGTTCAACCGTGCATCCGGGAACCATTTCGCGCCCGGCATCTTGTCGCCATCAACCAGTACGCGTTCACCGCGCGTTTCGGCGATGATCCCCGCATCGTCCCAGATCGAGGTCCAGAACTTTTCCAATTCGGTCACCGAAAACTTCCAGAGTTCCCGGGTGTCGGCGAGTTCCACGCCCCAGTCTTCTTCAACCTGTTTTCTGAAGCGTGTGATCTCGGCGCCGTCAATCTGCGCCTGGCTTGGCTGCCAAAGTGGTTTACTCAACGTGTCTCTCCCAAATGCGCACCCTGTTCAGTCGGGTGCCTCATCATTCTTCTTGCCGAGGAATTCCCGGGCCTGAGCGCGGTGCGTATCCGTGACATGGCCTGAAACCGACCGCCACGCTGCCCAAAACACGGCGGCGTCATCTGTGAACCCCAATCCGGCGATAAAGTCGGGTACCATATCCGTCGGAATGACGAAATAGGCAAGCGCCGCCATCAGCGTGACACGGACACGGCCTGGTGTCCTCGGATCCGATGCACAATAGTACGCCGCCACGGCTTCATCCGTGAAAGGGATGCGGCCGAGGGTTTTCTTCGCCTTGTCGACGAAGCCCTCGGCAACAATCTGCTCGTTTTCTTCCGGGGTTCGGCTCACGTTGTCGCCTGTCCATTCTCTTGATAAACAGATAGCGGCTCGCCATCAGGAGGATAAGGATATGGACGTCAAAGGTCACGCAGCGATCGTTACGGGAGCCGCGTCCGGCCTCGGCGCCGCGACGGCAAAAGCGCTTGCCGCGAACGGCGCAAAGGTCGCGCTTCTGGATCTAAATGCCGAAGCTGCCGGCGATCTTGCCGATGAAATCGGCGGCATCGCCATCGGCTGTGACGTCAGCAGCCCGGAAAGCGCCGAAGAAGCCGTGAAGGCGGCCCGCGGCAAACACGGGCCCGCCCGCGTCCTCGTCAGCTGCGCCGGAATCGCACCGCCGAAACGCATCGTCGGCCGGGACGGCCCGCAGCCGCTGGAAAATTTCTCAACCGTCATTAACGTCAACCTGATCGGCACGTTCAACGTGATGCGCCTTGCCGCCGCGGACATGGTCGCGCAGGACGTGCTCGAAACCGGCGAACGCGGCGTCATCATAAACACGGCGTCCGTCGCCGCATATGACGGACAGATCGGCCAGACGGCGTACGCGGCATCGAAGGGCGGTGTCGCGTCGATGACGCTGCCGGCCGCACGCGAACTGGCCAGAAGCGGTGTTCGGGTCCTTGCCATCGCGCCCGGTATTTTTGGCACCCCCATGCTTTTCGGCCTGCCGGAGGATGTGCAGAAAGCGCTTGGCGAGAGCGTCCCCTTCCCGTCACGCCTCGGCGATCCGTCGGAGTACGCGGCGCTGGCCCTGCATATGGTGGAAAACGTCATGCTGAACGGCGAAGTCGTCCGCCTCGACGGTGCACTCAGGATGGCACCGCAGTGATGAGAGTACTGCGCCTGCTGGCAATCGTTGTTGCGACCCAGTTCGCGGCAGCCGGCGCCTGGGCGCAGTCCGATGACGACAAGTACAAGTACAAGCCCAACAGCGTATTCGGCGCCGGTGATATCCGTGTTAAAGCGGATTCCCGTGTCTACCCGTGGACGGCCGTCGGACGTTTCAACAAGGCGGGCCGCGGACATTGCACGGCAACGGTCGTGGCGCCACGCATCATCGTGACATCGGCGCACTGTATTGCGAACAAGTACACCGGCGGCCTGATGGCGCCCGAGGATCTGCACTTCGTCGCCGGTTGGGACCGGGGCGAGTACCTGTTCCATTCGGTCGCCGCCGAAATTCATCCGGCACCCGGATACGATCCGAACCGGCGCGCCACCGTCTCCGCCGTGGTCTATGACTGGGCTCTGATCGTCCTCGAACAGGATCCAAGCCCGACAACCGGCATACTGCGGCCGGCGCTATATACGGAGAAGATTTTCTGGGAACTCCGGAAAGCCAAGACCGTGTTCACTCAGGCCGGGTACTCCGGCGACCGCGGCCAGGTCCTGACAGCACACCCCGACTGCAAGATGTGGGGCTTCACCAAGGGCCTTCAGGTCGCGGAGCACGGCTGTCAGGCCGTTCCCGGCGACAGCGGCTCGCCGATCGTTTTCTCTGACGGCAAGGAATACCGTCTTGCCGCCGTTCACGCGGCACACACGAAGAACCGTATCGGCGGCAAAGGGTTTGCCGTGCCGACAGTATCTTTCATGAAAGCGCTCGAGAAACTCTCGAAGAAAATCGCCGCGAATTAGTCCAGGCCGGCAGCCTTATTCATGAACTTCGCCAGTTTGACATCGAGTTCGGTGACCCCGCCTGCGTCATGTGTCGCCAGCGTGACGTCAACCGTCGAGTAGACATTGAACCATTCCGGGTGGTGATCCATTTTTTCGGCCTGCATGGCGACGCGGCTCATGAAACCGAATGCCTGATTGAAGTTCTTGAATTTGAAGGTTCGGGTAATTGCGTCTCGGCCATCGGCCTCTGCCCAGCCATGAAGATCGGCGAGCGCCTCCGCACGCATATCGCTTGCGAGTTTTTCAGCCATATCTCCCTCCTTACGAATAGAGGTAGAGGGTGGGGAACGACGAGGTCGCCGTCAAGCGGGCTGCAACGCTCGACCGCGTTCGCTGAGGAGCGCGTGGAGAAGACTTAGCAATGTTTCACGGCTGAACGGTTTCAGAAGCGCGGCGTCAGCGCCCAGCCGCTCGCTATTCTTGAGATACTGCGCGTTGCCGGACATGGTCACGATCGGAATATCGCCGAACTTCTCACGGGCCGCCATGATCAAGGCAATGCCTTCCATGCCGTCCATGACGATATCGGTCACGATCATGTCGGGCATTCGCCCTTCGGCTTCCAGGAGTGCCTCCGCACCCTCGGCGGCTTCACATACCTCATACCCGGCGGACGTCAGAACGCCGGCCAGCGCAAACCGCAGGTCTTCATCGTCTTCGATCAAAAGGACACAGGTCATGGTGAACCCTAACCCGCGCATCCGGATGTGACGATTAACATCCCCTCACGAATCGGCGATTACATGAGAGAAACATAATGTTCCATGCGTGATGACGGTGCCTCGGATTCCCGCAGGAAAGCCTCGGCACGCGGCAAAGCTGAAGTGTGGCTTCAATAGATTGGAAAATTGGTGGAGCCGAGGGGAATCGAACCCCTGACCTTCGCATTGCGAATGGTCAGAGGAAACTAGAAACCCTTTAATATCAGCGACTTGTTCGGGCGCTGTCGCACACTAAACCGGAACAAAAGGGGATAATCAGGATTAAAGCGGAATAGCCGGGGCACAGTTTGGGCACAGTTTCGTGCGCCGCTCTTTCAATGCGAAGGTCTTAGATTTAGTGCGAATTTGGGCACAGTTTGGGCACAGTGCACAAACTCAGGACACCTATTCTTGATCCTCCAGCTCATACTCGACCATTTCGTCTATCTTAACTGAGATTGGACGCATCAACCGATGAAACTCGGCGTTTAGCTCTGGATACTCCGGCCGACTTGGCGGCATTTCGCCGGTCCGATTCGTATAATCTGGGTGTAGGTAAATTTTCTGAATGTAGTCGGTCATGTGCCTTGCCGATCTGGCTATCGTCCGTGCCGCCATCAACATGGCGCGGCGTGAGGAACTGACGGACTTCGTGCCGAACTTTCCGAGGTTGAAACCGGCCAAGCCGCGTAATCGCTGGCTGACTTATGAAGAGGAAGAACGCCTCGTCATGGCAGCCGCACCGCACTTAAAGCCCCTGATCCGTTTCGCCGTCGATACGGGCGGCAAACGTTCGGAGCTTTTGGGCTTGAATTGGCGCAACGTCGATCTGGCATCACGCCGGATCACGTTCATGGACACCAAGAACGGCGAAGACCGCTCTGTAAGGCTCTGTGAAAGCGCATAACCAAAAAATATTCGATAGGTGAGGTTGTTGACAGGCCGTAAGGAACCATTCACAATTCTGGCGCATATTCATTTCGTATTCGAAATGAATAGAGGATTGCTAGGAGAGAAAAGATGAACCGCTTCCTGATGTCCTTAACAGCTATTCTCGCACTTGGCGCGTGCAACGATCTTGATAACATCTATCTTTATAACGCACGTGTCCTTGAGACAGATTTTGCGAATGGTGCTCGATTGACGGTCAATGTCGCTTTAAATGACAGTGATCCAGAGCGTTTGACGTGTCGCCTCAAGAGTGCAATGACCCCCGTCTGGAGGCTTTTGTCGCCAGGAGACCAAATCAAGCTCGCACGCTCATCCCAATGGGAGTATGGCACGGCAACCTTTTGTGGCCTTCTCAACCAAGCCGATGCAAAAGAAGTGATGCCTCAGCATTTTTGAAGAGCCGGATAGAAAAAACTAACTACCCGAATTTTCGGGCGGCATCCAAGGTGTCAGAGTTAAAAGGGAATCATGATCCAAAGCAGTTTGCCGAAAATCGCCATTGAACTTGGCTCTGCCAATTGCGGTCTCCTGGTTTCAAATGTAGGCACGAAAGTGTTCAGCTGTCCGTGGTCAGGATAGTTCCCCACTTGAGCGTAAATATTAACGGAGGCTCTGGCTCATTGCTGATCGATGTTAAGCGGCATGGCGCCGATGTGCCAGTCGTCGTAATTCGAATGTCTCTCTTCTTATCTGCTCCCTTCGTTTGATGATTGATGCTGCCCTGCCGAGGTAAACGTCGTTCAGTGTCAGACTGCCAAGGCTCTGGTCATAGCGGTGATTGTTGTAATGCTCGATGAACTGACCGATCTGGTTTTCTAGATCGCCGGGCAGGTGATAGTTCTCAAGCAGAACCCTGTTCTTCAGGGTCTGATGCCAGCGTTCGATCTTGCCCTGCGTCTGAGGATGGTTTGGCGCACCACGGACATGATTTATGCCTTGCCCCTCAAGCCAATCGGCAAGATCGCCTGCGATGTAGGATGAGCCGTTGTCCGAGAGGAGGCGCGGCTTGTGGACGACCTCGGCCCGGTCACAACCGGATGGTCTCAATGCCTGTTCCAGTGTCTCCGTGATATCTGCCGCCTTCATCGTCGTGCAAAGCTTCCGGGCGATGACGTAGCGGGAGTAATCGTCGAGGATGGTCGATAGATAGAACCAGCCCCAGCCCGTGACCTTGAAGTAGTTGAAGTCCGTTTGCCAAAGCTGGTTCGGTGCCGTCGTCTTGTCTTTGAATTCGCTGGACGCCTTGATGACGACGAATGCGGGGCTGGTGATCAGCTCCTGGGCCTTGAGAAGCCTATAAACAGAAGCTTCGGAGACGAAGTAGCTCTTGGTGTCCGTGAATTTGACGGCCAGTTCTCGTGGGCTGAGCTCCGGCTCTTCCAGGGTCAGGTCGACGATCCGATTACGAATATCACCCGGAATACGATTCCACACGCGCCCGGGACTGAGATTTCGGTTTTCCGGCCCGGAAGTGCCGAACGCCTGATACCGAGTACCATCGATAGAACGTCGTCTTGGCGATCTCCAGCTTGTCCAGCGTCTGGCGAACAGGCAGGTGGGAGCGTTCGACTAGCCGGATGATCTCCAGCTTCTCTGAAGCGAGATATCTCTTTCTTCGTCTCCCCCAACCCCGGGCATGCTTTTTTTGAGAAGACGGTTCTCCAGCGTCAGGTCGGCGACGAGCTCCTTCATATCCCGCATCTCGCGGCCCAGGTCCTCGTCGTCGGAACGGCTCGACTTGTAGCGTTATACACATGGATCGATCCGTGCCAGTCCGCAGGCGCGTCGCTGCGAATAGCCTTTTTCCTTCATCGACCCCGCCAGCAGCTTTTTAAGCTTCGCGTTCTCGGCTACAAGCGCTCGCAGCTTCTTGGCGTCGGACACCTCCATGCCACCATACTTCGAGCGCCACTTGTAAAACGTCGCAGCGCTGATGCCGTGCTTCCGGCACAAATCGGCTGCGGACACCCCCGCCTGATGCTCCTTTAGGATGCCGATAAACTGTTCTTCACTGAGACGGGATCTCTTCATCGTCTGTCTCCTCAATCAGAGAACAGACTAACTTCAAAACGCGGAGATTTTAGGGGGTCACGTCACCCCCATAGAACTAGTAGTTGCAATACAGAATTTGGTCGGGGTACATACGAAAAGACTATGGCCTAAGAAGCTTGGTGAAGCAGATTTCCAATCGCGCGATCGTGTGCCAGTGCTCTCAAGTATCCCTGTAGCGGGATCATACTTTCAAATTAGAAACGGATTGGCCCAACAGAAGCGCGCGTACTAACTTTAAGCATACCAATTTCTGATGGTTGGGTCAGATAAAGACGACAGTCGTCACCGCAAGTTACAAGCCCTGCGCGAATGGCCGCTTGTAAGGTTGTGTGATGCACATCCCAACTGAACACTTTGCAACCTGACTTCAAGCGCCGAACTAGCTTTCGAACACCTTTTGCCATGCGCCTATACTAAAATCTCTTAAAGCTGGACATATTTTTGTAATTCATCGCGACTTTATTGAGACTATAAAGAAATAAAGAGTCGGCCGCAGCATTTTTTGTTTCCAAAATAAAATAAAATCAATTTTCTTTTTTATAAAACTCTTTAATAAAATACTGAAGTTCTTCATCCGTAAGCCTAACCGGGTCATCGGAAACGCTATCTTTTTTTGGCGAGGCTTGAATCCAATGAGTGCTTTTTTTCGATCCCACCAGAACCTTCTTAAAAAAATCGCCAAAATTTCTCATAGTATTATTGATTTTCTATTTTATATTTTTGCTTCATTGGTGCTTTTTATTTTTGCTTTAAATCTGTGGCAATATAATAATTGTAGCAACGATATTATAAAAGTTTTTTATAAAGACTATATTCATCTGATTTCTGAGTGCATGATTCTATATACTCAGTAGATCAAATACCTCATCACAGACTTTTTTAATTTGTTTAGGCGTCGGGCTCTTTGGATGCTCAATAACATCTGTGCTGATCGTGCAATTCAGGTGGATAAAAAAATCTTTTGTTTTTTTAAGCAAGTTTTGGTGCACCCAGCTTTTATTCAATGAGCTTTTGGGAGTTAAATGATTTTCCAGCGCTAGCAGTAAGCGTAGCCGAATCTTATTTGTAGCCTCGGAAGCAACATCTCCAATTTCTTTGTTTCTTATAATTGTTGCGCATGCATATAAGTAAGCGCTAATCAATATGTGACTGTTGCGGCTTTGCTCGTTTCCCTTTTCCACAACTGCGTCATAGCCCCTCAAAGACTCGAGTTCGCTCGCTAAGTTTGTCAGCACATTTATATCGAATTGGCCTTTGTACATCCTACGTTTTCCGGTAAAACGATGTGCAGGCTGCAATAGTTCTTTCAAGGATATAGTTGGCCCGAATTACGATGAAGTTATCGAGGAACGACGCCGCTGGGCTGTACTTTGGAAGTGACATGACCCTTGATTTTGAAAGCACCAGCAGAGCTATGAATTCAGAGTTATTTGTCACGCGATTCTGATCAAAATGGCGATTCTTCCAAGATACTAGCTTGGCCGCTAAGAGCAGCCGCTCTGCCGCCTCCATATGCAGTGACAGGGCGACTGGCGTGAGCTTACGCGAAGTCAAGGTGTGCTTAACATGCTCACTAAGGCCCAGGATATTTTCATCAAAGGAGTATGATCTCGCAGAGACACGATGCGAAGCCACGTTCATCGTTCGCCTTCCTTATCGCTTTCCGTTTTTCGGGGGACAGAGGCATATGCACCAATAATCTCGGAGCTGCGGCGCATTTTTCTGACTAAAGACGAAGGATCACACGCAAGATCTTCAAAAAATTTAATTGCATAAGAAGCGGGCCAGCCATGGCTATCATTTCTGCACGATGGCGAAGGATCTTCTAAATCATTTGCAGACATGACCCGACATAACAGTGTCGCGGAATAACGCGAAACGATGACTTGCTCCAAGAAGGCGCAATTTTCTCTTTCGTTTTTCGCTACACCTGTACTCGCTTGATCATCGCCAGCATGAGCCTGCGTGCTCAAAAGGACGGTAGTCAGCAAGACGGCGCATGGCATCTTTTTCACTACGTCGACCAATTATCAGCCCCTCCTATAAAAATAAGTTGGACTGGGTTCAGGATCTATGCACCAAAAACCGCTTTCACGCTGAAAATAAGGTCATCAAAAACCTCTTTTTTAAAAATAATTTGAATAAAAATTGCCACTTTGCCGCCAAGATGGAAGCTTCGTTTGAAGTTTGAAAATCGGATTTATGGGAAGAACTTAAATAAGGATCGTGGTCTCGGACATTCAGTCTTTGTTGTCAGTTGAGTTCACTTTCCGACCCTTTGTCCGTACAGGGCGGGCATGAATGCATGAGGACTGTTGGCGCAATGAAGATAACACTGTTGGGAGAGAGCTTCCCAGAAGACATTAGGAGACAAATCG
Source organism: Rhodospirillales bacterium (assembly GCA_965262415.1). Lineage (GTDB taxonomy): Bacteria > Pseudomonadota > Alphaproteobacteria > Rhodospirillales > Casp-alpha2 > UBA4479. The sequence goes on along the minus strand of OZ253533.1, from coordinate 3,195,764 downwards.
GAAGCTGGTGCCGTAGTGAAGGTGTGAAACTTTTGTGCCTACCCAATTTGCTAAGTTTGATAGAAGCTGTCGATGTTGATGACGAAGCTACGATTCTTTTTGTTGACCTCAATGTGATTGGTCCCGGGCAGTGTCCTGGCGATGTCATTAAATTTTTAATTAGCGAAAAAGGACGTGCAAACCTCGCAGTTATTCCGGTTGCGAGCCATCTCGAATCTGATTTTATTTTAGAATTGTTCCAAACAGGTGTGGTAGACGTTATTTCCGACGCCACTAATTTTAACTCTATTTATATCTCTATGATTCGTGGCTTGCGGCACTTAACGAAGTTCAGTGGTTTTGACGATTCTCATGTTCAGGTGGACGAAAGCATGCAGGTTCGACACGGTGCTTGGAGTTCAGGCCACGCGCCACAGATCCATGAGGTTTTTGATTTCTTTAAATCAGAGAAGTCCGTCCAAGGAGTTGGACGCCTAGAGTATGTTTGGCCAATACTACTTGACTTGATGCAAGCTGTTGAGCCTGTGCCTATATCCAATTTGGCGATCTCTTCAGAGGCGCCCTTGTCTACCGTGACCCGAATTGTGAAATCACTATGCTTGAAAAAAATTGTCACCGTATCGCGTGATGCTTTTGATAAGAGACGAACGCTTGTGGAAATATCATGCGAAATAAAAGACGAAATACTCGATAAGTTTAATAACGATGTTTTAAAACTTTATCGTAATGACAAATACCGGCATATGAATATTGGAAAATCACTTGAAAATAAGCCAAAGTTGTATGACCAGAGCGTTGCAAACGAACTAGGAAATCAAAACTATACGCAATATTTAGTAAATGATTAGCACACGGATCTTGATCCTCCCTCACTGAATTGGTCCAACGTCTATGATAGGAAACGGAGGATCAAAGATGGCAACGAATCGACACAAACCGGAAGAGATTGACTCGAAGCTGCGCCAGGCTGATGTCCTTGTCGGGCAAGGCCGGCATAGAATTCCGGCAGGTACAGATTACCGAGCAGACGTATTATCGCTGGCGGAAGCAGTACGGCGGCATGGGCACGGATCAACTCAAAGAGCGGAAACGGCTTCAGAAAGAGAATGAACGGCTTCGCAAGGCTGTTTTTGACCTCACACTGGATAAGCTTTTATTGGCAGAAGCTGCGAAGGGAAGCCTCTGAGCCCCGCACGGCGCCGTATGGGGAACCAATTCTGCTTGGGCTAAGCGATTGATTCAGATTTTCCATATATGTTTTACTTTCAAAAAAAATATAAATGGGCAGAAGTGCGTGGATGGTATTGCCATTTTAAAAACAGTTCTTGTTGGGACCCCGTGATTGTTCGGTCATAGTGTAAAGGTGTATAGTTCCCTATACGCAATAATCCCAGAAAGACCCAACCCTGGTAACGGCCTCCTACATGGTGGCCGTTACTTTATCAGCAGTCACTGTGGCTTGATGTGCTTCGTGGAATTGCCCTCGAATTGAGTTGGTGTTTTCCGCTTATATTTTCCTGGCTGGAGAAGGAGCGGCGAACAAATGAAAGCGTCAAAATTCACGGATGCGCAGAAAGCATTCATCATCAAATGTGGCGAAGAAGGTGTGCCGGTTGCGGAGCTGTGCCGGGAGGCGGGCATCAGCCAGGCGACGTACTTCAACTGGAAAAAGAAGTACGCCGGGATGATGCCCGGCGAGATGCGACGCCTGCGTGAGCTGGAGCAGGAGAACGCGCGATTGAAGAAGATCGTCGCGGACCTGTCTCTGGACAAGGAGATGTTGCAGGACGTTATCAAACGAGAGCTCTGAGGCTTGCCCGGAACACGACGCTGGTCGACGAGATGCGGTTGGACTGGGCGATATCGATCCGCCGTGCGTGTGCGGTGTTGGTATTCGATCCGAAGACGTATCGCTACCGGTCTCGTCGGCCCGGCCAGGCCGCGTTGAAGCAGCGGATCACGGAATCAGTTTACGAGGCAGGGAAATGAGAAAAGCAACATTCTTGGGTTTAGCAGGCCCCGATAGCCCGACTTATAAAGGCGGGTTTCAGACCTTCTCAAAGAATAAAAGGCCGGAGGTTGGACAGGAGAGGGCGGATACGGCAGATCGAACTGATAAAAATGACTCTTCATCAACTAAAGATGGCTCTGACAAATCTTGATGTGTCATCGTCGCCGCATTATCACCCAATTCGCCCGCGAAGCCTTAAGGCTTCAGAGGCCTTAAGACCTCCGATACACGGCCCACTATTTCTGAGTTTTTATAAAGTAGACATTGGCTCGATTCGCCATCCCGGTGTTCGCATGTTTCTAAACTAGAGGAATGCGGCCCGATGAATTTTCAAACACCCCAACATTCTCTTTAAAGACCAATCTGCAAAACGAAATAATATTGCTCCTGTCTTTAAAGAACGTCCGTTTCTTTAAAGAAAAACCGTCTTTAAAGACGTTCGACCTCACCGCGCGCATCAGATTAAACCCCTCAAACAGTCACGGGTTTCTTTAGGAATAATTCCTATAGGAATCCGGCGGAATCGTTACTCAGGAGTTATTCCTAAAGGAACACTTCCAAAGACCAAGGGTTTCAATTGAAAAAGTTTAGAACCGTTTCAATTGGAACCCGGCCAAAAATTTCTATCGGAACTATTCCTAGTGGAACGGTTTCACAGAACAGGGTTTGAGGTTTTGAAGATCGAGACGACCATACCGGCAAGGCGCTATCTGAACCGCGAGGAAGCGGCGGCGTGGCTCGGCATGTCCGTCGATACCTTCAATGGCCTCGATATCCCCTATTGCGACTTCGGGCCGCGCACGAAACGCTGGGACGTGGTGGACATCGTCCAGTACGCCAACGATACTAAATCGTGCGACAGCGCCCGAACCTCAGACATGAGGAGACGGCAGAGATGCGACTCTACAAACGCAAGAACTCGTCCCACTGGTGGGCGACATGGAACCAGGACGGAAAGCGACATCGCCGAAGTACTGGAACTGACGACCGGAAACTAGCCGAAGCGCTGGTTTCCAAATGGGTGCAGGAAGATTTTCTGGAAGATCACTTCGGGAAGAAACCCGAACTTCCGTTTTCCGAAGCCCTGACACGTTACGCCAAGGCAAAGAAACGGGATAACACGAAGAACTTCATGGCCAAGACACGGTACAGGATCAGGTATCTGGCGAAGCGGTTCGAAGGCTGGAACGTTTCCGACTTCACGTACCGCAACGTACAGGCATTTGTCGACGAACGGCTGGAGTCCGTTTCGTCCGCGATGTGCCTTGCCGATCTGGCCATCGTTCGTGCCGCCATCAACATGGCACGGCGCGAGGAATTGACGGACTTCGTACCCAACTTTCCGAAGCTAAAACCGTCCAAGCCCCGCAACCGCTGGCTGACGTATGAAGAGGAAGAACGCCTCGTCGCGGCAGCCGCATCGCACCTGAAACCCGTAATCCGTTTCGCCGTCGATACCGGCGGCAGACGTTCGGAGCTTTTGGGTTTGGACTGGCGCAATGTCGATCTGGCGTCACGCCGGATCACGTTCATCGAGACCAAGAACGGCGAAGACCGCTCTGTAAGGCTCTGTGAACGCGCTTATCAAACCCTGCTGGCACTTGGCCCCAAAGAACAGGGTCCTGTGTTCACATGGGGCAGCAAGGCCGTGAAGGATATGCGGTCCTCGTTCGCCAAAGCCTGCGAACGGGCGGGAATAGAAAACTTCCGCTTCCACGATCTACGGCACACGTTTGCATCGCGTCTGGTGCAGGGCGGCGTGCCGCTTTACGAGGTGATGAACCTCACCGGGCACAAGTCGTTGAGCATGGTTCAGCGCTACGCCCATCTGGCCCCCGAATTTCAGGAGGCCGCTATCCGCGTACTCGACCAGCGCCCGAAAACGTTTGGGCACATTTCGGGCACAGTGGAAAATTCTCCACCGTCGAAAATGGCTGTAAGTCATTGAGAAAATTGGTGGAGCCGAGGGGAATCGAACCCCTGACCTTCGCATTGCGAACGCGACGCTCTCCCAACTGAGCTACGGCCCCGCACCAGGATCGCCAGCGAGCCGAACCGCCCGGCTGACGGGCGCGGAATATCGGCCCCTGACCCTTTTCTGTCAAGTCGATATCGGCATGGACGCCTGTTTCCGGATGCATCCCGGCATGCGGGCGGGACGCTTGCGCCAACGCATCCCGGCAATTACTTTAATGTCGTTCCGGCGCGCCGCCCTAGCCGGGGGCAAGCTTTACGGATACGCCAATGGAGTAGTCGCACATGGACGTTATCGTCGGCCCGGCTCTGGGTCTCGTTTACCACCTGATCGGCCTTTACACGTGGGTGGTCATTATCGCCGTTATCATGAGCTGGCTGATCGCCTTCAACGTCATCAATCTCTCCAATCAGTTCGTGCGAATGATCTATGACGTGGTGACCCGTCTGACGGAGCCTCTTCTCGCGCCTATCCGGCGTTTCATGCCCGACCTTGGCGGCGTCGACATTTCACCGGTGTTGTTGATCCTGCTGCTATGGTTCGCCAAGGATGTCATCGCAAGGCTTGCGATGCGCATTGGCTGACACACCCGATCCGTTTCAACCCGTTGTCGAGGGACTGGACGTGCGATTGCGCGTAACGCCGAAAGCGTCCCGGGATGCAATCGGTGAAGTCGTCGCCGACGGGCAAGGAAAAGGCGCGATCAAGATTGCCGTCACCGCCGTTCCCGAGAAGGGTAATGCCAACGCGTCGGTCATCAAATTGCTGGCCAAGGCGTGGCGGCTGAGGAAGTCGGACATGGACATCGTGCAGGGCGCCACGGACCGGAACAAGACACTGAGGATCGTTGGGGACGGCGAGGAGTTGGCGTCACGGCTGCGGCCGCTGCTGAAGCGCGGTCACTGATTAAAGAGGGGGAAAAGACATGAGCGAAGCCAAAATTATCGACGGCAAGGCGTTCGCCGCCGGTCTGCGGGAGCAGGTTGCAACAGAGGTTGCCAAGCTCGGCGCTGCGCATGGCATCAAACCCTGCCTGACCGTTATCCTGGTCGGCGAGGATCCGGCAAGCCAGGTTTACGTGCGCAACAAGGGCACGCAAACCGAAGAGGCGGGGATGGATTCCGTTACGCATCGCCTCGATGCATCAACGCCTGAAGCAGAACTCCTGAAACTGATTGAAAGTCTGAATAACGACCCCTCGTGCAACGGCATCCTCGTCCAGCTTCCGCTGCCGGACCACATCGACGAAAGCAAGGTGCTCGCCGCCATTGATCCGGACAAGGATGTCGATGGGTTTCATGTCATCAATGTGGGGCGCCTCTGGACCGGTCAGAATTCACTGGTGCCGTGCACACCTTATGGCTGCCTTCTGATGCTGAAGGATCATTTCGGCGGGGATCTGTCGGGTAAGCGCGCGCTGGTGCTTGGCCGCTCGAACATCGTCGGCAAACCGATGGCTGCGTTATTGCTGGCCGAGAGCTGCACCGTTTCCATCGCACATTCGCGCACCGCCGATCTGCCCGAACGTTGCCGTGAGGCCGATATCCTGGTGGCCGCGGTCGGCCGTCCCGAAATGGTCAAAGGCGACTGGGTCAAACCGGGCGCCGTCGTCATCGACGTCGGCATCAACCGCGTGCCGGCACCGGAAAGGGGCGAAGGCAAAAGCAAGCTGGTCGGCGATGTCGATTTCACCGAGGCGTCACAGGTTGCTTCCGCCATCACGCCAGTGCCGGGCGGCGTGGGCCCCATGACCATCGCCTGCCTGCTCAGGAACACGGTCGTCGCGGCCTGCCGCCAGAACGGGATCGACGCGCCGGATATTTGAACCGCTTTCGGGCCGGCGGTATCCTGCGCCATGTCCCGCATCACTGAAGACGATCCGACCGTCCTTGCCCTCGCCGCAGCTGAGCTGCTGAAGGAACGGGATTACGTCGGCGCTGCCAAGATCCATCGCCGGCGGACCGAGGTCTTGCCGCAAGACCCGTTGGCATGGCGGGACCTCGGTGACGCCCTCAACAAGGCCGGCCTGTTCGAAGACGCGGTCGAAGCGACGGAACGTTCCATCAATATCGATCCTGACGATCCACGGGCGTATGCCTATCTGGCCGCCATGCAACGAAACATGGGTGAGATGACAGCCGCCATCTCGAATGCCGAGAAAGCGCTCGACCTCGATCCCGATATCGCGGCGCATCACGTGTTGATGGCAGAACTGTTGCTTGCACAGGGCGATCTCGCGGCGGGATTTCGCGAGTATGAATGGCGCCTGAACATCCCGGAGGTGTTTGCACCCGCCGGACAGTCGGGCGTTCCCTTGTGGGACGGCGGCGCGACTGACGGACATCTGCTGTTGACCGGCGAACAGGGGTTCGGCGACACGCTGCAGTTTTGCAGATACGCACCCCTGGCGGCTGCGCGCGCCGCACGTGTGACCCTCATGGTTCATCCGGCACTCAGGTCTCTACTGGCGTCCCTGCCCGGCATCACGGTCGCAGCGTTCAACGAACCCGTCGATGAAGCCTTTACCGCTGCCGCGAACGTCGCCAGTCTGCCACATCTTTTCGAGACCACGCTGGAAACCGTTCCCGGGTCAGTTCCGTACCTTCAACCGTCGGCGGCGGCGCACGAGAAGTGGCGGCGCCGGGTTGCATCTGCAGACGGACCGCGCATCGGCCTTGGCTGGCGCGGCAATCCGTCGGGGAGCCATGACCGTGGGCGTTCCATGCTGCTCGGCGAATTGGCACCGCTTGCGGACATCGAGGATAAGACATTCTTTTCCTTGCAGCGCGATGCGGATGCGGACGAACGCGCCGCATGGCCCGGGGAACTTCGCGATCTCGCGACAGGGTTCGACACGTTCGACGACACCGCGGCAGCCCTCGGCAACCTCGACCTCGTCATCACGACGGACACGGCTCTTGCCCATGTCGCGGGCGCGACTGGTCGGCCGGTGTGGCTGATGCTCAAACGTTGGCCGGCATGGCGCTGGGGTCTCGAAGGGACGGAAACACCCTGGTATCCGACCATGCGCCTGTTTCGTCAGCCCGAGATCGGAGATTGGGCAAGCGTCGTCACCGATGTGCGGCATGCCCTTGCCGCGTTGCCTAACGCTTCCCGCCCGCAAGCTTGACGCTCGCCGGGTCGGCGCGGAGCATGGCCATGGCGACGACCCCCAGCGCAGGCCCGATGGCAAGCGGCGCCATCGCCCATTGCCATGTCAGATGGTCGGCAAGAACGGGGAGCGCGTGGATGGTAACCAGCGTCAGCGAAAACCCGATACAGGTCTGCATGGTCAACATCGTGCCGATGTACCGCGGATCAGCGAGCTCGATCACACAGGACGAAAACTGCGCCGAATCCGCGACCACTGTGATGCCCCAGACGAGACACAGAAGCACCATCAATGCAGGCACGCCGCCGTAGAAAAATCCGGCCGTCGCCGCGCAAAGCCCACTGATGGCCATGGCCCCGATCGTCAATGTCGTCCGCCCCATGCGGTCTGCAAAAATACCCCCGGCCATCGACCCGATACCGCCCGAGGCGATGATCAGGAATGTCGCGGCGCCGGCCCAGAAAACCGGGTTGCGCATCCCGCTCTCGGTGAAACTGGCTGCCAGGTAGAACCCGATCCAGCCCCACATGGCGTATAGTTCCCACATGTGCCCGAAGTAACCGAGGTTGGCGAGCCTGAGCGGTCGGTTGCGCCAGCCGTCAAGGACAGCCGCCGGATTGAACGGCGCGGCCGGCGCAAGCCCTGGGCCCGGCCTGCACTGTACGATCAGGAGCGCCGAGAGAACGGCTGCCATCGATGCGGCGGTCATGGTGAAACGCCAGTCGACGCCCCCTGCGACGTTGAAAAGATGCGGCAGCGCAGATCCCAATGTCAGCGCTCCAACCAGCAGGCCGACCAAATAACCCGTATCGCCCTCTGCCCACGACGACGCCAGTTTCATGCCGACCGGGTAGATGCCGGCCATGCACATGCCGGTGACGAACCTCAGAACGATGACGCCGAACGACGACGGATCGACGAACAGGATCAGGGCGTTCGCCGCAGCCGCAATCAGTGCGGCGATTGCAAACAGGCGCGTCGGCGGCACACGGTCCGAAAGGGTCAGAACCGCACTGGACAGCGTGCCCACCACGAAACCGATGGAGACGGCGCTGGTGTAGAGCGATGCCTGAGTGTCGGAGATGCCAGCTTCCACCTTGAGGGCAGGCACGACCGCGCTCGCCGAGAACCACAGCGACAGGGCCGAAACCTCGGCGAATGCCAGCAGCATCAGCGATCGGCGCTTTTCTTGGGGGTCGATTTCGGTGTCGGACATCCCTAGCCTTTAGAGCATTCCGGCAAAAGCGCCAAGCGCCCGCTGCAGCGATCACCCTTGGCGACAGGCGCGTTTGGGTGTACACCCCGCGCCATGATGGAAACCGAAACAGACGAACGCATCGACCTTGTGGGTTTGAGCCGCGCCGAGCTGGCCGGTGAACTCGCGCGTCTGGGCGAGAAACCGTTTCGCGCAAAGCAGCTCTGGCACTGGATTTACCATCAGGGCGAAACCGATTTTGCCGAGATGACGACGCTGTCGAAGGATTTTCGCACCAAGCTCGCCGAAACCCACCGGGTCTCACGGCCGGGCGTCGCAACCGAACAGACGTCCGTGGACGGGACCCGAAAATGGCTGTTCCGGCTCGGTGACGGCAAGGAAGTCGAAACCGTGCACATCCCGGAAGAGGACCGCGGCGCAGTCTGCGTTTCCAGCCAGGTCGGCTGCACACTCGCCTGCAAGTTCTGCCATACCGGCACCCAGCCGATGGTGCGCAATCTGACGGCAGGGGAGATCGTCGGCCAGTTCATGGCCGCACGGGACAGCTACGGTGAATGGCCGTCGCCCAGCGACGGCAGCCGCAATCTTTCCAACATCGTGATGATGGGCATGGGCGAGCCCCTGTTTAACTACGAGAACGTCGCCAAGGCGCTGACCATCATCATGGACGGCGACGGCATCGCGCTATCGAAACGGCGCATTACACTTTCCACGTCGGGGATCGTGCCGGAGATCGAACGCTGCGGCGCCGAGCTTGGCGTCAATCTGGCGATCAGCCTGCATGCCGTCAGGGACGACCTGCGTGACGAGCTGGTACCGATCAACAAGAAATGGCCGATCGCCGAACTGCTCGACGCCTGCCGCCGTTATCCGACGTCGTCGAACGCACGGCGCATCACCTTCGAATACGTCATGCTTGCCGGCGTCAATGATTCCGATGCCGAGGCGCACGAACTTGTGCGCCTTTTGAAAGGCATCCCCGCCAAGATCAATCTGATCCCGTTCAATCCGTGGCCGGGCGCCGTGTTTGAATGCTCGTCCAACAACCGCATTCATCGCTTCGCCGAGATTGTGAATGACGCCGGTTATTCGTCGCCCGTCCGCACGCCACGCGGCCGCGATATCATGGCGGCGTGCGGACAGCTAAAATCGGCATCCGAACGCATCCGGAAACATTCGGAACGCGCGCAAACCGCCTAGCCTCTGAGATGGTCCCGTTCTTGCTTCTCTGTCCTTAACAACCAGAGGAGGGAGAACCGACATGTTCGACAAGGCCAATGCCGCAAATACCCAGGCCAGTCCCCTGCCGGACGTCACGCCGGGCAAATCCAACAAACCGGAACTGGACAAGGAGCCCGCCTGGAAAAGCGAGTTCCGTCAAACCTTGCGTGAAGTCCGTGAGAAGGGGTTCAGCGCCTATGCGGAAGAGATCAACGAGAAGAAGCTGGAGGAGCTGAGGCAAAAAATCCTTGCATCAATGGGGCTTAGCGAAAGCGACCTCGAGAACATGAGCCCCGGGCAGCGCGAAAAGATCGAAAAGATGATCGCGCTCGAAATCCAGCAACGCCTTGCCGCAGAGGATGTTCTTGAGGATGGCAACGAAGGCGTCGCGGCTGCCGCAGACGGTCTTTCCGATCAGATCCGTTCCGCGCCCAACGGCCTTGGCGCCGGCGTTCTTCTCATGCAGGCACTGGATCAGGACACCGCCCCCGGGACGAAGGAGGACGACTTAACCGGGTAGTTTTTGCCGCCTACCCGGCAACGACCGCCGGTACCTTTGCGGAATCCGGAAATCGGGCGTATGTCTATGACCGTGGTGTTGTTTCAGTATGGTGAAGGCCGGTCGTGAACCATCAACGTCCCTTGTCAGAAGCGATCCGTGTGTCGTTCAGCAAACAGCCGGTCTGTGTCTATTTGGGCGACGTGGCGATTGCGGAAAGCGACACTGCCATCGTCCTGCACGAGCCGGGATATCCGGACAGGTATTACTTCCCCCGCCTTGATGTGAAGATGGATTTGCTGAAACCATCGGACAAGACCTCCGTATGCCCGCACAAGGGGCCGGCCGAGTATTTTCATGTCGAGGTCAAGGGTCGCCGCTACGAGAATCTGGCATGGTCCTACCCGGCCGCAAAGCTCGGTGTCGCCGAGATCAGCGGTTTCGTGGCGTTCTATGACGACCCGGATGTCAGCATTCGCTGATCATGCTTTCTTTTAAGCTTTTTTAAGACTGCCCCGTGTCCAATAGGCGCATCGTTCCCGAATGAGGAGATGTGCGCCGTGTTACTCGATCCGACGACGTTCGAAGCGCTGGCCGAACACCTGGGCGGCGACACCGTCAGAACGGCAACCAGAGGCATGCCCGCATTGCCGGAAGATGATCTCCGGCATCCGATTCCGCTCGAACGCAAACAGGTGCTCCTCTCGTTCGGCCTGACGGAACGCGATCTCGATTTCATGGGCGAAAAACAACTAAAGCTCGTCGAGGAAGTCGTCGATCGGGTGCTCGCCGTTCAGTCCCTCGCGTAATCCAGCCACGACACCCGATCCGTCTTTACGAAGCGGGCGGGATCAATATACTGCGCCCGCTTTTCCAAATTCCGGACCTGAGGGCGTACGCGCATGTCTAATGAAGTCAAAAAGGTTGTTCTCGCCTATTCGGGTGGCCTCGATACCTCGGTCATCTTGAAATGGTTGAAGGATACCTATAACTGCGAAGTCGTCACATTTACTGCCGACCTCGGTCAGGGCGAAGAGGTCGAACCGGCGCGCAAAAAGGCCGAGATGCTCGGCATCAAGGAAATCTATGTCGAGGATCTTCGCGAGGAATTCGTCCGCGACTACGTTTTTCCGATGTTTCGCTCCGGTGCCATTTATGAAGGCACCTACCTGCTGGGCACGTCGATCGCCCGGCCGCTGATCGCCAAGCGCCAGATCGAGATCGCCCGCGAAACCGGCGCCGATGCGGTCTCGCACGGGGCCACCGGCAAGGGTAACGACCAGGTCCGTTTCGAACTCGGCTACTATGCGCTGGAACCCTCCATCAAGATCATCGCACCCTGGCGCGAGTGGGACCTGAACAGCCGCACCAAACTGATCGAATACGCCGAGAAGAACCAGATTCCTGTGCCCAAGGACAAGCGCGGCGAAGCGCCGTTCAGCCAGGACGCGAACCTTCTGCACATTTCATCGGAAGGAAAGATCCTCGAGGATCCGTGGATCGAACCGGACTACGACCTGATCCTGAGCCGCATGGTCACGCCGATGGCGGCGCCCGACACGCCGGAGGAGATCACGATCGACTTCGAGAAGGGCGATCCGGTCGCCGTCAACGGCGAGAAGATGAGCCCCGCCACCTTGCTGGCGAAGCTGAACGAACTCGGCGGACGTAACGGCGTCGGGTGCATCGACATCGTCGAGAACCGGTTTATCGGCATGAAATCGAGAGGCGTGTACGAAACGCCGGGCGGGACGGTGCTGTTCCATGCCCACCGTGCGATGGAAAGCATTACGCTCGAGAAAGGCGCTATGCACACCAAGGACGAATTGATGCCGCGGTATGCGGAGCTGCTCTACAACGGCTTTTGGTTCGCCCCGGAACGCGAAATGCTTCAGGCGGCGATCGACAAGGCCTCCGAACGCGTCACCGGAACGGTTCGCCTCAAGCTCTACAAGGGCAACGTGATCATTACCGGCCGCAAGTCGCCTCTTTCGCTCTATGACGAAGCGATGGTGACGTTCGAGGAAGACGACGTTTATGATCAGCGGGACGCCGCCGGGTTCATTCGCCTGAACGCGCTCAGACTGCGGCTGCTGGGCCGGAATTAACCATTACGTGCAGCGTTGAACCGATTCACAGGCCGTGAAACAGACTGCCTATACTCGCTTTTGACAATTTGAGTTGACCGTTGAACCTATTTTCTGCATGGTTTTGTTAACCATATAAATAGGGGGCGGATAATGGCTGCTCTAAAAATATTACTCTACTTCTTTTCGGGGTTTTGTGTGATCGCCGGCGCAGTGTGTATCGGGCTTTTCTTTCACAACGGATCGATACAGGCGCTTGGTAGCGGTGCAGTTTTGCTTTGTTTCGGGGTCGCGGGCTTGCTGCTCTCGATATTTTTTAATCCGCTTGTCCGCGCCTTCAAGGACGGACGCGCCCGGGGCTGAGGTGCCCCGGTTTTTGTATTAGCCGTGAAACGACTTGAGGGTCGGGTCGCGCTCGATCCAGTAAGTATAAAGCGCGACCGGCGCCAGCGTCAGATCGACGCCTTTCATGGTCGCCTGGCGCGCAACGCTCCCGGTCAATACGTACGTGGTCGCTTCGGGATTGTTCTCGCGAACAAAATTGACCATCTGATCCGGCCGCGAGTCGGTCCGGACATATGCATTCTGCCAGTCCAGGTCATAGACGTGATCGGGCTTGCCGCTCTTCGGATGAAGGGTCACAAGATCCACGGCACCGCCGCGCCAACTCGCATAATAGAGGTTCTCGATGGCTGAAGACCCCAACCATTGAGATACCAGTGCCGTTTCGGCAAGGCGTTGAAAATACTGATCGGACGGCGTCACCGGCGCAAAGAGCGCGGCATACAGCGAGGGGCTCGTCAGGTAGACCTTGAAGAACACCTGACGCTGGAACTTCTTGGCATCCCGGTCGACGCGGTTGATGCGGCGGATCAGAAACGCTTGCTCCAGGTAATCGAGATACTTGCGCAGCGTGTTCTTGGCGATACCGGTCGCCTTCGCGAGGTCGTCCATCGACACTTCGCGGGCGGTATTGAACGCCAGCAGTCCGAAAAGCCGGTTCAGTTCCTGCGGGTCATTGACACCGGCGAGCGACGCCAGATCCTTGTGCAGCACCCGATCGGCAACACCGTCGCGTATAAACGCCGGCGCCGGGACGCCGTCCTTTCCGCTCAGGATACCCTCCAGAAATCCGCCGAAATTGACGTAGCGATGGAACTCCTGGTTCAAGGCCGGCAGACCGTTCGGCTCAAGCGTCATGGCGCCTTGCGCCGGGCTGTCGTTCCGCGTACCGAACAGCTTCTCTTCCGTGCCTCGAAACCGCATGAACTCAAGAAACGTCAGGGGCGGCAGAACAAAGACCTCCATCCTGTCGTCCATGACCTTCGTTCCGCTCACGATCGAGGGTGACGCCGACGAGACGGCGCCGACAATTCTTGCGCGCGGCCGCATTTCGGCAAGGCGAAGCAGCTGTTTCTCCCAGTCCTTCGCGTACTGCACCTCGTCGAAGAAAATATAGATCTCCGCATCGGGGCCATGCCTGTAGCGGCGGCAGAACATCTCAAAAAGAATGGCAAGGTCGGCAGCCGTGTAACTGGGTGTCGTCAAGGAACAGTAGAGTATGCTGGTCGGCTTGACGCCGCGCTCGACGAGTTGCGCCACCATCTGCCGCATGAGCACGGTCTTGCCCGCCCGCAACGGTCCCGCAAGCACGATCACATTGCCGGTCCCGGCCTCCATGACCCGGTCGTAAAATGCCGGGAAAAAGGCACGTTTCGGCGGGTTCTTGAAGGCAACCCGGGTTGAGTCCTTGAATTCCCACCAAGGGTTGTCAAAGGCCAGGCGATGGAACAGGTCGTTGTCGGTAATGGTATGCATGGATCCCCGTTTTCATACCTGCCGACGGCTACACTCGGAACACCCGTTGGATCGGGGTCCGTGCCACGCACTGAAGAATAGATGATCAATGACGTGAGCTTATTTTCTTAGCTCGAAGCATTGACCTTATTCTGACGGGCTGTCAAGCGCCGCGCCTATAAGGACTTTCACGTAATCAACCGACAGATACGCTGCCGGATTTCCGGCACCAGCTCCAACTCGAACCAGGGATTTTTACGTGCCCAACCGGTTGTCCGCCAACTTGGATGCGGGGTCGGGATAATATCAGGGCCGTAATCCCGCCACGCCCGCACGGTTTCCGTCATCGTCTTCTTGCGGCGATCCCCCAAACAGTAGGCCTGCGCATGCATCCCGACCAGCAGCGTAAGCTCAACCTGCGTCATCTGCGCGCGAAGCGGCGCGTGCCATGCCGGCGCGCATTCCGGCCGCGGCGGCAGGTCGCCGCCCTTGGGGTCCCGGCCCGGATAGCAAAATCCGGTCGGCATGATGGCAATCCGGGAGGTGTCGTAGAACGCTTCCTTGTCCAGCGCGAGCCATTCCCGGAGCCGCTCACCGGAAGGGTCGTTCCAGGGAATGCCCGTTTCATGGACCTTCGTCCCCGGGGCCTGACCGATTATCAGTACCCGAGCCGTTCGGCTGATCCGAACCACCGGCCTCGGGCCAAGCGGCAAATGAACCCTGCAAATATCGCAGGCGCGCACCCGCTCGAGCAGGCCCTCCAAACTTTCGGTCCGTTGCGTCATGATCTTCCATTACCATATGACGTATAACGAACCTATTGCTGCTGAGGAGAAATGAGCATCCAGCTCAATCAAAATGACGTGAAGCGCATCATTGCGGTTGCCGCGGCCATCTGCATTATCGGAATCGCCGTACTGCTATACGTGCTCACGTCAGACAACGACCTCACCAGCGCCCCCGACGAGGTCGCTTCCCTGCCGCCGCTGGTGGCGACCGAAATCCACAGCGGACTAGACTACGCGCTTGATGCCGTCGCCAAGGACAAGGCCGTGCCCGCACTGTTCATCGACAGTATCGACGTCAACCTTGACCGCATCCGTGACGTCGACGAGAAGAAAGCCACTTTTTTCCGGATCATGCTGCCGCACATCGCGCGCGAGAACGACCGCATCCGGGCGGAGAGATCGCGTATCTACAATGCCGACGGCGACGTTCCGGCGGAACTGTTCAAGAAATACGAAGTCGATGACGGCAGCGTGGATGAACTGCTGCGACGTGTCGATGTTGTCCCGGCATCGCTTGTCCTTGCGCAAGCCGCTCTGGAAAGCGGGTGGGGAACATCGCGCTTTGCGCGCAAGGGGAACAATTTCTTCGGCATGCGAACCTACCGAAAGGACGTGGAAGGCATGGACCCGAAAGAAGCCGACGGCTTCAAGGTCATGGTTTTCAGGGATATCGGTCACAGCGTTCGCGTATACATGAAGAACCTGAACACGAACGAGGCCTATGCCAAGTTCCGTCAGGCACGCGCGAAAGAGCGTGCCTCCGCCGGGGCGCCGAGCGGGCATACGATGACCAACTATCTGACGTCCTATTCGGAGATCCCCGAAAAATACGGCAAACGGTTGCGTGGCATGATCAACCGGAACGACCTTCACCGCTTTGACGGCGTCCGCGTCGCCAAGAACTAGACGGTCGCAAGTAGTTCTTCCACATAGGCGGGGACGATCTCACTTGCGGCACCGTAGACCTGTTCGGCAAAAGACGTCGCACCGCTCGACGGCTCCAGGTTGAGCTCCACCGTGTGGCCGTGCGCGTATTGCCGCACAAGCTCGACGAACCCGGCAGCGGGATAGACGTTCCCCGAGGTGCCGATCGACATGAACAGGGCGGCACGTGCCAGCGCACGCTCTATTTCATCCATTTCGAGCGGCATCTCGCCGAACCAGACGACGTGCGGCCTGAGCCCGCCTCCCTGCGAACATGACCCGCAGACCAAGTCGACCGACAGATCATGCCGGCATTCCGCGAGATGACCGCAGTGCGAACACCGCGACTTCAGAAGCTCCCCATGCATGTGGATGAGATTCCGGGTGCCCGACCGTTCATGCAGATCGTCAATATTCTGCGTCACTACAAGAACACCGCCCGGCCAGTCCTGTTCCAGCTTCGCGAGGGCAACATGGGCGGGATTCGGTCTCACCTTTTCATCCAGCAACCCAGCCCGGCGGTGGTTGTAAAATTCATGCACGCGCACCGGATCGCGCACAAAAGCTTCCGGCGTCGCCACGTCCTCTATCCGAACCTTTGACCAGATTCCGTCGGCGTCCCGAAACGTATCCAGCCCCGATTCCTTGGATATCCCGGCCCCCGTGAGAACCACGACAGGACCTTCAACGTCTATACGTGCCATCCCGGATATCCTCTCGCCTTGCTCTCGTATACAACGGTCATGATAATCACGTTGTTGTCTTTTCCAAGAGACGGAGCGAATTCCGGATGGTGCGCGTGTTGTTTGTCTGCCTTGGCAATATCTGCCGCTCGCCCACCGCGGAGGGTGTGTTTCGCGACCTGGTCCGCCGCGAAGGCCTTGCCGAACAAATCGGCACGGATTCCTGCGGCACGGGCGGGTGGCATGTGGGCGATCCTCCGGATAGCCGGGCATGTGCCGAAGCGGAAAGCCGCGGCATCGAGATTGCGGACTTGCGCGCCCGTCAGGTTCGCTCAGACGACTTCGAGAACTTCGACTATGTCCTCGGCATGGACGATCGCAACATCCGGAGTTTACACGGCATGTGCCCGCCCGAATTCAAGGATCGGGTGAAGCTGCTCCTGAGCTTTGCTCCGGAAGTCGGTCGTCGTGATGTGCCGGACCCCTATTACGGCGGAACGGACGGCTTCCGCAAGGTCTTCGATATGATCGACAATGCGTCACACGGCCTTCTGGCCGACATTCGGACGAGGCACCTCAATGCCGGATGAACTGAAAGCCCGTATTGCAGGCGCCCTTGGCGCCGAGGTGAAGACCCTTCACAAGGTCGGCGGCGGTAGCGTCGCCGATGTGCGCCGTGGCGAACTGGCCGACGGCCGGATGTTTGCCGTGAAGTGGCAAGGCGGGTCACTCGCACTCGAAAGGCGTATGCTTGCCCGGCTCGGCAAGGCCGGGATGCCGGTACCCGAGGTCTGGCATGCGGAGGACGATCTCTTGGTTTTGTCCTGGATCGAACACGACGGGACACTCGACCGCGATGCAGAGGAACATGCCGCCGATCTGATCGCACACCTGCACACTCAAACGGCGGACACGTTCGGTTACGAAGAAGATACCGTGATCGGCGGGCTGCGTCAGCCCAATCCGCAGACCCCCAACTGGCGGGAATTTTTCCGCGACCATCGTCTGCTTTACATGGCGAACGAGGCGATGCGCGCCGACCGTCTTTCCGCCGCGACCTATCAGCGGATCGAAACCCTCGCCGGCCGGATCGAAACGTGGATCGATGACGATATCAAACCCTCGCTGATTCATGGCGACCTATGGGGCGGCAACATTCTCTCGCTGCCGGGGCGCATCACCGGTTTCGTCGACCCAGCAATCTATTATGCGGATGCGGAGATCGAGCTGGCGTTCTCGACGCTCTTCAATACTTTCGGCGAGAGGTTCTTTACGCGCTACGAGCAATACCGCCCGCTTCGACCGGGCTTTTTCAAAGTACGGTGCGAGCTCTACAATCTCTACCCCCTGCTCGTGCACGTTCGCCTTTTCGGCGGCGATTACGTCAACACGGTCGAGGGCACGCTATCGAGGTTCGGTTGCTGATCATCTTCGATTCTGACGGCGTTCTGGTCGACAGCGAAGTCATCGCCAACCGGGTGATGGCCGCGCACCTGAGCCGCCATGGCTATCCCGTGACGGGTGCAGAATGCCGCGCCAGGTTTATCGGCCGCACGATACCAGGCGTGATCGCGATGGTGGCGGAGGAGGGGGTTGAGCTCCCCGACGACTTCGAGGCGACGTTGCGCGAGAAGGATGTCGAGGCCTTTGCCCGCGAATTGCAACCCACGCCCGGCATGCGCGCCGCGCTGGAGCGGCTGGACGGCAGACCCAGGTGCGTCGCCTCTTCCGGCAGCCCGGAAAAAATCCGCCGCAATCTCGAAACCACCGGACTGTTGCGTTATCTCGATCCGCATCTGTTTTCCGCCCGCGACGTCAAGAATCCGAAACCGGCGCCGGATCTTTTCTTGATGGCTGCCGAACGCATGGGGGAGCGGCCCGAACACTGCATCGTCATCGAAGACACACCTCTCGGCATAGAAGGGGCGAAACGCGCCGGGATGCATGCGCTTGGCTACATCGGTGCGTCGCACCGCGTGCCTGCTGACGAAAAAATCCTCCGATCCGCGGGGGCCGACCTGGTGTTCAGCGAGATGGAACAGCTGCCGGATATTCTGAGCCAGCGAAGTTAGCAACTTCCGGGTCGCCCGCCGTACCACGCAAAAATATGCTCCCGCCACTTTCAATCAGCGGAGAGCACATCCATGCCCATTCTTGAAGAAAAAGTTGTCATCGTCACCGGCGCCAGCAGCGGAATCGGCCGCGCTGCGGCGATACTTTTTGCGGCGGAAGGCGCGCGCGTCGTCGTTGCCGCGCGGCGCGAAAAGGAACTGAGAGAACTCGTCGATGAAATTGAACAAGCAGCCGGCAGTGCCGTTGCACTTGCTGGAGACGTCACTGACGAGCAATACCAGAAAGCACTCGTCGATCTTGCCGTGTCGCAGTTCGGCGGGCTCGATATCGCCTTCAACAACGCCGGCACGCTTGGCGAGCTGACCGGCGCGCCGGAAATGACCGGGTCCAACTGGCGGGACGTGCTGGACGTGAACCTCACGAGCGGATTCCTCGGTGCAAAGCATCAGATTCCCGCGATGCTGGCGCGCGGCGGCGGTTCGATCATCTTCACGTCTTCGTTCGTCGGCTACACTACCGGCATGCCGGGGATGTCGGCGTACGGCGCGAGTAAAGCAGGGCTGGTCGGCCTTACGCTTGGCCTTGCGTCTGAACTCGGCCCGCAAGGGATACGGGTCAATGCACTGCTTCCTGGTGGCACCGATACCGCAATGGCGCGTGAGGTCGCAAACACCCCCGAAATCGAGGCATACGTGCGCAATCTCCATGCCATGCAACGAACCGCATCGCCTGATGAAATAGCCGGCGCGGCGCTGTTCCTGGCATCCGGCGCATCGAGCTTCATGACCGGTCAGGCGCTCGTCGTCGATGGCGGCTTCTCGGTTTATCGCGGCTAGACACGACCGGACTACTGGTTGTCCAGCAACGCGTAGTCGACCAGTGGTTCGTACATGGCGCCTTCGCGCGCCAGGTGGGAACGGAACAGCGTGAATTTCTCGACCGTGAACGGTGGCGTCGCAATCGTGTCGTGCTGTTCGATCCATTGCCCGACATCCGTTGCACGCGCCTGTTTCAGGCGCGCCAGCGTGATGTGCGGCTTGTACTTCCGGGCCTCCCGGTCGAAACCGGCTTTGACCGCAGCGCTTTCGACGCGGCCATGCAGATAACCAAGCGTCGTATTCCCCTCGATCCCGGCCCAGATCGACTTGATCTGCGAGCCGCGTTCGAAATAACCGAAGCCATCACATTTCAATTCGAACTGCGGGATGCTGATTTCGGACAGTTCCTGGTCAAGGTCGCGTGCCTGATCCCGGGTCGTCTCGCCGCAGAAGAACAGGGTGATGTGCATGCCTTCCGGACGCACCCAGCGGGCGCCACGCACGCCCGACGACACGCGGACGAGATCGTCACGGATGTTTTCGGGAACGGGAATGGCGACAAATAACCTCATGATGCCTCACGGCGCCGGATTTGGAATATCGTTGTGGATTGCGTCTATGCCTGCAAGCACATCGTCGCTCAGCACGAGGTCTTCTGCCCCGAGGTTTACCGCCAGTTGCTCTTCGTTCGTGGCACCGATGATGTTCGACGTCAGGAACGGACGGGAGTTGACGAACGCAATTGCCATCGCCGCCGGCTCCAGACCGTGATCGCGCGCCAGCGCCACGTACTTGGCTGTCGCTTCGATGCCGCGTGGCTTGAAGTTCCGGCTGAACGCCGGGAACAACTGCAGGCGGCTACCCTTCGGCAACGCACCGTTCAGATACTTACCGGTCAACGCCCCGAAGCCGAGCGGCGAATACCCGAACAGACCGACGTCTTCGCGGATTGCAATCTCGGCCAGGCCGACTTCGAACGTCCTGTTCAACAGACTGTACGGGTTCTGGATCGCACAGATCCTGGCCACGCCATCACCCGCGATCTCCAGATGTCTCATCACACCCCAGGGTGTTTCATTGGAGACACCGAAAGTGCGGACCTTGCCGGCATCGATCATCGCCTGCATGGCGTCCACCACTTCTTCAAGAGGCGTCCACACGGTATCCGACGGGTTGTGGGTGTACCCAAGCTGGCCGAAATAGTTCGTTGAGCGTTCAGGCCAGTGGGTCTGGTACAGATCGATGTAATCGGTGCCGAGCCGCTTCAGGCTGTTGTCGACCGCTTCGGCAACCTGCTTTCGCGCGAACTTCAGATCGCCACCCCGGATATGCCCGAAGCGGGCACCCGGACCCGTAATCTTCGTGGCAACAATGGTATCCGCACGGTTGCCGCGGGCCTTGATCCAGTTGCCGAGGATTTCCTCACTCCGCCCCTGCGTCTTCGGGTCCGCAGGAAATGCGTACATCTCTGCCGAGTCGTAAAAATTGACGCCATGATCGGCACACATATCCATGAGCCGGAAGGCTTCCGCTTCGCTGTTCTGACAGCCGAAGGTCATCGTCCCCATGCAGATCCGGCTGACGCGGATACCGGTGCGGCCAAGGTCGTTGTATTGCATGGGGAAACCTTTCGGGGAAACGCGGCGGGAACTGTTGGTGCAATTTGGAGAACCGTGCGGCAGCGTGTCAAGAAACCCCGGGCCGTTTCTGCGGATCTACTCAGCCGAAAGTCAGAAGCACGCCCGTATAGCCGTATAGACGGTCGTTGGAGATTTCTCCGCCGGCATAAAAACCGATCACCGGCACGCCGCCGAGGCCTTCCGAGATCATCTCCGCTTCAGCCGATTCGCTGCCGAACATCGACGGACCGCGTGCCACGCAAGAAATGTAAACGGCGCCGCGGGCATTGCCGGGCATGCGTTTCTTAACGTCGCCAAGCATGCGTTGCAGATCCTTCTGCGCACTCGCAGGGTCGCGCCGCACGAACATGATGCGGTCGCCGGGTGCAATCTCCGTCGCGACGCCCAAGAGCCCGTTATGCGGATCGATGGCCATAAGATTACGAACAAGGTAGTCGGCGCCATCATCCGTTCCGGAAACCGGAAACGCCACGTGGACATATCCCGCGACGCGCTGCAGATCGCGCGCCAGCATCTCGCCGATGTCTTCCTTGAACACCTCGATCGCGGGGCGGCCGTCGATCTCAGCGATGACGTTTCCCTCGCCGGCGGTAATCTCGTGGCTGGGGCCGAGCGGGCTGCACCCCTGACTGAGACCAACAGTCACCGGCACGTCGGGGGAGAACAGGACACCCGATATGCCGCCGGCCCCCAAATCGGCTGCCAGCTGATGCTGCGTTGTCCGGGAGCACGTCAGGCCACCGACAAGATAAGCGCCCGAACGGGTGGAAAGTGTCTCAACCAGATCGGCGAGCGATGGCGTCGAGCCGTCGGCATGGACCAGGGCGCATACCGGATTGACGGTCTCGGCCCAACGCATCAGTTCGTCGGGCCAACGGTCCGGTATCGGGGTGCGGGCAATCAGGCGATACGCCTCGGACCCGATATCGATCACCATCGCCGCCGCCGCGGGGCGATCATACGCAGCCCTGGCATTGGCAATGACACCTATGCCAAGCGTACCCACCCAGGTTTCAATACCCGTCGCGGATTTCAACGCGCCGGCGATGGAAGAAAAATCGTCAGCGAAATTATCCGTCAGATAAAGCACGCCAAGACCGCCACCCGTTGCATCTGCTGCGCCGAGAGCGCCTGCAAGATCACGAACGATGTCCTGCCAGTCCGCTGCTTCGGAATAGGCAACCGGGAATGACCTCATTCAGTTCTGTCCTTTCGCGGCGCCTGCACGTTCAAGCAACGCTTCAACCTCGGGCATCACGCGCGTGACGATGACGTCCACACCTTCTGCCGTCGGGTGAATGCCGTCGTCCTGATTGAGTGATGGTGTCCCGGCGACACCGTCGAGGAAGAAGGAATAAAACACAACATCGAACTCATCGGCGAGGCGGGTATAAACCGCAGCGAACTCCCGCGCATAGTCTTCACCCATGTTGGGCGGTGCTTTCATGCCGGCGAGAAGCACCGGAATGCCTTTGGCCTGCAGGTCCGACAGCATGGCGGCGAGGTTCTCGTAGGCGCGTTCCGGATCTAATCCACGCAACGCATCGTTCGCGCCGAGTTCCAGAATGACGCCGCCCGGATTGTTTCCGATGGCCCAGCCCAGGCGCGCCCGGCCCCCGGCCGTGGTATCGCCCGAGACCCCCGCGTTTTCGACGCGGACAGCATACCCGCGGTCCTGAAGCGCACGCTCCAGTTTGGCCGGAAATGCGTCTTCCACGGGTAGCCCGTATCCGGCGGAGAGACTGTCCCCGACAACGACGAGGGTGATCCCGTCTTCGGCTGCCTTCGTATCAGTCACCAAATGGAGAACAACACCTGTGCAGAGCAGCACAGTTGCAATTATTCGCCTAAGCCACATATCCAGTGAATGCCTTTTGGTCCGGGTGGAATTCATCCTTAACATATAGGCACTTTCACCGACAAATGAACGAAAGCGGAATGTCAGACCTCCTCATTTCCCTGAACCATGCCGAGTTAACGTTGCCGAGCGATGCCGGACCCGTGGAAATCCTGCGTGGGATCGACCTGAGTGTCGCGAATGGCGAAACGCTTGGTATCGTCGGCCCGTCCGGTTCCGGCAAGACGTCTCTGTTGATGATTATTGCCGGTCTGGAACGTGCAACGGGTGGCACCGTCTCGATCCTGGGAAGGCCCTATGCGGATCTCGGCGAAGATGCGCTCGCCAAGCTTCGCGGTGAAAACATCGGCATCGTGTTCCAGGATTTTCATCTCGTTCCCAACATGACGGCGCTGGAGAACGTAGCGCTGCCGCTGGAACTGGCAGGACTTGCAAATCCGTTCGACCGTGCCGGCGCCGCGCTCGACGAGGTCGGCCTGTCGCACCGGCATACACATTATCCCGGACAGCTTTCCGGCGGTGAACAGCAGCGCGTCGCGCTCGCCCGTGCCCTTGGCCCCGGGCCGAAGCTGATCCTCGCGGATGAACCGACCGGCAACCTCGACGGGGAAACCGGCGAAAAGATCATGGACCTGATGTTCGGTATCCACGAACGCAACGGCACGACACTGATTCTGGTGACCCACGAAGAACGTCTCGCCAAGCGTTGCCGTCGCCGGGTGGTCATGGCAGATGGCCTGATCACCAGCGATATCTCTCAACCGATGGCGGCGGACTAAACGATGGTCCCCGCGTCCTATCATCTGGCGTGGCGGATCGCGCGGCGTGAACTGCGGGGCGGATTGTCCGGATTTCGCGTGTTCATGCTGTGCCTTGCACTCGGCGTCGCGGCGATCACCGCCGTCGGGTGGACCTCGGCTGCTATTGTCGACGGTCTCGCCACGGACGCGCGCCGGCTGCTGGGCGGGGACATGGAAATGCGTCTCGTCCACCGTGAGGCAAAGGATGACGAGCACGCCTATCTGGCAGCGAACAGCCGGCAGTTGTCCAACACCATCAGGCTTCGGGCCATGGCGTCGGCACGTGACAATGCTGCACGAACCCTGGTCGAGTTGAAAGCGGTCGACGACGCGTATCCGCTGGTCGGCGAGATGTCGCTGCAGCCGGCCCTAAGCCGAGGCGCGATGTTCGATGAAACCGACGGCCTGCCCGGCGCGGTCGTCGATCCCTACCTGCTTGAGAAACTGGGCATAGATCAGGGCGGTGTGATCAGCATCGGCAAGGCGAGATTTCGGGTAAACGCGGTCATCGAAGCGGAACCCGACCGGGTGACAAGCGTGATCAACTATGGTCCCCGGGTGATGATCGCCAAGGCGGATCTGATGGAGACGGGGCTTGTCCAGCCCGGCAGCCTGATCCGGTACTACTACCGTGTATTGTTCGAACCGGGAACCGATCCGACCGAATGGCGCGATGCGCTAACCGGCGCTTTTCCCGACGCCGGTTGGCGCGTCCGTGCTGCGAACGAGGCTGCGCCGGGTGTCCGCCGTTTCATCGACCGGCTGACGCTGTTCATGAGTTTCGTCGGATACACCGTGCTGCTGGTCGGCGGCGTCGGCATCACACGTGCCGTCAATGCGTATCTGGAAAGCAAGAGCCGGACCATTGCGACATTGAAATGCATGGGCGCCGAAGCAGGCCTGATCGTAAAAGTCTACATGATGCAGGTTCTTGCGCTGGCGCTGTTCGCGATTGCGCTCGGCCTCGTTGCCGGCATCGCACTGCCTGCCGTGTCGCTCTACGCCATCACGGATCTGCTGCCGGTCCGGCCCATTTTCGGGCTGCACATCCAGGCTCTGGGCACGGCTGCTGCTTTCGGGCTGTTGACCGCGGTGACGGCGGCGCTGTGGCCGCTCGGCCGCGCCCGTGAGGTTCCGGCGCGCGACCTTTTCCGTGCCCAGGCGGCGCCCCTGTCGGTGACGCCCCGTCGCATCTACTTCGTCTGGATCGGCGCTGGACTGTCGCTCCTGACCGGGCTCGTGTTCCTGACCGCTACGGACAAATGGTTCGCGCTCTGGTTCGTCCTCGGTGCCATCACGACTGTCGGGCTGCTGAAACTTGCCGGCTCGCTGTTGATCCGCCTCAGCCGCCACATGCATCCGTCGAACGCGATCCTGCGCCTTGTCGTCGCCAATATACACAGGCCCGGTTCAGCGACATCGGGCGTTGTCCTGTCCTTGGGGCTGGGACTTGCCGTGCTTGTCGCCGTCGTCCAGATCGAGGGCAATATCACGCGCCAGATTGACGAAAGGCTACCCGATGAAGCGCCGGCATATTTCTTCATCGACATCCAGCCGCATCAGGTCGCTGACTTCGACCGCATCGTATCCGGCATCGACGGCACGTCGGATCTGCGCCGCGAGCCGGTCGTCCGCGGCCGCATCGTCGAAATCAACGGCAAACCCGTCAGCGAGGTGGAAATCGCTTCGGAGAGCCGCTGGGCCGTCAGGGGCGACCGCGCCCTGACCTCGACCGCGGAGATGAAACCTGAAACCGACATTGTCGCCGGCAAGTGGTGGCCCGCAGACTATACCGGCCCGCCGCTGATTTCACTCGATGACGGTCTGGCGAAAGGCTTCGGCGTCTGGGTCGGCGATACCTTGACACTCAACATTCTGGGACGGCGCATTACGGCCGAGATTGCCTCGCTTCGGGAAATCGACTGGCAATCTCTCAGGTTTGATTTCGCCGTCGTCCTGTCACCGGGAGTTCTCGAAGGCGCGCCGCACACGCACATCGCCGCCGTCCGCGCAAGCGCAACGGCCGAGGCACCGCTTGAGAAAGCCATCACGGACGCTTTCGACAATGTCTCGGCAATTCACGTCCGCGAAGCCCTGGCCGCAGCCCGCAACCTGATGGAGGGCATCAGCATCGCCATTCGTGCAGTAGCCGGCCTGACTGTCGTCGCCGGCGCCATCGTGCTGGCTGGTGCGCTCGCTGCCGGCCAGCAGCGACGCCGTTTTGACGCCGTGGTGTTCAAGGTGCTGGGCGCCACCAGGAAACGGATCGCGTTGACGTTCGTTCTCGAATACGGCGCACTTGGCGCCGTTACCGCAATCTGCGCTTTCGGTGTCGGCACGCTGGCCGCCTGGGCCGTCAGCGAGTTTCTGATGCATATGGATTGGGCGTGGCTGCCGGCAGAAGCCGTCATCACGCTATTGATGGCGCTTCTCGCAACGATCGCCCTCGGACTTGCCGGCTCGTGGCGGATCCTTGGAATGAAAACAGCACCGTTTCTCAGAAACGACTGATATAAAAATGTTTTCCCGCGACCTTCCGTAGATGAATTTTTCGTAAGGTTCCCCGGTTCCAGTTGCATATGTGGCCTGTACTACCCTATTTTAGGGCAGGATTAACTGCTTGAATCATAGGAGATTCAAATGGCTCTCGGACCTAACAACCGTTTCGGTGCCCGCGCGGGGCGGATGGATCATTCGCAGGCATATGACGCATCGATCGACATGGGTCTGCGCAAATACATGCTGGGCGTCTACAACTACATGACGCTCGGCGTCGCCATCACCGGGCTGATGGCGTATGTCGTTTCGACGCAGCCGGCGATTATGCAGGCGATTTTCGGCACGGGCCTCGCGTGGGTCGTGATGCTGGCGCCGCTTGCCTTCATCCTGGTGCTGAACTTCGGCATTCATAAACTGAGCGCGTCTGCAACGCAGCTGATGTTCTGGGCATTCGCGTCCGTGATGGGTCTGTCGCTGTCGACGATCTTTGTCGCCTACACGGACGCCTCGATTGCGCGCGTGTTTTTCATCACTGCCGGTGCCTTCGCGGGCCTCAGCCTTTATGGCTACACCACGAAGCGGGATCTGACGGGCTTCGGATCGTTCCTGATCATGGGCCTGATCGGCATCATCATCGCCAGCATCGTCAATATCTTCCTGGCCAGCTCGGCGCTCGACTTCGCGATCTCCGTGATCGGCGTGCTGGTCTTCGCCGGCCTGACCGCCTACGACACGCAACGCATCAAGTCGATGT
This sequence comes from Rhodospirillales bacterium, assembly GCA_965262415.1. Classification (GTDB taxonomy): domain Bacteria; phylum Pseudomonadota; class Alphaproteobacteria; order Rhodospirillales; family Casp-alpha2; genus UBA4479. The sequence continues at coordinate 3,169,009 of OZ253533.1, read as the reverse complement.
ACTACGAAGGCGACGGCGCCGACGTCATGACCAAGAAAAGTGTGATGGGTGCTCTGTCACTATATCTCGACTTCATCAACATGTTCTTGATGCTGCTGCACCTGTTCGGCAACCGCGAATAAGCGACGGGCAGCGAACAAAAGAAACCCCGGCGTCACCGCCGGGGTTTTTCTTTGCGCGTATACTGATTTATGGACGTTCGGCCAGCAAGGCGTGATGATCGATCTGGTTGATCATCTCCTGAATTGATCCGTTCTCATCCTCTTTAACGATGTAACCGGCCGCTTGTAGGTCGCAGGCAGCGCGGTGCACGGTCATCACATCGACATCGTCATTCCTCGGCGGGTAGCAGGGCCACCGGCTTCGTTTGATCACTCAGACGATCGGGGGTCCGGTGTTTTCCGAGGGTTCCAGGTAAACCTGAAACAAGCACCGCGCGCCTCCCCGTCGACAACTGTAATAGTGCCATTGTTGCTCTGAACAAGCCGTTTGGCTATCGACAACCCCATACCGCTCCCCTCGACAACGTCCCTGGGCTTAAGTGTCTGAAACATCTCAAATATGCGCTCCCGGTATTTTTCCGGAATGCCGGGGCCATCGTCGCACACCGTGAACGCATACCCGTCACCATCGAATTCCCCGCTGATTTCGATCGTCCCTTCGGTCCTGTCGTGGTGCTTCAGTGCGTTGTTGATCAAGTTGGTGAAAACGTGAGCGAGCGGCACCTTCGGCGTGAAAATCACCGGCATGTCCGGTGCAACGTTGACCGTGAAGCCCGGCGGCAGTTGAAGGTCTTCGATAACGCTCGACAGCAATTCTCCCACATCGACGGTTTCAAACTCGACCCGTGCGCGTCCGAGGCGGGAAAATTCCATAAGGTCGTCAAGCAGCGACTCCAGTCGTTTGATACGCCGACGCATCATATGGAGATGCTCGCGGGATTCCGTGTTCAGCGTATCGCCGGCATCTTCCTCGATCCACGTCGCCAGATTGTCGATGCCGCGCAACGGTGCCTTGAAATCATGCGAAGCCACATAAACGAAGTGGTCCAGGTCTGCACGTTCCTGCTCCATCTGCGCAACCGCATCCGACAGACGTATCCGAACCTGCTCGACGGCCTGGAATACAGCGCCGATATCCCCGGTAAAGGTGCTTTGCACAGGTTCCGCGAAGTCTCCGTCCCCCAAACGCACGATCGCGGCAGACAGATGCTCGACGCTGCGCGTGATTGTATTGAGAACGCGGAAATACAGGGCGGCAACCAGCAGGACACCGAACAAGAGCACAGCGCCGATCGCAATCGACGCCCAATAGACAAACACCGCTTCATGCGCGCGATAGATCGACGATATCCGGTCCCTCAGCGCCGACAACGCGAGGATCTGATTGAGCAGTCTGTTCACCGCGGCACGTTTCGCCGCGGCCAGTCGCGTCGGATCGGAAATATCACTATCGAGTCGGGTCAGCTTCGTGAAAACCGAGCCAAGCGTCCGGTGACGTGTTCGCAATTCGGACACCAGGCGCTTGACCGTCGGTTCACCTACGGCGACGTCATTCAAGAATTTGCCGAGACGCTCGTGCCGGGTCTGCCACTGTTTCAGCGCCCTCGGCGTGCCGGTCGCCAGATACTCGGTCGTCAGGTACTGCAGGTCATTCAACCCGTTGCTCAGCTCCGCAGCCAACCTGCTCTCACGGTCGAGATAGGTGTAAAGCAGCAGAACAGCGAAGATGACAGCGGCGACCACGAGCACCGTACTGATTCCGCCCGCCGCTACATACCTGACCTGACGTCGCATCATTGCGCGATCACTTGATCATTCGTACAGCGTCGGGGGACACAGACGTCAGCGGCTGCGGATCGATAACGCTCAAATAGTCCGGAATATTTGCACCGTCCAGGTGCCCTTGGTCGATCAACCATTGGGTTTCCTGTTCCATCAGGCTGATGAGATCTTGCATCAGAGTGACTTCCAGGACGTACTTGCTCCATGTCTCGCGAACGAAATCGGGATCTAAATGAAAACGTTTTGCGATGATCCTCTGCGCCTCGTCCGGGTTATCCTCCGCAAAGCGTTGCGCATCCAGCAATGCCCGGAGCACGCCGCGCACCTCTGAACGATGCGTGTCGATCCAGCTGCCGTTTCCGGACAGCACGAAATGATAATAGTAGCTGTCCTGTTCCGGCAGCAGAACAAAGTTATCACCAAGTTCGGCTTTGGCTTTGAAGACAAAAGGCTCCCACGTAATCACTGCGTCGACTGTGCCGTCGGCGATTGCCGTCACGGTGTCCGGCGCACGAAGGTTCACAAGCGTTACGTCGTCCGTCGTAAAGCCGTTGATCGCGAGAACTTCCGCAAGAAAGAATTCACCTATGCCGCGGCGCGTGACACCTATCCGTTTGCCCGGCAGATCAGCAATATGGGCGATCCCGCGATCCCGGCGGGCGAAAAGATTCGCCGAGTTGGCACGTGCCATCGACGCCAACAGCTTCAGCCCACGGTTGCGCAGCAGACTTGAAACGAACGCGAACTCCGAACTGTTCCCCAGGTGAATCTCTCCTGCGTCCAGAGCGAGCGATGCGCTTACACCGGAAGAAAACTCCAGCAGTTTTACGTCGACACCATGATCGCTGAAAAAATTCCGGTCATCGGCAATCCACATGAGATGGCCGGTTGGCGTCGAACCGATCAACACCTGCTCGGCACGCAATGGCGTCGCAAGGATAGACAGTAAAAGGACTGCCAAAGAAGGCCAAAAGATCCTCAGGCGCCGGTCTTTTTCGCGCTGCAAAGAAACCATTACTTCCCTCACTCTCGGTTTCATCTGGCGCCTTCTCGCATCGCAATCGGCACTTTCCCGCATCGTAATCACCACGTTCCAAGGCGTCGACAAAAGAAAACCATAGTCATTGGGCGAGCCTCAAATTTCTCGTTCAGAGGGCAGGATATGCCACGTTAGTAGCGTTGCGTCCTCAATACACCCTCTTTGAGAGTAAAATGTTTCGGGTCGGCTAAATCAGCGCAAAAAATACATACCGACGAACTGGTGTTGGCCCGCCCCGTGAACAGGCGTCTCGGCAAGCAGCAGTCCTTGCTTTCTATCTATGAGGGTGTTTTTCAACAGCTTCACATATTTGTTTGGCGATTAACTGCGGTGTTTCAGTTATACTGATTCCATTCGTGCGCCACTGCCGATCTCGTGATCGGCAAGCAGCGTCGCTACCGCTAGGCAGCGCGCATCGCACCGCAACCGTACATCATGTCGCCCAGCACTGGATCGAAGCTGTACATGTCTCCAAAGAACGACACTCAACCGAAGAATACTGCAACGGATTCTGGCGACGACGACGTCCTACGCAATTTTGCCCACGAAATTCGGACACCGCTGAATGGCATGCTCGGCTATACGCACCTTATTGCCGAAGCCGTCAAGAACGGTGACGACCCGGCGATCATCGGAGATTACAATCAAACGTTAAGGACCGCGACGATGCGGTTGCTTCAGATCTGCGAACGGGTTCTAGACGAAGCGGTTTCCGGCGACAATGTCGTCTTTTTCCAGGATGTGAACGCCTACGAGATCGCCAACGGCGTCGTCGAGACCTACCAGGCTCTCGCATCGGAACGTCGCATCGATCTCAAGTGCGAATTCCCGGCCAATTTTCCAGTTTTGCACACCGACCCGCTTTTGCTCAGCCAGGCGCTTTCCAATCTGGTCAGCAATGCCATCAAGTTCACGCCCGCGGGCGGGTCGGTCACCGTGCGCGGCGAATTCAGCCATTCTGATGACGCCATGATTTTCATCATCCAGGACACGGGCGTCGGGATTCCTGCCGACCTGCTGCTGCGGCTGCGGCGCGGCGAAGTAGATTCGACCGCACAGCTTCATGGGCACCAGGGCTGGGGCCGCGGGCTGAAGATTGCAGACACTCTGTGCGACAAAATCGGGGCCGAGCTTCGATTTGAGAAGGCCAAGTCCGGTGGCACGGTTGCAATGATCTCGCTCCCGGTGACGACGGCCTGAGCGGCTCTGCGCGAATCTGGCGACGGATTACAATTCTTTACACATTCGGTTTTCCCGAATATCCGGGAGTTACACCTTTGTCGGATAATCGTTGCGTTGCCCGGCAACCGTCCGGAGCGCAGTGTTACCGGTTGGCAAGGTTGAAACCATGGTACGTCGACTTCCCGATCTCGACATCTCGACGCTGAATTTTCTGATCGTCGAAGACAACGAGTATATGCAAAGCATCTTGAAAGAGATTCTGCGCGCGTTCCATGTTCCTTTAGCTCAGATCAACGTTTCCGAGGAAGGCGAAAGTGCCCTCAAGACACTGGAGCACTATCCGGCGGACATCGTGCTCTGCGACTGGGAAATGATTCCCATGCCGGGTGTCGCGTTTACCAAACTGGTCAGAAACTCGACCAAGATCGCCAACCCCTATGTTCCGGTCATCCTGATAACGGGTCATACCGAAGTCGACAGGGTCCGCGATGCACGGGACCACGGCGTGACGGAGTTCCTTGCAAAACCGGTATCACCTGCGTCGCTTTACGAACGAATCTGCTCGGTCGTTCTGAACCCGCGTCGGTTCATTCGGACGGAACATTACATCGGCCCGGACCGGCGCCGCCACAAGGGCGAGAACACCTCGGGCATGAAGCGCCGGAAAACGGATCAGGACGTGCCCGAGGATAAGCTGAGTGCATAGTGCGTGCATTCGATCGGCACGCGGAGTCGCGGGGCGGCGTTCCCTGATTCAAGGTCGTGGTGGAAGTAGTTCGAGAGAGCGCAATTGCACTACGCGCCCGGCCCCGGCGTTCAGGTCGCCTGCGCGATTCGCACCAGCCAACGCTCGGTGATGGCGTACGTACCGGACCATTCCTGACGTCGGCGCAGACGGCGCTCAGGGAACGGTTATTCCAAATTGTATGGCAAGTCATTGAAAAGAATGGTGCCGATGGAGGGATTTGAACCCCCGACCCACGCATTACGAAAGCACGCAAACGATAATATTATCGTTTGATTTCCACTACTTGTTCGGGCGCTGTCGCAGCCATAGTCGGAACAAAAGGGGAAAATCGGGATTAAAACCGAATAGGCGTGGCACAATTTGGGCACAGCTGAATTTAATCAGAACATACTTGAGTGCGGGCATCCTTCGAAGCTGTTGAATAGTTCTCCCCATTGTTTTTGCTCCGACGGAAAAAACCGGCGCACAACGGCGCCGGTTCAGTTTCAGTCTTTGCTGGAGAATTATTCGGAGATTGTTTTTTCGAGATACTCCGGCTTCAGGAAGGCTTCGAACTCAGCCCGTGACAGAAGCTTGGGAAGACGTTCCTGCTCAACCAGGAAGCTTGCCGTCGACAGGAGCGTGTCAATGAACTGACCGTTCTTCTTCGACGTCCCCATGTACTGCGCCGTGAGCTGCTTTGCGCATGGCACCATCTCGGTCCCCTTCATCATGCGCGTCGCATCTTCGAGGCTGAGCTCGAGTTCCTTGGCGATGATCTTCGCAGTTTCACCCGGATTGTTGAGCCAGAAGTCGATGCCCTTGCACTCCGCTGCAATGAACTTCTCGACATATTCCGGATACTTCTCGGCGAAGCGGTTCATGACGACACCGACGTCCCAGGTCGGGTAGCCGCGCGATGCCATGATCCCGGAGGTCATGAAGATATGCCCCCCGTCCTTGACCGCCTTGTTCAGGTTGGGCTCCCAGAACCATGCAGCATCGATATCGCCACGCGCCCATGAAACGGCGATGTCGTTCGGACGCAGGTCGAGGATTTTCATGGACGCCGGGTCGATGCCTTCATCGGCAAGTGCTTTCAGAAGCAGGTAATGCGTCGTCGAACCGAACGGCGCGGCCAATGTCTTACCCTTCAGATCTTTCCAGCTCTTGATGCCGACGCTCGTACGCACGGCCATCGCCTCCACGTAGTCGAGCATGTTCAGGACCATGATGCCCTGGATGGGCAGACCACGCGTCACACCGATTGCCGTCGGCGGATTGCCCAGACCACCGAAGTCGATCTGGTCCGCCGCGATAGCACGCAACATGTCACCGCCGCCACCGACCTTGATGTACTTGATCTCGACGCCCGGCATCTCCTTCTGGACAAGCCCCAGGCTCTTGGTCACCAATTGGGCGTTCACAAGGTTCAGATAGCCGATGGTGACCGACTTGGGCGCTTCGGCGCTGGCCGAGCCTGCGGCAAACGCGATGGACGCGCTTACCAGCAGTGATTTCACTAGATTCTTCATCTTTCCGTCTCCGCTGTTTGCATGATTTTTCCTTTGTTTCCTCCTCTTACGGCCCCTTGTTTTTACCGGGTTACGTTCGGCGTACCCGGGTCCAGGGCATTAAAATTCTTCCGATCAGGCGCATAATCCCATCGAGGATCACACCCGTAATGCCAAGCACGATCAGCCCCATGATCACAACGTCGCTCAGCAGGAATTTGGCAGCGTCCCAGATCATCCAGCCGATCCCCGCCGTCGCGGCGACGATTTCGGCCGCGACCAGAACGGTGTATGTGAAGCCCAGCGAGATCCGCATACCGGTCAGAATTGTTGGCCCCGCCGCCGGCAGATACACGTGCCAGATCAATTGCGATGTGGTTGCACCAAGCGCTTTGGCTGCGCGCAGATAGACCATGTCGATCCCGCGCACGGCCTGAATGGTTGCGATGATCACACCCGGCAGACCGGCAAGAAAAAGCAACGCGAGCTTCGACTCTTCGCCGATCCCGAGCCACATCACCAAAAGGGTATAAAGGCCAAGCGGCGGCAACGGCCGGTAAAATTCGATGAACGGCTCGAAGAACGCGTTGGCCGAGCGCGAGACGCCCATGGCGATCCCAAGCGGTATCCCGACAAGACATGCGAGACCAAATCCGGCCAATATTCGATACAGACTTACGCCAACGTGCTCCAGCAGGGTCGCACCCTGATAGCCTCGAAAGGCGACTTTCATGAACGACTTGTAGATGGCCTCGGGTCCCGGCAGGAACAACTCGTTTGCGATACCGGTTTCCGTCACGAACACCCACGCCACCATCATCAGAAACACCGAGCCGCACGAGATCGCGACATATCGCGATCGTAACCGTCCCAGTATTTGGGCAGGTTCGACGACGCGCCGCTTTGGTCGCGGCGGCGTATCCGGTATTTCGGGTTCGGCAGTCTTGGGTTCCTGCATCACTCGGCAACCCCCAGGATGTCCATGATGGTCAGCGCATAGATCTTCGTCGCCGCGAGCGACTTCTTGATCGAGATCGATTCGTTGACCGGCGCCCAGCCGTCTTCACCGGGACCGAACGTAACGGCATTCATGCCCGCTTCACGCCACCGTATCGTGTCGTTGAAGGCGTTCTTGCGGTTGATGTTGGGTTCACCGCCGATGATCTTGCCGTAGTTTCTGCGGATCGAGACGCATGGTTCTTCCTCGGCGCCGACCGGCGCCGTCGGTTCGACAAAAAGTGACCCCGGTACCTGTTCGATGCTGAAAGAAACATCGTTACGACCGCCGAGATGTCCCGAAACCACTTCGCCGATATCGCCCATGATTGTTTCCAGGGTCATCCCCGGGACGATGCCGACCACCCCAAGCGTCAGCGCGCAGTCGTCGGGCGTGAATTGCATTTCACCGGGTATGCCGCCACGGATCCTAAGCACGCTGAGACACGGCGGCGTATTGCCCATGAGTTCCGTGATTTCGTGGGTGAATTCCAGCTCGTTAAGTTTGGGGATGAGTTCCGCGGCAACGGTCACAGCATTTACACCGGTATCGGGCCGCCAGAGATGAGATTTGACGCCTGTCAGCGACAACGTGATCAGGCAATGACCCGAGTTCGCCGCCGAAATGTTCATACCCCATTCCTGGTCATCCCATCCCCAGGCAGTCGGCTCAGCTGTGATCGAGTAATCAGCTTTCAGACCAACCGTCTGCGACATGAAAATGGAGCCGTGCACGCCGTCCTTTTCTTCGTCGACGGTGTAACAGCAGATCAGGTCGCCTTTCAGCTTTACACCTTCATCGACAACCGCTTTGACCGCGACCAGTGACGCTGCGAGGTTGGCGCGCGTGTCAGACGTTCCGCGCGCATAGAGCCAATCGCCATGACGTGTCGCGGCGAACGGATCACCGCCGCACATATCCCACTTTTCAGGTTCGACCGCCGGATACGTATCCAGATGGTCGTTCATCATCAGACTGACGCCGCCCTCGGTCCCTTTCAGGATGCCCAGCACATTTGGCCGATGCCGCTGGGATTCATGCATCGTCACTTCAAAGCCCATCTTTTCGAGCTTGCCGGCAACGTAGACCGCAATCGCTTCCTCTTCTCCTGCCGGAATATCGGGATCGATCGGGTTGCACGAACGGGGCTGTCCGGTGCGGACCATCTCGGTGGTCAGATCGAGCCAGTTCTGTTCGTCGATACGGTCCAGGACACGCTGTTGCAGGTCGGTGAATTCGCTGTCGAGCATCGTCAATCCTCTGCCGGTGGCCGCCGGACCTCTCCGGCGCATGGCTTTATTCAGCGAGGATACGGTGCGCCGAACACGCAAATATTGGCGTCTCGATTGAACAAACTTGTATCTTTTTCAGGGAACCGGTGCCGGCAGTCGTTACTTGACGCGATCCATCTGTTGCTCGAACGCACGTAAGCTTTCCGTACGTATCACGTCCATGCATGACCGCTTGAGTTCGGCGTAAGCCGGATCAACCACGATATCCGTGGCACGGGGCCGGCCGAGCGTCACCTCAAGTTCCTGCACGATGCGCCCCGGGCTGGCACTCATCACGAAGATCCTGTCTGACAGGAAAATCGCCTCGTCGATGTCGTGCGTGACGAAAACGATCGTCGTGTTGAAGTCCTTCCAGATCTTCAGAAGGTTCTCCTGCATCATCAGGCGCGTCTGGGCGTCGAGCGCACCAAATGGCTCATCCATCAAAAGAATGTTCGGGCGGTTGGCGAGTGCGCGGGCAATGGCGACGCGCTGCTGCATGCCGCCGGACAGGGTCTGCGGCTTGGCATCGGCAAACCCGGCGAGGCCGACCGTTTCCAACAACTCGTCGGCAATTTCGAACGCTTCGCTGTCCGATGTGCCGAGCATCCGCGGGCCGAACGCGACATTACCGCGGACCGTCTTCCATGGGAAAAGCGACGCCGTCTGGAACACCATGCTGCGATCGGCGCCTGGGCCATCGACAGTGTTGCCGTCGATGCGCACCGCCCCTTCGCTGGGGGCTTCGAAGCCTGCGATGACATTCAGCAGCGTCGACTTGCCGCACCCGGAAGGACCGAGAATACAGACGAACTCACCGCTTTCGATGCGCGCCGAAACACGGTCGACGGCGATGAAAGCGCTCTCGCCTTCGCCGAAGATGATGCTGACCTTATCGATATCTATGCTGCCCAGTTTCGGCGCGTTCATTTTGTCCGTCATGTCGGCAGACGTTGGCTGCGGGGCACTAAAAGTCATGTCCACCAAACCACCTTTGTGGAGAGCAGCGAGAACAGTTTGTCGGCAATGGCTGAAATCAGACCGAGCATCACAAGCCCGCCCAGCATCTGGCCCATCTGCAGGTTCTGCTGTGCAATATCGATCCGGTAGGCAAGGCCCGCGAAGGTGCCAGCCAGTTCGGCGGCGACGAGCGTGTAGAATGAGATACTGACCGACGTGCGCAGGCCGACAAAGATGAACGGCAACGCCCCGGGAAACAGCACCTCTGAAAGCATCCGCTTTTCCGGCGTTCCCAAGACGCGAGCGGCACGGATCAGGCGCTCGTCGACACGTTGCACGCCCAGGTGCGCAGACACCCAAACAGTGAAGAACACGCCCCAGAACACAAGGAAGTACTTGCCCAATTCGCCAAGCCCGAACCAGAGAATGACAATGGGCACGAAGGCAATCGGCGGGATCGGCCGCAATAACTGGAAGACAGGCCCCAAAAGGTTGGAGATCAGCTGGTGACGGCCGGTCAGGATTCCGATGACGATCCCGGCGATGGCGCCAGCAATGAAGCCGACAATGACCCTGGATACGCTCATGCCGAAATCGATGAAAAGCTGTCCGCTCGCGGTCCACTCGACAATCGCGGCAGCGACCGTAGACGGCGGCGGGAACAGCACTACGTTCACAATTCCGGACCGGGAAACCAGTTCCCACAGGCCGAAGAAGAACGGGATCGAACCCGCCAGGGCGAGACGATTCAACATCTCGCCCCGGCGTCGAGCCGACGCACGTGCAACACCCTTGGCGGCATCGGTCTCCGTTTGGTTCATCATCGCTCGCGTTGCCTTAGTAAATCGACACACGCTCAGGCGCGATGGCCTTCAGCGGGCCAGTATCGATCACCGTGGCGAAATCGGGCATCGCCGCGCCCGGCGGGTGGTTGCCGGACTCCAGACGCCATGCGGCATGCGCCGTCAGGACGTCGAGCTGCTTTTGGTCGAGGACGACGTTGTAGATATAGTCCATCCAGATCGCGGCAAGGTCGTCGCGCTTCATACCGGCGACCTCGGCGACGACCGTTATCGCCTCTTCCGGGTTTGCCTTCATCCACGCTTCCGCGTCGAGGAGCGCTTTCAAAAATGCGCTGACGAGTTCAGGGTTTTTCGCCAGATAGTCTTTCATGACGACGATGTTAAAGGTTTCCGCATAGACGCCCTTTGTATCGAGCTCGACGGCCTTGTCGCCAAGAGTCTTGAGACCGTTTGAAATGTGTGGCTCCCACGTGTTGTAACCGTCGATATCGCCCGCCGCCAAAGCCGGCAGCATGTCCTGTGGCCGCAGGTTGGTCAGTGTCACGTCGTCCTTGGTCAGGCCCGCTTTCTTGAGCAGGGCAACGGTATAGACCTCGCTACCAGTGCCCGCCGTGAAGGCCAGCTTCTTGCCCTTGAGGTCGGCAAGCGAACCGATCTTCGATCCGGCCGCCGTCAGCGTCTTGAGGTCCGAGTATTCCATCCGCGCCAAGAACGCGATCGGCTGCTTTGCCATCGCCGCAGCGGTGGTCGGTGCCTCGGCGGTCGTCGCGATTTGCGCGGCACCACCCAGCACCGCATTCAGACACTGCTTACCCGAGGTGAATCCGCTGACGCTGATGTCGAGTCCGTGTTTTTCAAAGAACCCTTTCTTCTTTGCCACGATCGTCACACCGGAAATCGGTGACATGTTCTGTGCCAGCGTCGCTTCGAACTTCGCCGCGTCCGCCGGCCCGGCAACAACGGTGGCCATGACCGCCATCGCTGCGCCAAATTGCTTCAAGTAACGCATTTCTCTCTCCTCTCGCCGCGCTAATCCGCAGCATGAAAATTCCCTGTTTCCTCTGTGCCGAACGTTGTCGGCGTGCATACGTGGCCTCAGCTTTGTCGGGTAAGGGGCGTGTACGTGAGCAAATATTTGCGCGGCTATGCGTTTGGTGTTCTTTTTTCGTCATTTTTTACATTTGCACATTTTTTCAGCTGCTGATAGCGTTAATGCTGCAGCGCACAAATATTTGGAGCAGATATCTCGATGGCGCCCAACGAAACGTCCCGCATGGATAGCCCCCGGTCATCGGCGGATTTACTGTCCGCCGGGCTGGTCGTGCACCTGACGGAAGACGGGGCGCCGATCGCGGGCGGGCCGGATATTTTGCAGATGCTCACTGCTGAAGAGTTCGCCACTCTGGCTGCCGCCGGGCGGGAAACGGCCTACGCAACGGACGAGCACCTGTTTAAGCAAGGTGATACGCACGACGGTATCCATTTCATCAAGTCGGGACGCGTGCGGTCTTATTACGTGTCCCCGGGCGGGCGCGAGATCACTTTGGCCTACTGGCCGAAAGGGCACTTTGTGGGTGCCCCGCAGATTCTGGGTGGCGGTGAACACATGTGGACGTCGATTGCCGTCGAGCCGACCGTCGGCCTTTGGCTGCCGGGCGCGAAACTCCGGGAGCTGATAGACAAAACCCCCAACCTCGCCAGCGCGGTGATCGAGGGCCTCGTCTATAAAAGCATGTGTTACACCGCGCTGCTGCAGATCATGGGGACGCAGTCCAAAACCAGCCGCCTCGGCCATCTGCTGCTGACCGTCGCCAGCGCGACGGAAAATAACCGCGCCGTAGTGCGTCAGCACTTCACCCAGGAAGAGCTCGCCAACATGGTCGGCTCGACACGGCAATCCATCTCGTCCTCGCTCGACAAGTTCGAGAACCAAGGGCTGATCGAACGCAGCGGCGACCAGATCGTGATTACCGACGTCAACGGGCTGCGCGGTCTTTGCGACTGATCCCGGCGGCCGGGTCCAAACTTCTTCATCCTGCAAATATTTGCTCGTGGCTCGCGGGCGCGCCGGACATGCTCTCGGAAGGTTCAGATCTTCACGTTTTGTGGAGACGGCCATAGCCCGATTGGAGTAAGCGGCGACATGTCAGACATCAGCCTCTCGTTTCAGAGTCTTGCGCAAGCCTATCAAGCGGGTGGTCTGACACCCACAGCGCTGGTGGATGTCGTGCTTCAAAGGATCGCGGCACAAGGAGACGACGGAGTCTGGATTCACCGTCTGCCGAATGAAGATATCCTCGCCCGCGCCGCCGAACTGGAAGCCCTTTCGCCTGCTGCTCGCGCATCGCTGCCGCTTTACGGGTTGCCGTTCAGCGTCAAGGACTGCATCGATATCGCGGGGCTGCCGACCACGTCGGCCTGCCCAGCCTATGAGTACGTCGCGGTTCGGACAAACCTCACCGTCGCAAAGGCAATCGAAGCCGGTGCCATCCTGATCGGCAAAACGAACATGGACCAGTTCGCAACCGGCGTTGTCGGCGTTCGTACCCCCTATGGGGTTGCACGGAACCCGCACAACGCCGACTACATTCCGGGCGGCTCCAGCTCCGGCGCCGCCGTTTCGGTTTCAGCAGGACTTTGCGCCTTCGCCTTCGGCACCGACACCGGAGGGTCGGGACGCGTGCCGGCCAGCTACAATAACGTCGTCGGTCTCAAGCCGACCCTCGGCCTGTTCAGCCGCACCGACATGGTGAATGCGAGCAAGCACTTCGATACGATCACGGTTTATGCCCTTACCACCGACGATGCCGTGACCGTCCTTCAGGCATGCCAAGCCGTCGACGAGGCGGATGTTTACGGACGCGCCGCACCACCGGCAGGACCGGCAACACGCACCGACGGCCAGCGAATCCTGATTCCAGCCAAGAAGGACCTCGAGTTCTTCGGCAACACGGAAGCCGAGGCGCTGTTCGCTGACGGCGTGGTGACACTCAAAAGTCTGGGCCATGAAATTGCCGAGATCGACTTCGAGATATTTGCCGAAACCAGCAACATGATGTTCGAACCGCCGTGGCTCGCGGAACGCTATGCCGCCGTCGGCGCTTTCATCGACGCGCATCCGGATGCCGTCGACCCCGTAGTGCGGGAGGTTATCCAATCCTCCAAGTCGGCGACCGCCGCTGACGCCTTCGGTGCCATCTACAAACTGCACGAAAACGCCCATCGTATCCGCGCCGCATTCGATCACGCCGACCTGATCGCCGTGCCGACTGTCGGAACCGTATACAAGGTTGCCGAAGTCATGGCCGATCCGATTCGCACCAATGCGACCAATGGCCGTTACCTCAACTTCGTCAGCATGGCGGATCTTGCGGCGATTGCGGTACCCAACGGATTTGTCTCGGATGGCGTCCCCATGGGGATCACATTCGTGGGCCCCGCCTTCAGCGACGCCTTTCTTGCGGCATTTGCCGACACGTTCCACCGGGAACGGGTTGCGACGCTAGGCGCGACAGCCGCCTCGCACGATGTGCTTTATGTACGTTCAACTGCGTGAGATTTCTCATATGGCTGCTTAAAGAGGCACCACCTCCGTCCTCAGCTAAGTTCTATACCTCGCATCAAAATGCCATGCTCCCAACTCGTAGCTTCTGAGTTGGACGCATCAGACCGACGTGCCGCATTTTCCTGCCTTGCCACGTATACGTTACGTATACGTGCGAGACGCGTTCCTTTGCCTTCCCGTAGAATCTGCGAATCGACTATCTCGATTCACGTGAACACATCATGGCAAAGCAAAGGAGAAGACGTGATCGGCGTGAAATGGGCCACAAAGGTTCCTTTAAAAGAAAAACTCAAAAAGAAATTATTTTGCGCGTTTCTTTTAAAAGAGCCGCTTTCCTTTAAAGGAACGTTTTCTTTTAAAGGCATTAGACACACTCGCTCCTTGCGGCCTAAACCCCTCGCAAACCCAAGGACTCCTAAAGGAACAGTTCCTTAAGGAATCCGGACAAGTTCCTTAAAGCATCCCATGCTTAAGGAACGATTCGAACGACATCCGGTTTCTCTTGAAAAAGTTTCAATAGGAATCCGGCGACAGATTCCAAATGGAATTATTCCTAAAGGAACGATTCCAAAGGATACGAGGCTTTAAGTTTTGAAGATCGAGACGACCATCCCGGCAAGACGCTATCTGAACCGCGAAGAAGCGGCAGCATGGCTCGGTATGTCCGTCGACACCTTCAACACCCTCGACATTCCCTATTGCGACTTCGGGCCGCGCACCAAACGCTGGGACGTGTTGGACATCGTTACGTATGCCAACGATACTAAACAGTGCGACAGCGCCCGAACCTCAGACATGAGGAGACGGCAGAGATGCGACTCTACAAACGCAAAGGCTCATCGAACTGGTGGGCGACATGGCACCAGGACGGAAGGCGACATCGCCGAAGTACTGGAACTGACGACCGGAAGCGAGCAGAAGCACTCGTTTCCAAATGGGTACAGGAAGATTTCCTTCAGGAGCATTTCGGCAAAAAGCCGGAACTCCCGTTTTCCGAAGCCCTGTTACGTTACGCCAAGGCGCAGAAGCGCGATCATGCGAGGCACTTTATGAGCAGAACCCGTTACCGTCTCAGGTTTCTTGCGGCCCGGTTCGAAGGTTGGAACGTTTCCGACTTCACTTACGGGGCTGTGCAGGAGTTTATCGACGAACGGCTTGAAACGGTTTCACAGGGGTTCGTGCTCAGGGACATCTCCATCCTCAAGGCGATCCTCAACAAGGCCCGGCGCGAAGAGCTTACAGACTTCGTGCCGAACTTCCCGAAGCTCAAACCGTCGAAGCCGCGTAACCGTTGGCTGACGGTTGAGGAAGAGGCGCGCCTTGTCGATGCGGCGGCAAAACATCTGAAGCCGTTGATCCATTTCGCCGTCGATACCGGCGGCAGGCGATCGGAGTTGTTCAGGCTCGATTGACGTTACGTCGACCTTGCGCAAAAGCGCATTACGTTCGTCGATACCAAGAACGGTGAAGACCGCACGGTCAGGCTCTGCAAACGCGCGGAGCAAACCTTGCGGGATTTGGGCCCGAAAGATTCAGGCCCCGTCTTCACGTTTCACGGCAAACCGATCAAAAGCATCAAGCGAAGCTTTGGAACGGCTTGCCAGAAAGCGGGCATTGAAGACTTCCGCTTCCATGACCTGCGCCACACCTTCGCGTCCCGCCTCGTGCAGGCAGGCGTGCCCCTCTATGAGGTCATGAACCTCACGGGGCACAAATCGTTGGAGATGGTGCAGCGTTACGCCCACTTGGCACCGGACTTTCAGGCGCGTGCGATCAGTGCCCTGGATCAGTTTGGGCACAATTTGGGCACAGTCGGTGCCAACGAAAATTCTAAAGATGATGCTAAGTCATTGAAAAGAATGGTGCCGATGGAGGGATTTGAACCCCCGACCCACGCATTACGAATGCGTTGCTCTACCAACTGAGCTACATCGGCCCGCTAAGTCGCGCGGAAGCGCGCTTCAGCGCGCGAAAACTACACCGAACGTCTTAACTGTCAAGAACTGAGATTCCGTTAAAATTCAGATCAGCGACGTATCGCCGTCATAGGCCGTGACATACCAGGAGTCCGGCGCCGCCAGATTGCCTGCCAGGTCCTGTTTCAGGGCCTTGAAGAAAAACGGAAACGTCGCCATCGGCCGTGACATGGGCTTGGTTTTCATGACTTCGGCACGCAGGCCTTCTGGCAGCCCGATCAGCTCAAGCACATGGCAGCGCTTGGCCATTGCATACTCATATGCGCCCGCCAATAACGCACGGAGCACGCCCGCATCGTCGCCGTCGATAAACACGTCGGCGACTTTCATCCGTTTCAAGCCGATTGCCGGGGCGTCTTCGCGCACGAGCACCACGTACCCCTTAAGCTGGGCACCGTCGTCGTAGCGCAGGAATCGTACCTCGTCCGATGCCGCACCCAAGGAGAAATACCATCTGAGCGTCGCCGCATCACGGCTTGCCAGCATGACGTCGGGCAGTTGTTCTTTCCGACGCGTCCAGAGGTCGTCGAACGCATCGTCGATGGCGCCGATCCCGACGGGTGTGACCTTGTCCAAGGCGCCGTACGGCCGGCGTCCTGCAAGCCGCATCGAAAGATCGAACGGCACAGACCCAACGAGCCCGAGCATGCCGGCCATGAACGGGCTCTTGCCCTTCTTGCGGAAAGCCGCCTTCAGGAACCCGGGCGAGTCGACGACCCAGTAGAGGATGTCCGCATATCCCGGCTGCGGCATTTTTGACCCGCCGAACGCCAGGCAACGCTTTCCCGCCGGCGGATTGGCCGACGAGATCAGCACGACGTCGACATTGTCCTGATTGAAGAATGCCTCGCAAAGGCGCGGCGTCTCGGTCCGATATCCCGGATCCAGCGCCCACGCGCGGGCGCTCGAAATCCGGACCGGTCTGCCGCCCAGCCACGATACCTGCGGGATATTGCCGAAGAACCCCTTGATCGCGCCCTGGTCTTCCAGAACCCAGCCGAGCGCCACGTCGCTTGCATGATGGGCCAGCGCCGGATTGTCGACCCAGAGCCCGCGCCAGTGCCGGATAACGGCCTCCGGCCCATCCGGCATGACAAGTCCCAGCGCCGCCAGAAAATCCGTGATCGCCGGCGCGTCGTCCACGCTGGCCGTGCGCAGGGTGCCCTTCGCCTCATCCGTCATGTCAGTCGCCATATCAATCGCCGAGGAAATATCGGAGCTGGTAATTGCCCCAGTTGGCCAGGAAATGATCCCGGCGCACGTCGAGAGGCGACGCACCTTTACGGTTGGCACCCCGATGCCCGGTCAGAAACGAAACGTATCCCGCGTCCTTAGCCATTGCCGGGTGCCGTGCCGGATCATAGTCGATCCCGGCGCGTCCGAACGGGCAGCAGAAATGACGGCACGGGACACTGGTTTCCCGTTCGATGGTCTCGCGCGAGCGCTTCAGTTCCGCCATTGCATCGGCGTCAGACAGATCCATGAGATGCACATGACCCTCGCTGTGCGAACCGATGGTCATGCCGGCCTCGGTCATGGTCCGGCAATCGTCCCACGTCAGAAACTCCATCAGCCGTTCCCCATCGTCATAGAAGGCGAGCAGCCTGTCACGGTCGCGTTGCAGGTCGGTGCCGATGTATCCGGTGGCGACGAAGAACGCGGCGACAACTCCCTCGGATGCCAGAATCGGGACCGCATTCTCGATCCAGTTCTTGAAACCGTCGTCGAAGGTGATGCAGAGATAACGGCCATCAACAGGCGTCCCCGACGCAATCATGCCGATGGCATCATCAATGCTGATAACCTCACCGATATTCTTGAAGTATCTGATCTGCCGTTCGAAACCGGCGCGTTCGTCGTCGAACACATGATGGTAGTAAGGGAAGCGCACCCAGCCTGTTTGGCGCGTCGGCGAGCGCGTCGCGGAAAGACCGGCGATCGCCGCGGCACGCGCCGCATTGCGCATGCGCTGCGCGGCACTTTCCCCGGCCATGAAGGCCTGGTAGGTACGGATCGGCTGGATCGCGTTCACGTTTTTGCGGGGGCTGCGCCAGACGATGCGACAGCGGGCAGCGAATCTGGTTTGCCGGCATCTGCCGAACCAGGAATCGCGGGCTGGGCACCGGGCTCGCGCGGCGCGTCCGACGCAAGGGCTTCGGGCTTCGGCAGGCCGGAAATATGCGGCGGCGTCCGCCACGAATAACTGTCGAACGCGTTGCAGTTGCCGCAGTGCGCCGTCCATACGGCCACGGCATTCCCGCACTCGCCGCACACCCATTTCTCGTCTGCCGGCGCACTGCCGGCACGGACCAGCCATTCCCGGGCCTTGGTCAGGTCGCCGTTCTCATGCTCTTCCAGTTCCGCCATCATGCGGCATACACGTGCCTGCGGTTCGAGACCGCTGCCGGCACCAGCTTCTTTCAGATGCTTTCGCGCCTCACCCCACAGTTCTGCGCCGAGCGCGGCGCGGGCAAGCGCAATATGGCTCTCCGGATGATCCTTGTTGATCGATGCGAGTTTCTCGCTGGCCTTAACCCGGGCAATTCCATCGGGGGACTTACGTGCCTCCCAATAAGGCTCCAGCAGATCCGGATGAGGTGACTTGGCCCACGTCTTTTCGACAAGCGCCGTTGCCTTGCGGTGCTGGCCGTCGGCAACATAACGGCGGACAAGCGCCGCCACGGCGGGAATGAGATCCGCTGCCAGATCGGTTGCCGTCTTGAGCTGTTTCAAGGCTTTGGCGCTGTCGCCTGCCTCGGCTGCTTCCTTCGCCATCTCGAATGCGATGACCGCGCGGCGGCGTTCGGCTTCCGGCTTTTCAAGCAACCGCCGCTTCGCCATGTCGTCGTTCGTGTCCCCGGCACTTAACCAGGCACCGCTGCCCGACTGAAGCTCGAACAGAGTGGCCGCCACCCATTCGCTTTTCGGCTGCATCCGATAGGCTTGCTGCGCCAGTTCCAGAGCACGTTTCTTGTCACCCGACTTGACCGCCTGCGCCAAGAGGCCGCGAAGCCCGAGGAACTTGGTTTCGGGGTCTTCCAACATATCCGTGAAAAACTTTTCGGCCGCTTTATCGTCACCGTCCAGTTGCGCCGACTGAGCCGAAAGCAGACGGGTCAGCGGCGCGGACCCGCTCAGAAGCGCTTCCGCACGCCGTGCCTGCCGCCGGGCTTCGGGCGCGTCACCGGCAGCGACAGCAACCATGCCACTCGACAGCGCCGTATATCCCTTGCGTTCACGACGATCCTTCATCGCCGACGAAATCTCGCCGGGTGCGCGGCGCAGGAACCGCCAGAACCGGTAAAATCCCGCCGTCACCGCTGCAAACAACAGCACGGCCGCCATCATCACCCCCACAGAGGTGTCGAGCCGCCAGCCCTGCCACTCGAGCGTCACATCGCCCGGGTTCTGCACGAACCAGACAACGGCGACCGTGATCACGCAAAGAACCGCCAGGAAGAATATCCAACGCCACATGGCTTCTGTGTCCTTCCGTCCGTTACTCGAGCGCTGCCAGCGCGGCGGCATGCATCGCATCCAGCGCACGCTCCGCGCTCGCCCGTGCCTTGGCGTCGAGAAGCCAAGGCTCCAGCATTGTCTTCGCTTCACCGGCAAGCGTATCCGCGAGCGCGGCGCCGGTCTGGGCTGCCGCCGTCACGTCGCGTGCCGCCAGATCCTGTTCGATCTTGGCAACGGCATCCTCGACCGGATTTCCGGAAGCACCATCTGTCCGCCGCAGAGACACCAGTGCGGACAGACGGCCCGCCGCCTGATCCAGCCAGTCACCATCGCCGGTCCGTGCCTGCGCCACGATATCGCCCGCAATCCCGGAAAACGCCGCCTGCAGTTTTTCGATCGTCGGCAGCCCGATCTGGGCCATGCTTTCGAGACGGCTCGCCGCTGCCGTAATCTCCGTGTTGCCCGCAGCAACGGACTTGAGCGCACTCAGCTGCGCCGCGTACGGGCGCCCCGACAGTGCGGCATCGCGCAACTGAGCCACCGCCAGAACGGCACCGGACCCCGCCGCGCCGCCGCCCTTGGCGGCAATCGTTTCCATCTTCTCCGAAAGCGCCGCGACCTCACTGGTCGTCGCCCGGTCCTTCTGTTCCAGCCCGTCAATCCGGGACAGGATCGGCGCCAGATCGACCTCGGCACCGGCGCTGGACGTCACGGCGCTGGCAAGCGTGCGAACCTCGGCAAGGCGCGTTTCAAGATCGTCGATACGCGCGAGCGCCTTGTCCAGTTCCGCCTGAACGCGGGCTTTCTCTTCCTTCAGCGCAGCCATGACGCTGTCCGAGCCGCCCGTATCGGCGAGCGACTTCTCAAGCGACGCCACACGTTCCGTCAGCAGCTCGACCGGCGAGGGCTGTCCGGCGGCTGCATTTTCATCAGCGGCGCCCGCATAGCCCGGCAGCTTCGCCAGATAGGGCTCCACTTCCGGCAGCCAGACGTCGCGCGTCACATACCCGCCGCCGCCGAGAAGAATGACGACAACCAGGAGGAACAGAAATGCGCGTCCGCCGCCACCACCACCGGTGTTTTCGGTTTTCGCCTGGGATTCCGCCGGTTTTGTACTGCCGGCACCGGGAACCGAGCTCGACTTCGCGGCCGTGGACGATTTTTCCTCGGCCTTCGTGGCTTTGGTGTCCTTTGCGTCCGCTGCGGCTTTCGCCTGCGTATCGCTCTTGGTCTCGGGCTTTTTCGAATCGCTTGCCGCTTTTGCGGGTTTCTTATCCGACGCTTTGGCCGGGTCCGATGGCTCTGCCATGGGTAATCCCTCTGCTGTTCGCCTTTTTGGCGCCAATTAAACGTAACAAGTCCGGACCGCTTCCAGCAAGGATTCCTGATCCGGGTGCGCCGCAACAATTACATCTTTCCAGTCATCGCCTGCGGCATCACGGACGTTGCCGGAAAGCGCAAACAGGGTCAGGCCGGGCAACGCCGTATCGAGTCCCGACGACGACACAAGGCCGCGGAATTGCCGGGCGGTTCGCGGCGAATACAGAACCACGCCGTCGACGGCACCGTCGCCTAGGGCTTTCGCGGCATCGGCCGGAAGCGCGTCGGCGGTTTTCGCCTCATAGAGCATTTCCCGCCAGACTTTAAAGCCTTTCGGTTCCAGCATTGCCGCCAGATCGCCGGCGCTTACCGATCCCGCAGCATGCAACAGAACGCCGCCCTTCGGTTCGCAGGTATTGGCAACCAGACGTGCAAGGTCGTCGACATCGCCATCGGCACTTTCGACATTTGTAAAACCCAGATCCTTTGCCGTTCGTGCCGTCGCATCGCCGACCGCGAGACAGGGGATTTCGCGCCGCCCGGTCCGCGCCGCAAGCGCACGCACGCCGTTTGCACTGGTCAGCAGAAATGCCTGCACGGAATCCACTGCCAGTGGCGGTCCGTCCAGGGTGCTGATTTCCAGCAATGGCGCGGCGATACTCTCGATGCCCATTTCACTCAAGCGCCGGATCAGCGGCGCGGCATCGATGGCTGGCCGTGTAATCAGCAGGCTTGGCATCACGTGTTCTCGTCGAAAAACCCCGGTCCGGCGCGGGCACGCAACTCCTCGCCCGCGTCGCGGCCCATCGCCTCTGCATCGGCAGCAGCACCTTCCCGTGCTGTCTCCAGAACTTCCGAACCGTCTGGCCGAAAGACCATCCCCTTGAGAACAAGCCTGTCGCCGCTCAGCCGCGCCAGGCCCGCAATCGGCGTCCGGCACGAACCATCCAGCGCGTCCAGCAACGCACGCTCGCACATCACGGTGGTGCTCGAAGCAGGGTCGTTCAGCGCCGCCAGGTATCCAAGTGTCTCCGTATCGTCGGCCCGGCATGTGATGCCGACGGCCCCTTGCGCACAGGCCGGCAGGAAAACATCGGGCTCGATGATCTCGGTCGCCAGTTCAAGTTGCCCGAGCCGGTCGAGGCCGGCAACGGCAAGAAACGTTGCGTCGAATTCGCCTGCCTCCAGTTTGCCGAGGCGTGTCTGCACATTGCCGCGGATGACGCCGATGTCGAGATCCGGACGCATGCTCAGGAGCTGAGCCTTGCGGCGGATCGAGGCGGTGCCGACGCGCGCGCCCTCGGGCAAATCGGCGAGGGCCGGCACCTTGAAGCTGATGAATGCATCCCGCACGTCGGCGCGCGGCAATATGCAGCCGATCGCCATGCCGTCCGGCAGCCAGGTCTCCAGATCCTTCATCGAATGAACCGCGAGGTCGATGCGGCGATCCATCAGCGCGCGGTCGAGTTCCTTGGTGAACAGTCCCTTGCCGCCGATCTCGGAAAGGGGCCGGTCGAGCACCAGGTCGCCGGTCGTCTTCACCGGGTCGATGACGAGACGCCCTTCCTCGGCCAGCGCCGGATGCGCGGCCTTCAGGAACTCGGCGGCGGTTTCCGTCTGCACCATGGCAAGCGGGCTCGAACGGGTGCCGATGATCAGTCTGCGCGGTGTATCGGTCATGATAAGGTGGTTACATTGATCGGTCGCTTGGCACAAGGCGTCGGTCAAGGGATGGCTTGGCCTCGGCGTTTCCCGAGAGTAAAGTCCCGCCCCGCCGAACGAAAGGGCTAAGACGTGATTGTTTTGGGCATCGAAACCAGTTGTGACGAAACCGCGGCCGCCGTGGTCAGCGACGACCGCCGGATTCTGTCCAACGTGGTGCTGTCGCAGATCGAGGACCACCGCCCTTATGGCGGCGTCGTCCCGGAAGTGGCGGCGCGGGCGCACATGGAACATACCGATCGCGTCATCGCCGATGCGATGGCAAAAGCGGGCGTCGAGTTCTCTGAACTGGATTGTATCGCCGCGACCGCAGGCCCCGGCCTGATCGGCGGTGTGCTGGTCGGTGCCATGTCGGCCAAGGCCATCGCGCTTGCGACCGGCAAGCCCTTCGTCGCCGTCAATCACCTGGAAGGGCACGCCCTGACGGTGCGGCTCACGGACGATGTGGCGTTTCCGTATCTTTTGCTTCTGGTTTCCGGCGGGCATTGCCAGCTGCTGATCGTTGAAGGTGTCGGGAAATATAAGCGCCTCGGCACGACTATCGACGACGCCGCCGGCGAAGCCTTCGATAAAACGGCAAAGATGCTGGGACTCGGGTATCCCGGCGGCCCGCTGATCGAAGAAGCCGCCGAAGGCGGCGATCCGCAAAAATTCGATTTCCCGCGGCCGATGACCAACCGTCCCGGTTGCGATTTTTCGTTCTCCGGCCTCAAGACCAGCGTCCGGCGGGCGACGGAAACGCTCGACGGGCCGCTGGAAGACGCGGTCGCCGATCTCGCCGCCTCGTTCCAGGCCGCCGTTTCCGAGACCCTGGTCGCGCGCACGAGGAATGCGATCGCCATGGCGCGGGAGACACACCCGGGCATCGAGACCCTCGTCGTCGCCGGCGGCGTCGCCGCCAACAAGGCGATCGGCACCGCACTCACCGAGCTCGCCGCCAACACCGGTCTGCAGCTCGTCAAACCGGCGCCGGCGCTTTGTACCGACAACGGCGCCATGATCGCGTGGGCCGGTCTGGAACGCTTTCGCCTTGGACAATCCGATCCACTCGATTTCAAGGCGCGGCCGCGCTGGCCTCTCGACCCCGATGCACCTGCAAAGGCATTTGCCGGGGTGAAGGCCTGAGCAGCCTCGGCGGGTGACAGCCTCCCGCCGTTCCCCTACAAATATCGCCATGACGGCCTATCAGAACATCACGGTCATCGGTGCCGGCGCCTGGGGCACGGCATTGGCCGCAACAGCGGTGCGCGCCGGACGGAAGACACGGCTTTTCGCGCGCGAGACCGACGTGGCCAATGCCATTAACGCAGGCAAAGGCAACTCCGTTTACTTAAAAGGAGTCGAGCTGCCGGACGGCATCGCGGCGAGCAGCGATCTGAACGCTGTCGTCACGGGTGCCGAAGCCGTGATCCTTGTCGTCCCGGCGCAGTTCCTGCGTGCCACGGCGAACGATCTTGCGAACGTCCTCCCGAAGGGCGTCCCCGTGGTTCTTGCCGCCAAGGGGATCGAGCAGGGCTCGCTGATGCTGATGAGCGAGATCGCCGAGGAAACACTGCCCGACAATCCCATTGCCGTCCTGTCGGGCCCGTCGTTCGCGGCCGAGGTTGCGCGAGCGCTGCCGGCGGCACTCACGCTCGCCAGCGCCAATGAGCCCATCGGACGCCAATTGATCGACACGCTGGCGGGACCGATGTTCCGTCTCTATCAGTCCACGGACATCGTCGGCGCCGAGATCGGCGGCTCGGTCAAGAACGTGCTGGCCATCGCGTGCGGCATCGTCGAAGGCAGAGGCCTTGGCGACAACGCGCGCGCAGCCCTGATCACACGCGGGCTTGCCGAGATGGTCCGCCTCGGCCTCACCAAGGGCGCAACGCGTGAGACTATGATGGGCCTTGCCGGGCTCGGCGACCTGGTGCTGACCTGCAACGCCATGCAATCGCGCAATTTCTCGTTCGGACATGCGCTCGGGCAGGGCCGGTCGCCGGACGACATCCTGGCCGAGCGCGTCGCCGTAACCGAAGGGGTCGCCAGCGCCGTTTCCGTCGCCGAGCTGGCCGGCAAACTCGGCGTCGACATGCCGATCTGCGACGCCGTTCACGCCATCATTCACGAGGGTCGCGACATCGACACCGCCATGACGATACTGATGGCGCGCCCGCTGACGTTCGAGTAACCCGCAAAGGAACCATAATGCATTTCGTTATCTACTGTCTCGACAAGCCGGATCACGCCCATGTCCGTGCCGACAACCGGCCGGCGCACGTCGAATACCTGAAGGCCAGCGCCGGCAAGATCGTCTGCGCAGGACCGATGCTGTCGGATGACGGCGAAGGCATGATCGGCTCGACGCTGGTGATGGAATTCGCCGACCGGGCCGAAGCCGACGCGTGGGCCGCGAACGACCCCTATGCCAAGGCGGGACTGTTCGAAAGCGTATCGATCCGGCCCTGGAAGAAAGTATTCCCGGCAGACTGAGCAACTCGGAGGAACCATGCAGTACTGGCTTATGAAATCGGAACCGGGATCGTGGTCCTGGGAAGACCAGCTCAAGGTCGAAAAGGAAGGCTGGGACGGTGTGCGCAACTACCAGGCCTCCAACAATATGAAGGCGATGAAAACGGGCGACCGCGCTTTCTTTTATCACTCCGTGAAAGAAAAGCGCATCGTCGGCATCGTCGAGATCGTCGATGAATATCACGCCGACCCGACGGACAAATCGGGCCGTTTCGGCATGGTTTCGGTCAAGGCCGTGGAAACGGTGCCGAACCCGGTGACGCTTGCCGACATCAAAGGCGATCCCCGGCTTTCCGAACTGGCGCTGTTGAAACAGTCGCGCCTGTCTGTTTTACCCATCGATGCGACGTCGTGGAAAATCATCTGCGGCATGGGGGGCGTAAAACCATGAGCGACGTGAAATTGTGTACTGTCGACGACATTCCCGAGGACGGGTCCGCCGGCTTCGTCGCCGAGATGGGTGACAAGCAAATCGCGGTGATGGTGATCCGAAAAAACGGCGATGTGTTCGTTTATGAGAACGAATGCCCGCATATCGGCGCCCCGCTCGACTTTACGCCCGGACAGTTTCTGGATGTCGACAAGGAGCATATCATCTGCTCGACGCATGGCGCGCTGTTCAGGATCGATACCGGTGAATGCATTGACGGCCCGTGTTTTGGCGATCATTTGACGCAGATCAATGCCGAGGTACGCGACGGTGCTGTTTACTTGACCTAGTTGGGTGAATGTCAAACCTTCACAGAGACTTACCTGCCGCGCTTTGCACACTTGGCATTCAACCTAACATTGCCGATAATCGTTCCCAACGCGGGGAAAACCCCGTTTGCGATTTAATGAACGCCGCTGTTCAGGGAGAGATATTCCAATGTTCGAAGTTAAAACCCACACGGTTCCCGCCGAGTTCGCGAAGAACGCCCTCATCGACAAAGCCAAATACGAGGAAATGTACAAGGCCTCGATCGAGGACAATGAAGGCTTCTGGGCGGAACACGGCAAGCGCATCGACTGGATCAAGCCTTATACCAAGGTCAAGGACGTCAATTACAATACCCCCGGCGTTTCCATTAAGTGGTTTTACGACGGCACGCTGAATGCCTCTGTCAATTGCCTCGACCGCCATCTCGAGAAGCGTGGCGACCAGACGGCGATTATCTGGGAAGGCGACGAGCCGACCGACGATGAACATGTTACCTATAAGGATTTGCACGAACGGGTCTGCCGTCTCGCCAACGCGATGAAGGCGCGTGGCGTCAAGAAAGGTGACCGCGTCACGCTTTACATGCCGATGGTGGTCGAGGCCGCGGTCGCGATGCTGGCCTGCACCCGGATCGGTGCCGTTCACTCCATCGTGTTCGGCGGATTCTCCCCTGACAGCCTCGCGGCACGTATCCAGGGCTGCGATTCCAACTGTGTCATCACCGCAGACGAGGGCATTCGCGGCGGCCGCAAAATCCCGCTCAAGGCCAATACGGACGAAGCCTTGAAGGAATGCCCGTCTGTCGAAACGGTTTTCGTCGTGAAGCGCACCGGCGGCGATATCAACATGCAGGATGGCCGCGACGTCTGGTACGAGGAAGCCTGCGCCGCAGCCGATCCGGTTTGCGAACCCGAAGAAATGAACGCCGAAGATCCGATGTTCATCCTCTATACCTCAGGCTCGACCGGTGCGCCGAAGGGCGTGCTGCACACGACCGGCGGATACATGGTCTACGCATCGATGACGCACGAGTACATCTTCGACTACCACGAGGGTGATATCTACTGGTGCACGGCGGACGTCGGCTGGGTCACGGGGCACAGCTACATCGTCTATGGCCCGCTCGCCAATGGTGCGACGACACTGATGTTCGAGGGGGTGCCGAACTACCCGTCGATGTCCCGGTTCTGGGAAGTCTGCGACAAGCACAACGTCAACATCTTCTACACCGCGCCGACGGCGATCCGTGCCCTGATGCGGGAAGGCAATGATCCGGTTACCAAGACGTCGCGCAAGTCACTTCGCGTTTTGGGTTCGGTCGGCGAGCCGATCAATCCGGAAGCCTGGGAATGGTATTATCACGTTGTCGGCGACGGCCGTTGCCCCATCGTCGACACGTGGTGGCAGACGGAAACCGGCGGCATCCTGATTACGCCGCTGCCGGGCGCGATCGACCTGAAGCCCGGTTCGGCGACGAAACCGTTCTTCGGCGTCAAACCGCAACTGGTCGACAACGACGGCAAAGTCCTGGAAGGCGCGACCGAAGGAAACCTTTGCATCATCGACAGCTGGCCCGGCCAGATGCGGACGGTCTATGGCGATCACGGACGCTTCGAGCAGACGTACTTCTCGACCTATCACGGCAAGTACTTCACCGGTGACGGCTGCCGCCGCGACGAGGACGGGTACTACTGGATCACCGGCCGCGTCGACGATGTCATCAACGTCTCCGGTCACCGCATGGGGACCGCCGAGGTCGAGAGCGCACTGGTCGCTCATGACAAGGTTGCCGAGGCCGCCGTCGTCGGCGCGCCGCACGACATCAAGGGGCAGGGTATCTATGCCTATGTCACCCTCAATGCCGGCGAAGCCTCAAGCGACGAATTGAAGAAGGAACTGGTGCAGTGGGTCCGCAAGGAAATCGGCCCGATTGCATCGCCCGACTGGCTGCAGTGGGCGCCGGGACTGCCGAAAACGCGCTCCGGCAAGATCATGCGCCGTATCCTGCGCAAGATCGCCGAGGACGATTTCTCCAACCTGGGCGATACCTCAACGCTTGCCGATCCGGCGGTTGTCGACGATCTGATCGACAACAGGCAGAACAAGCAAAGCTGATCAGAACGTTTCAGTTCAAACGAAAAGGGGGCCGCAGGCCCCCTTTTCTGTGCACCACTTGTTACATCAGGCCCCGGCCGCGCTGCAGCAGCCAGCGGAACCAGACACCCGTAAACAATGAGGTCAGCAGCGCTGCAATGACCAATGTGACGTAAAACTCCTCGCCAATGATTCCGGCGTGCAAGGCGATGCTGGCGAGCACGATTCCCGGCCCGCCACGTGTATTCATGGCAACCCCGAAGTTGATGCTGGACGACTGATCGCGCCCGAGCAGCCGCATGCCGACGAAGACACAAACGACCTCAATGACCGACGAAGCCAGCACGAAGCCGGCCGTCAACGCCAGATCGAAATGGTTGGGCAGGTCGATCCTCAACCCCACCAGTGCGAAATAGATCGGCACGAACAAACCCATGGAAACCGTGCTGATCTGGCTCTTTGCGTTTTCCAGATCCTGGCCGGCCACGGACCCGGCAATGACGCCGGCGACAAGTGCGCCGAACACGATATTGACCGAGAAGAAATTCGCCAGCGCGACCAGCAGGAAACAGACAAAGAAAAGGTACCCTGTCGGCGAGGCCTTGCGAATCAGGTTGAAACGCATTTGCGTCAGATATTGAAGAAGACGCGGACCCAACGTGAGCGCGATGACCAGGAACAGCAGCGTCTTGGCCAACGTCGTCACGATGTCCCCGGTGTCGATCTCACCACCGCTTTGCGCAATGCCGAGCGCGACCGAAAGCCCGATCCAGAGCAACAGGTCCTGTATCGTGGCAGCGGACAGCACGATGCGGGCAAAACGGGTCTCGATGATTGAAAGATCCAGAAAGATCTTGGAAATAACCGGAATGGACGTGACCGAGAAAGCGATCGCCGAGATAAGCGCAAGCGACAGGGCGTTGCCCTTGGGTCCGGCAATGCTCTCTACATCGATCACGTTCGGATAGGCGAAACCGGCGGCAAACGGTAACAGTGTCGCCGACACGATGAGGCCAACAGTCAGGCGGCGATCACTGCTGCCCAGATGACGCTGCACACGAAATCCGGAAACGAACATCAATGCAATCAGGCCAAGCCAGTAGAACGCCGAGATCACGTCTTCCTGCGTCGGAAAGGCGCGGAACACAGCGTCATAGACATCCGGGAAGATGGCGCCCAGAAATGTCGGCCCCAGCACAATGCCACCGGTGATTTCACCGACGACGCGCGGCATTCGAAACCGCTCGAAAAAGTAGCCGAACGCATGCGCTGAACCGAGCAAGCACATCAGCGCGCCAAACAAACGGGAGACTTCGTACTCGGTCATGAACGGCAATCTTGTTCCGCTGATGGGCATGGGCCTCTAACAGCCCGGTTCGTCCGCATGCGGTTTCCTATATACTCAATCAGCGCATGTCCAGTCATCACAGCCAGGCGACCGAGCCCGCATGCCGGCTCTGAATTTGCAGAAGGGACGATGCCCTATTGTTTTATGCCGCTTCGTTGTCCAGCAATTGCTGGACGCGGGCGAGGTTCTTCGTGATGACGTCGACGCGTTTCTTCTGGCCCCGGATCTTTCGATAGACCTGTATCGCTCCCTGAAAATAAAGCGCCGCTTCCTCGAGCAGATACTCTTCCTTGGTCTGCTTGGCGAGCGCGAAACAGGCGGCGCCGAGGTTGTTCGCGGTTTGCGCCCACAACAGCGGCTGCGTGTCACGCTTGCGGACCTCGAGCGCTTTTCGGAAGGTGGAAATGGACTGTTGCAGAACCGCATTCGCCCGGCCATGACCGCCAAGGGCCATCTGCACCACGCCGTAGTGATTCATCACCTCGGCCCAGCGGTCGGGCATGCTGTTCCTGTCATAGACCGTCAATGCCTCCTCGAATGCCGTTGCCGAGGTTTTCAGATGGGCCGTCGCCTGCGCGGACTCCACGGTGGCCAGCTTGTAATAAGCCATCGCGCGGCGCATGTGGGCGAGCGCCCAGTCACTGGCATGAGCATCGCGGCTGAGTGTCTTTGCGATGCCGTCATAACGCTTGAT
This sequence comes from Rhodospirillales bacterium, assembly GCA_965262415.1. Lineage (GTDB taxonomy): Bacteria > Pseudomonadota > Alphaproteobacteria > Rhodospirillales > Casp-alpha2 > UBA4479. The sequence goes on along the minus strand of OZ253533.1, from coordinate 3,139,340 downwards.
GGCGGCGAGGAGCGATTCGGAATCCCGGTTGCCCTTGGAGTGCGTTTCCTGGAGCAATCCCACATGTGTGTTCACCACCGCCCAGATCATCGGTGACGCCTGCGGATCGATCAGCTTTTCAGCGGCCTCGTAATGCATCATCGCATCGTTGAACGCTTTTTTCGCACCGAGCTTGTAACTCGTTGCAAATGCGTTACCGAGTGCGTTTTCGATCATGACCCTGCATTCCTCTGGCGCATCCGGCGGTAACTTTTCAAGGACCTTCGGCGCGTCGTTGAGATGCGACACCAGTCTCTCTGCCAGGGTTTTCCGTGAACCGCCGGCAACCGGCACCAGCGCGGCAAGTGCGACGGCACGAACGGTCGCCCCCGCCTCGTCGGGCATCGGCACCGGCAGGTCAAGCGTATCGATCATCCCGAAGGCACCGGGCTGCCCATCCTGCGTTCCGGTGACGGTCAGGAAGTGGAGCCGGGCGACCGTGCCCATATCCTCCATCTCACCCCAGATCAGGAGTTCCGCATCTTCGTCCTCGAGAAGCTTCCGCCCCTCTTCATGAACGAGCACCAGCCGCTCCACCAGACCCAGGCGGATGTTCTGCCGGAGGGCCTGAGAGGCAACCACCGTCTGAACGGCGCTTTCCTGCGACAACATACCGACGAGCCGGTCGGTGACTTCCTTGCCGCCAGAACCGAACAGCGGTGCGACAATCACTTTCCCGTCGGCGCTACCGTCGGTCGGGCGAAAACCGCCTCCCGCCTTTACGGTACCGCCACGGCGCCGCTTCTTGCGGCGCCGGCCGCCACCTGGCAGAAAGCTCTTAAGAATACTCGAAAATAGCCCCATTTTCGTCACCCGGGACTGCCGGAAGCAACACCCCCCGGCAGAAATGCAGTGTTCGTCGGCAGCGAAACCCGTCCGGGCCGCAACCATTGTTTTCTAATTTATGATAGTGCGGTCTGAAAATGACCGCAATCTGACAGCGATGACCGTAAACCGGCGCAGATCCGCTCAGAAATCGATGCAGCGGCCCTTTTTCTCCCAGTCCCCGTAACGGGTTGGCTCGGGGCCTTCCGGACCGCCGATTTCACCCGTCGCCGGCGTGCCGCTCTGGCCGTCCTGCGCCGATGTCGTTTCGGCGGAATCCAGCGGTTTTTTTGCATCCGCGGATTTGCGGTCGGTATCGTCGGTCATCATTAAATTTCCGTCATGTCCAAAGCTGGCATTGATTTGCTGTAAGCTTGAAATAATTCAAATTGGCCGATCCATCAAGGTACGGCACCGATTATGATACGGGAGCACGAAGCATGAACTGGCTCAAAACCTCGATCTTGCTGGCGGGATTGACGGCGCTTTTCATGGGCGCGGGGTTCCTTCTGGGCGGCGAGGGCGGCATGATCATCGCCCTGGTGATCGCGGTCGGCATGAACTTCTTCGCCTACTGGAACGCCGACAAACTGGTCCTGCGCATGTACAACGCGCGCGAGGTGACCGCGGAGAGCGCCCCCGGGTTTTTCGGCATCGTCAAACAGCTGGCGAACCGCGCCCAGCTGCCGATGCCGAAGGTCTACATCATCGAGAACGATCAGCCGAACGCGTTCGCGACCGGGCGCAATCCGGAGAACGCGGCCGTCGCCGCGACCACGGGTCTGTTGAAACTTCTCAACCACGAAGAAATCGCCGGCGTGATGGCGCATGAACTGGCACACGTCAAAAACCGTGACACGCTCATCATGACGATTACCGCCACCATTGCCGGCGCGCTGTCGATGCTCGCCAACTTCGCGCTCTTTTTCGGCGGCAACCGGAACAATCCGCTTGGCATCGTCGGCACGCTTCTGGTCATGGTGCTCGCCCCCATCGCCGCCATGCTGGTGCAGATGGCAGTCTCGCGGACGCGCGAGTACGGCGCCGATGCCGGCGGCGCCGAGATCTGCGGCAATCCAATGTGGCTGGCAAGCGCCCTTCAGAAACTGGAACGCGGCGCGCAATCCATCGACAATGACGTCGCCGAGGACAACCCCGCGACAGCGCACATGTTTATCGTCAATCCTCTGCACGCGCGGTCGATGGACAGTCTGTTCTCGACCCATCCGAACACGGCCAATCGCGTCAACAAGCTGCGCGAGATGGCGGGCACTGCAACGCGTCCTTGGGGTTGAGCGTCCGGTCAGCGACTGTCGAGCAACGAGATGATCATATCCGCCGCGGTTTCAGGATCGACCGAGCCGGTATCGATCCTGAGTTCAGCCGCGAGGGGCGCCTCATAGGGTGAGGAGATGCCGGTGAAGTTGGCGATTTCACCTTTTCGTGCCCGGGCATAAAGCCCTTTCGGGTCACGCTGCTCACAGGTTTCGAGTGACGCATCGATATGGATCTCGAAGAACTCGCCCGGCTGCATGAGTCCCCGCGCCATGTCGCGGTCACTCTTGAACGGCGAGATGGCGGACACCAGAACGATCATGCCCGCATCGACGAACAGCTTCGCCACTTCGGCAATCCGGCGGATGTTCTCTACCCGGTCGGCGTCGGTAAACCCGAGATCGCGATTCAGTCCATGCCGCACATTATCGCCATCCAACATGTAGGTGTGGCGCCCGGCGATATGCAGTTTACGATCGACAATGTTGGCAACCGTCGACTTGCCGGCGCCGGACAGCCCGGTGAACCACAGTACGGCCGGCTTTTGACGCAACGATTCCGAGCGCGCCTCCTTGTCGAGGCTCAACTTCTGGCGCGTCAGGTTGAGAGACCGTCGCAACGCAAAATCGATCATACCTGCGCCGACGGTTTCATGCGTTTCGCGATCAATCAGAATGAACGCGCCGGTGGCCGGGCATGCCTTGTAGGCGTCAACCGCCAGACGCCGGTCGAAGCTCAGGTTGCAGACGGCAACGTCATTGAGCGAAAGCGTTTTCTGCGCAACGTGTTCCAACGTATTGACATTGATGGCGTATCTCAGATCGCTAATCCATGCCCTGGCGCTCGCCGCGGCAACCTTGATCTCGTACTGGCGGCCCGGGATCATGGCTTGCGAAGACATCCAGATCAGATGCGCCTGCACCTGATCCGAGGTCTGCATATGGCCGTCGGCATGGCGGATCACATCACCGCGGGCCACGTCGACATCGTCGGCGAGGGTCACCGTCACGGCCTGGCCCGGCACCGCGATATCCAGTTTTCCGTCCTGGGTTTCAATGCTCTGGATCGATGTCGGCGCACCGTCGGGCTCGATCACGACGGCATCGCCGGGGCGCAGCTCGGCGCCGGTGACGCTGCCGGCGAAGCCGCGGAAATCACCGTCCGGACGGCACACCCACTGCACCGGCATGCGTGCGCCCGGGCTGTCTTTTCCTGCACTGATCTGCACGGTTTCCAGAAAATCGAGCACGCATTTACCATTGAACCACGGCATTTGCGCACTATTGGCCGTTACGTTGTCGCCGTTGAGTGCCGATACCGGCACCGCGGTGACGCTCTCGAAATCGAGCGCCTCGGCGAACGCCAGATAATCGCTTTCGATCGCCCTGAAAACGTCCTCGGCATAGTCGACCAGATCCATCTTGTTGATGCACAGCAGCACGTGACGGATACCGAGCAGGTCGGCAATGAACGAATGACGCCGGGTCTGCGTGAGCAGCCCCTTGCGGGCGTCGACCAGAATCACGGCAAGCTCGGCGGTCGAGGCGCCGGTCGCCATGTTGCGCGTGTACTGCTCGTGGCCGGGCGTATCGGCGACGATGAAACTGCGCTTCGGCGTCTGGAAATAGCGGTAGGCGACATCGATGGTAATGCCCTGCTCGCGTTCCGCTTCGAGGCCATCGACCAGAAGCGCGTAGTCTATGCCGTCCTTTACCGTGCCAAAGCGCTTGCTGTCGGCTTCGAGCGAACGCGTCTGGTCGTCGAGGATCAGGCCGGCATCATGCAGGATGCGCCCGATCAGCGTCGACTTTCCGTCGTCCACGCTGCCGCAGGTCAGAAACCGCAGTTGGCTTTTCTCGCTGAGAACGTTCATCAGAAATAGCCCTCCCGCTTTTTCTTTTCCATCGATGCCGACTGGTCGAAATCGATGATCCGCCCCTCACGTTCGGAAAGCCGCGACGAGAGCGTCTCGGCGATCACGGCATCCAGGTCCGCCGCCTCGGATCGGACCGCTGCGGTCAGCGGGTAACACCCGAGCGTCCTGAAGCGGATCTTCTCGGTCCTGATTTCCTCGCCGGGCTGGAGCTCGAAGCGGTCATCGTCGGCCATGATCAACTGGCCGTCGCGTTCGACCACCGGCCGTTCGGCGGCAAAATAGAGCGGCACGACCGGAATACTCTCGGCACGGATGTAGTGCCACACATCGGCCTCTGTCCAGTTCGACAGCGGAAAGGCGCGCACGCTTTCCCCCTCGCCGACGCGGCAGTTGTAAAGGTTCCACAGTTCCGGGCGCTGCTGGCGCGGGTTCCAAATGTGATTGGCGTCGCGGAACGACATCACCCTTTCCTTGGCACGCGACTTTTCCTCGTCGCGGCGTGCGCCGCCGATCGCGCAGTCGACCTTGTGCAGGCTCAACGCCTGCTTGAGCGCCTCCGTCTTCATGACGTCGGTGTGTACGGTTGCGCCGTTCTTGATCGGCGAGATGCCTCGCTGCACGCCGTCTTCATTAATATGCACGATGAGGTCGAGGCCGAGTTCGCGGGCGCGACGGTCGCGGAATTCAATCATCTCGCGGAATTTCCAGGTGGTATCGACGTGAAGCAGTGGAAACGGCGGCTTCGCCGGATAGAACGCCTTCATCGCCAGATGCAGCAGGACCGATGAATCCTTGCCGATGGAATAGAGCAGCACCGGGCGTTCGAAACATGCCGCGACCTCGCGCAGGATATGGATCGATTCCGACTCAAGACGTTGCAGGTCGTTCAGACGGTTCATTACGGCAACATTCATCAACTGCGTTGACCTTTCATAAAGAAACTTGACCGAAGTGCAAACCGCATCCTGACCCGCGGCGCTTCGGCGTTGTTCGGAATAATTCGGGAGAAAACCGGTCAGCGTGCGTCCGGTGTCTTGTGGATGCCGCACTCGACCTTGGACGTCCCGCGCCATCTGCCGGCACGCACGTCTTCGCCCGCGCCCACCCGGGACGTGCAGACCGCGCAGCCGATACTGGGATAGCCCTGCTCGACGAGGGGGTGACGCGGCAAACCGTGCCGGTCCATGTAGGCCTCGATTTCGTCGGGACGCCAGCGTACGAGTGGATTGACCTTGATGCGCCCGCCGTCGGCCTCGAAGTAATCGAGACGGTCGCGCCCGCCGCCGTGATGACGCTTGCGCCCGGTGAAGAGCGCGGTGAAGCGTATGATCTCGCGATCCAGCGGACGTGTCTTGCGGAGCGCGCAGCAGGCATCCGTGTCGCGCGACCACAGCATGCCGTCCGGGTCCGCCGAAATCAGGTCGCTGGCGGCGGGCTGGACGGTGCGCACGTCTTCGAGGCGCAGGCGCTTGATCAGCCGGTCGCGATGGTCGAGGGTTTCGTCGAAGTGCTTCAGGGTATCCAGAAACAGCACCGGCGTCGTCCGGTCGACGCGCGCGATCATGTGCAGAAGAACTGCCGACTCGGCGCCGAACGACGACACCAGCGCGATCCGCGACGGAAACAGATCCTGAATGGCGGTACAAACGATGTCTGCCGCGGCTGCATTTCGGTGTTTTTCATTGAGCGCATCTGCAGAGGGAGGAGTCATCGTCATACCTTTGTTTTCATTTGGTAATTTATATTATACGTAATTAAAATGTTATTACGTATAAAAATACTTTAAACAAATGGTGAAATATATGTAAATCCATTTTTTTAATGTATTTTTATTGTTTTGCCGCCCCGTGTATGTCGGGTTACCTACACCCCACGTTCCGGCGACCTGACGCGAAGGATACATTCCGGCGATGCCACGCCAGCCCCCGACGACCGACACCGCCGACCCGCTGATGCCGCGCCTTGCCGCCTTCGAGATCGTGCAGGATGTCCTGCGGCGGAAGAGACCGCTCGACGATGCACTCGGCGCGGGACGCGCCTATGCCGCCCTCGATCCTGCCGGCAAGGCCTTTGCCGGGTTTCTGGTCCGCACGGTGTTACGCCGGCTCGGCCAGATCGACGCCCTGATCGCGCATTGCGTCCGCGACCCGCTGCCGCGCAAGGCCCGGCCCGTCTACGACGTCCTGCGCATCGGTATCGCGCAGTTGCTGTTTTCGGCCACCGCGGATCACGCGGCCGTGTCGACGACGGTGGACCTCTGCCGCACCACCGGACAGGTGCCGTTCGCGAAGCTGGTCAACGCGGTGATGCGCCGCCTGCAACGCGAGGGCGCGGCGATGCGCGACGCTCAGAACGCACCGCGCCTCAACACGCCCGGCTGGCTGATGGAAAGCTGGGAAGCCGCTTATGGTGCCGAGACGGCGGAGGCCGTCGCCGGGCAGCATCTCGAGACCCCGCCGATGGACCTGACCGTGAAGTCGGATGCCGATACCTGGGCCGATACCCTTGGCGGCCGGCAATTGTTCGATGCGACGGTGCGCCTTGCCGAGGCCGGCGATGTCGGCACGCTGGCCGGGTTCGACGACGGTGCCTGGTGGGTTCAGGATGCCGCCGCCCGGCTTGCGGTCGGCATCCTGGGCGATGTCGCCGGCAAGCGCGTGTATGATCTGTGTGCCGCGCCCGGCGGCAAGACGCTCGACCTCGCTGCAGCAGGCGCCGACGTGACCGCCGTGGACATTTCCGAAAAGCGTCTGGCGAGGCTGACCGAAAACCTCGCGCGTACCGGGCTGACCGCAGAGCTTGTCGCCGCCGACGTGCGCAACTGGCAACCGGCGGCAGCGGCCGACATCGTCGTTCTTGACGCCCCGTGTACGTCGACCGGCACACTGCGCCGTCACCCGGACGTGCAGCACCTGAAATCACCGGAAGACGTGGAAAAGCTGAGTGCCATTCAGGGCGCGCTGCTCGACGCCGCCGCGAACATGATCGTTCCCGGCGGCACGCTGCTTTATGTCACGTGTTCCCTGCAGCCGGCCGAGGGGCCCGACGCCATCGCGGCGTTCCTTGCCCGCACATCCGCGTTTCACCGCGCACCGATCGGTGCCGCCGACGTTGCCGGGTTTGCGGACGCCGTATCGGCGGACGGCGATCTCAGGACGTTGCCCTGTCACATGGCGTCTGAAGGGGGCATGGACGGGTTTTTCGCGGCCAGACTGATCCGGCGCGAGACATGACGCTTGCCTTCGATTTGACAAAATGCCGCAGCATTTTGACCCGGTCGGAAGTGGGGAGCGATGGACCCGATGTATGACGTGATGCCGGCAGGGATGCGCGATCTGGTCTTCCGCTCCCGGGTCTATGATTGGCTGTTGCCGTCGAGACCGCCTGGGAGCGTTCGCGCCCCGCAGGGCATCGGCGGGCTCGGCGCCGGCAGTGCCTGGGCCGCCGACCGGCTAGCACCGCCTTCGATCGCCGCACCGCCCTTGCCGCGCGACGACTTCCGTCAGCTTTCACCGACCGCGCGCGCCGAGGACGCGTGGCCGGTTATCTCGTCCTGGATCGCCGGCAACCGGCACTGGTCTGCGCAAAGCTGGCGTGCCGACGTCCTTGGCGAGCGGCTCACCCGCTGGCTGGCCGCGTTCGATGCCGTCGGCCCCGGTATCGATCCGGCGGCGCGCGAAAGCTGGGCGACGGAGATACTACGCAGTGCCAAACACCTGAACCGGGCGCCGCTGGACGGCCTCCGTCCGTGGCGCCGCATGCTGGCCCACCAGGGGCGGATCAATGCGGCGCTCGCCCTGCCTGAACTGGAATCGGGCCTGCAGCGCCGGCTCAACGACTTCGGCGACGATGTCGACCGGCAAGTCCTGAGCGATGGCGGCCACATCGAACGGGCACCGGCGCGCGCGCTTTGCGTTCTTGCCGTTCTGACGGAAATCCGCGACGCCCTGCTGAGCCATCACATCGAACCGCCGAAAGGATTGATCTCGGCCCTCGACCGCATGGTGCCGTTCATCAAGGCGCTGTTGCACACCGACGGCGGTTTTGCGCTGTTCGGCGGCGCGACCGCCAACACCGCCCCGCTGATCGACGCGGTGATCAAGGCGTCCGGCGGCAAGGGTCGCGCCATGGCAAGCGCACCGCACACCGGGTTTCACCGCATGCGCGCAGGCCAGACCACGCTGATCGCCGATTGTGGCCGCACGCCAACGGGCGGCGACATACGGCATGCCCCCGCCAGTTTCGAAATCAGCGCCGGCAAGGTTCGCCTGATCGGCAACTGCGGCACGCGGCTCGCCGACGACGGCGCCAGACGCCAATGGATGGACGCCCTCGGATCCACCGCGGCAGCGACAGCGCTCGTCATCAACGACAAGGACGCGGGTGCGGTGACCGATGCCCACGTCGAGCGCCGCGATCACGAAGGCGCCAGGCTGATCGAAATGAGCCACGACGGCTACGCGGCGACAACCGGCATTCGGCATACGCGCAGCGTTTACCTCGACGCCAGCGGCAGCGACGTACGCGGCGAAGACGTCCTGACGGGGGGACGGTCGCAACCGTTTTCGGTCCGTTTTCATCTTTATCCGGATGTCCGCGCCTCGATGGTCGAGGGCGGCGGCGAGGTTATCGTCAAGCCGCCGAAGGGCCGCGGCTGGCGGTTCACCACCCGCGATCCGGTGCGCCTCGAGGAAAGCGTCAGTTTTTTCGACGGCCGCCAGCACCGCAGCCAACAGATCGTCATCCTCGGCAATCACGAACCGGCGGCGACAACCGTGAAGTGGCGCTTCGCGATCGATAGCTGAACGGCATTTAATAAGTAAATTTCCGTCACCCTGAGTTCGACTCAGTGTACATCCTAGGCGTGCCGCCCGCTTCGCGCACGAGACGACCTTGCAGGCCCTCCTCAGGATGAGGACTAGAACCTGAGCCTCATGCTGAGGAGCGAAGCGTCTCGAAGCATGAGAAGCGGGCCCTGCACCAAGTTCAGGACGACGGCCTCGATGTCCTCACTCGCAGACGAACGCGTCGATATCGGGTCTCGCATCGAGAAGCAGCGACACCGGCAGCCTTGGTGTCGGCCCCTCCCGCATAGCTTGTTCGAGCACGCGGATTTTGGCCGCGCCCGTGACGTGAAGAAATATCTTCTTGATTCTTGCAATGTCGGAAAACGTCAGGCTGACCCGTCCATGGGGCGCCGAAGGCGCCTCGCTAAAAATTATGCTGACACCGGCATTTTCGAATGCCGCCGCATCGTCCGCCGGAAACAGCGATGCGATATGCCCGTCCGGCCCCATGCCGAGATAGGCGACGTCGAGCGGCAACAGCGGGGCCATTCCGGCATTGGCATCCCTGAGGGCATCCCCGCTGGAACCGGCTTCGGTCCAGAGCGGATAAAACGCCGCCGCCCCGCCCCCCCTTTGCAGAAAGAAACGGTCGACCAGCCCGGCGTTGCTCGCGGCATCGTCCGGCGCAACCCGGCGGTCGTCGACCAGTGTCACATCGACGCGCGACCAGTCGACCGGCGCCGCTGCCAGTAACGGCAGCACCGCTTCGGGCGAACGGCCCCCGGAAAGGGCCAGCGAGGCACGCGGTTTCGATTTCAAGGCGTCCGCCACCGCCGCGCCAAGCGCATCGGCCAGCGCCGCCGCACATGCGGCCGGGTTCGCGTGGTCGTGCCGGATCAAAGGTTCCAGCGGCGGAAGCCCGCGGGCATTTCAATATGCCGCCACATGCCTTTCAGGTCCACGATCAGGCCGCCGTCTGCGACCTGCGCGGTGAGCACCTCGGGCGTGAAGTCGCAATACGCCTCGTGACGAACTGCGCCGACGATGCAGTCGGCGGCGGGGATGTCGTTCAGCACCGGGTGCAGTTCCAGACCGTATTCCGCCTTTGCTTCCTCGGGATCCGCGCACGGATCATGCACGTCGACCTGATGGCCCATCTCGGCAAGTTGGCGGACGAGATCGGCGGATTTGGAGTTCCGGAGATCCGGCACGTTTTCCTTGAACGTCAGACCCAGCATCAGCACCCGGGACGGCTTGCGGCCAAGCTGCTTGTCAATCTGCTCGGCGATGAAACCGGACATGCCTTCGTTGATGCGGCGCCCGGAAAGGATGACCTCGGGTTCATGGCCGAGGCTCCGCGAAAGATGCGCGAGATAATAGGGATCGACGCCGATGCAGTGCCCACCGACAAGGCCCGGGGTGAACGGCAGAAAATTCCATTTGGTCTGCGCCGCGGCCAGCACGTCGTGGGTCGACAGCCCGACCTTGTTGCAGATCATCGCCAGTTCGTTGACGAACGCGATATTGATGTCGCGCTGCGCGTTCTCGATCACCTTGGCGGCCTCGGCGGTTCTGATGTCCTTGGCGACGAAGATGTTGCCGTTGGTCACGTGCCCGTAGATCTCGGCAAGGCGCGCGGCGATCTCGGGCGTCTGCCCGGAGACGACCTTGGTAATCTTGTCGACCGTGTATTTCTTGTCACCCGGGTTGATGCGTTCGGGCGAGTAGCCGAGGAAGAAATCCTCGCCGCAGGTGAGTTTCGACGCCGCTTCCATCGTCGGCCCGCAGAAATCCTCGGTGATGCCTGGATAGACGGTACTTTCGAAGACGACGATGTCGCCGCGTTTGAGCAGCTTGCCGATCGTTCCGCACGCCGCGGTCAGAGCACCCAGGTCGGGCTTGTTTTCGGAATCGACCGGTGTCGGCACCGTGACGATATAGACGTTGGCATCCTTGATGTCCTCGACATCGGACGTGAACGTCATGGTGCTGGCACGCAGCATCGCCGGGTCGACCTCGCCGGAGCGGTCGACGGCACCCTTCAGCTCGGCGACGCGCGGCGCCGAAATGTCGAAACCGGTGACCGGGTAACTGCGCGCCAGGACCAACGCCAGCGGCAGCCCGACATATCCCAGACCGATAACGGCAATTTTCTCGTCGGCACCCTTGACCATAACCCCTCATTTTCCCTGTTGCCCGGAAGGCCGCCCGAACAGTCGCCCAAACCTAAGACCAGAGGTTTGTTTATGCACGATTTTTCTGGCATCAAGTTGCAACCCCCGGAGCGGCGCGTTCTCCGCACTTGGTTTTCCGCCGGGGTCGTGGGAAAAACCTCGTCATGTATTCATGGTTCGAAATATCGGCGAACGAAACGGGCCTCTCGCGATGACGTGGGCGCCGCAGATCGTCCCCGTTATCCTCTCCGGCGGCGCGGGCCAGCGGCTGTGGCCGTTATCGCGCCAGCAGCACCCGAAGCAGTTCCTCAATCTGAGCGGCGACGAAAGCATGCTGCAGGACACGATGCGCCGGCTCGGCGGCGAGGGGTTTTCTGCGCCGATGTTCGTCAGCAACGACGAGCATCGCTTTCTGGTCGCCGAGCAGGCACGCGCCATCGGCTTCCAGCCGCAGGCCATCGTGCTCGAACCCGACGGGCGCAACACGGCGCCCGCGGCGGCCCTTGCGGCACTTATGCTCGCCGCGAACGATCCCGCGACGCTGATGCTTCTGGCGCCGTCCGACCATGTGATCGCCGACACGGCGGCATTTCTCGATGCGGTCAGTGTTGCCGTGCCGGCGGCCGAGCAGGGCCGCTTCGTCACATTCGGCATCCGGCCGGACCGCGCCGCGACCGGGTACGGCTACATCAAGGCGGGCGAACCGCTGGCGGACGCGCCGGGATGCAGCCGGATCAGCCAATTCGCCGAAAAACCCGACCTGGCCACCGCCGAACGCTATCTCGAAGACGGCGGCTATTGCTGGAATTCAGGGATCTTCCTGTTCCGCGCCGGTGCCTATCTCGACGCGCTGGGGGCGCTCCGGCCCGATATTCTGGAGGCCTGCCGGGCATCGGTTGCGGGCGGCAGGAACGACATCGATTTTTTCCGCCCCGATCCCGACGCCTTTGCCGCCTGCCCCTCGCAGTCGATCGACTATGCCGTCATGGAGCACACCGATCAGGGCGCGATGGTGCCAGTCGACATGGGGTGGAACGATCTCGGCTCGTGGGATGCGCTGTGGCACATCGGCGAACGCGACGGGGACGGCAACGTGACATCCGGGGATGTCATCACCCGCGGCGCGTCGAATTCATACCTGCATTCGAGCGGACCGCTGCTCGCCGCCGTCGGCATCGAGGACGTTCTGCTGATCGCAACGCCGGATGCCGTGCTGGCGGTCGCGCGCGACCAGGTCGATGCCGTGAAGGACGTCGTCCAGGCCCTGAAGACGACCGGCCGCACCGAGCACCTGCACCACGACCGGGTGCACCGGCCGTGGGGGTGGTACCAGAGCCTCGACATCGGCGAACGGTTCCAGGTCAAGCACCTGATGGTGAAACCGGGCGCCGGGCTGTCGCTGCAGTCGCACAAGCACCGCGCCGAACACTGGGTCGTCGTCAGCGGCACCGCCAGGGTCACGCGCGGCGAAGAGGTGCTGACCCTCGACGAGAACCAGTCGACCTATCTGCCGGCCGGGATCATCCACTCGCTGGAAAACCCCGGCGAGACCCCGCTCCGCGTGATCGAGGTGCAGACCGGAAGCTACCTTGGCGAGGACGACATCGTCCGCTATGAAGATCGCTACGGCCGGACCTGAGCGCGTCTCGCCGCGATCAGCTCAACCTTTTGTAAATCAATAAGAAACCATTCCAGCGTTCACAGAATGAACTTGACGTTCAGTTTCTGAACGCGGTACTGTTCGATTCGTGAACACGGGACACGATCGGGGCCCCAATCAGACCGGTCTGACAGCGCAAAAACGGATGGCCATGGCCGTCCGGCGGCGGGATTCAACGTTGACGAAAACCAAGATCGACACGTCGGACATGGACAACGAGGCCAAGATCACGCTCGGCCTGCTCAACATGGTCCACGACAACGCCCAGGCCTCGCAGCGCTCCATGGCCGACGGCCTCGGCATCGCGCTCGGCCTCGCCAACGCGTACCTCAAGCGGTGCGTCAAGAAAGGCCTGATCAAGATCAGCCATGCACCCGCCAACCGCTACGCCTATTACCTGACGCCGCAGGGGTTCTCCGAGAAATCACGTCTGACCGCCGAATTCCTGTCGCAGTCGTTTAACCTGTTCCGCCACGCCCGCACCGCAGGTGCGGATATCTTCGGCGTCTGCCAGTCCAGGGGCTGGCGCCGGGTCGCGCTATACGGGGCCAGCGACCTGTCAGAGATTTTCACCCTGTCGGCCCGCGATTTCGACATCGAGCTGTTAGGCGTCATCGCCGACCTGCCGAATGCAAGCGAGTTCGCCGGGCTGCCGGTGATCCCGCCCGCCGCCTGCGCCGCCGCCGGCATCGAGGCCATCGTCATCTGCGACATTTCCAATCCGCAGGCAGCCTATGACGCGGCGACCCGCCTGGTGGCGAAAAACCGGGTGCTGACGCCGAAGTTCCTTGGCGTCGTCGATCCCGATACCCTGACACCCGATACGCTGGCCGACGGAGCCGCCGAATGACGTACTGGTGCGCCGTCAACACGCAGGTCAACGCCGAGGACAAGGCCGTCTTCCACCTGATGCGCCAGGGCTTCAAGGTGTTGCTGCCGAAGCATCTCAAGCGCCGCTCGCATGCGCGCAAGGTCGAGTGGGTGCCGAGACCGCTGTTCCCGGGCTACCTGTTCGTCGAGATCGATCCCGAACGTTCGCCGTGGCGCGCCATCCGCTCGACCGTCGGTATCTTTGACGTGATCCGGTTCGGCGAGAAGCCGGCACCGGTCCCGGCCGAGGTGATCGACGAGATCAGGGCGCGCCAGGACGAAAACGGTCTCGTGAAGACCCACGACGGCACCAGTTTCAAGCCGGGCGACGCGGTGCGCGTGCTGCAGGGCGCGCTCGGCGAGTTCGAAGCCCTTTTCGAAAGCACGGACGACCGCAACCGGGTCACCGTGTTGCTGAACATGCTCGGGCGCCAGGTGCGCGCCCGGGTCAACAAGAACGCCGTGTTCGCCGCGATCTAGACCGCGCGCGTCCGGCCGTTATCCGTTTTCCGCACTCGGGGCGTTTCACCCTGAGTGCGGTAGCTTGCCTGAACCACGTCAGACAATTTCCAGAGATTAGAGAGTTTCCGTGAACGCTGAACCTTCGTCCCCGGGCGCCGGGCGCCTTGTCACCATCTTCGGCGGCGCCGGTTATATCGGCCCGGTCGTCGCCAAGCGCCTGCTCCGCGCCGGCTACCGCGTCCGCATCGTCGACATGTTCCTGTATGGCACGCAGAACGTGCTGCTCGGTCTCTTCGATGAACCGGGCCTCGAGGTGCTGAACGGCGACGAGGGCAAGGACGACGTGCTGGCGCGCGCCCTGGACGGCGCCACCGATGTGGTGATCCTCGCCGGTCTCGTCGGCGATCCGATCACCAAGAAGTACCCGGACGCGCATCAGGCGGTGAACGAGGACGGCATCGCCGGCATCATCGACGCACTGGACGGACGCGGGCTGAAGCGTGCGGTGTTTGTCTCCACGTGCTCCAACTACGGGTTGATCCCGGAGGGCACGCTTGCCGACGAAAATTTCGAGCTCAACCCGCTGTCGCTCTACGCCAAGGCCAAGGTCGGCATGGAAAAGAAGCTGCTGGGCCTGAAGGACAAGGTCGATTTCGAGGGTGTCGCGCTCAGGTTCGCGACCGCATTCGGTCTTGCGCCGCGCATGCGCTTCGATCTGACGGTCAGCCAGTTCACCCGCGAGATGTACCTGAAGAACGACCTGCTGGTTTACGATCCGGATACCTGGCGGCCCTACTGCCACGTGCAGGATTTCGCCGACGTGATCCAGCGTGTTCTCGAAGCCCCCGCCGACGCGGTCGCCTTCGATGTCTTCAACGCGGGCGGCGACGCTAACAATTTCACCAAGCGCATGATCGTCGAAGCGATTCAGAAGCTGATCCCGGACGCACCGGTCGATTACCAGGAGCACGGTTCCGATCCGCGCAACTACCGGGTCGATTTTTCAAAGGTTCGCGATCGCCTCGGCTTTACGCCGCGCTACACCGTCGAGGACGGCATCCGCGAATTGATCGCCGCGCTCGATCAGGATCTGTTCGCCGACGTCGACGCGCGCACGAATTTCTACGGCAACTACGAGATCGATTACCCGGCGAAATGACCGCGCCCCGCAAAATCTGCGTCGTCACCGGCACACGCGCCGAGTATGGACTACTCTACTGGCTGATGCGCGAAATTGAGCAGGACCCGTCGATGGACCTGCAGCTGATCGTCACCGGCGCGCACCTTGACCCGCGTTTCGGCAACACCGTCGACGTGATCGAGCGTGACGGGTTCACGATCGATGCACGGGTGCGGCTCGATCTGTCCGACGACACGCCGGCCGGGATCAGTAACGCCACGGGTCAGGCGCTCGCCGGAATCGGGAACGCCCTCGCCGAGCTTGAACCGGACCTGCTGGTGCTGCTCGGCGACCGATACGAAATTCTGGCCGCCGCCGTCGCGGCCGCGCTTCACCGGGTGCCGATCGCACATCTGCACGGTGGAGAAGTCACGGAGGGCGCCATCGACGATGCCATGCGCCATGCCGTCACCAAGCTCGCGTCGCTGCATTTCGCCGCCGCCGAGCCGTACCGTCAGCGCATCATCCAGATGGGCGAGGCGCCGGAAACCGCATTCACGGTCGGCGCTCCCGGCCTCGATCATCTGACGCGGACAACCCTGCTCGATGCCGAGGCAATCCGGGAGACGCTCGATATCGCGGCGGATGCCCAATACTTTCTGATCACCGTGCATCCGGCGACCCTGGGCGACGGCGACCCGGCGGCCGAGATCGACGCGCTGCTCGAAGCGCTCGACGGCTTCGCCGGTTACACCGCCGTCTTCACCGGCGTCAACGCCGACAGCGGCAGCGATGCCGTCACCCGGCGCATCGGCGATTACGTCGCCCGTCAGCCGCAGACGGCGCGCCTGTTCCAGTCACTCGGCCAGCAGCGTTACCTGAGCGCGATGAAGCAGGCCGCCGCGGTCGTCGGCAATTCATCGAGTGGCATCATCGAAGCTCCGGCGTTGGGCGTGCCGACCGTCAACATCGGCCCGCGCCAGGACGGGCGGCTGCGCGCGGCATCGGTAATCGATTGCGTCGCGGACGCGGATGCCGTCGGTAAGGCGCTCGGCCGCGCGCTCGACCCGGCCTTCCGCGACGCCTGCGCGCACGGCGAGAAACCTTATGGCCTGCCGGGCGCGTCGGCCAAGATCGCCGAGGTATTGCGCCGGACCGACCCAGGCGTGCTGCAGCGGAAATCGTTTCATGACATGCCCGGGCTGAGGGCGGCATCGTGAGCGTATTCTTCATCGCCGAAGCCGGCGTCAATCATAACGGCGAGCGCGACATGGCGTTCCGCCTCGTCGATGCGGCAGTCGACGCCGGTGCCGATGCGGTCAAGTTCCAGACCTTCTCCGCCGCCGCGCTGGCGTCCGAGACGGCACCGAAAGCCGCTTACCAGAACGAGACGACGGACGCGGCGGAATCTCAACTCGCCATGCTGAAGCGGCTCGAGTTGCCGCACGAATGGCATGCGCCACTCAAGGATTATTGCGAGGAAAAAGGCATCGCCTTCCTCTCAACGCCGTTCGATGCGTACAGCCTGCGGTTCCTTGCCGAAGATGTCGGCCTGAAGATCATCAAGGTGCCGTCCGGCGAAGTCACCAACGGACCGTTCCTGCTGGAGATCGCCGAAACCGGGCTGGACATCATTCTGTCGACCGGCATGAGCACGCTGGACGAGGTGCGCGCCGCACTCGGGGTGCTGGCATTCGGATTGAGCGGCGCCAACGGCGCCCCGGGCACGTCCGCGTTTGCCGCTGCTTATGCGTCCGAGCAGGGGCAGGCTGCGCTTCTGGAAAAGGTCACCGTCCTGCAATGCACCAGCGCCTATCCGACCCCGCTTGCGGAAGCCAACGTCCGGGCAATGGTCACGATGCGTGACGCGTTCGGCATCCGTACCGGATTTTCCGATCACACCGAAGGCACGAGCGCATCGCTTGCCGCCGCCGCGCTCGGCGCGGACGTCATCGAAAAGCATTTCACGCTGGACCGGAATCTGCCGGGGCCCGATCACAAGGCATCCCTGGAGCCCGGCGAACTGACGGCACTGATCGCCGGCGTCCGCGCCATCGAAGCGTCGCTGGGCGACGGCGTCAAGACGCCGCAGGCGTCCGAGATCGAGACCGCCGCGGTCGCCCGCAAGAGCCTGACCGCGCTCGACGCGATCGGCGACGGCGAATTGCTGAGCACGGAAAACCTCGGCGCCAAGCGCCCCGGCGACGGTATCTCACCGATGCGGCACTGGGAATTCATCGGCAAGCCGGCGCCGCGTGCCCTGAAAAGAGACGAGAAACTATGACCGACGCGCTTCCTCTCTACGTCATCGGCTCGGGCGGCCACGCCAAGGTGGTCGTCGACGCCCTGCTGAGCATGGGCCGCGCGCCCGAAGGCATTACCGACGCCGACCCCGCGCGGACAGGCGCGAACGTGCTCGGCGTGCCGATCATCGGTGACGACAGCGCCCTCGACGCGCTCGATCCCGGTTCGGTCGAACTGGTGCTCGGGATCGGTACGATCGGCCCGAACAGCCCGCGCCAGAAAATCACCGCAGCGTTCGAGGCCAAGGGGTTCCGTTTCGCCATCGTCATTCATCCGAGCGCGGTCATCTGCCATGAAGTCGAGATCGGCGCCGGCGCTCAGGTTCTGGCGGGCGCGGTGGTCCACCCCGGTTCCCGGATCGGTAACGGCGCCATCATCAACTTCGGTGCACGTGTGGATCATGACTGCGTTATCGGCGACTTCACGCACATCGCGCCCGGCGTCACGCTCAGCGGCAGCACGCATATCGGTTCCAACGTGCACATCGGCACCGGCGCTTCTGCCATCCAAGGTCTGCAGATCGGGGACGGCGCGCTGATCGCCGCCGGTGCGTGCGTCGTCAAGAACGTCGATGCAGGGGCGCGTGTTGCCGGGGTGCCGGCGAAGGTACTCGGCGGCAAGTAGCGCGATGCAAGACATCCTCCACCTTTGTCTCGACAGCAGTGGCAGCGTCGCCGACGCGGCCCGGATTCTCGAACAGGGCACGCCGAAGATCTGCCTCGTGATCGAAGACGGCAAACTTCTCGGCACGGTCACGGATGGCGATATCCGCCGCGGCCTGCTGCGCGGCGTCCTTTTCGATGCGCCCGCGGCAGAGGTGATGAACGCCAAGCCGAAGACCGCGCAGGCGGACGGCGATCTCGAGGACATCAAGCCGATGATGACCGAGTTGGGTATCCATGTGCCGCTGCTGGACGGCGACGGGCGGCTGACCGGGCTTCTGACGCTCGACGAACTGACGCGGGCGGATCAGCCGCACGACAATTGGGTCGTTCTCATGGCCGGCGGTCTGGGCGAGCGGTTGCGGCCACTGACCAACACGACACCGAAACCGCTGTTGCAGGTCGGCGACAAGCCGTTGCTGCAGTCCATTCTCGAGAACTTCATCCAGCAGGAATTCAGGAAGTTCTATATTGCCGTCAACTATCAGTCCGAGGCGATCAAGCAGCATTTCGGCGACGGCAGCGCGTGGGGCGCCACGATCCGCTATATCGAAGAGCCGCAACGCATGGGCACCGCCGGCGCGCTGACGCTGCTGCCGGAACGGCCGGACAGTCCTATGATCGTGATGAACGGCGATCTCGTGACCCGGGTCAGTTTTCAGGATCTTCTGGATTTCCATGCCGAACAGGATGCCAAAGCGACCATGTGCGTACGGGAGTACGATTTCCAGGTGCCGTTCGGCGTGATCAGCCTCGAAGGCCACCGGATCACGTCGATCGACGAGAAACCGCTTCACCGTTTCTTCGTCAATGCGGGGATCTATGTTCTCGATCCGGACGTCATCTCCCGCATCCCGGCGGGCGAGCGACATGATATGACACAGGTCTTCGAAGGTGTCGTCGCCGCAGGTGAAGAGACGGCGGCGTTTCCGGTGCACGAATACTGGCTCGATATCGGACGCATCGACGACCTTGAGCGCGCCAAGTCGGATTTCGTCGCGGAGCAAAACAAGTGAAGGCGCTTGTCATCGGTTTCGGTTCAATCGGCAGACGCCATTGCGGCGTGCTCGCGGAGCTGGGCCTGGACGTTGCCGTGGTCAGCCGCCGCGACATCGATCATCCGGCCAGCTACAAATCGCTGACCGAGGCCGTTGACACATTCCGTCCCGATTATGTCGTCGTCGCCAGCAAGACCGGCGAGCACAGGGACGACCTTGAAGCGCTTTCGCAGGCAGGCTTTCGCGGCCGGGTGCTGATCGAGAAACCGGTATACGACAGCGGCAGCGAAAACCCGCCGGAAGGATTCGCGGCGACGAAAGTTGCCTTCAACCTGCGATTTCATCCGGCGCTCCTGCGGTTCCGAGAGGTGCTGCGCGGCCGCAGGGTTTTCGCCGCCACTATATACACCGGCAGTTACCTGCCCGACTGGCGGCCCGACACCGACTACCGGCAGGGCTATTCCGCGATCCGTGCGGAAGGCGGCGGCGTGCTGCGCGATCTGTCGCACGAGCTCGATTACATGACGTGGCTGTTCGGCGACTGGCGGCGGGTCACGGCGATCGGCGGCCGGTTCGGCAATCTCGAGATCGACAGCGACGACGTTTTTTCGATGCTCATCGAAACCGACACCGTGGCCTCGGTATCGCTCGGGATCAACTATCTCGACAGCGTGACGCGCCGGGAGATTCTCGCCCTCACCGACAAGGGCTCGGTGCGACTGGACTTCATCCGCGGCACCGTCGAGCACGACAACGACGTCGAAACCTTCAACGTGGGACGCAACGACACCTATACCGCCCAGCATGAGGCCATGATCGCCAACGACAATTCGGTGATCTGCGACATTCGCGAGGGCCTGAAAGTGATGCGCCTGATTGACGCCGCCGAACGCGCTGCCGCCGACGCCCGGTGGGTGCCGGCATGACCCGGCTTGCCGTCATCTGCGCACGCGGCGGCTCCAAGGGGATCAAGGGCAAGAACCTGCGTACCCTGATGGGCAAACCGCTGCTCGCCCACACGATTGAACAGGCGCGGCAAAGTGGCGTGTTCGACTGGGTCGCGGTATCGAGCGACAGCCACCAGATCCTTGCCGTCGGCACCGCCGCCGGCGCGGACTTCGCCATCGAACGGCCGCCAGCGCTCGCCAGCGATACCGCACCCAAGGTGCCGGCGATCCGTCACTGCGCCCAGGAAGTCGAACGTCTGACCGGTGCCGCCGCAGACACCATTGTCGATCTCGACGCGACCGCACCGCTGCGCTCGCTGGACGACATCCGCGACGCCGTCGCCAAGCTAGAAAGCAGCGATGCCGACAACCTCGTATCCGGGATGCCGGCCCGGCGCTCGCCGTACTTCAACCTGGTCGAAGAGCAGCCGGACGGCCGCGTGCAGCTGGCCAAGATACCCGATACGCCGATTGTGCGGCGCCAGGACGCGCCCCGGTGCTTTGATCTCAACGCGTCGATTTTCGTCTGGAAGCGCGCCGCGCTTTTCTCCGAACTTGATACGGCGATGGGCAACAACACGATCCTGTTCGAGATGCCCGAAGAGCGTTCCATCGACATCGACAACGATCTCGATTTCGCATTCGTCGAATTCATGATGACGCGCATGAACGCGGACAAGGAAGATAACGAATAATGGAAAAAGATCTCGCCAACCTGTTCGACCTGAGTGGGAAGACCGCACTCGTCACCGGCGGCACCGGCATTCAGGGCAAGCGGATCACCCGCGGCCTGGCCGCCAACGGCGCCGACGTCGCGGTCGTCGACCTCGATGCGGATGCCGTCGCCGAACAGGCGGCGGACATCGCCAGCGAGTTCGGCGTGCGCGCGCACGGCTTCGTCTGTGACGTTTCCGACAAGGCTGCCGTTCTGGACATGGTCGCCGGCGTCGTCGCGCAGCTGGGCGGAATCGATATCCTGCACAACAACGCGGCCTCCAAGTCGAAGGACCCGCGCGATTTCTTCGTGCCGTTCGAGGACTTCGATTTCGACGTCTGGCGCCAGATCATGAGCGTCAACATCGACGGCATGTTCCTGGTCGCCCAGACCGTCGGCAAGCAGATGATCGAACAGGGCCGTGGCGGATCGATTATCCAGACGTCGTCGACGTACGGCCTGGTCGGCCCCGACTTCCGGATCTACGAGGGCTCGGAATACATGGGCTGCCGCATCACCACGCCCGCCGCCTATGCGGCATCCAAGGGCGCGGTGACGCAGCTGACGCGCTACCTTGCGACGTACTGGGGCGACAAGGGGATCCGCGTCAACACGCTGGTCCCGGGAGGCATCGAGTCGGGACAGAACGAGACCTTCCAGAACAACTATGGCTCGCGCGTACCGCTCGGCCGCATGGCGCACGTCGACGAGATGGTCGGCGCCGTGGTGTTCCTGGCGTCGGACGCGTCGAGCTACATGACCGGGCAAATGGTCGTCGTCGACGGCGGCTGGACCGCCTGGTGACGATACCGGTCCTCACCGGCCGGGCATATTCACGAAACCCCAGCAAGAAAAACGGAGCGACACAGGCGTGAAGCAGATCAACAAACCGCAGCCGATCGACACGTCACCATACGAGACGGACACGCCGCAGGGCGAACCGAAGTTCGGCCTGCCGAACGATGTGGCTTTCTGCCGCCGTTGCGTCATTTCCAACCAGCGGCCCAACTCGGCCGTCGAGTTCAAGCACACCCGCGACAGTGCCAAGGCGACGATTAATTTCGACGAAGACGGGGTTTGCGATGCCTGCCGTGTCGCTGAACAGAAACAGCAGATCGACTGGGATGCCCGCGAACAGGAGCTGCGCGAACTTTGCGACCGTCACCGCAAGACGGACGGCGGCTACGACTGCATCGTGCCGGGCTCGGGCGGCAAGGACAGTTTCTACGCGTCATGGGTCCTGAAGCACGAATACGGTATGCATCCGCTGACAGTGACGTGGGCGCCGCACATTTACACGGACTGGGGATGGCGTAATTTCCAGCGCTGGATTCACGCCGGTTTCGACAACCAGCTGTTCACGCCCAATGCCCGTGTGCACCGGCTGCTGACACGGCTTGCCGTCGACAATATTCTTCACCCGTTCCAGCCGTTCATCCTCGGCCAGAAGAACCTCGCACCGAAGATGTCGGTGCTGCATGACGTGCCGCTGGTCTTCTTCGGCGAGAACGAAGCCGAATACGGCAACCCGAAAGGCCAGGTCGCCAGCGCCAAGCGGGATGCATCCTTTTTCACGTCCAGCGACAAGACCGACATCAGCCTCGGCGGCGTTTCCTACGCCGACCTGACGGGGCAGTTCGGCCTCGAGGACGTCGACCTGGAGCCGTATCTGCCGGCCAGCCCGGGCGACATCGAGCGGGTCGGTACGGAAGTCCATTACCTCGGCTATTACGTGAAATGGCACCCGCAGAGCTGCTATTACCATGCCCAGGAACACGGCGGTTTCGAACCTTCGCCGGAACGGACGGCCGGAACGTACAGCAAGTACAACTCGATCGACGACAGGATCGACGACTTCCATTACTACACGACGTTCATCAAGTTCGGAATTGGCCGCGCCACCTACGACGCCGCACAGGAGATCCGTTCCGGCGATATCGAACGCGACGAGGGCGTCGCGCTGGTGCGCCGCTACGACGGCGAGTTCCCGGACCGTTTCGCCGACGAGATCTTCAAATACCTCAGCATCCCGGAGAACGAATTCCCGGAGGCCTCAAGGATGTTCGAGGAGCCGGTCATGGACCGGGCGTACTTCGATACCCTGTGCGATCACTTCCGCTCGCCGCATCTCTGGAAACGCGAGAACGGCGAATGGGCGCTTCGCAACGCGGTCTATTACGACACCGGCAACTGAGCTTCAGGAAGCACCGGCCAGCCAATGACAAATATCCGACTGATCGCGCGTCTCGACGTCAAGGCACCCAACCTCATCAAGGGTGTGCACCTCGAAGGTCTGCGCAAGCTCGGCGATCCGCAGGCATTTGCGGAGCGGTACTACCATGCGGGCATCGATGAAATCATCTACATCGATGCCGTCGCCAGCCTGTACGAGCGCAACACGATCGTCGATCTGGTGCAGAAAACGGCCGGGAACGTGTTCATTCCCATTACCGCCGGCGGCGGCGTGCGCTCCGTCGCCGACGCGCGCCAGCTTCTGCGCGCCGGGGCCGACAAGATCGCAGTCAACACTGCGGCGATCCGGAATCCGGGCCTGATTTCGGAGGTTGCGACGGCACTCGGCTCGCAATGCATGGTGCTGTCGGTGCAGGCGAAACGCCGCCCGGAAGGCGGTTGGGAAGCCTACTGCGACCAGGGACGCGAGCATTCCGGCCGTGACGCGATCGCGTGGGTCCGCGAGGCCGAGGAACTGGGCGCCGGCGAAATACTGCTGACCTCGGTCGACCGGGAAGGCACGCAAACCGGCTACGACGTGGAACTCGTCCGCGCCGTCTCGGATGCGGTCCGGATCCCGGTCATCGCAAGCGGCGGTGCCGGCAACATCGATCACATCAAACAGGTTGTTTCCGACGGCGGCGCGACCGCGGTCGCCATGGCACATATCCTTCACTATGGAAAATCCACCGTCGCTGAAATTCGCGAAGGCATGCGTGACGGCGGCTTGTCGGTAAGGAGTTTCCGGGACGTTGCCTAAGGTTACGGTCGTCGATTACGACAGCGGCAACGTTTTCGGCGTGTCGCGCGCCCTTGCCCACGTCGGCGGAGATGTCGAACTGACAGGCGATCCCGATGCGGTCGCTGATGCCGAGCGGCTCATTCTGCCAGGCGTCGGAGCATTTCATGCGGCATGGACGCTGCTCGACGAGCGCGGCCTCATCGAGCCGATCCGGGCCTTCGTCTCGACCGGCCGTCCGTTTCTCGGCATCTGCGTCGGCATGCAGTTGCTGATGGACGAAAGCAAGGAGTTCGGACGCCATCCCGGTTTCGGCTTTATCGGCGGCAGTGTGGAGAGGATCGACGACACCGGCGGCGACGGCACGCCGCATCGCGTCCCCCGCGTCGGCTGGTATGCGCTGCAACCGGGCCCGCAACAGCGTGTGGACAGTATTCTTGCGCCGCTGAACGGTGACGACGCGTTTTACTTCGTCCACTCGTACGCGGCATGCACGGCCGACGAAGCCGATGTCGCCTGTAGCAGCGATTACAACGGGCGGAAAATCACAGCGGCCGTCGAACGCGACAACGTCATGGGCCTGCAGTTCCACCCCGAACGCAGCGGCGGCAGCGGCCTCCGGCTTCTCAGCGGATTTCTGGGAGCGTCATGAACGGGCTTATTTCCGGCGCGCGTGCGATGACCGATGACGACCATGCCGGGCAACCGGCGGCACGAGCCGCCTGCCGCTGGATCGACGACCTACCGCCATTCATGCATGACCGGTATGAAACAATGATGCTCATTTCCGAGCGTGCTCAGGCCACGTTGCCGCAACCGGGCGGCACGGACACTGTTTATGTGTGCTCGGACTGGCTGATGTGGCAACAGCTCATCGCGGAAGGCTATCACGCCGTTCACTACGAGTTCGGCATCCTGAAAAGTCAGGACGAAAAGTCCGGAACGACGCAGCTCCTGCTGCGCGCAAATGACTGGATATTCTCGTTTGCGGAAAACCCGACGCTCTTTCACGGCGTGTCTCTCGGCCATCTGGTTGCCGGTGAGGTCGGCAACAGCCTCGTCAGCTACCACAAGTTCCGGCTTTCCATCGGCGGTATATGCAAGCACTTCGGCTGCCGGAACCTGGTCTTTTTCGATCTGCGAACCGACGTCAACATGCTCAGCCCGTCCGTCCGCCGGAGCACGGTCAAGATCATCGCCGAGGACATGGGCATGACTTTCGACGACCGCAGCGCCGACGCTTCCGAAAGCAGGGCCATTTCAGAAACCGTGTACGGCCGCTCGGAAAAGCCGGCATGGCAGCGTCTCGCCGGCGGCCTCTATGACTTCTGTGTCGAGACGGCAACCCATGCCGCCGCGCTGTTCACCGGGAAACGTCCCCGCGTTCTGGTGCTCGTCAACCGCAACGTCCTCTCGCCGCTATTGGATTCCATCGGCCGCGCCGACGCCGCGATCGGCGTTCTTTCCCGAACCCCGAAGCCCTCGGCACGCAATCTGTTCCAGTTGCTGCGCCAAGGGGTGCGCATGGTGGCAAGCCGGAATGTCGCCCTGACGCCGGCGGAGAAAGCCGAAGTGGAAGCGATACAGGGCAAACTCGCCGCGCTGCCCGACAAGGCAAAGACAGCAGAGGAAAGGTTCGTCTTTAACCTCGTCGCCAAGCTCGAACCCGAGTCCGCGCGTCTGACGAGCGGTGCGGAAACGGTCAAGAGCAGCGAGTTGCTGTTCGACCGCTTCAAACCGGATCGGATCGTTCTCGACGGCATCAAGAACATGGGGCCGCGTGCCAACGTCGAGGTCGCCCGGGCCCGCGGAATCGATGTCGATTACATATGGCACAGCCCTCTCGTGCCGCAGATGAACCGGATGGACGCGCTCGGCGGGGATTCCCGGCAAGCCCCCCGCGTAACCCGCTGTCTGACCTGGGGCGATATCCATGAGCGGTGGCTCGACAGGGTCGAGTCCGCGCAGCCCCGTGTCCGCGTCGGCAGCCCGATCGCCGAGAGGTATCGCACGCCGGCAGCGGCCGCGAAGGAAGCAGGCCCCGGAACCTCGTCACAGGTGCGCAATGTGCTGGTGCTTCTTTACACGCCGCAAGTCGACGAGGTCTTCGGCCTCAATGCGAACATTTACCAGTCGTTTGCCGACGCCGTGAACATCCTGCGCAGGGGCGGCGTCGAGCATATTCGCTATAAACTTCACCCGGGGCCCGGGCGCTGGAAGAAAGAGTATTTCGAGGACATCCGCGATTATCTCGGGTTCGACTGCGACATCCTCAAGAAAGAACCTTTCGACGAATGCGTTGCATGGGCCGATGCCGTGCTCGGCCCGATCACGTCGGGTGCGGTGATGGAGACGATTGCGGCCGGCAAGGAATACTATCCGTTGCTGCTTCACCCGCATGCCCAGGATCCATCTTTCTATGGCGATTTCAAAATTTTCGAATCCACCGCGGACGCGTGCCAGGCACTCCTCGAACGCCGGCCGATGAACGGCGCCGCGCTGCTTGAAGCAATGTACGATATGGACGCATCAGCATCGAACGCCGACCGCTTCTGGGATGCGGTGAGCGCACCCGCTACCGGCTCGGGCGTCCCGCAATGAAGAACCGCATCCTCGGCCGTAAGCCGATCGCCGACCTGTATTCCGGATCAGGTTTCTGATGGCGCCTGCACACATATATATGAAGGACCCGGTCACCGACCGCTTGCTGCTGATCGACGGCTTCACGCGCTCGGGCAAGATGCTGATGGGCAAGCTCCTGTCCAACCTGGACAGGGTCGAGAGTTTTCAGGCACACGAGCCGATCGAACATATCGCCACGTTCGCGCATTTCGGGATCATGGATGCCGCCAATGTCACGTCGCTTCTGCGGCTCCACATCGATATCGCGGTTTACAACCGGATTGTCGGGCGGAACCTGAACCTGCGCAAAGACGACTCTTCATCCATCGAACAGGCACTGAACGCCGAGGACTATATTGCCCGTGCCGGTGACTCCGACAAGGACTCGCTGCTCCGAACGTTCAACGAACAGCAACGCGTGCCGCTTTTCATGACCCATGAATGCCTGCCCTATGCCGACGTTTTCTTTGCCGCGGCCCCGGGCGTGAAGATCGTCGAGATGGTCCGCCATCCGGCCGACCTGACCTACTCGTGGTGGAAACGGGGGTGGGGCGAACGCTGGGGAACGGACCCGCTGGCCTTCAACCTGGCCTGCGACCACGACGGCTCGGCCGTACCGATCTTTGCCGTCGACTGGGCCGAGGAGTATCTCGCGATGAAGCCGGTCGATCGCGTTGTGCGGTCACTCGACTGGCTGCAACGGGCCTGCGACAAGGCCGTGGCGGCACTGACGCCGGCACAGCGCGAACAGGTCGTCTTCGTGCCCTACGAACAGATGCTTCTCGAACCGCGTGAAACCATGGACCGCCTGTGTGACTTTATCGGCACGGCGCCATTGTCAGGCATCGAGACCGTCTACGAACGCGAGAAACTGCCGGCGGTGGGTCTGCAATCAAGCACGGCCAAACGCTTCGATCAGATCCGTCAGCACGCCACCCCGGAATCCCTTCGCATTCTGGAAGCCGCGTCTGCCGAATACGCCGCGCGACACGGCGTCGCGGCCTTTGCATAGAAATCACAACTGGTACCGAGAACTGAAATGAGCATCGAGCTGCTCTGCACGCTGGGACCTGCGTCCCTCAACCGCAAGGTCATCAACCGCCTGGAAAAACTGGGCGCAAGCCTGTTCCGGATCAATCTCTCGCACACGCCGCTTGAGGCGGTCGCCGACACCATCGACGCGATACGCGAGCACACGGATGTTTCGATCTGCCTCGACACCGAAGGTGCCCAGGTGCGCACCGGTAGCTTTGCCGACGGTGCCGTCGAACTGCACGAGAACATGATCGTGGAATGCCCGGCAGCACCGGTGTCCGGCACGGCCGAACACTTCAATCTGACCCCGCTCGACATCATCGGGGAGCTCGCCGTCGGCGATTTCATCAGCATCGACTTCAACTCGGCACTGGCCCAGGTCGTCGCCGTCGACGATGGCGCCGCCCGGCTGCGGGTGTTGAACGGCGGTATGGTCGGCTCCAACAAGGCGGTCACGGTCCAGCGCGACATCTCGATGCCGCCGTTGAGCAAAAAGGACCAGGCCGCGATCAGCATCGGCCGCGAGAAGGGCGTCCGGCATTTCGCGCTGTCGTTCGCCAACCACGGCAGTGACGTCGACGAAATCCGCCGCCTTGCCGGGCAAGACGCATTTATCATTTCAAAGATCGAATCCCGGAGCGGGCTTGCCCACCTCGCGGACATCGCAACCAAATCCGACGCCATCCTGATCGACCGCGGCGATCTTTCGCGCCAGGTGCCGATCGAGCGCATTCCCGCGGCGCAGAAGATGATCATCGCCACGGCCAAGAAACTGGACCGGCGTGTCTATGTCGCAACCAACCTTCTGGAGTCCATGGTGACCCAGCCGGCACCGACCCGCGCCGAAGTGAACGACATATATAATACGCTGCTCGACGGCGCGTCCGGGCTGGTGCTCGCCGCCGAGACGGCGATCGGTGCGTACCCGATCCGCTGCGCCAGCATGGTCATGAAAATGACCCGGCAGTTCGAGGCCGGGGAAACAATCGACGATCCGCTCGATATGCCGGTATCGCTGCTGGTCGACCCGCACGGCGGCGAACTTGTCGAGCGAACGCTGGCATACGGCGAAGAACCCGACACCGGCGGCCTGACCAGGGTGACCGTCTCCGACAACGCGCTGATGGACTGCGAACTGATCGCGAACGGCACGTACTCGCCGCTGACCGGGTTCATGGACAAGGCAACGCTGCAATCGGTACTGCACGAGAACAGGCTTCCGTCGGGCGACATCTGGACGCTGCCGATCTTGCTACATCTTTCGGCCGATGAAGCGAAAGCCACCGGCAAGGGGCAGCGCCTGGTGCTGTGCTCGCGGCGCGGCACGCCACATGCTTTCCTCGATGTCGCCGAGGTTTTCAGTGTCGACATGCCGTCGACCCTCAAGGCGTTCTTCGGCACCGAAAGCCAGGAGCATCCGGGCGCCCGGAACATGGCCGCGCACGGTAACCATTTCGTCGCCGGCGACATCACCCTTTTCGAGCCGCTGCCGTCGGCGTACCGCCACTACGAACTGACGCCGCGCCAGGCGCGGTTCGTGTTCGCCCACAAGGGCTGGTCGCAGGTGATCGGTTTCCACACCCGCAACCCGGCGCATCGGGGTCACGAGTGGGTGCAGAAGGACGCACTTTCACAGACCTCGGCGGACGGGCTTTACATCAATCCCGTGATTGGCCCCAAAAAACCCGGTGATTTCCTCCCGGAACCGATCATGCTGAGCTATCAGACGCTTCTCGCGGGTGGCTTTTATCCCAGCGACCGGGTCGTGCTCGGCAGTTTTCCGACCTATTCCCGCTACGCCGGACCGCGCGAGGCGGTGTTCACCGCAATCTGCCGCAAGAACCTCGGCTGCAGCCATTTCATCATCGGCCGCGACCATACCGGGGTCGGCAACTTTTACGATCCAGACGCGAACCGGCGGCTGTTCGAGGAACTGGGGGACATCGGCATCGATCCGATTTTCTTCGACGCCATCGGCTACAATGCAGAAACGGACGATTACGAACCGATGGACAACAGCCCCGATATCAAGGCGATCAGCGGCACCCAGGTTCGCGACTCGCTGCGCGACGGGACCCTGTTGCCGGACTGGATGATGCGCGAATGCGTGCAAAAAGCCCTGATCCAGCTCCACCGCGACGGTCACGAACTGTTCGTCGACTGACCGCGCCCGGCAACGAAAGCTTGAGCATTCCGCGAAGTTCCCGCATGTACACCCTCTTGAACGATTAACGAACATCCGATCCAGCAATCCATGACGACATCCAATACCGACACGACACCGAAAAATTGCCTGGTCACCGGCGGCGCCGGTTTCATCGGCAGCCATCTCTGCGAGCGGCTTCTGAACGACGGGCACAACGTTACCGTCATCGACAACTGTTCGACGGGACGGCTTGAAAACCTGGATCACCTGAAAGACTCTGACCGGCTTTCCGTGCATGTCCTCGACATCAACGACACCGCCAACACGGCGCCATTGTTCGACGGGATCGACCGGGTGTTCCATCTCGCCGCGCTGGCCGACATCGTGCCGTCGATCGAACAGCCGCTCCAGTACCACCGCGCCAACGTCGACGGCACCGTCGCCGTTCTCGAGGCGGCCCGCGCCGCGGGCGTTGCACGCTTCGTCTACGCCGCGTCGTCGTCGTGCTACGGCATTCCCGATGTCTATCCGACGCCCGAAAGCGCGCCGCCCAGACCGCAGTACCCGTATGCGCTCACCAAGTTTCTGGGCGAGCACTACGTCATGCACTGGGCGCAGCTCTATCATATGCCGTGCGTGTCGCTCCGCCTGTTCAACGTCTATGGGCCACGCTCGCGCACCAGCGGGACATACGGCGCCGTGTTCGGCGTGTTCCTCGCGCAGAAGCTGGCCGGCAAGCCCTACACCATCGTCGGTGACGGCACCCAGACGCGCGACTTTACGTTCGTGTCGGATGTCGCCGACGCGTTCGTCACGGCGGCGGAGTCCGACGTCAGCGGCGAGATCATGAACGTCGGCTCAGACAACACCTACAGCGTCAACCGGCTGATCGAGTTGCTCGGCGGCGAGTTCACGTACATCCCCAAGCGCCCGGGCGAGCCCGACTGCACCTTCGCTGATACGTCCCGGATCAAGGCGCTTCTGGGCTGGCATCCGAAGGTCTCGTTCGAGGAAGGCGTCGCCAAGATGATCGAAAATATTGACTACTGGCGGCAGGCCCCCGTATGGACCACCGAAACCATCGCCGACGCAACGGCGTCCTGGTTCAAGTATCTGGGTCAAGACGGACAATGACGATTACCGCACGCGACAAGATCAAGACGATCGACGAACTGGCCGGGCTGGTCGGAGAACTGCAGGAGCAGGGCAAGACCGTGGTCCTGGCACACGGGGTATACGACCTGGTCCACATGGGGCATGTCCGTCATCTTGAGCGCGCCCGCGCCGAGGGCGACGTCCTGGTCGTGACGATCACCGCCGACCGTTTCGTCAACAAGGGACCGGGCCGGCCGATCTTCACCGAGCAGTTGCGCGCCGAAATGCTGGCGGCGCTCGGTTATGTCGATTGGGTGGGCATCAACCACGCACCGGACGCATCGAACATCCTCGACACGCTGCGGCCTGACGTCTACGTCAAAGGCGCCGACTACGAGAACCCCGACGACGATGTCACCGGGCGCATCAACGATGAACGCGAGGCTGTCGAAAAACACGGCGGCCGGATCGTCTTCACCAAGGACATCACGTTCTCGTCGTCGTCGCTGATCAACAAGTACCTCGGCGTCTACGACCGGCCGCTGCAGGACTACCTGACGACCGTGCGCGAATCCAATGCAGAACAGGATATCACCCAGCTGATCGAAAAGGTCCGCGACTACCGCGTCGTCATGGTCGGCGACGCGATCATCGACGAGTACCTTTACGTCGATCCGATGGGCAAGTCCGCCAAGGAGAACATGATCGCGACCCGGTTCCGCGAAAGCGAGGTGTTCGCAGGCGGGGTGTTCGCCGCCGCCAATCATGTCGCCAGTTTCTGCAAGGAAGTGGAGATCATCACCACGCTCGGCGAAACGGATAGCTATGAAGAGCTGATCCGTGACAGCCTCAAGGACAATGTGAAACTGACGTTTCTGTCCAGAAAAGGAAAGCCGACAACCCGCAAGAGCCGCTTCATCGACCCCGGTTACATGCGCAAGCTGTTCGAGGTCTACAACTTCGACGACTCTCCGCTGGACATTGGAGAAACCGAGTGGCTGGTGTCGCAGATCAAGGAAAGCTCCCCCAAGAGCGACGTCGTCATCGTCACCGATTTCGGTCACGGCATGATGACGCCCGACGCGATCAAGGCGCTCTGTGACACGGCGCCGTTCCTTGCCGTCAACACGCAGACGAACAGCGCCAATCTCGGCTACAACCTGATCACCAAGTATCCGCGCGCGGACTACATCTGCATTGACGCGCCGGAAGCGATGCTGGCGGTCACCGACCGCTTCAGTGATCTGGAAACCGTCGTCGCGGAAAAACTGCCGAAACGCATCGATTGCGGACAGATGATCGTCACGCACGGCAACCAGGGGTGCGTGACGCGCCATGCCGACGGCCGCGTGCAGCGCATCCCGGCATTTACCAAAACAGTCGTCGATACGGTCGGCGCAGGTGATGCATTCCTCGCCGTCACGGCACCGCTGGCGGCGGCGGGCGGCAACATAGAACACGTCGGCTTTGTCGGTAACGCGGCGGGCGCGATCAAGGTGGGCATCGTCGGGCATCGCAGCTCGATCGAGAAAATCCCGCTGATCAAGTATCTCAACACGCTCTTGAAATAAGGACCTTCGCATGTCTGCGCGGAAATGGAACATCATGGTGACCGGCGGTGCCGGGTATGTCGGCAGCATCCTTGTGCCGAAGCTTCTGGCGGCCGGACACAAGGTCACGGTACTCGACCTCTATCTTTACGGCGACGATGTATTCGGCGATGCCGCAAACGACCCGAACCTGACCCAGGTAAAGGGCGATCTGCGCGATGCGGCGACGGTCGAGAAGGCGCTCGAGGGCTGCGATGCCGTCATTCACCTGGCATGCATTTCCAATGACCCGTCCTATGATCTCAACCCGGACCTCGGGCGGTCGATCAACCACGATGCGTTCCGGCCGCTGGTCCGGATGTCCAAGGCCGCCGGCGTCACGCGTTTCATCTACGCGTCGTCTTCGAGCGTCTACGGTATCAAGGACGACGAGAACGTGACGGAGGATCTTCCGCTCGAACCGCTGACCGACTATTCCAAGTTCAAGGCGATCTGCGAAGCGGAACTGGCGGAGGAACGCGAAGACGGTTTCGTGACGTGCGTCGTCCGACCGGCCACCGTCTGCGGATACGCGCCGCGCCAGCGGCTCGACGTGATCGTCAACATCCTGACGAATCACGCCTACAATAACGGCCGCATCCGGGTGTTCGGCGGCTCGCAGAAGCGACCGAACATCCATATCGAGGACATGACCGATCTCTACCTGTTCCTGCTGGATCAGCCGGACGAGAAGATCGACGGCAAGATCTACAACGCCGGATACGAGAACCATTCCCTGCTGGACATTGCAGACATCGTGAAATCGGTGGTCGGCGAGAACCTGACGGTCGACGTCGAGCCGACCGACGATCTGAGATCGTATCACGTCTCGTCGGAGAAGATGCGCAAGGAACTCGGCTTCCAGCCGTCGCACACCATCGAGGACGCGGTCCGCGATCTGGTCAAGGCGTTCGAGGAAAAGCGCCTGACCGACCCGATGGACAATCCGTACTATTACAACATCAAGCGGATGCAGGACATCGATCTCAAGTGATCTGAATGCGCATCGGCATTGATTTCGACAATACGATTGCCGGCTACGACAGGCTATTCGGCACCGTCGCCCGGGAGCTTGGCGTCCTTGATGGCGGCGTCCCCGCCACCAAGGCGGGGGTGCGCGACGCGCTCCGCGCCCGCGGTGAGGAAGGTGAAACCGATTATCAGCGGGTGCAGGGCCAGGCCTACGGGCGCTTCATGGCAGGCGCCGACCTGATTGAGGGTGTCGGCGATTTCCTGGCAGGCTGCCGGTCGGCGGGCAATGAAGTGTTCATCGTCAGCCACAAGACGTCCTACGGCCATTTCGACGACGCCCGCGTCAATCTTCGAGAGGCCGCGCTCGGCTGGATGGAAAGCAAGGGCTTTTTCGATCCGGACGGATACGGCATTGCGCGGGGCAACGTCTATTTCGAAGATACCAGGGACGCGAAAATCGCACGCATCCGCAGCCTTGAGGTGACCCACTTCATCGACGACCTGAACGAGGTCTTGTCGGACCCGGCTTTTCCCGCCGATGTCACCCGGATTCTGTATAGTCCGCAGCGCGCGCCGGACACGGACCTCAAGAGCGCGCAGCACTGGAACGAGATTTCCGCTTGCCTGCTATGAGCCCTTTACCGTCGACCGGTTCGGACGTGCCGCCGATTGACATTGCCAGCCGTGTCCTCGGCGAAACGGTGCTTGCCGCCGACGCCATCACGACCGGCGGAAACAATCGCGTTTACCGGATCACCACGGCGCGGCACACCTGCGCGATGAAACTCTATCCGCTGCAGGCGGCGGACCCGCGCGATCGTCTGGATCAGGAATTCCGCGCCATGTCCTTTCTCAACGAAAACGGCGTGGACGGCGTGCCGCAGGCGCTGGTTCGCGATGACGAGAGTCGCTGCGCCATTTATGAGTGGATCGACGGGCAGCCGGTGAAGCAAGGCCCGGCAGCCGGGGACCGTGAGATCGATGCCATGTTAAACCTGATGCAAAGCATCAGCGGGCTGACCTCGGCGCCCGGTGCGGACACGCTGGCCGATGCCTCGGCGAGCTGTTTCTCGGCCGCGGCCGTGCTGACACAGTTCGAGGACCGGCTCGCGCGCCTGAAACCGCATGCCGATGACGCACCGGCATTGAAGGCGATGATGGAAGAGCGAATCCTGCCGCTGTTCCCGAAACTTGCAGAACGCGCCACCGTGCTATACGAGAATGCGGGGCTGCGACTGGATCAGGACATCGATCCGGCAGAGAGCACCCTGAGCCCGTCGGATTTCGGTTTTCACAATATGCTGAGACGCGGAGATGGGCTTGTATTCGTCGATTTTGAATATTTCGGATGGGACGATCCGGTGAAAATGGTCTCTGATGTGCTCTGGCATCCCGGTTCCGATCTGGACGAAAGCCTCGCCGGCCGCTTTCGCGACCATGCCCTGCAGCTTTTCACGGACCGCGACGGCGAGCGTTTCGCCATCCGTTTCGAGGCGCTTTTCCCGCTGTTCGGCATGATCTGGTGCCTGATCACACTCAACGAATTTCTTCCTGAACGCTGGGAGCGCCGTGCTGCCGCCGGCGGCCTGGCGGACATGGCCGCTGCCCAGCAACGCCAACTCGAAAAAGCCGACCGCCTGCTGTCTCGTATCGAAGCGGTAAGGGATACATCATATGCCTGATACCAACGCCCTCTCACACGCGGCCGGCGCCGAAACACTCGACGAGCGCTCGCTCTATCTGCGCCGTCTGGTAGTGCGTGCCATCGTCAACGGCGGGCGCGGTCATGTCGGTCCGGCACTTTCGTTGATCGAAATCATGCGCGTCCTGTTCGACGATATCCTCCGTGTGCGGCCGGGTGAGCCGAACTGGGCCGACCGCGACCGCTGCATCCTGTCGAAAGGACACGGTTGCCTCGCACTTTACGCGCTGCTCGCCGACAAAGGCTTCTTTCCGCTGGAAGACCTCGATACTTTCTGCCGTACCGGCAGCCCGCTCGGCGGCCACCCCGAATTGGGCAAGGTGCCCGGCGTCGAAGCATCGACTGGCGCCCTCGGGCACGGACTTTCCATCGGGGTCGGCATGGCCATCGCGTGCCGCATGCAGAACCGGCCATCACGGGTGTTTTGCGTCATGGGTGACGGCGAGATCAACGAAGGCGCGGTATGGGAAGCGGCGCTGACCGCGTCCAAGCACAAGCTTTCGAACCTCGTTGCCATCGTCGACTGCAACGGTCTGCAATCCTATGGTGAAACATCCGAGGTTCTTGATCTGGAACCCCTGGCTGAGAAATGGCAGGCATTCGGCTTCGACACGTTCGACATCAACGGACATGATCTCGATGCGCTGCGTCACGCATTTGCCGAAGACCCGGCGGCGACCAAACCGCGCGCCGTCATCTGCCGTACGATCAAGGGCAAGGGGTTGCCGGTCGCCGAGAACAATGCGAGCTGGCACCACAAGAGCAACCTGAAACCGGACGAACTGTCCCTGATCACCGAAAGCCTGGGGGTCATCTGATGCGCCGAACCTGTGTAAACATGGTCTATGAGCTGGCGAAAAGCGATGAGCGTATCGTCTTCATCGGCTCCGATCTCGGTGCCGGGCTACTGGACGGCATGAAGGCGGAAATGCCTGAGCGCTTCTTCATGGAGGGCGTTTGCGAGCAGAACCTGATCGGCATGGCCGCCGGGATGGCGCGCGAGGGCTACATCCCGTACGTCAACACGATCGCCACCTTCCTGACCCGGCGCTGTTTCGAGCAGATCGCCGTCGACGTCTGCCTGCAGAACCTTCCCGTGCGGCTGATCGCCAACGGCGGCGGTCTTGTCTATGCCCCGCTGGGGCCGACCCACATGGCGACCGACGATGTCGCCCTGATGCGCTCGTTGCCCGGCATGTCAATTATCGCACCTGCCGACGCCGACGAGATGCGCCGGCTCATGCTGCAAACACCGGATTACCCGCACCCGCTTTACATCCGGCTCGGCAAAGGCGGCGACCCGGTGATATCCAGTGACGACGACAACGCCCAACTGGGCCACGCGGTCGCGTACCGCGAGGGAACGGACGTTCTGATCGTCTCGACCGGGGTCATGACGGAACGCGCGCTCCGCGCCGCCGATCTTCTGGCGGACAAAGGCGTCGCTTGCGGCGTGCTTCATTTTCACACGATCAAACCCATCGACGAAGCGGCGCTGCTGACGCGCGCTGCTAACGTCCCGCTGGTGGTGAGCCTCGAGGAACACAGCCGTATCGGCGGCCTCGGCAGCGCCGTCACCGACGCCATTGTTGAACACGGCGGGGCGGCACGTCCGGACATTTGCCGTCTCGCCCTGCCAGACGCTTTCCCCGAGGATTACGGATCGCAGGATTCGCTCCTCGAAGAATATGGCCTTCAACCGCCGGCGATCGCCGATGCCGTGCTCGCCCGGCTTCCCCATGACACCACGAAACGGAGCCTCACAGGTTCATGACGTTCAAAGCACGCTATTCCTATCTGCCCGAACAGTTCGCCGATCCGGCGGAGATTTTCACGAAACTCGAAGAACTGGTGAAGAGTGGCGATTTTACGCTTGGCTCCCCGGTCCGGGAATTCGAGGAGAAGTTCGCCGAACTCATCGGCACCCGGCACGCCATTGGCGTCGGCTCCGGAACGGATGCGCTCAAGCTCGGGTTGAAGGCCCAGGGGATCGGTCACGGCGATGAGGTCATCACCGCGGCGAATACCTTCATCGCGACGGTCGGCGCCATCGCCGAGATCGGCGCCGTGCCGCGCTTCGTGGATTGCGACGACAGTTTCTGCATGGACGTTTCACAGATCGAAGACGCGATCACGGAACGCACCAAGGCCATCATGCCGGTGCAGCTTACCGGTGAAGTGACCAACATGCCGGTCGTCATGGATATCGCCGAACGCCACGGCCTCGCCGTCGTGGAGGATGCGTGCCAGGGTATCCTGTCGGAGACGCACGGCAAACGCTCGGGCACCTGGGGCGCCGCCGCCGGGTTCTCGCTGCATCCGCTGAAGAACCTGAACGTCTGGGGTGATGCCGGCATCGTCGTGACCAATGACGACGAGGTTGACCGCAAGTTGCGCCTGCTGCGCAATCACGGCCTCGCCAACCGGGATGAAATCGCCATTCTCGGCTATAACTCGCGGCTTGATTCGGTGCAGGCCGTCGTCGGCAACTGGCTGATCGGCGAGACCCACGAGATCACCAACGCCCGCATTCGCAATGCCGCGGTATACGATGCCGCGTTCGCCGAGATTCCGCAGCTTCGCGTGCCGCCGCGCCGGGACGGGGTCAAGCATGTCTATCACCTCTACATGATTTTCGCCGAAGACCGCGATGCGCTTTACCAGCACTGCCTGGACAACGGCGTCGAAGCAAAGATCCACTATCCCATCCCGCTCTACCAGCAGGAGGGCCTGAAACCCCTCGGTTACAAGGCGGGCGATTTTCCGGTCACCGACCGGCATGCAGAGACGGTCATCAGCTTCCCCGTCGACCAGCACATGACGCCGGCGCAGCTGGACATCGTCATCGCAACGGTACGCGGTTTCTACGGCCTTGGCTGACACCACGCCCGTCCGGGTCAGATACGTCGACTTCCCGGCCCAGTTCAGAGCCGAGGAAGCGCGGATCATGAGCGCGGTCCGTGACGTGTTCGAGGGCGGTTTTTTCGTCGGCGGCGACCCGGTCGATGCCCTCGAGGCGGCGCTCGCCGAACACGTCGGCGTAAAGCACGTCATCGGCGTCAACTCGGGCACCGATGCACTGATCCTGACAATGCGGGCGTATGGCATCGGCCCGGGCGACGAGGTCATCACGCCGCCGAACTCTTTCGTCGCATCGGCAGCTGCTGTCGTCGCCGTCGGTGCAACGCCGGTATTTGCCGACGTCCTGGCGGACCAGAACATCGATCCGGAAGCCGTGGCCGGCGCCGTCACGGAACGGACCCGGGCGATCATGCCGGTACACCTGACCGGGCGCATCGCGGACATGAACCCGATTATGGCGCTGGCACGCGAGCGCGGCATCCGCGTCATCGAGGATGCAGCACAGTCGTTCGGCTCGAAATACGACAACCGCTTTGCCGGCAGCATCGGCGATGCGGGCTGCTTCTCGGCGCATCCGCTGAAGAACCTGAACGCGGCCGGTGACGCCGGTTTCGTCGCAACCGACGACGGCGCACTGGCCGACAGAATCAGACAGTTGCGCAACCACGGACTGATCGACCGCAACACCGTGCAGGAATGGGGCACGGTTTCGCGCCTCGATACACTGCAGGCGGCGATCCTGTTGAGCCGCCTCGAAACCCTGGACGAGACCATCGCCGTACGCCGCCGGCATGCCGCGCGCTATCGCGACGGCCTGGCGGATGTGCCGGCGGACGACCTGTTCATTCCGCCGTGCCGGAATATCGAGTTCAATACCTTCCACACGTTCGTCATCCAGGTTTCCAGGCGCGACGAGTTGCAGGCGTTTCTGCGCGCGCGCGGGATCGAAACGGCCATACACTATCCGAAACCGATCCATCTGCAGCCCGCGGCCCGGGCGCTTGGTCACAAGGCCGGCGACTTTCCGGTTACCGAAGCGCAGAGCGAGCGGATCATCAGCCTGCCGATCCACCAGTGCCTCGGCGAGGCGGATATCGATCTGGTGACGCAGTCCATCCGGGAGTTTTACGCGTGAGCACGCCGTCTGACAGTTTCCTGAGTGAAACGGAAACGACCCTTGAGCAGGAGTTTCTCGACAAGGGTTACGTGATCATGCCGACCGCCGACCGGGATGCGCTCGACAGCATTCGCGCTTTGGTCGCAGGGCTTGCCGCGGACTGGCTGAAGACCGACGTCGGCGACGATCCGGGGGCGTTCCTGGACACCGTTCACGAGCGCGTCTCGACCGCCGATCTGAACGCGCTCCGTCTTGCCGTGATCAACGGCATGAACAACGAGAGTTGGCTTCGCGCCGCCTATTACCGGCTGGCGGCCGATACCCTCGGCAACATCGTCGGCAATGAACTTGCCATGCAGCGGCGCGTCAACCTGAGCATCCAGATGCCGGATGACGACAGCTCGCTGCTGCCCGTGCACGCCGACGTGTGGTCGGGCGATTCACCTTTCGAGGTCGTGCTGTGGGTGCCGCTCGTCGACTGTTTCGGCACCAAGACAATGTACCTCCTGCCGCCGGAAAAAGACCGCGCGGCACAGGCCGACATGAGCCGCCTCAGCGGCGGCAACGCGGAAGCGCTCTTCAATGCGATCGAGCCGGATCTTCTGTGGCTCGATATCCCGTACGGGAATGTCATGGTTTTCTGGCAGGCCCTGATGCACGGCAACCGCATCAACCGCGAGCAGACCACGCGCTGGTCGATGAACTGTCGCTTCAAGAGCGTGTTTTCGCCGTATGCCGACAAGCGCCTGGGTGAGTTCTTCGAGCCGATCACGCTGAAGGCCGCGAGCCGGCTCGCGCTCGATTTCGATCTGCCCAAAGGGTTTGATGACTAATCGCCGGGGATACCGCGGCTACGTCGGCTCGCGCACGTATCCTTGCGGGCGTGCACCACAACACGTGCAGAATCTGGTGATCCGTGATTTCTGCGAACGTCAGGGAATGCAGTATCTGCTGAGCGCGACGGAATACGCGATGCCGAACTGTTATCTCATTCTCGAACAGGCCATGGACGAATTGCCCGCGATCGAGGGGATCGTGCTTTACAGCATCTTCATGCTGCCGGAAGACAGGGAACACCGCCTTGCGATATACCGCCGCGTTCTCGACGCGGGCGCCGAGCTCTGCGGTGCTGTCGAAGGCTACCGGATCGCCAGCCAGGAAGATATCGAGCGGGTCGAGATGATCTGGCGACTGGAACAGAGCATGCCGCAGCCGTGGCAGGGAAAAGGGACGATTTGACGATGGCGGAAGTGGATTTTCTCGGCCACCTTCACAACCGGACCAAGCGCGATTACGTCGCCCGGGTGATGGAGCACGACAAGGCCGAGTGCGCGGCCGTCGCCAAGCAGTGGGGCTACGACTACTGGGACGGCGAGCGCCAGTTCGGCTACGGCGGTTATTCATACGACGGGCGCTGGCTGAGCGTCGCCGAAGCGATGGCCGAACGCTACAACCTCAAGGCCGGCGACCGGATCCTCGACGTCGGCTGCGGCAAGGCATATCTGCTTTACGAATTCACCCAGGTCGTGCCGGGCATCGAGGTCGCGGGGCTGGATATTTCCACGTACGGCATCGAACACGCCAAGGAAGAAATGAAGCCGTTTCTTACGGTCGGATCGAGTACGTCGCTGCCGTGGGATGACGACAGCTTCGACTACGTGTACTCCCTGACCACGCTTCACAATCTCTATAATTTCGAGCTGAAGCCCTCGATCCAGGAGATCGAACGGGTTTCCCGCCGCAACAAGTATATCTCGGTCGAATCATACCGGAACGAGCGCGAGAAGATGAACCTGCTATACTGGCAGCTGACCTGCGAGAGTTTTCTCTCAACCAAAGAGTGGGAATGGCTGTACAAAGAGTATGGTTATACTGGTGATCACGGCTACATCT
This sequence comes from Rhodospirillales bacterium, assembly GCA_965262415.1. GTDB lineage: Bacteria > Pseudomonadota > Alphaproteobacteria > Rhodospirillales > Casp-alpha2 > UBA4479. Next base: position 3,098,622 of record OZ253533.1, on the reverse strand, counting down.
TCTTCGAATAGGCCGATTTTACCTGATCAGGACTTTTTCAGGTCCCGTAAGCACTTTTTAAAGTGCTCCTAATATGTTAAATCCACGCAACCGCTGGCCTGAGAAGGCCCGATGAAGGATACAGCAGATGGCAGTGAAAGTTAGTTTCGCCGACCTGACCCATACAGGTCAGGTGGTTGCCGCAAACACGTTCCCGTTCGGCATATCGATGGTGGCATCGTATGCGAACAAGGAACTCGGCGACGAGATCGATTTCGAGGTGTTCAAGTACCCCGACGATTTCGCGAATTACCTGGATGGCGGCATGCCCCAAATTGCCGGCTTTTCCAACTTTTCGTGGAACATCCGTCTGCATCACGAGTACGCCAAGCGGATCAAGCAGGCGAACCCGAAAGCGATCACCGTTTTCGGCGGCCCCAACTTCCCGGGCTCGCCGGAAGATCAGGAAGGGTTCCTGAAACGGTTCCCGTACATCGATTTCTATTTCGAGTTCGAAGGTGAAATCTCGTTCGTCAAATTCTTCGAGGCGATGCGCGAAATCGACTTCGACGTCGAACGCTTCAAACGCGAGCGTATGCTGGTGCAGAATATCCGCTACATCGCCGATGGCGAGTTCATCGCCGCGCCGCTGGCCGAGAAGATTGCCGACCCGAACATCATCCCGTCGCCGCACCTGAGCGGAATCTGCGACAAGTTCTATGACGATATCCTGATCCCGATGATCCAGACCACGCGCGGCTGCCCGTATCAGTGCGCGTTCTGCTGGGAAGGGGGGCCGTATTTCCGCAAGATCAAACGGTTCGAACAGGATCGGGTCTACAAGGAACTCGACTATATTGCCGAGCGTGCCGGCAACGTTCCGGACCTTGTCGTCGTCGACGCCAATTTCGGGATGTTCCCGGACGACATGGAAACTGCCAAGAAGATCAAATCGATCCAGCAGAGCCACAAGCTCAACTGGCCGAAGACGGTGCTCGTGGCGACCGCCAAGAACCACAAGGACCGGACCATCGAGATCGTCGAACTGATGGGGGACACGCTGCCGCCGACCGGCGCCGTGCAGAGCACCGACCAGGAAGTTCTCGACAACATCAAACGCAAGAACCCGCCGATCGAAGCGCTCAACAAGATGGCGGGCATCGTCGAGAAACATGGCGGCCAGAGCGAGGCGGAGCTGATCCTCTGTCTCGAAGGCGAAACCAGGGAGAAACACTTCCGGACCGTGTTCGACATGCTGGATGCGAATTTCAGCTTTATCCGGATGTATCAGTTCATGATGCTGCCGGGCACCAAGTCGTCGAGCCGCGAACATCGCGAGAAGTACGGCTTCATCAACCGGTTCCGCGTCCTGCCGCGGTGTTTCGGCAACTACCGCTTCCTCGACGAAACGTTCCCGTGCGCCGAGGTCGAGGAAATCGTGGTCGGCAACAACACCATGCCGCAGGAAGAATATCAGCAGTGCCGCAACCTTCACCTGACGGTGGAAGTGTTCGCCAACGATTCGGTTTTCTTCGAAATCATGAAGTTCCTTGAGCGCTACGGCATCAAACGGTCCGAATTTATCCGTCTCGTGCATGAAAAGATCGTCAACCAGGGCGGCGCCGTCTCCGATCTCTACAAGAGCTTCGGCGAGGAAGAGAAGCGCAACCTGTCCATGCGCCGCCGCGACCTGGAAGCGTTCACCGAACAGCCGGGCGTTATCGACCGCTACATCGACGGCGAGCTCGGCACCAACGAGCTTTACCGTCACCGCGCGCTGGCGGTATTCGAACACATTGCCGAGCTGCACGACATTTCCTACGCCGCGGCCCGCGAGCTTGTCTCGGAAGCCAATGAACTCGACGAAATGACGGAGCTGTACCTGAACGAACTCAAGGCGTTCAGCCTGCAGCGCAAGATCAATACGCTGAACACCGAAATGCCGTCGAAGGGACGGTTCCATTTCGATTTCGTCCAGATGCTCGATCACAAGTTTGCGCTCGACCCCGCGACCGTGCATTGCCCGGAAGGGATTGATATCGAGATCTATCACACCGACAAGCAGAAGGGGCTGATCGACGGCTATGTCAAACAGTACACGACCAGCCTGATCGGCCTCGGCCGGATCATCCTTCGTGCCAACATGAACCGCCTGTACCGTTCCGCACGGTTGCTCGACGGTTCGGACAAGGAAACCAGCCTGCCCGACGAGGTGTTGGCGAAAACCGACCGCCTCGGCGGCGGCGCAACAAAGACGGCATCAACCAGGCACTAAGACCCCGCACCGGCACCGTTTCGGCTGCCGGTGCCAATCGCTTCCAAAAACAGGATTATCGAGATGACCAAACCTTGCCGGCTGTGCGGCGAAGATTCGCTTGAGCCGCTTTACGAGTTTCCGGACCGGCCGATTGCGCACAGCCTGCTGAGTGCCCCCGACGAAGACGAGCCCGTCTATCCGATGGCCTTTCACCTGTGCCCGGCCTGCGGTTTGATCCAGGTCGTGGAACCGGTCGACCCCGAGAAACTGTATACGTCGTTCAACTACAACTTCAGTTCCTGGAAACCGGAGCCGCACCTCGAAGCGGAACTAGACATGGTCTTCAAGGGGCGCAGTTTCGAAAGTGCGATCGAGATCGGCTGCAACGACGGATCGTTCCTCGCCAAACTCCGCGACCGCGGCGTCGCCAGATGCACCGGGATCGAGCCGAACCCGGTATCCGGCGGTCTCGCCCGTGAAAAGGGTTTCGATGTTTTCAAGTCGATGGTCAGCCCTGAAATCTGCGAACAGGCAATCGCCAAAAACGGCAAGTTCGATCTGGTCGTGTCGCGCCAGGTGATCGAACACGTGCCGGACCTCGCGACGTATTTCGCATGTATCCGCACCCTGCTTGCAGACGACGGTGTTCTGTTTCTCGATATGCCCGACTACGAACCGAGCCTGAAGACCGGTGACTGCTCGGTCGCGTGGGAAGAGCATGTCAGCTATTTTTCCAAACCCGTGCTCGATTTTGCGCTACGCCACAACGGTTTCAAACTGATCGATTCCGGCTGGTACGATTTTTCCAGCGGTTGCCTTGCCGTCGTCGCCGTGCGCGACACCGGCGCTGACAAAGCGGACAATGGTGATATCAACGAGAGAATTTCCGGCATCGTTGCGATGGCGCGCGAATATCCTCAACGCGCCGACACCTATAACCAGCAACTGCGCGAGCGTCTTTCGAAGGCGCGCAAACAGGGCGCCGAAGTTGCACTCTATGGCGTCGGTGTTCGCGGCAGCTGTGCCGTCAACGGCCTCGACATTGGTGACCTGATTGATTTCGCAGTTGATGACCAGCCGGAGCGCCAGGGAAAATACATGGCCGGTTGCCGGCTTGAGATTCGTCCCTCCTCGGTGCTCGCGGATTCCGACCGGCCGCTGGTATGTCTGCTCGCCGTCAACAACGAGAATGACGAGAAGGTCAGCGCCAAGGTACATGGCCTCGGCGACAGGCCGGCCGTCTGTGTATCGCTTTGCTCCCCCGTGGATATCAATGTTGAGTCCGCGAAGATCGATTCGTTCCTGGATACGTGACCGGCTTTACCGTCTTTAACGACGAGGTTCTGTTCGCGACGCGCCCTCTTTCGCTCGTCGACGGCAGCGTCATCGACTTGCTGATCTCGCGGGCGTCCAGGAATGCCCGCAAGCGCTGCCGCATGTGTTTCCATGCTGCGCCGGACGCACCGTTTCACGACATGCTGATCGTACACGGCGCCGAGGCTTTCGTTCCGGCACACAAACACTTCACCCGCTCGGAAACGCTGCACGTGGTATCCGGGCGGGCTCTCGCCGCGGTTTTCGATAACGACGGCAACATGACCGACGCATGCGAGATGTCACGGGATGCCGTGTTTCATTACCACATGCCGCCCGACACCTATCATTCGCTGCTGATCGAGAGCGACTGGTTCGTATTTCAGGAGTCCACGACCGGCCCGTTCGATGCGACGGACTCGGGAACGGCACCTTGGAGCCCCGACGAGAATAATATGTCTGCCGTCGCCAGCGCCCGGAACGACTGGCGTGCGCGGGCAGAGACCCTGATCACGTCAAGATCGGCAAAAAGCTGACGCGCCGAAACACAAACGAGGACCCCCCAGATGACCGAGATTTGCTGGAAACGTGACACGTGCCGTCTTTGCGGCAGCGCCAACATGGAAATTGCGGTGCCGCTTTCGCCGATGCCGATCGCGACCCCGAATTCCGGGCTGAAGCCCGCGCCCGACGTGATGGAGGCTTTCACCCGCGCCGTGCCGCTCGAGGTCATGCTGTGCACCGATTGCGGGCAGCTCCAGTGCAGCTATGTCGGCAATCCGGAAATCCAGTACCGCGACTATGTCTACACCACCTCGATCTCACTGGGCTTGTCCGAGCACTTCATGGCCTATGCCCAGGACGTCATCGACACGTTGAGCCCGCCTGCGGGCGGTAACGTGGTCGAGTTCGGCAGCAACGACGGCACCCTGCTCCGCGCCTTCAAGGAAAAGGGTTTTCAGGTGCTCGGCATCGACCCCGCCACTGTCATCGCCAAGCGCGCCACCGAGAACGGCATCGAAACCTGGGACGAATTCTTTGCAGCGGACGTGGCACGGAAGGTCGTCGCCGAAAAAGGCCCGGCCGACCTGATCATCTCAAACAACGTCATCGCCAATATCGACAACCTCGATCCGGTGGCCGAAGGCGTGAAGGAACTTCTTGCACCGGGCGGCGCATGGATCTTCGAGACCCAGTACGGTGCCGATGTGTTCGAGCGCAACCTTCTCGACACCGTTTATCACGAGCACCTCAGCTATTTTAATGTCCGCCCGTTGCAGACGTTCCTCGGCCGGTACGGCCTCGAGATCATGGATGCCAAGCGGATAGAGACGAAAGGCGGCTCAATCCGCGTCACGGTGCAGCACAAGGGCGGCCCCCGCGCCATCACGCCGGGCGTGGGCGAGCTTGCCGCATGGGAGAAGGACAAGGGCATGGGCGGGCTTGCCTACTATGCCTCTTACAAGGACCGTGTGGATGCGATCGCGGACGAACTCAATGCCATCGTCGACGAGGTACATGCAAATGGCGGCAAGGTCGCAGGCTTCGGCGTATCGGTCGGTACCACGGCATTGATGCCGCAGTTCCGTCTGACGCAGAAAATCGACATGCTGTTCGACGACGACCCGCAACGCGACGGCACACTGCTCGGCCCGGATTACGAGATTCCGATCTATCAGGGTAGCGAGATGATGCAGCATAACCCCGACGTGATCGTGGTGTTCGCGTGGCGTTACACCGATCCGATCATGAAGAAGCAGGGTGACTACATCGCCGGCGGCGGCAAGTTCATCGTCCCCCTGCCGACGGTACGCAGCCTGCCTTGACGTTGCATCCGGGCACACCGGAGCCGGGTGCGCCACGAGGCACCCTCGCCATGGTCGTTCCATGCGCCTTGCTGGTCGCGGCGGCGATGTCATTTGGCGTCCACGACACCGGCGCGGAGGATGTCGGCAACTGGTTCCATGCGCGTCTCTTTTTCGAAGACGGCGGGTTCATCAATCTGGCGAAGTCGGCGCTGTATCAGGCATATCTGATGCCGTTCAGTTTTCTGCCGTATCCCGACAGCATCATCGTCGAGCGTTTCGCCAGTACGTTCATCGGTTTCACGTTGTTTGCATGGTCGATGTCGATCTTTTTCGGCACCGGGATCGGCATCCTGGTTGCGCTGGTCAACGCGCCCGATGTGCTCTTGACCACCCCGACCAGCCAGGTGTTCGCCACGGTCCTGGCATTCAGTGCCTTTGCCATCCGCGTGCGGTTCGGGGCGGACGCGCGGGTGATTGCATTTTCTTATGCGCTGTTGCTGGCGGCGTGGGCTTTCCGCTCCAACACCATGCTGATTCTTCTTGTCGTACTGGCGTGGGATTTCTGGCTTGTTTACAGAGACGGAACGACCCGGTCCCTGCTGAGGTTCGAGTCCGTGAAGGTCGCACTTCCCGTCGTCGCGCTGGTGGCGCTGATCGGTTTCTTCGCGGTCAATCAATCGCCGCACCGGTGGAACAATTACCAGCTCCTCGAAAACCAATGGCAGCCGCCGCAGGGGCAGATCGCGTCCGTCATGTCGCAGACGATCGCCAACTACAGCAGGTGGGAGGATCCGCAGACCGGCGGCGTGCCGTTCACGGTCTATCATCAGCACAAACGCTTCTTCGGCGATGCGAACACCTTCACCGACATGCTTCGCACCAATCCGGAGGCGATCTTCAGCCACATCCTGCACAATGTCGGCGCCGTCATGGTGACCACTACCGGCATGACGAACGTCGGGCAAAGCCTGCTCAGATACTCGACCCTCGACTGGGACGGCGACAATCAGGCACTGGTCGATCATCGGATCGTCGGCGTTGCCGGCTTTCTGTCGCTGGCCGTGCTTTTTCTCTGTGCGCTGTGGTTCCTCTTCCGGGTTCGCGAAAGACGGATGCTCATCGTTCTGCTGCTGGGCATGGCCCTGACCGTGGCCGTGTCGGGCCTTCTAACGAACGGGTCTTCCACCCGTATCCTCTATCCGGTCTATCCGATGATAGCGCTGATCCTGGGCGCCTGCTGCGCTGCCGTCGCGGCAAGATCTGCCGCCGCGGGGAAGCGCAAAACGGGGTATGTATATGCGGCCGTTCTGCTCGCCCTGTTCAGTCAGGTCGGCTGGGCACGGGCGGATGTGAACAGCGGCTGGGCCGGGACGCTTCGGAACATCCATCAGGCGGCACACGAAAACCGGGGGTCGATGTTTCATATCGGCGACAGGCCGGCCGTTTATCACGCGGCGTCCCGGCTTATCGGGGGCTGCACGGGGTTGATGCCGGCCGAGTTGCCGCACGGCATGCTCGCCTTTGGCGGGGTGCCCGCGGACAAGCTTTACTCTCCCTTCGAGATTCCGCCGTTCGGCAGGTTCGGTGCGTCATCGTATGACGGCCTGCGGCCGGACAGGATAGACTGTCTGTATATCCCCAACCAAATTCTGACGGCCGGCGGCGCGATCACGAACATCAAGCGGCGTTACGACCATTTCATCAAACCTTACGGCGAAATGCTGGTGGCACGGGGCGCCAAAACCTTGCCCCTCGAAGACGGGTATTTCATTGTGCCGCCTGCAACGGACATCGACGCGATCAGACCATGACTTTCCTACGTTCCCTCGCCGGCAAGGCGTTTCGCTTACTGCTGTTGAGCTTGTTTGTATTTCCGGTGCTTCCGCTGCTTTGGGCGCTCGAACCGTTCTGGCCCGTCCGGCTCGGCATCCTCCGCTACCAGCGCATCGGCCACCTTGCCGGCAACTGCGATATCTTCCTGCGTGAACTACAGTTGAGCGGCAATCCCGGGAACCTCCATTACTTTCTTTTCGGATTCTCCGCGGCGAACCAGCAGTTGTTCGATATGTGGAAGCGGCTGGACTTCCCGAAAGTCTGGATGCTGGAAAGCAAGCTTGCCGTCCGGGTCCTCTTCGCCTGGCGCCCTCTTCTGTCCAGGACCCGTTTCTGGGATCCGCAGCACGTCAAGGCGACCGAGTATCACGTATACGCGAACACGGAACCGCTGTTGCAATTCACCGCCGAAGAGGAAGAACGGGGGCAGCGCCTGCTCAGGGAAATGGGAATCGGCGAGGATGACTGGTTCATCTGTTTCCATGCGCGCGATCCCGCGTACTACCGGGAATGGCGGCCCGAACTGGAAAAGCACTGGCAACGAACGGATTTTCGCAACGTCGATATCTCGCTTTATTACGATGCCGTGAAAAAGATTGCCGACCTCGGCGGCTATGCGCTGCGTTTCGGCGCCGTCGTCGAACACCGTCTGCCGGACCTCGGCAGCGACAGGATCATTGACTATTCGAGCGATTACCGCACCGATTTCATGGACATCTACCTTGCCGCCAAGTGCAAGTTCTTCCTCGGCTCTGCCTCGGGCCCGGATGCCGTGCCGTCGCTCTTTGATGCCCGGGTCGTTTCGGCGTCGCACTTTCCATATAACCTCGCGCATTTTTACCGCCGTGACATGATGGTGCCGCGCCTTCTCTGCAATCCGGGAACGAGCGAGGCCGTTCCCTTTTACGAAGCTCACGAGAACGGCTATTTCGTGGGTTGGGAAACGGCGAGCGCCCTGCACCCGACCCAGGACATGTACGACATGCTTACGCCCGATCCTGCGGATGTCGTCGCCGCATGCGTCGATATGCTCGACCAGGAAAGCGGCAAGAAGCCGGATGCCGAGACCGAAGCGGTCCGGGAATACTACACCGCCCGTTTCCTCTCGCACTCGGAAGGCTGGGAACACGGGTCGCGCATCGCGCCGAGCTTCGCGAAGAAGTACAGAGACCTGATTGTGCCGCCGGACTGGGACGGCACGATGCCTCCTCCGATTATTCAGCATCAGCCCTAGAACGGACTTTACGAACATGGACAACATTTCTTGGTGGCGGACCGAGGTCGGCGAACCGGAAATCGAACGGATGGTGGCTGCCATCCGAAACGAGAACCTGAGCCAAGGGCCGGTGGTTGCCGAGCTCGAGCAGCGGCTCTCGGAAATCACCGGGGCAACCCACGTCATGATGACACCGAGCGGCAGCGCGTCGCTTCTCATGGCCATGCTGGTCGCGGGCGTCGGTCCCGGCGACGAGATCATCGTTCCGGCCTACACATGGATCGCGACGGCGCATGCCGGCCGGCTTCTGGGTGCAAAGATCGTCCTTGCCGACATCGAGCCTGACCGGCCGATCCTCGACATCGCCGATGTCGAGAAACGCCTGACGCCGCGCACCAAGGTCGTCGCTCCCGTCCACCTCAACGGCCGGGGCGCAGACATGGCAGCCCTGAGAACGCTCGCCGCGAAGCATGGCTTCATGATCGTCGAGGACGCCTGCCAGAGCCTTTTCTCGAAACAGAATGGACAGCAGCTCGGCACCTTCGGGGATCTCGGCTGCTTTTCACTGGGCGTCACAAAACTGATCACAACGGGCCAGGGCGGTTTCGTCGTTACCTCCGACGACGCGCTTTACGAAAAGATGCGTGCCATCAAGACGCACGGTGTCACGACAGACGCGCGCGGCCTCGAGACGTATGTTTTCCCGGGTTTCAATTTCAAGTACACCGATTTTCAGGCAGCGATGGGGATTGAACAGATCGCCCGTGCCGAAGGCCGGATCGAGCATGTGAAGAAGATCGATCGCCGTTATGCAGAGGCCTTTCCGTCCCTTCCCTACCTGCGTCACGTCACCGTCAATGTCGATGCCGGTGAGGTGCCGTTGTGGGTCGAGGTCGAAACGGACGAGCGCGAACGGCTGATCGACTACCTTGCGTCGAATGGCGTGCAGACCAACAGGGTGCACCTGTCGCTGGACCACGCACCGCACCTTGGCGAGCAGGGCGGCTGTCCCAACGCGCGCGCGTTCGCCAAGCGCGGCATCATCCTTCCATGTGGACCGACCCAGCCGCTCGAGAACGTCGACCGGGTCATCGAACTGCTGCACGGTTTCAATGCCGCAAGCTGACGACGACGCGCCGACGATGTCGCCTCTGCAGGCGATGAAGGAACTGTACGCGATCCTCGACGCCCGGACGCGGCGGCAGGTCTATTTCGTGAGCGTGCTCGTCATGCTCGCCGGACTTCTGGAAGGAATCGGCGTCAGTATTGTCATCCCGTTTCTGAAGATCGTAACGGCACCGGAAAGCGCCCGGGACATGCCCGTCCTCGGCGATCTCATTGGTGACCTGGCGGTTTCCCCGGGACCGAATCTGATCCTGCTTTTCGGCATCGGCATGTTCACGTTCATTGCCCTGAAAAACTGTCTGCTGATCGTGGTTTATTACATTCAGAACAGGATCGTGTTCGGCAACGAACGCCGCATGGCGACCCGGCTTTTCAGCCACTACCTCAACAGTCCGTTTATCGACGTCGCGTCACGCAACTCGGCCGGCCTGATTCGCAACATCAATAATGCGATCGATTCGTGTTTCAAGGGCGTGCTTCTCGGTTTCATCGAGATCTTCACCGAAATCTGTATCGTCGTTTCAATCGGCACGATCCTTCTCATTACCGCACCTTTCGCGGCCATCTTGACGGTCAGCGTGCTCGGACTGTCCGTTGTGCTTTACCAATTCCTGATCAGGCGGCGGTTCGTGCAGTGGGGCCAGAGCGAACACCTGACACAGCAAAGCATGTACCATGCGCTTCAGCAGGGATTGCACAGCCTGAAAACGACGAAGGCACACGGCCGGGAAGCCGCCCTGATCGAGACCTTTGACGTCGCCAAGGAGCGTCTTTACCTGGTCGGCTCGATACTGAGCACGGCAAATCAGACGCCGCGCCTGTGGGTCGAAACAATGATCGTGCTGGCAATGGTCATCGCCATTGCCGTTTTGCTTCACACCGCACCGACGACGAACGATATCGTTCCGATCCTGGGCCTTTTCGCGGCAGCGGCCTTCCGGTTGATGCCGTCGATCAACAGAACGTTGATGTCGATAAACCGTATCCGCCACGGCACCGCGGCACTGGAAACCGTTATCGGCGATATGAAAATTACCGTGGGCGAAGACGGGCCTGTGCCCGCCGATATGGCGGCGTCGAGGGTACCGTTCGAACGCCTGACATTTCGCGATGTCGAGCTGACCTATCCCGGAGCGGCCCGGCCTGCCGTTTCGGATCTCAACCTCGAGATTGAACAGGGACAGCTGATCGGCCTGGTCGGCCCATCCGGTGCAGGCAAGACGACCGCCGTTGACTTGATGCTCGGCCTGCTCGCGCCGACACGCGGCGAGATTACCTTCAACGGGCAGCCTCTCGCCAGGATGCTGCGGGAATGGCGCAGCAACATCGGTTATGTGCCGCAATCCGTCTATATTTTCGACGACACGGTGCGGCGTAACATCGCCTTCGGTTTCAAGGACGATGATATCGAAGAAGAAGCGATCTGGGCCGCCATCGACAAGGCGCAGCTACGTGAATTCGTGGAAGGCTTGCCAGACGGCCTGGAGTCGAATCTGGGCGAGCACGGTCTGCGTATGTCCGGCGGTCAACAGCAGCGTCTCGGCCTGGCACGCGCGTTGTACCATGATCCTGATATCCTGATTCTGGACGAGGCAACTTCGGCGCTCGATCTGGCGACAGAGCGGGAAGTCTGGCAGTCGATTTCACCGCTGGTCCACGACAAGACGGTCATCGTCATCTCTCACCGCTTGAGCACCGTGCAGACCGCCGATCAGATTTACGTCATTGATTCCGGCCGGATTGCAGAACACGGCAGCTTCGCCGAATTGATGAAAGCAGACGGGCACTTTGCAAAACTCTGTAAGCTCCAGGAATCGGGTTGAGCGGGCTCGATACACACGGCCGCCGTGCGGCAGAACGGGCCACGACCGGCCAGGATATACGTAAAGAAGACATGAACCAGTTCCACTTCGGCTCCAAGGCGACGACGCTGCGCGATCTAGAGGACAAGCTGTCCATCGGGCATCTTTGTCCGCAGATCATTGTCGAGCGCACCGCATGGCCGGAACGCGCGGAGGCGTTGATCGATCGAATCCTGACCTCGTTCACGGACACGACTCTCGCTGTGCGGTCGAGTGCGCATGGCGAGGACGGCGGCACGGAGTCGATGGCAGGCGCTTTTACCAGTCTGCTGCACATCGCGCCCGATCCCGCAGCGGTCCGCAAGGCCGTCGAGCAGGTGTTCGCGAGCTACGGCACTTGTCACGACGACGACGAAGTTCTGGTTCAACCGATGGTCAGCGATGTCGTCCTTTCCGGGGTCGTGCTGACACGAGATCTCGACACCGGCAGCCCCTACTACGTCATCAACTATGATCAGGGTTCCGGCCGTACCGATACCGTTACGGGCGGCGGTGACAGCAAGACCGTACTCGTGCACCGGGCAAGGCCGGACCGGCTCAGGTCCGAACGCCTGCGGCGCCTGATCGACAGCGTCATTGAGATCGAATCAATCACCGGCTCTCACGAGTTGGATATCGAGTTCTGCATCAACACCGCTGACGACGTTTACATTCTCCAGGTCCGGCCGCTCGCGGCGCGCAGCAAGTGGTCGAAGATCGCGGACCCCGTCATCGATACGGCGATCGATGACGTACGCGATCGTATCGGCTCACTTTCCGCGCCCGTTCCGGGGCTGGGCGGAGAACGCACGATTTTCTCGGAAATGACGGACTGGAATCCGGCGGAGATGATCGGGAACGCGCCCCGTCCACTGGCGCTATCACTGTACAAGCAGCTGATAACCGACCGGGTCTGGGCCGACGCCCGCGCGCGAATGGGATATTGCATGGTTGACGGGCCATTGCTCTATGACTTCTACGGTCACCCCTACATCGACGTCCGCAAGAGCCTCAACTCGTTCCTGCCCGCCGGCGTCGAAGCGGCGCATGCGGATGCCATCGTCTCACATCAACTGACGCTGCTGAACGAAAACCGCGAGCTGCATGACAAGGTTGAGTTCGCAATTGCCGTCACGTGCAAAGACTTCGAAACGTCGAAGATCGAAAAGCGCTTGGCTGATGCGGGTCTCGACGGTGCGGCACGAGACGATGTGTCTGCCAGGATTCATGCCCTGACGAAAATCGTCGTCGACGGCGGCGCGGCCGGGCTGCAGCCGTTGACGGCACAGGCCAACACTTTACTGACGGAACCTGCGTGTCATGACGCAACGCAACGTCTGGAGCGTGCGCACCATCTTCTGACGCGTTGCCGCAGCGACGGCACGCTGCCGTTTTCCCAGCTTGCGCGGCACGGTTTCATCGGCGTCCAGCTGCTGAAGTCATTGGTCTCGCGTGGGGCAATCGATGACACGCATGCGGAGCAGTTCATGCATGGCGTCCACACTGTCGCCACGGACCTGATTCACGACATCAATGCCGTCCATGCCGGCGGCATGTCCGTTGATGCGTTCATGTCACTATACGGGCATCTCCGTCCGGGAACTTACGACATCATGTCGTGGCGATACGAGGAACGTCCGGACCTGTATTTGGGTCACGGCGAGCCGCGCACGCTGACGGAACACCAAGCGTTCCGGCCCGAGACCGCACAGTGTGACGCCATTCAGGCCCTAATCGACGAAGCCGGTTTCGATACGTCCGCAGAGGCATTGCTGGATTATATCGCGGCTGCCATCAAGAGCCGCGAACAATCCAAGTTCGCGTTCACCCGCGCCATCAGCGACGCATTGAAGTTGATCAGCGAATGGGGTGCGGATCATGGCCTTTCCCGGGACGAACTCTCCTACTTGACGATCGATGAACTCTTCGCGAGCTGCGATGTCGGATGGTTGCGCGAACGCATCGCCGCAGCCCGGGAGGAATACACCCTGTCGCGGGCGCTGCGATTGCCGCACGTGATCCTGGACGCATTCGACATCGATGTGGTCCGGCTGCCGCTCGGTCAGCCCACTTTCGTCACCAGCCGATCGATCACTGCTGAATGCCACGTGCTTACGGAAGTCGACCCGGATGCCATCGATGATCGGATCGTCCTTATCGAAAGCGCCGATCCGGGTTTCGACTGGATCTTCTCGCACCGTGTCCTGGGCCTGATCACGAAGTACGGCGGCGCCAACTCCCACATGGCGATCCGCTGCGCCGAGTTCGGACTGCCCGCCGCCATCGGCTGCGGCGAGCGGCTTTTCGAAACATTGAGCAAAGCCCGGACGATCGAGTTGAATGCCGCGGCCAGGCGGGTGTCGGGGCATTGATGCGTATCTGCATAACTATGCGGGTGACGAACGCCGTCGGTTATGACGAGCCACGCGACAGCCTGAGCCAGGACTGGTCAAAACTTCTTTTGGGCTGGGGCATGAAGCCGTTCCCGGTGCCCAACCTGGGCGAGGCGGCAGCCGATTACGTTCGTGAGATCAACCCGGTGCTTTTGATACTAAGCGGCGGAGAAGATATCGGCACCTCACCCGTGCGCGATGTTACGGAAGAGACCCTTCTGGCGCACGCGCTGGCGACGGACTTGCCGGTGTTCGGCGTTTGCCGCGGGCTCCAGTTGATCAATACGGCATTCGGCGGTCGTCTCGGCAATGTCGACGGACATGTCGCCACGTCGCATCGGGTGGAAATCTCGGACGGCTGGCATGATTTTTACGGCCGGGAAGTGACGGTCAATTCCTATCATAATACGGCTATCGGACCGGCCGACCTGTCCCGGGATCTCGTCCCCATGGCCACCGACGATGCCGGCATGATCGAAGCGGCTCGGCATCCTTCCAAAGCGCTCGCGGCCGTCATGTGGCATCCCGAACGGGTGGGCGGCAGCGACGGCGACCGGGCGCTGGTCGAGCATCTGATCGGTGGAGCCGCAGCAGCATGACACGGGCAATCATTCTCGCGGCCGGCCGCGGATCACGTCTGCATCCTTATACGTCGGACTGCCCCAAGTGCTTGACCGAACTCGGGGGCCAGACCCTGATCGGCCGCCAGCTCGGGGTCCTGCGTGCGTGTGGCGTTTCCGACATCGTCATCGTCGGCGGTTATCGAGCCGAGATGCTGCGGCTGCAGGGAACCCGGCAAATCATCAATGCGGACTGGGCGGATACCAACATGGTTGAAAGCCTTTTTGCCGCAGAAGCGGAATTCGGCGATGACCTGATTGTCGCCTACTCCGATATCGTATACGAGCCCCGGGTACTCGAAGCGTTGCTTGCGGCTGATGCCGATACTTCCGTGGTCGTCGATCTGGACTGGAGAGCGTACTGGGAGTTCCGTTTCGAGGACCCCCTTTCCGACGCAGAGAGCCTTCGCTTCGGCGATAACGGCAGCATTATCGACATCGGCAACAAGGTAGAGAACATCGACGAGATCGAAGCACAGTACATCGGTCTGATGCGCTTCAAGGGCAATGGTATAGACGCGATCCGCTCGGCCAGGCGATCGATGTCCGCTAACGGCCGGCCCTGGAAGAGAAAACGCCCCGTGGAGAAGGCCTACATGACGGATCTGCTCATGGAGATGATTCTCTGCGGCGAGCGCGTTGCTTCCGTAGCGGTTCGTAGCGGCTGGCTGGAAATCGACACGGTCGAAGATTATGAGAATGCCGCGCGCGGTTTCGGTGACGGCTCCATCGCCGAATTTTTCCAGCCGGACACCCTCGGATAAGACGGGCATGACGGATCAACCCAACGTCCTTTTCATTTCCGTCGACGCACTTCGCGCCGACCGGTCCAGTGTGTGCGGATATGAAAGACCTACGACGCCGACATTGTCCCGCCTGGCTGAGCGCGGTGTTCTCTGCACGCAGACGATTTCAACGGCGGCCTTCACGCAGCCATCCCTTCCGTCGATGCTTACCTCGACATTGCCGCTGTCTTACGGGGGCTATGACAACGGTGCCACGGGCCGGCCCGCATCCGTATTCAAGGTCATGCACGACGCCGGTTACGAGACATCGATGCTGTCGACATTTCCGTGGGTCAACCGGTTCTTCGGCTATGGCGACGGGGTCGACCGGGAACACTTCCTGTTCGTTCTGAATTCATTGGTCGGCATTGCCGCGCAACGAATGCGCAGTTCGCTTCAGGCTTACCATGCGGACCCGGCCTCAGGCTCCTCGCTGATCGAAAAAATCTCCCCCGTCGTCGAGAGCCTGTTCGACAGCATCGATACGTACTGCGATGTCCGGCTGGCGCAGGATGCCATCAATCGGCGTGACATGGCGAACGAGCGCATCATGAAGGACCGCCACGATTTTGGCGCCGTCAAACGTATCGTACATCGGCATCGGCGCGCGCTTCGCGCCGACGTCAGAAAGTACATCGACACCCATCTCGCCCATGTCCCGAAAGCGCATGAATGGATCGCCCGCGACTGGCGATTCAAAAGGCGCCTGGACGCGGTTCTGGCGATCGGTTTCCGGAAACTCGGTGCGACGCTGACCCGGCCTCTGGCAGCGGAGCGGGCGCATCTTTCCGAGTACGCGTCGAAACGTTATATCGACGGGCACGCCCTGACCAACCGTATCCTGAGCATTATCGATGAACGGGAAGACGATAAGCCGTTCTTCATCTGGACCCATTACCTGGATACGCATGTCCCTTATTGCCCCGGTTCAGGCAGGAACTGGCGATCGGCGGCACCCCGATACCTTGAGGCCCTCGGATACGATCCCGGGACCGATCTTTCCGTTGCCGTGCGCGGTGCACCGACGACAGAACAGGGGTGGCGGGACTGGTCGGCGCTTTATGACGCCGCCGTACTTTATGTCGATGAACAGATCGGCCGGATCCTGGCGGGGCTGGAAGAACGCGGCCTGGCCGGGAATACCTTGGTTGTCGTGGTCGGCGATCACGGTGAAGAACTCGGCGAACACGGCGATATTTCTCATCACTTCCGGATGTACGATCACAATATCCGGGTGCCGATGCTGTTTGGCGGCAATCTCGCCGGCGGAAAAACCGTTGAAGATCTGACCTCGACGCTCGATCTGGCACCGACCATTGCCGAGATGACCGGGGTTTCGGCGCCGGCCACGTGGGAAGGCGCCTCGGTTCTGTCATCCGAAGTGTCGGCGCGGGACCACGTCGTCGCCGAAGCATTCCACAGCGGCAACTGCCTGTTCGATAGCCGGCCGCCGTATATCGCAGTCCGCACTGCCCGTCACAAGTTCCTGTGGAAGGAATATCGCGACAAGACGGACCGTTTCAGTCCCGATGGCCTGGAACTGTACGACATTCTCTCTGACCCGGGCGAAAAGACGAACCTTTACAGTCCGGATCATGAGGCGCTGCCCGAGTTGAAACGGTTCGTTGCCGAGCGCCTTGCCGCCATTCCGGAAATCTCTTCGGGACGAATTGTCACCGCGCTGGATGCCGCCGGCCGGGACGCGGTCGGCAGAATTCGCGGCCATTCCGAAGTTTCACTGGACGGCACCGGTACGTGAAATGATCACCTGGTTCATAGGCCTGTCGGGCGCCGGCAAGACAACACTGGCGAAAGCCCTGTATGAGCGCCTTAAACCCACGACAAGACATCTCGTTTACCTGGACGGCGACGAGTTCCGGGAAATGTTCCGCAACGATGTCGATCATACCGTCGCCGGGCGGCGAAAGAACGCAGAGCGCATTTCGCATACCTGCCGGATGCTCGACCGTCAGGGCATCCATGTCGTCGCTTCCGTGTTATCGATTTTCCCGGAATGGCAGGCGTGGAACCGGGAGAATTTCAGCACGTACTTCGAAGTGTTCCTGGATATCCCGCTCGAGACACTCAAACAGCGCGATGTGAAGGGGCTTTACGCAGGCGCGGAAGCGGGACGAATTCCAAACGTCGTCGGAATCGACATTCCGTTCCCCAAGCCGGCCTCGCCGGATCTTGAGATCGATCTATCGCTGCAGCAAACGGGGCATGAAGCCTGCGTCGATTATATTCTCGAACGGATGCCGAAGCTTGACTGAATATCCCTATGCAAGCGGCAACTTGATCGATTCGCCGAATTCATACTTCTATTCTGCATTTGGCGGCGCGGCGTTTCTGCGTGATTGGCAGCATCAGCGAGATGACGCGCTGCGGTTTCTGGGAGAGCCGGGCTCACCCCCGCCCGGCAGATTAATGGATGGCGGACCGTCCGGCTGGCCACTGGATACTGCCTTGCTGCTTGATCATGTCTTTGCTGCATTGAGTGCCACGGGAAACAGTCCGGAAAGCGTTCTATGGCTCGAACGCCTCATCAAGAAGTTTGAAGTCACCAAGCGCATTCATGAATCATATGCGGAGGGGTTTCTCGCCGCGGACAAGACCAGAAGACATAACCTCGACCTGTATGTCCGCCTTGCTGAGGTGTTCGACCTTGCATACAGAAGAACTGACTCGCTGCCCGCGCTGAACGCACTATTGAAGATTATAGATACCCTATGCTCTCAACGGGACGCGTTGGCTGAGAATCTGAAGCCGCGCCTTGCCCGCCTGATTGAAAACGAACGCGGATATATCCTCGCCCTTGCCGATGCGCGAGAGGTCGCATGGTAACCCTCGCGAACGTAATCTTTCTGTTGGGTTATAACGCTCGCGCACAGTGCTACCTGCAGGCGATGAGAACTGTTGGCTTCCAACCCGGTCTCGTCGTCACGTTTGGCGATCCTGCGCGCGACCAGAAGCGTGTCGCAGGAAGCCCCGGTCTTAACGGCGGCGAGTACGTGTTCACACCTGATCTCACGGAAACCGTATCGGAGACTCTCCGTTCGACCGATTGGCCGTGGAAAGCGGTAAAGCCGGAAAACGTCAACGATCCGGAAATCCAGGATATCATTGAATCCGAAAACCCGGATATCGTTGTCTATGCCGGATATGGCGGTCAGATCGTCGGCCACGAATTGCTCTCGGTTGTCCCTTCTTTTCTGCACATGCACAGCGGCTTGCTGCCTGACTATCGTGGAAGCACCACTGTCTACTACAGCTGGCTGCGCGAGAATGCCTGCGGCGTCAGCGCAATTCTCATGAATGCTGGCATCGATGAGGGGCCGGTACTCATTCAAAGGCGTTTCCCTGCACCCCCTGCTGATACGGACGTGGATTTGCTGTACGACAATACGATGCGCGCGCACGTGCTGATCGACTGTATGAAATCCGTTGCAAGCACGGGCGAACTACCGTCGCCCCAGCCTCAGACATCTGCTGGCGAAACGTTCTACGTTATTCACCCGGTCCTCAAACACATCGCGCTGTTGCAGCCGCGGCGAGCCGACTGACACATGAAGTACGCCGTTTCCAACATCGCCTTGCCTGCATACGACCATGTCGGCGACCTGCCCGGCCTGGCGGCCATCGGCTTCACCGGCATCGAGGTCGCGCCGAGTCGCATCTGGGAAGATACCTGGCACGGTCTTTCGAGTGCTGATGTCGCCACGTATCGCCGTGCCGTCGAGGATGCGGGACTGGAGGTGGTCGGCCTGCATTCACTGGTTTTCGATCACCCGGAACTGCAGCTTTTCGGCGATGACGACTCCGTCGCTGCGACCCTCGCCTTCATGGTCCACTTGTCGGGTCTCTGCCGCGACCTGGGCGGGCGCACCCTGATCTGGGGCGGCGGACGCAAGCGGGGTTCGGTTGCCGCCGACGATGCTTTCGCCCGTGCGGTGGCATTCATGCAGCAACTATGCGACCAGACGGCGGATCACGGCACGGTTTTCTGCTTCGAGCCACTGGGCCCGGCCGATTCCGACTTCGTCAACGGTCTGTCCGAAGCGCGGGCCATCGCTGAAGCCGTCGCACGGCCGAACCTGCGCCTGCAGATCGATGCAAAGGCCCTGGTCGAGAACGCTGAAGTCCATCAACGGATTGTCGACGCCGCCGCCGACATGCTGGTGCACGTACACGCGAACGAGCCGGGCCTCGACGTGCTCGGGCGCAGCGGCACCGTGGACCACGCAAGCATCGGCGCCATGCTCGCCAACATCGGCTATGACGGGTACGTTTCCGCCGAGCAGCGCATGTTGTCTGAAACCGCCTACATGGACGATGTCAACGAGAGTTACGAAACCCTGAGCCGTCACTACCGGAAACAGCAATGACAACATTCAACAGACCTGACTGGACACCCCGCATCAGGCCCGGCGCACGCGTTCTCGTCACCGGTGCGACGGGCGGCCTCGGCCGCGCCCTCGTCGATATGCTGTTGCAGGGACCCGACTGCACGATCGGCGCGCACGGCAATTCGCAAACCTTCGAGAGCGAGGACGCCCGCGTCCTGCCGATGCAAAAGGCATTTGCCGGCGAGGCCGATTGCCGCGCCCTAGTCGACGACTTCGTAAAACAGGCCGGCGGCATCGATGCGCTCGTCGTCCTCTCGGGCGCAATCCATTACACCGGGCACTGGAAGGACATCGACGGCGATAGCTGGGAGAACGAAATCGCGATCAACCTGAACCAGCCGTTCTATCTCGCCCGCGCGGCCATGACGCATATGAGAGAAAGCGGCGGCCGCATTTTGCTAACAGGGACGGAATCTGCACTGCACGGCGGCTCCCCGGCATCGTTCCCTTATGCCGTGGCGAAGCGCGGCACGGAATGCATGGTACAGGGGCTGGCCCGCGAGGGCGCACCGGACGACATCCTCGTCAACGGAATGCGCTTCGGCTACATCGAAAGCGGCTTTCATCAACGCTGGCACAACCGGACGCCGGAACAGATGGCGGAACGCGCCGATCTCGTGCCGTTGAAGCGCGGCGGACACGTCGACGAAGCCGCCGCATTGATGACGTATCTCCTGTCCGACTGGGCTGGCTTTATCACGGGACAGATGATTCCACTGACCGGAGGGGACTGGCTGTAACATGAAAAAGCTTATTCTCTCTCTCTGCGATCACCCCCTGATCGGAGAGTTTCTCGGGTTCTTCGGAAAAGCGACGCACTGGAAGCGGACCCTTTTCGGCCTGCGCAATCCTTTCTACCTGTCGACCTTTGTCATCGAACGCGAAGACGCGCACTACATCACGACGCCGGACAGCTATCTGTTCCTGAGCTCGCCGTCCGGCGCACGCCTGACGTTCGACGGCAGCGCCTATGAAGCAGATATCTCGTTCCTGATGCGCAAGCTGGTGAAACCGGGTGATGTTGTCCTCGACATTGGCGCCAACATCGGGCTGCACACGGCGTTTTTCGCCGGGCTGGTGCAAGACGGGCGCGTCATCGCCTTCGAGCCGGTTGACGAAATGGCCGAGAAACTCTCCGCCAACTGCGCATTCAACAGGACAAGGAACGTGACGCTCTGCCGACATGCGCTGGGCGAAGAGGCGGGCGAGGCCGATATCCAGGTCAACCAGGGCGAGCCGGGCATGGAGGGAACGAACTCGATGATCTCGTCCGTGCATGTCAGCCAGCGCCCCGACCGGTTCAAGAAGCGCACGATCCAGGTGAAACGCCTGGACCATATCGCGGGCGAGCTCGACATCGATAAGCGCATCGATTTCATCAAGATCGACACCGAGGGTTTTGAGCCGATGGTCATCAGGGGCGGGCTGGAGACAATCCGCAAGACGCGCCCGGCAATGCTTGTCGAGGCGCACTCCCGCCGTCTCCGCGAGGTCGGACTTTCGTTCGGCTGGTACCGGGAAACGTTTCCCGACTATCACATCTTCATCATTCATCCGGTGACACCGGCGAACCCCTACCTGCATCTTGAACCAATGGGCGAGGAGCCGCCCGAGATCGCGGTCAATCTGCTGTTGCTGCCGAAGATCCCGACGGCTTTCGAGCCTGCATAACGGCCGACCGTTGCCCGTTCAGTTGACACATGACCGTCGTGCCGGCACGTCCGCGCAACGATACCTCGTGATCGGCGGTAACGGCGGTTCGAGCATCCCTGATCTGGCGTCCCGGCTTGAACGCGCATTCGACGGAATCTATGACACGTGGCGCGAAGCCGCACTGAGGCTTCAGGCACAACCGAGCGCGGATCTTGCACACATGCCGACGATGAGCACATACGCCTCGGATTTCGGCGTCATGCTGGCCTGGCTGCACGTGGTGAAAGACCTGGCGGCAGAGAGCGACGATACGTACGTCGCCTGTAAAGACCCATGGCTGTACAGGGCATTGTCGACGCTGCCGGGTGTGGCAGCGGACCCGCCGCCCGGGTTAGCCGCGAAGCGGCTCCGGTTTTTTTGCCGGGGTGTCCTGGCACGAACGCGGGCCGCCGGCCGGGCGCTGATGGCCATGCGGCAGACCCGTCACCACCGCACGGCGCCCTCGGCGGCACGCTGGCTTCTTGTCTATGGACACCCGGACAGCAATGCGGACGGGTTCGATGCCTATTTCGGCGACCTGATGCAGAAGTTGCCGGGCCTCCGGCGGCTGATGCATACCGACTGCGCGGCCGGTTACGCGCTGGAGCTCGCCCGCGATGGCCGCACCCATTCGCTGCACGCCTGGGGCAACATGGGTGCTGCGCTCGGCATGTTGTTTGCGCGCTGGCGCCCCGATACATCCGGTTTCGAGCCGGCGACGGCTTGGCTGATCGAGCGCGCGAGGGCGATCGAGGGCAGCGGCGGCAGTGCGGCGATGACCCATTGGCAGAACGCATGCCATGCGAGATGGCTCAAGGAGAGCAATCCTGGGACCGTTGCCTGGCCGTGGGAAAATCACCCCTGGGAGCGCGACTTCACCCGGGCGGCGAAACGCAACGGGACGGAAACGCTGGGCTACCAGCACACCGTCGTCGGCCGGCATATGTATAACCAGGGTGCGGAGGCGAACCGGGATGGAACCGGGAGCATTCCCGACCGCATCCTCCTGAACGGCCCGTCTTATAAAGATGATCTTGTCGCCCGTGGCATTCCGGCGGAACGCATGGTCGTTGCCGGGGCGCACCGGATCGGGACCAAGGGGCTGCCCCGCTTCGATGCCGCCGGGCCGGTGTTCCTCGCCCTTTCGAACAATCCTTCTTTCGCCCGACAGATGATCGACGCCTGCCGGCCGCTCGCGGCGGCGGACCGGCCGTTCATCGTCAAAGACCACCCGCTCAGCCCCTATCCGGTTACTGAAAGTGCAGACTTTACGTACACGCGCGCACCGATCGCCGAACTGCCGGCGATGCGGGCTCTTATATATTGTACCGGCACCACCGGACTCGAGGGTCTGCTCGGTGGTGTCCCGACCTATCGCTTCGTGCCCGAAGGCGGTGTCGCACTCGATATTCTGCCCAAGGGTCTCGCACCTCTATCCGTCAGTGCCGGTGCGCTGGCGACGGCATTGCAGAACACGCCTGAAGACGTTAATCACGCCGGGTGCGGCACGACAGAAGTCGCTTTCCCGCCACCGGACATGAACATCTGGGCAGCGCTGCTCAGTGACGAAAAGGCCGAATTGAAGACATGACCGAACCCTTGAAAGTTGCCCTGATCGGCTGCGGCCGTATTGCCGGCCATCACTGCCGCTCAATCGCAGAGGTCGACGGCATAGAGTTGGCCGCCGTCTGCGATCTGGAAATCGACAAGGCCGACGCCTATGCGGCAGAGTTCGGCGTACCGGCGTTTTCCGACTATCGGCAGATGTTCGCGGACGTCCCGGGCATCGACATTGCCGCCGTGATCACACCGAGCGGCATGCATTTCGAGCACGGTCTGGAAGTGATCCGGGATTTCGGCAAACACATCGTGATGGAAAAGCCGACGTTCATGCGGCCCGAGCAGCTGGACAAGGCATATGCCGCTGCGGATGCCGCGGGCAGGCGCATCTTTCCGGTGTTCCAGAACCGCTACAACAAGGCCGTTCAGCGGGTCAAACAGGCGTTGGAGACGGGCGAACTCGGCGACATCCGGACCGTCTCCGTCCGACTTCGCTGGTGCCGTCCACAGCGCTACTACGATTTGGCGCCATGGCGCGGCACGTTTTCACACGACGGCGGCGCACTGACCAACCAGACGATCCATCATGTCGACCTGCTGCGTCACCTCGGCGGCGAGGTCGAGAAAGTGAATGCCACCATGCGCACGCTGGGCGCGGATATCGAAGTCGAGGACACGACGGTCGCATCCTTTGCCTATGCGGACGGCGCGGTCGGCACGCTTGAATCCACCACCGCCGCCAGGCCCGACGATTTTGAGGCGTCAATTTCGTTCGTCTGTTCTGAAGGCATGGCGCAGATCGGCGGCATCGCCGTCAACGAACTACAGGTGTTCACGCCGGAACCCGCCGCTTGTGCGGAAAACAGCGAGGACTTTAAGGGCATCGAAGGTCACGGTGCCGTATACGGCTTCGGCCACACGGAAATGTACCGTGACATCGTCGCCGATTTTGCCGGTACGGCACCCTATCCCGTGAACCGCACCGATTGCCGAAAGACGCTTGGCTTACTGCACGCTTTCTACCGCTCGGACGAAGCGGGCGGCTGGGTCAACGTCGACGGCAATGCATCTTCCGAACGGCTCGGCCGGCCGGATGACGCGATTTCGGATCTATACAGACCACCGCGGGCGAAGCGTTCTAGCTAGAATTAGTTGGAGAGGAGACCGATGACCCCCAGCCCCATCATACACATCGGATATCCTAAGACGGGAACGACATGGCTTCAGACCCGCGCATTTTCAGAGCATCCGGGCATCGAGTTTATCCCGGCGGGGCCCATGATGACTTCATTGACCGAGGCGAATTGCGATCTGGTAGCCGTGGCCGGCTGGCTGAAAGAGGTGCAGAGAAACGCAGATCGTCCGGTCCTCATGTCCCTCGAATCATTGGTGGGAGACTTCATCCTGGTCGGCGACAAGCCTGCAAACGTCGACGGCTTCACAATTGCCGACCGACTGAAAAAAGTAGCTCCGAGTGCGACCATCCTCATCACCATCAGAGAACAGCGGCAAATGCTGGAATCAATGTACCGGCAATACATCCTCGGCGGCTTTTTCAAACCGGCGGAAAAGGCCTTCAGAACAGATATCGCCTGGTCTTCCTATCTGCAATACGACCAACTGGTTCGCGAGTACCAAAACCTGTACGGGGAAAACAATCTTTGGGTCGGTACTTTTGAGCAGTTTGCCCACGATCCTTTAGATTTCCTGCGCCACCTGTGGCGGTTTCTCGGCGTTGAGGACATCCCTGTCAGTTCCGACGTGCTATCAAAACAAGACAATCAGCGACTTTCCGATCAGATGATGTTCTTGACCAAGCACTATAATTTGTTGCTCGGCCGCTTTGTACGCAGCTATCCGAAAATTCATGGCCACGCCCTTAGAAACGCGAAGAGGTTTGACAAGCTGCTCCGCCGCATGAATGTGGCTGGAGAAAATATTTCCTTTGCCGGCGACGTCAATTCTCCCGAGACGTTTACCGCTGGAAATCGTTGGCTCGACGACCATTTCAATCTCGGCTTGAGACAGTACGGCTACCCTCTATGACCCATAATGTCCTTAAGGTCGGTATCGCCGGCTACGGTGTCGTCGGCAAACGCCGCCGCGGCGTTATCGACGCGCGCGACGACATGATCACCGTTGCCGTCTGCGACCGAACGCTCGGCGGTTCGGGCACATACGATGACGGTGTCAGGTATTTCGAGACATACCAGGATCTTCTCGGCGAAGATCTCGATGTTCTGTTTGTCGCGATGTCGAACGATATCGCCGCCGAGGCGACCATCGCCGGGCTGGAAGCCGGTCTGCATGTGTTCTGCGAGAAACCGCCCGGGCGGGACGTCGCCGACATCGAGGCCGTCGTCGCCTGTCACGGTAAACGGCCCGGCCAGCAGCTGAAGTACGGGTTCAATCACCGCTACCACGATTCGGTACAGGACGCGCTGGCGGCGCTGGCGGGCGGCGAATTCGGCGATGTCATCGACATGCGCGGCGTTTACGGCAAATCGCAGCTGATCACGTTCGACCAGACGTCCTGGCGAACGGAGCGCGCGCTCGCCGGCGGCGGTGTCCTGCTTGACCAGGGCATTCACATGGTCGATCTGATCCGGCTCTTCGGTGGCGAGTTCACGGACGTCAACAGCTTCATATCCAACAGGGTCTGGGGTCACGACGTGGAGGACAACGCCTATGCACTGATGCAGACCGGGGACGGCGTCGTCGCCATGCTGCACTCGTCGGCATCGCAGTGGCGCCACAGGTTTCGCCTCGAGATCGGCATGACACGGGGCGCGATCACGCTTTCCGGCATCCTTTCGGGATCGAAAAGTTACGGTGCCGAAACGCTTACGCTCACCCGCCGCGGCGAGAACGATATGGGCGACCCGCACGAGGAAACGAAACGCTATGACAACGATCCCTCGTGGACCCTGGAGGTTGCGGAATTCGCGGACGCGGTGCTGCGCGGCGGCGAGATCAGGAACGGTTCGGCAGAGGATGCGCTCCGCACCATGCAGCTTGTTTACAAAATCTATTGCGCCGACGCCCGCTGGCGCGAAATGTGGGGCCTCCACGCCGGGCCCGCACTTTGAATACCGGTCTGTTTCGCGCCCCTGCGAATGGTAAGCCAGCAACGCGTCGCCATTAAGCATAAAGGTCAGTTGCGGCTTTGCCGCGCTCCTGACCGTCGTGATAAAAGAAACCTCAACCCAAGACTTTATCTACATGGTGTTTTAAGATGAAAACCATCGGTATCGTACCGGCGCGCATGGCCGCGAGCCGGTTTCCCGGTAAACCCCTGCATCCGATCTGTGGCCGCCCGATGCTGGAACATTGTTACCTTCGGGCAAAAATGTTCTCCGGCTGGGACGTGCTGGCCGTCGCCACGTGCGACGAGGAAATCAGGGCATTCTGCGAAGACAAGGGCTTTCCCGTAATCATGACGGCAGATACGCATACACGCGCACTCGACCGCGTCGCGGAAGCCGCCACCAAGTGCGGCACGGACGTCGCGGAAGACGACATCGTCATTTGCGTGCAGGGTGACGAACCCCTGCTGGGTCCGGATGTCATCGAGGCCGTCCTGGCGCCGTTCGAAGACGCGGCGGTAAACGGCACCATGCTCGCCGTGCCCGTGCACGACGAGGAAACCTTCAACAATCCGGACATGGTCAAACTGGTGCACGACCTGAACGGCAACGTGCTCTATACGTCCAGAAGCCCGATCCCCTATATGAAGACGTTCGATCCGGACGGCGGCGCCAAGCGCGTCGGCGGGATCTTCGGGTTCAAATGGCACTTCCTGAAGTGGTTCACGGAGACACCCGAATCGCCGCTCGAACAAGCCGAGGCCTGCGATTCGAACCGGATATGCGATAACGGTTTTTTCCAGCGCATCGCACCGATGACGTTCCGGCCGTATCAGTCCGTCGACAGCGTCGAAGATGTCGCCCGCGTAGAGGCAGCGATGCCGTCGGACCCGCTTTGGGGGAAATACTGACGTGAGCCGCACACCTGATCACATCATACTTTTTGACCTGGACGGCACGCTCATCGACAGCGCGCCCGGCGTCGCCTGGTCGTTGAACCGCGCGCTCGAAGCCGAAGGCCGCGGTTCACTCACCGTCGATCGCGTCAAGGACCTGGTCGGCAAGGGCGCACAGTATCTGGTCGCCGACGCCCTGACGGACACAGGCGGGATCGATGACGACGGGCATCCGGACCGGGTGCGCGAAGCATTCCTACAGATCTACAGCGAGAACCCGATCCAGGACACGATCGTCTTTCCCGGCGCCATGGAGGTGCTGGAAGCGTTGAAATCGGATGCTGTGCCGATGGCGCTTTGCACCAACAAGCCCCGGAAAACGACCCTCCCCGTGCTGGATGCCTTCGGCTTGGCGGATTTCTTTCCGGTGATGCTGTGCGGTGACGATGTCGAGAACCGCAAACCCGACGGCCGTCATCTGCTGGAAACCGTCGCAAGAATGAACATGCCCGGCGTGCCGGCGATCATGGTCGGTGACAGCGAAAACGATATCCTTGCCGCCCACGATGCGGGCCTGCCGTCGATCTGTGTCAGCTTCGGCTATTGCCACATGCCGTTCGAGGACCTGAAGCCGACGGTGCTGATCGACTCCTACGACGAATTCCGTCCGGCATTGAGCCGATTGACCGCCGCTGCAAGCGGCCGCTGAGGCCGCTTAGTCGAGCATTGGCGACGGTGCACCGAAATCGCCGATGAGGTGCGTATGCGTGACGATCCCGATATGCGGCTGCCACAGGTGCAACAGCATGCCGACGGGCTCGTCGATGAAGGCTTTGTCCATCGCATTGTCCAGCGTCAGCGTACGCTGGTAGGTAATGCTCGGCGCGACGCTGACCGGCACGTTGCCGAGACGCATCTGAATAGGCCGGTGCAAATGGCCACAGGCGATAAGGCAGACGCTGTCGAAGTCGTCCAGGACGGCACGCAATGCCGCGACACCCGGGAACGCCTCGCCCGTTCCGGAAAATCCGAGACGGGTATAAAACGGCTGATGATGCATGAACAGCATCGTCGGCCGTGCGGGGTCCTCCTCGAGCCGCCGGCGCAGCCAGCCCAGGCGCTCGTCGCAAAGCAGTGCATCGCCGGTGTCGGGGTCCATCGAATCGAGAACGATCACGCGCAGCGGCGCCGATTCAATCGTGTATTGAATGAAAGGCCTGTCCGCGGGCAAATACGGGACGCCTGAAAACGCGTCTCGAAACAGATCACGGTCGTCATGGTTGCCGGGGAATACGAAAGCCGGAATCTCAAGGTCCCCGAGCCGCGCCCGGAACCGCTCGTAAACACCGAGATCAGGCCGATCGGCCAGATCGCCGGAGACAACGAGGAAATCGGGGCGGGGCCGCAGCGCGTTCAACTCGGCAATGGCGGCATCGAGACATTCCCAGCCGTCCCGGTCGGCATTGAACAGCACCCCCGGCGGAGTGAGATGCAAATCCGAGATCTGCGCGATCAGCACGTGGTCGGTAGATTTGGCATTCATAAAACAGGCATTCGCAGATCAAAAAACAGGCGCAACGGGCTGTGCCGAACAGTACAAAGTATTGATAAGCACAACAACCGCAACCGGCTCCATGAAGCGCCGGTATGGCCGGGTTCCGGCACCCGATTAAGGCTTGCCCAGCACACACGCAGATGCCAAAACCTTCCGTGGACGACACCTCGATACCGGCGAATGTGGAAAACCCATCAATGATCAAGATCAGCGTCATCATGCCTGCCTATAATGAGCAGGCGACGATCATCGAGATTTTGACCCGCATTCGCGCCCAGAAAGTCGACGGATGTGTTTTCGACGTAATCGTCATCGATGATGGCTCGAAAGACGATACCGTCAAAATTCTCGAAGCACAGCCGGAACTGTACGACCGCCTGATCCGGATGCCGCAAAACGGCGGCAAAGGGGCCGCGGTCAAGGCCGGGCTCGAAGTCGCCGAGGGCGATTTCATTCTGTTTCAGGATGCGGATCTTGAATACGATCCCGCCGATTACGGCAGGCTGGTGCGTCCGATCCTTGAGTTCGACGCGGATGTCGTCATGGGTTCACGCATGACGTACGCCGAATATACGCGGGTCTTCTATTTCTGGCACAAGATCGGCAATCTCGTCATTACGACGCTGTTCAACGTGCTGAATAATACAACGTTCACCGACGTGTATTCGTGCTACCTGATGTACAGGCGCACGCTGGTCAACCCGCACGAGCTGAATACGTACGGCTGGGAACAGCACGCCGAAATTCTCTCGATTGCCGCCGGCAAGGCGCGCAGCATGTTTGAGGTCCCGGTCAAGTACAATGGCCGCTCTTACGATGAAGGGAAGAAAATCCGCGCCCATCATATCCTGAGTGTGTTGTGGACCATCATCCGCATGCGCTTTACACGCTGAACGAACGAGTGCGACCGAGATGAAGAAAAAACTGACCATTGATCCGTTGACCGATGAAGAACAACGCGACTGGCCGAAAGAGCCGATCGTTCTGCTTGAGGAACCCTTCAGCGACGCGCGTGGCACGATCCAGCCGCTTGTCGACGAAATGATGAAGAGTGCCGTGCTTATCGAATCGAAGGCCGGTTCGCTGCGGGCCAACCACTACCACAAGACCGACTGGCACTATTGTTATGTCCTGGAGGGCCGGATCGAGTACTACCACCGGCCGACGGGTTCCGAAGCAGAACCGGAGATGATCGTCGTCGAGAAGGGGCAGATGGTTTTCACCCCGCCGATGGTCGATCACGGCATGACGTTCCCCGTCGATACCGTATTCCTGACGCTGGGGCGCAATCCGCGGGATCAGGAATCCTATGAGCAGGATGTTGTCCGGATCAACATGATCAGCGGCGAGGGGCGCACGACCTGGACGCCTGATGACTGAACACCATCCGGCGGGATCCTGCCGCCGCCGGCAGGATTGCAGACTGTGCGGCTCGACGGCACTGACGCCGGTGCTGGAACTGACGCCCACGCCACCGGCCAATGCGTTCGTTACGAAAGACGAGCTGGACGAGAAACAACCGGTGTTTCCGCTCGATGTGTTTTTTTGCGAAGACTGCGGCCACGTCCAGTTGCTGGACGTCGTCGACCCCGCAGTGCTGTTTGAGAACTATGTCTATGTGACGGGCACGTCGCCAGTGTTCGTAAAACACTTCGAAGATTACGCCGCTGCGGTCGTCGGGACCTATCGGCCGGCGCCGGGTGGGCTGGTCGTCGACGTCGGCTCCAACGACGGCACACTCCTGAAATGTTTCAAGAACCAGGGCATGTCGGTGCTGGGCGTCGACCCGGCGCGCGACATCGCGGCCAATGCAACAGCCGCCGGCGTGCCGACGATCACCGCATTCTTCTCGCCTGACGTTGCGCGCGAGATCGTGAGCGAGCACGGGAAAGCCGCCGTCGTCACCGCGAACAACGTGTTTGCCCACATTGACGACCTGGCGTCGATCGCGGAAGGCATCGGTGAACTCCTGGCGGACGATGGCGTCTTCGTTTTCGAGGTGTCCTATCTGGTCGACGTCTTCGAAAAGACACTGTTCGACACGATCTATCATGAACATCTGGCGTACCACAGCGTAAAGCCGCTGGTGCTGTTCCTGAAACGGCACGGTCTTGAACTGATCGCCGCCGAACGCGTCACAAGCCATGGCGGAAGTCTGCGCGGTGTCGCGCAACTGGCCGGCGGACCGCGCAAGCCGGATGCGAGCGTCGATCAGCGCATCGCCGATGAAGAACGCCTCGGTCTCGACAAGGCGGCGACGTTGAAACGGTTCTCCGCCCAGATCGACAGCCTGAAAACGGCGCTCACGGCGTTGCTTTCCGAGCTCAAATCCGACGGCAAGAGCGTTGCCGCGTTCGGCGCGCCCGCAAAAGCGACCACGCTCATGTACCACTTCGGTATCGGCCCCGATCTGGTCGACTTCGTCGTCGACGACAGCCCCCTGAAACAGGGGCTCTTCACCCCCGGGATGCACATCCCGGTTGTTCCTTCCGAGGAACTGTACCGCGCACGCCCCGATTACACAGTGATCCTGGCGTGGAACTTCGCGGCGCCCATCATGAAAGCGCATTCGGCTTACACGGAGCAGGGCGGCAAGTTTATCGTCCCGCTTCCCAAACTTGAGGTTCATTGACTGATGACAGAATTTTGCCTGCAATCGGATATCGACGAAATCGTCGAGCGGATCAGCGGCGCGGCGACGGCATTTGCCGGAAAGACCGTCCTTATCACAGGCGCGCGTGGTTTTCTGGGTCGCTATTTCATCGACGTGTTTCAGCAGCTGAACCAGACCGTGCTGGATCGCCCCGTGAAAGTCATTGCACTCGACAACCTGATCACGGCGGGGGCGCACGGCGCGGAGATCCCCGAGATCGAGAATATCCGTTTCATCAATCACGACGTTATTCAGCCGTTTGAAATTGACGAGCCCGTGGATTTCGTCATCCACGCTGCCGGGATCGCGAGCCCGTATTATTACCGGGCATATCCGCTGGAGACCCTCGAGGTTGCCATTACCGGCACGAAACGCATGCTTGAGCTCGCGGAAGAGCACAATGCCCGCTTCGCGTTCTTCTCGTCTTCGGAGATCTACGGCGACCCGGACAGCAAACACGTCCCGATGTCGGAAAGCTACCGCGGTAACGTTTCATGCCAGGGACCGCGCGCCTGTTACGACGAGAGCAAGCGCGTCGGCGAAACCCTTTGCTACATTTTCCATACCGTGCACGGCACGCATACGAATACCATCCGCCCCTTCAATGTTTTCGGGCCCGGTATGCAGGAAACCGACTATCGGGTGCTGCCGAACTTCGCCAACCGCATCAAGGGCGGGCATCCGCTGAATGTCTACGGCACCGGCAATCAGACCCGGACGTTCTGCTACATCACCGATGCGATGGTGGGCTTCCTGCTCGTCATTCTCAAAGGTGTCCCCGGCGAGGCGTACAACATCGGCAACCCGACGCCGGAAATCTCCATGGTCGAACTGGTGCAACGGATCCAGACGACGCTCGGACGGGACCTCGATTACAATGTCATTGAATACCCGGACAGCTATCCCGCCGACGAGCCGAACCGTCGTGCGCCCGACATCCGGAAAGCCCGGCTGCAGCTCTCGTTTGAGCCCACAGTCGAGCTCGAGGAAGGGCTGAAGCGCTATCTCGGCTGGACCGACAAGACCTATACGGGCGTGGCCTGACCGGTCATGTCCGGCGGCGCGACCCCGCTTCGCCTGGCGCTCATCGGGTGCGGTCATTGGGGCCGCATCATCGCTCGTACGATCCCGCGTATCGAAGGGACGCTTCTTCGCCGCATCGCGAGCGGCAATCCGCGAACCGCGGACATTGCTCCCGACGGCTGCGTCATCGACACGGACTGGCGTGACACCATCGCGGCCGGCGACATCGATGCTGTCCTGATCGCGACACCGCCGGCGACGCACGCCGGGATCGCGCTGGCGTCGATCCGCCACGGAAAGCCGTTTTTCGTTGAAAAGCCGTTGACGATGGACAGCCAGAGCGCGAGGGAGATCTGCGGCGAAGCCGAAAAAAACGGCGTCTACGGCATGGTCGATCATATCCATCTGTTCAGTCCCGCCTTCCGCAAGCTTTGCGAGATGTCACCTTCCCTCGGCCCTGTTCATGGCATTGAGGCATGCGCCGGCAAGAACGCCGTCACCGACACCGCGACGCCTGTGCTGTGGGACTGGGCGCCCCATGACGTCGCCATGTGCCTTCGACTTTTGAGGCAACTGCCCAAGACCGTACGTGCGGAAGCCCGCCCCGGCAGCGCGACGGGGGAGGCGCCGCATGTCAACCTTCGCCTGGCTTTCGGCGGCAACGGCGATGTCTCCGCCGACATGACGTTCAGCAACCACTTCAATACCCGCCGCCGCATGTTCAAGGTGCTGCAGCGTGACGGCGAGCTGACCTACTCGGACGACGATGGTCCCCGGCTGACACTCCGCCGGCGTGAAAACGCCGGCGCGGAAGACGTCCCCCTCGACGACATGTTGCCGCTGGATATCGCGCTCCGTGAGTTCCGCGCCGCCGTCGTGTCGGACAGCCGTTCCGCCGAAAGCCTGCAGCTGGGACTGAACACGGTTTCGGTTATCGAGCAGGCGGATCAGACGATGTCCCTCGGGACCGCAGCCGCGGTCCGGCACCCGTGAGTCCGGCCATAACGCGTTCCCTTTTCTAGAATAGAGCCATACCCGTGAACAAAGTTGTCGTCGCATCCCGTTCCTTCTCCCGCCATCCGGTGCTCCGTGCAGAGCTGACGGCACGCTATCCCGATGCAACTTTCAACGATGCCGGCGAGAGCCTGACCGGCGAGCGCCTGATCGCGTTCCTGAAGGGCCACGACAAGGCAGTCATCGCGCTCGAGAAAATCGATGCCACCGTTCTGGATGCGCTGCCGGAGCTGAAGATCATCGCCAAGTACGGCGTCGGCTTCGACAGGATCGACCTGCATGCGCTGATCGACCGCGGTGTCTCGCTCGGATGGACGGGGGGGGTCAACCGGCGCTCCGTTGCCGAGCTGGTCATCGCGTTTGCCATCTCGATGCTGCGTCATGTCCCCGCTGCCAGCGCAGAAGTGCTGGACGGCACCTGGCGCCAGACCGTCGGCAGGCAACTTTCCGATTGCACCGTGGGCATCATCGGCTGCGGCCATGTCGGCAAGGAACTGGCGGTCATGCTGCGCGCCGGCTTCGGCACAGAAGTGTATGCGCACGATACCGTCGATTTCACCGATTTCTATGCCGAGCACGGCGTGATCGCCGCCGGGTTGGACACGCTTCTTGCGCACTCGGACGTCGTCAGCCTTCATCTGCCGCTGGATGTCACCACGGATAACATTCTGGATGCGGCCGCACTTGCGCGGATGAAGCCCGGCGCGGTGCTGATCAATACCGCCCGTGGCGGCCTTGTCGACGAGGCCGCGCTCAAGGCAGCCCTGAAATCCGGCGATCTTGCCGCCGCGGCTTTCGACGTGTTCGCCGCCGAGCCGCCGGAGGACAAGGAGCTTCTGAACATGCCGAATTTTCTGGCAACGCCGCATATCGGCGGCAGTGCGGAAGAAGCGATCCTCGCCATGGGCCGCGCCGCCATTCGCGGGCTTGACGAATTTCGTTCCCCGGAACCAGGAATTTTTCCGCCGGGCCGCTGGTAACCGTGCAGAGCCTTAAACGGAAACTCGCGCAACTGGCCGCCGACCCGGTCCTCCGGTCGTGGCTGTTGCGCCGTGCCGTTCATCTGCAGCCGGCACCGCCGCCGTTCGTGCCGCACCTCCCGGTTTATGCATGGGAACGTTTGCCGCTTTCCGTCGACAGCCCCCGATGGGCTGATGCGCCGCCCGTCATACCTTCTTCTGCAAACAATGATTCGTTCGTTTCTGACCTCGCCGGCACGGATATCCCCTACGATCCGGCGAAGCCGGACGCCTTTTTCGACGATCCGGAAACGGATATCGAGGTCGACCTTGCACGGCACCGTTTCGCCTGGCTGCCTCTTCAGCCCGATGCGCCGGCCGGTGCCTTCCGTGCCCTGTGGCAGGCGTGGCGCCGGCGCTTTTTCGATACCGACGGGATGCACTGGCATCCTTACACTGCCGCCGAACGGGCCATCAACGTTATCGATGCCGCACCCCGGCTGGGCCTGCCCATGGATGCGGAAACCGTCGCCGGCGATCTTGCGAAACATGCGACGGTCATTGCGGAGCGGCTCGAATACTTCGGTGACCACGATACGTCGAACCACCTCGCCAACAACGGCCGAGGACTTTACCGCATCGGCTGCACGCTCACCGACCATGCCGTGCGCGGGCTCGGTTTCGATATTCTCGTCAACGAGGCGGCGCGGATTTTCCTTGCCGGCGGTATGCTGCGCGAAGGGTCGTCGCACTATCATTTCCTTTACCTGCGGAATTATCTGGATGTCTGGCTGGCCGCCGAACGTCACGGTTTCGATGAGGAAGCCGCCGCGTTCGCCGGGATCGCGGAACGCCTGATGGCCGCCGCGCGCCATCTGATCTTGCCGGGCGGCCTGCCGCTGATCGGCGACATTTCACCGGACTGCCCGCCTGCATTCCTGACCGGGCTGGAGCACGGCGCAGGCGCATGGGCCGCCGGCCGCGACGAGGAAGACCGGGACCGGCTGACACGCTTTGCCGCCGCTGCCGGTGAAGTTTCTGCTGGCGATCTCTGCAGCGACGGATGGCTTCGGACCGACTTCGGGCGCTGGTCCACACTGGTCTACGCACCGCCGCAAGGCTGGCCGTTCATGCCCGGGCACGCGCATCAGGATCTCGGCAGTGCCGAAATCCATGTCGACGGGAAGCCGCTGTTCGTCGATCCGGGGCGCGGTGCGTACGGAGATGCCGGCGACGCCGCACGCTACCGTTCATCAGCCGTGCACGGCACCCTCAGGCTCGACGGTGCCGACCCGTATCCGGCAAACAAGCCGTACTACGACGATGCCTTCAGGATGCGTCATGCCGGCCCGGCCGCCGTAATGGCGCACCCCGACGGTTTCACGATCGCGCACGGCGGCTACAAACGGCTCGACGCCGACGATGTGCGCCGGCGCTGGCATTTCGAACAGAACGGTTTCCGCATCGAAGACGGCATCTCGGGCCAAGGCCGTCATCTTGTCGAACGCGCACTGGTGACGCCGCTGGACGTCCGGATCGAAGGGAGTGCCGCCATCGTCGACGGCCGTTTTTCCGTTTCCGGGGACACGGCGCCGAAGCTCGAACCGGTGACGATCTGGCGCGCCTACGGCCGCGGCACACCGGGGACGCGCATCGTGTTCGAGGCCGCCGGCGAACTGCCATGGTCCGGCACCATAACCGTCAAGGGGCAACACTGATGTGCGGGATCGCCGGCATGTACGTCCCCCGGGGCGCCGCGGTGCCCGACATCGACATGGCACGCATGGCCCGCATGATGCGCCATCGCGGCCCGGACGGGGACGGTTTCTGGCAGAGCGCAGATGGCCGCTACAAGACGGCGTTCCGCCGCCTCGCCATCATCGACCTGGCAACGGGCGACCAGCCGCTGGTGTGCGAACGCACCGGACGTGTGCTGAGCGGCAACGGTGAAATCTACAACTACGTGGAACTGCGCCGGCGGTTCCGGGAATATCCCTATGCCACCGAAGGTGACATGGAGGCCGTGCTCGCCGCATACGATGCCCTTGGCGACACCTATGTCGACGAGTTGAACGGCATGTATGCACTGGCGCTCTATGACCGCCAAGCGCATGCGCTGGAGCTGGTCCGCGACCGGCTCGGCGTGAAGCCGCTCTATTGGGCGGAGATTGCCGGTGGCGGCATCATATACGCGTCCGAGATCAAGCCGCTGTTCGCAAGCGGGCTGATCGCGGCCGAGATCGACGAGCGCGCCGTCAGCGCCTACCTGGCGCACGGTTACGTGCCCGGCCCGCAGACGCTCTACAAGGGCGTCAACAAACTGCAACCGGGACATCGCCTTCGTATCGACGCGGACGGCGAGATGGTGATCGCGCCTTACTGGCAGCCGGCCCCGTCCGGCAACCTGCCCACGGCGACTGGGGACATCGCCGATTATCTTCTGGACCTGCTCGAGGACAGCGTCCGCCTGCAGCTCCGCAGCGACGTACCGGTCGGCACGCTGCTTTCCGGCGGCATCGATTCCGGGCTTGTTGTCGCGCTCGCCGCCAAACATGCGCCGAAGGCGCTGCGGACATTCACGGCACGGTTCCCCGGCGGCGTCGACGAGAGCCCGCTCGCCCAGGCGGTTGCCGAACGTTACGGCACGGATCACACGGTGATCGACGTCGACGGTTATGACGCCGTCAATCACCTATGGTCACTGGCCTGGTACGCGGAAGAGCCGCTCAATGATGCCGCGTTGCTGCCGAACTTTCTGATCGAACGGGCGCTTGGCGAACATGTCACCGTATCGCTGAACGGCACCGGCGGTGACGAGCTGTTCGCCGGATACGGGCGATACTTCCAACTGCCGGTCGAACGCCGATATCTAGCTGTGCCCGCCGCCCTCCGGCACGGGCTGATCGAACCGCTGACGGGCCTGGTCTCGCCGTTTCGCGCCTGGCAGCTTGGCCGCGCCGAATTGTTCGATACATCGCGCGGCGCATATCTGCACCAACACAGCACCCACTTCCCGCCGCCGTTCCGCGCGGTCATCGGCAACGGCATGGCACCGCCGCCGATGGCGCAGGACGACGTTGCCCGGTTGTTCGCCGGCGCCTGCCCGGATGCGGATGCACAGACCACCGGCCTCGCCGCCGATCTCGGCACCTATATGGTCGACGATCTTCTGACCCTTCTCGACAGAACCAGCATGGCCGTCAGCGTCGAAGGGCGCGTGCCGTTCCTCGACCACCGCTTCGTCGAAGCGGCACTGGCCGTGCCCGAGAGCATCCGCACACCTGACGGACGGCAAAAGTATCTGGAGCGGCGGATGGCAGCGGCCCATTTGCCAGATAGCGTTCTGAACGCACCGAAACAGGGCTTCGTTTCGCCGGTGCCAAAGTGGTTTCAGGGTGACGTCGGCCGCGCTGCGGTGAAACTTCTGACGTCGAAGGACACATTGCAACGCGGCTGGTGGACGGCCGAGGGTATCCACAACCTCATGCGCCGGCCCGATCGCCACGCCTATCGCGTTTACAGTCTGTTGATGCTGGAGCTAGCAGTCCGCACATTTGCCGAAGGCCCGCTCGCCGACGACGCCCCGAGCGCGTCACTGACGGAGATCGCGGATGCCGCGTGAACTGGTCCCCGTCAGCGTCGTGATCCCGGCTTACAATGCCGAGGCGACGATCGGACGCGCACTCAACAGCATTGCCGGGCAGACGCAGTTGCCGGCAGAGATCATTGTCGTCGACGACGGCTCGGCCGATGCGACGGCCGAAACCGCGCGCGCCCTGCAGCCGGAATTCGAACCGGCACGGCTGGTCGTGGTCACGCAGCCGAACGCGGGTGCCGGCGCCGCGCGCAACCGGGCCATCGCCGAGGCCACGCAACCCTATCTTGCGTTCCTCGATGCGGATGACGAATGGCTGCCGGAGAAACTGGCCCGGTCGATGGACGTCATGCGCGACGACGATTTCGTACTGGTGGCGCACGACTACCTTGATCACACCCCTTCCGGCGATGTGCATGTGGATTGCCGCCGCCGCTTCGAGGACGGCAGGGACCCGTACCTTTCACTCTATCTTAAAGGCTATATCCCGAGCATCAGCGTTGTGACGCGCCGGGACGCCGTGCTCGCCTGTGGCGGCTTCGACGAAACGCTGCGCAACGCGCAGGACTTCGATCTCTGGCTCAAGCTGCTGGCCGATCCCGAATCCCGCTTCACGCTCTTCGGCGAGGCCCTCGCCCGCTACCGCCATGACGCCCCCAACAGCATCATGTCGCACACCGACCGCCGCATCGCGTGCTGCCGGAAGATTGCACTCCGTTATCTGCCGGCGTTGAAGGCGCGCCGGATTGCACCGTTACCGGCATTCTGGCACCGGCTGCTGGTCATCTATGCCGAGGCAATGCGCGCCGATCCGAAACGCAGGTTCGCATTCGGACTGGGTTTCGCAGGCGCCCTGTTCGATTTGACAGCCTCCTATCTGTCGGGTGGCGCCGAGATATCCGCCGCGGACCGGGAACGCACAAGCGGCATTGCGATGGCGGCGGCTTGGTCGGCCGGGGTGATCGGCCTGTACCTTTACCAGTTTCGCGACATGCTGCGCCCGATCCTTCATGTCCTGGGATTTGCCCCATGAGTGCGATGTCCTTCGTCATCGTAGCCTGGATGATATTGGCGAGCATCGGCGGCGGGCTTGCCGTGATCCGCTGTAGCGGCCTGATGCCAAGGCTTTGCCGCGCCGATCAGATCGTTTTCGCCTTTACGATCGGCATTGGGGTGATGGGCTGGCTGGTCTTCTTTCCCGGTGTTACCGGTTACTTCTCGTCGCCAGCGTTCATCGTCGTATTGTGCGCCATGACCGGCGGTCTCTGGTTGCTGCGGGGCCCGGCCCTGGAAAGCCATCGACAGCATCCCCTTTCTCTACTGGAGTGGTTCGTCGTCATCGGTCTGCTGGCGATGATCCTGATGGATGTTGCCGAAGCCCTGGCACCGGCCGCAGACGCCGACACCATGGCCTACCATTTTGAAACGCCGAAGCGGTACCTCGCCGAAGGCATGGTATATGGCATTCCGCGTGCCATAGACGGCATAACACAGTTGCAGCTGCAGTTGACGTATGCGGTTGCCATGGCGCTCGGCGGCGATGCCGCCGCGCCGCTTTGGACCATGGCCAGCGGCTGGGCGCTGGGCGCTGTGTTCTACGTCATCGCGGGTAAGTTCATGACGCGGTTGTGGGCGCTTGCCGGTACGCTGCTTGTCATGACGACGCCGGCCGTCATCTACGGCGCCGGGTCAGGTCAGGTAGAAGTGCGGATCGCTGCCTTTGCGCTCGCAGGCGCATACGCGGTGGCGATGGTCGCGGCGGAACGCGATCGTCGCGTGCAACTGGCGTGGATACTTGTCGCAGGGGTCATCGCCGGATTTTTCGCCGGTTCGAAAATGACCGGGCTGATATTCTGCTTTGCCGCTGCCGTCGTATTGATCGGCACACCCGGAACTGTCGCGCGACTGCTGGTGTTTTGCCTGGCGGCGGGGCTGGCCGGCACGCAGTGGTATCTGTTCAACGGCGTCGTCACAGGCGACCCGCTTTACCCGCTCCTCTGGCAATATCTTCCGTTGCGAGCACCTTTCGACTGGTCTGCGCATTACGCGGACGCGGCACGTTCCTTGTGGGAAGTCGAGAATCCAGTACCCCGAAATCTGTTTTGGTTTGTCGTTTATCCGTTCCGGACAATCATTTCACCCCTGACCGGGTTCGAATCACTACGGACCGGTCTGGGCCCGGCTACGCTTCTTGCTCTCCCGTTTGCAGCATTTGCCGCAGCAAGAAAGACGAACACCCTGCAGTCGCCGCTTTTCCGGATGCTTCTCATTGCCTTCATCTTCTACGCGTTCTGGTTCTTCCTCGGGCCCTCGTTGAAAGTCCGACACCTGGTCCCGGTCTACCCGATCGTATTGCTTGTACTGATGGCAGGCGTTGCGGCCTACACGGACGAGCGACCTGTTACGCGCAATCTTTTGTATGCGGCGTTTGCCGTCGTGCTGGGCATACAACTTGGCGGACAGCTCGTCTTTACAAAGAAGTTCGGTGCATTTGTGCTGGGTAATCAGACGCGGGAATCATTCCTGCGGGATAACATCAACGGGTACGATGTCGTGCACTGGCTGAACGGCAATCTTTCCAGAGAAGAGCGCGTCTTCATTGAAAATCGCACTTGGCCTTACCTTCTGGATGTCCCCTATTTTGTCGCGCAACCGCGACTGCAAACGCAGATTCCATTGCTTCCCGGAACGACCGACACGAAGCGCTTCTTCGGCAAGTTGAACCAGCACGGGATAACCCACATCGCCGTCAATCGTCTGAACCTTCAGCCCGGACACCCGATTCCGACGGGACGAATGATTGTCGAACTGGAGCGCAGGGGCTGTATGGTGCCGCTTCGCGAATTCACCACGCGCGCGATCGTTTCGCGGACCCTGCCGACGGAAGGCAGGCCCGATTTCAACTATGTGGTGTTCCGTATCGATCCCACGTGCACGGGCGGCGGATGAACCGGTGGTTTTCCGACTACCGGAGACGCCGATTGATTTTGCGCATCACTGGTTTATACCGTTTC
Source organism: Rhodospirillales bacterium (assembly GCA_965262415.1). GTDB lineage: Bacteria > Pseudomonadota > Alphaproteobacteria > Rhodospirillales > Casp-alpha2 > UBA4479. The sequence goes on along the minus strand of OZ253533.1, from coordinate 3,057,998 downwards.
CCGCGCAAGCGAACGTAAGGCAGGTTAATGACGGCATCAGTTGAAATTTACGACGGGCACGAGTTCGAGGCGACTGCCAATCTCGTTAATTACTATAACTGGATCACCGACGGATTTAAGCCGTACCTGGGGGGCGCCGGCACCGAAATCGGCGCGGGCGTTGGTGTTTATTCCGAGTACCTGCGGCCACATTTCAGCACTTTCGACGTGGTCGAGCCATCGCCCGCACAATTGGACGAACTGCAGCAGAGGTTCAGCGGCGACGGCGATGTACGGGTCTTGTCGGAAACAATTGATATCTATCATGGCCACGTCGGCGATGCGTCGCGCGATACCATCTGCATGGTCAATGTGCTCGAACACATAAAGGATGACATCGACGCCCTGCGCAAACTGCGGTCAATGTTGCGCGACGGCGGACATCTCTGCGTCTTCGTGCCCGCACTGCCTTTTTTGTACAGTAAGTACGACGCCTTCGTCGGCCATCACCGCCGCTACGTCAAACGCGACCTGGCCGAGCGGATGGCCGCCGCCGGCTTCGAGGTGGTGAGCTGTAAATACATGGATATTCTCGGCGTGCCGGCCTGGGGGGTCTTCAACACGCTCCTCGGGGCAACGAAACTAAACCTTCGCATGACGACCCTTTACGACCGCGCTTTCGTCCCGGTGACTCGCGGCATTGAGACACTCATCCCCGCCCCCCTCGGCAAGAACCTTCTCGCAGTCGGCAGGAAAAATGGATGACCCGGTCAGCGTAGCCGCCGCCCTGGCGGTGAGCTTCGTAGTCGCAGCCGGCGGCACCGGCGTACTGTGCCGGGCACTGGCACGACGGGGCATCGTCGACACGCCGAACGAACGCAGTTCTCATGTCACGACCACGCCGCGCGGCGGCGGCATCGCGGTTGTCGCCGCAATTCTTGCCGGCATCGGCATCCTTTATCTGAGCGGACAGCACCTCCCCGACCGGGTCTTGGTAGTCGCCGTGATAACGGGCGCCCTCGCCGCCGTTTCATGGATCGACGATGTGCGGGGCCTGCCGGCAATGACCCGTTTGCTGTCACATGTCATCTGCGTATCGCTGTCGCTGTTCCTGCTGCCGCTTCAACCACCTGCTTTTCTGGATGTCCTTCCCGTGCCGGTTCAGTACACCCTCGTCGCGCTGGCGTGGCTGTGGTTCATCAACCTGTTCAACTTCATGGACGGCATAGACGGCATCACCGGCGTTCAGACACTCGTCACGACGCTTGGCGTTTCCGCCGTCCTCGCCTACGTGGACACGATGCCCGACATGATCCTGATCTGTCTCGTCGTCGCTGCAGCCATCCCGGGGTTTCTCTACTGGAACTGGTCTCCGGCAAGGATCTTCCTGGGCGACGTGGGTAGCGTTTCGCTGGGTTATCTGCTGGGCTGGGTGCTGCTTTCGAGCGCCGGGAACGGTTTGGTGGTGCCCGCTCTCCTGATCCCCGGGTATTACATCGCCGACGCCACCTTCACACTTCTGCGCCGTGCACTGCGCGGCGAGAAGATATGGCAGGCGCACCGTGAACATGCTTATCAGGCGGCCGTTCAGCGCGGCAGGACCCATACCCGGGTATCCATCGAGGTCGGCGTCCTCGGTGTTCTTCTTGTAGGCTGCGGCCTCGCTGCCATTACCCATCCCTGGATCGCAGCAGGTGCGGGCGTTGTGTTGACCGCCGCCATGATGCATCACTTCTTTCGAGCTGCCCGCTGACGTCACGATTGGACCGAATTTGACGACTCTGCGAATCCCGCCCCTGCCGACGCGTGCGCCCAGCGCGAACGGCTATGTTTACGTGCTGCTGTCGTTGCTGTTGCCGATCGCGATGATCGTCAACAACAAGGCAGCCGTCCCCCTCGCGGTTGCAGGGGCACTGGCGGTGCTCGTCATCGGATGGCGACAAAACGCACTGCGCGAGTTTCGCCGCTTTGACGGCTGGCTGCTCGCAGGTGTCGCGGCATACCTTTGCGCGGCCACCATTGCGTCGTTGTTCAGCGGCTATATCTCGGAATCGCTGGTGTCCGTCACGAAGTTCCTGGGCACGATGGTCGTCGCGGTGGTGTTGATCATATTCGGACGCCGGCTCAGCGGCCCCGATGCCTCCTGGGCGGCGACGGCCCTGATCGTTTCCGTGGTCATCACCTCGGCGTGGCTGCTGACGGATTCCGTCTTCGATGGCGTTCTGTCCCGCCTTCAGTACGGCTTCACCGAAACCCCCGAACAGTTGCGCGTCCGCCTCGATATATACGGATACTACTGGTACAAGGCCGCCGCATCCGTTCTCGTTGTTGCCGCGATCGTCGCCGGAATTGCCCTGCAACGGTTCGGCAGACCTGGCGTGATCGCCGCCCTGGCGCTCGCGATCGCGGCGATGTTCGCCGCCCTTGGTACGGGCAGCCGGACCGCGGGTTACGGCATGGTTGTCGCGCTGGTTGCCGGGGTCATATTCCAGATACTCGGCCGCCATCGCATCAGGATTACAGTTGCGGCGCTCGCAATGCTTTTCCTGCTGCCCGTCGCAATCACGGCAACAGGGTTTTCACCGAAAGACATAAGCGAGAATCTTAGCCGCCAGTACGGCAGCGCGTATTCCGTCGTCTACCGGGCATATGTTTGGCAGTTTACCGCCGAAAAAATTATGCAGCGGCCATTGCTGGGATGGGGTGCCGGGGCATCCAAACGGGTCGGCACGGATGAAGCCGGGGTCATCAGCGATCCCAAGTTCGGGGATCTCGGCGAGCCGATTCCCAGCCATCCGCACAACGGGATCCTGCAGATCTGGCTTGAGTTCGGGATTGCCGGCGCCATTGCCGCCTTCATCATTCTCTCCCGCGGGCTCGTGCTGCTCGACCGTCAGGCGACCAGCCCCGGCACCCGCACCTGGGCCTTCGCCGGCGTTACTCTGCTGGCATGTTTTTTCGGTTTCAGTTTCAGCGTGTCTTCAAGCTGGTGGCTGGCAAGCGTGATCATTTGTATCGCCCTGGCCTCTGCCTTTCTACGCAGCTCCGGCGGGCGTGCGGAATCGTGAGAATTCTGTTTTTCACGGAGAATTTTCCACCCGAAACCAACGCCGCGGCAACGCGAGTCTATGAACGTGCGCTCTACTGGGTGAAATGGGGCCACGACGTGACCGTGATCACCTGCAATCCGAACTTTCCGCACGGCCGGCTGTTCGATGGGTACGATAACACGTACAAGACCGAAGCCATGGATGGCCTGCGCGTGGTCCGTGTCAGCACATATATCTCGCCGAACCGCGGCGTCGTCCGCCGCACGCTGGATTTCCTGAGCTTCATGGTCAACGGGTACCGGGCCGCCGCACGCGAGCCCCGGCCGGACGTCGTTGTCTCTACGTCGCCGCAGTTCTTCGCTGCCGTGGCTGCCTGGTGGTTCGCGCACCGGCGCGGTCTCAGGTACGTTTTCGAACTGGGAGATCTGTGGCCGGCGTCGATCGCCGCCGTCGGTGCAATGAAGGCAAGCGTGCCGCTCCGGTTGCTCGAGAAACTCGAACTGCGCATGTACCGCGACGCCGATGCCGTCGTCGCCCTGACGTCTTCGTTCAGGGACAATCTGGTCAGCCGCGGCATCGACGCCGGGAAAATCGCCGTTGTCATCAACGGCGTCGATCTCTGGCGCTACGGACCGAAAGCGCGTGACGCCGCGCTCGCCGCCGAAGCGGGACTGGACGAAAGCGATTGCGTGATCGGTTATGTCGGCACACACGGGATGGCACATGCGTTGAACAACGTCCTTGATGCCGCCGCGCTCATGAAAGACAGGCCCGGTATCCGGTTTCTGCTTGCCGGTGCCGGTGCCGAGCGCGACGCGCTGATCGCCCGCGCCAAGGCCGAAAATCTCGGTAACGTCCGGTTTCTCGATCCACAACCGAAAGAGCGCATGCCCGATGTCTGGTCGCTCTGCGATGTGGCGCTGGTCCACTTGAAAGACACCGATGTCTTCGCCGGCGTCATTCCCTCCAAGATTTTCGAGGCCATGGGCATGGGCCTGCCGATCATCTTTGCCGGACCCACGGGCGAGGGCAGTTCGATCGTCGCCGATGCCGGGGCGGGGCCCGTCGTGCCCGCGGAAAACGCCGATGCGCTGGCCGCCGCTTGCACTGAACTGGCCGGCGACGTCCAGAAGCGGCGCGCCTATGCCGAAAGCAGCTGCGCCGCCGCACCCCGCTACAGCCGGGAAACACAGGCACGCCACATGATGGGCGTTCTCGAGGCCGCCGTTGCCGGGCGGGGCAGCCTCGCCGCGGCCGTCGACCCTGAAACCGGGTTCATGAAGTGAAGATCGGCGTCACCGGTGCAAACGGTTTCGTCGGCGGGTACCTGCTGCCGGAGTTGCGGACTGCCGGTCACGAAGTGAGCGCGCTCGTGCGGCGGCGGGAAAGCATCAGCCCCGGTACGGTGGACAGGATCGTCGACGTGCCGAGCATCGATGGCGATGCGGATATCGACACGCTCCGGGGTGCGCTCGCAGGGCTGGATGTTGTCGTTCATCTTGCGGCGCAGGTCCACGTGATGGACGGATCCGTCAGCGAGGCCGCATTTCGTCACGTCAACGTCGACGGCAGTGTCCGCCTGTTCGAAGCCGCCCGGGCCGCCGGGCTCAAACGCTTCATTTTCATCAGCTCCGTCAAGGCCGCCGGTGAACGGTCCGGTGACCGGCCGCTCGACGCGACGGCCCCCGCCGCACCCGAAGATGCCTACGGCCGGTCGAAACGGGACGCGGAGCGGGCGCTCACCGAAGTCGCAGAAAACGGAGACTGTGCGCTTGTCATTCTCAGACCCGCGTTCGTTTACGGCTGGCCGCCGGCAGGCAATTTCCGGACGGTCATTTCCGCCGTGCAAAAAGGCCTGCCGCTGCCGCTGGCCGGGATAGACAACCGCCGCGACATGACTTACGCCGGGAACCTTGCCGGCGCCATTGCCGCCTGCTGCACGGCCGGCCGCTTGTCCCCGGCACCTTATTTCGTCGCCGATGGCCCGCCCGTTTCGACGCCCGACCTGTTCCGGGCAGTCGGCGACGCCTTGGGACGCCCGGCGAGGCTTTTCCCGGTGCCGCTCTGGTGCTTGCGCCTGCTGGGTCTGCTGACCGGGCGCAGCGCCGCCGTGGCACGACTGACGGAGAATTTTCTCGTCGATTCCACGCCCTTGCACCGTGACGCAAGCTGGCATCCGCCTTATAAGATGTCAGAGGGGCTCGACGCCGTGGCCAAGGCCTGGCGCGAGGCGAACCAGGCGGGATCAAACTGAGCGTGCAGTTCATACACCGCATTTCCGGCCGGGGCCTGATCGCTTTCGGCCACGATATCGTCATGGCGGGACTGTCCTTCATCCTCGCCATGTATCTGCGCGTGGGTGCGACGGATTACCGGCTGCAGCCCGAGCTTTTGGTCGAAGGCGCAATCGCCATGACCTTGCTCGGTGCCATCGTGTTCTGGGTATCGGGCCTTTACCGCGGGGTCTGGCGCTATGCCTCGATAGACGACCTGATGGCCATTACGCGGGCGGCGACCATAACCTTGCTGGCCTTCCTGGTTGTCATGTTCGCCTGGTCGCGCATGGATGATGTGCCCCGCTCGGTACCGTTCATCAACTGGTTCGTGCTCATGGCGCTGCTCGGCGGACCCAGGTTCGTCTACCGCTCATGGAAGGATCGCCGGATCGGGCTACCGCGCCTGAGTGCCAGTGCAAAAGTGCCGATCCTGCTCATCGGTGCGTCCGACGGTGCGGATCAGTTCCTCCGCGGATTGCGCCAGAACACAGACGCTCCCTACACCGTCGTCGGCATTCTTTCGGAGCAGCCCGAGCGTGTCGGACGGACGATCCGCGGCGTTGACGTGATTGGCACGGTCGGCGACCTGGAGACCGTTTTCGCGGACCTGAAAGCCCGGGGCCTCGCGCCACAGCGCCTGGTGCTGACAAAAGAAGAGATCACCGGCGCGCCAGTCCGCGATCTCCTGGAACGGGCCGCTGGGCTTGGCCTGACATTGGCCCGCGTACCGCGCGCCACGGATTTCCGTCACGCGGAAGGAGACCGGATCGAGATCAAGTCGGTCGCCATCGAGGATCTGCTCGGCCGCCCGCAAACGCCGCTTGAACGTGGCGCCATGCGCGCCTTCATCAGCAACAAGCGTGTCGCCGTCACGGGCGCCGGGGGCAGTATCGGTTCGGAACTGGTGCGCCAGATCGCAGCGTTCGGCCCCGCACAACTCGGGCTGATCGAAAACAACGAATATGCGCTCTATACCATCGACCGCGAACTCGCGGAAACATGCCCGGATCTGCCGCGCCGCGCGATGCTTGCCGATGTCCGCGACCGCGAGCGGATCGAGGCCGCGCTGCGCGATCTCGGCGCCGAGATCGTTTTTCATGCCGCAGCGCTCAAACACGTGCCGCTGGTCGAGAGCAACCCGGCAGAAGGCGTGCGAACCAACGTGCTCGGCACCATGAACGTCGCCGACGCCTGCGCCAATGCCGGCGTATCGGCAATGGTCCAGGTCTCTACCGACAAGGCGATCAATCCGACGAGTGTCATGGGCGCGACCAAGCGCGCCGCCGAGATGTATTGCCAGGCGCTGGATCTGGCCGGCGCGAGCAGCTGCCATTACGTCACGGTCCGTTTCGGCAATGTTCTGGGCTCGACGGGTTCAGTGGTACCGCTGTTCCAGCGTCAACTGGAACATGGCGGTCCGCTGACCGTGACACACCCGGACATGACCCGGTATTTCATGACCATCGGCGAAGCCGTTGAATTGGTCCTTGAGGCCTCCGCGGTCGGCAGCACGGGCGAGGTTACGGACGGCCGCATTTTCGTCCTCGATATGGGCGAGCCCGTCAAGATCGTCGACCTGGCACGGCAGATGATCCGGCTCTCAGGCCAAGTCCCGGACAAGGATGTAATGATCGCATTCACGGGGACCCGCCCTGGCGAAAAGCTGTTCGAGGAGGTTTTCCACGATGGCGAGACCACCGTCGAAACCAATCATGCCGGGCTATTACTGGCCGCACCACGCGTCGTCGCGATCGACGAGCTGAAGCAGCAGATTGCACCGCTGCTGGCGGCGGCCGAACAAGGGGATGACAAGAAAGTGCGTGCGCTGTTGCATGAGCTCGTCCCCGAGTATATCGAACCCACGAACGATACCCCGCCGATGCGGGCGCAATCCACCTGACCGATCGACAAACGAGGACAAACGCAAACGATGACTGATGCCAAGATTACCCGCGCCCTGATCAGTGTTTCCGATAAATCCGGCCTGGTGGAACTGGGCCAGGCCTTGCACGCGGCCGGGGTCGAGATTCTGTCGACGGGCGGCTCGGCAAAGACGCTGCGTGACGCTGGCGTCGCGGTTGTCGAAGTCAGTGATTTCACCGGCTTTCCCGAAATCATGGACGGCCGTGTCAAAACCCTGCAGCCGAAGATTCACGGCGGCCTGCTGGCCGTACGCGGCAACGCCGAACACGAAGATGCCATGAAGACGCATGGCATCGAGAACATCGATCTGCTGGTGGTGAACCTCTATCCGTTCGAGGAAACCGTCGCCAAGGGCGCCGATTTCGACACCTGTATCGAGAACATCGATATCGGCGGGCCGGCGATGATCCGTGCGGCATCTAAGAATCATGCCTTCGTTACCGTCGTCGTCGATCCGGGCGATTACAAACGCCTGCTGGATGAGATGGCATCCCACGACGGTGCGACCACGGCTGATTTCCGCACCCGGCTTGCGGCCAAGGCCTATGCCCGCACCGGCGCCTACGACGCAGCGATTTCGTCGTGGTTCGCGGAACAACTGGGCGAAACCTTCCCCGCCAGCAAGGTCATGGCCGGGTCGCTGAAGCAGGTGCTCCGCTACGGAGAGAACCCGCACCAGGAAGCGGCGTTCTATACCAATTCAGAGACCCGCCCCGGCATCGCCACCGCAGCGCAGCTTCAGGGCAAGGAGCTCAGCTTCAACAATCTGAACGATACCGACGCCGCGTTCGAGCTTGTCGCCGAATTCACGGAGGCCCCTGCCTGCGTCATCGTCAAGCACGCCAATCCCTGCGGCGTCGCCGTCGGCGACAGCCTGACGGATGCCTACCAACGCGCGCTGGCCTGCGACACGGAAAGCGCGTTCGGCGGCATCATCGCGTTCAACCGCGCTCTCGATGCCGCGACAGCGGAACTGGTCGCGGAACTGTTCGCCGAAGTGATCATCGCGCCCGAGATCGCAGACGACGCGAAGGCCGTGTTCTCGGCCAAGAAGAACCTCCGCGTCCTCGAAACCGGCGCCATGCCCGCTGCCGATGCAACAGGCATGACGGTCCGCTCGCTCGCCGGCGGCTATCTGATGCAGACGCGCGATGCGCTGTTGACCTCCGATGACGTCAAGGTCGTCACCAAGCGCGAACCGACGGCGGAAGAATTGGCGGACCTGATGTTTGCCTTCACCGTCTGCAAACACGTGAAATCCAATGCCATCGTCTATGCCAAGGGCGGCGCCACGGTCGGCGTCGGCGCCGGGCAGATGAGCCGCGTCAACTCGTCACGCATCGCCGCATGGAAAGCTGCCGATGCCGCCCGTGTCGCGGGCGACGACGAAAGCTGGGCGATCGGCGCCGTGGTCGCATCCGATGCCTTTTTCCCGTTCCCGGACGGCCTGCTTGCCGCAGCCGAAGCGGGCGCCACGGCGGTCATCCAGCCGGGCGGCAGCGTCCGTGACGACGAAGTGATCGCGGCAGCCGATGAGAAGGGCCTTGCCATGGTCTTCACCGGCATGCGGCATTTCCGCCACTAAGACTTTTCTTCAGGACGGCCCATGAAACTAGACATCGAACGCGTCGTTTCGACACTGTGCGAGATTGCGCCGCCGCCGGCGCCGCTGCACGAACCCCGATTCGGCCGTGCCGAGGCGGAAATGGTCGTCAGCTGCCTTGAAGACGGCTGGGTATCCTATCACGGCAAGTACGTGACGCAGTTCGAAGAAGAACTTGCGGCATTCTGCGGCGTCAGACATGCCGCCGTGACCGTCAGCGGTACGGCGGCGCTACACGCGATCATTCATATGATGGGCATCGGGCAGGGCGACGAGGTCCTTGCACCGGCACTGACATTCATTGCCTCGATCAATGCCATTGCCTACACCGGCGCCGTGCCGCATTTCGTCGATGCCGAGGATCGCTCTTTCGGTGTCGATGCCGGAAAACTGGCAGCGCATCTGCACCGCATCTCGGAACGCCGTGACGGTACGCTTTACAACAAGGAAACGGGCCGGCGGATCGCTGCCCTGATGTGCATGCACGCGTTCGGTCACCCCAGCGACCTGGATGCCTTGTGCGCCGTTTGCGATGAATTCGGTATCCCGCTGATCGAGGATGCCGCAGAGGGTCTCGGTTCGTTCTACAAAGGCAGGCACGTCGGCAACCGGGGATATCTCTCGGCACTCAGCTTCAACGGAAACAAGATCATCACCACTGGCGGCGGCGGCGCGATCCTTTGCGACGATGACGCGCTGGCGGACCGGGCACGACGCATAACAACCACATCGCGTGTCCCGCACCCGTACGAGTTCACCCACGACGAGATCGCTTTCAACTACCGGATGCCGAATATCAACGCGGCGGTCGGCTGCGGTCAGATGCAGCGCCTGCCGGGTTATCTCGAGCAAAAACGGCGCCTGGCTGCACGCTACGCGACGGCTTTTGCGGACATCGACGGGATCGGCCACGTCGGCGAGCCCGCGGAATGCATCAGCAATTACTGGATCAATATTCTGCTGCTCGAGCGCGGGTTCGAAAGCGACCGCGTAGCGTTTTTCGAAGCCGCCAACGCCGCCGGGATCGGCGCGCGCGCCGCCTGGGTCCCTATTTCGGATCTGCCGATGTTTGCGGATTGCCCGAAAATGGACTTGGCCGTCACCAGAGATCTTTACAACCGGATCATTAACGTGCCGAGCAGCCCGCATCTGATCGACGGCGACTGACCGGCGGCCGGGCGACCGGCTATTCTCAGAATTTCCGTTCGGAAATAAGCGCCGGATCCATGCGCTTCATGCGCAGGTACTGCGCCAGCACGTGCATGATCGACTGATGCACGTCCTCGACGACACCATAGTTGTCGCCGTCCACGTGCAGGTTCACGTCCGCGATCCCGGCACTCCTCCCCCCCGAAAATCCCGTAAACGAGATCACCGAGACGCCGTTGCCGGCCGCCCATTCGGCGGCGCGCACGACGTTTTCGCTGTCGCCCGACGACGACACCGTCACGAGCGTGTCGCCGGCGTTCGCCATCGTGCGCAGTTGATAGACGAACACCTCGTCATAGGAAATGTCGTTGGCGATCGCGGTCAGCGTTTCGACCGTCGACGACAGCGACACGACGCGCGGTCTCACCGTAGTATCGGTCTGCACACCCTTCAGGTGGTCGCAGTGAAAATGGTTCGAGATCGCCGCCGACCCCCCGTTTCCACACACATAGACCATGCCGCCCTTGGCATAAGTTGCATCCAGAATGTCCGCGGCCTGTGCCAGCAGGTCACGGTCGATCGAGGCGAAGCCCTTCGCCACCTGGTCGGCATAGGCGTCGATAAAGCTACCGATACCGGAGAAATTGTCATGGGGAAAAGTCATGGCTTCCTATATCCCGTTTACACCCGTCAGGCAACTGAGCGGGCCTCTGGGTTCAGCCTTCTATTTGGGCTGGAATCTCACACCCCGCAACAACAAGGCACCGATAATCAGAAACACCAGGATGCCCGCCATGCCGACGCGCTGGCTGTCGAACGCCGCCGTCAGCGCGCCCACCAGCATCGGCCCCAGAAATGCCGTCGCCTTGCCGGAAAGTGCGTACAGGCCGAACATTTCGGTCCTGAGTTCCGGCGGCGCCAGATGCGCCATCAGCGAGCGGCTGGCGGACTGGACCGGTCCGATGAAAACGCCGAGCGCGAGGCCGATGATCCAGAAATGCAGTATGTCATTCACGAACAGGATCGCCGCACTGAGCACGATCAGCGCCCCCAGCGAAACGAAGATGACGCGGATCGGCCCCCATCTGTCGTCGAGCCACGCAAAGCAGAATGCACCGATCCCCGCCGTCACGTTGATACCGATGCCGAAGACGATCAGGTCCGCGAATTCCATGCCGAACGTGCCGGCCGCATAGATGCCACCGAACGCGAACAGCGTGTTCAGGCCATCGGTATAGATCATCCGCGCGATCAGATAGCGGAACACGGTGGCATGCGCGCGGGCCCGCCGGAGTGTATCGAAGAGTTCCCGAAATCCCCGGCGCACGGCTTCGGCAGTGCCGACGCCCGTTGCCGGTTTATCTGGGCTGAACAGAAACAGGGGTATCGAAAAAACGGCGAGCCACACGGCAACGAAGGGGCCGGTTATTCTGAGGTGTTCTGCCTGTTCCTTGTCGAGACCCAAAAGCGGCGTCTCTGTCTGCACGAAAAGGACCAGCACCAACGCCAGACACATGATGCCGCCCGCATATCCGGTCGCCCAGCCCCAGCCGGACACGCGGCCGATATGACTGTCCGGCACGAGACGCGGCAGCATCGCGTTGTAGAACACCATGCCGGTTTCGAACGCGGCATTGGTGGCGGCGACCAGCACCAATCCCCAGATCATCATCTCCGCTTCCGGTGCAACAACCCAAAGCGACGCAGCAGACACTGCACATGCGACGGTGCAAAAAAACAGCCACGGCTTACGTGGTCCGGTGTGGTCGGTGATCGCGCCGGCGATGGGGCTTATGATGGCGACGAACAGCGCCGACCAGCCGATGGCCTGCCCCCAGAGCGCGGTGCCCGTTACCTCGTCGGGTGCGACGCCCTTGGTGAAATAGGCCGCGAACACGAACGTGATGATAACCGTGGGCACGGCGGAATTGGCCCAGTCGTACATGCACCAGGCGGCAATCCCCAGACGTGATGACGGCTTCGGACTATGCACCGTCCACCATGGTCCGGATCTGCCGGCTGGCGACGGCGATCATCGAGAGGTCGTTGACCTCGACGTTCCAGAGCTCGCCCAACATCTGTTCCGTCGGCTCCACCAGCTGGGTGTTGTTGCCGATCCAGGCATCCACCGCCTGATGCGGCGACATGCCCTTCTTGGTGCTGTCGAGCACCGCTTCGGTCAGGCGCAGCTGGTGCGAATAGATTTCCTCGACCAGCGCAGCGATCGCCAGCTGCTGCCAGTGGCTTTCGGAATCCAGACCTTCGGCGGCGGCACGCAGGCGGCCCATGCGGAACCGCGTGCCGATCGCGAAGTAGCTTTTGGCGACGGTCAGCACATCGCCCTTGCGCTTGATCGCCAGCTTGACGATATCGCAGCCGGAATAAAGGTTCACCAGATTGGCGGCGCGCAGTGCCAGGGCTTCCGGCACGCCGTGCTCTATATACGGTGTCGCGCGCACCTTGACGTCGCCGACGTAATGTTTCGGCAGCGTCGACGTCAGATTGTGCGCGAGCTTCCGCATGCCGTCGGCAAAGGCCGAACAGTTGGCGCCGATGTCGAGCCCCTTCTCGCCGTGGCGCAGGAACCACAGCGTCACCCACTCCAACAGATGATGCGTATCGATCATCATCGACGTCTGCGTCGCCGCCGGCACCTTGTTGTCGAGCGCTTCGATCTCCGCCCACAGTTTCGGCATCTCGAAGATTTCCTGGGCGATGAACCAGGCGCGCGAGATTTCCGGCACGCCAAGGCCCGTTTTCTCCCTGATCTCGTTGACGAAGCTGCCGCCCATGCGGTTGATCATGTTGTTGGTCAGGCGCGTGGCGACGATCTCCCGGCGCAGGCGGTGCTTGGCAACCTCGCCACGATATTTCTCGCGCAGCGGCGTCGGAAAATACCGCACCAGATCGTCGAACAGATACTTGTCGTCCGGCACATCGGAGGCGAGCAGTTCGTCATACGTCCATAGCTTTGCATAAGACAGCAGGACCGCGATTTCGGGCCGGTACAGTCCATGCCGTTGCGTCGCACGTTCCGCCATGACTTCGTCGTCGGGCAGGAATTCGACGGCGCGGTTCAGCCGCTCGGCACGTTCCAGCGTCTTCATCAGGCGGTGCTGATTATCCAGTGCGCCGATACCCTGCGCCTGAATGAGCGTGATGGCCTGGCTCTGGTCGTAATTGTGCCGCAGCACCAGCGCCGCGACCTCGTCGGTCATGCTGGCGAGCAGCTTGTTGCGCTGCGTTTCGTTGAGGCCGCCACCCTGCATCACCTGGCCCAGCAGGATCTTGATGTTGACCTCGTGGTCCGATGAGTCGACGCCGGCGGAGTTGTCGATGCTGTCGGTGTTGAGCCGGCCGCCATGCTCGGCGAACTCGATCCGCCCCAGCTGTGTCGCGCCGAGGTTGGCACCTTCGCCGATCACCTTGGCGCGCACCTCGGCACCGTTGATGCGAATGGCGTCGTTGGCCCGGTCGCCGACATCGGCAGCCGATTCATGGCCCGCCTTGATATACGTACCGATGCCGCCGAACCACATCAGATCGGCATCGTGCCTGAGGATTGTTTTCAGAAGTTCGTTCGGCGTCACCGTATCCTTGTCGATGCCGAACAGCTTCCTGATTTCCGGCGTGAGCTTGAGCGACTTGGCGCTGCGTTCGAAGATCGCGCCGCCCTTCGAAATCAGCTTGGTGTCGTAGTCGGTCCACGATGACCGGCCCATGTCGAACAGCCGCTTGCGTTCCTTCCACGTCTTCGCCGGGTCGGGATCGGGATCGACGAAAATGTGCATGTGGTTGAACGCCGCCAGCAGCTTGATGTGTTTCGAAAGCAGCATGCCGTTGCCGAACACGTCACCCGACATGTCGCCGACGCCGATGCAGGTGAAGTCTTCGGTCTGCGTGTCGATGCCGATCTCGCGGAAGTGCCGTTTGACCGATTCCCATGCGCCGCGCGCAGTGATCCCCATCTTCTTGTGGTCATAGCCCTGGCTGCCGCCCGATGCGAACGCATCGCCGAGCCAGTGGCCGTAGTTGATGGAGACCCCGTTGGCGATATCGGAGAACGTCGCCGTCCCCTTGTCGGCAGCGACGACCAGATAGGGATCGTCGCCGTCGAGACGCACCACGTCCGTGCGCTGCACGACACGCGGCCCGTCGATGTTGTCGGTAATGTCGAGGAGCCCCGACAGGAACGTCTTGTAACACGCGATGCCTTCGGCGAGGAAGGCATCGCGGTCACCCGCCGGTGTCGGTTGCTTGCAGACGAATCCGCCCTTTGAGCCGACCGGTACGATAACGGCGTTCTTGACCTGCTGCGCTTTGACGAGACCGAGAATCTCGGTGCGGAAATCCTCGGGCCTGTCCGACCAGCGGAGCCCACCGCGTGCCACGTAACCGAACCGGAGGTGCACACCCTCGACGCGCGGACTGTAAACCCAGATCTCGCGGAAAGGCCGTGGCAGCGGCATTTCCTCGACATTGCCCGAGTTGATCTTGAACGACACGTAGGACTTGTGCCCGCCGTCGTCGGCGCTCTGGAAGAAATTCGTGCGCAGCGTTGAATCGAACAGATTGAGGAACCGCCTGAGAATCCGATCCTCGTCCGCACTGGCGACGGCTTCCAGTTTCTCCAGGTAGGTTTTCCGCAGCTTGTCCGGATTGACCTTCTTCTGCTTGACCGGCTTCGGATCGAACACCGCATAGAACATGTCGAGCAAAAGCCGCGCGAAATCGGAATGCCGGCCGATGGTCTGTTCCATGTAGGCCTGCGAATACGGGATGCCGACCTGGCGCAGATATTTGCAGTAGGCGCGCAGGACAACGATATCGCGCCAGCTCAGCCCCGCGCCGACGACCAGCGCGTTGAAGCCGTCGCTTTCGGCGTGACCGTGCCAGACACGCGAGAACGCATCCTCGAAGTTGTCGCGGATGGCATCGACATCGATGCTGCCGCCGGAGCGTTGCACGAGGCCAAAGTCATGAATGACGAGCCGCGAGAATCCCGCGTCCGGCAACCTGACATCGTGCGGCCCGCCCTCGTCGATGACCTTGAAGCCCATGTGCTCGAAAACAGGCAAGACGTCCGACAACGGGATTTCGGATTCCGGGTTGTAGAGCTTGAAGCGCACCGTATCCTTCTCGGCACCGTCGGGCCGGAACAGGTGGAAGCCGATGCCACCCTCTGCGGCGATCCGTTCGATCATGTCGAGATCGAACAACACCTCGCGGGTCGAATACCGCGCCTGGTATGCCGGACCGAACGCATTCTTGAAACGGGCGTGAAGTTCATGCGCGCGCGCTTCGCCCTTGCAGGGAATCAGCGCTTCCAGCACCTGGTCGCTCCAGGAACGGGTAGCTTCGGCGATTTCCGCTTCAAGGGTTTTGATATCGTACCTGGGCACCTTGCGGCCCATCATCTTGATGATCAGGTGCACCCGTGCCAGCGGCGAGTCGCCCAGTTGGGTAAAGAAGGCCGCCGGCTCACCACCGAAGGCGTTGGCGAGAATTTCCTGGATCTTCTGGCGCAGTTCCGTGTCGTAGCGGTCACGCGGCACGAACACCATGCATGACAGGTAGCGCTTGAAGACGTCCTCGCGCACGAACAATGCGACACGCTGACGTTCCTGCAGGTGCAGGATACCTGTCGCCACCTTGAGGAGGTGATCCTCGGAGATCTGGAACAGTTCGTCGCGCGGATAGGTTTCGAGAATATTCAGCAGCGCCTTGCCGTCGTGGCTGTCACGCGTGTAACCGGCCTTGTCGACGATGTTCTGCAGGCGGCGGCGCAGCAGCGGGATATTGCGTGGCGACAGGTTATAGGCAACCGAGGTAAACAGGCCGACAAACAACCGGTGCCCGACGACCTTGCCGGTCTTGTCGATTTTCTTGATGCCGATGGCATCCATGTGCACCGAACGATGCACGGCGGAGCGCTGGTTGGTTTTCGTCACGCTGAGCAGATCGGGACGGCTGAGGAACTCCGCGATCTCGCCGGAAATCGCGCTCTTGGCCTGAAACGCCTCGAACACGGCGACGCCCGGGTCGCGCAGCACGCCGAGGCCGGACCCCTGCTCGACGCTGACCCGCGTCTTCTTGCCGGAACCGGAAATCCTGTACTCGCGAAATCCGAGGAAGGTGAAGTGATTGTCGTGGAGCCAGCGCAGCAGTTCGCGCACCTCGGCGCTTTCCTCGGCCTGCAGTCCACGCGGTTCGGTGGCCAGTTCCTCGATGACCGATTCCATGCGTTCGCGCATCGGACGCCAGTCCTCGACCGCAGCGCGGACATCCTGAAGAACGGATTTCAATGTCGCGGCAATATCGCGCAGCGATTTTTCCGGCTGCTGCGCGATCTGGAAATGCATGAAGCTCTCCGAACGCGCATCGACATCCATATGGCCGCGCTCGAGAATGTCGGAGAGCTGCCCCGTCTTCGTGCGGCGCACCTTGCAGATGGGGTGGATCACGAGATGGATCGGCAACTCGCGCCGTGTCAGTTCGGCCGAAACCGAATCGACCAGAAACGGCATGTCATCGGTGACGATCTCGACAACGCTGTGATTCGTTGCCCATCCGTCCTTCTTGGGGTCCGGGTTGTAAACCCGAATGTTCGCCGTCCGGCCCTTTCGGGTTTTGCCGGTCTCGAGGTGGGCACGGGCGATTGCAACAAGTGCCGGTCCGTTCAGGTGTTCGAGATCCTCTGACGGGACATGGGCGTAGTATTCGGCGATGAACGCACGAAGCTGTTTGCCCTTCTTTCCCTTGTCAGATTTTTGCGCAGCGTTGAGGGCGGTCGTCACAAGTGCGCCGCCGGCCTGATCCGTCTTCGGCATTGAATGCTCCCTTCCCCGTCTCCCAAGTCGAGGTTTAACAAGGAAAGGCTATCGCATCCCGCGTTACAGGGAAAGTGACGCTTGGATAAAAGACGTGCGCGGATCAGGACGTCAGAAACGGAACGACAGGGTCACGGCACCGAACCGGTCGGGCTCGGTCTGCGTATCGAATTCCCTGGTGCGCATGACATGCGTAAAGGCGACACGGACGTTGCGGTACGTGACTGCGACACCGGCAACGAAATCGCCAACCAGCGCTTTCTTGTCGACGCTGTGACTGTCGGAGAACGTGTTGCCATCGAGAAAGATGTTCCGGAGCACCCATCGTCCGTCGACACCGGCGAACGCGTACCAGGAAAACTTCTCGGCCGGGTTGATGGCGCCGAAACCACTCAGGCTGGGCCGGATCAGGGGCGGTCCGTAATCGACGTATAGTTCCTGACCGATGCGCAACGTCACCCCGCCGTTAATGTGCGTGTAAACGTTGCCGAGCGATGCGCCGACGTGCGGGATTGCGTCCGCTTCGATGCCATGGAACCTGAGCGCCTTGTGGCGCCATTTGCGTTCGCCGATCAGATTGATGCCGGGCTCGTTGTCGAGCTGGTTGTCCCAGCCCTTCGACGTCGCGACACCGATCAGCTTGTGATATTCATTTTGTACCGGTTTCCCCAGCGCCGCCGGGCCGACGACACCGATCTCGAGCGCCATCTTGTCGAGTGTTTCGGTGAAATGGTCGCCGATCCCCTTGCCGGTTTCCGCATAGAGCGATCCCGACGCATAGAGCCAGCCCGCGTAAGGGCGGTCGTCGCTGATCAATGTCCGCGCCTCGGTGTCGGCGGGCGTATATATATTGTGTCCCAGTTCAAGCCCGAGACGGCCGCCGCGAACGTCGGCCAAAGGATAAAGCATCTGCAGCACGTCACGGACTTCGGGCAGATGCGCACCGTCTTCGGCGTCCGATACCCAGCCGAGCCGCACGCCGTTGGTATAATGCCGGTCGGTATTGGCGATCCGGTCGTTTTCAACGTTGAGGGTCCACGTGCCGGCAGCTGCCGCCGACACGGAAATGGACCACAAGATGATGGCAAGAACAGGAACGTGCGCCGTGTGCTTCAAATTCCGCATGCTCCGTCATAGCGCGAACCCGTGAACGTGGGAAGGGGAGACAGGTAAATTCCTCCCTACTGCAACGAAAAACGGCGCCCGTGTTACCGGGCGCCGTTTTTTTGTTTCCGCGATTGCCGCGGGGGCTGTTAGCCGCGCTGGTACGGAAGAACGTCCGAGTTGTCGACCGTATTGGTCGCGGCCGGATTGAATTCGCCGAAGATCGCGGGCTGCGTTTCTTCCGTGACGTGGTCGATGTTCAGCGATTCGTAACCGCTGCCAAGCTGACCGATTGCCTGGGAGAACACTGCCGGATTGGTTTCTTCGGTGTAGTGGTCAACCGAAGCGGCCTGGGCCGAAGCGGCAAAGCCGAGTGCCAGGGCGAGTGCGGAAGCAAAGATGCTTTTACGAATGGTCATGATGGTCTCCTTTTCTGAGTTGCTTTCTGCCCGGCCCCACTATGGGTACCGGGCGAAATTTGCCGGGACACCGCGTCCCGTTGAGGATCAATCTATGCCTGTTATTGCAGTGCCGCATTTAAACCCGAATCAACGGACTGTGATCTCCGTTATTGGCGTTAAATCAATAAGTTAGTGGATTTTTAGTGAGCGGCGTCACAGGTGCCGGCTCACACTTCCGTGCGTTTGCTCAATGCCCGGTGAGAGCCCGGTGACCGAATGGTGACTAAATTAGTAAACTCCGCGTGAGCGGCTACCATCACGGGTCCGGAAAGCACCCCGGATTCAATGTGTGCAACGGCTTGTTATGGCCATATGATGACGCCGGGGTCTCGGTTGACAGATGAGAAGGAAAACAGATGCAACCTTTGAATATTCTCGCCACGGCAATCGCCTACGTCATTGCCGCGGACGGCCAGACCACGGTCGAGGAAAAAGCCAAGCTGATTTCGATGCTCGGCAAGCACGTCTCGAACGGAGACCTGACGCAGGATGAACTTCAGAAAATGACCCAGAGCGCGTTCAATAACGCGGAGAAGATCCCGGTCGACAAGTTTTTGACGGTGGTCTCCGGCAATCTGTCGCAGGGGCAGAAAGCCGTGCTGCTGCTGAACATGTATGATGTGGCTGCCGTCGACGGGTCCATTGCACTGGGTGAAAAGAAGATCATCGAGTTATTCGAGGAAGCGCTGGAGATAGACCAGGCATCGATGTTCAAGGCGCGCGACATGATCGCCTACAAGAACGACACCGCCGTCTTCACCAACACCCTGCATCCGAAGAACGACCCCTCGCACAATTTCTTCGTCTAGAGACCGCGGCGGCCGAACCGGGGCGGGTTCGAACCTTCGGCGTCAATCCGCTGCCGGGTCGGCGAGCACCGCATGCTGGTATTTGACGAAGAAGGCCTTGTCGGAGCCGGGCGGCTTGAAAGCAATCTGCTCCACGTCCAACGTGCCCTCGCCGTCGTAGGCGTCGATAAAGTCGTTGGTCACGAGAATTTCGTGCGGCCCCGCCGTATCCTCGCCAAGCTTGGATGCCGAGTTCACGGCGTTGCCGAAGATTTCGTTCGAACCCAACCGCAAAATCCGTCCATGGCTGATACCGAGGCAGAGAATGACTTTCTCCTCGTCCGGACGGGACAGGCTGAACTGCTGCGCGGCCCGCTGCATGTCAATCGCGGCAGCCAGCGCATCCTTCGGCTTGTGAAAGAGGATCATCAGGCTGTCGCCCTCGCGTTTGATAATGAACGCATTGTGTTCGTTCAGGATCGGCGCGAAAAGTTTTTCGGATTCGACGATGACCTGGATGAAATGAATGATCCCGAAGTTGGCGGAATTTCTCGAGAACCCGGAAAGGTCGGTGAACATCACGCTCCAGGTCTCGCCGAACGTATCCCAGATCTTCTGGTCGATAGCGTCTCGGTCGGCGCCTTCCTCGGCGCGGCGCGACAGCATTCTGATCAGCCGTTCGTGGCTGTTTTCCATGAACAATGTTCTGAAGTAAGGCATTTCCGGCGATCGCCTGTGACTGGTTGAAAAGAGGGCTACATCAATTCAGCAAGGCGGCGAGGCGATCCGGCAACCGGCCAGCCTTTGCTTCGATCTCGCGCAGGATGCGTATCTCGTTGGCGTCGGTCTTGCCGTCCTTGGAAATGTTGCCTTCGAGCCAAGCCATGTTGTCGTCGCTGATGGTGCCGTCGCTTTCGAGAACGAACGACACCGTCGCTTCGACCAGAAGGTCCACGAATTCAGGATCCATATCCGCGCCGCTCAGCACGGTATTGAGATCGAGAAGCAGACGGACTTCCTCCTCGCCGGGGTTGTCCGCGCCGACGATGCCGCGCAGCATTTTAACTTCGGCCTGATCGATGGTGCCGTCCTCATAAACGTGCATCTTGATCGCTTGCAGTTCGCTCCTCACGGTTCTGATCCTTCCCTCGGCTAACGAAACGGAGGACATCTTGGACAGAAACCGGGCCGGACGCAATCGGTCTGCGGCGGCATCACGCGTTCGCCGCAACCTGTCCGGAAACAGGCGTACGGGGCAGCATCACCGTCACCGCCGTGCCCTTGCCCATTTCGCTCTGGATGTCCATCCGGCCGCCATGCATTTCGGCAAGCCCTCGCACGATGGACAGCCCCAGTCCCCAGCCGTCGTCGGAGCGGTAAGAATTCGCAGCCAGGGTCATCACCGGGCGCATCAGCTCGCGCAGCCGTTCCTTCTTGATGCCGATGCCGTTGTCCGAAACGGTGATCCGCGTTTCCTGCGGCGTTTGCGTCACGGTCACGCGAATCCAGCCGTCTTCATTCGTGAACTTCACCGCATTGGTCAACAGGTTCAGCAAAATCTGCTTGAACGCGCGCTTGTCCGCGGTCAGGGGGGACACCGTGCCGGGGATGGAAACATCGAAGGCGATGCGCTTTTCCTTCAGCCTGGTGTCGATATTGCGCCGGCTTTCCTCGAGTATCGAAGCGATATCATTGTCTTCGTATTCCAGCCTGATCCGCCCTTCTTCAATGGCGGCGATGTCCAACAGGTCATTGACGAGTTCCAGCAGCATTTCGGCGCTGGCATGAATGTCGGCGGCATAGCCGGTTTCCTGCTCGGGCGTCATGCCGGCGATCTTGTTATGAGAGAGGATATCGGAAAACCCGAGGATGGCATTCAGCGGCGTGCGGAATTCATGACTCATCCGCGCCAGGAATTCCGACTTCGTCAGACTGGCCTCGATCGCCTCATCGCGCGCTTGACGCAGTTCCCGCTCCGCTTCTTTTGCTATCGTAATATCGGTCAGGATCGTCAGCACGACCCGCTGGTTCCCGCCGGCCAACGTCACCGGGACTTTTCTCACACTCACGATGCGATGGATGCCGTCGGCGAATGTCCGCATGCTCTCGCCGGATGCCACGACGCCGTCGCGCACGACCGCTTCTTCCTGCGCGTTAATCGCCGCTGCCTGGTCTTCGGGGACGACGTCCGAAATACATTTGCCGATAATTTCGCCGGCATCCAGCCGCTGCCAGCGGGCAAACGTCTCGTTGACAATCAGATAGCGGCCGTCCGTATCCTTCAGCGTAATGCCGCTCGGCGAGTTGTCGATGATGGCGCGGAATCGCCGCTCGCTCTCGGCCAGCGCGTCACTTGTCATCTTCAGGTCTTCGGCGGTCTGCATTTGCCGGTGCGAGTCCCGTATCAAACAACCGAGCAGAACAGTCGCCGCCGTGAACACCGTGACGAAGGGCACCGCAAGATTGTCGAGGATCCACTGCGGCGCATCGCCGGGAAGCAACATGAACCACGCGATGCAGGCGAGATGCAGCAAAAGCCCGAAGGCGAAAAGGCGCGCGATATCGACAGGCCAGCCGAAACGGTCGCGGCCGAAGCGGTATGCCAGGCCCAGGGCAAGACTGGTCAGAATGACGCCCACACCGACCGCAGCACCGGCACCGCCGAGCGACCATCGATATGCCGCCGCCATTGCTGCGGCGATTCCGCCGACGACCGGACCGCCGAACAGGCCCGAGATGGAGATGATAACGGAGCGGGCGTCGAAAATGATCCCGTCCGAAAATTGCAACGGTGCCATCATGCCGACAATGCATATGGCGCCGAACAATAGGCCGAGGGTCATGTCGCGCACCCCCGGACGTTCCCGGCAAACCCGCCAGACGATTGTTTCCAGGTAGCACAGCGCCAATAGCAGAGCGACGCCTTTGATGAGTTCCAGGATCATACCTTGATTATACAGCCTAAACCGGTTTTCGGGCGCATCGGAAAACGAAACGCTGTGCCGCAGCGTTCACTTACTTGGTTGCGACTCGGCGAACATAATTATTGCTTGAATACTATCTAGAACAACCCGTTTCGGCCATAATAGGGATTACTACTTATAGAAACGTGCGGAGGCTTCGTGTCATACCACAGCCCGCACAGTTGACGCGTATTTTTACGCAACAATTCTACAAAGTTTATTTGTCTAACGTGTACGCTTGGAAAGTACGGCCATGAAAAATCTAAAGCTCGCCGTTCGCCTGTCGCTTATTGTCGTTCTCGCCATGGTCGGCATTGTTGCCGTCTCGGCGTTCACCTTGAAGAATATTCGCGACACCATGCTGGAAGACAGATTGGTGAAAACGCGCCATATTGTCGAGGCGGCACATAGTGTCATCGCCCACTTCGGCCAGATGGAAATTGACGGCAAGGTTTCCCGCGAACAAGCGCAGACACTGGCCAAGGACGCCATCCGATCGTTACGTTATGACGAAACGGAGTACGCTTGGATCAACGATTACAATGCCGTGGTCGTCATGCATCCCATCAAGCCTGCGTTGGACGGGAAGGATCTTTCGAATCTCGAAGACGACAACGGTAAAAAACTATTCTCCGAATTCGTGCGAGTCGTAAAAGCCGATGGCGAAGGCAGTGTCGATTATCTGTGGCCGAAACCGAATTTCGAAGACCCGGTCCAGAAAATCTCATACGTGAAGGGTTATGCTCCTTGGGAGTGGATCGTCGGCAGCGGCATCTACATCGACGATGTGGCCGCCCTGTTCCGACAGCAACTGTTGATCGTTGCCGGTGTCGTTCTTGTAATTATGGCAATCGTCGGCGCGGTCGCATTTTACATCGCCCGTGGTATCTCCCGTCCGATTGGATCCATTGCCGGAAACATGCTCCGGCTCGCCGAAGGCGATATGAACATCGACATCGAGCACGCTGACGAGAAAAGCGAGGTCGGTGATCTGGCGCGCTCCATGGAGATCTTCAAGACCAAGTCGGCGGAAATGCAGGAGATGCGCGCTTCTCAAGCTCAAGCCGAGTCCGACCGAGCGCGAAAAGAGCAGGAACTGGCAGAGAAACAGCGGGCAGAGAAACAGCGGGCCGAAGAGGAAATGGCGGCCGCGCGCAAGCAGGAGATGATTGCCCTCGCCGATGACTTTGATGCAAAGGTCGGGGCCCTGACGAGCGTTGTCGGCGAGCAGATGGCTCAGCTCCAGTCGGCGGCAAGCAACCTCACCTCCGCAACGGACGAAACCCGCATGACTTCGAAAAACGTGCTGTCATATTCCGAACAGGCGAGCCAGAACGTGCAGACAGTTGCAGCGGCCGCTGAGGAACTGAGTGCTGCAATCACCGAAATCTCGAAGCAGGTCTCGCAGTCGTCCAATGTCTCCTCGGCTGCGGTCAGCCTTGCGCGGGAAACAAGCACATCCGTCGAAGGATTGGCCGCGGCAGCGCAAAAGATCGGCGAAGTCGTCGAGCTTATTACGAATATCGCCGAGCAAACGAACCTTCTGGCACTCAATGCCACGATCGAAGCCGCCCGGGCCGGTGACGCCGGCAAGGGCTTCGCCGTTGTTGCGTCCGAAGTGAAAACGCTCGCGACACAAACAGCAAAAGCAACAGACGAAATCAGCGACCATATCCGCAGTATCCAGGATGCCACCGCGGAGTCCGTAGACGCGATAAAACGTATTACCGTGACGATCGAAGAAGTCGACCAGATCGCATCGTCGATCTCAGCAGCGGTCGAGGAACAGGGCGCCGCGACGCATGAAATCGCCAGTAGCATCGAACAGGCTTCGAACGGCACGACAAAAGTGCATAACGCCATGGATGGGCTGGACGAAACGGCAACCACCACGGAAAACGCCGCCGGCGAAGTTCGTACGGTCACCATCGGCCTGAACCAGCAGTTCGGGACACTGCAGGAAGCCGTGCAGGAATTCCTGAATCATATCCGGAAAACGTGATCCGGGCCGGCATCCGGTGGTGAAACACGCGGGAACGGTCAGAAAAAACGCTCCGGGCCGGATTAGACAGGATAAAATAGAAAAAGAATGGAGCGGGCGATGAGATTCGAACTCACGACATCAACCTTGGCAAGGTTGCGCTCTACCCCTGAGCTACGCCCGCACCGGGGGTAACTTCCGGCAACGCCGAAAGCAGCCGGGATAATACGCATCGGCGGCGCCTTTTCAAGCGTGAAATGTCAAATTTTTTAGGCATTTGCGACAAACGCCCGGCCCCTTGCCCCGCGCACCGCCGCACCTTACCCTCCGGCACGTCATGCATAACCAAGAGTCACTGCTGGAACACCTGAAAAGTCTCGGCATCGAGAGCCGGACCGTGACGCATCCGCCTGTCCATACCGTCGAGCAAGCCAAGGCGCACCGCGACGGCATGCCGGGCGGCCATACCAAGAACCTGTTCCTGAAGGATAAAAAGGGCCGCATGTTTCTGGTGACCGCCGACGAGGACCGGCCGGTCGACCTCAAGGCGTTGCGCGACTTGCTGGGATCGAAACCGTTGTCGTTCGCCAGTGCGGACCGGCTGATGGAGAACCTCGGCGTCGAACCGGGCTCGGTGACGCCGCTTGCCGTCATCAACGACGAGGCCAGTGCGGTCACCATGGCGCTCGACCGGTCCTTGCTCGATCATGCGCTCGTCAACGTGCATCCGCTGGTCAATACGGCGACGACGGCATTGGCGCCGGGCGACCTGCTCCGGTTTCTGGAAGCCTGCGGCCACGCACCGCTTGTGATCGATTTCTGAAATCCGGCGCAGCCCCTTGCCGTCTGGCCCTCGGTCGTCCATTTATAGGGCAAGAATTCAGGTATTCAGGCGAACGAGCCAGAGGAAGACGTTATGGAATTTGTCATCAACCCGGACGGCAGCATGTCCCCGAAGGAACCCGGCCAGGAGCAACCTCAAGGTCAGCCTCAAGGTCAGGAACAAGTGCCCGCCGGCGCCGCACCGCAGGAACCGGGCATCGTGCTGGACCCGTCTTCGGACGCCGGTCTCGATGCAAAGCCGGTTGGTGGCACGGGCGGGGATCTGGTCATCGAGTCCGATACGCAGCGCTTCATGCAGGACGTCATCGAGGCGTCGCAAAGCGTTCCCGTTATCGTCGATTTCTGGGCGCCGTGGTGCGGCCCCTGCAAACAGCTGGGGCCGATGCTCGAAAAGCTGGTCCGCGAAGCCGGCGGCACCGTCAAGATGGTGAAGATCAACGTCGACGAAAACCAGCAGCTCGCCGCACAGATGCGTATCCAGTCGATACCGGCCGTCTATGCCTTCAAGGGTGGTCAGCCGGTCGACGGATTCATGGGTGCGCTGCCGGAAAGCCAGCTCAAGTCGTTCATCGACAAGCTGACCGACGGCGCCAAGGGCGCGCTCGATACGGTCCTCGACAGCGCCGACGCCGCACTCGAGAGCGGTGACGCGCTGGAAGCGCTGGCCCTTTACGGCGAAGCGCAGCAACAGAGCCCCGACAACGAGCGTGCCGTCGCCGGCATGATCCGCGCCGCCGTCGCCGCCGGCGAAACCGATACCGCGCGCGACATGATCGAGGGACTGCCGGAAGCCTGGAAGATGAAGGGGCAGATCGCGGCAGCGATCTCCGCTTTCCAGCTTGATGAGGAATCAGAGGACAGCGGCGATCTCGCCGAACTACAGCAAAAGGTCGAAGCCGATCCGAAGGACCTGCAAACCAGGTTCGATCTGGCACTGGCGCTTTATGCCGGCAAGCGCAATGAAGCGGCGATCGACGAACTGCTGGAGATCATCCGCCAGAAAAAGGACTGGAACGACGGCGCGGCGCGAGAGCAACTGATCAAGATCTTCGACGCCCTCGGCCCGACGCATGAGCTGACGGTTTCCGGCCGGCGTCGCATGTCGTCGGTTCTGTTCTCGTAAGGCCCGAGGGCGCGCCGATGGCCGAACGCCAGCGCACACTCACGCCGGCAACCCTTCCGGGCGAAATTCCCGTATTTCCGCTGCCCGGTGCAATGCTGCTGCCGGGCGGGCAGATGCCGCTCAACATCTTCGAGCCGCGTTACCTGAACATGGTCGAAGACGCCCTTCGCACCGATCGCATCATCGGCATGATCCAGCCCGTGGCCGAAAAGGACGAGCGGATGCTCGCTGACGGGGTTGCGCTGTATAACATCGGCTGCGCCGGTCGCCTGACCCAGTTCATGGAAACCGGCGACGGGCGCTATGTCATTACGCTTGACGGCCTGATCCGTTTTCGTGTCGCCGAAGAACTTGAAATGCACGACGGCTATCGCCGGATACGCGCCGATTACACGCCTTACATCGGCGACATGACCGAATCCGACAACCGGGAGAATATTGCCGTCAGCGGACGCGACCGGCTTATTTCCGCGATGACCCGCTACTTCGCGATCAAGGGGATTGAGGCGGACATGTCGAATCTGGACGAAGCGCCCGACGTACTGCTGGTCGATACGCTGGCCATGACCTGTCCGCTCGAGCCAGGGGAGAAGCAGGCATTGCTGGAATGCCCGGATGCCGAACAGCGCGCGGACCTGCTGACGAGCATGTTTGAAATTGCGTTGCACGAAAACGGCGGCGCGACGCACGACTTGCAATAAAGTCGACGCTACAGTTCACATAAGCGGTACCGGCTGAAGGGGAAACGTCATGACTGCTGCCAACGCCACGGAGATCGATCCGAAACTTCTCGAAATTCTGGTGTGTCCGCTCACCAAGAGCACGCTTCGCTACGACCGGGAACATCAGGAACTGATCAGCGACAAGGCGGGGCTCGCCTTTCCGATCCGCGACGGCATTCCAATCATGCTGGTGGACGAGGCGCGCGAAATCGACGACGCCGCATCGAAAACGGACAAGTAAAAGGGCCGGCCACGTGAGCGACAATTATTCCCAGAAACATCACCCGAGCGAGATCAGGTTGAAGCGGGACGAGAAGATTCTCGAGGTCGACTTCGAGGACGGCGTCACCGCCCGGCTGACGGCGGAACTGCTGCGCGTCGAAAGCCCGTCCGCCGAAGTGCAAGGTCACGGTCCGAACCAGAAAACGACCATCGCCGGCCGGCGCCACGTCGGCATCATGGGCGTCGAGCAGGTCGGCAATTATGCCATCCGTATCAAGTTCGACGACATGCACGATACCGGGATCTTCACCTGGGACTATTTATATGACATGGGGGCACGCCAGGACGAGATGTGGTCGGACTATCTCCAGGCCCTCGAAGAGAAAGGCCTCAGCCGCGATCCGTGATGCAGCGGCTTCAACGCTGCATCAGTGTCGGCAGATCACCCATCAGGCCCATCGCCGAACGCATCAGAACCTTCTTGAGGGGCGGCATCCTGTT
This sequence comes from Rhodospirillales bacterium, assembly GCA_965262415.1. GTDB lineage: Bacteria > Pseudomonadota > Alphaproteobacteria > Rhodospirillales > Casp-alpha2 > UBA4479. Next base: position 3,030,480 of record OZ253533.1, on the reverse strand, counting down.
GACGAGCCCGAGTCCGATGTCGCGGGCATGGCGCACCGGCGCGATGTCGTTGGAGAACAGCCGGTTGAGCCCGTCGGTGACGGCGAGCATCAGCGTATTGTCGAACCGCCGCCAACGCTGATAGCGCTGCAGCACCGCGCCCGAGCCAATGTCGAGGCCGAGGCGCCGCGCTTCACCGAGAACGTCGCACAGCGCCGCCACATCGCGGTAACCCATGTTCAGGCCCTGGCCCGCGATCGGATGCATGCCGTGATCGGCATCGCCGATCAGCACCAGCCGCTCGGCGACGGATGCGTGCGCGAACTGCAGCCCGAGCGGATGACAGAACCGCGGCCCGACCACATCGATCTCGCCCATGAAGTCGCCGAAGCGCCTGGCAAGCTCGTTCAGGAACGCGGTATCGTCGAGCCCGACAAGGTCGCGCGCACGCTCGGCACGCTCGGTCCAGACGATGGATGACCGGCAACCGGGCCGCTCGGCCGTCCCTTTGAGCGGCAGGATCGCGAAAGGGCCGGCCGGCATGAAATGTTCATGCGCCACGAAACCGTGCGGTTTCTCGTGTTCGACCGTGCAGACTATGGCGTCCTGCGGATAGCGCCACTGCGTCACCTTGATGCCGGCGGCTTCGCGGATCTTCGAGCCGCGGCCGTCCGCCGCGATGGCCAGCCGCGCCTTGACGGTGCGGCCGTCGGAAAGCGTCGCCTGCACCCCCGACGGGCCGCGCTCGATGGTCTCGACACGAAGCGGCGCCAGGAACTGGACGTTGTCCATGTCTTCAAGCGCCGACAACGCGGCCATCCGGATATGCCGGTTCTCGGCGAGATAGCCCAGCGGGCCCGCGCCGACATCTTCATGATTGTAGTGAAGGAATAACGCCGACCGTCCGTCGGCGACACGGATATCCAGGATCGGCGCCACCTCGGGCTCGAGATAGGGCCAAACCCCGATCGCACTCAACAGGCGCTCGGACGCGGCGGCAATCGCCGAGGCACGGCCATCAAATGCCGCGTCGCGCGCGTCGGCGGGATCCGTGCCGTCGATGACCACCGCCTTGAACCCCCGGCGCGCAAGGGCGCAGGCCGCGACCGCACCGACAAGCCCACCACCGACAATGACAATGTCGGCGTGCAATGTATCGGCTGCGCGCGGGTCCTTATGCATGGCCAATTAGGTGCCTTGCAGGGTGCCTGCTGTCCAGTCGAATCTGATGCATTTAATTGCCTAATTTATCATCAAAGTCCTTTTATGCTTAAAAAATCATCATTATTTTAGAGCCATTTTCCTCGCCGCGGTCGCTCAGGTCGCTTCTAATATATTGAAATTACGTATGAATCTCCACTCCGCCAAAACTGGCACGAACCTTGATTATCTGTGGCAGCGGCCCGACGGGCCCAACTGACGTGCAAGGGGACTGCCGTAGACGAGGAGCCAACGGCACACCCGTAATTCAACGGAAGGAGTTCAACATGAAAATGATCATGGCGGTCATTAAGCCGTTCAAGCTTGAGGAGGTCCGCGAAGCGCTGACACCCCTCGGCATTGAAGGCATGACCGTATCCGAAGTTAAAGGTTTCGGCCGCCAAAAGGGCCAGGCCGAAATTTATCGTGGCGCGGAGTATCAGGTGAACTTCCTGCCGAAAGTGAAAATCGAAATCGCTTGCGTCGACGACCTCGTCGAGCAAGTGGTCGAAACGGTCCAGAAAACCGCGATGACCGGCAAGATCGGGGACGGCAAGATTTTCGTCTACGCCCTCGACAAGGCTGTCCGGATCCGGACCGGCGAGACCAATGCGGAAGCGCTCTAGGAGGAATGAAACTATGAACTTTGCTCGCATGAAAAAGCGCACGGCAGCCTTGGCTGCCCTGGCCGCGATCGCCGTCACGATGACGGCGGGCCAGGCTTCGGCGGAAGTAACGACCGAGAGCGCCTTTGTCTTCAACACCTTTGCATTCCTGGTCCATGGCGTCCTCGTGATGTTCATGGCCGCCGGCTTTGCGATGCTTGAATCCGGTCTGGTCCGTTCCAAGAACACGGCCACGATCTGCCTCAAGAACATCGCGCTGTATTCGGTTGCCGGGATCATGTTCTACCTGATCGGCTACAACGTGATGTATGTCGGCGTGCCGGAAGGCGGCTGGATGGGCACGTTCAGCCTGTTCTACAACCCGGGCGCGGACGAACTGGCGCTGATCAACGCGGACGAAGCGACGGCCGAGATGGTCGCCGCCGTTTCCGACACCGGTTACTCGGTGGCGTCGGACTGGTTCTTCCAGATGGTCTTCGTCGCAACCGCGGCCTCGATCGTTTCCGGTACGGTTGCCGAACGCATCAAGTTCTGGCCGTTCATCATCTTCGTGGTCGTGCTTTCCGCCATCATCTATCCGATCCAGGCATCCTGGGTCTGGGGCGGCGGCTGGCTCGCAGCCATGGGCTTCTCCGACTTCGCCGGCTCGACGCTGGTGCACTCGACGGGCGGCTGGGCCGCGCTGACCGGTGCCATCATCCTCGGTGCCCGTAAAGGCAAGTACGGCTCGGACGGTTCCATCCGCGCGCTGCCGGGTGCAAACATCCCGCTCGCCACGCTGGGTACGTTCATCCTGTGGTTCGGCTGGTTCGGCTTCAACGGTGGTTCGCAGCTCGCGCTGGGTTCCGCACTTGACGCCGCCGCGATGTCCATCGTCTACGTCAACACCAACCTGGCGGCTGCCGCCGGCGTGGTCGTGGCAATGATCCTCGCACAGCTGATCTACAAGAAGGTCGACGTTTCGCTGGCGCTCAACGGTGCCATCGGCGGCCTCGTCGCCATCACCGCGGGTCCGGACCTGCAGAACCACTTCTTCGCCATGATCGTCGGCGGGATCGGTGGTGCGCTGGTCGTCTTCGCGGTGCCGATGGTCGACAAGATGAAGGTCGATGACGTGGTCGGTGCCATCTCGGCGCACCTCGTCGCAGGCATCTGGGGCACGCTGGCCGTCGGCATCTTCGGCAGCGGGTCCATCGTCACCCAGGCCATCGGCGTTGTCGCGATCGGGGTTTTCGTCTCCGTCGCCAGCGCCATCGTCTGGATGATCCTGAAAGTAACCATGGGCATCCGGGTTTCGGAAGAGGACGAAGAGCTTGGCCTCGACCGCGCGGAATGCGGCATGGAAGCTTATCCGGAGTTCGGAAAAGGCTCCCAAACCCTCTGATCCCCTCCGAGATCAGTTGGTTCTCCCCGAAAGCCGGGCGGTTTACCGCCCGGCTTTCTCCTTTTTAGGCCCAACCCCTTCCGCCATCCCGGGCGCGGCCAAAGACAGACGAACAAAGCGCCACGGACTAAACCACGTCGCCCCCGCGCAGGCGGGGGTCCAAATCTCAGGTGCATTTGGATTCCCGCCTTCGCGGGAATGACGTATGGAGAGAGCGCGGCAATCGTCCTGTCCTGACCTCCCCGAATCCACCACTGCCGATTCGCGCAGCGCTTCACCGGCCACACAAAGACCATCCGCTAAGTCCCCGATATTTAGTGGTTAATTTGTATTTACCATCCATCCCTTCCCACACGCGCGCGCGTTAACTTCCTGGTAAGAAACGACGCTTACGAGGGATGTATGACCGTACTCAGATCAAACACGTCCGGCCGTACCTCAGAGCCCCTGTTGCCCGCACAGGTAACGGAAGCGCTCAAGCGCCGGGGCTGGCAGCTCGCCGGTCTGGCGCTCATCGCGCTGGCGACGCTTTCGGGTGCGGCGATCCTTTCCTATGCGCCGGGCGATCCGTCGCTCAACAGCGCGACCGACAATCATCCGATCAACCTGGCCGGCCACTGGGGCGCGGTCTTTGCCGATCTCGTCCTGCAACTCGTCGGCTACGCCGCATTGATCGCACCGGCGGCGCTTGCCGTCTGGGCGGCGATGATCCTGACGCACGGCACGCTCGCCAAACCGCTGGGCCGCCTCGGCTGGCTGGTACTGGCCGTCATTCTGGGCGCCGTTGCCCTTGCCGGCATCGCGACCCCGGCGGGCTGGCCGCTGGCGTCCGGGCTTGGCGGTGTCGCGGGCTCACTTGCGTTCAATGAACTCGTAATGTGGGCAGGACGCCTCGGCATCCGTCCCGCCGCCGACATCACGCTCTGGACGATCGGCGTCCTCGCCGTGGCGGCCGGGATCATCTCGCTCGGCCTTGGCCCGAGGGACTGGCTGAACGCCGCACGCAGCGCGTGGGCCGGTCTCAGGAAATCCTACATCATGTCCCGTTCCGCCTATGGCGCCGCGCGCGATCTCGGCGAACGTGCCCATGATTTCGGCACCCGGGTCCGCGACATGATCCCCGCACCCTCGTCCCATGAGGACAAGGAAGATGAGGACGACATCGACGACGCCGAGTACGAGGAGATCGAGCCGGACGAACCGACAGTCGGCGCCCTCGATGCGGCGTTCACGCGCACCGGCAAGGCCCCCGAAGTGGCGCCCAGGCCGAAGCGCGCCAAGACCGGCCGCAAAGCCGAAGCCCGCCGTCAGCAGTCCCTGCCGCTTGGCGGCAACGAGGATTACGCGCAGCCGCCACTGGAAATTCTCGACCTGCCGGGCTCGACGCCCGAAGAAACCCGTGAAAGCCGCGAAGCACTGCAGCAGAACGCACGTTATCTCTCGACGGTGCTGGAAGAATACGGCGTGAAGGGCGAGATCGTGAAGGTCCGCCCGGGTCCCGTCGTCACGCTTTATGAACTGGAGCCCGCCCCCGGCACCAAGACATCCCGGGTGATCGGCCTTTCCGACGACATCGCGCGATCGATGAGCGCCGTTTCCGTGCGCGTCGCCGTGGTGCCCGGCCGCAACGTGATCGGTATCGAGATGCCGAACGCCAACCGCGAGATGGTGCATCTCCGCGAGCTTCTGGCATCGAGCGACTTCGAAAAGACCAAGGCCGAACTGCCGCTGGCACTGGGCAAGGACATCGGCGGCGGCCCCGTCACCGTCGACCTGGCCCGCATGCCGCACCTGTTGATCGCAGGCACGACCGGGTCCGGTAAATCGGTCGCCATGAACACGATGATCCTGTCGCTGCTCTATAACCTGCCGCCGGATCGCTGCAAGTTCATCATGATCGATCCGAAGATGCTGGAGCTGTCCGTCTACCAGGAGATCCCGCACCTGCTGACGCCGGTCGTCACCGACCCGTCGAAGGCGGTCGTTGCCCTCAAGTGGGTCGTCCGCGAGATGGAAGACCGCTACCGCGCCATGAGCCAGATGGGCGTGCGCAACATCGGCGGCTACAACCAGCGCCTTGCCGAAGCCAGAAAGAAGAAAGAGACGCTGACCCGCACCGTTCAGACCGGGTTCGACGAGGACGGCAAGCCGGTGTACGAGGAACAGCCGCTGCCGATGGAGCCGCTGCCCTACATCGTCGTCGTCGTCGACGAGATGGCCGATCTGATGCTGGTCGCCGGCAAGGATGTCGAGGCCGCGATCCAGCGCCTCGCACAGATGGCGCGTGCCGCCGGCATTCACCTGATGATGGCGACGCAGCGCCCGTCGGTCGATGTCATCACCGGCACCATCAAGGCCAACTTCCCGTCGCGCATTTCATTCCAGGTCACGTCGAAGATCGACAGCCGGACCATTCTCGGCGAACAGGGCGCGGAACAGCTGCTGGGTCAGGGCGACATGCTCTACATGGCCGGCGGCGGGCGCATCTCCCGCGTGCACGGCCCGTTCGTTTCCGATGAGGAAGTCGAGCGCGTGGTGCAGCATCTGAAGACGCAGGCGGCACCCGAATACATCGAAGCCGTGACCGAAGATTCCGGCGAGCCGATGCTGGGCGAAGCCCCCGGCGGCGGCAATTCGGAATACGACGAACACTACGACCAGGCGGTCGCGCTCGTCGCCCGCGAAGGCAAGGCGTCGACCAGCTTCATCCAGCGCCACTTCCAGATCGGCTACAACCGCGCAGCCCGCATCATCGAAACGATGGAACGCGAAGGCGTCGTCAGCGCCGCCAACCGCGTCGGCCGCCGCGAGGTGCTGATCGGCGATCATTCGGCCTAACGCTCGGCGTTAAACAACTTCACCTTCACATCTGGAATTTCAGGTCGTCATTTCCGCGCTGGCGGGAATATTAACGGTCGATAGCGCAGGCCCCCGCCATCGCGGGGGTGACAAGTCGCTATTTTCGTGGATGCCGGATTTAAAACGCTATCTACGGCAAAACACCTTCACGCATTTTTGTATACCCGACTCTGCCAAAAAGGCTCAGAATATAGGGGTATGTGACAGATGCGGTGAATTGCCATGGAAGCAATCGAAAACGCCGCTTTTGTCTCTGTCGGACGTGCCGCGGGTTTTGCCGGTCTGGCGATTTTTACATTGATGCTGGGCCTGAGTTTCGACCCGCCGCTGGCAACGCGGACCGGCGGCCTGATCGGTATGGGGCTGGTCGCGGTGCTGATGTTTTACGGCTGGCGTGCGCTGAACCGTCCGTACAGACAGACAGAAGCCTGGCTGATCATTCCGAAAGACCGGCGCCCCCCTGCCGGCATCGCACAGCGCGTGATCGGGCGAACGTTGCGCGAAACGGCCTACTGGTTCGCCGGCCGCGCCGCGGCTGTGTCGTCTTTCCTGCTGGTGTCGTCGGTGGCACTGAAATTCATCTGAACGGGATGGTCGCCGAAGCGCCTTTACCTTGCCACATTGACGGCCTAGAAACGCGCTCATGAAACGTGTCGCGATCATATTGGCATTGGCGTTGTGCACCTTCGGCGCGCCCCGGGCACTCGACGCCGCGACGGCCATCGAGATGACGCCGGAGATCGAACAGGGCCTCAAGAAGGCGGAAACCTATCTCGACGGCATCAAGACCATGCAGGCGGAATTTCTGCAGATTTCGTCCAGCGGCGAAGCCGCCGACGGAAAGATCCTGCTGTCCAGGCCGAAAAATCTGCGCATCGAGTACAATCCGCCGTCCCCGATCCTGATCATCGCCGACGGCGCGTACCTGAGTTACGTCGACAAGGAGCTCAAGCAGGTCAACCACATCCCGGTCGAAGATACGCCGGCGGCATTTCTGCTGCGCGACGACTTCTCGTTTACCGGACCGGAACTGACCGTGACCGGGTTCGAGCGCCAGGCCAATACGCTGCGCATCAGTGCCGTGCAGACCAAAGACCCGCTGGCCGGCGAACTGACACTTGTCTTCAACGAAAATCCGATGGTGCTGCGCAAGTGGGTGGTGATCGACGCCCAGGGCGTGATCACCGACCTGACACTGATCAACGCGCGCTTCGACTTCCCGATCCCGGAAAGCGAGTTCCTGGCAACATTTCCAGAGCTGGAGCTCAGGGACAAGTAATCCCGCCGGCCGTCCCGGTCAGGGAACCAGCTTGTAACCGCCGGCTTCCGTCACCAGCAGCTTGGCCCCCGAGGGATCGTCCTCGATCTTCTGGCGCAGCCGGTAGACGTGCGTTTCAAGCGTGTGCGTGGTGACCGCGGCGTTGTATCCCCAGACCTCATCCAGAAGCTTTTCACGCGCGACCGCCTTGTCGCCGGCGCGGTAAAGATACTTGAGGATCGCCGTTTCCTTATCCGTCAGGCGCACCTTGCGCTGATCGGCTTCACGCACCAGTAACTTGTTCGCGGGCTGGAACGTGTATGGCCCGACGGTGAATACCGCGTCATCGGAACGTTCGTGCTGACGGATATGTGCGCGCAGCCGGGCCAGCAGCACGCCCAGCTTGAACGGCTTGGTGACATAGTCGTTGGCACCGGCATCGAGACCGAGAATGGTATCGGCGTCCGTATCGGCACCGGTCAGCATGATAATCGGCGCACGCACGCCGCCGCGGCGCATCAACCGGCAAACCTCGCGTCCGTCCATATCCGGCAGGCCGACATCGAGCAGGATGATGTCGAAATTGCTGTCCTTGGTGATTTCGAGCCCTTCGGCAGCAGTCAATGTGGTTTCCACCTGAAACTCCTCGTGAAGCTTCAGCTGTTCACTCAACATTTCCACCAGATCCGCATCGTCATCGACGACGAGAATACGCTTGCCGTTGCTCATGGATGGTTCCTTTCGGCTGCTTGCCGGACGTTTAACATACCTATGGTATATAGTGTGTTTTTCTTGCCAAGCCCTTATATATTAACCGGCTTTTGGCGGAAAGGTGCTAGGCTGTACGAATGAACGACAAGACACCGAAAAGCGCGGAGATTTACGAGGTTCCGGCGGCGCGGGCACCGATCACGGTGCTGTCCGTCGAGCGCGCCATTGCGGAATTGCGGCGCGGCCGCCCAATCGTCGTGCGCGGCGGCGGTGGGCACGCGGTCCTGGCCCTCGCTGCCGAGGCCATGAGCCCGGAAAGCCTCTCCCAGCTCCACGACACGGCGGGGCATGCACCCGCGCTGGCCATCACCGCGCGGCGGGCGGCCGTTCTCGGGCTTGCCGAGGCGGCGGGCAAGATCGCCATCGTCAGCGGCCTCGGCGGTCTCGGCGCCGATGAGATCGCCGCACTCGCAAACCCCCTGATCGAAGCCGGTGTCAGACAGGACCTGCGCGAACGGCTGAACGTGACCGTCCGCGAGGAGCCGGGACACGACTGCGCTTCGGCGGCGGTGACGCTGTCCAAGCTGGCGCGCCTGCTGCCGGCCGCCGTGACGGCGCAGATCGACGATGTCGACGATGTCATGGCCTGGGCCAACCGGCATGATTTCCTGAGCGTCGACACCGGCGATGTGTTCCAGTTCGAAAGCGCGGCGGTCAGGAACCTGAAACGGGTCGCCGAAGCCCGTGTCCCGATCAGCGACGCGCACGATACGCGAATTGTCGCGTTCCGGCCCGCCGACGGCGGCCGCGAGCATCTTGCCATCATCGTCGGCACCCCCGACCCCGCGGCGCCGGTGCTGGTGCGCCTGCACTCCGAGTGTTTCACGGGCGACCTGCTCGGCAGCCTGCGTTGCGACTGTGGCGATCAGCTTCAGGGCGCTTTGTCGGAGATCAAGACCGCGGGCACCGGGGTGCTCCTCTATCTTGCGCAGGAAGGGCGGGGGATCGGCCTCATCAACAAGCTTCGCGCGTACGAGCTGCAGGATCTCGGTTTCGATACCATGGATGCCAATGAACAGCTCGGCTTCGATGCCGACGAACGCGTCTACATGCCGGCGGCGCGCATGCTCAAGCTGCTCGGCTTCATGAAGGTACGATTGATGACAAATAACCCGGACAAACTGGCCGCCCTCGCACGGTATGGCGTCGATGTCGTCGAGCGTGTGCAGCACGCGTTTCCGGCCAATCAGCACAACGAATTCTATCTGCAGACCAAGGCATCCCGGTCCGGCCATCAGTTTTGACGGCGTATTTGACCCGGCAGTTTCTGCCGTTGCCGTACGATTCCACGGTTTCGGCATCTTTAATCCATTGAAATCACAAAAGATTTATTGGCACAGCCCTTGCTTATTTTAAAGCGGGATACTTGGGTTGGAGATATAGATGCTCTCGGTGGAAAATCAGCTGGCGTGGATGCCGTCGACAATCGGCACCGGATCGGCAAATCAGCAAACTCCACAGGAACTCGCATTACGGCCTTTGCCGGACGACGCGCCGGCAAAGGAATTCTCGTTCTTCGGCGACGACGGATTCTCGTTCTGGGATATGGTCGATGTCGTCAATCCGCTGCAGCACATACCCTTTGTTTCGACGCTCTATCGCGAAATGACCGGCGACACCATCGCGCCGGCGCCGCGGGTTGCCGGATCGACGCTGTTTTTCGGCCCGATCGGCCTCGCCGGTGCGCTCGCGAACGTGTTCGTCGAAGAGTCCACCGGCAAGGACATCGGTGAGCACATGGCCGGCTGGATGGACCCCGACGTCGAAACCGAAACCGCCGCCGCAGCCGAACCGTCCGGTGAGACGCCTGCCGCACTCAATGCCCAGGATCCCGTCCTGTCATGGGCACGCGGCGAGGCTGACTGGGCCCGCCGCAACGCCAAACCAAATGCGCCGCCCGCTTCCGATGCGCCCGTCAAGAACCCCGAAAACGTCCCCGATGCGGCGCCGTTCCTGCGCGACACGGCACCGCCGCCGGAACAGCCGATCGGTATCGCCGAGATGGCCTTTCTCACAAATGACACCCGCGCCGCAGCCCGGGCCTATGCGGTCGCCGCCAATCTGCAGACGGTCAACTGATCCCGCACGGACGGGCTTTACCGGAAGATTTGTTCGTGTTGAGCTAAACAGATGCTGATCCGCGTCTTCGCCGGCAACGTTCTGGAGTTCGACGGCGTGCGCTACCGTTGCGCACTCGGCCGTGGCGGCGTGCGTGCCGATAAAAGGGAGGGCGACGGCGCGACACCTGCCGGACGCTTCCCGCTCAGGAAGCTGTTCGTCCGGCGCGACCGCATTCCCCAGGTCGAGACGGCACTGCAGGTTCGCAACATCGCTCCCGAAGACGGCTGGTGCGACGACCCCGACAACGCGGCCTACAACACCCTCGTGAAACTGCCGTTCGATGGCCGCCATGAAAAGATGTTCAGAGATGATCACCTCTACGACCTGGTGATCGAAATCGGCCACAACTGCTCCCCACCGGTGCCGGGCGCCGGAAGTGCGGTGTTCATTCATCTGGCCAAACCGGACTATGCGCCGACGGAGGGATGCGTTGCGCTGGCACGCAATGATCTGATCGCGCTCCTGACGCACTGGGGACCGGATACGGAAATTGAGATAGACGTCGCCGCTGCGAACGGCTAGTCGCGCGGCGGGCGCGTCCCGAAGATCGCCGTGCCGACACGTACATGGGTCGCACCGAGCGAAATCGCCTTTTCGTAGTCCGCGCTCATGCCCATGCTTTTGACCGGAAGGCCGCACCGGTCGGCGATGTCCGAGAGCAGCGCAAAATGCAGGGCCGGTTCTTCGTCGATCGGCGGAATACACATCAACCCCTGGATATCGAGCCCGAGCTCGGCCCGGCACTCGTGGACGAATCCCTCGACATCCGCCGGCGCGACCCCGGCTTTCTGCGGTTCTTCTCCGGTATTGACCTGGACGTAGCACGGCAGACTGCGGCCGGTACGTTCGAACTCCCTGGCGAGGGCACGGGCGATTTTGGGACGATCCACGGTTTCGATGACGTCGAACACGGCCACGGCGTCCTTGACCTTGTTCGACTGCAGCGGACCGATCAGATGCAACGTCAGGTCCGGGAACCTGTCACGCAGCGTCGGCCACTTGGCTTCGGCTTCCTGCACGCGGTTTTCACCGAACAGGCGGTGGCCGGCCTCGAGCACGGGAAGGATCGTATCCGCTTCGTGCACCTTGGAGACGGCCACCAGGTGAATATCCCCCGGTTCGCGGCCTGCGGTTTCCGCGGCCTTTGCGATTTCCGCCTTCACCTGGGCGAGATTGCTTGCGGGATCGGTGTTCTGGGTCATAGTGCGGCTATGCCTGTTTCGATGCAGCGGACGTTAACAGCCTCCCATGGCCAAGACAATCGCCCATGGAATGGCCCTGGAGGCGCATCATCGGCGCCCATTCCGTCATGGCTGGTGATGACGGATGAGCAACGTCTGCCCGACCCGTCTCCACTCTTGCCGTATCTGCCGCCGGACAGTGCCGTGATCATTCGCCGCCGTAATGCAAGCGATGCGGAGGACCTGGCGCGCAAGGTCATGGCGCGCGCGCGTCCTTATGGTATCAACGTGCTGATTTCGGCATCCCGTCCGCCCGACGTACTGGATGTGGACGGTCTCCATATCCCGGAAGCCGCTCTGCCGTATTGGCGGGCGGGCGACCTTCGCCGCCTCAGGCCAGCGCTGGTGACCGCTTCGGCCCACAGTGGACGCGCCGTCACGCAGGCGCGAAAACTCGGCGTGGACGCGGTTCTCCTTTCGCCGGTGTTCCCGACGGAAAGCCATGAGGGTGGTGGCGCCCTCGGCATTATGCGGTTTGCCGTCATATGCCGCCACGCCGGGGTGCCGATAATTGCGCTCGGCGGCATCTCGGACCACCGCATCCGGCGGGTCTTTCATGCCGGCGCTGCCGGCGTTGCGGGGATTGGTCTTTTCGCGCCGTGACGAGGCGCCCGGACGTGCTGTTTCGGCTTCACGCGCGTACCGCAAAGTCTGGTGGATTCCAATGATTTGGTGTAAGAGTGTCCTCGTTCGCCCGCCCGGCAAACAATCCGGGCGCATGCGGGTGGTTGGGCGTGAAAGAAGGACAACGACATATGACACCGATTTTCACACGGATGACCCGTTTGGGCATGGTCATCCTTGCCGCCTGCATCTTTGCGACGGGATGTTCCGTTTCACCCAGCGATTCGGGCAAGCTGTCGCGCGATGAAAACGAAGACACCGACTTTTCCAAGCGTGAAACGATCTTTGGCGAAGGCGGCTTCAATATTTTCGGCAGCGATTCCAATACCGGCGGCGGAAACTCGCTCGGCGTAAACAGCTTTTTGTGGCGTGCGTCGCTGGAAACCATTTCCTTCATGCCCATCAACACCGCCGATGCCTTTGGTGGTGTGATCATCACCGACTGGTACAGCCCGCCGGAATCGCCAAGCGAACGGTTCAAGCTCAACGTCTATATTCTCGGCCGGACACTTCGGGCAGACGGTGTGAAAGTTTCCGTTTTCCGCCAGTTGCGGGACCGGACCGGGAACTGGATCGACGCAACCGTCCCGGACGGCACGGCACCGAAGGTCGAGGACTCGATCCTCACGAAGGCCCGGATGCTGCGCCACCAAACCCTGACAGCGCAGTGACCGCGAACCGGGTTCGCCGGTTTGCAGTAATGACTTTTGCGGTCGCTTCGGCTGGCCGCCCGGAAAATGTGTGAGTTCAAGAATAATGTCGAGATACAACGTCAAGGAAACCGAAAGTAAATGGCAGTCGATCTGGGAAGAGCGGCACTGCTTCGACGTTGAAGAAGATCCGGACAAGGAAAAGTACTACGTGCTCGAGATGTTCCCGTACCCGTCGGGACGCATCCATATGGGTCACGTCCGGAATTATACGCTCGGCGACCTGGTTGCACGGTTTCGTCGTGCGCAGGGTTACAACGTGCTGCACCCGATGGGGTGGGATGCATTCGGTCTGCCTGCCGAGAACGCGGCCAAGGAAAACAACGTGCATCCCGCCAAGTGGACGCACGCCAACATTGCCACCATGCGCGATCAGCTGAAGTCCATGGGCCTGTCCTATGACTGGCGCCGCGAGATCGCGACCTGCGATCCGGCGTACTATCAGCACGAACAGAAAATGTTTCTCGACTTTCTTGAGGCCGGTCTCGTGTACCGCAAGGAGTCATGGGTCAACTGGGACCCGGTTGAGAACACGGTCCTCGCGAACGAGCAGGTCATCGACGGCAAGGGCTGGCGATCCGGTGCCGAGGTCGAGAAGCGCAAACTCGCGCAATGGTTCCTTAAGATCACCGCTTATGCCGACGACCTGTTGAGCGCGATCGAGGATCTCGACCGCTGGCCGGAACGAGTCCGGATCATGCAGCACAACTGGATTGGCCGTTCGGAAGGTGCGCACATCGCATTCGAGGTCGTCGGCAGGGATGCACCGCTCGACGTCTATACGACGCGTCCGGATACCATCTTCGGGGCTTCTTTCATGGCGATTTCCGCGAACCACCCGCTGGCGCAGGACCTGGCGGCGGACAACGCCGAGCTCGCCGGCTTTATCGCCAAGTGCAACCGCATGGCGACATCGGAAGCGGCCATCGAGACCGCCGAAAAACTCGGCTTCGATACGGGTCTGAAATGCGTGCATCCGGTCATCGACGGCGAAACATTGCCGATCTATGTCGCCAACTTCGTCCTGATGGACTACGGCACCGGCGCGATCTTCGGCTGTCCGGGGCATGACCAGCGCGACCTCGACTTCGCGCGCAAGTATGGCCTGCCGGTGGTTCCCGTGGTTTGTCCGGCGGACGCAGACGCCGCCACGTTCGAGATCGGCGACGAAGCCTATGTCGGCGACGGCAGCATCATCAATTCCGAGTTTCTGAACGGCCTCTCGGTCCCCGATGCCAAAGCCAAGATCATTGCCCATTTCGAAGACCGCGGCATGGGCAAGAAACAGGTCAACTTCCGCCTCCGCGACTGGGGTGTTTCCCGGCAGCGGTACTGGGGCTGCCCGATCCCGATCGTACACTGCGACGACTGCGGGATTGTGCCCGTACCCGCAGCCGACCTGCCCGTCGTGCTGCCGGAAGACATCGACATCAACGTCGCCGGCAATCCGCTCGACAAACACCCGACCTGGAAGAACGTCGATTGCCCGAAATGCGGCAAGGCCGCACGGCGCGAGACGGACACCTTCGATACGTTCTTTGAATCGTCCTGGTATTTCGCGCGGTTCTGCGCGCCGGTCGCGAACGAAGCTTTCACAAGAAGTGCGGCGGATTACTGGCTGCCGGTCGATCAGTATATCGGCGGGATTGAGCACGCGGTCCTGCACTTGCTGTACTCGCGCTTCTTTACCCGGGCGCTCAAGCAGTGCGGCTATCTGCATTTGGACGAACCGTTCGCGGGCCTTCAGACACAAGGCATGATCTGCCACGAAACCTACAAAGGTGCGGACGGGAAATGGCTTTTTCCGACGGAGGTCAGCAGCAACGAGGACGGCGAGCTCATCGCTGCGGACGGCAGCAGCGTCACGCGCGGCCGCTCCGAGAAGATGAGCAAGTCAAAACGGAACGTCGTCGACCCGGAAGAAATCATCCAGAGCTATGGCGCCGATACCGCGCGCTTGTTCATGTTGTCGGACAGCCCGCCGGACCGTGACCTCGACTGGACCGACGCAGGCATCGAAGGCGCCTGGCGTTATGTCAACCGGCTGTGGCGGCTGATTTCCGAACCGCCGTTCGCGCCAGCGGAACGGGGTGCCGAGCGTCCGGCGGAGGTTTCCGGCAGCGCCCTCGAGACGGAACGCCTCGTGCATAAAACCGTGGCGACCGTCACCGACGATCTTGAGAAGTTTCATTTCAACAAGGCCGTGGCGCGGGTACGTGAACTGAGCAATGCGGTTGAGGCGATCAACAGCGCCGATGCCGGCGCGGCATGGGTGCTCCGCTTCGCCTCGGAAACGCTCGCGGTTCTGAGCGGGCCGTTGATGCCGCATCTCGCCGAAGAGATGTGGCAGGCGCTGGGTCATGAAACGCTGGTCGCGGAGACGCCGTGGCCGAGCGCCGACGCGGACATGATGGTGGAAGACACGGTGACCGTCGCGGTTCAGGTGAACGGGAAACTGCGCGGTACTCTTGAAGTCGCAAAGGATGCGGACAAGGAAACCGTGGAACAATCCGCACTGATGTTGGAGAATGTTCAGAGTTACGTCGCCGACAAGGAAGTTCGGAAAGTCATCGTCGTGCCGAACAAGATCGTCAATGTCGTTATCTAGAGCGTTAGCTGCCGGCGCAGTCGTTCTGCTGCTTGCTGGATGCGGTTTTCGTCCGCTGTATGTGCCGCCGGAAGAAGACGTGTCCGGCAAGGGCGTTTATGCGTTCGACCTGTTCGAATCCATCGCCATTGCGAATATTCCCGATCGGGAAGGCCAGTACTTCCGTAACCGGCTGGTGCAGCTGCTCCATCCGTCCGGCCGCAGCGGCACCGCGCGCTATTATCTGCAGGTGACGCTCAATGAATCGACGTCGAACCTCGCTGTCCAGAAAAGTGCCGTGGCCACTCGCGCGAACCTCAGGCTTACTGCTCGGTTCCAGTTGTCGGGTCTCGCCGGCGAAGTTGGTTCGGAAAGCGGAGAGGTGAAGTCGATCAGCGGTTTCAATATTTTCCAGTCGGAGTTCCAGACGCTGATGGCGGAGAAGGGTGCGCGCGAACGCGCACTCGACGACCTGGCCCAACAGCTGCGTGTACGCCTGGCAGCGATTTTGACGACGGTTGAATCGGCACCCAAGCGGCAATGAAGCTTAGTGGAAATAAAGCCGAAGGCTTTATCAGAAAACCCGATCCAAAGGTGCGTGCGATCCTCCTGTTCGGCCCTGACGGGGGTTTGATTCGGGAGCGTGCCAAACTTTTGGTGAATCATTTCGCAGACGAAAGTGATCCCTTCGCCGTCACTGAGATGACAGGGGACACCCTGCGCCGGGACGGCGCCGCCCTGTCGGATGCGGCAAATGCCATGTCGTTGATGGGAAGCGCCGCTGTCGTCAATGTGCGCGATATCGGCGACGCCGTGGTGCAGGTGGTTGAGGACTGGCTTGACGCGGGGGCAGGCGTTCACCCCGCCGTGTTTGAAGCCGGCGAACTGGCACCACGTTCCAAGCTTCGTTCGCTTTTCGAAAAGCGCGCGGATGCTGCTGCCGTCGGCTGCTACCCGGATGAAGGCCGGGATCTTGCCGGCGTGGTCCGCGAACACATGACGGCGAACGGCGTTACGCTAGATCGTGATGCATTGCCCGTCCTGTTGAGCCGGCTGGGCACCGATCGGCTCGCCATTCGCCAGGAACTGGACAAGCTTGTGATGTATGCGGGCGGGCCCGGAAGCGCGGCAACGGTTTCGGCGGCGGACATAGAGGCCGCAATCGGTGATGTCAAAACCGCGTCTCTCGACGATATCGCGTTCGCCGTCGGTGGCGGCAATCAGAATGCCCTCGGCATCGCGCTGGACCGTGCCTTTTCGGAAGGGGCTACGGCCGTCGGCATCATTCGCGCCGTGCAGCGTCATCTCGACCGTCTGCACCAGGCAAAAGCCCTGGCTCAGTCCGAAGGGAATATGCAAAGCGCAATCAAGAAGCTGCGGCCCTCGGTCTTTTTCAAAGTTGCGGGCGCATTCGAGGCGCAGGCCCGCGCTTGGGCACCGGCGGATCTTGCGCGCGCGTTGACATTGCTTCTCGAGACCGAGCGGGATTGCAAATCCGGTCTGGACATCGAACGCGCTGTATGTGAGCGCGCGCTGTTGCAGCTCACCCAGGCGGCGCGCCGGTTTTCATCATAACTAATTGAAAAATAAACGTTATTTTGCTCTTGCGGCTTTCGGCTTCAGACTGACCGACAGTTTTGGCGCCGGTTCTGCACTGACTTGGTTGTCGGGCGCGTCTGCAATCGCGTTGCTATCTGACTCTTCGGCCATGGCCGGTGCCGCGTTTTCAACCTTGAGGCGGTCGATAACGAAATCGAGCTGATCGAGGTTGTCGTACGCAATGCGCAACTCGCCCTTCGGGCCCGCCCCGTCGACCGTGACCTTGAGACCGAGAAGGTTCGAAAGATCCCGTTCCAGTGCCAGCGTGTCGACATCCTTCTGCTTTGTCTTCGCTGTTTTCTTTCCGGCACCCGGTTTACCGGTCTGTTTCGCCAGTCGTTCGGCTTCGCGGACACTGAGATTTTTTTCAATGATCCTTTTGGCCTTGTCGTAAGCGCCCTCGACGCCGATCAGGGTCCGTGCGTGACCGGCACTCAACAGGCCTTCTTCGACCAGCTTTTTGACTTTCTCGTCGAGCGCCAGCAGCCGCAGCGTGTTCGCGACGTGGCTGCGGCTCTTGCCGACCAGTCGCGACACATCCTCCTGGGTATGGCCGAATTCGTCCATGAGGCGCTGGAATGCATCCGCTTCCTCGACCGCGGAGAGATTTTCACGCTGAACGTTTTCAACCAGTGCGACTTCGAGCGTTGTCTTGTCGTCGAAGTCCTTGATGATGACTGGGACTTCGGCGAGTTGCGCCAGCTGGGCGGCACGCCAGCGGCGTTCGCCGGCAATGATCTCGAACGCTTGCGCATCGTCCGGATGGCGGCGGACCAGAAGCGGTTGCAGCACACCCTTCTCGCGGATGGATTGGGCGAGGGCGTCGATCGCTTCCTGGTCGACATGGTGACGAGGCTGATATTTTCCGGGATGCAGCATTTCGACCGCCACCGGTTTAGCGGTACGCACCTTGTCGAGCTTCGCGTAGTCCTCATTGGTTTCGCCGAGCAGCGCATTCAGGCCGCGACCGAGTTTCTTCTTTTTCTCTGCCATGGACTTACATTCCTACCCGGCGTTCGCGGTGAATCACTTCACCGGCAAGACTGAGATACGCCTGCGATCCGGCGCAATCCATGTCGTAGACGATGACGGGCCGGCCATAGGACGGGGCTTCGGACACGCGAACATTGCGGGGAATCACGGTTTCGTAGACCTTGTCGCCAAAGTACGCGCGCACATCGTCGGCGACGGCACCGGAGAGGTTGTTGCGGCCATCGAACATCGTCAGGACGATGCCTTGAATCTCCAGCCCCGGATTATAGGTCGCCTTGACCCGCTCAATGGTTCGGATCAACAGGGAAACCCCTTCGAGGGCGAAGAACTCGCACTGTAACGGCACGAGGACGGCCTGCGATGCCACCAGTGCATTGATCGTCAGCAGGCCAAGTGCCGGCGGGCAGTCGATCAGGATGTAGTCGTAATCGGCAGCGGCGAGCATGAGGGCTTCGCGCAGGCAGAATTCCCGGCGTTCGACATCGACGAGTTCAATCTCGGCACCGGAGAGATCGATCCCGGACGGAACGATATCGAGCCCCGGGATGGACGTTTCAACGATGGCGTCGTGAAGCGGGATTTCTCGGATCAAAACGTGATAGGTGTTTTTCTCCCGTTGCGCATGCTCGATCCCCAGACCCGTGGAGGCGTTCCCCTGTGGGTCGAGGTCGATGATCAGCACCTTCTGCTTGATCGCTGCCAGGGCGGTCGCAAGATTGATGGCTGTCGTCGTCTTGCCGACGCCGCCTTTCTGATTGGCGACAGAAATAATGCGGGTGCGACGGGGCTGCAATATGGTTTCAGACATCGGATATGGGTGCCAGGTCATCAAGGATGAATACGGTGCCGGAAGCGTCGGAGAGGCTGCGTTTTCGGCTTATGTTCATTGTCCATTTTTTACGTGCGAGCGTCAATTCCTCATCCGCGTCCGCACCCTTCAAAAGCAGTGATTTTCCGCCGGTTTTCAGATGACGGTCGACCCAGGGAAGGAGCCGTTCGAGAGGGGCCAGGGCGCGCGCGGTAACCACATCGGCAGCAAGAGGCGCCACGTCTTCGATACGGGCGGGGTGCACGGTGACCGGTGTCTCCGTCACTCTTGCGGCTTCACGGATGAACGTCGCTTTTCGCTGATCGCTCTCGATGAGGTGGACATCGGCCCCGGTCATGATGGCGAGGATCAGGCCCGGAAGACCGGCGCCACTGCCGAGATCGGCAATCTTCAGGTCGGGGTGGGGTAACGGCAACAAGGGCATCAGCTGTGCACTGTCGAGAATATGCCTTCGCCATGGGTCGGCGAGGGTTTTCGGCCCGACGAGATTGATCGCGCGTTGCCATTTTTCCAGGTGCGCGAGATAGGCCTCGAGCCGGTCCAGAAGGGCGAGGTCGCCGATGTCCATCTGTCTGGCAAAGGCAGCGCGACTGAGGGGAGCGGAATCGTTCATGCGAAAGAATGTTTCACGTGAAACAGTCAGGCCGAGAGGCGGCCGTCGCGCCGTTTGACGTGTCCCAACAGGGCCGTAATTGCGGCCGGCGTGACGCCGGAGATGCGGGCGGCCTGGCCGATTGTTTCGGGGCGTACGCGGGAGAGTTTGTCTTTTACTTCATTCGAAAGGGACGGAATTGTGCTATAATCAAGATCGGAGGGGAGGACGAGGCTTTCGTCCCGGCGGAGCGCCTGGATGTCGGCTTCCTGGCGTGTCAGGTAACTCGCGTACGTCGCCTCTATTTCAATTTGCTCAACGACATCGGCCGGTGCGCCTGCCAGGACCGGCCAGGCCATTTCGAGGTCACTGAATGTGATATTCGGATAGCTCAGCAGGTCCAGGCCGCTGCGACGCTGGCCGTCCTGATTGATGTCGAACCCCAGCGTGCGGAGGCTGTTCGGGGTTTCGTTGATATCCATAAGCGCCGAGCGCAATCGGTCGAGCTCGGCTTTCTTGGCTTCGAAAACCCGGGCCCGTTTGGCGGCGACAACCCCGATATCGAGGCCCTGCGGCGTAAGGCGCAGGTCGGCGTTGTCGGCCCGGAGCATGAGCCGGTATTCGGCGCGGGACGTAAACATGCGGTAGGGTTCGGCGGTTCCGAGCGTGACCAGATCGTCGATCATCACGCCGATATAGGCATCGGCGCGATCGAGGGTAAAGGGGGTGTCGCTGCCGCCGGCGGCCAGCGCAGCATTGATCCCCGCCATCAAGCCCTGCGCTGCGGCTTCCTCGTATCCGGTTGTGCCGTTTATCTGCCCCGCGAGATAAAGGCCGTGAACGGCATGGGTTTCAAGGCTTCGCTTGAGCGCGCGCGGGTCGACGAAATCATATTCGATGGCGTACCCGGGCCGGATCATCACGGCGTCTTCGAGTCCCGGGATGGTCTTCAGGATCTCGAGCTGGACGTCCTTCGGCAGGGACGTCGAGATCCCGTTGGGATAGACGGTCGGGTCGTCGAGGCCTTCCGGCTCGAGGAAAATCTGGTGGCGTTCCTTGTCCGCGAAACGGACAACCTTGTCCTCGACGGACGGGCAATACCGGGGTCCGATGCCTTCGATCTGTCCCGAATACATCGCCGACTTGTGAAGGTTTTCCTGAATGATTTGGTGCGTGGCCGCATTCGTGTAGGTCATGTGGCAGGCGATCTGCGGGACCTCGATGCGATCGGTTAGATAAGAAAAGGGAACCGGGGGATCGTCCGCCGGCTGGGCTTCGAGGCCATCCCACTTGATCGTGGTGCCGTCGAGGCGCGGCGGGGTTCCGGTCTTCAGGCGGCCGAGCGGAAACCCCAGTCGCTTGAAGGTATACGAGAGCGCGATCGCCGGCTTGTCGCCGACGCGCCCGGCGGGAATTTTCTGATCACCGACATGAATCAGACCGCGCAGGAACGTGCCCGTGGTGATGATCACGGCCGCGGCGAGTAATTCACGGCCGTCGTCGGTGCGAATGCCTGTGACACGCGTTCCGTCGTCGTCGAGGATCAGGTCGTCGACGCCGGCCTCCACCATTTCCAGATTGGCCGTCTCCGACAGGAGATCCTGGATCGCCTCTCGATAAAGCTTCCGGTCGGCCTGGGCGCGGGGACCACGAACAGCGGGCCCCTTGGAGCGGTTCAGCATCCGGAACTGGATACCGGACCGGTCGATCGCCCGGCCCATGATCCCGTCCAGCGCGTCGACTTCACGGACGAGTTGCCCCTTGGCCAAACCGCCGATCGCCGGATTGCAGGACATCTCGCCGATGGTATCCAGGCGGTGGGTGACGAGGAGGGTGCGCGCACCCATTCGGGCCGACGCGGCAGCCGCCTCGGCACCGGCATGGCCGCCGCCAACAACAATCACATCCATCTTCGACATGGCGCGGAACATAGGCATACACCGTATCCGAGTCAATTAAACTTGCCGCATGTTTCACGTGAAACATTGTGGTTAGAATCAGTTAACCACCAAAATATTGATTCCGGTTTAACGACGAGTCACAACCCGGGTGTTTCACGTGAAACAATCCGTCACCCGGGCCGACTCATTTGCCGATACAGAAATCCCGGAAGATACGGTCGAGAAGTTCTTCCACATCGACCCGACCCGTGATCCGGCCGAGCGCCTGCGCCGCAACCCGCATATCCTCCGCCATCATTTCTTCGTCCGCACCCGCCTCGGCATTGGTGACGGCGCGGCGAAGCGCCGCCCGGCATTCCTCCAGCGCCACCCGGTGGCGGGCCCGGGTGAGGGGGGCCGACGATTCGGCCCGGCGTGTCGCCTGTTCCCTGATCCGATCGGTCATCTCGCCGATCAATCTGCCGAGACCGTCGCCTGTCTTGACTGAAATCGACAACACCGCATCCGGGACCGCGGCTCCCGCCGCCATCAGATCCGACTTGTTCAGGACGAGGAGGGTGCGCGCGTCGGCAGCCACGTCCGGCACCGGCCCCGCGGCGTCGAATAGATGAAGGCGCAAGTCCGCCGACGCCGCCTGGTCGCGGGCGCGTCGCACCCCTTCCTGTTCAATGGCATCGTCACTGTCACGAAGCCCGGCCGTATCGATCAGGGTGGCGGCGTACCCCCCCAGATCCAGCGGGACTTCGATCACGTCCCGGGTCGTCCCGGCGATGTCGGAAACGATGGCCACGTCCCGTTTCGCCAGCGCGTTCAGGAGCGATGACTTGCCGACGTTGGGCGCCCCGGTCAACGCGATCCGGAAGCCGTCCCGGATCCGCTCCCCGATCCCGTCATCCGCCAGATACAGATCGATCTCATCTGCCAGGGCCCTGAGCGCCTCGATGCTCTGCCGGGCGAGGTCATCCGGAATGTCTTCCTCCGCGAAATCGATGCTGGCCTCCGCAAAAGCCATCGATTTCACCAGCCGCTCCCGCCATCCGTCGTAGCGCGCAGCGAGCGCACCGCCCATCTGTGCCAACGCCTGGCGCCGCTGCGCCGATGTTTCCGCATCCACCAGATCGGCAATGGCCTCGACCGCCGTCAGGTCCATCTTGCCGTTTTCGAACGCGCGGCGGGAGAATTCACCGGGCCCGGCCGGTGTCAGCCCCTCGAGGCCGGAAAGACTCGTTATAAGAGAATCCAGGACCGCGTGGCCGCCATGGATATGGAACTCCACCACATCTTCGCCGGTGAAGCTCGCCGGGCCCGGAAACCAGAGCACGAGGGCGTCATCGATCTTGTCCCGGCCCTGATCGGCCGAATTCGATTCGGGAGCGTAAAGAACAGCGCGTGTCGCCAGCCTGGGCGAAGGGAGAGCTTCCATTTCCGGCGCCAGCGCAAGAACCGCGTTGCCGGCGTGCGGACCAGAGACCCGAACGACCGCAATCCCGGCCCGTCCGGGCGCCGACGCCAGTGCAAATATCGTTGTCGGTTCAACAGCCATGGACGTCACCAGCGCGCAGCCCCAATATCTAGGGGCTCATACTATATATATAATGAGTGACCTAATCGTCCGGATGCAGCATCAGGCGATCTACCGGGCGACCGTTCTGCAAATGCTCCGAAATGATCTCATCGATGTCCTCGGCCGTTTCCGCCTTGTACCAGATCCCTTCGGGATAGACGACGAGGGTGGGCCCCAGCTCGCACCGATCGAGGCATCCGGCCTGGTTGATCCGCGTCTTCTCGATGCCGAGTTCCTTGACCCGCGCCTTCATGTAGTTCCTGAGCTGGACAGAGCCTTTCCGGGCGCACGAGCCCCGCTCATGTCCCTCGGGCCGCTCGTTCATGCAAACGAACACGTGGTTGTCATAGAACGGCGCCATGCCGTCGGCATCACTCATGCTTCAATCTTCCTTCTTGTCGTCGGTGGCCTTGCCCATCTGTGACCAGAACATCCGTTGCATCTGTTCCCACCCCTGAATACCGGCCGGGAGCCAGGTCTTGAACATTGTTTCCGGATCCATCGCCTGCAGATTGGCCCGCATCCGTTCCTCGACTTCCTTCATCATCGCTTCCTGAAGCGGCTGTACATCCGGAAGCCCGAGAAAAGTCCGCGCTTCTTCGGGCGTACAATCGATATCGATCTTGACCTTCATGGCTGCCCCTCTCATGGTCTCCGGGCGCTTCGACAGCGCCGGCAAAGACAAGGTAAGCGGGGAGAGGGCGGCCTGCAACGGCGCTCTCGCAACCGACGGGAAGGAGCTTCATGTCGCGCAACCGACTGGCAGACGAAACGTCTCCCTATCTCCTTCAGCACAAGGACAACCCTGTGCACTGGTATGCGTGGGGTGACGACGCGCTGAACGCGGCCCGGACGGAGAACAAACCGATCCTCCTGAGCGTGGGGTACGCCGCCTGTCACTGGTGTCACGTCATGGCCCATGAGAGTTTCGAGGATCCCGCCATCGCGGATGAAATGAACGCGCGGTTCATCAACGTAAAGGTCGATCGCGAGGAACGTCCCGACATCGACAACATCTACCAGACGGCACTGCAGCTTCTGGGCGAGCATGGCGGCTGGCCGCTGACGATGTTCCTGACGCCGGACGGCGACCCGTTCTGGGGCGGCACGTACTTTCCGCCGACGCCCCGGTATGGCCGTCCGGGTTTCGACCAGGTTCTCAAATCCATCTCGCATACGTACGAGGACGCACCCGACCAGGTCGAAGGCAATGTCGGCGCCATCCGCAACGCCATGTCGGACGCGCTTGCACCCCGCGGCGGCGGCGGCATGTCGCTCGAAACCCTGGACCAGGTCGCAGCCGCAGCTGTCCGCATGGTCGATCCCTACACCGGCGGCACGCAGGGCGCGCCGAAGTTTCCGCAACCGATGTTTTTCCGCTTCCTGTGGATGGCGCATCTGCGTTCGGCGAGCGCGATCTTTGCCGACGCCGTGACGCTCAGTCTCGACAACATGTGCCAGGGGGGGATCTACGATCACCTCGGCGGCGGCTTCGCGCGGTATTCGACCGACGACCGGTGGCTGGCGCCGCACTTCGAGAAAATGCTCTATGACAACGCGTTGCTGATCGAACTGATGAGCGACGTCTGGCTCAGAACGAAGAGCCCGCTTTATGCCGCCCGCACGACGGAAACGGTCGACTGGCTGCTGCGCGAAATGAAGAACGGCAAGGAGGGCGAAGAGGGCTTCGCCTTCGCCGGTGCACTCGATGCCGACAGCGAGGGCGAGGAGGGCAGGTTCTACGTCTGGTCGGCGGAAGAGGTCGCCGAGGTTCTGGGTTCCGACGCCGACGGCTTTGCCCAGGTTTACGACGTCACGCGCGACGGCAACTGGGAGGGGAAGACGATCCTCAACCGGCTCACCACGATGGATTGGGACGACGCCCAGGAAGCGGTGATGGCGCCGCTTCGCGAGAAACTGATGGCGCGGCGCGACGGGCGCATCCGCCCCGGCCGCGACGACAAGATCCTCGCCGACTGGAACGGCCTGATGATTGCCGGGCTTGTCCGCGCCGGGGTCGTGTTCGACAGGCCCGACTGGGTCGATCTCGCCCGTGGCGTGTTCGACTGGATCCGCACGAACATGACCGGTGACGACGGCCGGTTGCGGCACTCGTTCTGTGCCGGTCAGCTGCAGCATCCGGCGGTCATCGACGACTACGCCAACATGGCGCGCGCAGCCCTTTATCTCACCGAAGCGACCGGCGACGGCACATTCATCGAAACCGCCGAAGGCTGGGCCGGGATCGCCGATGCGCACTATTTCGATGCCGACGGCGGCGGTTATTTCATGGCCGCCGACGATACCCCGGGTCTGGTCGCCCGGCCCAAGCCGATCTTCGACAACGCGCAACCGGCGGGGAACGGGACGATGGCCGAGGTGCTGGTGCGCCTCGCCCTGATGACCGGCAAATCCGACTACCGCGACCGCGCCGAGCAATTGATCACGACCTTCATGGCCGAGGAGGCCAATCACAATCTGCACCATCCGACACTGCTGATCGCCTGGGAGATGCTGGCACGCGGCACGCAGATCGTCATCGCAGGTGATCCCGGCTCCGATGCGACGAAAGCGCTTGCCCGCGTCGCACTCACATCGCCGAACCGGTTGAGCGTCGTCACGCATGTCGCACCGGACCAGACACTCCCCGCCGATCACGCCGCCGCCGGCAAGGGCATGGTCGACGGCAAGCCGGCCGCCTACGTCTGTGTCGGGCCGACCTGCTCGCTCCCGGTAACGGATCCGGCGGACCTCGCCGACGCACTCGGGCACAACACATGATCGCGCATCTTTCGTTCAACTCTCCTGTCGGCCCGCTGACGGTGTTTGCCGAGAACGGTGCGCTGATCGTCATTGAAGCGGGCGCGGTCCCCGGCGCCGCCAGCGACGACCCGGTTCTGCTGGAAGCGCGGCGACAACTGGATGACTACTTCGACGGCAAGCGACGCGACTTCGATCTGCCGCTGGCGCCGGACGGCACGGCGCACCAGAAGCGCGTATGGAAAGCGATGCGGAAAATTCCCTACGGCGAGACCCGGACCTACGGCGAGCTTGCAAAAGACATCGGCAGCGTTGCCCGTGCCGTCGGCGGCGCGTGCGGCGCGAACCCGATCCCCATCGTCGTCCCGTGCCACCGGGTGCTGGGCGCGGGCGATGCCATCGGCGGCTACTCGTTCGAAGGCGGTGCGGATACGAAGCGGCAATTGCTTGCACTCGAAGGTGTGCGCCTCGGCCTGATCTGATTCCTTGTCCGCAGCACCCGCACCCCCCATATTTCCTGAAAGCCATTGATAGGGGGAGGAATTCCATGACCAAAGCAATTCGCGTTTATGAGGCCGGCGGGCCCGAAGTAATGAAGTGGGAAGATGTCGAGGTCGGCGATCCCGGACCCGGCGAGGTCCGTATCAAACAGAATGCGGTCGGTCTCAACTACATCGACGTCTATTTCCGGACCGGACTTTATCCGGTCGATTTTCCGTCCATTATCGGCATGGAAGCGGCGGGCGTCATCGATGCCGTCGGTGACGGCGTCGACGAGTTCAAGGTCGGCGACCGCGTCGCCTATCCGATGGTGCCGGGTGCCTATACGGAAATGCGCTGCATGCCGACCCTCAAGGTCGTGAAGCTGCCGGATGCCATCGACGACCAGACGGCAGCGGCGATGATGCTCAAGGGCCTGACCGCGCAGTACCTCCTGTTCCGGACCTACAAGGTACAGCCGGGCGACAACATTCTCGTATATGCCGCTGCCGGCGGTGTCGGCCTGATCATGTGTCAGTGGGCCAAGAAGCTCGGCGCGACGGTCATCGGCTGCGTCGGTTCCGAGGAAAAGGCGGAGCTCGCCATGGCCAACGGCTGCGATCATCCGATCCTTTACCGCGATGAAAATATCCCCGAACGCGTCAAGGAACTGACCGGCGGCGAGGGCGTCGCGGCGGCGTATGACAGCATCGGCAAGGCAACCTTCATGGACAGCCTCGACAGCCTGCGCCCGTTCGGCGTACTTGCCACGTTCGGCAATGCATCGGGCAAGGTCGAACCGTTCGACCCGGGCATCCTGGCGCCGAAGGGTTCGCTCTACGTGACGCGGCCGACGCTCGGCACACACACGGCGACCCGGGAATTGGTATTGGATGGCACCAAGCATCTGTTCGATGCAGTGACGTCCGGTGACGTGAAGATTTCCGTCAACCAGACATACGCGCTGCAGGACGTTGCCCAGGCCCATGCCGACCTCGAGGCACGCAAGACGACGGGGTCGACGGTTCTCACCGTCTGACAGCACTATTCCGAAACAGAAAGGGCACAGCGCTTGCAGCGCCGTGCCCTTTTCTTTGCAACCAGGTTGCGATTTTACTGGTTCATGGAATCGAAGAAGTCCGAGTTGTTCTTGGACGTCTTGATCTTGTCGAGCAGGAATTCCATCGCATCGACCACACCCATCGGCATGAGGATACGGCGCAGGACCCACATCTTGGCGAGCGTTCCCTTGTCGACCAGCAGTTCCTCTTTCCGCGTGCCGGACTTGGTGATGTCGATGGTCGGCCAGGTCCGCTTGTCGGAAAGCTTGCGGTCGAGAATGATTTCCGAGTTACCGGTGCCCTTGAACTCTTCGAAGATGACCTCGTCCATGCGCGAACCGGTATCGATCAGCGCCGTCGCGATGATGGTCAGCGAGCCGCCTTCCTCGATATTACGCGCCGCACCGAAGAAACGTTTCGGGCGCTGCAATGCGTTGGCGTCGACACCACCGGTCAGCACCTTGCCCGACGACGGCACGACGGTGTTGTAGGCACGTGCGAGGCGCGTAATGGAATCAAGCAGGATGACCACGTCCCGTTTGTGCTCGACCAGGCGCTTGGCCTTTTCCAGCACCATTTCGGTGACCTGCACGTGACGCGTCGCCGGCTCGTCAAAGGTCGACGAGATGACCTCGCCGCGCACGGTGCGTGCCATGTCGGTCACTTCCTCCGGACGTTCGTCGATCAGCAGCACGATCAGATAGCACTCGGGGTGGTTGCGGGCGATGGAGTTCGCCATGTTCTGCAGCATCACCGTTTTACCGGTACGCGGCGGGGCCACGATCAGACCGCGCTGGCCCTTGCCGAGCGGGCTGACGAGATCCAGCACCCGGTGCGTCGGATCCTTGATTTCCGGATCGTCGATTTCCATCTCCAGACGCGCTTCCGGGTAAAGCGGCGTCAGGTTGTCGAAGTTGATGCGATGACGGACCGCGCCCGGATCCTCGAAGTTGACCTTGTTGATCTTCAGAAGCGCGAAATAGCGCTCGCCTTCCTTGGGCGAGCGAATTTCCCCTTCGACCGTATCCCCGGTGCGAAGCGAGAACCGCCGGATCTGGCTCGGGCTCACGTAGATGTCATCCGGGCCCGGCAGGTAGTTCGCTTCCGGGCTGCGCAGGAACCCGAAGCCGTCCTGCAGCACTTCCAGCACGCCGTCCCCGAAGATCGCGATATCGTCCTCGGCCAGATGCTTGAGGATCGCGAACATCATGTCCTGCTTCCTGAGCGAACTCGCGTTCTCGATCTCCAGCTCTTCGGCATAGGCCAGAAGATCGGCCGGTGATTTTTCTTTGAGGTCCTTGAGATTCATGTCTCTGCTTCGATTATCAATTTCGGGGAGAAAGGGAGTAACGTGAAATGCCGGACCACCCGGGTCCTTTGGATCCTGTGCCGCGGCGCTCAATGCCGCTCAGAGGTTTAGGCAATCACTTAAAGGTCGGAACGTGTCCGTTGAAGATGGCAAACGATTACGATAGTCGGTGCACCCTGTCAATTGGCTTTTCAGAAAGGTTTCACGACGGCCATGATGACGATCACGATCATCAACACGGTTGGGAACTCGTTGGCGATGCGAAAGAACTTGTGACCACGCGTATTGCGGTCCGCCTCGAAGTCCTTGCGCCATTTTCCCATCATCATGTGCATCACCATCAGGCCTGCGACACAGACCAGTTTGACGTGCAGCCAGCCGGACGAAAAATCCTGGTACATCAGCAACAACCCGCCGGCGAACAGCGAAACAACCATCGCCGGATTCATGATCGCACGCAGCAAGCGTCTCTCCATGATCTTGAGCGTTTCGGAGAGTTCAGAACCGGGTTCGGCCTCGGCATGATAAACGAACAGCCGGGGCAGATAGAGCAGCCCCGCCATCCAAGCGATCACGGCAATGATGTGTAAGGCCTTGAGCCAGAAGTACGCGGTATCGTCCATGATACCCGTCCTACCTTATGCCCAGGCACATTTCACGCACGAACTCGGGCAAATCCGGCCGTCGCCACCTGAAATCCGCGGTCCCTCGGCGTGAACCGCCTTTCGGACAAGCGCCGCCATGGCCGAAACAAACGAGGGGTGCGTGCCGACTGCCGGTACGCGCATGTAGCCAGGAACGCCGTGTTCCTCCGCCAGCTCGCGGTACTCGATATCGAGCTCCACCAGCGTTTCCGAATGCTCCGATACGAATGCGATCGGAATCACGATGACCGGGGCGCCGTCCTTACCGGCACGCTTGATTTCATCGTCCGTCGACGGACCGATCCATTCCAGCGGCCCGACCTGGCTTTGATAACAGACAATCCAGTCCAGATCATCGATGGCTAGCCGCTCGACAACCGCGTTTGACGTCTGTTCAACCTGCCACTGATACGGATCGCCAGCGGCAATGACCTTCTTCGGCAATCCGTGCGCGGAAAACAGAAGCCGTGGTTTCACGTCCCCGGCGGTGTCCTTGTAGACATTCCGGATCAACGATACCTGCGCATCGATCCACCCGTCAGCTTCGGGAAAGCAGCAAATCTCAACGCTCGGCGCCGTTATCCCGTGTGCGTTCGCCGCCCGTTTCCAATCCTTGATCGAAGACGCGCTGGTCGTCGTCGAAAACTGCGGATAGAGCGGCAACAGGATGATCTTGTCCGGACCGAACTGTTTCACGTTCCTTGCCGTCTCGTCACTCATCGGATGCCAGTACCGCATACTGATGAATACCTTGACCTCACCCAGATCGGGGCACTGCTTTTCAAGAGCCCGCGCCTGTTCCTCGGTCAACTCCAGGAGCGGCGACTTACCGCCGAGATTTTCGTAGATTTCACGCGCAATGGGTGCGCGGCGTCTGGAAATCAGTTTGGCCAGTAACCAGCGAAACGGTTGCGGTACCGAAATGATCGCCGGGTCATGGAACAGATTGAACAGGAACGGCTCAACCGCTTCCGGACTGTCCGGCCCGCCCAGATTAAAGAGGATCACCGCGGTTTTCATTTCTATCCCCGGATCCGGTCGATGACACGCTGTACGTTCTCAGGCGGTGTTTGCGGCACGATGCCGTGCCCCAGATTAAATACGAACCGCCGGCCTTTGGTCTGGTCAAGGATGGCATCCACGCCCCTGTCCAGGGCATCGCCCCCGACAACCAGCAGCCGGTTGTCCAGATTCCCCTGCAAAACGCAGGTTTCAGGGATCTCACGCATGGCCCAGTCCAGCGGCACGGAATGATCGAGCGACACACCGTCGACACCGGTTTCAGCAACGTATTCGGGAATCATCACACCGCCCTGCCGTGGAAATCCGATAATCGGCACCCCGGGCGCCGACTTCCTGACGTTTTCTACGATGCGCTGCGTCGGATCGATCACCAAGGAACGGAATTGTTCGACCGATAGGACCCCGGCCCAGCTATCGAACAGCTGCAACACTTCTGCGCCTGCTTTCACCTGCTCGATCAGATAGGCAGACGTCGCTTCGACCAGAATATCCATCAGTTTCCCGAATTCGTCCGGCGCGCGGTAGGCCCAGCCGCGCGCGCGCTCGCATTCCGTACGGCCCCGCCCCTCGACCATGTAGACGGCGACGGTCCATGGCGAACCCGCAAAACCGATCAGACCAGTCGTTTCCGGGATCTCCACGGAAAGCCTGCGCAAAGTCTCGAAAATCGGCGCCAGGTTCTCGAGCACACGACCGCCGTCCAGCTGATCCAGACCGGCAAGGTCACGGATCGGTTCCAGGATCGGCCCCTCGCCCTCCTTGAAC
The DNA here is from genome assembly GCA_965262415.1 of Rhodospirillales bacterium. Taxonomy (GTDB): domain Bacteria; phylum Pseudomonadota; class Alphaproteobacteria; order Rhodospirillales; family Casp-alpha2; genus UBA4479. Next base: position 2,999,600 of record OZ253533.1, on the reverse strand, counting down.
ATTACGTTCTGGCCCAGCGCATCCGGGATCACCAGAATATCGGCGAACAGGATCGACGCATCGAAACCGAACCGGCGCAGCGGCTGCAGCGTCACCTCGACCGCGGCTTCAGGCGTGTAACAGAATTCCAGAAACGATCCGATGCCGGCCCGGACTTCCCTGTACTCCGGCAGGTAGCGACCGGCCTGGCGCATCATCCACACCGGCGGCGGAAAAACAGCTTCGCCGTCGAATACCCGAAGAAACGGTTTTGCCTGTCGTTTGACGGCCTCAATCTGTTCCGCGTTAGGCGTCATGGGAGAGATCTCTCATTCAGTCGGTCGTCCAACCTCATTAATATAGAATCTATATATAAAGAAAATTGTAGATGTTGTTGGGCCCATGAATACTGGGGATTATGTATCATCCACAGGTTATCCAGAAGGCGTGCATGCTTAGGTTTATTGCCGTGTCGCTGCAAGTTAATTTCTGGACAGGAAAAAGTTTCAATGATTCCAATACCCTTCGAGCAATGGCTACAAACTCCATAAAACCGCAGGAAATCGCGGTTTTTCTGTTATCCCAAGGTATTACAGCGTACTTCGGAGATTTACACAGCAGGACAACGTGTGTATCCCGTAACTTCGATATGGGTATTAAAAACCGAATTTAGTGCTTTGTAAGTTATCCACAATTTCATCCCCTGCCTTATAAGGCGGTTATCCGTGACAAAAGGTCCGCATCATGCAGGAACTCCATCTTCATCTCGTATCAGACTCGACCGGCGAGACCGTGACCCTGCTGGCCCGTGCCTGCCTTGTTCAATTTGACGATATCAAGGTGCGCGAACATCTGTGGCCGATGGTCCGTACCGTCGATCAGGTCCGTGACGTGATGGAACGCATTCGGGAAAATCCCGGTTTCGTCATGTGTACGCTGGTTGACGAAAAAAACCGAGCGGCGCTCGAGGAAGGCTGCCGCATGCATCAGATTGCCTGTATTCCCGTTCTGGACCCCGTCGTCGCGGCGCTGGGTGCATACCTGAATGCCGAGAGCCACCCCCGGCCGGGTGGTCAGCATGCGATGGACCAGGACTATTTCAACCGGATCGAGGCGATGCAATTTGCGCTCAGCCACGATGACGGACAGATGACTCACGAGCTGGGAAACGCGGATGTCGTGCTGGTCGGGGTTTCCAGAACCTCGAAGACCCCGACGTGTATCTATCTGGCAAACCGGGGTATTAAGGCCGCGAACATCCCGTTCGTGCCGGGGTGTCCCCTGCCTGAGGAGTTATTCCTTGAAGAAGGCCCCGCGGTCGTCGGTCTGACCAACGACCCGAAACGCCTGATCGAAATCCGGCGCCAGCGGCTCCGCTTCCTGGATCAGGATCCGGACACGGATTATGTCGATGAAGAGGCCGTCAAAGAAGAAGTGAACAGCGCGCGACGACTGTTCACGCAGTACGACTGGCCGGTCATCAATGTATCGCGCCGTTCAATCGAAGAAACGGCAGCGACCATCCTTCAGTATCTTGCGCGGCTGCATGGGGATGAGGATACCCCGTGACGGCGGCGTGCCTCGTTCTTGCTTCGAAAAGTCCGGCGCGCCGGATGGTATTGGAGAATGCCGGCATTGTATTCAGCTGGCGCGATGCGGGAATAGACGAAAACCGGATCAAGTCGGAGGCCCGAGCATCTCAATGCGCGCCGGATGATCTGGCATTGCAACTGGCGGTCAGCAAGGCGAAAGCGGTCTCCGAGCAGGTATCGCCGAATGATATAGTCATCGGGTGCGATCAACTGCTCTCGCTGGACGGGGCATTGTTCGACAAACCCGAGAGCCTGCAGGCGGCGCGCGGTCATCTGAAAAGCTTCAGCGGCCGGATGCATCAACTTGTTTCGGCCATCTGTCTGGTCCGGGGCGGCGAGATCGAGTGGTCGCATGTCGCGACGGCGCACATGCATGTTCGCGGTCTCAGCGATGCTTTCATTGACACGTATATCGAGAACGAGGGCGAGCGTATTCTGTCGTCTGTCGGCGCCTACCTGCTTGAAGGCAGGGGTGCGCAGTTGTTCGAGCGGATTGACGGTGATTATTTCACCGTGCTGGGCCTACCCTTGCTTCCCCTATTGGAAGAACTCCGGAAACGGGGCATTCTCCCGACATAGAGGAGCATGTGATGCCGTCAGCAACCGCAAAAACCATCAAAGCCGGGGTGATCGGCTGGCCGGTCGAACATTCGCTGTCGCCGAGACTGCATGGGTTCTGGCTCGACCGCTATGGCGTCGATGGTGTCTACCTGCCCCTGCCTGTCGCACCGGACGATATCGAGGCCGCCATTCGCGCCCTGCCGATGCTCGGCTTCGCCGGCGCAAATGTCACCGTGCCGCACAAGGAAGCCGCGCATCGCGTGGTCGATCATTTGAGCCCTGCGGCGCAGCGCATCGGTGCGGTGAACACGATCATCTGCCGCGACGACGGCTCTCTTTCCGGAGACAATACGGACGGCTTCGGTTTTCTTGAAAACATTCGGGACAATGTCGAGGAATGGCACGCCTGGTCGGCCAAGACCCTGGTTCTGGGCGCCGGTGGGGCGGCACGCGCGGTCATTGCCGCGCTGATAGAAGCCGGTGCACCGGAAATCCGCCTGACAAACCGCACGCGCGAACGGGCGGATATGCTTGCCGCACATTTCGGCACAAAGGTCACGGTGATTTCCTGGAGCGATCGCCATGCTGCGGTGGACGGCGCCAATCTGTTGATCAACACGACAACCCTGGGCATGGCTGGCAAACCCGCTTTGGAGATCGACCTTGCTGGTATGACAGAAGACGGCGTCGTGACCGACATTGTCTATACGCCGCTCGAAACACGGTTATTGGCGGATGCAAAGGCGCGCGGCCTCAGGACGGTCGACGGCGTGGGCATGTTGCTTCATCAGGCGCGGCCAGGTTTCGAAGCCTGGTTCGGTGTCCGACCGGAGGTAGACGCCGAACTCAGGGAATTTGTGCTGGCCGGCTCAGGCAGCCGTTGATGTTCATCCTTGGGCTTACGGGGTCGATCGGTATGGGGAAGTCGGTCGCCGCTGCCGCCTTCCGCCGCGAAGGTCTGCCGGTTCACGATTCAGATGCCGCGGTCCATCGGCTGATGGGGCCGGGCGGCGGCGCCGTTGCCAGTATTGCCCAGGCGTTTCCGGGCGCCGTCAGAAACGGCATCGTCGACAGAAACGAACTCGGCCGCCGTGTTTTCGGTGACGATGCTGCCCTAAAGCGGCTGGAGGCCATCCTGCACCCGATGGTCCGTACGCGGGAACAGGCGTTTCTGGGGATGCATGCCCGGCTGAAGACGGCCGCCGTCGTGCTCGACATCCCCCTTCTGTTCGAGACCGGTGGCGAGGAGCGATGCGATGCCGTTTGCGTTGTCAGCGCGCCATACCGCATTCAACGTCAGCGCGTCATGGCCCGCCCCGGCATGACGGCGGAAAAGTTCGCGGGAATCCTCAAACACCAGATTTCGGATGATTTGAAAAGAAGAGCAGCAGATTTTGTGATTTTTACGGGTCTGGGACGCGCTCACAGCTTGCCGATGATCCGTGAAATTGCGACAATTGCAAAATCAACGCGGGGGACGCACTGGCCCCCGTTCTGAAACCGGGGGCTGCTGGCATGCGGGAGATCGTACTGGACACGGAAACAACGGGCCTCGATCCGTCGGCCGGACACCGGGTCGTCGAGATCGGTTGCGTCGAGTTGCTCAACCATGTCCCGACCGGCGAGGTTTATCACCAGTATATCAATCCGGAACGCGACATGCCGGCGGAGGCGGAGCGCGTCCATGGGTTGAGCGAGGATTTCCTCAGCGGCCATCCGGTGTTTGCCGATATTGCCGCCGACTTTTTCGAGTTTCTCGGCGATGCGCCGCTGGTGATCCACAATGCGGCCTTCGACATGGGCTTTATCAACGCCGAGTTTTCACGTGCCGGCTGGGCGACCATCGACAAACGACGGGCGATCGACACGGTTTCCATGGCGCGCCGCAAGTTCCCCGGTGCGCAGGCGTCTCTCGATGCATTGTGCCGCCGGTTCGGTATCGATCTGAGTGAGCGGTCACTGCACGGGGCATTGCTCGATGCGCAGCTGCTGGCTGCCGTTTATCTCGAACTGCTGGGTGGACGCCAGCACGGCATGGACCTGGCTGCCGAAGCCGTGGCGGCAATGTCGGCTGCAGACGACGGACCTTCGGCCGGGGGAAATGGCGCCGGACGCCGCGAGGCACGGTCGCACGCGGCCAGCGAAGAAGAGCTGGCGCGGCATGCCCGGTTTCTGGAAAAAGTCAAAGACCCGATCTGGCTGCGCTCGTAAATACGGGCGTCTGCAAACGGCGGTTTACCCGGCGTCGTCGCCGCCTTCGGCCTTCTGTTGCTCGGCAATACGTGCCTGATACATCGCGACGAAGTCGACGACGCCGAGCATGACCGGCGGAAATCCACCGTCACGGGTGACATCGGCAATGATGTTCCGGGCAAACGGAAAGATCAGCCGCGGACATTCGATCATCAGGACGGCCTGAAGGTGCTCTTCCGGCACGTTGACCTGGAAAGCACCGGCATAAACGAGCTCGAGGATGAAACCATTCGTGCCGCCGACGTCGCAGTTTGCATTGAACGTGATGGCGACTTCGTACTGGGTGTCCGTCAGTTTGGTCGCATTCACCCCGATGTCGATATTGATGTCGGGCTGCGAGGACTGCATCTGGCCGAACACGTGGGGGGCGTTGGGAACTTCGAACGACAGGTCTTTGACGTACTGACCCTGAACGGACAGCGGTGCCGCCTGCTGGGCGTCGGCGCCGGGCGTTTCCGGCTGGATTTGATCGGCCATCTGGCTCTCCTCAAGCGATTGCGCGCTTCTGGTACCATGTCTTTTCGGGATCGACAATAACCCAGCGTGGTCGAAAGCGGCGGTTATTCGGAATTCTTCCGGCCCGGGTCATCTTCGCCGGCGAGCCGCTCGGGGGGTGTGTCGTCAGGACCGGTGTCCGTCACGTCCTGATAGTCGCCGTCAATTACCGGACCGCCCCGTCCTGGGGCGCCGCCGGGATGAGGGCCACGGCCGGTGTAGCTGTGGCTGGTGTAATGAACATCTGCCCGGGCAATAACGCGGCGCCCGATTTCCGAAGCAAGCCAGTGACGGAACGGCGGGATGAACAGCAGGAACCCGACAGAATCCGTCACGAATCCCGGTGTCAGCAACAGCGCGCCGGCAACAACCAGACATACCCCGTCAAACAGTTCCTGGACCGGCATCCGGTTTGCCTCGAGATTCTCCTGTATCCGAAACAGGACCGACAGCCCCTGCTGGCGCAGCATCGCCGTGCCGATGACGGCGGTAAGGATGACGATACCGATTGTCGACCAGAGACCGATCTGTTCACCGACCTGGATAAAAACGGCGATTTCCAGAATCGGGACCGTGATGAACGCAATTAACAGAATGAATGCCATGGTTGCCTTGTTCCGAACGGCTGGTCGGCTTATTTAAGTCCTGTGACGGCAAGCGCAACCTGAAGCGTGGCGATTGCCGATAATCTGGACGCGGCGGCCCGGAGCCGATACCTTGTCGGGAACCGCTTTTGGATGAGGCGGCATAACGTTTGCGCGTCTCCGCATACGACAACAGGCAAGGCCCTGAGGGTCAAGGATATCATGGGCGGCGAATTTCAGTTTTTCGACATCATCATTCTGGCGATGATTGCCGGTTTTCTCATTCTCCGGCTGCGCCGGGTCCTCGGCCGCCGCGACGGTCACGAGGGCGGTTACCACGACCGCTTCAACGAGCGCGAGCAGCTCGACAAGGAAGACGGTGACGACAATATCGTGCACCTGCCTGATCGCAGTGAAGCCACCGCGGAAGGACCGTCGCTCGACATCGATGCCGACGATCCGGTGGCGGCCGGGCTCACGCAGATCAGGGTTGCCGATCCCAGCTTCAGCCCCGACGAATTCGTTGAAGGCGGCAAGATGGCGTTCGAGATGATCCTGAACGGGTTTGCGTCCGGTGACCGCAAAACGCTCAAGGGGCTTTTGAGTCCTGACGTTTACAAGAATTTCGACGAAGCGATCACCGAACGGGAGCGCGCCGGCGAAGTTCTGGAAGATACGCTGGTCGGTATCCGCTCTGCCGAGATCGTCGAGGCGACGATGGACGGCCACCACAGCATCGTTACGGTGAAGTTCGTTTCCGAACAGATCAGCGCCCTCCGCGATGCGGACGGGAACATCATCGACGGCAACCCGAACGAAGTTATCGATGTGACCGACTTCTGGACGTTCTCGCGTGACGCCCGGTCTTCGGATCCGAACTGGACGCTGATCGGTACCGAGAGCAATAACTGACGTGTGCGCTCGGGGGCCGCGCAACAGCTCGATCCTGACCACGGTTTCGCTCGCGGCGTCTATTCTGCTGACAGCTTGTGCCGGTGTCGATCTGACCCCGGCGGTGCCGGCGCCCGAAGACGAGCGGGTGCAGCTCTTGCTCGGCAAGGTCGATGTAAAGGAGCTTGAGGGCTGGAACGGCGAAAACTTCGCCGAAACCCTCCCCGCTTTCGTCCGGTCCTGCGATGCCATTGAAAAAAAGGATCCCGATGCGGCAGTCGGTGCCGACAAGCGCATGGGAACCTACGCGGACTGGATCGCGATCTGTAAGGATGCCCGGCTGATCCGACCCGGTAACCAGATCGAGGCGAAGTATTTCTTCGAAAGCCGATTCACGATGTATGCGGTTTCGAACCGTAGTGAACGGGAGGGGCTTTTCACCGGTTATTACGAGCCCGAACTGGCGGGCCGTTGGGCACGGGGCGCGGAGTATCAGATTCCGATCTATTCCCGGCCGGAAGATATCGTATCCATAGACCTTGGTGCGTTCAGAAATGAGCTCGCCGGCACCCAGCTTGCCGGACGCCTCGTCGGCGATAAGCTGGTCCCTTACTACTCGCGCGCGGAAATACACGCTGGTGCGCTTCGCGGACGTGAGCTCGAGATCCTCTGGGTTGCCGACCCGGTGGACGCGTTCTTTCTGCACATTCAAGGGTCGGGGCGGGTGCGGCTGCCGGATGGAGCCTATGTCCGGATCGGCTATGCCGGACGCAACGGCCACCGTTATACGTCGATCGGGCGCGAGCTTGTCGGCATGGGCGCCATGCCGCTGGAAGATGTGACGGCGCCCGCCATTCGGGATTGGCTGCGCGCCTATCCTGCTGCCGGCACGGAATTGATGAACCGTAACGAATCTTATGTGTTCTTCCGGGTCGTCGAGGGCGAAGGCCCCATCGGTGCCCAGGGTGTGCCGCTGACGCCGGGCCGCAGTCTTGCCATCGACCGCAGTTTCCTGCCACTCGGCGCGCCGATCTGGCTTGATACGACGGACCCGTTGAGTGACGGCGGCCCGCTGCGCCGGTTGCTCGTCACCCAGGATACGGGCAGCGCCATCAAGGGGCCGGTTCGCGGCGACGTGTTCTGGGGGTTCGGGGAAACTGCGGCCAGGCGCGCCGGCCTGATGAAGCAACGTGGCCGCTATTTCATTCTTCTGCCCAAGGCCGCGGAGCCGCCTTCCCCGGACACCTGAGCCATACTCAGCACCCTTGCCATCCGCGTCATGAAAGAACATTCTTCGAATATGTCCGATAGCGCCAAGCCTACCGTAGGGTTGTTCGCAACATGCCTTGTCGATCTGATGAGGCCCGTTGTCGGGTTCGCCGCGGTCAAGCTGTTGGAAGATTCAGGGTGTATCGTCGACGTGCCGGTGGCGCAGACCTGTTGCGGCCAGCCGGCATATAACTCGGGCGACAAAACCGACGCGCAGGATATCGCCAGATCGGTGATCGAAACGTTCGAGGGATACGACTATGTCGTCGCGCCCTCCGGTTCATGCGCGGGCATGATCAAGGACCATTATCCGGAAGCGTTTGAGGACGATGCGGCTTGGCTGCCACGAGCGCAGGCGCTCGCCGCAAAGACGTATGAACTGATGTCCTTCCTGGCCGACGTCAGGGGAGTGACCGCGACGGGCGCCGCATTCGACGGCACGGTGACGTATCATGATTCCTGTTCGGGCCTGCGCGAGCTCGGCATCAAGGAGCAGCCGCGCACGCTGCTTTCCTCGGTTTCGGGGCTGAGCATTGCCGAAGGCAAGGAAACGGAAACCTGCTGCGGGTTCGGCGGTCTTTTCTGCGTCAAATACCCGGACATCTCAGAGAAGATGGTCGACGCGAAGGTCGACGACATCGTGGCCACCGGCGCAGATACCGTGCTTGCCGGGGATCTAGGGTGTTTGATGAACATTGCCGGGCGCCTGCAGCGGCGCGGCCTTCCCGTCAAGGCGCGGCATGCGGCCGAAGTCCTCGCCGGCATGACCGCGGCGCCGGCGATCGGCGAACCGGCGGACCGGGAGTAAGCCCCGATGCAGCCGACGACCCCCAACTTCAAGCAGAATGCCCGCGACGCAATCGCCAACGACCCCTTACAGGCGGCCCTCGCCAAGCTCGCCGTCGGGTTTCCGATGCGGCGCCTCGAAGCAGCGGCACGCCTGCCCGAGTTTGAAAACCTGCGCGATCAGGCGCGCGACATCAAAAATCACGTGCTCGAAAATCTTGATTACTATCTCGAGGCCTACGAGCAGAAGGTTACCGAGAGCGGCGGGCACGTGCACTGGTGCCGCGATGCCGAGGAGGCAAGAAAGACCATTCTCGGGATCTGCCAAAAGGCCGGCGCGAAGACCGTCACAAAATCCAAGTCGATGATCTCGGAAGAAATCGCGGTCAACAAATACCTGGAAGAGAACGGGATCGAGCCGGTTGAGACGGACCTTGGCGAGTACATCATCCAGCTCCGCAAGGAGCCGCCGAGCCATATCATCGCGCCGGCAATTCACCTGTCGAAGGAACAGGTCGCGGAAACGTTCCGCAACGCGCATATCGATCTTGCTGCCGACCGTGACCTGGACGAACCGCGTTCATTGCTGGAGGAAGCGCGCGCCAAGCTGCGGGAGAAGTTCCTGGGCGCCGACGTCGGCCTCACGGGCGCCAATATGCTGATTGCGGAAACCGGTACGAACGTGCTGGTGACCAACGAAGGCAACGCGGATCTCACCAACAACCTGCCGCGCGTGCATGTCGTCATCGCGAGTATCGAAAAGATCGTGCCGACGCTGGAAGACGCATCGACGATCCTGCGTGTGCTGGCGCGGTCTGCGACGGGCCAGGACATCTCGGTTTACACGACGTTCTGCACAGGGCCGCGCCGCGCCGAAGACCTGGATGGCCCCGAGGAATACCATGTCGTGCTGCTCGATAACGGCCGTAGCGACATGATCGGCTCCGAATTCCACGAGATGCTGCGCTGCATCCGTTGCGGCGCATGTCTGAATCACTGTCCGATTTACAAATCCGTCGGCGGCCATGCCTACGGCTGGGTCTATTCCGGGCCGATGGGCGCCGTGCTGATCCCCAATCTGATCGGCATGGAAGAAGCACAGCACCTGCCGAACGCCTCGACGCTCTGCGGGAAGTGCGAAAGCGTCTGTCCGATGCGCATTCCCCTGCCGAAAATGCTCCGCAAGTGGCGCGAACGGCAGTTCAGGTCGCACATGGGCACGCCGACGGCGCGTTGGGCGCTCAGGGGCTGGGCATGGCTCGCAAAGCGCCCGGGGCTGTATCGATGGGCCATGAATGCCGGTGTTGCCGTGCTCGGCCAGTTCGGCGGCCGCGGCCGGTTCCGCACCCTGCCGCTGGCATCGGGCTGGACGTCGAAGCGGGACCTCGCAGCCCCGGCGGGCGATACGTTTATCAATCAGTACCATAAAGGCGCCCGCGGCGATCAAAGCGGTGCGCTTATACGGAAAAAGGTGCATTGATGGGCGCCCGGGAAGAGATCTTAGGCAAGCTTCGCTCCCGATTAGGGCATTCAGATGCGCCTAATGGCCAAAACCCGGCTTTCAAGCACATACAAGAGCACCATAAAAATCTTATTCCGAAACGCGGCAATCTCAATAAAGCGCAACGCGTTGATCTTTTCGTGCAGGAAGCCACGCGGGTGAACGCCACCGTTGCGCGGGTTGCCAGCCTGGATGAGGTGCCCGATCAAGTCAGTGCGTACCTGCGCGAACATCAGCTGCCGGCGAGGATCAAGATCGCCCCGCATGAGCACCTCAAATCATTGAACTGGCAGGAAAAAACGTCCCTGATGGTGGACGAGGGCCGGGGCGTCGGGGATGACGGGGTTTCCGTCAGCGTGGCCTATGGGGGTGTCGCCGAAACCGGCACGCTCGTAATGTCGTCAGGACCGCAGTCGCCGACTTCGCTGAACTTCCTGCCGCTCGATCATATCGTCGTTCTGCAGGCGGAAGATATCGCCGGCGATTACGAAACGGTTTGGGAACGGATTCGAAACAAGGCAGGTCCAGGCAAGCTTCCACGCACCGTCAATTGGATTACGGGACCGTCACGAACCGCGGACATCGAACAGACCCTGTTGTTGGGCGCGCATGGCCCGCAGCGTCTCCACATCCTGATCGTCGACCAGCCCGGCGGGTGACATGGGCGGGGGAAAACGCCCGCGCCGCCGTAAATTGAGTGCCGACGAGCAGGCGCTCTGGGAACATGTCACGCAATCGGTGCGAAAAACCGAAGACAGCGATCTCCAGTCCTTGACGCCCGATGCGGCCGACGATAATGCCGCCGCCGTGTCCAAGGCCCCTGCCACCAAGAAAGCACGCCGGCGCATCGTCGAGCCGCCCCCCCTGCCTCCGCCGCCGGCACCGGTACAGCTGAGCCACGGCACGACGACGGGAATGGATCGCAGGACCGCGCAGCGGCTCAAGCGCGGCAAGCTGGATGTCGAAGGCCGGATCGACCTGCACGGCCACACCCAGGCCACCGCGCACCGCGCGCTCGAGCGTTTTCTGCACGACGGTTTCATGGCCGGGACCCGCACCGTTATCGTCATCACCGGCAAGGGCGACCGGCTCGGCGGCAAGCCCGGCGTGCTGCGTGACGCGGTGCCGCGCTGGCTCAATGAAATGCCGATGCGTCAATGGGTTGCGGGGTTTTCTTACGCCGCGCCGAAAGATGGTGGCGATGGCGCCTTGTATGTGCGGCTGAAACGCCGGAAGGCCCCGCGCTGATGATCTTCCGGAAAGCGATAAATTGTTAAGAATTAGGCGCTTAAAGTGAGATCATGACTCCGTTTGGCAAACGCGTGCGTGAACACCGCCTGGCGCGGCAGATAACGCTGAAACAGATGGCCGCCGATCTCGGCGTGTCGGCGGCGTACTTTTCCGCGCTCGAGCACGGCCACAGGGGCCGGCCCAGTTCCGGTCTGGTGGCGCAGATCTGCGGCTATTTCGATCTGATGTGGGACGAGGCCGAGGAAATCAAACGCCTCGCCGAGCTGTCGCACCCGAAAGTCACGGTGAATACCGCGGGCCTCAGCCCGAAAGCGACGGAGCTCGCCAATCTCTTGGCGGAGAACATCGAGGAAATGGACGAAGACACCCTCGACTGGGTCATTGCCGAGGTCAAACTCCGCATCGGCACCCGGCCCGAAGGTCCGACGCATTGACGGTTCAGTCCTTCCCGCGCAGGCGGGAAACCAAACAGCTTTGATTTGGGCCCCCGCCTTCGCGGGGGTGACGAACATGGTGGGGATTCGGCCAGAAGCGTAAGCAACCCGCTCTTCCGGCGCAGAGGGCTTACAGAATAAACTTCGAGACGTCGGCGTTGCGCGCCAGGTCGGAAACCTGTTTCTTCACGTAGGCCGCGTCGATGGTGATCTCCTCACCGCTCTTTTCGGACGCCGTGTAGCTGATCTCTTCCAAGAGCTTTTCCATCACCGTGTGCAGCCGCCGGGCACCGATGTTCTCGACACCCTGGTTGATCTCGGCGGACAGGTCCGCGAGCTCGTCGATGGCGTCTTCGGTGAAGGTGATCTTCACGTCCTCGACCCCCATCAGCGCCGTGTACTGCTTGACCAGGCTCGCTTCCGGTTCGGTGAGGATGCGCACGAAGTCGTCGCGCGTCAGCGCGTTCAGGTTGACGCGGATCGGCAGACGCCCCTGCAGCTCCGGCAACATGTCGGACGGCTTGGCGATGTGGAACGCGCCCGATGCGATGAACAGGATGTGGTCGGTCTTCACCGGGCCATGCTTGGTGGCGACGGTGGTGCCCTCGATCAGCGGCAACAGGTCGCGCTGCACCCCTTCCCGGCTGACGTCGGCACCCTGGCGTTCGGCGCGCGCCGTGATCTTGTCGATCTCGTCGAGGAACACGATGCCGTTGTTTTCGACGTTGTCGATGGCTTCCTTCAGCACTTCTTCCTCGTCGAGAAGTTTGTCCGCCTCTTCGCGAAGCAGCAGGTCGTATGAATCGTCGACGGTGATCCGCTTTTTCTTGATCTGCTGACCGAACGCCTTGCCCAGCATGTCATTCAGATTGATCATGCCCATCTGCGCGCCCGGCATGCCGGGAATATCGAACGTCGGCATCCCGCCGCCCGATGTGTCCGAAATCTCAATCTCGATTTCCTTTTGCCCGAGTTCTCCGTTCCTGAGCATGGTGCGGAACTTTTCCTTGGTGTCCTTCGAGGCGCCCTCGCCCACCAGCGCATCGACGACCCGGTTCTCGGCGTTGAGTTCGGCCTTCGCCTCGACGCGTTTCCGCATCTGTTCGCGGCTCATGTGCAGCGCCACTTCCAGCAGATCGCGCACGATCTGTTCCACGTCGCGGCCGACGTAGCCGACCTCGGTAAACTTGGTCGCCTCGACCTTGATGAACGGGGCCTGCGCCAGTTTCGCCAATCGGCGCGCGATCTCGGTCTTGCCGACACCGGTCGGGCCGATCATCAGGATGTTTTTCGGCAGGACTTCCTCACGCATGTTCTCGTCGAGCTGCTGACGGCGCCAGCGGTTGCGGAGCGCGATCGCGACCGCCTTCTTGGCGTCCTTCTGGCCGATGATGTAGCGGTCGAGCTCGGAGACGATCTCACGCGGGGTAAAGTTGCTCATAGTTTTTCGATCACGAAGTTGTTGTTGGTATAGACGCAGATGTCGGCGGCGACGCCCATGGCCTTGAGTGCGATATCTTCGGCAGAGAGGCCCTCCTGGTCGACAAGCGCACGAGCGGCGGCCAGTGCGTAATTGCCGCCCGATCCGATGCCGATCAGACCGTCCTGCGGTTCCAGCACATCACCGTTGCCGGTCAGGATCAGCGACACTTCCTTGTCGGCGACGGCCATCATGGCTTCCAGCCGGCGCAGATAGCGGTCCGTCCGCCAGTCCTTGGCGAGCTCGACGCAGGCGCGCATCAGCTGATCCGGATACTGGTCCAGCTTGCCCTCGAGCCGCTCGAACAGGGTAAACGCATCGGCGGTCGCCCCGGCAAACCCGGCGATGACCTTGTCACCGGAAAGACGGCGCACCTTGCGGGCGTTGGCCTTGACGACCGTGTCGCCGAGGCTCACCTGGCCGTCGCCGGCAATGACGACAGAGCCGTTTTTGCGCACCGACAGGATCGTTGTCGCGTGCCAGGAGGCGGGTTGCGGATCGGCGGACATGGAAGCTCCTCGGTCGGGTTCGGCGGGCCCTGATGCCCGGGGCCGGAAAAGAACGTTCCCCTATGTGGTCCGATCACGCCGGGTGGTCAAGTCGCGCAAGCCCGTCAGGCCTGCGCGTGGGGCTGGCAGAGCCGGAATCAACCTGCTAGAAGAACTGCGTTCTTTGCAGGAGTGACTTTTGATGCGTACAGCGACCATCGAACGCAAGACCAAGGAAACGGAAATTTCCGTGAGCCTCGATCTCGACGGCAGCGGAAATTATGACGTCTCGACCGGGATCGGGTTCCTCGACCACATGCTGGAGCAGCTTTCGCGGCACAGCCTGATGGACCTGACCGTGAAAGCGAAAGGCGACCTGCATATCGATTTTCACCACACCACCGAGGACACGGGCATCGCCATCGGCGAAGCGTTCTCCAAGGCGCTTGGCGACCGCAAGGGGATCACCCGTTACGCCAATGCGCTGATCCCGATGGACGAAACGCTGACCCGCGTCGCCATCGACATCTCGAACCGCCCGTACCTGATCTGGAAGGTGGACTTCTCGAAGCCGAAGCTTGGCGACATGGACACCGAACTGTTCAAGGAATGGTTCCAGGCGTTCGCCCAGGCGGCGGGTATCACGCTGCATGTCGAGAACCTCTACGGCGAGAACAACCATCATATCGTCGAGAGCTGCTACAAGGGCCTCGCCCGGTCGCTGCGTGACGGGATCGCCATCGATCCGCGCAAGGCCGATGAGGTACCGTCCACCAAAGGCGTGCTCTAACGGCCCGGAGATCTTGAGACCGATGCGGCTTTACTCGGTATACCTCCGCAATCACGGCCGGATGCCGGAGGAAGACCTTGTCCTCGTGAAGGAAGGGTTTTCCTGGCCGGCGTTCGTGTTCACGTTCGTGTGGGCGCTGTGGACCCGGATGTGGCTGCCGGCCATGGTGCTGTTCACGGTCATCGCTCTCGCCGGGCTCGGCCTTCGCGAGCTGCACGTCGGCGAGGACATCGAAGGCGCCGCCTCGTTGCTGCTCGCCTTCGCGATCGGCCTTGTCGGCAACGACCTTCGACGCTGGTGGCTCGACCAGAAGGGCTTCCGGGAAGTCGCCGTCGTTTCCGGAAAAAATCTCGAAGATGCGACGCGGCGCTTTCTCGATGCTGCCGACATCGACCGGACGGGCATCTACACATGAGCATCGTGATCGTCGATTACGGATCGGGCAATCTGCGTTCCGCCGCCCGCGCATTCGAACGCGCGGTCAACGAAGCGGGCCTGCCCGACAAGGTCATGGTAACAGGCGACCCCTACGCCGTGCGCCTTGCCGACCGTGTCGTCCTGCCGGGTGTCGGCGCCTATGCGGACTGCAAGCAGGGCCTTTGGGCGATCGACGGCATGCCGGACGCGATCCGCGAGCACGTCATCGACAAGGGCAACCCGTTCTTCGGCATCTGTGTCGGCATGCAGCTGATGGCGACAAAGGGGCTCGAGCACGGCGAGACCGAAGGCTTCGGCTGGATCGGCGGCGCCGTCGACAGGATTAAGCCGGGCGACCCGTCCTTGAAGATACCGCACATGGGTTGGAACGAACTGATCCTGCCGGAAAACCCGCACCCGCTTTTCGACGGCATCGAAACCGGCACGCACGTCTATTTCGTGCACTCCTATCACATGGTGACGGATGACCCCGTGCATGTGCTTGCCACGTCCGATTACGGTGGGCCGATCACGGCGGCGATCGGTCGCGACAATATGATCGGCACGCAGTTCCACCCGGAAAAGAGCCAGGCGGCCGGGCTCCGTATCATCAGCAACTTCCTGAGGTGGTCGCCATGATCTTCTTCCCTGCGATCGATCTCAAGGCGGGGCAGTGCGTGCGCCTCGTGCATGGTGACATGGACCAGGCGACGGTGTTCAACGACGATCCCGCGGCACAGGCAAAGGCGTTCGCGGATGCCGGCTGCACATGGCTGCACATGGTTGACCTCGACGGCGCGTTCGCCGGCAAGCCTGAAAACGCGGATGCGGTATCCGCCGTGCTCGATGCGGTGGACATCAAGGTGCAGCTGGGCGGCGGCATCCGCGACATGAAAACCATCGAAGGCTGGCTGGACCGCGGGCTTGAGCGGGTGATCCTCGGTACCGTCGCGGTACGCGATCCGGATCTGGTGATCGAAGCCTGCAAGGCGTTCCCCGGTCATGTCGCTCTCGGTATCGATGCGCGCGGCGGTTACGTCGCGGTGCAGGGCTGGGCCGAAGCGACCGAGCTGAAAACCGAGGAACTCGCCAAGCGGTTCGAAGATGCAGGCGCCTCGGCGCTGATCTTTACTGACATCGGGCGCGACGGTGCGATGCAGGGACCGAACCTGGACGCGACGCTGGCGCTTGCCGATGCCGTCGATATCCCGGTCATCTTGTCCGGCGGCGTATCCTCGATGGCCGATCTCGAAGCGGTGTGCGAACGCGGGGGCAAGTTGGCGGGCGTGATTTCCGGACGTGCCGTTTACGACGGCCGCATCGATCCCGCCGAAGCCGTGCAGTTGTTGGCGGAGGCGACATGACCCTCAAGGTGCGCATCATTCCATGTCTCGACGTCGATCAGGGGCGTGTCGTCAAAGGCGTCAACTTCGTCGACCTGGTTGATGCCGGAGATCCGGTCGAGCAGGCGCGCGTCTACGACGCGGCCGGTGCGGACGAACTCTGTTTTCTCGATATCACGGCAAGTCACGAGAACCGCGACACGATCTTCGATGTGGTCGCGCGCACGGCCGAGCAGTGCTTCATGCCGCTGACCGTCGGCGGCGGCGTGCGCACCACTGAAGATATCCGGAAGCTCCTGCTGGCCGGTGCGGACAAGGTGTCGATCAACACGGCCGCCGTGCACAACCCCGAGTTCGTGCGTGAGGCGGCGGAAAAGTTCGGCACCCAGTGCATTGTCGTCGCCGTGGACGCCAAGGCGACGGGGCCCGGCACGTTCGAGATCTTTACCCACGGCGGGCGCAAGGAAACCGGCCTCGATGCGGTCGAGTGGGGTGTGCGCATGCAGGAACTGGGCGCCGGAGAAATTCTGCTCACCTCGATGGACCGGGACGGCACCAAGCAAGGCTTCAACCTGCCGCTGACGCGCGCCGTTTCCGACGCGCTGACCATTCCGGTGATCGCGTCGGGCGGCGTTGGCAACCTGGATCATCTGGTCGAGGGCGTCACGGAGGGTCACGCCTCGGCCGTGCTTGCGGCCTCGATTTTTCATTTCGGCACCTATACGATCGGCGAGGCCAAGGCACACATGAAGAAGGCGGGCGTTGCCGTCCGCGAAACCTGAGAGGCAGTCAAAGATGAGCGCCGACAATTCGAGTGACGTGCTGGAGCGCCTGTTCAGCGTGATCGAAAGCCGCAAGGGTGGCGATGCGGATACATCCTACACCGCGAAACTGCTCGCCGGTGGTCCGGCAAAGATCGGCAAAAAGGTCAACGAGGAAGCGGCCGAGGTGACGATCGCGTCGCTGGCCGAAGGCAAGGACGCCGTGGCGCGCGAAAGCGCCGACCTGATCTATCATCTTCTGGTCATGTGGGCGGCCATGGATATCCGGCCGGAAGACGTCTATGCCGAGTTGGCGAAGCGCGAGGGCACATCCGGCATCGAGGAAAAGAAGAACCGAACGTAACTGTTTCGCTGGGGGAATGAGTAATGGCCTATGAGATGACGTACAATCCGGAAAACATTTTCGCCAAGATCCTGCGTGGCGAGATTCCCTGCGACAAGGTCTTCGAGGACGAGCACACCCTCGCGTTCAACGACATTAATCCGCAGGCGCCGGTCCATGTCCTCGTGATCCCGAAAGGCGCTTACGTGAACATGGACGATTTCCATGCAAAGGCGTCGGATGCGGAAATCGCCGCCCTGATGCGCGCCGTCGGTCAGGTGGCTAAGCTCAAGGGATTGAACGAAACTGGATACCGGCTTCTTTCCAATACGGGTGAGGATGCCCATCAGGAGGTGCCGCATCTTCATCTTCATGTCGTCGGCAAGCGGGATCTGGGCCGTATGATCGGCCGCCCGAAGTCCGAAGGCTGACCGGCACACGTTCTTTTCCACTACATATTTGTATTCCCCCTATCTGTTGCGATTTCGTTGAGCTAAGATACCGCATCTAGGTTCAATATCGAGTGCGGCGGATGGCGACACGTCCAGAAATCGAACAGAACACGCTGGCGCCCCTGCCGGGCCAGCCGGAAATCGTGCGCCTGCCGGAAAGCGGCCCCGTCGTGATTCCCGGCGGCGGCCTGCTGTCCGACGCCGTTTACGCCCGCGTGGACGCGGATCTGCTGATCGAACTGGCTGATGGCACGCGCCTGATCGTGCCCGATTATTTCGGGGTCGAAACGCCACCGCCCCTGGCCACCGATGCCGGTGTTCATATCGGATCCGATGTGGTTTCCGCGCTGGCCGGGCTGGATGCCGCCGAGACCCCGACCGTGGCCGCGGCAACCGCGCCGATCGGGCGGATCGAAACGCTTTCGGGCGACGTGGAGATCGTGCGCGCCGACGGGACGGTGATCGAGGCCGACATCGGCACCCTGGTCAGCCGCGGGGATCGAATCGAAACCGGAACGGATGGCAATGCAGGCCTGCTTTTTGCCGATGAAAGCACGTTCTCGGTCGGTCATTACGCGAAAGCAACATTTGACGATCTGGTGTTCGATCCGGATAGCGGCGCCCAGCATGCGACATTCATCGTGCAGCAGGGCACGTTTTCGTTTTCCGGCGGCGGTATTGCTGAAACCGACGGCGCGTTTCTCATCAAGACACCGGCCGCGACGACCAGTGTCGACGGCGCCTCCGGTGCCGGCCGGGTCGAAACCGACGGCGGCACCATGGTCACCTACCTCAGGGCCGACGACGTCGGTGGAGGCGCGCTCCGGGTCGAGAACCCGGCAGGGGTCGAGGTCTTGGATAACTCTTATGAGGCCCTGATCGTCGACGATTATTTCTCGCGCCCAAGCGGCGTTCTGCGCCTTGGGCCGCGGGATACGGTGGAGCATTTCGGCGATGCCGTGCAGGCGCTGCCCGATGCCCACGCCATGATGCCGGCAACGCTGTTGTCGCAGCAGCGCGGTGCGGACCCGGCCAGCCGGGCGCTTGCCGAACATGCGGAAGCAGAAAGATTCGGCCCCGAAACGGATGACGATGCGGCCCTCGCGGAAGCGGTCCAGGTGGACCGGGACACCGTGTTCGAGATCGCGGCGCGCAAGGCGGCCATCGCCGCGGCCGCGCGTGATGCGGCTGACGAAGCACTCCGTGACGCGTCCGCTGCCGAGAAAGCGGCACGCCTGCAGGCGGCCGATGCGGGCGCCGAGGCCAATGAAAGACTGACGGAAGCCGAAGCCCTGAGGCGTCAGGCTCTGGACATTCTGGAGGAATCCGAGCGCCGCGACCGCGCGTTTGAAAATTCCATCCGCGAAACGGAACGCGCCGCGCAGACCGAAGACGACGCGGCTCGTGCCGTTGCCGAAACGGACTTGGCCGAAGCACAGGCCGCGGAGCGCCTGGCTGCTGCGGAGGAGGCCGTACGCCGCGCCCTTGAGGAAGCGGAACGGGCCCGTAACGAAGCCCTCCAGATTCTTGAGGAGGCGAAACAGAAAGAAGCCGCATTTGCCGAGGCGCAACGTGCGGCGCAGGCGGCACAGGAGGCCGAAGAGGCCCGCGCGCTTGCTGTTGCCGAGGCCGATGCCGCCGAGGAGGCTGCTGCTGCGGCTTTGCGTGCCGCAGAGGCCGCTGCCGAAGCAGCCGCCCGCGATGCCGAAGCGGCCGAGCGGGTTGCGCAGGAAGCGGGCACCGCGGCGGAAGTCGTGGAGAAAATCGTCGAGCGCGAGCTCGCGGCAATCGATCCGGACCTCCTCAAGCCACCGGCCGCGGACGACCCGTCGGCCACCCGGGGCGAGTGGATCACGAATACGAACGCGTCGATCAACGTTGCTCGCGCGTCCCTTGACGCCGGCGAGGCGGCGGCCCGTGAGGCTTACCGTGAAGCCCTGCGCGAGGGGTCCAGTATCGAAGAGGCGCTTGAACGCGCCATCATTGCCGCGGAAGCCTATGGCGGCGCCCATGCCGCGGACCAGGTGATTGCCGCGGGCCCGGACGGGCTGATCGATACCGACGAGGCCGGCGAGGGCGGCACTCTGATTGCAGGTGGCGGCGGGTTTACCGGGGATGCCGGGTCGACGGCGGCCATCGGCTCGGACGTCCTGATCGGGGGCGCCGGCGGTGATGCGATATCCGGTGGCAGTGGTGGCAGCTATGGGGGCATCGACGGTTTGTTCGGTTTCGGCTTCCGCTTCACGCCGATCGTGCTCAATCTCTCGGCCCGCGCCGATGATGACGATGACCGAGACGATCCGGTAACGCTGACGGCCACGACCGCGGCGGCCAACGTTCTGACGGGGACGGCGCTGGCCGACTTCCTGGTCGGAGACGACACGGCGAGTACCGTCGCCGCGCAGGAAGGCGCCGACTTCGTCTACGGTGATACGCCGACCAACCTGCTGTCCGGCACCCATAACATTTCCAACACCCTTACCAACCCGACGTTCGCCGCATCCGGCGGCGACGACCTGATTTCAGGCGGCGCCGGCGATGACAGTCTGTGGGGCGGCGCCGGGGCGGATACGATCTACGGCGACGTGCCCGACGATACGTCGGCATTCGGGATCTCGCTCGGTTCGGCCGGCAATGGCGCCGACGATATTTACGGCGGTGACGGCAACGACACGATCTACGGCAATGGCGGTGCCGACACGCTCAACGGCGAAGGCGGCGACGACACGTTCATGCTGGGCGACGACGACGGCGCCAACGACACCGTCCGGGGCGGCGACAACGGCGGTGATTCCGGTATCGATACGGTCGACTATTCCGGTGCCGGCGCGGCCGTGAACGTCGACCTCGCAGCTGGAACGGCGACCGGGGCAAATACGGGCACCGACACGCTGGACGGGATCGAACATGCGGTCGGCTCGGATCACGACGATACTCTCTCGGGTTCCGCCGATGCCAACTCGCTTTCCGGCGGCGGCGGGGCGGACACCCTTTCAGGCCTCGGCGGTGCCGACAACATCTTCGGCTATGCGGGCGACGATGTCCTGATCGGTGGCGAAGGGGTGGACAGCCTGACCGGCGGCACGGGTGCGGACGAGTTTCGTTTCGAAGGCGGCACGGGCGCCAATGCGCTGGCGAAAGCCGCCGCGCTCGGGACAGACATCATCAACGATTATAACGCCTCCGAAAATGACCTGTTCATGCTGTCGGATGGGGATTTCGGCCTCGGCAACGCGGGCACGCTCACGGACGGGGTCAATTATTTCGAAGCCGACACAACAACCATTTCAGCAGCGGCACAAAATCTTTCCGGGGGCGTTGCGAATGCCGGTATCGTGATCATTGGATCGGCCAGTGGCGGCGATGACGCCCAGGTCTGGTACACCGATGACGCGTCCGCCATGACCGACAGCAATTCTTATCAGATCGCCACCGTTTCGGGTGCGGATCGTTCCATCCTCGATGCCGGGGACTTCAATCTCAAGAACTGACGGCGGCCTCGCTTGAGGCAGCGCCCCTTTGCGTGTGTTCGAGCGCTTCAAACGCAGCTCAGCGACGT
Source organism: Rhodospirillales bacterium (assembly GCA_965262415.1). Taxonomy (GTDB): domain Bacteria; phylum Pseudomonadota; class Alphaproteobacteria; order Rhodospirillales; family Casp-alpha2; genus UBA4479. The sequence continues at coordinate 2,978,371 of OZ253533.1, read as the reverse complement.
CAATTGCGCCTGCGCCTTGTCATTGAAAATGCCGCGCACCGGCATGTCGTTGCCCTTCGGATCTCGGAGCGTGCCGTCCACTCTGGCGCCCGCGATTTCGCTACCGACGACGATCGCCTGCCCCAGCACCGAATTGACGAGCCGGTCATCGAGGTCGACCGTGAATTCCAGATGCTGACCCGGGCCGAAACTGGCAAACAGCATGACCAGGACGGTATCGCCGTCCGATACCCGGGGCGTCGCCGCGAGCCGGGCATTGCCGCCGATGATGTCGAAGTCGGACGGCGAATTTTCGCCGGCGCCGCCGAACGCGGTGTCGAAAATGAGCGAACCGGCGGACGTGCTCAGATTGAAGGTCAGGCTGACGAGCGACCACGCCTCTTCGGAACGGTTATGTATCGACATGATGTCGGGCCCGGATTCGTAAAAGTCGATCTCGATGACCGGGCCGCAGGCATGAACCGGCACGGCCGCGAAGGCAATCAGCCATCCCGCTACGAATGAAGCCAGAAACCCGGGTCGAAGAACCGCACGCATCCACTGCCTCCACACCTTATGTTGTCAGCGGATGCGCAGGATCAAGAGGCATGCGTTCAGGCTGCGGCGGCGCCCGGCTGAAGGCGCCGGTAACTGAGCGCCTCGGCAATGTGCGCGCGGCTCACCCGTTTGGCACCTTCCAGATCGGCGATGGTGCGCGCCACCCTGACGACCCGGTGATAGCCGCGTGCCGAAAGATTGAAGGCAGTAACGGCATCACTCAACAGCTTGCGGCCGGCTTCGTCCGGTGCCGCGATCTTTTCCAGGGCCTGGCCGTCGATCGCGGCATTGGTGACGGGCACACCGGGCCCCAGTTCCTCGGCGCGGATGCGTTGCCGGCAGCGTGCCGTCGCGACGCGCGCTGCCACGTCGGCACTGGCCTCGCCGGGTGCGGGCAACGAGAGATCGCTGGGATGCACCGCCGGCACCTCGACAACGATATCCATTCGATCGATCAGCGGACCGGAGATCCTGGCCTGATAGTCGGCGCCGCATTTCGGTGCGCGGGAGCATGCTGCGCCCGGATCGGCCAGGTAGCCGCAGCGGCACGGGTTCATGGCGGCAACCAGTTGAAAGCGCGCCGGATAGACCACATGCGCATTGGCGCGCGCAATGCTGACACGTCCCGTTTCCAGCGGCTGCCGCAGGGCTTCCAGCGCCGGCCCCTTGAATTCCGGCAGTTCATCCAGAAACAGCACGCCCAGATGTGCGAGCGAGATTTCCCCCGGCCGGACACGGTGGCCGCCGCCGACCAGCGCGGCGACGCTTGCCGAATGGTGCGGGTCGCGGAACGGCCTGCGCCGCGTCAGCCCGCCGTCCGGCAGCTCGCCCGCCAGGGAATGGACCATGGACACCTCGAGGATCTCGCGCGACGTCAGCGGCGGCAGCAGACCGCCGAGCCGGTGCGCGAGCATCGACTTGCCCGATCCCGGGGGGCCGATCATCAGCATGTTGTGACCGCCGGCGGCAGTGATTTCGAGCGCGCGCTTCGCCGTCTCCTGTCCCTTCACGTCGACCAGATCGGGGTAGTCCGGCAGCGCATCATAAATGCGCGCCTCGGGCTGCGGCAGTACGTGCGTCCCTTTCACGTGATTGATCAGCGACAGCAGATCGGGCGCGGCGATCACCTCCAGGTCGCCCGCCCAGACGGCTTCGCTGCCCTGGCTTCCGGCGCAGACGAAGGTGCGGGCATGCGATGCCGCGTGAATGGCCGCGGGCAGAATACCGAGCGACGGCGCGATGGTGCCGTCGAGGCCAAGCTCGCCCATCGCCGTCATGCGGCCGGTTTCATCCGCCGACAGCACGCCCATGGCGCCCAGCAACCCGATGGCGATCGGCAGGTCGAAATGGCTGCCTTCCTTGGCAACGTCGGCGGGTGCGAGATTGACCGTGATCCGCTTCGGCGGCAGCGCGAGGCCCATGGCGTTCAGCGCCGCGCGGACCCGTTCCCGGCTTTCGCCGACAGCCTTGTCCGGCAGGCCGACGACGTGAAAGGCGGGCAGGCCCGACGCCATCTCCACCTGTACATCCACATCGAGCACATCGATCCCCTGAAACGCAACCGTACCCACGCGCGCGACCATATCCGCCCCCAACCGTTGCTGTTGCCGGAGGCTATGCAAGGGCCAGGCGGGATTTTCACGTGACCGTGCCCGCCCGCTGACAGAAATGTGGCCGTCGACGACCGGGCGGTGGTACACATCACCGATGATCGACATCACGCCGGATATTTCCATCGACGAGAAGGAAATCGTCGAACGCTTCATGCGCGCGCCGGGGCCGGGCGGGCAGAAGGTCAACAAGACCGAAAGCGCCGTGCAGCTCCGTTTTGATGCGCGGCATTCGCCGTCGCTCAGCAATGCGCAGTTCCTGCGCCTGAAGGCCTTGGCCGGGCGCCGCATGACATCGGACGGAATCCTCGTGATCACGGCGCATCAGTTCCGCACGCAGGAACAGAACCGTCAGGATGCGCTGGACCGGCTGGTTGCCCTGGTCCGCGCAGCAGCCAGACCGCCGAAACGACGGCTGCCGACGAAAACGCCGAAGGCGCAGAAACGCAAGCGCCTCGAAAACAAGCGCCATAAAAGCGCGGTCAAGAAAGGCCGCGGCACGGTAACGCGTGACGATTGAGACGGGCTTCCGGCCTCCTGAAGGAGACCGTTATCCGCTTTTCAGGATCAGGTCTTCGAGACCATTTGCCTTCATCGTTTCGGCGAGCCGGTTCAGACTTTCGTCGACGGCTTCGGCGAGTTTTTCCGTGCCGCCGAAGTCGGCAACGGTTTCCGGCGGCAGGAACTTGATCATCAATGCCGCGGTGCCCGGCGGCAATCCGGCAAAGTGCACCGAGACGATGCCGAAGTCGCGCAGCATGATCATGGCAAGCCCGGCGGTCGCCTCGTACGGCACGTACGGCGCGCTTTCGATGCCGGCACGTTCCATTGCCATTTCAAGAATGTCGTCGGCGGTCAACTGCACGATGACCGGCGTCTCCATGACCCGGTTGCCACCGAGGCGTTTCTTGAGATGCTCGCCGACTTCCTTGGTGACGGCGACCCGCTCGCGCACTTTGTCCGGGTTGTAATTCCTGAGGCTTTCGACAACGGCCGGATAAAGCATCTGGCGCGCCTCGACGCCCATCTCGTAGGCCCGGGCACGAATCTTTGCGACGAGTTCCCGCTCGCCACCCAACAGCCCGAGACGCGGGCCGGTGGTCCCGTACTTGTCCATGCCTGTGGCGCCGACGTCGACGCCGAGTTCGAGCAGTTTCGGTTGATCGAAGCACGCCGGTCCGATGCGGGCCCCGCCGGCGTCGTCGACGATGATCTTCGCGCCTTTGGCCCGGGCAAGCCTGACGACCTCCATCAGGTCCGCCTCCGGCAGGATCTCGTAGGTGACGGCAAGCCGGGTGATGAACACCACATCGACCCGGTCGTTCGCATCGAGCGCATCGCGGAACGCGCCGAGCCCGGTCGTGTCCGTGAAGATACCGCCGCCGTGCGCGACGGCGCGTTTCACGGCCGGATGCGAATAGCTCGGCGAGACGCCGATCACCACGTCACCATCGTTGATCATGACATCGGCGGCGGTCAGCAGGGCCGACGTCAGGCGATTGAAAACAAAAATGTCATGGTGTGCCGGATCGCCGCCCAGGTGATCGAGGCCGAGTTCGGTGACGTCGCCGGTGAACAGGGCGGAAGCGATCTCGTCGTCCATGACGGTCAGATCAACCTCGTCCAGCTGCAGATTTCTCTCCAGGCCGCTCAGCAGGTAGACGCTGCCGTTTCCCAGCTCCGCCCGGCGCCGGCGGATATGCGCCCACGCGGTCTTGAGCTTGACGATATCATCGGCAGTGCCGGGCAGGATGCTGCCGCGGGCATAGCTGAGGCCTTCCGCAAAGGGATTGCCGAACCGGTCTGTCTGCATCGGGTTTCCTCCGTTACAGCTTGGCCTCGATCGCGTCCCAGATATCGGCTTCAAGACAGACGTCGTCGAAGCGGTTGATTTCCTGCAGGCCGGTCGGCGACGTGACGTTGATCTCGGTCATGTAGCCGCCGATGACGTCGATGCCGACGAAGATCATGCCGCGCTGTTTCAGTTCCGGGCCGATGGCGGCGCAGATGTCGCGCTCGCGGTCCGTGATCTCGGATTTCACCGCCTTGCCGCCGACGTGCATGTTGGAGCGCGCTTCGCCCTCCATTGGCACGCGGTTGGTCGCGCCCGCGATTTCGCCGTCGATCAGGATGATCCGCTTGTCGCCGGCGCGCACGTCCTTGAGGTACGCCTGCGCGATGATCGGCTCGCGGTAGAGCATCGTGAACATCTCGAGCAGTGCATTCAGGTTTTCGTCTTCAGGCTTTATGTGGAACACCCCGGCGCCGCCGTTGCCGTACAGCGGCTTGATGATAATGTCCTTGTGCTCCTTGCGGAACGCGAGGATCTGGTCGCGGTCGGACGAGATCAGGGTCGGCGGCATGAATTCGGCAAAGCGCGTCACGAACAGTTTCTCGGGCGCGTTGCGCACCTCGCGCGGATCGTTGACGACGAGGGTTTCCGGATGCACGTGCTCCAGCAGATGCGTCGCCGTGATGTAGGCCATGTCGAAGGGCGGGTCCTGGCGCATCAGCACCACGTCGACGTCGTCCGCAAGATCGATCGTGCGCCGTTCGCCCAGTGTGAAATGGTTGCCGTGTTCGCGGCGTACTTCCATCGGCTCCGCCTCGGCGAGAATGCGGCCGTTCGACATCGAAAGCTTGCCGGGCACATAGTGCAACAGCTTGTGGCCGCGCTTCTGCGCCTCGAGCGCCATGACGAAGGTGCTGTCACCGTTGATGTCGATACTGCTCACATGATCCATCTGGATCGCGACGGTCAGGGTCATGGTTGGGGTTCCTGAATCGGTTGCGGTTCCGCTTATGTGAGGCGCGTGCGGAGTTCCTGCAAGAGAATGGTGGTGTTGTAGCGGGCCGACTCGCCGGCGCCGAGCCGCAGATATTCCTCGAGTGCATCGACGGCGGCCTGGATGCGGTCGAGCCGCGCGTTCAGCAGGCCGCATTCGCGCCACAGCGTCGGTTCCTCGGGCGCGATACGCAAAGCAAGATCGAGCAATCCGGCGGCCTCCTCGAGCCGCTTGCCGCGCAGCAGCACCGCCTTGCGTCCTGCAAACAGCCGCAGCAGCGCTTCCTTGTCGGTCATGACCTTGAGGCCATTCGGCGTCAATTCGGATTCGTTGCCGTCGAAGGCTTTTAGAATGGCACGGATATCGGCCGGCTCCAGCGTTCTGCCGTCACCGAGCGGGTCGGCGACGAGGCGTTCGCCCAACCCCTGAAGGCGGATCAGCATGCGGCCGGGAATGTGCAGGATCTCCGCTTCCCAGCCAAGCCGCCGCGCCGTCGTCGCATACAGGATGGCCAGGGCATCGCTTGAACCGGTGCGGCTGTCGATGACGCGGGTCAGGTCGAAGCAGTCCTCGTCGGTGCCGTTGGACTCGCCGCCGCCGTAACCGTAATGGCGTGACAAAACCTGGCGCAGCGCATCGATCATGACGGCGACCGGCACCGGGCCATCGCCAATGCGGGCGTAGTCACCGACCTTGGTCTGCAGCTTCTCGAGGTGGCGGTGATAACGGTCGATCGGCAGCGTGGGCCGGTCAAGCGCACCTGCAAGCAGCGCGGCGTCGGCGATATCCATGTCGCCCGCTTCACCGGCACCAAAGCGCGTCAGCCGCTCGACGATTTCGGTGCGCGTCTTCACGACGCCGCCGCCACTTTAACCCGGACATGACTGACGACCCGCTTGACGTACTTGATGTCGCGGGCGTGATTGATGACGCGCTGCAATTCGGCGTCATTCTGGGCGATGCCGATCAGGTAGATCACGGCGCCGACCGTTTCGATCGAATAATTGATGGCGAGGATGTCCTTGTCGAAGGTCATCTTCGATTTGAGCTGCGTCGTGATCCAGGTGTCGTTGGCGATATCGGTGAGCGGATTGTCGCTGACGAGGACTTCGTTGATGACGTCTTTGACGTCGCTCACACTCCACGCGATCTTGACCGCCTCGGCCCGGCGCTCCTCGGTCGGGACACGCCCGGTCAGAAGGACCCGGCCCTCATAGACCTCGATCCCGACATCGCTGAAAAGTTTCTCGTCCGTCTCAAGCAGCCTGGCCCGAATCTTGGTTGCCGTCGCGGTGTCGAGGGCGACACCCTTGATACCGCGTTCCTGATATGCCGCGACACCTGCTGTCGCGGCGCCGCCGACGACCATGCCGACGCAGCCGGACAACTGCAACGCCGCCACCAGCACGGTGGCGCAAACAAATAAACCGTAATGGCGCATTGTTGACGCCCTGATCCTAGTTAAACCCGTCAAAAGCACATTTGTCCCGGCGATATGCCGGGAATCGGGATGCTACACCATAAGTATTACCACTGTAAAAAATGATGCTGCGTTGCATAAAAAAGCGCGCGGCCTGCATCTCAGGGGCGCCAGGCATCGGCCACGTGTCTCGGCAATTTGCCGGGAACGATGGCGATCACGTCGAATCTAAGGTCATGGCCGTGCAGTCCGGCATGCTTGCCCATGAACTGCTCGGCGGCGCGTTGAATGCGTGCACGCTGTTGCGGCCCGACCGCAGCCAGCGCCGTTTCGAGATCGTCACGTGCCTTGACCTCGATGAAGGCCACGACGCGGCCGCGCGCGGCAACGATGTCGATCTCACCGACGGCGGTGCGATATCCGCGCGCCAGGATGCGGTACCCCTTGAGCCGCAAAAGGCCGGCGGCGAACGTTTCCGCACCGCGCCCGCGGCGGTTGGCCCGCCGCCGGTCCCGGGTGCTCATTTGCCGCTTTCCGCCTTGACCGCAAGCGCCCGGTTATATGCGTCACGCTTGGGTATGCCGGTCTCGGCGGCGATCTGTGCGGCGGCCTCACGCACGCTTTCGCTCTGCAGCAGTTCCCTGAGGCGCTCGTCGATGTCTTCTTCGCTGGGCTCGTCCGCGGCGAGCGGTCCGCCGACGACGAGTGTTACTTCCCCTTTCGGCGGGCCGGCGGTCTCGTAGTGTGCCGCGAGCTCGCCGAGTGTGCCGTGGCGCACCTCTTCGAACATCTTTGTCATCTCACGGAGCACGCAGGCCGGACGCGGGCCGAACACGGCGGCCATGTCGCCGAGCGAGGCTGCCAGACGCTGCGGCGATTCAAGGAACACGAGCGTGGCATTGACCGCCGCCATATCACCGAACCAACTGCGGCGCTTGCCCTGTTTCGGCGGCGGGAAGCCGGCATACATGAAGCGGTCGGTCGGTAATCCGGCAAGGACGAGCGCATTCGTTACCGCCGACGGGCCGGGGGCGGCATGAACGGGTATGCCGCCTGTGCGGCAAAGTTCCGCCAGCCTGTAACCCGGGTCATTGATCATCGGTGTGCCGGCATCGGAAACCAGCGCCACGATTTCGCCTGAATTCAGGTGTTCCATGATGCGCGGGCCGGCCTTGGGCGCGTTGTGTTCGTGATAGGAAATCAATTTGCCATGCGGAATGCCGTGCAGGTGCAGAAGCTTCCCGGTGACGCGGGTGTCCTCGCAGGCGATGACGTCGGCGCGCTGCAGGATATCCAGTGCCCGGAGGGTGATGTCGGCGGCATTGCCGATGGGTGTCGCCACGATATAAAGACCGCGCGCGAGGTTTTGTTGCGGTTTACTCGCTTCGGGCAAGCGGCTACCGTCTCCGGTGTCGCGACCGGCATCGACTGAACGAGAGGCAGATGTTTCAATCCCCCGCTTTCCGGCGTTCGATTGCGAATGCGTGCCGTGCTTTTTCCCTGCTTGTGCCATGTCTGGGCCTTCTCGTGCTTGCTGGTTGCCAGCATTCCGTAATCGGCGCCGAGGAGCAAGGAAAGCCGATGGTCGCGGGCCCGTCGCCGACGCAGACGGCGGCCAGCTTGCCGCGTTCGCAGCAGCTGCCGCCGGTCTCCGGCCCGCGTGTTCCCCCCGGCCCGAAGTTGCAGCCCGTACCGCAGGCGGCACCGCGCGCCCGCGCCGGTGAGCCGTTGCCGTCGCTGGCCGAGCTGCTGAACCGCCCGCTCAACCCCAATGCAGCGGCGCCTGAAATCATGACCTCGACCGTGCCTGCCGCCAGCGTGGATTCGGTGCGTGTTGCCCTGCTTGTGCCGTTAAGCGGCCCGGCCGCGAAGATCGGCCAAGCCATGTTGAACGCGGCGCAGCTGGCGCTGTTCCAGTTTGCCGACGACCGGTTCGAGCTTCTGCCGCACGATACCGGCGGTTCCGTCGACGGCGCGCTGGCCGCGGCCCAGCTCGCCATCGGCGACGGCGCCCAACTGATTATCGGACCCTTGCTGTCCGCATCCGTTCAGGCGGTCGGGCCGATCGCCCGCGCTGCCAACGTGCCGGTGGTCGGATTTTCGAGTGACCGTACCGTGGCCGGAAACGGCGTATACGTGATGGGCTTCCTGCCGTCCGCCCAGACCGAGCGCGTGCTGGGCTATGCCATTTCCCGCGGCCTGACACGGTTTGGTCTGCTGGCGCCGGACAATGCATACGGTGCCGCCGTGCTGCAGGCGATGCAGCAGGTCACGTTGCAATATGGCGTCGAGATATCGCGGGCGCGCCTCTATGATCCGAACGCGGAAGATTACACCGAGGTCGTTCGCGAGATTTCCGACTTTGAACTTCGCAAGCAGGAACTCCAGCGCCAGATCGCAGAGCTGAAAGAGCTCGACGACGAGATTTCCAAGAAGACGCTTGAGCGCCTCGAGCAATTGCAGACAGCGGGCGACCTGCCGTTCGATTCGCTTCTTGTCGCGGATGGGGGCAAGCGGCTGCAGCAGATTGCCGCCCTGCTGCCGTTCTTCGATGTCGACCCGGCGGTCGTGCAGATTCTCGGCACCGGGCAGTGGGATGTACCGGGTCTCGGAAATGAGCCGGCGCTGGTCGGTGCATGGTACGCTGCGCCCGACCCGCAGGCGCGGGCCGATTTCATCAAGGAATATGCCGCGACGTTCGGCGAAACGCCGCCGCGCCTGGCGACGATCGCCTACGATGCGGCGGCGCTTGCGGCGGTGCTGGGTCAAGGCGAGGCCGGTCCCAATTACTCGGAAAGCGCCCTTGCGTCCCCCAACGGGTACTGGGGACGGGACGGCATTTTCCGGTTGATGCCGAGCGGGATTACCGAGCGCGGTCTCGCCGTTCTGGAAATTACCCGGCGTGCGTCGAAGGTTCTTGATCCGGCGCCCGAGAGCTTCCAGCCCAGGATCAACTGATCACTTGAGCAACGTCGCCAGCACGGCGTTCAGGCGTTGCCGGCCGGCCGCCGTGGCTCGAACGCGGGTGCCGGACTGTTCCGTCAGCCCGCCATCGACGAGCCGATCAAACGCGTCCGGGTCGACCACGTCGTCGAAAGATATCCCGGTGATCTTGTGGAACCGGTCGAGACAGACCCCTTCGACGAGGCGCATCCCCATCATCACGAGTTCGCGGGCACGGTCTTCGCCGCTGAGCGGCCGGCGTTTCGCGGTGCCGTGTCCTTTCTCCCGGGCGAGCTGCAGCCAGCGCGCGGGATTATGAATCTGGTGCGTGCCGTAAAACGCGCCGTCGATCGTCAGGCGCCCGTGCGCGCCGGGCCCGATACCGAGATAGTCGCCGCCGCGCCAGCAGGTCAGGTTATGGCGGCTCTCTTCGCCGGGACGCGCATGGTTGGAAATCTCGTATGCGGGCATGCCGGCGTCCGCCAGCACCGCCTGTGTGGTCTCGAACATATCCGCGCTTACGTCGTCATCGGCGGGCTCGACCCCCTCTCGATAGAACGGTGTGCCGCTTTCGATGGTCAGCTGATAGAGCGAAATATGACCACCTGCGTAACGAAGGGCCTGAGTGAGTTCGTTTTGCCAGTCGTTCCGGGTCTGATTCGGACGTGCATAGATCAGATCGAAGGTGACACGGTCGAACGTCGCATTTGCGTCCTCGAGGGCCCGGATCGCATCGGTGCCGGAATGATCCCGGCCCAAAAAGTCCAGGGCGTCGTCGTCGAAGGACTGCACGCCAACGGATAATCTGTTGATTCCCGCGGCGTTGAAGTCGGCCAGGCGTTCTCGTTCCGAAGATGTCGGGTTCGTTTCGAGCGTGATCTCCGGATCGCCTGAAATGGCCCAATGTGACGCAACCGAATCGATAAGGGCGCGTATCGTTTCGGGCGCCATCAACGACGGGGTGCCGCCACCGAAATAAATGCTGGTAACAGTCCGGTCCGGCAGCTCGGCCGCGTAATGAGAAAGCTCCGCGACGAGCGAATCGCGCCACGCCGCCTCGTCGATGTCCTGGACACTGTGGACATTGAAATCGCAATAGGGGCAGATCCGCCGGCAAAACGGCCAATGGACGTAAACGCCGAAACCGGGGGCGTCGATGGCCACGCCAGCGGCTCTATGTTTCGTTATCGAAACAGGCTGCCACCAACTTGCGGAAGGCATCGGCCCGGTGCGACAGCGCGTGTTTTCGTTCCGGCGCCATCTCGCCGAACGTGATCGTTTCGCCTTCGGCAGTGAAGATCGGATCGTAACCGAATCCTTTTTCGCCCGTGGGGGGCCATGTGATTTCGCCGCCGACCGTGCCCTCGAATACCTCGGCGTGGCCGTCCGGCCAGGCGAGCGCCAGTGCACAGACGAAACTTGCCGACCGGTCCTCGGCACCGCGCAGCAGTTCCTCGACCTTCTCCATGGCTGCGTTGAAGTCCTTGCCAGGGCCCGCCCAGCGTGCGGAGTAGATGCCGGGCGCCCCGTCGAGTGCATTGACGGCGAGGCCGGAATCGTCGGCAAGCGCGGGCAGATTTGCGCCTTCGGCGGCGGCGTGTGCTTTCAGCAGCGCGTTGGCGACGAACGTGTCGCCGGTTTCTTCCGGTTCCGGCAGATCGAGTTCCCCGGCGGAAACGACCTCGACGCCGAACGGCGCCATCAGGTCGCCGATTTCCCGGACCTTGCCCGCATTATGGCTGGCGATCACCAGTTTCTTTTCATCGAACCGGCGTGCCATGCCCGTGTCGCCCCCTGTCTCAGAGACCGAGCGCGGCGTTCTGCGCCGCCGTCAGTTCGTGCACGCCCTTCTTGGCGAGGGTCATCAGTTCCATGAAGGTTTCTTCGGAAAACGGATCGGCCTCGGCGGTACCCTGAATCTCGACGATGCCGCCCTTGCCGGTGAGCACGAAGTTGGCGTCGGCCTCGGCGTTGGAATCCTCGTCGTAATCCAGATCCAGTACGCTCGCGCCCTCGAACACGCCGCAGGAAACCGCGGCCACGTTGTCGATCAGGGGAATGCTGTCGACGATGCCCAGGTTCTGACAGGCCTGAAACGCCTGGTAGAGTGCGACGTAGGCGCCGGTGATCGATGCCGTCCGCGTGCCGCCGTCGGCCTGGATGACGTCGCAGTCGAGCTTGATCTGCAGCTCGCCCATGGCGGCGAGATCGGTCACGGCACGGAGTGAACGTCCGATCAGGCGCTGGATTTCCTGTGTGCGGCCGGACTGTTTGCCGCGCGCGGCTTCGCGGTTGGTGCGCGTGTGCGTGGAGCGCGGCAGCATGCCATATTCCGCGGTCACCCAGCCCTTGCCGCTGTCGCGCAGCCACGGCGGCACGCGCTGCTCGACACTGGCGGTACACAGCACGTGCGTGTGGCCGAACTTCGCGAAGCAAGACCCTTCGGCGTGTTTGGCGACACCGACCTCGAGGACGACGTCGCGCATCTGATCAGCTTGGCGGCCGGAAGGGCGCATATGAAATCTCCAGTTACTTCAAAACGACGGTCAAGCTAACGGCTCGCACTTGCGCCGTAAAGGCGCCACAACCGGGTTTCGGTCACGCTTGCATTGAGTTGACGGGCCGAAAGGCGGAAACTACATAACGCCGACTTTTGCACACGGCATGGAAGGTGCTGATACAAAAGATGATTGCCGAACTGAACGAGCGCTCGCGGGAAATCTTCCGCCTCATCGTCGAGGCCTATTGCGACACGGGCGATCCCGTGGGTTCGCGCACCATTGCGCGCCGCATGACGCAGTCGCTTTCGCCGGCGACGATCCGCAACGTGATGGCGGATCTCGAGGATGCCGGCCTGCTGTTCTCACCGCACACGTCCGCGGGCCGCTTGCCGACGGACGCGGGCCTGCGCCTGTTCGTCGACGGCATTCTCGAGGTCGGCAATATCTCGGACGAGGAACGCAAGCAGATCGAGGCACAGTGTGCCGGCTCGTCGCAAAGCGTCGACAAGGTCCTGGAAGAAGCGACGACGGCGCTGTCCGGGCTGACCGGTTTCGCTAGTCTCGTTTTCGCGCCGAAGACAGACAGTCCGTTGAAGCATATCGAGTTCGTCAGCCTCAGCCCGGGGCGCGGTCTCGTCGTGCTGGTGACCGAAAGCGGGGTCGTCGAGAACCGTCTGATCAGCGTGCCGATGACGCTGCCGCCGTCGGCGCTCGTGCAGGCGACGAATTACCTGAGTGCGCGTCTTGTCGGCCGCACGCTGCAGGAAGCGCACGATGAGATCGTCGCCGAGCTGGAAAGCCATCAGGCGCAGCTTGATGAGCTGACGCAAAAAGTTGTCGAAAGCGGGCTTGCGACGTGGTCCGGCGGCAGCGAGGTGACCGATGCGTCGGGGACACTGATCGTGCGCGGCCAGTCCAAGCTTCTGGAAGATGTCACGGCGCTGACGGACCTAGAGCGGATCCGCTCGCTGTTCGAAGCGCTGGAAACAAAAAACGAGATGCTCAAGCTGTTGAGCCTTGCGAACGCCGCCGATGGAGTCCAAATCTTCATCGGCGCGGACAACAAGTTGTTCAATGTTGCCGGATGCTCGATGATCGTCGGGCCCTACCGCAACGACGCCAACCATATTGTCGGTGCGATCGGCGTGATCGGCCCGACACGAATGAATTATGCGCGGATCATTCCGATGGTCGATTACACGGCCAGAATGATCGGCGAGAGGTTCCGTTAAGAACGTTAGGAAGACCATGCAAAGCCAGGAAAAAGCCGAGATGCCGGCAGAAGAGGAAAAGCCCGAGGACGCTCAGGAAGAGACCGCCGAAGCTGCGCCGGAAGAGTCCCAGCCGGAAGACGTCGCGACGGATGAGCCCGGTGCCACGGAAGGCCGCACCGATGCGTCCGACGACGAGGAAGACCCGGAAGGGGTTGCCTCCACGCTTGAGGCCGAGCTTGCGGAGACCAAGGACAAGCTGCTCCGCGCGCTGGCCGAGGCCGAGAATGTTCGGCGCCGCGCATCGCGGGACGTGGAAAACGCGTCTAAGCGCGCGATTTCCGGTTTTGCCCGCGAAATGATTGTCGTTGCCGACAACCTGAGCCGCGCGCTCGACGCCGTGGAAACGGATCAGGCGGCACATCATGATTCGATCAAGGCCCTGCTCGAAGGTGTGCAGATGACGGCGCGCGAGATGCAGAACGCGTTTTCCCGGAACGGGATCAAGAAGGTGGATCCGCTCGGCGAAAAGTTCGATCCGCAGCTGCATGAAGCGATGTTCGAATACGAAGATGCCTCGAAACCCGCGGGCACCGTGGGACAGGTCATGGAAGCGGGTTACATGCTGAATGACCAGCCCCTGCGCCCGGCCAAGGTCGGCGTCACCAAGGGCGGCGAAAAGCAGGGCCCGGCACCGACACCGTCGCAGCAGACGCTCGACGACGCCGCAGCCGAAAAATCCGCCGGGAGCGGCGGAACGGCCTACGAGGACGACAAGAAACCGTCGGGCACCAATCTCGACGAGGAACTGTAGGGTAAAAAGCCCTAAAAATTATGTTGGGAAAGCGTTGCAGGCCCGGATTTCCGGGCTTATATCCCACTCAAATCCGCTTTACCGCCGAAATCGGCGGCCGGATCTAAACCCGAGGGGTCGTTTCAGGCGCTTGCAAAGGCCGGAAGCGACAGCCGTAGAAAGTGAGGTCATTTGTCATGAGTAAGGTTATCGGTATCGACCTGGGCACGACGAATTCGTGCGTTGCCGTAATGGACGGCAAGGATGCCAAGGTTATTGAAAATGCGGAAGGTGCACGCACCACGCCGTCGATGGTCGCATTCGCCGACTCCGGTGAGCGTCTTGTCGGCCAGCCGGCGAAACGCCAGGCCGTCACCAACCCGGAAAAGACGCTGTTTGCGATCAAGCGTCTGATCGGCCGCCGTTACGACGATCCTGTCACCGAAAAGGACAAGAAGGTCGTCCCCTACAACATCATCAAGGGCGACAACGGCGACGCATGGGTCAGCGTTGACGACGACAAATATTCCCCCTCGCAGATTTCCGCGTTCATCCTTCAGAAGATGAAGGAAACGGCGGAGGGCTATCTCGGCGAGAAGGTTGAACAGGCCGTCATCACGGTGCCGGCGTACTTCAACGACTCCCAGCGTCAGGCCACCAAGGACGCCGGCAAGATCGCCGGCCTCGAGGTGCTGCGTATCATCAACGAACCGACCGCGGCCGCGCTCGCCTACGGGCTCGAGAAAAAGGACGGCGGCACCATTGTCGTTTACGACCTTGGCGGCGGTACGTTCGACGTCTCGATCCTGGAGATCGGCGACGGCGTGTTCGAAGTGAAATCCACCAACGGCGATACGTTCCTCGGCGGTGAAGACTTCGATAACCGGATCGTCGATTATCTCGCCGAAGAGTTCAAAAAAGAGAACACCATCGACCTGCGTGAAGACCGCCTTGCCCTGCAGCGCCTCAAGGAAGCTGCCGAGAAGGCGAAGATCGAGCTTTCGTCGACGAGCCAGACCGAGGTCAACCTGCCGTTCATCACGGCCGACCAGTCGGGTCCGAAGCACCTCAACATCAAGCTTTCCCGCGCCAAGCTGGAAGCGCTGGTCGAGGACCTGATCGAACGCACCGTCAACCCGTGCAAGAACGCGCTCAAGGACGCCGGTATCTCGGCGGGCGAAATCGACGAGGTGATCCTGGTCGGCGGTATGACGCGTATGCCGAAAGTTATCGAGACGGTGAAGAACTTCTTCGGCCGTGAGCCGCACAAGGGTGTGAACCCGGACGAAGTCGTAGCCCTCGGCGCCGCCATTCAGGGCGGTGTGCTCAAGGGCGACGTCAAGGACGTGCTCCTGCTCGACGTGACGCCGCTGTCGCTCGGTATCGAAACGCTGGGTGGTGTGTTCACGCGCCTCATCGATCGCAACACGACGATCCCGACGCGCAAGAGCCAGACTTTCTCGACCGCCGAGGACAACCAGTCCGCGGTGACGATCCGGGTGTTCCAGGGCGAACGCGAAATGGCGGCAGACAACAAGCTGCTCGGCCAGTTCGACCTGGTCGGCATCCCGCCGAGCCCGCGCGGCATGCCGCAGATCGAGGTCACGTTCGATATCGATGCCAACGGCCTCGTCAACGTCAGCGCGAAGGACAAGGCGACCGGCAAGGAACAGCAGATTCGCATCCAGGCTTCGGGCGGTCTCTCCGACGATGATATCGAACGGATGGTCCAGGAAGCCGAACAGAATGCGGACGCGGACAAGAAGCGCCGCGAGCTGGTCGACGCGCGCAACAATGCAGACAGCATCGTGCACGCCGCCGAGAAGAGCCTCGGCGAATACGGCGACCAGATCGAGGAGGCCGACAAGACCGCAATCGAAACCGCCATCACCGAACTCAAGGGCGTGATGGAAGGTGACGATCTCGAAGCCATCACCGCCAAGACCGAGGCGCTCAGCCAGGCGTCGATGAAACTCGGCGAGGCCATGTACAAGGCCCAGCAGGCCGAGGCGGAAGCCCAGGGTGGCGATGCCGAAGCATCCGATGCCGATGCGTCGAAGCCGGATGACGACACCGTCGTCGATGCCGACTTCGAGGAAGTGGATCCGGATCAGGACAAGAAGAGCGGCTAAGGCTGCTCTCCGTGACGGGCGATGCGCGATAGCGTGTCGCCCGGCGGCGGATCGCTTCAGGGGTATCGGCTATCATGGCTAAACAGGACTATTACGAAAGCCTCGGGGTTTCCCGTGACGCTGACGCGGCGGAGCTGAAAAAAGCCTACCGCAAACTCGCCATGCAATATCATCCGGACCGCAATCCGGACGATGAAGAGGCGGAAAAGCGTTTCAAGGAAGTCAACGAGGCCTATGAGGTTCTGAAGGACGCGGAAAAGCGCGCGGCCTATGACCGCTTCGGTCATGCCGCCTTCGAAGGTGGCGGCCCGGGGCCCGGCGCGGGTGGTTTCGGCGGCGGTGCCGGCGGTTTCGCCGACATCTTCGAGGAAATGTTCGGCGACTTCATGGGCGGCGGCGGCCGTGGCGGCGGGCAGCGTGCCAACGCGGGCCGTGGATCCGATCTTCGTTACAACATGGAAATCACGCTCGAGGACGCGTTCAACGGCCTCAAGACCGACATCCGCGTGCCGACGTCCGTGGTCTGCGACGATTGTTCGGGTTCGGGCGGCAAGGACGGTGCGGCGCCGGTTGCATGTGGCAGCTGCGGCGGTGCCGGCCGTGTCCGTTCACAATCCGGCTTCTTTACCGTCGAGCGGACCTGTCCGACCTGCCAGGGCACCGGCCAGACCATCGCCGATCCGTGCCGTGGCTGTTCCGGCACCGGCCGCAAACAGAAAGAAAAAACGCTCGCCGTCAATATCCCGGCAGGTGTCGAGGACGGCACCCGTATCCGCCTCGCCGGCGAGGGCGAAGCGGGCCTGCGCGGCGCACCGGCGGGCGATCTCTATATCTTCCTCGGTATCCGGCCGCACCGGTTCTTCCGCCGCGACGGCGCCGACATCCATGTGCGTGTGCCGGTACCGATGGCGACGGCGACACTCGGCGGCCAGATCGAGGTGCCGACGGTCGAAGGCAAACTCCTGCGCGTCACCATCCCGGAAGGCACGCCGACCGGCCACCAGTTACGCCTCCGCGGCAAGGGCATGAAGATCATGCGCTCGGAAAGCCGTGGTGACATGTTCGTGCAGATCTTCGTCGAAACGCCGGTCAACCTGACCAAGAAGCAGAAGGAACTGCTGAAGGAATTCGCCGGCGACGAAAAGCAGGCCAAGAAGCAGAGCCCGGAAAGCTCCGGCTTCCTCGACAAGGTCAAGGAGCTCTGGGAAGACTTGCGGGACTGAGCGCGGGTTAACCGGCGCCTCACAAAACGTCATCCCCGCGAACGCGGGGACCCGGTAATCGCAATCGATGGCTGTTCTGGCCCCCGGCCTTCGCCGGGGTGATATTGCGCAATCTAATCCTCGTCATTCCGGCGTAGGCCGGAATCCAGTTTTGCCACGATGGTGTTTGTTGTTCAGGCGACTTTCCCTATAGTGCGGCTCCGGAACTCGACGGAGGATTGAACCATGAAAATCGGAATTGTCGGATGTGCCGGCCGCATGGGCCGCATGCTGGTCAGGGCGGTGTACGAGACGCCGGGCGCCGAGCTTTCCGGTGGCACCGAGGCGCCGCATTCCGATGCGGTCGGCGAGGACCCGGCGCAGCTTGCTGGCTTCCCCGCGTCCGGTCTCAAGATCATCGATGACGCCAAGGCCCTGTTCGAGATCTCCGACGCCGTGGTCGATTTTACCGCACCCGCGGCCACCGTGCGCCATGCGGCGCTTGCTGCCGAGACGGGCACGGCCTTGATCCCCGGGACGACCGGTCTATCGAACGAGGACCAGGCGAAGATCGAGGACGCAGCGAAATCCGTTCCAATCGTGCAGGCCGCCAACTATTCCGTTGGCGTCAATGTGCTGCTGGGCCTCGCCAGGCAGACGGCCGCGATGCTGGGTCCCGAGTTCGATATCGAAATCCTGGAAATGCATCATCGCCACAAGGTCGATGCACCGTCGGGGACGGCACTCGCGCTCGGCAAGGCCGCCGCCGAGGGGCGCGGCGTCGATCTCGATCAGGTCTCCGACCGGGTCCGGGACGGCCATACCGGCGAACGGACCGTTGGCAACATCGGCTTTGCGACGCTGCGCGGCGGCATGGTCGTCGGCGATCATTCGGTGATTTTCGCGTCCGACGACGAGCGGATCGAGATCACCCACAAGGCGGCGGACCGGGGACTGTTTGCGAAAGGCGCGATCCGCGCCGCGCTCTGGACCGAAGGCAAGGCGCCGGGGCTCTATTCGATGCAGGACGTGCTCGGGCTCACGTAAAGGCCCGCGTCTCGCCTAGCAGACAGCGCCCGCACTTTCATAACGGATATCGCCGAGGCGTTTGACCTCGCTTTGCAGAAGTTCGCAGAGCGCCAGCTTCTCGTCCATGTTCAGAAACTTGCCGATGACGATGCGCTTGCCGTGCGTGCCGGCAATAAACTGCTTCGACGGCGCGTCGACACGGAACTGCAGCCATTGCGGCTGGAACGTCCAGTGCCTGCGCTTGCCCCAGTGGTCGACACGGGAGAACCGGAACTCGTGCTCGGTAATCGTGATGGCTTCGAACGCCGAGCCGACCTTGTGGTTGTAGCGAAGCGCGAAGATCAGCCCCGCGACCTCGAGACCCATCAACCCGAATACCGGCCACGCGCCCACGATCAGGAACGCGGTCCCGGTCGGGATGAACAGACACAGCACGAACCCGGTGACGATCTTAATGGCGCGGTCGGTCGAACTCCGGTGCGGGCGCAGCACCCGCGAAAACCTGATGGTTTCCGCGCCGGTTTCGGTATCGATATGATGTTTCGGCGTATCCATGCCTCTCATTTTAGGCTTTCCGTCCAAAAAGCAACAACCGGGTTTTCTCGCAGGCCGATTTGCGGGATAAGAAACCCATGAAAAAAGCCGACGTCGTCACGTTTTATTCGCGTCTCAGGGATGCCGACCCGGAACCCGTCGGCGAACTTCACTACGTCAATCCGTATACGCTGCTGGTCGCCGTGGCGCTATCCGCGCAGGCTACAGATGTCGGCGTCAACAAGGCGACGAGACCGCTGTTCAAGAAGGTCAAGACGCCGGAAGCGATGGTGAAGCTCGGCCTCGACGGCCTCAAGGAATACATCAAGACCATCGGTCTCTATAACACCAAGGCCAAGAACGTCATCGCGGCAGCCCATTTGTTGATCGAACGCCACGGCGGCGTCGTCCCGGACGACCAGGCCGCGCTGGAAGCATTGCCCGGTGTCGGCCGCAAGACGGCGAATGTGGTTCGCAACATTGCGTTCGGCGCACCCACGATTGCCGTCGACACGCACATCTTCCGGGTTTCGAACCGCACCGGGCTGGCGCCCGGCAAGACACCGCTCGCGGTCGAGAAGAAGCTCCTGAAGGTGACGCCGGCGGAGTTCGCGCTGCATGCGCATCACTGGCTCATCCTGCTGGGACGTTATGTCTGCAAGGCGCGGAAACCAGATTGCCCGAACTGCAAGGTGATCGACGTCTGCGCGTTCAAGGGAAAGACGACGCTGGACTGAGCGTTCAACTCGTCCGCATGACGTGTTTTCGCACCACTGATGTCAGGCACGTGGCGGCGCCGACATTGTTCCCTCTGACCTCCAGGTGATCGACTTTGAGCGGGCCGCCATCCTGGCCGGTCTCGGGTTTTTGATAGAGAAACAGAAACAGCACGCATTCGGCTGTCCGGTACTGCCATATCTCAGTGCCGAGGTCGCGCCGCACCAGGCTCGCCGGCCCGAACGCCCGGTTCAGATCCGTGCTGTTCCAGCCGATAATGTCGCCGGCTTCAGGCACGTCGAGCCGCGGCTCCGGCGGTTTGACGGGCGCCGGGACGGGTGCCGTTATGGCGGCCGCTTCAGGCATGGCGGCCGGGGCTTCGGGTTCGGGCGCCGCGCTTTCAGGCGGTGGGGTGGCGGCGCATGCACCCAGCACAGCGATCAGCAGTAACGGGAATAAACGCCGCAGCACGGCGCCGGGCTCACTCATCGCCTTCCTTTTCGCCGAGCGTCTGCATGTCGCCGGCGATCTCGCCACCGGATTCGATGACGATACGGCCGTAACGAACCTTGCCGTGAATCCGGCCGCCGGACCGCACGATCAAACGTTCGCGCGCAATCAGATCACCCTCGAAACGACCGCTGATATCGGCCTCGTCCACCTCTGCGGCACCCTTGAAGAAGCCGCTCGGCGAGATTTCGAGGACGCGGGCGCCTGGCAACGTGACCTCGACGTGGCCTTCGACGACCAGCTTGTCGCAGGCGGTGATTTCGCCGTTGAGCTGAATGTCGCGGCCGACGATGAGGCGGCGGCTTTCCATGTCACCGGCGCGCGGCCGGTCGATGCGGCGCGCCGGCGCGCTCGGCAGGTCGGGGCCACGGCGTTGCAGGTCCGGCATATGCGCACTCGAGGACGGCGGCTTGGCCGGTGCGTGCGAGCCCTTGCGCGAAAACGGCTTCAGCGGCGGCGCGTCGCCGGCATCGTCATCGCCGGCTTCCATCTGCGCCGGAAGGGCGTCGGGCTTTTCCGGTGCCTTCGCCAGATCCTCGTCGTCTTTCTTTTTACCGAACATGAACCTCTATCCCCAAATGAACCGGGCATGTTCGCCCGGTGATTTCCCCGATGATGTCAATGCCGCCCGGCCCTCAGGCAGTGACGGCGCTGCCGGTGCTTCTGGTCGGTTGCCATTTCTCGTATAGGTGCACCATCGCGGACGTTGCAACAACGGGCATCAGCAGGTTGACCAGCGGGATCGTCAGTGTGAACGCAATCGCAATTCCAACCATCAGGACACTGCCCTGATGGGCTTTGCGGAGCTTCGTCACCTCTGCCGGCGGCAGCCGCCTGGATGCCACCAGCTCAAAGTATTCCCGGCCCAGAAGATACCCGTTCACCAGGTAGAAAACAAAAGGGAAAAGCGGCCCAAGGAACAGGAACGGCAGCATCAGAATGTTGAGAATGACCAGAATGCCGAAGAACTTCGCAGACGTGATGACAGTCTCGCCGATGGACTGGCCGATGGCATCGGGCAGTGTCGGGTAGTGGCGTTTCTCGACGCAAACGGCAATCTGGTCGAGAAACAGGCCGATGACGCCGGAAACGGTTGCCGGAAACAGGAACCACGTCAGCGCGAGGGTGGCGAGACCGCCCAGCACATCGATCGCGCTTTCGAGCCAGCCGATCTGCGAAATTGACGTCTCCCGGAGCAGGAACCCGATAACGGTCCATAGAACGACGAATGTGATCAGCGCAGAGAAAATGGAAAACCACAAGTATTTCCTGGTGGCTTTATCGCTCAGCTGATCTATGCCTTTAATAAATGCGCCTATCATATTGAAATAACCCAATTTACTAAATTTGCGCAACGTTATGAATGATTTAAGGGCGCGCTGCGGCGCGGGTCAAGTCCCGATTCTAAAGCGAAATCTCAGGAAAGAGACATTTTAATTTAATTACAATATGTTAATTAGATCATCTTAATCTGCAATATGAATAACGGGTGCGGGACTCCGCCGGTCGCCGGCTGGCGGTGGTGATCGCGCTTGCCCGGCGGGCCGCAATGGCTATACTCCGCCGCGAATCGGTGCCGGACGCCTACTCTCCCAACCCTCATCAACAGGCCTTTTCATGTCTGACCTGAAATATGACGTTCTTGGAATCGGTAATGCGATTGTCGATATCCTGGTGCAAACGGAAGACGGCTTCCTCTCCGAAAACGGTTTGACCAAGGGGGCCATGGCCCTTGTGAGCGCCGACGAGCAGCGCGCCCTTTACGACAAGACCGGTCAGGCGATCGAGAGCTCCGGTGGATCGGCAGCGAATACGCTGGCGGGCGTCGCCGCGCTCGGTGGCCGGGCTGCCTTTGCAGGCAAGCTCAAGGATGACCAGCTGGGCACCGTTTTCGCGCACGACATTCGCGGCTCCGGCGTCGCCTTCGAGACCCCGATGGCTTCCGAAGGTGCGCCGACGGCGACCTGTCTCGTGCTGATTTCTCCGGACGGCCAGCGCACCATGCAGACGTATCTGGGTGCGTGCGTCGAATTTTCACCGTCGGATCTCGATCCGGCTCAGGTCGAGGCGGCGCAGGTCACGTACCTGGAAGGTTATTTATGGGATCCCGACCCGGCACGCGAGGCGTTCCTGCAGGCATCCAAAATCGCCCATGACGCCGGCCGCAAGGTGGCGCTGTCGCTCTCCGATCCGTTCTGCGTCGACCGCCATCGCGACGGTTTCGTGCCGTTTATCGAAGAACACGTCGATATCCTGTTCGCGAACGAGGACGAGATCCTCTCTCTGTATCAGGTCGAGGACTTCGAAACCGCTGCCGATAAGATCCGCGGCGTCGTCGATATCGCGGCCCTGACACGCTCCGAGAAAGGATCGGTCATCGTGACCGCCGACGACACCATCGCCGTCCCGGCAGCGCCCGTGGAACATGTCATTGATACCACCGGCGCCGGCGATGCCTACGCGGCCGGGTTCCTGGCGGCACACACGCAGGGCCGCGATCTGAAAACGTCCGCGACGCTCGGCGGCCTGCTTGCGGCGGCCATCATTCAGCAGATCGGTGCCCGGCCAAGCGCCGGCGTGCAGCACCTTTTGCAAGATTTCGACGGCTGAATATTTTTCACCCCTAACCGGATAACGACGATGGACCTCAGAAACATCGCGATCATCGCGCACGTTGACCATGGCAAGACCACGCTGGTCGACAACATGATGCGCCAGTCGGGCGCCTTTCGCGACAACCAGAAAGTCGCCGAGCGGGTCATGGACTCGGGCGAGCTGGAACGCGAACGCGGGATTACGATCCTTGCCAAATGCACGTCCGTGGAATGGCACGGCACGCGCGTCAATATCGTCGACACGCCCGGCCACGCCGATTTCGGCGGCGAGGTCGAGCGGATTCTCTCCATGGTCGACGGCGTCGTCCTGCTGGTGGATGCCGCCGAGGGCCCGATGCCGCAGACCAAGTTCGTGACATCGAAGGCGCTCGGTCTCGGCCTGAAACCGATCGTCGTCGTCAACAAGGTGGATAAACCCGACGCCCGTCCGTTCGAGGTTCAGGACGAGGTCTTCGATCTGTTCTCGGCGCTCGATGCGGATGACGAGCAGCTCGACTTCCCGACACTGTTTGCGTCGGGCCGCGACGGCTGGGCCGCACTGGAACCCGATGCCGGCGGCGGCGATCTGGAACCGCTTTTCGACTGCATCGTGCGTCATGTCGCGCCGCCCGTCGCCGATCCTGACGGTCCGTTCCGCATGCTGGTGACGACGATCGAGGCCGATCCCTATCTCGGGCGCTTGCTGACAGGCCGTATCTTCTCGGGCTCGGTGAAGCCGAACCAGGCCATCAAGGCGCTGCGTGCCGACGGTAAGGCGGTCGAGCAGGGCCGGGTGCAGAAGATCCTCGCCTTCCGCGACGTGAAGCGCGAAGCGATCGAGCTTGGCGCCGCAGGCGATATCGTGGCGATCTCGGGCCTGTCGAAAGCAACCGTTGCCGATACGCTCTGTGCCACGGAAGTGGAAGAGCCGCTGCATGCACAGCCCGTGGACCCGCCGACCCTGGCGATGACGTTCTCGGTCAACACGTCGCCCTATGCCGGGCAGGACGGCGACAAGGTCACGTCGCGCATGATTCGCGAACGCCTGCTCCGCGAGGCCGAGGGCAACGTCGCCATCCGGATCACCGAAACGGAAAGCAAGGACGCGTTCGACGTGGCCGGACGCGGCGAGCTTCAGTTGGGTGTCCTGATCGAGCAGATGCGCCGCGAAGGCTACGAACTTTCGATCTCCAGGCCGCGTGTGTTGTTCCGCGAAGATGCCGAAACCGGTGAACGCACCGAGCCATTGGAAGATGTGATCGTCGACGTGGACGAGGAATTCTCCGGCATCGTCGTCGAGGCGCTCAGCGTCCGAAAGGGCCGCATGACAGAGATGAAACAGGCGGGCGGCGGCAAGGTCCGGCTTTCGTTCGTTGTGCCGTCGCGCGGACTGATCGGCTATCACGGCGAATTTCTGACGGAGACCCGGGGCACCGGTGTCATGAACCGCATGTTTCATGGGTATGCCCCGTACCAGGGTCCGGTGCCGGGCCGGCGCAACGGCGTGCTGATTTCGAACGCGACGGGCAAATCGGTTGCGTATGCACTGGCCGGACTTGAAGGCCGGGGTGTGCTGTTCCTCGGTGGCGGGGTGCCGGTTTACGAAGGCATGATCATCGGCGAGCACAGCCGGGAAAACGATCTCGAGGTCAATCCGCTCAAGTCGAAGCAGTTGACCAACTTCCGTGCCGCCGGCTCCGATGAGGCGATCCGCCTCACCCCGCCCAGGCGGATGAGTCTGGAAGACGCCATTGCCTATGTTGCCGACGATGAATTGCTCGAAGTGACCCCTGCGTCGTTGCGTCTCAGGAAACGCCTGCTTGATCCGCACGAGCGCAAGAAGGCGGAACGCAAGAAGGACGCGGGTTGAGCCCGGCATGGACCGGGGATACGCTGGTGCCATGCAAAATTCCGCCCCGCCGATAATGGAACGGCCGAAAATCCAGGTCACCGCTTTTTGGCGGATGTTCCCGGCCGGCATGCGGCGGCGATGGTGGATGTTCCGCCCGTTCGATCTGATTGCACG
Source organism: Rhodospirillales bacterium (assembly GCA_965262415.1). Taxonomy (GTDB): domain Bacteria; phylum Pseudomonadota; class Alphaproteobacteria; order Rhodospirillales; family Casp-alpha2; genus UBA4479. The sequence continues at coordinate 2,953,826 of OZ253533.1, read as the reverse complement.
CCACATCCCGGTTTTCAAACCGCGGCGTGGCCTGCTGGTCGTCCGCATGGACGGTATCGGCGACATGATGCTGTTTCGTCAGAGCCTCGATCATTATGCGGATGTATTCGGTGTTGCCGTCGAGGATATCACCGTCCTGGGGTGCGACAGTTGGGGTGCGATTGCCGATAAAATATTCGAGGGTTACCGGATCATTACGATCGATGAGCATGCCTATGCGCGGAAGCTCATGTACCGGTTCCGGGTCAACCTGATGGTCCGGCGCCTGGCGGCGGATACCGCCGTCTGCGATTCATATCTGCGCCGCGCGATGATGGCCGATAGCCTGGTTTGGGCGTCGGCGGCCAGGCGGGCCGTCGTCAGCATGCCTTATGTGAACGAACCGACGCGTTCCGAGTTCACGTTCTATCTGAGCCAGGTCGACGAGATCATCGATACGGGGCCCTATCCGACGCACGAGATCGTGCGCCATTTCCGTTTCGTTTCGGCCATCGCAGGCAAGACGATCGAGCCCGCACCGCCGAAAATCGACTGGCCTGACCGAAAGTCGGATCACGCGCCTGAGGGAAATTATGCGGTGCTCAATCCGGGCAGCAACGAACCGGGCCGGCGCTGGCCGTTTGCGTCCTATGTCAAAGTGGCGGAGCAGCTTCTGGACATGGGATGGAAAGTGTTCTTTGTCGGCACGCGCGGCGAACGATGGGACGCGGCACTGCTTGACGACATCGCCAGGCGCCCGGGGGTGACGGATCTGACGGGCCGCACGTCGCTGACCGGTCTGATGGACTTGATGAAAGGCGCTGGACTGGTGATCAGCAACGACACCGGCCCCGCGCACCTGTCGATCGCGCTGGGCGCGCCGACGCTCGTTATTGTCGGCGGTGGGCATTTCACCAGCTTCGTTCCCTATCCGGAGGGCGTCTGCCCGCCGAACGCCAAGTTCATTTATCAGACCATGGAATGTTACCACTGCTTCTGGCGTTGCCATCGGCGAACGAGCAAGTTCGAAGTTTTTCCGTGCGTCGCCGCCATACCGGCAGAAGATGTCTGGCGTGTCTGCCAGGACCTGATTGCGGATGCCACCCCGGCAGGCAGTCAACCGGCGGCGGCGGGCTGATACCAAATGGTGTCGCGCGCGAACGGCTGGTTTGCCGCGATTGCCGTTTATTTCGAGTACCGGGTTTTCCTTGTCCTGTTGCTGGGTTTCTCAAGTGGCTTGCCGCTGCTGCTGGTCTACGGGACGCTCTCTGCGTGGCTGCATGACGAGGGCGTGTCGCTGACGGTCATCGGCTGGTTCTCCATCGCGTCGAGTGCCTATGCGCTCAAATTTCTATGGGCGCCGTTGGTCGACCGTTGTCCGTTGCCGTTGCTGACACCCCTGCTGGGCCAGCGACGGAGCTGGCTGTTGTTATCCCAGTTGTGCGTGGCGGCTGCGATCCTCATGCTCGGCAGCACCGACCCCGCGGCCGACCTCGCCTGGACGGCGTTATGGGCGGTGGTCCTGGCATTCGCATCGGCGACACAGGATATCGTCGTGGATGCCTACCGGATCGAAATTCTCGACGAAGAAAAGATGGGTGCGGGCGCATCCAATTATGTCGTCGGCTATCGCATCGCGACCTTCGTTTCGGGTGCAGGTGCGTTGGTGATCGCGGACCAGGCCGGATGGTTCTCGGCCTACGCGGTTATGGCGGGAATGGTTGCGGTTGGCATCGCCGCAACGTTGCTGGGCTCGGAGCCCGCTCATCCCGACCAAGAAACTCAGCCGAGAAACGCGCCCGGACTGGAGAGGGTCGCCGCGACGGTCAGGCGCGCCGTCTGGATGCCGTTTGCCGAGTTCATGTCGCGACCGCACTGGATTATCATCCTGCTGTTCATCGCGCTCTATAAATACGGCGATGCGCTGCTCGGCGTGATGGCCAATCCGTTCTATCTCGATATCGGGTTCTCTAAGACCGAGGTCGGGCTCGTGACCAAGGGCTTCGGACTCGCTGCGACGATCATCGGCGGGATCATCGGTGGCGCATTCGTGGCGCGTTACGGGACGCTCAAGGCCCTGATGTTCGGTGGTATCCTGCAGGCGGCGTCGAACGGGGTCTTTGCGTTGCAGGCGTGGATTGGACCGGAATTGCCGATGCTGTTCGTCACCATCGGGATCGAGAACCTCACGGGCGGCATCGGCACTATCGCTTTCGTTGCCTATCTCTCGGGCCTTTGCAACGTCGCCTACACGGCGACCCAGTTCGCCTTGCTGTCTTCGCTGATGGCCTTCACGCGCACCGTCTTTGCATCCGGCGGCGGCTGGCTTGCCGATCAGATCGACTGGGTGTCGTACTTCCTGCTGACGGGTCTTGCCGCGATTCCGGGTCTGTTGTTGCTGATCTGGCTTATGAAGCGGGTGCCGCTGCCAGCCGCGAAAGAAGTGCATCCCTGACCGCGTCGACCGGAATGGCGCTCATCTCCCGTGACCCGAAGGTGCCGGCGCGGATCACCGAGATGTCCTCGGTCATCGGCGGGAACTTTTCGTAGACCGTCGGTCCGTACAGGGCGACGAGCGGCGTGCCGGCAACGGCGAGCATGTGTGCAATGCCGGAATCGTTCGAGAGTGCCGCCGCAATCCTTTCGCCGAGCGCGATTGTCAGCAGCGGGTCGTAATCGAACGCCCTGCCCTCTTCGCTCTGCAACGGCAGAAGCGCGTTCGGAAGTGCGCTTTGAATAACGTCGACCCACTCCTCTTCCTGCGGGCCGACCAGGAACACGGGTGTCGCACCGGTCTCTGCTGCCGCTTCTGCGACGGCCATGAACCGGTCGAGCGGCCAGCATTTCGGCCGGCCGCCGGACCCGGGCGCAAAGGCGGCATAACGAGGCCCGCCAGGCAGCAGCTCTTGCGCGACTTCCCTGTGGCGGGCTGGAATATCGAGCGAAAGTTTCGCAGGCGTCTCGAAGGTTTTTCCGGATGCGATCTCGAGCAGGTCGAGCAGCTGGCGCTGCATGGCCTTCGGAAACGTGTAGCCGTTTTTCGGTTTCGCCGACGATAGCAGGAACCTGGCCGCAGGTGATACGAACCGGCGATGCCGGATGCGTCTGACCGCCAGCGCGATCCAGAAGTTCCTCTGTGTGTCGATCACCAGATCGAAACGCCGGTCTTTCAGCGGGCGAGGCCCGAACAGTTCTTTCGGGCTGTCGCCGATACCGCCGAATTCGATGATCTCGTCGACCAAGCCGTCGGCCAGCGGTTTGAGACTGCGCGCGTAGACGGTGGTTTCCTTGCCCGCGAACCAGGTCACGTGGGCGCCCGGGAAAGCAACCTTGAGGCCGCGCATGAACGGCAGCTTCAGCAACCCGTCGCCCAGCCGGTCGAGGCCGACATGGACCAGCACGCTATTGATGTCGCCGCCGGTTGGACTCATGAGCAATGCACCCCCGGTCCCCGGTAGCACATTCCATGAGAATTGTAGAGCGAAAGGATCATGGGGCGGCGGCCCGAGGCGGTTTGGCGAGCAAAGCAAGAACGGCGGCCGCGAAGCCGAACACGGCAAAGGTGAGCAACGCGGCATCGTATGTCCCGGTGACGTCGCGGAGGCCTCCCGCGATCAGCGGGCCCGCCGCCTGGCTCGCGACCTGCACGGTCAGCGCGACGCCGCGAATCGCACCGAAACTTCGCCTGCCGAAGAAATCCGCCCAGGCAATCGGCAGGATTGTCAGCAGGCCGCCGATTCCGCACCCGAACAGGATCGCCGCACCGTAGGCCATCGGCGCCGAATTGACAGCGTTCATCGCCAGGGATGCGGCGCCCAGCGACAGCCCGATTAGGACCATGGCATACCTGAGCGGCATGCGCTTCGGCCAGAAGCCATAGGCGAATCCAATGATCGCTGAGGTGAACGAGAATGTGCTGACCGCCGTCGCAGCGATCGTCGCATCCAGTCCGCGTTCGATCAGCAGCGGCGCCTGGTGCAGGCTGACGCCGGCCTGGATCGGCCACGCCATGAGGCTGAAGGCGCTGAGGAGCCAGAAAGCCGGAGTCCGGATGGCTTCGGCGCGGCTGAACTTCGGCTCGGGCGTTGCTGCGGCGGATATTTCACCCGTCGTTTCGTTGCCGGAAGGGGTTTGTTTCGCCTCCGCACGGCCGTCGATTTCGAGACCGAGGTCTTCCGGGCGGCGCACCAGGAATAGCCATGCCGGGATAAAGCCGACGATGAGAACGGTTGTGCCGACGGCGATCCATGCGCTTCGCCAGCCACCGGCCTGCATGGCGACGTGCGCAATCAACGGCATCGCGACGAGGCCCGACATCAGGGCGAGCGTGGTGATCGACGTTGCGAACGAGCGCCTCTCGTGGAACCAGTTCACGATGGATCCGTAGATGCCGATGTCGTAGGGCCCGGTGAAATTCATGCGCGCCACGCAATAGAACGCGTAGAACACCGGCAGGGCGTTGACCGACGACAGGCACAGCAGCGGGATGCCCGTGGTCAGCACGGCGAAACAGAGGATCGTCCGGGCACCGTTTCGATCCAGAAACGGTCCGATCAGCGGTGCAGCGACAGCGCCCAATACACCGCCCAGTGACACCGCGCCGGAAATTTCCGTGCGCGACCAGCCGAACTCGGTCGTCATCGGCTCGATGAAGATCGAAAGCGTCGCGACGGCGGGTCCCTGACGCGAGAACGATGCCGCACATACGGCGGCGAGGATGACCCAGCCGTAATAGAACGGCAGGCGCGCCGCCAGCGCATGAACGAATCTTAGCCGCAAAATGATGAAATCCTTCGCTAGAAGTGGGCAGACTAACAGGTCTCATAAAAGATGTGGAGCCACCGGCCCGGAGTGTATATGGTGCGCCCGCTTGGGAGGGCCTGTTTACAGATTTATCGAGGAACCTGTTATGAATATGGATCTGGTGCCCGTCGGCGATAACCCGCCCTATGAAGTCAACGTTCTGATCGAGATTCCGCTTGGCGGCAATCCGGTCAAATACGAAGTCGACAAGAAGTCCGGTGCGATCTTCGTCGACCGTTTTCTGCACACCGCGATGTACTATCCCATCAACTACGGCTTCATTCCGCACACGCTGTCGGACGATGGCGATCCCATCGATGCCGCGGTGCTCGGCCAGATGCCGGTGATCCCGGGTTGCGTGATCAAATGCCGGCCGATCGGCGCGCTGATCATGGAAGACGAGAGCGGCATCGACGAGAAGCTCCTATGCGTCCCGGTCGACGATCTGCACCCGTTCTACGGCGATATCAGCTCGTATCGCGATATCCGCCCGGTGCAGATCAGCCAGATCCAGCACTTCTTCGAGCACTACAAGGATCTCGAACCCAATAAATGGGTTAAGGTCAAGCGCTGGGGCGAGGCCGAGGAAGCGCTCGAGCTGATTCGCGAAGCGATGCAGCGTGCGAAGGATGCCGAAGCCGGCGAGGAAGCATAAATTCCCGAACGACAAGAACTACCAGTGCCGCCTGCATGTAGAGGCGACAAGCTAGTATAGGGTGCCAATTTGATGACCGTAGATGTGGTGTTATTCCCACTGGTAGCGCTTGTGTTCGTTTACTGCTTTTTCCAGTGCATGCGGCTGATGTTCTTTGACAATGAATCAAAAGGCAATGTGTTGCTGGTGATCAAGAAATCCAGCAAATATTACGTACTCGCGATTGCGGCTTTCATTTTGGCGAAAATTGCATCTGTTTTGCTCCAGTCGCTGACCATTTAGTCGAGCTATACTTCTTCGTTGCCCGGTATCGAGGAAAATTGGTTCCCGAAATTAGAGCGGGTTAATCGCACGCCTCGTGCGCCGTCAGCGCGGCGAGTGTCACCATGTCCGCGACCGTCGAGCCCATCGGCACCACCTGGATCGGTTTCGAAAGTCCCTTGATCAGCGGGCCCAGAACCGTTGCGCCAGAGACGCTCGCCAGCAGCTTCATGCTGATCTGCGCGCTATGCAGGCCGGGCATCACCAGGACATTGGCGGTGTCGGTCAGCCTGCAGAACGGGTAATTCGCCAGCAGGTCCTTGTTGAGCGCGACGTCGACGGCCATTTCGCCATCGTATTCGAAATCGGCGCCTTCCTTGTCGAGGATCTGCACGGCTTCGCGGACCATTTCCGCCCGCGGCAGTGCCGGGTGGCCAAAGTTGGCGAACGAAATCAGGGCGACGCGGGGTTCATGCCCGAAACGCCGCGCTTCAGCCGCCGATTGGCGCGCAATGTCGGCAAGTGCGCGCGGGTCCGGTGCTTCGGCAACGACGGTATCGGCGACAAAGAGCGTGCGGCCCCGGTCGATGATCATCGAAAGGCCCATGACCCGGGCACCCGGCGCCGGTTCGATCACGGAAGCGATGTTGTTCATCGCCGAGTGAAAATTGCGGGTTAGCCCGGTCACCATGGCGTCGGCATCGCCGGTGGCGACCATGCATGCGGCGAAGAAATTGCGGTCCTGATTGACGAGACGTTGGCAATCCCGCTTCAGGTGTCCCTTCCGCTGCAGACGGGTATAGAGATACTCCGCATAATCCGCGTTACGGTCCGACAGTCGTGCGTTGTGAATTTCCAGGCCATCGATATTACCCAGTCCCAGTGTCCTCATTGTCTCGCGCACCCGTTCTTCGCGGCCGACCAGCACGGGCGTGCCGTAACCGGCGTTCAGGAAGGCATGTGCAGCGCGGATCGATTTTTCTTCTTCGCCCTCGGCAAAGACGACGCGGCGCGGCTTGGCACGGACTTGATCAAGGGTCGCCTGCAGGTTGCCGATGATCGGATTGAGGCGTGCCGAAAGCTCGCTTTCGTAGGCCTCCATGTCCTCGATCGGTTTCTGTGCCACGCCGGAATCCATCGCCGCCTGGGCGACGGCCTTCGGGACTGCGACAATCAGACGCGGATCGAACGGTGTCGGAATCAGGTAATCGGGACCGTATTGCAGGTGAATGCCGGCGTATGCCGCATCGACTTCGTCCGGGACGTCTTCCCGCGCGAGTTCGGCCAATGCGTTGGCGGCGGCGATTTTCATTTCCTCGTTGATTCGCCGGGCACGGACGTCCAGTGCCCCCCGGAAGATATAAGGGAAGCCGAGCACGTTGTTGATCTGGTTCGGGTAGTCCGAACGGCCGGTCGCGATGATGGCGTCGTCGCGGACCGCCTTCACGTCTTCTGGCGTGATTTCCGGGTCCGGGTTGGCCATGGCAAATATGATCGGCTTCGCGGCCATCGCCTTCACCATGTCTTGGCTGACGGCGTCCTTGACCGAAAGACCGATGAACACGTCCGCGCCTTTCATGGCGTCGGCCAGCGTTCGCGCGTCCGTATCGACGGCCTGGGCGGACTTCCACTGGTTCATGCCCTCCTCGCGGCCGCGATAGATCACGCCCTTGGAATCGCACATGATGATGTTCTCGCCGTTCACACCCATGGCTTTCATCAGGTCGGCGCACGCGATCGACGCGGCGCCGGCGCCGTTGATGACGATCTTGCTGTCGGCGAGGGTGCGGCCCGTGAGCGTAACGGCGTTGATCAGACCGGCGGCCGTGATGATCGCGGTGCCGTGCTGGTCATCATGGAACACCGGCACATCGAGAAGTTCCTTCAGACGCTCCTCGATCATGAAGCATTCGGGCGCCTTGATGTCTTCCAGGTTGATGCCGCCGAAGGCGTTGCCGAACAGCCGGATGCTCTCGACGACCTCGTCGACGTTCTCCGAGAACACCTCGACGTTGAACGCGTCCACGTCCGCGAACCGTTTGAAGAGTACGCACTTGCCTTCCATCACCGGCTTTGCCGCGAGCGGCCCGATATTGCCGAGACCCAGCACCGCCGTGCCGTTCGAAATCACGGCCACCATGTTACCACGCGCGGTCAGTTCATAGACCCGGCTCTGGTCCTCGTGGATGGCGAGACACGGACCGGCGACGCCGGGTGAATAGGCGAGCGTGAGGTCGCGTTGCGTGGTCAGCTGCTTGGTAGGATGTATCTCGATTTTGCCCGGTTTGCCCGAAGCATGCATGCGCATGGCTTCCTTGTAGAGCAGTTCGGTGGCGCGCTCGTCCATGATGTATCTCCCAGGAATTGGCGTCTTGTTTATTGTTCATTGGCGGGCACGCCGGAAGCGTTGGTTCAGGCCCGAACCCCCATATTGCCAGCCCTCACAAAAAGTGCAACGGCGCGTGTGTCAGGACCGCCTCGTGTGGTATGGTCCGAGCGATTCGACACCGCCGAGAAGCCGATGAACGACGATAGCCACGCCGAGATCGAAACCACGGAGCCGGACCGGAAGGCATCGGATACGGAAGCAACGTCGAGCAGCGGTACCGTAACGCCGATGATGGCGCAGTATCTGCAGATCAAGCGGGCGCATCCGGACGACATGCTGTTCTACCGGATGGGGGATTTCTACGAGCTCTTTTTCGATGACGCCGTGGCTGCCGCCGGTGCACTCGATATCGCGCTGACCAAGCGCGGCAAGCACCTGGGCGAGGATATCCCGATGTGCGGTGTCCCGGTGCACAGCCACGAGGCGTACCTGAACCGCCTGATCCGGAAAGGTTTCCGGGTCGCAATCTGCGAACAGGTGGAAGACCCGGCCGAGGCCAAGAAGCGGGGATCCAAGGCCGTCGTCAAACGCGACGTGGTGCGCGTCGTCACGCCGGGTACGATCACCGAGGATGTTCTGCTGGAATCGCGCCGCCATAACTACCTGGCGTGCGTCGCCCGCGCGCAGTCGGACTTCGCGCTCGCGTGGCTCGACATCTCGACCGGCGATTTCCGTACGCAGACCGCGTCGACCGGCGACATCGCGGCGATCCTGGCGCGTCTCGATCCGGGCGAAGTGATCGTCGCCGACAGTCTTTTGGGTGATGCCCTGCCGGAGCAGACCTGGTTCGATGTCGCCGATCGTCTGACGCCGCTGCCGGCGGCACGGTTCGACAGCGAAAACGGCAAACGGAGATTGCTGAACCTGTTCGGCGTCAAGACCCTCGACGCGTTTGGCGCTTTCGGGCGGGCCGAGGTCGCGGCGGCGGGTGCCATCGTCGATTACGTGGAACTGACGCAGAAGGGCAAGCTGCCGCGCCTGCATCCGCCGGCACGCGTCGAGCAGGGCGCGGTGATGGAGATCGATGCGGCGACGCGCCGAAATCTGGAGTTGACCCAGACCATGTCGGGTGAGCGCACCGGGAGCCTGCTGCAGGCCGTCGACCGCACGGTGACGGGCGGCGGCGCGCGGCTCCTGGCGGCCCGGATCGCGGCGCCGCTGACGACGCCCGCCGACATTGCCGCCCGGCTCGATCTTGCCGAAGTGTTCCATACCGACAGCCGCGCCCGGGACGGGCTTCGCGAAAAGCTCAAGTCTGTGCCCGAGATCGCCCGTGCGTTGAGCCGGTTGACGATCGGACGCGGCGGGCCGCGCGACGTGGCGGCAATCCGTCAGGGCCTGCGTGCGGCGGCCGAAATCCGCCGCGGCCTTCAGAACATGAGTGGACTGCAGACGGCGGCCGATCTGCCGGGCCTGGTCGAAGCGCTCGGCGGGCATGACGATCTCGTCGACGAGCTGGCCCGCGCGCTGATCGACGAGCCGCCGATGGGCACGGCGGACGGCGGGTTCGTGCGCAAGGGCTATCATCCGCGGCTCGATGAGCTCATCGAAATGCGCGATGAGAGCCGTCGCCTGATCGCGGCGCTGCAGAAGCGGTACGCGGACGAGACCGGTGTCGCCGCGTTGAAGATCCGGCACAACAACGTGCTCGGCTACTTCATCGAAGTAACAGCGAAGCAGGCCGACCAGATCCCGAGCGGCACCGAAAGCCCGTTCATTCATCGCCAGACCATGGCCAACGCGGTGCGCTACACGACCGTGGAGCTCAACGAGCTCGAGGCCGAAATTGCCCGTGCCGGCGAGCGGTCGCTGGCGCTGGAGCTCGAGATCTTTGCCGCGATGGTGGATCGCATCCGCGAAAGCGGCGCGGCCATTGACGCGACGGCGTCGGCGCTGGCAGTCCTCGACGTGGCGGCGGCCACGGCGGAGCTCGCGCTCAGCGATGGTTACGTGCGCCCCGTGGTGGATGACAGCGAGGCGTTCACCATTGCCGGCGGCCGCCATCCGGTGGTGGAGAGGGCGCTCGCCAAGGCCGGCGACGTCGCTTTTGTCGCCAATGACTGCACGCTGGAACCGGGCAGCGACGAAGCTGCAGGCGCCAAACTTTGGCTGCTGACCGGTCCCAACATGGCCGGCAAGAGCACATTTCTGCGCCAGAACGCGCTGATTGCCGTGCTGGCGCAGGCGGGGCTCTATGTGCCGGCGAAAACGGCGCATATCGGTGTTGTCGACCGGCTGTTTTCGCGCGTCGGTGCGGCGGACGACCTGGCCCGCGGGCGATCGACATTCATGGTCGAGATGGTCGAAACGGCGGCGATTCTGCATCAGGCAGGGCCGAGGGCGCTTGTCATTCTGGATGAGATCGGCCGCGGCACGGCGACGTTCGACGGTCTGTCGATTGCCTGGGCGGTGGTCGAGCACCTGCACGAGGTCAACCGGTGCCGAGGCTTGTTCGCGACCCATTATCACGAGTTGACCGAATTGGCATCGCGCCTTGCGGGCCTCAAATGTTACACTATGCGCGTCAAGGAATGGAAAGGCGACGTGGTGTTCCTGCATGAAGTGGCGGCCGGGGTTGCAGACCGGTCTTACGGTATCCATGTGGGGCAATTGGCGGGATTGCCGCCGAGCCTTGTGGAGCGGGCAGAAATGATTCTGGCGCGGCTGGAAAGCGAGAAGACGACGGGGCCGGGGGCGCTAGGTGATGATCTTCCGCTGTTTTCGGCTATTCAAGCTCAGTCTTTTACCCCTAAGCGGGATAATCGCCTGCAGGATGCGGTAAACAAGATCAATCCAGATTCCTTGACGCCGCTACAGGCGCTTGAGGAGCTTTATAGGCTCAAGTCATTATCCCTAGATGATCATGATTAAATCGATGAGTTTAATGGATTCACATTTGGACACGCAAACAGCGGCGATTTGCCGATGAACGCCATCAGCAAAATTGCGAAGCCGCGCACGATCATCGACCGGAAGGAGCTTCTGACCCGGCTGGACGAACTGTTGAGCTGGTCGGGATATACGCCGGACTCCCGGAACGAGGTCTTCGCGATCTATCGGGACGCGCTGGAGCAGGGCCGTAACGAAGTCCGGAGACGATTTGAATCCGGGGAGCATTCCGGTAGCGAAACAGTCCATGCGGGGGCCTATCTCGTGGACCAGCTGGTACGTGTCGTGTTCGAGGTCGCGACCGAGCACGTCTATCCGCAGGGCGCCGGCATTACGTCGGACACCATGTCGGTCATGGCCACCGGCGGCTACGGCCGCGCCGAACTGGCGCCGCAGTCCGACATCGATCTGATGTTCCTGCTGCCCTACAAGCTGACGCCGCAGACCGAACAGGTCGTCGAATACGTGCTCTACACGCTATGGGACCTGGGCCTGAAGGTCGGCCATGCGACCCGCTCCGCCGAGGAAGCCGTGCGGCTGTCGAAGGAAGACATCACGATTCGCACCAGCCTTCTGGAATCGCGGCTGCTGACCGGCAACGAGGCGCAATACCAGAAATTCAGGAAGCTCTTCCGCGACGACGTCGTCAGCGATACCGGCATGTCCTTTGTCGAGGCCAAGCTGGCCGAGCGCGATGACCGCCATGCCCGCATGGGCGACACCCGTTACGTTCTCGAACCGAATATCAAGGATGGCAAGGGCGGCCTCAGGGATCTGCAGACACTGATGTGGATCGCGAAATATCTGTACAACATCGAAACGATTTCGGATCTGAAACGGGAAGGCATTCTGACCAGCGACGATGCGCGCCGGTTCGAGAAGGCGCAGGAGTTCCTGTGGACCGTCCGATGCCATCTGCATTATCTCGCCGACCGCCCCGAGGAACGGCTGACCTTTAACGTGCAGACGGATATCGGCGAACGCATGGGATACACGGATCATGCGGGTCTGAGCGGCGTCGAGCGCTTCATGAAGCATTACTTCCTGATCGCCAAGGATGTCGGCGACCTGACGCGCATTATCTGTGCGGCGCTGGAAGAACAGCACAAGAAGAAGCGCCAGCGCTTCAGGCTGCCCAGGTTCGGTAAGGGCGGCCCCAAGATCGACGGCTTCACCGTCGACGGCGACAGGCTTCTTGCCGCCCAGGACGATATCTTTCAGAAGGATCCCAAGAAACTTCTCGACCTGTTCTATCAGGCGCAGAAGCATGGCTTCGACGTGCACCCGAGCACGCTTCGGCTTGTGACCAAGAATCTGAAGCGCATCACGCGAAAAGTGCAGAACGACCCCGATGCGAACGAGATTTTCGTCAACATCCTGACCGGCCCGGACCCGGACAAAACGCTCATGCGCATGAACGAAGCCGGCGTGTTCGGCAAGTTCGTGCCCGATTTCGGGCGTGTCGTCGCGCAAATGCAATATGACATGTACCACGTCTATACGGTCGACGAGCACACCATCCGCGCCATCGGCGTGCTGCACGGGATCGAGACGGGACGCCTGATCGACGACCACCCGGTGGCGTGCTCGGTGATCGGCGAGGTGCAGTCCAGGCGCGCGCTTTATCTTGCCGTTCTGCTGCACGACATCGCCAAGGGCCGGGGCGGTGACCACTCGGAACTGGGCGCCGACATCGCGCTCAAGCTCGGGCCGCGCATGGGCTTCAGCGAATGGGAAACGGAAACGGTATCGTGGCTGGTGCGCTATCACCTGTTGATGAGTCACACCGCGTTCAAGCGCGACATCGACGATCCGAAGACGGTCTCCGACTTTGTCGATATCGTGCAGTCGCCGGAACGTCTGCGCCTTTTGCTGATCCTCACCGTCGCCGACATTCGTGCCGTCGGGCCCAATGTGTGGAACGCCTGGAAGGCGGGCCTGCTGCGCGAACTTTACTGGCATGCCCGCGAACTGATGTCGGGTGAGAGTCCGCAGGAACGTCTTTCGAAACGGGCCGATACGGCAAAGAAGAAGCTGGCGGCAGCGCTGGAGCAAGCGTCGCCGGACTGGACGCCGGAACGGATCGACGCGCATCTCGACCTGGCTCGGGATACGTACTGGCTGACCTTCGACACCGACGCACTCGTGCGCCACGCGGAACTCATCCGCGCCGCCGCAGTCAACAACGAGAACCTCAGGATCGAACTCACGGCAGACGAAGAACACGACGCGACGGAAGTCGTGGTCTTCACCGTCGATCATCCGGGACTGTTCGCCAAGGTGGCGGGGGCGCTGTCGCTCGGCAACATCAACATCGTTGATGCGAAGATCGTGACCCTCAACAACGGTATGGCGCTCGACACCTTCTGGGTGCAGGACGGTCAGTCCGAAGCGATTTCCGGCGATGCCCGGAAAGACCGTATCCGTAACCGGCTCGAGCGTGCGCTTTCGGGACTTGCTTCGCCGGCCTATGAGCTCAGGGAAGCCCGTGCCAATGCGATGCCGTCCCGCACCAGCGTGTTCAAGGTGCCGCCGCGCGTTCTGATCGACAACAAGGCGAGCCGAACGCACACGGTCATCGAGGTCAACGGCCGCGACCGGCTGGGGTTCCTGCACGATATCACCAACGTGCTCACCCATGCCGGGCTTCAGATCGCGTCGGCGCATGTTTCGACATACGGCGAGCGTGTCGTCGATGTGTTCTACGTGAAGGACATCTTCGGTCTGAAGATGGAGCAGCCGAACAAGATCGAAGACGTGCGCGCCAAGCTCCTCAATGCGATTTCAGGCGGCACGGGCAGTAGCGAACCGGAGGCTGCCGAGTGAACGGGGCGAAGGGCGCCGCTGCCATAAACGTGCCCAAATCAGGTTTCAGTTTCCAGCCATGAACCTCGTCCGCGCCATCTCCGCGATCGGATCGATGACGATGCTGAGCCGCGTGTTCGGTTTCGCGCGCGACATCCTGATCGCCAATTTTCTCGGAGCCGGTGCCGTCGCCGATGCTTTCGTCGTCGCCTTCCGGTTCCCGAACCTGTTCCGCCGTCTGTTTGCGGAAGGCGCCTTTGCCGCCGCGTTCGTGCCGATGTTCTCGCGCAGCCTCGAAGGCGACGGCGCCGATGTCGCGAAACGTTTCGCCGAGCAGGCGTTCAGTGTTCTGGCTGTCGTCCTGTTCGTATTCGTTGCCGTTGTCGAACTCGCCATGCCCTGGCTGATGCCGTATCTCGCGCCGGGGTTCGACGAGGTGCCGGGCAAGATGGAGATGGCGACAGAATTTTCGCGCATCGCGTTCCCTTACCTTCTGTTCATTTCGCTCGTCGCGTTGCAGTCCGGCGTCCTCAATGCATACGGCAAATTCACCGCCGCCGCCGCTGCGCCGGTGCTGTTGAACATAACCCTCATCGCCGCCCTTCTGGCCTTCGGCGGTTCGGACGAAGAATCCGGGCGCGCGCTGGTTTGGGGCGTGTTCGCGGCGGGGATCGTGCAGTTCATCTGGCTCGCCTGGCATTGCCGGCGCCAGGGCATGGTGCTTCGCTTCGGCGTGCCGCGGCTGACCGAGAAGGTCCGGTTGCTGGGACGGCGCATCCTGCCCGTCGTGTTCGGTGCAAGCCTCTATCAGATCAATCTGTTGATCGGCACCATTCTGGCGACGACGGTATCCGACGGGGCGGTGTCTTATCTTTATTATGCAGACCGCGTCACGCAACTGCCCCTGGGCGTGGTCGGCATCGCCGTCGGTACGGCGCTGCTGCCGATGATCTCCCGCCAGCTCGAAGCCGGAAAGGACGATGAAGCCAACACCTCACAGAACCGCGGCATCGAGATCGCGCTGTTGCTGACCGTCCCGGCCGCCCTTGCGCTGATCGTCATTCCGGAGCCGATCATCCAGGTCCTGTTCGAGCGCGGGGCCTTCGGTGCGGACGCCAGTGCGGCGACGGCGGCGGCCTTGATGGCGTATGCGATCGGACTGCCCGCATATGTCGGTATCCGCGTCTTCACGCCGGGTTATTTCGCACGCGAGGACACGAAAACGCCGGTGCAGATCGCTGCGCTTGCGCTGATCGTCAATGTCGTCCTGAACCTGATCCTGATGCAGCCGTTCGGGCATGTGGGGATCGCGCTGGCTTCCAGCGTTTCGGCGTGGCTCAACATCGTTCTGTTGATCGCCGTCCTGGCCAGGCGCGGTCATTACAAGGCGGATGCGCGCCTGATGTCGCGTCTGTGCGGGATTGCGGGGGCGAGCATCGTCATGGCCGGTGCGCTGTGGTTCGCCGCTGCCTGGGCCGTGCCGTGGCTTGCCGGACCTCTCGTCGCGCAGATCGTCGCGCTGGGTGTGCTGGTGACGGGCGGTCTTGCGCTCTATCTGATCGCGGCGCGTCTGTTCGGTGTCTATTCCATCGCCGAGATCAAGGGCACGCTGCGCCGCGCACGCTGACCGCTTGACCGCTTACGGCGGGCGCGCGATAACCCGCTCTCGGCAAACCGAACGGAACCGTAGCGACCATGACTGAACGAATTTTTTCCGGCGCCCAGCCGACCGGCAATCTGCATCTCGGGAATTACCTGGGCGCGATCCGCAACTGGGTGACGTTGCAGGACGACTACGAGTGCCTGTTCTGTGTTGTCGACCTGCATGCGATCACGGTGTGGCAGGACCCGGACAAACTGCGCTCGTCGACGCGCGAGGTCGCCGCGGCCATGATCGCGGCCGGGATCGATCCGAAGAAGCACATCATCTTCAATCAGTCCCAGGTCCCGGGTCATGCCGAACTCGCCTGGGTCTTCAACTGCGTCGCGCGCATGGGCTGGCTCGGCCGCATGACCCAGTTCAAGGAGAAAGCCGGCAAGGACCGTGAAAACGCGTCGGTCGGCCTGTTCGCCTATCCGAACCTGATGGCCGCCGACATCCTCCTGTACAAGGGCACCCACGTGCCGGTCGGCGAGGACCAGAAGCAGCATCTTGAACTTGCCCGCGATATCGCTGCGAAGTTCAACAACGACACCAAGACAGAGACGTTTCCGCTGCCCGAGCCGCTGATCCTCGGTACCGCGACGCGGGTCATGTCGCTCAAGGACGGCACCAGCAAAATGTCGAAGTCCGACCCGTCGGACCTATCGCGGATCAATATGACCGACGACGCCGATACCATTGCGCGCAAGATCCGCAAGGCAAAGACCGATCCCGATCTGCTGCCGGACGGCGTCCAGGGCCTGGAGGCACGACCGGAAGCGCGCAACCTGATCGGTATCTATGCGGCGCTCGCCGGGACGACGGTGGACGCGGCCGTCGCGGAGTTCGCCGGCCAGCAGTTTTCCGCCCTCAAGGAGCGCCTTTCCGAGGTGGCGGTCGCCAAACTCTCGCCGATCCAGGACGAGTACCGGCGCCTGCTGGACGACAAGGCGATTATCGACGATGTGATGGCCGACGGCGCCGAGCGCGCGCGGGCGCTGGCCGAGCCGGTGCTTCGCGAGGTCCATGACGTGATCGGGTTCCTGCGACCGAAACGAAAGCGCGGCTGATTCCAATAGCGGTTGCAAGCCGCTGTCCACCGCCCCACCTAATGGGCTATAATCGCCGTTGAATTCAGCGCCCGCCCACCAGGCGGCATCGGAGAGAGACATGTTTATCCAGACCGAAAGCACCCCGAATCCGGCCACGTTGAAATTCTTGCCGGGCAAGGCCGTCATGACGAACGGCACCGCCAACTTCGCCGAGGCATCCGAAGCCAAACGTTCGCCGATGGCGACGCGGCTGTTCGCGATCGAGGGTGTGGCCGGCGTGTTCCTCGGTTCCGATTTCGTTACCGTAACGAAGTCCGACGACAAGGACTGGGATGTCCTGCGGCCGCAGATTCTCGGCGGCATCATGGAGCACTACCAGTCGGGCCGACCGATGATCGAGGAAGAATCGTCGAGCGCCGATTCGGCGGATGGCGATGACGATCCAATCGTCAAGCAAATCAAAGAGTTAATCGATACACGCGTGCGTCCGGCGGTGGCCCAGGATGGTGGCGATATCGTGTTCAAGGGCTTCGAAGGGGGTATTGTGTCGCTGCATATGCAGGGTGCATGCGCCGGTTGCCCGAGCTCGACGGCCACTCTCAAGCACGGCATCGAGAACATGCTGCGCTATTATGTGCCGGAAGTTCAGGAGGTTAGGGCGGTCGAATAGTCGCCCTGAATTCCCGCAAAACGCCGCCACAAAATATTCGCAAATTGGCGCCTAAAATCGGTAGCACGGTGAACCTAACTGTGTTAACCATGTCGCCACTTAAAAAGCCGGCCAGTGATCCGACAGGTAAACATGCCGTCGGGGATTTATAAAAACAGAGCCGAAAAATCCCAGGGCGAACGAAACGAGATTGAGGGACGGCGTGCATGCCGTGTTCATGCCGCCGGAAGCAACAATGACGACTCGTAGATTCGACCGCTTGATTCTCAGTGTGATCGGCTGTGCCGTGATTGCCACGGGACTTGCCAGTCTGGTCAGCCCGCAGTCGGGCGTTACCGCGAATCCGCGGGTTTCGTTCGATCAGGCGCACGCCGAAGCCGGGCATCTGAACCAAGGCGTTAAGGGCGTCGCGCCCGAAGACCTCGAACTGGCGGCCGGCGTGTCGGCGGTCTCGCTCCGTGAAGCGGACGCCGTCGCGAAGCGCTTCGAATCCATGGGCTATCATCTCGATCGAGTACGTGAACAGGGCACGCCGGTGCCGCGCGTCTTCCTGGCGGAGATGCCCCGCGACCTGCACGCCGTGCCCGAGGTCTCTTTGAAGAAGACCGTCTTTTTCCAGACCGTGCTGCCGCTGATCCTGCAGGAAAACGAACGCATCCTTGCCGACCGTCACCGCTTGATCGGCCTGAAGGCCCAGGTGGCGATGGGCCGCAAGCTTCCGGCGCGCGACCGTTTGTGGCTCGCGGTGCTGGCGGAGCGCTACAAGGTCAAGGATGACAGCCTGAGCACGTTGTTGGCACGCGTCGACATCATTCCGCCGTCGCTGGCCATGGCGCAGGCGGCGGAAGAAAGCGGCTGGGGAACATCCAGGTTCGCGCAGGTCGGGAACGCGATCTACGGTCAGTGGACCACCGCGGACGGCGATGGGCTGGTCCCCGAACAGCGCCCTGAAGGCATGGATCACAAGGTCAAAGCGTTCGACAACTTGCAGCAGTCCGTTGCCGCGTACATGAGGAACCTCAATACGCACGGCGCATACAGGTCGCTGCGTCGTGAACGGGGCAAACTGCGTGCCGCCGGCGATGCGCTCGATGGTGCACGGCTGGCCGGGACCCTGACCAAGTACTCACAGCGCGGCCACGAATATGTCGAGACCGTTCGCACGATCATCAACGCCAACAACCTGCGTGAACTGGACGATGCGCGTCTGGTCGCCGATTCGCAGGATGGCGATCAGTCGGCCTGACAGCGCTTCGGATCAATTCTTACTTCGGAACGTAAAACTGCCTGCCGAACCAGTACCAGCGGCCATCGCCTGCCGGCATGGTGCAGTTGAGACGCGTGCGGCCGGGGGGCATTGCGCCTTCCATCCGCACTTCGATCCGTTTGCCGAGCCGCTGCAGTTCCACCTTTTCCACGTGCGATGAATAACAGCTCAAGCGGTCCAGCCCTTTTGCCGGCCATGTCAGCGTAAAGCCGACCAATGGCGGATTGGGGGATCTGACGGTCGGGTCATCCGGCGTGATGTCGGCGGCACGCATCGGCAGGGCGTTGGCGGCGAGCCTGAAGCGGTCGATCGAACCGAACGATTCGTTCATGGCAAAGCGGGGCAGATAGAACATATCGCTCCCGGAACCGAAGGCGCCGGAGTGCTGGCCGAACGCGGCCACGAACCCCTCGCTCTTGACGAGCGCCATCACCTCGTTGCTGGCTTCACCGTATGGATAAGCGAACAGATCCGGTGCATGCCCCAGCTTTTCCTCGAACAACGCATTGGATACTCGCAGCTCCGCCTTGACCGCATCGGCGGCGAGGTCGGCCATATGCGGGTGCGATTTGGTCTGGCTGCCGATCGTGACACCCTGTTCAGCAATTTCCTTGATCTGTGACCAGTCCATATAGCGGGAAAGGCCGCGCTCCACCGGGTCGGTGGCAACGAAGACGGTCAGCGGAAACCCGGCCTCCTTGAGGATCGGCCACGCCCGCGTGTAGACGGATTCGTAGGCGTCATCGACGCTGAGCCCCACCGTTTTCGGCGGTAACTCTTCACCGTTATGAAGCGCGGCGATGATCGTGGGCAGGGACGCGACGTTGTACCCGCCGGTCCGCAGTTCCTCGATGTGTGCGCGGAACTGCTCCATCGTCACGTTCGTCGACGGAAAATCCGTTTCGCCGAACCGGTGATACATGATGACCACCGCTTTCGTGACGGGCTCGTCGGCGGATACCTGCGCGGGTGCGACCGGCCCGAAGCCGGCACCAAAAACGAACGCCAAAAAGGCCGCGAGTGGCGGCAAGATTCGATGAATATTCATCCACGCTCCCCCTTTGAGCGACAGACCAGACTGGAACATGATGACTTTACGCAATGTTAGCAAGAATTGTTGCGGTTTCGTCTCAGGATCATCAAGTATGTAACAGTCTACGCGTCGAAGCTGTGATGCATCGCACGCCATCGCCGCGCTTTTAGAGCCCAGGAGGATCTGCATGCCCGAGAGAGCAAATTCACCTTTGGACCCCGGTGCCCTCGACACGATCTTCCTCAAGGCACGCACATACAACGATTGGTCTGACAAGCCGGTTGCCGCCAGCCTGCTTGAGGAAATCTGGAACATCGCCCGGATGGGGGCGACAAGCGCCAACTGCAGCCCGGCGCGAATCGTCTTCGTCACGTCGACGGCGGCCAAGGAAAAACTTCGGCCCTGCCTGATGCAAGGCAATGTGGACAAGACCATGGCGGCGCCGGCGACGGCGATCATCGGCTACGACAGGGAATTTTACGAGAAGCTCCCGCAGCTGTTTCCACATACGGACGCCCGTTCCTGGTTTGCCGGAAACGATGCGTTGATCGAGGAAACCGCGTTCCGCAACGGTACGCTGCAGGGCGCCTACTTCATGATCGCGGCCCGTGCGCTCGGTCTCGACTGTGGCCCGATGTCGGGCTTCGACAAAGACATGGTCGACAAGGCCTTCTTCGCCGGCACCACGGTGAGATCGAATTTCCTGTGCAGTATCGGATACGGCACCGAAAAAGACCTGTTCCCGCGCAGTCCCCGGCTCACGTTTGCAGAAGCCTGCCGAGTCGAATAATAGAAAGAGGGCACCGGCCCTTCGTCCGGCGATGCCTGCCCCTTAACCGGCGGACAATCCCGTGACGCGCAACACGATTTCATCGAGCATCTATCTGGTTCTGGTCGTCGTTGCGATAACCTCGAGAATCTGGCCGTTTCCGTTCGGACGAGAAATCGGCGTTGCCCTGACCGTCACGTTCCTGGCACTCGAAATTTCCCGCGCCCCGGCACTGCAGCGCAATGTCGGGGCCCTGCTGTTTCTGACGGGTGTCGTGACCGCATGGGCAGGCGGCGATCTGGCGGGTGGACTTATGAACGGTCTCGAGCGGTCGCAAATCTTCCTCGTCATGTTTTTTGCCGTAATGTGGTTGCGCGAGCCCGCGGTCGTCAGCCCGTCACTGAGAACATTGCGCGATGCCGTCGTCGCGCAGCCGGCGGGCCGGCGGTTCCCGATCCTTTGGTTGAGCGGCCACATCCTCGGCTCGTTTCTCAACCTCGCTGCGATGAGTTTGCTGTCGGCGATAGTCGCCGACCAGAAAGACACGCGCCTTCAGAAACGGCTTTCTCTGTGTTTGATGCACGGTTTTACGACGGCATCCACGTGGGGCCCGTTTTACGTCAGCATTGCGGTTATCCTGTCGGCCATACCGGGGCTGACCTGGATCGAGATCGCACCGCTGGGGCTTGCGCTATCTGCGTGCATGCTGGCCGTGGGCTGGACATATGACCGGCTTTTCCTGCGTGCAAAGCCCGTGCCCGGCAGCATCCGGTCCGGCCCGTCGCTGAGTGCAGGCACCATCGGCCGGGTGGCGCTGGTCCTCGTTCAGTTGATCTTCCTCGTCATGGGGGCGCACGAGCTGGCGGAACTCTCGATCCCGGTTGCCCTCGGGGTCATCGGCCCGCCGTTCGCCATCGCCTGGGCGGCGGTGCAGGGGAAAAAAGGGGAAAGATGGGCCTCGGGTGCGCGTCCGCTGATCCGGCGCATCTATATAAACCTGCCGGAGCTCCGCAACGAGGCCGTTGCCTTTGTCGCCGCCTCTGTTCTGGGGGTCGGCGTTTCCAGGGTTTTGCCGCCGGAAAAGATAGGCGCGGCGCTATACGAATACGGTATCCATCCGGATGTGGTCGTGGTGGGGATTGTTTTCGGAACATCTTTGCTCGGCATGGCCGGGCTGCATCCCGTGGTGATCGCCATTCTGGTCGGCGAAGTTCTGCCCCCGGACGTCATCGGGATTGCGCCGGAAGTCCTGGCCATTGCGCTGCTTGGCGTCTGGGGAACATCGACGATGGTGTCGCCGTTCTCGGCTACGACGCTCTTCATGTCACGTGTGGTGGGCATGCCGAGCCATGTCATAGCGTGGCGCTGGGGACCGCCGCTGATCTTCTTGTCGGCATGTGTCGTTGCCGCATATGTGGTGATTATCCGCCATCTGCTGTATTCGTGACGTAGAGAACATGATGACGACCGTACTGGGTATAGATACCGCAACGAGCGGCTGCGCCGTTGCCGTGATCCGCGGCACCGAAACGCTCGCCGTGCAGCGCGCGCGTATGGCGCGCGGGCAATCTGAAGCGCTGATGCCGATGATCGACAGTGTGGTCGGCGAGGCGGGTATCGCGTTTTCGGATATCGACGCCGTTGCCGTCACGCGCGGTCCCGGCGCGTTTACGGGGCTCAGGATCGGGCTCGCCGCCGCGCGCGCACTGGCGCTTGCCCTCGGCAAGCCCTGTCTCGGTGTCGGCACGTTCGATGCGTTGTTGACCGAGGCCCGTGACCGGGGTGTCCTCAACGGCGTCGACGCCCTCGTGGTGGCCGTCGACAGCAAACGTGAAGAAGCGTTCGTTGCGTTATTCGACGCTGCCGGCATCCCGATAGGGACGCCCGCCGCCCTGCGCCCGGATGAGGTGGCCGGGCACCTCGGGCAGGCGGCACGCGTCGCGGTCGTCGGCGATGCCGCGGATGCCGTCGCGGCGGCACTGCATCCTGCATTCCAGGTCGACCGCGTGAACGGGATCGGCCTGCCCGACCCCGCGGTCGTCGCCCGTCTGGCATCGGCCGCCCTCGAGACCCCGGACGCCATGCCTGCGGCGCCGCTTTACCTGCGGCCGCCGGACGTCTCGCTGCCGAAGGCGTGAGTCAGACGTCTTCCTTGCGGATCAAAAGACGGTGGATGCCGTTTTCCGGCTCATCGGGATTTTCCACCGCGATGTCCAGGACGGTATGCCCGTGTTGTTTGGCCGAGCGCGGAACATTGTGGAGCGGTTCTTCACCCTTGAGGCGGACTTCCAGAATCTCACCCGGCTGGATCTTTTCCAGCTTCAGCTTCGTACGCACGAACGTCATCGGGCAGATCAGGCCCGTAATGTCGATGCTATGATCCGGTAAAATAATCTCGTCACGGTTACTTTTTTCGATCATCACACAACTTGAACCTGCCCCACAAATTACTTATAAAACCAGCGCCGACTTACTTTTCTATAAAATTTGCCGTTTTTCTGCCGGAGCAGCTATTTCTTATGACCGAACAACCGACGCATACTGATCTTCTCGAACTTACTTCTGAAATCGTATCGGCGCACGCCTCAAACAACACCGTCGCCGCAAATGATTTGCCGAATATCATTAAAGACGTTTACGGCACGCTGCAGACTTTGGGTGCCGATACGCAGGCCGCGGAACGTCCGCAGCCGGCAGTGCCGATCAAAAAGTCTGTGACGCCGGATTACATTGTCTGCCTCGAAGACGGCAAAAAGCTCAAGATGCTGAAACGCCACCTCATGACGTCCTACAACATGACGCCCGAAGAGTATCGTGAGCGCTGGGGCCTGCCCGCCGACTATCCGATGGTTGCCCCCAACTACGCCAAAAAGCGAAGCTCGCTTGCCAAGAAGATCGGCCTCGGCCGGAAGCCTGGCGCGCGTCGCAAGAGCAAGTGACCAAAACCGGCCCCCTGAGGGCGAACGCCCCTTCACATCCCGTGTCCGGGACGCTACCATCACTGAATTGAACGGCAAGGGATAGCTATGGACGAATCTCGTCTGGAAAAAATGTGCGTCGACAAGGGCATGAAAATGACCGAGCAGCGGCGCGTGATCGCACGTGTGCTTTCTGAGGCTGAAGACCATCCGGATGTCGAGGAAGTGTACCGCAGGGCGTCCGCTCAGGACTCCAAGATTTCCATCGCCACCGTCTACCGCACGATGCGTCTGTTCGAGGATGAGGGTATCGTCGAACGCCACGATTTCGGCGACGGGCGGGCGCGTTACGAAGAGGTCTCGGAGGAGCATCACGACCACCTGATCAACGTCAAGTCCGGTCGGGTCATCGAGTTTCAGAACGAAGAGATCGAGCGCCTGCAGGAACGTGTCGCGCGCGAACACGGCCTCAAGCTGGTCGGCCACCGTCTGGAACTTTACGGTGTGCCATTGAAGGATGCGGACAAAGCCGAATGACAGCACCGGTCATGGAGCGAGCCGCTTGACAGCCGCCAACCGGAAGACCATTTTCCGCGCCCTGAACGCCAGCTCCCCCGGTGCACGGGGGCGTGAGGCGGATGGTTTGTCCGGGTACCGAGAACAACAGTGAAAAAGTCCGTTCATATCAAATCGTATGGATGTCAGATGAACGTCTATGACGCGTCGCGCATGGAAGATGTGCTGGCGCCGATGGGCTATGGCGCCGCCGACGGGATGGAAGGCGCGGACCTGGTCATCCTCAATACGTGCCACATTCGCGAGAAGGCGGCCGAAAAGGTTTATTCCGAGCTTGGCCGGTTGCGTCAGGAGAAAACCGCCCGCGCCGGAACCGCGCGGCCGATGCGCATCGCGGTCGGCGGATGCGTCGCACAGGCCGAGGGCGAGGAAATTCTGAGGCGCGCGCCGTTCGTCGATCTGGTGTTCGGCCCGCAGACATACCATCGCCTGCCGTTGATGCTGCGCGAGCTTGAAAGCCGGGGCCGGGCCGTGGTCGATACCGAGTTCCCGGCCGACGACAAATTCGACCAGTTGCCGGAAGCAGGCAGGCTGGATGGCGCCAGCGCCTTTCTGACGGTGCAGGAAGGATGCGACAAGTTCTGTACGTTCTGTGTCGTGCCGTATACGCGCGGCGCCGAATTTTCGCGGCCGGTCGATCCGGTGTTGCGCGAAGCCAGGCTGCTCGCCGGCAAGGGGGCGAGGGAAATCACGTTGCTGGGCCAGAACGTCAATGCCTACCACGGTGTGCATGAAGACGGTTCGGAATGGTCGCTTGGGCGCCTTATCAGGGAGCTCGCGGATATCGATGGCCTGGACCGGATTCGCTATACCACGTCTTATCCGGCGGAAGTCGACGACGACCTCATTGCCGCGCATCGCGATGTGCCGGCGTTGATGCCGTTCCTGCATCTCCCGGTGCAGTCCGGATCCGACAAGGTCCTGAAGGCAATGAACCGCCGGCATGATGCGGGCGGATACAGGGACGTTGTCGCGCGGCTTCGCGATGCGCAGCCGGATCTGGCGCTGTCGTCGGATTTTATTGTCGGCTTCCCCGGGGAAACGGATCGCGACTTCGAGGAGACCATGTCGCTGGTCCGCGAGGTGGGCTTCGTTCAGGCGTATTCCTTCAAGTACAGCCCGCGTCCCGGAACACCGGCCGCGGACATGGACGATCAGGTGCCGGAAGATGTGAAATCGGCGCGGCTGCGGGAATTGCAGGACGAGCTCAATCGACAGCAGATGGCGTTTAACGAAACCTGCGTCGGCCGCGACATGCAGGTGCTGTTCGATCGGCCGGGCGGGCGTGATGGTCAGCTGGTGGGCCGTAGCCCTTACATGCAGGCGGTACATGCAGAGCTGCCCGCAACCCTGATGGGAGATATCGTTACGGTGATGATCGACAGAGCCAAACCGAACAGTCTTTCCGCTGTCGTCCCCGGCAAGCAGGAGGCCGTCGCTTGAGCAGAGGCAGCCGTACGGTGGCGCGGTCCAAGGAAGGCGGCGCCGTGACACGAAAGAAATCGTTCCCGAAAAACGCATTGGCAATCGCGCTGTTCGGTTCTCATCACAGCCACCTGGCGCAGATCGAAAGCGCGCTGGATGTCGTCATCCATGCCCGCGGCAACGAGGTCACCATCGCCGGCGATGCCGAGGCTGCGGCCCGCGCGATCAGCGTGCTGGATTCCCTTTATGAACGCCTTGAGCGCGGTCAGGATGTCGACCAGCCGGAGGTCGATGCCATGCTGCGGTTTTCGGCCGAGCCGGAACGCTCGATGCCGGGCGCCGACGCCGGCGTCAGTATCCGCAATCGCGTCGTCACCGCGCGGACACCGACACAGGCCGACTACCTGCGCGCCATCGATGAATCGGAGCTTGTCTTCGCCGAGGGCCCGGCCGGCACCGGGAAGACGTATCTTGCTGTCGCCAAGGCTGTAGAACGGCTGGTCCGTGGCGATGTCGAACGTATCATTCTATCGCGCCCGGCCGTCGAGGCCGGCGAGCAACTGGGTTTCCTGCCCGGTGATATGCGCGAGAAGGTAGATCCCTACCTGCGTCCGCTCTATGACGCGCTGCATGACATGATGCCTGGTCAACAGGTACAGAAACGGCTTGAGAGCGGCGAAATCGAAGTCGCGCCCCTGGCGTTCATGCGCGGACGTACTTTGGCGCACGCCTTTGTCATTCTCGACGAGGCGCAGAACACCACGGCCGTGCAGATGAAGATGTTCCTGACGCGGCT
This sequence comes from Rhodospirillales bacterium, assembly GCA_965262415.1. Classification (GTDB taxonomy): domain Bacteria; phylum Pseudomonadota; class Alphaproteobacteria; order Rhodospirillales; family Casp-alpha2; genus UBA4479. The sequence continues at coordinate 2,927,897 of OZ253533.1, read as the reverse complement.
GGGCGAGAACTCGCGGATGGTGATCACCGGCGACCTGAGCCAGGTCGATCTGCCGCGCGGCACGAGGTCCGGTCTGCGCGACGCCCGCGAAGCGCTTTCCGGCGTCGACGGAATCCGGTTCCTGCGCTTCAACGAAACGGATGTCGTTCGCCATCCGCTGGTTGGACGGATCGTCAATGCATACAAGAACCTTGAGAACAAGCGCGGTGCCGGCGCCGAGTACAGGAACGATGAGAACGCTTCCGGCGACAATGAAGAGTAACGGCCTTGCGTGCGAGGGGTTGCTGGCCGTTGACGTCGATGTCGCGGCGGCGGGCTGGCGCGCCGCACTCGAAGATGCCGAGGATATATGCGCTCGCGTACTGGAGACAACCCTCACGCATCTCGATTATCCGGTGCGCGCCTATGAGGTTTCGGTGCTGCTGACCGACGATGCGCGTCAGCAGACATTGAACGCTGAATATCGCGGCAAGGATATGCCGACGAATGTGTTGTCGTTTCCGGCGAGTGAGGATATTGACGGGGCGTTCCCTGCGGACATTGCCATGCCGCTCGGTGACATTTCTCTCGCGCTGGAGACGGTGCGACGGGAATCGGATGGCGAAGGATTGTCATTCGGCGATCATTTTTGTCATCTTCTGGTCCATGGTATGCTTCATCTGGCCGGTTACGATCATGAAACCGACCAGGACGCCGAGGAAATGGAAGCACTCGAGATCGAAATTCTTGCCGGTTTCGGGATTGAAGACCCTTATGCCGACAAGCGGCCGGGCGTTGCGTGAATGACGGAAACGGAAATGAAAGACTCCAACGGATTTGACGAACCTCCGAGTCCCAACGGGGACAACAGTGAAAACGGAGCCAAGAGCCAGAATTTTTCCGACCGTATCCGTATCTGGGTGCGCAATATCAAGCGGATGTCCGGTTCGAACGGGTCGGCACGGGACACGCTGGACGAGCTGATCGATGAGCGTGAGGAATCGGAACTGCCGCTCGACCCGGATGAACGTCTGCTGGTCGCGAATATTCTCGAACTCAGAAACCTGACGATCTACGACGTCATGGTGCCGCGCGCCGATATCGTGGCGATACCGATCAACGCGTCCTTGCAGGAGGTGATTGATGTCGCCACGCGTGAAGGGCACTCGCGTCTGCCGATTTACACGGAGACCCTCGATGATGCGCAGGGCATGGTGCACATCAAGGATGTGCTCGGCTTTCGCGGCAACGACGAGTCCTTCGGGCTCGATAAGGTGCAGCGCCGGCTGTTGTTTGTCGCGCCGTCGATGCGCGTATTGGAGCTGCTGCTCGAGATGCGGGTCAAGCGCTCGCACATGGCGCTCGTCGTCGACGAATTCGGTGGCGTCGACGGGCTCGTGACGATCGAGGATCTCGTTGAGGAGATCGTCGGCGAGATCGATGACGAGCACGACAATGACGACGAACCGAAGATGGAGCACCGCCGCGACGGCTCGTGGGTTGCCGACGCCCGGATCGAGATGAAAACCTTCGAGGAGCGGATCGGTTACCGCTTCGGCGAGGAGGATCGCGAGGACATCGATACCTTGGGCGGATTGGTCTTCTCCATTGCCGGACGTGTTCCCATCCGTGGCGAGATCGTCAGCCTGCCGGACGGGACGGAATTTGAGATTCTCGATGCCGACCCCAGGCGCATTCATCGTGTGCGTATCCGCCGGGGCAAACCTGCGGGTGAACCGGCAAATCCTGCCGGTGATGTATGAGCGGTGACGCGCGAACCTTAGTTCCCGCCCCGGAGAAACACTGGTACCGAAAACTGTTGGCGCTTGCTTTGGGAGCGCTCGCCGTCGCGGCATTGCCGCCTTTCTACGTGTTCCCGGTTCTGTGGCTTTCGCTGCCGGGCTTCCTGCTGCTGAACCGGTCGGCGGCCACGATTCGCCAGGCTGCAGTCGAAGGCTGGTTTTTCGGTCTCGGCTGGTTCGGCGGCGGACTCTACTGGATCGGCCATGCCTTTCTCGTCGATGCCGAACGCTACGCGGCGTTGATGCCCGTCGCCGTGATCGGCATGGCGGCGGGCATGGGGCTTTACACGGCGCTGGGCGCCGCTGCGGTTCACGCCATTTCGCGGCGTTACGACAGATTGCACCCCGTGCACATTGCCGCTTTCGCCGGTTGCTGGGCCATGTGCGAATGGCTGCGCAGCTGGATGCTCACCGGGTTCCCGTGGAACCCCCTGGCATCCGTGTGGGGCAACTTGCCGGAGATGATGCAGTCCGTGGCCTGGATCGGGGCATTGGGACTCGGTTTCCTGACGGCGGCCGTATTTACGGCGCCGGCGTTGCTGATCGGCCGGCGGCGTGCCGAACTTCAAGGGCTTGGGCTTCAGGTCCTGGCGATCAGTGTGCTGTTGCCCCTTTTGTGGGCCTTCGGCGCATGGCGCGTCGATGCGGCCGGACTATTGACGCATGACGGTATCGTGCTCCGCCTCGTGCAGCCGGCGATACCGCAGAAGCTGAAATGGCAGACCGATCTGCGCTCTCAGCATGTCATCCGGCAGATGGCGATGAGCAAGCGGACCCCCGGCCCGCTGGGAGCGCCGACACATGTCATATGGGCGGAAACCAATGTGCCTTTTGTCCTTGAGCCGGACTCGCCCATCCCTTCGTCACTGGCGGCGGTCGTGCCAAAAGATGGCGCCCTGATCTTCGGCGCGCCGCGCCGCGACAAGGACGGCAACGCATTCAACAGCCTGTTCGTGATCGATCAGGACGGCAAGGTCGCTGACATTTTCGACAAGTTTCATCTTGTTCCGTTCGGCGAGTACGTGCCGCTGCGGGGTATCCTGCCGGTCAACAAGTTGACCGAGGGACGAGGGGATTTCAGCCCCGGCCCCGGGCCCAGGACGCAGCACTTCAACGGCCTGCCGCCATTCGGGGCGATCATCTGCTACGAAGTGATCTTTTCCGGGAATGTGGTCGATCCCGACGACAGGCCGTCCTGGATTCTGAACCTGACCAACGATGGCTGGTTTGGACCGTCTACGGGACCGAGGCAGCATCTGGTTCAGGCCAAGCTTCGCGCGATCGAGGAAGGGCTGCCGGTTGTCCGTGTTGCGAACACGGGCATCAGTGCCGTAATCGACCCTTATGGCCGGTTGCGAAACAGTATCGGGCTCGATGAGCAGGGGATTATCGACGCGCCGTTGCCTTTGCCGCTGCCTGCGACTTTCTTTGCGAACTACGGACAATCCACAAGTTTGTTCTTGGCGCTACTCGGTATACTTGTCGGTGTATTCGGTCGCCGATTACGGGTATCCGGGGTCGCCTAAGAAGAGTTTCTTGCTTCCCAATTGAGATACCGGCGGATCGAAGCTGATATTCGTCGCAATGTATTTCGGGAGCACCACTTTGGTTAAACTACCGCAGGCCACCCAGATTCCCGCCGGTATCGGACGCGGCCGCAGGCAGCGTGATTTCCCGCCCGGCACGCCACACCCGGTGGACGTCCACGTCGGCAGCCGTGTACGGCTGCGCAGGACGATGCTGGGCATGTCGCAGGAGAAGCTCGGCGAGGCCGTTGGCTTGACGTTTCAGCAGATTCAGAAATACGAACGTGGCGCGAACAGGATCGGCTGCAGCCGGATTTACCAGTTCAGCAGCATCCTCGACGTGCCTGTCTCTTTCTTTTTCCAGGATATGCCGACCAACGTGCTGGGCAGCGGTGCAGCGGCCGCGGCAAAGGCGGGGGTGCAGGATCGCGACCCGTCGAAGCTGGACGACGATCCGCTTTCTCGTCAGGAGACGTTGGAACTGGTGCGCGCCTATTACCGTATCCAGGACGACAAGGTCAGAAAACGCGTGTTCGACCTTCTGCTTTCCATGGCGAATCTGCCGGTCGAGGAGTAAGCACTCGACCGGCCCAATGCCGCCGCATAAACCTCTCGGGTGTATGCGGAATTCCTTGACGTGACCTCATGAAGTTGCCAAAAGACCTGCGCGTTCGATGTGACGCTGTGGATGGATTTGGACCGCTTGCCGCCACATTAAATTACTGAGCTAAGTGGGCTATATGCGCGATCCGTTCCGCAGCCCCCGGTCCATGATGTTGACATGTCTTTTGAGCTCGGGAGGGACCGACTTGAGCAGATCCAATTACCTCTTTACCAGTGAATCCGTTTCCGAAGGCCATCCGGATAAAATCTGCGACCGCGTTTCCGACGAAATCGTCGATGCGCACCTCGCGCTGGATCCGACATCGCGTGTAGCCGTCGAAACACTCGTGACCACGAACCTGATCGTTCTCGCCGGCGAAACCCGCTGCGCCGAGAAGATTTCACCGGCCCGGCTCGAGGAGCTGGCGCGGCTCGCGGTCAAGGACATCGGCTACGACCAGGACAACTTCCACTGGGAAAAGTCGGAAGTTCAGGTTCATGTCCACCCGCAGTCGGTTGATATTGCACAAGGTGTCGACGCCGCGGGCAACAAGGACGAAGGCGCAGGCGACCAGGGCATCATGTTCGGATACGCCTGTAACGAGACCGACAGCCTGATGCCGGCGCCGATCGACTTCTCGCACCGGATTCTGAAGGAAATGGCCGTGAAGCGTAAGGCCGGTGAGTTTTCCGGCTTTGGTCCGGACTCGAAAAGCCAGGTCACGCTGCAGTATGAAAACGGCAAACCGGTCCGGGCGACGTCGGTTGTGGTGTCGACCCAACATGATGAAGATCTCTCTCAGGACGATGTTCGCGAACTCGTGCGCCCGATCGTTCTCGATGTCCTGCCCGACGGCTGGATGTGCCCCGAGGACGAATTCTACGTGAACCCGACCGGCCGCTTCGTCATTGGCGGCCCGGACGGCGATGCCGGTCTGACCGGCCGCAAGATCATCGTCGATACGTATGGCGGCGCCGCGCCGCACGGCGGTGGTGCGTTCTCCGGCAAGGACCCGACCAAGGTCGACCGGTCGGCTGCCTATGCCGGGCGTTATCTCGCCAAGAACGTCGTGGCCGCCGGTCTTGCCGACAAGTGCACGATCCAGCTGGCTTATGCCATCGGGGTTTCCAAGCCGCTGTCGGTTTACATCGACACCTACGGCACCGGTAAGGTGGACGAAGACGCGATCGCGGAGAAACTGCGGGAGCTCGTCGACCTGTCGCCCCGCGGCATCCGCGAACACCTCGAGCTGAGCCGCCCGATCTATGCGCGCACGGCAGCGTACGGTCACTTCGGCCGTGCTCCGGAGGACGACGGCGGTTTCTCTTGGGAACGCACCGATATTGCGGATGCACTCAAGGCGGCTTTCTAACAAAGCCGTCCCCGTCAAAGGCTGATCGCATGTCCCGGGATATGCCCAAGGATCCATCGGGAAAGCCCATGTGGTACGGGCGGCGCCGGACGCACAAGCTCCGGCCCGGCCGTCAGCGCCTTGTCGACGATCTGTTGCCGCGTCTGATGATTGCCGAACCCGATGCGGGTGCGCCGGTGGTGTTTCCGTCCGGCTTCGGTCCGCCGGAACGTGAACTGCGCCTGGAAATCGGGTTTGGCGCCGGCGAGCATCTGAGCGGCGAGGCCGAAGCCAACCCGGGCGTCGATTTCATCGGCTGTGAGCCGTTCATCAACGGCGTCGCCGCATTGCTGGCCGATGTCGAGCGCCTCGACCTCCGGAATGTCCGGGTGTTCGATGACGATGTCCGGCTGCTGATCGAGCGGCTGCCCGAAGCTTCGGCGTCCGTCATCTATATTCTCTTCCCGGACCCCTGGCCCAAGGCGCGGCATAACCGGCGGCGAATTTTCCAGTTCGAGACGCTCGACGCCCTGGCGCGCATCGCACGCGACGATGCGACGCTGCTGTTTGCCTCGGATCACATGGATTACGTGGCGTGGGCGCTTGCGGAAGCGAAACGCCATCCGGACTGGTCCTGGACGGCGCGCACACCGGATGACTGGCGTCAGCCGCCCGAAGGCTGGGTGCCGACGCGCTATGAAACCAAGGCGATGCGAAAGGGTGACAAGCCGGCGTATCTTTCGTTCCGGCGGCGTGCGCGCCGGGGGCCGCAGTTGCAGGGAACGGCACTGTAGTTCGTTGATATTCCGACAATCCGCTTGCTTTTTGGCATCATTCTGGATATATCGTGCGTGCCCTTACGAGGGCGCTCGTTAATCTGACGATGATCAGAGATTGATGGGTGGGCCAACGGCCCGCCTTTTTTAATGCCCGCAGGCGGTTCACCGCCGCCGGGATGACCATAGAGGATCAACGTGAGCGCGGATTTGCTTTCCGAGCGTGTGGAACAGATTTTGACGCCGACCATCGAGGATATGGGCTTCGATGTCGTGCGCGTTTCCATCAGCGGTGGCACGAATGCAACGCTGCAGATTATGGCCGAACCTGCGGACGGCAGCGAGATGACCGTCGATCATTGCGCCGACATCTCGCGTGCGGTGTCGGCGGTGCTCGACGTCGAAGATCCCATCCAGGGTGCTTATTCGCTGGAAGTCAGCTCGCCGGGCCTCGACCGGCCGCTGGTCCGTCTGCGTGACTATGACCGTTTTGCCGGTTACGAGGCGAAGATCGAACTGACGTCGTTGATTGACGGCCGCCGCAAGTTCAGGGGCCGTGTCGACGGGACGGACGGAACGGATATTTTGATCGAGATGGATGGCGAACAGTTCCGGCTGGATCACGCCGCCATCGCGAAAGCCAAGCTTATTATCACGGACGAGATGCTTGCCAAGCTAGAGGAAGAAAAAGCTCATGAGTGAAACGCTTATGGAAGCCGGTGACGTACACGCCCGGCCGGAATTGCTCGTCGTCGCCGACACGGTCGCGCGGGACAAGGGCATCGAACGGGAAGAGGTCCTGGAAGCCATGGAAATGGCGATCCAGAAGGCCGGCCGTTCCAAGTACGGTCACGAGCACGATATTCGTGCGCATATCGACCGCAAGTCGGGCGAAATCATGCTGGCGCGCTACATCGAGGTGCTCGAAGACGGCGCCGAGCGGGAGAATGAAGTCACGCAGATGTTTCTGGCCGAAGCCCTGCGCCGGAAACCCGATGCCGAGGCCGGTGAGTTCATCGTCGATATTCTGCCGCCGATCGACTTCGGCCGCATCGCCGCGCAGACCGCGAAACAGGTGATCGTGCAGAAGGTCCGCGAAGCCGAGCGCGAGCGTCAGTTCGAGGAGTACAAGGACCGTATCGGCGAAATCGTCAACGGCCTGGTCAAGCGGATGGAATATGGCAACGCGATTATAGACCTCGGTCGTGCCGAAGCGATTCTGCGCCGTGACGAGTCGATTCCGCGTGAGCACTTCAACAACGGCGACCGCATCCGTGCCTACATCGCCGATGTCCGCCAGGAGCCGCGCGGCCCGCAGATTTTCCTGTCGCGCACCCATCCGGATTTCATGGCCAAGCTGTTCGCGCAGGAAGTGCCGGAAATCTATGACGGCGTCATCGAGATCAAATCCGTCGCCCGTGACCCGGGTTCGCGCGCCAAGATCGCCGTCGTGTCGCACGACAGCTCGATCGACCCGGTCGGCCCCTGTATCGGTATGCGCGGCTCGCGTGTGCAGGCCGTCGTCGGCGAGCTTCAGGGCGAGAAGATCGACATTATTCAATGGTCGCCGGATGCGGCGTCGTTCATCGTCAACGCACTGGCGCCGGCCGAAGTCGCGAAGGTCGTTCTCGACGAGGACAACAACAAGATCGAAGTCGTGGTGCCCGATGAGCAGCTGTCGCTCGCGATCGGCCGCCGTGGCCAGAATGTGCGTCTCGCCTCGCAGCTTTCCGGCTGGGATATCGATATTCTGACCGAGGCCGAGGAATCGGAGCGCCGCCAGAAAGAGTTCCAGGATCGCTCGAAGATGTTCGTCGACGCCCTCGATGTGGACGACGTGATCGCGCACCTGCTGGTGACGGAAGGCTTCAGCTCGGTCGAGGAAGTCGCTTTCGTGCCGGTCGAGGATCTGACCGACATCGAAGGTTTTGATGAAGACGTGGCTGCCGAACTTCAGGCCCGTGCCCGCAATCATCTGGCGACCCGTGAAGAAGAAATGGACGCCAAACGCAAGGAGCTCGGTGTCGAGGACGACGTCGCGTCCCTGGAGGGCATGACCGCTTCGTTGATGGTTGCGCTCGGCGAGAAAGACGTGAAGACCCGCGACGACCTGGCCGATCTGGCTGGCGACGAGTTGCTGGAAATCGCCCCTGCGGGATCCATGAATATGGATCAGGCGAACGAGCTGATCATGGCGGCGCGTGCGCACTGGTTCGAAGACGAGGAACCGGCAGCGGACGAGGCCGAGAGCGGCAGCGAGGAAGCCGAAGCGGAACCGGCCGAGTAAGGAACCGAGAGACAGGTATTGATGACGGCTCTGGCAGAAATGACGACCCGGAAGACCCGCGAACCCGAACGCAGGTGCATCGTTTCCGGTGAAACGGCGCCCAAGCACGGGTTGATCCGGTTCGTTGTCGGTCCTGACAATGCTATAGTACCTGACCTCGGGGAGCGTCTGCCGGGACGCGGCATCTGGCTCAGCGCCGATGCGGAGGCCCTGAAAACGGCGGTTGCGAAGAAGCTGTTCGCGCGTGCAGCCAAGGCTCAGGTCTCCGTGCCGGACGATCTGGCGGCACGTGTCGAAGCGCTCTTGGTGCAGCGGTGCCGGGACGTGATCGGGCTGGCACGCAGATCCGACCTGCTGGTGTTCGGATACGACCGCGTGCTGGAGGTCCTTGAACGCAATGCGGCAGGTTTGGTCGTTATTGCATCTGACGCAGGCGGCGCCCGCCACGATGTGATATACGCGGCGCGGAAAACGCCGATTGTAAGCGGCCTGAAGAGCGGCGAAATGGGCGAGGCGGCAGGAAAGGGCGTTGTATCGTTTTTGACGATCCAGCGCGGCGGACTTGCCGAATCGTTGAAAAGAGAATGTGAGAGATTAACCGGTCTCAGACCGGGGGAAATGGACGTAAGCAAATGAGTGACGCGAAAGAGACGGAAAATGGCAAAAAGCCGCTTGGCCTTTCAAAGCCGGGCCGGCTTGAACTGAACAAGACCGTCGAAACCGGCCAGGTGAAGCAGAACTTCTCGCACGGGCGCTCGAAGATGGTAACCGTCGAGAAGAAGCGCAAGCGGACGTTCGTGACCGATACGTCGGGCGATATGTCCGAGGTTAAGGCCGGGTTGCGCGGTGCCAGCCTCACGGAGCCGAAAGCCGAGGAAGTTGCCGAGATCGCGGAAGCAGCGGTGCCGGCGGATGTGCCGGCCGACGCGGACACGGGCAGCGTTTCCAAGCTGACCGACAGCGAGCGCGAAGCCAGGATGCGGGCGCTCGAGTCGGCGCGTCATGGCACGGATGAAGCCAAGCCAACCGGTCGCGGCAAGCCGCAGATTTCGGATCTGGGTCGTGTGCAGGAAGAAGAAGCCCCTGCCGAAGAGCCGGTCGAGACGGATGAGGAGCGTGCTGTCCGTGAGGCTCAGGAGCTGGAAGCCAAGCGCCTGGAGGAAGAGCGAAAGTCGCGGGTCAAGGAAACCGTCAAGGAAACGCGTGAAGCCGACAAGGGCGCGGACGCAGACGAAGACGAAAAATCGGCACGCAAAGGCAAGCCCGTTAAACAGGAAGCCAAGCGCCCGTCGCCCGGCAAGAGCCGGGAAGAGCGCCGCCGTCACGGCAAGCTGACCATTGCCGAAGCGGAATCCTTCGAGGAGCTCGAGGAGCACCGCCGTTCGCTGGCCTCGGTCAAGCGTCAACGTGACCGCGATCGTGAAAAGCAGCGCGAGCGCCGCTCCGAAGGCGGCAAGGTCATTCGCGATGTTGTCGTTCCGGAAACGATCACCGTGCAGGAACTCGCCAACCGCATGGCCGAGCGCGGTGGCGTCGTCGTCAAGAAGCTCATGGAGATGGGTGTCATGGCGACGATCACGCAGAGCATCGATGCCGACACGGCGGAACTGATCGTTCAGGAGTTCGGGCACCGGATCAAACGCGTCAGCGAATCCGACGTCGAGGATCATCTGGTTATCGACGCGACCGAGGACGAAACCGCAAGCGTATCGCGTGCGCCGGTCGTCACCGTCATGGGGCACGTCGATCACGGCAAGACGTCGCTTCTGGACGCGCTTCGTGAAAGCGATGTCGCCAACCACGAGGCCGGCGGCATTACGCAACACATCGGCGCCTATCAGGTCAAAACCGAAGACGGCAATGTGATCACGTTCATCGATACGCCGGGCCACGCCGCGTTCACGGAAATGCGGGCGCGCGGTGCCAAGGTGACGGACATTGTCGTGCTCTGCGTCGCCGCAGACGACGGCATCATGCCGCAGACGATCGAGGCCATTCACCACGCCAAGGCGGCCGAGGTGCCGATCATCGTCGCGGTCAACAAGATCGACAAGCCGGACGCCAACCCGGACCGCGTCAAAACCGATCTGCTCAGCCACGACATTCAGGTCGAGGATATGGGCGGCGACGTTCTCTGCGTGCCGGTGTCGGCGCTGAAGCGTCAGAACCTCGACAAGCTTCTGGAAGCCATTCAGCTGCAGGCGGAACTTCTCGACCTCAAGGCCAACCCGGACCGCCCGGCGGAAGGCGTTGTCGTCGAATCCAAGATGGAACAGGGCCGTGGTTCGGTCGCGACCGTCCTGGTGCAACGCGGCACGCTCAATGTCGGCGATATCTTCGTTGCCGGCGCCGAGTGGGGGCGTGTTCGCGCCCTGACCGACGCGCACGGCAACAAGATGGACAAGGCAGGTCCGTCGGAACCGGCGGAAGTGCTCGGCCTCAACGGCACGCCGCTGGCGGGTGACGAAGTCGTTGTTGTCGGTGACGAGGCGAAGGCCCGTGAAGTGTCGGAATTCCGTCAGCGCCGGGATCGCGACGCGCGTGCATCGATTGCCGCGCGCGGCACGCTCGAGCAGATGTTCGAGAAGATCAAGGAAGGCGAAGCGGAAATGCTGCCCGTCATTATCAAGGCGGATGTGCACGGCTCGCTGGAAGCCATCATCGGTGCGCTCACCAAGATGGGGACCGAAGAAGTCGAGGTGCAGGTGCTGCACTCCGGTGTCGGCGGCATCAACGAGTCGGACGTCACGCTGGCCCGTGCGTCGAACGCGCTGGTCTTCGGTTTCAACGTCCGTGCCAATCCGCAGGCACGCGAAGCGGCGAAACGCGACGGTGTCGATATCCGCTACTACTCGATTATCTACGATCTGACCGACGACGTGAAAAAGATGCTGTCCGGCATGCTGTCGCCGGACGTTTCGGAAGAACTGCTCGGTTACGCCGAAATCCGCGAAGTGTTCTCGATCTCGAAGGTCGGCAAGATTGCCGGTTGCATGGTCACCGAAGGGATGGTCAAGCGGGGCGCCAAGGTCCGCCTGCTGCGCGACGATGTGGTCATCCACGAAGGCGAACTCAGCCAGCTCAAGCGCTTCAAGGATGATGTCCGCGAAGTTAAGGACGGTTACGAGTGCGGCATGGCGTTCGCCAACTACAACGACATCCAGGTCGGCGACAAGATCGAGTGCTTCGAAATGAAGGAAGTCAGCCGCGAGCTCTGATCCGCGGTGCCTTCCAGGGAGCTAAACTGATGAGCCGTCAGCCTGCCCGTGCTCCGTCGCAGCGCCAATTGCGCGTCGGTGAAGAAGTGCGTCATGCCCTGGCTTTGGCCCTGGAACGCGGCGAAATCCGCGATCCCGCGGTCAAGGGTGTCGCCATTACGGTGACCGAAGTTCGCATTTCACCGGATCTGAAGAACGCCACCGCGTTCGTCGTGCCGCTCGGCGGCGGTGACGCGGGTGGCATCGTCAAGGCGCTCAACAAGGCGTCAGGGTTCCTGCGCAGTTGGGTCGGCAAGAACGTGCAGCTCCGCCATACGCCCCGGATCGCGTTCGAGGCGGATTTCAGCTTCGACGAAGCGCAGCGCATCGAAAACGTCCTGAACGACCCGCGTGTTCGCCGCGATCTTACTGCTGCCGACGATCCGGAGCGCGACGCGTAATGGCGCGAAAGCGCAAGGGAACGCCGATCCATGGCTGGCTGATCCTGGATAAGCCGGAAGGACCTTCATCGAACGGGTGCGTTGGCCGCATCCGCTGGCTGACCGGGGCTGCCAAGGTGGGTCATGGCGGCACACTCGACCCGCTGGCGAGCGGCGTCCTGCCGATTGCGTTCGGTGAAGCCACGAAAACGCAGTCCTATGCCATGGACGGTTACAAAACCTATGAATTCCGCGCGCGTTGGGGTGAAAGCACCGATACCGACGATGCCGAGGGTGATGTTACCGCGCGTTCGGACAAGCGGCCGACGCGGGACGAGATCGAGGCGGCACTGCCGCGTTTTACCGGCAAGATCTCGCAGATTCCCCCCGTTTATTCGGCGATCAAGATCGATGGCGAGCGGGCCTACAAGCGCGCACGCCGTGACGAAGACGTGGAGATCGCACCACGCGACGTCGAAATTGTCGAACTCAGGCTTCTGGATATCCCTGACGGGGATCATGCCGACTTCGAAATGCGTTGCGGCAAGGGCACTTACGTCCGCGCTCTGGTGAGAGATCTGGCCTTGCACTTGGGGTGTGAAGGCCATATAAGGCGCCTCAGACGCACCGCTGTCGGGCCCTTTTCTATTGAAAAGGCAGTAAAACTGGACGCTTTCGAAGCGAATGAAGGCGAACAAGCGGCGGCGCTTCTAGAGCAATATCTGCTTCCCGTTGAGACTGTGCTGGACGACATCCCGGCACTAGCCCTGACGGAGCAGGAAGCGCGCAGGCTCAAGCATGGACAGGGTGTTCCCGTCCTGCCTGTCGCACAACGGTCCCCCCTTCGGAACGTTTCACAAGGGGATGTCGTCCAGGTGACGGCGAACGGCACGTTGTTGGCACTTGCGCGTATATCGGGCGGCGAAATTCGACCGTTCCGTGTGATGAACATCTAACGTAGGAGTACACGATGTCGATTACTGCCGATCGTAAGCAAGAGCTTATCAAGGAATATGCCGTCAAGGACGGCGACACGGGTTCCCCCGAAGTGCAGGTTGCCGTTCTGACGGAACGGATCTCCAACCTCACGGATCACCTGAAAACCCACGGTAAGGATTTTCACTCGCGCCGTGGCCTGCTGATGATGGTGGGTCAACGCCGCCGGCTGCTCGATTACCTCAAAAAGAAGGACGAGAGCCGTTACGATGGTCTGGTGAAGAAACTGGGCCTGCGCCGCTAATGCGGCTCCCGGGTGCATCTCCGTGGTGGAGATGCCCCGCTGACGGCGCGAGCCGCTTCATTTTCAGTGCGCTGATAGATGTTTGTGGCTCTGCGCTTCGCCCGCGACCGAGGTGGCTGCGGGTTGCGCCGGTATCTTATGGTGCGGCGCTGTATGTAGGATGAGGAAAGTAGAAATGTTTCAAGAATTCCGAAAAGAAATAGAATGGGCCGGTCAGAAGCTGGTTCTCGAAACCGGCAAGATCGCCCGTCAGGCCGACGGTGCCGTGATGGCGACCCTCGGTGAGAGCAAGGTGCTCTGCACAGTGGTCGGCGAAAAATCCCCGAAACCGGGTCTCGATTTTTTCCCGCTCTCCGTTCATTACGTCGAAAAAGCCTTTGCCGCCGGTAAAATTCCTGGCGGCTTTTTCAAACGTGAAGGCCGCCCGAGCGAGCGCGAAACGCTGATTTCGCGCCTGATCGACCGTCCGATCCGTCCGCTGTTCGTCAAAGGGTTCAAGAACGAAACGCAGGTGATCTGCACCGTCGTTTCGCACGACCTTGAAAACGAGACCGATATCCTTGCGATGATCGGGACCTCTGCGGCTCTGACGATTTCCGGCCTGCCGTTCATGGGCCCGATCGGTGGCGCGCGCGTCGGCCGTATCGATGGCGAAATGGTGCTCAATCCGACCCTGGCGCAGCAGGCCGAGAGCGATCTCGACCTCGTGGTCGCCGGTACGCAGGAAGGCGTGCTGATGGTCGAATCCGAAGCCAGCGAACTGACGGAAGAGCAGATGCTCGATGCCGTCATGTTCGGTCACAGGGGCTTCCAGCCGGTAATCGATGCGATCATCGAACTGGCCGAAGCCTGCGCCAAGGAGCCGATGGAACTGCCGGAACCGCCGGCCGGTCTCGACGTTATCGCCGAGAGCGTCAAAGCGGCAGCAGCCGACGGGCTTCGCGAAGCCTATGGCATCAAGGTCAAATCCGAGCGCCAGGCGAAGATCGCGGAGGTCAAGAAAGCGGCCGAGGAAAAGCTCACCGCAGACGAAAGCCTCGATCAGGATCTGCTCGCAGCCTCCATGGGCGATGCGTTCAAAAAGCTGGAGAAGGATATCGTCCGTAACGACATCCTCGATACCGGCAAACGTATCGACGACCGTGACACCGCGACCGTTCGCCCGATCGCCAGCGAAGTCGGCATCCTGCCGCGTGCGCACGGTTCGGCGCTGTTCACCCGCGGTGAGACGCAGGCGATGGTGACGACGACGCTCGGCACCGGCCAGGACGAGCAGATCATCGATGGTCTTGCCGACAACTACCGTGAAAGCTTCATGCTTCACTACAACTTCCCGCCGTTCTCGGTCGGTGAAGCCGGCCGCTTCGGTTTCACGGGTCGCCGCGAAGTCGGTCACGGCAAGCTGGCATGGCGTGCCATGCACCCGATCATGCCGTCGAAGGAAGACTTCCCGTACACGATCCGCGTCGTTTCGGACGTCACCGAGTCGAACGGCTCGTCGTCGATGGCGACGGTCTGCGGCACGTCGCTGTCGCTGATGGATGCCGGTGTGCCGCTCCCGCGTCCGGTGGCCGGTATCGCCATGGGTCTGATCAAGGAAGGTGAGCGCTATGCCGTGCTCTCCGATATCCTCGGTGACGAAGACCATCTCGGCGACATGGACTTCAAGGTTGCCGGTACGGAAAACGGTGTGACCTCGCTGCAGATGGACATCAAGATTACCTCGATCACCGAGGAAATCATGAAGATCGCCCTTGCCCAGGCGAAGGACGGCCGTCTGCACATTCTGGGTGAGATGGCGAAGGCGATCTCGAATGCCCGCGAGCAGGTCAGCGGCAACGCACCGCGCATCACGTCGATGCAGATCAACCCGGAGAAGATCCGCGACATTATCGGTCCGGGCGGCAAGGTCATTCGCGAAATCTGCGAAACCACCGGCGCCAAGATCGATGTCGAGGATGACGGTTCCGTCCGCATCGCGGCTGTCGATGCCGAGGCCGGCGACCGTGCCGCGGCCTGGATCCGTGACATTGTCGCGGAGCCCGAAGTCGGCGTGATTTACGACGGCAAGGTCGTGAAAGTGGTCGATTTCGGCGCATTCGTGAACTTCCTCGGTCCGCGTGACGGCCTCGTGCACATCTCGGAAATGGCCGAAGGCCGTGTCGAGAAAGTGACCGACGTGGTCAACGAAGGCGATCAGGTGAAGGTCAAGCTGATCGGTATCGACGACCGCGGCAAAGTGAAACTTTCGATGCGTGTCGTCGACCAGGAAACGGGTGAAGATATCACCGAACAGGTCGGCGAGCGCAAAAAGCGGGCCTGATTGGGTTCTGCGGTTTTGACGGGGCGGCAGATCGTTGGATCGCCGCCCCGTTTCGTTATGCGCGGGCCGCTGGAACCGGGCGATTCTGGCAGGTTTTTTTCGTGCACCACTCTCGGATTTCGCTTAATGATGCGGTATAAGAATAACCCGGTGTAGCGCATCTATCCGGGAGACGACGTTAAATGGTGAGGGGCTGATTTATTGACCAAGCAATCAAGCTACTCTTATGAGGAACTGCTGAGTTGTGGCCGAGGCGAACTGTTCGGTCCGGGGAATGCGCAGTTGCCGCTGCCGCCGATGCTGATGTTCGACCGCATCACCAATATTGCGGACAGCGGTGGATCCTACGACAAGGGTGTCGTCGATGCTGAATTCGACGTTAAGAAAGACCTTTGGTTTTTTGATTGTCATTTTCAGGGTGACCCGGTGATGCCTGGCTGTCTGGGTCTGGATGCCCTGTGGCAGTTGGTCGGGTTCTATCTCGGTTGGACCGGCGCGCCCGGCCGTGGACGTGCGCTGGGTGTCGGCGAGGTGAAATTCACCGAGCAGGTCACGCCGGAGAAGTCGTTGGTCGAGTACCACATCGATATCAAACGCGTCATGAGCCGTGGTATCACGCTTGGCATCGCCGACGGCGTCATGAAGGTCGACGGCGATGTTGCCTATGAAGCGTCAGGACTTAAGGTGACATTGTTTACGCCCGAAGGCTGATTTTCGGGGCGTACAAGGCAGCGAAGTGAGGATTTTATGAGACGTGTGGTCGTAACGGGCATGGGGATCGTATCCCCCATCGGCGAAAACGTGGCCGAGGTAACGCAGAGCTTGCGGGACGGCCGATCGGGCATCGTGTTCTGTGAGGAGTACGCGGAGCGGGGATTCCGCTCGCATGTGCACGGTGCGCCGACCGTCGATTTCGACGAGAAGATTGACCGCAAACTGCGCCGCTTCATGGGTGACGGTGCGGCATATGCCTACATTGCGATGCAGGAAGCGATCCAGGACTCGGGCCTTGAGGACAAGGACGTCACCAGCGAACGCACGGGGCTGGTGATGGGTTCCGGCGGGCCGTCGACCTCGGCGCAGATGCTGGCCGTGGATACGGCGCGCGAGAAGGGCCCGAAACGCGTCGGTCCCTACGCCGTGCCGAAAGCCATGTGCTCGACCGTCTCGGCGAACCTGTCGACGGCTTTCCATACCCGGGGTCTTTCGTATTCGATTTCATCGGCATGTTCGACCAGCGCGCATTGCATCGGCAACGGTGCCGAACTGATCCAGTGGGGCAAGCAGGACATCGTCTTCGCCGGTGGCGCCGAGGAACTCGACTGGACGCTGACGGTGCTGTTTGACGCCATGGGTGCATTGTCGTCCAAGTACAATGACAACCCGGGCAAGGCGTCACGCCCGTTCGATGTCGAGCGCGACGGCTTCGTGATCGCCGGCGGCGCCGGTGTCGTCGTGCTCGAGGAACTTGAGCACGCGAAGGCGCGCGGGGCGAAGATTTACGGCGAGATCGTCGGTTACGGTGCGACGTCCGACGGCGTCGACATGGTTGCGCCGTCCGGCGAAGGTGCGCGCCGCTGCATGGAGCTGGCAACCGCCGGGCTCGGCAACACGAAGGTGGATTACATCAACGCACATGGGACATCGACGCCGGTCGGTGACATGATCGAGATCAAGTCGATCCAGGAAGTGTTCGGCGCACATAAGCCGAAGATCTCGTCGACCAAATCGCTTACCGGGCATTCCCAGGGCGCGACCGGCGCACATGAGGCGATCTATTCGCTGATCATGCTCGACAACGATTTTGTTTCGGCCTCCGCGAATGTCGAGAACCTCGATCCGGATGTGGGCGAGGCGGATGTCGTTCGGGAACGGATCGACAACGCGGGCCTCAACTGCGTGCTGTCGAACAGCTTCGGGTTCGGCGGTACGAACGCCACCCTTGCATTCAAGCGGTACGAGGCGTGATCCCGTGAATGAACAGAAATCATCCGACGCTGCCAGCCGTCTCGCACTTAAGTCCAATCTGATGGACGGTAAGCGCGGCCTCATCATGGGTGTCGCCAACGACCATTCGATTGCCTGGGGCATCGCCAGCACGCTGGCCGCCCATGGCGCGGAAATGGGCTTTACGTATCAGAACGACGCAATCGAACGCCGTGTCCGGCCGTTGGCCGAGAGCCTGAATTCCAAGGTTATCGTGCCGTGCGACGTCGAGGACGAGGGATCCATTGCCGCTGCGGTCAACGCGTGCGCCGACGAATGGGGTTCGATCGATTTCGTCGTGCATGCCATCGCCTATTCCGACAAGCAGGAACTCAAGGGCAAGTATGTGGCGACGACGCGCGAGAACTTCCGTCGCACCATGGAGGTTTCCTGTTACTCGTTTACGTCGTTGGCCCGTCATGCCGCGCCGCATATGAAAGATGGCGGCAGCATGATCGCGCTGTCGTTCTATGGCGCCGAGAAGGTCGTGCCGAATTACAATGTCATGGGGGTCGCCAAGGCCGCACTCGAAGCCAGTGTCCGGTATCTCGCCTCCGATTTGGGGCCGGACAACATCCGCGTCAACGCGATCTCGGCGGGACCGATGCGGACGCTCGCCGGCAGCGCCATTGCCGGGGCACGCCATATTTTCAAGTGGAACGAACAGCATGCCCCGCTCCGGCGGAACGTGCAGCTCGACGATCTCGGCGGTTCGGCCCTGTTCCTGCTGTCCGATCTGGCGCTCAGCGTTACCGGGCAGGTGCTCTATGTCGACAGCGGATACAACGTCGTGGGCGTGCCGTTCCCGACACCAGATGAGAATTAATCTCATTCAATTGTTGCGGAATTGCGCAGAATTACTTAAGTATCGGATATGGCTGATCAAAAACGATATGCGCCGATTATAAACAAGCTGCGGGAAGCGGGTCTTCGCCCGACCCGGCAGCGGATTGCGCTCGCGGAGTTGATGTTCCGCGGCGTCGATCGTCATGTCAGCGCGGAAATGCTTCACAACGAAGCCACGTCGGCGCGTGTCTCCGTCTCCCTGGCAACCGTATACAACACGCTCCACCAGTTCACGCAGGCGGGGCTGCTTCGGGAAATCGCAGTCGAATCGGGCCGTTCCTATTTCGACACGAACACGTCCGATCACCATCACTTCTATTTCGAGGGTGACGGCCATCTCGAAGATATCGCATCCGACGATGTGGTGGTGTCGAGCCTGCCCAATCCGCCGGGTGGGGCGAAGATTTCCAGGGTAGATGTGGTTATTCGCGTCCGCGAAGAATAATCATTCGCACCTGCGAAGACTAATCTAAAATTTAGAACAATTCCAGGGTATTGACCTCTGCTGCAGCGCAAACCATATTAGGCGCGTGCACGGGCCTCTGCGCCCACTTGAGTATTGCCACTCAACCCTACGAGTATTGCCACTCGACGATCTATGCAGAAGGAGGATCATATGTCCCTCAAGGGAACGAAGACTGAAGAAAATCTGAAAGAAGCCTTTGCCGGCGAATCGCAGGCCAACCGCCGCTACCTGTATTTCGCGCAAAAGGCCGACATTGAGGGCTACAACGACGTCGCCGCCGTTTTCCGCTCCACCGCCGAAGGTGAGACGGGTCACGCGCACGGCCACCTCGAATTCCTTGAAGAAGTCGGTGACCCGGCAACGGGCGAGCCGATTGGCGACACCGGGTCCAACCTGAAAGCGGCTATCGCCGGTGAAACGCACGAATACACCGACATGTATCCGGGCATGGCGAAGACCGCGCGTGACGAAGGCTTCGACGAGATCGCAGACTGGTTCGAGACGCTGGCCAAGGCAGAAAAATCCCACGCCGGCCGCTTCCAGAAAGCGCTCGACACGATGGAATAATCGGATCGATTTATCGATGCGAACGGTGGAGGGGGGCATTTGCCCCCCTTCATGATCCTGTGTGTTACGTGTAGCGTTTAAATTCTGAGGACACAGCCATGAGCGAAGGCAGTCTCGAGGCGCCTGTGCGCCACCCCATCCCGTGGAAGGACCCGGACTTTTACGACGAAGCGAAGCTGGACGACGAACTGCGCCGGGTGTTCGACATCTGCCACG
The DNA here is from genome assembly GCA_965262415.1 of Rhodospirillales bacterium. GTDB lineage: Bacteria > Pseudomonadota > Alphaproteobacteria > Rhodospirillales > Casp-alpha2 > UBA4479. The sequence continues at coordinate 2,908,291 of OZ253533.1, read as the reverse complement.
GCTGCAGACGTTGCTTCAATTTGTGCGACAGTTTCCCGAAACTTTTCGATCTGATCGACGACTCCGAGACGGGCGAACTGGATTCCGTCGACAGCGGCGATTTCAAACCCGTCGTCGATGCGTGCACCATGTGTGACATGTGCTTCATGACGAAATGTCCTTACGTGCCGCCGCACGAGTTCAATCTGGATTTCCCGCACCTGATGCTGCGCTATCGCGCCATCGAGCAGAAAAAGGGCAAGGTGCCCTTCGGTGCAAAACAGCTGACCCAGACCGACCGCAACGGCGAGATCGCAAGCAAGGTCGCCGGGCTCGCCAACTGGGCATCGAAATGCGGCAATGCGCTGACCCGCCCCGCGATGGAAGCGACGCTTGGCGTTCACCGCAAGGCGAAGCTGCCCGCGTTTGCATCTCTGCCGTTCACGGAACAAACCGACGTTCCGGCCGTGAATACAAGCGCGCCAGCGCACGGCCGCAAGGCTGTGCTCTACGCCACCTGTTTCGCAAATTACAACAACCCGGATATCGGCAAGGCGGCGCGCGCCATTCTCGCTAAGAACGGCGTCGAGACGGAAGTCGTCTATCCGCGCTGCTGTGGGATGCCGCAACTGGAACAGGGCGACATCGCCGCCGTTGCGGAAAGCGCGAAATCCACGGCTGAAGACCTCAAGCCCTGGATCGAGAAAGGCTACGATGTTATCGCGCTGGTGCCGTCATGTGCCTTGATGCTCAAGTTCGAATGGCCCCTGATCGTGCCCGATGACGACGACGTGAAGGTGCTCAGCGCCGCGACTTCGGATATCACGGAATACATCGTTTCGATCGCCAAGAAAGAAGGCCTGGCCGATGGCCTCGGTGCGCTCGACGGCGGCGTGGCGGTGCATATTTCCTGCCATTCCCGTGCCCAGAACATGGGACAGAAAGCGGCTGAAATGCTGCGCCTGATTCCGGATCTCAAGCTTGACGTCATTGAACGATGCTCGGGGCATGGTGGATCGTGGGGCATCATGAAGGAAAACTTCGACGTCGGCCTCAAGGTCGGCAAGCCTGTCGCCAGGAAGGCCGGAGACGCGGGCGCCAAGTACGTCCTGTCGGAATGTCCGCTGGCCCGCGATCATATCGTACAGGGCATCGAAATGCTGGATAAGCCGACGGACGGCATTGAAGAGATGCAGCACCCGGTCGAGGTTTTCGCCCGGGCGTACGGCATCTGAATCAAGAAAAGTAATGGAGAAGAAAATGCTCAGGACCGAAATTACCCGAGCCGATATCGTTCCGATCGAAGAGTACGCGAAGACGCGCAAGGAACGCCGTACCGCGGTAACGGAAATGAAGCGCGACCGCCGTGTTTCCTGCGGCCCGGACGCGACGTTCTATTTCGAGAACTACGACACCATGTGGCATCAGGTTCACGAAATGCTCTACATCGAGAAGGGCGGCGAAGATCAGATCGCCGACGAGCTTGCCGCCTACAATCCGCTGATTCCGAATGGCCGTGAGCTGGTCGCGACCTTGATGTTCGAGATCGAGGACGAGGGCCGCCGCAAGGTGTTCCTTTCCGGCCTCGGCGGCGTCGAGGAAACGATCACGCTGGAATTCGACGGGGAAACAATCAAGGGTGTCCCTGAAGATGACGTCGACCGCACGACCGCCGACGGCAAGGCATCATCGGTACAGTTCATCCATTTTCCGTTCACCGACGAACAGGCGGCGAAGTTCAAAGCCGCGGATGGACGCGTGATGTTGGGAATCAATCACCCGAAGTACGGGCATCTGGCGGTCTTTTCCGAAGCGACCCATAAGGCGCTGGCGGGGGACCTGGCGTAACGGCGCCTATTCGAAGGTTTCGTTGCGGTAAACGCCCCAGAACTCGACGCGCCGGAGCCAGCCGTCGATCCCCTTGATGCGCACCTTGCACCAGCCGGTCGCTGCCGGGCAGGACACGATCTCGCCGATTGTGTTCGGCTCGGCGATGGCCACCGCCCGGCTCTTGGCGTCGGGTTCCACTCGGATCGTCCGTTCTTTTCCGGTGATCAGGAACGTGCGTTTGCCGGAAAGCATGCTCTGATGCATCCAGCCCTGCGTGCCTTCCCAGTCACGAACCAGCCGCCACGTCCGGTATTCCTTGATGATCTCGACGGGCATCGATTCCCGCTGGAATATCCACTCCACGGGATACTGCACGCCCGGCCCCGTGCGAAGATTGACCTCCGCGGCCCGAAGGCTGACGTAACGGGGCAGGGGAAGCCCCGTTCCCTGTGTCTGTGCGCGGGATTCCTGTACGCCGGCGGCGAAAAATCCTGCAATAATGAACATCGCCAGCAAGGCCGGGAAAGTGCGGGTGAAAATGCGTTCCATGGAATGTTTATCGCCACACGGGGGCCTTCGGTCAAGTTGCTGGACAACCCCGCGGCGGATTGCTATGGCCACGGCTAACAAAGCGCGTTGAAAGGGCTCAGAAATGCCGCGAAACAAGCCTATTGTCGTTGTCACCCGTAAACTGCCGGACGCCATCGAAACCCGCATGATGGAACTGTTCGATGTCCGGTTGAATCTCGAAGATACGCCGATGTCGGCGGCGGACCTGGCCGAGGCCGTCAAAACGGCCGATGTCCTGGTACCGACCGTGACGGATCGTATCGACGCGAAGATACTGAGCCAGGCTGCGCCGAACCTTCGCCTGATCGCCAACTACGGCGCCGGCGTCGATCACATCGACCTCGCATCCGCCCGCCAACGCGGCATTACCATTACCAATACGCCCGATGTCCTGACCGAAGACACCGCCGATATGACGATGGCGCTTCTTCTTGCGGTGCCGCGCCGTCTCACCGAAGGCGAGCGCAGCCTGCGCTCGGGGGACTGGCCAGGCTGGTCGCCGACATGGATGCTGGGTCACCGCATCTACGGCAAGCGTCTCGGCATTATCGGCATGGGCCGGATCGGCCAGGCGGTGGCGCGACGCGCGCGTGGTTTCGGACTGTCGATCCATTACCACAACCGCCGTCAGGTTCCGGAAGCGGTGGAGAACGATCTCGAGGCGACCTACTGGGAAAGCCTGGACCAGATGCTGGCGCGGATGGATTTCGTCTCCGTGAACTGCCCGCATACGCCGGCGACATATCACCTGCTTTCGGCGCGGCGGCTCAAGCTGCTGCAGGATAACGCGGTTATCATCAATACGGCCCGTGGCGAGATCATCGATGAAAACGCACTTACACGGATGCTGTCGAACGGTGAAATCGCCGGCGCCGGTCTCGATGTGTTCGAGCATGAGCCGGCCGTCAACCCGAAGCTGGTTGCCCTCGACAACGTCGTTCTGTTGCCGCACATGGGCTCCGCGACGCATGAAGGCCGCAACGATATGGGCGAAAAGGTGTTGATCAACATCAAGACCTTTGTTGACGGTCATGCCCCGCCGGACCGGGTGCTCGGCGACAGCTTCTGATCGGGGCCGCCACGCGCGTGGCGGCATAAGCCATGGCCAAACCCGTCGCCAAGGAAATTTCCTACAAGGACCCCGTCGCGGCGTTCCAGCCGTTTGCCGCCGATCCGGTGGCTGTGTTTCTGGACAGTGCCGACGAAGGTGGCGGGCGGGGACGCTTTGCCTATATCGCCGCCGATCCCGCCGAAACCGTTATCATCGGGGCTGACGGCCTTGCCGCCGCCGATCCGTTCGGCAAGCTGCGCACGCTGCTTCACATGGTGCGGCTGGATACCGACCCAGCCTTGCCGCCATTTCAGACCGGCCTTTGCGGTGTCCTCGGGTATGACCTTGGCCGCGTGATCGAGCGTTTGCCCTGTCACCGCGGCGGCACTGAGTTCCCCGCGATTGCAGCGGGCCTCTATGACACGATCGTCGCCTTCGATACCTTCGAGAGGCGGGCCTGGGTTGTTGCCGCCGATCTTATTCCCGGCCGTCTGTCCGCGGCACGGCGGCTGGAAACCATGGCAACCCGGATCGAAGCGACCGCACCATTGCCGCCGTTGGACCGGGCACCCGTTGCGGCGTGGCAGTGGGAAATAGACCGGGCCCAATACGAAGCCGCCGTGCAGAAGACCATCGATTACATCTATGCCGGCGATATCTTTCAGGCCAACATCACGACGCGTGCGGTTGCCGACATGCCGGACGGTCTGTCGCCTTTCATGCTTTATCGACGCCTTCGTTGGGCGACGCCGGCGCCTTTTGCAGGGTATGTCGGCTGCGGTCCCGGGCATCAATTGCTGTGCGCATCGCCGGAACGGTTCCTGAAACTCGATACGTCGGGGCGGATTTCGACGCGCCCGATCAAAGGGACGCGCCCCCGCGGTGACGCGCCCGAAGAGGACGTGAATCTGGCGCTCGAACTGACCGAGAGCATCAAGGATCGGGCAGAGAACCTGATGATTGTCGATCTTCTGCGGAACGATATCTCCCGTGTTGCCTTGATCGGAAGTGTCGGCGTGACCGCGCTTTGCGAACTGGAAACCTTCGCGCGCGTACATCATCTGGTTTCGGAGGTTGTCGGCAAGCTGCGCCCGGGCTTCGATGCCGTCGATCTGTTTCGCGCGACGTTCCCCGGCGGGTCGGTCACCGGTGCGCCGAAGATACGTGCCATGGAAATTATTCATGAGTTGGAAGCGTCACGGCGGGCGGCATATTGCGGCAGTGTATTCTGGGCGGGCATGGACGGTGCGATGGACTCAAACATCGTCATTCGTTCATTGATGGTATCCGGCGGCAAGGTCTCTGCACACGCCGGCGGCGGGATTGTAGCCGACAGCGAACCGGCAGCGGAATACGAAGAGATGCGGACGAAGGCGGCACCGCTTCTCGCCAGCGTCACGGGAGATTTCCGGCCATGAAGATCTGGCTGAACGGCAGCATCGTCGAGGCGGCGAAGGCAATTGATGCGGACGATCGCGGCGTCACGCTCGGCGACGGCCTGTTCGAAACGCTCGCCGTTTGCGATGGCGCGCCACTGAGGTTCGACCGGCACATGACCCGGTTGGCGACGGGCGCGACCGTTCTCGGTATGCCGGTACCGGTGGAAAAGGCGTCGCTGTTGCAGGCGGTGCACGAAGTCTGCGCCGCCGCCGACGTCATCGAAGGCTCGGCACGGATTACACTCTTGCGCGGTCCGGCAGCCAGAGGGGTGCTGCCGCCGGCGAACCCGGTGCCGACGTTAATGGTAACGGCGTCCTCGGGCGAGGTCGGCAAGACGGGCAATGTGACAGCGATTATCTCGACACGTACCCGGCGGAACGAGCTTTCGCCGCTGTCGGCCGTGAAGAGCACCAATTACCTGGATGCGATCCTTGCCGCAGAAGAGGCGCGCGCGGCAGGGGCGGAAGAGGCCATCCTGCTCAACACACAAGGCAATGTTGCCGAGGCGACTGCAGCGAACGTGTTCTGCCGCCTGGGCGAGCACCTCGTGACGCCACCGGTTGCCGATGGCGCGTTGCCCGGCATCATGCGGGCTTGCGTGATGGAGGCCGAGACCTTGATCGAACGGAGCCTCTCCGTCGACGATCTGAGGATCGCCGACGAAGTCTTCCTGACGTCCAGTCTCAGCATCCGTTCGGTCATCGAAATCGACGGCCGCCCGGTCGGTGACCGGAATGCGGGGGCCGTGGCGTCGCGGCTGAAAGATCTGCCGCGCCGGGCAGAGTAGCGATCACGCGCAGGCGAGGGCCTGATCCAGATCCTCGATCAGGTCGTCCGCATCTTCGAGACCCACCGACAGGCGTACCAGGCCTTCGGTAATTCCGAGCGCCAGCTTTTCGTCGTCGCTCAGACGCTGGTGCGTGGTCGTCCCCGGATGCGTGATGAGGCTCTTGGCGTCGCCCAGGTTGTTGGAGATGTCGACGATCCCGAGGGCGTTGAGCGTGTTGAAGCTTGCCGATTTGCCTCCCTTGATCTCGAACGCAACGAGGCTCGACCCCTGACCGTCCATCTGCGCGAGCGCGAGATTGTGCTGCGGATGGCTCTTCAGGCCCGGGTAGATCGCTTTTTCGATCTTCGGATGCGCCTCCAGGAAGGTCGCGACCTTGATGGCATTGTCGCAATGCTGACGGACGCGTACGGCCAGGGTTTCCAGTCCCTTGAGCAAAACCCAGGCATTGAACGGCGAGAGCGCCGGCCCCGTGTGCCGCATCCACGGCGTCAGATGATCTTCGATGAATTCCTGGTCGTTGGTCAGGATGGCACCGCCCAGCGTCCGGCCCTGGCCGTCGATGTGCTTGGTAGCCGAATAAACGACGATATCGGCGCCGAGCGCGATCGGCCGCTGCAGCACCGGGGTTGCGAACACGTTGTCGACAACGACCCTGGCGCCGGCGGCGTGCGCCAACTCCGATACCTTGGCGATGTCGATGACTTCAAGGCAGGGATTGGAAGGCGTCTCGAGAAACACGACATTGGCCGGTTTCGACAGCGCCTTCGCCCAGGCGTCGTAATCGGTGCCGTCGACCAGCTCGGTCTCGATGCCGAACTTCGGCAGCTGGTCGGCGATGATGTAAAGGCACGACCCGAAAAGCGCCTTCGAGGCGACAACCCGGTCGCCGGCCTTGAGCTGCGACGCGAGCGCCGCGAACACGGCCGACATGCCGCTTGAGGTCGAGACGCAGTATTCCGTGCCTTCCAGCAGGGCGAGACGCTGTTCGAACATCGCCAGCGTCGGATTGGCATAACGCGAATAGATGTAGCGCTGCTTGTCGCCCTTGAAGGCGAGTTCTGCTTCGTCGGCGGTCGGATAGACGTAGCCGGACGTGAGGAAGATCGCTTCCGATGTTTCCTCGAACGGCGAGCGGGCCGTGCCGCCGCGCACCAGTTGCGTCGCCGGACGCCATGAATTTTGCGAAGTGTCTTTGCTCATCTGGAGCCTCCAAATCTGGGGCCCCGGTCCAATAAAAAACCCTGACGTCCACGCCAGGGGCCTCGTCGAACCGAGACCTTTTAGCGGGTTTATTTAACGTGGCCGCAAGCCGGTCGGACAAATCACCACGTACGAAGAGGTTATATGAGAGGGCGGGGTTCGTGACAAGATATTTGCGTAGCCGGATCACTGGTCGCTCTGCGGCTCGTCTGGTTCCCTTTATGCCGCACGAGACACCAGGCGCCAGCAAGGGCATTGACAGAATGTCCACGCGGCATTATTAACATATTCATTAATTAAAGGAATGGTTAAATAATGCAAGACACGCTCAGCAATACTTTTGCCGCCCTTGCGGACCCGACCCGGCGCGCCATTCTCGCGCAACTGGCGGATGGTGAGATGACGGTGAAAGAACTGGCCGCACCCTTCCATATCTCTTTGCCGGCGATCTCCCGCCACCTGAAGGTGCTGGAAAGTGCCGGCCTCATCGAACGGGGCAGGAACGCGCAGTGGCGGCCGTGCCGCCTGAACGCGGTGCCGCTTCGGGATGCGAGCGACTGGATTGAGCAATACAGGGAATTCTGGACGCAGAGCTTCGACAGGCTGGATGCGTACCTGGAGGACATTCAAAAGGGAGAAGACGATGGACGCGAACACTGATGTTTCAACGCGCGAATTGACGATCGAACGAACATTCAATGCGCCGCGCGCGCTGGTGTTCAAGATGTGGACGCAGCCGGAACATATCGTCCGCTGGTGGGGATGCCCGGCGACGAAAAAGATCGACCTCACAAACGACCTGCGTGTCGGCGGCGCCATCCGCGCCGAGATGCATCTGGAGGATGGCGCGCTTCATGTCGTGGTTGGCAGTTACCTGGAAATCGATGAGCCGGAACGCCTGTCGTTTACCTGGAACTGGGAAAACGGTGAGTTGGGCTCGGAGACGGTGGTCACGGTCGTGCTGGAAGAGAGCGGCGCGCAAACGAAGATGATCCTGACGCACCGGGTTTTCGATACGACCGAGTTGCGCGATCTGCATGGCGAGGGCTGGACCGAAAGCCTTGGCCGGCTGGAGGCTTGCCTGCAAGCATCGCTGTCGGACTGAGCTCAGAAATGCCGACGGTCTATTTCACCAATCAGCTCGCCCGTTTCCTCGACGCGCCGACGGTCAGCGTCGAGGGGGAAACACTGGGCGAAACCCTCGACGGTGTCTTCTGGGACCATCCGCAGCTGCGCGGATACATCCTTGATGACCAGGGCGCGGTTCGCCAGCACGTCGCCGTGTTCATCGACGGGGTGCAACTGAAAGACAGAAAAGACCTCTCGGGCCGCGTATCGGCGGAGACGGAGATTCACATATTCCAGGCGCTTTCGGGCGGTTGATGAAAGAGGAAATCATGGGAGAAAACATTCTTGTCGGCACACGCAAGGGACTGTTCGTGCTGGGTCGAAACGGCAGCGGCTGGGACATCGTCGAAACGACGTTTCTTGGCGAACCGGTGTCGGCCGTTTATGCGGACGGAAATGTCACACTGGCTGCGCTTGATCTCGGACATTTCGGACCGAAGCTCTGGCGCCGGGAGGGCGCGGGTGATTGGTCGGAAGTGAAAACGCCGGCGTTCCCCGCAAAACCGGACGATGCAATGGATGATCCGCACCCCTGGTCGGTCGGCCGCATCTGGAACTTCACGCCGGCCGGCGGCAACGGCACGATCTGGGCGGGTACCATGCCGGGCGGGCTGTTCCGCTCCGACGACGGCGGCGTGACGTGGGCACTGAACGAGACGCTGTGGGGTATGCCCGAGCGCCTGAAATGGATGGGTGTCGCCGGCGGCGAACAACCGGGGCTCAGCACCGTCCTGGTCGATCCTTTCGATCCTGAGAAGCTGACAATCGGGGTGTCCTGCGCCGGCGTCTGGCAGACCGAAGACGGCGGAGGAACCTGGAGAAACATCGGCGCTGGATTCGACAACGACTATATGCCACCCGATCAGCGTCACGATCCGATCGCGCAGGACATTCATCAGCTTGCGCAGTGCCGGGCGCATCCAAACGTCATCTGGTGCCAGCACCACTCACGAATCTATCGGTCCACCGATTACGGGCAAACGTGGTCGGCACTTGAAAATGCAAAGCCATCCGGGTTCGGGTTTGCCGTCGTGGCACATCCGACCGATCCGGAAACGGCATGGTTTGTCCCGGCCATCAAGGATGAGCAGAGGTTCCCCGTCGATGCGAAAGTCGTCGTCTCCAGAACGCGTGACGGCGGAGAGACGTTCGATGTTCTGAACGGGGGACTGCCACAAAGACACGCCTACGATCTCGTTTACAGGCATGCGCTGGATATCGATACGAGCGGTGACTGCCTGGCTTTCGGATCGACAAGTGGCGGTTTCTGGATTTCCGAGGACGGCGGCGAGAAATGGTCGAGCCCCGAATGCCGATTGCCGCCGGTGGCGTGTGTCAGATTCGCCCTGTCGTGATCATTCACGGACCTTCATGAAGTCGATCCAGTCCGGGCTTTGAAAATCCTCGATCAGGCCGTCATGGCCGAGCCAGCCAAGAGCGTCATCAAGATTCGTAAACATCTTCATCGACACCTTGGACAGCAACGTGGATGCGAGCGTTGCCGTATAGAGTTTCAGCATCGTGTCGTTAATTGACGGCTTCGTCACCACGGCGATCCGATAGGAAGAATGCCCGTTGCCGCTGGGCGGTCTGCCGCCATAGTAGACGGCAGCCATCCTGTCCCTGATTTCCCGGAGTTCCCGCAGTTCGAATTGTGATAGGTCGAGGTCGCTGTGAAGGATGCCGAGCCGGTCATAGTCGGGTTCGAAGGCCGGGTTCTGGCCAAGCTCTTCGATCCCGCCGATGTACTCGTCCGGCGTCAGCGTACCGTAAAACACACCGAACAGCAGTCTGTACTCCGGCAGAACCTTATACTTGAATGGCATTCGCTTCCTTTGGCATTGCTGAATATCTTGATAAACAGCGTCGGCGAACCGGGGTTAATCGCCCCTGCCCTTCGGCTTCATGACGGCATCTTTCACCCGGTGCACGCCCCACCAGACGAGGGCGACAATCGGAATCAGCAGCGCCATCAATGCGACATCGGTGTCGAAGCCGAGATCGAATGTGTCGTGTACGCCTTTGACGACATACCCGATCAAACCCAGCAGATAATAGCTGACGGCGACCACCGATAACCCCTCTACCGTCTGTTGCAGGCGAAGTTGCAACTTGGCGCGACGGTCCATGGACTGCAACAGATCCCGGTTCTGTGCCTCGAGAGCGACGTCGACGCGCGTGCGTAACAGGTCGCTGGCCCGGGCAACGCGGCGGCTCAGAGTCTCGATCCGGCGCGTCAGATTGTCGCGGGTTTCCATCGCCGGCGCAAAGCGCGCCATGATGTATTCGGTGAACGGCTGGATGCCTGTGATGCGTTCGACGCGCATCGCGTCGATGCGGTCTTCCACCAGGCCTTCATAAGCGCGCGATGCACTGAACCGGTAGTTGAGGGAGGCCGACGTGCGCTCCGTCTCGGCGGCGACTTTCGACAACAACTGCAACAGGCGCTGCTCGTCATCGGTGCCGTCGCTGAACGCCAGCGTTTGCAGGATGTCGGAAAGATCCTGCTCCAGCCCGGCGATCACGGGACGGGCCTCGCGTGCCGGCGGCAGTGCCAGCATCGCCATCATGCGATAGGTCTCCATCTCGCAGAGCCGTTTCACGAGACGGCCGAGCGAGGACGGGCTCATGTCGCAATTGCGCACGAGAAAGCGCAGGAAACCGTCCGTGTGAAGCTGGTAGTCCGTCCAGACGGTTGCGCGACTGTCGGCGACGTTCCCGCCGACGACCGAGTTGTTGTCGAACAGGCCGGCCAGATCCGCGCCTTCACGTTCCGGCGTGGCGCCGGTTTCGATCGCAATGTGCATGGCCGTCAGGACCTTGCCCGGCAGACCGTCCAGCCAGTCGGACGGCACCTCGCCGACCGGGCAGTCCTTAAACGGCTGTTCGAAGCCGCCTCCCTTGATCAGCGTATAGGCGGAGAATTCGGTGTGGCGTTCCCATTTCAACCGAAACGGCCCAAAGTCCGCATCGAACTGTGACGCAGATGCCGCCGGCGCGGAAACCTTGAAGGCCTGACAAAGCGTTTTCAGATGTTCAAGATCCGCTTCGACGGTTTCTTCGCCGGTGACGCAGACGAAGTGCGATACCTGCGCAGGCGCCGCGATTTCGGCATGGGGCCGCGCATTCATCTCTGCCGTCAGTTCGGCCCGCAACGGGTGTTCTTCAAAGGCCATTTACCGGAACTCCGCCTCGTCATTGCGCTATTTCATCACTATATTACGTGAGAAGGCGCAATTCGTTGCCCCGTCTTTAGCGGAAACCCCGAGGCAAGCCAATGACCGATCTCACACAGACCGACAACCTGTTCTTCTCCGGCACCGAACTGAGCCGTGAGAAAGCGGAGCAAATCACAGGCGACGCGTTGAAGGGCGCCGACGACGGCGAGCTGTTCCTGGAATACAGGCAGTCCGAATCCATCATGTTCGACGATGGCCGGGTCAAGAGCGCCAGCTTCGATACCGCGCAGGGCTTCGGGCTCCGGGCCGTTTCGGGTGAAGCGACAGGCTATGCGCATGCCTCCGAACTCTCCGACCAGGCACTGGCGCGGGCGTCCGATACGGTCCGCGCCGTGACACACGGTCATTCCGGTGCCGCCGCCGTGCCGCTGCAACAGACCAACCGCGCGCTCTATGGCGACGACAATCCGCTGGCGCTCGTGCCGTTCGAGGACAAGGTCGCGCTTTTGGCCGAAATGGATGCCTATGCCCGCGGCCTCGATCCCGAGGTAAAGCAGGTCACGGCGTCCGTGCTGGGATCCTGGCAGGCGGTGCAGATCATCCGCGCCGACGGCATGCGCGTCGCCGATATCCGCCCGCTGGTGCGCCTCAACGTGCAGGTGGTTCTCGAAAAGGACGGCCGCATGGAAATGGGCTCGCACGGGATCGGCGGGCGTGTGAACTTCGATACGTACATGCAGCCCGGAACCTGGAAACCGGCGGTGGACGAAGCGCTCAGACAGGCGCGCGTCAATATGGAGGCGGAGCCAGCGCCGGCCGGCGAGATGGTCGTGGTGCTGGGCGCTGGCTGGCCCGGCATTCTGTTGCACGAAGCGATCGGCCACGGCCTCGAAGGGGATTTCAATCGCAAGAAGACCTCGGCGTTCGCGGGGCTGCGCGGCGAGCGCGTGGCATCGCCCGGCGTCACTGTGGTCGATGACGGCACGCTTCAGGACCGTCGCGGTTCGCTCACCATCGATGACGAGGGCACGCCGTCATCCTGCACCACGCTGATCGAGGACGGCATTCTGAAAGGTTACATGCAGGACCGCATGAATGCCCGCCTGATGGGCGAGGGGTCGACCGGCAACGGGCGGCGGCAATCATACGCGCACATGCCAATGCCACGCATGACCAACACCTACATGCTGGCCGGAGACAAGAACCCGGACGAAATCATCGCGTCCGTCGACAAGGGGCTGTACGCCACGTCGTTCGGCGGCGGCCAGGTCGACATCACCAACGGCAAGTTCGTGTTCACGTGTACCGAGGCCTACAAGATCGAGAACGGCAAGGCGACCACGCCGGTCAAGGGAGCGACCCTGATCGGGTCGGGCCCCGACGTGCTGACCAAGGTGACGATGGTCGGCGACGATCTGGAGCTCGACCCCGGCATCGGCACCTGCGGCAAGAACGGTCAGGGTGTGCCGGTCGGTGTTGGCCAGCCGACACTCCGGATCGATGGGCTTACCGTCGGCGGGACCGCCGTGGGATAATTGGCGGGACCGCCGTGGGATAATTGGCGGGACCGGCGTCGGATAAGTTCCCGGCATCAAGGGTGACCGAGACATACACCCATGACGAGAATTTTTTCTTGACTCTCCACTAGGATAAGCTTAAAAAACACCTCAAGTCCCGGGGACACGTGCGTCCGCAATCCGGGGCTGCAGCATTCCCGGGCCCGACAGGCCCCTATCTTAAAAGCCGTAATTCTGCTTCAGGCGCCCCGACCGGGCGCCTTTTTTTGTGCCTGACATCCGGCATACAACCCACGAAAGGAGACCGACCATGGGGGGATTCTTCTCACCGCCATCGCCTGCGCCGTTACCGCCACCGCCACCTGCGCCCGACCCGGCCGCGGATGAACGTGAACGCCGCCTCGACGCCATCGAGCGCCGCCGCCGCGGCCGCGCCGGGACCATCGCCACATCGGACCGCGGCGTGCTCGAGGAACGGAAAGGCGCGTCAACTGCCGCCGAGGCGGCAAGTCCACTCAAGGACAAGCTCGGAGAATAACCATGACAGTGACCGAGAATGCACCCGATCCCGAGAAGCTGATCGCGCGCTTCCGCCGCGCCATGGAGCGACGCCAACCGTGGGCAGGGCATTGGCAGGAGTGCTATGCGCACGCCCTGCCGCAACGTGAAGCGGCGATTATGGATACCGCGCCGGGGGCAAAGAAAGGCACCCGTCTTTATGACGGCACCGCCACCGATGCCGTCGACCAGTTGGCGGCAAGCCTGCTTTCGGAACTGACACCGCCCTGGGATCAGTGGTTCGATTTCAAGCCGGGCCGCGAGGCGCCCGAGGACGTGCATGCGCAGATGAGCGAGATCCTCGGCAACGCGGCCGCCGTCCTGCAGGGCCATTTCGACCGCTCCAATTTTGCCGTCGAGATGCATCAGTGTTACCTCGATCTCGTCACCGCCGGCACGGCATGCTTGATGTTCGAGGAAGCGCCAACCGGCGAGCCGACGGCGTTCCGGTTTACTGCCGTCCCGCTCTCGGAGGTTGTGTTCGAAGAGAGCATGTCGGGCAGCCTCGACACCACGTTCCGCCGTTCCGAATTGACGCCTGCACAGTTCCGGGAGCGTTACCCGGAGGCGAAGTTCACCGACAAGGATACGGCGGAAAGCGAAAGCGAGAAAAAGATCGCGGTGATCGAGGCTGTCTCTCCCGCCCGCCGCGGTTTCGACTATGTCGCCGTTCGTGAAGGCGCCGAGGGCGAGGCCGCCGACACCCAGGTGCTCAGAACTGGGGTCTTCCGCTCCTCGCCCTTTATAAACTTCCGCTGGGTCAAGGCGCCGGGCGAAATCTACGGCCGCTCACCGGTGATGAAAGCGCTGCCGGACATCAAGACCGCCAACAAGGTGGTTGAACTGATCCTGAAGAACGCGTCCATCGCCGTCACCGGCATCTGGCAGGCCGACGACGACGGCGTGCTCAACCCGGCGACAATCAAGCTGGAACCCGGAACCATCATTCCGAAGGCGGTGGGCTCGGCCGGGCTGACGCCGTTGAAACCGGCCAACGACATGACGCTCTCGACCGACGTCCTCGAACAGATGCGGGGGCGCATTCGCCACGCACTGATGGTTGACATGTTGGGCCAGCCCGACCGGCCCGACATGACGGCGACCGAAGTGCTGGAACGGTCACTGGAAATGGCGCGACTCCTGGGCGCAACCTATGGACGATTGCAATCCGAACTGCTGACGCCGCTCGCCAGCCGCGCGGTCGGTATCCTGCAGCGCCGGGGCGAGGTCGGCCGTTTCGAAATCGACGGCCGCATCGTCGAAATGATCTACACCTCGCCGCTTGCCCGTCACCGCCGTCAACGCGAGGCCGGCATGGTGCGGGACTGGATCACCACCGTTACCGCAATGGGGCCCGAAGCGCAGAAGCTGCTGAACCCGGTGAAGGCGTCGCGGTATCTGGCCGGTGCATTCGGCGTGCCTGAAGACATCCTTCGTTCCGATGCCGAGCTTGTTGAATTGACGGAGGACGTACCGCCCGTGCCGGGCCCCGGCGCAGGTGAAGACTTCCTTGGCGCCATCGGTGATGCGCTGAGCGGCCAGGTGCCCATCTCCGGTCTGACAGAAACGGTCATGGATGATGACACCACGACGGACGCAGCACATGTCCAGTGATCAGCCGGTAAACGATCCGCGTCCTGACGCGGCCGAACTCGCGTTGATCGCTGCACGTTGCTTTCAGAGTGGCGACGGCCGCCGGGTGCTGGCGTATCTGCGCTCGATCACGCTGGAGCGCACGCTCGGTCCCGGCGCCGGCGACGCGCAACTTCGCCACCTCGAAGGCCAGCGTCAGCTCGTTCATCACATACAGACGCTGATCGAACGTGGCCAAAACGGACCCACGTCAGAGTCACCTTCTACATTCGACACCGAGTAACAGGAGACGACCATGAATCACATCATTGAAGACACGACCACGACTGCGGCGACCGACGCTACGCCGCCCGTGCTTCCGGGCGAAACGGTCCCGGGGCGCCCCCGGCCAAAGGAGTTGCCGGATAAATTCTGGGACGACGAAAAAGGAGAGATCCGGACCGGCTCTCTATGGCGATCCTACCAGGCACTGGAGAAGCGCTTCTCGCGCGGTATCGGTGTCGTGCCGGAGACGCATGAGGATTACTGCATCGACTGTGGAGAGCGTACCAGCGACCCGGATGTCGACCGTCTTTTGCATCAGGCGGGGTTCACCAATGAACAGGCGCAGCTCGTCTACGATCTAGCACGCAAGTACGTCGAGCCGCACATCGAGGACGCTCGTCGTGGCGCGGAGACCGCCGGCGTCGCAGGTCGGCTCGAGGAGTACTTCGGCGGCAAGGACCGCTGGAACACCGTGTCGCGACAGCTCGGCGACTGGGCGCGCGCGCATCTTCCGGACGAGGTGACGGCCGCTCTCGGCGCTTCGTTCGAGGGTGTGCTGGCCTTGCACCGCATGATGGCTGCCGATGAGCCCGGCATTGCCCGCGATGGCAACCGGGCCGGCGGCGATCTCGATGAAAAGAAGCTTCGCGAGATGATGGCTGATCCACGCTACTGGCGTGAACAGGACCCGGCGCTGGTGCAGAAGGTCCGTGCCGGTTTCGAGAAGCTTTATCCGGGTTGACGTTACCGGCCCGGAGAAGAGCGGGGTCGAGCGCGTTTGGGGTATCCGCAGCTCCCCCGCATCCCGGCGGGGGTGTTGCTTTCTTCCGGCGGCACCCCCGTCATTCTGTCTCCCTGCCGGACAATCATTTTCGATTGTCCTGATCTGGGGCCTCCGGCAGCGCCGGGGGCCTTCTTTTTTGTTCGTAACTTCGTTTTGCACTTTTCGCTTCGGGAGAACCGGGGGCGACCTGCGTTCGTTCCTGGCCCCGAAAGCGCGTTCCGGCAGCGCGGGCGGCATCGCACGATGCAGCGCCATAACCCGCGCCGGCTGGTTTCAATCAATCTTACGTCAACTGAAATGGAGAGAGGACCATGTCCACTTCCGTCGAACAATCGTTCGTAAAACATTTCCAGGCAGACGTTCATCTCGCCTACCAGCGGATGGGCTCGAAGCTTCGGAACACCGTTCGCACCAAGAACGACATCAAGGGATCGTCCACCACCTTCCAGAAGATCGGCAAGGGCACGGCGTCGACCAAGGCCCGTCACGGAAAGGTGCCGGTGATGAACGTCGATCACGAACCGGTCGAATGTACGCTCTACGACTACTATGCCGGTGACTGGGTCGACAGCCTCGACGAGCTCAAGACCGCGCACGACGAGCGCGGCGTGATCGCGCGCGCGGGCGCCTATGCGCTCGGCCGCAAGACCGACGAACTTGTGATCGAGCAACTCGACACCTCGACCAACTATGCCGGGACCGGCGCCGACGGCCTGACCAAGGCCAAGGTGTTGACGGCATTCGAGATGCTGGGTGGTGCCGACGTGCCGGATGACGGCGAACGTTACGCCATCGTCGGCTGGAAACAATGGTCGGACCTGCTGGGCATCGACGAGTTTGCCAAGGCGGATTACATCGGCGACCACGACCTGCCGTGGAAGGGTACCCAGGCCAAGCGCTGGCTGGGCACGCTCTGGATGCCGCACTCGGGTCTGACCAGGACGTCCAACGTGCGCTACTGTTACTGGTACCACAAGACCGCCGTCGGCCATGCTGTCGGCTCCGAGGTCAAGACCGACATCACGTGGCACGGTGATCGCGCCGCGCACTTTATCAACAACTCGATGAGCCAGGGCTCGGTACTGGTCGATACGGCCGGCGTCGTTTCGCTGCGTTGCCTCGAGTCCTGATCCTGAGCAACTGAAAGGAGACCGATCATGGCCTTCAAATCGAAGGATCTGAGCGTATTGGCCTATGCCAACGGTTTTACGCTCTGGCACTACACGACAGTGGATACCGCCGCCGATGTCGATACCGCGGGCTACTTCAATGACGCGGCCGACATGCTGCGCGTCGGGGACATGCTGTTCGCAAACGTCGATACCGACGGCACGCCGGCGGGCGGCATCTTCTATGTCAACGCCAACGCATCCGGCACCGTCGACATCGCCGACATGACGCAGGTCGGTGGCAGTGACACTGACTGATCCTGATCCAGCGGAAAAACCCGCTGACAGCCTGCCGGGGCTTCCCGGTGCCCATATGGGCGGGGCCACGCCGAGAAACCGGCGTGGCCTTTTCATGTTCATCAACCGAAGGATGCTGAGCGGGACTGGCATTGCCTGAGTGCAGGTTGAGGAAGGAACACATTTGGCCGGGAATGCTTTGGTCCCGGTCAATGAAGACTTGGCGCTGGATGTTTTCCGGCGCCCCATCGGGCGCATGCTGAACCGCCGCCGCTAACCCGCAGCCGCCTTTTTGTTTCCGAAAATCGAACAAGGAGAGAACCGATGTCAGAAGTGACAGCGAGCGATCGTGTGCGCCGCGACCGCGAAATCGACGTGCTGGCGCGCACCATCTATGGCGAGGCACGTGGCGAGCCCGTCCGCGGGAAGGAAGCCGTCGCCTGTGTCATCCTCAACCGGGTGCGCCGTGCAAAGCTGCGCGGCGGATACTGGTGGGGCGATGACCTTGAAGGTGTGTGCCGCAAGCCCTGGCAGTTCTCGTGCTGGAACGAAGACGATCCAAACCGCGAGAAACTATTAAAGGTCGATGCCGAGAACGCGGTGTTCAAGACCTGCAAGCGGGTCGCGCGCCGTGCCCTCGGCGGCGTGCTCAAGGATCCGACGGATGGCGCGACGCACTATCACGCCGCCGGTGCCGAACCGCCGTGGGCGTGCGGTCGCGAGATCGCCGCGACCATCGGGCGGCATATTTTTTACAACAACGTCGAGTGAGGGGGAGGTTTCCATGGCCGATCAGATACGGCTGGGTGACGTCACGCCGCGCGTCCGTTATATCGCCGACGGCATCACGTCGATCTTCAGCTTCCCGTTTCCCGTTTTTGCCGATGTTGACCTGGAGGTCTACGTCGACGACATCCTGCAGACGCTATCGGTAGCATATGAGGTTTCCGGGACGGGATCGCGAAGCGGCGGAACCGTGACGTTCCTGGCGGCACCGACGGCAAACGCCAACGTCACGCCGGTCCGACGGCTGACGATCAAACGGTTGTCCGATTTCGAAACGTGCGGAAACTTCGCCGCGGTCGCGATCAATGACGAACTGGACTTTCAGACCGCCGTGCTCCAGCAGGTGAATGACGACCGGGCCCGCTGCGTCTGCCTGGCGGCATCGGACAAATCTGCGTCGATGCTGTTGCCCGCGGCGGCCGCTCGCGCGGGACGGTCGCTCGCGTTCGATGCAGACGGCGAGATCGTCGCGCCTGCATTCGTCGACATGTCGGCAGGGCCTGTCATATCCGGGTCCACACCGCTTCTGGACACGGCCGGCGGAGATGCCGGCGCCTCGGGTGAAGCGAGCGCCGCCGATCACAGGCATCCTCTTCCAACCTGGAGCGATATCGGCATCGCAACCCAGACAGAGGCCGAAGCCGGTGAGGATCATTCCCGCCTGATGACGCCGTTGCGGATGGCCCAGGCCATGTCGGCACTCGGCAAGCCGGAAGACACGGTGAGCCGAAGCATGGCCGCGAGTGCGTTGGCCTACGTGATGGCGAGCGCCGATTCCCAGGCAATATCGGGAAGTGTAGGTGCATTTGAACTGGTCGATACGTTCTCGACCGACAGCCTCACAACGTCGGCCAACGCGACGTACGACGCCGCCGGAGGCTACTACCATAATCCCGTCACTCTCAGCAGCACCGACGCTGTGCCCGCCATGACGGACTACACGACATCCGGCGTAACCATTGCCGAGAGCGGCAGCAGCGGCGGACATGAAAGCTGGCGGGTCTTCGACGACATGGGCGATCCATACGCGAGTTCATGGTCAGCTGCAGGGAATACCAATCAGTGGTTAAGCGTAGACCTCGGCACGTCGACAACAATTGCCGCCTATCGTCTGCGACCTAGAAATATTGATAGCTATGACCTTCCAATGGCGCCGACGGCGTTTCACCTGGACGGCTGGAACGGCTCCGGATGGGATGTGCTTGATAATCGCACTGGCGTGTCCTGGGGCAGCCACGCTTTTCAGCAGTTCCCGATTGCCAGCCCTGCCGCATATTCGAGTTACCGTTTCTATGGCGTTTCCAATGCCTCGGGTTACGAAATATCGATTGGCGAAATGGAACTGCTGCCGTTAACCGATCCGCCGGATATGACACTTGAGCCTACGGCAATGTCACTGACCACAGGCGACCCACTCGACATTCTGGGATACTTCATTGTCGAGCCAATCGGCGAAGCGACGTTCGGCACGGATATCGTGGGATCGTTTTCGATCGACGGGGGCACGACATTCGCGGCAGGCAGTTGGACAAAGATCGGAGACATCGGCGGAATTGACCGCCAGCTCTATCGTCTCGACGCCAACGTGTCCGCACAGTCCGGATCATCGCTGACCTATCGCCTGACGACCGCAAATGCCACGCAAGTTCGATTGCACCAATGCGTCGGGCTTGTCGCGGTTCATTGATCCAGCATCAAAGACCAGAGGAGAGCCAACATGGCTGATCACATTCAGATCGGCGACATCGAGCCACGCATAGAGCATGCCGGCGATGGCGCGACGACCACATTCAGCTACCCGTTTCCCGTCTTTGCGGACAGCAATCTTCGCGTCTTCGTCGATGGCGTCGAGCAGACGGTGAGCACGGATTTCACGGTGGCGGGGGCAGGGCAGAGCGCTGGCGGCAGCGTGACCTTTACCACCGCGCCTTCGCCCGCCGCTACGGTTCTGTTGTGTCGTGACCTGACGATTGCGCGTATGTCGGATTTCCAGGCATCGGGTGAGTTTCGCGCCAAGGTCATCAACGACGAGCTCGATTTTCTCACAGCGGTGATGCAGGAGCTCAACAGCGACCTGAGCCGCACCGTGCGCTTGCGGCGAACCGACGCTCAGGCTGATCTCGAGCTTCCGGCAGCATCCATGCGTGCAGATCGTGTGCTCGCCTTCGATGAAGAAGGGGATGTCACGGTGAAGGCGTATGGGGATCTCGGTGCGGTCACGATAATATCGCCTTCGGTGCCGCTGGCCGGAAGCGGCGCGGGTGCCCCGGGAACATCGTCGCAGCTGAGCGCAGCGGATCACCGGCATCCGCTGCCGGGTCTGACCGACATCGGCGTTGCGAGCCAGGCAGAAGCCGAAGCGGGCAGCAACAACAGCAAGGCAATGACACCGCTCAGGGCGGCACAGGCGATCGCCGCGCTGTTTGACGGTGTTGATCCGGTTGCCCGGGATATGGCGGCAAGTGCACTGGCTTACTCGATCGCCGCAAACGACGCTTCCAGCATCGTCGGAAGCGTCGGAAGTTTCATTCTGGCGGACGACTTCGAGACGGACAGCCTGTCGGTCTCGACCAACGCGAGCTACGATTCAAACGGGGACTACTATGCCAACCCCGGGACGGTGTTTACGGCCAGTTCCTCGTCGGAGTGGGCAGGACAGACCGGGGAGTACACGTTCCCCGGCGGCGACATCGAGGTCTCGGCGAACGACAACACCATCTATCTCAACGATGACTTCACTGGAGATTTCGAGTTTCAGTTCACCTACAAGACGGACGAGACCGTGATTTCAATCATTGCCGTTTATGAGGCGGTGAACAAAGCCAGTATCGTTCCGGCGAACAACGCGCAAGCCTTCTCCGGGTGGTTCTGGAATAACCACGGTGGCACCAATCAGCTTTCCAACTACGACAACCTGGATCTCAATTCGGCAAACGACTTCTCCATGTCCGGGCAGGTTTCGGATGGCGACGTTGTCGTCATCGGCCGTTCCGGTACATCCATCTACCTGAAGGTCAATGGGGAGGTCGTGCACAACTTCGCAACGACGAGCGAAGCGACCTTGTCTGTATTGATCCTGCAGGGGAATGGCAGTTCGGGGCATCTACTCGACGTATCCTGGAGCGTCCCGGGGACGCCGCAGAATATGATCCTCTCACCTGCCGCTGCTGCGCTCGATACGCCCGACCCATCCGATGTTCTCGGCTACTTCGTTATCGAGCCTGTCGACAGCGTCACGTTTGGAACCGATCTCATTGGAAAAGTTTCCGTCGACGGCGGCGCGACGAAAACGGCAGGCACCTGGACCAAGGTTGGCGACATCGGCGACGGCGGCGAGGAACTCTGGCGGCTCGAGGTCGATCTCTCCGCTCAGAGCGGGTCCTCGCTTACATACGAAATCACAACGGCTAATGGCAAAGAAATCCGGCTGCATCACTGCGTCGGCCTGGCCGTAAACTATTGAGGTGGAACATGAGCAAATCCTGGAAACGCGCCCGGCGTGAAGCGTTGGGCAAATCAGCACCCGTATCCGAACGTGAATACGATCTGATGATCGTACTTGCCGACATCATCGAAGCGACGCCGCCCGGGCAACGCTCCGCCGACATGGCGGCGTTGCTGGATGATGTGCGTGCGGCGCAGGCGGCACATCCGCAGGGAGGCATTTGATGAGCGACGAGGAACGCGCCTGGCATCTCGATAAACGCGTGCCGATCGGCATCATCGCCGCACTGGTCGTGCAGACCCTTGCTCTTCTTTATACCGAGGCGGCGTGGCGCGCCGAGACGGGCAGCCGCATAAATGCGCTGGAAATCGCGGTCGAGGACAATGTCGTCCTGCGCCGAAAGCAGTGGGACCGGATCGAAATGGTCGAGCAACAGCAAAAACGGCTCGATTCACAATTGTCGGGGTTGAACGAGCGCACGCGCGGCATCGCCCGGCAAACCGACCGGATTGTCGACATCCTTTTGAAGCAGACGCAGTCGTCATCGCGTCCGCCGAACGGCAACTGAGAGGAGGCCAACATGATAGGCCTGATTTCATCGGTCGCGGGGCCCTTGCTGAAGGGGCTTTTCGACGTCATCGACCAGAGCGTCGAGGACAAGGACGAGGCAGCACGGATCAAGTCCGCCCTGCAGCAGAAAGTGTTGGACGGCCGGATGAAGGAAATCGAGGCGGCGGCCAGCATCATCGTCGCCGAGGCCCGGGGCGAGAGCTGGCTGCAACGCAACTGGCGGCCGTTGCTGATGTGTCTGTTCGGTGTCATCGTCGCCAACAACTACATCGTCGTGCCGATCTTCGGCACGGCCGCCGCCGAAATCCCGCCGGACATGTGGGACCTGCTGAAGCTCGGCGTCGGCGGTTACGTCGTCGGACGCTCTGTCGAGAAGGGAATCAAGGTGTGGAAGGGGCCGGCGTAATGCCGGTCCCGCCGACCGTGAAAGTTTCCGGCAGGCCTGTCCATAACACCTGTGGAGAGAATGTCCGGGAAAATGTGCACGACCTGAAGCCGTGTCTTAAAAATAGAAGTCGAAGAATTTTTCATCGAGCATGCAGGCGAAGAAGAGATTTATCAGGGGCAGGGCGAACGATCCGAACGCAGCCAGATGTTCGAGCGCGGAACCTGAAAACTGGCAGACATCTTTCAACAACCATCTGATGACGAAGTATGGCGGGTAAGCGAGCGCGGCAATGATGGCGGCGTTAGTTAACCAGCGGGGGAACATCAGCTGGAGATAAACGCCGACGTTTCCGGTGACCAAAAGCCAGACGGCGGCTGCACCAAGGCCGAAAAAGAATCGTGCATGGAATATTTCCACGCGGTAGACGACAACGCTCGCAATGCTCATAAAGCCTGCGACGGGATACCAGAACCCGTAATATCCACGCGGCATGCTCCAGACCACGTCAGCGATCGGCGTGCTCGTTGCGATGCTTTTCACCATGAAGTATGCGGGCGGCAATAGATACATTATCACCGTCCCGACAATAAGCATCGGCACGATGATGCCACGCAGGCGAGCAATTGTGTCTTGAGCAGGCATCTTACTCTCCATATTCCCGCTAGCCCCCGTTATGGGCGGGCTAAAGCGAAAATTTCCACCCCCCACTAATTTTACGCATTCATCCCGCCGGTATCGAGATGCGGCCGAGCGGCGTTCACGTGCGTCATCCTTCCAGGAAACACCGGATTTCATAACCTATCGCCAGGAGTTAGCGAACATGAGCGAGTACGAGTTGACGATCTATGCGGACAAGCAAGGCCCCTTTGGCCATTTTTCGGTTGGGGTAACGGGACCGGATATCGACGAACCTGTTTCAGGAAAGTATCTCCGGGACGAGACCGTTTCCGGAAAGATCGGTGCGGTGGCACGCGGTGCGCCGGGAGCGGTGCGCGACGATTCCGAGCGTAAGGGAAAAAGTACCGTCATTGAGCGGTCAATTCCGTTGAGCAAGAAGCAAGCGCAAAAAGCGGCAGAATATATTGCCAATGCGCGCGCCGATCCGGGTGAATACGAGCTGTTTGGTAAAAACTGCATCGACCTCGCTCAAGGCGCACTGGACGCGGCCGACACCGGAACTCGGCTCGACATGGTTTTTACGGAGACGGAACTCGACGAGCTAGGCAGGTTCCCTCTCTACGGCGCCGGGGATGAAGCACAGCGGCGGGGCCGGATCATCGATGTCGATATAGAGGTCAAGGAGCTCAGGGACGCCGAGAATCCGCCATTCGGCCCCCATGCAGAAGACGGAGATCCGCTCAGGATCAAGTCGGACGGCGTGTCCGAAGCGTCCGGGGACCCGGGTTTCGATGCCCTGGCGGCGTCCGCGCGCAAGAAGGCAGAAGCCATCGTCATCAACGGCAATGACGACCGACGCCACGGCAAGGGCACGGATACGGGCGCGGGTATGATCGAGCGTGACCTCGACGCTCTGATGCTCAAACAGGTCGATGACCTGACGGAGGACGAGGTAAAGGCGCTAGGTGAATGGTCGTGGAAACTGCCGTCCAATGACCGGAAGCGTCTTGAGCTCGAGGACCGCCGTCGGGATTTCTACCGTCTCAACTATGGTGACGAACTGTCGAAGCTCGACGAGACCGGGCGGCTGATCGCCCCCGAACCGGTGCGGGAGATTCCCGCGAAGCCGAAGGGCCTCTCGACGCCGGACGGCGAACCCGTCGCAGGCGCGCTGAAGCGCATGGCCGGCAAGCTGGCCCGGCCCGTTGCCGACGAGGGCGAGACGAGCGTGGTGAAGGCGTTGCAGACGGGGCTTTCGATACTGGGGGAGCCGCTCAAGGTCGATGGCGTATCCGGCCCGAAGACCAAAGCCGCGCTCAAGCGCATCGTCACCAAAACCGGGGTCGGCCGCGCGGAAGAAGCCTTCGGGATCGGGCAATTCAAGCGCTTCACCGAAACGGAGCGGGATACAGGCGGACCAGCCTCGGGTCTGAAGTCAATCATAGAGGAAGACGTGCAGCCCTTGTTCGGAACACGCCAACCGATGGTCGCCGCCGAGACGTTGCAGGAGAGCCTGAACGATCTGAATGCCAAAACCGCCAGGGAACGCCGGCAGCCTGCTCCGGAACCTTTGAAGATCGACGGCGACATCGGGCCGGCGACGACCGATGCATTTCGTTCGGTGCTTGCTGAGCATGGACCTGAGGAGCTGTCGAAGTCGTTTGCGTCTTTCCTCGGTTTCGGTGACTAGCGCGTTTCCGCGATCAGAAACTCACTGCGGTTTCGGCCGCTTTTTCTATGTCCAGACATCATCAAAGGAGTGAAGACGATGGCTCTTTCCAGCATCGCGCTCTGTTCGCGTGCGCTCATGAAACTGGGGGCGGACAGCATCACCTCGTTCGAGGACGGCACCGCCGAAGCGGAGGTCGCGGCGAGCCTCTATGGCCCGATCCGTGATGCGCTGCTGTCGGCGTACCCGTGGAGCTTTGCGACCGGACAGGTCGATCTTGCGCGCCTCGCCGCCGAACCGGTTGCGGATTACGCCTATGCGTACCAGTTGCCGAGCGATTTCCTGCGCGTTCTTTCCGCCGGGGTAGGTGGGCGTGGACGCGGCGTCGATTACCGGATTGCCGAACGGCGCCTGCACACCGACGCATCCGAAGTGACGCTGACTTATATCTTCCGGCCCGATGAGCAGACCTTCCCGCCATTCTTCGATCAGGCCCTGATCGTCCGGCTCGCGGCGGAGTTTTGCATTCCGTTGACCGACAGCACGACACGTTCGGAGGTGCTGACGCGTCTCGCCGAAAGCGGTTTTCAGCAGGCCAAGATCATTGACGGCCAGCAGGAATCGTCGGTGCACCTGGAAGATTTCTCGCTCGTGGAGGCGCGTTCGTAATGGTGCACATCAATATCGATAAATCCAACTTCACGGGCGGAGAGATTTCGCCGCGCCTGCTGGGCCGGGGCGACCTGCGAACCTATGCCAACGGGGCGGGCAAACTCAGGAACGTGTTCATTCATCCGACCGGGGGCGTCACGCGCCGGCCGGGTCTGCGCTATGTCGAAGCCGCCCGCGGCGCCGGCCGTCTGGTCGCATTCGAGTTCAACACCGAGCAGGTCTACCTGCTTGTCTTCACCGACCAACACGTGGATGTCTTCAAGGACGGCGCATTGGTGGCCGACTTCGCTGCACCCTGGACCGAGGCGCAGGTCGCCGAGATCAACTGGGTGCAGAGCGCCGATACACTGTTCGTTGTTCATCCGGACGTTGAGCCGCGCAAGATTACGCGGACATCGCACGCTGATTGGTCCGTCGACACATGGACATTTCTCGAAGAAGACGACCGTGTCCAGCAGCCGTACCATAAATTCGCGGACGACGCCGTCACGTTGACACCCAGCGGGACCACGGGGTCGATTACGTTGACGGCGTCTGCCGGCGTGCTCGATGCCGCGCATGTCGGCTTTCGCATGCGGCTCGGCAACAAGGAGGTTGAAATCACCGCCGTCGCATCCGCTACGTCGGCCACGGCGACGGTCAAGGAAACGCTCTCCGGCGCCAGCGCGACAAAGGATTGGGAGGAACAGACATTCTCGTCCTACAGGGGCTGGCCGGCATCCGTTTGCTTTCACCAGGACAGGCTTGTGATCGGCGGATCACGGGATCTGCCGAACCGGCTTTGGATCTCTAAATCCGCCGACCTGTTCAACTTCGATCTAGGCGAAGGGCTCGACGATGAAGCCATCGAGTTCGCGATCCTGTCCGACCAGGTGAACGCAATCCGCGCTGTGTTCTCCGGCCGGCATCTGCAGGTCTTTACCTCGGGTGCGGAATGGATGGTGACGGGTGAGCCGCTAACGCCGCAGAACCTCCAGTTAAAGCGTCAGACCCGGATCGGCTCGCCGGTCGACCGGTCTGTGCCGCCGCGAGACGTGGATGGCGCGACCATCTTCGTGCCGCGCGACGGCACCGGCATCCGGGAGTTTCTGTTCGCCGACGTGGAGCAGGCCTATCAGGCAACCGACCTTGCGACGACCGCGCAGCATCTCATCAACGCGCCGGTCGATCAGGACTATGACAACGCAGGGCGGCTGCTGCATGTGGTGATGGGGGACGGGACCCTCGGCACGCTGACCGTTTACCGTGCCGAAAAGGTGAACGCCTGGTCCGTGCAAACAACGAACGGTCAGTTTCTCTCCGTCGCCGTCGTCGGGGGCGACACTTATCTACTCGTTGCGCGCGGCGACGACGTGCTGATCGAGCGTTTTGATGACGTGTTGTCTACCGATAGCGCCGTTGCGGTGACCGCAGACATCGCGACCGAGACCTGGACCGGGTTCGACCATCTTGAAGGCCGGGCACTGACCGTTCTTGCCGATGGGTCGCCGCGCGACGACGCAACGGTGTCCTCGGGCACAATAACACTGGTTTATGCGGCAACTTCGGTCGAGGCCGGTCTTGGTTTCGAACATACCGTCGAGCCGATGCCACCGATCCTCTCCGGGGCCAACAGCGGCCTCGGCGCCAAGGTGCGGCCGATCTCGGTAACTTTGCGGCTTCAGGATACCGCGGCACTGACGCTGGATGTCGGGCGTGGATACAAGGCGGTTCCATTCCAGTCCCTCGGCGGGGCGTTGCTGGACCAGCCGGTGACGAGCTTCACCGGGGACAAGACGGTCCGCGCGCTCGGCTGGCGCACGGTCGGACCGGACCCGATGTGGTCGATCCGCCAGGATGCGCCGCTGGCGTTCACGCTTCTGTCCGTCGCCACGAAGATTTCCGCCAACGGATAAACAACACGAAACGAGGAGAAGACAATGGGTGATCCAATAACCGCAGGGGCTGCAATGTCCGCACTATCAACAGCTGTCGGCACCGTACAGGCGCAGTCTCAGGCGCGGGCGCAGCAACGCGCACAGCAGGCCGCCGCCAATCGTCAGATCCAGGCGCGGCAGATCGAACAGCAGCGCCGCGAAAAGGAAATGCGCGAGCAGGCCAAACGCACCCAGGCGACGGCCCGTGCATCGTTCGGTGCGCGCGGCGTTTCGTCTGCCGGCGGGTCTGCAAACGCGCTCCTTCAGGGCATCCGGTCGGATACCGAAGAGGCGATCGCCGACGACCGCAGGGCGCTTAATTTCAGCATCGACAACCTTCGCGAAAATCAACGGGCGCAACAGCGCCAAAACCTGCTCGCAACGCGCAACAGCATTCTGAATACGGTCGTCGGCACGGCCGGCCGGACGCTCCCGTCCTTCTTCAAGGACGGAAGTTGAACGATGCCGCAGGACGACAATCCGGTCCGCCTGCGCGAGCTGCGTATATCGCCGATACAGGCCGGCAGGGACGTGTTGCGAACATCCCTGCCGGCGTCGATCCGCCATGCGGTGCAGAACTACCGGGGCATGGCATTTGCCGGTCCGCCTCCGGATGCAAAGGAATTTCAGCAGCATCAGGCGGCATGCAAGGCGGCACTTCAGCATATCGAGGCGCTGATGAAGCTGGCCGCTGCGGTGGATGCGGCGGACGGACGGCAGGGAACTGGCTGTTCCGACACGGCGGCGATCGTTGCCCGGGCCGAAGCCGCCGTTGATGCGTATGCAAATCCGACAACAGCCGTAGACGTAGAGGACCCTTCGTTATGAAACAGCCGTCGTTCCTCGTCTTTCTGGCCGCATGGAACGACGTTCAGAGGTTGAGCACGCCGGACCTCCACTTCGAAGTCGCAGCCTGGCTCGAAGAACGCTGGCATGACGGTGACCGTGAGCTGTTGTTGATGGCCTTCCGGAATTCGGGCAAGTCGACACTGGTGGGCCTGTTCGCGGCATGGCTTCTGGTCTGTAATCCGGAGCTCCGGATCATGGTTCTGGCTGCGGATCACCAGCTTGCGCAGAAGATGGTCAGAAACGTCCGCCGTATTCTCGAACGCCATCCGCTGGCGACCGGCCTCCGCCCGGCGCGGACGGAGGAATGGGCGTCCGACCGGTTTACCGTCAACAGAGGTCGCGAGCACCGTGACCCGTCCATGCTTGCAAAGGGGATCGGCGCCAATGTGACGGGCTCACGCGCCGATGTCGTGATTTGCGATGATGTCGAGGTTCCGAACACGTGCGATACGGCGCTCAAGCGTCAGGACCTTCGCAATCGCCTGGACGAGATCGACTTCATCCTCGTGCCGGGTGGGTTGCGTCTGTTTGTCGGCACGCCGCATACCTATTATTCGCTTTACGCAGATAGCGCACGTCAGGAAGCAGGTGAAGACGCTGCATACCTTGCCGGATTCGCGCGTCTTGTTCTGCCGATAATTGACAGTGCCGGCACGTCACGCTGGCCCGAGCGTTTTCCGCCCGAGCGGATCGAAGCGATCCGGCGCCGTTCCGGGCCGGCGAAATTTCTCTCGCAATTGATGCTTGAACCGACGAACGTGCTCGACGCCCGGCTCGATCCGGACCGGATTATTCCTTATGACGAGTTGCTCGATTACCGGGAGGGTAACGGCGAACCTTTGTTGCGCCTTGGCGATCGCCGGCTGGTTTCCGTGTCGTGCTTCTGGGACCCGAGCTTCGGGCGTCCGGGCCGCGGTGACGCGAGCGTGATCGCCGCCGTCTTTACCGATCAGCAGGGCGGGTATTGGCTGCACGAGGTCGCGTATCTGACCCACAATCCGGCGCTCGTCGACAGGATCGACGAAGCTACACAACTCTGCCGTCAGGCCGTGTCGTTCGCGCGACGGAACTTTGTGCCAGCCGTCACCATAGAAACCAATGGCATCGGCCAGTTCCTGCCAGGGCTGTTTCGGCGTGAACTGAAGCGCGGCGGATTGGCGACGGCGGTAATCGAGCATGCCTCCAGCCGTGGCAAGACCGGGCGCATTCTCGAAGCTTTCGATGCAGTGCTTGCCGCCGGCCGTCTGAACGCGCATCGCCGGGTCTGGGACACTCCGTTCGTCCGCGAGATGAGGGAATGGCAACCCGGTGGACCAGGCCGCGACGACGGGCTTGATGCTGTCGCGGGCTGTCTGCTCGCGGAACCGGTGCGGCTGGGGGAACCGGGCCGGGTTCATGATGCCCGTTCGCGCCTCATGACCGGGTGGCGGCGTGCTTCTGCACCCGTGCGGGTTTCCGCGGACTTCGACGTCTGAAAAAGCCCGCTGGTCCCTTCATATCTCCACGCAGTTGAGGAGGATACGTCATGAATGTTCATGAGGATGAAATTCGCCGGCTACAGCGTCTGTTGCGCCTGCGAGTCTGGCTGGGTGCAGTCATCGCCGTGCCGCTGGCGGTCGGTACGGCACTCGCGCTGGTATTTTTTCTGACGCTATCCGAACCGGTGCCGGCGGAAGCTTATACGTCGGAGACCGTGGCGACACCCCTCACATGCGGCCCCAAGATGTCCCGGGCCGCGCAAGATGAGGCCGCGCGGCTTTGCTATTACTGATGGCTGGGAAAAATCCCCCTGGCCTTTTCATACCGGCAGATATCGAAACAGGAGGCCGAAATGCGTTTCTTCATTCTGCCGTTTGAATTCTTCGAGTTCTTGAAGACACCGCCGTTCGTCGTTGCCGACGTTTACGCTGCCTGAAAGCCATGGCGGTGTTTACTCCGCCGCCTGCGGTTTCCCGGAGAGCCGTTCGAGGATTTCCGCCGCCGCCGTCGGGATGTTCGTTCCCGGACCGTAGATCGCGGCAACGCCTTTCGAATACAGGAACTCATAGTCCTGTGGCGGAATGACCCCGCCGCAGACGACCATGATATCCTCGGCGCCCTGCTTCTTGAGTTCCTCGATCAGTTCCGGGACCAGCGTCTTGTGCCCGGCCGCCTGCGAAGACACGCCGATGACATGCACGTCGTTTTCGATCGCCTCAATGGCGGCTTCTTCCGGTGTCTGGAACAGCGGCCCGACGTCGACGTCGAAGCCGATGTCGGCGAACGCGGTGGCGATCACCTTGGCGCCCCGGTCGTGCCCGTCCTGTCCCATCTTGACGACAAGCATGCGCGGGCGGCGGCCTTCGGCCTCGGCGAAGGCGGCGACGTCGTCGCGAATCTGCTTGAAGCTCGCGTCCTCATCATATGCCGAGCCATAGACGCCGGAGATCGAACGGATCTCGGCGCGATAGCGCGTATAAACCTTTTCGAGGGCATCCGAGATTTCGCCGACGGTGGCACGCTTGCGAGTTGCTTCGACGGCGAGCGCGAGCAGGTTGCCTTCGCCCGTTTCTGCGGCCTGGGTCAGCGCCGCCAGCGCCTCGTCGCACGCCGCCTGGTCGCGGGTGTTGCGGATGGTCTGAAGGCGGGTCACCTGGGAATCGCGCACCTTGGCGTTATCGATATCCAGGATATCGATGCTGTCCTCGTCGGTTCGCTGGTACTTGTTGACGCCGACGACGACTTCCTCGCCGCGGTCGATGCGCGCCTGCTTGCGGGCGGCGGCTTCCTCGATGCGGAGTTTCGGCAGACCGGCGGCGACGGCCTTGGTCATGCCGCCCATCTCTTCCACCTCGGTAATGAGCTTGCGGGCCTCGACGACCATCGAATTGGTCAGGCTCTCGACGTAGTAGCTCCCGCCCAACGGGTCGACGACATGCGGGATGCCGCTTTCCTCGGCGATGATCAGCTGCGTGTTGCGTGCAATCCGGGCCGAGAACCGCGTCGGCAGGCCGATGGCTTCATCGAGGGCGTTGGTGTGCAACGACTGTGTCCCACCGAGCACGGCGGCCATCGCCTCGATCGTGGTGCGGATGACATTATTATATGCATCCTTCTCCGTCAGCGAGACACCGGACGTCTGGCAATGGGTGCGCAGCATGCTGGAGCGCGGATCGTTCGGATCGAACTCGCTCATCAGCTCCGACCAGAGAATGCGGGCGGCGCGCAGCTTGGCAACTTCCATGAAGAAGTTCATGCCGATGCAGAAGAAGAACGACAGGCGCGGCGCGAACTTGTCGACATTCAGCCCCTTGGCGATCGCGGCGCGCACGTACTCGACGCCGTCGGCGAGCGTGTAGGCGAGCTCCTGCACGCATGTCGCGCCGGCTTCCTGCATGTGATAGCCGGAAATCGAGATCGAGTTGAAGCGCGGCATGTGCTCGGCCGTATAGCCGATGATGTCGGCAACGATTCGCATCGACGGTTCGGGCGGATAGATGTACGTGTTCCGCACCATGAACTCTTTCAGGATATCGTTCTGGATCGTGCCCGACAGCTTGTCGGCGGAAACACCCTGTTCTTCGGCGGCGACGATGTAGCCGGCCAGCACCGGCAGTACGGCGCCGTTCATGGTCATCGAGACGGACATCTCGTCGAGCGGAATGCCGTCGAACAGAACCTTCATGTCCTCGACGCTGTCGATGGCGACACCGGCCTTGCCGACATCACCGATGACACGTGCGTGATCGCTGTCGTAGCCGCGGTGTGTCGCCAGATCAAATGCGACGCTCAGGCCCTTCTGTCCGGCGGCGAGGTTCTCGCGGTAAAACTTGTTGGATTCTTCGGCGGTCGAGAAACCGGCATACTGGCGGATGGTCCAGGGACGGTTCGCGTACATCGTCGCGCGCGGGCCGCGCACGAACGGCGCAAAGCCGGGCAGCGTATCGACGTGTTCGAGCCCCTCGAGATCGGCTGCCGTGTAGAGCGGTTTGACGGTGATGCCTTCCGGGGTTTCCCAGTTCAGCTCGTCGACGTTCTTGCCCTTCAGTTCCTTTTCCGAAGCGGCGCGCCAGCCATCCATTCCCGGATTGTTTTTATCCGTCATCTTTTCCTCCGAACGCTTCTCTCCCAAGAGCTCGAATTATAGACGCGCGGCCCCCGGCACTTCCATGAATTTTGCAGGTGCGAAATGGAAAATGGGGAAATTTACTGTCAACCCCAAAATATTGCGTAGTTATCCACATCATGCGATTGCCAGGCTCATGGAAACAAAATATGGTAGTCTAAATCACGGATCGAGCACTGAATCGGCCGTGTACAGGGGACGCAACTTCTTTGCCGTCAGGGGCAAGCCGAGGAGACCGACATGACCTTCGAGTGGACACCGGAGCATATCAAGACACTGATCGCCCTTTGGAACGAAGGACATACCACCAGCGAAATCGGGTCCCGCATGGGGATTACCAAGAATGCCGTGGTGGGAAAGGTGCATCGCCTCGGTCTGCCGAAACGCGGCTCGCCGATCAAGCCCAAGCCGGAAAAGAAAACGAACGTCGTCTCGATGGCGCAGCTTCGCCCCGGCATGTGCGTCTGGCCGACCGGCGATCCGGCAACCGATGATTTCCACTTCTGTGGCGACAAGGCAGCGCCCGGCCGTCCGTACTGCGAAATGCATTGCGAGCGTGCCTACGTCAAGCCGTCCAAGGAAGATCGCCGCAAGCGCGCTGCCAACGGCTGAGACCGTTTATCTTAGACGTCATTCGGATAAGCCGCCGGGCAAGCGTTCGGCGGCTTTGACTTGAGCGGCCGCCAGGCGGCCCTGCCCTTGACGCCGGGTATCATCGGCGTATGCTCTGCCCCATGACGACATTCTTTTCGCTACGTGTGATCGGTCGAATTACGGACCCGGTGACCCTCTGAGGTCGCCGGGATACGCACGTTCAACTGTGCGCAATACCGATCACGCCACGAAAGGAATATGTCATGAGCAGCCCAGCGGGCCGCCCCGAGCCGGCCCAGAATACCGAACCCTTTACCGCCTGTTTCTCCGTCGTTTCCACAAGCGATCCCAATGCGTTGAGCCGCATCCTGGAACCGTTCACCAAGCGCGGCCTGACGCCATCCCATGTCTATGCCATGCGGACCGGCGAACAGGGCGAGACCCTGCATGTGGATCTGCAGTTGGCCGGCGCCGATACGGATACCAGCTGGCGCCTCGCCAACGATCTGCGTGGCCTGTATCTGGTGCAGACCGTGCTGACGTCCGAGAAGCGTGCGGCGGGACGCATCTGACAATCATGGAGAGCCGGCCTTGAGCCTGATCGACCGCCTTGACGCCTGCGCCCGTTTCACGCCGGAGAATTACCGGTCACTGGTCATTGCCGGCAACGTGCTTGGACGGGTCGATCATGCTTTCGCCGAGATGCTGGCCGCATTCGATGATGTATTCGCCGTCTCGGAAAGCGATGTCTCGCTGACGTCTGATCTGACGACACCGGAGGCGCGGACGGCTGCCGTCGCCGATGTGTTCGAGCAGCTCAGGGAAGATGGCGTGTTCCCCGGTTGGCGTGGAGAGCATTATCCGGTGGCGGAGAGTTTTTATGCGGCGCCTGCGCTGACCGTGGAGCGGGCCACCGTGCCGAGGCTCGGGACCATGGGTTACGGTGTGCACCTGAACGGCTATGTCATGAAGAACGATGGCCTGCACATGTGGGTCGGCAAACGGTCGATGCGCAAGCCGACCGGCCCCGGCAAGTTGGATCAGGTTGTCGCCGGCGGGCAGCCGGTCGGCATCTCCGTCCGGGACAACCTGATGAAGGAATGCGGCGAGGAAGCGGGCATGCCGGACGAACTGGCCCGCGACGCGATACCGGTCGGCACCGTGTCATATCTGACGGAACGGGACGAAGGCCTGCGCCATGATGTGCTGTTCAACTACGATATCGAACTGCCGGAAGACTTTCAGCCGACGCCGACCGATGGCGAGGTGGATGCCTTCTATCTCTGGCCGATCGATGACGTCATCGCGCGTATTCGGGAGACCGATGATTTCAAGTTCAACGCTGCGCTGGTCATCATCGACTTTGCCGTGCGCCGCGGGGTGCTCAAGCCGGACGATCCGGAGTATATCGACATCACCGAAGCGATCCGCGTTGGCCGATTTTCACCGCGCCGGGTACGTTGAGGCTTTCCCCATTCGTGCCCACGTTGTTAAAGTAAGCATATGGATACAGCCCCCCGACATATGGACCTTTATCCGAAGATCGAACCGTACGATCGCGGTATGCTTGATGTGGGCGACGGTCATCGGCTTTATTACGAACAGTCCGGCAATCCGCAGGGCGTGCCGGTCGTTTTTCTGCACGGTGGCCCCGGGGCAGGATCGAACCCGGCGCACAGACGCTTCTTCGATCCGGATTTCTATCGGATCGTCATTTTCGACCAGCGGGGCGCGGGCCGTTCCCGGCCGTTTGCGTCGGTGGAGAGCAACACGACCGATCACCTCGTCCAGGACATCGAGAACCTGCGCGCGCATCTCAATATTCAGTCATGGCTCGTTTTCGGCGGGTCATGGGGGTCGACGCTTGCGCTGGTCTATGCACTTCGACATACGTCGCATTGCCGCGGTCTTGTGCTCAGGGGTATTTTTCTCGGCAGCAATGCCGAACTCGACTGGTTCCTGTACGGCATGCACACGGTCTTTCCGGAAGCGTGGCGCCGGTTTGCCGAGAATATTCCCGATGCGGAACAGGACGATCTGCTGAGCGCGTATCATTCGCGCCTGGTCGACCCGTCGCCCGAAGTTCACATGCCGGCCGCCGCCTATTGGGCAGGCTATGAAACGTCATGTTCCAACCTTCTGGCGAGCCCGAGCGAGGCCCCGCCTCAGGCGTCCAGCGGCGCGCTGTCGCTGGCACGGATCGAGGCACATTTTTTCATCAACGACGTATTTATCGGTGACACCGAGATTCTCGACGGCGTGCCGGGCCTCCGGCACCTGCCGTGTGTCGTCGTGCAGGGCCGGTATGACATGGTCTGTCCGATCCGGACCGCCGATGCGCTTGTGCGCGCCTGGCCGGAGATCGATTACCGGATCGTGCCTGACGCAGGTCATTCCGCGATGGAACCGGGTATCCGCTCACAGCTGGTGCGCGCGACGGAAAGTATGAAGGACCGGATCTGACGGCGGAATTGACCCCTTTGGGGCGTGACAGTAAAGTGCACCCGGTTCTAGGGGGATACGTTATGGCGATTTATTTTCGGGGAGCATTTCTGGCGCTGCTGGTATTACTGGCGCAGCCCGCGATTGCCGACGGCATCAAGCTCGCCAAGGATCCGGCCTATCTGACCCTGTCCGGCGGTTATTTCGATATCAACCGCCAGAAGGACGAGGGCGGCGAATTTTCGCTTGAGTACCGGTCCGACGCCGAACTCTGGATCTTCAAACCCTTTGCGCACGTTGCATACGTCACGAACGGCATGAGCTTCGTTGGTGCCGGCGTATTGATCGATGTGCAGGTCGGCGACAACTGGATTATCCAGCCTTCCTTTGCGCCGACATGGTGGCGCGGCAAGACCGACGACCTCGATCTGGGGTATGCACTGGAATTCCGCTCAAGGCTCGAAGTCGCCTACCGGTTCCCGGACAAATCCCGGCTCGGCCTGTCGTTTTCGCACAGCTCCAATGCCAGCCTGGGGGATACCAATCCGGGCACGGAATCGCTGATGGTGAACGTATCCATCCCGACGACTTTCTTCGGTAATTAATTCCTCTTGCGTCGTTGCCGAACCGCGGCGGACGTACCCGCGGGCTATTGATCCGGCATATTTATCTGACTAAAGTCAGAGAATGTTGAAGGATCAGATCTCCGACGTGCGCAGGTTTAACAGGACGTTCAGCCAGCGTATCGGCGCGCTGCAGGAGAGTTATCAGAAACTGGGCCTGCCGCTCGGCGAGGCGCGTGTGATTTATGAAGTCGGGCAGGCCGGGCTCGATGTCCGGGATCTCAGGCACCGGTTGGCTCTCGATTCCGGCTATGTGAGCCGGCTGCTCAGAAAACTGGAAGACCGGAAGCTGGTCACGATACATGCAGCCGAGACGGACGCGCGGGTCAGACGCGTCGCGCTGACGGCGAAAGGCCGGCGCATGTTCAACGATATCGATCGTGCCGGCGATGCCGTCGCGTCCGGACTGCTCGAACCGTTGCGCCCGCGTGATCGGCAGCGCATGACCGCCGCAATGGCCGAGGTCGAGCGATTGACCCGCGCCGCCGCGGTCACCATCGCACCGGAGAAAGCCGCATCGGCGGATGCCCGGTGGTGTCTGGCCGAGTACTTCAGCGAAATCGCGAACCGTTTCGACGCCGGCTTCGACCCGGCCAAGGGCCTGCCGGCACCGATCGCGGAAATGACGCCGCCGCATGGGGTGTTCCTTGTTGCCAGGCTCGACGGCCGGCCGGTCGGATGTGGCGCGCTCATCATTGAAACAGGTTTCGTCGGGCATATCCGCCGCATGTGGATATCCGCCGACGTGCGCGGTCTCGGATTGGGGCGCCGCATGCTCGATGCGCTGGAAGTCCAGGCGCAGGATCTGCAGCTCCGGACGTTGCGCCTTGAGACGAACCGGAACCTGACCGAGGCGCGCGCGCTTTACGAGGCTGCTGGATACCGCGACGTGCCGCGCTTCAGCGATGAGCCCTACGCGCATCACTGGTTCGAAAAACCGTTGGCCCGTGTCTAGCCAGGAAGAGCAGCCTTAGAAAGCTCCAGAACTTATAGCCGCGGTGCCGGTTCATCGTGAAAGAAAGGGAAGGAAGAATGGTAAGGCAGATACGGTTTCACGACGCCGTCCGGAAAGTTATGGTTTCATACGTTGTCGACAACCGGTATCTGGTTCGTATTTACTGAGGCGTGGCGAGCAAAACCTTCCGTCCGGTCCTTGAGACGAACGCAGTGTGTTCGTTTGCAGCGTATTTTGTCTGGCTGAACAAGTACGATATGCCGCCGACCGAGAAACAATGATGAATAATTTTGACCGATAGATTTCGCATTATGGCTGGAACCAGAAAGAAACTTTTCCAGATCCTCGGGGTTCTTCTATGGATCGGAATTTTGGACGTGACGATGGGGACGTTTCTCAAACCTTTCGTGTCCGCCAAGAATGCGAACCAGCTTGCAAGCAACAAACGCCCGGTCATCGTCGACGCTCCTTACGGCTATACGTTTCGTACTAACATGGACGTCACTCGAGAGTTCGGGCCAAGGAGCTACCGGTTTCGAACCAACTCGCTTGGTTTTAAGGACGCACAAGTCCGCGACGTTGCGCCGGTCAGCTCGAACTTCCGTGTTCTCATGATCGGGGATTCCTTCACCGATGGTGTCGGGGTTAGCTATCAGGACACGATGGTGGGCCTTCTTGATGCATCCTTCCCGGAGTTTGAATTTCTCAATGCGGCGGTGCAGAGCTATTCGCCGGCGATTTACCTCGCAAAAATAAAGCACCTGATCGAAGAAAAGGGGCTGCAGTTCGATGAAGTCGTCGTGTTTCTCGACATATCGGACATAGAGGATGAATACCAGCGGTCAAACTTCCAGATGCTGAAGCAATTCGTCCGCGATCACAGCCTGATTGTGCAGTTCGGTTTTGCTTTGAAAGACTCCATATTCAAGGCGCTCAATCCTGCGACCGTCGGGCATGCGATGGAAGAGGAGGTGCGCGGGACCGAGCAGGACGTTTTGGCAATACATGCCTGGAAGGGTATGTGGACAGTTGATCCGAAGTTGATGGAGAAGTACGGGCACAAAGGAATCAAGAGCGCAAAAAAGAATATGGATGCGCTCCATGAATATCTAAAACAAAGAAAAATACCGATGAGCCTCGTGGTCTATCCTTGGCCGCATCAGATTATCCTGGAGGACGAGAATTCAAAACAGGTGAAGATTTGGCGCGCGTGGGCCGCAGAAAATGATGTTGAATTAATCAACTTGTTTCCTCCTTTCTTTGCATATCCCGGCGGTATAGCGACAGTGCGGGAATACTTCATCGAGGGAGATGTTCATTGGAACGAAGCCGGTCATCGGCTCGTTGCCGATCAGGTAAAAAAATACTGGTCACCTCTGCCCCTGAGAAAGAACGATTGAAAACGGTACGAGGCGGAGAGGTGAAACTCAGAGCCGACCGGCAAGATTGCCAAGCGAAGCGGGCTGGTGTAGTCAAACTCCCGGCGCGCCCGTAGCTCAGTAGGATAGAGCACAGGATTCCTAATCTATACTGCTGTTAAATATATGGTCATAGCTACAGCTATATATACCATATATTGTGCATGCTATGGGTTTAGGTTCGGCCGCGTAGGTGCGACAATCGGTGGTACAAATGGGGGCACCTAAAATGAGCAAGGACGACTTACCACGCCATAAGCTCGATGATGGGATTACGACAGTCCATCTGATCCGTTATCGTCCTCCGCATCCGTCTGCGCCAAAGATCAACCCCGTTTGGCACGCCACATATAAATTCGAAGGGGAGCCTCGCGTAGGTCCCAAGAGCCTTAAAACGCGTAACTTACAGGACGCCCTTAATCTCGCGGCTCAGGAGGCAAGAAAGCTCACTTATTTGAGGAGTGAAGGGCAATCAATTCGGCCCAACTCGTTTCGTGAAGTAGCGGGAGGTTTTCTGCGATATTACAAACATGAATGCCAGCGCGATGACAAAATTGAAGCATACAAACATGCGAAGCTCGTATTAGAGGACCGTGCCGTACCGTTCTTCGAGAACAAAATAATTTCGCGTATTCAGCCCGAGGACATCATTCGATATAGGGACTGGCGAATTAGAACAGGCCACCGAGGTAAGCCGTTTGCCAAATCGACCATCAGCAAAGAACTCATGGTCATTCGCAAGGTGTTCTACTTCGCTAGGGCGCGAGGTATTGTGAATGATATCCCGAGCATCAAGGGCGATAAGATTGAGAACAATTTTACGACCAGACCGGCCATGCCATACGAGGAATGGGAAGCTTTAGACGCATACCTAGAAACGTGGCACGAGGAATTAGAGCCGTATCAAAAACCACAAAGATTCTATCGTGAGGCGTTGCGAGATTGGTGCCGTGTAATAGCGTATTCTGGTTTGCGAACCGGCGAAGCCTCGCTTCTAAAATGGAAGGACTGGACAGTAATCAAAGACAGTGGCGGCAATGAGAAATGCCGGCTGTATGTACGCGCTGACGAAAAGCGAGCGCGAAAAACCGGCGAAAGACCGGTCATAGCATCTCATGAATTGAACGAGGTACTGGAAAAGCGAAAAGCTTCCGTATCACTGACCGGCCCAGAGAACTACATTTTTTCCCACGAGAACCGCCACGAGGGGAAACCAATTATGAAGTTCAATAAAACCTTTAAACAGGCTCTCGAAAATTGTGGGTTGCTGTATGACGAAAAGGGAAACGAAAGAGCCGGTTATACCCCCTATATACTGCGGCATAGTCGTGCCACCTGGGACCTCATCGATAACCCAAACCTTTTGATGGTTGCGCTCAACCTTGGCAACGAAACTAAGACAACAGA
Source organism: Rhodospirillales bacterium (assembly GCA_965262415.1). GTDB lineage: Bacteria > Pseudomonadota > Alphaproteobacteria > Rhodospirillales > Casp-alpha2 > UBA4479. The sequence continues at coordinate 2,868,545 of OZ253533.1, read as the reverse complement.
AAAGTTCTACTCAAAAGCTTCTGCTGATGATTATGTGGACCACTTAGGGAACAATCGGGTAAACCAGAAGTCGAAGAATTAATACGAGGAGGTGGATATGGCGCTAACGATGCCGAAAACGATTATCAAACGTGGCGGTCGCAGAGCTTCCAAGAAGGCTCCTGAGACGGTTTGGGAATATGCCAAGCGGGCTTCAATCGAAAATTTAAAGGACGGCTTAGAGAGCTGGAACAAGAAGGGCGCTAGATCAACAAGCGGCAAGTGCTGGAAGAAGACAGTCGTAAATGGTCAAGATTGCTACGACATATTTATTAAGATTGGTGCCGCACGGCTCCCGCTCAACAGTGCTGGCGATCTAAAAATAACGACTATTGAAAGCGAAGTTGAACCCACTTTAAAGGCTTGGATTAATGAAATCGAAGCACTCAAAAAGGGAAATGCCAAGCTCTCAAAGGTGCTTCATGAGAAAGCAAAAGCTGCGAAAAAACCTAAGAAAAATCAGTCCAGCTATCGCTTCGATGCTAAAAAAGACTTATGGGTTTCGAAGTAGAGCCGCCAAAGCAGCAACCTCAGAATTACTATCGTGCCTACTTCTTATTTACCTGACTTGCGGCGGTTATCCTCCTTGCACAACATCTGACAGTTTTCTTCGTCTGTCCGACCACCTTCATGCCATGGAGTAATGTGGTCAGCCTCCATTTCTGATATTTCAAATTGCTCCCCGCATACGGCGCATATCCCTTTTTGTTTTTCGTAAACCTTCTGACGGATTGCATCGGAAAACGCCCTAATCGATAAGTACTTTTCGTTCCGTGTAAGAATATAAGGATAAATCCCACTCTTCTTTGTGACATCATCATCCAGAATGAGCGCAGCTACTTCCTCTTCGATTGCTTTAGCATCGAGCTTTTCGTCTTTAAACTGATTAAACAACGCGCCCCAATCTACACCCTTCATGAAGCGTCGTTTCTTCGCAAAAGTAGCAGCAACCCATGTAATGACTGATTGGAAATATATCCATAAAGCACTCGCATTAGGATCATGCTGATGTTCCGCCATATAGGCTTCGATATGATCGTTCGAAATCCATTTAATCGCGGTTTCTAAATAGTCTTGCCGAATAGGCGACCCGTTCAGATAGTCACTACCAATTCCGGAAGCCGGACAGTTACTTTTACTAAAGTATTTTTTTGCGTCGGAAACCCATGAGCCGGCATAAACTGCATTCCGCAATTCCTGATCCGTAAGTCTCTCCCCCGCAATATTCACGGTTCGAAACCAATCCAATTTTTCACTATCAGTTCCACTGCACAGGTACACCGTCAGTTGATAATTAAGAATTTGCTCCTGCTCGTCCTTCTGCAGGTTATGAAAATATCGTTTCAAATATGAAAAATCGCCGTTAACAAACTGGCAAATCGAGATGGTTCGCTGCTGGCCATCGATGACTTCGAAATCCCCGCCTTCTCTGACCGACCAATACATGACGTTTAACGGAAAGTCTTTCGTTACAGTATGGATCACTGCATCCCGTTGTTTGTCTTTATATACAAACTCACGCTGATATGGCGGCCTAATATCAAGCTTTCCGCCATAACCAATCACACCACCTTCATCGTTATCAACGTATCCGTCTGTGAGTTCTCGAACTGAGATCTCTTTTAGTTCAATTTTCATGGTGACTTACTTCTGACCAATAATCTCGCATAAACCGCTTTGTAGTCGTCTCCATTCCTTAGGACACTTCGCGCATTCAAATCATTATACTTTGGGTGATCGTCCACAGTATATTTCCGTGTTCTCAGACCAGAGCTATTCTGGCGATCTGTTATCCCCAAAATTTCAAACTGAGCTGGATTATAATTATTTAGAAAAGTAATCGGGACGCCCATCACTCCATCATAAGCGATTGGAATATCCTTCGTTTTGCTAACCTCAATGGCATCGTAATTATCATACGTTGGATATTCGTCCGGATCATATTCGCGATATAAAATTAGTTCTTCATGTCGTTTTGCGATATCCAAATTAGTGAACCAGCATGTATTATTTGATGATACAATTCTGTTCCCATTTTCATCGATCCGCGCTTCGGTCCCATGAAGCGGATAATGCTCAGGCACGATAAACCCAGAGAAGTTACGATTGCTGTTTATCCCAATCCATAGTTTATTATCTTTGATAAGAGGGAATATTTCTTTGTACGTTATTGCGTTCCAAGTTCCTATAATAAGGAATTTTTTGTCATATTCTATAAGTTGAGAAACATATTCTCTAAACAATGAAAATGGCGGGTTTGTTACAACTATATCTGCCTGCTTAAGTAGCTCGATACATTCTTCACTACGAAAGTCTCCATCACCTTTAAGATTGGTCACACCGATCTCATCTGGGTCAGGTACGCCATTCTGATTTTTGTCGCCATCGTATTTTAGGAATATTGCTGTATCGCTATCATTTCGGCTAAACAAGTCTGCGTTCTGGTTCTTATAACATGTGGTAATAAGTGATTTTAGACCCAGCTTTTCAAAATTATATGCGAAGTAATGAAAAAAATTGCTGACCCGTGGGTCATCACAATTGCACAAAACGGTCTTACCTTTGAAGTGATGTTGATAGTGCCTTAACTCACGCTCAATATCAGAAAGCACCGTATAAAATTCGTCACTTTTTGCACGTCGCGCTTGACGTAAACTTCTATTCGTGGCGTTTCGCGCCATCTCCCGCACCCTTCATCTTGTTAGTTTGAGAGCATCAACTCTCTGATCCGTACGCTATTTCAAGATAAACGATATGCTGGTTCTATAACAATAAGTTTGGGGTTTCGGCTGATTAATTTAAATGTTGAGCATTGCCAATATAGGCCTTTTGATCTTGAGCGAGGGCGCGGCTCTGAGGCATGAGGCCTCGCCCTCGCACGGCGACAACGAACTGGAAGTTTTATCGTCGCGGTAAATTCAATTCGTAAAGCGCCTTCAAATATTCGCGGTCTGTGAAGCGTCGTATGAGGTCAAGCTGCTTTGCAAGCACCGGGTCATTTAAAAGCTCTTCACGTACACGCGCTACACGCTCTGGCTTTGGCTGGCCGACCCCATACTTAGGTGATGGATACTGCCAATCTTCATGTGCGATAGCGAGCGTTCGCTTTACAAGGCTCTCACGGAACACCTCAGCAAGGCTCTTAGGCTTCGCACCCTTACCGCTATCAGGGCGCTCTTCAATAAACACAGCGCGATATGGCGACCCCTTCACAAGCGCGTCTAGCCAGCGTTTAAGGCTCTTGGATTGCACGGTCAGGTCTTTGAATGTCTTCGCCTGTGTGAAACTCTGAATGCGCCTACCGTTTTCTGTTATGACTTGCGTGAGTGTGAGCTTAATCTTTCTTCTCTAATGCGTCTTTGAAGATGATGCCGGTGCGGGTCAGGTCTAGAACCATGCACTCTCCAATCGCATTCTCTTTACAATAGGATTTGGTAAGAATCTCGTTCGCCTTCTGGTCTAAAGCGTCCAGGCCCTTCTGAAGACGATACACATGGTCATATCGTTTCCTGATCTCAGTTAAGGCTGTGATGTCTGATAATGAAAGCTGACGATACGCTCGCGCTTTTGCCAAGGCGACAAGTTCAGGCTCTGACAACTGTGAGAGATTTGCCTCAAGGTACGCGATGTTATCTCGAAGACCACTTAGGATGCTCATTAACTGCGCCCGTATGTGATCGCCAACGGATTGGCATAGCGGCCCGTGCGGTCCTTGTAGACGCTTTTAAACGAATTCACGTCGTAGAGGTTGATTGCCTTATCAAGTAAGGCCCTCACGCGCTTAACCATGTCTTGAATTTCCGCGTACTTGTCCACGTCATAGCGGCCACGGCGACCTAACTCATCGATACACCCCTGAACAAACTCGATCTCATACTGTTTCAGGTATGCTCGATGATTTAGGAGCCAGTTAAGTTCATTATATAATCTTGGATTACTCATAAATTTTCTCGTTTATTCGGATACGGGCGAATTTTCTGCTCGTTTCTCTGTTAAATTTTCATTTTTGATTTCGCGAGCGTGGGCATTTTTGGCCTCACACGCTTTGATAACGGCTATCAACGCAACACGATTTTGTAAACAAGCGGTTTGTTTCTTTGCTGACCACTCATGCAGATAACGCATTTCGTTATCTGGCATATATAAGGACAGACCTTTTAATATCGGGTCTGATGTTTCTTTTCCTACGGATTCCATCCCATATTTCTTAACAATTCCGCTCATCTATATTCCTTAATTTCATTACATATTTTATCATATCTGCTTACCAGACTACCAATTTCTTGTTCTTCCAACTTGGTTATAGAAGCTATTAAATCGGGCGGAATCCGTATACTTATTCCACTGGCTCTTTCTCTTATTAGCCTTGCTCTGTATCTCATAGTTTATCTTAATAACCGCATATTGCTTTTCTGATAAATGCTCATAGTCCTCTGCAAGGACCGCCTCCGCGACATTGCGCCATAGCTCTCTGTATGCGGCTGCAATCTTAGCTGGGTCTGTCGCCTCAATACGGTTTTTTGCAAGAGCAAGCTCGCCCTCCGTGAGCGTTAGACCGCCCGTGCCACGACGTGGCACGTCGATAACGGGTTTGTTAGCGTCACTCCACGATTTCGCCACTGTCGCTCTCCTCGTGCGGCGATATATACGACTGGTTCTCGTGTAGGCCGCGATACCACTCAGGCCCGTAGGCGGCTCTCACGCGTTGTCCGCTCGTTGTGCTGTAATACCAGCACGCCCATAGTGCCGAGTATTCGTCTGCGCTCATCTCCCCTGTTTCATAGATACCGCACAGGGTGCGGAATAGGTTGCGCTCAGGCTCTGTGAGCGCAGCGACGGGCACTCGGGGGACAAAGTTATCTCCCCAGTATCGCTGATTTGGTGTTAGCTGTTGTCTGTTCACTCTGTTCTCCTCGGCACGGCGTGCCGCTTGTTAATACGAGCTTTATTAGTTCTATTTTTCTTTTGAGCGCTTCATTTTCAATACACTTACGGATTCCATATTCTTCAATACCCTTAGCACTCAATGACCTAACGATATCACGCTTATCTTTCAGATTTGATATCTCTTTATCTAATGAAAGGAGCATCTTACTTCTTTTATCCTTGATATCTCTTTTGAATGTTAGTTTCATCTTACTCTTTCCCTCATTTATTGCTTGATGGCTCAAGTTAATGGGCGCACCTAGTCTGTAAGAGCTCCTCAATCGAAGCCTTATTGATTGCTTTGGGTTTTGATGCCGACTTAGCGCCTAACGTCTTACAAGTCTTCATAGCACTCTATGGCTATGGGCGTTTCCAAAACATAGATGGGCTGATTGCCCTTATCTCTTCCCTGTTCTCCGCTACTAAATGCGAGATACGCTGTATAGGCGTCCCAGTCATCACACGGCAGGAAATATGTTGTCTTTAGCTTGCCTTTTGAGATTGCTGCTACACGGTCACGAAATCGCCTCACGAATTGCGAGGCCTGTTCCGCTTCCACTGCCACCGCTAAATGAATGTGTGGATATACGCTGCTGTCGCGCTTGTGCGTATGAAGCCACGCCTGACCACGATGAGGGTGGATAACGCGCTTCATAAGGCGTTTTAGAGAGCGTAGGTCATAACTGCCGTTGATTTCAAAAGTCGCTGCAAAAGGAACTAAAGCCTCGCAACGAATAGCCTCTAACATTTTCATTATAAGCTATTATAAAAAATCTAAAGAGGAGTTAGCAAAGTTAAACTTGTTATAAGTGGAGTCATTGCACCCTAAAAAATAAAAAATACAGTGTAAAGCGTCAGGCGATATGTCCGCGAAAGTCGTGCCATACCAAGCCTTATTAACCGGCCCTATAACTGCCTATTGGGAACAACTAAAGAGTCGTTGAGTCTAAAATGATGGCGCAATAACCCGAGACTATGTGGAGAGCTATGGTATTATAAAGCTAACGGTCATTAGCCTTATAAGGAATGGATAAAAGAAATGGAATATATAGCCTATATTCGGGTATCTACAGACCAGCAACACCTTGGCTTGGACGCTCAAAGGCGAACCATTAATAACTTTGTTGCGTCTTATGGTGGGCAAGTCTTGGTCGAATACATTGAGCATGTGTCAGGCGCAAAGGATAATCGAAAGGAAATGAACAAGGCGCTGGCTGCTTGCAAAAAGTCCGGGGCGACATTGCTAGTGGCCAAGCTTGATAGGCTAAGCCGCAAGGTATCCTTTGTAGCAAACCTACTGGAAAGTAGAATTTCGATTAAGGTGGCCGACATGCCCGAGGCCGATACGTTTATGCTGCACGTGTATAGTTGTCTGGCTGAGAAAGAGCGGAGCTTAATCAGCCAGCGGACAAAGGAGGCTTTGGCTGAGCGAAAGAGGCAGGGCGTAGTGCTAGGTAAAAATGGAAAGGTTCTAGCGCAGCAATACAAGGCTGAGAAGCGAGAATACGTGACAGCGATTATTCCGACCATAGACCGTATCAAAGCAGACGGCATCACGTCTCTATATGGTATTGCACGTCGATTAAATGAAATGAAAGTGCCGACGCGCAACGGCGGTAAATGGTATCCGACGACTGTTAAGAACTATCTTGAAGGAACGTAGTCTTCCCGCTAGCATGCTGGTAGTAAAAATTGTATATTATACACCATATACGAGCAGGAGATTCCAATGATTAAGAAGTTAGCCGATTTTTACAGAGGTTTTACTGTATTCCTGTTTTGGATCTTTGTGGCAGTGGCGGGGCTAGGAGGCTTCCTCATCCTTAAGGTGTTTGGGAAATCTAGTGCTTTCTTGTCAGAATTACTTCCAGGCGGAGTGCTTGTCGGGTTTGGCTTGGTGGGTATTATCGCCGTTGGAGCGACTGCTATTTTGATTGATATAATGGACAACATCCGCGCTCTGCGGGAGAAATCTGATGGGGCGAGCTAATGAGAACGTTGAACATTCATGCCGCGATAATCATACTATTTTCCGTCTTATATGTGCCGACATCTCAGGTGAATGCTGACGCTAGTATGAATGTTTTGGTCTCTGAAAAAGCGCTAACAAAAAACTTAGAGACCGTAAAGATGGCGACAGATGCTCACATACGCGGAGAAATAAGCGATGCCGATTACGCTAATAAGTTCGTGGGAGGAACCATTAAAATCTTAGAAGGGATGACGGAAATTCCCACGTCCTGTGTGCGCGCTCGTGATGAGTTGAAGACGCTTTTTCAAACGATACAAGTTCTTATCAGTGTGAGTTCATCAGCATCAACAGAGGTTAAGCCACTGCTAAGCGATATGAAGACTGTTAGATGCGGATAGGCGAGTGATATAAGGAATTAGATTCAAGCGAATGGTCATAGAATTTGAGAAATTGCAAGGGAGTGTCCCGGCTATCTTCTTGGTAATTTTTCTTTTTGTGCCCTCTCCTCTGAACGCTGAGGCCGTTCTAACAGGAGACGTATCTCACGTTCGTGATGGAGATACCATCGAGGTTGGGCGAGTAGCCATTCGCTTAAACGGAATAACTGCGCCTGAGCTAAGCGAAGCCCTTGGTCTTGAAGGCAAGGTTTTTATGGAGGCGTTGGTGCTTCACCGTACGGTGAAGTGCTTCCTAAACGGAGAACGAACCTACGACCGGCTTGTGGGCGTCTGCTTATTGCCTGATGGTCGCGATATCGGGGGAGTGCTTGTCGCAGAAGGCCTTGCCCTAGATTGTCCTAGATATAGCGGTGGTCGTTATGTGGGATTTGAAACAGAAGCCGCGCGTGTGGCGATAAAATTGCCCAAATATTGTGAGTAAGCCGGCACTCTCTATCCATCATTAATCGTCCTCAAAGCGATCAGTCAGGTTGCGGAGGTTCCTGTTAAATTGTATTCGTTGACTGTGGTCACTCCCCGTAGCTCAGTAGGATAGAGCATCAGATTCCTAGTTGATTGGGTGCCTCTGGGGGAAACCCCGTTGGTAGAACCGCTCAAAGTCGGGGAAGCCTTAACTGGTAATCCCGAGCGAAGCCCGAGAGGGAACGTGTAGAGACTAGACGGGCGGGGCCTAAAGGCGAGAGCCTATGGCCAAGGGATAGTCCAGCCCACAAACGCCAAGGGGCGGTGGCGAAAGCCATAGATGGGATGAATCTGAGGGTCACTGGTTCGAATCCAGTCGGGGAGGCCACCACATATAGCGTCGTTCGTCTTTTGTTCTCGTAATATATTGACTCCAATTGCTCGACTCTTTAGAGTCGTATCAGTGGCAATTCAACTACTGAGAGTCGAGCATGGCAAAGCGAACGAATAAGGAGGTCACGAGTGCCAAGGCTGCTTCTGCAGCTGCAAAGGTGCTTCGAAATCCGAAATCATCAAAAGCCGCAAAATCAGCGGCAGCATCTGCACTAACACAGCGCCCGAACCGGAAATCGAAGGGCAAGTAATTCTTTTGAGTTGTATGCCATAGGGACCTTGTAATGGCTACGATACGCAGGAAATGTTTTATTTCATACCATCATGCAGATGAGGATGAAGTAAGCCGATTTGTTCGCGATTTCGATCATGACCGCGACGTGTTTATTGCACGTGGATTGGGCCAGGAAATGAGTGAAGACATTATTAACAGTACGAACACTGATTACGTAATGTCGCAGATTAGAAAGCTGTATCTGAAAGATTCAACCGTCACGATTGTGATGCTCGGAAAATGTACTTGGGCAAGGCGCTACGTTGATTGGGAAATCCAATCATCTCTTCGCCGTGGCGAGACAGTGACGCCTAACGGGTTGCTTGCAGTTAAACTACCGAGTTATCCGCAGGATGGATCGTTCCCTGAGCGCCTCAACATGAATCTCACGAGCCAAGCTGATAGAAATGCTGGCATGCAATTCAGATACGCAGCCCACATGCCATACCCGGCGACCGTGAGCGCCTTAGAAACTGCTATTGAGGAGGCCCATTCGCGCCGCATTACTCACGCAAAGAATATCGTAAACCCAAGAGAAAGGTTCTCATACAATAAACAATGCTGACCCCAGCCAAGTAGATGCGCCCATCCAGTTAAAGGGTGACGAATTGGTCACTTTCGTTCTGGAGAAGAATCTTGGCGTGTCTTTATCAGTTGATGCGGTTGTTACTTGGGTTTTAATCGGAGCCATTGTTGTCGTAATTGGAGTTCGCCTGATCGTTTTTTGGCGGGGCGGATTAAAACGGTTTGAAATTGATGGTACGCAGTTCGGGCTAGGAAACCAGAGAATCTCACTTCGGCCCAACGACACCGACAGACAAATTGCTTACAAAATTTGGGTTGAACTAAGCACCAGAAAAATCGGGCTAGAAATTGATCTCGAAGATGACGTGATCGCCGAAATCTATGACTCTTGGTACAGCTTTTTCTCGGTAACTCGAGAACTAGTAAAAGACGTCCCGGTATCGCGGTTCCGAAGAAAAGATACCGAAAAAATAATTCGGCTATCTATCGATGTGCTCAATACCGGATTGAGGCCGCACTTAACCAAGTGGCAAGCAAGGTTCCGTCGGTGGTATGAGCGCGAGCTTGGCAAGGAAGAGCGAGCGGATATAGCACCTCAAGATGTACAAAAAGAATTCCCACAATATGAGGAGTTGCGGGAAGATATAGAGCAGGTGAATAAACGCCTCATGAGTTATCGCGAAAAGATGTATGAGCTGGTGACAAATTTATAGTCGCCCCTCGGTCGTCAGAGTGAGCAAATGGCATTCGACTTTCGACACGAAAATTATAAATGCCCTAAGTGCGGGGGCAGTGACCTAGTGTTGCTGGACACCGGAACGGGACCAATTCCGGCAAATGATGAGGCGCTGTCTTTTGAGCTAAATTCAAAAACCAAATGTGTTCACTGTGGATTCACACATGAACTCATGGACTTTGCCAACCCCTAAGGCTGTAGAGGCCGGGCGCATAAATTGATGCTGCTACATTAGGTGCTACAAAAAAATAATCAAAAAAAATTAAATTTATTCAACATAATAAGTTTGTAAGCTCCAGATTCCTAATCCTGGGGCCGCAGGTTCGAATCCTGCCGGGCGCACCAGTTCCTTTCAATGCGCGAGGTTCACCACACCCGGTACTGGTCCGCCTCCAGGGTCAGCTCAGCTCTTCTGCGGAAGAAATTCACGATCGCCTCCGTCGACGGATGCGTCGTGGTCGTTTCGTCCGAGTAGATGGCAAAATCCTCCGGCAGATGCATCGTGTATTCCGAAATGCGCACAAGTCTCCCCTCATCCAGACGGGTTTTTGCCTGGCTGAACCAGCCGAGCGCAATCCCGGCGCCGTTTTCCGCCGCGTCGAAGCATGCGGAGTACTGGCTGAAGGTCGGGCCGGTGTCGGCATGCTCCGACTGGAAGCCGAACGTCGCGAGGAATGTCCGCCAGTCCGTCCATTCGCGGAGCGGATTGCGATAGTGAAGCAAACGGGCGCGGACAATGTCTTCACCGGTACAGGGACGGGGCAGCTTTTCCGCAAACGCCGGAGAGCACACGGGGATGATCCAGTCGTCGGAAATGGGTGTGCGCGTATAATGCCTGTAGTCCATCAAGTACGAATGGAATCCGATATCAAATACCTCGAACGGAAAATCGAGCGGGTTAGACGTGATCATGATGTCGAGCTGAATGTCGGGAAAGAGACGCTCCAGGTCATGAAGGTGAGGAATCAGCACCGTGTTCGCGTGATCGGAATCGATGCGAATGCGGAATATACTGCGGGAATCGCGCATCATCCGCAGCCGGTCGCTGGTCATCGCGATCTCACCCAGCGTCATCGAGACGACCTCCGAGAGATAGCGGCCACGGTCCGTGATGGCGACGTCGCGGTGACGGCGTTCGAAGAGCTGGATGCCGTAGAAATTTTCAAGCTGCTTGATCTGCCGGCTCACGGCGGATTGTGTCGCCCCCAGTTCATCGGCGGCAATCTTTACTTCAGGTTTCTCATGCGGTTTTCATAGGCCAGATCATGTTGTGAGCGTCATGAGCGCGTGCACGATGATGAGCACCGTACAACAAGTCATCCGGGAAAAATTATAAAAAATAGACGATTGGTGAGTTTCGCGAAGACGACCGCGCGTCTGTTCAGCGCCCTGGCCAGGTGTCTCGCGCAGTTTGCCCGTCCGGGATGGCTAGATGGTGACGCTGAACGGCGTCGAAAGGCGGAACTCTTCGAGATTGCCGTCGCCGCCGATGCGGTCGACAACCGCAAACACGGCATTGTCTTCAAGTGTCAGCAGCGGGGCATGCCAGACATTGTGCAGATAATTTATGCCCTGCGCAGGGGCCGCCAGAAATGCCTCGGGCTTACCTGGCCGGCCGCCATCGTCCGGGGCGACGACGACCAGAAACGGCGCCGTGGTCATTGGCAGAAACGTCTGTGATCCCAGGGGGTGCCGTTCCAGCAGGGCAACCGTATACGGCAACTTGACGGATGCCGAGCGGAACAGGCTTACGCCGGCGTCGCCGTTCTCGAACGTCAGCCGGGCGCGGTTATGAAAGCGCTCGCATCTGCCGTCGTTGATCAACATATCCGCATCGCCCGATGCGTCGATCACGTCGCCGAAAGACTTGAACGCGTCCGCTGTCAGAGGCACGGCCTTGAGAGCGTTATCGCTCATTTGGCGGGTGCCAGCTTCATGTGCCGGTTGACGTTCTTGTATAAAAGGTAGCGGAACAGTCCGGGTCCCCCCGCGTAACACGCTTGCGGGCAAAACGCGCGAAGCCACATGTAGTCGCCGGCCTCGACCTCGACCCAGTCCTGATTGAGGTGATAGACCGCCTTGCCTTCGAGCACATAGAGCCCGTGCTCCATGACGTGGGTTTCCTTGAACGGAATGACGCTGCCGGGCTGGAACGTCACGATGTTGACATGCATGTCGTGGCGCATGTCGTCGCTGTCGACGAAGCGCGTCGTCATCCACCCGGTATGCTCGTCCGGCATGACCTGCGGTGCGTGATCGGTCTCGTTGGTGACGAAGCAGTCCGGTTTGTCCAGCCCATCGACGGCTTCGTAGGCTTTGCGGATCCAGTGAAAACTGACCGGCGCCCCGCTATTGTTGGCGACGGTCCACGGCGTATCACATGCGATATAGGCATAACCGCCGGCATTCATGGTGTGTGTTTCGCCGTCCAGTGTCAGCGTCAGCTCGCCGTCGGTGACGAACAGCACGCATTCGGTCCCGGGCTCCGTTTCCGGCCGGTCGCTGCCGCCGCCGGGGGCGATCTCGACGATGTACTGGGAGAACGTCTCGGCGAACCCGGAGAGCGGTCGGGAGAGGACCCACAAACGCGTGTCTCGCCAGAACGGTAACTTGCTGGTCACGATGTCGGCCATGACGCCTTTCGGGATCACGGCATATGCGGTGGTGAAGACCGCCCGGCTGGTCAGCAGTTGTGTCGGTGCGGGCAGGCCGCCTTTTGGTGTGTAATAGTTCGTTCCACTCACGTTTTCAGTGCTCCTTCAGGAGGGCCAATGCCCTCAACGTCTATTGCAGTTCACCAAGCTCGTCGTGGAGCTGCTCAATGGTTTGAAGATGATTGCGTCCGCTTTCGGCCATCTCCTCGAACACGGCAATGCTGAGGAAATGAAACAATGAAAGGACGGCGCCGTAACGGTCCAGCGGATCCGTACCGCGGACGGCACAGGGAATCGTCCACGTGGCGCTGTCGACGGGCGGTGCTGTTCTGTCCGTTATGTAAAGCACCTTTACTTTATTGGTATGCGCAGCGTTCATCACGGTGGTCATCTGCGGGACGCGGCGGCGCATGCCGACACAGATCAGGATGTCGTTCTCGTCCATGCCGGCGATTTCCTCTGCAAGCGTGTTCCCGGCGGCGGGCAGCAGGATGACGTCGGGGCGAACCTGAATGATCTGCCATTGCAGATAACCGGCGAGAAAGTAGCTGTTGCGCCAGCCGAGACAGAACACCCGGCGCGCCTTGCAGATGGTGCCGACGATCGACCGCACCGTGTCGGGGCGAAGCCCCTGCAACGTGACGGCGATGTTCTGCGTGTCCTGCTCGATATGTGACTGCACCCGTGCGCTGAAGTTTGAAGGCTCCGGCGTCTTGTGCATCAGGTAGACGGGTGAACCCCATGCCTGCGCATCGCGGGCCGCGCGTCTTGCCTCGTCATAATTGGCATACCCCAGCCGCTGGATGAGACGCGTGACAGCTGCCTTCGAGCCGTTTGAAAGCTTGGCCAGTTCCGTCGCCGTATATGCCGCAACCTCGCCCGGAAATTCCAGAATGAGATCCGCGATCCGCCGCTCACTCTCCGGGAGTTCCGGATAGTGCTTGCGGATGGCTTTCTCAAGCACGGTGAAACCCTGGCCTGAAGCGTCTTCGCTGGATGAGCTGGGCGGTTTCGATTTTTTGGGCATCTCGTGGCCGGTTTTGGTTGTTGCTTGCCGATAAGGCTATGCGCGAGCGATCTGAAACTCAAGTTTTTAAAATTTTACTTGTTGAGAAAATAATTTCAGTGTTAACTCGAAATGATCAAATCAAGTTCATCGTGAACAAAATGATTAAATAATAGTCATGCCAGATAGGAGTTCAGCGGGTTGTTCGAGTTGAGATTCTTCGAGATCTACCGGAGCGCCGACTATATGTGGCGCCTCGCGGAAGGAATCTGGCTCAGCATCTCCCTGACCGCATGCGCTGCGATCATCGGGTTCGTTTTCGCAGGCCTTCTGGCAACCGCCCGCCATGCAAAGGTCCCGGTGCTGTCGCAACTATCGACCGTGTATGTCGAATTCATCCGTAACACGCCGTTGATCGTTCAGCTGTTCTTTGTCGCATTCGGCCTGCCGTTGCTGCTCGGTTACGTGTGGCCGTTCTGGGCGCATGCGCTGTTGGGATTGACGTTGAACTTCTCGGCGTACTTCGCGGAGATCCTGCGCGCCGGTCTGCAGTCCGTCACAAAAGGACAGATCGAAGCGGCCATCGCGCTGGGACTTAAGCCCTTCACGCGGTTTCGCAAGGTGGTCCTGCCGCAGGTCATCGCGAGTGTTTACCCGTCGCTGACCAGCCAGTTCATATTCCTGTTTCTGACCACCGGTGTGATTTCGGAGATCGGTGTCGAGGATCTCACCCATGCGGGCATCTTCATCGACAGCCGCACGTTCCGGTCGTTCGAAATCTTCATCACCCTGACGCTGCTGTATGTCGCCATCGCGCTGATGTTCAAGGCGGCGATGCTCGGCATCGACCGCTACTGCTTCGCCTGGAAGGAGCGGTGATGAAGGAGATATTCATCGATCTTTTCGGCAAGCCCATGGGCATCGTGGTCTTCCAGCTCCTCGATGCGACCCAGTTCACGATCTATCTTTCGCTGATCGCCTTTATCGGCGGCGGCATCATCGGTGCGTTCATTACGCTTGGCCGGATTTCCGGCAAGCCGGGATGGATCCGTTTCTCCACCGCGTACATCTGGTGTTTTCAATCCGTACCGTTGTTGATGCTGTTGTTCCTGTCAGGTCTCGGCGTGCCGCGCCTGCTGGGCCAGGACGTCAATCCATGGGTCTCGGCGACGGTATCGCTGACGCTCTATGCCAGCGCGTACCTGGCCGAGGTCTGGCGGGGCGCGGTTCAGGCGGTCCCCAAGGGTCAATGGGAAGGCGGCTACTCGCTCGGCATGCGGTTTTTTCCAGTGCTGCGCACCATCATTCTGCCACAGGCGCTCAGGCTCGCGCTCGCTCCCACCGTGGGCTTCAGCGTGCAGATCATCAAGGGCACGTCGCTTGCCTATATCATCGGGTTCAGCGACCTGATGAACATCGGCAAGCGCTGGGCCAACACACCGGTCGACGGGACGGAACCGTTCGTCATCTACCCGATGATGGCGATGATTTACTTCTCGCTTTGCTTCCCCCTCTCACGGCTCGCCATCTATTTCGAAAAACGGCTTGGGACCTACGCAAAAGGCCCGCAAGTCGCAACTGCATAACCACAGGGAAAGGAGTTCATAATGTTAAACCTCATGCGCAAACTCACGGTCGCCGCCTTCGCGTGCGCGGCGCTCGTCACGACGGCCCCGGCCTCCGCCGATCTCTCGGACATCCTGTCCGCGGGCAAGGTCAAGATCGCCGTGCCGGAAAACTTTCCGCCGTTCGGCTCCGTGGGTGCGGACGGTGAACACGAAGGCTTCGACGTCGACGTTGCCAAGCTGATTGCCAAGGATCTGGGCGTCGAACTGGAGATCGTGCCGGTCACGTCGAAACAGCGTATCCCGTTTCTGGAAACGGATCGCGTCGATCTCGTGATTTCGGCAATGGGTGCGAACCCGGGCCGCGCCAAGTCGATCTGGTTCTCCAGTGCGTACGCACCGTTCTTCTCCGGCGCGTTCGCCAAGAAGGACATGGCGATCAGCAGCCCCGCCGATCTGTCCGGCAAGAAAGTCGGCCTCACGGGCGGCACGCTCGAGGATCTGGAACTGACCAAGATGGCGCCGAAAGACGCCGAGATTATTCGCTTCGGCGACAACGCGGCGACCATCGCGGCCTATGCTTCCGGTCAGGTCGATGTGATGGTGACGGGCAACACACTGGCTGCGGACTTCGGCAAAAAGAATCCGGACGCCGGCCTCGAAACCAAATTCATTATCAAGGAATCGCCCTGCTTCATCGGCGTGAAGAAGGGCAGCTTCGATCTGCTGCAGTGGACGAACGTGTTCATCCTGCACAAGACGCTGGGTGGTGAACTGAACCAGCTCTCCGAGAAGTGGTTCGGTCAGAAACTGCCGCCGCTGCCGACCATGTAATCGGCGCCGCAACGATTGCGAGAAAGGCCGTCGGCCCCAAGGGGCCGGCGGCTTTTTCGTTGGCCGATCGTCAGTACGCGTACTCGGTGAACACCGGGTCGACGTTGCCTTTCCACAGCCGGTGATAGGCGGCGAGCAGTTCGTCCGCCGGTGTCAGGCCGCTTTCCGCCGTCTGGAAGATCGGCTGCAGGAAATGGCTTTCATCCATGCCGACGTTGTCCAGCCGGTTCCGGTTCTTGAGGCCGCGGTGCGAGATGCAAAGTGCCTCGCTGGCGATCTCGCGCACCGTCTGGTTGCGGAACGGCGTCTTGAGTGCGCTCTTCGGCACGCCGTCACGCAGCGCCTGGCGTTCCTCGGCGGTCCAGTCCTTGACCAGATCCCATGCCGCGGCGCGCGCCTCGTCGTCGTAAAGAAGCCCGACCCAGAACGCGGAAAGCGCACAAAGCCGGTTCCACGGCCCGCCGTCGGCGCCGCGCATTTCGAGGAACGTCTTCAGCCGCACTTCGGGGAAGATCGTCGAGATGTGATCGGCCCAGTCGGACAAGACCGGTTTGTGGCCTGGATAGGCCGGCAGCTTCCCTTCCATGAAATCGCGGAACGACTGGCCACTCGCGTCGATGTAATTGCCGTCGCGGTAAACGAAATACATCGGCACGTCGAGTGCATAGTCGACGTAGCGCTCGAACCCCATGCCGTCCTCGAACACGAACGGCAGCATGCCGCTCCGGTCCGGATCGACGTCGGTCCAGATGTGGCTGCGGTATGAAAGGTATTCGCTCGGCTTGCCCTTGCGGAAAGGCGAGTTGGCCCAGAGTGCCGTCGCCACGGGTTGCAGCGCCAGCGAGATCCGGAACATTTCCACCATCGATTTCTCGGAGCAGAAATCCAGGTTCACCTGCACCGTGCAGGTCGACTGCATCATCTCGAGGCCGAGGTTGCCTTTCTTCGGCATGTACTCGCGCATGATCTTGTAGCGCCCCTTGGGCATCCACGGCACGTCCTCGACCGGCCACTTCGGCCGGTAGCCGAGACCGACGAAACCGATCTCCATTTCCCGGGCGATGGCCTTGACCTGCTGCAGGTGGCTGGAGACCTCGTCGCACGTCTGGTGAATGTTCTCGACCGCTGCGCCGGAGAGCTCGAGTTGCCCCGCCGGTTCAAGCGACACCGAGCCGCCTTCCTTGGACGACAAGGCAATGACGTTCTCGCCTTCATAAACGGGTTCCCAGCCGAAGCGGGTCAGCCGCATGAGCAACTCGCGAATACCCTGATCACCTTCGTAGGTAAGGGGCTTCAGGTCGGCGAGCCGGAACGCGAACTTTTCGTGTTCGGTACCGATGCGCCATTTCTCCGGCGGTTTGCAGCCGCTTTCCATGTAGCTGACAAGGACGTCCTTGCTTTCGATGGGGGTGTCGTTCTTGGCGGATGCACCGGACATAATTTACTCCGACGTAAGGGTCAGTTCCGATCGAGATCGGCAATGGATTGGCGAATTGCAAGCGCAGCGGTCGCTGCCGTTTCGGCCCTGAGGATACGGGGGCCCAAATCGGCGGCGACAGCAAAGGTCAGTTTGCGGAGCACGTCAAGCTCGGCCGGCGCGAACCCGCCCTCGGGCCCGATCAGGAACCCGATGCCGTCGTGGCCTTCGCCGAGCACCGCCGCCAGCGGCGCACCAGTCCCTGTCTCGTCGAGGAAAACCAGGCGGCGACCGGGCGGCCAGTCGGCAAGGACACGCTCAAGCGGCGCGGGTTCGGCGATCTCCGGTACTGAAAGGCGCCGCGACTGCTCCGCTGCTTCAATGGCGGTGGCACGCCCGCGATCCGTATTCAGCCGTGCAGACTGGGTATATTGCGTCGTTACGGGGACAAGCCGCCGGACGCCGAGCTCGGTCGCTTTTTCGATCAGAAAATCGGTTCGGTCCTTCTTGAGCGGCGCAAAGGCGAGCCAGACATCCGGCTCGGCGTCCTGCTCACGGGTTCTGGACGTTACGGAAAGTACGGCGGATTTCTTGTCGGCAGCAGCGATTTCGCCCAGCCACTCGCCGTCCCGGCCATTGAACAACAGGACGCCGGCGCCCTCCTGCTGCCGCATCACGTTGACCAGGTAATGGCTTTGGCCGCGGTCGAGCTGAACCGCCGCGCCTGCTTCGAGGGCGTCTTCGACATACAGCCTGATGGATGGAGTCTCCGCCATGTGTTCCTCCCGACCCGGATTATCGTTCGCGCGCCCCGCGGCGTAAACCGCTCCAGCTATGCCGAACAGGACTTTCATCTTAACCCGTGCGTCAGCTATAAACGGCGCATGTCATATTCAGGGCCGCACCAGCAGCACGCCAGCGATATCCACGGCGATTCCTGGATGATCCGGATCGCACCCGCGCCGGCCAGACCTTACATGCGCCTGATCCGCGCCGACCGGCCGATCGGCACGTGGCTGTTGCTGCTGCCGTGCCTCTGGTCGGTGGCAATGGCGAGCCATGCCGTGCTCGAAACGATGCCGGACCCATGGTTCGTTGTGCTGTTCGGCGTCGGCGCCTTCGTGATGCGCGGCGCGGGGTGCGTGGTCAACGATTTCTGGGACCGGGACATCGACGGCAAGGTTGCCCGCACCGCAGACAGGCCTCTTGCGTCGGGAGAGGTATCGGTTCGCGCCGCGGCGGTCTTTCTCGCGTGTCTGCTGCTGACCGGGCTCGTCATCCTGCTGCAGTTCAACGGCGCGACGGTGATGCTGGGCATTGCGTCGCTCGGTCTCGTCGCCGTCTATCCCTTGATGAAGCGGGTGACGTACTGGCCGCAGGCGTTTCTCGGCATCACTTTTAACTGGGGCGCGTTGCTCGCCTGGTGCGCCGTCGAGGGAAGCGTCGGCTGGCCCGCCGTCCTCATGTACGTGGCGGGGTTTTTCTGGACGCTCGGCTACGACACGATCTACGGCCATCAGGACAAGGACGACGACATTCTGGTCGGCGTGAAGTCGTCCTCGATCAAGCTTGGCCGCAACACGCGGCCGTTCGCGTTCCTGGTTTATGCTGTGGCGGTTGTGCTGCTGGCCATGTCGGGCAGCGCCGCCGGCATGGGCTGGTTCTACTTCCTGATGCTGGCGGCGGCGGCCGTGCAGTTTGCCTGGCAGGTCGGCACACTCGATATCGACGAGCCCAGGAACTGCCTCGAACGGTTCAAATCGAACCGTGATGCCGGCTTGATGATCTTCCTCGGCGCACTCCTGGGCTGACGCTCAGGCGTTTTTCGCGAAGTCAAAATAGAGCTCGCGGGCGCGCGTTGCCACGGGGCCCGGCTGGTATTCGCGATCCTCGAGCTTCGTGCACGGCTTCACCTTGGCGTAGTTGCCGGTAGCGAACAGTTCGTCCGCGCCGAGAAGCTCGTCGAAATCGATGGCGCGCTCGACGACCTGATAGCCGTCTTCACGCAGGAGCTTGATGACGCGCTGGCGCGTAATGCCGTTCAGGAACGTGCCGTTGATGGCCGGCGTAGTAACGACGCCGTCTTTCACCATGAACAGATTGGCGTACGAAAATTCGGCGACATTCCCTGAAGGATCGAGAACCACGCCGAGGTCGAACCCCTTTTCCTGAGCTTCGCCGACGCTGCGTGCCACATTGGGATAGAGGCACGACGCCTTGGCTTCCGTCGGGGCCTGATCGCGTGCCGGGCGGCGGAAACTTGAAAGGCAGGCGCTGAACCCCTCGAAAGGCGGCATCGGCGCTTCGCGGACCACCATCGAGAATTGCGTGCTTTCCGGAATCGGCAGGACCACGGCGCCTTCTTCGGCATAGAAGATCGGACAGATGTAGAGATCCGCATCCTTGTCGAACTTGGCGATACCTTCCCATGCGAGCTTCTCGATTTCTTCGACGGTTTTCGTCGGTTTGAGACCGAGAATACGCGCCGAATTCATGAGGCGCTCGATGTGCTTGTCGAGATCGGGGGCGCGTCCCGACATGTAGCGCGCACCGTCGAACACGGTTGATGCAAGCCAGAACGCCTGGTGCCGCGGTGAAAGGACCGCCTTGTCGCCCTCGTGCCATTCGTCGCCTGCGTATGTCCAGACCGCGCCGGGTTGGTTATGTGCCATGCTGCAATCTCCCTCCGGTCTTTTTTATACCTTTGCCGCAAAGAGTCAAAAGACGCCAAGCCGCTGAGATCACGCCATTAAATAGAAAACAATATTGTTTCGCCCACGCCCGTGTGACCGCACCGGACAAGCCGCCGTGCATCAATCGCGGTAATGATTGTTCAACCGAATATCTGAAAGGAAGGTCAAAATAGTGTCTGCGCAACGAAACACCGCCGTATTGAAACCGGTCGCGCGGTTCGGCTCGGCCGAGGAGGCGTGGTTCTGGTTTATCCGGACCGAAAAGGCACGCGCCGAGCGGGCGAAGGCCCGGCAGTCGTCACCGGTCTATGACCGCCCGTGCCTGCCGGACGATATCTATAGCCTTGTTTCCCGGCTGCACAGAAACGGCGCGCTTTACGATCTGCATCTCGAGGTCATGGCAGAGTACGGCTACCTCGACCGTCCGCCGTTCACCGATGCAGACGACGAGGCGGTCGACTGGGTCATCTGGGTGGATGCGTTCGATACGCTGGAGCCCTACCTCATTAATAAGGGGATCGTCGAATGACCGTGCCTCAGGGGATGCGTCCGCGTGGACAGTCATTGGCGATCGTCGCTTTCGGCGCCTCTTCACTGCCGTATTTGCAGGTGTTGAAACCGGGTTACCAGCACTGCCTCGTGGCGACCCAGGCCGGCGGGCAGTGGCACCTGCTCGACCCGCTATCCAACGGTATGGACGTCATGACGTTAGGCGACGTCACGCCCCGGGAAATCATCGCGTCGTTTTGCGATCGGGGGTGCGACGCCGTTGCCGTGCAACGCAGAGCACCCGTGATGCGCACCATGCCGCTTGCGCCATTCACGTGCGTCGAGGCCGTCAAGCGCGTCCTCGGCATTCATGCGCGATGGGTGATAACGCCCTGGCAGCTGCGGCGGTACCTGGAGCGCCGGCGCCTCAGCAGTCCTCGGCAACCGTCCAGATCTGTGCATGGCCACCGTCCTCGTCCGGACGTGGCATGACCCGGATTTTCTCCGTGATGCCGTCGTCGGTCATTTCACGTTCGATCGCCAGCAGGGTGCCCGCCGGCTGATCGCAAAGTGACGCCGCATAGGCGATCTCGCTGCTCGCCGCCGTCGTCGCCATCAGCATGTCCGGTGCACCGTAGTTTTCGAAAAGATGTGCGGCGAGAGCCCGGGCGGCGGCCTCTTCCGCGCCTTCCGGCACGACGGTTACCTGGACGAATGTGGAATACCCGAAACTGCCAAGACCGAGCCAGCCCGACTTGAACGCGAGCTGGGTCTTGTTATCAAGTTCGCCAGGCACGGCATCGACGAAGGCAAATGTACCGGTAACCGCCCATTCGCCAGGCTCCGCCGCATGCGCGAACACGCGGGCATCCGATGGATCGAGGCGTATGGTACGCGGCAGTTTCATGGCGTGCCGCCCGGTTCCCACAAATGGGCATAGGCGAACAGGCCCGGCGTGCCGCCCGTATGTACGAAAACGCAGGCCTTGTCGGCCGGGAGCGCCCCATCGCCGAGCAGGCTCAGAAACCCGTCATAGGCTTTGCCGCTGTACACCGGGTCGAGCAGCAGCGTTTCCTCGCGGGCGCCGCGTTCGATGGCATCGAGTGTGCCGGGCGTGGGCTTGCCGTAACCTTCGCCGAGGTAGTCATCGGTGGTGATAATGTCGTCTTCGCTCAGCAGATCCGGCTTGCCCAGCATGCCTGCAAGCTCACGGCTTCGCTTGAGAACACGCGGGTGCTGAAGCGCGGCTTCCCGCCGGACGCAGATGCCGAACACCGTTGCGCCGGAACCGTAGTGCCTGAGGCCCGTGATCATGCCGGCGTGCGATGCGGCGCTGCCGCTGGCGACGACGACCGCGCCCAGTGAAAGGCCGAGCGCATCGGTCTGTTCGAGAATCTCCCGCGCACAGTCGACATACCCCAGTGCACCGAGCGGCGCATGGTCGGCGCCGAGATGAATGACGTAGGGTTTGCCGCCATTGGCACGGATTCCATCCGCGATTTTCTCGAGGTTGTTGTCGGCGGCAGACTCGTCCTCACCAACCGGGAAAATGTGCACAGGCACGCCGAGTATCCGGTCGAGCAGATAATTGCCCGTGCGTTCCTGGCCCGCCGGCATCCCCTGCACCCGGTTTTCGAGCTGAATTTCGCATTTCAGCCCGAGCTTGCGGGCCGACGCGGCGCACTGGCGGGCGAAGTTCGACTGTATGGCGCCGGTGATCAGGACCGTGTCCGCGCCCTCTGCGAGGGCCTGGCCGAAATAGTACTCAAGCTGCCGTGCCTTGTTGCCGCCCATGGCGAGGCCCGTCAGGTCGTCACGTTTGACGAATAGGTGGGGATGGCCGGAACGCTGCTGCACCTTTTCCAAGGCCACAAGTGGCGTCGGCGCATGAGCCAGGACAGCACGCGGAAACGCGGCAACCGGGTCGTCTGCAAAATCCAGCATGAATGTTCTCCCCAATTAAGTTTACTGACATGGGGCTTCACGTCATCCTGTTTCTTGATGATGGTAAGAATATCCATACTTTTGCTTGCGGCGCTCGCCGTCGCGGCTTTTCCGGATTTTGCAGCCGCGCTCGACCGCAAGGTCTTGGACTCGGTCGTCCGGATCAAGCCGGACTGGTCTCCCGCCGCGCGCGGCACCGATGCATCCGGTGCGCCCCGCGATCCGCAGGGCACAGGCGTCGCCGTGCTGCCGGGGGGCTACATTGCAACCAATGTCCACGTCATCGGCGACGCGGAAGCAGTCGATGTGATGACCGAGGACGGCCGGACGCTGAAAGCCGAAATTGTCGGCCGCGACCGGGTCACGGACATCGCGCTTCTGAAGGTCGCAGCGGATCTCCCCGTTCTGGAAACCAGCGCCAACCCCGAACTGGCGGCGCCCGTCTGCGCCATCGGCAACCAGTTCGGCCTAGGCCTCAGCGTGACCTGCGGTGTCGTTTCCGCCACCGGCCGTGCCGGGATCGGCTTCAATCCGGTCGAAGATTTCATCCAGACGGACGCCGCGGTCAACCCGGGCGGTTCCGGTGGCGCGCTGGTGGATATGGATGGAAATCTCGTCGGTCTGGTCGCGGCGATCTTTACCAAGGCGAGCGATGCCGACATCGGCGTGAATTTCGCAACGTCGGTGCCGTTGCTGATGCGGGTGGCAGAGGATCTCAAGGCCTTTGGCAGGGTGAAGCGCGGCATCGCCGGCTTCAAGGCGGGCTTGCCGCCGCCGGACATGGCGGCCAAGGGCGGTGGCGCGATGGTCGAAAGCGTCGTGATCGACGGCCCTGCGTTCAGGGCGGGACTCGAGGCCGGCGATATCGTTACCGAAATCGATGGACGCCCCGTATTGTCGATGCCGTCGCTCGAAGCCATGATGTTCATGAAGCGTCCCGGCGAGACGATTACCCTCGATACCTTGCGGGGCGGGGAAGAGCGGAGAATTTCGATCTCCCTTGAAGACGGTACTTAGATGCGTGTTCTGACAATAGATGATATCGCGCCACTGGATGAACTGCCGCTGGCGTTGCTGGACGAAATGCACGATGCGGGGCGACTGGTTCTTGAATGCGAACGCGCGCTCGCCGAAGCGGGCGGCAATGTGGTGTCGGAACTTCTTACGGCCGCCGAGGAGTTTTTCCAGTGGGACCATTATCCCGAGGGCGATGTGTTCTGTCCCGACAGCCATGCCCAGTACTATTACCATTCGCATCCACCCGACGTACGCGACAACACCTGGGGCGATGAGCACGGCCACTTTCATACGTTCCTGCGTCCTGCAGGGTTTCCGAACGACGTACTTGGCGAAGAAATGGCAGCCTGCGGTCCGGACTTGAGGAAGCAGAACCCGCCCTCGCATCTCGTGGCGATTTCAATGGGGTTCGACGGCCGGGCGAACCGTCTGTTCACCACGAACCGCTGGGTGACCGGTGAGGCCTGGTACGACGCCGGCGTCGTGAAGCGATTGCTTGAGCATTTCCATATCGGCCATGGCAATCCGTCGCCCGCAACGAACGATTGGATCAGCGCGATGCTGGTTCTTTTCCGGCCGACGGTGGAAGCGCTGCTGCACGCGCGCGATGAAATCCTGTCCGCACACGACACGGGCGACGGTGACACGGATGTCTTCGATGACAAGAACCTGGAGGTCACGTCGATTGTCGATGTCGACGTTGACCGGCAGGTCGCCGCCGTGGAGAAAGCCCGCCGCCGGCGCCGTTGAATCAGGACGTCGCGACCGCGCCCTCTTCGGCAAATGCCGCGATCTCGTCCGCGCCGAACCCGTATTCCTTCAGAACCTCTTCGGTGTGCTGTCCGAACAAAGGTGCCGCCGTTGCCACTTCACCCGGCGTTTCCGACAGCTTGATCGGCAGGCCGAGGGTTCGCACCGGGCCGAGCTTCGCATGGTCGACGGTCGGGATCATGTCGCGGGCCTGCGCGTGCGGGTCCTCGAACATCTCGCAGACATCCATGACAGGCCCCGCCGGCACGCCGGCTTTCTCAAGACGTGTCAGCCAGTCGTCCTTGGTGCGTGTCTTGAAGATCGGGGTCAGGACGGCTTCGAGTTCCTTGAGGTGCGTCATGCGCTCGGCGTTGCTGGCGAAACGGGGATCGTCGCCGATCTCGGGGGCGTCCATCACGGCAAGCAGCCGCTCCCAGTTGCGCTGGTTGGCGGCCCCGATGGTGATCCAGCCGTCGCTTGTTTCGAATGCCTGATACGGGCCGTTCAGTGGGTGCGCGGAGCCCATCGGACCGGGTGCGATGCCGGTCGCAAGTGCGATCGCACTTTGCCAATAGGTGTGCACGATCCCGGCTTCGAACAGTGACGTATCGACGACCTGTCCTTCGCCGGTCTTGAGCTTGTGCACATAGGCAGAAACGCAACCGAGCGCGGCAAGGATGCCGGCCGTGATATCCGTCACCGGAGCGCCGACCTTGCAGGGCGGGCGGCCCGGTCCTTCGCCGGTGAACGACATCAGCCCGCTCATGCCTTGTGCGATCAGGTCGAAGCCGCCGCGTTCCGCATAGGGGCCGGTGCGGCCGAAACCGGAGATCGCGCAATAGATCAGGCCCGGATTGACCTTTTTGAGTTCCGCGTAGCCGAGGCCGAGTTTCTGCATGGTGTCGTGGCGATAGTTTTCTGTGACGACATCTGCGTCGGCCAGCAGTTTCCGAAGTACGTTCTTGCCGTTCTCGGTCTTGAGGTCGAGGGCGATACCGCGCTTGTTGCGGTTCATCATCAGATAGGCCGCCGACTCGCCGTCGATATCCGGCGGCAGAAAGCGGCGTGAGTCGTCGCCGCCCGGGATCTTCTCGACCTTGATCACGTCGGCCCCCATGTCGGCGAGCATCAACCCGCACACGGGGCCCGCCATGATGTGGGCCAGTTCAACGACTTTCATTCCGGCTAGCGGGCCGAACGATTTTTTCATGGATGTCTCCCCTTTACTTCAGCGCCCTTTGAATGCGGGCGTCTTCTTTTCCAGAAACGCTTTATAGCCGGTCTGGAAATCCTCGGTGTCGTAGCAGGCGAAACCTTCGGAAATCTCCTCGTCGGTGAGCGGTGCCGGGTCTTCGAGGCGCTCGAGGAATTTCTTGTGCCAGCGATGCACCAGCGGCGCCCCGGCGGCAACACGTTCCGCGGCGGCGCGCGATTCGTCCATCACGTCGGTATCCGGCACAACGCGCGACACGACACCGAGGCGCAGCGCTTCTTCCGCGTCGAAGATGCGGCCTTCCAAAAGGATCTCAAGCGCGGGCCCCGCACCGACCAGTGACTTGAGCGCGCCGATCTCGTGATAGCCCATGACCAGGCCGAGCTTGGAGATCGGGACGCCGAAGCGTGAGCCTTCACCGCAGATGCGGATATCGCAAAGTCCCGCGATCTCCATCCCGCCGCCGACACAGATGCCGCGGATCGCGGCCACTGTCGGATGCGGGCACGCGCGCATCGCGTCGATGTTGCGCGCCATCAGTGCGCCATAGGCGGCGGCTTGCTCCGAGTTCGAGCGGTCGGTTTCGAACTCGGAGATATCGTTGCCCGGGCTGAACGACTTCTCGCCGGCCCCGGTCAGGATGATGCAGCGGACGCTGTCGTCCTTGGCGAGGTCCGCGAACGTCTCGCCCAGCTTGCCCCACATGGTCTTGGTGAGCGCATTCAGCTTGTCCGGCCTGTTGATGGTGATCGTGACGATCTTCTTGTCGTCACGTTCGACCAGAATGGTATCTTCCGCCATCGGTCAGTCCGCGGTTTCCGCGAGGAAGTCCATCGCCGCCTGGCAACCGCCTTTGTTGATCGGCACCCCGGCAAGCGCGAGGCCCATTTCGACGCCGGAAAGCGTACCCATCAGGGTCAGATCGTTGAAGTGACCCAGGTGACCGATGCGGAACACCTTGCCCTTCACCTTGCCGAGCCCGGTGCCGAGCGACATGTCGAACTTGTCGAGGATCAGGTTGCGGATCTCGTCGGCGTCAAAACCATCCGGCACGACGACACCGGTCAGCACGGGCGAGTGTTCTTCCTCGACCTGGCAGAGCGTTTCGAGGCCCCAATGTTCGACGGCGATGCGGCACGCCTTGGCGTGGCGCTGGTGACGCGTGAACACGTTTTCGAGACCTTCCTCGTCGAGCAGCATCTTGAGCGCCTCTTCGAGCCCGTAAAGCAGGTTGGTCGCGGGCGTGTAGGGGAAGTAGCCGCTTGCGTTGTTGCCGAGCATGGCGCCCCAGTCCCAGTAGGATTTCTTGAAGCCGCTTTTCTCGTGCGCATCGAGGGCTTTCTGCGAGACGCAGTTGAAGCCGAGACCCGGCGGCAGCATCAGGCCCTTCTGCGAACCGGTGACGGTGACGTCGACGCCCCATTCGTCGTGACGGTAATCGGCGGACGCGAGACCGGAAATGGTGTCGACCATAAAGAGGGCCGGGTGTCCGGTGCTGTCGATGGCTTTACGCACCTCGCCGATGCGCGACGTAACCCCGGTCGAGGTTTCATTGTGCACGCAGCAGACGGCCTTGATCTCGTGGTCGGTGTCTTCGCGCAGGCGCGCCGCAACCTTTTCGGGATCGACGCCGTGACGCCAGTCGCCGGAAATGAATTCAGGCTCCAGCCCGACGCGCGTCGCCAACTCGTGCCACAGCGTGGCGAATTGGCCTGTTTCGTACATCAGCACCTTGTCGCCGGGGCTCAGTGCATTGACCAGCGCCGCTTCCCACGCGCCGGTGCCCGACGACGGGAAAACGATGACCGGGCGCTCGGTCTTGAACACGCCCTTCAGCTTTTCGAGGACGCGCTTGCCCAGTTCGCCGAATTCCGGACCGCGGTGGTCGATCACCGGCATGTCCATCGCCCGGAGAATGCGGTCGGGGACCGGGCTCGGGCCCGGAATCTGTAGAAAATGTCGGCCGCTCTTGTATGCCATGATGTTCCTCCGTGGTCGGCTGATTTACGATTTTCCAAATAATGAATACAATTTATCGGCCAATCAACCCTTATTTTCTGCGAGTTTATATTTGAGTGTTGATTTTTGCATACAATTTTGTAGCATCAACGGGCTAGCAAGGAGACATCGATGCCCCGCGACGACTATGGATTGCGCGCCACCGGCCGGATCGGCGACGAAAAACTCGCAAAACGGATCGACAAGGCCATCTCCGGCCGCGTCCTGTTCGATCCATTCTCGCGCGGGCGCTATGCGACGGACGCGTCCTTTTATCAGATAGAGCCCGTCGGCGTCGTCGTGCCCGAAACCGCTGACGATGCGCGCGCCGTCATCGATATCGCGCGTGACGAAGGGGTGCCGGTGCTGCCACGCGGCGGTGGCACGTCACAGTGCGGGCAGACGGTCGGCGAGGCGATTGTCCTCGATACCTCAAAGTTCATGAACAGTGTGCTGGAATTCGATGCGTCGTCCAGGACGGCGCGCGTCGAGCCCGGCATCGTGCTGGACCGGCTGAATGCGTACCTGAAGCCGCACGGTCTCTGGTTCCCGGTCGACGTCTCGACATCGAGCCGCGCCACCATCGGCGGCATGACCGGCAACAATTCCTGCGGTTCACGCTCGATCCGCTACGGCACCATGCGCGACAATGTCCGCGCCATCGACGCCGTGCTCGCCGACGGATCCGACATGCACTTCGGCGAGGTATCCGACAACCGGACGATGGCACACCTGAGCGACACGCAGCGCGATCTGGTGGCGAAGCTGCTCGGTATCGGGCGCGACAACGAGGACCTTATCAAGGCAAGGTTTCCGGATCTCATGCGCCGCGTCGGCGGCTACAACATAGATGCGCTGATGCCGGCCGGTCCGGCACGCGGCGGCTGGGACAACCAGACCGTTCATCAGGCGCCAGGGCTGCCGAACCTCGCGCATCTTCTGATCGGCTCCGAAGGGACGCTCGCGTTCTCGACGTCGGTCGACATCGATCTGCAGCCACTGCCGAAGCACAAGACCCTCGGGGTCTGCCATTTCCCGAAGTTCTACGACGCCATGGATGCGGCCCAGCACCTGGTAAAACTCGGCCCTGTCGCCGTCGAGCTGGTCGACCGCACGATGATCGATCTTTCCCGCGCCATCCCGATCTTCACGGATACCGTAAACCGTTTCATCAAGGGTGAGCCGGATGCGGTGCTTCTGGTCGAGTTCGCCGAACCGGACCCGGACGAAAACCTGAAACGCCTCAGGCAGCTCGGCGAGCTGATGGGTGACCTCGGTTTCCCGGATGCGGTGGTGGAGGCGATCGATCCCGATTTCCAGAAGGCAATCTGGGAGGTCCGCAAGTCCGGCCTGAACATCATGATGTCGATGAAAGGGGACGGGAAGCCGATCTCGTTCATCGAGGACTGCGCGGTGCAGCTCGAAGACCTGGCTGAATACACCGATCGCCTGACGCAGGTGTTTCACAAACACGGCACGGAAGGGACGTGGTACGCGCATGCCTCCGTCGGCACGCTGCACGTCCGCCCCGTCGTGAACCTCAAACAGGAGTTGGGCGCCAGGCAGATGCGCGCCATCGCCGAGGAAGCGTTCGAGATGGTGCGCGAATACAAGGGCTCGCATTCCGGTGAACACGGCGACGGTCTTGTGCGGTCGGAATTCCACGAACCCATGTTCGGCAAGGAAATGGTCGACGCCTTCCGAAACGTGAAGCAGGCGTTTGACGGGGACGGCCTCTTCAACCCGGGCAAGATCGTCGATCCGCCCAAGATGGACGACCGCACCCTGTTCCGTTTCAAGCCGGGTTACCAGCCGATCGAGATCGAGACCGCCATGGATTGGTCCGACTGGGGCGGGTTCTCCGGCGCGGTCGAGATGTGCAACAACAACGGTGCCTGCCGCAAGTCCGATCCGGGCGTGATGTGTCCGTCGTTCCGCGTCACCGGTGACGAACAGCACCTGACCCGCGGCCGCGCCAACACCCTGCGCCTTGCGATCTCCGGTCAGCTCGGCGCAGACGCACTGACGTCGGATGCGATGAAGGACACCATGCAGCTCTGTGTCGGCTGCAAGGGCTGCAAGCGCGAATGCCCGACCGGCATCGACATGGCGAAGATGAAGGTCGAGTTCCTCTATCACTACAACAAGCGCCACGGCGTCTCGCTGAAAGACAAGCTGGTCGCCTATCTGCCCCGCTACGCGCCGATGGCGTCCAAGATGGCGGGCGTGCTGAACCTGCGCGATACCATCCCGGGGCTTGCCAAGCTGTCGGAGTGGCTGCTCGGCTTTTCCGCCAAGCGCACGTTGCCGAAATGGCGCTGGGACATTTTCGAAACCGGTTCTGCGGGCGTGCATCCCGACAGCTGCCCGGTCGGTCAGGCGGTGGTGCTGTTCGCCGATACGTTCTCGACCTATTTCGAGCCGGAGAACCTGCATGCCGCCAAACGCGTGCTGGATGCCGCCGGTTACCGCGTCGTCGTTGCGAAGCCGAATGCGGGCGAACGGCCGCTCTGCTGCGGACGTACGTTCCTGGCTGCCGGTCTTGTCGACGAGGCCAAGGCGGAAGCGCGGCGCATGGCGGATGCCGTGCTGCCGTTCGTGAAGGCCGGGGTGCCCATCGTCGGCCTGGAGCCTTCGTGCCTGTTCACGCTCAGGGACGAGTTCTCGTCGTTGCTGCCGAAAGAAGAAGCGGACGTCATCGCCAGTCACGCCATGCTGTTCGAGGAGTTCATCGCGTCCGAAATCGATGCGGGCACGTTCCGCCTCGATCTGCAGCCCCTTGCACAGTCGAAGGCGCTGCTGCACGGGCACTGCCACCAGAAGGCGTTCGCCGCCATGGGCGCGGTCGAAAAGGCGCTCGGGTTCGTGCCGGGCCTCAAGGTGGAGACGGTCGAGAGCAGCTGCTGCGGCATGGCGGGTGCGTTCGGGTACGAGGCCGCCAACTACGAAACTTCGATCAAGATGGCCGAGTTGAGCCTGTTGCCGAAGGTGCGGGACGCCGATACGGATACCATCGTCGTTGCCGACGGCACGAGCTGCCGTCACCAGATCGCCGACGGGACGGCACGTGACGCGGTCCATGTCGCCCGCGTGCTGGAGATGGCGCTCGCCAGGACGGAGGCCCCCCGGCCATGAACCAGATGTCGCAGCCCGCGCCGCGGACGACGTTGCACGAGGAACTGGTCGGAAGACTCCGGGAGATGATCTTCTCGGGAGAGCTTCGCGGCGGCGACCGTGTGCCCGAACAGAAGCTCTGCGATCAGCTGGGCGTGTCCCGGACACCGCTCCGTGAAGCGCTCAAGGTGCTCGGCAACGAAGGCCTTCTGGAATTGCTGCCCAACCGGGGTGCCAGGGTGGCGACCCTCAGTGAAGCGGACATCGATGAAATCTTTCCGGTGATGGGGGCGCTCGAGGCACTGTCCGGCGAGCTTGCCTGCGCCAATTTGACGGACGCCGAGTTCGCGGAAATTCGCGCCATGCACTACCAGATGGCGTTGCATCATACGCGGGGCGAGCTGGCGCCCTATTTTCAGCTCAACCGGCAAATCCACGACGCGATCCTGAAAGCGGCCCGGAACCCGACGCTGGAAGCGCAGTACAATGCGCTCGTCGGGCGTATCCGGCTCGCGCGGTACTGGTCGAACATGTCGAAGGAACGCTGGGATCAGGCGATGAAGGAACACGAGGAAATCCTCGCCGCGCTCGAAGCCCGCGACGGCAAGCTTCTCTCGGGCATCCTGTCACAGCATCTGGAGAACAAGCGCCGCACGGTGCGCCAGGCGTTTCGCGAGGGTGGCACCGAAGTGCAGGGCATCGGCGTCGCCTACGACTGAAAAATCGCATGTTAACCATTCTGGGGTGATCCCGATCACAGACGGATCCCATCGCTGGCCCTAAGAGTCGATCAACAACTTCGACGGCAGGGCGACGACCATGTTTACGCACATCGACTTCAGGGACCCTCAAAAAACGGTTCATTTCTTCCGCGGTGTTGCGCGCCTTCTCGGTCTTCGCCGCCATGCCCGTCCTGTCGTTTTCCGCATCCCGCCGTCGGCCCGCTGAGGCACACCAAGGCCGCGCCCGGATCACGCATCCGTCACGATCTTCTCGCCATTTCGTTACTGGTATGACGGCCGCTTGCGGCTAAACTGCCTCGCATGTGGCAGCAACTTTCCGACTTCGTTTTCGGCGAACCCGTCCGGCAGGCCTTGCCGGCCCGGGTCAAGCAGCAGATCGAACAGCGTCAGGCTGTCAGTGAACGACTGATCTCGTGGGTGCAGTTCGCGCTGATCCTGTTGTTCGGCAGCCTCTGGCTGGCCGCCCAGCAGGTCAACATGACCGACACCCCGTTTCAGGTGGTGCCGACGGCGCTGGCGGCGTACTTCGTCTTTACCGTGACCCGGCTGGTGCTGTCCTACAGGACCCAGTTGCCGCACTGGATGCTCACCATCTCGGTCCTGATGGACGTGGCGCTCCTGATGCTGTTGATCTGGAGTTTCCATATTCAGTATGAACAGCCGGCGAGCTTCTACCTGAAGGCGCCGACGATCATGTACGTCTTCATTTTCATTGCGCTCAGGGCGCTCCGCTTCGAGCCGCGCTACATCCTGACGGCGGGCGTTACTGCCATCGTCGGCTGGAGCATCCTCGTCTGGTATGTCGTGTCCATCGTGCCCGAGGATCCGATGATCACGCGCGATTACGTGCAGTACATGACCTCGAATTCGGTGCTGATCGGTGCCGAGATCGACAAGATGGTGTCGATCGCGCTGGTGACGGCGGTGCTCATTATTGCCGTCGTCCGGGCGCGCCGGGCGTTCTTCCGCGCCGTGATCGAACAGACGGCAGCCGAGGACCTGTCGCGCTTTGTTTCCAAGGAAGTCGCGCATCGCATTACGTCATCCGACCGCCAGATCCAGCCGGGTGATGGCGAAAGCCGTGACGCGACGATCATCTTCACCGACATCGAGGGGTTCTCGACGGTGTCCGAGAACATGTCGGCGCAGGAACTGGCCAAGACGCTGAACGAGTACTTCGGCGCCATGGGCGAGGTGATCGACCGCTATGGCGGCGTCATCACGCTGTTCGAGGGCGACCTGATGCTGATCACGTTCAACGCGGTGCAGGAAGACCCGGACCACGCCCGGAACGCGATCCGCACGGCGCTCGAGATCGAGGAGGTGGCGCGCACCCGCACCTTCAATGGTGTCGCGCTCAAGACCCGCTGCGGCATCAACACCGGCGAGATCACGGTCGGCGCGGTCGGTGCACAGGACCGGCTCGTGTTCACGGTGCACGGCGACAACGTCAACATCGCCGCCCGGCTCGAGCAGCTCAACAAGGAATACGGCACTTACATCATGATGGGCGAGGCGACGCACCAGGCGGTTCACGGCGATTATCCGTGCACGCTTGTCTGTGAGACGCAGGTGAAGGGCCGGGCCCAGCCGGTGAAGGTGTATTCGCCGGCTTAACGTGAGCGGTTGTCATTCCCGCGTAGGCGGGAATCCAACGTCCTCAGTCGTTTGGGCCCCCGCCTTCGCGGGGGTGACAGGTGCATGTCGTTTGGTGAGATGCCTTAACCCCTGAGCGCGCCGCCCGTCGCTTTCTCGACCGCCTGAACGACCTTCTGCGAGATGCTCTCGATCTCTTCGTCGGTGAGCGTGTTTGCCGTCGGCTGCAACACGACCGTGATGGCGAGGGATTTCTTGCCGTCGCCCAGCGATGCGCCTTCGAACACATCGAACACACGGACATCGTCGATCAGCACCTTCTCGGCACCACGTGCGGCCTTGACGATCTCGCCGGCTGCCACGTCCGTATCGACCACGAACGCGAAGTCGCGCTCGATCGGCTGGAATGCGGACAGCGTCAGCATCGGCCGGGCGGCCGATTTGGCCTTGGGCTGCGGCACGGCGTCCGGATAGATCTCGAACGCGACGACCGGGCCTTTGACGTCGAGCGCACGCAGCACCTTCGGGTTGATTTCGCCGAAGCGCGCCAGCGTGTTCTTGGGACCGAGGCGTAACTCACCGGCGCGGCCAGGGTGATAATAGGACTGCACGTCCGTGAACACCTGCAGGTTGCCGACCGGCGCGCCGAGGGCTTCAAGGACGGCCATCGCGTCCGCCTTCGCCATGTAGGCATCGACAGGCGTCGGCGCGTCCGACCAGTGTTTCGGTCCGGTCTGGCCGGTGCGGATGCCGACGGCCGCCATCCGCTGTTCGTCGGGCGCGTCGCCGAAATATTCCGGCCCGACCTCGAACAGGTCAGCGTTGGCGAAGCCGCGCGCGGCGTTGCGGCCGGCAGCCTGGATCAGGTTGGCGAGCGCACTCGGCCGCATCACCGAAAGCTCGGAACTGATCGGGTTGCCGATCCGGATGCTGTCCGGCACGTCACCGAACAGTGCCGCTTCCTTCTCGCCCATGAACGAATACGTCACCGCCTCGGTCAGACCGCGTCCCGCCAGCAACCGGCGCGCGATAGCGCGGCGCTTCTGGGATTCGTTGAGCGCCGGTTTCGGCAGCGTCGTCTCGCGCGGCAGCGGCGTCGCCGGGATGCTGTCGAAGCCGTTGATACGGATCACTTCCTCGACCAGACAGGCTTCGTGAACGATGTCGCTGCGCCAGGACGGGATCTGTACCTGCCAGGTATCGCCATCACCCGAAATCTCGAAGCCGAGCACGGCGAGGATGCGCTGGATTTCTTCGCGCGGCACGTCGACACCGGTCAGTTCCCGAACGCGGTCGGGCCGGAAATCGAGGCTCCGGCCCGGATCTGGATTGCCGCCGGCAACGACGACCTCGGAAGGTTCGCCGCCGCAAAGATCCATCACGAGGCGGGTCGCGATCTCCATTCCGGTTTCCAGGAATGCCGGATCGATGCCGCGCTCGAAGCGGTAGCGCGCATCGGAAATGATCTGCAGCTTGCGGCCGGTCATCGCCGTCCGTACCGGGTCGAAATACGCGCTTTCGATGAATACGTTGACGGTTTCTTCGGTAACGCCCGAGACCTCGCCGCCCATGACGCCGCCGAGCCCTTCCGGCCCGTTGTCATCGGTGATGAGCGTCATCTCGTCGTCGAAGGTGTATTCCTTTTCGTTGAGCGCCAGCATTTTCTCGCCGGATTTCGACAGGCGCACGCGGATGTCGCCCTTGACCTTGTCGGCGTCGAATACATGCAGCGGCCGGTTCAGATCGATCGTCATCAGGTTGGTGATGTCGACCAGTGCCGAGATCGGCCGAAGGCCGATGGCGAGAAGTTTTTCCTTCAGCCAGTCCGGGCTTTCGCCGTTGGTGACACCCTTGACGTAGCGGCCGACGAAATAGGGACACGGTTTATTGTTCGGGTCGTCGAATTCGAGATGTACCTTGATCGGGCTTTCGAAGCTGCCCGGCACCGGCCCGTTGGCGAGCGGCTTGAGCGAGCCGATGCCGGCGGCCGCCAGATCGCGCGCCACACCGCGCACGCCGAGGCAGTCGCCCCGGTTCGGCGTGATCGCAATGTCGATGATCGGGTCGTTCAGTCCCATGATATCGACGGCCGGTTTCCCGATCGGCGTGCCTTCCGGCAGCTCGACGATGCCGTCATGCTCGTCCGAAATGCCCATTTCACGCTCGGACAGCAGCATGCCGTTCGACAGCACGCCCCGAATTTCCGTCGGCTTCAGGGTGACGTCGATGCCGGGGATGTAAGACCCGCCCGGCGCGAACACACCGATCATGCCGGTGCGCGCGTTGGGTGCGCCGCAGACAAGCTCGACCGTTTCGCCGTTGCCCGGATCGACCTGACAGACCCGCAGCCGGTCGGCGTTCGAATGCTGTTTCGCCTCGACCACCTTGGCGGTAACGAACGTTTCCAGTCCCTTGGCGCGGTCTTCGACGCCTTCGAGTTCGAGCCCGACCATGGTCAGCGCATCGGTGATTTCCGTCAGCGAGGCGTTGGTGTCCAGATGTTCCTTGAGCCAGGAAAGGGTGAATTTCATCGGACCAGCCCTCCCACCATGCCGGGCACCTCGAGCGAGCGGAACCCGTAATGCCGGAGCCAGCGGAGGTCGCTTTCAAAGAACGTGCGCAGATCGGGGATGCCGTACTTCAACATCGCCAGACGCTCGATCCCGATGCCGAAGGCAAAGCCCTGGTACTCGGTCGGATCGATGCCGCAGTTGGCGAGCACGTTCGGATTGACCATGCCGGAGCCGAGGATTTCAAGCCAGTCGTCGCCGTGACCGATGCGGAACTCGCCGCCCTCGCGGGTGCAGCCGATGTCGACCTCTGCCGAAGGTTCGGTGAACGGGAAGTAGCTCGGACGGAACCGCACCGGCAGGTCGTCGACTTCGAAAAACGCGCTGCAGAACTCGATCAGGCAGCCCTTCAGGTGGCCCATGTGTGACGACTTGTCGATGACGAGCCCTTCAACCTGATGAAACATCGGCGAGTGGGTCGCGTCGTAGTCGGAGCGGTACGTGCGGCCGGGCGTGATGATGCGGATCGGCGGCCTGGTGTCGGTCATGGTGCGGATCTGCACCGGGCTGGTGTGGGTGCGCAGCACCTTGCGTTCGCCGTGTTCGCCCGGCAGGTAGAACGTGTCGTGTTCCTGGCGCGCCGGGTGATCGGCGGGAATGTTCAATGCCGTGAAGTTGTGCCAGTCATCCTCGATGTCCGGGCCCTCGGCGACCGTGAAGCCCATCTCGCCGAAGATCGCGGTGATTTCATCGATGGTCTGGCTGATGGGGTGGATGGTGCCCTGGGTTTCCGGGGCAGGGGGCAGGGTGACGTCGATCTTCTCCGTCATCAGGCGGCGGTCGAGATCAGCATCGGCAAGCGCGGTTTTCTTGGTTTCCAGCGCGTCCGCGATCTCGTCCTTGAGCGCGTTCAGCGCCTGACCGGCGGCCTTGCGCTCGTCCGGCGCCATCTGGCCGAGCCCCTTCATCATGTCCGTGATGCGGCCCTTCTTGCCGAGGACGGAAACGCGAATCTCCTCCAGCGCATCGACGCTCGACGCGGCGTCGACGTCTTTCAGGATGTCGTCTCGAAGCTGGTCCGGATTGTCCATCTTTACCCTGCCTTTAAACACACGAACGGGAGTAACGCCCTAGGCACTACTCCCGTTCCAAAACTCGGATGCCCCGGTATACTCGGGACGATTAAGCGTTCTGGCTGAGAGCGGCCTGGGCCTGATCCACCAGCGCTTTAAACGCTTCCGGTTCGTTCATGGCGAGATCGGCGAGAACCTTGCGGTCCAGTTCGACCCCGGCCTTCGAAAGGCCGTTCATGAACACCGAATAGGAAAGTCCGTTTTCACGCGCACCGGCGTTGATCCGCTGGATCCAGAGGCGGCGGAATTGCCGCTTTTTCTGACGGCGGTCGCGATAGGCGTACTGCAGGCCTTTCTCGACGCGCTCGATGGCGATACGGAAATTGGTGCTGTTGCGGCCCCGGTAACCCTTGGCGAGTTTCAGGACCTTTTTGTGACGGGCATGCGACGTTTTGCCGCGCGTAACACGTGCCATGATTAATCTCCTCCGCTTAAGCGTTCGGCATGTACGACTTGACGATCCGTGCGTCCTGCGGGGACAGGGTCATCATGCCGCGCGCCTGGCGCTTCATTTTGGTTGAACGTTTACGGAGATTGTGCCGCTTGAAGGCGACGGCCGCGCGTACCTTGCCGGTACCCGTCAGCTTGAAGCGCTTTTTGGCGCTCGACTTGGTCTTCAGTTTGGGCATTTCCCTCTTCCTTACATCTTGATGGGCCAAAAGGCCCGGTTTCTCCGGCTCTGGCACCATGTGCCGAGGCCGTGCCGGCAAATGCGCCGGGGGGTTCAAGCGGCGAGGCATGCCCTTTCAGCCATGCCGCTCGGCCGTCGATATCGCGACAGCGCGCGGTTTATAACGGTGAAGCCCCCAAATGGCAAGGGGTGTGACGGTTTTTGGCCCTGGGCCTAGAACGCCAGCAGATCGTCGGCTTCCCGGGCCTCCTCGGCGGTCCACTGGCGGACCGGCGTCGGTGCCGCGATCCGGTCATACGGCAGGAACGTGCCTTCGCCCGGCGCGTCCAGCGTCACCGAGCCGCCCGGCGCAATAACTTCGATGGCACCGTCGCGGATCTGATAGCCGTAGTGCGAGGTTCCTGGCGGCATGCCGACCGTCAGGCGGCCGGCGACGAAGTCGGTGCCGCGGATACCGATGGTCGCGACCGGGGTGTCGATCACAACCTGGGTATAGCTTTCCCGGGCGATGGCCCCGGAAACGTACCGGAACACGCCCTCGATGAATTTGAGCCCCTGCCTGTTGGCGCTGCCGGCAGGTTCGTAAACCATCTCGTCGATATCGATGACGGCGCCTGCGCCCATTTGCAGGGTCGAGGTGTCGTCAAAACGCACCAGAAGCCGCGCGTCGTCTGCGGTCTGAATTTTGTCGCCGACGTAAATGGCGCTGCCGACGCGCAGCCCGACCGATTCACCGCCCCGTGTGCTGATGGCATTGCCCTTCTGCCGTTCAACGGTGCCGGCGCGTTCAAGCGCCGACGCCTGAACGGTTGAAAGGAAAGCAACCAGCAAGGCGGCGAAAATAGTTCTTATTTGTTTCATCAATACACACTCCGTCCACGTGAATTCGACGATCAGTCTCATTCACGAAACGGAATACGTAGATGTCACAGGGTTGGATTATTTGGGCGCGATGACCATGGTCATCAAACGACCTTCCGGGCGCGGGTGCTGCTCGACCTTGGCAACTTCGTCGAGTTCGTCACGTACGCGTTCAAGAACCTTCAACCCCAGGTCCTGGTGGGCCATTTCACGGCCGCGGAAACGGATGGTCATCTTGACCTTGTCGCCATCGTCCAGGAACCGGCGCACCGCCTTCATCTTGACCTCGTAATCGTGGTCGTCGATGCCGGGGCGCATCTTGATCTCCTTGACGTCGATGACTTTCTGCTTCTTGCGGGCTTCGTTGGCTTTCTTCTGCGCCTCGTACTTGTACTTCCCGTAATCGAGAATCTTGCACACGGGCGGCTCGGCATTCGGCGACACTTCGACGAGATCGAGACCGATCTCTGCCGCCATATCGATTGCTTCCTGAAGGCCAATGACACCGACCATTTCGCCGTCGGCGTCAACGACGCGGACGGGGTCGGCGAGAATATCTTCGTTGGCGCGGGGTCCATCCTTGGACGGCGGCGCCGGTGGGCCGGGTCTACGAGCTATGGAAAAATCTCCTGTTGCAGTTACACCAAAGACCCGCCTAAACGGGTCGTTTCGTTACAAAAATTACGTTAAAGCGTCATCCGGCAAGCGGACCGAGCGCTTCCCGGTTAAGTCTATCGACTGCCTCTTCCAGCGCAAGAATTTCTTGATCCTTGCCACCGAGGCGCCGGAGCGCGACCTGACGGCCTTCCGCCTCGCGATTGCCGACGACGAGGATTGCCGGGACCTTGGCGTGCGAGTGCTCGCGGATCTTGTAGTTGATCTTTTCGTTCCGGAGGTCGGACTCGGCGCGAATGCCGGCGGCAGCCAGCGCGGCAACGACATCATTTGCATAGCCGTCGAGTTCGTTGGTGATCGGCGCGACCACGGCCTGCACCGGCGAAAGCCACATCGGCAGGCGGCCGGCGAAGTTCTCGATCAGGATGCCGATAAAGCGTTCGAACGAGCCGAGGATCGCCCGGTGCAGCATGACCGGACGGTGCCGGTCGCCGTCCTCGCCGACATATTCGGCATCGAGGCGTTCCGGCAGCACGAAATCGACCTGCAGCGTGCCGCACTGCCAGTCGCGGCCGATGGCGTCGCGCAGCACGAATTCCAGCTTGGGCCCGTAGAACGCGCCTTCGCCCGGGTTCATGATGACCTCGGTGCCGGCGGCCTTGGTGGCGTCGAGCAGCGCGGTCTCGGCCTTGTCCCACGTTTCGTCGGACCCGGCACGCACGTCCGGGCGATCGGAGAACTTGACCGTGAATTCTTCGAAGCCGAAATCCCGGTAGATGGATGCCAGAAGATCGATGAAGATCTTCGTTTCGCTCTCGATCTGGTCTTCGGTGCAGAAGATGTGCGCATCGTCCTGCGTGAACGCGCGCACCCGCATCAGGCCGTGCAACGCGCCTGACGGCTCATAACGGTGACAGGACCCGAATTCGGCCATGCGCAGCGGCAGATCGCGGTAGCTCTTGATGCCCTGGCGGAAGATCTGCACGTGGCAAGGGCAGTTCATCGGCTTCAGCGCAAGGTGATGGACGCCGCCCTCAGCCTCTGCCGGCTCGGCCTGTTCCGCGCTGCCGGCGCTTTCGCTGGCTTGGCCCGAGCCTTCGTCGACCTCGGCGATGAACATGTGCTCGCGGAATTTTTCCCAGTGGCCGGATTCTTCCCACAGCTTGCGGTCGACCAGCTGCGGCGTCTTCACCTCGACATAGCCGGCCGCGTCCAGGCGCTTTCGCATGTACTGTTCGCAGGTCCGGTAAAGCGACCAGCCCTTCGGATGCCAGAACACGGAACCACGGGCTTCTTCCTGGATATGGAACAGGTCCATTTCCTTGCCGAGACGGCGGTGGTCGCGCTTTTCGGCTTCCTCGATCCGCGTCAGGTAAGCCTTCAGTTCCTTGTCGTTGCGCCACGCCGTGCCGTAGATGCGCTGCAGCTGCGGGTTGTTGGCGTCGCCGCGCCAGTAGGCCCCCGCGAGCTTCATCAGCTTGAACGACTTGCCGAGGCGGCCCGTCGACGGCAGGTGCGGCCCGCGGCAAAGATCGATCCACTCGCCCTGGCGGTACATCGTGATGTCTTCGCCCTCGGGAAGCTCCAGGACCCACTCGGCCTTGAAGCTTTCGCCCTTTTCCTTGAAGAACTTGGCGACCTCGTCACGCGACCAGACCTCGCGCACGATCGGCACGTCGCGATCGACGATATCGGCCATGCGTTTCTCGATCGCTTCGAAGTCTTCGGTCGAGAACGGCGTTTCGCGGTGGAAGTCGTAATAGAAACCTTCTTCGGTCGCCGGCCCGAACGTGATCTGGGTATCCGGGTAAAGCTCTTGCACCGCCATCGCCAGCACGTGCGCGGCATCGTGGCGGATCACGTCCAGTGCATCATCTTCCTGCTTGTCGGTAATGATGGCGACGTTGGCATCGCTTTCGATAGTTCGGTCGAGATCCCACAGCTCGCCGTCGACCTTCACGACCATCGCCGCCTTGGCGAGGCCGGGGCCGATGGACTGGGCGATTTCCGCGCCCGTCACCGGGTTTTCATAGCTGCGGACGGAGCCGTCCGGAAGAGTGATCGCGACCATTACTCGAATGCCTTGAAGTTCCAAACACAGTGTTTGTTTCGTGGGGTAGTTAAAGGCCCCGGGGCAAAGCGTCAAGAAGTGCTGATTGAGGGATAAAATTCAATTGACGATTAGAATGTCATTCCCGTGAAGACGGGAATCCAAATAATTGGATGTTTTAGGCCCCCGCCTTCGCGGGAGCGACAATCTCAGGACAACTTCGGCAAAGCAGCGAAAACATCATCGACTGACAAGTCCGCAAGCTGAGGCCTGCGCAGGATGGTTACATCCGGGCCTCGCTGCGCACATAGCGCGGGGTCGGAGGCATCCGAATAAAGCACCACCGAGGGCACACCTGCGAACGCCGCGATGTGCATCGTGCCGTTGTCGTTGCCGAGTGCGAATTCGGCCCGTTTGGCGACGGTGACGAGGTCGACCAGCGACGTCTCGCCGGCGATGTTTCGGGCGGCGATCGCACCCTCGATCAATGTTGCGGCGAGCGGGCGTTCGGCCTCGGTCCCACAGACGACGGGAACCACGCCGGAGCCGTCCAGCCTTTTGATCAGTTCGTGGTAATGATCGCGCGGCCAGCGCTTGGCGGGCCGGTGTTCGGCGCCGCCCGGGACGATCAGGCAAAACCGCCTCGGCAGTTTCAGGTGCGTGATGTCGCTCGTGATCGGCGAAAGCTCCGGCAGCGGCACATCCTCGATCCCGGCCATGGAAAGCTGTTCCGCCTGGCGCTCGATCGTGTGCATGAAATCCCGCTTCGGATTGGCGTGCGGATGCGAGCAGCCCTTGGCGATCCCCGACCATTCAGGTTTCGGCCCTGGCCAGAACAGACGGAAGTAGCTGCTCGAGCGGTCGGAGGTCTGCAGGTCATAGACGCGTGCGAAGTTGCCGCTGCGAAGCGTTTTTCTGAGCGAAAGCCATTTGCCGAACTCGGCAAACCGCGGACGCTCGTCGATGATGACATCGTCGGCGACACCCGCGGCGCGGATCAGCTCGGCATAGGGCGCCGTGGTCAGCACCGAAACACGGTCGCCGGCATGGGCGCGGCAGATGGCGGCCATCGGCCCCAGCGCCTGTACGATATCGCCGAGGGCGCCCAGTTTAATGACGAGAATGTTCTTCGGTGCTGAGCCGGGTGCAGCCATGGGGCTCAGGCGCGGCCCCGTTCCGCCAGTACCTCGTTATAGACGTCGAGCGTCTTGTCGCACATTTGGGTCTTGGAGAAATTCTTGCGCACGTGGTCGATGGCGATGGCCGCGAGCTGGTTTCGGGCCGGGCCGTTGAGTGACAGTCCCTTGGTGATCGCCTCTGCCAGCGCATCGGCATCGCCGGGCGGCGTGAGCCAGCCGGTCACGTCCGGGATGACGGTTTCCTTCGCGCCGCCGTGATCGGTGGCGATCACCGGCCTTCCCATCGCCTGCGCCTCGCACACGATGCGCCCGAAGGCCTCCGGGTCCGTCGACGCGGAAACCACGAGGTCCGTCAGTTTATAGGCCGCCGGCATGTCGTCGCAGTGATCGACGATCCGGATCACTTCCTCCAGGCCATGCTGCATGATCCGGTTTTCGAGTTCGCGGCGATAATCCTCGCGGCCTTGGTCGCTGCCGACAAGAAGGCAGCGGATGTCCTTGCGCGCCATC
Organism: Rhodospirillales bacterium; assembly: GCA_965262415.1. Classification (GTDB taxonomy): domain Bacteria; phylum Pseudomonadota; class Alphaproteobacteria; order Rhodospirillales; family Casp-alpha2; genus UBA4479. The sequence continues at coordinate 2,826,338 of OZ253533.1, read as the reverse complement.
CTGGCGATCGCTTCGATCAGGACCAGTTGCCCCTTCCAGCGGGTCAGGCGCCCCGGCAGCATGACGATCGGGACGCCGTCCGGCAGCCGCCAGTCGTTCGACAGCTTGATGACCCGCTCGGCGGAGACCTTCTCCGGGTCGAACCGTTCCAGGTCGACGCCACGGTGAATGATTCTGATCTTCTCGACCGGGACACCGTAATGGCGCCGGATATGGCCGCCGATGAATGCCGAGATGGCGATAACGCGTTCACCCTTCGTCATGATCGAGTTGTACTTGCGCTTCAGCCAGTTGCCGATGGAGTAAGTGCCGTGGAATGTGGTGACGAAAGGCACCTTGGTGCGTTGGCAGGCGAAATAAGCGCTCCATGCCGGCGCGCGGGAGCGGACGTGCACGACATCGACCCGTTCCTGGCGAATCAAATCCGCGAGCCGCTGAATGTTGCGGTACATGACGACAGGGTTCTTCGAGGCCACCGGCAGCAAAATGTGCTCGGCGTGTACCCGGGTCAAATCGTGTACCAGGAGTCCGCCTTCCGAAGCGACGAGCGCACGGCCGCCGGCCCCGGTGATGGCGCCCGCGATTTCGACTGTACCCCGTTCGACGCCGCCGCTGCCGCCAAGCGCCGGCAGGATCTGCAGCACGGTCGGCGGCCGCCCGTCCGGGCGTTCGGGACGTGCCATCTCGTCGTCCTGGGTGTTAAGGTGCGCGGAGTCGTTCATGACCATTACACTTTAATACGGGAGCCCGGATGTCCGATCAAACAAAAGCCCCAGAGATTCTGACACGCGACGATGGATCGATGATTGCCTACCGGCACACGGCTGGCAAGTCGCCCGGTGTGACGTTTCTGACCGGCTTCAAATCGGACATGCAGGGCGGCAAGGCATTGGCACTGGAGGCGTACTGTACGGCAAAAGGGCATGCCTTCACCCGTTTCGACTATTTCGGCCATGGCGAATCGTCGGGCGCATTCGAGGACGGCACCATCGGCCGCTGGGCGGATGATGCCGTGCACGTCCTGGATAACGTGACCGAGGGGCCGCAAATACTGGTCGGCTCCTCGATGGGGGGATGGATCATGCTGCTTGCCGCGCTCGCCCGACCCGAACGCATCGCCGCACTGGTCGGGATCGCGGCGGCACCCGACTTCACGCGTGACCTGATCCCGCCCGCGTTGACGCCGGATCAACTCGAGCAGATGGACCGCGACGGATATTGTGACATTCCCAACTGTTACGATGATCAGGAACCGTACAGGATCCGTAAAACGCTTCTGGATGAAGGAGATAGCCACCTTCTCCTCAACGGAGAAATCAACCTGAACATGCCGATTCGCCTGATCCACGGCATGCGTGACGAGGATGTGCCATGGCAAACGGCGCACAAGATCATGGAGCAGGTGAAAAGCGACGACGTGGAAATTCAGTTTGTCAAAGCGGGCGATCACAGACTATCAGAACCCCATGATCTGGACCGCCTGACACGGACGGTCGGCACATTGCTGGAGAACGTTTAGGTATGGACGCAATTGAACGGATGCTCGGCGGCTACCGCGCTTTTCGCGACGGGATGCCGGAAGATCACGCGAAAAAACTGCGCGCGCTTGTCGAGGCGGGACAGAAACCGCAGGCTTGCGTCATCGCGTGTTCGGATTCGCGTGTCGATCCGGCGTTCGTCTTCCGCGCCGAACCCGGTGATATCTTCATGATCCGGAACGTGGCCAATCTGGTGCCGCCGATGGAAGAAGAAGGCACGTTCCACGGCACCAGTGCGGCGCTCGAGTTCGCGATTCTGGGCCTCAACGTGCCGAACATCATCGTGCTTGGGCACGCGCACTGCGGCGGCATCAACGCGATGATCCGCGGCAAGGAAACGGAAGCGGAAGGGTACCACTACGTGCCGTCGTGGGTGTCGATGCTGTCGTCCGCGCACCGCCGCGTTCTGGCGACCATGCCGGAAGCGACGCCCGAGGAAACGCAGCGTGCGTGCGAAAAGAACGCCGTTCTGGTGTCGTTGGAGAACCTGACGACGTTCCCCTGGATCCGGGAGCGGATTGCGGAAAAGACGCTCAAGCTGCACGGCTGGTTCTTCGACATCGAGACCGCCGAGCTGGAAATCTACGATTCCAAGTCGGGCCGTTTCGAACCTGTTACCTGATCACGTTTCCTCGACGAGGATTTCCTGCAGGCCGGAGCGGTAGCTCGGGTGTCTGAACTTGACGCCCAGTTCATTCCGGATGCGGGCATTGTCGACGCGCCGGTTGTCGTTCCAGAAACTGAGCGCCATCGGGCTCATGCGGTCCTTGACGTCTTCGAAATCTTCCAGCGGCGGCGGGTCGATGCCGAGCAGACCGCACGCATAGGCCGTCACTTCGGCAGGCGGGGCCGGCTCGTTGTCGCAGACGTTGTAGATGGCGCCCGGGTTCGGTTTGGCGATGGATGCCGCCAGCACACGCGCGATGTCGTCGACGTGGATGCGTGAAAATGCGTGGCCCGGCTTGTCTATCCGCTTGGCGCGCTTGTTCCTGATCTGGTTGAATACGGACCGGCCCGGCCCGTAAATCCCGGCGAGACGGAAGATATGCACGGGCAAGCCGTGATCCTGATGCAGCCGGAGCCACCCCTGTTCTGCCGCGACGCGGCGCTGCGAGCGTTCGCTCGACGGATGCAGCTCGGCGGACTCGTCGACCCAGGCACCGCGGGTGTCACCGTAAACCCCCGTCGTCGACAGGTAACCGAGCCAGTTCAGCGACGGAATCGAGCGGATTGCGTCGGCCGCGGCATTCAGCACCGGGTCGCCGTTTTCATCGGGGGGCACGGAGATCAGCACATGGTTCGATGCGTGAAGCTTGGCGACAAGTTCGTCGCTAAGCGTTTCGCCACTCCAGATATGTACGTCGACCCCGGTTTTGAGCAGGTGGCGCGCTTTGTCCGGGTCACGAACGGTACCGGCAACCGTCCACTCGGCTACCGGCAGATGGTTGATCAGGGCCTCGGCGGAGAAGCCGATGCCGAAGCAGAAAAGGCGGGGGCCGCCGCGTCTCGTCACTCTTTAATACTCCCGGTACATATTTCTCGGGGCTTGCCGGGACGCTCGCGGGTCCGTAGAAGCCTTGGATATGCTTGACGTGCAGTATAACTCGAAAACATGGCTGAACGCGATGGCCTCTGTAAGCCGTTTCACGGTAATTTGCATCATGATCCTGCTGGCCGCGTCCGCATCTCGCGCGGATGAACTCAACCATGCCCGCGAATACGCCCGCTGCATGGGGCTGGCGCCATCCGATCCCGACGACGCTTTCGAGATGGCGACCGCATGGCGGGCGCTGGGCGGTGGCGACGCCGCTGAACACTGTGCCGCGGTGGCGCTGCTTTATTCGGGTCAGGCGGAGTTCGCCGCGCGCCGGCTCGAGGTCCTGGCCGAGACCATCGTCGCCGAGCCTGCCTTCAAGGGTCAGATACTGGCGCAGGCAGGACAGGCGTGGTTGCTGCACGGCGATGCGCCGCGTGCCGAAGCGGCACTGAGCCAGGCGGTGGAGTTGCTGCGTGGCCAGCCGGAGGTGATGGTCGACCGCGCACAGGCGCGTGCCGCCATGGGAGACTACAAGGGTGCCGTCGAGGACCTGACTAACGCGATTTCCGCCGACCCGTCGATGATTGATGCCTACACGTTCCGCGCCAGCGCGTTTCGTTACCTGGATGAACTCGGCAAGGCCCGGGCCGACGCCGATGCGGCATTGCTGCTCGATCCCCGCAACCCGGCGGCGCTGCTGGAGCGGGGCATTCTGTTCCGATTGCAGGGCAACGATGACGCCGCGCGCGCCGACTGGCTCCAGGTGCTGGAAATCGATCCCGATGGCGAGGCGGGTAAACTCGCCCGCGCCAATATCGAAAAGATGGACGTTCAAGCCGGCAACTAGGATGCGGCTCCGGCTCAGAAATCCAGATCGGCGTAATGTTTGGGTGGCGGTGCGCTCGGAATGCGGTCGGACAGCAGCGGCCGGAAGCTCGGTCGGGACTTGACCCGCGCGTACCAGTCCTTGGCGATTTCGTGGTCGTTCCACGGCACGTCACCGATGTAATCGAGCGTCGAAATGTGCGCCGCCGCCGCGATGTCGGCGAGCGACAGATCGTCGCCGGCGAGCCATTTGCGGCGTTCGACCAGGTAGGAAATATAATCCATATGCGTGTGGATGTTGGCGTGACCGTGACGTACCTGCGCGGAGTCCGGTTCGCCCAGGCCGAGGAAGCGCTTCATGAACTTTTCGCCGACGAGCTTTTCGGTCACCTCTTCATTGAACTTGCGGTCGAACCAGTCGACGAGGCGCCGGACCTCGGCGCGCTGAAACGGCTGGCGGCCCATCAGCGGCGGATCGGGATGCATCTCGTCGAGAAACTCGGAAATCACCTGCGAGCCGGAAAGGGCTGTGCCGTCGGGCTCCACCAGCACGGGAACCTCGCCCATCGGGTTGATGGCGAGAAATTCCTCGCGGCGGCGCCAGACGTTTTCGGCCTTCATCTCGAAATCGATGCGCTTCTCGCCGAGGACGATGCGGACTTTCCTGCAGAAGGGCGAGAGCCAGAGGTGATACAGAACGCGCATGAATTACTTCCGTAGAGCGGCGCCCGGACAACGGCCACTGGCGAAAACGTGAACGGCCGTTAGTAGCGCCCGAACCATCGAATACGCTATCAAGGGGACGGATGGCAACTACCGGCTACGTGTGAATCGCATTGCCGGTAACGATTAAGTAGAATTCGAGCGTGAACAGGAGCGCACCATGCTGATCAAACACCGCAAGGCCTCGGACGTATTGGGCTCGGAAATCACGCCGAAATCGGTATTCGACGACCGCCGCCGCTTCCTGAAGACCGCTGCGCTGACAGGTGTCGGCCTGGCCGCGAGTACGCTGCCGTCGCTTCCCGCCTATGCCGCGCGCACGCCGCTCGATGGTGTCCAGAAGACCAAGTGGTCGGCTGAGAGCCTGCCCGAGAACGACCCCGTCAATTCCTACGAGGACATCACCAGCTACAACAATTTCTATGAGTTCGGCACCGGCAAGAGCGACCCCAAGGAAAACGCGCAGGCGTTCGAGCCGAAGCCGTGGGAGATCATGGTCGAGGGTGCCTGCGCCAAGCCCGGCAAGATTTCGTTCGAGGACCTGGTCAAGCCGCACACGCTGGAAGAGCGCGTTTACCGGTTCCGCTGCGTCGAGGCATGGTCGATGGTTATACCGTGGGTCGGCGTGCCGCTCGGTGACGTCCTCAAGCGCTTCGAGCCCACCTCTGATGCCCGCTACGTTTATTTCGAAACGCTGCTCGATCCGGAACGGATGCCGGGCCAGCGTGCACCGGTGCTGAACTGGCCCTACAAGGAAGGGCTCCGCATGGACGAGGCGATGAACCCGCTTTCGATCCTCGCCGTCGGGCTTTACGGCGAAGTGATCCCGAACCAGAACGGTGCGCCGGTCCGGCTCGTCGTGCCGTGGAAGTACGGCTTCAAATCCATCAAGTCGATCGTGAAGATCAAGTTCCAGAAGGAGATGCCGCCGACCAGCTGGAACGAGGCCGCGGCCCGCGAATACGGCTTCTATTCCAACGTCAACCCGGCGGTCCGTCATCCCCGCTGGTCGCAGTCCAGCGAACGGCGTATCGGCGAAATCTTCAAGCGCAAGACCTTGATGTTCAATGGTTACGAAGAAGAGGTCGCCGGCCTGTATCAGGACATGGACCTGCGGAAGTGGTTCTAACGGACCCGGAATTGCGCCATGATTGCGACCACCATGTCAGAAGCCGGAACGGTTAACAGCGCCCCGCATTCCAAGCCCGCCAGGAAGCGCGACCCGATGGTCTGGGTCATCAAGCCCGCTGTCTGGGCCCTGTGCCTGGCGCCGCTGGCGTGGCTCGGCTGGCTGGTGGCGGACGCGGTCTTTCTCGGCGGACGCGGCCTGACGGCGAACCCGGTCGAGTTCATCAACCGCTATCTCGGCGACTGGGCGCTGCGCATTCTCCTGGTGGCGCTGGCGGTGACGCCGGTGCGAATCCTCACCGGCTGGAAGCAGGCTGTGCGGCTGCGCCGGCTTTTGGGTCTGTTCGCATTTTTCTATGTCGCGCTGCATGTCGCCAATTACGTGATCCTCGATCAGTTCTTCGACTGGACCGCGATCTGGAACGATATCGTCCGGCGCTGGTACATCACCGTCGGCATGCTGGCGCTGTTGTGTCTGATCCCGCTCGCGGTCACGTCGACCAAGGGCTGGATCAAGCGCATGGGTGGCCGCAACTGGAACAAGTTGCACAAGGCGGTCTATGTCGCCGGGGCAGCGGCATGCCTGCACTTCTTCATGATGCGCAAGGGGCTCCAGTACGAGCCCATCGTCTATGGTGCGATCTTCGTCGGGCTGATGGCGGTGCGTGCCGTGGCGCCGCTGAAACGCCGGATCAGCGCTTCATGACCGTTTAGGCGGCTTCAGCCGTGCCGTCTGATGCAGGCAACTGCACGGTGACGGTGGTGCCGGTGCCTTCCTGGCTATCAAGCCTGACCTCACCCTCATGCAGTTCGACCAGGGATTTCACGATCGACAGTCCGAGCCCCGTGCCCGGCGCCGCGAGATGCGCTTCCTGCGACGGGCGTGAAAAGGGTTCCATCACGCTCGCCAGACGTTCCGCCGGGATGCCGATGCCGTTGTCGACGACTTCTATCAGGACATGACCGTTGGTGCGCTTCGCATTGAGCGCGATCGTGCCGCCGGGCGCCGTGAACTTGACGGCGTTCGACAGAAGATTGAGCGTGATCTGCGCCAGGGCGCGTTCGTCGGCATGAATGACAAGACCCTCTTCTGGGTACGTCGTCCGAACGGTCAGGGATTTCTCCGCGACGTCGCGTTCGAAGTTGTCCAGGCTTGCGCGCAGGACGGACAGGAGGTTGACCTCGGTCTTCTTGATCTGGCGCTTGCCGGCCTCGATGGTGGCGATATCGAGGATATCGTTGATCAGCGACAGCAGATGCTGACCGCTGGCGTTGATGATCTGGAGGTAGTCCTTGCGTTTCTCGGCGGGGAGATCCTCGTTGCCCTGCATCAGCAGCAGATCGCTGAATCCGAGAATGGCGTTCAGCGGCGTCCGCAATTCATGTGACATCGTTGCCATGAACTGGGACTTGGCACGGTTGGCGCGAACCGCTTCATCGAGTGCGGCCTCACGTTCAGCTTTGGCGCGTTCGCGCTCCCGTTCGATCCGGAACCGCCGGTTTTCCCGGTTCAGGAGCACCGAGCCCATGAAAATGCCGATGAAGACAGCGGTGCCGAATGGCGGCCCCATGGCAACCATCAGGTTCAGGCCGTTCTCGAAAGTACCGACAAAAAGGAAGCCGGGCATGATGGCGATTGTTGCCAGCAGCGATGCAATGGCCGTCGTGACAAGGTTGCGGTGCGTGAAAGGCAGGAGGTACATAACGGTGCCCGCCGTCGCGGCAAGGCTGACGCCGATGACGCCCGCCGTCGCACCGCTGCCACCCAGATATATTCTGTAAAGCCCTGCGAAGACGGCGCTGACCGCGGCGGATACCGGGCCGCCGAAGGCGCCGCTGAGGGCGACGATGACGTTGCGCTGGTCGACGATCACACCTTCGTGGACGGGAATTTTCACGTACATGCAGATGATGGCGAAGATGCCGAACATCGCGCCCATCACGATCTGGCGCGCGAACCTGTCGATCCGTTCGAGCTGGTTGATGAAGACGCCGTAGACGGCGACAAGCAGGATCAGAACAACCAGGTTGTTCAACAACCCAAGAAAAAGCTCGGTCCCCGTTACCATATCGGGTTTTCCCGATTCCCGTTTACCTGGACAAATCCCATTAAAGTAATTTCGCCACGAAAACGGGTCGGCTGTCGAGTACTTGATAATACGTAGGTGGAAATCGGGTAAGTTTTAATCTGACAACCCGTGTCATTCCCGCGCAGGCGGGAATCCAGATACCGGCTGGTTTGGGCCCCCGCCTTCGCGGGGGTGACGAGATTGTGGCGCTAAGACTTCCATAGCACGCTCTATGAGCAAACCGGGATACGTCTACATCATGGCAAGCGGGATGAATGGTACACTTTACATCGGCGTGACGTCCGACCTCGTGAAGCGCGTCTGGGAGCACCGGACGTCAGCAGTGGACGGATTTACATCCAAGTATGGATGTAAGTCGCTCGTATACTTCGAGCCATTCGACGACATTGCTGCTGCGATCGCGCGAGAAAAGGCCATGAAAAAGTGGAACCGAATGTGGAAACTGAAGCGCATCAATGCATTTAATCCGCCCTGGCGAGATCTTTGGCTGGATATTGCCAAACCTTGAAAGCCGTCGGTGTCATTCCCGCGCAGAAGACGGGGCGAGTAAGTTTCAATCTGACAACCCGTGTCACCCCCGCGAAGGCGGGGGTCCAAGCCAGACGGTATTTGGATTCCCGCCTGCGCGGGAATGACACTGAATATCTGCCAACGTTTGGCTTAATACTTTGAGTAGACATGATAATGAACTTACGTTGCTATTGTTGTGGAATGGTTTTGGTTTAGTTGGGGGGCGTCGAAGTGACGGCGGAGGCACCTTATCCAGCGCTGACGGTTATAGGGGTGACGCGTCGAGCGGTCGGGCTCTATTGGCAAAATTTTTTGGTACCAACAATTTTGGCAGCCATATTTCTTGTGCCTGGGAACGTATTCCACGTGGTCCCTGAATTAGCGGACTTCGGCCCATCGACTGAAAATGGCCTCAGAATTGTCGGTTCGATTGTCGATTTTTGTTTGTACTGCGTCGTATATGGCGGGCTTACGTACGGTTTTTTGCGGGCTCACCGACGCCAGGCTCCCGGATACAAAGAGTACCTAGCGGTCGGATTTGAGATCGGTGGTAAGGTGATCAAGACTGGAGTGCTCGGAGCACTTCTAATCTTAGTCGGCTTATTGCTCTTTATCGTCCCCGGAATATTTCTTTACGCGATTTTTTTTATATCCCCGGCGATTATTGTGCAGGAGCGGCTAGGTGCAGTTGCTACCTTGAAGAGGAGCATTGAACTTACGCGCGGCCGCAGGGTTGTTGTATTCGTAATCTTGTTGGCGTCGATCGCCGCAATGGCAATAGCGGTATCCCCCATATATTTGGTCGCCATACCAGCAGATTTGTTCATAGTAGAGGGCAAAGACGCGGTCTTTACGCACCTTGCGGTGTTCTTGGCTGCTCCGATCTTGACCTGCGTTTCAGCGGCGTTTGCGGCGGTGCTTTACAGTTCGCTGGTCCCTCAGGAGAACGAGATCAGTCCCGTAATGGACTAATGCGCTTCGTCCCAGTTGGCGCCGGTGCCGATGTCGACTTCGAGCGGGACGTTGAGGACCGCGGCGGATTCCATCACGTCTTTGACGACGGCCTTGGTCTTGTCGACCTCCTTTTCCGGCACTTCGAAGATCAGTTCGTCATGGACTTGCAGCAGCATCCGCGCCCCCAGCCTGGCGTCTTCGAGCGCGCCCGGCAGGCGCGCCATGGCACGCTTGATGATATCGGCGGCACCGCCCTGGATCGGCGCATTGATGGCGGCACGCTCGGCATTGCCGCGGACGGCCTGGTTCTTCTCGTTGATGCCGCGCACATGGCATTTGCGGCCGAACGGCGTTTCCACGAAGCCCTGGTCGTGGGCCTGTTTCTTGGTCCGCTCCATGTAGTCCTTGATACCGGGATAGCGTTCGAAATACGCCTCGATGTAGCGCTGCGCGTCGCCCCTGGGGATGCCGAGCTGGCGCGCCAGACCGAACCCGGAAATGCCGTAGATGATGCCGAAGTTGATGGCCTTGGCCTGGCGGCGAACCATCGGGTCCATGCCCTCGATCGGCACCTCGAAAATCTCGCTCGCCGTGATGGCGTGAATGTCCTGGCCGTTCGCGAACGCGTCCTTGAGCGAGTCGATATCGGCGACGTGCGCCAGCAGGCGCAACTCGATCTGCGAATAGTCGGCCGACATCAGCACGTGGCCCTTGTCGGCAATGAACGCCTGCCTGATCTTGCGGCCTTCCTCGGAACGGATCGGAATGTTCTGCAGGTTGGGGTCGTTTGACGACAGCCGCCCCGTCGACGTCACCGCCTGACTGAACGACGTGTGCACACGGCCCGTGTTAGGATTGATGGTTTCCACCAGCGCATCGGTGTAGGTGCTTTTCAGCTTCTGCAACTGGCGCCAGTCCAAAATCGTCTGCGGCAGTTCGTGCTCCTGGATGACAAGATCTTCGAGGACATCCGCACTCGTCGAATAGGCGCCGGTCTTGCCCTTCTTGCCGCCTTCCAGCGACATCTCGTCGAACAGGATTTCGCCGACCTGCTTGGGTGAGCCGACATTGAACTCGTGGCCCGCCTGTTCGTGCGCATGCGCCTCCAGTTCGGCCATGCGCTTCTCGAAATCGGCGGAGAAATCTTTCAGCTTCTGGGCGTCCACCTTGATGCCGGTGCGCTCCATCTCCTCCAGCACGTAGATCAGCGGCCGTTCGAGGCGTTCGTAAACGGTCGTCATGTGCTCGCGCGCCAGGCGCGGCTTCATCAGCCGATGCAGGCGGAGCGTGATATCTGCGTCCTCGGCGGCATAGGGACCGGCCTTGTCGAGTGGCACCTTGTCGAAGCTGACGGCGTTCTTGCCCGACCCTGCAACGTCCTTGAATTTGATGGTCTCGACCTCGAGGAAGCGCAGCGCCAGTTCGTCCATGCCGTGACCGTGCAGGCCGCCTTCGAGGACATAGCTGAGCAGCATCGTGTCGTCGACAGGAGCGACCGTAATGCCGTATCGCGCCAGCACCTGCATGTCATATTTGATGTTCTGGCCGACCTTGAGGATGCCGGGGTCTTCGAGCATCGGTTTCAGAAGATCGAGCGCATCCTGCATCGGAATCTGTTCCGGTGCATCGGCATCGGTATTTGCGTCGCCGTCGCCCAGATCGAACGTGCCCTGGTCGCCCGCGCCGACATGGGCCAGCGGCACGTAGCATGCCTTGCCCGGCGTGACGCTGATCGATACGCCGACGAGGCCCGCCTGCATGCTGGACAGCGCATCGGTTTCCGTATCGACGGCAACGATACCGGCTTTTATTGCGGCCTCGATCCAGGGTTTCAGGTCGTCGATCTTCTGCACCAGCGTGTAGTCGGTGTCCTGCGCCTGCTTTTCCTCTTCCAGCACCTCCGGGGCGTCGGCGGCAATGCCATGCTTGGCGGAGATCGACGAGACGAGGGTCTTGAATTCCTGTTCCTTCAAAAAAGCGATCAGCTTTTCCGGGTCGGGCTGGCGCTTGCGGAAATCATTCAGGGTCTGCTCGACCGGGACATCCGCCTTGAGCGTCACGAGCTGTTTCGAGATGCGCGCCATATCGGCCTGCTCGATCAGCTTTTCGCGGCGCTTGGGCTGCTTGATTTCCTCGGCGCGTTCCAGAAGCGTTTCCAGATCGCCGTACTGGTTGATCAACTCCGCGGCGGTCTTGATGCCGATGCCCTGAACGCCCGGAACATTGTCGGTGCTGTCGCCCGCCAGTGCCTGTACCTCGACCACCTTGTCGGGACCGACGCCGAATTTCTCGACCACTTCGTCGGCGCCAATGGACTTGTCCTTCATGCCGTCCCAGAGCGTGATGCGGTCGTTGACGAGCTGCATCAGGTCCTTGTCCGAAGAGACGATGGTGACATCCATGCCCTTTTCGGCCGCTTCGTTCGCATAGGTCGCGATCAGGTCGTCGGCCTCGTAGTTTTCCATCTGAACGGCCGGCACGTTCATCGCTTCGGTCGCCTCACGGACCAGTGCGAACTGCGGGATCAGGTCCTCGGGCGGATCGGGACGGTGCGCTTTATAGTCGGGATAGATGTCGTTGCGAAAGGTCTTGCGCGCCTTGTCGAAGATCACCGCGACGTAATCCGCCTCGGTGTCGTCGATCAGCTTCAGCAGCATGCGTGTATAGATATAGGCGGCATTGGTCGGCGTGCCGTCGGAGCGCGTCATCTGCGCGCGGCGGTTGCCCATCCCGGCGAAGTAGGCCCGGAAGATAAATCCCGACCCGTCGATCAGAAATAAATGCTCACGATCCGGTTCTGCCACGTCAGCCGCAACCGATCAGTGGCCGGCGGCGACGTTGGCGCCTTCTTTCAGCACGAACCGTTTGGAGCAATAAGGGCAGACGGCGTCCAGCGTTTCATCGTCCAGATGCAGGTAGACGTTCGGATGACCGAGCGGACCGGAGCCGCCGTCACAGGCCACAGTCATGGTTTCAACCTCGATCGTTTCGTCTTCCATCGCATCCTCCGTCAGGTCGTCCCCGGTATCATATCCGGCGCACGCCGCCGATACCAAGTCTAATGCAGCATCGCCCTGTGAGGGGCGTTATGCCCTATCGCCCCGTGAGGGGCGTTAAGCTGTATCGCCCCGTCAGGGGCGTTATGCCTTATCGATCCGCTTTGCTCAACCGTCGATGAAACGGCCGAGCCGGACCGCCGAGCCACCAGGGCCGAGCCGCTTGGACGGCATGATCAGGACGCAGTCGTCATAGGGTGTCGTCACCGGCTCATCACCGTCGTAGGCCAGCACCGTACCGGCTTTCTCGATCACTTCGAAACCCTGGTATTCCTCGACGAAGCGGAACTGGTCGGTCTTGATGGTGACAGGCCCCGAGACTTCGATGAACTGTTGCGTGGGGGGCGTATCGCCGACGTGCGGCGCGATGTCGTCGGCGCTCAGCGTGCCGGTGTGGGCGAGAAAGCGGAACAGGGACTCCTTGGCCATCGTTTCGCTGCCTTTTTCCCAGTGCTGCCCGCATTCGACCAGCAGCGCGTTCTTGGGACTTTCCGGATTGATGAAATCGCCGTAATCCCGCATCCGCTTGCCCGCCGCATGGCCGTGGTCGGATACGCAGATTCTGGGCACGCCGGTGCCGCGCGCCAGGTCACGGCCCTTGGGCAACGGACCCGAAAGCACCAGAGCCTCTGTTTTCTTCTGCATCGAGTGGATATCGAGCAGAAGGTCCGCCTCGGCGACAAACGGCCGTAAGGCCCGGGCTCTGGTCAGTTCCTGTGATTGCCGGTCGCCGTCCAGCACGTCTTCCGACCAGACGCGGTTGAAATCCTCGTCGACGAAACGCGATACGGTCGGATCGGCGGGGTCAAAGCTCAGGTAGGCCTCGACGTTGCAGAACGCGAGGGTAAGCTTGCCGGCACGTGGCTGCAGTCCCGTCTTGAAGAAATAGTCGAGCGCGATGGCACCGCAGATTTCATTGCCGTGCACGACCGCCGTGGCCATCACGTGCGGGCCCGGGGCGCCGGAATCAAACGTCGTCACGTAGTCGAGCCCAGTGTTGCCGGCCTTGTAGGCCGAGATGTCCGGGGCCGAAATTTCGATCGGGAATTCGTTCTCGACGCGTGGTGTCACGGGCGCACTCCTGATAGTTGGTTTTCAGGATATGTGACCCTGCCGTTTCGCAAGTCAAGCTTGCGCGTCGAGCTTCCATGCCGCGGCGCTTCTTTTCAGATAGGCGAGAAACGCCCGTGCCGCCCAGTTGGGGGCGCTGTCGACCGGGAACATCGCATAGACGCTGTGATCGAATTTCGGCAGGAACGGACGGACGGCGACCTGTCCCTTGAAATTCATGATCACGGGGAACGGGTTGACCACGGTGATGCCGAGGCCGGCCGCCGCGCACTCACAGGCTGCGTGGTTGGTCGTCGTTTCAATGACGATGTTCCGGTTGACGCCGCCGCGCTCGAAAATCCGGTCGACGCCGCGTCTTGCCTTGAGGTTGCTGGCGAGCGCGATGAACGGTTCGCCTTCAAGATCGCGGGCGTGAACGACTGACTTGGATGCTAGCCGGTGACCGCGCGGCATGACGCACACGGACTGGGTTCGGCTCATGGTTTCCATCCGCACGCCCTGGTGCGTGACCCGGTTCGTGGTCACCGCGAGATCGCCCTCCAGAGCCGTGATTTTGTTCACGGCTTCCTGACTGGAAACGACGCGGAGTTCGATCAGCACCGTCGGGTTCGCGCGCTTGAACTCGACGATCATCGGCGTCACGAAATGGCTGCAAAAACTGGGCGGCGCCAGCACCCTGAGGCGCCCGCCGCGCACCGCTTCCGCCTCATCGGCGAACCGCCTCACCTGATCGATGCCGTCGAACAGGGTATCCAACTGGGCATTCAGCGCGATGGCTTCCGCCGTCGGCATCAGGCGGCCGTTCTGGCGCAAGAACAGGATCATGCCCATGCGTTCCTCGGTTTGTGCGAGGGTGCGGCTGACGGTCGGCTGCGAGACGCCCAGCCGTTCCGCTGCCGCCGTTGCCGAGCCCGTGGTGAGCATGGTCCGGAAAACCTCGAGCTCGCGGAGGGAAGGGAGTTCGATCATCATGCCTCATCACATTATTTAGATTACGAATATAAATATGTTGAATATGTATACCAATGCCTATTTGTGATCCGTAGTAACCGTGTCATCATTCAGCCTGAGGACGGCGAAAACGCCGCCACGGAATGATAATTCATTGGGATGCCGACAAAGGCGTCCCGCATGTCAGTCAGGGAGCTATAACCATGCACTTCAGGAAGACACTCGCAGTGGGCGCAGTTGCCGCACTGCTCAGCATGCCGGGTCTCGCCCAGGCAGAGACGCTGACGATCGGCTACGGGTCCGAACCGTCGGCAATCGATCCGCACTATCACAACCTGACGCCGAACAACTCGATGGCGGCGCATATCTTCTCGCGTCTGATCGAGCAGGACGAAAAGCAGCGTCTGACGCCGGGTCTCGCGACCGAGTGGAAACCGATCGACGACCTGACGTGGGAATTCAAGCTGCGCAAGGGCGTCAAATTCCACGACGGTTCCGATTTCAACGCGGACGACGTGATGGCGACGGTCAAGCGTGCGCCGAACGTACCGAACTCGCCGTCCAGCTTCGCACTTTATCTCAAGGGCAAGACCTTCGAGAAAGTCGACGACTACACGATCCGCATCAAGACCGAGAAGCCCTATCCGCTGATGGCGGTCGACGTTTCGACGATCCACATCATTTCCGACAAATCCGTCGATGCCTCGACCGAGGACTTCAACTCGGGCAAGGCCACCGCGGGGACCGGTCCTTACAAGTTCGTCGAATGGGTCCCGGGCGACCGCGTCGTACTGGAGCGCTATGACGGTTATCACGGCGACAAGCCGGAATGGGAAAAGGTCGTCTACAAGCCGATCAAGTCCGGACCGTCGCGTGTCGCGGCGCTTTTGGCCGGTGACGTCGACTTCATCGACAATGTCCCGACGATCGATATTTCGCGTCTCGAGAAAGATCCCAAGCTGTCGCTCAGCCAGGGCATCTCGAACCGCGTGATCTACCTGCACATGGACCAGTTCCGCGAAGACAGCCCCGACATCACCGCCAAGGACGGCTCCAAGATCAAGAACCCGCTGCTGGACGCCCGCGTCCGCAAGGCGCTCTCGATGGCGATCAGCCGCGATCTTATCGTCGAGCGCGTGATGGAAGGCGTTGCCATTCCGGCCGGCCAGCTGCTGCCGGAAGGCTTCTTCGGCGTGAGCCCGAACCTGAAGCCCGAGAAGTACGATCCGGAAGGCGCCAAGAAGCTGCTCGCCGAAGCGGGATATCCGGATGGTTTCAAGATGAAGGTGCACGGCCCGAACGACCGCTACATCAACGACGCCAAGATCCTCGAAGCCGTGGCGCAGATGTTCTCGCGCATCGGCATCGAAACCTCGGTTGAAACGATGACCAAGTCGGTCTTCTTCAAGCGCGCGTCGCGTGGCGGTCCGGACAACATGCCGGAGTTCAGCTTCGTGCTGGTCGGCTGGGGTTCCGGCACCGGTGAGGCATCCTCGCCGCTGAAGTCCCTGCTTGCGACCTACAACAAGGACAAGGGCATGGGCTCGTCCAACCGTGGCCGCCACTCCAACCCGGAGATGGACAAGGTGCTGGATGAGGCGCTCGCCACCGTCGACGACGAGAAGCGCGCCATGCTGCTGGCGAAGGCCACCGATATCGGCATCGGCCAGGACCAGGGCATCATCCCGCTGCACTACCAGGTCAATACCTGGGCGGCGAAAAAGGGCCTCAAGTACAATGCCCGTACGGACGAGCGCACCTACGCGATGGGTATCGTTACCTCCAAGTAACGCATTCATTTGATATTGCCGGGGCGGCTTTGCCGTCCCGGCGTATCTTCTCGCGATAGGGAACGCAGGTGTCCGTATTCATCATCCGCCGGCTAATGCAGAGCGTGATCGTCGTCGCGGTCATGTCGCTGATCGTGTTCGTCGGCGTCAACGTGGTCGGCGATCCGGTCGACATGCTGATCAATCCGGAAGCCGACCAGGCTGAGATCGAGCGTGTCATCCGCGACCTCGGCCTCGACCGTCCGCTGCACGAGCAGTACCTCTATTTCGTCGGCAACGCGTTCGAGGGCGATCTCGGCAAGTCCTTCGTGTTCGGCGAGTCGGCCATCAAGCTGATCGTTCAGCGCATGCCGGCGACCTTCGAACTGGCCTTTTCCGCGCTGCTGATGGCGATCGTCATCGGTGTGCCGTTCGGCGTTTATGCTGGCATGAGGCCAAACGCCATCTCATCAAGGACGATCATGGCGGGCTCGATATTGGGCTTCTCGCTGCCGACATTCTGGGTCGGCCTGATGATGATCATGGTGTTTGCCGTGATCCTTGGCTGGCTGCCGTCGACAGGACGCGGCGACACCGTCGAGGTCTTCGGTATCGAGGTCAGTTTCCTCACTGCCGACGGTCTTTCGCATCTCCTGATGCCGGCGCTGAATCTGGCGCTCCTCAAGATTTCACTGGTCATCCGGCTGGCGCGCGCAGGGACGCGCGAAGCGATGCATCAGGACTACGTCAAGTTTGCCCGCGCCAAGGGCCTGTCCGAAACGCGGGTCATTCTGGTGCACGTGCTGAAGAACATCATGATCCCGGTCGTCACCGTACTGGGTCTCGAGTTCGGCAGCCTGATCGCGTTCTCGGTGGTGACCGAGACCGTCTTTGCATGGCCCGGCATGGGCAAGCTTCTGATCGACGCGCTGCATAACCTCGACCGGCCGATCATCGTCGCTTACCTGATGATGATCGTTCTCGTCTTCGTCGTCATCAACCTGATCGTCGATATCTTCTATTCCGTGCTCGATCCCCGGGTGCGTCTCAAGGATGCCGGACAATGAGCGAAGCCGCAGAACAAGCTGCCCAGTCCACCGCGGAACCGGTCAAGGTCGAGACGCCGCTGCAGCGTTTCATCTCCGATTATTCGGACAACAAGATTTCGGTGGTCGCATTCATCGTGCTGGTCTCGATCATTTTCATTGCCGTCTTCGCGCCGTGGATTTCGCCGACCGACCCGTACGATCTGGCGAAGGTCAGCATCTTCGACAGCAAGCTCGAGCCGGGTGCCAAAAGCATGGACGGGGTAACGTTCTGGCTCGGCACCGATGCCGCCGGGCGCGATCTGCTCAGCTCGATCTTCTATGGTTTGCGCATCAGCCTCGGCGTCGGCGTGATGTCCGGCGTGATCGCGCTTTGCATCGGCAGCGCGATCGGCCTGATCGCGGCGTACTACGGTGGGCGCGTTGACACGCTGATAATGCGGATCGTCGACATCCAGTTGTCGTTCCCTGCGATCCTCGTCGCGCTGATCCTGATCTCGGTTCTCGGCAAAGGCGTCGACAAGGTGATCATCGCGCTGGTGCTCGTGCAGTGGGCCTATTACGCGCGGACCGTGCGCGGCTCGGCGCTGGTCGAACGCAACAAGGAATATATCGAGGCCGCGACATGCCTCGCGCTCGGCAACAACAGGATCGTCTTCCGGCATCTGATGCCCAATTGTTTGCCGCCGTTGATTGTCGTCGGCACCGTGCAGACGGCGCACGCTATCTCGCTGGAAGCCACGCTCAGCTTCCTCGGTGTCGGCCTGCCGATCACCGAACCGTCGCTCGGTCTTCTCATCGCCAACGGGTTCGAGGTGATGCTCAGCGGCCTTTACTGGGTCAGCTTCTTCCCCGGCATCGCGCTGCTCATCACCATCGTTTCCATCAACCTCGTCGGCGACCAGCTGCGTGACGTCCTGAACCCGAGGCTGCAGAAATGAGCGGCGATACACCGACCCTCGATGTACGCGATCTGAAGACGCACTTCTTTACCAAGGCAGGTGTCGCGCGCGCCGTCGACGGCGTCAGCTTCACGGTCGGCAAGGGCGAGGTCGTCGGCCTCGTTGGCGAGTCCGGCTCGGGCAAGTCCGTCACCGGTTTCTCGATCATCGGTCTCGTCGATCCGCCGGGCCGGGTGGTTTCGGGTGAGGTCCGGTTCAACGGCCAGAACCTTCTCGACCTCAAGGCCGAGCAGATGCGCAAGCTGCGCGGCAATCGCATCGCGATGATCTTCCAGGACCCGATGATGACGCTCAATCCGGTGTTGCGCGTCGACACCCAGATGGTCGAAACGATCCGCG
This sequence comes from Rhodospirillales bacterium, assembly GCA_965262415.1. GTDB lineage: Bacteria > Pseudomonadota > Alphaproteobacteria > Rhodospirillales > Casp-alpha2 > UBA4479. The sequence continues at coordinate 2,807,839 of OZ253533.1, read as the reverse complement.
CGCATGACAAGTCGGTCAGCAAGGCCGACGCCCTGGCCCGCGCCCGTGATGCGCTGGGGCAGGTCGGCATTCCGGCGCCGGACGAGCGGCTGCGGTCCTATCCGCACCAGTTCTCCGGCGGCATGCGCCAGCGCGTCGCCATTGCCATCGCGCTGCTGAACAAACCCGACCTGATCATCGCAGACGAACCGACGACGGCGCTCGATGTCACCATCCAGGGGCAGATCCTCTACGAAGCGCAGAAGCTCTGCCGCGAGACCGGCACCTCGATGATCTGGATCACGCACGACCTTGCCGTGGTCGCCGGGCTTGCCGACAAGATCTGCGTCATGTACGGCGGGCGCATCGTCGAGCAGGGCCTGATCGATGACGTGCTTGATCATCCGGTGCATCCGTATACACGAGGACTCCTGGGCTCGGTTCCCGGTCACAACACGCGCGGCCAACGCCTTTACCAGATTCCCGGGATGGCGCCGTCGTTGCTGAACCTGCCGGAAGGGTGCGCGTTCCAGGCACGCTGTCCCAAGGCCGATGACGCCTGCAAGGCCATGCCGCAGATCACCAATCCCGTGCCCAGGCGCGAGATCCGGTGCTTTCATCCGCATCTCGATCAGGAAGAGGAGATCGGCGCATGACGGATGCCATGCTCGAAGTCCAGGACCTGACCAAGAATTTCGTCAAGAAGCTCGACCTCGCCGGGCGCATTGCGCAGAAGCTGGGATCGGATATCCGCGAGGAAGTCGTGCACGCCGTCGACGGGGTATCGATCTCGATTGCGCGGGGCGGTGTCGTCGGCCTTGTCGGTGAGTCCGGTTGCGGTAAGTCGACGCTTGGCCGGATGATCGCCGGCATCCTGCCGCCGACTGCAGGAAACATCACGTACAAGGGCGTGCAGCTTACCAAGATGAACCCCGAGGAGGCCAAGCGTGCGGCGCTGGAAATCCAGATGATTTTCCAGGATCCGTTTGCCAGCCTTAACCCGCGTATGCGCGTCGTCGACATCATCGGCGAGGCGCCGGTTGCGCATGGCTTCTGCAAGGCCTCCGAAATCCACGAGTACGTGTCGGACGTGATGCAGCGCGTCGGTCTCGACCCCGAATACCGGCGCCGTTACCCGCACCAGTTCTCTGGCGGCCAGCGGCAGCGGATCGGTATCGCCCGGGCGCTGGCCGTGAAGCCGGAATTTCTCGTGTGCGACGAAGCGATCGCGGCGCTCGACGTGTCGATCCAGGCGCAGGTCATCAACCTGTTCATGGACCTCCGCGAGGACCTGGACCTGACGTACCTGTTCATCAGCCACGACCTGTCGGTGGTCGAGCATATCTCCGACCGTGTCGTCATCATGTACCTGGGGCGTATCGTCGAGGTTGCGGACACCGACGAGCTGTTCCGCAAACCCAATCATCCCTACACGGACGCACTTCTGAACGAGGTGCCGCGTGTCGATCAGCGTGGTCTCGATTACAAGCCGATCGAAGGCGAAATCCCGTCGCCGCTGGACCCGCCGAGCGGCTGCCATTTCCATCCACGTTGTCCGCATGCGACCGACCGCTGCAAGCAGGAACGCCCGCTGCTGCGCGAGATCGCGCCGAACCGCTGGTCGGCGTGTCATTTGAACGACGGAACGTAAACCGATGCCCGAACCCGTCATCGTGACCCGGCCGGCTGCCGGAACGTCACCGCTGCCGTTGGTCTTCGACAGCCCGCACAGCGGCCTGGATTATCCCGGGGACATGAAGCCGTCGCTGGACATGAACATTCTGCGCCGCAGCGAGGATGCATACGTCGATGCGCTTTTCGGCCATGTGCCCGTGTTGGGGGCGGTCCTCATCAAGGCGACGTTCCCGCGCTGCTACATCGACCCGAACCGCACGACCGAAGACATCGAGACCGCGGCGCTCGCCGATACCTGGTCCGGTCCCGTGCAGACGAGCGTCAAGACCGCGCGCGGCACCGGTCTGGTCTGGACGAAGATCGGCGGTGTGCAACCGATCTATGACCGCAAGCTCAGTGCCGCCGAGGTGCAGTCCCGCATCGATCAATACTGGCGGCCCTATCACAGCGCGCTCGATACCGAGGCGGCCAGGCTGCATGCGTCTTTCGGCGGACTATGGCACATCAATTGCCATTCGATGCCGGCACGTGGTGACGACACCACCGAGGACGGCCCTGTCGACCGCGCCGACTTCGTTTTGGGGGATCGTGACGGCACCACCTGTGCGCCCGAGTTCACCGAGACGGTGCGCGACTTCCTCGCCGGACGCGGTTACGACGTCGCCGTCAACTGGCCGATGAAAGGGGTCGAACTCGTCCGCAAGCACGGCCGCCCGGCCGAGAACCGGCACAGTCTGCAGATCGAGATCAACCGGCGTCTTTACATGGACGAAACGGCGATCACGAAGAACGGGCGCTATCCTGAAACGGCGAAGACCGTAGCCGACATGAATGCGGTGATCGCCGACTATGTAAAAAGCCGGTCACAGGTTTGATCCGTTCGGGCTATTCTTCTATAAGGTCGGCAAATCGAAACGAGAGCGAGCCCGATATGGATACCATCCAGTTCACCGTCCACGAATTCGTCACCCTGATGGGGATACTGAACGAGCGCGTGCGCGACGGTAACGGCGTGCCGGACACTTCCGTCTGGCACAAATGGAAGAAGCGTTACCAGGACCTGGACAAGGAACTGGAGAAGCTCGACATGATGGACCGCGCCGACATGCTGTTCGACGGCAAGGTCAAGTTCGACGATGTGCCGAAGCCCGATATTCAGGAAGTGCTGACCCTGGTCCAGGACCACATCAAGCACGAGGAAAGCCTGATCGAGGAAAATGACCCGGACGCCGACCCGGAAGAGGTCGAAATCTGGCAGACCCTGCACGCGCGTCTCGAGACGTCGCTCGACTGGGACGGCTGAACAGGGTGGCCCCGGATGCTCCGAAAGGTCTTCTGGGACGATCCCTACCTGTGTGAGCTCGACACGCGCGTCGCCGGCGTCGACGGCGACCGGCTTACCCTCGCCGAAACCATTTTCTTCGCGTTTTCCGGTGGTCAGGAAAGTGATAGCGGCCGCATCGGCGGGCGCCCTGTACTGGATGCGCGGACGCGAGACGGCGACATCGATTACACGCTGCCGGCCGGGCACGGCCTGACGGCGGGTGATGCGGTCCACGTCGAAATCGACTGGGCACGCCGCTACAAATTGATGCGTCTGCACTTCGCGGCAGAGATCGTGCTCGAGCTCGTCTACAAACACCTGCCGGGTGTCGAGAAGATCGGCGCGCATATCGCGGCGGACAAGGCGCGCATCGATTTCCTCCTCGATGAGAACATTTCTGGTCACTTCGACCTGCTGGGCGGCGAGGCCAACCGGATCGTCGATGCCGATATGCTGATCGAAAGCGCCTTCAGCGACGAGACTGCCGGTCGGCGGTACTGGAAGATCGAAGGCTTCGGCGAGGTGCCCTGCGGCGGGACGCACCTGAAACGCACCGGCGAGGTCGGCCGGGTCTCGCTCAAGCGCAAGAACATCGGCGCAGGCAAGGAACGGATCGAGGTTTTCGTTCAGGGGTGAATGCCCCTCACCCGGCTCGCGCTATGCTCGCCACCCTCTCCCAAGGGAGAGGGAATGTCAGGACGGGAGTCCCCTCTCCCTTGGGAGAAGGACAGGGTGAGGGGAACTACGTTGCCGCCTTCGAAATCGCGTCCGTGTCGATCCCGTATCTCTCGTAGAGCGCGGGCAAATCGCCGCATTGGCCGAATTCGTCGACGCCCAGCGCCTCGACGCGCCGCCCGTCCACCGACCCCAGCCATGCCAATGCCGCAGGGTGCCCGTCCAGCACGGTGACCAGCGGTTCGCCCCGGGGGGCATCCGCGAGCAGCGTGCTGATCCAGGCGTCATTGCCGTGTTTGCGCCAGTCGGCGAACAGCCGGTCCGCCGACGTGATGGCCAGAAGGCCTGCGCCCTTGATCTGATCGGCGGCGGCCTCGGCCTCCGGTGCAATGGCGCCCGCGTAGACGATCACCGGCGCGTTCTCGCCGGCAGGTTTCCTGCGCCAGTACGCGCCCTTGCGGATGCCCTCGCGGAGTTCGTCCGTCATCTCGCGTTTCGGCTGTTCGAGCGGACGCGTCGAGAGCCGAAGGTAAACGGACCCGCCGTCATCGGCCTGCATATGATCGAAGCTCCAGGCCATGATTTCGGCCAGTTCGTCGGCGAACGCGGGCTCGAACGAGGTCAGGCCCGGTTGTCCCATGCCGATCAATGGCGTCGATACGCTCTGATGCGCGCCGCCCTCGGGCGCCAGCGTGATGCCGGCAGGCGTGGCAACGACCATGAACCGCGCATCCTGATAACAGGCATAGTTGAGTGCATCGAGGCCGCGCGCGATGAACGGATCGTAGAGCGTGCCGATGGGCAACAGGCGCTCGCCGAAGATCGAGTGCGACAGACCGAGCGCCGCCAGCATGACGAACAGGTTGTTCTCGGCGATGCCGAGTTCGAGATGCTGACCAGCGGAGTTGAACTCCCACTTCTGCGCCGAGGGGACCTGTTGGGCACGGAAGGTATCCGCCCTATCTTCACGCGCAAACAGGCCGCGCCGGTTGACCCAGCCGCCCAGATTGGTCGACTGCGTCACGTCGGGTGACGTCGTCACGATGCGGTCGGCGAGCTTCGAGTTTTTGTCGCCGGCAAGTTCGTAGAGGATCTTGCCGAATGCTTCCTGCGTCGAGCCTTTCTCGGTGGCCTTATAGGCAAGCGTCTTCGGCACCTCGATCCTGTCGGCGCTGAAGCGGCGGCGGCCCTCGCGATTGAACGGCACGGCGGCGAGGAAGCTCTCGAGCGCTTCTTTGCGGTCCTCGATTCCCGAGAACGGCTCCCATTCATGACCTTCCTTGATGCCAAGCCTGGTGCGGAAGCCGTCGACCTGTTCAGCATTGAGAATGCCGGCGTGGTTATCCTTGTGTCCTGCCAGCGGCAAGCCCCAGCCCTTGATCGTATAGGCGATGAAGCACGTCGGCGTGTCGTCCTGTGCGGCTTCCTCGAAAGCCTCCATCAGGGTTTCCAGACAGTGGCCGCCGAGGTTCGTCATCAGGTTCTGCAACGCGTCGTCGTCGTAGCTTTCGATCAGACGCAGCGCGTCGTCGTCATCGGCGAAGTCCTTGTCGAGCTGCTGGCGCCATGCGGCACCGCCCCGGAACGTGAGCGCAGCATAGAGATCGTTCGGGCAGTCATTGATCCAGCGCCGGAGTGTCTTGCCGCCGGGGCGCTCGAAGGCCTCCATCATGCGCTTGCCGTACTTGACGGTGATGACGTTCCAGCCGGTGGTGCGGAACACCCGGTCGATCAGACGGAACATCTGGTCAGGCACCACCCCGTCGAGGCTCTGGCGGTTGTAATCGACGATCCACCAGCAGTTCCGGAGGCCATGCTTCCAGCCCTCCCAGAGCGCCTCGTACATGTTGCCTTCGTCCATTTCCGCGTCGCCGACCAAGGCGACCATGCGGCCGGGCTCACGCTCGGCGACGCTCTCGACATGGCGCCGCAGGTAGTCCTGCGTCATCGACAGGAACGACGTCATCGCCGGTCCCATGCCGACCGATCCGGTCGAAATGTCGACATCGTCGGCATCCTTGGTCCGGGACGGGTAGCTCTGCGCGCCGCCGAAGGCGCGGAAGTTTTCCAGGTTCTCGCGTGTCTGATGACCCAGCAGATACTGAATGGCGTGAAAAACGGGGCTCGCGTGCGGCTTGACGGCGACACGGTCCTGCGGGCGCAGTGCAGACATGTAAAGCGCCGTCATGATCGCGACCGATGATGCGCAAGACGCCTGGTGGCCGCCGACCTTGAGGCCGTCCTTCTTCTCGCGAATGTAGTTCGCGTTGTGAATCGTCCATGTGGAGAGCCACAGAATCTTCTGCGCCAGCTCTTCCATGCATTGCAGCTTCTGCGCGGGATCGAAGCCCGCCGGTTCGTCGAAAGGTGCCATTCATTCTCTCCTGTGGTCATGAGTATAACCAAACAGAGAAAACAGGTCATTGCGATCTGGCCCGCCAATGGGGTAGTTTTAGCAATAATCATTAAATATATGATCTTAAAAGGACATAATATGCTTCAAATGGCACTCGACGCGATCGATCGACGAATCCTCGCCGCCCTTCAGAGCAACGCCCGGCTTTCCAATGTCGAGCTCGCGCAAGCAGCTGGTCTGTCGCCGTCGCCGTGCCTCAGGCGTGTACGGGCGCTGGAGCAGGAAGGCGTGATCAGGGGATACGCGGCATTGGTCGATCAGGAGGTGGTCGGGTTGCCGGTGAGCGTGTTCGTGATGGTCAGTCTGGAAAAGCAGGTCGAGCAGGCGCTGGAGATCTTCGAGGAGAGGATCCGTGCTCTCCCGGAAGTGATGGAGTGTTATTTGATGACCGGCGACAGCGATTATCTACTGCGCGTCGTCACCCGCGACCTGCAAGCGTATGAGCGGTTTCTGATGCACCAGCTGACCAAGTTTCCGGGCGTCAGTTCCATCAAGTCCAGCTTCGCGCTGAAGCAGGTCGTCTACCGGACAGCGCTGCCGATCGCCGGGCCGAGTTAAAAACACATGAGGACACGCCTTGAGAACCGTCATCGCCATAACCTGCATATTCCTGTTCCTGGCTGCATCATTTCCGCTTTCCGCCGCCCCCGTTAAGGAACTTTGGCCCCGTTGGGCGCAAAACGACCCGCAATCGACGACCACCGTCGATCACGCTCCCTGGGACGCGTTTCTGAACAGTTACGTGAAGGACGGCCCCAATGATCCCCTGGGCCTCAACCGGGTCGACTACGCCGGCGTGACCGAAACGGACAGGCGTGCCCTCGACAGCTACATCGAAACCCTCACCGCCATCACGGTCACGTCGCTGAACAGTGCCGAGCAGCAGGCCTACTGGATCAATCTCTATAACGCGCTCACGGTGCAGGTGATTCTGGACCACATGCCGGTCGAAACGATCCGCGACATCGACATTTCGCCAGGCCTCTTTTCATCCGGGCCGTGGGGCAAGAAGCTGGTCACCATCGAGGGCGAGCCGGTCAGCCTCGACGATATCGAGCATCGCATCCTGCGGCCGATCTGGAACGACCCGCGCATCCATTACGCGGTCAACTGCGCGTCCGTCGGCTGCCCCGATCTGATCGCGCGGGCCTACACCGCGACCGACATGGACGCGACGCTGACGGAAAACGCCATCGCCTATATCAACAGCCCGCGTGGCGTGCAGATCGAGGGCGGCGACATCACGGTGTCGTCGATCTACGACTGGTTCGAGGAAGACTTCGGCGGCTCGGAGAAGGGCGTGATAGCGCACCTGCTCGAATACGCCACGGGCGCGCGGAAGGCGGCGCTCGAAAACGCAACCGGCATCGACGATTACGCCTACGACTGGTCGCTCAACGGGGTGAAGTGAGCCGAAGGTAGTCATTCCCGCGAAAGCGGGAATCCAGACAATTCGTTCTCTGGGCCCCCGCTTTCGCGGGGGTGACAAGTAACAGGTCACTCCAGCCGGATATCCCTGATCATCGCACGTGAGATCGACCCGACATCATCAGCGTCACCCGAGATGCCGATGTAGGCGACACCCGGCGCGGCGCGGCCGAAGGCACGCTCGTAATCCGCCGCCGGATCGACGCTCTCGCTGAGCCATTCGCCGACCGGTGCGTCCGCCGTCCGGATCACTTTCAGCCGACCGCTGTCGGGAAAATGCGGATGCGGCATGTCGAGTTCGCGGGCCCCGCCCCAGACATAGTTGATGACGTTGCCCGCCGCCAGCGGCGACATCATCGCCTTGACCTTCGATGCGAGAGAGCCGTCCGAGAACGCGACGTACAGCGACAGCGCCCGGTCGTCGCCGTCGGTCTTCGAAAGGTCCGTCGCCGGCAGCGGTTGGGCGATCCGCCACTGCCACGTCAGGCGCCGGACCGGCACCGGCGTGTCGGCGATCTTGAGGTACAGCACGCTCGAACTCTTGTCCGCCGTTACCTCCATCACGCCGTCGGCGGTGGCGGTGAACGACGTCTCGGGAATGCCGCTGAAGCTCAGCACCTCCCACCCCGCGTCCGCAAGGTCGGGGCGGATCGGCACCGTGCCGGCGGCATGTGCAACGCCGATCGAGGCGACGGAGACGAGAGCAGCAAGCCCCATCCTTCGAGACGCGCGTTTCACGCGCTCCTCAGGATGAGGTAGATGCCGATGTACAGACCTCATCCTGAGGAGGCCCCACGCAAGTTTTGCGGGGCCGTCTCGAAGGATGAGGGAAACGGATCGACCGAACTTCATGCAACAATTAGCGAACAATTCCGCCCGGCAGGCAAATCACACGGCGGTGAGCTTACTCATTCGACTGCGTGATCGCTTCAAGGACGGCGTCGGTGACTTCGCGCGTGTCGGCCGTGCCGCCGAGATCGCGGGGCAGGTGCTTGCCCTCGCCGGTGACCCGTTCGATGGCCTTCATCAGGCGCGCCGCGGCAGCGACCTCGCCCTCGTGCTCCAGCAACATGGCGCCCGACCAGAACGTGCCCAGCGGGTTGGCGATGCCCTGGCCCATGATGTCGAACGCCGAACCGTGGATCGGCTCGAACATCGACGGCGCATCTTTCTCGGGGCGCAGGTTGCCGGTCGGCGCGATGCCGAGCGAACCGGTCAGCGCCGCCGCCAGGTCCGACAGCACGTCGGCATGAAGATTGGTGGCGACGATGGTGTCGAGCGTCTCCGGCTTCAGCACCATGCGCGTGGTCATGGCGTCGACCAGCATCTTGTCGGTTTCCACGTCCGGATAGTCGTCACGGATGCTTTCGAACACCGCATCCCAGAATACCATGCCGTGGCGCTGCGCGTTGGATTTGGTGACCAGCGTCAGCTTCTTGCGCGGGCGCGAGCGGGCGAGCTCGAACGCGAAGCGCTGGATGCGCTCGACGCCCGTGCGGGTGAAGACGGCGATGTCCATGCCGACTTCTTCGGGCAGGCCCTGGTGCACGCGACCACCGGCACCGGCGTATTCGCCTTCCGAGTTTTCGCGGACGATGACCCAGTCGAGTTCCTTGGAGGTCACGCCCTTGAGCGGTCCCTCGATCCCCGGCAGCAGGCGCGCCGGGCGCACGTTCGCATATTGATCCAGCGTCTGGCAGATCTTCAGGCGCAGGCCCCAGAGCGTGATGTGATCCGGCACACGCGGGTCGCCCGCCGAGCCGAACAGGATGCTGTCGAACGCGCGCAGCGTCTCCAGCCCGTTCTCCGGCATGAAGTCGCCCTTCTTGAGAAAGCGATCGGAGCCCCAGTCGAAGCGTTCGGCCTTGATCTCGAAACCGCCGTCGCGCCCGGCGACCGCGGCCAGAACCTCCATCCCCGCATCGACGACTTCCGAGCCGATTCCGTCGCCCGGAATGGCGGCGATGTTGATGACACGCTTGCTCATGGTATTCTGATCCCTTGTCGTTTCTGTTTTTCCCGGATGTACCCTCTTTATTAAGGGGCGGCCGGGAATGTGAAAAGGGCACATTGCCGTGGCGGTGCTTGGAAAGACCCGAAGCTGGGAAGCCTTCAGCGCGTGGTGCGATGACCGCGGGCTCGCCGCGGCGCCTGCCAACCCGTGGACGCTCGCGGCCTACATCCGTGTGCTCGAAGGCACCATGCGCTTCGACGCGCTCAAGCGGCATATCGACCAGGTCGGCCAGATGCATTTCGAAAAGCGCCGCACACGACCGGACCGCGAACCCGCCGTGCAGCGCGTGCTCGATGCCGCGCGCCGCCGCGAGGATGCGAAGAAGCGCGCCCAAAAACAGGCCAAGGAAAAACCGCCCGCGCCGCCGCTGTTCCGGGCCGAGGATTTCATGGAGGACGGCAAGACGAAAACGTCAAAGGCCCGGTCGGCGCCGGCCCAGCGCGGCAAGACCGCCAAACCCGAACCGGGCAAGAAGAAGTCCAAGTCGCTCCGCGCCACGCCCAAGCTGGTGCGCAGGAAGCGGGTTTGAACGCTCATCCTTCGAGACGCGCTTCGCGCTCCTCAGGATGAGGATCTCATGAAATTTGAAACCGGCCTCATCCTGAGGAGGCCCCACTTACTTCATGGGGCCGTCTCGAAGGAGAGGCTGTGTCAGTTTCTCAGTCGTCATCCCAGCCAAAGCAGGCCGCGTCAGCGGCACGCGGCGAGCCGGGACCCATTTTGAAATCTCGCCAAGCCTTTAACATGGGTCCCGGGTCTCGGCGGCAAGCGCCTTGCCCGGGAAACAGTCTGAGAACTTACTAAGAGCGTCACCCTGAACCATGTTCAGGACGACGTTGTTGAAGGTGCGGCAAGCGCCGCCGCCCCCTGGATGACGATATCAATGAGCGGGCGAGGCTTAGTCCAACTCTTCCCTGAGCGGCCGAAACCGGTCGAGCGCGTTGGTCAGGCGCGCGACGGTGCCGTCGATGAGCCACGGCAGGATGATGCGCTCGTGCTCGCCATGGGACTGGTCTGTCTGGTACTGGCCCCGCATCACGACGGGGACACCTGTCGTCATGCACTGGGTGTAGGCCTCGACCATCGCCGCCGGGTTATAGGAGCGGTCGGCCTCGGCGAACGTCCTGCCGGTCAGATCCGGGACGTCCCGGTGCCATCGGTACTGGACGATCTCCGTGCCCATGAAGCGGTAATAAAGCTTGTCGGCGTCGAACGATGGATCGACGTCCAGCACGGCCATGACCGGCGCGATCCGATAGAGATCCATGAACTCGAAATCCGACCAGTCGGGGGCCGGCTTGTCGCCCTTCCTGTCGAGCCAATAGGCATAAAGCTCGGTGCACGCCTCGCCCCGCAGGTCGTCGACGCCGGAGATGATCTCCGGCCGGTACGGGTATCTTGATGCGTCGAGCATGCCGTCCTCGCCTCTGCTGTACTCGTATAAGTATTGTCGGAAACCGGGGCCGGGGACAACGGTTACAAATCATGTGTCATCCCGGACGAGGGTTTCCCCCGAGCGAAAGCGAGGCCGGGCAAGCCAGCGATCCGGGACCCATGTCTGTATCGCACCAAGCCCGTCCATGGGTCCGGGTCGTAAGGATCGCAGCCGGACACGTGCCGTGCCCGGGCGATGCCTAACCCCCGGGATGACGAAGGAAGATTACCGGACCGTCGCTGCCGCCGACCTCGTGACCGTCGCGCCCGATCGTGTGATGGAGATCGCGCCGGTGTAATCACCCGCCGCCCACGCATCGCCGCGCCGCTTGCGGCCGACGAACCAGAACGCCTTGGCGAGCGGGCGGTCGACGGTGACGCGGTTTTCGGCAACAAGGCCGCCGCCGGGCGCCGTCAGCGACAGGTGGACCTCGTCACCACGGTTGAGCGAGAACGCTTCCGCCCAGAACACCAGTGCGCCGGCATCCTGCCCGAATGCGGTGTCCGATAGCCGCCCCGCCTCGATGTCCGCCTTGGCCGGTCTGCCGGTGGCGAAACCGAGATGAAACGGCTGCGGTCCCGGATAGGCGAGCGCCGTTTTCAGCGACGGGTCCCAAAGCCCATCCGCCGCCTGTTCCGGACTGCATGTGGAAAGCGCGCTGCCGCCGGTGAACGGATTGACGACGCGCTCGCCCTGCCGCACCGCCATGTGGATGTGCGGAAACTCGGTGCGCCCGGACCTGCCGATCCGGCCCAGTACGTCGCCGCGTCCGACGCGCTCGCCGGACCGCACGCGAAGCGAGCCCGCCGCCATGTGGCAGTACTGCGTGGTCCAGCCCGCCCCGTGATCGATGACGACGCCGTTGCCGCATTCGCGGCCGCGGATCCGGGCGCCGTTTTCCAGATCGGCCCGGGTCGAATTCGCCATCCCGTCGCGGAGCCCCTTCACGGTGCCGGGCGCCGCGGCCAGCACGTCGACGCCGGCGCGCATCGCGGCATCGTTCAGGATCGCGATGTCGGTGCCCTTGTGGGTGTCGTAGCTCAGATGGCCGCAGCGGTGGTCCGTCGCCCCCGGGCCGGGGTCGTGATCGGGGAAGTTCACCAGCCAGCAACTCTCGCCCAGCCGGCAGTCGACCGGCAGCGAAAACACCGGTGTTTCGGCTGCGGCCGCAGCCGAAAAAGCTGTCAAAACCGCCAGAACCAGCCCGGCAGCACTTTGCCGCATTGCGAAAAAACCCGGGCGCTTCAACCGTTTACAATCCCTTATATTGCTTTGCATATTCGCAAAAAGCCTTGCTTGCTGCCTATCTGGAACCGGTTTATATTGCATCGCAACAGATTTCGCGCATGCGAAGCGGCGCTGCGCCCGAGAGATACGCCCGAATCACCATAGAAGACTCTATAAAAGGATATTCGTTATGGACCAAGTGACCAATCCCGTCGATTCACTGCACGGTTATTATTTCGAGGACCTGGAAGTCGGTATGACCGACGTCTTCGCGAAGACCATCACCGAGGCGGATATCGTGATCTTCGCCGGCATTTCGGGTGACACCAACCCGGTGCACCTCAACGAGGAATTCGCGTCAGGTACCATGTTCAAGGGCACCATCGCGCACGGCATGCTGACGTCGGCCTTCATCTCGACGGTCATCGGCACCAAGCTGCCGGGGCCGGGCTGCATCTACGTCAGCCAGAACCTGAAGTTCAAGGCACCGGTCAAGGCCGGCGAGACGGTCAAGGCCAAGTGCACGATCACCGAACTGATCCCGGAAAAGAAATTCATCAAGCTGCAGACGCAGTGCCTCGTCGGCGACAAGGTCGTCGTCGACGGCGAAGCGACGATTATGGTCCCGTCGCGCGGCTAAGCTGGTCCTGATTTTTCTTGCGAAGGGCGCCGGCTTTTGCGGCGCCCTTTGTGTTTTCTCCCTGTTTGTCATCCCGGACACGGGTTTTTCCCGAGCGTAAGCGAGGCCGGAAAAGCCAGTGATCCGGGACCCATCGTCGATTTGAAACGTGCAACGACATGGGTCCCGGGTCTCGGCGTCAACTGACGCCTCGCCCGGGATGACGATGGGGGAGACCAACAACCTTGACCACCCTCGGGCCTTAAGACACCTTCCAACGCTATGCGCATCTACAGACAGGCGAAATCGCTGCAGCCGCAGCACAGGGGCGCGGTCATCGCCGTCGGCAATTTCGACGGCGTGCACCGGGGCCACCGTACGGTCATCGGCGAGGCCGGCCGCATCGCCGAAGCCTCCAAGCTGCCGTGGGGCGTGCTGACGTTCGAGCCGCACCCGCGTGCCGTGTTCCAGCCGGACATGTTGCCGTTCCGCCTGACGCCGTTTCGCGCCAAGTCGGAACGGATCGCCGACCTCGGCGTCGATTTCATGATCGCGCAGCGCTTCGACATGGATTTCTCGCGCCAGAGTGCGACCGATTTCATCGAGCGTTACCTGGTCGAGACGCTCGGCGTGCATCACGTCATCGCCGGTTACGACTTCAAGTTCGGCCACAAGCGCCAGGGCAGCTGCGAAACGCTGCTGGCCGAGGGCCAGAAGATGGGTTTCGGCTTCACGGTCGTCGCCGCGGCGTCGGACGACGGCGGCGGGCTGTTTTCGTCGAGCCGTGCGCGCGAGCTGATCGCCGCAGGCGACATGGCGGGCGCGGCGGCGGTGCTGGGCCGCCCGTTCTCGATCTCGGGGCGGGTCGCGAACGGCGACAAGCGCGGGCGCACGATCGGCTTTCCGACCGCGAACCTGAACCTGAACAGCTATATCCGCCCGGTTTTCGGCGTTTACGCCATCGAGGCGGCGATGCCGGACGGCAGCACCGTCGAAGGCGTCGCCAACCTCGGCATGCGGCCGACGTTCGACGGCACGGCGCCGCGTCTGGAGGTACACCTGTTCGATTTCGACGCCGATATATACGGATTGCGCATCGACGTGGCGCTCCTGGAAATGATCCGGCCTGAAAAGAAATTTGACGGACTGGATGCTTTAAAGGCACAAATCGCCCGCGACTGCGATAAAGCACGTGAAATTCTGGCCAACAGATAGAAGCTTGAGACGATGAGCGTAGATTACAAGTCCACGATCTTCCTGCCGAAGACCGATTTTCCGATGAAGGCCGGCCTGCCCGAGCGTGAGCCGAAGCTGCTCGAACACTGGGCCGAGACCGGGTTCGAAAAGGCCCGTACGGAAATCTCGAAAGGCCGCGAGAAGTTCATTCTGCACGACGGCCCGCCGTACGCGAACGGCCACCTGCACATCGGCCACGCGCTCAACAAGATCCTCAAGGACGTCATCAACCGCACCCAGCAGATGCTGGGCAAGGACGCCTATTACGTGCCGGGCTGGGACTGCCACGGCCTGCCGATCGAGTGGAAGATCGAGGAGAAATACCGCGAACAGAAGCTCGACAAGGACGCCGTGCCGATCGTCGAGTTCCGCAAGGAATGCCGCGAGTTCGCCGAACACTGGATCGACGTGCAGCGCGAAGAATTCAAGCGCCTCGGCGTGATGGGCGACTGGGATCATCCCTACACCACCATGACCTTTGCGGCCGAAGCCAAGATCGCCGGTGAGCTCGGCAAGTTCCTGATGGACGGGTCCTTGTATCGCGGCTCCAAGCCGGTCATGTGGTCGCCGGTCGAGAAGACCGCGCTCGCCGAGGCCGAGGTCGAATACTACGACCACACCTCGACGACGGTCTTTGTCCGCTTCCCGGTCGAGACCGCCTCGACGCCGGAGATCGAGGGTGCGGCCATCGTCATCTGGACGACGACCCCCTGGACCATGCCGGGCAACCGCGCCGTCGCTTACGGCGACAAGATCGACTACGTAACCGTCGAGGTGACGGACGTCGCCGACGACAGCCTCGCCGTCGTGGGCGAGAAACTGGTCGTGTCCGAGGCGCTGCTGGCGGACTTCTCGGAGAAGTGCGGCATCACCGGTACCAGGACGCTCGCCACCTTCAAGGGTGCGAACCTCAAAGGCACCATCTGCGCACACCCGCTCAGGGGACACGCCGACGCCGACGGCTACTTCGATTTCGACGTGCCCGCGCTCTCGGCGGATTACGCGACCACCGAGGAAGGCACCGGCATCGTCCACATCGCGCCCGGCCACGGCGCGGACGACTGGGTGCTCGGCATGCAGAACGGGATCGAGGTGCCGCACACGGTCGGCGAGGACGGCACCTATTTCGACCACGTGCCGATCTTCAAGGGCTGGCACGTCTATAAATGCAACAAGGACGTGGCCGAGGTGCTCAAGGGCGCCGGTGGCCTTCTCGGCATGGGCTCGCTGCGCCACCGCTATCCGCACTCGTGGCGCTCCAAGAAGCCGCTGATCTTCAGGAACACGGCGCAGTGGTTCATCTCGATGGAGGAAACCGGGCTGCGCGACAAGGCGCTCAAGGCCATCGACGAGACGCGCTTCGTTCCGGCGTCCGGCCAGAACCGGCTGCGCGGCATGATCGCCGAGCGCCCGGACTGGGTCGTCTCGCGCCAGCGCGCGTGGGGCGTGCCGATCACGGTGTTCGTCAACAAGGAAACCGGCGAGCCGCTGCGCGATCAGGCCGTGCTCGACCGCATCACCGAAGCGTTCAAGGAAGAGGGTGCGGATGCGTGGTTCGCTTCCGACCCGTCGCGTTTTCTCGGCAACGACTACAACGCCGACGATTACGAGCAGGTCACCGACATTCTGGATGTCTGGTTCGACAGTGGCTCGACGCACGCGTTCGTGCTCGAGGATGGGCCGTGGGCGGATCTCGAATGGCCGGCGTCGCTGTATCTAGAAGGCTCGGACCAGCACCGCGGCTGGTTCCACTCGTCGCTGCTGGAAAGCTGCGGCACGCGCGGCCGGGCGCCTTACGAGGCGGTGCTGACGCACGGCTTCGTCATGGCCGAGGACGGCCAGAAGATGTCGAAGTCGCTGGGCAACGTCGTCGCGCCCCAGGACGTCATCAAACAGTACGGCGCCGACATCCTCCGCATCTGGGTGGTGAACTCGGACTATTCCGAGGACCTCCGTATCGGTCCCGAGATCGTCAAGCAGCAGGCCGACATCTACCGCCGCCTGCGCAACACGCTGCGCTACCTGCTCGGCAACCTCGCAGGCTTCGAGGAAAGCGAGCGCGTGAGCGTGGATCAGATGCCGGAACTGGAACGCTGGGTGCTGAACCGCATCTTCGAAATGGACGCATCGCTCAGGAAGGCCTGCGACGAGTTCGACTTCCAGCCGTTCTTCGCCGAACTGCACACGTTCTGTGCCGTCGACCTGTCGGCGTTCTACTTCGATATCCGCAAGGACGCGCTTTACTGCGACCGCCCGGACGGCGAGCTGCGCCGCGCCGTGCGCACCGTGCTGGATACGCTGTTCGATCACCTGACCGCGTGGCTCGCACCCTTCCTCTGCTTCACCGCCGAGGAAGCGTGGCTGACCCGCCATCCGGATGCGACCCCCGGGAACTCGGTGCATCTCCGCTCGTTCCCGGACGTGCCGGCGGACTGGGCCGACGCCCAGCTCGCCGAAAAATGGTCGAAGGTGCGCACGCTCAGGCGGGCCGTCACCGGCGCGCTGGAAGTCGCCCGTGCCAACAAGGTCATCGGGGCCAGCCTGCAGGCGCATCCGCAGGTCTTCGCGCCGGCCGAGTATCGCGACGTGACCCAGGGCCTCGACCTTGCCGAGCTGTGCATCACGTCGGGCTTCACGTTCGCCGAGGGAGACGCGCCTGCCGACGCGCACCGCGCCGAAGAGGGCGCCGACATCGCCGTCGTCGTCGAGAAGGCATCGGGCGAAAAGTGCGAGCGCTGCTGGAAGGTCCTCGACGAGGTCGGTGCCGACGCCGAGCACCCGACGGTCTGCAACCGCTGCGCCGACGCGGTCCGCAACCACGAACCCCAAGCGGCCTGAAGACGGCATGAAGGCGGCATGATCACACCGGGCCCCGGTTCACGTGCGCAGGGCGCGGCCATTGCCGCCCTCGCATTGCTGCTCGATCAGGCGTCCAAGATCTGGATCCTGACCGATGTCATGAACCCGCCCCGCGTGATCGAGGTCACGCCGTTCTTTAACCTCGTGCTGGCCTGGAACCGGGGCGTCAGCTTCGGCATGTTTTCCGCCGAGAGCGAGATCGGCCCGTGGCTGCTGACCGGGCTTGCCGTCTGTATCATGATCGCGCTCGCGGTCTGGCTGTGGCGCGCCACGACCCGGCTTTCGGTCGTCGCGCTCGGCATGATCATCGGCGGCGCCGCGGGCAACGTCATCGACCGGCTGCAGTACGGCGCCGTCGTCGACTTTCTGGATTTCCACGTGGCGGGGTATCACTGGCCGGCGTTCAACGTCGCCGACAGCGCCATTTGCGTCGGCGCCGCGATCTTGGTATTGGAATCCTTGTTTACCCGGTCCGAAACGTCATAGACTCGGGCGCAAGCGCTTTTACGGCAGAAAACAGGCAGCTGGACATGTTACGACGCACTCTCGGCATCGCTCTGACGGCCTCGCTGGCGATCTCGCTCAGCGCCTGCGAGTCGGCCAAGAAAGTCATCAGCAACTCCAAGGACGCGCCCGACGAGTTCGTCGTCTACCAGCGTCCGCCGCTGAGCCTGCCGCCCGAGTTTTCGCTGCGTCCGCCGTCGCCCGGCGCTGACGGCCCGCAGGCGATCACGCCGACCGACCAGGCGCGCGCCGCGTTGCTGCAGCAGGCACCGCAGATCAAGGACCGCTCGCAAAGCGACCCGAACCTCTCCGACGGCCTCAACGCGATCATGTCCAAGACCGGCGCCAATGTCGCCGATCCGACGATCCGCGACGTGGTCAACGCGGAAACCAACCTGCTGTCGAAGGAAGACCAGCGCCTCGCCGACAAGATGATCTTCTGGGTCGACGACAAGCCGTACGAAGGCGTCGTCGTCGATGCGGTCAAGGAACAGCAGCGCATCCAGGAAAACCAGGCCCTAGGCAAGCCGATCACCGAGGGCGAAACCCCGCAGGTCAAGAAATCCCGCGGCACCAAGGGGCTGCTGGAGTTCTAGGGCGCGGCGCTCAAGCTCAACACCATCGTCATCCCGGGCATTAGGCACCGCCCGAACGCTGCACGCGATCGGCTGCGATCATCAATTGGCAGGTAAGAATCCACCTAGACTTGTGCGGCTATCACTCGCGTTGAATGCTCTGACTAGTTAATCGTCACGGAATGGACAGTCGTTCATCGTCCCGCAGCAAACGAACCCATCTCGTTTGAGGTTCTCAATGAATTGCTTTTCCAGTATGCGGCGTTGCGCTTCAAGTCGAACCAGACACGCATCCTGCGTAGCCCAACATTCACGACGCAATCGTAGGCGCGCGCGACGATATCTTGAATTGCAGACACAAGTGGCGCGGCCATTCACCAGCGGTAGCTTTTCGGCATCTCGTCGACGCAGGAGTTTCATGGCATCGAAAATTTGACCGTCATCCTTCAAGGCCCTCTTATAATCATCAAGCAGGTCCCGCTCCTCAGCGATCCTCTCTGCGAATACTTGAATTTCGCCCGCACGACCGTGCGACAACTCCATTCCCGGTGGCCAGACGCCACGGTTAATGGCTGTTTCCTGGCACAGAAGAAATACCTGAAGCTTGCGCCACCATGCGACAGCATCGGCATGGTCAAGAATTGTCTCGCCGGCATGGAGGCCGACGCAGCACCACCGCCCCTTGTCAACGTGACGAGTGGGACAGTGGGTCGGCAAGTGAACCTGCCTAGTTTCGCGCGCTCGGACGATGTCGTCGTTTCCAGCCTCTAGCTCGAAATCATAGAGTCGGGTTGGCTTGCCGCTGGCCTGAATGGCACTCGCTTCGAACCGGACCTGCTTCCCGTGAATGCCGCTGAGGTTGCACCAATCCGGGATCGTGTCGACTAAGTACCTCAGAGGCGGCCCGTTGGCGCTCGGGCTGGAAGGCTTCTCAGTTGATTGGACGGTTTCCAGAACGCTCAGGTATTCTCTCCGCTACAATAGGGGCGGGCCGAAGGGTCGTCTCGTACGATCTGAATCGCCGGCGCCGCCATGCTGCCGAATAAATTGAGGGCGTCGTCATACTCGGGTATGCGGCCCGCGTTGACAAAGTTGGCATCGTAGCTTGATGGAGCGACCGACGCTGCGGTTTGGCCAAGACGAATGCCGCCTCCGTCGATTTCTTGCTGTGCCCGTTCGGAAATGATCACAGCGCTGCCGGCTGCGCAACGGAAACTGGCGTCCCCTCTGTTGCCGATCCTGCTTATGGAGACAGGTCCATACTCGACGCCGACCGCGAGGTCGATTGCGTCGAGGTTGCCCAGCATAGTCTGCACGAGGCTGAAGGAACTACGCATTCCTGACGCGCAATAGAGACTTTGTTCGATAGCTACTTCTGGATCGTCCGAGGTTTGCCCTTCAGCGAGCAGCCCGTGGATACAGTCGCCGATGAACCGCACCCGCTTGCCACCGAAATCTTGTCTTAAGACGTCGTTCAACTCTTCACGGATAACATGAAGCGCAGTCGTCGCCTCCTTGACACGTTCATGTCCCTCACCAATCGCGTCATCGATGTAGGCAGTGTAGCCGTCAATATCGGCAAACAGAGATGAGGTCCCTAGGCGAGCCGTCTTTGATGGTTTGAGGTTAGCGAATTTGAGCGACGCCAAGGGTGGCTGAGGGCGATAGAACGTGAACCGGGGAGGCCGGTACGCGCCATCGACAATACTCTTCACAGCAGCATCGAGGGCATCGAAGCGATACCGCTCACTCGCTTCGATAACGAGACTTTCCAAAGCTCGACTCGCACCGTAAGGACCGAACGGGACATCAGCCTGCACATGGTGCTGGGCCGCCGGCGCGAGATAGATTCCTTCGACATCTGCTTCAGCCGCGATCTTCGCCGCGTGATTGGCGGGACGCCCCAAGAACAGGGTATCGGTTTCGAGGGAACGCCCAGTCGTCAGTGCGACACAGGGACCGTAGTCGATCCCGAACCGTGTCCGGCTCTCAATTCCGAGTGCTCGTCCTGCTTCGCGCGCAGCCTCGCTGAGCCGCGCCGCCAATGCCATCGCTCGTTCGATCTGTTCACTTGGAGAAAGTCCCTTCTCAGCCAATACGGCGTGAAGCCGTGGCCCATGAAAATCGACGGTGAACCCACCACCGTCCGAGACTAGGCTCTCCCAAATAGCGTAGTGTCCGTCTAGGAATGAGAGCATCTTGATGTGATGCTGCTCACTTTCAGGTCCGAGATGACCACCGATGAATCGTTCGAAGTCGAGCAAATACCCAAACAGGTGGACGCCTTCGATGATGACCGCTCTCGATCTCGGGAACTCTCCTCGGGCATATGCCGCTCGCAAATCTAGTCTCGCCGCTTTCCGGTGTTCGGACAGGCTGTTTGTATCGCCGATGATGTCCGGGGCCCGTCCGATATGCTGTTTGATGCGCTCTCGCGCTCGCTCGTATTTCCAAGACATCAGTTCATCTCCATCCAATAGACGCTGAAGCCGTCAGTTTTGACAGTCGCCTTCTGCGGTCCGTTCAGCCTGTCCGCCAAGCCCGGGTCGAATATCGCGATTCGGTCGCGAAGTTGCTCGCTTACGCGAACTACTCCAAGTCCGGGGTTTTGATCGCTGGCGCGCAGTTGCTCGCAGCGCGCGGCGAGATTGACGGATTCGCCGATCAGCGTGACCGCTATTCGTTCGTCTGTACCAAAATCACCGAAGCAAACATCACCACAATGCAAGCCGATTCTGAGGGATAGTTCGGCCATGTCTGTGCCTGAAACGGCAACATCGAAAGCTTCAACGATGCTCATTGCGCATTTCAGGCCCTCGACCACAGACTCGGGCCTAATCTTATCGATGAACCAGAACCCCATCAGGCCATCGCCCATGAACTTGTCAACGCAGCCGCCGTGGGCATGGATGAGATCAGCTTGTAGGCTCATCAGCGTTTTCATCCCTTGCGCGATGTCCTTCGGCGCCTTGCCTTTCGCCCAAGCACTGAAGCCGGCAATATCGCTGAACCAGACGACAGCGTCGCGCTCCGGCGACTGAACCAACCTGCCGTCGATCGCCGCCCGCACAAGGGAAAGGGATTCCTTGTCGCAGAACCGTTCTAGCAAGCGTGATTTCGCGATGTGCTCGTCGATCATTCGGGACCGATCATCGCTCGCCTCGACAAGTTTCTGATTGAGGATGTGGGCCATGAGTTCGAACCAGCGCGCTCGCGCTTCAACGTTCATTTCTGCAATGACATCGCCGTGAAATGTGATCAACTTGACGGTTCCGTGTGCTCGGACACTCGCCGACCGACGAACGGCCTGGTCACCCGGCTGGCTAGCCAGCAAGAATGCCTGCTCGCCGATCAGTTCGCCCTCGCCGCGCCCTTTGAAGCGATTGCCGGAACCACCGAGGATGTCGACCTCGCCTTCGGAGACAATCGCAAATGCATCGGGCGTGTCTCCTTTGTGGAAGATCACGTCGCCGTCGTTGTACTCTATGACCCCAACCCGCTCGGAACACGCCAGATAGTCGAATAGAGGTCGAGGGTCCGAAACGTAGCGTTCGAGCAAGGTTCGTAGCTGCGTTTGCCAAACGGGCTCTTCGGCGGTCGGCAAGGCAGAAAATAGTTTCCCCACAGCTTTGGTCCCTTCATCTCAAGCGCGGCTTTCTAATTCACGTCGGCCGCTAAGCACGGTAGTATGACCGGATAGAACACGATGTTCTGGACGACATATATATTCTGTTTTGACAAATGCCTCGGAATTTCAGATGGTATATATACAAGATATCGTGCCGCGGAGTCAACCGGGCTACTATAAGGGAGATCGAAATGGCGGAATTGCGACTGTCGGACGGCAGTGAGAAAACCACCGAAACAATCGAAGACATCAGCTTGGCACAGCGCAAACGCTTGGAACGGCTGGATTTGTTTCTTGCGTGGGATGGGTCATTCGGCCGTAAAGACCTTACAACCTTCTTCGGTATATCCGATCAACAGGCTTCTGCCGACATTGCCAAGTACCGTGAACTTGCGCCCGAAAATTCGCGATACGATACAAAGTCGCGATTGCACGTCATAACCGAGAATTATCGTCCCTGTTTCGTGACACCTAGTGCGGACAGATATCTCGATCAATTGGCTGCGCTATGTGATGGGATTATTGGAGAGGAGCAGAAATGGTTTCGCGACGCTCCCCCCTATGACGCTGTACCTAAGTTTCATCCAGACGTTAAGAACGAAATTTTAATAAGGATACTCAAGTCAATTCGCGAGGGTCGGGCTGTTAAGATTCGATACCAGCCGCTGACCAGAAAAGAATCGAGCCAGCGCTGGATAGCGCCTCACGCCTTAGCATTCAGTGGCCGACGCTGGCATGTGCGTGCCTATTGTTTTGACTCTTTGAATTTTCGGGATTTTGTCCTGACCCGTATCGTGGAAACTGGCGAAACGAAAGACGTAGAGCTTGGTGTTAAAGAAGATGTAACAGTATCTAGCTTGGATTCTACGTGGCACAACAATGTGCCAGTTAAGCTGTTGCCATGCCGATCCCTTACCGATGACCAACGACATGTAATAGCCAAAGATTATGGAATGGACGTGCGTGGCAAGACAGTAAACGTACGAGAGGCCCTCTTATTGTATTTTGTTGATTGGCATCGACTAGACCCTAATCGATACGGCCAGATTCCAGATGAGGAAAAGATGATCGAAGCCGAAAATTGGGATGAAATCGCTCAGTTCATGCCTTCGAAACAATGAAACAACAAGTGTGATTGACTTCGCAAAAGTTGGCAGATGATCAGAGACGCGATTGCTAGGCAGCGCACCCCTCCTTTAAATCTTTGTAACGTTCGCGTTATCCCTCTGATTTCCATTGATCCGGTGTGAAAACACGCCAATATCCGTGCTATGCGGATGATCTCGAAAACTGTGGCCGTCCTTGCGCTCGTCGCCGTTATGGCGATGACGTGGAGCGAACGCGCCGCGGCGAAGATTTTCGATCCCGAGACCTTCATGCTGGATAACGGCATGCAGGTCGTCGTCATTTCCAATTCACGCGCGCCAGTGGTCCGCCACATGGTCTGGTACAAGGTCGGTGCCGCCGACGAGGCGCCGGGCGAAACCGGCATCGCGCATCTGCTCGAACACCTGATGTTCAAGGGTACGACGAACTATGGCCCCGGCGTCTTCTCCGGCCAGGTGGCGCGCAACGGCGGTCAGGAAAACGCCTTCACGTCCTACGACTACACGGCCTATCACCAGACCATCGCCAAGGACCGGCTCGAGATGATGATGAAATTGGAAGCCGACCGCATGACCAACCTCGTCATCAGCGAGGCGCAGGTCGCGCCGGAACGGAACGTGGTGCTGGAAGAGCGCCGGTCGCGCGTCGACAACAGCCCGTCCGCGCAACTGCGCGAGCAGGTCAACGCCGCGCTATACCTGAACTATCCCTACCGCCGCCCGATCATCGGCTGGGAGCACGAGATCCGTGCGCTGGACGTCGACCGCATCCTCGCGTTTTACAAGCGCTACTACGCGCCCAACAACGCGGTGCTGATCGTCGAAGGCGACGTCACCGCCGAAGAGCTGAAACCCTTGGCCGAAAAATACTACGGCGTCATCCCGCGCGGCCCCGACATCAAGCGCGTGCGTACGACCGAGCCGCCGGCCCGCGCCGACAAGCGTGTCGTGCTCGAGCATGAACGCGTCACGCAGCCCGGCTGGTCCAGGCGTTTCATCGCGCCCAGCTACCGCTACGGCGAAACCGAACACGCCTACGCATTGCAGGTGCTGGCCGAGATCGTCGGCGGCGGCCCGTCGAGCCGCCTGCACAAGCGCCTCGTGCTGGACGACGGGATCGCGCTGTCGGCCGGCAGCTATTACGGTGCCGACGACCTGGGACCGGCGACGTTCGTTTTCTATGCCTCGCCCAAGCCGGGCGTTGAAATGGCAAAGATCGAGGCTGTCGTGACCGAGGAGATCGCCAAAGTGCTGGCCGACGGCATCACGCCCGATGAACTTTCCGGCGCCGTTGAACGCATGCGCAACAACGCCGTCTTCGCGCGCGACGACTTCGGCACCGCGGCCCGTGTCTTTGGCTCGACGCTGACCACCGGCGGCACGGTCGACGAGGTCGAGAACTGGCTGGACCGCATCGACGAGGTTTCCGTCGAAAGCGTCGCCGCCGCGGCGAAACATGTTCTCGACGGGGCGCATCACGTGACCTCCGAACTTCTCGCCAAACCGCAGAGCTGATCCGATGAAGCGCTTCGCTCATATCCGCCGCCTTCTGCCCGTCGTTCCCGCGCTGATCATGGTGCTGACGATGATGGCCGCGCTCGCCGCCGCGCCGGCGCACGCGGTGCAGGTCGAACGGGTGACGTCGCCGGGCGGCATCGAAGCCTGGCTGATCCGTGATCACTCCAACCCGATCACGACGCTCAAGCTGTCGTTCCGGGGCGGCGCCGCGCTCGATCCCGACGGTAAGAGCGGTCTCGCCAACCTGGCCGCCGCGACCATGGACGAGGGCGCGGGCGACATGGACAGCCAGACCTTCCAGCGCGCTCTTGACGAACGTTCGATCACGCTCCGCTTCACCGCCGGGCGCGACCGTTTCGACGGCTCGCTCCGGACCTTGAACAAGCACCGCGACGATGCGTTTGAATATCTCCGCCTGGCGCTCAACGAACCCCGCTTCGACGCCGAACCGCTCGAACGCATGCGGGCGCGCATCATTTCCGGCATTCGCCAGGCGCAGGAAGATCCCCGCAACCGTGCCGGCCGCGCGCTGTTCGAAACCGCGTTCGAAGGCCATCCCTATGCACGCGACAACGACGGCACCGTCGAAAGCGTCTCTGCCATCACCGCCGACGACCTGCGCACGTTCGTGGGTCAGCGCATCGCGCGCGACAATCTGTTGATCGGTGTCGTCGGCGATATCGATGCCGAGACCCTGAAGGGCTATCTCGACAGGACGTTCGGCGCGCTGCCGGAAAAGGCGAAGCCGTGGAGCGTGGCGAAGATCACGCCGAAGCTGAATGGCGGCGTGCAGGTGATCGACGTCGACGTGCCGCAAAGCGCGATCCAGTTCGCGCAGCCCGGCATCCTGCGCAGCGATCCGGACTTCTATACCGCCTACGTGCTGAACTACGTTATCGGCGGCGGCGGGTTCGTGTCGCGCCTGTACGAGGAAGTGCGCGAAAAGCGCGGGCTGGCGTACTCGGTCTATGCCTACCTGATGCCGCTTGATTCGGCGGGCGCGGTCATGGGCGGCGCGGCCACGGCCAACGCGCGGGTCGCGGAAACGGTCGCCACCGTGCGCGAGGTGTGGACGAAATTCGCCGAGGACGGCCCGACGCCGGAAGAGCTCACGGACGCCAAGACGTACCTCACCGGCGCCTTTCCGATGCGCTTCACGTCCTCGGCGGCGATCGCCGACATGCTGGTCGGCATGCAGGAGGAAAACCTCGGCATCGACTATATCGAGAAGCGCAACAGCTATATCGAGGCGGTGACGCTGGAAGACGCAAAGCGCGTCGCCAAGCGTCTCTATCAGCCGAAGAACCTGACCTTCGCCATCGCCGGCAAACCGGAAGGCGTCGTTTCCAGTAACTGAGCTTTATCGCTCATCCTTCGAGACGCGCTCCGCGCTCCTCAGGATGAGGCGGGCAAGTGTAAATTCCTCATCCTGAGGAGCGGCCCAAATTCTTTTGGGACGTGTCTCGAAGGATGACCGACAGGCCGACGATTTTCCAAGGTGGCACGTGCTCCGGGCATTTGATAAAAGTGCCCATGACGCTGATTTCCGAAACCCCATCATGGAAACACCTGAGCCAGCTCCGCGACGAATTGCAGGGCATCACGCTCGGCGATCTGTTTGCCGCTGACGCGGAACGCGCGGCAAGACTCAACGTCGATCTCGGCGATCTCTACATCGACTATGCGCGCCAGCGGGTGACCCCGGACGTGCTGGCCGGGCTCGTGTCCCTTGCCGAAGCGGCCGACGTGCCGGGCTTTCTCGCACGGATGACGGCGGGTGAGGAAGTGAACACGAGCGAGGACCGCGCCGCGCTGCACACCGCCGTGCGCGGCACCGGCGGCGCAGACGTGCGCGCTGAAATCGATGCCGCCGACGCGGCCATGCAGCAGTTCGTGGCGGCCGTGCATTCGGGCGAGGTCGTGTCGGCCACCGGGCAGCCGTTCAGTGCCGTGCTGGCGATCGGCATCGGCGGTTCCGAACTCGGCCCGGCACTGGCGCTGGATGCGCTTGGTGACGCGACAGAGATGAAGCTCGACGTGCGCATGTGCGCCAACATCGACGGCATCGCCTTCGAGCGCGCGACCGACGGGCTCGATGCGGCGGCGACGCTCGTGGTGGTAATTTCCAAATCCTTCCGTACCATGGAAACCGGCGCCAACGCGGAACGCGCGCAGGCCTGGATGCGCCGCGCCGTTGGCGAGGACTGGGCCCGTAATTTCACTGCCGTCAGTGCCAACGTGGACGAGGTCGGTCACTTCGGCATCGCGGCGGACCGCGTCTTCCCGATGTGGGACTGGGTCGGCGGGCGCTATTCGCTGTGGTCGGCGGCCGGCCTGCCGGTCGCGCTCGCCTTCGGCTGGGACGTGTTTGCGGCATTGCGCGCCGGTGCCGCCGAAATGGACCGCCATGCGCTCACGGCTCCCATCGCGGTCAACGCGCCGATGTTGCTGGCGATGCTGACCGTCTGGAACACGGACTTTCTGGATTATGGTGCCGAGGCGTGCGTGCCCTATGACACGCGCCTCGCGCGGCTCGTCGACCACCTGCAGCAGCTCGAGATGGAGAGCAACGGCAAGCGCGTGACGGCGGAAGGCTATCCGGTCGATTACGCGACGCAGCCGGTGGTGTTCGGCGGCATCGGCTTGAATGCGCAGCACGCGTTCTTTCAGCAGCTGCATCAGGGCACGGCGGCACCGGTCGATATCCTGCTCCCGGCGCGCGCGCCGACCGGCGACGAAGCGCAGCACGATCTTCTGATCTCGAGCGCGCTGGCACAGGCCGACGCCCTGGCGTTCGGGCGCGACAACATGGCCGAGCCACACCGGCACTATCCGGGCGACCGGCCGTCGACCGTGATCGTCTACGGCGATTTTTCGCCCCGCGTGCTGGGCAAGCTGATCGCGCTCTATGAACACAAGACGGTCTGCGCCGCCGCGCTTTGGGGCATCAATCCGTTCGACCAGTGGGGCGTCGAACTGGGCAAGGAAATGGGCGACGCCGTGCTGCCGATGCTGGGCGACGCGGACGCCGCGCCGCCGTCGCTCGGCCCCCTGATCGCCGCCGTGGCGAGGATGCGCCAGGGATGAAGAGCGCATGAGCATTCGCCGCCTGCCGGAAACCCTGGTCAACCGCATCGCCGCGGGCGAGGTCGTCGAACGCCCGGCATCCGCCGTCAAGGAACTGGTCGAGAACGCCATCGACGCGGGCGCCACGCGCATCGACGTTTCCGTGCGAGATGGCGGCCAGACCGCGATCACGGTGACCGACGACGGGTCCGGCATGAGTCCGGACGAGATGCTGCTCGCGGTCGAGCGGCATGCGACGTCGAAGCTGCCGGACGACGATCTGACGGTGATCGCGACGCTGGGCTTCCGGGGCGAGGCGCTGCCGAGCATCGGTGCCGTCAGCCGCATGACGATCACCAGCCGGACGCCGGCGGGCGACGGGGCGTGGTCGCTCAACCTGGAAGGCGGGCGCGTCGGCCAGCCGGAACCGGCGGCGCTTTCGCAGGGCACGCGGATCGAGGTGCGCGATCTTTTCTACGCGACGCCGGCGCGGCTCAAGTTCCTGAAAACGCCCCGGACCGAACAGTCGCGCATCCTCGAGGTCATGCAGCGGCTCGCCATGGCGCACCCGGAGATCGGCTTCACGCTCAACGACGGCAACCGCGACGTGATGAAACTCTTGCCGGAAACAGGCGACCTGTTCGACGCGCGCCTGGAGCGGCTGGGTGCGATCATGGGCAAGGACTTCCGCGAGAACGCCTTTCCCATCGATGCCGAGCGCGAGGGCTACCGGCTGACGGGCTATGCGGGTGTGCCGACGCTCAATCGCGGCAACGCGCAGATGCAGTTCTTGTTCGTCAACGGCCGTCCGGTGCGCGACAAGTTGCTGCTGGGCGCGGTCCGGGGGGCGTACCGGGAATTTCTGGCGTCGGACCGGCATCCGCTTCTGGCCCTCTTCCTCGAGATCCCGCCGCGGCACGTGGACGTCAACGTGCACCCCGCAAAAACGGAAGTCCGCTTCCGCGACGCCGGCATGGTGCGGGGGCTGATTGTCGGCTCGCTCCGGCACGGGCTGGCGGGCGCCGGTCACCGCGCATCGACCACGGTCGCGGAAAGTGCGCTCGGTGCCTTCAGGCCCGGCGGCCTGCCGATGGGGCGCGGCGGCGGTGGGGCAGGCGGGTATGCGTACCGGCCCGATCCCGCGCCTGCATATGGCCTCGCAGAACGCGCCAATGATTTCTACCGGCCGCTCGACGGCTTCGACGCACCGCCGTCGGCGCGCATGGAAGCGGTCCCGGACGACGCGTCCGAGGCCACGCCCGGCGATCATCCGTTGGGCGTTGCCCGCGCCCAGGTACACCAGACCTACATCGTCGCGCAGACCGCGGACGGCATCGTCGTCGTCGACCAGCACGCGGCGCACGAACGGCTGACCCAGGAAAAGATCAAGAAGGCGATGGCAGCCGGCGGCGTGCAGCGCCAGATGCTGTTGATCCCGGAAGTGGTCGAGATGGACGAAAGTGCCTGCGAGCGTGTGCTCGCGCGCGCGCCCGAACTTGCCGAGATGGGCCTCGCCATCGAGCCGTTCGGCACCGGCGCCATCGCCGTGCAGGAGGTCCCGGCGCTCCTGGGCGAAACCGACGTGCAGGGCCTGATCCGCGATCTCGCCGACGACCTTGCCGAGTTCGACGGCGCCATCGCGCTGGAAAAACGCATCGACGACGTATGCGCGACCATGGCGTGCCACGGCAGCGTGCGCGCCGGGCGCCGGCTGACGGCGGATGAAATGAACGCGCTCCTGCGCGAGATGGAAGCGACGCCGCACTCCGGGCAGTGCAGCCACGGCCGCCCGACCTACGTCGAACTCAAGCTCGCCGATATCGAGAAGCTGTTCGGGCGGCGGTGACGCCCTCACACGTTAACCCCCTCACCTAACCTCTCCCCCTCAAAGGGGGAGAGGGATGAGAGTGCAGTACGTATCGGCAGGGTCCCTCGCCCCCGGAACGGGGGAGAGGACAGGTGAGGGGGGCCTAGTCGACCGAAAGAAAGTTCACCGTGGCGCGGCCGTACTTGCGCTGGTCTTCCATGGTGAAGCCGCGCGGCGCATCGAAGCTGCGCTCGGTCGGCGTTTCCACCACGCAGAGACTCCCCGTGGCGATCCAGCCGCGTGACAGCATCGACAGCAGCGCCGGACCGGAGACGTCCTGATCGTAGGGTGCATCCAGAAACGCAAAGGTCGCAGGGCACTGGGCAATGCGCGGCGGCGGCGGCATCTTGGTCGCATCGAGCCTGAGCACCGTGACGGCGCGGCCCTGGCCCATGGTGCCGGCGTTCTTCAGGATCGTCGCGCGGGCGGTATCGTCCAGGTCGATGAACGTCACCGGGCTCGCCCCGCGGCTCATCGCCTCGAGGCCCAGCGCCCCCGTGCCCGCAAACACGTCGATCGCCGATGCACCTTCGATCTCGGGCGCGAAGGGCGCGTGCTCGATAATGTTGAAGATGCTTTCCCGGGCCCGGTCGGAGGTCGGGCGGATATCCCAGCTTTCCGGTGCCACGAGGCGGCGGCCCTTGAACCTGCCGCTGACTATTCTCATCGGACGATCCTCACGAGAGGAATCTCCCGACCTGATCGCGGAGCGCCTTGGGACGCACTTCCTCAACCTCGCCGACCGGCAGGTGGCCGATCTGGAACGGGCCGTAGGCAGTGCGGATCAGGCGGTTCACGGTGAGGCCGATGTGCTCCATGACCTTGCGCACTTCGCGGTTCTTGCCTTCCTTGAGCGTCACCGTCAGCCACGCATTGGCGCCGGTGCGGGTGTCGAACGCCGCCGTGATGGGGCCGTACTTGATGCCGTCGACCGTGACGCCGCGACCCAGTGACGTCAGGTCCTTGGCGTCGATGGTGCCGTGCACGCGCACGCGGTAGCGCCGCGTCCAGCCGGTCTCCGGCAGTTCCAGCTTGCGTGCCAGCTCGCCGTCGTTGGTCAGCAGCAGAAGCCCCTCCGAATTGAGATCGAGCCGGCCCACCGAGATGACACGCGGCATGTGCGCGGGCATCGCATCGAACACGGTCTGTCGTCCGGCCTCGTCCCGGTGCGACGTCACCAGACCCTGCGGCTTGTTGTAGCGCCAGAGCCGCGTCGGCTCCTTGTCCGGCAGCGCGTTGCCGTCGACGACGACCTTGTCGCCGGGTTTGACGACGCAGGCGGGCGTGGTCAGCTTCTTGCCGTTGACCTCGACCCGGCCGGCCTCGATCCAGCGCTCGGCCTCGCGCCGGGAACACAGCCCCGCGCGCGCCATCACCTTGGCGATGCGTTCGCCGTCGCTGCTGCTTTTCTCAGGCTTCTTCGTGGGTTTGCTCATGGGGGCATGAAGTGCGGCCAAGGGGCCCGAAAGTCAAGCGCGCTTGACCGATGCGCGGGCCGGGGGCACCAATGGCGCATGAACACGACGGACAGCCAATGGATGCGGATCGCGCTTGACGAGGCCGATGCCGCGGCGGCGCGGGGCGAGGTGCCCGTCGGCGCCGTGCTGGTTTCCGGCACGGGCGACGAGCTTGCGCGCGGCGGCAACCGGATCGAGGAAACGTCGGACCCGACTGCGCACGCGGAAATCCTCTGCATTCGCAAGGCCGCCGCCGACGCGGGTTCGCCCCGGCTCACCGGCAGCGTGCTCTATGTGACGCTGGAACCCTGCGCCATGTGTGCGCAGGCGATTTCGCTGGCGCGCCTCGGCCGCGTCGTCTTCGCGGCCTACGATCCCAAGGGCGGCGGCGTCGAACATGGGGCCAGGGTCTTCTCGCACGCCACCTGCCATCACGTCCCCGAGGTCGTCGGCGGCCTGATGGAGACGGAGGCGGGAGTAATGCTGAAGGATTTCTTCAAAGAGCGCAGATCATAAAACGTCATCCCGGACGCGAATTGCCCCCGAGCGCAAGCGAGGCCGGGCAGGCCAGCGATCCGGGACCCATGGCCCGGCTTGGTGTGTTGCCGAAAATGGGTCCCGGCTCTGCGTTTGCAACGCTCACTTGGCCGGGATGACGGTTGGGGGCTAAGCCTCCGGCGCCAGCGGCAGGTTGACCAGGATGTTCTGCGGCTTGAGGCGCAGGCGCTTCTTCTCGTTCATGGCGAGGCCGAGATAGACCGGGCGTCCGGCGATGTCGGGCTGCATCAGGCTCTCGTCCTTGAACTCCATCCGGAACAGGCTCAGAAGCCGTTCCATCCGTTCCTCGTCGACGTCGTTGTCGTCATAGAGGTCGTTCAAGAGCGCGGTGGCTTCCGTATCCAGCCCGATGTGCCAGACCCATTTCTCATCCGTGATCTGCTGCACCGGCTGGATCGAGACGGCGGCGCCGGTGAAATGCTCGACCCACGTTTCGAGCACGCGGCAGAGCGCATCGAGCCCGGGGCGCGTGAACGACAGATCGAGCACCATGTCGTGGCGTTCGTCGCGCTGCCAGTATTTGTGTGCGTTTTCCGCCTGCATCACGTCGAGGTCGACCTGACGCGGCCTGATGCCGCCGTCGACCAGCAGTTCGCCGATGGCACCCATGCCGCCGGTCTGCGCCAGCATCTCGACGGTTTCCAGATCGCCGGCGAGGATCGAGCCTTCGTGGATCGTCACGGTCTGTTCGCGGAACAGCAGCTCGCCGGCGCGCGCCCGGAACGGGTCGTCGGTGCCGTCCAGCATGGCGCGCGTGATCACCTGCACCATCTGGTCGAGGAAGATCGGCGCCGTCCGTACCTCGCCTTCGCGGAACAGATTCAGATAACAGTTCTCGACCGTCCCGGCGTCGATCAGCCGGTTGCGGAAATCGATCAGCACGCGGTAATTGTCGCGCCCGTCCGGGTCTTCAAGAGCGGCGATGTCGTTCTCGCTGACGGGACGCTTCGGATTTTCCAGAAGCTCGGCGTGCAGCGCGCGTTCCTTGTCGCAGCTTTCCTCCACCGGCGCGATTTCCGGCCTCGCCAGATAGGCGCGCAGGAAATCGTCGGTCACCGTGAGGTGGCCGTTGGCGTCGTGCTTCAGCAATGCGTAGCCCGAGTTCTGCCAGAAGTTCGGCCGTCGGGCAGCCATCGGCGGCGGCAGGTTTTCAACCATTATTCGGCGGCTCCCGATCCTTCGAGACGGCGCCGAATGATATTCGGGCGCCTCCTCAGGATGAGGGGCCTCATGCTGAGGAGCGAAGCGTCTCGAAGTATGAGGCCATACATCAGTTATGACCGGAGATGTCGGCGTGCAGCGGCTTGGTTTCCTCGAACGTCTTCATCTGTTCGTCGGTCGCTTTTTCCTGGTACTTCGATTTGTACTCGTCATAGGGCATGCCGTAGATCATCTCGCGTGCCTCGTCCGACGAAAGATCGACGCCGCGTGCCTCGGCGGCGGCGACCAGCCATTTCGACAGGCAGTTCCGGCAGAACCCCGCCGTGTTCATGATGTCGATGTTCTGCGCGTCGGTGCGCTTCTGCAGGTGTTTCACGAGGCCGCGAAATGCGTCGGCCTGAATTTCGGTGAGTGTCTTGTCGTCCATGATGGTCTCCCCGGAATGAATTTTTCCTTGTTGCGGATATAGGTGTTCGGGCTGTTGGTTGCCAGTGGGTCTCATCCTTCAAGACGCTCGATCCACTCGCTCCTCAGGATGAGGATGTTTGTTGTCGCGTTTCCTCATCCTGAGGAAGCGCACAGCGCTGTCTCAAAGGATGAGCCTTACCCTCTATCTTCCCACGGCCCGCCAGCCTTATCTTCCCACGGCCCGCCAGCCTTATCTTCCCACGGCCCGCCAGCCGATATCCCGGCGGCAGAAGCCCTCGGGCCAGTCGATGGCGTCGACGGCGTCGTAGGCGCGCTTCTGCGCTTCCTCGACGGTATCGCCCAGCGCGGTGACGCCCAGTACACGTCCGCCGTTGGCGAGCATGCGGCCGTTGCCGTCGGTCCTCGTGCCGGCGTGAAAGACGGTCACGTCTTCCATTGCACCGGCGTCATCGAGGCCCTTGATCTCGGTGCCCTTGGCATAGCTGCCGGGATAACCGTTGGCCGCCATGACGACGGTCAGTGCCGCGCGCGGATCCCACTTGAGCTTGATCTTGTCCAGTTCCCCTTTGGCGGCGGCGAGCAGCATCTCGAGTGCGTCGGATTTGAGGCGTGACATGATCGGCTGGCATTCCGGGTCGCCGAAGCGGCAGTTGAACTCGATCACCTTGGGGCCGTCCTCGCCGATCATGAGGCCGGCGAACAGCACGCCCTTGTAGGGTTTGCCTTCCTTCGCCATGCCTTCGATCGTCGGCGTGACGATCTCGTCCATGATGCGTTTTTCCATCGCCTCGTCGAGCACTGGCGCCGGGGTATAGGCGCCCATGCCGCCGGTGTTCGGGCCATGATCGCCGTCGTGCACCTGCTTGTGATCCTGCGCGCCCGCCAGCGGAATGGCGCGGGTGCCGTCGCAGAGCGCAAAGAAGCTCGCTTCCTCGCCGATCAGAAATTCCTCGATGACGATCTCCGCGCCGGCCTCGCCGAACGCTTCCTCGATCATGATCTGGTCGACGGCGGCGTAGGCTTCGTTGAGGGTGTGGCTGAGGATCACGCCCTTGCCGGCAGCCAGCCCGTCTGCCTTGACGACGACCGGGTGATTCTTGATGCGGATGTATTCCTTGGCCGCGTCCGGTTCGTCGAACCGCTCGTAATCGGCGGTCGGGATACCGTACTTGGCGAGCAGGTCCTTCATCATGCCCTTGGAGCCTTCGATCTCGGCGGCAGCTGCCGAGGGGCCGAACACGGGGATGCCCATCGCATCGATCCTGTCGGCGAGGCCGGCCACCAGCGGCGCCTCCGGGCCGACGATCACGAACTCGATGCCGAGGTCCTTGACCGCGGCGCAGATGCCCGCGATATCCTCGGCGCCGATGTCGAGGCATTCGGCGCACGCGGCGATCCCGGCATTTCCAGGCGCAGCATAGAGCTTCGTCAGTTTCGGCGATTTCGCCACTGCCCACGCCAGGGCATGTTCGCGCCCACCGCCACCGACTATCAGAACCTTCATGAAAGCGTCTCTCCCTGCTTCCTCGTCCGCACGGGGCGGTTGTCATCACCGCCGCCTTGAGACATACAGTCTATTTATGAGCGACGCCCCGTCCACCCATAATAGCGGAGACAACGTTCCCGTCTTCTCCGTGACCGAAGTATCCGGTTTGGTCAAGGCGACCGTCGAGGGGGCATTTCAGCGTGTCCGCATCCGGGGCGAGATTTCCGGCTTCAAGCGCGCCGCGTCGGGGCACCTCTATTTCACCCTGAAGGACGAGAACGCCGTCATCGACGGGGTCAGCTGGCGCACGACCGCCGGGCGGCTGAAAGTCGACCCGGAAGACGGCATGGAGGTGATCGCTACGGGCCGAATCACCACCTACCCCGGGCGGTCGAAATACCAGATCGTCGTCGAGCAGATGGAACTGGCGGGCGAGGGCGCGCTGCTCAAGCTGCTTGAGGAACGCAAGAAGAAGCTCGCTGCAGAGGGCCTGTTCGACGAGGCCGCCAAGCGCGATCTGCCTTTCCTTCCGGATGTCATCGGCGTCGTCACGTCGCCGACCGGCGCGGTGATCCGCGACATCCTGCATCGCCTCGCCGACCGCTTTCCGCGCCGGGTGCTGGTGTGGCCCGTGCTGGTGCAGGGCGACGGCGCCGCCGATCAGGTCGCTGCCGCGATCCGCGGCTTCAACGCGCTGGACGGGGAAGGCCGCGTGCCGCGCCCCGACCTGCTGATCGTTGCGCGCGGTGGCGGCTCGCTCGAAGACCTCTGGGCCTTCAACGAGGAAGCCGTGGTCCGCGCCGCCGCCGAAAGCGATATCCCGCTGATCTCCGCGGTCGGCCATGAAACCGACTGGACGCTGATCGATCTCGCGTCCGACCGGCGCGCGCCGACGCCGACGGCAGCCGCCGAGATGGCGGTGCCGGTGCGTTACGAGGTGCTGGCGCAGGTCGCCGACAGCGAGGGCCGCCTGATTCGCGCCGTCCAGCGCCGGACCGAGACCCTGCGCCGCGAGGTGGCCGCGCTCGCCCGCGGCCTGCCGAACCTGCGCCGCACGGTGGAAACCGCGTCGCAGCGTCTCGACGACCGGTCGGAACGGTTGGGCAATGCGCTCAAGGCCGGGCTCAGGCATCGCCGCCAGCGCCTGCCGAAACGCCTGCAGCCGCCGACCCGTGCGATTGCCGAGGCGGGCAAACGCCTTGCCGTTTCCGGGCGCGGGCTGGACCGGGCGTATCGAGATGACCTCCGGGGCAAGGCGCGCTCGCTTGAGCATCTTGGACAACTGCTGGAAAGCTTTTCCTACGAGCGCGTGCTCGACCGCGGCTTCGCGCTGGTGACGACACCCGCCGGTGTGACGGTGACGTCGACGGCTCAGATGAAACCGGGCGAAGACGTGAACATCCGCCTCAGGGACGGCGTCACGGGTGCGCGTGTCGTCGGCGGTGCCGCCGCATCCAAAAAGAAAACGAAGAAGCCCGCCACGGGCGGCGACGATTCGCAGGGGACACTGCTTTGAAGTCTTCGTTCTCACCCCCTCACCTAACCTCTCCCCCTCAAAGGGGGAGAGGGATTAAAGCGGAGTCTCTCGGCAGGGCCCCTCTCCCCCGCTGCCGGGGGAGAGGACAGGTGAGGGGGCTTATCCTGTGTCTGCTGTTGATGATGCTGGCAGGGCCGGTAAGCGCCGAGGTGCCGCTGGCCCTCTCCGGCACGGCCGCCGAGGGCGGGCTGATGCTGGGCAAGACCGCGCCCGGGGCAACCGTGACCCTGGATGGCGCGCCGGTGCGCACGTCCCCCGATGGCGACTTCCTGCTCGGTTTCGGACGGGACGAGGCGGGGACCAAGCGGCTCGAGGCGTCGCTCGGCAATGAAAAGGCGGCGCGCGAGATCGCCGTCGCCGACCGCAGCTTCAGGATCGAGCGCATCGACGGCCTGCCGAAAAAGAAGGTCACGCCGGACCCGGAAGCGCTCGCCCGCATCAAGACGGAAAAAGCCGAGATGGACGCGGCCAAGAAGTTGACCGATGCCGAGGCATCCTATCTCGGCGGTTTTCAGTGGCCGGCGGCGGGCCGGATTTCCGGCGTCTACGGGTCGCAGCGCATCCTCAACGGCCAGCCCAGACGCCCGCACTACGGCACCGACGTCGCCGCCCCGGTCGGTACACCGGTAAAGGCGATCACCGGCGGGCGCGTGACGTTCGTGCACCCGGGGATGTTCTTCAACGGCAAGACGGTGCTGATCGACCACGGTCTCGGGCTCAGGTCGGTCTACATCCATCTCTCCAGCACCACCGTGAAGGCGGGCGACCGCGTTGTCGCGGGCACGGTCATCGGCGCCATCGGCAAGACGGGGCGTGCTACCGGGCCGCATCTGCATTTCGGGTTGACGCTGGGCAGTATTCCCATCGACCCGGAACTGGTGCTGGGTAAAATGCCCAATTGATTCAAGGCGTTGCCTGCTCACGGATTCGTCATATTTGGGCCGGGGGAAAACTGTGGTAGGATTTCCGTCAGTTGGATAAAGGAGACGACCCCATGAAGTATGGCGTTCTTGCTCTTGCTCTCACGGCGTTTGTTGCGTTTGCGGCGTCGCCCGCGTTCGCCGAATGTGCAGGTCATAAAAAGACGGCTGAGATTTCCACGCCGGCCACGACGGCCGACATTTCGACCAAGTCGTCGAAGCCGTCCGGCAGCTGATCCGGCCCCAGGCTGGTTTCAGGACTCGTTTCAGGAATCACCCGGCCATCGGTTGTGGAGCCACAGCCACTGGCCGGGTTTTTCACGCACCCATTGCTCGATGATCTGATTGGCGCGCAGCGTGAACGCGCGTGCGTCCGCTTCTGCGTTGCCGGTGTCGCCGGCATGGATCAGCGGTGAGATCTCGACCCGGAACCGTGCCCCTTTCTCGCGGATGACGCGCGCCGGCAATACCGGGCATTTCGTCCTGACCGCGAGATCGCCGAGCGCCGTCGCCGTCATCGCGTCGCGTCCGAAGAACCGCACGGCGATGCCGTCGTTCATTTTCTGATCCATCAACACGCCGATATGCTCGCCGTTGCGGAGCGCACGCAGCATTTCCTTCGCGCCCTCGCGGCCCTTCGGAATCATCCGGTCACGGTACTGCTCACGGCCGGCGAGATAGAGCTTCTGCACATAGGGGTTGTTGGCCTCGCGGTAGACGAACCGCGACGGCACGCCATGGACGTGCGCGGCCATCGGTCCCAGTTCCCAGTTGGCTAGGTGCGCGCTCAGGAAAAACCCGGGTTCGCCGTCGTCGCGGAATTCGAGCATGTGCTCAAGCCCGTCGACACGCACCCGGGCGTTGTCGTCTTCGCCGAAGGTGAAGGTGCCTAAGTGCGGAAACTCGCCGACGGTACGGCCGAGATTCTCCCACATGTCGGCGATGATCTTCTCCGCGGCGTCGTCGCCGATGCCCGGAAAGGCGCGTTCGATATTCCCGCGCGCGCGCTCTGACGCTGCGATGCGGGGACCGACGGTTCTGCCGATCCAGCCGCCGAGCGCCGACGCCCAGTCGACCGGCAATAATCTGAACAGGCCCCAGACGAGCGCCACCGGCAGCGCCTCCAGCGGATGGCGCACATACCTCTCGAAGAATGTCATCGGGCGCAGCATGAGCTCAGTTTAGGCCGCTGCGTTCGAGAATAAAGGACTGCCACGCGCGCGCGTCGTCCCAGCCCAGTTCCACTGGATAAGCTGTGACGGCCGTGCGCATTTCCTCAGGAATACGGACGGCATCCTTGGTCGTGGTCACAAGCATGGCGCCGCGTGCCTTTGCGTCTGCGATCAGCGGTTCGATGTCGCCGGCGGTGAAGGGATGATGATCGGCGAACGCCGCGGTGCGGACGAGATCGGCGCCGGCGCCCTGCAACGTCGCGAAGAACTTTTCGGGCCGGCCGATCCCGGCGAAGGCGATGACGGCCTTGCCGTCGACGTCGGGGGCATCGCTTCGGGGCCGGATGGCGGCCCGGAACCGGGGCAGGGATGACGGCAGCGTGCCGATGTCGCCTTCGCCGATGATGACGACAGCATCGGCGCGTGTCAGCGCGCCCGATACGGGTTCTCTGAGCGGCCCGGCGGGCATGACATGGCCGTTGCCGAAACCGTACTTGCCGTCGACGACAAGGACGGAAAGGGATTTGCCGAGCGACGGGTTCTGGAAACCGTCGTCCATGATGATCGCACCGGCACCGGCGGCGCATGCCGCCTTCGCGCCCGTGACGCGGTCGGCGCTGCGCCACACCGGGGCCTCGGCCGCCAGAAGCAGCGCTTCGTCGCCGACATCGCCCGCGCCATGAATGGCGGGATCGACCCGGACGGTGCCGGAAAGGGTGCCGCCGTAACCGCGCGTCAGGACATGCGGGGTCTTGCCGGCATCATGCAGCCGGCGCGCGAGATCGATGCAGACCTGCGTCTTGCCCGCGCCGCCCGAGACCACATTGCCGATGCAGATCACCGGCACGGGCGCCTGCCACGTCGCCGCCTTGCCCGCGCGCGCCGCGGTCACGGTGCCGTAAATCCAGCCGGCGGGTGACAGTGCCGCCGCCAGCAGTCTTGCGCTGATGGTGGTGCATTCGGGTCCCCAGAACTCAGGCGCTTTCACGGGGCTTCTCCGCCTCGGTGTCGAGGAACGGCGAGATGTGATCCATGAACACGTCGAGCACCTGCGATTCCCGCTCCACGTAGTCGTATGCGGCCTTGGCGCGGGCCTGCGCCTTGGCGGGGGCGTCGAGGTCGCGGCTGATGGCGGTGGCGAGCGCATCGGCGTCCTCGACCACTTTGAGCCCGCCCGCGGCGACCATGGCGTTGGTGATCTCGTCGAAGTTGAAGTAGTGCGGGCCGGTGAGGATGGCCGCGCCCAGCCTTGCCGGTTCGATGGTGTTCTGACCCCCTGCCGGGACCAAGGACTTGCCCATGAAGACGATCGGCGAAAGACGGAAGAAAAGCCCCAGTTCGCCCAGCGTGTCGGCGAGATAGATATCCGTTTCCGCCGTCACCGGCTCGCTGTTGGTCCTGACCGCGACGTTGGCGCCGGCGGCCCTGAGCATTTCGGCGATCTCCGGCCCGCGGTCCGGATGCCGGGGCACGATGATCGTCAGCAGGTCGGGGTGCGCCTCGCGCACGGTGCGGTGCACGGCCAGTGCGGCCTCTTCCTCGCCGGCGTGGGTGCTGGCGGCAAGCCACATCGGGCGCAGGCCCGTGCGCGCCCGGATCTCGGCGAGCGTGCCCTCGTCGCAGGGCAGCGCCGGGACGGCGAATTTCATGTTGCCCATGCGCACCACGTTGTTCGCACCGAGCGCGCGGTAACGTTCGACGTCGGTGTCGGACTGTGCCAGCACGGTCCGGAAACAGCCGAGCAGGGCGCGGGCCAGCGAGCGCCAGCGCTGCCAGCGCAGGAACGACGGCGGCGACATGCGCGCATTGACGAGGATCATGGGCACACCGCGGTCGTGGGTCTCGATGACCAGGTTGGGCCACAGCTCGGATTCCCACCAGAGCGCCAGGTCCGGTTTCCAGTGATCCAGAAACGCCCGCACGTACGGCAGGCGGTCGACCGGGACGAACTGGTGGATTGCGCCGTCGGGCAGGCGTTCGCGCATCAGGCGCGCGGACGTGACTGTGCCGGTGGTGACCAGCACGTTCGGCGAGCCGGGCCGGGCCACGAGTTCCTCGATCACCGGCAGCATGGAAAGTGACTCGCCGACGCTGGCGCCGTGCATCCAGATCAGGCGGCCGTCGGGCCGCGGCAGGCCGGCGATGCCCTTGCGCTCGGTAAAGCGTGCGGCGTCTTCCTTGCCGCGCTTGAGGCGCTTTTTCAGGTAATGCGAGATCAGCGGCGCGCCCATGGCGGTTGCGAGACGGTACATGGAAAGGATCATGCGGCAATCCCTTCCGGTTTCGGGGCCGGCTCGACGGGCGCCCGTCCGGTCATCTCGTCGGCGTCGCGGGTGATGGCGTTGAGCCTGTTCTCCAGCTCGTCGCGGCGGCGCGTCAGTTCGTCCTCGTCGGCGTCGCGCGGCACGCTCATCGGTTCGCCCCAGATCAGCACGCCCTTCGAGAACGGCAGCGCGATCAGGAAGCGGTCCCACGTGCCGAGCACGCGGCCGCGCTCGATGCCGTAGGTGACGGGCAGGATCGGCACGCCGGAGAGCTTGGCGAGACTGACGATCCCGTCGGAAACCCGCATGCGCGGTCCGCGCGGTCCGTCCGGCGTGATGCCGACCCACTCACCGGCCTTCAGCGCCTTGACCATGGACCTGAGCGCGCCGGCGCCGCCTTTCGACGACGATCCCTTGACCCAGCCGATGTCGAAATTGGCGACCGTGTTGGCGATCAGTTCGCCGTCCCGGTGCGCGCTGATCAGCATCTTGAACGGATGCGGTTTGCGCCATGTGTAAGGCGCCATCAGCAGCCTGCCGTGCCAGAAGCACAGGATGGCCGGGCCTTTGGCGAAAAGGTCGTCGAGATTGTCGTTGCCGACGAACGTCCAGCGGCTGGTCATCCACACGAAGCGGATGTACTGCGCCGCGATCCAGCAGACGGCCCGGCGGACGGTGCCGTTCTTGGAGATCTTTTTTGAAATGGACTTCAGCACCGGCCCGCCAACTCAACCCGTGCCGGCCCGGGCCTGCGTCTCCGCCTCATCGGCGAACTGCAGGGCATAGAGCTTTTCGTAGGCGCCGCCCTTTTCGACCAGCTCCCGATGCGATCCGGTCTCGATGATGGTACCGTTCTGGATCACGTAGATCAGGTCGGCGCCGACGATGGTCGACAGCCGGTGCGCGATCACCAGCGTGGTGCGCCCCTGCATCAGGTGGTCCAGAGCATCCTGCACATGGCGCTCGCTTTCCGTATCCAGTGATGACGTCGCTTCGTCGAGCAACAGGATCGGTGCGTTCTTGAGGATCGCACGCGCGATG
Organism: Rhodospirillales bacterium; assembly: GCA_965262415.1. Classification (GTDB taxonomy): domain Bacteria; phylum Pseudomonadota; class Alphaproteobacteria; order Rhodospirillales; family Casp-alpha2; genus UBA4479. Next base: position 2,766,703 of record OZ253533.1, on the reverse strand, counting down.
GCGAGGCGCTGGCGCTGCCCGCCTGATAGCTTCACGCCGCGCTCGCCGACCTGGGTTTCGAAGCCGTCGGGAAGTTCGTTGATGAAGTCGAGTGCGGCGGCATGCCTGGCCGCGTCCTCGATCTCGGCGTCCGTCGCGCCCGGTTTACCGTAGGCGATGTTGGCGCGGACCGTGTCGTCGAACAGCGTCACTTCCTGGCTGACCAGCGAAATGTTGGCGTAAAGACTTTCGAGCGTGGCGTCGCGCACGTCCGTGCCGTCAATGGTGATGGTGCCGGCATCGATGTCATAGAAGCGCGGGATCAGGTTGAGGATCGTCGACTTGCCTGCGCCGGACGGTCCGACCAGCGCCACCGTCTTGCCCGCCGGCACCGTCATGGTGACGTGTTCGAGCGCGGGTGGGCCGTCGGCGTACGAGAACCTGACGTCGGTCAGTTCGATCGCGCCGGCGACCGGGCTGGCGAGCGGTGTCGCGCCGGGGCTGTCCTTGATGCCCGGCTCCATATCCAGAAGGTCGAACAGGCGCTGCGCCCCGGCAAGACCTTCCTGCAGGCTGGCATTCAGGTTGGCGAGGCGCTTCATCGGCTCGTAGGCCAGCAGAAGCGCGGTGATGAACGAGAAGAACGAGCCCGGGTCGAGGTTCTGGTGGATCACCCGGTAACCGCCGTAGACGATCACCACGGCAACGGCACAGCCGCCGAGCGTTTCCATGATCGGGCTCGACAGCGCCCGGATACGCGCCGATTTGATGGTGAGGGCGAAGATCCGCTCGACGAGTTTCGAGACCCGCGAGGTTTCATACTCCTCCATCCCGTAGGCCTTGACCACGCGGATACCCTGGAAGCTCTGGTCGAGGATCGCCGAGAACAGGCCTGTTTCCTCCTGCGTGTTGGCGGTGACCTTGCGCATGCGCTTGCCGAGCCGGACGATCGGATAGACGGCGATCGGAAAGACGAAAAAGGCGATGAACGCCAGCTGCCAGTCCTGTACGAACATCACCGTGACGAGGCCGATCAGCGACAGCAGGTCCTTGCCGAAGCCCGTCATGGCGTTGGATACCGCGACCCGCATGTGGTTGATGTCGACCAGGAAGCGCGACACCAGCCGCCCGGACGGCATGGAGTTGAAGAACCCGAGATCCATGCCGATCAGATGCCGGTAAAGGCGGGTCTGGTTGTCGGCGATGATACGCAGGCCGACGAACGCCATCAGCAGCGACTGGCCGTAGCTGGCGAACCCCTTGGACACGAAGGTCACGAGGACGGCGCCGGATACCCACCACAGCATGTCCTCGTTCTCGGCGATGAACACGTCGTTGACGACGGGCTCCATCAGATAGGCCGAAAGCGCGGTGGTCGCGGACACGACACCCATGCACAGAAGCGCGAACACCAACTGCACCCAGTAATGACGCAGGTTGTCGCGGATCAGGCGGCGGACCAGAACGGCCGTCGGCAGATGCTGTCCGGAATTCTTTTCGTCTTTGTTTTCCAAGGCTTGGCGACCGTTGTTACGAACGCCCGGACATTACCACACGGGGACTCGGGTAGCCAATGCGTATGGTCGGGGCTTCCCATGCTCGTCATCCCGGCCAAGCCCCGGCAGGGGGCGCGAGCCGGGACCCATGTTTGAGGTGTGGTGGAACCGCAGATATGGGTCCCGGATCGTAATCCTCGCTTCTGCAGTCTTTCAGACCGCAGGCTCGGCTAATGTCCGGGATGACGAAGAGAGAATTAAGCCGCCGGTTTGATCGCGTGTTCGCCACGGAACGGATAGAGATTGCCGAAGAACTGGTCGATGGATTTCTCCCAGGAATAGCCCTCGGCGTGGGTGCGGCAAAGCGCGGGGTCGATCACCAGCGCCTTTTTGACCGCGTCTCCCAGGTCTTCGCTCAGCACACCGACCGGCGCATCACCAATGACGTCGAGCGGCCCCGGCACCGGGTACGCCGCGACCGGCAGGCCCGACGCCAGCGCTTCAAGCAGGACGAGGCCGAAGGTGTCGGTGCGGCTCGGAAACACGAACACGTCAGATGCCGCGAAGTGCCGCGCCAGGTCGTCGCCTTCGCGCGCGCCCATGAATTTCGCGTCCGGGTACTTTTCCTCGAGCTGCGCGCGGGCCGGACCGTCGCCGACGATCATCTTGGTGCCGGGCAGGTTCAGCTTCAGGAACGCCTCGATATTCTTTTCGATGGCAACCCGGCCGACGTAGACGCTGATCGGGCGCGGAAAATCGAGGAAGGTTTCGTCGCGGGGATGAAACAGGTCCGTGTTCACGCCGCGCGTCCAGCGCACGATGTTTTTGAAGCCGCGCGCTTTCAGGTCGTGCTCGATGGTCTGCGTCGCGACCATGATGCGCTTGCCGGTGTTGTGGAACTTCCGGAGCTGCGCGTAGCTCCAGCTCAGCGGGAATTTGCAGCGCGCGTGGATGTATTCCGGAAACCGGGTGTGATACGCCGTCGTGTAGGGATAGCCGCGTGACAGGCAGTGCTTGCGCGCCGCCTGACCGATCGGACCCTCGGTCGCGATGTGGATGGCTTCGGGCTGGAAATCCTCGATGATGCGTGCCGTCTTGGCGCCCGGCAGAACGGCGAGCCGGATTTCAGGGTACGTCGGGCAGGGGATCGTGCGGAACCGGTCGGGGGTGACCATCTCGACCGCGTGACCGCGATCGATCAGGCCTTTCCTTACAGTATCGAGCGAACGGACGACGCCATTGACTTGAGGAAGCCAGGCGTCGCTGACGATGAGGATTCGCATGTGTCTTTTCCTAAAAGCGAGAGCCCCTGCATTTCGGCCCAGTGCAGGATCTCGAGCCGGCCGTCCTCGTGCTCGACGAGGGCCGTACAGCTTTCGACCCAGTCGCCGTCGTTGCAGTAGGTGATGCCGCCGATGTCGCGCATTTCGGCGGAGTGGATGTGTCCGCAGATCACGCCGTCGGTGCCGCGCCGCTCGGCTTCCTCGACCACCGCGTCCTCGAACTTGGAGATGTACTCGACCGCGTTCTTGACCTTGTGCTTGAGAAACGCCGACAGCGACCAGTACGGCAGGCCGAGGCGGCGGCGCGCCAGATTGAACCAGAGGTTGACCGCGATCGCCGCGGAATAGGCGTGATCGCCCAGAAACGCGAGCCACTTGGCGTACTTGATGACGCCGTCGAAGCGGTCGCCGTGCAGCACCAGGAAGCGCCGGCCGTCGGCCATCGTGTGCACGGTCTCGTACAGCACCGCGACGCGGCCGAAGCGGTGGTTGGTGAAATCGCGGAACTTTTCGTCGTGGTTGCCGGGGATGTAGATCACCCGCGTGCCCTTGCGCGCCTTGCGCAGCAGCTTCTGGATGACGTCGTTGTGCGCCTGGCGCCAGTACCACGCGCGCTTCATGCGCCAGCCGTCGATGATGTCACCGACGAGGTAGAGATAGCGGCTTTCCGTGTTCTTGAGGAAATCGAGCAGCATCTCGGCCTGGCAGCCGGGCGTACCCAGATGGATGTCGGAAATCCAGATGCTACGGTACCGGTGTTTGGTTTTACTCAGTTCGTTCACGATGACCGTCGATCTCTGCCCAGATACACATTATTTAGTGGCCGGACAGTACCCGATGCATATTTTACTTTTGTGACGAATAAAAACCTTCACTGTTTTGTCATGTGACTAACATATATTTTTGATGTTGGTTAAGCGCCTGCGATTGCCCGGTTTTTTACTCATTTATTACCTGGAGACGCCGCCTTGACCGCTTCCGCCCAACTGCCCGACCGCGCGCACCGGCGCGTTCTCGTCATCCACAACCCGACCGCCGGCTGGCGCCGCCGCCGCCGCTTCGAGCGCATCCTGAGCGCATTGATCGCCGCCGGTGTCGATGTCGACGTCCGCCCGACGACCCAGCGCGGCGATGCCGAGATGTATGCCCGCGAAGCCGACCCGGCGAAGCTGGACGCCATCGCGGTGGCGGGCGGCGACGGCACCATCAATGAGGTCGTCAACGGCCTCGGTGACAAGCCTCTGCCGCTGGCGGTCATTCCGCTCGGTACGGCCAACGTGCTGGCGCATGAAATCGGCCTCGGCGGATCACCCCGTGAAATCGCCGAAACCATCGCGCACGGCAAGCCGCAGCCGATCTCGGTCGGGGTCGTCAACGGGCGGCGCTTCGTCATGATGGCCGGTTTCGGTTTCGATGCGCACGTGGTGGCGCAGGTCAAACCGCGGGTGAAGAAGTTTCTCGGCAAGACGGCCTACGTGCTCTCCACGCTCCGCACGCTGGCCTCGTTCACGTTTCCGCGCTATCGCGTCACCGTCGATGGCGCGCGTTTCGACGTCGCCTCCGCCGTCATCGCCAACGGACATTTCTACGGCGGCACGTTCGTCTGCGCGCCCGACGCCCGTCTTCAGGACCCGTCGCTGCATGTGGTGCTGTTCATGAAGCCCGGCGTGTTCCGGACGATGCGTTACGCCGTCTGGCTGGGCCTCGGCCGCCTCACCAAGCTGCCCGACGTCAAGATCGTGCCGGCGACCGACATCACGGTCGAACGCGTCGACGCCGACCCGGTGCAGGGCGACGGCGACATCCTCGCCAGCCTGCCCGCCCGCATTACGCTGGCCCCCGCTGCGCTGGCGCTGCTGATGCCGGGGTGAGGTACTGCGACAATCACGTCATTCCCGCGTAGACGGAAATCCAAGCGGAACCAGGATTTGGGCCCCCGCCTTCGCGGGGGTGACAATTAGGGTAAGTGTTATACCCCCGCGATGGTCATGCCATCCTATCGCCCCGCGATGGTCATGCCATCCTATCGCCCCGCGATGGTCATGCCATCCTATCGCCCCGCGATGGTCATGCCATCCTATCGCCCCGCGATGGTCATGCCATCGACGCGCACGGTCGGCGCGTTGGTGGCGCGCCTGAATTCGAGATCGTCGGCCGGGGTGAGATTGAGGAACATGTCCTTCAGGTTCCCCGCAATCGTCACTTCGTTGACCGGGTAGACGATCTCGCCGTTTTCGATCCAGAAGCCGCCGGCACCGCGCGAATAGTCACCCGTCACGTTGTTGACGCCCATGCCGATCAGCTCGGTCACATAGAAGCCGCTGTCGATGGCGCCGATCAGGTCGTCCTTGGAGACGTTGCCCGCGGCCAGGTGCACGTTGGTTGCCGACGGGCTTGGCGGGCCGCCCGTGCCGCGCGCGGCGTGCCCCGTGGTCTCGAGGCCCAACTGCCGCGACGTCGCAAGATCGAGGATCCACGTCGTCAGCACGCCGCCGTCGATCACGTTCCGGGTTTTCGTCTGCACGCCCTCGCCGTCGAACGGTTTCGAGCGCAGTCCGCGTTTTCTCAGCGGGTCGTCGACGATGGTGATGCCTTCGGCAAAAATTCGTTCGCCCATCTTTTCGGCGAGGAACGTCGTGCCGCGCGCCACCGACTGACCGTTGATGGCGCCCGACAGGTGGCCGATCAGGGACGAGGCGACACGCGGGTCGTAGACGATCGGCAACTGCGCGCTTTCCGCCTTTTTCGGGTTGAGGCGGCGGACCGTGTTCTCACCGGCCTTCTTGCCGATTTCGGCCGGGTCGTCGAGATCGGCGAGCCAGACGGTCGAGGAATATTCGTAGTCGCGCTCCATCCCGGTGCCTTCGCCGGCGACGACGCTGACGCCGATGGAAAAGCGCGAGCCCTGGCGGAAGCCACTGAAACCGTTCGTTGCCGCGAGCCACACGGACGACTTGCCGAAACTCAGTTCCGCACCTTCTGAATTGGTGATGCCGTTGATGCTGCGCGCCGCATCCTCGCAGGTGCGCGCCATGTCGATCATCTGTTCGGCCGTGGGCTCGGCGGGATCGAATTCGTCGAGGTCGGGGATGTCGGTTGCGAGCTGGTCCGGATCGGCGAGCCCCGCATAAGCGTCTTCCGGCACGGCCTTCGCCATGGCGACAGCACGGTCCAGCAGTTCGTTCAGCGCCTGGGCGGAAAAGTCGGACGACGAGACCACGGCCTGGCGCTTGCCGACCAGCACGCGGAGGCCGAGATCGTGGCCTTCCGAGCGCTCGAGGTCTTCGGGTTCACCGAGACGGCACGACAGGCTGGAAGACGTGCCTTCCACCAGAATGGCGTCGGCGGCATCGGCGCCGGCGGCCCTGGCGCGGGTCTGAAGATCGTCGAGAATTTCTTGCGGGGGCGCGGGTAGGGCGGACATTCAAAGCTCCTTGTTGCGAGGCCCGCCTAATATCGGCATTCGGCGCGGATTTGGCCAGCCCTGAAGGCTCGTCATAACCCTAATCTACGTTGGGTTGTCCCTTCGGATTCAGCGGCTTATATTTTCCCTGATTTTCACCGTTTTGCGTACCGCGGTTGAGCATAGACGTCGTTTCCCGGCCGTTGTTCGTGGACGTCATTGATAGAAGCACAATATGAGCAAAGTACATCAGGTATTGAATGCACCGGCCGACGCGTCCAGCCGCGACGAGCTGGAATCGGCCGTGGTCCGTTTCGCCGGCGACAGCGGCGACGGCATGCAGTTGACGGGCGGCCAGTTCACCGAGGCCACCGCGCTCGCCGGCAATGATCTCGCCACGTTCCCGGATTTCCCGGCGGAAATCAGAGCGCCCGTCGGCACGACATTCGGCGTTTCATCGTTCCAGATCAATTTCGGTGCCCGGCGTATCATGACGTCCGGCGACGACTTCGACGTTCTGGTGGCGATGAACCCGGCGGCGCTCAAGGTCGAGATGCCCAGGCTCCGCAAGGGCGGTCTCGTCGTCATCGATACCGGTACCTTCAACGAGCGCAATCTGGCCAAGGCGGGCTACGACGGCTCGCCGCTGGAAGACGGCACGCTCGATCCCTACCGGGTGATCTCGTTCGACATTTCCGGCATGACGCAGGAAGCGGTCAAGGAATTCGAGCTGTCCAAGAAGGATGCGCTCCGCTGCAAGAACATGTGGGCGCTCGGCTTCGTCTACTGGCTGTTCGGCCGTCCGCGCCAGACGACGCACGAATGGCTGACGGCCAAGTTCGCCAAACGCCCGGAAATCGCCAACGCCAACATCGCGGCGATGAACGCGGGGCACGCCATGGGCGAGACCGCCGAGCTGCCGGACGGGGTGCACGGTTTCCACATCGCACCGGCCGAGATCGAACCCGGCCTTTACCGCACCGTCACCGGCACCGAAGCGCTGGCGTGGGGCCTGGTGAAGGGCGCTGAGCTTGCGGCGCTGGAACTGATGTTCGCGTCTTACCCGATCACACCGGCCTCGCCGCTTCTGCATTCGCTGGCGAAGCTGCAGCACCTGGGCGTCACCACGTTCCAGGCCGAAGACGAGATCGCCGCTGCCTGTGCCGCCATCGGCGCCAGCTATGCGGGCTGCATCGGCATGACGTCGAGCTCGGGGCCGGGCATCGCGCTCAAGGGCGAGGCGATCGGTCTTGCGCTGTCGGCCGAACTGCCGCTGATCGTCGTCAACTCGCAGCGTGGCGGCCCGTCGACGGGTCTGCCGACCAAGACGGAACAGTCGGACCTCTATCAGGCGGTCTACGGCCGCAACGCCGATGCGCCGCTGGTGGTGCTGTCGACCCGCTCCGCGTCGGATTGCTTCGAGGTCGGCATCGAGGCGGTGCGTCTCGCGACCAAATACATGACCCCGGTGATGCTGCTGACGGACGGCTATATCGCCAACGCGGCGGAGCCGTGGCGTATCCCGGACCTCGATGCCTACGAGGCGTTCCCGGTCACGTTTATCACCGAGCCGGAAGGCTTCCATCCTTTCCTGCGCGATCCGGACACGCTGGCCCGCGTCTGGCCCAAGCCGGGTACGCCCGACATGATGCACCGCATCGGCGGGATCGAACGCAGCTACGACACCGGGCATATCTCGTACGACGCCGACAACCACCACAGGATGACCAAGGTGCGCGCCGCCAAGATCGACGGCATCGCCAAGGACATCCCGGCGCAGGACGTCGAACTCGGCAACACGTCGGGCAAGCTGGCGGTCGTCGGCTGGGGCTCGACCTACGGGCCGATCAACCGCGCCGTCGACAACCTGATCAACCGCGGCAAGGACGTTTCGCACATTCACCTGCGCTACATCTGGCCGCTGCCGGAGAACCTGGGTGAGCTTCTGGCGAGCTACGATACCGTGCTGGTGCCGGAAATGAACAACGGCCAGCTGGTCACGCTTTTGAAGGCGGAATACCTGATCGACGCCAAGCCGTTGAACAAGATTTCCGGCCAGCCGTTCAAGATCAGAGAAATCGAGGATGCGATCCTCGAGATACTGGAGGGTTGAGATGAACGACCTGACACCCCCTGAAAAACGCACCGCCAAGGATTACGCGACGGATCAGGAAGTGCGCTGGTGCCCCGGCTGCGGCGACTATGCGATCCTGCGCGCGGTGCTGAACACGCTCGCCGATATCGAGGCCGATCCCGCCAACACCGTGTTCGTGTCCGGCATCGGCTGCGCGGCACGCTTCCCCTATTATGTCGAGACCTACGGCTTCCACACCATTCATGGGCGTGCGCCGGCGTTCGCGACGGGCATCAAGCTTGCCAATCCCGAGCTCGACGTCTGGGTCGTCGGCGGTGACGGCGACATGCTGTCGATCGGCGGCAACCACCTGATGCATGTCATCCGCCGCAACATCGATGTGCAGGTACTGCTGTTCAACAACGAGATCTACGGCCTGACCAAGGGCCAGGCCTCGCCGACGTCGCGGGCAGGCACGCGTTCGCCGTCGACGCCGCTGGGCTCGGTCGACAATCCGGTGTCCGCCTGCGTGTTCGTGCTGGGTGCCGGCGCGCGTTTCGTGGCGCGCGGGATCGACAGCCAGCAGAAGGACCTGCCGCATATCCTCAAGCGCGCGCACGCGCACGCGGGGGCGAGCTTCGTCGAAGTGCTGCAGAACTGCATCGTCTACAACGACGGCGTTTTCGCCGACATCACCGAGAAGGCCGTCGCCGCCGACCGCCAGGTCGTCTGCCGCCACGGCGAACCGCTGGTGTTCGGCAAGGACGGGGACAAGGGCATCAAGCTGAACACCGAGACCCTGACGCTCGAAGCCGTCGAGATCGGCGAGGGCGGGCCGGAAGCCGCCGGAGTCCTCGTGCACGACGAGACCAACCGCATGCTGGCGACGATGCTTGCCGGGATGGACGATGAATCTTTGCCGGTCGCCGTTGGTGTGATTTACTGCGACCCGGGTAAGAGTTACGGCGCAGGCATGGCCGAGATGAAGGCGGAAGCCGTCAAGCGGGCCGCAGGCGCTGATTTGAAGTCGATCATGCATGCCGGACATACGTGGACGGTCGCCGACTGAGAATACAGCCACCAAAGCTGATTGCCGTTAGCTTGAGATTGCACGGGGGGCGGAATGGCAATATCGGTCGCGATTATCGGCTCGGGTCCGGCAGGATTCTACGCCGCTGACGCCATATTGAAGAGTGTCGACGATCCGGTCATCGACATCATTGAGCGGCTGCCGACGCCGTACGGTCTGATCCGGGGCGGCGTCGCCCCCGATCACCAGACCACCAAGAAGGTCGCCAGGAAGTTTGAAAAGACCGCGCTGCAGGCCGGGATCCGGTACTTCGGCAACGTCGAGGTCGGCCGCGACGTGACGCTCGACGAGCTGCACGACATGTACGATGCCGTGATCCTCGCCATCGGGGCGCCGGCGGACCGGGTGCTGTCCATTCTGGGCGCCGACAAGGTGGGCGTGCACGGCTCGGCGGCGTTCGTCGGCTGGTACAACGGGCATCCCGATTTCGTCGAACTGGATCCGGATCTGAACATCGAGACCGCGGTCGTCATCGGCAACGGCAACGTGGCGCTGGATATCGGCCGCGTGCTGGTGCGCTCCAGGTCGGGCCGCGCGAAAACGGATTTGCCGCCCTATGCCCGCGCCGCCATGGATGCCTCGCCGATCAAGGATGTCTACCTGCTCGGCCGCCGCGGACCGCTCGACGCCAAGTTCACGAATGTCGAACTGCGCGAGATGCTGGACCTGACGGAATGTGCGCCGGTCGTCGATCCGGCCGACCTGCCGGATGCGGTGCCGGACGACATGGAAGACCGCGCCAAGCGCCTCGCCGAGAAAAACCTGGAGACCCTGAAAGCGTTTGCCGAGCGTGACCCGAACGCCATGCCGAAGCGCGCGCACTTCGGGTTTTACGCCAAGCCGGTCGAGATTCTCGGTGACGACCGCGTCACCGGCATCCGCATCGAGCGCACGCGGGTCGAGGACGGCCAGGCCGTCGGCACCGGTGAAACCTACGACATCCCGTGCCAGCTCGTGGTCGCGGCCATCGGCTACCGGGCCGAGCCCATTCCGGGCCTGCCCTATGACGAGCGCCAGGGCATCATCCCCAACGACAAAGGTAAAATCGCCGACGGGCTTTATGCCGTCGGCTGGATCAAACGCGGGCCTTCGGGCGTGATCTCGTCGAGCCGTCCCGACGGCGTCGAGGTCGCCGAACACCTCGCCGCCGATTTTCCGTCCGGCGGCACCAAGCCGGGCCGTGAAAAACTCGCCGCGCTGCTCGAGCAACGCGGTGTCCGGGTCGTTCATTTCGAGGACTGGAAGACGCTTGACGCCGAAGAAGAAGCCCGCGCCCTGCAGCCGCAGCCGCGCGAGAAATTTATCGCCATCGATGATATGATCGACCATCTGGAAGGACGCGGTTGATGAGTGACGAATATGCGGGCGACCTGTCGCCCCGAGAAAGCTGGGATCTGCTTCAGGAAGACAAGAGCGCGGTGCTGATCGATGTCCGCACCGATGCCGAGTTCGCCTATGTCGGCGGGCCCGACCCCAAATCGATGAAGAACGCGTTTCTCAAGATTTCGTGGATCATGTTTCCCGGCATGGACCGCAACCCGCACTTCGAGGATTCCGTGCGCGACGCGGTGCCCGGCAAGGACACCCCGATCCTGTTCCTCTGCCGCTCGGGCCAGCGTTCGGCGTCGGCGGCCAAGGCGCTGACTGCGCTCGGCTACACCCGGTGCTACAACATCGCCGAAGGCTTCGAGGGCGACAAGGATGCCGACAATCACCGCGGCACCGTCAACGGTTGGAAGGTCCGCGGCCTGCCCTGGGTGCAGGGGTAACGCAAGGCCCCCTCACCTGTCCTCTCCCCCACTCCGTAGGGGAGAGGGACTCTCGTATTCAAATTCGATTCAATCTAATCCCTCTCCCCCTTCAGGGGGAGAGGTTAGGTGAGGGGGTTACACGTAGACGATCGAGCCGCCTTGCTCGGCGTCGTTGAGAAACGTCACGACACCGGTGCGGGCAAGGTCGAGGCCCGGGCGCGGTTCCCGGTCTTCGAGGCTTTCCGCGCGCAGCCCCATTTCGCAGACCATGAACGTGATGCCGAGTTCGGCGGCGCTGTCGATCAGCTCGTCCATGGTGGCGACGCCTTTTTCGGCGAAGTCCTCGTCCCGGTGCCGGGCGCTCATGCCGGTGACGTCGGACGGCAGGTCGTGCCAGCCGGCACCGTCGAGCACGGCCCGCGACGCACCCATGGTGAAGAACATGGTGACCGGAATGCCGATCGCCGCCGCGCCCGTCGCCATGACGAAGGCGTAGTGCACTTTTTCGTAGGTGCCCGATGCGACGACCAGCGAGAGCTTGGCGATCTGTTCAGCCATTGACGGCGCAACCGGGCGCCGATGCGCCCTCGTGGATGGAAAGATCGGTGATGGTCGGGGTCTCGCCGCAGAGCGGACAGCCCGGGTCGGCCTTGACCTTGATCTTGCGGAACTCCGTCCCGAGCCCGTCGACCACCAGAAGCGAGCCCGACAGGCTGTCGCCGATGCCCATGATTTCCTTCAGGACCTCGGTCGTCTGCAATGAGCCCATCATGCCGCAGAGCGCGCCCAGCACGCCCGCTTCGGCGCAGCTGGGCACCTGGCCCGGCGGCGGGGCTTCGCGGAAGATGCAGCGATAACACGGACCGTGCCCGCCGTCCGCATCATGGACGTGCGCCTTGTAGGTGCCGATCTGGCCGTCGAAACGCAGGATCGCCGCCGACACCAGTGTCTTGCCCGCGAAGTAACACGCATCGTTGATCATGAACCGCGTCTCGAAGTTGTCCGACCCGTCGGCGACGATGTCGTAGCCCGAGATGATGTCGAGCGCGTTGGTGGCATCGATGCGGGTGTTGTATTCGACGATGTTGACGTCCGGGTTGATCGCCTTCGCCGTCATCGCGGCGCTTTCCACCTTGGGGATGCCGATGCGGTCCGTGGTGTGTGCGACCTGGCGCTGCAGGTTGGAAAGATCGACCGTATCCGCGTCGACGATGCCGATGGTGCCGACGCCGGCGGCGGCTAGGTAAAGGATCGCGGGCGAGCCGAGGCCCCCCGCGCCGACGACGAGCACCCTGGCGTCCAGCAACTTGGCCTGGCCTTCGCCGCCGACTTCCTTCAACAGGATGTGCCGGGCGTAGCGTTCGACCTGCTCGTCGGTGAAGTCGGTCATGCCTATTCAAGACCCTCGAACAGTGCCGTCGACAGGTAGCGCTCGGCGAACGACGGCAGGATCACGACGATGTTCTTGCCCGCCATGTCGGGGCGCTCGGCAACCTCCACCGCGGCGGCCAGGGCCGCACCCGACGAGATGCCGACGGCGAGGCCTTCCAGCTTGGCGACCTTGCGGGCCATGGAAAACGCGGTCTCGTTGCCGATCTGCAGCACTTCGTCGATGGAGTCCCGGTTCAGGATGCCCGGCACGAAACCGGCGCCGATGCCCTGGATCTTGTGCGGGCCGGGGGCGCCGCCAGACAGGATCGGGCTGTCTTCGGGCTCGACCGCGACGATGCGGATATCCGGGTTGCGCGCCTTCAGCACGTCGGCGCAGCCGGTGATGGTGCCGCCGGTTCCGACACCGGACACAAGGCAGTCGACCTTGCCGGCGGTATCGGCCCAGATTTCCTCGGCCGAGGTGTTGCGATGGATTTCCGGGTTCGCCGGGTTCTCGAACTGCTGCAGCATCATCGCGCCCGGGATCTCGGCGACCAGTTCCTCGGCCTTTTCGATGGCGCCCCGCATCCCGAGCGGCGCCGGCGTCAGGACCGTTTCGGCGCCGAACAGCAACAGCATCTTGCGGCGCTCGAGAGACATGCTTTCCGGCATGGTCAGGATCAGGCGGTAGCCCTTGGCGGCGCAGACGAACGCCAGCGCGATGCCGGTGTTGCCGGACGTCGGCTCGACCAGTGTGGCTCCTTCCTTGATGCGGCCGTCGCGCTCGGCGGCCTCGATCATGGCAAGCCCGATGCGGTCCTTCACGGACGCCAGCGGGTTGAAGTACTCGCATTTGCCGAGGATCACGCCCTCGACATCGCTGTCCTTCATCAGGCGGCTCAACCGGACAAGCGGTGTCGCGCCGATGGTGTCGACGATGCTGTCGTAGATCTTGCCGCGGAATTCCTGCGGGTGCGCCGTGCCGGCTTTGCTGTCGTCCATGATTTCTTTTCCCTCCGGGAGTCTCTTTTAGATGATGAAGTCGAGGTTCTTGCGGCCTTCGCTTTCGATGCCGGCCTCGATGGCGTTGTTGCACAGGTCGTCGATGGTCGTCGCGTCGAGACGTTTCATGACGTCGTCCTGGATCAGGGTCCAGAGCGGGCGGACCACCTTCTGGCCGAGATCCGAGCCGTCCTCGGTCTGCAGCGGGTCTTCGGCGGTTTCCATCTTGCGCACCGAGCGCACGATGTCGCCGACGTTGATGCGCCGCCGTTCGCGCGCCAGCCGGTAGCCGCCGCGCGGGCCGCGCACGCCGACCAGGATGTCGTCGCGCACCAGGTGCTGCAGCGCCTGTTCGAGGTAACGCTGCGGAATGCCCTGGCGGCGCGTGATCTCGCGGCTCTGCACCGGCTCCGAGCCGGCGTGATAGGCAATGTCGAGCACCGCCTCGATCGCGAACAGCATTTTCTTGGTTATCCGTAACATCGTCAGCCCCCCACTTGGCTCTTCAATCCGGTCGACCCGAAACCGCCAGCGCCCCTGTCGCTGTCCTCCAGGTTCCCGATCTCGTTCAGCGTCACCTGCGTCACCGGCGCGATCACCATCTGCGCGATGCGCTCGGCGCGGCCCAGCGTCACCGCTTCGTCGCCCAGGTTGACGAGGATCACCTTGACCTCGCCCCGGTAATCCGCGTCGATCGTGCCCGGGCTGTTCAGCACCGTGATGCCGTGCTTCGCCGCCAGGCCCGAGCGCGGTCGCACCTGGGCTTCAAATCCCTTCGGCAGCTGGATCGCGATGCCGGTCGCGATCATGGCGCGCTTGCCGGGCTCGATGGTGACGCCCGTCTTTTCGGCGCACAGCAGGTCCATACCTGCGCTGTCCGCCGTCGCATAAGCCGGCAGCGGCAGATCGTCTCCGTGCGCGAGACGGACGACATCGACGCGGATATCCGTCATTCGGCGGCCTCGAACGCGGCGCCGATGCGTGCCGCCAGCTGGGCCGCCACATCCGTCTTGCTCATGCGCGGCCAGGTTTCCTCACCGTCGGCGGTGATCAGATGCACCGTGTTGTCGTCGCCCGCGAAGGTGCCGGTGGCGGGCGAGACGTCGTTGGCGACGATCCAGTCACAGCCCTTGCGGTCGCGTTTCGAGCGCGCGTTGGCGATGACGTCGTCGGTCTCGGCCGCAAAGCCGACGACCAGCGCCGGGCGCTTGTTGCCGGCGGCCGACAGCGTCGCCAGGATGTCCGGGTTCTCGACCATGGAAAGCGCGGGTGGCGCGCTGCCCGGTTGCTTCTTGATTTTCTGGTCCGGCGCGTCCGCGGTGCGCCAGTCGGCGACGGCGGCGGCGCAGACGGCGATGTCGGCGGGCAGCGCACGCTCCACCGCGGCCAGCATGTCGCGCGCACTTTCGATCCGGATCACCTCGCAGCCCGCGGGATCGGGCAGCACGGTCGGCCCGGTCACCAGCGTCGTGCGGCAACCCAGGCGCGCCAGCGCGGCGGCGATGGCGTGGCCCTGCTTGCCGCTGGACCGGTTGGCGATGTAGCGCACGGGATCGATCGGCTCGTGCGTCGGGCCGCTGGTGACGACCGCATGGCGGCCAGAGAGCGGCTTGGGCGCCGCGCTAAAAAAATCCTGCAGCGTGGCCACCAATTCCGCCGGTTCCGACATGCGGCCCATGCCGTATTCGCCGCACGCCATGTCGCCCTCTTCGGGGCCGACGAAAATGACGCCGCGGTCCTTCAATGTTTTTACGTTGGCCTGGGTCGCCGCATGCTCCCACATGCGGACGTTCATGGCAGGCGCGCAGATGACGGGCTTGTCGGTTGCCAGCAGCACCGTGGTCGCCAGATCGGATGCCATGCCCGCCGCCATCTTGGCCATGATGTCCGCGCTCGCAGGTGCGACCATCAGCACGTCGGCGTCGCGCGACAGGTTGATGTGCCCCATCTCGTGCTCGTCGGTGAGCGAGAAAATATCGGTGTAGACCTTGTCCTCGGAAAGCGCCGACAGACTCAGCGGCGTCACGAACTGCTCGCCGCCCTTCGTCAGCACGCAGCGCACGGCCGCCCCCTGTTCGCGGATGCGCCGGATCGTTTCCGGTATCTTGATGGCGGCAATGCCGCCCGAGACGATCAATAAGACCCGTTTGCCTTGCATAACCGATGTTTCCCCGTTCCGCGCCGTGTATTTGTGGATAAAACACGAAACCGAACTGTAAATAGTGTATTAAGTCCCGGTTCGCAATCAAAACAAGGCATCCCGTGGTTTCAGGCAACGCGCGCCTGGGCTAACATCTGTCGACAACCAGAGGTCGCCGCCCTTGAAGATCATCGCTTACCCGACCGTCGCCCATCCGCCCAAGCTCCGGCCCGCGCCCAGTGGCCGTGACTGGATGGACGCGCTGCCGGAAGCGTACGGCTACCGCTGCCTGCCGCTGACCATGGCCAACGCGCACGGCTGGGAAATCTGCGCGCCGGTCGCGTTCGAGGCGGTGTGGAACGGCGGCGCGTCGAAAGATGACATCCAGATCAGTACCGAGGACAAGGGCCTGCTGCCGACGACGCATTTCGGCTCCGGCATTCTCACGTTTCACGTCGGCTATCTGTTCCGCACCGAGCCCGGCATCAGCCTGATGGCAGCGGGGCCCGTGAACCGGCCGAAGGACGGCATCTATGCGCTTTCCGGCATGATCGAGACGGACTGGTCGACCTACACCTTCACCATGAACTGGATGTTCACGCGGGCGAACACGCCGGTCCGGTTCGAGCGCGACGAGCCGTTCTGTCACATCTATCCGACCGACCCGGCGGTGATGGAAGGCGTCGAGCCGGTCGTCATGCCGTTCGAAAGCGACCCCGAAACGCAGAAGCGCCATGCCGACTGGTCGCAGAGCCGGAATACCTTCAACGCCGATCTGCTCAATCCCGACAGCCGCGCGCGCAGCCAGAAATGGCAGAAGGACTATTACCGCGGCTTCCAGCCGGACGGCGAAAAGGGCCCCGAACATCACCGCACCAAGCTGCGCCTCAAACCCTTCGCCATGCACGTCAAGGCACCGGGGGATGGGGACGAGGACTAGACGGCGGTCTCTCCTGAACAACCATTATTTCCCGGACGGCGGCATGCCGATCCGGGACCCATGGAAGGGCTTGGCGTGATGTCGGGTTGGCCCCCGGCTCAGGGCCGGGAAACAGGTGTCCTGGATGGTGAGGTAATGAGAGGGCCCCCTCACCTGTCCTCTCCCCTGGTTGCGGGGGAGAGGGACTCTCGTGCTTCGGTCCGGTTGCCCTTTAATCCCTCTCCCCCGTTTCGGGGGAGAGGTTAGGTGAGGGGGATTAATCGAACAGCACGGCCATGAAGATGACGAGCATGGCCCCGGCGGCGAGCCAGAGGCCGATCGGCGCGCGGCGGCGTCCGCCGTCGTCGCCGCGGAGCGCGCGGATCGTGTCCGGGTGCAGTTTGAAATTGCCTTCCGCCATCATGCGCGACCCCTGCTCGACGCTCTCGACCATTTCCGGCAGGCGTTCCAGCGCGTCCTGCAGGTTGGAGATGGCGTCGCGTACCTTCGCTTCCGGGCCCAGGTTGTCGTACATCCATTCCTCGATCAGGGGCCGGATGAGGAACCACATGTTGGCGTCGGGGGCGAGCTTGCGGGCCGTCCCTTCGGCGACCAGCATGGTTTTCTGAAGCAATAGCAACTGCGGCTGCGTCTCCATGCGGAAGGTTTCGGTGATCTGGAACAGCTGCGCCAGCAGCCGGGCGATGGAAATCTCGTTTTGCGGCTTGTCGAGGATCGGCTCGGCGATGGAGCGGCAGGCCTGCGTGAAGCTGTCGACGGAACGGTCGCGCGGCACCCATCCCGCCTCGAAGTGCACCTCGGCGGCGCGGCGGTAATCGCGGTTGAGGAACGACACGAGCATCTCGGCGATGGCGCGCCGGGTCTTGAGGTCGAGCCGACCCATGATCCCGAAATCGACGACGCCGATGCGCCCGTCCGGCAGCACGAACAGGTTGCCGGGGTGCGTGTCGGCGTGAAAGAAGCCGTCGCGGAACACCTGGCGGAACGAGGCGGCGGCCGCCTTGGTCAGGATCTCGACCGGATCGAACCCGGCGGCCTCGATGGCGTCGCGGTCATCGAGCGGGATCACGCCGGTCAAGCGTTCCGTGGTCAGCACGCGGCGCGCGGTCAGTTGCCAGTCGACCTCGGGCACGCAGAAATCGGGGTCATTCGCGAAGTTCTCGCGCAGCTCGGCGGCAGCGGCGGCTTCGAACCGCAGGTCCATTTCAAGCTCGACCGTGTCGGCCAGCGTCTCGATGGAGGCGACGGGTTTCAGGCGGCGCAGCTGCGGCTGCGTGCGCTCGGCCAGCTCGGCGATCCAGCGGAACAGGTCGACGTCGCGCTGGAACGCGACCTCGACGCCGGGGCGCAGCACCTTGACCGCGACCTCGCGGCCATCGAACGTCTCGGCAAAATGCACCTGCGCGATGGAGGCCGCCGCGACCGGATCGTCGTTGAACGACAAGAACAGTTCATCGATGGGGGCGCCCAGTTCCTCCTCGATCGCGGCACGCGCCTCCGCGGACGAAAACGGCGGCAGGTCGTCCTGCAGCGACGAGAGGTCCTCGGTCAGCTGTTCGCCCAGCAGGTCGGAGCGGGTCGAAAGCGCCTGGCCGAGCTTGATGAAGCTGGGGCCGGCTTCGTTCAGCGCGCGCGCCAGCCGTTCACCCGGGCGGCCCGAACGGTCGGCACGGACGCCCATTTTCGCGAAACCCAGCAGCGCCGGCGACACGCCCGCGAGTTCGAGCGCGAACAGCGCGTCGTGGCGGGCCAGCAGGCGGGCAAGCGAAAGGAGGCGCTTGATATGGCGAAGCGAACGCAGCATGCGAAATCCTCAGAGACGCCAGGCGGAATGCAGCGCGGCAATGCCCGCCGAAAGGTTCCGCACCTTGACCTGCTCGAGACCCGCGTCCCGGATCATCGCGGCGTAGGTGTCCTGATCGGGGAAACGCCGGATGCTCTCGGCGAGATAGACATAAGACTCGCGATCTGCCGCGACGCGCTCACCCAGCGCCGGCAGCACCTTGAACGACCACGCGTCGTAGGCGTCCTCAAGCGCGGGCACGATCAGATGCGAGAACTCGAGACACATGAAGCGCCCGCCCGGCTTCAGCACGCGGCGCGCTTCCGACAAAGCGCGGTCGAGGCGCGCCACGTTCCTGAGACAGAACGCGCTGGCGTAGACGTCGACGGAGCTGTCATCGAGCGGCAGTGCCTCGGCATTGCCGACGGTCCACGTGATGCCGTCCAGAATGCCCTTGTCGATGGCGCGGTCACGGCCGACGCCGATCATCTCGGCGGAATAGTCGACCACCTGCACCGGGCCGCCGCCGCGCGCCAGCCATTTAAACGTGATGTCGCCGGTGCCGCCACCGACGTCGACCAGCGTCTGGTCCGGGCGCGGGTTGAGCCAGTCCAGCATGGCCGATTTCCAGAGCCGGTGGATGCCGAGGCTCATCAGGTCGTTCATCAGGTCGTACTTGCCGGCGACGGAGGCGAAAACCTCGCTCACCATCTCGGTTTTTTCGCCCGGGCGCACGTCACGGAAGCCGAACGAGACGGTCTCGGTATCGTTATTCGATTGTTTTTGCTGCGACATGGACGCGACAATAGCCGAACGCGACCGGAGACGCTACGTTCAGGTCGCATCCACGTTCGTTTTTCTAGAAGGTCCAGAAATGCCTGAATTGCCGGAAGTCGAAACCGTCCGCCGGGGCCTGGCCCCCGCGCTCGAAGGGGCGGTGATCGCCAAAGCGACGGCGTTCCGGCCGGACCTCAGGTTTCCGCTGCCCACCGGTTTCGCGGAGAACATCACGGGCAAGCGCGTCGAGAGCGTCGACCGCCGCGCCAAGTACCTCCTGCTGCGGCTTTCGGGCGGCATGGTCATGCTGTCGCATCTCGGGATGTCGGGACGTTACCGTATATATAAAGACGCGCCGCCCGCGCTGGAGGCGCACGACCACCTGGAACTGGTGACGGATACAGGGGTCACCATCCGCTACAACGATCCAAGGCGCTTCGGCATTCTGGACCTGTTCCCGGAAGAAGACCTGGCTGCGCACAAGCTTTTGGCGAGCCTCGGGCCGGAGCCGCTCTCGAACGCGTTCGACGGACCTGCGCTGGCCGCCGGGCTGGGCGACAAGCGGACGGCGATCAAGCTCGCTATCCTCGATCAGCGCGTCGTCGCGGGCGTCGGCAACATCTATGCCTCCGAAGCGCTGTTTCGCGCCGGCATCTCGCCCAAGCGGACGGCGAAAACCGTCAAGCGCGGGCGCGCCGACAAGCTGGCCGCCGCGATCCGTGACGTGCTGAACGACGCCATTGCGGCCGGTGGCTCGTCGCTCCGGGATCACCGCCAGACGTCGGGCGAGCTCGGCTATTTCCAGCACAGCTTCAAGGTCTACGGGCGGGGCGGCGAAGCGTGCCCCGGATGCGGCACCGAAGGCGGCATCCGCCAGTTCGTGCAGGGCGGTCGGTCGACATTTTACTGTGCCAAATGCCAGCGCTGATGATAGACATTTAAGTAATATGTTTCGTGCACTCCTCCTCGCTCTTCTATTTCTGGTCCCGGCCCCGCCTGGCGCGATTGCCGCGGACGGGTTCGTCTCGGTGATCGAGGACCTGCCGCTGATGGAGGGCTTGGCCGAGAACGAGAACGCCGCCGTGACCTTCGACAGCGCCGGCGGGCGCATCGCCGAGGCGGAGGCGCGCGGCAATGCCGATCCGGCGGATGTGCGCCGGTTCTATGCCGATGTATTGCCGCAGTTGGGCTGGCAGGCGGTCTCGGACGGACTCTACGAACGCGAGCGTGAGCGCCTCAAACTGGTGATCGAGGCCGACGGCGACGGCGGCACGGTGATCGGCTTCTCGGTCAGCCCGGCAACCCGCTGACCGGGGGCTTCAGGAAATCCGCCCGGAGCCGCTTGACGTAAGGCGGAGAGGCCTATATAAGCTCGCCTTCCCATGGACATCCCGCGCGGATCGCGGGGAAAACGGGTTCGGAATTAAAGAGGTTTTTGAGATGGCTAACAGTGCCTCCGCTAAGAAACGCATTCGCCAGACGGCGCGTCAGACGCAGGTGAACCGTACGCGCGTCAGCGCGATCCGCTCTGCCGTGCGCAAAGTCGAAGAAGCAATCACGGGGGGCGACAAGGCTGCCGCCCAGGCCGCACTGCAGGCTGCACAGCCGCTGCTGGCCCGTGGTGCGCAAAATAACGTCATGACGCGCAACGCCGTTTCGCGGAAGCTGTCGCGCCTGTCGCACCGCATCAAGGGTATGGCCGCTTAAGCCATTCCTTCGCTTTTTCCGACAAGCTATTGATTAGCCGCAAGCTTTCAGTCTTGCGGCTTTTTCATGTCCGGATTGTGCTTCTCCGGGAGTGATCTCCGTCACACTTCAGAGGGCTGAAACCCGCGCTCACTGCGGGATTGGGCAAAAGGTACGCGCTTTCAATCAGGTACGCAGAGTCAAGTTTTTTATTTCAGTTTATTTGCCCTGTTCCCCTTTCGATCATGTTGTCAGCCGCGTCAGGTCTACGTAATATCTGACCCGTCGAGGCGAACAGGGAAGGGGGATGCAGGCGCCATCAAGACCCGGCCGGGCACGGCAGAGAATTCCGGGAAATATAGACAACCGATCAGACAATATTTTTATAAAAATTGTTACTCTTTAGTGATGCTTTTATTTGAGATGTCACTTGCCGAATAGAAACGGTTCAGTGGCGAAGAAGTCGAATTCGTTTTTTTGTTTTTATCGAGGCGTATGAAGAAAGGATTTCTTAGGGGGGTTGGCCTTGCCGTTTGCCGCAAAGAAATAGCGGCAGGTCGTTCAAGCAGAAGCCGGTTGATGGTTCTTTGGGGGAGCTGTGCCCGGTGACGTGACGAACTTTCAAGACGTCCCTTTTCGATTTGGGCCCTGTCCCGGATCATCCTCTTTTCGCCATTCGTCTGGATATTATAATCGCGCTGGCCGTTCGGTCGGGGCATGTAAAGAATCGCCTGTTCAAGGGGGGCAATCGACGCATGATCGACGCGACGTCTTTTGACGCCACTTCGAGCGACACCGAGGACGGTCCGCAGGACGCGGACAAGGACGTCATCCTCGCACAATGGAACACCGTAAACGCCCAGCTCCGTGACGAGATCGGCGAAGCCGCTTTCCAGAGCTGGATCAAGCCGATGAAAATCCGCACCGTTGCGGACGGTGTGGTGCATGTCACCGTGCCGACGCGCTTCATGCGTGACTGGGTCGTCGCCCATTACGCGGAACGCATCGCGACGTTGTGGCAGTCCGAAGTGCCGGAAGTCGCCTCGCTGGAGGTTTCCGTGCGTTCCGACCGTGTGCCGTCGCAGCCGCGCGAGGGTATCCGCCGCCAGACGCCGCCGGTCGGCGACGTGCAGAACGACATGGCGGGTGGGCGCCCGGGCCTGAGCGCCGCGCTCGACCCGCGCTTCGTGTTTGAGAATTTCGTCGTCGGCAAGCCGAACGAGTTCGCCTATGCCGCTGCGCGCCGCGTCGCCGAGGCAGACCGCGTGCCGTTCAATCCGCTGTTTCTCTATGGCGGCGTCGGGCTCGGCAAGACGCACCTGATGCACGCCATCGCCTGGCATATCCGCCAGACGACGCCGGAGCGCACGGTGATCTATCTCTCTGCGGAGAAGTTCATGCACCGTTTCGTGCAGGCGATCCGCGAAAGCACGACGATGGACTTCAAGAGCCAGTTCCGCTCCGTCGACGTGCTGATGATCGACGATGTCCAGTTCATCGCCGGGAAGGAGTCCACGCAGGAAGAATTCTTCCACACTTTCAATGCGTTGGTTGATCAGGGGCGGCAGATCGTCATCTCTGCCGACAAGTCGCCGTCGGATCTGGTGGGTATGGAAGAGCGCCTGATCTCGCGCCTCAACTGCGGGCTCGTCGCCGATATCCATGCGACGACCTACGAGCTTCGCCTCGGTATCCTGCAGTCCAAGGCGGCGCAGATCCGGGCCGACGTGCCGCCCAAGGTGATGGAGTTCCTCGCCCACAAGATCACGTCGAACGTGCGTGAGCTCGAAGGCGGTCTCAACCGCGTCGTCGCGCATGCCCAGCTGATCGGCCGTGACATCACGATCGAGGCGACCCAGGAAGTGCTGCACGACCTGCTGCGCGCTAACGACCGTCGCGTCACGATCGAGGAAATCCAGAAACAGGTGGCCAACCACTTCAATATCCGGATTTCCGACATGCACTCCGCGCGCCGTGCGCGCTCGGTGGCGAGGCCGCGTCAGGTGGCGATGTATCTTGCCAAGCAGCTGACCGCGCGGTCGCTGCCGGAAATTGGCCGCAAGTTCGGCGGCCGGGATCATACGACGGTGATGCACGCGGTCCGCAAGGTCGAGGAACTGAAGTCGATGGACCCCGGATTCGCGGAAGATATCGAGCTTTTGCGCCGCATGCTCGAGGGGTGATCCGAAGCGGCCCCGTCCGGGGCCGACCTTTCAATATAAACTGTTGTTATTAAAGCGTATTTTTTAACGCTATTAATAGTGTTGCCGGACTTTAAAAGTCTTGGGTCGCGGTGTCCGTCTGTTATACTTGCGGACGCCTTTCGGCGCCCGGAAAAAGCCGTGTTTTAAAGCGGGTTCGGGCCATTTTTCAGCGGGATTCTCCCGGAAATTTCAAGGCGTGAAAAAATGAACGGGATCGGCGTCAACGGACGCTGCACCGGACAGATAATGTGGGCAGGTAATGTGGGTTTTCGGGTATGAAACTGACGATTGAACGGTCAAATCTTTTACGCTCCCTCGGGCACGTACAGAGCGTCGTCGAGCGGCGCAACACCATTCCGATCTTGTCCAACGTGAAGATCGAGGCGGACGGCGAGAGCCTGTCTCTCAACGCGACCGACATGGATCTCGATATCGTCGAGAGCGTCGCCGCCGAGATCGCAACGCCGGGCGCGACGACGGCACCGGCGCTGACATTCTTCGAGATCGTCCGCAAGCTGCCGGACGGCGCGCAGATCGAGCTCGAGGCGCCGGGTGACGGCAAGCTGACGATCCGCGCCGGGCGTTCGCGCTTCACGCTGTCGTGCCTGCCGACCGAGGATTTTCCGGTCATGGCGGGCGGCGAATACGAGCATTCGTTCAAGCTTGCCGCCGGCGACCTGCGCGAGTTGATCGACCGCACCCGTTTCGCCATCTCGACCGAGGAAACGCGGTATTACCTGAACGGCATCTATCTGCATGTCTTCGACCGCGACGGCACGCAGGTGCTGCGCGCGGTGTCGACCGACGGCCACCGGCTGGCCAGCGTCGAGCTGCCGCTGCCCGATGGTGCCGCCGGCATGCCGGGCGTCATCGTGCCGCGCAAGACCGTCGGTGAAATCCGCAAGCTGATCGATGAAACCGGCGACGACGTGGAGATTTCGCTGTCCGAGACGAAAATCCGTTTCTCGTTCGACGACGCGGTGCTGACGTCGAAGCTGATCGACGGCACGTTCCCGGATTACCAGCGCGTGATCCCGACCGGCAACGACAAGGAAATGACGGTCGATCGCAAGGCGCTGTCGGACGCGGTGGACCGCGTCTCCGCAATCTCGTCGGAGAAGTCGCGCGCCGTGAAGCTGGCGCTCTCGGGCGACACGCTCTCGCTTTCCGCGTCCAGCCCCGAGAACGGCACGGCGCAAGAAGAGATCGAAGTGGGCTATGGCCTCGATGCGCTCGAGATCGGGTTCAACTCGGGCTACCTGCTGGATATCGCGCGGCAGATCGACGGCGACACGGCCGTTTTCCAGCTGTCGGACGCGGCATCGCCGACGATCATCCGCAGTCCCGAGGACGCCGGAACGATCTACGTGCTGATGCCGATGCGGGTATGATGAGCAACGACACGGACGGACGAATTTGACGGGCATTGCGGCGATTGCCGGAGACGTGAACGCCGGACGCGCGCCGGGCGAAGAGATCACGGGCCGGGAGCGGGTTGCGCTGAGCAGGCTGACCCTGACCGACTTCCGCAATTACGCCCGGGCCCGCCTTGATCTCGATCTGCGGAGCGTCGTGCTCGCGGGCGCCAACGGTGCCGGCAAGACGAACATTCTTGAAGCCGTTTCGTTTCTGGCGCCCGGCCGCGGGCTCAGGCGGGCGAAGCTGGGCGAGGTGACACGGACCGATGCGGGTACGGACGGGCCGCCGGAAGGGCGGTCCTGGGCCGTCGCCGCCGAGGTCGACGGACCCGATGGGCCGGTCTCGCTGGGGACCGGGCTCGATCCGGAACCGGGCACCGTCCGTGACCGTCGCGTGGTTCGCGTCGACGGACAGACGGAAAAGGCACAGGCGGTACTGGCCGAACATGTCGCCGTGGTCTGGCTGACGCCGCAGATGGACGGGCTGTTCATCGACGGGCCCGGGGCAAGGCGGCGGTTTCTCGACCGCCTCGTCTATGCCGCCGATCCGGCGCACGCGGGCCGGGTCAGTGCCTATGAACAGTCGATGCGCGAGCGGTCGCGGCTTCTGGCGGACCACGGTCCCGGCGCGGATGCCGCCTGGCTGGACGCGCTTGAGGCGACGATAGCCGAGAAGGGCATGGCGGTGGCCTGGGCCAGGCGCGACATGGTCGGCCGTTTGGCGGCGTTTATCGAGGCCGGTGCGGGCCCGTTCCCGGGCGCGATCCTGGGGCTCGTCGGCGGGCCGGAAGCGTGGCTCGACGAGATGCCGGCGCTGGCGGCCGAGGAACATCTGCGCAGCCGGCTGGCGGCCGAGCGGCGCGGCGACGCGGCCGACGGCCGGACCCGGTCCGGGCCGCACAGGACCGACCTGGAGGTGCGCCACGCCGCCAAGAGACGCGAGGCTGCACTGTGCTCGACCGGCGAGCAGAAGGCGCTGCTGATCGCCCTGGTGCTGGCCCACGCGCGCATGCGCGCGGTCGAGCGGGGGGCCTGCCCGGTGCTTCTGCTGGACGAGGTCGCGGCGCACCTGGATCAGGACCGGCGGATCGCGCTGTTCGACCTGATCGACGGCCTGAACGCCCAGGCCTGGATGACGGGGACCGATCCGGAACTGTTTTCCGGCATGCGGGACCGGGCGCAGTTTTTCGAGGTCGTGGACGGCACGATCCGAGAGTTGGACGGGTGAGCATGTTCCATCGGCGTCATTCCCGCGCAGGCGGGAATCCATGGACCCCCGCCTGCGCGGGGGTGACGGAAAGTGAAGTTCGGAATTTGTAAGCAGTGAACGGTAATTGAAAGCAACAAGACCATGAGTGACGAGACCGAAAACGAAAACGGTGCGGACGAACAGCCGACCCCGCCGCTGGGCGGTGATCCGGCGGCCTACGGTGCCGACCAGATCAAGGTGCTGCGCGGTCTGGACGCGGTCCGGAAGCGTCCCGGCATGTACATCGGCGACACCGATGACGGCTCCGGCCTGCACCACATGGTCTACGAAGTGGTCGACAACGCCATCGACGAGGCGCTGGCGGGCTATTGCGACACGGTCGAGGTGATCCTCAACGGCGACGGTTCGGTCAGCGTGTCGGACAATGGCCGCGGCATTCCGGTCGATATCCACGCCGAGGAAGGTGTTTCCGCCGCTGAGGTCATCATGACCCAGCTGCACGCGGGCGGAAAGTTCGACCAGAACTCCTACAAGGTGTCGGGCGGCCTGCACGGTGTCGGCGTGTCCGTCGTCAACGCGCTGTCGGACTGGCTGGAACTCAACATCCGGCGCGACGGCAAGGAGCACTATGTCCGCTTCGAAAACGGCGAGACGGTCGAGTCCCTGAAAGTTATCGGCGACGCGCCGAAGGACGACGACGGCAATCCGGTGTCGGGCTCGATGATCACGTTCCATGCCTCGGCCGACATCTTTTCCAACACCGAGTACGAGCTTTCAACGCTGGAGCACCGGCTGCGCGAGCTGGCGTTCCTGAATTCGGGCGTGGCGCTCAAGCTGATCGACAAGCGCAACCCGGAACCGGTCGAGATCGACATGCATTACGAGGGCGGGCTGATCGCCTTCGCGAAGTACATCGACCGCTCCAAGCAGGCGTTGATTTCCGACCCGATCTCTGTCACCGCGGAAAAGGACGGCATCACCGTCGAGGTGGCGATGCAGTGGAACGACAGTTACCACGAGACGGTGCTGTGCTTCACCAACAACATCCCGCAGCGCGACGGCGGCACGCACCTGGCCGGTTTCCGGGGCGCACTGACGCGGACCATCAACAACTACATGTCATCCGGCCTGGTTTCGAAGAAAGAGAAGGTCTCCGTTACCGGCGACGATGCGCGCGAGGGCCTGACCTGCATTCTTTCAGTCAAGGTGCCGGACCCGAAATTCTCGTCGCAGACCAAGGACAAGCTGGTGTCCTCCGAGGTGCGGCCGATCGTCGAGAATCTGTTCGGTGAAGGGCTCGACCGCTGGTTCGAGGAAAATCCCACCGAAGCCAAGAAGGTCCTGACCAAGATCGTCGACGCGGCGACGGCACGCGAAGCGGCGCGCAAGGCGCGCGAACTGACGCGCCGCAAGGGTGCGCTCGATGTTGCGTCCCTGCCGGGTAAGCTTGCCGATTGCCAGGAAAAGGATCCGGCCAAGTCGGAACTCTTCATCGTCGAGGGTGACTCGGCCGGCGGCTCCGCCAAACAGGGCCGCGAACGGGCGTTTCAGGCGATCCTGCCGCTCCGGGGCAAGATCCTGAACGTGGAACGGGCGCGCTTCGACAAGATGCTGTCGTCGAACGAAATCGGCACGCTGATCGCCGCGCTCGGCACCGGGATCGGGCGTGAGGACTTCAACATCGAGAAGTGCCGCTACCACAAGATCATCATCATGACCGACGCCGACGTCGACGGCAGCCACATCCGCACGTTGCTGCTGACGTTCTTCTTCAGGCAGATGCCGGAGCTGATCGAACGCGGCTATCTCTATATCGCGCAGCCGCCGCTCTACCGCGCCAAGCGCGGCAACAGCCAGGTCTACCTCAAGGGCGACAAGGAGATGGAGAACTACCTGTTCGACACCGCCATCGACGAGGGCGGTGTGTTCGTCAACTTCGAGGGCCACCAGATCGCCGCGCAGGACCTGCGCAATCTTTGCGAGGAAGCGCGCTACGCCAAGACGCTGCTGGAACGGCTGTCCAACCACGTGCCGCTGTCGATCATGGAACAGGCGGCGATTTCCGGTGCGCTCAATCCGGACATCCTCGGCAACCCCGAATACGGCACCCAGGTCGCGGACTACATCGCCAAGCGCCTGGACGCGCTGGCGCCGGAATACGAGCGCGGCTGGGTCGGCAAGGCACTCGACGACGGTGGGCTTGAATTCCAGCGGACGCTCCGCGGCGTGACGGAAACCCACGTTATCGACGGGGCCATCATGCGCTCCAAGGACGCGCGCCAGCTCGACGAACTGGCGGGCCGGCTGCAGAAGAACTACACCAAGCACGGGACGCTCGAGAACAAGGACAAGAGCCACCCGATCACGGGGCCGGTCGCGCTCGTCGACAAGATCACCGAGCTCGGCCGAAAGGGCATTTCGATCAGCCGCTACAAAGGGTTGGGCGAGATGAACCCGGAACAGCTCTGGGAAACGACCCTCGATACCGAGGCGCGCTCGCTCCTGCAGGTGCGCATCAACCATGTCGACGAGGCCGAGGAAGTATTCTCGACCCTGATGGGCGACATCGTCGAGCCGCGCCGCGATTTCATCCAGGAAAACGCCCTCAAGGTCGCCAACCTGGACGTGTGACCGCGGTCGCGCATCGACGCGCTCAAATGGAGCCAATTAGTGTATTGGCGTCCTGCGCATGCGCGAATAACCTGCAGCGGGATCAGGGTTGTCCCAATCCGGCCGCCCGCAGGCTTTCTTCGTTGACGCCGCGCCCGGCGCAGCATGAAGCCAGCACACCGTCGATCGCAACGGCCGGGACGGATTGTACGCCCAGTTCTTTGGCGCGTGCCCGTGTCGATGGTTCATTCATATTGAGAATGGATACGTCGCATGAAGAGCATGCCGCGTTTTGAACCATCTCAATGGTTTCGTCGCACAGGCCGCAACCGGCGCTGAAGACTTCAATCTTTCGTTTTGCAGACATTCTCGCTTCCTTTCATCCTCAGGTTTGAGTGTTGTTCCCCTGCTCAGTCGGCACAGGCAGGGCATTCCGTTTCAAGGTTGTGATTGCCGGCTACCCGACTTGGCCAGCTGTTCCATACCGACGCGAGAACCAGGGTCCCAAGGCCGACCCACATGGACGGGTCGTTGTCGTAGCCGAACTTTCCGACCAGAACAGCGAGTGCCGACAAGACGCCAAGGATAAACGGACCGTAACCGCGCCTTTGTTCGGCCCTGTATCCGAGTGCGAGCACGGAGATCAGAAGGAACATGGCGGTTAGCGGCATGAGGTAGGGCGTGTAGTTTACGAACCCTATGCCGAAACTGCTCAGCAGTCCCGCGTATGCCGGCCAACACACGGGGCATGTCAGTTTCGGAAGCGCAGCGAGGCCGACCGCCGGCAACAATGTTGCGAAGGATCGGACGTCGCCTGGGTAACCAGCCCGCTTATCGGTGGCTATGTCCCGGGCCGCCATCAATTCGGCGGAAATCATTTGCAAAGGTGGCACGCCGCGAGGGCCGTCGGCGTGGGTGTAGATGCGGCAGCAATGCTCAGCCGTGTCTTGCGGGGCGCCGGCAATGTCACGCCCGTTTACGAGCACCGTCGGAGAGCCGAAAGACCGGACACGTTCCGGCACATGCGGATCGGACACTTCCCATTCCGTCCAGCGTGGTGGGAGGCCTGCCGCCTGGAATGCTTCGATCAGCCGCCGCCGGGTGTCGCGCACGAACGGGCAGGTCTTTTCATAGACGAACTCGACGGTCGGCATATCAGCGATCCTCCCCGGTTCCGGACGACCCATCCAGCGCATCGATGATGGGGCAATCACTGACCGGCCCGGTGCTCGGGCAGGCGTCCGTCCACGTACTCAGCACGTCCCGCATCCGAAGCAGGACGGCGATCTTCTCGTCTATCTCCACCAGCTTTCCACGGGCACGTTCGCGCACGTCACGGCACGATGCACCTGGATCGGCCCTCAGGTTCAGGAGGTCGCCAATGTCCTTCAATGTGAACCCGACATCTTGGGCGCGCTTGATAAACCGGACACGCCGTATCGCGTCCGGCGCGTACTTGCGGTAACCATTTGTGTCGCGTTCGGGTGTCGCGATCAGGCCTTGCTGCTCGTAGTAGCGCAAAGCCTCGACCGATACGCCGCCCAGACGCGCGATTTCTCCGATATTCAACACGAAAGTGACCTCCGAATGATCGATAAGCTGCGAGTCTACACCCTGAAGCGTACTTCAGGGTCAAGGACGAAAGCGAGTGAGGAGCCAGCGGTCAGCAGGCGGCGCCGCGCTGTTGTTACTTGCACTGTACATGCCGGGAAAAGAACGGCTGCACACAGCAATAACCAATCCTTCGCGCTCGCTCCTGCAGGTGCGCATCAACCATGTCGACGAGGCCGAGGAAGTATTCTCGACCCTGATGGGCGACATCGTCGAGCCGCGCCGCGATTTCATCCAGGAAAACGCCCTCAAGGTCGCCAACCTGGACGTGTGATGGCAGAACTATAGAGGGCGACTGGGGCGCAATAGAACGCCGAAGGCCGTCAAACTGTAGGTCTGACGGCCTTCAAACGCTGTAGCAACTGGAATTTAGCTTTGGTGGGCGCCACCAATGTCGCGACGACGTTGGCCGTTCCACTTGCCATGCGCATTTGCGGGGCGCGTACCTGTCATGCAGAAAAGGCGGATTTGATCGAGGCTGTTTGCGTAGCCGTCGCGGCCGAAGTAATCCTTGTTCATTTGGCGGTATTTATCCATTGGTGAGGTTCTCCCATATGATGGCAATCACTTTTGCAATCGCAATGGAGGTCGCTTTGATGAGTAGGAAGCGGTAGGTTTTTCGGAGAACGTTGCAGCCAATCTCCTTGCTGTTCTTCGCGTCGAGGATAAGACGTAAGTTTTCGCCCGTTTTCTTGTCGGTAAATGAAAGGCCGAAATGGTCGCCCTTGCCGGCGGATGGATCGACTGCGACTTCAATTTGCTCCGCAGCACACGCTGCACGGAGTTTTTTAATGAAGCGACGTTTGTTTTGATCTTTCACGTCTCGCCTCCCGCCAGGACTCCCTGACTATCGGTTAGTTCATCACCGCATCTTTCGTTCCCCTCGCCTAAAAATTCGGCCCCAACCCGAATCATCAATAACTATTATTGCTGTTATCAATATAGCCATTTCGTTGCGCTGTCAACACTTCTGTGTAGAAAAAGTTAGTGTTCACGGCATTCCTATTGTAATATTATTGCGCGACAGAGTGGATTTGCCCAGCCGAGTATTCTCCCGTTCGTCATATATCACTGAAAATTATGCATAAAACTTGCATCGCACTGGGTTTTGGCCTATTATCTCATTACTGGGAGTGAGGGGCGGCGCCCTTTCTCAATAAGAAGGTGTAATGTGAAAGACGGGTGACGTGAACATTAATGTTTATAAGAGTGCTTGACGTCATACTGAGACCGCGCTAGAGAGACGCCCCTGAGAACTGATTGTTTGGCTATTTTTTGCCGAGAACGACCGACGAAGAGAAACTTACGCGAACATGAGGAGCGGAATCCCAATGTGCCAATATATCTACGCTTACAATGTGGTCGAGACGGATGAAGGGAACTTTCTCCAAATTCCCAAGTTCGATTACATCATCAGCGAGGTTACGCCCGATATGACGGATTCGGAGATTGCTGCACGTGCTGAGGACCGCATCTTGACGGCCCTGCAAATGACAGTTCAGGACGGGGATGAAATCCCCGAGGCCGACCCAGATACCTTGGCCGCGCGCGGGTTCGTAAGCATCGATGTCACCCCGGCCATGAAGCTACAACTCTATAAATTGGTTCGCGAGAACGACACCAGCATCCCTCGGCTAGCTGAAAGACTCGCGAAGCGTATCGGAAAATCGCTTACTGTCGCCCACCGCCTGCTTAACCTGCGCTACAATTCCGGCAACGCCGAGATAAAGGCAGCGTGTGCGGCGTACGGCAAACGTCTGCGTCATGAATGGTCGTTCGAAACCTGCACGACCGAGACCAAGAAAGCAGCCTGATTCCACTGCATTGAAATCCCCCTGGTTTTCGGGGTGAATATTGCCATCATCACATGCCGCACCATGTTCATTCACTGGCGGATAGAGGCGGGTTGCAGCCAGACTGGCGAGAAATCCGCCTATGAAGTTCTGCTACGTCTATGTCCTGGGTGAGATCGGCGGCGACAGCCCGCGCACCTATGTCGGCTGGACCACGGACCTCGAGCAGCGCCTGGCGGCGCACAACACCGGCACCGGCGCCAAGTCGACGCGGGGCCGGCAGTGGCGGCTTCTTTACGCGGAGCGTTACCTGACCCGGTCCGATGCGCTGAGCCGGGAATGGCATCTCAAGCGCGACCGCGCGTTCCGGCGCCGGCTTTCCCCATGCCTCGAGGGCGCGCCCCTTTCTTGACCGCCGCATTGGTGCGCCTACACTATGCCGCAGTATCTTGGGGGCAAATCATGAAAATAGCATCCGTCAGGGTGGCGTGCGCTCAGGTCACGGACGAGGACAGGTTGGCGCTTGAAGGCGCGCGCAAGCCGACGACCCGGGACGTGGTGGTGGTGCAGATTGCCACCGAAGGCGGGCCCGAGGGGCTGGCGGCCGGGTTTCTCTTCGGCGGCATGACCAACGCGTTACATGCCGCGACCGAGGAGCTGGCGGCCTTGCTGGTCGGCATGGACGCAGCGCGCATCGAGGACGTACACGGAAAACTGATCGCCTACGTCGACAAGCTGCGGCACGTCGGGATTTTCCGTATCGCGCTCAGCCTGTTCGACATCGCGCTCTGGGATATCGCCGGCAAGGCACAGGGCCAGCCGCTTTGGAAGGTCTTCGGCGGCGCGAAGGACCGCATGCCCGTCTATGCCAGCGGACAAATGGACCGGAGCCTCACCGATGACATGCTTGCGCGTTCCGCCCGGCACGTCGCCGACACGGGGTTCAGGCATGCCAAGCTGCATCTGGGGCTGCCGGACGGATCCGACCCGGCGCGCGAAGTGGCGCGCGCGCAATTGGCGCAGGCGGCGCTCGGCGACGCGGTGCAGCTTCAGGCCGACGTCAACGACCGCTGGGCGGTGCACCGGGCGGTCGATATCGGCCACCGGCTGCAGGACGCGGGCGTTCGGCTTTCGATCCTCGAGGACCCGATCGATCACACCGACCATGACGGGCTTGCACACGTGACCCGTTCTCTCACGACACCGGTCATGGCGGGGGAGAGCAACTGGGGCGTCGCGGCTTTCAACCACATGATCCGGAAACGCGCGGTCGATATTCTCATGGTCGATCTGCTGCAGGTCGGCGGCTATACGGCGGCGCGAAAAGTCTGCGCCATGGCCGAGGGCGCCAACATGCCGATCGTCACGCACCTCTTGCCGGAATACTCGGTGCATCTCGGTGCCGGCATTCCGAACGGTCTGATCTGCGAGCACAAGGAATGGCTGTGGCCGCTGTTCGACGGCCTGCCGGAATTGAGCGGCGGCGAGATCGTCCTCTCGGACCGGCCCGGACACGGACTTTCGCTGGCACCGGCATACAGGGATCTGTTCTGACCGGCGGCGCGATCCGCGCTTGCACACCTCCGGCAAAATACCCTTATAGATAACGTATCCGTATTCGCCTGCCCCTGACCGAGGATCCCATTCTTGTTCGAAACGTTCCCTGAACCCACGTTCCTCGCGGTGGCGCTGCTCGCCGTGCTGATCACCGGCATCTCGAAAAGCGGTCTCGGCGGCGGGCTCGGGCAGCTCTCGGTGCCGCTGATGGCGATGTTCATCTCGCCCGTCGCGGCGGCGGCGATCATGCTGCCGATCCTGTGCACCATCGATCTGTTCAATATCTGGGGTTACCGCAAGGACTTCCACAAGGGCAACCTGATCGCGCTGCTGCCGGGCTCGGTGATCGGTATCGGCATCGGCGCGCTGACGTTCCGCCACGTCGACGACAACATGATCCGGCTTTTGCTGGGCGGCCTGTCGCTGATTTTCTCGCTGACGTACTTCATGCAGAACAGCCCGGTCAGCGCCGACAGCCGCTGGGGCCGCTGGTTCGGCACGTTCTGCGGCGCGCTGGCGGGTTTCACCAGTTTCGTCGCGCATGCCGGCGGCGGGCCGGTGAAGATCTTCCTGCTGCCGCAGCGCCTCGACAAGAAGCTGTTCGTCGGCACGCAGGTGTTCTTCTTCTTTGTCGTCAACCAGGTGAAGATCTGGCCTTACCTGTGGCTTGGCCAGTTCTCGACCGAAAACCTGACGACAAGTCTCTTGCTGATGCCGATGGTGCCGGTCGGCGTCTGGCTCGGCTGGAAACTGGTCCGCGTCATCGACGGCGAGACGTTCTATCGCATCTGCTACGCGCTTCTGTTCTTCGCCGGCGTGAAGCTGGTGTGGGACGGGCTCGCCGGTAAGGGGCTGCTTTGAGACTCAGATGAGTGCGAAGAACTTGGTGTCGGGCGCGTCCCGGTGTGACGAGTATTCCGTGAAAGCGATACCGAAGTCGACATCCGTGCCATTGGACGAACACGGCAGCATGATCGCTTCTGCGGTTCTGTGCCGTTCGACGCGGTCATCCTTGTAATGTACCGAACGCCGCGTATAGGCGATCTTCCCCTGCTCGTAGACTTGATAGAAGTTGCGCCGGATAACCCGGTCGAAATCGTCCTCGACGTAAATGTCTTCAAGGGTCTTTCCGACGATATTCATGTGAAAATGGGCATCGCAATGGGTGCCCGAGAACAAGATACGGGGCGGCGTATCGAGGCCGTTTCTGAAATCGAGCACCCAGATAAATTGTACCAGCGGCGCGATCAGCATCAGGTCGAGAGATTTGTAGACCGGGTAACGGCGCTCACCTGCGGCGCCGAGAACGAACGCCGCGAACTTGAGAAGCCGCTTGTTGTTCGACAGCTCCCGGATGCGCGCCATCGCGGGCCCACCTGTCGCGGTGACGACATCGGGACACATTTCCCGGTCCTCGCCGTTGCATGTAGTGCCTGCGCCGTGTTGCAATCCGTTCACTTGATTGCTCCCCGTCCCAACCGTAACGTTCCGTATGGCAGAAGTGCGTGGCCGCAGTGCTTACTAGAAATTGTATTTCGGCTGCAACAGCTCGTGCCTTACAACGCCTTACAGCGCCCAACAGAAAACAACACTACCTAGGGAAAATTATGGAAAACCAACAGGATAAACCCGCTGACGACATCGTCTGGCGATCCCTGCTTTACGTGCCGGCCAACAACGAAAAATTTATCGCCAAGGCGCATACGCGCGAGGCCGACGCCATCATTCTCGATCTTGAGGACAGCGTGCCTGAACAGGAACGCCAGCGTGCCCGCGATATGCTGGCCGATTCGATCGCGTCGGTGACGCAATCGGGCGCGGACGCCACGGTCAGGATCAACCGGCCGCTCCGGCACATGGTCAAGGATGTGGAAGCCGCAGTGAAGGGCGGCGCCCGGGCGCTGTTCGTCACCAAGGTCGACGGGGCGGGGCACCTCAAGCTCGTTGCCGAACTGGTTTCCGAGGTCGAGAAGGAAGCCGGCCGGCCGGCGGGCGAGGTCCGGCTGGTGCCGATGATCGAAAGCGCCGATGCGTACTTCCGCGCCCATGCGGTGGCGCGCGCCACCAACCGCAACGTCGGCATGAACCTGGGCGGCGAGGATTTCGCCATGGACGTCGGCATGGTACCGGACACCGATACCCTGATGGTGCCGAAGCAGACCATCCTGATCGCGGCCCGTGCCGCCAACATCATGCCCATGGGGTTCATCGGCACCGTTGCCGATTTCCGCGATACCGACGCGTTCCGCGACAACGTGCGCCGCTCGCGCAAGTTCGGGTTCGAGGCGGCGAGCGTCATCCACCCGTCCGGCGTGCCGATCCTCAACGAGGAATTCACGCCCCCGGACGACGAGGTCGATTACGCCCGGCGCGTGGTCGAGGCCTATGCGGAAGCGGAGAAACAGGGCCTCGGCGCGATCACGGTCGACGGCAAGATGATCGACGTGCCCGTCGCGATCCGCGCCGAACGGGTCCTTGCGCGCTACAACGCGATCAAGGCGCGCGGGCGGAGCTAGCACAGGGGCCGCCGGCGCATTGCCCGCGCCTCAACCGGGCGATAAATTCCTGATCGAGCACCGCGAATGCGGGCCGACAAAAACAAACACTTAGGGAACTCAAACCATGCAACTCAAGACAAGACCCCTGAAGGCGACGTTCGGGCACGAAGTCCTCGACGTCGATCTCGCCGATCTCGATGGCGCGACATTCGACGCCATCTACAAACTCTGGCAGGAAGAACCGCTTCTGCTGTTTCGCCGCCAGAGCCTGAGCGAGCGCCAGCAGGTCGAATACTCCAAGCGCTTCGGCGATCTCGATATCCTGGTGCGCGACGACATGATCTCGCCGGAGCATCCCGAGATCATCTATATCACGACCTTGAAGCGCGCCGACGGCACGGCGATGGGCGGGCTCGGCAACTATGAAATCTACTGGCACCACGATCAGATCTACCGCCAGCGCCCGGCCAGCGGCTCGGTGTTCTGCGCCATCGAAATGCCGGAAGGCGAAGGCGTGACCTCGTTCTGCAACACCAAGCTGGGTTACGACACCATGCCCGACAACCTGCGTAAGCAGCTTGAGGGCCGCCGCGCCACGGCGAAGTACGGCATGAAAAAGGAATCGACCACGCAGCGCGATTTCCAGGGCCGTCCCGAGGAAATGAAGAAGATCGACGAGAAAACGCCGCCCGCGACCCACGACATCATTCTCGAAAACCCGGCGACGGGTCAGAAGTCGGTGTACCTCGACCCGAACAAGACGCTCGGCATCGACGGGCTGAGCGACACGGAATCGCAGGAACTGATCGACGCCGTCGAGGCGCATATGCTGCAGGACGATTTCATCTACGCGCACACGTGGCGTAACGGCGACGTCATCATGTGGGACAATGCGCGGCTCTGGCACCGCCGCGAAGCCTTCGACGTCAATAAGCCCCGGTTCGCCCGGCGCACCACGATCTTCCTGCGCCCGGAAGATTTCGCCGTGCCGGAACCGGACGCGGCATGAGCGCCGCCGGGATGTCGGACGACACAAAAAAGACGCCGCTTCAGGGCCTCCGGGTCATCGATGCCTCGACCGTGATCGCCGGGCCGACCATCGGCATGCTGATGGGCGATTTCGGCGCCGACGTGATCAAGGTCGAGCATCCGCGCGGCGACGTGCTGCGTAACACCGGTTATCAGAAGGACGGTGTCGGGCTCTGGTTCAAGATGGCCAACCGCAACAAGCGGTGCGTGACGCTCAACTTCGGGTCCGAGGACGGGCAGAAGCTTTTCAAGGAACTGATCAGGACGACGGATGTCCTGATCGAGAACTTCCGCACCGGCACCATGGAAAAGTGGGGGCTCGGCTGGGAAGACCTGAAGGCGATCAATCCGCGCCTCGTCATGATCCGGGTCACCGGTTTCGGGCAGACCGGGCCTTACAAGAACCGTCCCGGTTTCGGTACCATCGCCGAGGCGTTTTCCGGGTTCGCCGCCATCACCGGCGAGCCGGACGGACCGCCGACCCTGCCGAACTTCGGCCTTGCCGACGGGGTCGCCGCGGCGTACGGCACGTTCGCGGCGATGTTCGCGCTCTATCACCGCGACGCGCAGAAGGCGGGGGTCGGGCAATATATCGATCTGTCGATCTATGAGCCGCTGTTCCAGGTCATGGGGCCACAGCCGTTGCAGTTCGATCAGCTGGGCGTGATCCAGCAGCGCTGGGGCAACCGCTCCAAGAACAATGCGCCGCGCAATACGTACCGGACGAAAGACGGCCACTGGGTCGCGATCTCGACCAACGCACCGGCCATCGTGACACGCGTCCTCACGCTCTGCGGCGGCAAGGAAGCTGCCGAGGATCCGCGCTTCCAGACCCCGCAAAGCCGGGTCGAGCATATCGAGGAGGTCGACGGCATCGTCGCCGGCTGGATCGCCAAACACGACCTGGCGACGGTGCTGGACGAGTTCGAAAAGGCGGAAGCCGCGATCGGGCCTGCCTACACGATCGACCAGATTTTCGACGACCCGCAGTATCAGGCGCGGAACGACATCATCGAACTGGACGACGAGGATCTCGGCCGGATGCGGATGACCAACGCGTTCCCGTTCATGTCGGAAACGCCCGCCGAGATCCGCCACGCCGGGCCGCGCAAGGGCCAGCACAACGAGGAGATCTTCTCGGGCGAACTGGGCCTCAGCGCCGACGACCTGGCGGCACTCAAGGACAAGGGCGTGATCTGACCGGGGCTTGGAAGCTCAGCCAAACAGGTGGCGCCTATTCAGATGCAACCATGCCTCGGGCGATGTTAAGAAGCTCACCCGCGTGCTCGAACTCCTTGTCTTGGCAACGTTTCACCGCCAGGTCGACGATCTGGTCAAAGACGGCCTGGGATTTTTCACCGAGCGCCGGGTTTTCCTCTTTTGCCTGCCGGGTATCCGAAACGGCCTGCATGCAATTGTTGGTGTTTGTCGGCTCGGTGTAACTCTGGGCGCTCGCCGGCGCGGCAATGAAAAGGCATGATACGGCGAGTGATGCTCTCAAGGTCTTCATGATTTCCCTCCCGTTTTTTCAATGTCGCAGTCTAACATTATTTGGGAAAATGAGCGACACGCGGCGGCGTTGAAAAGATCGTCTGCCCGTTCATGCAAGGAGAAACGGATGTTCAAAACCGAAAACACGCGCAACCTGCGCCGGCCCCGTCAGAGCTATCTTTAAGGATGCATTCGAAGTGGCCGGGCTTCCGGTTTTCACGCCGCACGCTTTCCGGCATCAGCTGGCGCATCTCGCTTATTCTCATTGCAATGGGCCGGAGGAATTGAAGTCATGGAGTCAGAACCTGGGACACGAGAGCCCACTGACCACATTCACGAGTTACGGCGCCGTTTCGATGGAGCGGCAGCGGGAACTGATTCATGGTGCTCGGCCAAGGAGACGGGACGGAGACGTCTTAGAGAAAATTCGCCAGATGGTGATTTGAAAGCGGCCATTGCTTTGAACGAACAGAATTGTCTGCTTATGACCCAATGCATGCATTGGTCGAGTTCATCGTGTTTCACAAAAATCCGTACAGCGATCAAAGGCCGAGCTCCGTCAGGCCCGGAAAATCCTCCGGCCGTGGCCCTAACGGCCAGGTGAACCTGCGATCGGCCTCGGAGATCGGTACGTCGTTGATGCTTGCCTCGCGGCGTTGCATCAGGCCTTCCGGCGAGAATTCCCACTGCTCGTTGCCGTGTGCCCTGAACCAGTTGCCCGAATCGTCGTGGTATTCGTACTGAAACCGGACAGCGATTCGATTCTCGTGAAACGCCCATAGCTCCTTGATCAGTCGATAGTCCAGCTCGCGAGCCCATTTCCGTTCAAGGAACGCGACGATATTCGCGCGGCCAGTGAAGAATTCGGCCCGGTTTCGCCAACGGCTATCCGGTGTATAGGCACGCGACACGCGCTCGGGGTCGCGATGGTTCCAGGCGTCTTCTGCCATGCGGACTTTCTGTGTTGCAGCCTGAAGGTCAAACGGCGGGAGCGGCGGTCGTTGTTCCATTTTGTGTGTCCTTGTTTCAATCGGGCGCACGGGAAATAGGCGCCCTTCGTTTCACCCTTTCTTTCTAGGTGAGATCAAAACAGCGGTATTCAATTCCACTCGATCCACATTTATGCATCTTGCAAAGCAGCCCGAACTGGCGATAGCATCTATGTAACAAAAATGAACAACCCGGGTTCCGGGGCAGGGAGCAACGTCCGATCTGACCGCTATTTAGTTCGCGGTGCTGCATTTCATGTGGTCGAGGTAACGGACGTGCCATCAAGAATTCTGGTCATCGACGAAAGCCAAGATCGTGCAGCCGTGCTGCTGGCCGGCTTGCGCGATGCCGGCTACGACGATGTCCATCACATGGTGGAAATGCATGACCTTGTCAGCCGCATCGCCCAGATCTCGCCCGACGTCATCCTCATCGACTTGGAAAACCCGAACCGCGACACCATCGAACAGATGTTCCGCGTGTCGCGTGAAGTGAAGCGGCCGATTGCCATGTTCGTCGACGAGAGCGATCAGGCGACGACGACGGCGGCGATCCGCGCCGGGGTCAGTGCCTATGTCGTCGACGGCCTGAAGCGAGAACGCATCAAACCCGTCGTCGAGTTGGCGATCTCGCGCTTCGAGGCTTACAGCGAACTGGAGAAACGCGCCAACGAAGCCGAGGTCGAGCTGGCCGACCGTAAAACGATCGAGCGCGCCAAGTCGTTGTTGATGCAGCGCCGGCAGATGCCCGAGGCAGATGCATACAATGCAATTCGCCGGATGGCGCGCGACAAAGGCAAGAGGATGGTCGACGTTGCGGAGAGTATTCTGGCGGCAAGCGAACTTGGGATTTGATGATTTAATGGGCACGCATTCAATACAAGTGAACAAAACTTATACATGCAGGCGATGAGCCCGGATCAAGCGAGAACAGGGATCGTAAATCAAAACAGGCAGTTAATGGAATTCGACGACTTGGCACAGGGTTTGCTGATAGATCGATAGCAGGGTCGACCTGCACCTCTCCGTTCAACGGCGGACGATCAAGAGAGGGTTTTGCCCCATGACGGGCTGAGGCACCGGCGACGCCGGTGGTTGAGCGCAGATCGCGTATGCGGTCGGTAACGTTTTTACAGAGGGGCTGACGTCCGCCGATGCAAATTAGATTGATGACGCCCGTGGGCACCAGCGTCCTGGTCTATGATCAGGATGCAGAAAGACGTGCATCGACGCGCCGCCTGCTGATCGAGCAGGGCTACGCGGTGACGGCTGAAGTTGGCGACTTGGCGGCCATCCCCGAAGCGCTCGTCCGCTCCCAGTCCGACACCATCATGATTTATGCGACGACCCCGGACGAAGCGTTGCTGGAAACACTTCGCGCGCTTCCCGACGACGTGCGCCGCCCGACCATCCTGATCACGGAAGACGGCACTTCGGATGCGATGTATGCGGCCGTCGCCGCCGGCATTAACGCTTGCGTCGTGGTCGGCGTGAACGGCAACCGGATGAGGTCCGCGATCGATCTGGCGAAGGCCAACTTCTCGAATACGCGCGGGCTGCGCGAGGAACTGGATGAAGCACGGAACGCACTCCGTGAGCGTAAGCTGATCGAGCGCGCCAAAGGCATCATCATGCGCGAGCGGCAAATAGATGAGGACGAAGCCTATGCACTTCTCCGCAAACGCGCGATGCAGCGCGGCGTACGCCTGATCGAAGTGGCCGAGATGGTCAATGAAGCTGCCGAGGTGATGCAGCTATAGAGTTTCGCAGCTGGAGCGCCCGGCTGACGGGTCCGCTCGCGGCAACAGAATCTGCGGACCGGCAATGGCGTCGGTGCGCAAGCAAACCGAACCGGGCAGCAACGGCGTTGCCGGGTTCACCAGGGGGACAAAGACGGCCCCCGCAAAGGACCAGGACGTCCAATGGCAGGCTCGCTTTTGCGGGCGCTGTGTTGGGCGTTTTTTTATTGGAGTAAATCTTATGGGAGCATTTGCAGACCCGTTCGATCCAGACAAGCTCTTGTGGAACGGCTGTCCGTGTGGACAGCACCGCTCCATCACCGAGCACAACATGGCCATGGCGCAGGCCCAGGGCAAAGATGCGTCGCGTTTCCAGTGCGAAGAAATTGCGGACGGTGTTGACCGGCTCGACACCGGCCCCACGCCACAGATGGCTCACAATCCGGCCAATTGCTTCGACGCGGATTGCCCGGAACCGGCTTGCGCCTCGATGCGTCAGGCCGCCGAAGCGGCGGGCCGTGGCGACCAGATGCGCGCCGTGCAGAAGCATCAGCGTGACATGGAAGCCATGGATGCGGAGCCGGAAGCGTCCGATCTCGACGCAACCATGTCACGTGCCGTGGAATCCGCCGTCATGCGGGGTCTCTTCGGGACCGACATGCATCGTCGTGCCTTCCTGAAGGCGGTCGGCGCGGGTGCCGCGTCGGCGGCAATCGCCTCGATCTTCCCACTTGAGGAAGCCAAGGCGATGGCGGTCGAAATGGCACAGTCCGGTGGGGCGCTGGAGAAATCCAAGCTCAATGTCGGCTTTGTGCCGATTACGTGCGCGACGCCGATCATCATGGCGCATCCGCTCGGCTTCTATAAGAAGTACGGGCTCGACGTCGACGTCATCAAGACGGCCGGTTGGGCCGTGAGCCGCGACAAGTCGCTTTCCGGCGAATACGACGCGGCGCATATGCTGACACCGATGCCGCTCGCGATTTCGCTCGGCGCCGGCTCGACGAAAGTGCCGTGGACGATGCCTGCCGTCGAGAACATCAACGGCCAGGCGATCGTGCTGTCGAAAAAGCACCAGGACAAGAACGACCCGAAAATGTGGAAGGGCTTCAAGTTCGCGGTGCCGTTCGAGTATTCGATGCACAACTTCCTGCTGCGCTACTACGTGGCGGAACACGGGCTCGATCCGGACAAGGACATCCAGATCCGCGTCCTGCCGCCACCCGAGATGGTCGCCAACCTGCGGGCGGACAACGTCGACGGCTACCTGTCACCGGACCCGTTCAACCAGCGGGCGGTCTACGACGGTGTCGGTTTCATCCACAAGCTGACCAAGGACATCTGGGAGAAGCACCCGTGCTGCGCATTCGCCGCCAGTAAGGCCTTCATCGACGAAAATCCCAACACGTTCCTGGCACTTTGGAAGTCGATCCTGGATGCGACGGACTACGCGTCGATCAAGTCCAACCGCAAGGAAATCTCGGCCGCGATCTCGCCGAAGAACTACCTCAACCAGCCGGTCACGGTTCTGGAGCAGGTGCTCGTCGGTACCTACGCGGACGGTCTCGGCAACGTCAA
The DNA here is from genome assembly GCA_965262415.1 of Rhodospirillales bacterium. Lineage (GTDB taxonomy): Bacteria > Pseudomonadota > Alphaproteobacteria > Rhodospirillales > Casp-alpha2 > UBA4479. The sequence goes on along the minus strand of OZ253533.1, from coordinate 2,724,201 downwards.
GAAGGTCCCGGACCGGATCGATTTCGATCCGTACCCGTGGCATTCGATGGCGGTCTGGATCCTGTCGCAGATGAAGCGCTGGGGCTACGTCAAGGGTGACGTCGACTACAAGGCCGTCGCGGAAGAGGTCTATCTCGCGACCGACGCCGCGAAGCTGATGGCCGAAATGGACCTCAAGGGTCCTTACGCCACTCCGCCGAAAGAGACGTACGAGAAGTACACCATCATGGGCAAGGAGTTCGATCCCATGGCGGCCGATGCGTACGTCGAAAGCTTCGCCATCAAGAGAACGTAAGAGGTAAGTTCATGTCGCTGCCGCTCCGTACCCGTGCCGTCATCCTCTCCGTTGTACTGTTCTTCGCGTTTGCGATGCTGTGGGAAGTTTCCCTCGGCAAGGGAACGGGGTCGGCGGCGAACATGGACCCCGAATACGCCGCCTTGATGGGGGCGACCGCCAAGGGGGCCTCGGCCATGCCGGGGCCCCTCGAGGTGGGCTCTCAGATCTGGGATCACATCGTCGATCCCTTCTACGATGCCGGCCCGAACGACAAGGGAATCGGCATTCAGCTCGGTTACTCGATCCTGCGTGTGCTCGTCGGCTTCGGCTTCGCGGTGATCGTCGCCGTGCCGCTCGGTTTTCTGATCGGCATGTCGCCGCTTTTCTACCGCGCGCTGGATCCGTTCATTCAGATCATGAAGCCGGTCTCGCCGCTGGCGTGGATGCCGCTGGCGCTCTACACGATCAAGGATTCGATCATCTCGTCCGTGTTCGTCATCTTCATCTGCTCGGTCTGGCCGATGCTGACCAACACGGCCTTCGGCGTCGCCAGCGTCCGCAAGGAATGGCTCAACGTCGCCAAGACACTCGAGGTCGGCAATCTCAGAACGGCGTTCCAGGTCATCCTGCCGGCCGCCGCGCCGACCATCATGACCGGCATGCGGATTTCCGTCGGCATCGCATGGCTGGTGATCGTCGCCGCCGAGATGCTCGTCGGTGGTACCGGCATTGGATACTTCGTCTGGAACGAATGGAACAACCTGTCGATCACCAACGTGATCGCCGCGATCTTTTTCATCGGCATGATCGGCATGGTTCTCGATCTCTGCCTCTCCTACCTGACGAAACTCGTCACCTACAGCGAATAGAAACGGAACTCAGGCATGAGCGACAGCACGATCACCAAGGAAAAACACACGGGCGCCGAAGCGCGCATCAAGGTCGAAGGCCTTGCGCAGCGCTTCCCTGTTCCCGAAGGGGACGGCGAGGTGACCGTCTTCAGCGATATCTGGTTCAACATCAATCCCGGCGAGTTCGTCTGTCTGATCGGGCACTCGGGCTGCGGCAAGACGACACTTCTCAACATTCTGGCCGGCCTCGCCACTGCCAGTGACGGCACCGTGATCGTCGGCGGCCAGGAAGTCGTCGGCACCAGCCTCGACCGGGCCGTCGTCTTCCAGAGCCACGCCCTGATGCCGTGGATGACGGTGATGGGGAACATCGCCTTCGCCGTCAAATCGAAGTGGCCGAAATTGGATAAAGCCGCCACTCAAAAGCACTGTCAGAAGTTCATCGATCTGGTCCATCTCACGGGCTCGGAGAACAAGAAACCATCGCAGCTTTCCGGAGGTATGAAGCAGCGCGTCGGCATTGCCCGTGCGATGGCGATCGAACCCAAGATCATGCTCCTCGACGAGCCCTTCAGCGCGCTCGACGCACTGACGCGCGGCTCGTTGCAGGACGAACTGCTGACGATTTGCTCCGAGACGGAACAGACAGTGTTCATGATTACCCATGACATCGACGAAGCAATCCTTCTTGCCGACAAAATCATTCTGATGACCAACGGCCCCGAAGCGCGCATCTGCGAGATCGTCGAGAACACACTGCCGCGTGACCGCACGCGGAACAACATGCACACGCACGAGAACTACTACCCCGTGCGCAATCACCTGATCGAATTCCTGGTCAACCGTTCGGCCACGTTCCAGGAGGAGCTCGCCTCGCCGGACTACGACCCGAAACATCCGCCGGTCGTCGGGCCGACGGCCGATAGCCCCGGCAGCGTCCGGGCGCGCGCTTAACCACAGAGACACCAGAAGGAGACCTGATAGATGATGACACGAGCTGAACTCACCGAAAAAATCGTCGCGCACAAGATGATGACGGGGTTCAAGTGGGAGGATGTCGGTAAAGCCATCGGCAAATCCAAGGAATGGACCTGCGCCGCCATGATGGGGCAGCTGTCTCTGACCAAGGACGAAGTCGACGCTGCCGGCAATGCCATGGGCATCAACTTCTCGCCGGATGAGACGGCGTTGTTGATGACCGTGCCTTATCGCGGCTCACTGCCGACGCAGATTCCGACCGATCCGCTGATCTACCGCTTCTACGAAATCGTCATGGTTTATGGCAGCACGTTCAAGTCGCTGATCGAGGAAGAGTTCGGCGACGGCATCATGAGCGCCATCGACTACGACATGAGCGTCACGCGGATCGAGGACCCCAAAGGCGACCGCGTCCAGGTCATGATGACCGGCAAATTCCTTCCCTACAAATCGTACTAACGAAAACCGATAGACAGAGAGGTATCAAAAATGAACACGCAGAAACTTTTCAAGTTCGCATCCGTACCGGCTGCTGCCGGCATCGTCGCTGCCGTCAGCTCGCCGGCACTTGCCCACCATCCGCTGGCCGGCGCACCCATGGAGACGTTCTCACACGGCCTGCTTTCCGGGATCGGCCACCCGCTGCTGGGCTTCGATCACCTGTTCTTCGTTCTCGCCGTCGGCATCGCCGCGCTCTACACCGGTCACCGCCTGATGGCGCCGGCGGGCTACATCGCCGCCATGCTGATCGGCTGCCTGATGATGTCGCTCGGTGTCGGCCTGCCCGGTAAGGAAATTATCATCGGTCTCTCGCTTCTGGCCGTCGGTGGCCTCGTGCTTTCCGGCCGCTCGTTCGGGCTTTTGCCGACGATGGCGCTGTTCGCGGTCTTTGGCCTGTTCCACGGGTCCGCCTTCGGTGACAGCATCGCTTCCCAGGAAGCCGCAATGGGTGCCGAAGTTCTCGTCGGATACCTGATCGGTCTCGGCGTTCTCCAGTACGGAATGTCGATTGCGTCGGGCTGGGCAGTGACCAAGCTGTTCCATGCTGTCGAAGCCAGCGCTGTCGAGGCGCGCCTCGCCGGTGCCGTCGTTGCCGGCGTTGGCATGTTCCTGACGCTGGAAAACATCGAAGGTATCGCGTTCAGCGTTCTTCTGTAATCGGATCCAAGTTGCCGGACGTGCGCCGATGCACGTCCGGCGGGTTCCTTTCACTACGTTCCTGCGGAGGTAATAGACATGGATAGCCCAAAAGTCCCGGTAACGCTGATTACGGGGTATCTCGGGGCCGGAAAGACGACCTTGCTCAACCGGATACTGACGGAACAGCACGGCAAGAAATACGCCGTCATCGTCAATGAGTTCGGCGAAGAGGGGATCGACAACGAACTGGTCGTCGATGCCGACGAGGAAATCTTCGAGATGAACAACGGCTGCATATGCTGCACCGTACGCGGTGATCTGATCCGCATCATTTCGACCTTGATGAAACGCGCCGAGGAATTCGACGGCATGATCATCGAGACGACCGGGCTCGCCGATCCGGCACCGGTGGTGCAGACGTTTTTCGTCGACGAAGATGTGCAGAGTAAGGTGGCGCTGGATGCCGTCGTCACGGTCGTCGACGCCAAGCACTTCATGAGCGCCGTCAATGAAGAGCACGAACTCGCCGAGCAGGTGGCCTTCGCCGACATCATACTGCTGAACAAGACCGACCTCGTGGACGCTGACACGCTCAGTCACGTGAGGTCCAAGATCGCCGCACTCAATAAGTTCGCGAAAGTGATCGAAACGGTAAAGAGCGGCGCGCCGCTGGAAGACGTGATGGAGCGTCATGCGTTCGACCTGACGCGTATTCTCGAGATCGAGCCCGGTTTGCTCGATGAAGAAGATGAGCACGAACACGACGAAGACATCATTAGTGTATCGCTGACCACGGACCGCCCGATCGAGCCGGAGAAATTCTCCGAGTGGATCCGCGGCTTCATCATGGAACGCGGAGTCGATGTGCTGCGCACCAAGGGAATCCTGAACCTCGACGGACAAGCGAACCGTTACGTATTCCAAGGCGTTCACATGGTGATGGACAGTGCCTGGGGTGCGCCGTGGGATCAAACGTCGAGATCGAGCCGCTTGGTCTTCATCGGCCGCAACCTCGACGAGACGGAACTGAACGCGGCGTTCCAGGCATGTACGGTGGCGGCATGAGTGCGCAAGCGATGAGTAATCCCGATGCAGGCGCGCGGATCGTCTCGCCATCGATCGCGCTTTCCGAAACCAACCCCGTCGGCGCGCACCCGACTTTCCTCGTTGTTGAGGCCGGTGCGGGCCGTGCGGTCGCCGGGTTCGGCGACGGCGCGATCAAGGCGCTCTCGCTGACCCTTGAAGGCGCTCTCGTTTCAAGTGTCGCGAAACTGGACGCAACGCCGCTCACAGCCGCCACCGATATCGATGGGGCAGGCGTGCTCGTCGGCACCGACAACGGAGAGTTGCTGCGCATCGACGGCAAGGACGTCTCTGTCTTGGCCACGGCTAGCCGCGACTGGATTGAACACATTGCCGTCCACGACAATGCCGGACTGAGGGCATTCGTTGCTCGTCGTACCCTCGTCGTGCTTGATGCAGAAGGCGACGAGCGTATCCGTGAGGACGATCACCCGAGCACGATCTCCGGCATATCGTTCTCGCCAGACGGCAAATGGATCGCTGCGTCACATTACGGCGGCGTTACCGTCTGGGACATTTCCGGCGGGACGTCCGAGCCGGTCCGCCTGACCTGGCATGGTTCGCATACCGCTGTCGCCTGGAGCCCCTGCGGCACTTTCATCGTCACCGCGATGCAGGACCGCGAGGTGCACTGCTGGCGCTGGGGCGACAAGAAGGGCATGCGCATGAGCGGGTATCCGTCGAAGATCCGCAGCCTGTCGTGGACCGCGGACGGCCGCTACGTCGCTGCCAGCGGCGCGGACACGGTGACGTCTTGGGATTGCAGCGGCAAGGGGCCGTCCGGCAAGCCGCCGCTCGAATTCGGCTATGTCTATGACGGCACCGTCATGCAGGTTGCGGCACATCCGGCCGACAAGGTCATCGCCGGGGGGTACAGCGACGGCACGGTCATGATCGGCAATATAGAGCAGGAAACAGCGATGATTGCTCGCCCGGGCGGTGGTGCCGCCGTGGTCGGCCTTGCCTGGACACCTGACGGCCGCAGCCTCGTCTCTGCCGATGCGGATGGCGTTCTCGCCATGATGCGCATCAAGGAAGCGCTCGTCTGATGGGTGGGTCTTAACATGGATGACATTCTGGGGCTATCACGCCCTAAAGCGAGCGGCGATGCGCAACGCATCAAGCTTCTGGCACAAGACATCATAGGCGTTTCGCCGGATGCGACACTGATGGTTTCTGAACTGCACTGCCACGAAGAGGGTTGTCCAGATGTGGAAACCGTCGTCGCTGTCCTGCGAAATGGGGATCGTCAGACATGGAGAATTGGCAAGCCCATGTCGGAAGTCGGACCGGAAGATATTATTGGTCTGGCAGGCAAAACGTGAGTTCAATTTCCGCTACTGGCTAGAAGCCGAATTTTATCCGACAGGATTCGAACCTGTGACCTCTGCCTTCGGAGGCTCGCAGACCGAATTTAAAACGTTTTAAATCAGTAATTTGTTCGGGCGCTGTCGTTACCTTGGGCCGAATAAGACGGATTAAAACCGGATAAAACCGAATAGCGCGGACACAATTTGGGCACAGTCAGGTTGTCTATTCTGTGGCTTATACGAGCAGAAGCTACCAACCAAGGACATTGTCCTCTTGCTGCCCAGAACAAACATTTTTTCGAAAACAGACGGTAGTCACTTCGCAGCAGTTGAATGAGGGCCCAACATGCCAGTTTTATATCAACGCAACGTCATAACGCTGTTTTGAAAGATTAAATATTACTTGCCGGAGATCGATGAAGCGATTTTCAGCAAAAGCCCATCCTGGCCATGCCCGCCGATGACCGACAAACCGACAGGGCCACCGTCGACCATGCCGGCAGGTATATTGATTTGCGGCAACCCGCAAAGACCCGCGGTGCACAGCAACTCAAGCGCGGCAATCCGGAAACCGTCCAGACCGGACTCGTCTTCATTGCGGCGTGGCGCCGGCCCGGGGCTGGTTGGTAAAACAATCAGACCATCGTTGCCCAGTAGATTCACCAGCCGGGCGCGGATCTTAGTGCGCCTTTCGGTTGCGGGGGCGAGCTCCTCTGGCGTGATCGCGGCTGCCATTTCAAAGCGTTCTTTCACGCCGGGGCCGAACGCGGGGCTGGCCGACGTGATCCACTCACCGTGCACCTGCCAGGCTTCGGCGGCCTGACAGATTCTGAAACTTTCCCGCCAGTCGGCGAATGACGTGTCGCTCAGCTCGATGTGCTTCGTATTGCCGAGCAAGTCGATCAACTTGTGAAGGGTAACCTGCAGTTCGGTCTGTGTTTCTCTGGAAGCTAGCGACAGAGCATCGTCGGCGATCATCAGGCGCGGCAGACCGAGACCCTCCGGTACATCAATATCATACGCGGCGGCGACGGCAGCAAACGTCTTGGCATCGCGGGCGAACCAGCCGGCTGTGTCGAAACTTGGTGCCAGCGGCATTACACCGGAAAGACCAATCCTGCCGTGTGTCGTCCGGATGCCGTATACACCGGAAAACGATGCCGGCATGCGTACCGACCCGCCGGTATCGCTGCCGAGTGCAAAGTCGACGAGTCCTCCTGCCGTCGCGGCGACGGAACCGGACGACGATCCGCCCGGCACCCGGTCGGGGGCCGCCGCGTTGATCGGTGTGCCGTAATGGGCGTTGACCCCCATCAGGCTGTAGGCGATTTCATCCGTATGGGTTTTGCCGATCAGCGTCGCACCTGCGTCGAGCAGGGATTGAACCGCGGGCGCGGTACTCTCCGCGGGTTCGTGCGTTTTGGCCCAGTCAGGACTGCCGCATCCGGTGATATGACCTTCGATGTCGTAAAGATCCTTGGCGCCGAACGTCATATCGGCCAGCGGACCGCTTTTGGCGCCGGGAATAGTGAACTGCGAAATGAAGGCGTCGACGGTATCTTTCATGGCAGCCTCACACCGGGCCATGCAGTTCGGGCAGGGCGCGGGTGAACGTCGGGCGTCCCGACTTGAACCCGAACATCGGTTGTGACAGCTCGGAGACCGCCATTGCCGGGTCGGTGTTGTCGACCACGACCAGATCGGCGGTCATGCCTTTCGCGACACCGTGATCGTCAAGGTTTAGCAGCTTTGCCGAACGGGTTGACACCATGTTCAGGCATTCACCCAGCGTATCCCTTTTGCCGATCTGCGCGATGTTGGCGTAAAGGTTCGCCATGCGGATCAAAGAGCAGTCGCCGAACGGCGTGAACGGGTTAAGCACGTTGTTGGTCGACAGTGAACAGTTGACGCCGTATTCCAGCAGCGTATGCACGTGTGTCACGCCACGCGGCACTTTGTGATCGTAATCCCGGTGCATCAGGAACAGATCGGTCGACGGCAACACGGTCACCGCGACGCCGGCGTCCGCCAGCATCTTTGCCGTCTGCTGCAGTTGATCCGGCGCCATCACCGAAAATTTAGTGACATGGCCGATGGCGACGCGCCCGCCCCAGCCGAATTCATCGGCCTTGCGGCAAACGTACTCGGCATCCAGTTGACCGGCGTCGTCACCAAAATCCAGGTGCATGTCGATGTCGATATCGAATTCGCGCGCCAATTCGAAAACCCGGTCGATCTGGCCGTGTGGATCGCTATCCGTGTATGGCGCAGCACCCACGGCACCGGCGCCGTCCTTGAGAGCCGCAACCATCAGCTCGTCGGTACCCGGATTGTTAAGCAAGCCTTCCTGCGGGAAGACGCAGATCTCCACATCTATGGCCCATGCATAGTCCTTGATGGCGGCTTTGACACCCTCGATGCCACGCAGCCCGACGACGGGATCGACTTCGACATGGGTACGCATGCGCGTCGTGCCGTTGATCACGCATTTGCGCAGTGTTTTGGAAGCGCGCGTGGCGACGTCTTCTTCCGAGAAATCCTTTTTGACCCGAGCGACTTCCTCGATTGCTTCATTCAGATCACCGCGCTTTGACGAACAACGGTCGAGAATGCAGGACTTGTCCAGGTGGATGTGCGTTTCCACGAAGCCGGGTAACACCAACCGGCCCTCGACGTCGATGTCGCGGGCGCCCGGGGTTAGGCCCGTCATCATCTCGACGATCTTGCCGCCGGAAACGCCGATATCGACGGTATCGCCTGGTGCGCTGGCGATGCGGGCATTGCGAAGCGTCAGATCCATCGGAAGGTTTCCTCCAGTTTTTTGTGTGCCAGTCTTTTAGCTGTCTGCATGGTCAATCGTCGCCGCTATGTCCCAGATAGGCGCGTTCAATCGTCGAGTCGTTCTTCAATTCATCGGCAGCACCCGCATGCGCGATCCGTCCGCTTTCCAGCACGTATCCCCGGTCGGCAACGGTCAGGGCAAGGTTTGCCATCTGATCGACGATCAGGACGGTAACGCCTTCATCCCTGAGATCGGCGAGGACGTCATAAAGCTCACCGATCATCGACGGCGCCAACCCAAGCGAAGGCTCGTCCAGCAATAGAATCTTCGGCTTGGCGATCATCCCGCGCGCGATGGCCAGCATCTGCTGTTCGCCGCCCGAAAGCACACCTGCCTTGCTGCCCATACGATCAAGCAGGCGGGGGAAGCGTTCGGTAATGGCGTCGAACTCGGCATCCGTGACCGGTTCCTTCCGGGTCCATGCGCCCAGCAGGATGTTGTCGCGGAGTGTCATCTCGGGGAACACCTGCCGACCTTCCGGGACCAGCACCATGCCAGCGGCGGCGATCTGGTGTGCGGGTTGGCGCGCAGTTTCGGTATCGTTCAACAGGACTGATCCGCTTACGGGCCGGTGCAGGCCGCTCATAGCACGCAGCATCGTCGATTTCCCGGCGCCATTGGCACCCAGTACGGCAACCATCTCGCCCGGGTACACGTCGACATGCACTTTCTCAAGGACTGGGGCCGCCCCGTAACCGGCTTCAAGCTCGTGTGCCGTGAGTACGGCGAGCTTTTCCCCATGCCAGGCGTTGGTCCGCGGCCGACCTTCGTACTCGGTGCCACCAAGATATGCCTGCAGCACGGCAGGGTCGTCGCGAACCTCGGCGGGTGCGCCCTGTGTCAACGGTTCGCCGGCATCCAGCACGACGATATGATCGGAAATCCCCATAACCAGTGACATGTCGTGCTCGACCAGAATGACGGCGATACCCAGTTCGGCGATGCCCCTGATCAATCCAGCGAGACTTTCCTTATCCTCGCGCATCAGTCCGGCGGCCGGTTCATCCAGAAGCAGCACTTGCGGACGTGTCGCCAGTGCGCGGGCGATCTCAACCAGACGCTTGTCGACGTGCGGGAGATTTCCGGCAAGCCGGGCGAGGGGGCCGGTGTATCCAACGAAGCTCAGAAGCTGCTCGGCCAGTGCGCGGTCGCCGGTTTCCACCCTGGTGCTCAGCATCACGCCAAGCCGTCCGCATCGTGCGGCAATCATGACATTCTCGAGTACGCTCATGTGCTCGAACAACTGTGTCGTTTGATAGGTGCGGGATATTCCGGCGCGAGCAATTTCAAATGCGGGCTTCCCGGAAATTAAATCGTCCAGACGGATGCTCCCGGTTTCCGGCTGATAGAACCCGCCGATCATGTTAAGTACGGTCGTCTTGCCCGCACCGTTGGGGCCGATGATGCTGGTGATCTTTCCGGGTGCCGCGCTGAAAGAAACGTCTTTCGCTGCCTTGACGCCACCGAAGGAAATACCGATACCGCTGATCTCCAGTTCGGCCGCTGACGTGGCCCTGAGCAGATCCTTGATAAGCGCCTTGTCGCCTTTCGCTTTGTCCGGATTCTCGGACGCCAGCCAACCGGCGATGGTGCCTACTATCCCGCGCGGCGCTGCCCACAGCACGCCAAGTAAAAGACCGCCAAAAAGGAGGAGGCGATATTCGGCGAAATCGGACAGGAACTCCGGCAGCAAGACGACGATCAATGCGCCGATCACCGGCCCCCAGAGTGTGCCGGCCCCGCCGACGACTACGCCCAGGATGAACAGGATCGACTGGAAGAACGGGAACGAGCTCGGCGAGATGAACAGGTTGAGCGGCGCGAAGATCGCACCGGCCATCCCCGTCAGAGCCGCCGAAAGAACGAACGACACGGTCTTCAAGACTAAAGGATTGAGACCGATGGCCTGTGCCGCGATTTCGCTGTCGCGAACCGCCCGCATGGCCCGACCCCAGGTGCTGTGAGCGAGGCATTGATAAAAGGCGAGGGCGACCCCGGCAAGACCGATGGCGAACACGGACATATCGGTTTCAGACAGAACGTATCCAAACAGCTCTGGATTGGGGAAACCCATGAGGCCGTTGGCGCCGCCGGTCAGACCGCGCCATTCGATCGCGCCGTGTTCGACGATGAAGGCGAAGGCGATGGTCATCATCGCGAGGTAGGGACCGCTGACCCGAAGTGCGGGCAACGCCAACAGAAAACCGACAGCGGCAGAGACCAGGCCCGCCAGCACAAAGGCAATCCAGAAACCCGTGCCGTTGAGCATCAGGATGCCGGTCGCATATGCACCGATGGCGAAAAAGCCCACGTGCCCGAACGACACCTGACCGGACAGACCGAGTAGAATGTTTAGGCCGATCCCGACCAGAATGTTCATCGCCGCCATGGCCAGAACGAAGTTGAAATAACCGTCGACGTTCAACGCCAGTCCGAGGCCACCGATGGTTGCGATAATGATAAAGATATACGCGGTCCGCTGATCGCCGATCAGACGGCCGAGGCCTTGCAATGTGTTGGTTTGTGTTTCGCGCATCGCCTAAACCTTCTTGATGCCGGCGGAGCCGAACAGACCGTTCGGCATGAAGAGCAACGCCAGGATGATCATGCTGAAGGCGACGATCTGCGTGTAGGTCGACCCCAGGAAAGCCGTCGTCAGGGCCTCGACAAGGCCATAAAGCAAACCGGCGAGCACCACGCCCCAGGCACTTGTGATCCCGCCCAGAATAGCCGCAGCGAAGGCCTTGATACCGAACACCAGGCCCATGCCCGCGGACACGTTGAATAATGGCGCGATCAGCAAGCCGGCAACGCCCGCCAGCATGGTCGATAGCGCAAAGGCGCCTGCGATAACCAGCCGCGTGTCGATCCCCATCAGCCGCGCCGCTTCGGGGCGCTGCACGACTGCCAGCATGCCCTTGCCGTACTTGGTGTTGCGCAGCAGGTAGCTGAAGATGGCGGCAGCGACCACCCCTACCACCGGAATGATCAACTGCAATGGATAGGCACCGATGCCGAACAGGTTGATTGCGTCCGTCGCCAGCGGGGAGGGGAAGCTTCTCGGTTCCTTGCCGAAGGTGAAAAGCACGACATTATCGAGAACGATGCCGCCGGCGATGGTTGCCATCAGCCATGCGTTGGACCCGCGATCGGCAAATGGGCGGACTAGGAAACGCTCTACTGCGAGCCCGAAAATACCGCAAAGCAGCAGGGCGGCAACAACCGCCAATGGCATCGGCCAGCCCAGCGTGATCGCGAAGGTATAACCGAGCACGGCACCCAGCATCATCGAACTGCCCTGCGAAAAATTGACCGTGTTGGAAACCACGTAGGTGATATGAAACCCGAGGGCCAGCAGGCCATACATGGCACCGAGGCCAAGTCCGGTAATAATTGCCGAAAGAACCAGCATGGCGAATCGTGACACCTTGAACTTAAATTTTTAAAGAGCGGCCGCCCCGAGATGGAGCGGCCGCCGGCAAACAGTCTTATTTGATTGGAATGATCTTGCCATCGATGAATTGCGTAAAGACAAGGTCGTTTGGCCCCAGCGCATCGTGCTCGTCGGGCGTAAACGGTGTTTCGTAGGTCTTGATCAGACCGTCGTATTTCTTGATCGCGTAGAAACCCTTCCGAACAGCCGGGCCATCCGTCGAACCGGCGTTGGCAATCGCTAGAGCAGCCAGGTGCATGCCGTCATAGGCGTTCGCAATACCGACCGCAGGCGTCACGTCAGCTTCTCCCTTGATTTCTGGAAAACGCTTTTTCAACTTGGTCATCATTTCGGTGGCTTTTGGCGACGGGTTGCCGGAGAACGTAAAGGTCTGGATCATCTCCACGTCCTTAGCGCGCGGCCCGCCGAGCTCCGAGAAACGGCCACCGGCCGGCCCCCAGTGCGATACGACCGGCACATCCCAACCCATTCGTTCAAGGGATTTCATGACCTGTGCCGAAGGACCGACGTTGGCGACCATGAAGATCGTGTCGGCACCGTTTTCCTTTAGGCGAGTCAGCTGTGGCACGACGTCGACGTCGGACTGTTCGATTTTTTCGATCCCGGCGTTCGGCAAGCCCTTATCCTTGAGCGCTGCCAGCAATCCTTTTTCGTTGGATTCACCCCAGGGGTTGTTGATCAGCATCATGCCTGGCTTCTTGGCGCCGTGAACCTTCATGGCGCGGTCGACCAAGGCGACGTCGACCATCGCGTCAAATGCGGAAACGCGGAAGATATAGTTCTCCTTCGCCCCGTTTCGTGTGATCGGTGTGCCAGCGGCCCATGGCCCCATGAACGGTTTCTTGGACTGGTTCATGTATGGCACGATCGCCAACGACACAGGGGTTTGCAGGCCTCCGAAAAGTATAGCGACGTTCTCGCGTTGGACCAGTTCACGTGCGGCGACGAGCCCTTTGCCCGGGTTGTTCTCGTCGTCGCGGCGTAGCAGTTCGACCTGCTTGCCTAGCAATCCGCCGCCGGCGTTGATTTCATCGATGGCGATGGTCAGGCCGCGCGTAATGGCTTCACCGGATTTGGCAGACGGGCCGGACAGGCTGGCGACGAGGCCGACCTTGATCGTATCCGCAGCGTGGGTAACCGGCACCCCTGCGAACGTTGCCGCGAGTGCGACCGCCGTAACGGCGATGGCCTTGCGCCGGGTGAATTTCAAAATGGTCTTGTCAGACATGTTGTGAGCCTCCTGGTTTGGGGTAACTTGAAGCTCATATCAGCAAAGGTCGTGCCAACAGAGAATCGGCTAATTTGCTGGATAAAAAATATACAAAATAATAATTTTGATTAAAAACTCATCAGTGAAGCATTCATCCGCCTGTTTTTTTGTCAAATTGGACGCAATATACGATTTAAATCGTATACAATTTAATGATTGTCTGTTTGGCATGAGTTGTGCGTAACGGTACTAGTCATAAAGTGTGCCGAACAACCAGGAGACGCCCCAATGGCCGACATCGATGCGATCTATGCCATAACCGACGATACCGAACGTGCGACGGAAATCGTCAGAACTTTCCTCGAAGCATCAATGGTTCCTGATCCCGAAACGGCCGGGAAGTTCATCGCCGATGATGTCGTCATTCATTTTACTGGCAAGACCCGCATGTCTCATCCGCGCGAGATGGCAGCCTATAATGCGGGCCGTTACAACTGGGTGAAGAAGGACATCGAGCGCTATGACGTCGCGCCCGGCAAGGGCGAAACCATCATCTACAGTATCGGCACACTCTTTGGCGAATGGCCGAACGGCGACAAGTTCGAGGGGAATCGTTACGTCGACCGGTTCGTCGTCAGAAACGACAAGATCGTAAAGATCGATGTCTGGAACGACAGCGCGGAACGGCTCATCAAGCGCGAAGCTGGTCAGCCGGAGGCGTAAGAGGCAAGGATATCGCCAATTTCCCTGCCTTCACGCTTTGGCGGGTGGATCAGGGCACGTTCGATGACGCCGCCCAGGTGATCGTGCATGGTGCGCACCAACTCGTGCTGATTCCCGCGTTTCAGAAGTTCGACGATTTGGCGGTGTTCGGATACGCCGCATTCGGATGAATGCGGGCGGCTGTACAGCGCCAACATCAGACAACACCGGGAGACCAGTTCGCGCATGTACTGCGCCAGAATCTCGCTGCCGGTGAATTCTGCCAGCATGACATGAAACTCGCCGGCCAGCCGGATCGAATGCGGCTCGTCCAGATTCTGCGCCCGGTCTTCTTCATCCACGTGTGCCTCAAGCGCTGCGATCTGGTCGGGATGTAGCGTGCCCGCCAGGCGTGCAATCACCAACTCTTCGAGCGCAAGGCGGAGATCAAATGTGTCGCGCGCTTCGTTCCAGCTCGGTTCGGCAACAATGGCGCCACGATTCCGGCGATGCTCAACCAGCCCTTCGGCAGCGAGCTGTACCAGCGCGGAACGAACAATTGTCCGGCTGACACCGAACTTCTCGCCGATCATGTCCTCCGGGAGACGGGTGCCGGGAGCGAGTGCCTGTTCGATGATTGCATTCCGCAACGCCCGCACTATCGCGTGGTCACGGGGTTCTGTCATCGATGATCTCCTTCCGTCGGGTTTGATCCATCTTAGCTGGCATGCAGAAAGCCAACAACGTGAAGCAGCAGCAAATATGTTCGTCTTCCAATACACGGCTCGCAATTTCTGAGCATTTGGAAATAGGACATCGGTTCGATTCGCCTTGCCGGTGTTCGCATGGATCTAAAGTAAAGGAATGCCGGGCGATGATCCGTCATTCACCTCCGACGACCTCTTTAAAGACCAATTCTCAAAATAACAGGGTCCGCTAATCCCATCGTAGATCATCACTTTGATAAGGAGGCTGCCGAATGAACAATCGCAATGCGAAGAACGAAGGAATTAAGCGCCAGTATGGAGATTTTTTGAAGCACGCTGACGGGCGCGCTGAAACGACCATCCTACAGATTGAATAGGCGATGCAGAGATATGAAGACTTCACAGGGCGCGCTGATTTCACGACATTCGATCAACGCCACGCTCGTGCATTCAAGGAGCACTTGGCAACGCGCACCCTTCCTCTGTTGGGGAGCATCCAAGCTCGGGAAGTGGCATTGCTACAAACTTACTTCAACTCAGCGCGCATGATTGCTATTTGATTGCTGCAACTTTTTACAGCAAGCAAATATGATCATAAGCTATTGAATTGATTGGCGCACCCGACAGGATTCGAACCTGTGACCTCTGCCTTCGGAGTGGGTTCGGATAACTATCCGCTAAATTCCTTATGTGTCATTAGCATAGCAAATTCAGATAGTTATGTTGATTTTCTTTGCCGCAAGATTCCTTTTGATGTTAGTGATTTCCTCTCTACTGCTTCCGTATTGCTTCCGTGGAAGCATGTGACAAGGAGGTCACGATGGCGAGGATCACGAAGAAATTGGTGGATGCGGCTAAGCCGCAAGAGACCGAGTATTTCATCTGGGACAATGATCTCGCGGGCTTCGGATTGAGGGTCTTCCCGACTGGTAAGAAGTCTTACGTCGTCCAATATCGTCAGCATCGCCGCACCCGCCGTATGGCTATCGGGCCACATGGTGTGTTCACGCCGGACGAGGCGCGCAAGGAAGCGAAGGGCATTCTGGGTGAGGTTGCCCGTGGCGGCGATCCGGCGGAGGTTAAGGCGCGTGCCCGTGCGGACATGACGGTGTCCGATCTTTGCGACAAATACCTGACCGATGGGTGCTCCCATAAGAAGGCGAGCACCATCGAGACGGACAAGGGGCGTATCGAACGGCACGTAAAGCCGCTCCTCGGGACGCTTCTGGTCCGCAACGTGACGCAGCACGATGTCGAAAAGTTCATGAAATTGGTGGCAAGCGGGAAGACTCGCGCCGACAAGAAGACGAAGCAAAGAGGCCGTGCCATTGTTCGTGGCGGCGATGGGACCGCACGCCGCACGGTGAGTATGTTGGGCGGTATCTTCACCTTCGCTTCAAAGTCGTTGATGCTACGCCCCGACAATCCCGTTCATGGAGTGAAGAAATCGAAGGATAAAAAGCGTTCGCGATTTCTTAGCCAAGCCGAGTTCAAGCAGTTAGGTGATGCGCTCATCCGCGCGGAGAACGAAAACGTCAATCCGAACGCAATTGCCGCAATCAAACTGCTGATCTTAACTGGTTGTCGGAAATCCGAAATCCTGACCCTCAAATGGAAGTACGTGGATTTTGAGAACAAGGTTTTGCGCCTGCCCGACTCCAAGACGAACGAGAAGAACGTTCCGGCCGGCAAGCCGGCGCTCGACATCTTGCGCGACTTGGCAAGAGTGGAGGGGAACGATTACGTGCTGCCCGGTCAGAGGGAAGATGGTCCCTACGTGGGCCTCCAGAAAGAATGGGAGCGGATACGTAAGTGGGCGAAGATCGAGGATGTCCGTATCCATGACCTGCGCCGATCCTTCGGCAGCACCGCGGCCTCGAACCGAGAGAGCTTGATCGTGATCGGCAAAATCCTCGGACATGCCGACCCCAAGACGACGCAGATTTATGCCCATCTGATGGACGATCCATTGCAAACTGCGGTGGAAGACACATCTTCGCTTATTGAGGCCGCGATGGGATTGTCAAAATCGCAGTAAGGGTAATCTCAAGGAGGCAATGTGCGTATTACTTTCAAACATGACGACGGCACATTCTCGATTCTCGTCACAGATTTAGACAAATGGTTTGAGGAACGTGAGATCATATTTGAAGCTGGCATTGTTGCTGCACTCCACGATGCTTTGTACGTTTGCAAGCACACTGATTACCGGATGCCTAGTTGGGTGATGGACGGTGCAATTAGGGTGGTAAAAGATCGAATGGTGCGTGGGGTCTCAAAAGGCAAGGGTCCTAAATCGAATGATGCGACGGCATTTAAAACCGATTTCAATCATCTCCGGAGATGGTTGGCTGTCAAACGTTGCCTTATAAAAGGCTATCCGTTGGATAAAGAAACTTTTCACACGGTGAGTGAGGTTCTTCGGGATTCTGGTCTGGATAATGTAAAAGAAGATGCGGTCAGCGACTCATACTACATAGTTGAAAATGCAATTACAGACCCAAATGAAGCGAATAAATTTTTCCATCCTCTTTATCAAACAAAGTCAGCTCTCGGCTTAAAGCCGTTACTGAAGGGAGTGAATATGTTCATGACCTGAGGAGATAAGTCACGACTTAAGTCCGTATTTTACGAGTCAATATTACGGCATCCTTCGGACCATTGATATTCGCCCTTGTCCGAAGGAGAAGCATTATGGACATCAAACAAAAGATGCGTGCGCCCCACGCCGCGCAGTATCTCGGTCTCTCAGTTTCTACGCTTGCTAAGATGAGGTTGCGAGGGGATGGACCGGCCTACTCGAAGGCTGGTCCCCGCATCGTCATCTACGACAAAGCTGATCTTGAAGAATGGCTCGTCTCGCGCCGCCGCCACTCGACTTCTGAATAGGGAGCGAAACTAATGCCGGGTAAGTACATCTCTCTTGAAACAGCGTGCAGGCACGTGGCGTGCAACGATGCAGCATGTGGTGCAGTGTTGGCACGGTTATTATTTTGGCAACCGAAAGCGAGAATAAAGCGGAATGGAATGCGCTGGATAGCTGATGTTCGAAAGGTATGGGCGTATGATTGTGGTCTAACCGTTAAGTCGTTTGATCTGGCGTTGGCGAGGCTCGTGAAAATGGGATTGGTTGAAAAGATGCAAGGACCTCATCCATCTGGCCGCGCGCTTAATAGCTTGTATTTGAGAGTAACAGTTGATGCCGTTAAGGCGGTATATGAGAAGAAAAACCAAGGTGTGCCCGTGGACTTGCTGAAACTTCCAGATATTTGACAAGAGACAGAATTGGTTGCTTGAGAGATTCCCCTACATGATGGTTTTAAAGTTACCTGTTGCGGTAATTTCCATATACAGGGAGTGAGGACAGGGAGAGACGCAGGTAGGACTTGGCGCTTCGCGCAGAAACAGCCCAAGAATTAAAGTAAGATAAAGATCGTAGAAGGTAGGAACTAAGACGGTCTCGGAGACCGCTTTAACGCATTAAAGCTACAATGGTTAATTGCCGTGATTATATAGCGTGTCTTCATCGCCCAAACTTGTTGAGGCGGTGTCCGCTGAAAACGAACCATTGTCGATTTTAAGACTCGTCATTAGCAATGAATATGCTTGTCCACTACCACCCCACCGGATAACGCCGCTTCCCCATCCCACGGCCATCCTAGCGCCATCAAGAAACATTTTATAAGCGGCACCCCCACGAGTTCAGCTTTATCTGCTGACGAAGAGCCTATAGGCTCAATTCCGGAGCCGTACGCGCGGCTCTGGGGCGTGGAAACCCCTGCACAAAGCGGTCCGGTGGGACCGTAACGCCACCCTTGACCACTGCGGTCGGGGAGCCTGTGACGTATGTCCAGGACCCCGGTCTAAAGGTCACAGGGGCCGACTTTGTGCGGTTTTCCAATTCCCCGATCACCAGGGTTAAGACCAGTTCACTTGCGGGGGCGTACCGCAAGCACTGGCTTTCTGATCGGGGTGAAGGTTAGTGACATCAGAACATGACGGGGTCTTTGAAAAGAGCGAGTTCTTGGAGTGGGCGCACGGGGAACTGCTGGACAACAGAAATCGGGGCATCGTCGCCGAGTTCATCATTGCGAAGGCACTGGGTCTCGCGGACACGCGTCGGGTAGAGTGGGATGACGTCGATCTCATCTACGAAGGTCGTAGCATTGAGATCAAGTCAGCGGCGAACCTCCAGTCGTGGGAACAGACAGCCCCCGTAAATTGCAAGTTCAATATTCCAAAAAAAGTAGCGTATTGGGATGTGAAACAAGGTCGGCGTTTGCCGCTCGACCCACCGAAACGAATGGCGGACCTGTATGTCCTATGTCACTTCAAGGAGGTTGATCGCACAATAGCAAACCCACTTTGTCCCGATCAGTGGGACTTCTACGTGCTGACATCAACTACTATTGAAGAACAATTCGGTGATCAGAAGCAAGTTGCATTAACCCGTGTTCAGAGCTGTTGCATCGCAGTCGACTTCGCCACACTGAAATCTACTATCGCGAGTGCATCCCGTTAAAGATGATTATGACCTATTTCCGCAGATTTCATAACTATTGATGGTGATTGGTAGCTACAACTTTTGTAGGTGACTCGATTTTCTGTGTACGCCATGTTTTCAATCTGAAAGTGTAATGTTGCAATCAATTGCAGTGGATTACATCCTATGCCCATTCATATCGACAAGCATTGTCGTCTCCACCCGGAACCGAAAGACGGTACACGCATCTTAGTCATGCGGTATTGGCCACGCGGTGTTCGCAAAGAAAAGTTCCACGAATGGATGCGGGACCTTGCACCGTCATCTGATCTGCTCGATTGGCTGGTGCCGCGAAAAGATAATGCGACTGCGGGGGTATGGAGCAAATGGGCTGACAAGTACCGAGCAGAGATGGCGTTGCAATCAAGTGCAATTGCAAATCTCCGTTCGCGCCATCAAACAGGTGAGACCATTACTCTCTTGTGTGGCTGCCATGACAAGGTCCGATGCCATCGCAGTTTGTTGCGAGAATTGATCCTTGAAGGCGAGGAAGCGTGAAACCGCTCAGGTCGAGCATAAAGCCAATTTCCAATTTGCAGCAGACGCATGATCAATCCGGCGCAGTCAATTGCACGCGTAGCGCATCTGATTATGTGCGGGTATCCGTTGCCGACAACACACGTCGGGCGTACCGATCCGATCTGCTGCATTTCATCGACTGGGGCGGCACGATCCCGGCGACGGATGTGATGGTTGCGGACTACCTTGCTGCGCACGCCAACATTCTCTCCGTCGCCACGCTTTCGAGGCGCGTGGTGTCGATTTCCAAGGCGCACACCTCCAAGGGCCTAGAAAGCCCCACAGAGTCTGATCTCATCAAGACCACCCTACGAGGCATCAAGCGCACTCACGGGCGTCCACAGCGTGCCTCAGCCCCACTCCTTGTCGAGGACCTCCTACGGATAATGAACCTACTCGGTGACGGTCCGAAAGGTATGCGGGATCGCGCTCTACTCTTGATTGGATTTGCAGGCGGCTTCCGTCGCTCGGAACTGGTTGGGCTAGATGTCGAGAACTTCCGGTATGTGCGCCAAGGAATGATACTCACAATCCGTCGCTCAAAAACGGATCAAGCAGGCGCGGGGCGAGAGATCGGTATTCCGTTCGCACGCGGGCGGTTCTGTCCGGTCAAGTCGCTGGAAGAATGGTTGCAAGCGGCACAGATCGAAGACGGCCCAATCTTCCGCCCCATCGACCGTCACGGGGGGGTCGGTGCTAGCCGCCTGTCACCAGAGGCCGTTTCTGGAGTGGTCAAGGAGAGAGCAGAAGAAATAGGGTTGGACCCTACTAAGTACTCCGGACATAGCCTTCGCGCGGGCCTCGCAACCAGCGCCGCGATGGCAGGTGTCAGTTCTTTAGACATTCGGAAGCAAACTGGACACGCATCCGACGCGATGCTGGCTCGTTACGTCCGGTCGGGGGAGTTGTTTGTGAACAATGTGGTAACAACACTACTATAAATATACAAAATGCAGTGCATGAAAGGCCTTTGACTTCTATATTGTGTGCCTCTGTAGGGTGCGGGTGAGACTATGAAACGAGACATGGAACTGATACGTAGTCTTCTGTTGCGCATCGAAGGTGAAGTTGAGGTGTCACTCGCCGATCTGATTTCTGACGAGCAGTTTGGCGAAGATAGAGAGAAAATAACTGAGCACATATCAATGCTTGTGGAAGAAGCGGGGCTCTTATCAGGTATCAAGACGCATACACTGGCAGGCAAAAACTGGCTAAATCTTCGCATAACCTGGGATGGTCATGAGTATTTAGATAGTGTCAGAGATCCTGACATTTGGGATAAGACGAAGTTAGGTGCGGAAAAAGTAGGTGGTTTTAGCCTTGACGTAATGAAGGCACTGGCAAAGGGCCTAATCAAAAAGAAGTTAGAACACCACACAGGTGTTCAGATTGATTTCTGAATGAAACTCTATGTGGCATTTTGAGGACTAAACATTGAACTTTAAAGAGTTTCAGTCTGAGCAGAAGTTAAGAGGCGGGTATTATACCCCCAATGATCTGGCCGATTTTTTGGTCAGATGGGTTTCGGCGAGGAAGCCGGACAAGGTGCTTGAGCCAAGTTGCGGCGATGGCGCTTTTTTTGATGGTCTAAATGCACATTGCGCGAATGCTGAGTTGATTGCGTTCGAACTGGATGTCGAAGAGGCAGGAAAGGCACGTCAAAAAGCTTCGGAACTTGGGCTGAATAAGGCCTCAATTGCGTCAGAAGATTTTCTTGGTTGGGCGTTAAGTGCAATTTCAAAGAATACGGGTGGCTTTGACGCGGTAGTTGGGAATCCCCCATTTGTTCGGTACCAGTATCTACCGGAAGAGTTTCAATTGAGATCGGCCGAGATTTTCGGCGCTCTTGATTGCAAGTTTACAAAACATACCAATGCATGGGTTCCATTCATCTTAGCAAGTCTCGCATTGCTTAAACCTGGTGGTCGATTGGCAATGGTGGTGCCAGCCGAGATCATTCATGTAATGCACGCCCAGTCTCTAAGAACATATGTTGGCAATGTTTGTGACCGGGCGGTCATCATTGATCCGCAAGAGTTGTGGTTTGAGGGGACTTTGCAGGGTGCTGTGTTATTTATGGCGGAGAAAAAACAGCGAGCGGAAAAGCAGGGAGCGGGCCTCGGGATATACCCCGTTCAGGGCAGGAGTTTCCTTCAATTAGACCCTGACGTGGTGTTTCAGCAGCCTCGTTCAATTAACGGCAAAACTGTCGCTGGCAAGTGGACACGGGCTCTACTGGACCAGTCGACCAGAGACATCCTTGATAATTTGGCTGAGCGAGATTCCGTGCAACAGTTCGACAGTCTTGCAGAGGTCGATGTTGGAATTGTCACTGGCGCAAATAAGTTTTTCTTAGTGGATGACGCAACAATTGATTCATTTGAATTGTCTGAGTGGGCGCATCCAATGTTTGGAAGAAGCGAGCATTGTCCAGGCGTAATTTACGATGATCGCCAGCACTCGGAGAATGCCAGAGCCGGGAAGCCTACTAACTTCGTTTGGTTTAAGGACACGAGCGTAGAGCGAAGTGCAACTGCATCGACCTATATTGAAAAAGGCGAAGAGGCGAAGCTGCATCAAAGATATAAATGCAGGATACGAAAACCTTGGTATTCGGTTCCTTCCGTTTACTCTACTGAGATCGGGATGCTCAAACGCTCACATGGAGCACCACGATTGATCCTGAATGAGATCGGGGCATTCACTACGGATACGGCATATAGGATTAGGTCGAGGACCGGCGATCCCGCTAGACTTGTATATGCATTCATAAACTCCCTGACGGCTCTAAGTGCAGAACTTGAAGGGAGGCATTATGGCGGGGGTGTGTTGGAACTCGTCCCGACCGAGATTGAGCGCTTAATGCTACCAGTGCTTCCTGAAAAGATATCATTTGATCTGCGCGAACTAGATGCGTCGATCAGGACCAGAAACATTGATGAAGTCCTGGAAAGCAATTCGGACATTGTATTAGGCGCGCTGGGTGTGAATAAAAATGATCGTGAAGCATTGATACATGCTTGGCAAAAGCTGAGGAATAGACGGCACCGGGTGTCAGATGCCGCAGATTAATCGACTTCCATGACGAACAATCTTTGATCATTCCGGTCACGATATAGGCGCAATGTTCTGTCCAACAAATCCTCGCGCGCTACGTGCTGCCTTGCATCACCCCAATGAAGTTGTGTCATGCTATTTCGTTGCTCATACGCTTTTGTATCAGTTCGAGAATTGTGCGACAGACGAAGGTCAAAAATACCGTAGTCGATATCTCGAATGATTAACCGGAACCTAGCATTTGCTCGTTCCATGTGCTCTCTGCCGGGGGCGTCGTCGAAATGCCATTCCAGCGTATTAAACACTTCGTCACGGAAATAGTGACGTTGATCAATATCTTCGAGCGTCCCTTTGGTGAATAACATTGACCCGGTCGGGTTCGTATTGCCCCCTGTCGGTATCGTCAAATATCGACGAGTAAGCGGCTTGCTCTCCCATATCAAGTCGAGCCGATCTCTTGTTGAAGCGGATATTGTTGCCCCGTCCGCCGGTTCCGGCGCCTCTATCGCGGGACGCGTGCGTATTCGACGAGGCCGTGTAGCAAGATTTGTTTTCAGCGCCATTCTAGGCGTGATATCTGCATCACGATTCCCAGACCGTCCTTTGGGTTCAGGCGGCGGGGCGACAGTTTCATCAGCAACCCGCCCAGCTTCTAAGAGAGCCTGAACTTGTTCGTCGTTGGCGATTTCGATGACGTTGTTTGGGTATTCTCTCTGCATCTCATCGAACTTTGATGCAATATCAGCAACGAATTGGCCGTTATTGTCAGCATCAAGTAGGAGGTGTTCGTACACGCTACCTTCAATGTTCCGATTGAGGCCGCCAGCGGTCAAGTTTGCACTGCCACTTATGAGGCGCGCCTCTACGTCATTCATGCTCAAATATACTTTCGGGTGGAAAATACGAGATCGTGTTCCCGTATCAACTGTGTATACCGTGCAACCTAATCCACGGGCGGCCATCAAGCCTTGAGCCGTTGTTATCCCGTTCCTGATGCCAACGAATATCTGCGTGACTTCCGCAACCTGCTCCAATTGGGCTCTTATCAGCTCGATGCCGGCCTCATTCATAAATGCAACACCCAGCACGACCCTTAAAGGTGCGCCAAGACTTAGCAATTCTTGAACAGCAGAAACGTGTTCTTCTTCTGTTGCAGCTTGAAGTATGAACCTCTTCATCTCGTCCCCACCAATTTATCAATGTACGCTGTCAACGTAATAACCCCGGCAAGTTAGCGCCATCATTTTGCTACTCCCAGATACTTACCATGAAACAAGAATCAGCATGAGTAAGCCTGAAACAGAACCAGCGATAAACGTTATGAACGATATCGAAATTGCTATCGCGCCATATTTCCCGGCTCGCAGGAATACACCCATCACCCAGTTTGGGACATTCTTGAGTTTCCCGACGGATAACTGACGCGCGGCATCTATCGCCTCGGCGTTGGTTCCGAAGGCGGCACAAATTACTCCAATGACAAAAAAGCACAGGGGAACTATTGCAGCTTTTCCTGCGTCCCCGGCTGCCCAAGTGGCCCCCATAAATCCTAATGTTGCCAGTGCCCCTCCTGCATTGATCAGAAAATGCATTTTGATCGTGATCTCTAACCACTTTTCCATCCGAAGGCGCTCGCGATGACGGTCTGGCTCGTCGTTCATTTTCAATCTCGTGCTTTGATCCCATTAATAGGCTGTGCCTTAGAACCATAGAGTGTTCGATGGCATGAGTCTGCAACCATAGAAGGAGCTGGAGCAGGCGACCCCTAACCTCCGATAATCTTCAATTATCAGGGGTTAAAATATGCGCCCTAAATGGATAACGACACTGGCACATAGCGAGATTGCTAAGTTGAATTGCAATGTGAGGTAGAGAATCATACACTCGTGCAAATATGCCTCCGTAGCTCAGTTGGATAGAGCGCCGGTCTTCCGGGTCAATACTTTGGTCAAATTAAACCGGGTTGTCGTGAGTTCGAGTCTCACCGGGGGCGCTAACTTGCCGATGATACTGAATGGCGCTAGTTGCGTGGGGAGCCATTTGACACCTGTCATATATTGAATGCGTGTCGGGTTGATCCATCATCCGTTAGATCGAGGCCAAACACTTCTAGCTTGATGCGATATCCGTTCTTCTCCTCGATGCTTTGCGCAATTTCCGCGAGATAGCTAACGAGCTTAGAGAATGTCATCTTCTTCCCCGTTGTAGGGTGCCGCCACGTCGCTTTGTCGCCTCGGTTGATCACGAGGAAACATCCAGCGCGGCACTGGTTGTGTCGAAGATACTTGGCCACGAGCTGTTCCTCGATATCTTGGGCGAGCGTGGTCGCGGTTCGATTTTTGTTGGCAATCTTGATTTCGATGACCGCTTGCTCAGCATCATTACCCAGGGTCGACAGGGTAACGTCTGTGCGGTTCCGTTCGGCGACCTCTTCCTCACGCGTGACGGCGGTATATGAGTCCAACCGGGTTGAATCCAATCGTCCTGCGAGAAGGCGTTGCGCATCGGCCTCATTTTCAATCAGCCGCCATTCTTTGAGAGGCGAGAACCGATGGTGATGTAAATCGTGTCCGAGATCGTCCAAGCGATCGATGACGACTTCAAGCAGTTCTTCGCTATTTCGAGGAACCAACTCGTGACTTTGTTCAAATGTCTGAATGGCATCGACACCGTACGGGGTGAAATCAGCTTGTTCGGCAACCTTCTCCAGTGAGAGATACCGCCAACGGTCTGCTCGGAAAGCGAACAATGGATCGTCTGCGATTTCGAGCAAAATACGCCGGGCGTCAGGCCCCGGAGTCCCGATCAAGGCGCTGAAAATCGCGCTTCGCGCCGTCTCGGCATGATCGCGTATGTTTGGCGTGAATACGCCGTCGTGTACCAAGTCATCTTCATATCGGACGAAATTGAGGGCGAAGCGAAGTAACGAACCCAAGGCAGCGGCGTTTTCGGGCGCTTGATCGTATACCAAAGGCGCGTCGCCCCGATCACCAAATAGGGCTGCCAGCAGGCCAATAGCGGCCTGCGCCTGTGCTGAGTCTCCTGTGTCCCTGAACGTTTCCGTTAAGAGATGTACGCCCGTCTGGAAGTCGAGTTGGAATACGGCTTTCATCCATAATGTCGCGTACGGACCTTGGGGCTCGCCCTCAAAACGTTCCTTGGCGATGCGTAACAAGAACGAGGTATCAGAAGGATCGTTCACGTCACACAGAATACGAACCAAGTTTGAGAAACCATTCAACGCCCGCCCTTGTTTATCGTCGTCAGGAACGCTGGACGGCCAGCGACGAAGCTCTTCCCTGAGGGGCGTCGCCATCAGTCGTTGCAGTGCTTCGCCCCCATACTTGATCGTCTGTAGCATCGGCAGATCGCCATTGAGCTCGGACCATGCGTCGAATTGCCCTCGAAGCTCAATCGACAGAACATCCACCACGGGTGCAGGGCGTTCAGCAATCAAATCGTCCATGAACTCTGGAAAACCGTTAAACTGAGTAACCGCATAACGGGTGGCGAGTTTCACTTCTTCGTCGCTTAGGCGCTCTATCCAGTCGGGTTCCGATGTCTCTGCTTTTAAAGCGCAAAGGCCATAAAGCCATACCCACAAGAACGTATGCCGGTCTTCTGTGACGCGCTCACTCCAGAGAAGTGGATGGTGCTTACGCCAGTAGCGTTTGAGCGCCGGAATCGCGTGTTGGAAAACGTCATCGCCGAAAATCCGCCTTACGGCATCCGAGTTCCAAGGACCATCGGAAACGTCACGCCCAGCATGTAGCGCCATCCATCGAACAAGCCCAACAACGTTTGAGTCTTCGACTTCGCCGTTGAAGCTCTCCTCAGGCGCGGCGCAAATGGTTGTCCTCCATTCTTTCCAGTCAGCGATGCGCTTATGTTCTTTTGCGCGGTTTGCACGTTGCCGACGAGAAATGTGCTCACGGCTCTCCTTGAGCGGGGCAGGCTCTTCATACGGAATCTGCGCGGCATCAATCAATTGGACTAAGTCTTGGTCGTCTGCCACCGCATCGCGAAGGCGAACAAGAATGTCGTCTGGCCGATCCGTCGCGCGCCAGATATCTAGTAATTGATGCAGGGCAAGAAGCCGCTTATTCGTGTCGTCGGACGTGAGGGCGCTTTCGAGCCAAGCAGAATCGCTCGGCACGAGGGGGCAGATGAGGGCTCTGTCACCAGAACTACGCCATGCTCTCCATCGTGCGTCTTTCTCTGGAAAAAAACGAGTAAGCAGTGCGACATCATCCCAATAAACTGCTTCTCGAAGCGAGATATTGGTGCGTGCAATCTCTGCTAACTCGTCGACTTTTTCATGTTGGCTGTATCTATCGATCTCAAATCGCGACGCCACCACGCAAGCGTGAACGAGCGAGTGATCTGGTTGTGCGCCCGCTTCGATCTGCTTCTTGCAGATCGCGGCAAGATGTTCCGTTAGACTGCCGAACCGGCTATGCATGGAATACTCTGCTATCTCATCGTGGGCACCTTCTTCGATCAACCGGCATAGCCCATCGCGCAGCGAAAGCATCTCATCTGATAGTGCGGATAGCTTATTAATGACGAGGTCGAGTTCCCAATCAATATCACTGCGTCGGCGGCCTTCGGGGACGATATGTTCCAACATGGATATAAGCCGGTCAGTGCTTAAATAGTCCGGAACCACCTCATCGAAGAGCCGGCAAAACCATCGGCTTGTCCAACGGTCAGGGTGTGTAAGGACTTCATCGACAAACCGTCGAACTGTAACTCGCTGTCCGCACGCGATCAGCGCACGGACAGCGGAGCAGCGAGTGCTCTCATCTATGCTTGAATTGAAGGCGACGCTTTCGGCGAGGTCGGCGCAATCGGGCAGAGGCCCGTGCCATATCATATCGACAAGAAGCTCCAGAACTTCCTCGTTTTCATGGTTGGCATTCCAAGTTTTGCGGACCGCGCTGCCAAGTGCAGGATCTGAAAGGCGGCGCAACTGCGTAATGTCGAAGCCGAGGCCACGCCAACCGCCAGTGCCATGTGCTTCGGCGAACGCGGATAACAACGCTTCTCTTTCATGGATTGGCAGGGCCTCTGGATCGCCGCTTGCGATTAACAGTTGCGGCGAAACCCTCATGATCTCCGACCGTAAGAGGTCGTTCTTTAACGAAAGCCAAGCTGCGATGCTGCGCATCGATGGAATAGAGACAGTCTCTCCAAATGCTTCGGCTATGAATAGGCGATGCAGTTCGCGGTTCGACATATTTTTTTGATTGAGGAAGTGGAGGCGTTCCGCTGCAAGGAAGTCCTTGATCGAGCTATGGTGGAATCTGACTTGTCCAATCGCGGCTAAATCGAAGATCGGCAAGCGAAGCAGGCGCTCCCGATCAGCCGCGCCCCAATCGTTTAGTATAGCTTCTGCGCTCAATGCGCTTGGCGATGACCGGCGAGTGAGTGACGGTGCATCGGCGTGGATCGAACTTCGTTTCGCAAGCGCCATTGCTAAAGCGATCCGGTTGACGCCTTCTCGGGCTCGGGACACGGACAAAGACTCTTTTTGATGGATGGTTTCCGCGTCTTCTATCAAGTTCGATTGAACATTTAGCTCAAGTTGCTCGCGGCGGGTTCCCAACTTCCGATGTGTTGTCCACATATCGGTAATGGTGATCAGGTCCATAGGACGTTTCACGAACTCGTCGGCGTTTCGCCGGATGACTTCATCCATGAAACCATCGATATCCGGGATGTCTCGGGCCTCCGCAAATTGTCTTGTTCGCTTCCGGTCGAGAGGCAAGAGCATGACAATCTTCAAGGCATCCGTGTCGGCCTCGTCACCTTGCCGATTTCCTGTATCCCGGTCGCGATGCAAGGTGGCAACAAAGGCGTCTTCTTCCGTGGTGCCTGCAAACTTTGGAGCAGGGGGCAGGTTAATGGTCCTTTCGACCGCACCGCGATCTATGGTTTCGCTCCAATCCTTTGGGCGGCACGACAAGATAATTCGGGCACGACGGAGCGCGTCACGACCGAGTGATGCGGCAAACTTACCCAGGGCGCGCTGGAGGGTGCCATGTGTGATCTTGAGCTCGTCGACGGAATCGAGAAAGAACCAACCGAGTGTGTCTTCCTCGTTAAGCCAAGTTTCAAAACGATGCCCATCGTCGAATCCAAGGATTTCGGATACGGGATCGTCGTCCAACAATTCGAGGGGCATAAAGAAAGCGGCTTTGCCAGAGTTACATAGTGCCGCAGCTTGTTCCTGCATCTCCCGTGTCTTTCCGACGCCACCCTGCGCCAAAATCAGTACACGCGGGTATTCGAGCAGGTCTTTCCAATCCAGTCCGCCGAGATCAAACGGGCTGTCTGCCAATTGAAGCAGTGTCTCGACATCTTCCAATTCCTTCTCGGATACGGCGTAGAAGGTTCGGTTGAGCTGGACGTAAGGAGTGGACATGGCGTCGACGCTACCTGAAATCGCCTAATGTTAGCCGTGCTCCCAGATGCCGTGCACGAATCGGTTCAGTCTAACATTCGTGTTGGCTTCGTGCACCGCTGCGCCATCCGCGCAGGAGTCGGGCGGTTATTAACCAATCGACTCCATCTGAGGGCAGGGATGTAAGAGTCTGCTCATGCTTCCGTATTGCTTCCGGAGAACAAAGCGAGATCGGCGATGTGGGGGCTAAGTCATTGAAATCTTGGCGCACCCGACAGGATTCGAACCTGTGACCTCTGCCTTCGGAGGGCAGCGCTCTATCCAGCTGAGCTACGGGTGCCGCGCCTTGTTTAAGGACGCGCGGAACATACCTTTCAGGCGCTAGCGGCGCAAGGATTGGATAACCTCCGTGGCGGGCTGGCATTTCCCGGCGGGCCGGGCGCCGGGGCCGCAACCATCTGATCCTTAGGAAAAATTTCAGAAATTCGTCGCAAAGTGTGATCCATGCCGCAGCGTGCTACCCTTGCGGCATGTTAGGTCTCCCCTTCAAGCGCCACCAATAGGCGCACGATGGAGTGTGGATGAGCGAAGAACAAACCGAAGACCGGGCCCAAGAGCAGCCCGCAGCCGAAAATGCCGCCGCCGGGCAGGTCGTGAATTCCGACGGCACGACGAACTGGACGGTCGTGTTCGAGGACCCCGATCAGGGCATCCTGCCGGCCGTCAGGTCGGTGACGTCCGAAAGGCAATTGCGCGCGGTCATGGCGCGCGTGGCGCAGCTGCTGTTCAAGCGCAAACGCGACGAAGAACCGCGTGCGGAATTTCTCTCGCTCGTCAACGCGATCATCGACACCGCCGAGGATCTCGGCTTCGAGGATGCGCACGAAAGCGTCATCGCGCTGCTGGAAAAAGAGAAAACCCTCCGCATCCAGAAGGCGCTGCTGCATATCAAGAACAAGCGTGCCCGGAGCATAGAACGCCGCCGCGAAGAAACGGAAGAAGGCCCGCTCGGTTTCATCCTCGGCAATCCGCTTGTCCTGGGCGGCGGGATCGCCGCCGTGCTCGCCGCGATCACCGTGGTGCTGCTTCTGGTCGTCCTGCCGGGCTCGATCGGCGGTCCGGACGCCCCTGAAAAGGAACAGCAGGAAACGGCTGAAAAGGCGGAAGAGGCAGAAAAGCCCGAGACGCCGCCGCTACCGGCGCAACCGGCGGCGCCACCGCCACCCAGGCCGAGGACCACGGAAGCGGTCGTCTTCAAACCGGTGGCCGCCGAGGTTCTCGTCAACGGCAAGAAGGGGCGCATGTCGCTGATCCCCCTGATCGAGATGAATAAGAAAAGTGACATCAGCCTGCTGTGCGCGCTCGCACCCCGGATTACCGAAGGGGTCCTGATCATGGTGCAGGCGGCGACCGCGGCCGGCAAACCGATGGACACCAGCCTTGCCGGCAGGATCGGCGAACAGATCGCCGCCGACATCAATCAGCGCTCCAAACGGGTTCAGATCGACCGCATCGTTCTCAAGGACCTGCGCGATCTGCCGCGCGATGTGGTTTCCGTCGCGAACCGCGGCTGCGGCCGGGTTGAAATCAATCTCGGTCCCTGATCCTTCGTTTGCCCATCCGCTGACGAAAGGGCATCCTGTGCGCCAACCGGGCGGCGGGTGTTCGCCGTCACGGGCATAAACACGGGAACGACAGGGAAGGAGACCAATCGTGTACGAGGATATTCTCGCTGAATTGAGTGAGCCGGGCGTGCTGCGCGTCGGCGTCAACCTGGGCAACATTCTGCTGGTCACGGGTGAAACGGCCGACGGCGATCCGGTCGGCGTGTCGCCGGATATGTCGGCGGCGATCGCCGAAAAGCTCGGCGTCGACGTGCGCTACGTGACGCGGCCGCGGCCGGGCGAACTTGCCGACGCGATGGCCGAAGACGCATGGGACATCGCACTGATCGCGATCGAGCCGAAGCGCGCCGAGACCATCAAGTTCTCGGACCCCTATGTCGAGATCGAGGCGACCTATCTGGTGCCGGAGGGATCACCCCTGCAGACCATCGAGGACGTCGACCAGCCGGGCGTGCGGATCGCGGTTTCCGAACGCGCCGCCTATGATCTCTACCTGACGCGGACCCTCAAGCACGCCACGCTGCACCGGGGCGAAGGGCTGCCGGGCGCGTTCGAACTGTTCAAGAGCGAGAAACTGGATGCGCTGGCGGGTCTTGTGCCGGCGCTCAGGGAAAACGCGGAGGAACTGCCGGGCTCGCGCCTGATCCCGGGGCAGTACACCGCCGTGCAGCAGGCCATCGGCACCAAGCACGAGAACACGCACCTGGCGGCGTTCGTCAACGAGTTCGTCGCCGACGCCATCAAGAGCGGCCTCGTCGCCGAGCTGATCGACAAACACGGCGTGACCGGCAAGCTGGCGGTCGCCGGCTCAAGCTGATTATATTGCCACGTTAAAAAAAGAAGGGCGGCCGCAACCTGTGCGCCGCCCTTTTTGCCGGAGATCAGTCCAGACGCAGACGGCCGTTGTTTTCGATCGTCACGACGTCGGTCTGCTCGGCGGAAACGGATTCCGCTTCCTCGCTTTTGCCCAGCGAGATGATGCAGGCTTCGCAGACGCCGGTCCGGGTTTCGCCGGGTTCCAGCGTAATCAGGGTATCGATGGTGTCCGTGCCGGTGGCGTCTTTCCAGACGCTCAGCAGGACTTCCTGTTGTGAATCGTGTTCGTTACGAACATCGACGGCATGGGCAGCGGTCGAGGCGAAAAGAAACGCCCCTGCCAAGGCGAGACTCAGCTGACGCGAGAACATCTTCAATTTTCTCCGAAAGGATCGGCACCCATTTGGTTGGGCCGGAACGCCATATCATTTGGGCAGATTTTGTCCGCGCGCAAGATGCAAATTGAGGTGCGGCAAAAATATTTTTTCCGGATCGTTTACGGGTTTTCCAGAAGTGCACGCACCCCCGCCTCGGCGCCGGACGGCAACGCCGCCGAGGGATCGCTGAGCCATGCCGCGATGTCGGTCCATACCGTCTCTGCCGCCAGGTCGCGCAGCAGCATGTGATAGCCGCCGGGATATACGGCGATGCGCCTTGTCGCGGCATCGGCTTCGGGCAGGCGTTCGAACATGGCCTGCGTCGGCCCCGACGTGATGATTTCGTCACGCCCGCCGTAAAGGATCAGGGTCCGCCCGTTGAGCTCGGCTGCCGCCGCCATCGCCGCATCCATCAGGTCGACCAGCCCGTAGATGGCATCGACGCGCGTGCCCTTGATCACCAGTGGATCGCGGCCGAGCTGGATCAGCATCTCGATGTTGTCGCTCGGCTTGATCTTGAGGCCGCGTCCCGTCAGCGGCACGGCCGGCATCGTGTGCGCAGCCAGCCACAACGTCGCGCGCTGGTACCACGGCATGGTGTCGCGCGCCCAGACGGCGGGGGCGGAAAGGATGACGCCCGCGATCCATGGCGTCTCGTGACGCGCCGCCAGCGTCATGGTGACGGCGCCGCCCATGCTTTCGCCCAGAACATAGAGCGGCACGCCGGGATGGCGTTCATTGACGGCGCGGGTGAAGTCACGGGCATCCATGGGGTAGCGGTCGGTCGGGAACCACCGGCCGCGAAAGCCGTTGGCGCCGAAGCCGCGCTGGTCATAGGCATAGCTGGCGATGCCGCGCGCTTTCAGGAACGTGGCCGGGGCGTCGAAGAACGCGGAATAGTCGTTGAATCCGTGCAGCGCGACGATCACTGCCTTTGGGGTTTCGTCCGGCAGCCACGACCGGTAGGCGAGAGAGATGCCGTCCCGGGTCCAGAAATGCGATGCATGAAGTGCGGGGGTGCCGGTCGCAGGGCCGGGATCGACGATCGCGGGCGCGCAGGCGGCAAGTGCCAGCAGAAGCGGAAGAACAAGAACGGAAAGACGGCGGTTAAGCCGCGTCATCCGCGTCGCCGTGGGTCAGGCGGATGAAGATGTCCTCCAGGTCCGATTCCTTGGTCGAGAAATCAGCGACCTCGAGGCCCGCCTTCTCGATATCGGCGAGCACCTTGCGCGCCGGTGTCTTGGACGGCGCGAAGCTGACGGTCAGGCAGTCCGGTCCGCTCAGCACCGGATTGTACTTTTCCAGGCCCTTCGGGATGGTGCCGGCGGGTGCCGCCAGCGTGACCTGGAGCTCACGGGCATCGAGGCGGCCCAGCATGTCCACCGTCGGCTCGCAGGCAACGATGCGGCCGTGGTTGATGATGGCGATCTCGTCGCACATCGCCTCGGCCTCTTCCAGGTAGTGCGTGGTCAGCAGCACGGTCGTGCCCTCGTCGTTCATGCGCTTGACGTGGGTCCAGAGCTGACGGCGCAGATCGACGTCGACCCCGGCGGACGGCTCGTCCAGCACGAGGACCGGCGGGCGGTGCACCATCGCCTTGCCGACCAGAAGCCGCCTCCGCATGCCGCCCGATAGCGAGCGCGTGTAGGCGTCGGCCTTGTCGGCGAGGCCGACCGCTTCCAGCACTTCATCGGTCTGACGTTCCGCCTCGGGCACGCCATAGAGCCCGGCCTGCAGGTCCAGCAGTTCGCGCGGCGTGAAGAACGGATCGATGTTCAGTTCCTGCGGTACCACGCCGATGGAACGGCGCGCGGCGCGCATGTCCGTCTCGATGTCGTGGCCCCAGATCCGGGCCGTGCCCGCGGTCCGGTTGACGAGACCGGCGAGGATGTTGATCAGTGTCGACTTGCCCGCCCCGTTCGGCCCCAGCAGCCCGAAGAAAGACCCGCGCCGGATCTTGAGCGACACGTCCTTGAGCGCGTGCTTGGGTGCTTGCTTGTTGGACCCGCCATAGACCTTGCTCAGGCCCTCGATCTCGACGGCGAATTCCGGTTCGGCGCTGTTGTCTGGCTGGTTCAAGAACGACTCCTGGCAATCGATGGTGCGGGTGGTCGGACTCGAACCGACACTTCCGAGGAAACCGGATTTTGAATCCGGCGGCAAACATTTCCGGTAAAGAAAATAGCAAGTTCACCCTGATGCACTTCTATCAAGTGGTGTATGTTAGTGATATTGCAACATTGGTGAAATCAGCTAGTTCCCACCTTCTTTTCCTGTTGATTGATTCAAAGCGGAAGCTGGCTGGGCACGAATAGGTTGGCGCACATGAGCGAAGAACATAAACCGGACTCAAAATCTGCTACTCAAGCGGTAAAAAATGAACCTACTGCGATGACGATGGTACAGTTTTTTGAAACTTGCCCTCCTGGAAACCGTGTCGAAATCTCAGATTTGCTCCAAATAAAATCTAATCGTTATTATCTTAAGACGCCTCCAATTCAACTACATTGCAACGGCCCAAAATGTGGCGGAGAGCGCATATTTCGTTGTTTCGCCCCAAATGATCAGTTCATCCCAGAAGGCCACCTGAAAGAACTCTTCGTCACCTATAAATGCGGTAATTGCCATGCGTCGGTGAAAACTTTTGCGATATATGTTGTTCGCAAGGGGAACAACATTGCCTCGCATGCGGCAGAAAAATACGGCGAGATCCCGGCCTTCGGCCCACCGACACCATCGCGCTTGATATCGTTGATTAGCCCTGATCGAGAGTTGTTTCTACGCGGGCGTCGCAGTGAGAATCAGGGGCTAGGAATAGGAGCTTTTGGTTATTACCGTCGTGTCGTCGAGCATCAGAAGAACAGAATTCTCAACGAGATTATTAAAGTTTCTGAGAAAATCGGCGCGGCAGATCAGCAAATTAATATGTTGAAGGCGGCGCGCGACGAAACGCAGTTTACGAAGGCGTTGGATGATGTGAAGGACGCCATTCCGCAGACGCTCTTGATAGACGGGCACAATCCAATGACTTTGCTGCACAAGGCGCTTAGTCAGGGCTTGCACGCTGAAACCGATGAAGAATGTTTGGAACTAGCTCACAGCATTCGAGTGGTGCTGGCCAATTTGGCAGAACGCCTTGGGCAGGCGATGAAAAATGATGAAGAACTGCAGACCGCTCTATCGCGGCTGATGAACAAGAAACCTGCTGCTGGTTCTGGAGAGTGATCCAAAGAAATATAGGTGGTGCGGGTGGTCGGACTCGAACCGACACTTCCGAGGAAACCGGATTTTGAATCCGGCGCGTCTACCAATTCCGCCACACCCGCACGTGATGGAGCGGCCCGAACATAGGGGATCGGCTGCCCCCTGTCCACACCGGCGAGACGTCCCCGAGCGCCCGGTGGCGGGCACCGTTGCAAGCCCGTGCGTGGGCTGCTAAAGACGGCGCACCCGCCGGTTTCCGGCCCTTTTGAGGACGTCTTATATCTGATGCTGCGCGCCCTTTATGACAAGACCCTGGAATGGTCGGCCCATCGCCACGCGATCTGGATCCTGGCCCTCGTGTCGTTCGCGGAAAGCTCGTTTTTCCTGATCCCGCCGGACGTTCTGCTGATCCCGATGGTGCTGGCGGCGCGCACCAGGTGGTTCCGGATCGCGTTCGTTTGCACGCTGGCCTCGGTCGCGGGGGGCATTTTCGGGTACTTCATCGGCGCGTTCCTGTTCGACGAGATCGGGCGGCCGATCCTCGATCTCTATCACGCGACGGCCAAGTTCGAGGCGGCGCGCGAGGCCTATAACGAAAACGGTGTATGGATCGTGTTCACGGCGGGTTTCAGCCCGATCCCCTACAAGATCTTCACCATCGCCAGCGGCGTCACGAACATGGACATCGTGCCGTTCATCATCGCCTCCGTGGTGGGGCGTGGGGCGAGGTTCTTTCTCGTCGCGATCCTGTTGTGGAAGTTCGGCGAGCCGATCCGCGCCTTCATCGAGAAGCGCCTCGGCCTGCTAACGCTCGCGTTCTGCGCGCTGCTGGTGGCGGGCGTGATCGCGATCAAGTTCCTCGCTTAACGATTTTTAACTTAAGGGACCGGGCCCCGGGGGCTATACCTTTGCCATGCCGGATCAAGCCGCCATCAACAAGTACCTGCCGTTCGCGCTGCTGATCGCGGCGATCGGCCCGCTCGGCACGGCCTACATCTCCCAGTTCGGGTTCGGGTACGAGCCCTGCGTGCTCTGTCTTTACCAGCGCGTGCCCTATTGGGTGGTGATCGGGCTCGGCGTCTGCGCGCTGTTCGTGGCGGCGCCCGAGATGCGCCGCTGGATCGCTTTTGCCGCCGGCCTTGCGTTTCTCACCGGCGCCGGGATCGCGTTCTATCACGTCGGCGTCGAACAGCTCTGGTGGACGTCGGCCGCACCCTGCGGTGCCGGTGAGGCGGTCACAAGCACGCAGGATCTGTTCGCGCAGCTGCAGAAAAAGCCCGAGAAGTCCTGCGGCGACATCGACTGGACCCTTTTCGGCATCTCCATGGCCACCTACAATGTCGGCGTGTCCCTTGCGCTCGCCGTCGCATCGTTCCTTGCGTGGCGGCGCCTGGACGGAGCCTGAGCCGCATGACCGCTACCGACAAACCGCACCGGATGACCGGCACTGAAAAGCCACGCCGAATGACCGGCGACCCCTCAAAGAAAGAGATGCTCGAGAGCATGATCCGTGTCGATCACGCGGGCGAGTACGGTGCGGTGCGAATTTACGAGGGCCAGCTCGCCGTGCTGGGCAAGAGCGCCGACCGCGCCGACATCGAACACATGGCCGAGCAGGAACGCGAACATCTGGCCCGCTTCAACGATCTGATCCGCGCCAATCGGGTGCGGCCGACGGTGCTGATGCCGCTCTGGCACGTCGCCGGTTTCGCGCTTGGTGCCGGGACCGCGTTGCTGGGCGAAAAGGCGGCGCACGCGTGTACCGTCGCCGTCGAGGAAACCATCGACGAGCATTACGCCGAACAGGTCGCGGCGCTGGATGCCGAGGGCGATCAGAAGGAGCTCCGTGACACGTTCGAGAAATTCCGCCTGGAAGAGCTCGAGCACCGCGATACCGCGCTCGAAAAGGGCGCCGAGGAAGCGCCCGGCTACGAAGTCCTGAAAGCCGCCGTCAAAACCGGCTCCAAGCTCGCGATCTGGCTTTCGAAACGGGTCTAGGCATGGCGGACATCGAACATGAGGGCAAATGCGCCTGCGGTGAAATTCATTACAAGGTGCATGGCGCGCCGATGTTCGTGCACTGCTGTCACTGCCGCTGGTGCCAGCGCGAAAGCGGCACCGCGTTCGCCCTCAACGCACTGATCGAGGCCGACCGCGTCGAGGTGACGAAAGGTGCGCCGGTAGCGGTCGAAAACCCGTCGGAAAGCGGCAACGGGCAGACCATCTGGCGCTGTCCCACGTGCAAGAACGCGCTCTGGAGCAACTATGCGGGCGCCGGACCGGCGATCAACTTCGTCCGTGTCGGCACGCTTTTGAACCCGGACGCGATGCCGCCCGACATTCATATCTTCACGTCCAGCAAACAGCCGTGGGTCACGCTCGATGACGGCAAGCCGCAGTTCGCCGAGTTCTACCGCCGCAGCGAAGTGTGGCCGGCTGAAGCCTACGCGCGTCGCGAAGCGGCGATCGGGAAGCTGAACGACTAAGCCTGTTGTCATTCCCGCGTGCGCGAAGCGGCGATCGGGAAGCTGAACGACTAAGCCTGTTGTCATTCCCGCGAAGGCGGGAACCCAACCTTCACTATCTCTTATGCTCTGGGTCCCCGCGTGCGCGGGGATGACAATGTTGGAACGTGTCCGTCAACCTGAACTTGGTTCAGGGTCCATGCGAACCCGGCAAAATCCCTGATTAAAATTATGGGTCCTGAACCAAGTTCAGGACGACGAGAAAACTTCCCTCGCCTCACCCATCCTTGCGCGGGAACGTCGCCAGCGCCTTGATGATGCCGCGGAAGGTGCGGACTTCCTGTTCCGTCATCTCGGCGCGCCACAGCAGGTTGCGGATGTTGCGGACCATGGTCGGGCGTTTTTCCGGGACGCGCAGAAAGCCGCGTGCATCCAGTTCGTCTTCCAGATGCTCGAACATGTGCAGCATCTCGTCCTTGCCGGCGGGGCGCGTGTCGCCCGGCATGCGCAGTTCGCGGCCGGGCGTGTCGTCGCCCTGCTTGAACCATTCGTAGCCCATCAGCAGCACCGCCTGTGCGAGGTTGAGCGAGGTGAATAGCGGGTTGAGCGGCACCGTGAGGACCGCATCCGAAAGCGCCACATCGTCGTTCGAAAGCCCCATCGCTTCCTTGCCGAACAGCACGCCCGTGCGCTCGCCGGCAGACGTGCGCGCGCGCATGTCCTTTGCCGCTTCCTCTGGCGTGAAGACCGCCTTGGTCATGTCGCGAGGCCGCGCCGTCGTCGCCAGCACGAAGTTCAGATCGGCGATGGCGTCTTCCGTTTTCTCGTACACTTGTGCGTTATCGAGCACCACGTCGGCCCCGGATGCCGACTTGCGGGCACTTTCCGACGGCCAGCCGTCGCGCGGGCTGACAAGGCGCAGATCGCGGATGCCGCAGTTCCACATGGCCCGCGCACACATGCCGATGTTTTCGCCGAGTTGCGGCTCGACCAGGATGACGGCGAAGGATGTATCGCTCATGCGTCTGAGGCGGGTTCTTCGGCGCCGTCCCGATAAAGCAGGTAAACCAGCGAATCGCGGAGCGCGTTATAGGACGCATCGATGATGTTGGCCGAGACGCCGACCGTCGACCAGTGTTCGCCATGGGCGTCCGCGCTTTCGATCATGACGCGGGTGATCGCCCGGGTGCCGTCGCCGGGCGTCAGGATGCGCACCTTGTAGTCGACCAGCCTCAGCCCTTCGAGCGCCGGGTAGATCGGGATCAGCACCTTGCGCATGGCGGCGTCGAGCGCATTGACCGGGCCGTTCCCCTCAGCGACCGTCATGTGATCCTCACCGCCGACGTTGATCTTCACGGTCGCTTCCGACAGCGTCACCAGGTTGCCGTTCGCGTCCCAGCGGCGTTCGTCGATGACGCGGAAGTTGGTGCAGCGGAAATACTCCGGCACGGAGCCCAGCGCGCGGCGCGCCAGAAGCTCGAAGCTGGCCTCGGCGCCGTCGTAGGCGTAGCCGTTGAATTCGTTCTCTTTCACTTCCTCGACAAGCCGGCCGATGCGCTTGTCCTTCGGGTCGACCTCGATGCCGGCTTCGCGGAAGCGGGCCAGGATATTGGAGCGCCCGGACTGGTCCGAGACGACAATGTGGCGGCGGTTGCCGACAAGGTCCGGCTCGATGTGCTCGTACGTGCGCGGGTCCTTCTCGACTGCCGAAACGTGCAGGCCGCCCTTGTGGGCAAAGGCCGACTCGCCCACGTAAGGCGCGCCGCGGGCCGGCTGGCGGTTGAGGCGTTCGTCGAGCAGCCTGGAAATGTGCGTGAGTTTCTTCAGGTCCTCGGGCGTGACGTTGGTCTCATATCCCATCTTGAGGACCAGCGACGGAATGATGGCGATCAGGTCGGCGTTGCCGCAGCGTTCGCCGAGACCGTTGAGCGTGCCCTGCACCTGACGCGCACCGGCATTGACCGCGGCCAGCGAGTTGGCGATGGCGTTGCCGGTGTCATTGTGCGCATGAATGCCGATGTGCGAACCGGGAATGTGCGCAGTGACTTCGGTAACAATGCGCGTGACCTCGTGGGGCAGGGTGCCGCCGTTGGTGTCGCACAGCACGACCCAGCGCGCCCCGTTGTCGTAGGCAGCCTTCAGGCACGAAAGCGCGAATTCGGGGTTGGCCTTGTACCCGTCGAAGAAGTGCTCGGCGTCGTACATGACCTCGTCCTTGCGGGTTTTCGCGAGCTGGACACTTTCCGCGATCATGCGGACGTTCTCGTCGCGCTCGATCTCGAGCGCGACATCGACATGGAAATCCCACGACTTGCCGACCATGCAGACGCACGGCACGTCGGGTTCCAGAATGGCGGTCAGTCCGGGATCGTTGTCGGCCGAGCGGCCGGCGCGCCGCGTCATGCCGAACGCCGTCAGCTTGGCACGCTTCAGCTTCGGCGGATTGCCGAAGAAGCTGTTGTCCGTCGGGTTGGCGCCGGGCCAGCCGCCTTCAATGTAGTCGAGGCCGATGCCGTCCAGCTCGCGCGCAATCAGTTCCTTGTCGGCGGGATTGAAGTCGACGCCCTGCGTCTGCGCACCGTCGCGCAGCGTGGTATCGAACAGGTAAACGCGGTTATCGGACATTTTTCCGCTCAAATCCTTGGCCATAGGGAAAAAGCGGGCCGAGAATGCCCAAAACCGCCCGAATGCTCAAGCTTTCAGGAAAAGCGGGATTACTCGGCCGCTTTGGCGAGCAGCAGTTCCTGGAACTGTGCGTTACTCACCGGCTTCGAGAACAAGTACCCCTGACCGGTGTGACAGCCGAGACCGTGCAGGAATTCCATCTGCCGTTCGGTCTCGATCCCTTCCGCCACGATGTGCAGGTCGAGCTGTTTGGCCATGCCGACGATGGCACGCACGACGACGACGGCGTCGCGGTCGTCCGGCAGGTCGGTCACGAAGGCGCGGTCGATCTTCATCGAGTCGAGCGGGAAGCGCGTCAGGTAACTGAGCGACGAATACCCCGTCCCGAAGTCGTCCATCGAGATCGAGATGCCGAGTGACTTCAGGCGGTTGAGGGTGGCGATCGTTTCGTCCGGGCGTTCGACGAGCAGGCTTTCCGTGAGTTCGAGGTCGAGGCGCTCCGGATCGAGGCCGGAATCCTTGAGGCTGCGTGTTACACGCGCCACCAGATCGCCGTGCAGGAACTGCAACGCCGACAGGTTGACGGCCACCTGTACCGGACCTCCATCGCTGGTCTGCCAGCCCGCCGCTTCGCGGCAGGCGGTGCGAAGCACCCAGTCGCCGATCGGGACGATCAGACCGGTTTCCTCGGCGATTGGCACGAACTCCGCCGGCGACACCATGCCCAGGCGTTCGCTCGACCAACGGAGCAGGGCCTCGGCGCCGATGATCCGCTGCGACGACAGCTCGACCTTGGCCTGGTACGTCAGGGACAGTTCGTCGTTTTCCAGCGCGCGGCGCAACTGGTGGCCGACCTCGACGCGGCGGTGCACTTCCTCGGACATGCTGGGGGTATAGATCTTGTAGTTCGCGCGGCCGTCGCGTTTGGCGTTGTTGGCCGCCGTGTCGGCGTTCCGCAGCAACTCGGACTGCGTGTTGGCCTGCAGCGGATAGGTACAGACGCCGATGCTGGCCGATGAATAGATTTCCCGTCCCTCGAACAGGTAGGGGCTCGAGAGTGCCACCAGAAGATCGCCGGCGAGGTGGGCCGCATCGTCTTCGCCGGATACACCGGGCATCAGAATGTGAAACTCGTCGCCGCCGACCCGGGCGATGGTATCGCCTTCGCGCACGCACGACTGCAGGCGCCGCCCCGCCATCAGCAGCACTTCGTCACCGACCTCGTGGCCGAAAGCGTCGTTGATGTTCTGGAATTGGTCGAGATCGACATAAATCAAGGCAAGCCCGCCGCCCTCGGCGTCGATGCGGCGCATCGCCTCCGCCAATCGTTCGGCGAGCAGGTTCTTGTTCGCGAGGCCCGTCAGTTCGTCGCGGGTGGCCATGGTGCGCAGGCGGTTTTCGTAATTCTTGCGCGTCGTGATGTCGCGGACGGCACCGATATAGCGCCGCTTGCCGGCGGACGAGGACACCGTGAATACCACTTCGACCGGAATGCTCTGGCCTTCGACGTGACGGCCGGTCATCTCCGTGTCGTTCTCGAGGCCGAAGTCGGCGGCCGATGACGTCTCGTCGGAGATGAAGCTTTGCGGTTCGGCGCCGGCGAGCGCCGGGATCAGGATGCCGATATGCTGGTCCATCAACGCGTCGGCATCGTATCCGAAGATGCGTTCGATCGCTTCGTTGACCATTTCGATTTGACCGTGTTCGTCGAGCGAGACGATACCGTCGCCAACCGCGTCCATGACGAGCTGCAGGTTTTCCTCGCGCTGGCGCACCGCCAACACGGCGCGGTTCCGTTCCGTCACGTCGCGTGCGATGACCATGACAGCATCGGATGTACCGGTTTCCGATGCGTTGTACGGCAGCGCTGCGACTTCCACATCGACCGTCAGGTCATCCGAGCGCGTCAGCTTGATCGGCACGCGAAGCTTTTCTTTCGCGAGGTCCAGTAGATCGGGGCTGACAATGTCCCTGAACGCGGGGTCGATGAAATCGTAGAACAGCCGATCCTTCAGTGTTTCGAGCGGCCACACGCCGAGCATGCTGGCCCCCGCCGGATTGATCAGTTCGATGCGGCCGTCGCGGCAGATGCAGATCAGGTCGGGCGCCAGTTCGATCAGATGGCGGAAGTCTTCCTCGGCTTCCTGATACCTTGCGAAGTGGGCCGGCTGCGACACGTCGTCCAGCGTCTCGAGGATAGCCCGCGCCGCCTTGTGGATGTCTTCGGCGTAGTCGCGGTAGCGGTGATTGCCGAGCGGACCGAGCATTTCGTTCTCGATCATGTCCGCAAAACCGATGATGGTGCTAAGTGGCGTTCGGACCTCGTGCGTCAATGTCCTGACGAGGTCGAGATACGCTTTCGGGATGTTCTCGTTGTTGTCGTTTTCGCTCGTCATAATAATCGACGTTTGCCTCGGGCCCCAGAATTGCAGGACGGCGATCACGAACAAACGGTACCGCCAAACGT
Organism: Rhodospirillales bacterium; assembly: GCA_965262415.1. Lineage (GTDB taxonomy): Bacteria > Pseudomonadota > Alphaproteobacteria > Rhodospirillales > Casp-alpha2 > UBA4479. Next base: position 2,681,543 of record OZ253533.1, on the reverse strand, counting down.
TCCCCCGCTGACTGTTCCGTAACCCTCTGGCACTTACCGCCCGTGTTGCCGGGCTTATAACTATCGCGTCTTCTCCGGAATTCTCTTCGGTATCAGACGATCACACGCCAACAATCTATCCGGTTTGCGCTGCCCATGCTAGCGTTGAGACATGCCGAAACGAATAATTTTACTTACCGGCGAGGTCGAAGCGCCACATCTGCGGGAATTGCTGGCCCGCCACACAGATGGGCTCAACGTTGAACCCGTTTTTGACGCAGAGGGGCTGCGTGCGGCATTCGCCGCGGGCGTGGCGGACACACGGCTTGTCGCCTTCCTGACCAGTGTCATCGTGCCCGAAGTGTATCTGCAGGCATTGCCGGGGCCAGCCTACAACTTCCATCCGGGACCGCCCGAGTATCCCGGTAGCTACGTTGCCGGTTTCGCGATTTATGAAGGTGCTTCCGAGTTCGGTGTGACGCTGCACGAGATGGCGGCGGCTGTCGATACCGGTCCCATCGTCGAGGTGCGGCGGTTTCCCGTCGACGCGACCTGGAAGTTCCAGGACCTGGAGGTGGAAGCGTTCCGCCAGGTCCTGCAGATGTTCAGCGATTATTCGAAGCATCTGGCGACGGGCGACGCGCCGCTGCCGAGCGGTGTCGAGCCATGGACCGGACGACCCCGCAAGAAGGCTGAAGCGGAACAGCTCAAGAGCATCGAGGCCGATATGTCCGAGGAGGAAATCGTCCGGCGCTACCGGGCGTTCGGATAGAGCGCTCAATTCCACTGGTGGATGCCCCCTCACCTAACCTCTCCCCCTGAGAGGGGGAGAGGGATTAGTGATTCCGGGCGTCGATGCGCGAGTCCCTCTCCCCTGCGTAGCGGGGGAGAGGACAGGTGAGGGGGCTTGCCATTACCCGCGCCGCCACGTGGTGCCGCCGGCGCCGTCCTCGAGGAGGATTCCCGCCGCCTGAAGCTCGTCGCGGATCGCATCCGACGTGGCGAAGTCCTTGTTGGCGCGGGCCTCGGTGCGCGCCGCGATCTTGGCGTCGATCTCGTCGTCCGATAAACCGCCCTCGGATGATTTGGGCTGCCACTTGAACCAGTCTTCCGGGTCATCTTGCCGCGACAAGAGACCCAACAAATCTGCTTCAAACAAGTACATGCCTTTTAACTCGGCGGCCTCAGACGAAGAAGATGCGTTCACAAGGCGAGATCTGGTTTCATTCAGATAGTGAATCGCCGCAGGAGTATTTAAGTCGTCATACAGCGACACCGTTACGCCGGATTCATAGCCTTCGCGAGGCTTAACAGGGGCTAGGTCGCGTAATCCCCGAAGAGGAATATACATACGATCCATTTCCCGTTTCGCTGACGCCAGACCTTCCTTGGTGAAATCCAGCGGCTGGCGGTAATGCGTCTTGAGCAGCAGCAGACGGATCGCCTCGCCGGGGAATTCGTCCAAGAGTTCGTTGACGGTGTAGAAGTTGCCGAGCGACTTCGACATCTTCTCGCCCTCGGCCATCAGGTAGCCGTTGTGCATCCAGTAATTCGCCATCACGTCGGTGTCGTGCGCGCAGCGCGACTGGGCGATTTCGTTCTCGTGGTGCGGAAATATCAGGTCGAGGCCGCCGCCGTGGATGTCGAACGTCTCGCCGAGGATCGATTTCGACATCGCCGAGCATTCGATGTGCCAGCCGGGCCGGCCGTAGCCCCACGGGCTGTCCCAGCCGGGTTCGCCCTTCTCGGGGTCCGACGGTTTCCACAGCACAAAATCGGCCGGGTCCTGTTTATAGGGTGCGGGATCGACGCGGGCGCCGGCGATCTGTTCGTCGCGCTTGCGCCGCGACAACTGGCCGTAGTCCTGCATCGACGGCACGTTGAACAGCACGTGTCCCTCGGCGGGGTAGGCGTTACCCTTGTCGATCAGCACCTGGATCATCGCGATCATCTCGTCGATGGTATCGGTCGCGCGCGGCTCGACATCGGGCGGCAAGGCATTCAGCGCCGCCATGTCGGCGTGGAACACCTTGATCGTGTCGTCCGTCAGGTCGCGGATCGAAATGCCGCGTTCATGGGCGCGCGCGTTGATCTTGTCGTCGATGTCGGTGATGTTCCGCGCATAGGTGACGTGATCATCCCCATAGATGTGACGCAGCAGCCGTGCCAGAACGTCGAACACGACGATCGGGCGCGCGTTGCCGATGTGCGCCTTGTCGTAGACCGTCGGCCCGCACACGTACATGCGCACGTTTTCGGGATCGATCGGAACGAATTCCCGTTTTTCTCGGCTGAGCGTGTCGTGGATCCTGAGCTGCGATATGGTCATCAGATCTGTTTCGTGAACCCGTTGGTGATCGGATAGCGGCGGTCCTTGCCGAACGCACGCTGGGTGATCTTGACCCCCGGCGGCGCCTGGCGGCGCTTGTATTCGGCGCGGTCGAGAAGCTTCCAGATACGCTTCACCGTGTCGACGTCATAACCCAGCGCCACCACGTCGTCGACCGACTTTTCATCCTCGATCAGGGCGCCGAGCATGCCGTCCAGTTCGTCGTAGGGCGGCAGCGAATCCTCGTCTTTCTGGTCGGGACGGAGTTCGGCGGACGGCGGCTTGGTGATGATCCGCTCCGGGATGACCATGCCTTCGGGCCCCATGGCGCCCGGCGGCCGGTGCGCGTTGCGCCAGTGGGAAAGCGCGAACACGGTGGTCTTGTAGACGTCCTTGAGAACCGAGTAGCCGCCGCACATGTCGCCGTAGAGCGTCGCGTAGCCGACCGACATCTCGGACTTGTTGCCGGTCGTCAGCAGCATGTGGCCGAGCTTGTTGGAAATTCCCATCAGCAACAGCCCGCGGGCGCGGGCCTGGATGTTTTCCTCGGTGATGTCGGGTTCGCGGCCTTCGAACACGGGGGCCAGCATCTGCTCGAATGCGCTCATGGCGGGGCCGATGTTGATGTTCTCGAGCCGGACGCCGAGCATCTCCGCGCAGGCCGCCGCATCCTCGAGACTTTCTCCGGAGGTGTAGGGCGACGGCATCATCACGGCGAGCACCCGGTCGGCGCCCAGTGCGTCGACGGCGACGGCGGCGGAAAGCGCGCTGTCGATACCGCCGGATAGACCGATGACGACGCCCGGAAAGCCGTTCTTGTTCACATAATCCCGAAGCCCCAGCGTCATCGCCTGATAGACGTTTTCTTCCATCGTCAGGCTCGGGTGCACGTCCGTTTCAGCGCAGAACCAGCCGTCGGGCGTCCGTGACCACTGCGTCAGTATCAGCGCTTCCTGCCAGAACGGTGCGCGCATCACCATCTTGTAGTCGGGATTGACGACGAACGAGCCGCCGTCGAACACCAGCTCGTCCTGGCCGCAGACCTGGTTGACGTATAGGGATGCGAGGCCGGTCTCGGTGACCCGCTCGAGCGCGGTATTCAGCCGCACGTCGACCTTGTTGACGTCAAACGGCGAGCCGTTGAGCGAGATGAGGAACTCGGCACCGCTTTCCTGCAGGCATTCGGCGACATCCGGAAACCACAGATCCTCGCAGATCATGACACCGAGCCGGACGCCCCGGAACGGGATCGGTCCCGGCAGCGGCCCCGGCTCGAACACGCGCTTTTCGTCGAACACGCCGTAGTTCGGCAGCTCGTGCTTGAGCCGCACGTGCTTGGCCTCGCCGTCCTCGAGCAGCAATGCGGCATTGTAGAGCTTGCCGTCGACACGCCACGGCGCACCCAGCAGCACGGCCGGCGCGCCGCTTTCCCTGAGCCGTCCTGCGAGCGCCTTCACCTCGGCTTCGATGCGGTCCTGAAACGCTTCCTTGAGCACAAGGTCTTCCGGCGGATAGCCCGAGATCGCGAGTTCCGTCGCGACCATCAGATCGGCGCCCAGCTTGGACGCGTCCGCCGCGAACGTCTCGATCACGGCGACGTTGCCGGCGACATCGCCGACGGTCGGATTGATCTGGGCAACGGCAATTGAAAGTCGATCGGTCATCGGTACTTCTTATACGCAGGGGCACGCTTTGCAAGGGCGCCCGGAAACTAGGCGGGGCCGGCACCTTCTGTCAATTGGCGCCCGGGCCGGGAAAGATCAAGCCGCAAGACGGCTGATCTGGGCGCCAATAAGCCGTTGTCTTGAAACGCGATGTCAAAGTATGCTTTCGGCCTTATGGCAGACCGAAAAAAACCGTTTGAAGTGATCATGTACGGCCAGCAGGTCCAGGCGTCGCAGCAGCGCGCCGAGATCATCGAGATGGGCCCGGATGGCAAGCCGTTGGTCAAGGAAGGCGGTTTCATGGACCGCGCCATAGAGGAAAAGCCCAAACAGGCGCCTCAGACCGCCGCCCAGCCCGCCCAACCTGCGAAGGTCAAACCCGCGCCGCAACCGGCGCCGAAGCCGAAAAACCCTGCATCGGCCAAGGCGCAGAGCAAGGCCATTGCGAGCAGCGCCGTGGGCTCGTTCGTCGATCAGATGAAGCAGAAGGCGGCGGCCAACGGCGGCATGCTGAGCATGCAGGATCTCGATGCGATGCAGTCCAGTTTCGATCAGAAGGCGCAGGAAATGCAGGCGCAGATCGAGGCCACGCTCGACGAATATGCCGATGCCCGCGAGAAGGTGAAATGGGACAAGGAACGCGTCGATCCGTTCTTCCGCCTGATCGTGAAACCCTTCGCGCATCTGTTTAACGAGAGCCCAAGCCGCAAGACGGTGACCCGGCGCGTTCTGCCGGGATATTTCATGGCCATCCGCATGCTGCTTGGCCCCGACAACGTCACGGCGTACGACGAGCGTTGCCGCAACATCGTGGCGCGCCTCAGAAGCGAGAGCGACAGCGAATTCTTCGACTGGGGCCGTTTTTACGTGGAACGTGACGCCCTGACGGTGCGCCTCGATGCCGAGGTCATTGTCGCCTCACACTTCAGCGATTTCGACAAGCGGGCGGACTGGTTCATCACGCTCGTGAATTCGCACCTCGGGGCACTGCCGGACAGTGCGACCGAGGCTGAGGCGAAGTGGTCTCTTGCCGAGCAGGGCTGCCGCCGCATGCTCGATGCGATGCTGTCCGACCTCAGGAAGGTTCTGTCGTCCGACAAGGGCCGCGAGCGCCTTGTCAAACGGCACGGTGCCGACGTCGTCGACAACGCCAACACCGCGTTGAAACGCCTCTTGATGGGCTAGTCCGGAACCGGTCTGCTGCCGGTCATGCGACTTTAATTACTTTCGGATCAGGAACTCGCGGCCGACCTTGACCGACGGCTGGCCGTCGTAATCGACGATGTCGGCGGTGGCATAGGTTTCCGTCCACTTGTTGGGCAGGAACGAGCCGGTGCCGATCAGGTCGATCGGTGCATTGGCGTCCGCCATCACCTTGCACTTGTCGACGTCGAAGCCGCTGGAAACGACGATCTTCACGGCGTCGAACCCGTTGCGGTCAAGCTGTTCACGGAGATGGAAGATCGCCGCCGCGGATACGCCCGTGCCGGTCAGGAACCGGAGTTCCGCGTCGTTGCGGTAGCGGCGGATCGCCTGCGGCGCGTGCCGTTCGAGGACGCTGTAGGATTCCTGCGGATCGAGCCCTTCGATGAAACGCCCGCCGTGGGTGTCGAGCCGGATCGAAATGCGGCCCTCGGTCGCCATTGCCGGGAAGCGGCGGCAGACCGTCAGCGCGTCGGTGATTTCCTGGCCGTAGTAGTCGACCAGCGCCGTCAGCGGCTGGTCGGGGAACGTGTCGACGAACATCTCGGCGGCCTTCAACGTCGAACCGGCGTAACCGATCAGCGCATGCGGCATCGTGCCCTTGCCGTGCGTTTCGCCGAAGTAGTGCGCGGTCGCTTCGGTGGCATTGCCGATGAAGCCTTTGGCACCGACCTGATCGCGCGCCGCCTTCGAGCCCACCGATGCCGCGTAGGCCATCGTCTCGGCCATCTCGATGCCGGTGGAATGGCGCGCATCCATGGCGAGGAACGCGACCTTCGGCAGTTCCACGCACATGGTGAAGGCGTTGTTGGCGGCGACGCAGGCCGCACCCAGTTTCTGCAGGTAGAGCGTCTCCAGATCGACCAGGTGGTACATGGACCCGGTGATGTAGAGCAGCGGCTCGCCGGCGCCGACCCACTGGCCTTCGTCGTAATTCAGGGCAATGTCGAAACTGACGTCGCGTTCCTCGGCAATACGGCCCAGCCAGTCGAGCATCAGTTTCGGCGCGAAGATCACTGGGCGGCGCATGAACACGGCGTACGTCACACGCTTGTCGCCGAAGCGGCCGACGATTTCCTTGGTGCGCGTGAAGTAAACGTCGCTCCAGCGCGAAACGTCGGTGGCCGAAGGCGCCTGTGTGGCGTGGACCACCCTTACGGCGCTCTCTTTGTCCGTCTTGCTGTCCTGATCGGAGGCCATGGCGTCCCCCTTCGGCCTGTTTTAAGACGCGGCGCGGGCCGGCGTTGTTGCCGTCCGGACCGACTTGAGCTCTTCCGCCAGCAGGAAAGCCAGTTCCAGCGCCTGCTGTGCGTTGAGCCTCGGATCGCAGTGCGTGTGGTAGCGGTCCGACAGGTCGGCATCGGTAATGGCGACGGCGCCGCCGGTGCACTCGGTGACGTTCTGACCGGTCATTTCCAGGTGCACGCCGCCGGCATAGGTGCCTTCGGCCTCGTGCGCTTCGAAGAAGCCGCGGACCTCGGTCAGGATGCGGTCGAACGGACGCGTCTTGTAGCCGGTCGACGACTTGATGACGTTGCCGTGCATCGGGTCGCAGACCCAGGCCACGTTGCGGCCTTCCGACTTCACCCGGCGCAGCAGCGGCGGCAGAAGGTCGAGAACCTTTTCCGAGCTCATGCGCGAGATCAGCGTCAGGCGGCCCGGCACGTTGTCCGGGTTGAGCATGTCGATGAGGCGGATCAGTTCGTCCGGGTCGGTCGACGGCCCGCACTTCATGCCGATCGGGTTGGCGATGCCGCGCATGAACTCGACGTGCGCGTGATCCGGCTGACGCGTGCGGTCGCCGATCCACAGGAAGTGCGCCGACGTGTCGTACCAGTCGCCCGACGTGGAATCCACGCGGGTCAGTGCCTGCTCGTAGTTCAGCAAAAGCGCTTCGTGCGCGGTGTAGAAATCCGTCTCGCGCAGCTGCGGCGTGTTCTCCGCCGTGAGCCCGCATGCCGACATGAACGCCAGCGTCTCGTCGAGGCGGTCGGCCAGGTCCTGGTAACGTTCCGCTTCCGGGCTGTCGGCGATGAAGCCGAGCGTCCACTGGTGCACCTTGTTGAGGTCCGCGTAGCCACCCTGCGCGAAAGCGCGCAGCAGGTTGAGCGTCGCCGCCGACTGGTTGTAGACGCGCATCAGACGGTCCGGGTCGGGGGTGCGGTCTTCGCTGGTGAACGGCATGGCGTTGACCATGTCGCCGCGGTAGCTGTCGAGCGTCACATCGCCCTGCGTTTCCGTCGGTGCCGAACGCGGCTTGGCGAACTGGCCGGCCATGCGGCCGATCTTTACCACCGGCATCGCGGCGCCGAACGTAAGGACGAAAGCCATCTGCAGGATCACACGGAAGGTGTCGCGGATGTTGTTCGGGTGGAACTCGGCGAAGCTCTCGGCGCAGTCGCCGCCCATCAGCGCGAAGGCGTTGCCTTCGGCGACGGCGCCGAGCGATTTTTTCAGGCTGCGCGCTTCACCGGCGAAAACCAGCGGTGGCACGTTGCTGAGTGCTTCTTCGACGGCGGCCAGCTTGCCGGCATCCGGATAATCCGGCACCTGCTGGATTGGTTTTTCGCGCCAGCTCGTCGGTGTCCAATTGTTGGCCATGGTGAACCTCAAATGTCTCTGCCCAATTCAGGCCTCACGATATAGTCGTATCCGGCCCGGTTTTCCAGACAAAACCGGGTTTTCGGCCATTCCCAATCCGATCGCCCGTCTGTGTCGTAAAAGTTTCGCCCGCAGTGTGCTATGCTCGGGCATACAGCTTCAGGAGGCACACGCATGCTCTACAGCCTGTCGAATATCCCGGAAGACAAACTCGCCGCCGTCCAGTCGATCGAGCAGGAGATCGGCCAGCCGCTGCTGGCTTTCACCGAAGTGAAGGCCGAACCGGCACGCCTCGACCGCGACAAGCTCGCCAAAATCCGCGACCTCGAGGAAAGCCTTGGCGTCGTGCTGGTCGCCGTCAGACCGTAACGGCGTGGCGCCCGTTTAACTGTCGTCGCTGCAGGGCAGCGTTCAACTATCCTCGTCTCTGAGCGGTTCGCGCATGGTGACGAATTCTTCCGCCGCCGTCGGGTGAATGCCGATGGTGGCGTCGAAATCGGCCTTGGTCGCGCCCGCTTTGACGGCGATGCCGATGCCCTGAATGATTTCCGGTGCGTCCGCGCCCATCATGTGCGCGCCGAGGATCCTGTCGGTATCCTTATCGACGATCAGCTTCATTACTGAATGCTCGTCCCGGCCCGAAAGCGTGTGCTTCATCGGCCGGAAGCGCGACTGGTAGATCGTGACGTTGTGGTCCCGGCGCGCGTCTTCCTCCGTCAGGCCGACGGTGCCGATGGGCGGCTGCGAGAACACGGCCGACGGCACGTTCTCGTAGCTCGTCGACGTCGGCTTGCCCTCGTAGATCGTACGCGCGAACGCCATCCCCTCGGCCAGCGCCACCGGCGTCAACTGGATGCGGTCGGTGACGTCGCCGATGGCATATATACTGTCGACGCTGGTTTTCGAATATTCGTCGACGACGATGGCGCCATTCCTGTCCAGCTCGACGCCGACCTCCTCGAGGCCGATGCCCTTGGTGTTGGGGCCGCGGCCGGTGGCGTACATGACAAGGTCCGTTTCCAGGAAGTCGACCTGATCGAGGCGCAGCGAATAGCCGCCGTCGGTTTTCTCGATCGATTTCACCTGGCATTCCGACAGCACGTTGATGCCCTTCTTCGTCATTTCGTCGCGCAGTCCGTCGCGCATGGTCTGATCGAAGCCACGCAGGATGTTCTCGGCGCGGATGATGACGGTGACCTCGGCGCCCAGCGCATTGAAGATGCCCGCGAATTCGACGGCGATATAACCGCCGCCGACGATGACGATGCGCTTCGGCAGCACCTCGAGATCGAGCGCTTCGTTGGACGTGATCGCGTGTTCGATGCCCGGCACGTCCGGCAGCTTGGGCCAGCCGCCGGTGGCAATCAGGATGTGTTCCGCGGTATAGGTCTTGCCCTCGACCTCGACGGTATGTGCATCGACCAGTTTGCCGGTGCCCGTGATCTCGTCGACGCCGGCTTCCCGTAGCAGGCGGTGATAGACGTTCTCGAGCCGGTCCAGTTCCTTGGTCTTGGCGCCGATCAGCTTGGGCCAGTCGTGGCTCGTCTCGCCGACCTGCCAGCCGAAACCGGCGGCGTCCTCGAAATCCTCGGCGAAGTGCGCGCCGTACACCAGCAGCTTCTTCGGCACGCAGCCGCGCATGACGCAGGTGCCGCCGATACGCAGGTTCTCGACCACGGCGACTTTCTTGCCGTAGCGCTGCGCGGAAAAGCGCGACGCACGGACACCGCCGGAGCCGCCGCCGATGGTGATCAGGTCATAATCGTATTCGGGCATGTCTCGTCCTTTATATCAGGACGCTATAAATAAGGGGCAGCCGGTCTCCCGGCCACCCCTTTGCTTGATCGTTTTTTCAAATCGCCGTGATTGGCGCGGGTTGTCCTCAGTTGATGCCGCCCATGCAAAGGTATTTGGTCTCGACGTAGTCTTCGATGCCGTACTTGGAGCCTTCACGGCCCATGCCGCTCTCCTTCATGCCGCCGAACGGCGCCACTTCGGTCGAGATGATGCCCTCGTTGATGCCGACGATGCCGTATTCCAGCTTCTCGGCGGTTTTCCAGATGCGGCCGATATCGCGGGAATAGAAGTACGCCGCGAGTCCGAACTCGGTGTCGTTGGCCCAGTCGACGACTTCCTCGTCGCTCTTGAACTTGAACACCGGGGCGAGCGGGCCGAAGGTTTCTTCCTTGGCGACCTTCATTTTCTGTGTCACGTCGGCGACCAGCGTCGGTTCGAAGAAGCTGCCGCCCAGCTCGTGGCGGTGGCCGCCGATGACGACGCGCGCGCCGTTGTCGACGGCGTCCTTCAGGTGTTCCTCGACCTTTTCCACGGCAGCCATGTTGATCAGCGGGCCCTGCTGGGTCTCGCCCTTGAGGCCGTCGCCCACCTTCATCGCTGAAATGGCCTGGCTGAAGCGGGACAGGAATTCGTCATAGACGCCTTCCTGGACATAGATGCGGTTGGCGCACACGCAGGTCTGTCCGGTGTTGCGGTATTTCGACGCCATCGCGCCCTGCACGGCGGCGTCGAGATCGGCGTCGTCGAAGACGATGAACGGCGCGTTGCCGCCCAGTTCCATGGACACCTTCTTGACCGTCCCCGCGCACTGTTCGAGCAGGATCTTGCCGACCTCGGTGGAGCCGGTGAAGGTCAGCTTGCGGACGATCGGGTTCGACGTCATTTCGCCGCCGATCTCGCCCGATTTGCCGGTGATCACGTTGATGATGCCCTTCGGCACGCCGGCGCGGTCGGCCAGTTCGGCCATGGCAAACGCGGAGTAGGGGGTTTCCGTCGCCGGCTTGATGACGATCGGGCAGCCGGCGGCCAGCGCCGGGCCGGCCTTGCGGGTGATCATCGCGGCGGGAAAGTTCCAGGGCGTGATCGCGGCGACGACGCCGACCGGCTCCTTGGTGACGACGATGCGCTTGTCGGCGCCATGTTGCGGGATCGTGTCGCCGTAGATGCGCTTGCCTTCCTCGGCGAACCATTCGATGAACGATGCCGCATAGCCGACCTCGCCCTTGGCTTCGGCGAGCGGTTTGCCCTGCTCGGCGGTCATAAGGACGCCCAGGTCTTCCTGGTTTTCCATCATCAGGTCGAACCACTTTCGCAGGATCACCGAGCGTTCCTTCGCGGTCTTGGCGCGCCATGCCGGCCAGGCGGCGTTCGCAGCCTCGATGGCGCGGCGGGTTTCGGTGGCGCCGGCTTTCGGTACCGTGCCCAGTTTCTCACCTGTCGCGGGATTGGTGACGTCGATGGTTTCGCCACTGTCGGCATCCACCCACGCACCGTCGATGAAGCATTGCTGGCGGAACAGTTTCGAATCATTCAGTTGCATGGATCTGATTTCTCCTCCGTTTGCCGCCGCCGGCGTTGAAATCGCCGGTTGGGCGGAATGATTGCAGACGCGATTCGTGGACGATCTTTACGTCTTGATCCATGATGTAATGTATTTGCTCGCGCATTAAAAGGGGCGGCCCGTTCTGGATCGTTCCGCCGTTTCACCGCGGTATGTGACCGGACGCGCCGACTTCGCGGTCGCGTTAACCATTCTCTCCCCATATCTCGGTGCCGGAGCCCACGCCGGCACAAATTGAGTCTATTTTGCCACGCCGCGCTCCGACATGGTTAAAATCGAGGGGAATCCGCCGCATTGAGGTGAATGTGGCCTTTCCGCCACAGTGACGCCAAAAATCCTCACAAAGACGTGAATTCGCTTTGCCCGCGCCCGGAAATGCATAAGATGCATATCGGAAGCCGCCGTTAGCGGCTGGGACGCCCGTCGCATGACGGCTTCCCTTACAAACTGGGGATATCCCATCTCGTTTGGTGAAGGAGAAACCAAAGTGAATATCAAAACTACTCTTAAAACTTCGGTTGCCGCTGCCGCCCTCATGGCGCTGACGGCTCCGGTTGCTCAGGCTGGTGGCGTTGGCAGCAGCGATGCTTTCGACACGACCGTCTCGGGTCACTTCAACAAAGGTGTCTGGTACTACGACTCCGGCGACCACAGCGGCGCCTACCAGGGCGACAACGGCGGTTCGCAGTCGCGTGCCCGTATCGTCACGAAGGGTAAAGTCAACGAAGCTCTCAGCGTTTCGGGTGTGTTCGAATGGGCGATGACGGCCTCGAACGAATCCTCGCTCGACCCGGCTGATGGTGTCGGCGCAACCGGCAGCAACGGTACGGAAGCTGGTACGGACTCGTTCTTCACGCTGCGTCACAGCTACCTGGCTTTCACCCACAAGTCGCTCGGTAAACTGTCCATCGGTCACACTTCGGAAGCGACCGATGGCATCACCGAAATCAACGGTATCGGCAACCTGCAGTACGGTTCGACCATGCTGTTCGGCGGTGCCGTGTCGCTGCAGAACTCGACGACCAACGCTCTCGCGACCGGTACGGACATCGGTGCGTTCCGCGTTTCGGCTGACGGTGGCCGTTCTTCCGTCGTTCGCTACAACACGCCGACCTTCGCTGGTATCACGCTCGGTGTGTCGCACACGAACGAACAGAACTCGGCTGTTGACGCCAAGTACTCCGGCAAGTTCGGTGGTATCTCGGTTGACGCCGGTGTCGGTTACAAGAACACCGCTGGCAGCAGCACCACGCAGGACTCGCAGTGGGGCGGTTCCATCACCGTCGCTCACGACAGCGGCCTGTCGGCTGACTTCTCGTACTCCGAACTCGACATGGTTGCCGGCACGGGTCGTGACCCGCAGGGCTACGCTGTCGGTCTCGGTTACGCTGCCGACCTGACCTCCATGGGCAAAACCCAGTTCCGCGTCGCTTACAGCGAATCGGAAGATGCGACGGCCCAGGGTGACGAACTCACCGAATGGATGGTCGGCGTTGACCAGGGCGTTGCTTCCGGTGTTGCCGTTTACGCCGGTTACCAGCACAGCTCTGTCGACCAGAATGCTGGCGTCAGCTACGATGATGTTTCGACCATCTTCGCTGGTACCAAGGTCGTTTTCTAATCTAACTTAGAAAACCGACGCTTTATTAAGGGGAGGCAGCAATGCCTCCCCTTTTTAATTTCCGACCCGCTACGGCCATATATGCCGGCGGTGGTTGTTTTCCCCGTATGATGGCGATATCGATATAAATGACAGGATCGGCCCGCCCGGGCCGGAGTTCTATTTCCGTTCGAGGGTGTTCAAAACCGATGAGTGAAACACAAAGATCCGTGCAGGGCGTCTTTCCGACCCCCATTCATGTCGCCAAGCATGGCAGCGCCGACGCGCTGAACAAGAAAATCAGCAAGGCCTGTTACGACATCAAGAAGCGCGTGCCCAATTCCCTGCCTGAAGGCAGCAGCAACGAGCATTACTCCACGCTTTGGTCGCAGCCCAACCTGCTGGATCAGAAGGAATTCAAGGATCTGCGGTCGTTCATCGTCACCGAAGCAGGCGTGTTTGCCGAATTCCTGCGCCTCGACATCAAGAATTATCCGCTCCGCATGAACGACAGCTGGGTCAACATTCACGGCGCCGGCCATTCCCAGGAGCCGCATGTGCATCCGAATCATGTCATTAGCGGTGTCTATTACGTAAAGGCGCCGCAGAACTGTGGCGACCTGCTGCTTCATTCGCCGTTCAAGCTGCAGATGGTGCAGCCGCCGGTCATCGAAACCACACCCTACACGGCGAAAACGATACCGGTCCCGGTCGAAGAAGGCGTGGTCGTGCTTTTCCAGAGTTTCACGGAACACAGCGTGCAGGCCAACAAGTCCAACGGGGACCGCATTAGCATTTCGTTCAATTTCCTGATGTAGAGCGCGCTGCCGGTCGTGCCGGGCACTGTCCGTTACGGCATCAGATGCTCTTTTTGGTGGGATCGCCGCTGTCCGGTTCCGGATCCTTTTTCAGATCCTTCATCATGTCCTCGAAGAACTTCTTGGTTTTCTTGGCCTGATCCTCGAGCCACGGCTTCGCCTTGTCGTAAGCGACGCCTGCGTCACACGCGGCATACTGGCCGGAACATCTCGGCATGCACGCGGCACGGCCGGAGGCGTCGTCCTTATGGGTCGTCTCGCATTCGGCAATGCAGGCATCGAAGGCCGTCGCGCATTGCTGTTGCGTTTTTTCGTCGGCCATTGCCTGTGAACTCAGGCACAGGGCCGATGCTAGGGTGAGGACTGCCAAGGGTTTCATGCACTTACTCCACGGTCACGCTCTTCGCCAGATTTCTCGGCTGGTCGACATCCGTCCCCTTGATGACGGCGACGTGATACGCCAGCAACTGCACCGGGATCGCATACAAAATGGGCGAAACAAAGGCATTTACCGCCGGCAGCGCGATCACGGCCTCGGCGCTGTCCTTCAGACGCTCGGCGCCGTTCGCATCGGAAAAGACGATGACCTTGCCGCCGCGCGCCTTCACTTCCTGGATATTGGACGCCGTTTTGTCGAACAGGCCGTCTTCGGGGGCAATGCAGATGATCGGCACCGCTTCGTCGATCAGCGCGATAGGTCCGTGCTTCATTTCGCCGGCGGCATAGCCTTCGGCATGGATATAGGAAATTTCCTTCAGCTTGAGCGCGCCTTCGAGGGCGATCGGATAGTTCGTGCCGCGGCCCAGGTACAGCACGTCGCGCGCTTCAGCGACGCTGACGGCCAGATCGCGAATGGCATCATCATGATTGAGCACCTCCGCCGCCCGCGCCGGCACCTCGGTCAGCGCACCGACAAGTTCCGCGAGATCGTCCCCGCCGAGTGTGCCGCGCGCCTCGGCGGTGGCAATCGCCAGACAGGCCAGCACCGTCAGCTGCGTCGTGAACGCCTTGGTCGAGGCGACGCCGATCTCCGGCCCGGCGAGGGTCTGCAGCACCGCATCCGACTCGCGTGCGATCGCGCTTTCCGGTGCGTTGACGATGGAAAGGATTTTCTGGCCGCCCGCCCTCGCGTGCCTGAGCGCCGCCAGCGTGTCGATGGTTTCCCCGGACTGGGAAATGAACACGGCGACGCCGTTTTCGGGCGGCACCGGATCGCGGTACCGGTATTCCGACGCGATATCCACCTCGACCGGGATGCGGGCCAGGCTTTCGAACCAGTACTTCGCGGTCATGCATGCGTAGTACGATGTGCCGCACGCAATCAGGGTCAGCTTGTCTGCCTTCGACAGGTCGACATCGCCTTCCGGCATGAAGACCCGGCGTTCGGCCGGATTGATCAGCGAATGCAGAGTATCGCCGATGACCTGCGGCTGCTCGTAGATTTCCTTGAGCATGAAATGGCGGTAGCCGCCCTTGCCGATGGCGGCGCCGGAAAGCTCCGTCAGGCGGATCGGCCGTTCGACCGGACTGCCGGCGGCATCGAACACCTCCGCGCCCGTGGACGTGATCATCGCCCAGTCGCCGTCCTCCATATAAAGGATGCGGTTGGTCAGCGGGGCCAGCGCCAGGGCATCCGATCCCAGGTACATTTCATCGTCGCCGAACCCGAGCGCCAGCGGGCTGCCTTGCCGTGCTGCCGCCATCAGGTCGTGCTCGCCGGAGAAGATGAATCCGAGCGCAAAGGCGCCCTCCAGCTTGCCGAGCGTTTCGAACACCGCGTCCTTGGGCGAGAGTCCCCGATCGAGGCCGAGTGTCACCAGGTGGGCGATGACTTCCGTGTCGGTTTCGGACGCGAGATTGCAGCCGGCCTCGGCGACTTCCTGGCGCAGTTCCTTGAAGTTCTCGATGATGCCGTTGTGCACGACGGCGACGTTGGCCGTCGCATGCGGGTGCGCGTTCTGTTCGTTGGGCACGCCATGGGTCGCCCAGCGCGTGTGACCGATCCCGGTGGTGCCGTCGAGCGGCTCGTCCTGCAGGCGTTTGTCCAGATTGATCAGCTTGCCTTCGGCGCGGCGGCGTTCGATGCCGCCGTTGACCAGTGTTGCGATTCCGGCCGAATCGTAGCCCCGGTATTCGAGGCGTTTCAGCGCTTCAAGCAATCTCGGTGTGGCCGGGTTGTTGCCGACGATGCCGATAATCCCGCACATCAGCCTTTCTCCCCCTTTTCCTTGAGGGCGAGTTTGCGCGCCCGCGTCTGACGGCCCCAGTCCTTGAGTTCTTTCTGCGGTGCGCGGGTAACGGCCAGCGCGTCCGCGCCGACATCCTTGGCGATGGTGCTGCCGGCGCCCGTGACGGCGCCCGGACCGATGCTGACGGGGGCGACGAGCGACGTGTTGGAGCCGATGAAGGCGCCCTCGCCGATGGTTGTCCGCCATTTGAAGACGCCATCGTAATTGCACGTGATGGTGCCGGCGCCGATGTTCGCGCCGGCGCCGACATCGCTGTCGCCGACGTACGAAAGGTGGTTGGCCTTCGCACCTTCGCCCATGTTGGCGTTCTTGACCTCGACGAAGTTGCCGATGTGGACGTTCTGCGCCAGATTGGCGCCGGGCCTGAGCCGGGCATAGGGACCGACCGTCGCACCCGATGCGACGATGGCGCCTTCCAGGTGGCTGAAGGCGCGGATCCGCACATTGTCGGCGATCTCGACTCCCGGCCCGAAGACCACGTTGGGCTCGATCACCACGTCCCGGCCGAGCTTCGTGTCGAAGCTGAAAAAGACCGTCTCCGGTGCGATAAGGGTCGCGCCGCCGTCCATGGCGTTGGTGCGCAGGCGCCGCTGCACGCGGGCTTCGGCCGTCGCCAGTTCGGCGCGGGAATTGATGCCCAGGAGATCCGCTTCCGGGCCTTCGACAAACGTGCATTCGCGCTCCATCTCGCGGGCGACATGGACGACATCCGGCAGGTAGTACTCTCCCTGCGCGTTGTCGTTGCCGATCTTGCCCAGCATCTCGAATGCCTGGCGACCGTCGAGCGCCATCATGCCGGAGCTGCAAAGATCGATGGCGAATTCTTCCGCGTCGGCGTCCTTCGCCTCGACGATCCGGTAAAGCGTGCCGTCGTCGCTGACGACCATGCGGCCGTAGGCATGGGTGCCGGTCGAGCGGAAGCCCAGAACGACAACGGCGGGGTTGCCGGGCCCGGCACGCTTGGCCAGCAGTTCCTCGATCGACGCCAGCGGGATCAGCGGATTGTCCGCGTTGAGGATGAGCAGATCGTCGGCGTCTGCGGGGATTGTGCCCCTGGCCGCCAGAGCGGCGTGCGCGGTGCCGAGACGCTCGGTCTGAACGGCCGTTGCGTGCGGCTCGGCGGCGTTGCGGACCTGATCCATATCGGGGCCGATGACGACGCAGATATCGTCGATGCCCGCCAGTTCGAGCGTCTCCAGGATGTGACGCAACATCGGTCGCCCGGCAAGCGGGTGCATCACCTTCGGCATTTCGGATTTCATGCGGGTGCCATGCCCTGCGGCAAGGACGATGGCGGCGGTGCGGCGACGGCTCATTACGCGGCGATATTACCCTGATTAGAACAACAGATGGCAATTCGTTTGCCACATCGGGCGATTCCCGCCAAGTCAAACATTGTTTCCACAGGTTTCATGCGTGGCCGCGCACTCCCATCCTCATACCCAGGCCGTGCCTTAGGCGTTGCGAGTATGGGGGAAATCCTTTACCTCCCGGGTGCAGTATAAATGGCTATTCGGGTGCCGTAGCCGTCCGGGCACCCAGGAATTCGGAGAGTCCAGATTCGCAAGATCGTCCTGAATGACGCCGGTGCGCGTGAAAATCCGCAGATTGCCGGCTTTCTCGCGCTCTGCGAAACCGAGAAAAGCGGCGCCGGTCTGGCGCTTTCGGACGTGCAGAGCGCGCCGTTCATGCCGTACTGGCCGACGCTGATCATGCACAAGTGGGACGCCGGTAAGCAGGACTTCCTGTATACCTACTGGGGCACCGATCTGGTCCGTATTTACGAGATGGAGTTGACCGGGAAATACATTCTTCGCGGTGAGTTCAGGGAAACCGAGCAGATTTTCCACAAAGCGCATACCGACGCGATGGCGGGGCCGGACCCGGTTTACCTTCACGCCTCCATCTACTGGATCGACAAGGACTACCGGTCACTGGATGCCGTGATCATCCCGATGACCCATGCCGACGGCGGCAAGGGCACGCTGGCCTACCTGTCGTTCAAGCGATGAGCGGGCTTTGACGGCCCCCAGCCGGGGCTTGTTTTTCCACAAACCAAAGATTAAAACCCTCCGGTACGATGGACTGATGGTCCGCTACACATGACCTCGGGGCGGCGTTCCGCCATTTATCCCCGCGGTTCCCGGGCGCGTAGCTCAGCGGGAGAGCACTGCCTTCACACGGCAGGGGTCACAGGTTCAATCCCTGTCGCGCCCACCATTTTTTTCAAGGGGTTAGCGGTTTGGCCATCAGAGAAAATCTCTGCTGCGCCCTTTTTGTGTCCGTAGGCTTCCAATGCCGAGATGGCGCTTCGATGCATGGCTACTTTCTCCCGTATCTCGGTGTGATCTGAGCAATACAAACGGACGCAAACTGTTGCCCAATCTCTAAACTTTCAGAGATCGGATGGTTTGTATCGGAGCCCATAAGGCCTCTTAAGCCTTAAGGCTTAAGAGGCGCCTCGGACAAAGAAGTAAAAAATAACGAGTGAACGGATTTCATTTCCAACGCGATGTCATCAATTTAATCTGGATTTGATAGAATTCTTACCTTTACAGACGTAAGAATAAATTTTTAATAATTATATTAGAAGAATATTTAAAATTTGCGCATTGACTTTGTTTGGATTTGGTCTATATACAGGGCCTACGAGAAACATTCGTTTGGTGTTACCTGGACCGACCGGTGCGCCGCTTAGCTTAGTTATCCCCTGACAATGTGATCGTTAACTGACCGCGCCGGCACATGCCGTGCAGCGCGGATCGACAACGCCTGTTAGAGGAAAATAACAATGGCTAAAGGTACTGTTAAGTGGTTCAACCCGACCAAAGGATTTGGCTTCATCGAGCCGGAAGATGGCAGCAAGGACGCTTTCGTGCATATTTCAGCCCTTGAGCGTGCCGGACTGAGCACGCTGAGTGAAGGGCAAAAGGTTTCCTTCGAACTTCAGCCGGGCCGGGACGGCAAGTCTTCCGCCGAGAACCTGTCAGTCATCGACTGATAGTGCGAGCCACCGCTCTCGGCGCGGCCGGGAGCGGTGCTCCCCAACAGATACGCTCTCCGGTTGTTGGCGCCTTTGCGGGTGTATCCGCGTAAGGCAATTTGCTGCCGCACCAGAGTCTGATTTATGGGGCAGAAGTTCGTACATAGTGCGCACAATATGGGGTTAGGCCCCAAGGAAGATAAACAATGGCGAGAAAGCCCAACTATAGTTTGGAACGGAGAGAGCGGGACCGGCTGAAATCGCAGAAAAAAGCGAAACGTGCCGCCACGAAGGCGGAGGCCCGCGAAAAGAAAGCAGGGCCATCCGATACGTCTGCTCCGATGGACGAACCAACGTCATCCTGAGCCCTCGCCGCTAAGGAATTACAATGCAAAACGAAAGTACATTCTTGATCAGATACGGCCTGGCGCCGTTCGTGAGTCATGTCAAAGTCTCCGATCGAAGCGTATTCACCATCAACGCGTCAGAGAGCGGAAAAATGATTCGTCATGCGACGTCTCTCATCGTCGGGAGCTATGGTGATGCCGCTGCGGTTCACGTCGCCTGACCGCGTTTCATAGAAAAAGAAACGAGCCATGGCCCGCCAGAAGTCCAAGAGGAAAAACGGAACCTACGTGGTATTCAACGTCACGTATGAAGACGGCACGGTGACTTCAAACCGGCGCGTGCCGACTGACCAGCTTGATCAGTCCTTCGGGGATTCGCTGCTGGACTTGGCCCGGACGGCGATTCAGGAGCAGGACAACGATATCGCCCGGCGCTCCAATCGAAAGCGGGCCAAGATCAAAAGCATTGCCGAGGTCTAGATTTACAGGAGTGTTCACTTGGCGACGCAGGCGTCTCCCCGCTGGATAAACGGCTCATCGCATTCCCAACTGTCCCCATCATACCCAAGGTGCGCGTTCTTCGGAACGACGACGGGAAGGCATTCGTCTTGCATGGCCCGATACCCGCGCTCGCATTCCCAGCCGCTGCCGTGACTGGAGCCGGTGAGGAAGGCGCCCTTCGGTAAAATGATCTTCTCGCAGCGATTTCCCTTGGAAAGATAGCCGCGCTCGCAGGTCCAGCCGATCCCCCCATACCCCTGGTCAGTCAGGAATGCGTTTTCCGGTACAACGATCAACGTGCAGGCATCACCTTCCTTGCGGTAGCCGCGTCGGCATTCCCAGCGATCCCCACGGTGGTTGAGATGGGCGTTCTTGGGAACTTTGAACTCGATGCATGCGCCGTTGCTTTCACGGAATCCCCGCAGGCATTCCCAACCTTTTCCGTAGCTGGTCGTGGTCGCATAAGCGTGATCCGGGATTTTGTTTTGTTGGGCTGACGCTGCTACTGGTGCGGCGAACGCGTAGACAAGAACAAATGCATACAGAAAGGCGGCGCGACTTGGCCTGCGCAAAAAATGGACGGTTATCATAGGGATTCCTTTGGCGCACTCGCGCGGTTGCCGGAAATATGCGGTGCGACGCAACACATCTCGGCGGCGGCGTCACTGGTTCCGTGACAGGAAAAAAGGAAGCACCTATTGAAGAAGGTACATGCAATCGAACCAACCGTACAGCAAAAGCGCAGGTGACGCCTTGATCAAGGCGCGACGCCAGCTCAGCGCCAAGACAATTCATGAGATCCTCGGGGACTTTGAGAAAACGGCACCACTCAGTGCCCGACGGCACAACCGGCCTTTCCGCCAGACAAGCCCTCTAGGCACAGTCCGCAGGGTGCGAAATAATGGTAAAATTAAAAATATTACTTAATATTTTGAAAATAAGATTTAATATAATGTTTTATTTATATGCAAATTTTATATTATTTATATATATTTACTTTTTTCCATAAGTACCATAATATTACGCTTGAATATCACATTAAAGAAAGCATTGCGGATGATCCGGTTTATCGCCGAAAACGAAGGGAAGGCCGAGCAAACGGCCCTCAAAGAAGTTCTCATCAAATATGGGATTTCCAACATCCCGGTCGATTGCTTCCATGTCGACGGATACAAATATTCCAATCTGGAAGACGCTATCGCGCAAGCGAAGCGTGTTGCCGCGCCCGGCAAATAGGTGTTTCTGACGATTGGTTTCCTCCTTGACTGAAGCGGGTTATGGATCTTGCCTTCCCAAATCTTGCGCGTAGTTTTGAAGCCTCCAAGAACCGGGTTCGGTTCTGGGGGCACGACAATGCGATCGAGATAACTTTCTTCGTAAGTTTGGATATCCTCTCGCAACTGAAGCCAGGGACCGAGCGATCGGAAGCGGCTATTCTACGAATTTTTGACAGCATGCGCTCGGATATTCACGAAGCCGCACGAAGGGCGTACGCAAACGGTCGGCATGGCCAGTATGCATTCGCCCTGGCGCTGAAAGATTTTTAATACCCATCTCAAACGCCGGTTTACCGCTCAACTCAACTGCAATCAGGAGTGTTTGTCATGTATCGATTGGGCCGCAAGACGGCTGAAGAAAAGTTCGCCGAGATACAGAAGAAACGCGAGAAGGCCCTCCGTGCAGACGAGACGGCCAGACAGCAGCGTGCTGAACACATTGCTGAGCTGAAACAACGGCGCTTATCCAAGGAAGCGGAGGAGCTCCGACTGGCGAAAAAGGTGGAGAGCCCGCGCCGCAAACGGAAATGAAGTAGTAACGATATGTTCTCTCGCCGCCGGCGTCAGCTAAAATGGCCCGTTATCTTATGCGCCTGGATGAATATCTGAACCAGATCTCATTCGACCTGATCAATGCGCGCCGCCGATCCAACGTCAGTTGATCGCGCAAATCATCAACGACGTGTCAAAACTATCGTGCTTTGAGGTCGAAGCATCGTGTCCGAAAAAAAGTTTGTCCGAAGCGCAAAAGTTCGAGCGGCAGGTATCAAACCTGCGGCATCCACCGCTACATTTTTGTTCTCAGAACTTCCAGGCAAGCCTCTGCAACGGCATTCTCCGGACCGTCGGGACCCGGCACCGTGGCCCAGCCCGCATTCAGGACAATCTGTTTCTGCTCATACGCTTGTGCAGCACGCAGGGCATCAATAACGGACGCGCGGTTCTCGTCACTCATTGCTTTTTCAACGCAAATCGGGACCAGGGCCTTGGCAACAGCGGCGCGGGCCTGATTGCCGGCCTCGATACTCGCTTTTTGTTCAGTGATCCACCCGGCAAAAGCGAATCCGTATATGGAAAGAGCGGCGGCTCCGACAACGGTGCCGACAGTGAACGACTTTAGCCATGTTGGCTTGTCCATAAAAAAACCCTTTGTTCAGCTTGTTCTGACGAACTTGTGCGGTATTGCTTCGTCAATCTATTAGGTGCCGGCAATGCCGATCGATCTCACATCACGGCAATGTGCATCCATTGTTCCGGCGTTCGAATAATCTGTCGCACTCCCAGTTGTCGCCGGAATAATTCAGGTGTGCGTTCTTTGGCACTTCAACGGGTACGCAGGTTTTTCCTTCGGCTCGATAGCCACGCTCGCATTTCCAGCCGGTGCCAAAGTCACCGCGGGTCAGAAAACCATTCTCTGGCGCCACGATCTTCTCGCAAGTACCTCCCGATCGTCGGTATCCGTTGATGCACTCCCAGCCCCCGTTGTACGTTTGTCCGGTGAGCCGCGCCCCCTCCGGCACCGGTATCAGAACACAATCGGCCCCCTCGACTTTATAGCCATACTCGCAAGACCAGCCCGACCCATAGGATTCGCCGTTCAAATAGCCGTGTTGCGGCACCTGGATACGGAGGCAATCGCCGCCCGATTTCCGGTATCCCCGGTTGCAGTACCAGCCATCTCCCGTCGAGCTTAAATATCCATTGGCCGGAACGGCGATCGCTTCGCAAGAACCTCTGGACTCCTTGAAACCACGGCGGCATTGCCAACCAGGCCCGCCACCGTATTTCGTGGCGATCGCGTTAGTCGGGATATCGATCGGTTTGCACGTGCCGTTCTCGAGAGTAAATCCTTTTTCACAAGTCCAGCCCTGACCAAACCTGTCTTCTATTGCATTATCGGGAGCGATTTTCGGTTGTTGCGCGTCAGCATTGAGAGCGACGAAAGCCACAGAAAGTGCGGCCAGCGTTAGGGCTCGGCCGATGCGAACTATATTGATGGTGTTCATCATAAGTGCTGTTTCCGCGTCGTTCGATCAGCGCCTTGAGATTGTCGAACCGCAGTCAATGTGACGTTCGCTTTGCATCGGGTTTGCGCCTCAGCGGCTCGTCAACCCGCCACGATTTCGAGCCCTTGCAATGGGGGCAAATCCGCTGCCCCGCCCATTCACTCAGGAAAGTCGCGCGGCATCTGAGGCATTCTCTGTTCTTTGGCGCTTCCAGGACCTCTGTCTCGTCAGGCCTGTGTTTTCGCCAGGAGCGCGGGTTCGAGTGCTTCATGACGAAGCAATCTCGTCGTCGCTGAACCGGGCCAGATCTTCGAGTGTTCGGATGATGAGTTCCTTCCGGCGCGGATCCTGTGCTTCCGATGTCACAGCATAAAGCTGGATCAGATACTGAGCCGCCGCAGCGACCTCTATCCATGTTTCCGCCGGTGCGGCGACGAGAAGATTTTCCAGTTCCTCCTGGCGCGCCAACATTGCCTCTCGCTCGATCTGAAAACGGGCAAGGTGCGATCGGCGCATTTCCGTCTGTTGCTGCGCCGCCATGCCGCGATGCTCGTCCAGTTCAACGGGGTCGTCTGTCATTTGCGCCGCGCCTTTCGTTTCACGGGAACCTCCGGATTTGTCTCGCTATCCGGCGCAAACGTCTTTTCCTTGCCGCCGCTTTTCTTCAGTCTGGGTTGCTTGTCTCGGCGTAACGCCGAAGCGAGGTCGAGAGGCGATATACGGAAGTCTCTCAGAACGCCGTTGAGACCGTGGAAGTGCTTTATCCTGATCCACGTCGACACAGACGCGACTTTGAGAAATTTGAGCCAGCCGGATCGTTCATCGCGCACTTCTATGCTGTACGACCCTGGAAGCTGCTCCCCTTCAACGCCATCGAGTTTGAAGGGATGCCTGAACTTTACTTGACGAAATCCTATCGGGTTTTTCATCATTCGCCGCCTTTCCCCGTGGCAGGAGAATCTCCCGCATTCATGCCCTTCAGAAACTTGAAGACGTCGCTATCCGTCGACAGAATGAGCGTCGTATTCTCTCCAATCATTTTCTGGTAGGCCTGCATGGTCCGCGTAAATTCGTAAAAATCCGCCGACTCCGGGCTTTGGTTATAGGCCTTGGAGTAGATCTCCGTCGCTTTGGCATCGGCCAGGCCGCGAATTTCCTCCACTTGGCGGTAAGCTTCCGATTGAATCTTGTTGAGGTCGCGAACCCGATTGCCGCGTATACGTGCCGCCTCTCCGTTACCCTCGGACAGGAAGCGTTCGGCGATCTGGCGACGTTCGCTGATCATGCGGTCATAGATTTTCGGTCTGACGCTCTCGTTGTAATTGATTCGCTTGAACCGGATATCTAGAAGTTCGATGCCGAAAACCCGTACCTTCTCGGCAGCCGCCGCGAAGATCTGTTCTTCGACGGCGGCGCGGCCTTTCTGGATCGGGACCAGCATGCCGATATCCTGTTTGCGCTCGGCATCGGTCAGCAGGGTATCGCGCAACGGGATGCGGTCCTTTGTGGTTCGGATGATCTCGATCAGTTCATGCTTGGCAACCGCATTGCGGGTCTCGCTGCCGAGAATGTCATCGAGGCGCGATTGCGCACTGCGCTCGTCCCGGAGCCGCAGGAAATACGGAAGCGGTTCGGTGATGCGCCAACGCGCATACAGGTCGACGGAGATATAGAGCTTATCCTTGGTTGGCATGTCCGATGGGTTGCCATCCCATTCGAGGACGCGCTTGTCGATGGCATTGACCTCCTGAACGAAGGGTAGTTTCACCTTCAGCCCGGCTTCGGTCACCGGTTCGCCAACCGGTTTGCCAAACTGGGTAATAATCACCTGTTCGACTTCGTTCACCGTATAAACCGCACTCGTCGCGACGTATGTCGTTGCGACCAGAACCAGAACAAGCATCACTTTGAAGAACTTGTTCATGGCTGGGTTCCTTTGTTGCCCTGAAGATTCAACAGCGGCAGGATGCTGCGCGATTGCTCGTCGATGACGATCTTGGAGCGGATGCCCGGCATCACGTCTTGCAGGGTCTCGATGTAAATCCGGCGGCGGGTGACTTCGGGCGCCTTGCTGTATTCCGCCAGCAGCGCCGTGAACCGGGCTGCGTCGCCCTCGGCTTCGTTGATTCGCTTCAGCCGGTAACCGTCGGCCTCTCGAATGCGCTGGTCTTTCTCTCCCTCGGCCAACGGGATCACCTTGTTGTAGTCCCGGCGTGCCTCGTTGATCAGCTTCTCTTTTTCCTGCTGCGCCTGGTTGACCTCGTTGAAGGATTCCTGCACCGGCTTGGGCGGGTTGATGTTCTTCAACTGCACCTGGTCGATGCTGATCCCCATGGCGTACTTGGTCGACAGGCCCTGCATCTTGATCAGGGCTTCGGATTCGATCTCCTGGCGGCCGATGGTGATGACCTCGTCAACGGTCCGGTCGCCAACCACTTCACGCATGACGGACTCGGAAACATACCGTAGCGTCGCGCTGGGCTCGCGCACCTCGAACAGGAACTTCTTGGGATCCGAGATCCGGTATTGAATAACCCACTCGACGAGAGCTGCATTCAGGTCGCCCGTAACCATCTCCGTTTCGCGACGTGCATCGCGGCCGCGCATGCTCTGGAAGCCGTCCGTAGCGCCAGGCGTCGAAAAGCCGAACTCCTGCTTCAACTGACGCTTGACGGGCACGATGGTCGCCACGTCGACGCCGAGAGGAAGCTTGAAATGCAGACCCGGCGGAACCTCGTCGAGGTACTTGCCGAAACGCTGAACGACGGCGACGGAATCACTCGGCACCGTGTAATAGGATGTCCACGCGCCGAGGCCCGCCAGCATAAGCGCGACGATAACGATGATGCCTTGCGCACCACCGCCCGGTATCATCCGCTTGATACGTGCCTGTGCGGCGCGGATTGCTCCCTCCATATCTGGGGGCTGCCGGAATCCGCCGCCCCACGAGCCGCCCGGCTGATTGCTGTTGTCATGCGAAGCCAATTTCAGTTTTTCCTTTTTGCGCAAGCGGTCCGCGTTTGGAACGCCGCGGGTAAGTTGTTGGCGGCGACAAGCGCCATCGGTTTGCCGCAACATTTGCCGAAGGCGGACGGTGCATTCTGGCGCGTGTAACCGCACGTCTCACACCGTGAGTACTGCGGATGCGTTTGTTCTCCGTTTCTATGTGCGCTGCCGTTCCGGACGGGGCGTTTCGGGCTGTGTCCCGATACGCGTCCGGCATTGCGCGGAGATAAAAGGCCGATCATCCCGATGGAAAAGGCCGGCGGGTCATTCCTTCGTTCTCGGCTTCTTCAACCGCATCGAGGTCGTCAGACGACGACTTCGCGCTGCGCGCCTGGGCTCTGTCCTGGACGTTTGGCTTGGACCAGGCCGATGGCCCGGTCGCATCATGGTCGAGGCGGATCGCCGCATCCAGAGCTTCGGGGTCGATCGTCAGCGCACGTGTAAGTGACGGATCCCCTGACTTTGCAGGCAGATAAATAACGGTCAAAACCCTTCGATATGCCTGAAAAGACAGGCCTTCGATAAGCTCTTGATCGGTTTCGACATCATACGAACCGGGCGGCAGAATTTCGTCAAAGTCACCCAACTGGAACGGATGCGTGAAAGTGACTGATTTTTTCGTCGTAATTGGTGTCATTGGAAACCTCCGGCCAACCGAACTCGGGATGTCGAGAAGGGCAAAGAGGGATGCAACCCTCTTGTACGGGGGCCCTACGGCTTTTGAGAGGTCGTCGCTTCGCCTTGTGGTTTCGCGGGTTCCGGCGTCGATGCATCAGGACCATTCACGGTGCCTGATTTGTTGTCTTTTTTGTCCGCCGACTTATCGGCATTCGATGTGGTGGCGTTATCAGAGAATTTTTTAAAGGACATTAGAAAATGCCTTTCATGTAATGCGGGAAATCATATCCCCACTTTTTATTAAATGGTATATAAATCTAGTAATTTCAATAGCGCACAAATATTTTTAAAGAGAAATAATTGTAAACCATATACAGTTGTTTATTTGTTGTTTTGATGCGATAATTTTCGAAATTATTTGCTGAACGCTACGTAACTTCTCAGAATCGAGTCCACCTTTAGCGTCGCCGGTATGTCTTTGGCAGTGGCCGGACACAACAGTCACCCGTCTCTTTGAAGTAGGAGCCGTGGAAACAAACGAGCGAATACTGTACTTGCTGTTCGGCGCGCTTGCCGGATGCGTGACAACTATTGTCGTCGGGTTCTGGCTGGGCGGCTGGATGACGCACGGCGGTTCCGAGCAGGCATCCATAGATGCGGTGCGCATCGAGGTGACCAGGGTGCTGGTGCCCCATTGCGTCGACCAGGCCGTCCACGATCCACGGTTTTCGACGATACTGGCCCAGATCAAAGATGCGTCTGTTCACAATCGCACGAAGATCCTGATACAGGCTGGCTGGGCGACACTGCTGCCCGCAACCGACCCCGACCTCGTCATTGCCAGCGCCTGTATGGAGAAGTTGTTGTCGGAACGCGGATATTGATCGTTCCTGGATCTACACATCAGCTTCGAACCGGACCAGGGGTGCCGCAGGCCGTTGGAATGCCAGAGCATCATTGCCGTGGCGGATCGATATGATCAGGCTGTCGGTTCGCCATCGGACGGCCTATCAGTATCGGAAGAAACTGACGTTTGGCCCCCACCGACTGATGCTTCGCCCTCGGGAATGTCGCAATCTGCGTCTGCTCGAGCACGGTTTAACGCTCGAACCCGAAGCAACCGTTGCGTGGGCGCATGACGTATTCGGCAATACATTGGCGACGGCCACGTTCCAGGGAACGTCGGACGCGCTAATTGTCGAGAGCAATGTCGTACTCGAACTCGACGTTGAACAATGGCCGGTTTTCGATGTCGCCGCTTCGGCCGTGAATTTCCCGTTTCTTCTAAGCGACGACGACATGGCCGATCTGGGTAAGCTCCGATTGCAGGGCTATCTGGATTCCCGCGGCCGCCTACGGTCCTGGGCACAGGGCTTCGTGGCAGGGAATCCGACAGATACCCTCGCCCTGCTCAAGGATATTTGTAGCGGTATCGCGAACAGCTTCGCCTATGAGGTGCGGGAAGACGAAGGCGCGCAAACGCCGGAGCAAACGCTGGATCTGCAAAGCGGTTCTTGCCGTGACTTCTCGGTTTTGTTCGCAGACGCGGTACGGAGCCTTGGCTTTGGCGCGCGCATCGTGTCGGGATACATGTACGATCCGAACCACGAATTGCTGGGCACTGCCGGAAACGGGTCGACGCACGCGTGGGCCGAGGTGTTCGTGCCCGGTGCCGGATGGATTACCTTCGATCCGACAAACCGGAGCGTCGGCGGATTCAACCTTATACCGGTTGCCGTCGCACGGGACATACGTCAGATCATGCCGGTCTCCGGAAGCTTTGTTGGCCCCCCCGAAGCATTCGATAGCATGGAAGTCGAGGTGCAGGTCATGCAAGCCGACTTGATGTAAGTTTTAGAAAGGGGCCAAACTGTGCGGCGACACTGCTAGTCGATAAATACCCGCAGGCCTATTTTTGTCCGTGGTCAGCATAAAGAATTTTCCTATGAGGAAGCTGATCGTCCTAAAGACGAACTACGGCTGGGGGCAAAAACGGATATTTGCAATTGGGCGTAGCACGTCCGCTTACGGCTTGGGCGTGGCTGTCTGTCACTGCGCCTAAATTGTGCCCCGGTTATTCCGTTTCGATCCTGATTATCCCTTCTAGCTGCGGTTTAGTGTGCGACAGCGCCCGAACAAGTTATTGAAATTAACCCAGCCTAGTTTTCAGCGGCCCCATTCACACGGCAGGGGTCACAGGTTCAATCCCTGTCGCGCCCACCATTCCTCTCAAGAAATCAGATTTATATTCAGGTGCGGATGTGAGCTTTCCGGACCCGGTTTTGGGCCGCGGGTGCCATCAGCGGTGCGCTTGTGTGTAAATATTAAGCGAATTGACAGATTGCTGATATTTCATGCAGAATTTTTGTGGTTACTGGTCGTATTGCCGGGATTGTCCATGTGAGCCCATCTGCCACCGATTTTCATACAAGCGCCGCCGCAAGCACGGACCCGTTCGCCAACCCTTCATTCAGGTATGCGCTTGCCGGTTTCGTCTGGCTGATGTCGGTCATGCTGACCGGCTGGGGGTTACAGGAGCGTTACCTCGGGCCGGAGGTGCCCGCGCCGTTGTCGGGCATGCTGACGGAGAAACCGGCACCGGTCTCGCTGGCCGGGCTGGTGGCTGTGGACGGCCGGCCGCTCGCGGCCTCCCTGCTGGACGGCCGCTGGACGGTGATCTGCCCGGATCTTTCGGCATGCGGGTTCGAAAACGGCCTGCCGCCGGAATCGATCGCCCGCGTGCTCGGCGGGCCCAAGGCGGCACGCACGGGGGTGGCGCCGTTCCAGGTGCTGCATGTGATCCCCGGTGACATGTACCTGCCGTCGCAGCGCGTCGGGGACGTTCAGGTCATGCCGGTATCGGTCATGCGCGATGCGCGCGCCGCCCTGCCCGGCGACGGCCGGGTAGTGATCGTCGATCCCTTCGGCCGTCACTTCGCGTCCGTGCCGCCGTCGGATCCCGTGGCCCTCGCTGCCGCGCTGGGTGCGGCGCTCGATCACCTCGACCGGGAAGTTTCCGCTTTTATGCTTTGAGCGTCAGCTGCGCGTCCAGGTCGCCCCTTCCGACAACAACGATTTCAGCGCCGCGCGGTCGAACGTGTGTGCGGCCCGGTCGTTCCGGGCATCGGTAAACTCGGGCGCATCCTCGGCATAGAGGATACCCAACGCTACCGGCAGATCGGGGCTGGCCATGTCGGCGAGCATGCCGGCGAGCGTGCGGTTCGAGCTGTCGTGCACCGTGATGCCGCCGATTTCCACATCCTTGCCCAGCGTCACCTTGCGGAAGGTGCCGTTCGCCCAGTCGGCGATCAGGCCCTTGTCGCCTTCGGCGCCGTAAAGCAGGGGCTGGCCGTCCTCGACCCTGATCGTGTGTTCGGCACCCGTGGCCTTGTCGCGGGCGAAGTCGAACGCGCCGTCGTTGAAGACGATACAGTTCTGGAATACCTCAACGAGTGCGGCCCCCTTGTGTGCCTGGGCCGCGGCGACGACACCGGGCAGGTGATCCTGCAACGTGTCCGCCGAGCGGGCGATGAAACGTGCGCCGGCACCAAGGGCGAGGCGGGCCGCATTGGTCGGTTGCTCGACCGAGCCTCTGGGGGAGGATGCGGAAACGGTGCCGCTGCCGGATGTCGGCGAATACTGGCCCTTGGTCAGGCCATAGATCGCGTTGTTGATGAGCAGAAGGTTGAGATCGACATTGCGCCGCAGCGCGTGCACCAGATGATTGCCGCCGATCGACAGGAAATCGCCGTCACCGCCGACCACCCAGACATCGAGGTCCGGGTTCGCTGTCTTGACGCCGGTCGCGACCGCCGGGGCGCGGCCGTGAATGGTGTGGAAGCCGTACGTCGTCAGGTAATAGGGAAAACGTGCAGCACAGCCGATCCCGGAAACGAACACGACATCGTCGGGCGTGCGTCCGATGCCGGCGAGTGCCGAGCGCACCGCTTTCAGGATCGCGTAGTCGCCGCAACCG
This sequence comes from Rhodospirillales bacterium, assembly GCA_965262415.1. Taxonomy (GTDB): domain Bacteria; phylum Pseudomonadota; class Alphaproteobacteria; order Rhodospirillales; family Casp-alpha2; genus UBA4479. The sequence goes on along the minus strand of OZ253533.1, from coordinate 2,651,028 downwards.
GGGCACCAGCGTACTTCCTGATCGGAGGTGAAGTCTTTGGCCGTGAGGTCGGGCTTGGAGATCATGTTCATGAGAGGACACTCCGGATACGGGTCTTGATGTCTTCGACGGCGAACGGCTGGCCGGACACCTGGTTGAATCCTTGGGCGTCGATCAGCAGTTCGTCCCGGATCATGGATTTAAGCTGACCGGTGTTCAGTTCGCAGACCAGCACGTGTTTGAAGTGCGCCGCGATGTCCGCGAGATCGGGCGGCAGGGGAAAGACTTCGCGCACATGCATGTGGCCGATCTTGTGGCCGTCCGCGACCAGCGCCTGCGTCGCTTCGCGAAGCGCGCCGTAGGTCGAACCCCAGCCGATCACAAGCACGTCGCCTTCGTCGACACCCGTGTCGATGCCGCGGACCGGGAAGCGGCTGCGGACACGTTGCATCTTCTCGGCGCGAAGGTCCGTCATCGTCTGGTGGTTGGCGGCGTCATAGGAAATGTGACCGCTGCCGTTGGATCGTTCGATGCCGCCGATGCGATGCGCAAGGCCCGGGGTGCCCGGTTTCGCCCACGGCCGCGCGAGCGTGTCCGCATCGCGGTTGAAGGGCTGGAACGTTTCCGCGTCTGTGTGATAGGCGGGCGCGAGGTCGGGCAGGGCATCGGTATCGGGAAGCATCCATGGTTCGGAGGCGTTGGCGACATAGCCGTCGGTCAATACCATCACGGGCGTCATGTGCGTCATGGCGATCTGGGCGGCCTCGATCATGATGTCGAAGCATTCCGCCGGATGCGCAGGTGCCAGCACCGGCATCGGCGCTTCGCCGTGGCGGCCGTGCACGGCCATCGTCAGATCGGACTGTTCCGTCTTCGTGGGCAGGCCGGTCGACGGGCCTGCGCGCTGCACATCGATCACGATCATCGGCAACTCCGCGGCGACCGCGAGGCCCAGCGTTTCCGCCTTGAGCGCGACGCCCGGGCCGGAGGTCCCGGTCACGCCGAGCGAGCCCGCATAGGACGCGCCGAGTGCCGCGCAGGCCGCCGCGATCTCGTCTTCCGCCTGGAACGTCGAGATGCCGTTCCCGGCGATCCTGGCAAGGCCGTGCAGCATCGCCGATGCAGGTGTGATCGGGTACGAGCAGTACTGTACCTTGACCCCGGACAGTGCGGCGACCGCGGCAAGGCCGTAGACGCAAGCATCGGTGCCGGTCACGGTCCGGTAGAGACCTTCCGGGAAGTCGGCTTCCTCGATATGGGTCACGGCACCGCCTTCGAGTTCGAGGTTTTCGCCGAAGGCGTGACCCGCCTTAAGCGCCGTCGTGTTTGCCTCGGCGATCTCGGGGCGTTTGGCATATTTGCGTTCAAGCCATTCGGCGGTCGGTGCCAGCGGGCGGCCGTACATCCAGTAAAGCAGGCCGAGTGCCCAGAAGTTGCGGGCCCGGTCCGATTCCTTCTTGGAAACGCCCAGCGGTTCCAGTGCGTCCCTGACCATCTGTCCGATCTCGAAGGCGTGCACGTCGAACCCGGCGAGCGCTTCTGTCTCCAGGGGATTTTCCGCATAGCCGGCTTTCTCGAGGTTGCGCTTCTGGAATGTGCCCGCGTCGGCAATGATCTTGCCGCCGGGGCGAAGCGCGCCGGTGTGCGCCTTCAGCGCCGCCGGGTTCAGTGCAACAAGGACATCGACCTCATCGCCATGGGTCGAAATACGTTCGCCGCCGAACTGGATCTGGAATGCCGAGACACCGAACGTGGTGCCGGCCGGCGCACGGATCTCCGCCGGAAAGTCCGGAAACGTCATCAGGCCGCTGCCGTCCAGCGCCGTCGACTTGGTGAACTCGCCGCCGATGGTCTGAATGCCGTCGCCGCTGTCGCCGGCGATCCGGATAACGACGCGGCCGGCCGTGCGGGCGGTCTGCGCGTCCGGAATTTGCGGAGTCTGGTCGAGCATCTGTCGCTCCTTCTATTTGTCAGTCGTCCCCGTTACCGGGTGTGGTATCGAGGAGTTCGAGTTTGCCTTCCTTGCCGTTCCATTCCTCGGCGTCGGGCAGGGGGTCTTTCTTGGTCGTGATGACCGGCCAGGCGTCCAGGTGTTCGCGGGCCAGTGCGACCCACTTGTCGGCATCGCCTTCGGTATCGGGCAGAATGGCCTCGGCAGGACATTCCGGTTCGCAGACGCCGCAATCGATGCATTCATCGGGGTGGATGATCAGCATGTTGGCGCCCTCGTAGAAACAATCGACCGGGCACACGTCCACGCAGTCCGTGAACTTACACTTGATGCACGCTTCGGTGACGACATAAGTCATTATAAATAAACCTTTTTATTTCCCTGTCGTGGTAGTCTTTATATGTGCCGGCGGAAAGTGCCCTGCCCCGCTTGATGCCTTATCCAGCCCTGCGCAGTCCGCCAACTAATTGCGGAATCGGGCCAAATGAAAATATTTTTCGCTGCACTGCAAAACGTAAACGAATTGCTATTTTTGCATCTGCGAACACGCCAGACTGAGGCTAATCGGGCCGAAAACGTGCCTGAGCCGAACAGGAGGCGAGATTGCTACCGACCGAATTACGCGTCACCGACGAGGGTGCGACCCTGGAAATTCTCTGGGACGACGGTGCCCGCCAGGCATTAAGTGCCGCGCTGCTGCGCCGTGAAAGCCGGGGCTCGTCCGAGGTCCGCACGCGGGCCGACGGCGGCACGGTCGCCGTTGCCGACGATATCGCGATGATCGGGGTCGATCCTGTCGGGCGCTACGCCATCAACATCAAATTCTCCGACGGCCATGATCGCGGCATTTATCCGTGGTCGATGCTGAGGGGCCTGGAAAATCAAGAAATGCAAAGGGGTAATCAAAATGGATGAAATCCGTGACGGTGCATCGCAGGTCGACTGCGACATCCTCGTGATCGGCGGCGGGACCGCCGGCCCGATGGCCGCCTATAAGGCGAAAAAGAAAAACCCCAATGCCAACATCATTCTTCTCGAAAAGGCGAACGTGAAGCGCTCGGGCGCGATCTCGATGGGGATGGACGGGCTCAACAACGCCGTCATTCCCGGTCATTCGACGCCGGACGAATACACCAAGGAAATCACCATCGCCAACGACGGCATCTGTGATCAAAAGGCCGTCTACCGGTATGCCGAGCGCTGCTACGAGATCATCGAGGAGCTCGACCAGTTCGGGATTCGTTTCCGCAAGGACGAAAACGGCGATTACGACGTCAAGAAGGTGCACCACATCGGCACCTATGTGCTGCCGATGCCGAACGGCGAAACGGTCAAGAAAGCGGTCTACCGCCAGCTTCGCCGCGCGCGCCTGCTGATCTCCAACCGCTTTATGGCGACACGCCTGCTGACCGGCAAGGACGGCCGCATCGCGGGCGCGATTGCCGTCAATACGCGGACGTCGGAATTTCTGACCATCCGCGCCAAGGCAGTCATCCTCTGCATGGGGGCGGCCGGCCGTCTCGGCCTGCCGACGTCGGGGTACCTGTGGGGGACGTACGAGAATGCCGCCAACTCGGGCGACGGCTACGCGATGGCGTATCACGCCGGCGCCGGGCTCGCGAACCTGGAATGCTACCAGATCAACCCGCTGATCAAGGACTACAACGGGCCTGCATGTGCCTATGTCGCCGGACCGTTCGGCGGTTACACCGCCAACAACGAAGGCATGCGCTTCATCGAATGCGATTACTGGTCCGGCCAGATGATGCAGGAATTCTTCAACGAGCTGCAGTCGGGCAAGGGGCCGGTGTTCCTTAAGCTTGATCACCTGGCGAACGAGACCATCGAGGAAATCGAGCATACGTTGCATAACGTGGAGCGTCCGACCCGAGGACGTTTCCAGGAAGGCCGCGGCATCGATTACCGCCAGCAGATGATCGAGATGCATATCTCCGAGATCGGCTTCTGCTCCGGTCACAGTGCATCCGGCGTCTTCGTCGACGAAAATGCATGCACCACCGTGCCGGGCCTCTATGCCGCCGGTGACATGGCCAACGTGCCGCACAACTACATGCTGGGTGCTTTCACCAACGGTGCCATCGCCGGCGAGGACGCGGTCGATTTCATTTCGCAGGTGGATTACGCGGACTTCGATCCGGCCGACGTCGAGGCTGAAAAAGAGCGGGTGCTTAAGCCGACCAAGCGCACCGACGGCATTCCGCCGAACCAGATCGAGTACAAGATCCGCCGGTTGGTGAACGACTATCTGCAGCCGCCGAAGGTGACACGCAAGATGCAGTTGGCGCAGGAGCGCTTCGCCGAGGTGCGCGACGCCATGAACGAGGCGATGTACGTGCAGGACTCGCACGAACTCATGCGCTCGCTCGAGGTGCAGTCGATCATCGACTGCGCGGACATGGCGGCACACGCGTCCCTCTACCGCACGGAAAGCCGCTGGGGTCTCTACCACAACCGGGCCGACTATCCGGAGCGCGATAACGAGAACTGGTTCTGCCACACGATCCTGACCAAGGACGGGAACGGCAACATGAAGAGTGAGAAAAAAGACGTTCAACCCTACATCGTCGAAATCGACGACAGCGAGAAGGACGCCTACGACAAACAGCGCGTCCACGTTCAGGGCTGAACCAGCAGGAATTCAGGAGAAATAGAATGCCACTCGCACAACAACAATCGTCCGTTCCGGTCGTCGTCGATGAGGAAAAATGCATTGCCGACAAAGGCTGCACGGTCTGCGTCGATGTCTGTCCGCTCGATGTGCTGCGGATCAGCGAAGAAACCGGCAAGGCTTACATGAAGTACGACGAGTGCTGGTACTGTATGCCGTGTGAGGACGACTGTCCGACCAACGCGGTCACCGTCAGCCTGCCGTTCCTGTTGCGCTGAGGGGAAAGGACATGGAACTCTTTGAACCCTTCGAGCAATTCGACGAAGTCGAAGACGTCGCCGAGAAACTCAATGATCCCGATCCGAGTACACGCCGTGTCGCGGTCATGGAGCTGACGGACACCGCCGATCCCGCCGCAATCCCTTACCTGAAGCAGGCGATCGCGGATGAATCGCGCGAGGTCCGGCTCCAGGCCGCGATGTCTCTGACCGAGTTCGACGGGCCGGAAACGGCGGAAGCGCTGTTGATCGGTCTTGTCGACGGGGACAGTGCGGTTGCCGAAGCGGCCGCCGACAGCCTTGCCGAGCTGAAAGATCCGGAGGCCGCGCTGCCGATCATCCCGTTCGTTTCCAACCCGTCTGCGTTCGTCCGGATGTCGGCGCTCCGTGCCCTCAAGGAACTGCGGCGGAACGAGAGCCTGAAGCCTGCGCTCGAAGCGTTGGGCGATGAAGATCCGGGTGTCCGGGGGCAGGCCATCGGCGTCGTCGGCTACCTGAAGGATGAGCAGGCGTTGCCCGCATTGCTGGCGATGCTCAAGGATCCCGAGCCGTCGGTTCGCCGTACGTGCGTCGGTGCGCTCGGCTTCACCAACATGGACCTCGTGCTGGACCCCCTTAAGCAGGCGCTCGCGGATGAGGACTGGATTGTCCGCGAGGTTGCCGCGGAAACGCTGGCGAAGGTCAAGCTCAAGGCGGCCGTGCCGGCCCTGATGGCGGTGCTGGACGATCCGTACTGGCAGGTCCGTCAGAAGTCGATCCGCGCCCTCGGCAAGATCGGCGCGGTGGAAGCCGTCGACAAAATCGCGGTCTCGCTGGACCACGACATTTCAAACCTGCGCAAGGAGGCGGGTGCGGCGCTGGGCGAAATCGCTTCGCCGGATGCCATTCCGTATCTCGAGGAACACCTGGAAGACCCGGACCCGGATGTACGCAAGAACATCCGCTGGGCGTTGGGTCAGATCCGCAGCGCCTGAGGGAGAGGAACAGACGCCGTCATGCTTGCATCGCGCCCCATTTCCCCGGACGGAGACCGCACTGCCCTCGCGGCGGCGCCGTTCCGGATGGGTATGGGGCCAGGGCAGCGCCGGCGCCGCAAGTCCAAGTCCGGCACCGTGCAGGACTACCTCGTGCAGCGTATTCTCAAGGGGCAGTTGCCGGGGGACCGGAAGCTGCCGTCCGAGGCGTCGCTCGAGCGGCGCCTGAACGTCTCGCGTGTGACCGTGCGCGCGGCCATCAATGCGTTGCGCGACGCGGGCCTCGTCTACAGCTTCCAGGGTGCCGGACACTTTGCGCGGCCGGTTCGTATACCGATCGATCCGGCGCGGTTTGCCCCGCTCGCCGCGGTTTTCGCGGGCTTCGGCGAGACGATGCTCCGCCACGCAGCGAACGAGATGCCCGCGCTCGGCCGCGCGGAAGCACAGCAGCTGGGTGTGCCGTCCGAGGAAGAGGGGGTCCGGATGGGCTGCCTTGTGTGCCTGGGCGGCGTGCCACTTTGCGCGGAGATGCTGATCCTTGACGAAAGCTTTGCAGGTGCCGTTGCGACGTTGTGGAAGGACGGCATGCTGGGGCAGGCGGCGGCGGGCGACCCGGTTGCCGGGTTCGCGGCGCAGGAATTTGCCGATCATGTATTTGCGCCGGACTGTATCGCGGCGCAGCTCGGCCTCGACTGCGGTTCGGCCGTGATGCGCCAGTCGCTTGTTCTGCGCAGCCATGCCGGCGTCTTCGCGGCGCTGGTACAGCGCTACATTCATCCCGACCTCGTTGCGGTCCCGGCGACCGGACGGAGGTCGCGATGACCGTTTCGTTCAGCCGTATCGTCATCGCTCTCGTGCTGTCCGCCCTTGGTGTGCTGGCAACGATGTCGGCCCGCGCGGAAGTTTCGCTGGTCGCGCCGCCGGTTGAAATGCAGGCGCCGGACATGCGGCTGCCCACGCTCGATGGCGCCACGTTCGATCTCCGCGCGCGTGCCGGCAAGGTTACGGTCCTCAATTTCTGGGCGCTCTGGTGCGCGCCGTGCAAAGTCGAAATGCCGGCACTCGCAGCACTCGGACAGAAACTCGCCGGTGACGGGATCGATATCGTCGCCGTCAACCTTGGCGATCCGCTGGACCGTGTCCGTGCTTTCGTCGAACGGAACCGGCTCGATGGGCTCGCCATCGCCATGGATGATGCCGATGCCGCCAAGGCCTGGCACGTCGGTGCGCTTCCGGTGACATATGTCGTCGGGCCGAACGGGCGGATTGTTTATGCCGCTCTGGGGCCGCGTGAATGGCAGGACGACGCGATCGTCCAGACACTGAGGTCGTTGAACGCGGCCCGCTGATCTTGTTGCCCCGACCACCGGGATGCGCTGCAATTTTTATTGCAGCGCACAAACTTGTTCTCGCGAAAAACATATAACTAATTGATAAACTTGTATTATTTATAAAACCGTTTACAAAATTCTTCTTGTGCGCCGCACACAGATCATGATTGAATTTTGGACATACCGATACCGGTGATGATTTTTTACTCAAAATCGATCCGGTGTTCATCGGGGACGTGCTGGTGTGCCGCAAGGAGCGGGACGCACAACAGAGCCGGGGAGCCGGCCAAGGCAACACCCGAGATAGAGATAGGCTGGCAATTCACGGAGGCTGGAAAATGAACGTAGTAATCAAAGGAATAGCGGTAGGTGCCGTGGCCATGATGGCCGTCGCATCGGCTGCCGAAGCGAAGACCATCAAGGTCGCCATCGGTCACCAGAGCATGTGCACCGATACCTACACGGCAGGCATTGTCGTGAAGGAACTCAAGCTCCTCGAAAAGAACCTGCCGAAGGACGGCAAGTACAAGGACGTCGAATGGGATATTTCCTGGGCGGATTACAGCTCGGGTGGTCCGATCACCAACCAGATGCTCGCCAACAAGCTGAACATCGGCGTAATGGGCGACTATCCTCTGATCGTCAACGGTGCCAAGTTCCAGGCGACCGACAGCCTGCGCACGCTCTACGTCGCGGGCACGGGCTATAACGTCAAGGGGTCGGGCAACGCGATCGTGGTGCCGGTGAATTCCGACATCTACAAGATCGACGACATCGCCGGTAAGGAAGTGTCGACGCCGGTCGGCAGCGCCGCATGGGGTATGCTCCTCAAGGCGATGCAGGACAACAACATCAAGGCCACGCTCAAAAACCAGAGCCCGGCCGTCGGCGCGGCGAACATCGCGGCGGGCAAGATCGACGCCCACTCCGATTTCTGCCCGTGGTCCGAGATCATGGAGTTCCGTGGCACCGGTCGTAAGATCTACGACGGCAGCGAAGCCGGCGTACCGTACCTGCACGGTGTTGTCGTTCGCGATGACCTCGCCAAGGAATATCCGGAGGTCGTGACCGCTTTCATCAAGGCCGTCTACGAAGCCGGCAAGTGGATCAAGGAGGATCCGATCCGCGCCACCGATCTGATGGAAAAGTGGACCGGTGTCGAGAAGGAAGTCCTCTACATCTATTTCTCCAACGGCGGTCACCTGACGCTCGATCCGACGATCAAGCCGAAGTGGGTCGAAGCGCTGGAATTCGATCACACCGTGCTGGTGCGTGAAAAGGCGATCCCGCCGCTCGACTTCAAGGCATGGATCACCGAGGACTACGTGAAGGCAGCCTACAAGGATCTGGGTGTCGATTACGAAGCCGAGAAAAACACCATCGTCGATCCGAAGGTCGCCAACGCTGGCCTGCCGTACGAAATCTGGCACGCACGTGACGGCATCATTGCCTACAAGACGATGCCGGAGTTCCTGAAAGCGATCGCGGACTTCCGCGCGACGGGTGCGAAGCTCAATGCAACGTACGTTTACGACGTGGAAACCGGACTGAAGCTGTTCGGCAAGACGGCGTTCTACGTCGCAATGACCGATGGCAGCTACGCGACCTTCCTGCGCAAGGGTGAGGCCGAGAAGTTCGCCGCAGCCAAGGGCGGTAAGCTGGTGACGTTCGAAGACGCGATCGCGTCCGCATCGTCCACCTGACGCACGACTAAAAGAGCGGCCGGTCCGGGATGTGCCGGGCCGGCCAATCGTGCGTTCTGCAAGAGCTGAATAAAAAACGTTTGGGACAACGGAGATGACTGTGTCGACAGCCAAGGAAGAACCGGCCAAGGAAGTGCCAACGGGAACCGCTGGCGAAGGCGCGCCGCCTTCAACGCCGGTAAGCACGCCGAAACCCGACAAGCGCCGCTTTACGAAAGCCGAGTTGCAGGCATTTGCGGTTTCGTGGAGCACCCGGATCGGCGCGATGTTCCTGGGGCTTGTCGCCTGGCACATCTTCACCGAGATCAACTTCAACTACTTTATCAATTTCGAGAACGTACCCGGTCCGATCACCGTCTGGCTCGCATTCGTCCAGCATCTGCAGACGACCGAGTTCTACATCCACGTCGGTGTCAGCATGCAGCGTATCCTGATCGGCTACGCGCTCGCCGTGGCGCTCGGCATCCTGTTCGGTCTGATCATGGGACGTTCCCGGCTCGGCCGCGATATCGTCGCGCCCTACATCGAGATCCTGCGTCCGATACCGGCGGTGGCCTGGATCCCGCTCGCGATCCTGATGTGGCCGACGGAGGAATCCTCCATTATCTACATCACGTTCCTGGGCGCCCTGTTCCCGATCGTGCTGAACACGGCACACGGCGCCGAGCAGACACCTGAAGTGCTGGTCCGTGCGGCCAAGAGCCTCGGTGCCTCCAGAAGCGAGATCTTCATGCACGTCGTCATTCCTGCCGCCTTGCCAAGTATTTCCGCGGGGCTCGCCATCGGTATGGGCGTCTCGTGGTTCTCCCTGCTGGCGGGTGAGATCATCTCGGGGCAGTACGGCATCGGCTACTTCACCTGGAATGCCTACTCGCTCATCAACTATCAGGACATCGTCGTCGGCATGCTGGTCATCGGCGGGTTGGGCACGCTTTCGACTTATGCCGTCCGGCTCGCCACGCGGCCGATGCTGAAATGGCAGAGGCGGACACGATGAGGGCCTATGCTGATATCGTGAAATCGGCCATTGGCCGGCACCGTCGACTGTGGTTCGCCGTCACCTTCGGCCTGCCGGTGCTTTACGTGATCGGTATGCTGGTGGCGCTCGTGGTGCGGTTCGGCGACTTCCCCAACTACATGACGTTCTACAACTGGCCGGGCAACGTGGTCGAAATCGTGCGCGCGACGCCGGCGGTCTCGGACATGATCCCGATCATCCTCGAGGAGTGGCTGCTCGAGGTCGGTTTCATGAACTACGACTACGGGCACGGTATCTCCGAGTGGAGTATGAGCGTGGTGCCGACGAAACTCGTCGTCGTGCTCATTCTTTCGGCGTTGCTGGCAACGGTGCTGGTGCTTGCCAAACCCGATGCCGGTGTCTGTTCGACGGCGGCGTCCCGGGGTGCGAAGACCACCGCCGGATTGGGTGCGGGCATGGTGACATTGACGTCGCTGACCATGACCTGGGTGGTGTGTTGTGCCACGCCGAGCTGGGTCGTCGGCCTGGCCATGCTTGGTGTCGGCGTATCGACGGCGCTATGGCTCGAATGGGCAGGGCCATGGCTGACGTTCGTGGGCTTCGTCCTGCTGATCGGGACGGCGGCGATCCTTGTTCGCCGGCATGCCAACGCGGGCGGCGAGAATGAAAATTACAGAAACGGGCCGGCATCAAACCGGCCACAGACAGTGTGAGGCAAATCGATGACGGCAGATGTTGTAAAGATCTCCGAGACACCGCAACGGCCGGGACACCTCAACCCCGGGGCGGTCGGCAGTGTCGGCAAGGGACGGATCGCGATCGACAACGTCTCGGTGACGTTCGGCAAGGGCGAGGATGCGCACACAGCGGTCGCGGAGACCAGCCTGTCGGTAGAGCCCGGCGAGTTTCTCTGCATTCTGGGACCGTCCGGTTGCGGCAAATCGACGTTGCTGAATACCGTCGCCGGGTTCGTCAAGCCGACGTCGGGCAGTGTCACGGTCGACGGCGATGCGGTTGAAAAGCCCGGACCCGACCGCGGCATGGTGTTTCAGCAGTACTCGCTTTTTCCGTGGAAGACGGTGCACGAGAACATAGCCTTCGGCCCCCGGTTGTCAGGTCATTCGCGGACCGAAGCGGCGGGCATCGCCAATACGTTCCTGAACATGGTCGGCCTTGGCCGTTTCGCTCAGCACTATCCGGGCGAACTGTCCGGTGGCATGCAGCAGCGTGTCGGCATCGCGCGTGCGCTGGCGGGATATCCGAGCGTGCTCCTGATGGACGAGCCGTTCGGTGCGCTCGATGCGCAGACCCGGCTCGTGATGCAGGACAACCTGCTGGGAATCTGGGCCGATTTCGGCACCACCGTCATGTTCGTCACGCATGATGTCGACGAGGCGATCTTTCTTGCTGACCGGGTCGTCATCATGAGTGCCGCGCCGGGCCGGATCATTGACGACTTCAAGGTGCCGTTGGCGCGCCCGCGCGTGCCGGAAATGGCGACCGATGATGCGTTCGTGAAACTGAAGCGCCGCTGTCTCGAAGCGATCCGGAGCGAGAGTATGCGCGCGTTCGAGCAGCAGAACCACTAGGACCGGAAAGAAAGAGCAAACGATGCGGAAGAGCCTCGCGCCCCTGTTGATCGTGTTTGCCGTTCTGGCGGCGCTGTCGAATGCGTATGCCGAGCTGCGTGTTGTCGAACTGGATGAACCGGCCGAGATCCCGCCCTTCGAACTGAGCGATCATGACGGCAAGGTTTTCGACAACGAACGCCTGGTCGGGAAATGGAGCCTGATCACCATCGGCTTCACACAGTGTCCCGATGTCTGCCCGTTCGTGCTCTCCAATCTTCAGGCGACCCATGCGGAGGTCGGCCTGCGCACGCGGCCGGACAACTTGCCGCAGGTGATCTTCGTCGGTGTCGATCAGAAACGGGACGAGCCGATCCTCAAGGACTACGTCACCTATTTTCATCCGGATTTTCTCGGTGTGACCGGGCCGTGGGACAGAATGACCAAGTTCGTTGAGGGAATCGACGGTTACGCCAAGCTCGGCAAACCCGACAAGGACGGCAATTACGACGTCCAGCACACGGCGTCGATCATCGTCGTCGCGCCGAGTGGCCGCATCGTCGCCAAGCTGTCGCCGCCGCTTGATCCGGGGCCGGTCGCGGAATACCTCATTCGCCGGCAGATCATGTACCGGCGCGCCAACCAGGGATAAGGATCATTGACCATGACCAAGCGATTTGGATTTCTTGCCGCCGTGCTGATGGCGGCTTTCGCCTTTTCGAGCGCCCCGGCCGCCGCCGGTGGCATGGATGTGCACGTCATGGGGGCGTGGGTGCGCGCCGTGCCGCCGACCATGAAAATGACGGCGGGCTATATGACGGTCATGAACCACGGGGAAAAAGCGCGTGCGCTTGTCGGCGTGACCAGCCCGGCATACGATCGGGTTGAAATGCATATCTCGCGGATTACTGAAAATGTCGCGACCATGCATGAAGCGAAGCAGATCGACCTGCCCGCAGGTGGCGAGCTGAGCTTTGCGCCCGGCGGGATGCATCTGATGCTGGTCGGGCCGAAGGCCGGGACGGCGGATAAGGCCGAGATTTCGCTGACGCTCGAATTCGCGGACGGCATGACCGTTGACCTGATGGCGCCGGTCAGGAAATCCGCCGGGAACGGGTTGCCCATGCAGAACCATAACCACACCAGCCCGGGTAGCTGACGCCGTTGCGGGGACTGCCTGTCATCGCCATTTCAGCCGTGCTGGCGCTGCCCGTCCGTGCCGACATGATCGATACGTCCGGCATGGCGCCGTGGGAAACATGCGCGCTCTGCCACTCGCTCGACGGGATCAGCCGCATGTCCAAGTTCCCCAAGCTCGCGGGACAGCCGGCCACCTATATCGAAAAGCAGCTGCGTGACTTCAAGGCCGGGCGCCGCGAAAACGACGGTGGGCAGATGGCCGCCATCGCCGCCGAGGTCACGGACGAAATCCGGCCCCAGGTCGCGGCATATTTTTCAGCACTGCCGGCGCCGCCGCCCGTGCCGCTGGAAAAAACCGATCCTGGCGCCGTCGATGTTATCGACCGCGGTCTCGCCGATGTTGCAGTTCCGGCATGCATGTCGTGTCATGGCAGGGATCAGGTTTCGGGTAGCGGTGCGCCGAGGCTCGAAGCGCAACACGAGGACTATATCGCCAAGCAGCTTCGCGATTTCCGGGAAGGGCGGCGTGGCAACGATCCGGGCGGCGTCATGCAGCGGATCGCAAGTGCGCTGCCGGAAGACCTGATCGACCCGATTGCGGCACACCTCGCCGCGAGAGAGAGGATGAAATGAACAGCCCCACCGATCCGTTGCGGCATCTGGCGCTGGTCGATGACGAAAAGAACGAGTCCGCGCTGTTCCTTTCGGAAACCTCCCATGCATTGAACGAGGGGGCGGGCTTTCTCGACCGCCTGACCGAAGATCAGGTGGCACTCCTGCGTGAGCGCGGCACGCCGGTGAAAGTCAGCAAGAAACAGGGTGTCTTTTTTCAGGGCGACCCGCACGGCGGGATCTATCTAATTGAGAACGGTCTGATCCGGACGTTCTACACCGGGCCGTCGGGGCGTGAAATCACGCTCGCCTACTGGACGCCGGGGCATTTCGTCGGCGGGCCGGAAGTGTTTGGCGCGGGCACGCATATCTGGTCCGGCGAAGCCGTTACCGAGAGCGAGCTTCTGTTTCTTAAAGGCGCCGTCGTTCGCGACCTGGTGGAAACGGTGCCGGCGTTCGCGCTCGCGATCATCGACGGCCTGGTCGCCAAGGGTAAATGCTATTCGGCGCTGGTTCAGATGCTGGGCACGCGTTCCGTGACGCAGCGCCTGTCGCAGTTGCTGCTGATCATGGCCGAGACGCAAAGTCTCGACGAAGACGGGCGCCTGCGTCTCGACCGCAAGATCACTCACGACCAGCTGGCCGTGATCGTTGGCTCGACCCGGCAGTGGGTGTCAGCGACGTTGGACCGTTTACAGAAGGACAAGGTGATTTCCGTCGACGGCAAGACGATCTATATCGAGCGGGTCGACGTGCTGCGCTCCATGGCGGGAGATTGAAGCGGCCCCTTCGATGCCGAATGTCGCTTTTTCTCTATCTCGAAACTGCAGGACGCAAACGGTCCGACGGGACGATCGGGCGGCAAAACCGTAAGCAACTGCTCTGAATGGGCAAAGGTTATCTCCCTTCACCCGGCAAGAGACGCCATATCTCGACGGTGGGCAACTGTTGCTTCACAGATACGCGAAGAGCCAAGGCCCCCCGCGTTCCATGTCACGCTGTCAGCTCAAATGCTTCCGGAAATGTGCGATCGTCCGTTCCCACGCGATCTTTGCCTGTGCTTCGTTGTAGCGCGGGGTGGAATTGTTGTGGAAGCCGTGCAGCGTTTCCGGATACTCGTACATCTGATAGTCGATACCGTGCGATTTGAGCGCTTCTTCGTACTCGGGCCTGGTGGCGTTGACGCGGGGATCGTCGCTCGCGTACTGGATCATCATCGCGGCCTTGATCCTGCCGACGTCGCCGGTCGCCGGTGCACGCCCGTAAAACGGTACGCTCGCTGCCAGGTCCCCGCCCAGTTCCACGGCGAAGTTATTGACGACGAGGCCGCCGAAGCAGAACCCGGTCGCTCCCAGCTTGCCATTGGACAAAGGATGAGATTTTACGAACTTGGCCCCGTTGAGCAGATCGGTGAACAGTTTGCCCCGATCCAGCGTGCGCTGCATTTCCTTGCCGTCATCGTCGTTCCCCGGATAACCGCCAATGGGGAAGAGACCGTCCGGCGCGAATGTCAGAAACCCCTCGACCGCGGCGCGGCGGGCGACGTCTTCGATGTGCGGGTTCAGCCCACGGTTCTCGTGAATGACGCAGACGGCAGGGAACGGCCCGCTGCCGGCCGGTTGCACAAGATAGCCGCGCATCCTGCCCGACGTGCCGCCGGGACTGTCGTATCCGACGTATGTCGGTTTGATCCGTTCGTCGGTGAACTTCACCATGCTCGCCGCGGCATAATTCGGCAGCAGTGCCTCGGCCATCGCGAGGCCGGTGACGCCGCCGGCGACCGGGATGGCCGCAGCCCGGGACAGAAAATCCCGCCGCGTCATTCTGCTGTGACAGTACGCGTCGTAGAGTTGGAAAATTTTCGGGTCGATGTCGTCACGTTTCATGAATCGCCTCCCTTAGAGTTCATCATGATTGCCACCACGTGCGCCTGATGTTCAGCGGCCCGGAAAAGCGGCACAGGCCTTGTCCGCGCCCTGCAATGTGAACGTGGTAATAAGCCGTGCGCAATTCACATTATTGTGCGGCGTTGCCGCGTGGCCGGTATCCTAGGCGTTCCTCGTTCTGCCGTTTGATTTCCTGCAGGTAGGTGTGATGGTTTTCCGTGCTCTGGTACAGATACCTGAGAACACGAGCCTGCAACCGGTCCTCGTCGGTGAACCACGCAGCGATGGTGGTCAGGAATTTCTCGGTCGCGCCGTTTTGCACCGGGGCTTTCGCGTCGTCCTCCAGCACGGCAATGCAATAGGCAACATGAGCGATCAGCACCATGATTTCCGGCTGTGCCGTCAGCCGCTTCTGCACAATGCCCTCAAGCAAATCCACACGTTCGTCGACGCTCAGGCTCTCCAGCTTGTCGACGACGAAATCTTTCACCAGTGTAACGGCGGCGCTGTAGGCATCCGTTTCACCGGAAATTTCGCGGGTAATCCGGTCGATCTCGCCGGCCTTGGCCGCGACGAGTTCTGCACGGTCCTCGCGCCTGCCGATAAGCAGGTAACGGAGAGCGGAATTGAGGGCCTTGGTCCCCCGTTCGCGTTTCGATAGGCCGAACATATCGCGTAGAAGTACTCTCTAAACCTTACGATCAAATGACAGTGTTGACGGGAATGGGCGCGGGCAACCGGCCGATGATGTCTGTGCTCGCCCCCGTCGAGTCATCATGATCCTAATCGGACCGACGAAAAGTGTATACCGTGACCTCGGCGCCGGGCTGCGATCTTTGTCACAGTACCGAGGTTTTCTGCCGACGGAACGGGATTGATTCCCCCGCCCGGCATGCTATCGAGGTGCACGCACCGTTCCGGTCCCTGAGTTCGCCGTCCAGCCGAGGCCCCGATGACGTTTATGAAGCTCATGTATTTATCGGCCCTGGCTCTGTTGTGCTTCACCGGTTTGAGCTATCTCGGGGCGATATGGTGGTGGGCCGATCTTTTCGCGCATTTCCGGCCGCATCTGGCCGTGATGTCGGCTTTGTTCGGGGTCATGTTTCTCGCGTATCGGCGCCTGTGGGCCTCGTTGGCGTGCACGGCAGTGATCGGGGCGTCGCTTGTCCCGGTCCTGGCGGATCTGACATATCAGGACGCGGGCGTCAGGAACCCGGACATGCGGGTCCTGGCATGGAATGTCTATTACCGGCATGGCGACCCTGCTGCCGGTACAGAAATGATACGCGCGCGCGATGCGGATGTGCTGATTCTGGCTGAGACGTCACCTGAGTGGAGACAGGCGCTTTCGGCCCTGGACGATATCTATCCCTACCAGTTGCACGCCGACAGCTGCGATGACGTCGGGTGTCAGGTGACCTTGATGTCAAAGCGGCCCTGGCGCGTGGCAGACTCGCGCAAGTTTGTCCAGGATACCCCGCCGGTGGTCTGGGCGACTTTCGAAAATCCCGGCGGCGGCAATCCCCTCAACGTAATTGCCGTTCACATCCGTAAAGCCATTACCCCAGGCGGCGCGATGCGGCAGCGGAAGCAGATTGCCGCACTTGGTGAATTGGTCCGAAGCCTCGACGGCGACGTCATCATGGCCGGCGACATGAACGCCGCGCCGTCTTCGGCGACATTCAGGTCCATCGGTACGGCGACAGCATTGAGCGGCCGGAACATCAGTGTTGCGCCGACCTGGCCGTCGGAGGTCGGCCCTTTGGGCATCTCGATCGATCACTTCTTTACACGCGGTGTCGAAAACATCTCGGTGCGCCGGCTCGGCGCGTACGGTTCCGACCATGTGGCGCTGGAGGCGGCAGTCGGTTTCGGTCGGTGAACGATGACGGCGCCTCGCGCCGGTCCTCAGGAGAAATCGAATCCGCGCGCTCGCAAAGCAGCCCGCAGTCCGTCCCTGGCCTTTGCCGAGAGCTTGGCGTCGACTTCGTCGGACCAAGAGTCCGCCGTGGTTTCCTTGCCGATGGATTCGTAATGCGCCCGAAGCTGCGCATTATAGGTATCCAGTACGGCAAGCGACGCGTCGGTGTCATACTGATCGTAGTGGACGATGCCGCTGACCGGCATACGTGGTTTCTGCCTCGGCGCCTGATCGGGAAAGCCGAGGCACATGCCGAACACCGCGAAGACCCGGTTCGGCAGCCCGAGAATATCGGCGATCTTTTCCGGATCGTTGCGCACGGCGCCGATCATCACGCCCTGGATGCCGAGTGATTCGGCGGCGATGTATGCCGACATCCCGACGAGTGCGGCGTCGATGGTGGCGACCAGGCCCATTTCCAGATTGTTGTTATCGGCAGAGTGCCCGTTGCGCTCAAACGCCGCCTCGATCCGTGTCAGGTCGGCAAGGAAAGCCAGGAAGACCGGGCAATCTATAATGTGCTGCTGATTGCCGCAGGGAACCGCAATTTGCTCTTTGATCGCCTGATCGCGGACCACCATGACGCTGTAGGCCTGGACGTTGGAAGACGTCGGTGCGCGGAGCGCGGCGCCGAGAATGGCGTTGACGTGGTCGTCAGTGACCGGTGTATCGGCGTACTTTCGAATACTGCGCCGGTTCAGCAGGGCTTCGATGGTTTCGCTGGTAATCGCGCTTTCCAGGGTATCCGGACTCATGCGGTGGCTCCCGACATTATATGAGCAGTTTGCTTCCCGGGCAGGATCATGCCCCCCGCAGGCGGGGGTTTGCAATCCCATACGCATTCAATAAAATGAATATGTATTGAATCCGCCGGTATTGACATGAATCAATTACGGATTTCGCAGGTGCACCTAAATTGCGTGAAGATGATGCCGTAGGTTTGATCCCGCGGCACATCTCATTGCATGACAGACGGGGTTGGAATCATGAACCTTCTAATGATCGTACCGCTCGCCATCGGCGCGCTCCTCGGGCTTTACCTGTCCGCGGGCTCGGTCGATACGACGATTTACCTGCACGGTCTGCTGCTGACGGCGTTCTGCGTTGTCTTCATTTTCCGTGTCATCAAGAGTGACGGAGAGACCGGCGGACCCGCCGATCCGAATTCGTCCATCAATTACAATGACGCCGTCGTTCGCGCCGGTGTGATCGCGACGACGTTCTGGGGGGTTGTCGGCTTCCTGGTCGGCCTCGTGATCGCCTTGCAACTGGCGTTTCCGGTTCTCAACCTCGACCTGCCGTGGACCAGTTTCGGGCGTCTGCGCCCGCTGCACACGTCGGCGGTGATTTTCGCGTTCGGCGGCAACGCGCTCCTGATGACCTCGTTCCACGTCGTGCAGCGGACCTGCCAGGCCCGACTTGCCGGCGGCTGGGCGCCCTGGTTCGTTTTCTGGGGATACCAGCTAGTCATTCTCATGGCGGCGACCGGTTACGTGTTCGGCGTTACCCAGGGCAAGGAATACGCCGAGCCCGAATGGTACGTGGATCTCTGGCTGACCATCGTCTGGGTGGTGTATCTGCTGGTCTTCCTGGGGACGCTTTGGAAGCGCAAGGAACCCCATATCTACGTTGCCAACTGGTTCTACCTCGCGTTCATCGTGACCATCGCCATGCTGCACATCGTCAACAATCTCGCGTTGCCGGTGAGCTGGTTCGGCGCCAAGTCCTACCCGGTGTTCGCCGGCGTGCAGGACGCGCTGACGCAGTGGTGGTACGGGCACAATGCGGTCGGGTTCTTCCTGACAGCGGGCTTCCTCGGCATCATGTACTACTACATTCCGAAACAGGCCAACCGGCCGGTCTATTCCTACCGGCTGTCGATCGTGCACTTCTGGTCGCTGATCTTCCTCTACATCTGGGCCGGTCCGCACCATCTGCATTACACCGCGCTGCCGGACTGGGCGCAGACACTGGGCATGACCTTCTCGGTGATGCTGTGGATGCCGAGCTGGGGCGGCATGATCAACGGCCTGATGACGCTGTCGGGGGCGTGGGACAAGCTCCGCACCGATCCGATCCTGCGGATGATGGCGATCTCCGTCGCGTTCTACGGCATGTCGACCTTCGAAGGTCCGCTGATGAGCATCAAGGCCGTCAACTCCTTGAGCCACTACACGGACTGGACCATCGGCCACGTGCACTCCGGTGCGCTCGGCTGGGTCGGCATGGTCAGCTTCGGCGCCATCTACTTCCTGGCGCCGAAGATGTTCAACCGCGAGCGGCTCTATTCGTTGCGCCTCGTCTCGGCCCACTTCTGGCTGGCGACGCTGGGCATCGCGCTCTATGCGGCGGCGATGTGGGTGAGCGGTATCCTGCAGGGGCTGATGTGGCGGTCGTATGACGCGCTCGGCTTCCTCGAGTATTCGTTCGCCGAAACCGTCGATGCCATGCACCCGTTCTACGTGATCCGTGTCGTCGGCGGCGGGCTCTACGTCCTCGGCGCGCTGATCATGGCCTGGAACGTGTACCGCACGGCCAAGGGTGATGTCAGAACTGAAAAGCCGTATGTCGATGCGCTTGCGCAACCGGCCGGCGCGTAAAGGAGATCGAAAAATGTTCGACCACGGTAAATTTGAACGCAATTCGATCCTGCTTGTGATCGGTATCCTCGTCGTCGTTTCGATCGGCGGCATCATCGAGATCGCGCCGCTGTTCTATCTGGAAAGCACGATCGAGAAGGTGAAAGGCGTCCGCCCGTACACCCCGCTCGAGCTCGCCGGACGGAACATCTACATCCGCGAGGGGTGCTACAACTGCCACAGCCAGATGGTGCGGCCGTTCCGCGATGAACTGGAACGTTATGGCCACTACTCGCTGGCGGCGGAAAGTATGTACGACCATCCCTTCCAGTGGGGCTCGAAGCGGACCGGTCCGGATCTGGCGCGTGTCGGCGGCAAGTACTCCGACGAATGGCACCGGGCGCACATGATTGATCCGCGCTCCCTGGTGCCGGAAAGCGTGATGCCGGGCTATCCGTTCCTGGCCGAAGCCGAAGTACGTAGCTTCGATATCGGGGACCACCTCAAGGCCAACAAGGCCATCGGCGTACCGTATACGGCCGAGATGATCGAGGTGGCCATCACCGACATGATGGCGCAGGCCGATCCCGATCACGACGGTGCCGATGCGGTTGCCGAACGTTATCCGGGCGCCAACGTCCGCGACTTCGACGGCCAGCCCGGGAAGCCGACCGAGCTCGATGCCCTGATCGCCTATCTTCAGGTGCTCGGCACGATGGTCGATTTCTCGTCCTACAACGCCGACGAAAACCTGCGCTGAGGAGAACCGACATGGAATACACAACTGTTGCCGAGTTCGCCCAGACCTGGGGGCTGGTTTACATGTTCGCCATTTTCATCGGCGTCCTGATCTATGCTCTTCGGCCCGGCGCAAAGAAGACGTTCGACCGCGCGGCGCGGATCCCGCTCAAGGAGGATTGAGACATGGCCGATAGACACGTTGATCAACTTTCCGGCACGGAAACGACCGGACACGAATGGGACGGCATCCGAGAACTGGACAATCCGCTTCCCAGATGGTGGCTGTGGATCTTCTATGCCTGCGTGGTGTGGTCGATCGGTTACTACATTGCCTACCCGGCGATTCCACTGGTATCGAGCTACACCAAGGGCATGCTGGGCTACAGCTCACGTGCCGAGGTGCAGAAAGACGTCATGGCCGCCAAGGAAGCGCAGGCCGAACATCTTGCTGCGCTCGATGCCGCCTCGCTCGAGGAAATCCGCACCAAGCCGGAGCTTCTCGAGTTCGCCATGGCGGGTGGCAAGTCGGCATTCAACGTCAACTGTTCGCAGTGCCACGGCTCGGGCGCGCAGGGCGCGCCGGGTTATCCCAACCTGAACGACGACGAATGGGTCTGGGGCGGTTCGCTGGACGCGATCTACGGCACGATCGCGCACGGCGCGCGCAACACGCAAAGTGACGATGCGCGCCAGTCGCAGATGCCAGCGTTCGTGAAGGACGGCATCTTCACCCGCGAACAGGCGGGCCAGGTGGCTGAATTCGTCCTCTCGCTATCCGGCAATGCAGCCGATCAGGCGGCGGCGAACGAAGGCCAGCAGCTGTTCGAGGACAACTGCGTCGCCTGTCACGGTGAAGGGGGCGTCGGCATGGCCGAACTCGGCGCACCAGCGCTTAACAACGACATCTGGCTCTATGGAGGCGACAAGGCGACAATCGTTGAATCGATCTCCAACAGCCGCGCAGGTGTCATGCCGGCGTGGGGTAAAATTCTCGACGATGTCACGGTCAAGCAGTTGACGATCTACGTGCACTCGTTGGGGGGTGGCCAATAAGCTAACGAGGAAACATCCACCCATGACGGTCGTCACCTCCGGGCGGGCGGAGGTGACGACTGATCCTTCAGAAATTGGCGTGTACATATGACGACCGATACAGAGATTGCCAGAAACGACAATGCCGCCGCACCGGACATCACCCACCACGATGTCGAGGCGGTCAACAAGAGCGAACACCGCTCGCTCTACAAAAAGCGCGTCAAGATTCACCCGAAGCGGGTCTGGGGCACGTTCCGGAAGCTCAAGTGGTGGATCATGGCGGTCACGCTCGGCATCTACTACATCACGCCCTGGATCCGATGGGATCGCGGCATCGGCAATCCCGACCAGGCGGTCCTGATCGATTTCCCGCACCGGCGTTTCTATTTCTTCTTCATCGAGATTTGGCCGCAGGAGGTTTATTACTTCGCCGGGCTTCTGATCATGGCGGCGGTCGGTCTGTTCTTCGTGACCAGCGTCTTCGGCCGTGCCTGGTGCGGGTATGCCTGCCCGCAGACGGTGTGGACCGATCTTTTCATCTGGGTGGAGCGTTTCGTCGAAGGTGACCGTGCCGCGCGCATCCGACTGGACAAGGCGCCGCTGTCTTTTTCCAAGGCGATGAAACGGGTGCTCAAGCACGGCATCTGGCTGGTGATCTCCGTCGCTACCGGCGGTGCCTGGATTTTCTATTTCGCCGACGCCCCGACGCTGGCGCAGGACTTCATTCTGCTCGATGCGCAACCCATCGCATACATGACGGTCGGCGTGCTGACGTTCACGACCTACTCGCTGGGTGGTCTGATGCGCGAACAGGTGTGCACGTACATGTGCCCTTGGCCGCGTATCCAGGGCGCGATGATGGACGAGCATTCGCTGACCGTGACCTACAAGCACGACCGGGGCGAGCCGCGCGCACCGTACAAGAAGGGCGAGACCTTCGAGAACCGGGGCGACTGTGTGGATTGCAAGGCCTGTGTCGCGGCATGCCCGGTCGGGATCGACATTCGCGACGGACAGCAGCTGGAATGCATCACGTGCGGTCTCTGCATCGATGCCTGTGACGACATTATGTCGAAGGTTGGGCGTCCCCGCGGTCTGATCGATTACGATTCCGTCGCTGCCATGAACGCGCGGATCGAAGGCAAGCAGGAAAAGCTGCGTCCTATCCGCTTTCGCACCGTCGCTTACTTCTCGCTCTGGGCAGCGATCGGTCTCTTCATGCTGGTTGTTTTCGTCGGCCGCACCGAGCTTGATATCAACGTGCTGCGTGACCGCAACCCCATCTATACGCGGCTCGGTGACGGCTCGATCCAGAACGCCTATACGTTCAAGATTCTTAACAAGGCGCGGATCGAACGGTCCGTATTCCTCGAGATCACTGAGCCTGAGGGTGCGCGCATGAAGGTCGTCGGTGCCGCCGATACCGAGCCGGCGTTGACCGCGCTGTTCGAGTTGAACCCGGATACGCTGCAGAGCTTCCGGCTTCTGGTGCAGATGCCCGACGACATGATCAGCGATGAGGCGACGGATATCCACTTCCAGCTTCGCGACATGTCCAATGGCGAAACCGCAACATATGATAGTGTATTCAGGGCCCCAGAAAAATGAGTACGACGAGCACGATGACGACGAACGACAAATCCGCATTCAGGATCACCGGCCGTATGGTGTTCTTCGGCCTCGTTGCGTTCTTCGGCGTAATCGCGGCGGTGAACGGGGTCTTCATGTATTTCGCGCTGGATACGTTCCCGGGGCTGACGACAGAGGATTCCTACAAGAAAGGGATCGTCTACAATCGGACACTCGACGATGCCGCTGCGCAGAAACGGCTCGGCTGGTCGAGCGCCGTCGAGGTATCCGACGACGGTATGCTGACGGTGACGATGACCGGAAAGTCCGGCTTGCCGCTGTCGGGTGCGCGGGCGAGCGTTGCCATGACGCGCCCGCTCGGCGATGAGACGACACTGAATGTCGACCTCAAGGCGATCGGCGAAGGCCGCTATCAGGGCGCATTCGCCGCACCCATGCCGGGCCGCTGGAAGGCCGAGGTGGTGGTGGAACGCGGCGGCGATTCCTATCGCATGCGCCACGAGGTGATGGTGAAGGAATGAACGCGATCGAACCAGCAAAGCGGGTGGCGCTGCCGGCGGATGCCGGTATTGCGGACTGCTGCGATGCCGGGGCGCTGGTCAATTATACTGTCGCTGCCCGCGGTGCGCAGGCGGTCGACGAAGACCTGATCGCACCCAGTGATCCGTCAACCTTCGTGACGCACACGGACGACGGCCTCGCGCATCTCAACCTGCTGGTCGAGAATCTCCAGTGCGCCGCCTGTATCGGCAAGATCGAGGGGCGGCTGAAATCTTTCCCCGGTGTCGAGACCGCGCGCGTCAATATGAGCACGCGCCGTCTTGCAGTGGCGTGGCACGACGGCGAGGCCGATCCATCCGATATGATGCGCGCCGTGCAGGCGCTGGGTTATCCGGTTACACCCTACGACCCGGCGGAACTGGCGGGCACGGAAAGCCGCGAGGACAAGCGCTTGCTGTCGGCGATGGCGGTTGCCGGATTTGCCGCCGCCAACGTCATGCTGCTGTCGGTTTCGGTGTGGTCGGGGCACGCCGGCGATATGGGCGACAATACGCGGACACTGTTCCACTGGATTTCGGCGCTGATTGCGCTGCCTGCGGTCGTCTATGCGGGCCAGCCGTTTTTCCGCAGTGCCGTCGGTGCGCTTCGCGCTAAAGGTCTCAACATGGACGTGCCGATCAGTCTTGCCGTCGTCCTCGCTGCGGCGATGAGCCTTTATCAGACCATCGAGGGGGCGGAGCATGCCTACTTCGATGCCTCGGTGTCGCTGCTGTTCTTCCTGCTGATCGGGCGCTATCTCGATCAGAGGGCACGTTCGCGGGCACGCTCCGCGGCGACACATCTGTTGGCGATGCAGGCGCGGGCCGCCACCGTTATCGGTGACGATGGCCGCCAGCGCGCGGTCCGCGTGGGCGAGATCGAGGAAGGCATGACGGTCCTCGTCGCCGCAGGGGAACGGGTGCCGGTCGACGGCACCGTTCTCGACGGGCGCTCCGACGTGGATACGCAGCTGCTGACCGGCGAGACCATGCCCAAGCTGGCTGCGCCGGGGGAACGTGTCTTCGCGGGGACGCTGAACCTGACGGCGCCGATCCGCGTCAGGACCATGGTCCGTGCCGACGGCACGCTGCTGTCCGAGATCGTCAGTCTGATGGAACTGGCGGAGCAGGGCCGTGCCAAGTACATCCGCCTCGCCGACCGGGTCGCAAGCATCTATGCACCCGTGGTGCATATCCTCGCGGCGGCGACATTCGCGGGCTGGATCGTCTTTACCGATGCCGGCTGGCAGGCCTCTCTGATGGCGGCGATCGCCGTGCTGATTATCACGTGTCCCTGTGCGCTCGGGCTCGCAGTGCCCGCGGTGCAGGTCGTCGCGTCATCGCGGCTTCTGAAAGCAGGTGTGCTGGTCAAGGCGGCCGATGCGCTCGAACGCTTGAGCGCAATCGATACCGTCGTCTTCGACAAGACGGGCACGCTGACCCTCGGCCAGCCGAGGCTGGTCGGCGGAAACTATGATGAGACGGCGCTTGCATCCGCTGCGGCGCTGGCCCGGCACAGCCGCCATCCGCTGTCAAAGGCGTTGGCCGCCGCGGCGGGCGAACAAGAAGGAATCGAAGTCGCCGATGTGCATGAGGAACCCGGCTACGGGCTCGAGGGGACGTTGGATGGCGCGCGCGTGCGGCTCGGCAGCCGTGACTGGTGCGGCGCGGGTCTCCGAGAAGATAGAGAAGGTGTGAGCGAGATCTGCTTTGCCGTCGACGGCAAGCTCAAGGCGACCTTCCATTTCGAGGACGCGCTTCGTGATGACGCGAAGGACGTGCTCGCCGTATTGCGCCGGATGGGTCTGAATATCGAACTGCTGTCGGGTGACGCCGAAGCCGCCGTGGCGCGCGCCGCCGCTGACCTCGGGATTGATGCGTGGCAGTCCGGCTGCCTGCCCGCCGACAAGACGGTGCGGCTCGAACAACTCGCTGCCCAGGGGCACCGGGTGCTGATGGTGGGCGATGGCCTCAACGATGCGCCGTCGCTGGTGGCGGCGCACGTATCGATGTCGCCCGCGAGTGCAGCCGATGTCAGTCAGACGGCGGCGGACCTGCTGTTCCAGGGCAGGGCGCTCGCGCCGGTCGTGACGGCGATCCGTGTGGCCAAGGCTGCAACGCGTCTGGTGAAGCAGAACTTCGGCCTCGCATTTCTTTACAACGTCATCGCGGTGCCGCTGGCGGTCAGTGGATTGGCAACGCCGCTGGTGGCCGCCGTGGCGATGTCGTCGAGTTCCATCGTTGTGACGTTGAACGCACTCAGACTCAAGTGGGTCAAGTAAGAGAAACCGATGGAGATCATTGCCTATCTGATCCCGATTGCATTGTTCCTGGGCCTCCTCGGCCTGGTCGCCTTTCTTTGGTCCCTGAAGTCCGGCCAGTTCGAGGACCTCGACGGCGCGGCGGAGCGAATCCTGCTTGATGACGATGAACAGCCGGGCAAGCAGGGCTGAAGCTGCGGCTCTTTTCTGTTATGGTGAAAGTCCGCAACTGACGCCATCCAAGGGGCCCCGATGCTGAATCCGTTCAAGAAACTGTTCCAGAAGCTGGAAGAAGCTTCGCAGCGCGCGGAAACAAAGTGCAATGCGTGCGGCCATGTCATGCAGGGCCCGCAGGAAAGCTGCGAGAAGTGCAAGATGCCGATCACGCCGGCCAAGGATTGAAGCGGCACACGAATTTTCCCAAAAGACGTTATCTCGCCTTGCGCCCGGCCGATGCCGCGATAGGATGCATCGTTCTGCAGTGCAACATTCTGATCTGACGCGGAGACACCATGGACCTGACATTCGGCGGCATCCTGCTTCTTGGCCTCGTTATCGGACTTCAGCATGCGTTGGAAGCCGATCATGTTGCCGCCGTATCATCCATTGCGACCGGCGAGACCTCCATGCGCCGGATCGTCACCCATGGCGCGCTCTGGGGACTCGGGCACACCATCATGCTCGGCATCGTCGCCGGGTCGGCCATTTATCTTGGTACAGGCATCGACGAGGGCGTCGCGGGATGGCTGGAATTCGGCGTCGGCGTGATGCTGGTCCTGCTCGGCGGACAGGTCATATGGCGAATGGTACGTGAGCGTGTGCACTTTCATGCGCACCGCCACAACGACGGTACCGTGCACATGCATGCGCACTCACATGCCGGTGAGCAAACGCCTCACAACAGGACTGCGCACACGCACGAGCACCCGGCAGGTCTGCCGTGGCGCACGCTGACTGTCGGCCTGATGCACGGCATGGCGGGCTCGGCAGCGCTTGTCGTGCTGACTGCGACGAGCGTCAGCGACCCGTTGATGGGTGTCGGATACGTCGTGATATTCGGTCTCGGCTCGATCGCCGGGATGGCGGCGCTTTCCGCCGTGATCGCCCTGCCGCTGGGCTACACCGCAAAGACCCTGACATGGGCCAACCGGTCGCTGCAGAGCGGGATCGGCTTTGCGACGGCGGTGCTCGGGGGCTTCGTCATGTACGAAACGCAATTGCACCTGCTGTTTCAGTCCTGACGCCGGTTCCCCTTTTTTCGGGCCGTATTAACCCGTTTATAACGCCATTCGCGGCATAAATCGGCATGGCCCGCAAATCCAAAAAGAACGGCAAGAAAACATCTGCCGGCCCGTCCCTTTGGCGGCGTCTCGGCAAGTGGTCCGCGACGCTCGTCGTGTGGGGACTGATCGCAACGCTTTTTGTCGCCGGGTGGTTCTATACCGATCTGCCGGATGTCGAGGACAGCCTTGCGCCGTCCAGGCGGCCCACCGTCTGGGTGCTGGACGCGGGCGGCAAGGAAATCGCCGCCGTCGGCGATCTATACGGCATTCCGGTGCGCCTGTCCGACCTGCCGTCGGCGCTGCCCCAGGCCGTGCTGGCGACGGAGGACCGGCGTTACTATGACCACTTCGGGATCGATCCTATCGGTCTCGCCCGTGCTATGTTCGCGAACGTGCGCGCCGGCCGTATCGTCCAGGGCGGCAGCACCATCACGCAGCAGGTGGCGAAGAACCTGTTCCTCAGTTCCGAACGGACCTACAAGCGCAAGATCCAGGAAGTCATGCTGGCACTGTGGCTGGAACACCGGTTTTCCAAGGACCAGATTCTCGAACTCTATCTTAACCGCGTGTACCTCGGGGCCGGGACATACGGTGTCGATGCCGCGGCCAGGAAATACTTCGACAAGCCCGCCTCGGCGCTGAATGTCTGGGAAAGCGCGATGCTGGCCGGGCTCCTCAAGGCGCCCAGCCGATACAACCCGCACAGCGACGATCAACGCGCAGCAAAACGGACGCGGGTCGTTCTCGCGAACATGGTGGCGGCGGGCTACCTGACGGACGATCAGGCCAAGAAAGCCCGTGTCTCATCGACGAAAAGCAAGACATCCCGGCCCGGGCGTGCGGCGCCTTACTTCGTCGACTGGGTGCTCGACCAGGTGCAGGATTATACCGGGGCCAGGGACCGCGATCTCATCGTGCAGACGACACTCGACCGTGACGCGCAGCTGGCTGCCGAGCGCGCCCTCGCCGGAGTTATCGCCAAGGCCGGCAGGCAGCGGAAAATCGGGGACGGAGCCGTGCTTCTGTTGACGCCGGAAGGGGCGGTCAAGGCCATGGTCGGCGGCAGTAACTATGCGGCGTCGCAATTCAACCGCGCCACCCAGGCACAGCGTCAGCCGGGTTCCGCGTTCAAGCCGTTCGTCTATCTGGCCGGGCTCAAGGCCGGACTGAAACCCGGCGACCTGATTGAGGATGCGCCGATAAAGATCGGCAAGTGGCAACCCAGCAACTTCAACGGCAAGTTCGCCGGGCCGACCACGGTGGCCGACGGCCTTGCCAAGTCGGTCAATACCGTTGCCGTTCGCGTCGCCATGAAGGCCGGTATCGGCCGCGTCGCGGATACGGCGAGGACCCTCGGGATCGATCCGGGTGAGAAGCCGGATGCGTCCATCGCCCTCGGGACGGTGGAAACGACGCTCCTGGAACTGGTCAGCGCCTATGCGCCGTTCGCCAACGGCGGTGACGGTGTCATCCCCTTCGGGATCGAGGAAATCCGCGACGGCGGCGGCGAGATTCTCTACCGTCGTAGTGGTTCCGGCCCGGGCCGTGCCGTACAGCCTCATCTGGTCGGCCCCATGAACAACATGCTGCACAAGGTGATCACCGAAGGGACCGGCCGGGCCGCCGATTTCGGCCGCGACGCCGCCGGCAAGACCGGGACGTCGCAGAATTACCGCGATGCCTGGTTCGTGGGGTATACGGCGAACTTCATTGCCGGCGTGTGGCTTGGCAACGACGATGGTGCGCCGATGAACGGTGTGACAGGCGGCAGCTATCCCGCGCAGATCTGGCGCGAGGTGATGGCAACGGCACATGGCGGGGTACCCGCCAAAGACCTGCCGCGGCCGTCCGATGACCGTGGTTTCTTCTCACGCCTGTTCGAGACGATCGAGGACGCCAAGCAGGAAGCGCAGAAAGCAATCGAGGATGTTTCGCCGAGATCGACGGACCCGGGAACCTCGTCGTCGGGCTACTTCAACAGAAACTGACACCTGTCACGACTTGTTCTTGTTCAGCCGTTCGATGGTCGCGGTGGTGGAGAACCCGTCTTTCAGCTCGGCCAGCACGACTGCGCCGCCCCAACCGGCGACGAGGTCCGCGCCGACCACCTGTTCGACGGTGTAATCCGCGCCTTTGACAAGAACGTCTGGATGCAAGCGCTCGATCAGCTCATAGGGCGTTTCTTCGCCGAAGATGACGACCAGATCCACTGACGCCAGCGACGCGAGCACAGTGCTTCTGGCCGCTTCGTTCTGCACCGGCCGGTCTTCGCCCTTCAAGCCTTTTACCGACGCATCCGAGTTGAGCCCGACAATGAGTCGATCGCAGGCGGCGCGTGCCTGGGCCAGGAGCGAGACGTGGCCCGGATGCAGCAGATCGAAGCATCCGTTGGTGAAGCCGACCTTGAGGCCCTGGCGGCGCCAGCGCGCGATGCGGTCGACTGCCTCCGTATCGGTCAGTACTTTCGCCTCGGCATCGGACAGGTCCTTGTGGTGCAGGGCCGCGATCAGCTCGGCGGCATGGCACACGGCGGTGCCGACCTTGCCGACCACGATGCCGGCGGCCGTATTGGCGACGCAGGCGGCGTCCCGGGAGCCGGCACCCGACGCGATCATGGCGGCAACTGCGGCGACCACGGTGTCGCCTGCACCGGACACGTCAAAGACTTCGCGGCTTTCGGCGGCCAGGTGGTGGGTGGTGCCGTCGCCGGCGACCAGCGTCATGCCGTCGGCGCTGCGGGTCACCAGCATGCCGCCCAAGTCGTGCGCTGCAATAAGATCGCGTGCCGCGGCGCTGATCGCATCCGCATCCGTTGCCGGTTTACCGGCGGCCTGCTCCAGTTCCTTGCGGTTCGGTGTGACGAGACTGGCGCCCCTGTAGCGCTCGTAGCCGTCGCCCTTGGGATCGACGATGACCGGCACGCCGGCAGCCCGGGCGGCGTCGATGATCTTGCTGGCACGGCCTTCGGCGAGCACGCCCTTGTCGTAGTCGGACAACACCACGGCATCGAAGCCGCTGATATCTCCGGTGGCGGCGTCCAGCATCGCAGCGGCGGTGGCATCGCCGATACCGGCATCCGCTTCCCAGTCGGCGCGCATCATTTGCTGATTGCCCGCGACATACCGGATCTTGATGGTGGTGGGCCGTGCAGGATCGACCTTCAGGTCCGCCGTTACCAGCGGATCGGCCGACAGTGCCCCGGCCAGTTCACGCCCCGGGGCATCGTCGCCGCAAACGGCGATGAAGGTCACGCCGGCACCCAGCGCCGCCAGATTGCGTACCACGTTGCCGGCACCGCCGGGCATGCTGCTTTCCGACGTCACGCGCAGCACAGGGATCGGGGCCTCCGGGGAAATCCTGTCGACGGAGCCCGAGACAAAACGGTCGAGCATGGCATCGCCGATGACGAGTACGCGGCACCCGTCGATTTTTTCGACGAGCGGGATCAGGCGTGACCGGTCCATTGTCAAACGAGCCCCAACTCGATCTCGAGTGCGCCGCACAGCATTTGCCCGAGCATGATGTGCATTTCCTGGATGCGGGCGGTTGTGTTGCTCGGCACGATCAGCAGCGGATCGGCAAGGCCGGTCAGTTTGCCGCCGTCTTTGCCGCCAAAGGCCGCAGCAACGATATCGAGTGTTTGTGCCGTCTTGAGGGCGCGGATTACATTCTCCGAGTTCCCGGACGTCGAAATGCCGATGGCGACGTCGCCCGGCTTGCCGATGGCTTCGATCTGACGCGAGAAGATATTCTCGAACCCGAGATCGTTGCCGCCCGCCGTCAATGCCGACGTGTCGGTCGTGAGCGCGATGGCAGCGATCGGCGCGCGGTCGGTCTTGTATCTGATCGTCAATTCCGTCGCCAGATGCTGGCAGTCGGCGGCGCTGCCGCCGTTGCCGAAGAAGATGATCTTGCCGCCGTGCCGGACGCTTTGCGTGCAACGCGACAAAAGCTCTCCGAACGGCTTGGCGCAGGCGTCGCGTGTTTTCTGCATGACGTCCGCGTGCTCGTCGAACTCGGCGGTGTAAAAAGTATCGATGTCCATGTGTCGTTCTAACTTATAAATCCACGCGTTCGCCAGAGCGCAGGCTTTCCAGCACGGCGATCGTGGCGGCGGCGGTCTCGATCAGTTCTGCAGCCGCGATCGGCGGCGTGCCGTCGGCGACGCCCTTCACGAATGCGGCCAGTTGTTGTTTGTGGCCCTTGTCCTGTGTAGCCGTGGCGGTTTTCGCGCTGCCACCTGCGGCGAGCGTCAGGCTGCGGAAATCGTCCAGCTGCGCGGCGCGGCCGCCCGCGAACATCTCCACGTGCTCTTTCGGCAGAGCCGTGTCGCCCAGTGCGGTGTATACGATCGAAGCGAGCGAACCGTCGGCAAAGCGCAGCTGCGCGGCGACATCGTCGCCGCTGCCGCGGGTTTGCGTCGCTGCTTCGGCATGGACGCTGACAATCCCGCTGCTTGCCAGATGCCGGGCCAGATCGACGAAGTGGCACATTTCGCCCAGCACACGGCCACCGCCCTCATCGGCGGATTGCGTCCAGTGAGTGCCGTCGATGGCGCCGCCGTTGACGCGAATGGTAATGACGCGCGGCCCCTCGCTGGTTTTGAAATGCGCCATCATGTCCGCGATTTGCGGCGCGAAACGCCGGTTGAAGCCGACGTGCAGAATGCCGTCGCTGCTATTCAGCGCGTCGATGACGTCGTTCAGCTGATCAATATCAAGGGCCAGGGGTTTTTCGGTAAACACTGACTTACCCGCCCGGAGGGCGCGCGCCGTCAGGGCAGCGTGGCTGTCGTGGCGTGTCGCAACGATGACGGTGTTGATGTCGGCATCGTCGAATACGGCTGCTTCGTCTGTTGCCGAAGATTCGAAGTCGAACTGGCCGGCGCCATGTTCTGCCGTCGCGCCACGCGTCGTCACCAGGGTCTTGAACCGTACACCGGCGGCATCCTTGAGGCCCGGCAGCAGCACGGCACGGGCGAAGTTGCCGGCGCCGATAACGCCGACGACACATCCACCGCCCGCACGCGCCGGCTTCCGGCCGAGGACGTTGGAAACAGCCGTCTTTTCGCCGTCCGGGTAATTCAGCACCACGCCCAGGTTACGTTCTTCGCCGCCGGTAACGAGGCCGTAGGCTCTCTCAGCGTCGTCGAGCGAAAAGCGGTGCGTGGTCAGCAAGGTTGTGTCGAGGCGCCCGGCCGGGCCCGGCTGCATGAGGCGAAGCGTCTCCGCCAGATTGGCGGTTTCCGTCCAGCGTACCCAGCCTTCCGGGTATTTCTGGCCGCGCTGTTCGAAGTCCGGATCGTAACGGCCGGGACCATAGGAACGCGAAACGACGAGGTTCAGTTCCTTCTGCATGAAGCCGGCATACGGGAAGGTCGTGCCTGTCAGGCCGACCATGACGATGCGGGCACGGTCACGCGCGATCTCGGCGGCGAACTCCAACGGTTCGGAACTGTCCGTCGCAGCGGCGTTGATGACCGCATCCGCGCCGAGACCGCCGCTGAGTTGGCGAACGACGGCGGCGCTGTCGCCGCCGGGTGTAAGCGCCGCTTCCGCACCCATCTTCCGTGCCAGTTCCAGGCGGTCCTCGGCATAGTCGAAGGCGACGACCCGCGCGCCGCCAAGCGTCAGGAAGCGGATCGCCATCTGGCCGACGAGACCGCATCCGATCACCGCGACGACATCGCCAAGCGCGGCGCCCGCGTTACGGACCGCGTGCATGGCGATGGCGCCGAGGGTCCCATAGCAGGCCTCCTCGTCGGGCACATCCGCCGGAATCCTGGCGACCAGATTTCTCGGGACCGTGTTCAGTTCGGCGTGGTTGGCGATACCTGCGCCTGCGACCGCGACACGGTCGCCGACCGAAAATTCGCCTTCGAGACCGGCGCCGACAGCGACCACCTCTCCCGCCGCGGAATAGCCGAGAGGTAACGGCTCATCGAGCCGCGCCATGACCGTTTTCCAGGTGTTGACGAGCCCTTCCTTCTTCGCCTTCTCGAGGACTTTCTTGACCAGGTCCGGGCGCGCCTGCGCCTTGCCGGCCAGGCTCTTCCGCGCAAATTCGACGACCATGCGCTCCGTGCCCGCCGAAATCAGCGAGGCCCGCGTCCGCACCAGCACGCAGCCGCTTCGTACCTTCGGCGCCGGGACATCCTTGAGCGCCAGCTTACCGGTCTTGCGAGATTGAATGACTTGTTTCACCGCTGGGTCGCCCCGTCAGGTCAGGTTCTTGAAATAGTCGATGGTTTTCTGCAGGCCATCGCGCAACTGGATCGTCGGTTCCCAGCCGAGCATCGACTTGGCGAGCGAAATATCCGGACAGCGCTGCATCGGGTCGTCCTGGGGCAAGGGCTTGAGCACGATCTCGGAAGCGGCGCCGGTCATGTCGACAACCGTTTCCGCCAGTTCCCGGATCGTGAACTCTCCCGGATTGCCAAGGTTCACCGGCCCCGTGTGCTGATCGTCGGCATCCATCAATCTCATCATGCCCTCGACGAGGTCATCAACATAGCAGAAGGACCGGGTTTGCGAGCCGTCGCCGTAAAGCGTCAGGGGCTCGCCGCGCAGCGCCTGCATCACGAAGTTCGAAACGACACGGCCGTCGTCCGGATGCATGCGCGGGCCGTAAGTATTGAAGATCCGGCAGACGCGGATGTTGAGGTCGTGCTGGCGATGGTAATCGAAAAACAGCGTTTCCGCGCACCGCTTGCCTTCGTCGTAGCAGGCTCTCGGGCCGATCGGATTGACATTGCCCTTGTAGGATTCCGGCTGCGGGTGAATTTCCGGATCGCCGTAGACCTCGCTTGTCGACGCCTGCAGGATCTTGGCATTGGTCCGTTTTGCGAGCCCGAGCGCGTTGATTGCGCCGTGAACACTGGTTTTCGTCGTTTGAACCGGATCGTACTGGTAGTGCACGGGGGATGCGGGACATGCCAGGTTGTAGATTTCGTCCACTTCGACATACAGCGGAAAGGTCACGTCGTGGCGCAGGAGTTCAAAATTGCTCTCGCCCAACAGGTGTGCGACGTTGGCTTTTGCTCCGGTGAAGAAATTGTCGACGCAAAGCACATCGTCGCCGCGTGACACAAGCCTTTCGCAGAGATGCGAGCCGATGAATCCGGCGCCCCCCGTCACGAGGACTTTCTTTGCTAAAATCGAGCTCACGGTATTCCTGAATCCTGCAATTTCAATGGTGTGGGAAACTACCACCGGGGACGCGGGGGGCCAAGGCGAAAGGGCGCCCGGCACGCGGTTGTATCGCGGGTCTGAAACCCGAAAATTCAGGTTTCGCGCGTGTTCGGTAGGGCGGTCATCCGGGTTCCACTATAATGTTTCTCCGGTTATCTGTAGTATTTGAACGTCAATATCGTTAACGGTTTGTGAAACGTCGCGGATTACAAGAAAAGTATGGCCAAGCCGCTCGATGCATCGATGACCCAGGAGGCGCTGCTCCTGGAAAAGCTGTCACGGATCGAAGAGAATTCGTCCGGTTTTTTTGCCGTGCATCTTCATCTGTCGCAGCTGCGTGCCAGCAACCGGCAGCGCCACTTCGTCAACATCGCCGTTCGCGCCTTTGACAATCTGGTCAACAACCACGACGCCATTCTTTACCTGATGATGAATCAGGATCTCGTGCTGATCTGCCGTGAAATTCTGGTCGAGGATATCGACCCTTATATCAACAAGGTCCGCGCCATGTTCAGCGAGGACCCGCTGGCGGCGGGCGATGACGAGTACGAGGACAAGTTCTCGACCTGGTACGACCTGGCCACCAAGGAAGATTTCGCCGCGTTCCTGTCCGCTGCCACCGAGCTTTCCGTGAAAGCCCAGGTGATGATCGAGGAAATGAACCGCAACCGGGAAACCGAGGACGGCAACAATGCCGGCGACCCGCTCTCGGCGCGTAACCTGGCGGCCATCAACCAGAAACTTCAGTCGACCCGCATCGCCGATTTGATCCGTCAGCAGGCCTGTATACACATTGCGCCCGGCAAGGCCGGTAAAATGGTGTTCCGCGAACACTTCATCGCCATGACCGAGTTGCGTGAGCGGGTCGCGCCCGGCGTCAATTTCTTCACCAGTGCCTGGCTGTTCCAGTATCTGACGGAAACGCTCGACAAACGGCTACTGTCGGTGATCGGACGTAAGAACTTCGACGACCTGAAGGACCCGATCAGTCTGAACCTCAATATAGGTACCGTGCTCGGCCGGGACTTCTCGAACTTCATGCGGATAGTCGGCGATAACGCCGGCAAGGTCGTCATAGAGCTCCAGATCATCGACATCTTTGCCGACATGAACACTTACGGTTATGCGCGCGATCTGTTGCAGGACCGGGGCTACAAGGTTCTCGTCGACGGCGTGAACCCATTGGCGCTGCAGTTCTTCGACCCGGCCAATCTCAGGCCCGACTACATCAAGGTCGCCTGGGGGAAGGAATTCGAAGAGGAATCCAAGGACGACTCGCGCCTGGCAATGTTCCGGGAAACCGTCACCCACGCCGGCAAGGACAGTATTATCCTGTCGCGAGTCGATTCCGAGAAGGCGGTCAAATGGGGGCTGGCCCTCGGTATCAGCCGGTTCCAGGGATACTTTATCGACAAGCTGGTGCAGGCGATGACGCGTACCAAGGTCAAGCCTCAGGCGAAGGCCAAGGTAGGGTAGGCGAACAGGATCATGGCAACGGCACCCGATAAATTACCGTCGCAGGAAAAATTGCTCACGGACTATGTGCGCCGCCTCGAGAAGCTCAAGGACGGCCGTGGCCTTGCGCATGTACATCTGTCCAAGCTGAAGCCCTTCAACCGCCGCGATCAGCATATTCGCACGGCTGCCGGTAACTTCGACCAGATGGTCAAGGACATGAGCGGTCAGCTCTTCATCCTAAAGAACGCGGACCTGTTCTTCTTCTTCAAGAACGAGGTCAAGGGGCAGGTCGAGACCACTATTCAGAAGATCCGGTTCCTGTTTGGCGACGACCCGCTGGTCGAAGAAGAAGGCAAGGACGGCCGCGAATTCGCGACCTGGTACGACGCGGCGGGGCAGTATGAAGAGATCGTGTCGCTCGTCCAGGGACTTGCCGATGCCGAGGAACGGCGCCAGACCGAAGTCCGTAACCGGATGGACGCGCGCCAGCGCCTCAAGGAAAAGCAGAAGAAGGGTGAGCCGCTGACGCCGAGCGTGCTGGCCAAGGTTGAGGAATCGCTGTCCCGCGCCGATCTTTCCAACCTCGTCAGGCGCCAGTTCATCTGCCGCGTCGACGGCAAGATGGTCCCGGAACAGCTCTTCAGCGAACTGTTCATCTCGATCCAGGACCTGCGGGAGACGATCCTGCCGGGAGTTAACCTGGTCTCCAACAGATGGCTGTTCCAGCATCTGACGGAAACCCTCGACCGGCGCGTGCTGTCGATGCTGATGAAGACCGATGCCGTATCGATCTCGGGCGACATCAGCTTCAACATCAATATCCGGACCTTGCTCTCCGACCAGTTTCAGATCTTCGACGACAACCTGTCGGCGGCCAGACGCGGCGCCATCGTCATCGAGCTCCAGAAGGAGGATATTTTCTCCGATCTGTCGGCTTATCTGTTCGCGCGGGAATTCGTGCAGACTAAGGGCTACCGGCTGTGTCTCGACGGCCTGACGCTGGAAACACTGCAGGTGATCGACCGCGAACGCCTCGGCGCCGACCTGGCGAAGATCGTCTGGCACCCGAACCTGGCCGACGGCGGCGACGAGGTTCAGGCCTCGATCAAGAAGTTGATCGACAGGGACGGCCCCGAGAGATGGATACTCTGCCGGTGCGACAACCGCGAAGCGATCGACTTCGGCCGCAACGTCGGCATCGACCAGTTCCAGGGCCGGTTCGTTGAAAACCTGATCGCCGAAGACGGGCGCCGCCGCGATCTGCTGAAACTGAAGCGCCGCATCGAACGCTCGTCCGAGCCGCAGGAAGAAGACGCCTAAAATCTGAAATCAGTCGGATTTGCCGCTGACGCCGGCGTCAGCAAAGCTCGCCATGCCGGCGTGACAGGCGGCTGCGGCACGTACGATGTTGATCGCCAGCGCCGCCCCCGATGCTTCGCCCAGCCGCATCCCGAGATCGAGGAGCGCCGTCTTGCCGAGCGCATCGAGCAAGCGGCGATGCCCCGGATCCGCGGAGACGTGTGCCGCCATGGTGTGATCGAGACTACCGGGCTCAGCCGCTGCCAGCGCCGCAGCTGCCGCACCGGAGACGTAACCGTCCAGCAGGACGGGGCATTTGTTAAAGCGCGCCGCAAGGACTGCGCCTGCCATCGCCGCCAGCTCGTGGCCACCCAATCGCCGGAGGATGTCGACGGGGCCTTCCGCATCCGCTTTGTGCCTGGCAACGCCATCGGCAACCACCCGTGCTTTTAAGGAAAGTGCCTCGCCGCTGAGGCCCGTGCCCGGGCCGGTCCAGTCCGAGGCCGAACCGTCGAAGAGCGCATGGCAGACAGCGGCGGCCGATGTCGTGTTGGCGATCCCCATCTCGCCGACGGCGAGCAGATCGCAGTCCGGCTCTACGGCATTCCAGCCCGCGGCGAATGCTTCGATGAAAGCGGTCTCGTCCATGGCGGGACCTTGGGTGAAATCGCCGGTGGGCTGGTCCAACTGCAGTGGCACGATGCTGAACGTGGCACCGGCCGTCCGGCTCAGTTGATTGACCGCGGCGCCACCGGCCTCGAAGTTGGCGACCATCTGCGCGGTGACATCGGCCGGATAGGCCGACACACCTTTTGCCGCGACCCCGTGATTGCCGGCGAAGACGACGACATGGGCGTTCCCGATCGCCGGTGGATTGCGGTCCTGCCAGGCGGCAAGCCACTCGGAAATCTCCTCGAGCCGCCCCAGCGCGCCCGGCGGTTTGGTCAGCGTCGCCTCGCGTTCCCTTGCGGCCTCCATGGCCGTGCCCGACGGGCCGGGCAGGTCGACGAGAAGGGCCGATATCGCGTTCATGCTTTGGGGCGCGTCGGTCATGGGCGGGACTATAAAAGTATCGCCCCTGCTTTCGAAAGCTTAATTCGGTGACAGCCTCTTTGCGCCGGGTTAAACCCAAGGGTATGCCCATGCCTGACGAGAGATTTACCCCCGTGCGGGATCTTCGCATCGCCGTGCTGTTCCTGACCCGGCTGCCGGTCGGCCGGATTGCCGGGCTGGAAACAGGCGCGCTTGCAGGTGCCGCCTGGGCGTTTCCGCTGGTCGGCCTGATCGTCGGCGGCATCGCAGGCGGCGTCCTTTATGCCGCCGCCGGGACGGACATCTCGCCGCTCGGCTGTGCGCTCGCCGCGCTGGCCGTGCAGGCGTTCGTGACGGGTGCCTTGCACGAAGACGGTCTTGCCGATGTCGCCGACGGGATCGGCGGCAATGACCGGGATCGGACGCTGGAGATCATGCGGGATTCCCGGATCGGTACCTACGGGGTTCTGGCGTTGGTCTTCTCGGTGGGGCTGCGCGCGGTGATGATCGCCGGGATTCCCGGACCCGGATTCGCACTGGCAACCGTGATCGCGGCTGCGATGGTTTCGCGCGGCGTGCTGCCCGTTGTTATGCATGCGATGGCCCCGGTGCGCCGGGACGGTCTTTCGAAGGATGCGGGGCAACCCGATCGGCTGTTCGTCATGATGTCGGTCGCGATCGGCGCCATCGGCCTCTTTACATTGCTGCCGCTATCCGTAGCCTTGGCCGCCGTCCTGTTTGCGGCTTTGGCAGGAGGGGCGGTCTGCTGGTGGTCGCACGTCCGCCTCGGCGGCCAGACCGGCGATGTGCTGGGCGCGGTGCAGCAGGTATCGGAAATCGCGGTCTACGTTGCCGCAGCGGCAGGGAGTTCGGCTTTCTATGTATGACGGCGTAACGAGATGGTGGCTGATCCGCCACGCACCGGTGGTCGGTGTTGAGGGCAAGATCTATGGTGCCGACGATGTCGCCTGCGATCTTTCCGACCTGCAGTCGTTTCAGAATCTGGCGCGCCGCCTGCCCGGCGATGCTCCCTGGTACACGTCACACCTCAGTCGCGCGAAACTGACGGCGCAGTCGATCCGTGACGCCGGGCTCGAAACGCCGGACCCGGTCATCGACGAGCGGTTCGCGGAACAGAGCTTCGGCGACTGGCAGGGCTCGAGCTGGAACGAAATGCGCGACGCCGATCCGGTGACGTACGACGCCTTCTGGCAGGATCCGGTCAGGAACCGCACACCGAACGGCGAGAGTTTCGCCGACCAGATCGGGCGTGTCGGCACGGCCATCGACGAATACACCGAAAAGCATGCGGGCTCGGACATCGTCTGCGTGTCTCATGGCGGGACGGTGCGTGCCGCCATCTCCCATGCGCTGGGCCTCGATCCCGCGGCAGGCATGGCGCTGACCGTGCACACACTCTCGCTCAGCGTCATCGAGCATGTGCCGGACGGCCTGCTGCGCGGACGCGGCGGCGCATGGCGCGTGGTGCACATCAACCGCCCGGCGCGCGAGGACCACTAGAATGTCTGGCCTGCCGCCCGTGACATTGGTGCTGGGCGGCGCACGCTCGGGTAAGAGCCGCTACGCCGAAGGTCTGGTCGAAGCCGAGGGCGGCGGAGTCTATATCGCCACCGCCCAGGCCTGGGACAGTGAAATGACGGCGCGAATCGAAAAGCATCGTGAACGCCGCGGCGACATCTGGAAGACGCTCGAAGCGCCCACGGATCTGGTCGGCGCGCTGACGTCGAAGGCTTGCCGGGGCAAGGCGGTGCTGGTGGACTGCCTGACGCTCTGGCTCTCCAACCTGATGATGGCGGACAGCGATATCGAGCGCGAAGTGGCGATGCTCACGGCGGCGCTGCCAGCCCTTGACGCACGGGTCGTGTTCGTGTCCAACGAGGTCGGTTTGGGGATTGTCCCCGAGAACGCAATGGCGCGACAATTTCGCGACCATGCAGGCAGCACCCACCAGCAGATCGCCAGGGTGGCGGACAGGGTGGTATTTGTTGCCGCCGGATTGCCGATGACGATGAAGGACGTGAACGCATGAAAATACCTGCAACCGTGATTACCGGATTTCTCGGTGCCGGCAAGACGACGCTGATCCGTCATATTCTCTCCAATGCGAACGGCAAACGGATTGCGCTGATCATTAACGAATTCGGCGACATCGGCGTGGACCGCGAGGTCATTAACGGCTGCGGGATCGAGGGCTGTGCCGAGGACGACGTCATGGAACTCGCCAACGGCTGCATCTGCTGCACCGTCGCCGACGATTTCCTGCCGACCATGGAAAAACTGTTGAACCGAGCCGAGCCGCCGGATCACATCGTGATCGAGACGTCGGGCCTCGCGCTGCCGAAGCCGCTCGTCAAAGCTTTCAATTGGCCCGAAGTGCGGTCGCGCGTGACCGTCGACGGTGTTGTCGCCGTGGTCGATGCGCCGGCGGTGCGCGACGGCCGTTTTGCCGACGATCCGGACAAGGTGCAGGCCGCGCGCGAGGCCGATGAAAACCTCGATCACCACTCGCCGCTGGAAGAAGTGTTCGAGGATCAACTCCTCTGTGCCGATCTCGTCCTGCTCAACAAGGCCGATCTGCTCACCGACGACGACAAACCCGTCGTGCGCGACACGCTCGGCCGGGAAATCCGTGCCGGCGTCAAGGTGGTGGAGACGATCAAGGGCGACATCGATCTCGGTGTCCTGCTGGCCATGTCGGCGGCGGTCGAGGACGACCTCGACCAGCGTCCGTCGCACCACGACGGCGACGACGATCACGACCACGACGATTTCGAGAGCTTCCAGGTGCCGCTCGGCGACATCAACGACCCGGACGCGCTCGAGGCCCGGATCAAGTCGGCGACGGCGGCGCACGATATCCTTCGCGTCAAAGGTTTCGTCAACGTGCCCGGAAAACCCATGCGGCACGTGATCCAGGCGGTCGGTCCGCGCATCGAGCGGTACTTCGACCGGCCTTGGCAGGACGGCGAAACGCGGCGCAGCGAACTTGTCGTGATCGGCCTTGCGGGTCTCAACAGGGACGCCATCATGGCGGAACTCAAGGGCGCGGCCTGATCGCAGGGCGCCCGCAGCCCGGGATAGGAACGGGAAGCGCATGCATCTTCTAGCGGCACAACCGGGCGCGATCACGGACGGCGAAGAGGCCGTCGATCTCGGACAAAGCCCGGGAGACATCGTCTATCTCTCGGCCGCCGATACGGAACTGGCATTGCTGGCGGATGCGCGCCGCGACCTCGACGATGCCGGACGCGCGGTGCCATCGCTCCGTCTCGCCAACCTCATGCAACTGGGTCACAACATGTCGGTCGACCTTTATGTCGACGACATCGTGCGCCATGCGAAACTGGTGGTCGTACGGATTCTCGGCGGTTACGGCTACTGGTCGTATGGGATCGAGCAGATCGCAGAGGTGTGCCGAAAATGCGGGATCGCGCTCGCTGTGCTGCCGGGCGACGACCAGCCGGACCCGGAACTGGCTGCGTTCTCCACGCTTGACGCAGAAGCACAGCATCGGCTCTGGCAATACGGTGTGCACGGCGGTCCCGCCAACAGCCGCAATCTCCTTCTATATATGTCGTCCCTGACAGGTGCCGAGGCCGACTGGCGCGAGCCGGTGACACTGCTGCGCGCCGGGCTCTACTGGCCGGGAACCGAAACGCCGTCGCTGGCCGACGTGCGCGCGTACTGGACCGAAGGACGACCCGTTGCGTCTCTGGTGTTCTACCGTGCGCTCGTGCAGGCCGGGAACCTGAAGGCGGTCGACGGCATGATCGATGCGCTCGCCGATGCCGGGCTCAATCCGTTGCCCGTGTTCGCGCAGAGCCTGAAGGATCCGGTCTCCGCCGATACGGTGACGGCGATATACGCAGACACACCGCCGGACGTGGTGCTGAATGCGACCGGGTTCGCCGTTTCCGCGCCGGGCAAGGATTTCACATCCGGCCCGCTGGATGCGACCGGCGCGCCGGTGTTGCAGGTTGTCTTCTCAGGCGGCAATAGGGAAGGCTGGGAAGCCGGCACGCGCGGTCTTTCCGCCCGCGACATTGCCATGAACGTGGCATTGCCCGAAGTCGACGGGCGGGTCTTTACCCGTGCCGTATCGTTCAAGGGCCGCGCGCGCCGGGACGACGCGACCCAGAGCGACATCGTGACGTACGAGCCGGTGCCGGACCGGATGGCATTCGTTGCCAAGCTGGCCAGGCGTTGGGCGACGCTCCGCAACACGCCCGCGAAGGAACGCCGTGTCGCGCTGGTGCTCGCCAACTACCCGAACAAGGACGCCCGGCTGGGTAACGGCGTCGGCCTCGACACGCCGGCCGGTACGGTCCGCGTGCTGAGCGCGATGAAGGATGCCGATTACCGGATCGACGGTGCGCCCTCGGACGGTGCCGACCTGGTCGCACGCCTGAAAGCCGGGCCGACGAACGATTTCAAGGCACTGCCAACGCGGACCGTTTCGGAGTCCCTGTCTCTTGCTGAATACCAGCTCTGGTTTTCCTCCATGCTGTCGCCGAAAGTGCGCGAACAGGTGCTGGAACGCTGGGGCGCGCCGGAAGATGATCCGTTCTACCGGCCGGGCGAGCTCGATTGCGGCACGTTTGCGATATCGGCCTATCGTTGCGGCAACGTCGCGATCTGCCTGCAGCCGGCGCGCGGCTACAACATCGACCCGGTGCAGAGCTATCACGATCCCGCGCTGGTGCCGCCGCACGGCTATCTCGCGTTCTATGCGTGGCTGGACGTGGGTTTCCGCACTGACGCCGTCTGCCACATGGGCAAGCACGGCAACGTGGAATGGCTGCCGGGCAAGGCGCTGGCGCTGTCGGAAGACTGTTTTCCCGAAGCGGCCATGGGGCCGGTGCCGCACATCTATCCGTTCATCGTTAACGACCCGGGCGAGGGCACGCAGGCCAAGCGCCGCACCAGCGCCGTTATCATCGATCACCTGACGCCGCCGCTGACCCGGGCCGAGAGCTATGGTCCGCTGAAGGACCTGGAGCAGCTCGTCGATGAATACTATGAAGCCGCCGGTGTCGATCCGCGCCGTATCCGCGTGCTGACCGAGGAAATCCTGACGCTCTGCCGCGCCACGGGACTCGACGAGGACATCGGCATCGCCGTCGACGAAACCGAAGAAGACGCGCTTGCCAAGCTCGACGGCTATCTGTGCGAGTTAAAGGAACTGCAGATCAGGGACGGCCTGCACGTGTTCGGTGAAAGCCCGTCGGGACGCCTTTTGACCGATCTGCTGGTGGCTTTGGTTCGCGTGCCGCGCGGCGCCGGCGAAGGCGGGGATGCGTCGCTGCACCGGGCGATGGCGGCGGACTACGGGCTCGATTTCGATCCGCTCGATTGCGACATGGCGGCGCCGTGGGAAGGCGCGAAACCGCCGGTGCTGGCAGCATTGAGCGATGATCCGTGGCGTACCACGGGCGATACGGTCGAACGGCTCGAGATGCTGGCCCAGGCCCACGTCAGCTGGGACCTTGCCGTCAACCAGAAGCGCACACGGACGGCGGCGGTCATGAAATGGCTCGAGGACGATCTGCGTCCCCGCGTCGCGGCGTGTGGCGAGGCCGAAATTGCCGGCATGCTGCGGGCGTTGGACGGCCGTTTTGTCGAGCCCGGTTCCTCGGGCGCGCCGACGCGGGGCCGTCCTGACGTCCTGCCGACCGGGCGGAACTTTTACTCGGTCGATACGCGGACGGTGCCGACGCCGGCGGCGTGGACGCTCGGCTGGAAGTCGGCGACGCTGTTGATCGAACGCTACATGCAGGATCATGGCGAGTGGCCGACGGTGATGGCGCTTTCCGCGTGGGGGACATCGAACATGCGCACCGGCGGCGACGACATCGCACAGGCACTGGCACTGATGGGTGTGCGCCCGACGTGGGACGGCGCATCCAGGCGCGTCGTCGGTTTCGAGGTCATGCCGATGGATCTGTTGGACCGGCCGCGCGTCGACGTGACGCTCAGGATATCCGGATTTTTCCGTGATGCCTTCCCGGCGCTGATCGATCTCTTCGACAGCGCCGTGCGTGCCGTCGCTGCCCTTGATGAGCCCGAAGACATGAATCCCGTCGCCGCCCGCGTGCGAGCCGAGACGGAACGGCTGATTCTGGCGGGGGCCGAAGCGGGAGATGCCGCACGGCGTGCCGGGCATCGCGTCTTCGGGTCCAAGCCGGGAGCGTACGGCGCCGGTCTGCAGGCCATGATCGACGAAAAGGGCTGGCAGACGGAAGCCGACCTCGCCAACGCCTATGTCGCCTGGGGCGGGTATGCTTATGGTGGCGGCGCCGAAGGGACGGCGGAGCATAGCCTGTTCGTTGACCGTCTCACCCATGTGCAGGCCGTCGTGCACAATCAGGACAACCGCGAACACGATCTTTTGGATTCGGATGACTATTACCAGTTTGAGGGCGGTATGACTGCGGCGGTCAACGAATACCGGGGCGAACGGCCGGCCGTCTATCACAACGATCATTCGAGGCCGGAACGTCCGGTGGTGCGTCCGCTGGAAGACGAAATCGCACGGGTCGTGCGCGCACGGGTCGTCAATCCGAAGTGGATCGACGGCGTTCGGCGACACGGCTACAAGGGTGCGTTCGAAATGGCGGCGACGGTCGATTACCTGTTCGCGTTCGCCGCGACGACGGGCGCGGTCAAGGATCATCATTTCGATCTCGTGTTCCAGGCGTATCTGGATGACGACGATGTGCG
This sequence comes from Rhodospirillales bacterium, assembly GCA_965262415.1. Lineage (GTDB taxonomy): Bacteria > Pseudomonadota > Alphaproteobacteria > Rhodospirillales > Casp-alpha2 > UBA4479. Next base: position 2,606,329 of record OZ253533.1, on the reverse strand, counting down.
TGGATTTCTGGAAGACGCCAATCCCGATGCGCTCCGCGATATCGCCGATCGGTTGATCGAGGCGCAGGACCGCGGCCTGTGGTCGCCGCGCCTGAATTCGACGCGGGACATTCTGCAGCGCTTGGGCCGGGCGGAAGCCGTCTAGTATAGTAAGGTGTCAGGTGGGGGAGGAACGATGAGCAACAAAGACGATATGACCGAAGACGAACTGAACGCGCGCCACGCCGAGAAGATGGCGAAGAAGAAGGCCGCGCGCGATAAGATTCTCGCGACCAAGACCATCGAAAAGGGGCTGGTTATCGTTCACACCGGCAAGGGCAAGGGTAAGTCGACGGCAGCCATGGGGCTTGCCGTCCGTGCCATCGGCAACGGCATGAAAGTCGGCCTTGTGCAATTCGTGAAGGGCAAGTGGGAAACCGGCGAGCGCAAGGTGCTGGAAGCGTTCCCGGACCTTTGCGTGATGAAGGCGATGGGCGAGGGGTTCAGCTGGGAAACCCAGGACCGCGAACGCGATATCGCCGCCGCGCGGCAGGCTTGGGAAGCGGCGAAAGAAATGATTAACGATCCGTCGTACAAAATGGTCATCCTGGATGAACTGAATATCGTACTGCGCTACGAGAACCTGCCGCTCGAGGAAGTGATCGAGGTGCTGCAGAACAAGCCCGAAATGCTGCACGTCGCGGTGACGGGCAGAAACGCCAAGGACGAACTGATCGAGATCGCCGATCTCGTCACGGAGATGACGCAGATCAAGCATCCGTTCCGTTCCGGCGTCAAAGCGCAGGTCGGTATCGAATTTTGAGGAGCAATCGCATGCTTGCCGGATTTTCCCGCCGCCGTTTCCTTTCCGCTACCGCTGGCGCATTGGCGCTCGGCTTGCTTGCCGGGTGCACGGATTTCGAGGAATCGCCTGTTCTCAAGGCCGAGCATCTGGTGGACAGCGCCGTCGCCACGGTGGAACGGTTCCAGACCATTCAGGGGCTGCAGCGGTTTTCCAAGTATCTGCCCGATTCAGTGGCCATCGCGATCTTTCCCAACGTGATCAAGGCGGGGTTCTTCGTCGGCGGTGAAGGCGGCAACGGCCTGCTGATGGTCAAGACGCCCGGGGGCGGCTGGAGCGCGCCGGCCTTCTATACGCTCGGTGCCGGCAGCTTCGGTATCCAGTTCGGCGCGCAGAGCACGGAAATTATTCTGGTGATCCGGAACCAGGGCGCGCTCGATGCGATCCTCAAGGATCAGGCCAAGATCGGTGCCGACGCGGGCGTAACGGCCGGTTTCTATGGCCTCGGCGCCGAAGCATCGACGACCACGAATCTGGGCGTGGACGTGCTGGCGTTCGCCAACTCCAAGGTCGGTGCCTTCGCGGGGGCCAGCGTCGAAGGTGCCGTGATGGCGCGCCGTCAGGACATCAACGAAGCGATCTACGGTGCCGGCAAGACACCGAAAGCGATTGTGACGGATCCCGCCAACCGGATGGCGCGTGCCGACCGGCTGGCCACCGTCCTTTCCAAGTATTGAGCACAGCCGATATCACGCGTGCGCCGGCCCTGATGTTTCAGGGCACCGGCTCCGATGTCGGCAAGTCCTTGCTGGTGGCGGGGCTGTGCCGGGCGTTCGCCAACCGGGGTCTCAAGGTCCGGCCGTTCAAGCCGCAGAACATGTCGAACAATGCCGCCGTTACCGCCGACGGCGGCGAGATCGGGCGTGCGCAGGCATTGCAGGCGCTGGCCGCGCGGGTGCCGCTGAGCGTGCACATGAACCCGGTGCTCTTGAAGCCGCAGTCCGACATCGGCGCACAGGTGGTGGTGCAGGGCCGCGTCGCCGGCAACGCCAGGGCGCGTGATTATTACGACTGGAAACCGAAACTGCTGGAAAGCGTGCTGGAAAGCTTCAGGATCAACGGCGAAGGTGCCGATCTCGTCCTCGTCGAAGGCGCGGGGAGCCCTGCCGAGGTCAACCTGCGTGCCGCCGACATCGCCAACATGGGTTTCGCCGAAGCCGCCCGAGTGCCGGTGGTCCTCGTCGGCGATATCGACCGGGGCGGTGTCATCGCACAGATCGTCGGCACGCACACCGTGATCTCGGAGGCGGATCGCGCGCACCTTGCCGGGTTCGTCATCAACAAGTTCCGGGGCGACCCGACCCTGTTCGACGACGGCATGAAGATCATCGCCGAGAAGACCGGATTGAAATCGTTCGGCCTCGTTCCCTATTTCGCGGATGCCCGCGTGCTCCCCAAGGAAGACGCCATGGCGCTCGATAATCGCGAGCAGGACGCGGGTGACGGCGACATTGTGATCGCCGTGCCGCGCCTGCCGCGAATTGCCAACTTCGACGATCTCGATCCGCTGGCCGCCGAGCCCGGCGTCCGTGTCGAGATCATCGAGACGGGCGACGCCTTGCCGGGCAATGCCGATGTCGTCCTGCTCGCCGGTTCCAAGGCGACGCTCGCCGATCTGAAAGCGTTACGCGACGCGGGCTGGGACACGGACATTGCCGCACACCACCGGCGCGGCGGTCTCGTTGTCGGACTGTGCGGCGGCTATCAGATGATGGGCCGCACGCTCGCCGACCCGGACGGCATCGAGGGGGCGCCGGAAACCGCCGAAGGTCTCGGTCTGCTGGATATCGACACGGTCATCGCCGGCGACAAGTCACTGGTCGAGGTTGCGGGCACGGAGGCGCTGACCGGCGCGGGTGTGCACGGCTACGAAATGCACATGGGCCGGACCACCGGGCCCGATACGGCGCGGCCCTGGCTGACGCTGGAAGATGACCGTTCCGACGGTGCGATCTCGGCGGACGGCCGTGCCATGGCCGGATACCTGCACGGTATCTTCGCATCGGACGACTTCCGCCATGCGTTCCTGAAGCGCATTCGTGACGGGCACAGCTCGGACATCGATTACGCGGCCCGCGTCGACGCAGCCCTCGACGGCCTTGCGGCGCATCTGGAAACGCACATGGATCTGGATGGGTTGCTGGCGCTTGCGACCCGGTCGACCTGAGCTAGCATTTTTGTCATCCCCGCGAAAGCGGGGACCCAGATGTTCCGGTGAACTAGGTTCCCGCTTTCGCGGGAATGACAATGGGGTGTGTTACAACCGTGCGGCGGCGATCCCCGCGACCAGCCCCCCGGTGATCAGGCACGCCACGCCATACAGATAAAGCGCGCGTTCGATATCCTTGTGGGTCAGACGGGCGCGGCCGTCCCCCATCCAGTGATCGTTGACCGTCTCGCCGCCATAGGTGCGCGGCCCCGCCAGCGCGATACCGAGCGCACCCGCCATGGCGCCTTCGGGCCAGCCGGCGTTGAACGAGCGGTGCTTGCCCGCGTCCCGCATCGCCGTCTTGATCGCCGCGCTCGGGTTGGCGGTCGGCACGAACAAAGCGGCGGCGGCGAAGATCAGCGCGGACAGCCGGGCCGGGATCGCGTTCAATGCATCGTCGAGGCGCGCGGCGGTGAAGCCGAATGCCTGATGCAGCGGCGTTCTGTGGCCGATCATGCTGTCCATGGTGTTGACGGTCTTGTAAACGAGAATGCCCGGGAAGCCGAGCAGCACGTACCAGAAGACCGGCGCTGCGACGGCATCGGAAAAGTTCTCGGCAAGGCTCTCGACGGCGGCCCGCGCAATGCCCGGTGCGTCGAGGCTGTTCGGGTCGCGGCCGACGATGTGGCGGACGGCATCGCGCCCACCCTGCAGACCGTCGAGTTCGAGGCCCTTGGCAACGCGGGCGACGGCATCGTAAAGGCTGCGCCCCGCCAGCAGCGTCACCAGCAGCGCGCATTCCAGTACCCAGCCCCATTCCACGTGAAGCGTCAGCCACATCACGCCGATGCCGATGCTGCCGGTGAGGGCGATCATGAAGATGACGACGAACAGGCCCCGGATGGCACGGTCGACCTGCGAACGCTTGGGCCGGTTGAGCTTGTCGTCGAAGAAACCGATCAGCCCGCCGATGATCGCGATGGGATGCTTGATACGGCGGAACACGAACGCCGCGTCGCCGACATAGGCCTCGATACCCAACGCGAGGATGAGCAGAATCAGGGGATCGAAGGGCGCTGTCGCGCCGGCGAGGCCGAGCGTTACCATGGTGGGAGTTGACGACACCCGCCCCGCAAGGTCAACGAAATGGGCAGGCGGTTTCGGGAAACGGTTGATAATGAAGCTTTTTTAGCCGATTCTCAGTGTCAGAGCCGGAACGGCCAAAGGAAGCATGCGTGGAACTCTCATTTGCCGAATTGCCGCAGTGGGCGGGCATCGCCCTCGCTGCCGGGATCGCTGCCATTGTCGGTGCGATGGTCGGCATGTGGGTGGCGCGTGGCCGCGGCGGCAATGAGCCGCGCCAGGACAGCGGCCATGAGGATCGGCTGGACGGCCCGATCGGCCGCGAGAACCCCGCCTTCGTCAGTCTGCAGGAATTTCTCCGCGCCAAGGGGATCGGCGCCAAGGAGCAGGATACGCGGCTTCGAGAATTCGCTACCGAATACAACGTCATCCACCGCAAGCTGCACGATCTGCTGCCGGTCGGTGAGGGCTTGGCCGATTCGCAGCGCCAGGCGCTGGCCGCACTTGAAGCCGGCGAGTTCGAAACGGCGATCACGCTGACCGAGAAGCTGGGCAAGCGCGAGGGTGACGAAGGCCGGCTTATGCGCGAGCGCGCGGCGAAGATGTTGCAGGCGTCCGCCACCGCCAGGATTATTGCTGGCGATCTCTACATGGTCCTGATCGCGCCGGAGAACGCGCGCACGTTATACGAACAGGCCGTCGACGAATTGCCGCCGAGTGCCGACGAGCGCCGCGCGGAGGTGCTGAACAAGCTGGGGACCGCGTGCTATCAGAGCGGCGATCACGACAACGCCGTGAAGGCATTCACGCGTGGCCTCAGGCTGCTGGAAAAGACGCTCGGCAATGATCATCCGGACGTCGCCACGTCGCTCAACAATCTCGCACTGATCCATTATTCGAAAGGCCGTTACGAACAGGCCGAGCCGCTCTACCGCCGTGCGCTGATGATCGACGAGCGGGTGCTCGGTTACGACCATCCGAGCGTCGCGACAGACCTCAACAACCTGGCGCTTCTATATAAAAAGCAGGGCAACCTCGATGCCGCGGAACCGCTGCTGAAACGTGCGCTCTCGATCAAGGAGCGGACGTTTGACCCGGGCCACCCGTCGCTGGTGACCGGCCTCAAGAACTATGCCTCCGTGCTGCGTTCGCTGGGCCGTACCGAGGAAGCCAAGGAGTTCGAGGACCGGGCCGCGTCGCTGCCGCCCAGCCGCGCCGACAGCGCGGCGTGATTCGCACCATTTTTCGTCGCTTCGTGACTTTCGACACCGGGGCATATCTGTCATAGTCCGCGCTTGATCGGGGCCGGAGGCAATGACCAGCCCCTGAACGCACGAAGGCAAGGACCATGCAATGACTGATCAAGCTGCCGTCATGATCTGCGGCCACGGCAGCCGCGATAAAGCCGCCGTCGACGAGTTCAACCAGCTCTCCGTCCGGCTCAAGGAAAAACTCCCCGACCACGATATCGAAAGCGGGTTCCTCGAATTCGCCGAACCGGTGATCCGGACCGGGCTCGAAAAGCTCAAGGAACGGGGTGCGAAGAAGATCGTCTGCCTGCCAGGCATGCTGTTCGCCGCAGGTCACGTGAAAAACGACCTGCCGTCGGAAATCAACACCTTTGCCGCCGAGAATCCGGATATCGAGCTCGTGTTCGGCCGCGATCTCGCGATCGATCCGAAGATGCTGAAAGCCGCCGACGCGCGGGTGCGCGAAGCGGTCGAGGCGGCGGGCGGCGATGTTGACCTCAGTGACACGTTGCTGATGGTCGTCGGCCGCGGCACCAACGATCCGGATGCCAATTCGAACATTTCCAAGGTGGCGCGCATGCTGTGGGAAGGCGTCGGCGTCGGCTGGGCCGAAGTGTGCTTCTCCGGCGTCGCCTTTCCGTTGGTCGACGCGGGCCTCGAGCGCGCGGTCAAGCTCGGTTACAAGCGCATCGTCGTTTTTCCGTACTTTCTCTTCACCGGGATCCTGGTCAGGCGCATCTTCAAGTGGGTCGACGAGGCTGCCGAGAAATTCCCCGATGTCGACTTCGTCAAGGCCGGCTACCTGAACGATCAGGACTACGTCATCGATACGTTCGTCGAACGCTTCCAGCAGGCACTCGAAGGCGGCGAAAGCAACGCCATGAACTGTCAACTCTGCAAGTACCGCGAACAGGTGCTGGGTTTCGAGGATGAGCAGGGCATGGCGCAGGCCGGCCATCACCATCACGTGGTCGGCGCCGGCGTCGAGGAAAATGCCGAGGACCGGGGTGTCTTCCTCGGGCGTGGTCACGGCAACAAACACGACCACCATCACCACCATCATGATCACGCGCATTCGCACGATCATGGTCACGCGCATTCGCACGACCATGGCCACGCGCATTCGCACGATCATCATCATGACCACGGGCATCATCACGGCCATGATCATGGTGACGGTTCCGACGCCAAGACCTGAACCTTCGGGGCGGCAATGATGGCTGAGTACCTGAAAGATCCGGCGGCGATCTACGCGAAATCGTTCGAGACGGTGCGCGCGGAAGCCTCGCTCGCGCGTTTCCCGGGCGAAACCGCCGACGTTGTCGTCAGGCTCATCCACGCCTGCGGCATCCCGGCGATTGCCGATGACATTGCTTTCACCGGCGGTGCCGTTGATGCGGGACGGCGTGCGCTCAAGTCAGGCGCGCCGATCTTCGTCGACGCCAACATGGTCGGAGCCGGGATCATCCGCCGTCACCTGACCGGAAACGAGATCATCTGCACACTCGACGACGACGGCGTTGCGGACGATGCGAAACGGGGCGCGACGACGCGCTCTGCCGCCGCGGTCGAGCGCTGGGTGCCGCGTCTGGGCGGTGCAGTCGTCTCTATCGGCAATGCGCCGACGGCGCTGTTTCGTTTGCTCGAGCTGATCGCCGACGGTGCGCCGAAACCTGCCGTCGTGCTCGGTTTTCCGGTCGGCTTCGTCGGTGCCGCCGAATCCAAGGATGCACTCGCGACAAATGCAATGGGGCTCGAATTGATCACGCTTCGGGGGCGGATCGGTGGCAGCGCCATCGCGTCCGCCGCGGTCAACGCGCTGGCAGGAGGACTGAAATGAGCCTACCCATCACCGTGATCGGTATCGGCGAGGACGGTCTTCCGGGGCTTTCAGAAACGGCACGTACCGCCCTCCACGAAGCAACGCTGGTTTGCGGCGGTGCGCGCCACCTTGAGATGCTGGGCGCGGACGACACACGCGAGCGTCTCGCCTGGGGTAAGGACATGGCGGTCGACATCGCGGCGCTGGGTGAACGGGCGGCGGCGGAAACGGTCTGCGTGCTGGCGAGCGGCGATCCGCTGAATTTCGGGGCCGCCGTCCGCATGATCAGAATTCTGGGCGCCGACGCGGTGCGCGTGCTGCCGTTCCCAAGCGCGTTTTCGCTCGCCGCCGCGCGCATGAACTGGGCGCTGTCCGACCCGATGTTGCGGACGGTCAGCATCCATTCCAGGCCCCTCGATGCGCTACGTCGCGACATCCAGCAAGGCGTGAAGCTGGTGATCCTGAGCCGGGACGGATCCTCGCCTGCTGCCGTCGCGAACATGCTGACGGATATGGGTTTCGGTCAAAGCCGTGTCACCGTGCTGGAGCGGATCGGCGGCGAGGCGGAGCGCCGCACCGATGCGTTGGCCGCCGATGGTTTCGGTGAGGATTTCGATAACCTGAACACACTCTGCATCGAGTGTGTCGGCGGAGACGATGCCGTGCGCTTGTCGCGCGTACCCGGTCTGCCGGACGATGTATTCGAGCACGACGGCACCATCACGAAACGAGAGGTGCGGGCCGTGACGCTGGCGGCACTCGGCCCACGCCCGGGCGAGGTTCTGTGGGACATCGGCGCCGGTAATGGCACGGTCGCTGTCGAATGGCTACGCGCGGAACCGTCGGCCCGTGCCGTCGCATTCGAACACGATGCGGAACGTCTCGAACGAATTCGTGAGAACGCCAAGACGCTGGGCGCGCCTGAAGTGATTGTCGTTGAAGGCGTGTTCCCGGATGCGGTGAAGGACGATCTGCCGGGTCCGGACGTGGTGTTTATCGGCGGCGGCATTGCTGGAAACAACGATCTGATCGTGCATGCGTTCGAGGCGTTGCCCTCGGGCGGACGGCTCGTCGCCAACGCGGTCACGCTCGAAGCGCAGGGGGCCTTGATGACCGCAGCCAGGGTGATGGGCGGTGAGCTGGTCCGGATCGGCATCGCGCACGCCGCGCCCGTCGGCGAGTTGACGGCGCTGAAACCAGCGATAGACGTGTTGCAGTGGCGGATCACGAAGCCATGACGGGACGGCTTTACGGTATCGGTGTCGGACCGGGCGATCCGGAGCTTTTGACCCTCAAGGCGGTGCGGCTTATTTCGGAAGCCGATGTGGTCGCCTATCCCGCGCCTGCCGACGGCACGGAAAGCATGGCGCGCGCCATCGCCGGACCGCACATTCCGGCCGGCAAGACGGAAATTGTCATCGAAACGCCGATGATTCCGGGGCAATTCCCCGCCAACGATGTCTATGACCGCTATGCGGTCGAGATCGCTGGCCACCTGAAGGCCGGGCGCAGCGTCGCCGTGCTGTGCGAGGGCGATCCGTTCCTCTATGGCTCGTTCATGTATCTGTTCGGCAGACTGGCGGCGGACTTTGAGAGCGAAGTCGTGCCGGGTGTCTCGTCGCTGGGCGCGTGCGCGGCGCGTGCCGGACAGCCGCTGGTGTCACGCAATCAGGTGCTGACCATCGTGCCGGCGCCGCTCGAGGAAGCCGACCTCGAGGCGCGCATCGCCATCGCCGACGCGGTTGCGATCATGAAGGTCGGGCGGCACCTGGATAAGGTGCGCGCGGTTCTTGAAAAACTCGGACGGCTGGAAACAGCCGTCTATGTGGAGCGTGCGACGCTCGCGGACGAAAAGGTGATGCCTTTGACAAGCTTGAGCGCCGATCGTGCGCCGTATTTTTCGATGATCCTGGCAAGGCGTGCCGAGGCGGTGGACGCATGAGCACGCCGCTGCCCGCATACATTGTCCTGAACGGCACCGGCGAAGCGCTGGCCGGACGGCTGGTTGGCGTCACCGGCGGCGAGATCCACGGCCTTGCCGCGCGCACGAGCGCCCCGGGCGTGACATTTGCGGATACAATCGCGCACGTGCGCGAACTGTTCATCGAAGGCCGCCCGGTGGTCGGGATATGCGCGGCAGGAATTCTGGTCCGGGCCGTGGCGCCGGTGCTGGCCGACAAGCGAAGCGAACCGCCGGTGCTCGCCATTGCCGAGGACGGGTCGGCCGTCGTTCCCGTACTGGGTGGGCACCGTGGCGCGAACCGGCTGGCACGTGACATCGCCGCCGCGCTGAAAATTGACGCCGCCGTCACGACGGCGGGGGATGTGGGTCTGGGCTTTGCGCTTGATGATCCGCCCCCGGGCTGGCGGATTGCCGACCCGGCTCCTGCCAAGGCCGTTATGGCGGCGATGCTGAACGGCGATCCGGTCCGGCTCGACAGGGAGGGTCACGTGCCGATGCCGGACTGGCTTGACGTGCCCAATACCGATGGCGCGGCGGACGCGCTGATCCGCATCACCGAGATGGTCGCCGAAGGCGGTGTTGTGATCCACCCCGAGGTGCTTGCTGTCGGTATCGGCTGCGAGCGCAACTGCGCACCGGCGGAGGTCGAGGCGCTGGTGCGGGAAACATTGGCGAGTGCAGGGCTTGCGCCGGGCGCCGTCGCTTGTGTCGTCTCCATCGATCTCAAATCGGATGAACCTGCCGTGCTGGCGGTGGCCGACAGCCTGGGTGTGCCGGCGCGCTTCTTCGATGCGGCGCGGCTCGAACAGGAGACGCCACGCCTCAAGAACCCGTCCGATGTGGTGTATGCCGAGGTCGGCTGCCACGGGGTGGCGGAGGGGGCTGCGCTGGCCGCCGTCGGTGCCGATGGTGCGTTGATCGTCGAAAAGCATAAATCCGCGCGGGCGACCTGTGCCGTCGCGCGGGCGCCGTTGCCCATTGATCCGGCCGAAACGGGACGTGCCCGGGGGCGGCTCTCCATCGTCGGCATCGGCCCGGGACAGGCGTCGTGGCGGACGCCCGAGGTAAGCGCCTGGCTTGCCGAAGCAACCGACATCGTCGGTTACGGGCTCTATCTGGATCTGCTGGGTTCAGCCATTGCCGGCAAGGAAAGGCACATGTCCGAGCTTTCGGAGGAAGAGGCGCGTGTCCGCCGCTCCATCGAGCTTGCCGCCGAGGGCCGCGAGGTCGCGCTGGTCAGCTCCGGTGATGCCGGAATCTATGCCATGGCGGCATTGGCTTTCGAAGTGCTGGACCGGGACGACAATCCGGCCTTCAACCGTGTCGACGTCCGGGTTAGCCCAGGTATCTCTGCGGTGCAGGCGGCGGCCGCGCGGATCGGGGCCCCGCTCGGCCACGACTTTGCGCTGATCTCGCTTTCCGATCTCTTGACGCCTTGGGAGGTCATCGAGAAACGCATCACTGCCGCAGCCATGGGCGATTTCACCGTTGCGTTCTATAATCCCGTTTCGAAGCGCCGCCGCACGCAACTGGCGACGGCAAAGGAAATTCTGCTCAAGCACCGGCCCGGCGACGTCCCGGTGGTGCTGGCAAGGAACCTCGGCCGCGACGACGAAAATGTGCTGGTGATCACATTGTCCGCGCTCGAGGTTGATATGGTGGACATGCTGACGCTGGTCCTCGTCGGATCGAGTGCGACTCGGCATATCCGGCGCGGTATGCGGGAATGGGTTTATACGCCGCGCGGTTACGAAGCCAAACATGCGGGAGAGGAAGCATGACGGTTCATTTCATCGGTGCCGGGCCCGGCGCGGCGGATCTGATCACGGTACGCGGGCTGAAGTTTATCCAGTCCGCGCCTGTCGTGTTGTATGCAGGTTCGCTCGTTCCCGAAGCGATCATCGCCGAGGCCCCCGCCGACGCGTTGGTGATGGACACGGCGCCGATGCATCTGAACCAGATTGTCGAGGAGATGCGGAAGGCCCATGCAGACGGCAAGGACGTGGCACGGGTGCATTCCGGAGATCCGTCACTGTACGGCGCGATCGCCGAGCAGATGCGGCGTCTCGACGACCTTGGAATCGAATATGACGTGACGCCGGGCGTCTCGGCCTATGCCGCGGCGTCGGCGGCGCTCAAGAAGGAACTGACGCTGCCCGACGTGGCGCAGACGGTCATCCTGACCCGCACCGCCGTGCGCTCGTCATCGATGCCGGAGGGCGAAGATCTGGAAACGCTCGGCAAAAGCGGCGCGACCCTGGGGATCCACCTTTCGGTCAACAACCTCGCCCATGTGCAGCGGACATTGATCCCGCACTATGGCGAGGATTGTCCAGTGGTTGTTGCCTACCGTGTCAGTTGGCCCGACGAGATGTTCATCGAGGGCACGCTGGGCGATATCCGCGACAAGGTGAAGGCGGCGGGCATCACCCGCACGGCGCTGATCATGGTAGGCCGTGTGCTGGGTCCGGAAACGTTCGAGGACTCGCGCCTTTACGCCGAAGACCATCATCATGTGCTCAGGCCCAAAACAAAGCCCGCAGCCGAATAATGTTGCCGTGACAATGCCTTGATTGACGGTCTTCGGGCCGCCCCTTAGCGTGGGCGGAGCTGGAGAGAGCCATGCACGCGACCGTCGAAAGCTTCATATCCGATCTCGACCGCCGTATCGACGGCATCGTCGATGCATGCACGATGTGCGGCAAGTGCGCGGACGTGTGTCCAACGCCTGCGGCAGCAGGCATCGATGGCACCTCGCCGGAGGCCCTGACAAAGGGCGTCATCGATATCCTGAGAGGCGACGTCCACAACCCGGATGCCGAGGCATGGGCCCTGAAGTGCTGCGGCACCGCGCGCTGCATCGACGCCTGTCCGGAAGGAATCAATCCGCGCTTCATGCTGGCGATGGCGCGACGTCGCCTGAACGAACGCGGTACGGTCGATGAACGCCGTGGCACGGGACGCGACCTGTTTCAGGACATGAGCAGGGGCGTCAGGATGCTGTCGCGCCTGCAGATGCCCGTCGACGTGCTGGCGCGGCTCAACCCGCCGGCCAAGCTGGCAGATCCGGACACTGCCCCCGATCTCGTATTTTACACCGGCTGCAATCTTCTGAAGACGCCGCACATCGGCCTGATATGTCTCGATATTCTGGATAAACTCGGTGCCACCTATGAAGTTTACGGCGGACCGGGCAACTGTTGCGGCGTGTTGCAGTTCCGGCCGGGCGATACGGAAAACGCCGGGCGCCAGGCGCTGACCACGATCCAGCGGTTCCACGAAACCGGCGCGAGGGAAGTGCTGGCGTGGTGTCCGACCTGCCAGATCCAGTTCGGCGAGATCGTGTTGCCGTCCGTGACCGCGCCGGGCGAGACTCTCTTCGATATCAACATGTTCCCGGTCTACATGGCGCGCCGCCTCGACGAGATGAAACGTCTGATGACGACGCCGGTGAAAAAAAAGGTGGCGCTGTTCGAGTTTCCGGGTGCGCGTGGCGTTACCGAAGCCGTACAGAGCCTGCTCTCGGCGATCCCCGGTGTGGAACTGGTGGATCTCGGGTTGGAGCGTGCGGGCTATCAGATGTCGTCGCTGATGACGCTGCCGGATTATCAAAAGGCGGCCATTGCCGACGTGCTAAAGGCGGCGGAGGCCGCCGGCGTGACGACGCTTTGCAGTGTATTCCACGCCGATCACCGGGAAATTTCATCGCACGAATCCGCGTGGCCGTTCGAGATCGTGAATTACATGGACCTGATCGGCGAAAGCGTCGGCGTGCACCGCGACGACCTGTTCAAGCGCCTGAAGGCGATGCAGGACGTGGACGCCATCGTTACCGAGGCCGCCGACACCATCGCCGAGCACGGCATGACCCTGGATCAGGCGCGGGACGCGGTGGCGGACATGCTCGCCGAGCAGATCCTGCCGCTCGATCGCGACCGGCATCCGAACGCCGCCGATTAATCCAGGATTTCCAGCGCCCGCCGGGTGGCATCTTCCACGCTTGTCACGACTTCGCCTTCAGGCAACGCAGGCCGGTCGATCATGATTACCTCGATGCCGAGGGTACGGGCCGCTTCGATCTTGGCGTAGGTCGCGTCGCCACCGGCATTCTTGGTGACCAGCAGGTCGATGCCCAGCATCCGCATCAGGGCGACCTCGTCGTCTTTCCTGTAAGGCGGGCTGCCGATGACGATCTCGACGCCGCGGAGCGGTAGTGTCTCCGGCTTTTCGATCAGGCGCACGAACAGTTTTGTCGTGACGACAGGACTGAACGCGGCCAGATCGTTAATGCCCGTCGTGATCAGGCAGGCGTCCGATTTCCTTGAGATTTCCCGCACCGCCGCATCGACGCTCTCGACGTGTATCCAGCGATCACCGTCCGCTGCATCCCATGCTGGCCGGTTCAGCAAAAGCCTCGGCACGCCTGCCCTCGTTGCCGCATCCGCGGCATGACGGCTGATCTGGGCGGCATAGGGATGCGTCGCATCGATCAGAAGATCGGCGGGGACCCCGTCGAGATACGCCGCCAGCCCGTCGGCGCCGCCAAAGCCGCCTTCGCGGACCTCGCCCTTCGGGTGCCTGGGATTCCTGGTGCGTCCGGCAAGCGATGTGATGACGCGGAACCGCTCGCCATGTTCGTCGACGAGGGTGTCGGCAAGCCTGCGTCCCTCGGCGGTACCGCCCAGGATCACGACGGTTTTACGCGTCATGATCGCTCGTGCCGACGCGATTGCCGGATCGGTCGTAGACGATCACCGCGATCTCGGTTTCTCCGGCAAGCGACGCCATGGCCGTTTCCCGGGCCTGGCGGGCAATGATATCGGCGAGCGGCACGTCTGCCTGGCGGCAATGTTCAAGCGCCTCCATTGCTGTGTTGGCGCCCTGCACGGCGGCGGCCAGTGCCGCACTGCCGCCACCTGCCGTCGCTGTTTCGGCGAGTTTTTTCATGTCGACCGAAGAGCGTTTCGAATGAAGATCCAGATGTCCCTGCGCCAGCTTGGCCAGCTTGGCGACGCCGCCTGCGATCGTCAGTTTCGGCGCCGGATGACGGCGCAGGTACTTCAGCAGACCGCCCGCGAAATCGCCCATGTCGATGAAGGCCTGTTCCGGCAGGTCCGGGTAATCTCGCATGGCGGCGGCTTCGGACGTTGAGCCGGTGGCGGCGATCAGGTGCCGGATTCCCTGCAGCCGCGCAACGTCGACACCGCGATGGATCGAGTTGATCCAGGATGCACAGGAATAGGGAATGACCACGCCTGTGGTGCCGAGCACGCTGAGCCCTCCCTTGATGCCGAGGCGCGGATTCATGGTCTTCTCCGCGATCTTGTCTCCGCCCGGGATCGAGATCGTAATCTCCAGGTCACAGGCGGCGTCCAGTTCCTCAGCGACGGCCAAAAGCGCATCGCCGATGATGGCACGCGGCCCCGGGTTGATGGCGGGTTCGCCGACCGGCACCGGCAGACCGGGCAGAGTCACGGTGCCGACCCCGTCGCCGGCCTTGAAACGCAGCCCTTCGCCTGCACCAAGCGGCCGGACGCTTGAAATCACCTCGGCGCCGTGCGTCACATCGGGGTCGTCACCGGCGTCCTTGATCACACCTGCGTACCAGCCGTCGCCCGCCCGTTCGCAACGCGCAAGCTCGAACGTCGGCGCTTCGCCCTTGGGTAACAGTATGGTGACGCGATCCTGCCGGGCGCCTGTCAGAAGGGCGCGAAACGCCGCCGCTGCAGCCGCAGCCGCGCAGGTGCCGGTCGTCCAGCCGCGGCGAAGTTCGCCTTCCGGCTTGCGTGCGTGCGATTGCGTCGTCATGGCGGGAGTTTAGGCCGATCGGGCGCCGACGCCAACGCCCGGAAATGCTGAGCGGGCTTGATGAAATGCTGCATCTTCGTATGATTGGCGGGCGCAATTTAGGCGATTGGAAACATCATGGCAGACGATAAAAAACAACCGGAATCCCAGCCGGATACGCCGAACGTGCTGGATCCGGTCGACCCGGCACCGGAAGAGCCGAAAGGGAAGAAGGCGTCCGGCGGGAAACTGCTTCTTCTGCTTGTGGGGATCGTTGTCGTCGCCTTTGTGATTGTGCTCGCCGGGACGGAATACTTCGCCAATCGCGGCTCGGATGGTGTTGCGACGTCGAGCGGCCCTTCGGTGGGCGGCCCCTTCACGCTGGTCAACCAGAAGGGTGAAACGGTTACCGAAAAAGACTTCATGGGCGGCTACATGATGGTGTTCTTCGGTTACACCTACTGCCCTGATGTTTGCCCGACGGCGCTGAGCGACATGGCCGCGGTAATGGATATGCTGGGCGATGAAAAGGCCAGGAAAATCACGCCGGTGTTCATATCGGTCGATCCGGCGCGGGATACGCCGGAGCACCTTTCGGAGTATGTCTCGTTCTTTCATCCACGCACGATCGGCCTGACTGGAACGGAAGAGCAGATCAAGGCCGTGGCACGTGAATACCGGGTGTACTATCGCCTCAACGAGCCCGCGGGCGATGATCCGCAGGATTACCTCGTCGATCATACCTCGATCATCTACCTGATGGGGCCGGACGGGAAGCTGGTGACGCACTTTTCGCACGGTACCGATCCGAAGGCGATGGCCGAGAGGATCGGGCAGCTTCTGTGACGGCGCGCCGCCTATCGGGCGTTCCCGGCAGCGGACTGATCATTGCTGCGCCTTCGTCCGGCGCGGGCAAGACGCTGGTCACGCTCGGTCTGCTGCGGCACCTGCGTGAGACCGGCATCGACGTTATCTCTGCAAAAACCGGTCCCGATTACATCGATCCCGCGTTCCACACGGCCGCGACCAACCGGCCGTGCCGCAACCTCGATCCATGGGCCATGCGCGAACAAACGCTGGGCGAACTCGCCGGTGACATGGCAGCGAAGGCCGACGACATTATCTGCGAAGGGGTCATGGGGTTGTTCGACGGTGCGACGCCGAGCGACGACCGTAACGACGGCTCAACTGCGGCGCTGGCCGAGATCACCGGCTGGCCGGTGGTTCTGGTGATCGATGCCTCCAAGCAGGCGGCAAGCGCCGCCGTGCTGGCGAAGGGCTTTGCCACGCACCGCAAGGGCGTCGATGTGGCGGGCGTGATTTTCAACCGGGTCGGCGGATCGAGGCACGTCGAGATCCTCAAGGATGCGATGAAGAAGATCGCGCCGGACCTGGAAGTGTATGGCGCGCTGCCAAGAAACGAATCGCTGGAACTGCCGTCACGGCATCTGGGGCTGGTGCAGGCGCGCGAGCATCGTGACCTGGAAACGTTTCTGGACAAGGCTGCCGACTGGATCGCCGAGCATGTGGATATTCCGGCCATGCGGCGCGCCATGCGGCCCTGGCCGGTGCGGCCTAAATCCGAGGCACCCTTGTTGCTGCCGCCGCTGGGCCAGCGTATCGCGGTTGCCCGCGACGACGCCTTCGCGTTCGCCTATCCCGCAGTGCTTGAAGGCTGGCGCGCAGCCGGCTCGGAGCTTTCGTTCTTTTCGCCGCTGACCAACGAGGCCCCGGACCCGAAAGCCGATGCGATCTATCTGCCGGGCGGCTATCCGGAGCTGCACGCGGGCCGGATTTCCGCGAACTGGGATTTCATGGACGGCCTGCAGCAGGCGGCCGATGCATCGAAGCCGGTCTTCGGTGAATGCGGCGGCTACATGGTGCTCGGCAACGGGTTGACCGACGCGGAGGGCCGTCGCCATCCGATGGCAGGCCTGTTACCACTTGAAACGAGCTTTGCGACAAAGCGCCTGCATATCGGTTATCGACGTGTCACGCTGGCAAAGGCGGGGCCGCTCGGTGGCGCTCGAACGCGTTTTCGCGGTCATGAATTTCATTTTGCAACAGTGGTGGAGGAAGGGCCGGGACTACCGCTGTTTCGCGCAGAGGATGCGAACGGCCGAGAACTCGGCGAGACGGGGCTGGCGGACAGGCGGGTCGTCGGCTCGTTCATTCATCTGATCGATCTTGAACGCGCCGACGGCGCGTGAGTGTGATGGCATGGTGTTCGAACTGAAGAAAAAGAAGAACAAACCGCGCGACGTGCCGTTCTGGAAACAGAAGGCACTGCACGAAATGACGTCGGCGGAGTGGGAATCGCTTTGCGACGGCTGCGGCAAGTGCTGCCTGAACAAACTCGAACACGAAACGACCGGCGAGATCCTCTATACCAACGCGGCGTGCCGCCTGCTCGATCTCGACACCTGCCGCTGTACCAGCTATGAGGACCGTCAACGTTTCGTTCCCGACTGCCGTCGCCTGACACCCCAGAACGTCGGCAAGATTCCGTGGCTGCCGAAGTCATGCGCCTACCGGCGGCTTGCCGAGGGCAAGGACCTGGAATGGTGGCACCCGCTGATATCCGGCACCACGGATACGGTGATCGAAGCGGGAATCTCCGTGTTCGGGCGCATCGTGTCGGAACGCGATGTCGAAGACCTGGAAGATTATGTGGTAGACTGGCCAAAATAGGCAGCCGTACCCATATGCCGAAATGAACGTACGCAGACGATGGAGGAAACGACGTTGAGCCATTCACCCTATAAAGGCGTTTTCAGCGCCGCCGTTACCGCTCTCAAGGAAGACCTTTCGCCCGATATCGACCTGATGGCGGAGCATTGTAAGTGGCTGTTGGCCAACGGATGCGACGGTCTCGCCATTCTCGGCACCACCGGGGAAGCGAATTCCTTCGGTCTCAAGGAGCGAATTTCGATCATCGAAGGCCTTGTCGAGCGGGGTATTCCAGGCGACGTCCTGATGCCGGGGACGGGCTGCTGTGCTGCCGTCGATACGATCAACCTGACGCAGGCCGCGATCAATGCGGGCGCCAAGGGCGTGCTGATGCTGCCGCCGTTCTATTACAAAAACATGAGCGACCAGGGCCTGTTCGACGCATTTGCGCAGGTGATCGACACCATCGCCGACGATCGCCTCAAGATTTATCTCTATCACTTCCCGCAGATGTCGGGCGTGCCGATTTCCTATGAACTGATCGAGATGCTGCTCAAGGCCTACCCGGAAACGGTGGTCGGTATGAAGGACAGCTCCGGCGTATTCGAAAACATGGTTGGTGCCGCCGAGAAGTTCCCGGGTTTTGCCGTGTTCTCCGGCGCGGACGACCTGATGCTGCCGTTGCTCCGCCGCGGCGGCGCCGGATGCATCACTGCGGCGGCCAACGTGACGGCGTTCATGAACAGTGCCGTATACAACGGCTGGATGGCCCATGGCGATACGCCAGAGGTCGAAGCCGCGCACGAAACGCTGAGCGCGATGCGCAAGGCGGTTTCCGGCTATCCGCTGCCGCCGGCCCTCAAGGCGCTGACGGCGCGCAACACCGGCAACGCAGGCTGGAACAACCTGCGTCCGCCGTTCGTGGCGCTCAGTGATGCCGACCGCCAGGCGCTGTTCGATGCCTTTGACGCCGTCGGCACGCCGATCCCGGCGGCGGCCTGACGCGACCGTTGGCGGCGCGCCGCAAAAGCAAGGAATTCAGCTTCGAACTGGACGGCCGTGCCGTGCCGGTCCTGCTGAGACGGAACCGGCAGGCGCGCCGCATCATCCTGCGGGTCGATCCGAAGACCGACGGCGTCGCACTGACCGTGCCCTGGTACGCGTCGGAGGCAGAGGCGCTTGGATTCCTTGAAAGCCAACACGCATGGCTGCAGCGCCGTCTCGACAAGCTGCCGGAACGCATCCCGTTCGAGCATGGCCGCGCCATTCCCATCCTGGGTGAGGATCACGTCATCGAGCATCGGCCCGAGGCACGGCGGGGGGTGTGGCTGGAAGACGGCGTTGTCTGTGTGTCGGGTGATGCCGAGCACTTGGCGCGCCGGCTGCTCGACTGGCTGAAGAAAGAGGCCAAGGCCCGGCTGTCCGACCTGGCACAGGAAAAGGCTGCAGAGCTTGGTGTCCGCGTCGGCCGGATTACGGTGCGCGACACGACGTCGCGTTGGGGCTCGTGTGCGCATGACGGGTCGCTCAATTTTTCCTGGCGTATGATCCTGGCGCCCAGGTTCGTGTTCGAGTTCATCGTCGCCCACGAGGTCGCGCACATCGTCGAGCGCAACCATGGCCCCAATTTCCACAAACTGGTGCAGCAACTGACCCCGTACGAGGAACAGGCCGAAGCGTGGCTCAACGCGTATGGCCAACACCTGCATCGGATCGGTTGAGATCTAGACGGGCGGGTCGTCGCGTCCCGCGAGACGGCTGGCGCCCGTTCGGGCGAAGCGGAGTGTCTGTGTGCGCCGCCGGTTGCCGTTCATGGGAAATTCGTCGGCCGGTCTAAGGATCGCGGCACCATAGCTGTCGGCGATGATCAAGCCGACGTCGTCCGGCAGGCGATCCTGCGGAAAATCCGGGTTCACCGCGAAATAGAAAAAATCGCAATAAGGCAGGTATTCCTGCCATTTGCCGTCGGCGCGGAAGTCGGCGAGCGAACTCTTGACCTCGATCACGGTGAACTTGCCGTCGCGGTCGAGCGCCGCCACGTCGACCCGGCGCTTGTTGGTGAGCCGGAATTCGAGCAAAGGCGCATGGCCGAGATCGTTCATCAGGCGTACCACGCCGCGCGTAATGTCGTCGGCGGCGCTGCCGGGAAGGGGGCCATGTCGGATGCGCATGGATGCCTCTCGTTTGCAAACGTCGATCAGGATGCTAACAGGAAAGCATGGCGCACGCACAAACCCAGCTTCAGATATCGACACACGGGCAAGGCCTTTACGAATTCACCCGCGATGCGGTCGGCTTCTGCACGGAAAGTGGCATTTCCGGCGGGCTCCTGACGCTTTTTTGCCGTCATACGTCGGCGTCGCTGACCATTCAGGAGAATGCCGACCCGGACGTGATCCATGATCTGAACGTCTTTTTCAAACGGCTGGTGTCGGAAGATCAGTCGCTCTACCGGCATACCGCTGAAGGCCCGGACGACATGCCGGCACATATCCGAAGTGCGCTCACCGACGTGTCGTTGAGCATCCCCGTTGCCAACGGCCGGCCGGTGCTCGGTACATGGCAGGGCATCTATCTGTTCGAGCACAGGATCCGCCCGCACCGCCGCAATATCGTTTTGCACCTGAACGGAGACTAGATCTCCTCGATGATCACCGCCGCCTGCTTGGTGACGATGCCGAAGGCGAGGTAGCGGTACGTCCAGCCATACTTCTCGACGGCTTCCTGGAACGCCTTGTACTCATCGTCCCGCCAGGTCGGGTTGATCAGGTATTCGTCGAACACCAGCACGCTGCCGGGTTTGATACGCGGTGCAAGCCCGTTCAGGACGGTGACGGTGGACCCGTATATGTCGCAGTCGATGTTGCAGAACCTGACGTCGCCTGGATGCCCGGCGAGGAAGGGTTCGAGCGTATCCTCGAACAGTCCGGCGTGAAGCGTCACGTTGGCCGGTACGTCCGGCAGCGTGCCTTCCGTGGAATAGACCCCTTCGGGTTCACCGCCCCACGCGGCGGGCAGGCCGTGAAAAGAATCGAAGCCGTGCACCGGTCCGTCCGAAACCCCCGCGATATGACGGATCGACTGACCGTGCCGCACGCCGAACTCCAGGACCAGTCCGTCCCCTTGCGCGGTACCCATGGCGTGATCCAGTAACGCGTACGGGCAATGGATGATCTCGGTTTGCAGGGTCGAGTGGCCCTTGATGTAGTCCCAACTGTCGCGCCATGCATCGACGGCTGCATCGTCCTCGGGCAAGTCGGCAAACAATCGCGATGCGTCAGCGCCGGTCATTTCCTTGGCGACGGCCTGATAGAACCGGGCCATGTCCTGGTCGGGCTGAATCTCGACCGCCTTGCCAAGTGTGCGGATCGCCTGATCGAGACCCGGCGCGATCATCTCCGTCAGACCAAGATTGCAGTAGGCGTCAGCGTGATCGGGATCGTGGGTCAACGCGTCGTGATAAGCCGCGACCGCTTCATCGTAGCGGCCTGCCTCGCGGTGCGCGTTGCCGAGGTTGTAATGCGCATCGGCAAAGCCCGGCTGATACTGTAGCGCCAATTTGCAGTGTGCCACGGCCTCGTCGAAGAGACCCAGCTCGGAAAGCGTCGTCGCCAGGTTGGAGTGAGCCTGCACCAGGTCCGGGGCGCATCGAATGGCATCCCGGTAGGCGCGGACGGCACCCGGTTTGTCCTCGTCGGCACGAAGCGCGTTACCGAGGTTGTAATGATGCTGAGCGGCATCGGGTGCGAGGCCGATGGCGGTGCGAAAGGAGTACGCGGCCTCGCCATAGCGTTCCAGCGCCTGCAGTGCCGTCCCCTTGTTACCGTGTGCGTCGGCGGCACCGGGTGCCAGTTCGATCACCCGGTCGATCAGTGGCAGTGCGTCCTCGGCGCGGCCCTGTTGCAGGCGCAGGATCGACAGCAGGTGAAAGGCATCTACATTGGCCGGGTCTTCCTCGATGACCTGCAAATATCCGGCTTCCGCGTCCGTCAGCGCGCCCTTCTGATGGTGGGCGAGGGCATCGGCAAGCCGGGGCGGCATCGTCTGATCGGTCATACCAATACTATATCCTCCGATCAGCGGACTTGCGAGAGACCCCGTGACGTCCGATTGTTCGCGGATGGCGAAGGCACGGACACGGAAAACGGATCAACGGCTGGCGGGCATTCGCGATGCCCTGGCCCAAGGGCGGCCGGAGGATGCGCTGACGGCGGCGCGCCGTTTGCTGGCGGGGTGCGTGCGTGATGCAGCTGCATTGAACCTCGCCGGTATAGCCGCCTTTCAGTGTGGTGAGGCGGCAGAGGCGCGTACCTTGCTGGAGGACGCGGCCGCACGCGCGCCGAAAGATGCGGAAATCCGGATGAACCTCGGCAACGTGTACGCGGCATCGGGTGAGACGGCGGCGGCGCTCGAAGCCTATGCAGCCGCGTCCGAATTGGCACCGGCGTATGCCGAACCAGCGTATAACGCCGGACTTTTGCTCTCGGGGCGCGGGCGGCACGCGGATGCGGCGGGGTGGTTCGAGATCGCCATGTCGCGTGACCCGTCCCATGGGGGGGCCGCGATCAGCCATGCCGAGGCGTTTCGGGCCGCCGGCGATCTGGCTGGCGCACGTGCGGCACTCGAAGCGTGGATCGCGCTCAATCCCGACGATCCGGTCGCACACACGAATCTGGCCGCCGTCCTCAGCGGTATGGGCGATGACGCCGCTGCCCGTGATGCGGCCGAGAAAGCGGCGTCGCTCGATCCCGGCCTCGCGGCAGCGCACTTCAACCTCGGTGTGACACAGCAAGGCCTTGGTCAGCATAAGGCCGCGATCGAACATTATCGACGCACGCTGGCGCTTGAGCAGGGGCATGCCGCCGCTGCACTCAATCTGGGTGAAGCCTACGCACAGCTGGGCGAGCACGAGGATGCCGCCAGGGCCTATCGCCGTGCGCTCGAGATCGACCCCGGTTTTGCCAAGGCGGCGATCAATCTTGCGGACATGTCGCTCGTGGCCGGGGAACCAGCATCAGCTCTGGATGAGATCGAGCGCTTCTTGCAGCGGACGCCGTCTCACCCCGCGGCGCTGGCGTTCCGGGCCTTTGTGCTGCGCGATCTCGGGCGTGAGAAAGACGCGCTGGAACTGGATGACCCTGAACGGTTCATCCTGCGGCGCCCGCTGTCGCCGCCTGACGGGTTCAGCGATGTGAAGGCGTTCAATGCCGCGCTTGCCGACCACGTGCTGTCGCATCCGACGCTGACGCCGTCGCCGAAGGCCCATGCGACGCGCAAGGGCCGTCACTCGGGCGAGCTTCTGGTCGAGCCAATGGGCCCGATGGAAGCATTCCGGCGCGAGATCGAAGACGCCTTCCGTGCCTACAAGCGCCGTTTCGCGGGCGAACCGGCTCACCCCTTCATTGACGCATGCCCGGACGATTTGACGATATCCGTCTGGGGCGTTGTCATGGAGGAAGACGGCCATCAGGTGCCGCATATTCACCCCGCGGCGTGGCTTTCCGGGGTCTATTACGCGGAGGTGCCGGCGAGCGTGCGAGACGACGATCCGGCGCGCGCGGGCTGGATCGAGTTCGGGCGCCCGCCGTCGGATATCCGGGCGGCGCACGAGCCCGCCGTGACGTTTTTCAAGCCCGAACCCGGGCTGATGCTGCTTTTTCCAAGCCATTTCTATCACCGCACGGTGCCCCTTTCCGGCGCTGAACGGCGGATTTCCATCGCTTTTGACGTGGTTCCGGCAGGCAGGTCGGACTAAGGGTAATCCCTAATTACCGAATGAGTGCGGACGCGCTACCTTATTCATGGTTCAGAGCCATTATCCTCTGATTGCCCTCCCTGTCGGCACCAAGTGCCGGAAAAGACTCAAAGCGCCATCCTTCCATGGGTGGCGTCTTCTTTTGCGGTTCCCGCAACTTTGCTTGAGTTCCTTTCGACATGGCACGGTCTTGGAAACGCCGGGGGCGTTCGCTAAGGTCGAGTATTCTTTTATCCTGGGACTGCGGATACGCAATGGACGATTCCGAACTCGAAAAATTTGAACGCAAGGTGGCTGTCCGGCCCTTGCGGGTTTCCGACTATCCGGCGGTTCTCAAGGTTCAGACCGATGTTTTTAAAAGCATCGAGCCATGGGGACGCCCCCATTTCCTGAGCCAACTCCGCTCGTTTCCCGAAGGCCAGATGGGAGTCGAAGTCGAGGGCGAGCTGGTGGCGATTTCATCGTCTTTGCTGATTTCCGGCCATGTTGCATCGAGCGCGCACGACTTCGACACGGTCACCGATGACGGCTTTATCCGGAACCACCGCGAAGACGGTGAGTACCTTTACGGCATCGATATCGCCGTGCTGCGCGAGTACCAGGGCTACAAGTTGGCACGCCGGCTGTACGAAGCGCGCAAGGAACTGGTCGTCGCCAAGAACCTGAAGGGGATCGTTATCGGCGGCCGTATCCCCGGCTACCATCACCATGCGGATGAGATGGCGCCGGAGGAATACGTCGAAAAGGTGGTCGCCCGTGAACTCGACGACCCGGTGCTGGTGGCGCAGCTTGCCAACGGATTCGAGATCATCCGCGTCATCGAGAACTATCTGACGGAGGACGAGGAAAGCCGCGGCAATGCCGTGCTGATGATCTGGCGCAATCCCGACTACCGGGCCGAGGAAGGGGCGCAGAATCTGCCGGGCTCGGCAAGACTGTGCATCGTCCAGTACCAGATGCACAAGGTCGAAAGCTTCAGGGATTTCGCGCAGCAATGCGAGCATTTCGTCGGCACCGCGTCTGAATACCGGGCCGATTTCTGCGTCTTTCCCGAGCTTTTGACGACGCAGCTGTTTTCGATCATGACGACGGACAAGCCGCAGGACGCGGCGCGCGCGCTTGATCAGTTCACCGAGCCGTATCTGGAGATGTTTGCCGAGCTGGCGATTCGCTACAACGTCAACATCGTCGGCGGTTCGCATCTCGCGATAGAGGACGAACGTCTCTACAACATTGCCTATCTGTTCCGCCGTGACGGCACCCTGGAAAAGCAGTACAAGATCCACATCACGCCGAGCGAGGTAAAGTGGTGGGGCGTCAGCGGCGGCGAGAAGGTGCATGTATTCGACACCGACCGCGGCAAGATCGCGATCCTTATCTGCTACGACATCGAGTTTCCGGAACTGGCGCGGATCGCAGCCGGCAAGGGTGCCAACATCATTTTCGTGCCGTACAACACGGATATGCGCTCTGGCCATCTCCGCGTCAGCCTGTGTGCCCGGGCACGCGCCATCGAAAATCATGTCTACGTCGCGGTTGCCGGTGCGTGCGGCAATCTGCCCTATGTCTCGACGGCGGAAATCCACTATGCGCAGTCGGGCATCTACACGCCGTCGGATATTTCATTCGATCGCGAAGGCATTGCTGCCGAATGCACGCCCAACGCCGAGATGGTGCTGATCCACGATCTCGATCTCGACAAGCTGCCGCACCACAAGCATTTCGGCACGGTCCGCAACTGGATCGATCGGCGCAAGGACCTCTATACGATCGAATACGACGACGGCTCCGAGAAGTTTACGGTCTAGCCTCGACCCATCAGCCGACGACGTTTCGGGGGCTTCCCGCGACATAGGCATCGATGTTGTCGACCATCTGGTCGGCGAGGCCCTGGATCGCTTCGATGCTGGCCCATGCAACGTGCGGCGTCAGGATGAAGTTCGGCATGTCCATGATTTCCAGGAACGGATGCCCGTCAGGGACCGGTTCCGTGGTGACGACATCGAATGCCGCGCCGGCGATCTTGCCCGCTTTCAGGGCGTCTACCAGTGCCTGCTCGTCGACGAGGCCGCCGCGAGCGGTGTTGATCACAAGCGGGCGCTTCTTCATCTGGTCGAATTCGGCCGGGCCCAGCAGGTTGCGCGTGCTGTCCATGAGCGGGCAGTGCATGGTGATCACATCGCTTTCCGAAAGAATACGTTCGAACGGCGTATAAAGCGGTCCCATACCGTCGACGCCCTTGTAGGTCGAATAGCGGACCTCCATGCCGAACGCTTCCGCCAGCTTGGCGACCGATTTGCCCAGCACGCCGTCGCCGATGATGCCGAGTATCTTCCCCTTCAGATCGAAGATCGGGTAATCGAAATAGCAGAACTGATCGGATTCCTTCCAGCGTCCGGCCGCGATCGACTGATGATACGGGCGGATCGACCGGCTAAGTGAGAGAATCAGGCCCATGGTGTGCTCGGGCACGGTTGCGATCGCGTATTCCCGGATGTTGGAGACAGTGATTCCCCGTTCCTTGCAGACCTTGAGGTCGATGACGTCGGTGCCGGTTGCGGCGACCGCGATCATCTCGAGTTTCGGCAGTTCGGCCAGGGTCTCGGCGCGGAGCGGGACCTTGTTGGTGATAACGATCTCGGCGTTTTTGGCACGATCGACGACATCTTCCGGGCGGGTACGCGGATACTCTTCGATCATGTGCGGGAATGCCGGAGGTCGCACGCTCACCTGTTCGGGAAGCGTTTCCCGGTCCAGGAAAACGATGTGTTTGGATGCGCCGGTATCTTTTGAAGCCATGGTCTTAAATCCCCCTTTTGACGCATTAAATGTATAGAGCGCGGCAAAGGCAATCCAGCATTGGACACTTCTTATTCCTGCCTTACCGTTGTCGCATGCAAGAACCGGTTTCGATTGAACAGAGGACATCCAACATGCTGTATGACCATCGCACCTACACCTGCCGTCCCGGCACCATCAAGAAACATCTTGAGCTCTACCGGGAGCATGGCTGGGCGCCGCAGACCCGGCACCTCGGCAAGCCGGTTATCTATGCGATGACGGAGACGGGCGATCCCAACAGCTATGTTCATGTCTGGGCCTACGAGGACGCCGCTGACCGCGCCAAGAAGCGCGCCGCCATGCAGGCGGATCCGGACTGGCAGAATTATCTCGCGGTCAGTGCCGAAGCCGGGTTTCTGGAGAGCCAGCAGAACAAGCTGCTGATCCCGGCGCCGTTCTTCGAGCCCTGATCCGGGGCCAACACGCCTCTTGCCTGTTCAAGGCGGATTCCGCGATAATCCCGCCATGATTGGGAGGACAGCGTTGTTGCGACTAACGGCGATTGCGGTGCTGGCGGCGCCGCTGATGCTTGGCGCGTGCAGTTCCAGTGGCGACGGCGACAGTGACAACATCGTCGCTGCTTCGCCGACCGCAATCACGATCACGACGCTCCGCTTTACGGAGCCGACGGGGATTGCCGAACGGCATTGCGCCAAGTATGGCCGAAAGGCCGTTTCGCAGGGCGGGGTCAAGTTGGGCGCCGGTTACAAGACCATGTGGGGATTCGATTGCGTCGACCCGCAATGACGCCGATTGATCCGGCGCTCCGATCAGCCCGTACTAAAGTCATGTGCCGCACAGATCCTCATTCAATGTTGCAATGACCGAAGAAGCGCCCCTGATTGTCTGGTTCAGGCAGGACCTGCGGGTTGCCGACAATCCTGCGCTGGCGCATGCCGTCGAAGGCGGGTACCCGGTGCTGCCGGTCTATATCCTCGATGACGAGACGCCAGGGCCGTGGAAGGCGGGTGGGGCCTCCCGCTGGTGGCTGCATCATTCGCTGCAAGAGTTGCAGGGCGCGCTCGCGGAACGAGGCGCGACCCTGGTGCTGCGCCGAGGTTCGGCTGCGGAGGTCATTGCCGGGCTGATCGATGAAACCGGCGCTGCAGGTGTCTATTGGAACCGCTGCTATGAACCCCATGCGATCCGGCGGGACAAGGCGCTCAAGGACGATCTAAAAGCGCAAGGACTGGATGCGCAAAGCTTCAACGGGTCGCTCTTGTTCGAGCCGTGGACGATCGAAACGAAGCAGGGAAGCTTTTACAAGGTCTATACCCGGTTCTGGCACGCCTGCCGGGAAAAGGGTGATCCGCCTCTGCCGCTGCCGACACTGGACAGCATCTCTGGACCGGACCGGGAGATCGAAACCGAGGTTTTGGGTGATTGGGGGCTGCTGCCGAGAAAGCCTGACTGGGCCGAGGGCCTTCGGGCGCGCTGGCAGCCGGGCGAGAGAGGGGGCATGGCGCGCCTCCGTGAGTTCCTCGACGAAGGGCTCGGCGATTACAAGCAGCGCCGCGATTTCCCGGCCGACACGGTGACGTCCAATCTGTCTGCATTCCTGCACTGGGGCGATATCAGTCCGCGTCAGGTCTGGTACGAGACCATCCGTCACGCCGGCTGGACGGACGCGTCGGAGAAATTCCTGAAAGAGCTGGTGTGGCGCGAGTTCGCCTATCACGTTTTCTATCACCTGCCCGATCTGCCCGAAACGCCTATGTATGCGCGTTTCAAGGCCTTCCCGTGGGCGGATGACGACGGGATGCTCGCCTGCTGGCAGCAGGGGCGAACCGGTTACCCGATGGTGGACGCAGGGATGCGCGAGCTCTGGCAGACGGGCCACATGCACAATCGCGTCCGCATGGTGACGGCGTCGTTTCTGGTGAAGCATCTTTTGTTGCCGTGGCAGGCGGGGGAGGCGTGGTTCTGGGACACGCTGGTCGATGCGGACCTCGCCGTGAATGCGTTCAGCTGGCAGTGGGTTGCGGGGTGCGGTGCCGACGCTGCGCCTTTTTTCCGGATTTTCAACCCGATCATGCAGGGCACGAAATTCGATCCCGGCGGGGACTATATCCGTAAATACGTGCCGGAGATCGCGAAGCTCCCTGACAAGTACCTGTTCGCACCCTGGGAAGCGCCGGACGATGTCCTTCACGATGCAGGCGTCGAACTCGGCGAGACTTATCCAAAACCTGTCGTCGATCACAAGACGGCCCGGGAACGTGCGCTCGCGGCCTTCAAATCTCTGCCAGAAAACGAATCGGCTTAGGAAAGCCAGCGTAGCGCTTCGAACGCGGCCAGACCCCAGGCGATCAGAGTGATCAGAATCGCGATCAGCGGCTGGCTGCGCACACGGGCGAACGGTTGCGGGCGGGAACCGGCGTCCAGTACCGTCTGATGGCCGATCTCCCGGTGGCGGTTGCGCCGGGATGTGTTGCGGGTTTCGCGTTCGACTTCCTCGAAGCCATGTCGCAGCGAGGTGAACTCCCGGTAAAACGGCACGACGACGCCGACGAACATCATGGCGGTACCGGCAATGCCGTACCACGGTACATACCCGAGCCCGCCCGATCCACCGAGCAGCGTGCCGACGAGGACGAATCCGGCCCCGTTGATACCGATCAACAAGTGCACAAGCCGGCGGCGGCGGTCGCGGTCGATCATGGCGTTATCCGGGCTTGCGCATGACCAGCGTCGACCAGCCGTCACGCTGCCATTTCCGGACGAAAACTAGCCCGTGCGCACGATGTCTGGAAACAACCCAGCAGGCGTCCCGGTCCAGCAACCCCGACAGCACGACGGTGCCGCCGGGCGCGAGGTGCCGTGCGGTTTCCCCTGCCATGCCGATCAGCGGGCGTGCCAGTACGTTGGCGACGATAAGATCGAAGGGCCGGGTGCGCCGGATGGTGTCGCTCAGATAACCGGTGCTGCGTACCGCATGAATGCGATGACGGAGGCCGTTGTCCCGCGTGTTGTCGCGCGTCACCCGGACGGCTTCGGGGTCGATGTCGACGGCCAGTACCTCGGCGGGCCAGAGCCTGGCGACGGCGAATGCGAGAATGCCGGAGCCGCAACCGAGATCGAGCGCACGTGTCACGGTCGTCGATTTGGCGAGATCGGCGAGCGCGGCGAGGCACGTGCCCGTCGTCGGATGCGTTCCCGACCCGAAGGCCGTCCCCGCGTCGATCCTGAACGGGATGCAGGCCGCAGGCAGCAGCCCGTCATAATGACTCGGATAGATAAAGAACCGGCCAATGTGCAGCGGCGCGAAGGTCGCCATGTTCTCCGCCAGCCAGTCACGGGGTGTCAGGAATTCGACGCTGAGGGCCGGCACCTCGATGCCGAGCGCGTCTGCGGCGATGGTGAGGCCGGCTTCGATGGCGGCGGTGTCGGGTTCGTTGTCGGTATAGCCCTCGACCCGCCAAGGGATGTCGTCATCGCCCATCGACGTGACGGCGACGGAGACACCTTCGAACACGGTCTCGAACGCGGGCACGGCATGCATCGGCACCGTAACCTCGAGCCGCCAGAGCGGCTGCGGTGTCGCCCCGGTCATCATGCAGGCAGCACAAAGCTGGCCATCACCCGTTTCTGGCCAGCTTTTTCGAAATCGATGTCGAGCTTGTCGCCATCGACGGATGTGATCCTGCCGTAGCCGAATTTCTGATGAAACACGCGGATGCCGACATTGAACCCCGACCCGTCGCTGGTCGGCTTGTAGCTGGCACCCCGGTCGACCTCGACCATGCGGCGGCGCGAGCGGGGAATGCCGTCGACACCTGCGAACGGATCTTCGATCTGTTTGGATGCCGCATCCTGGCGCGCATAAACGCCGCTTTCGGAAAATACGTCGATATGCTCGACGGGCAGTTCATCGATGAAGCGGGATGGCGTCGCGCTTTGCCACTGGCCATAGACGCGCCGGTTCGCCGCGAATGAAATCATGGCATGCTTACGCGCTCGCGTGATGCCGACGTAAGCGAGGCGGCGCTCTTCCTCAAGTGATGCCAGGCCGCCCTCGTCGAGAGAGCGCTGGTTCGGGAACAGGCCTTCTTCCCATCCGGGCAGGAAAACGGTCGCGAACTCCAGCCCCTTGGCGCCGTGCAGCGTCATGATGCTGACCTTGGCGGTGTCGCTGCGTTCTTCGTTCTCCATCACCAGGCTGACGTGTTCGAGGAACGCGCCCAGGTTCTCGAAGTCTTCAAGCGCGACGACCAGTTCCTTCAGGTTATCGAGCCGTCCCGGCGCGTCGGGTTCGCGTTTGGCGCGCCACATGTCGGTATAGCCGCTGTCCTCAAGCACTTGCTTGCAGAGTTCGGCCGGCGGCTGTGCCGCTGCCTGCACCCGCCACATGTCGAACATCGAAAGCAGATCGCCGAGTGCTTTCTTGGCCTGCGGCCGCAGTTCGTCCGTTTCCAGCAATTTGCTGATGGCACGGGTGAGCGAGATACGTTCGGCGCGGGCATAGGTGTGAATGATCTGCAGCGTCGATTTACCGATGCCGCGTGTCGGCACATTGACGATCCGCTCGAAAGCAAGATCGTCATCGGGCTGGGCGATGACCCGCAGGTAAGCGATGGCGTCCCTAATTTCCTGTCGCTCATAGAAGCGCGGCCCGCCGATCACGCGGTACGGAATGCCGAGCGTGATCAGGCGCTCCTCGAACTCGCGGGTCTGAAAGCCGGCGCGAACCAAAACCGCCATGTCGTTCAGTTTTTCACCCTTGTTCTGATAGGCCTCGATCTCGTCGCCGACGAGCCGTGCTTCCGCCTCGCCATCCCATACGCCGCGTACGCGCACCTTCTCGCCGCCATTGATGTCGGTCCAGAGAGTCTTGCCGAGACGGCCTTCGTTATGGGTGATCAGGCCGGATGCGGCGGCGAGGATATGCGGCGTCGAGCGGTAGTTGCGTTCCAGCCGGACGACGCGCGCGCCCGGGAAATCCTCCTCGAAACGCAGGATGTTGCCGACCTCGGCGCCGCGCCAGGAATAGATCGACTGGTCGTCGTCGCCGACGCAACAGATGTTGCGGTGGCCCTGTGCCAGCAGGCGGAGCCACAGGTACTGGGCAACGTTGGTGTCCTGATACTCGTCGACCATGATGTAACGGAACCGGCTCTGGTAATTCTTGAGCACGTCGGGCTGTTCCTGGAACAGTTTCAGGCAAAGCAAGAGCAGATCGCCGAAATCGGCGGCGTTCAGCGTCGCCAGACGTTCCTGGTAGTCCTTGTAGAGGTCGAGCACCTTGCCGTCGCCCTGGCCGGCCTCGGATGTCGGCACCTTGTCGGGCAGAAAGCCGCGGTCCTTCCAGCGCTGGATGATCCCGGAAACGGCACGTGGCGGCAGGCGCTTTTCATTGATGTCGTGAACATCGATCAACTGCTTGATCAGGCGCACCTGATCGTCGGCGTCGAGGATGGTGAACTGCGGGCTCAGGCCGACGGCCTCGGCGTTGGCGCGCAGAATACGTGCGCCGATGGCGTGAAAAGTGCCGACCCACCAGCCTTCGACGGGCCGCCCGACCAGGTGTGAGACCCGCTCCTTCATCTCGCCGGCGGCCTTGTTGGTGAAGGTCACGGCGAGAATCTCTCCGGGCCCGGCGCGGTTCTGCATCAGGATGTGCGCGAGCCGGGTCGTGAGCACGCGGGTCTTTCCCGTGCCGGCGCCGGCGAGCACCAGTACCGGTCCTTCCACGGCCTCGACCGCGGCGCGCTGGCTGTCGTTCAGCCCGTCCAGATAGCCGGGCGCGCGCTGGGGCGCTGCGGGTGCGGCACGCGGTTCGTCGTCGAGTTCAAAGGGATCGGACATACGCCGGTTATAACACGTGACGAAGGGCTGGAAAGCGCCCGCTGAGGACAATTTCTACTGGTTGTGTTCCTCGTGGCGAACCTTAAGGAGCGCGCGGTTATACGCCATCATGACATCGCGGTGGTGCACGCAGCCGGTGAACACCTTGGTGTGCGGGTCGCGCAGCACGGCAATGTGATCCTCGCCCGATTCCCGCATGACCCGCATGGCGGCGTCCAGGTTGTCTCCTTCGTTCAGGACCGGCGGGTGCAGGCGCGCGACATCGGCCGCGCGCAGCAGGTCGTTGCATTCGTTGTCGAACAATGTCACGCCGCAATCGTGGAGCGTAATGGTGCCATACAGCTCTCCGGTCGGCTGAACGACGAACAATTCGCCCGACATCGATGCGCTCAGCTTCTCCCGGATCTCGTCGATCGGCGTTTCCATGGAGATGGTCTCGGCTGCGACGTTGCTGCCGTGATCGAGAATATGCCTCACTTTGATGGTATCGAGGACCTCTGCCTCGAACCCGTCGCGCAGGTCGACGTTGCGCCGCCTGAGCGTCTCCGCGAAGAACGAGGCGCCAAACAAATGATGCGTGATCTCGGTCGAGACAACGATGGCCAGCATCACGGCAAGCGAGAGCTTATAGTCGCCGGTGATTTCGAAGATGATCAGTGTCGTCGAGATCGGTGCGCCGAGCACAGCGGCTGCGACTGCACCCATACCGACCACGGTGTAAACGCCGACCCCCGATGCCAGTGTCGGGAATACGTCGGCGGCGATCAGCCCATAGCTCGAGCCGACGGCCGCGCCGAGTACGAGCGCGGGTGAAAACACGCCGCCGGAGAATCCGAAGCCGAGGCAGAGCGCCGTCGCGACAATCTTGGCGATGCCGATGGCGATCAGAAGCTTCACCTCGAACTGGCCGAGAATGGCCCATTCGACAAATCCGTAACCGACGCTGAGGACTTGCGGCAGCCATATCGCGATGACGCCGACGATGGCGCCGGCTACGGCCGGTTTTGCCCATATCGGCAGTTTGACCCTGGGCGACATTTCCTGCACCCAGAAGATGCTTTGCATCATGACGATGGCGGCGACGGCGGCGACTACGCCCAGGCCGATGAAGGCAGGGAACTCCCAGAACGAGGTGATGTGATTGTCGCCGAGAAGAAACGCCGAAACCTCGCCGAAATGGATGTGTGACAGCGCCGTGCCCGCGACGCTGGCGACGACGATCGGTGCAAATGTCTTGAGTGCATACTGCCCGACGACAACCTCGGTTGCGAAAAGTGCGCCCGCAATCGGCGCATTGAAAGACGCCGAGACCGCAGCCGCAACGCCGCAGCCGAGCAGGGTTCTGGAGAGCGAGCGAGTAAGATGAAGCCGCCGCGCAATCCAGCCGGCGAGGGATGCGCCCAAATGTACGGCAGGCCCTTCGCGGCCAACGGAAGCCCCGCTGCCGACAGAAATGGCACTGCAGAGTGCGGACACGAAGCCGACCCGGGACGACATCTGCCCGGCCCGCATCGCCGATGCCTCGACAACGTCGGCGACGCCCTGGGGTTTGCCGCCCGGCATAAACTTCCACGTGATAAGGCCGACGATCAGTCCGCCCAGCGCAGGGATGAGGATCAGCTTCCAGCTATCCACCGTCAGCTCGTAGCGCGCCAGCATGTTGGTCGTGAAGCCGAACGACGAAAGTTCGATCAGCTGAATAGCCTCCCGGAAGGCGATGACCGCGGCGCCGGCGACGCATCCGACGACAAGGCCGAGCCCGACGAGCAACAGGTGCTCGTTCCGGACCGTCTTGCGAAATGCGGACTGGATATGTCCGAACGTCAAACGCGATTGCGGCATTCTTGCCCCCGGCTTCCGAAGTGAAGCATAGGGCTGAATTCCTTAAAGAAAAGGATAACGCCGATCAAATTTCGGAGAGTGGTCTCCGGCGAATTTCCCGAGCTCAGTACTTGGCGGCGTCGAGCGAGTACCCGGCGGAACGAACCGTACGGATCAGATCCGCCTCGGCGTCCTGATTGAGGGCCTTTCTAAGCCGGCGGATATGCACGTCGACGGTCCGCAGCTCGACGAAAATGTCGCGGCCCCAAACCTTGTCGAGAAGCTGTTCCCGCGAAAATACGCGGCCCGGTTTCTCGAGGAACGACTTGAGCAGGCGAAACTCGGTCGGCCCCAGCTTGATCGCTTTGCCGCCGCGCGTCACCCGGTGCGACGTAAGGTCCATCTCGATGTCAGCATAGGCAAGAACCTCCCCCGACTGTTCCGGATGCGCTCGGCGCAGCACGGCCTTGATGCGTGCGGTCAGTTCGGCGGGCGAGAACGGTTTCACGATGTAGTCGTCGGCACCGGTCTCGAGGCCGCGGATGCGGTCGTTCTCTTCACCCTTCGCCGTCAGCATGATCACGGGCATGCCTCGGGTTTCGGACCGCTGCCGCAACTGGCGGCAGATTTCGATGCCCGATACGTTGGGCAGCATCCAGTCCAGCACCACAAGGTCGGGCGTGTCGGCATCGACCGCTTCCAACCCGGCTTCGCCGTCCCGAGCGACGGCCACATCGAAACCTTCGTTTTCGAGGTTGTAACGCAGCAACTCGACGAGGGACGGGTCGTCCTCGACAATCAGAATACGTGACGTGTCGGTCATGGCAGTATCCATCTTCAGTCCTCACCGCCGACGACGGTGTAACTCGATTGATCGCCCTTGGGCCGGGTATCTTCCGGCATTGTACCATGGACGAGGAAATAAACGTGCTCGGCGATGTTTGTCGCGTGGTCGCCGATGCGCTCGATGTTCTTGGCAACAAACAGCAGATGCGCACAGGCAGAAATGCTCCGCGGATCCTCCATCATATATGTAAGCAGCTCGCGGAACAGGCTCGTGTGCAAGGCGTCGACTTCCTCGTCGCGCAGCCTCACGTCTTCGGCGATATCCGCGTTGCGCTGAAGATAGGCATCCAGCACGGTGTTGATCATGCCCTGGACCACATTCCCCATACGCGCGATGGTGCGGCTCGGGCCGACCGGCGGTGTCTGCGTGATGGCGACGGTGCGCTTGGCGATGTTCTTCGAATAGTCACCGATCCGCTCGATCACGCTGGCAATGCGGAGCGCGGTGATAACGACGCGCAGGTCGTCGGCCATCGGCTGACGCAGGGCCAGCATCGAAATGGTGTGCTGATCGACGTCTTCTTCGATGGCGTCGATGCGCTTGTCGCTGACGATGACCTGTTCGGCCAGTTCGCCGTCGCGTTTGACCAGCGCCTTGATAGCGTCGGCAAACTGATGCTCGGCCAGTCCGCCCATTTCGGCGATCAGGTTATCGAGCTGATTCAGATCGTCGTCGAACTTGGAAACGATGTGGTCGTGTTCGCTTGCCATAAGTCAGTGCTCCCGATTAGCCGAACCGGCCGGTGATGTAGTCCTGGGTCCGCTGGTCTTGCGGCGTCGTAAAGATCTTGCCGGTTTCCCCGACCTCGACGAGATCACCCAGATGGAAAAATGCGGTGCGCTGCGACACACGTGCCGCCTGCTGCATGGAGTGGGTCACGATGACAATCGTGAAGTTGTCACGCAGTTCGTCGATCAGCTCCTCGATGCGGGCAGTAGCGATCGGGTCAAGCGCCGAGCAAGGCTCGTCCATCAGAATGACTTCCGGCTGCACGGCGATCGCGCGGGCGATGCAAAGACGTTGCTGCTGGCCGCCGGAAAGGCCGGTGCCGGGTTCGTCCAGCCGGTCCTTGACCTCATTCCAGAGGCTCGCCTTGGTCAGGCTTTCCTCGACAATCTGATCGATCTCGCTCTTGCTCGTGGCGATCCCATGAATGCGCGGGCCGTAGGCGATGTTCTCGTAGATCGACTTCGGGAACGGGTTGGGTTTCTGGAACACCATGCCGACGCGGGCGCGCAGATGAACGACATCGATGCTGTCGGAATAGATATCGGTGCCGTCGAGTTCGATCGCGCCCTTGACGCGGCAGATGTCGATGGTGTCGTTCATCCGGTTCAGGGTGCGCAGGTACGTCGACTTGCCGCAGCCGGACGGGCCGATCAGCGCCGTGACTTCGTTTTCGTAAATGTCGAGGTCGACATCGAAGAGCGCCTGCTTTTCACCATAGAAAACCTGTACGCCGCGGGTGTGGAACTTGGTCTCGCGCGCCGCATCCGACGATGCCACCGGCGCCGTGACTGATACCGAATTGCTCATATCTACTTCGCCCATGAGGGAACTCTCCTACCAGCGGCGTTCGAACTTCTTGCGAAGCACGACGGCCAAAGCGTTCATGAAGATCAGGAAGGTCAGCAGGATCATGATCGCTGCCGATGTGCGCGCAACGAATGCGCGCTCGGGGCTGTCCGCCCAAAGATAGACCTGTACCGGCAGTACGGTCGCCGGATCGGTGATGCCACCCGGAATATCGACGATGAAGGCGACCATCCCGATCATCAGCAGCGGTGCGGTTTCGCCAAGCGCTTGTGCCATGCCGATAATGGTCCCGGTCAGAATGCCGGGCATCGCCAGCGGCAACACATGATGGGTGACCACCTGCATGCGCGAGGCGCCGAGGCCGAGCGCGGCTTCGCGGATCGACGGCGGCACCGCCTTCAGCGCGGCGCGTGCGGCAATGATGATGGTCGGCAGCGTCATCAACGCCAGGACCATGCCGCCGACCAGCGGCGCCGAGCGCGGCAGGCCGAAGAAGTTGATGAAGACCGCGAGGCCGAGCAGACCGAACACGATCGAGGGCACGGCGGCGAGGTTGTTGATGTTGACTTCGATGATCTGCGTCAGCCTGTTCTTCGGCGCGAACTCTTCGAGATAGACAGCGGCGCAGACACCGATCGGGAACGACAGCGCCAGCGTCACCAGCATGGTGAACAGCGAGCCCATGGTCGCGCCCCAGATGCCGGCGAGTTCCGGTTCGCGGGAGTCCGCGTTGGAAAAGAACGTGGTGTTGAACCCGGTCTCGATCAGACCGCGTTCCTGAAGGGCGTCGAACCATGCCATCTGCTGGTCGGAGACGCGGCGGTCGGATTCGGCCGTTTCCTTCTTAATGACGCCTTTCTCGTAGAGGTCGAAATCCGCGGATACAGGCAGCTCGAATGTCACCGTCTGGCCGATCAGCGACGGGTCTTCGACGACCGCCTGCTGGATCTGATAGGCGGCGCCGGAACTGAGCACAGCCGTCAGCGCCCGCTTGTCGCGCCGCTTGGTGACGTCGGGAAACTCGGCAAGAAGCGTGTCGAACACGAGCTTGCGGTAATTCGCATTGATCAGCGTCGACGTGTCGAGGGTGCCTTCGGGATCGATTTCTTCCTGCTTCAGTTCGACGTTGAGCGTGATCGTCGTTTCGGTGAACGCGGGCAGGCCGCTCGAAATGATGGTCGTGAACAGCACAACGATGCAGGCGAGCGCAATGCCGACGGCACCGATGCCATAGGCGCGGAACCGTGCCTCGGCGGCGTAGCGTTTCTTGAGGCTGCGGCGGACGGCCTCTGACGCATTGGATGCTTTTTCGCGCCGGGCCTGATTTGAACTTTGCATATCTGTCATAACGGTATCAGTCATACTGCTCTCGGTACTTGTTGACCACCGCCATGGCGATGATGTTGAGGCATAGCGTGACGCAGAAGAGCACCAGGCCGAGCGCGAATGCAGCCAGCGTCTTGGCGCTGTCGAATTCCTGGTCGCCGACCAGCAGCGTAACGATCTGCACGGTGACGGTGGTCACCGCCTCCAGCGGATTGGCGGTCAGGTTGGCGCCAAGGCCAGCGGCCATGACAACGATCATGGTTTCGCCGATGGCGCGCGAGATCGCGAGCATGAACGAGCCGACGATGCCGGGCAGTGCCGCAGGCAGGATCACGCGCTTGATGGTTTCGGACTTGGTGGCGCCGAGGCCGAGGGACCCTTCGCGCAGGCTTTGCGGGACCGCGTTGATCACGTCGTCGGAAAGGCTGGAGACGAACGGAATGATCATGATGCCCATGACAAGGCCCGCGGCGAGCGCGCTCTCGGACGAAATATCGAGGCCGAGCAGACTGCCCTGGTCACGGAGGAACGGCGCCACCGTCAGCGCGGCGAAGAAGCCGTAGACGACGGTCGGGATGCCGGCGAGGACTTCGAGCGCAGGCTTGACCGCGCCGCGAACCTTGCCCGGTGCATACTCGGCCATGTAGATCGCCGACAGCAGCCCGATCGGACCGGCGACGCACATGGCGACGAGTGAAATCAGCATCGTGCCGGCGAACAGCGGGATGGCGCCGAATGCACCGGATGCGCCCACCTGATCCGAGCGAAGTGCGGTCTGCGGGCTCCATTCAAGGCCGAACAGAAATTCCGCCGGCGAGACCTTCTCGAAGAAACGATACGATTCGAAAACCAGCGACATGACGATGCCGATGGTGGTCAGGATCGCAATGACCGAACAGATGATCAGAATGGTCATCATCGTCTTCTCGACCTGATTGCGGGCGCGAAGCGATGGATGGATCTTGCTTCTTGCATAGGCCAGTGCGGCAATGCCCACGGCCAGGATGACCACGAATTTGGCGAGGCCGCTCGTCGTCTGCAGGCTTACGTAGTGGTCAGCAGCGGCCTGGATCGCCGGCGTGATTTCGCCGGAGGTAATGTTTCCGGACGCCAAGTTGCGGATGTCGTTCATGACCAGCGACATCTGCGCCGGATCGCCGTTCAGCATCGCTTCCGGCAGGCTGTTCTGGACCATCATTTCGACGATGGGGGTCTGGAACACCGTCCAGACGCCGAGGATCAGCAGTGTCGGAATGCCGCACCACAGGGCGACGAAGTAGCCATAATAGTGCGGCCTGGAATGGAGCCGCTGAGCGGTGCCGCCTGTGTCAGCGAGAGAGCGTGAGCGGCCGAGATAGAAGCCGGCTACGGTGAGGATGATCAGTGCGCCGAGTACGAATGTGAATGACATGCTTTGGTAACCCCCGGCACTTCATGACGTTTTTTTGTTGTTGATTGGATGAATAGAAAATCGAGAAACGAATGCGATGAAGGGGGTCCCCGGCGAAATAACCGGGG
The DNA here is from genome assembly GCA_965262415.1 of Rhodospirillales bacterium. Lineage (GTDB taxonomy): Bacteria > Pseudomonadota > Alphaproteobacteria > Rhodospirillales > Casp-alpha2 > UBA4479. The sequence goes on along the minus strand of OZ253533.1, from coordinate 2,567,315 downwards.
ACCCTTTATCCTTACATCGAGATGTTGTTGGCCATCATCTCGCCGTCTTTCTGGAACTTCTTGCGCTCCGCATCCGGCATCGGGATCAGACCCTTGTCGGAGAGCGTGCCGTCCGGACCGAAGGTCTTCTCGGCGGTGAACGCAGCGACGTATTCCTTGATGCCCGGGACTTTGCCCACGTGCGCGCCCTTCACGTAGAAGTAGAGCGGACGGGAAACCGGGTAGGAGCCGTCGGCGATGGATTCGAATTCGGCAGAGATGCCTTCAATGATCGAACCCTGAACCTTGTCGGCGTTCTGGTCGAGGAACGAGAAGCCGAAGACGCCAAAGGCGTTCGCGTTGGCTTCCAGCTTGCGGATGATCAGAACGTCGTTCTCGCCGGCTTCCACATAGGCACCGTCTTCACGGACACCATGGCAGATGGCTTTGTATTTATTCTTGTCGGACTTCTTGAGGGCTTTGATTTCATCGAAAGCCTTGCAGCCGCCTTCAAGCGCCAGTTCAGCGAAGGCGTCGCGCGTGCCGGAGGTCGGCGGCGGGCCGAGGACTTCGATCTTCTTGTTCGGCAGCGACGAGTCGACATCTGACCACATCATGTTGTCGTTGTCCTTGAAGCCGCCCTTGCCATCGGGAATGGTCTTGGCGAGCGCGAGGAAGATCTGCTTCTTGGAGATCTTCATCTGCGGGGCGGATTTGGCGTTGGCCATCACGATGCCGTCATAACCGACTTTGATTTCCGTGATGTCGGTAACGCCGTTCTTGGCGCACTTTTCGACTTCGGACTTCTTGATCCGGCGCGAAGCGTTGGTGATGTCCGGGTGCTCGACGCCGACGCCGGCGCAGAACAGCTTGAGGCCGCCGCCGGAACCGGTGCTTTCGATGACCGGGGTCTTGAACTGGGTGGTCTTACCGAACTGCTCGGCGACAACGGTTGCGAACGGGTAAACGGTCGACGAACCGACGATACGAATCTGGTCGCGGGCTTCAGCGGCCGAACCGGCAAATGCGATACCGGCTACGACTGCAACCCCGAGAAACTTACGATACATGGCTGACTCCTGCCTGTGGTGCGTTTCGGAGAAAAACTCTCCGGGATAGCGGTTGCCGGGTGCGGTCAAAAGACACCCCGGTAACCATTCGCGGCGGAAACTACGCTTCGACCGCTTACATTATATGACAGAAAGACTACAGTTTTATGACACAGCGTGAGGCGACTGTGGATAAGGCTTTGAACCGGTCAGACCCGGTCAATTTCGTTCATTTCTGGGCTGAATTTCGGTCGGAATGAAAACCGTGAAGGTGCTGCCCTGACCGACCGCGCTCTGCACGGACAGGTGCCCCCGGTGACGGCTGATGATGTGTTTCACGATGGCGAGTCCGAGGCCTGTCGAACCGATGGTATTGTCGCCCGAACTGGATCGTGCCTCGTCGACACGAAAGAAGCGTTCCGTCAGGCGCGGGATCAGTTCCTTGGGAATCCCTTGGCCGTGATCGGTAATCGCGATCGCGATGCCCGGACGCGAAGACCCGGGAATTCTGTCCACGGCCCGTAGCATGATATCGATCGGCTTGGTTTCGCCGCCGTATTTGATCGCGTTCTCGATCAGATTGCGGAACACCTGGTGCAGCTGGTCGGAGTCCGCGACCGCCTTGGGCAGGTCGGGCGGGCAGTCGATATCGAAGGTAATCCCGTTCTGCGCCGCGTGCGGCTCGAGGGCTTCGATCACGTTGTTCAGCGATCTCGACACATCGACCGCGTGGCGCGGCGGCACGTGCTCGTTGATCTCCACGCGCGTCAGGGACAGAAGATCGTCGATCAGTCTGGCCATGCGCTGCGATTCCCGGTGCATGATATCCAGAAAGCGGCTGCGCGCGTCGATGTCATCGCTCGCCGGGCCGCGCAGTGTCTCGATGAAACCGATCAACGCCGTCAGCGGCGAGCGCAACTCGTGCGACACGTTGGCGACGAAGTCAGCCCGCATTTCCTCCGCCTTCTTGGCCGACGTGATATCGTTAAGCACAAGCGTGGCGATGGAGGTGTCGTCCAGTGGCGCGTCCGGCAATCGTTCGATCCGGTAAGACATGCTGCGCGATACCGGCACCGGCAACGTGAATTCCCCTTCGGCATCGGGGGCGCCCTTCAGAACCCGGTCCAGGCCGTCAAGGACGGCCGGATGGCGAAGATTGAGCGCCAGGTCACGGCCCGGTGCATTGATTCCGACCAGATCGAGCGCGGCACGGTTGGCATGCAGGATACGCCGCTTCTCGTCGACAACGATGACGGCGGTCGGAATGCGGTCAAAGATTTCCTGCGAAATCAGCGTCATCTGTGCTTCCGTCCCTGTTGCGCCACTTACGCCTTTCGGCGGATCCCGATCACGCGGCCTTTTTTATCCGGTACTGCGAGTGTCTCGTGGGCTTTATATATGCCCCGGATTCGCGATTGCACGTGATCGATGAACGGGCCGACCTTGCGCGTGTTGAGGTTGACCTGGAGAATCATCAGCTCATTGGTTGCGCAGAGGCTGTCATCCTTGGCGTTGTACATCGAGTGAAACAGGTGGAGGCGTTTCTCGTCGCAGTCCAGCACCTGAGAGGTGACGTACACGCGCTCGCCCTCCATCACTTCGCTGTCATATGTAACGTGCGCTTCCGCCACGAAGACGGAACTGCCGGTTTTTGCGCGCAGGTCTTCGTTCATGCCGATTTCCTCCAGAAACGCGTCCGTCGCGTGGTCGAAAATCAGCACGTAATAGGCGACGTTCATATGACCGTTGTAATCGACCCAGTCCGGGGACACGGTTTCTTCCCAAAGCCGGGCGGGGATGGCGTCTGTCATCTGGCTTCCTTCTGTTTGTGTGTCTCTGTTAGCCGATCACAGACAGCTTGTCGACGCGCGCTGCCTCCGCCACCATAAGGCCATGTTGGCGATTCATGATCTTTCCCGTGCGGTGCTGCAACCGACCAGCCTGGAAGTCGAAGGCGGTGAATGCGTCGCGATCAGGGGTGCGTCCGGTTCCGGCAAGTCGCTGTTGCTGCGTGCCATCGCGGATCTCGACCCCTGTACCGGACGGGTCTCGCTGGATGGTGCGGATCGGGGGTCCTTGCCGGCAAACGAATGGCGCCGCCGCGTTACATATGTGGCGGCGGACAGTGGATGGTGGACAGACAGGGTCGGAGATCATTTCGAGTTTCCGGATATTGCTGCCGGCTATCTGGTGCGTCTCGGTTTCCACGGCAATGTGATGTCCTGGCCGGTCAGCCGCTTGTCAACCGGGGAGCGTCAGCGGCTCGCGCTGTTGCGGGCGATGGTGCAGGGGCCGCGCGTCCTCCTGCTGGACGAACCGACGTCGGCGCTGGACCCGGAGACGACGGCCAAGGTGGAAAGCCTTCTGCATGAGAAAATCGCCGGCGGCATCATCGTCTTGATGGTGACGCACGACGCCCAGCAGGCTAAGCGCATGTCGGGGCGCAGTTTTCGCATGAAGGACGGCAGCCTCACCGAGGAAACCGCATGAACTATATCCAGCTCAGTTATTGGGATATTGCGCTGGCGGCATCTCTGCTGACGGTGAACGCCGGTCTCTCGATTTACTACGGGTTGGGGACGGCACGGCGGCTTCTGGTTGCAGCCACGCGTATGGTCGTTCAGCTGTCGCTGGTGGCGCTGGTCCTGAAAGCGCTGTTCCATACGGTTTCGCCGTGGTTGACGCTGGTGGTCGGTCTGGCCATGGTCGCTTTTGCGGGTCGCGAAGCCATGGCGCGTCAGGAGAGAACATTTATCGGGTTCTGGGGCTACGGGCTCGGCACGACATCTATGCTGGCGGCGGCTGGCGTGGTGACATTGTTCACGCTGTCGACCCAGGTCCATGCCGATCCCTGGTACGATCCCAGATATGCGATCCCGATCCTCGGCATGATTCTCGGTAATACCATGACAGGCGTCAGCCTGGCGCTCGACCGGCTGCTGTCCGAAGCCGATACCGGGCGCGGCCGGATCGAGGCGCGTCTGGCCCTTGGACATACCTTCCGCCAGGCCATGCAGGAGCCGCTCAAGGGCGCGATGCGCGCTGGTCTGATCCCGACCGTGAATGGCATGGCGGCGGCCGGGCTTGTCTCGCTTCCCGGGATGATGACCGGGCAGATTCTCGCCGGTGTCGACCCGGTGGATGCCGTCAAATACCAGATCCTGATCATGTTTCTGATCGCCGGCGGCACGGCGCTCGGCGTCTTTTCAGCGACCATGCTCGCGTTGAAGCGCCTGACGGACGCGCGGCAACGGTTGCGACTAGACCGCTTGCGCACCGAGTGAGCGAAATTTCTCGTTCAAATCCCTGTTTTTGTTGGCCCTTCGGGGGTGGGCGTTGTAAAAGCGCAGCACTCTGATCGTAGGATTTTCAAGGAGACCGCGCGCGCATGGGTGATGCCGGTCGGGATATCTCTCTGGTGGACGTTTCGGTTGTCGTGCCGGTCAAGGACGAGGCGGACAACGTCCTGCCCCTGATCCGTGAAATCGTGGCGGCGCTCGATGGTGTGCGGCCATTCGAAATCGTCTACGTGGACGACGGCTCGACGGACGGTACATTCGAAGAACTGACAGCCGCCAAGGACGAATTTCCGATGCTGCGCGTCGTCCGTCATAAGGGCTGTTTCGGTCAATCGCAGGCCATTCAGACGGGCGTCCGTCATGCTGCGGCGCCACTGATCGCGACGCTGGACGGCGATGGCCAAAACGATCCTGCCGATATCCCGGCGCTTTTGCAGCGCTTCGACGGCGAGGGCGGGTCGGCCGATGCACGGCTGATGATCGCGGGGTGGCGAGCGAAGCGAAAAGACACCTGGCTCAAGCGGATATCGTCCAGAGTGGCCAACGCGGTGCGCGGGAGTCTTCTGGGTGACGCGACGCCCGACACGGGATGTGGCCTCAAGGTTTTCCCGCGCACGATGTTCTTGGCATTTCCCGGCTTCGATCACATGCACCGTTTCATGCCGGCATTGACGATCCGTGCCGGCGGCCGCGTCGTCTCGGTCGAGGTCAATCACCGCCCGCGCGAGCGGGGTCAGTCCAAATACGGCCTGTTCAACAGGCTTTGGGTCGGCATCGTCGATCTGTTCGGCGTCATGTGGCTGAACCGTCGGCCGAACCGGGTTCGAATTGCCGATGACGACGGTAAAGAGCCGCAATGACGCCACGTATCGTCTTTCGTTCCGTCCTGTTGTTCGCGTTGCTGATCGGTATCGGCGCGGCGATCAAGTTGACGCCGCTCGGCAGTATGCTCGACGAAGGTTGGATCGACACCTATGTGCGCGGCGAAGGCATTCGCGGCGAGTTGATGTTCCTTGCCGCCGGCGGCCTGTTCACGGCGGTCGGTTTGCCCCGTCAGGCAGTCGCCTTCATGGCCGGATATGCCTTCGACGTGGCATTCGGAACCGTCATCAGCGTTGCGGCGGCGACGCTGGGGTGCGTGACCACGTTTCTCGTCGCCCGCTTTCTTGCACGCGACCTGGTGACGCACAGATTTCCCGACAAGCTCAAGCGGATGGACGCTTTCCTGAGCGAGAACACGTTCACCACCACATTGCTGATCCGGTTTCTGCCGATCGGCTCAAACGTGTTGACCAACATGCTCGCCGGCGTGTCGCGGGCGCATGGCGTTCCGTTCGTCGCCGGATCCGCCATCGGCTACATCCCGCAGATGCTGATCTTTGCGCTGGTCGGTTCGGGGTTTGCGGTCGAACCGGGGGCGAGGCTGTTGGTCAGCATTATACTGTTCGCGGCGTCCGGCGCGCTCGGGGTGTGGCTCTATCGCCGCTATCGCGATAGTCATAGGCTTCTGAATGCAGGCGTGATCGACGCCGAGGATGTCGGTGCCAGTGAGGCTGCGGAAAAATGAACCGATCCCCGTTTCCGGCCCAGGTTCCCATTTGGGCGATTTGCTGGCTGATTGCCGTCGTGTCGGCCGTTCTGCTGCGCCCGCCACTGCCGGTCGACGAAACGCGCTACCTCGCCGTCGCCTGGGAGATGTGGGTGCGCGGCGATTTCCTCGTGCCGTATCTGAACGGCGAGCCGTATCACCATAAGCCGCCGCTCCTGTTCTGGCTGATGACAGCGGGCTGGTCCGTGTTCGGCGTCAACGACTGGTGGCCGCGCCTGGTGGCGCCTCTGTTTGCGCTGGTGGCATTGTTCTGGACCGGCAGGCTGGCGCGTCTGATCTGGCCGGGTGAACCGCTGACGGCATCCATTGCGCCGCTGGTCCTCGTCGGTGCCGCGTTCTGGACCGTGTTTCAGACTCTCACCATGTTCGACATGATGCTGGCGACATGCACGGTGGCCGGCATAACCGGCATCGTCTCGGCATGGCGTCGTGGCGGTGTCGGCGGCTGGGCCGTGACGGCCGCCGCCATCGGTGTTGGTGTGCTGGCCAAGGGGCCGGCGATCCTTTTACACATTTTGCCGGTGGCATTGCTCGTGCCGTGGTGGGGGCGGGCCTTGCCGGGCGGGCCGGACAGGCCGCTGATCACGTGGCGGGCCTGGTACCTGCGTACGTTGCTTGCCGTGTTGATTGGCGCCGCGATCGCGCTTGCCTGGGCGATTCCGGCGGGGATCCGCGGCGGCGAGGAATACCGCAACATGATCTTCTGGGGTCAGTCGGCGGGCCGGATCGTCGAGAGCTTCGATCACGCGCGGCCATTCTACTGGTACGCGATGCTGCTGGCCCCACTGCTGCTGCCTTGGCTGGTATGGCCACGGCTGTGGCGGGCGGTCCGCGCAAACGGCGCCCTTAGGGACGGCGGGTTTCGGCTTCTGGTTGCATGGGTCGTGCCTGCGTTCATCACATTCTCTTTGATCTCGGGTAAGCAGCTTCATTATCTGCTGCCCGAATTTGCGGCCTTCGCACTCCTGTTCGCGCATTTGCTGGGACGCGCCGACGATCATTTGCCCGGCCGTCGCTTCGATGGTTTGATTGTTGCGGTCTTCTTTGCGGTGCTCGGTATCGCCATGGTTATGCTGCCCGATGATCCGTCGTTTTTCGACGCACCCGCCTGGTTTCATCGGCTGGATACGATCTGGGGGCTGGGGCTCCTCGTGGCGGCCGCAGGCTGCTGGATGTGGGCGCGCCGAGACGCGTATACGGGCGCGGCTGTGCTGGCGCTTTCTATGTCGCTCCTGGTGGCCGTTGTGCACGGCGCAGCGCGCGATGCGCTTGCCGTCGCTTATGATCTCCGGCCAATTGCCCGTGAACTTAAGACATTGGAGGACAAGGGCGTAGCGCTTGCCAATTTCAGCACCTATCACGGTCAGTATCAGTTCCTCGGCCGACTCACGAAGCCGATGGCCGAACTCGGGCTTGACGACAAGGTTACCAAGGCGTTCGTCAACGATCACCCGGACGGTGTTATCGTCGCCTATTACTATCTCGGCGAACAACCTGCATTTCCAGACGGCGTCACACCGCTGGCGGAGTTTCGCTTCCGTGACTACAACGTTGTGTTCTGGCGGGCGGGATTATTGCAGGCTTATCCCAACCTCGCCGACCGGTCGTAGTTGGGAGGTGCAGGATGCAGCCGATAACCACGATCTCCGGAACTCGGCTTAGAGGCGTTCGTGGTGTCTTCACCGATATCGACGACACGCTCACGACGGACGGTCGGCTGAAGGCGGAAGCCTATGGCGCTATGGAAGCGCTGCAGTCGGCGGGCGTCGCAGTGGTTCCGATTACCGGACGTCCGGCAGGCTGGTGCGATCATATTGCGCGCATGTGGCCGGTCGACGGGGTGGTCGGCGAGAACGGCGCTTTCTACTTTCACTATGATCGCGGCGCCAGGCGGATGAACCGCCGATATGTCGACTCAAACGACGACCGGTCCGAAAAACGCCGCCGTCTCATGAAACTCGGCCAGGAGATCATCAGCACCGTGCCGGGTGCAGCGATCTCCGCCGACCAGCAATACCGGGAGACGGATCTGGCCATCGATTTTTGCGAGGACGTTGCGCCACTGCCATCGGCGCGCGTCGACGAGATCGTTGCGCTGATGACCAACGCAGGCGCAACCGCCAAGATCAGCTCAATCCACGTCAACGGGTGGTTCGGCGATTACGACAAGCTGACCATGACGAAACTTTTCGCCGCCGATTGCCTCGGCGTCGATCTCGACCGCGCGCAGGCCGCATTCTTGTTCATGGGGGATTCGCCCAACGACGGCCCGATGTTCCGGTTCTTCGAAAACTCGGTCGGGGTCGCCAATGTCCGCGAATTCGAGGAACAACTGAGCAACCCGCCGACATACATCGCGGAAGGACGAGGCGGCGCAGGGTTCGCGGAAGTGGCCGCGCTTGTCGTGCAGGCAAAGACCGGGGCCGTGCCACCGGCGTGAGACGTCAACGGTTTAGAATGCGGCGATAAGACCGCGCGCTGTCCGCTTCAGTCCTAGATAACGAAGATGCCGAGAATGCCCCACACCGCGGCGACGAGCGCGAGTGCAATGGCGCCGCCCCCAACCATGACGTAGGAAACTTTCTTCAGCGTTACCGGTTCGTTCTTGCTCATCTTACGTCCTTACCCTTCAGGTACGTTGGTTTCGTCATGTGTTCCAATGGGACCTAAAGTCGGTTTCCGGACGTAGGTGCCACAAACCCCCGACATAGGGGGGACGGCGGCCGCAAACAAGACCTTTTCGCATACGACCACGATTTATTCCCGTGGATGGCGGGGCTGCCCGATACCGCGCCGGGATCGGCAGGGATGGCGCTGCGTTGTCGCGCCGCCTTGTCGTGTCCGCTGCCAAATATGCAGCAAAAGCCCTGATCTCTGTTATGTTCCCGGTATCATGGTTGAACTTGCAGCCGCCCTTGCTCTTCTTTTTCTCTCGCATTTGGTGCCGTCGTCACCCGGCGTGCGGCAAGCGTGCGTAAACAAGTTGGGACTGAGCGGCTTTCGCATCGTCTACAGCATCGTGTCGATCGGCGTCGTTGCATGGCTGATCACTGCCTATGTCGACGCTGCTGACGGGCCGTGGCTATGGGATCCACCCGCATGGGGGAGGTGGGCCGCGGTCGCGGGGATGCCGGTGGCGTTCTGGCTGATTGCCGCGCGCCTCATGAAAAGGCCTGGCGACGTTCGTGCCGGCATCTACCGTTTGATCCCGGCACCGGGAAGTCTGGGGCTTCTGCTATGGGCGTCGCTTCATCTCCTCAACGTGGGTCATGCACGCGCTGTTATGCTGTTCGGTGTGTTTGCCATAATTTCAGCCGTTGCCGCGATCAAGAACACGATGACGAGGCCGATAGACGTGGCGTCGGCGACGGGCCCCCGCGTTCCCGATTGGAAGCCCGCCGTTGCCGCCTTGGTCGCCTGGGCCATGATGCTCGGCCTGCACCCGTATCTGATTGGCGTCGATCCTCTCGCCTTTCCGTGACGGTCCCGTAAGGCCTTCCATTGTTACGGCATCGTCCAATCAAACACCCGGCTTCACGTTGATACCGCAGTGTGATGCAATGGCATGTCCATCGTCGTGCGCATCGGGCCGGCCGGCCAGGGCATCGATGGCCATGCCGCGTTCTATGACGACGGCCGCCCCGGGTTGACACCCCGGGACGAGTTCTCTACATCTCTGGCACTCACTCATACCGAGTGCTAACGCTTCACTGAAATTTTAGATTTTTCAAACCGTTATGGAGACGCATTCCATGAAATTCCGGCCTTTACATGACCGTGTTCTGGTTCGCCGTGTCGAATCCGAACAGAAAACCGCCGGCGGCATCATCATTCCCGATACCGCCCAGGAAAAACCGATGGAAGGCAAAGTGATCGCTGTCGGTTCCGGCCACAAGGCCGACGACGGCAAGGTGACCAAGCTCGACGTCAAAAAGGGCGACAAGATCCTGTTCGGCAAATGGTCCGGCACCGAAGTCAAAGTCGATGGTGAAGACCTCATCATCATGAAGGAATCCGACATTCTCGGCGTGATCGACTAACCGGTCCCGGGAACGGTACGAAGAAACCACGAAGAACCCAAAGGGGATTATTTATGGCTGCCAAAGAAGTAAAATTTTCCGCCGACGCGCGTGACCGCCTGCTCAAGGGCGTGGACACGCTGGCCAACGCGGTGAAGGTGACGTTGGGTCCGAAAGGCCGCAACGTCGTTCTCGACAAGTCTTTCGGCGCACCGCGCATCACCAAGGACGGTGTCACGGTCGCGAAGGACATCGAGCTTTCCGACAAGTTCGAGAACATGGGCGCGCAGATGGTCAAGGAAGTCGCGTCGCGCACCAACGACGAAGCCGGTGACGGCACGACGACGGCGACGGTTCTCGCCCAGTCGATCGTCCGCGAAGGTTGCAAGGCGGTTGCCGCCGGCATGAACCCGATGGACCTGAAGCGCGGCATCGACACGGCGGTTGCCGCTGTTGTCGCCGACGTGCAGAAGCGTGCGCAGAAGGTGAAGACGAACGAGGAAATCGCCCAGGTCGGCACGATCTCGGCGAACGGCGACCGTGAAGTCGGCGACATGATCGCTTCGGCCATGGAGCGCGTCGGCAACGAAGGCGTGATCACGGTGGAAGAAGCCAAGTCGCTTCACTCCGAACTGGACGTCGTCGAAGGCATGCAGTTCGACCGCGGTTACACGAGCCCGTACTTCGTGACCAACGCCGACAAGATGACCTGCGAACTGGACGATCCGTACATCCTGATCCACGAGAAGAAGCTCTCCTCGCTGCAGCCGCTGCTGCCGGTTCTGGAAGCCGTCGTGCAGTCGGGCCGTCCGCTGATGATCATCGCCGAGGACATCGAGGGCGAGGCGCTCGCGACCCTCGTGGTCAACAAGCTGCGTGGTGGTCTGAAGGTTGCCGCCGTCAAGGCGCCGGGCTTCGGTGACCGCCGCAAGGCGATGCTCGAAGACATCGCGGTGCTGACCAACGGTCAGGTGATCTCGGAAGACATCGGCATCAAGCTTGAGAACGTGACCATCGAAATGATGGGCCGCGCCAAGAAGGTGTCGATCACGAAGGAAGAGACCACGATCGTCGAAGGCACCGGCAAGAAGAAGGACATCGAGGGCCGCTGCTCGCAGATCCGTGCGCAGATCGAGGAAACGACGTCCGACTACGACCGTGAGAAGCTGCAGGAACGTCTGGCAAAGCTCGCCGGCGGTGTTGCGGTGATCCGTGTCGGTGGCGGTTCCGAGGTCGAAGTGAAAGAGAAGAAGGACCGTGTCGACGACGCGCTGCACGCAACCCGTGCCGCCGTTGAAGAAGGCATCGTTGCCGGTGGCGGTACCGCGCTTCTCTATGCCACGAAGGCACTTGCCAAGCTTGAAGGTGAAAATGGCGACCAGGATGTCGGCATCAACATCATCCGCCGCGCCATCCAGGCGCCGCTGCGTCAGATCGCCGAGAACGCGGGTGCCGATGGCGCCGTCGTTGCCGGCAAGCTGCTCGACCAGAAGGACGTCAAGTTCGGCTACAACGCGCAGACCGGTGTCTACGAGAACCTGATCAAGTCGGGCGTCATCGACCCGGCCAAGGTTGTACGTACGGCCCTTCAGGACGCAGCCTCGGTGGCAGCCCTGCTGATCACCACCGAAGCCATGGTCGCCGACAAGCCGGAACCCAAGGAAGCCGCCGGTGGCGGTGCGCCCGACATGGGTGGCATGGGCGGCATGGGCGGTATGGGTGGCATGGGCTTTTAACAGTCTGGCGGCTTAGAGGCTTCTACGCCGCATCATCCTTACGTCTTGAGAATCAGGGGCGCTCTTCGGGGCGCCCCTTTTTCCTTGAGCTGCGGTACTGCCACTTGCCTGCGCACCGGGTGTGCCGTATACGGTTGCCGCGCGCAAATTACTGAAAAGCTTAAGGAATGTGATGAGCGATCTTCTCACTTACGTGCAGTACTTCTACACCGGCAGCAGTCAGTTTCTGATCATCTTCGGGGCGCTCGCGGTCCTGGCGGCACTCGCAGCAATCGGCCGGACGCTGTTCGCTGGCCATGGACTGGCGGAGGCTGATTTTTTCGCCGGTTGGGCGATCGTGGTTTTGGTGCTGACGGTCGGCAATGTCTTCTTCCGCATTCCTTTTAACTACGTTTTTTGGCCGTTTGCCGTCATCGGCGGAGGGCTCGCAATCTGGTATGCAGTGCGTGAACGCCGCGCCGGCCCATTCGGGTTCTGGCGGGTTCTTGTATTGGCAGCGCCACTCTTGCTGATTGCGTCGGCGCGCATGGCATCCGAATGGGATGAGTTTTCGCACTGGTTGCCGACGACAAGGTACATTTTCGAATCGCATCAGTTTCCGTTCGGCGGTCGGGAAGTGTCGGGCGGGTATTTCCCTGGCTATCCGTACACCTGGCTCTTCCTCGTCTATATGGCAAACATGGCTGCGGGTCAGCTTGTCGAAGCTGCGGGTTCGGTGCTGAACATCGTCCTGCTGCTGACGTTCGGTGTCGGTGCGTACCGTCTCTGGTGCGAGGCTACCGACAACCCCATGCCGGCCCCGGGCAGGCTTGCCTGGACAGGGGCGCTGTTTGCGGTTCTGGCGGCGACACTGCTGAATCCGACATTCGTCCAGAAAGTCATCATGACGACATACGCCGACGCCAGCACCGCCACAGCGGTGGGGATCGGCACGGTTCTCGCCTACTTCATACTGGATGCACTGTCGCAAAGGGAAACCGAACGAGCGCGCATTTTGGCATGGCAATTCGGCTTTGCCATGGCGGTGCTGATCAACATCAAGCAGTCGAACCTCGTGCTGGTGGTCATGCTGCTAGGCGGTATGGGTGTCGTTGCGCTTCGCGATCCGGATATCCGTCTTGCGGCGATGATCAAACTGATCGTGCCGCTGCTCGCGCCAGCGATGCTGATTTATGGTATCTGGCGTTATCACGTGCTCACCAACCTGCCGCATGGGGCGGAAGCAATCTTCCTGCCCTATGAGCAATGGAATCTGCATGTCCTATGGCCGATCCTGAAACAGATGCTGATCGTCGCCAGTAAGAAGGGCGCCTACTTCGGCGTCATGGCCATCGCCGTCGTGTGCGGGGTCATCGGTCTGTTTCGTTGCCGCAGCCCGTTCCATCGCCTGGCGATGTTGGTCGGTGCGTCATTCCTCGGATACAACGCATTTCTTTATCTGATTTTCGTGACCCAGTTCGGCGAGGCCGATGCGCTCCGTGTCGCATCCTACTGGCGCTATAATCACCACCTCGGTCTGATGGCGGTGGCGTTCGGTGCGTTCTCGCTGGGGCTGCTCTATCGCCGTTACCTCGCCGGTACGGACATAAGCCGTTTCGCGTTTCCGGTCCTGACGGCGTTGGCACTCGCTGCGCCGTTCGTCTTTGCCGAGAGACTCCGCTTTGACCTTGAGCACCCGAAGCCGTTCTATCGTGCCGTCGGCCGGGAACTGCCGGACCTGATGCCGGAAGGATCACGGATGATGATTCTGGACCCGCTCGGCACTGGGGAATCCGGCGTGCTGACCCTCTATGCGCTGCACCATCGCCGTACCGAGTTCACCGGATACTGGGCGGCCTATCACGATTTCAGCCCGGCGGCGGTGCGCGTCACGGTTGAGGGTATGAAGCCGGATCACATTCTGCTGCATTCAATGCGGCCATCGGTCAACGAAGTGCTCGGCACCGACCTGCCGATGCAGGGATATTCCTACCTGCTGCGCAAAACGGACAGCAATCCTGTCACTTGGGAGATCGTCAAGAAGTGGCCGCGCTCCGACGGACACTGGGCCGGCCGGTAGCCGCACCGTTCAGTGCAGGTTGCGGTCAGGCGCGCGCACCCATCCGGAACCGTTTGAGAATATTGGCGAGCGCCATTTCCGAACGGGTCTCGTGTCGTCCCGTGAACACGTGCCAGATGATCTTGAACGGCCGCAACGGCCGGTAAGCCCACGACGTCAGATAAAAGATCGCAACGCCGATCCAGCGCATCCGCTTCAATTGCGCGTCCGAGAAATTCTCGGAATACGATACCGTCCGGGAGGTGTCGGCATAGGACCTGAGACTGTCGTAATAGGCATCGTCAAGTTTCAGCCGCCCGGTGGCATTGATTTGCTGGAACAGCTCCGAACCGGGGTATGGTGAAAATGCCCACACCGCCACGTCGTCGGCGCCGGCGATGGCCATCTTGGCGATAAAGCCGTAGGTCTCGCGGACTTCCTTCATGGTTTCGCCCGGGAATCCCAGCATGATGTTGGTCTTGAGGCTCATGCCCTGCCGGTAGCTTGAACTGATCGACTCCAAGACGGACTCGGTCTTGATTTTTTTCTTGATACGATCGAGCACGGCGGGTGAACCGCTTTCCGGTGAATAAGAGAGGTTCCGGCAGCCCGATTTGAACAGCCAGCCCGCGACCTCGTCGTCAATCGCTTCCGAGCGCGTGCCGCTCGGCAACTGCCATGTGAATTTCATGCCGCGTTCTTCGATTTTCTTGCAGAAATCCACGATCCACGCTTTTTTGACGATGGCCGTCAGATCGTAAAAGTCGAAGTTCTGAGCGCCGTACTTATCCTGATACATCTGCATTTCGTCGAGGAGCAGGTCCGGATCGCGCGCGACCCAGCGTGTCGTCCACATCGCCGGGTTGGAGCAGAACGTGCATTGATAGGGACAGCCGCGGCTTGCAAGCACCGGCATCGAACGGCCGCGGTTGATGCCGAAACCGTAGCCGCGGTCCATGTAATTGCCGATCGGCATAAGGTCCCACGCCGGCAAGGGAATATCGTCGAGATCGCGCTTGCGCGGGCGGCGTTCGTTGATGACGGCTTTGCCATCGGCGTCGATATAGGCGGCGCCGAGAACCGCCGACGGGTCGAGATCACCGGCTTCGAATGCCTTGCAGATCTCAAGCGCGGTTTCCTCGCCCTCACCGAGTACGCCGATATCGAGCGCGCTTTCGAGCAGGGCCTGTTCCGGTACCGCGGTTACGTGTTCGCCGCCGCCGATCATCAGCACGTCCGGAAAGCGTTCGCGAATCAGCTTGGTCAGGTCGCGGCATGCCGGCCATTCGAACGAAAATCCGAATGCGACGCCGATGATTTCCGCATCGTCGTCGATGCGGGCCACGGTTTCTTCCGGCGTCAGGCCGTACATGTAGCAGTCGTTGTCGACCGGGTTGCGGCTGTCGAGCTTTTCGCCGACACCGTCGATCACCTGAACGTCGAAGCCGCCGTCACGAAGCGAGCCCGCAATATAGGCGAGGCCCAACGGAGGTGTGAACATCGCCACCTGGTTGGAAGCGGGAATCACGATGGACGGACGGATCAGGCAAACTTTCATATGGCGCGGTGCTCTGACGTTTGTGTCATCTCCTAGTACCCGAATTTCACCTGAATGGCTACACCCTGGATGCCTAAAACCGTATGACTCAAGGGGTTCTCAGGCTCAATCCGGATCGATCGCCTTGATCAGGCCTGCGTGATCGAGGTCGCCGCCGCCGGCGGCGATCAGTCTGTCGTAAAGATCGCGGCTGAGCGCCGTTGCCGGCAGATCGATACCGAGTTCGGCGGCCAGTTCCAGTGCCTGATCCATGTCCTTGCGCTGCACCGTCGCCCGCGCGCCCGGCGTGAAAACGTCGTCGACCATCCGCTGGCCATGCACTTCGAGGACGCGGCTATCCGCAAAGCCGCCACCGAGGGCTTCCTTGACCCGGGCCGGGTCGACCCCGGCGTGTTTAGCCAGCGTGAGCGCCTCGGCGACCGCCCCGATATTGAGCCCGACGATCACCTGATTGGCCGCCTTTGCGACCTGCCCGGCGCCGACGCTGCCGACGTGGGTGATCTTGTGTCCAAGCACTTCAAGGACGGGCAAGGCACGGGAGAAAGCCGCGTCTGAACCGCCCGCCATGATCGTCAGTGTGCCGCCCTCGGCGCCGATGGTGCCGCCGGATACGGGCGCATCCACGTAAAGGCCGCCTTTGTCCTCGATCTCTTTGGCGATGGCGCGGGTCGCGGGCACCTTGCTGGTGCTCATGTCGATGACAAGCGTCCCCGGTGTGATCCCGGCGGTGACACCGTCCGTCTCGTCCAGCATGACTTTTTCAACAGCGGGGGTGTCGGTCAGCATGCAGATTACGATGTCGGCGGCCTCGGCAACGCCTTTTGGGCTGCCGCCTGGCGTCATGCCTTCGGCCGCCAGTTCCTCGACCGGCGCTTGGGAACGGTTGTGCACGATCATCTCCGCGCCGGCCTTGGCCAGGTTCCGCGCCATGGGCTTGCCCATCAGGCCCAGCCCGATGAAGCCGATTTTCTGTCCTTGAAGCGCGCTCATGAGTGCTTGTCTCCGCTCGGGTCAATGTGTTGCTTGTGCAGGTGCGATCCGGACTTTAGATATCGGGGTCCCGGGCATCAATAGCGCGCCATCCGAAGGAGTTCCATGGAACCGATCTTCAACGTTGTTCTGCCGGTCTTTGCGATCATCCTGACAGGCTATGCCTGCGGGCGGTTCGGCGTACTCGGCGCGGCCAGTTCGGAAGCGATCAACAAGTTCGTGTATTTCGTGGCGCTGCCGGTGCTGCTGTTTTTCTCGATGGCGCGAGTCGACCCGGAGCAGATCTTCAACTGGCCGTTCCTGGGCGCGTTCGCGGCGGGCAGCATCATCACAACCGTGATCGCCATCCTGTTCGCGCGCTGGGTTTTCAAGACGCGCCTTTCCGAGCAGTCGATGTTCGGCATGGTCGCGATCTTCGGCAACACGGGCTACATGGGCATCCCGCTTTGTATCGTCGCATTCGGCGAGGCCGGCGCGCTGCCGGCGATCGTCGCCACCGTGTTCCAGTCGATCATCATGATTCCGTTCTATGCCGTGCTGATCGAGGCCGACCTCAGGGGCGAGAGGGGGCTGAATGCCGCCTGGGGCGTGACCAAGTCGCTGGCCAAAAACCCGCTGATGGTCTCGTCGCTTGCAGGAATACTCTGGTCGTTCACCGGCCTCGACCTGCCGGTTTCGGTCGAGACGTTCTGTTCGATCCTGTCCGCCGCCGCCGGACCGTCGGCGCTTTTCTCCATCGGGCTGTTCATGGTCGGCAAGCCGCTGTTCTACGGGTTTTCTGAGATCGGTAGCGTCAGCATCTTCAAGCTGCTGATCCATCCGGCGATCACGTATGTCTTCTTTATCTATGTCTTCGATGCCGAACCGTTGTGGATGGCGATCGGCATCCTCATGTCGGCGTTGCCGGCGGGTGCGCTCTGTTTCGTCGTCGCGCAGAACTACAACGTCTATGTGCAGCGGACATCGGCGGCAATCCTGTTCTCGACGCTGGTCGCGGTCGTCACGCTGTCGGTCCTGTTCCAGTCGCCGGTGATGCAGGTGAGTGCCCCCTGATGCGCAAGATCGGCAATCTCATGATGGTGCTCGGGCTGGCCGCGTTCATGGTGTCGACGGCATGGTGGTATGCATTCTTTCACGAGGTGCTGGGCGACGAGTTTCAGCTTGCCCGCGAATGCTTCTACTGGACCAGCGATCTCTGCTCGTTGAAGTCGCCCGTCAGCTTGTTCGTAGATGTCCCTGAATACGACCCGAGGCTTCTTTGGGCCTCTGCGGGGCTGTTCTTCGCCGGCATTTTTCTGCGCATACCGCTGCGCTAAAGTTAGTCGCTTTCAGCAAGAAACGTCCGCGTGATGTCGATGGCGTCCTTCATGCCGACGCGCTCCACCGTGACGTTCGACGGGAACGCAGTTTCCAGGCGCGACGGCATCTGCCGGTCCAGCATCACGAACACGCCACGATCGGTGGCGCGGCGCAACAAGCGTCCCACCGCTTGGCTGAGTTTCAGCCGCGTCAGCATTTCGTCATAGATCTTGCCGCCGAAAGCTCTCCTGCGCGCCTTGTGCAACAGGTCGGGGCGCGGCCACGGCACGCGGTCGAAGATCAGAAGCCGGAGCGAGCGGCCCGGCACATCGACGCCGTCGCGGACTGCATCGGTGCCAAGAAGGCAGGCGTGTTCCTCGGCGCGGAAGATGTCGACCAGGGTGCCGGTATCCAGCGGGTCGACATGCTGTGCCAACAGCGGAATGCCGTTTTCCTCCAGCGGGTTGCGGATACGGCTTTCGACGGCGCGCAAGCGCGAGATCGCCGTGAACAGGCCAAGCCCGCCGCCGCTCGAGGCCTTGAACAATTCGCGGTAAGCGGCTGCCGTCTGGTCCATATCGTTCTTACGGACATCGCCGACGACCAGAACCTTGAGGTGTTTCTCATGATCGAACGGGGATTCCTCGCGCGTCAGCAGTGGGCGGACCGGCAGGTGACGGGTGCCGGTCCTGATTTCGGCAGCCTGCCAGTCGGCGTCCGGGTCGCCCGTGCGGTCGGTCAGCGTCGCCGATGTGATGACGATTCCGTGCGAAGGTTTGTAGACGGTTTCCGCCAGCGGCTCGGTCGGGTCGACCCAGTGGCGGTGAAAGCCGATGTCGAAGTCGCGCCCGCCCAGGCGCTGGATACCGAACCAGTCGACGTACTCGGGCGGCGTTTCGTTGGCGACGGCGTCCAGCATCGACCGCCACGCGGATAGCTGGCTCACAGCGCGCCGTTCCAACGACGCGGTCACGCTTTCGATCTTGGTGCGTGTCTGGGTTTCCAGTGTGTCGGCATCGTCAGCGAGAACTTTGTGGAGCGCCATCATCAGTTCAGCCAGCGGGCGCTGGATGTCATAGAGGTCGTCCTTCAGCGCAAGGGCCGCGTGCACCAGACCATCGACGGCCGGATGCGGTTCGGCCTCCAGATCATAAGGACCGTCTGCGTCCCCGGCGCGGGCATAAACCTGTTGGCGGACGAACGACAGGAAGGTTTCCGTCGGGCCATCGGGGCGTCCGTCACCGATGCGCTGGTGCCAGCCAGGCCCGGCGAGCGCCTTGGCGGCACGAAGTGCGCTCTCAAGCGCATCCTCGGCGGCTTCGTTTCCTGCGATCAGTTCCTCGACCCGGGCCTTGAGGCCGCGCGACCGCGAACGGCTACCGCCCTCGGCGCCGATCAGCCAGCGTCTGAGCTCGGCTGTCTCCATGCCGGAAAGATGCGCCGAAAACGCGCTGTCGGCGGCATTAAAAAGATGATGCGCCTCGTCGAAGACATACCGGAGCGGCCGGGTCTCCGGATCGCCGCCCATCGCCGCGTTGATCATCACGAGGGCGTGGTTGGCGACCACCAGGTCGGCATGCCGGGCGCGGCGCTGGGTGTGTTCGATAAAGCATTTGCCGTAGTGCGGGCAGGCGGAATAGATGCATTCGCCGCGCGTGTCGGTCAGGTCCGTCGTCACCTCACGTCCGTAAAGGTGCGTCAGCCAGGACGGAAAATCGCCGCCGACCATGTCGCCGTCCCGCGTGGCCCGGATCCAGCGTGCGATCAGGCCGAGGGCGACGGCATCCGGTCCGTTCGCGAGTTGGGCGCGGCCCAGCGCCTCTTCGTAGTTCAGCAGGCACATGTAGTTTTCACGCCCCTTGCGCACCACGATGCGTTCGCGCTTCAGATTCTGGTCCGGATAGAGGCGGTCCAGTTCGGTATCCAGCTGGCGCTGCAGGTTGCGGGTATAGGTCGCGATCCAGACGGGCGCGTCGTTGTGCTCGGCCCACAGGCTGGCGGGGGCGACGTAGCCCAGCGTCTTGCCGACGCCGGTACCCGCCTCGGCAATGATGACATTCGGTTCGTCCTCGTTGTCGCGCGGCTTGAATGCGGCGGTGACGGTTTCCGCGTAGCGCTGCTGCTGGGGTCGGCGTTCGGAGGTGCGGCCCAACAGCATGCCGAGCCGGGTGCGGGTCTCCGATTCGGAGATCGGCAAGCTGCCGGCAGGGGTCTCACGCGGTCGGTCCTCCCAATCGGGTAACCGCCGCCACACCTGCATTGCGCCCTTGAGTGCGGAGGAATGCGGCGCTTCACCACCACCAAGCAGTTCGAGAACCGGCGCCGCCCAGGGCCAACCCGCGCGGGCCATGTTCCAGGCGATGTCCTTGGCTTCCGGTGGAGCCTTGGCAAGCTCGCCCAGTAATATGTCCGCTGCCTCGAACAGCATAGCGGCAGTCTGTTCCGGTCCTTCCGGGGGTGGCAGGTCAAGTGCGAGGGCAAGGCCGCCCGCCGTCGGCAGGCAGAACTGGGCAGGGCGTACGAAAGCGAAAAGCTCAAGAGTATCATACCCTTGAAAGGCGCCGGCGCGGATCGTCGCCGCTGTGAGACGGCGATGGCAGACCAGCGGACGGGCGCCGTCCCTGATGCGGTTCTGGCTTTCTCGGTGGCTCAACGTTTCAATTTCGCCGTCTCGGCTGAGCCAGAGGGCGTCTCGGTGTCCAGCGACGAGGGCGGGGGCGGCGTCAAATCCGGCACGGGTTGTCAGGGTGTCGTCATCCATCGCGCGGAGTATAAGCCGCAGGCGGGGACGTGTCCCTCATACTTTCGCGTATTTCCGGCTTCAAAGTCGGGGATATTCTTTTGGTGTTGCGACGGGTTGCAGGCATAATTCAGGCAATCGTCGAGGAGGACACGTCATGGCGGAGAAGAAACCGGATATCGTCAATAACCCGGCGGCGCCGGAGATATATGCGGATCGGGTCGCGAGCGTTTCGTTGCGGGGGCCATTGGCCCGTATTTCGTTTGCCAGTGACCGTTCCGGGGTCGATCCCAAGGCGCCCGAATCCGTGGTCTCCGGTCATGTCGCACTGCCGGTCAGGGGATTCCTGCAGTTGTACGCGCAGATGCAGAGCGTGGTGCAGCAAATGGAAGCGAGCGGCATGTTGAAGACTGCGGCACCAGTGGCGAAATCGGCTGCCGCGCCCAAGAAAAAAGCAGCTGCGAAAAAGAAATCGGCGAGTTCGAAAAGCAAGAAATAACCGGCCCAAATACGTACTTTACGATCTTGAAGTTCGCGCCCTTTGAGCGTATCGATACGGATGTCGAAGGTGACCGGTACGGAGAAAAAGACGGTGCTCAGAAAAAATAGAAACGGTATCGAAGTCGGCGACAGATTCGTGAAAACCGACGATCCCAAGACCGTCTGGGTCGTGGCTGGCCGTGGCAGTTCCGTGGCGCCGACGCCGCATTTCCAGGTGGTCCAGGAAGGCTATTACAGCCGTATGCGAACCCTTGCGGAAAGCGTGCTGCTGGACCCGGATTACTATCGCCGGGTTTCCGAAAACTGATTTCCGCCGTCGCCAGCCGTATGTCGGCGCTGGTATGATCTTTTGATGGCCGATTTTCCAGAAAAACCTAAAGAGCAGGAAGTTCCCGAATTTCCCGAAACGAATCAGCGCGCCGATAGCGATCGGCGCGGCGATGACCGTCGTGGCGACGGCGACCGGCGCGAGAAACAGGTGTCGGCTGCGGATGTGCTGGGCTGGGATGGGGTCGACAGGCGTAAGGAAGACCGCCGCACGGCAAAGGAACGCCGCCAGGAAGAGCGCCGCATTCAGGATGAAAAATGGGAAAAAGATGCCATCGATAGCTTCTGGCCGATGGACGATCAGGCCCGTGCCGCGCACGAACGCCGGGAAGAGGACCGTCGCGAACGCGACCGTCGCGCCGACGAACGCCGGCAAGCGGCCGCTGACCACAAGGGCGTGCCGGGCTGGGACGGTGGAGAGCGCCGCGAGGGCGACCGCCGTGAACTGGAGCGCCGCGAGCTAGAACGCCGCATCCGCGCCGCCAAGATCGCCGACAGCGGCGAAACGCCAGGGGTTTAATACGCTTTTTCGGATCGCCCCACTTCCTTGGCGCTGTCGTAGGCGATCTGCCCCAGGTTCATGAAGAACGCCTCCAGACCCGAACGCTTCCCGTCCCGGCTTTCACAGGCCGTGAGCAGTATGACGGGTACGAGCAGGGCGATCAGGATGCGCATGGGGGTATTGTACTCGCTTGTACCGGCTAATTGAACGGTGGCGCCGTTCAAATAATTGTCATTCCCGCGAAAGCGGGAACCCAGATTAAACGCCGGGATAGCTGGGTCCCCGCGTACGCGGGGATGACAAAGTTGTTCTTTGTAACAGGACGCTCAGACCTTCGGCGTGTAGCCCAGGTTCGGCGCCAGCCAGCGCTCGGTCTCCTCCACGCTCATGCCCTTGCGCGCGGCATAATCCTCGACCTGGTCAGGGCCCACGCGGCCGATCCCGAAGTAGGCGCTTTCCGGGTGCGAGAAATAGTATCCCGATACCGACGCCGCCGGCATCATGGCGCAGCTTTCGGTCAGCTCCATACCCGCGTTTTCGCCGGCCTTGAGAAGTTCGAACAGCGTCCGCTTTTCCGTGTGGTCCGGGCATGCCGGGTAGCCGGGCGCCGGGCGGATACCCTGATAGGCTTCCTTGATCAGTGCGTCGTTGTCGAGGTTCTCGTCGTTTGCGTAGCCCCAGAATTCCTTGCGCACGCGTTCATGCATGCGCTCGGCGAAGGCTTCCGCGAAGCGGTCAGCGAGCGCCTTCACCATGATCGAGGAATAGTCGTCGCCCGCATTCTCGAACAGGTCGGCGCGCACGTCGGCGCCGATGCCGGCGGTCACGGCAAAACCGCCGATCCAGTCGCTAACGCCCGTTTCCTTCGGCGCGATGAAGTCGGCGAGGCACATGTTGGCGCGTTTGCCCGACTTCGGCATCTGCTGGCGCAGACAGTGAATGGTGGCAACGGGAGCGTTCTCGCCTTCGGTGCTGTAGACCTCGATATCGTCGCCGATGGCGGCGGCGGGCCAAAAGCCGATCACGGCGCGTGCCGTCAGCCATTTGTTATCGATGATTTTCTTCAGCATCGCATCCGCGTCGGCCTTGAGGGAGCGTGCCGCTTCGCCGACGACCTCGTCTTCGAGGATGCGCGGGTACGTGCCCGCCAGATCCCAGGTGCGGAAGAACGGTGTCCAATCGATGCGTTCGACCAGTTCCGTAAGGTCGTAGTCTTCGAACATCTTTAGGCCGGTAAAGCCTGGCTCCGGCGGCGTTGTGGCCGCCCAATCGATTTGAAAGCGGTTGGTGCGGGCATCCTCGAGTTCGATGATATTACGCGCGCTGTCCTGGCCGCCGTGCTTGGCACGGATTGCCTCGTATTCCTGCGCGACTTCTTCGACCAGCGCGTCCCTGCGCGTCTCGCTCAGGAGCCGGCTGGCGATTCCGACGGCGCGCGACGCATCCAGCACGTGTATCACAGGGTGTTCGTAGTTGGGCGTGATCTTGACCGCGGTGTGCGCCTTCGACGTGGTGGCGCCGCCGATCAGCAGCGGAATGTCGAGACCGGCGCGCTGCATCTCGCGCGCGACCGTGCACATTTCCTCAAGGCTCGGTGTAATCAGGCCCGAAAGTCCGATCATGTCGGCGTTCTGTTCGATGGCGGTTTCGATGATCTTGGTGTACGGGACCATCACGCCCAGGTCGATGACTTCGTAGCCGTTACATTGCAGCACCACGCCGACGATGTTCTTGCCGATGTCGTGTACGTCACCCTTCACGGTTGCCATGACGATCCGGCCCTTGGTGTCGCCCGCTTTCTTGTCGGCCTCGAGGTAAGGCTCCAGATAGGCGACGGCCTGTTTCATGACGCGCGCCGATTTCACCACTTGCGGCAGGAACATGCGGCCTGATCCGAACAGGTCGCCGACCACGTTCATGCCGTCCATTAGCGCACCTTCGATGACATCGAGAGGTTTTTCGGCGGCGGCGCGGGCTTCCTCGGTATCGTCGACGATGTAATCCGTGATGCCGTGCACCAGCGCGTGCTCGAGCCGCTTTTCGACGCTCTCTTCGCGCCAAGACAGATCCTCGGCCCGGCCCTTGGCACCGGACTTGGCCTGGTCGGCGATCTCCAGCAAGCGCTCGGCGGCGTCTTCGCGGCGGTTGAGCACCACGTCCTCGACGCGGTGTCGCAGTTCTTCGGGGATGTCCTCGTAAAGCGCCAGCTGGCCGGCGTTGACGATGGCCATGTCGAGCCCCGCCTTGGTGGCGTGATAGAGGAACACCGAATGCATCGCCTCGCGGACGCCGTTGTTGCCGCGAAACGAGAACGACATGTTGGAAAGCCCGCCCGACGTTTTTACGTGCGGCAGCTCTTTCTTGATGGTCGCGACGGCCTGGATGTAGTCCTTCGAGAAGTTGTCGTGTTCCTTGATACCGGTCGCGATCGGAAAGATGTTCGGATCGAAGACGATATCTTCCGGCGCGAAGTTCGCTTTCTCGGTCAGCACCTTGTAGCTGCGTTTGCAGATCTCGACCATGCGGTCGTAGCTGTCCGCCTGTCCACTTTCGTCAAACGCCATAACGACAACAGCCGCGCCGTAGCGTTTCGCTTCAAGCGCGTGTTCGATCATCTCGGCCTCGCCTTCCTTGAGGCTGATCGAGTTGACGATGGACCGGCCCTGCAGACACTTGAGCCCGGCGGTGACGATCTCCCACTTGGAACTGTCGACCATGACCGGCACGCGGGCGATGTCGGGCTCGGACGAGATCAGATTGACGAACGTGCGCATAGCGTCGACGCCGTCCAGCATCGCGTCGTCCATGTTGATGTCGATGATCTGAGCGCCGTTCATGACCTGCTGGCGGGCGATTTCGACGGCTTCATCGTACTTGCCGTCACGAATCAGGCCGGCGAACTTGGCGGAGCCTGCAACGTTGGTGCGTTCGCCGACGTTGACGAAGCCGGTGACGTCGTCGAGGCGAAGTTGTTCGAGCCCGGACAGGCTCATGGTGTGATCCTTGTCGGGCACGATACGCGGTGCGTGATGTTCGACGGCTTCGCGGATCGCCTCGATGTGCGCGGGTGTGGTGCCGCAGCAGCCGCCGACCAGGTTGACCAGCCCGGAGCGTGCGAACTCGCCCAGATGTTCCGCCATGTGTTCAGGGGTGTCGTCGTAGCCGCCGAAGGCGTTCGGCAGTCCTGCGTTTGGATAGACACTGACGAACGTATCGGCGATGTCGGCGACGGCCTTGATGTGCGGACGCATATCCTCGACGCCGAGGGCGCAGTTGAAGCCGACGGTCAGCGGATTGGCGTGGCGCACCGATTGCCAGAACGCTTCCGGCGTCTGACCCGATAGCGTGCGTCCCGACGCGTCGGTGATGGTGCCGGAGATCATCACCGGCCAGCGGCGGCCAACGTCGTCGAAGTATTTCAGGATCGCATAGATCGCTGCCTTGGCGTTCAGCGTGTCGAACACGGTTTCGACCAGAAGTATATCGACGCCACCTGCGATCAGTCCCTCGATCGCTTCGCCATACGTTTCGACCAGCGCATCGAACGTCACGTTGCGGTGGCCGGGGTCGTTGACGTCGGGTGAGATCGACGCCGTGCGATTGGTGGGGCCGAGTGCGCCCGCGACGAAGCGTGGCCGGTCCGGCGTTTCCTCCGTCACGCGGTCGGCCGCTTCGCGGGCGAGGCGGGCAGCGCGGTAATTGAGCTCGTAGGAGAGAGCCTCCATCCCGTAGTCCGCTTGCGAGATGCGGTTGGCGTTGAACGTGTTGGTGGCGAGGATGTCGGCGCCAGCATGCAGAAAACCGAGATGGATGTCGCGGATCACAGCTGGTTGGGTCAGCGTCAGCAGATCGTTGTTGCCCTTCAGGTCGCTCGGCCAGTCGGTGAAGCGGGTGCCACGGAAATCCTCTTCCTCCAGCGCCCGTTCCTGGATCATGGTGCCCATCGCGCCGTCGAGAACGAGAATGCGCTTCTCAAGCAGGCGTTCGAGTTCCGCCGTGCGGTCGTCGGCTGGGGCCGGCGGCATGTCGGACTTCGATGCCGGTTCGATCTCCGCGCGTTCGCCGGAAGCGATCGATTGCGTGGGGCGGTCGTGGCTGTGCAGGCAGGTCATGTTCAGTCTCTTGCTTTTGTTGGTACGTCAGGCCTCAGGCGGCAGCCTGTTGCGTGCGCACGCCCATGATGTGGCAGATCGCGTAGCAAAGGTCTGCCTTGTTCATGGTGTAGAAATGGAATTCGTCGATGCCGTTCGCGTGCAGCACGCGGCATTGTTCGGCGCAGACGCCGGCGGCGACGAGCTTGCGGGTTTCCGGATCTTCGTCGAGTCCGTCGAACAGCCCGTGCATCCAGTTCGGCACATCGGCGCCGCACATCTTGGCGAACTTCGCCGTCTGCGTGAAGTTGGTAACCGGGATGATCCCAGGCACGATCGGGATGGCGATGCCGGCTGCCCGGGCGCGGTCGAGGAAGCGCAGAAACACGTCCGGGTCGAAAAAGAACTGCGTGATGGCGCGGGTCGCGCCGGCGTCGATTTTGCGTTTCAGGTTGTCGAGGTCGGCTTCGGCGCTCAGCGCTTCCGGGTGCGTCTCCGGATAGGCGGCGACAGAGATTTCGAAGTCTCCGATCCGTTTCAGGCCGGCAACGAGATCGGACGCATAGGCATAACCGCCGGGATACGGTTCGTACCGGTTGGCACCGTCCGGCGCATCGCCGCGCAACGCGACGATGTGGCGAATGCCGCCGTCCCAGTACGCCTGGGCGACCTGATCGACTTCATCGCGGGTCGCGCCGACGCAAGTCAGGTGCGCGGCCGGTTTCATCGACGTTTCATTGGCGATGCGTGTTACCGTCGAATGCGTACGTTCCCGCGTTGTCCCGCCTGCGCCGTAAGTGACGGATACATAGGACGGTCGCAGCGGCTCCAGGCGCTTGATTGCCTGCCACAGCGTTTCCGCAGCCTCGTCGGATTTGGGCGGGAAGAACTCAAACGACACGGTGACGTCGTCCGGCAGTGGTGCCGCAATCATCATTGCCGGCGATGGCGGCCGACCGCCGCGCGATACGTTCATGATGCGCGGCTCCGCGCTTTTCCCAGGGCGATGGATCATGGTCAGGCTGTCCTTCTGGCGCTGATGCCGGGTTTGATCGCGGACCACACCACAACGGTGAGCGGATTGCCGCGCAGATGCTCGATTTTGTCGATCGAGAGTCCTGCATCGGCGAGGGCGGCGTCGAATTCG
This sequence comes from Rhodospirillales bacterium, assembly GCA_965262415.1. GTDB lineage: Bacteria > Pseudomonadota > Alphaproteobacteria > Rhodospirillales > Casp-alpha2 > UBA4479. The sequence goes on along the minus strand of OZ253533.1, from coordinate 2,540,431 downwards.
AAGTCTGCAAAGCCGAGACGGCGATGCTGGTAGGTCGTGCGCAGGTCCTCGACCTCGTGCGGTGCGAAATCGGCGATCAGCAGTCGGCCGCCCGGTGCCAATACACGCGACGCCTCGGCAAGAGCGCCGGCAACGTCGTCGACATAATGCAAAACCTGATGAATCAGCACTGTGTCGAACTCAGCACCGTCATATGGCAGCGAATAGAGGTCGCCCTGGCGCACACGGCAGTGCGCGAGCCCGTCGTTCTCCAGCGTCGAGCGGGCAACGGCCAGCATGTCGCGGGACTGATCGATCCCCTCTCCGCGCTCGATCCTGTCCGCGAACAGCGAAAGCATGTCGCCGGTGCCGGTGCCGATATCGAGAAAAGCGCCCATCGGCTGATCGCCGACGAGACGCTCCAGGCATGCATTGACCTCTTTCTGGTCGATGTGCAGGCGGCGAATGTTACTCCACTCCTTGGCGTTGGCGCTGAAAAAGGCGTCTGCAGCGTCGGCGCGTTCGCGTTTCACGGCGGTAAGACGTTCGCGGTCGCGCTGGAAGATGATGTCGTCGGCGGGGATGTTGTCGATCAGCGCGGCGACAATGGCGGCGGCGGAACCGGAATCGTCGATGCGGTAGAACACCCAGCTGCCTTCGGGGATGCGTGCAAGCGCGCCGGCCTCGGTCAGCAATTTCAGATGCCTCGAAACGCGCGGCTGACTCTGACCCAGGATGCGTACGAACTCGCTCACTGCAAGGTCGCCGCCGGCGCGGCACAGCGCGACGATGCGGAGTCGGGTCGGCTCGGCGAGTGCCTTCAGCAGTTGGATGGTCTGATTCATGTCATCTCTCTAAATTCGATAATGAATAAAACATATAAACATATCTTTATGTCAATGATAAAATGCACCTTGTCTCAAGTATCTGCATGTTTCCGGTTCGGATACCAATCGTTAACCATCTCCCGGCTAGGCTTTCAGCCGGGTTGCCGGAAGAGGCACGGGACAGTTTCGGCATGGGTGCCGAGCGGACGATATTGACGAGGTGGGACGTGGAACGCGTTTATCAAAGAAAACGGGTGGACGATCAGGCTTGGCGCGCTTTGCTGGCGGCGAGGCGCAAACGCTGGCTGGGGCGTATCGATACGGAGCACAAGCGGCCATGTGAAGCGGCGCCCCGAAAACCGCGGCGCAAGGCGGGGTGAAGGCCGTGCGCTGTTATGGTGCCCTTGTCCTCTTCGGGTTGCTGTTACTTGCCGGTTGCGCGACGCCGCCACCGGTCACGGACACCGAAGCCTACCGGGAACACGTCGCCGAGAACGACCCGATCGAGCCGTTCAACCGGACGGTTTTTGCCTTTAACCGCGCGCTGGACGAGGGACTAATTCAACCGGTCGCGCGCACGTACCGGGACGCGGTGCCGCTCTGGTTCCGCCAGCGTATCGGCTCGGCGATCGACAACCTTCGGGCACCGGTCATTTTCATGAACGATATTCTCCAAGGTGAATTTGCTCGTGCAATGACGACATTTGTACGCTTCACGGTCAACTCGACCCTGGGGCTAGGCGGTCTGGCCGATGTTGCGGGTGATTCCGGCGTTAAAAAGCACGATGAAGACTTTGGCCAGACCCTCGCGGTATGGGGATCGAAGCCGGGTCCGTACTTGATGCTACCGGTCCTCGGGCCATCAAATCCTCGTGATGTGGTTGGCACCGTGGTCGACTTCCTGGCAGATCCGTTTAACGCCTGGACCCGGAATACCGGGCGTGAGGCGCTTTCGTATGCCCGGACAGGCGTGGCTGCACTGCATGCTCGGGCGGGCCTGCTGGAACTCACCGACGATCTGGAAAAGAACTCCATCGATCTTTATGCTGCCACCAGAAGCCTGTATCGGCAGACCCGGGCCAACGCGATTAGCAATGGCGCCGTATCCGGACCTGATGTATCTTCGGCGCCGGCCGATTTCCCCGATCTCGGCGATACGAAAGAACTTTCGGGGAAGCCGTGAGTTGGAAGTCATAATAAATATGAAACGTACATTCCGTGTCTTCGTTGCCATTGTCTGCATAGTCTTTGCCCCGGCTTCCCTTGCCGGCGAGCTGGAAGACGGCGCAAACGCGTTTATTCGTGACCTCGAACGGGAAGCCATCGGTTCGTTGACCGACCCGAGCAAGGAACGCCCCGCCCGGGTGCAGGCATTCCGTCAATTATTCGAGCAGAAGTTCGCCGTGCAGGCGATCGGCCGTTGGGTGCTGGGTCGCAACTGGCGGCGCGCCACCGAGGACGAACAGAAGGAATTTCTCAAGCTGTTCGAGGACCTGATGGTGGCAATGTATGTGGACCGTTTCGAGAATTACGCCGGCGAAAAGCTCGAAATCCTGAAGACCACGCCCGTCGACGACAACCGCGCTACGGTGCACACCGAGATCGTGCGGCCAGAAGGTGTCGATGCCAAGCCGATCAGCGTGCTGTGGCGCGTCGGCCGTCAGAACGACATATACAAGGTGCTGGACGTCGTTGTCGAAGGGGCCTCGATGAGCCTCACGCTGCAGAAAGAGTTCGCCTCGATCGTCAGGAGTACGGGTTCCGTTGCCGGCCTGATCGACGAACTGCGCAAGAAGACGGCCGAGCTGAATCCGTCCTAAGTGACTGACAAATATGGTTCTTCGGGTGCCGCGCCGGTGCCTTGGGAATCGCACAACGTGTACGTTACAAAATATTCAATTGTGAATCTCTCCCGATTCGCTAGACTTTTGGGACGTGCACAGTCGTGAGTTTTTCTGACCACCCGTTTCCACGGCGAGCCCAGTTACTTCCCGACATTGTGAACGTTACCAAGGAGCTTTGCGCGGTTGCAGCTCCGCAAAAATGAATGTCGTGAAAGGGAGATAAGATGCCCAACGGAACCGTGAAATGGTTCAATCCGACCAAAGGGTATGGCTTTATCGAACCGGAAGATGGTTCGAAGGATGCTTTCGTGCATATCAGTGCCGTACAGCAGTCCGGCCTGGCAGGACTGACCGAAGGCCAGAAAGTGACCTATGAGCTGGTTGAAGGTCGCGGCGGCAAGATGGCTGCCGAGAATCTCGAACTGATCGAGTAGGCCGACCCAGTTTTCCGAGTTCGCGCAGGGGCGCGGTGCGTGGCGCGCCCCGACGGAGTGCTTTTATGTCCATGCCCAGGCGGTGCGCCATGACCGCCGACATCTCGTTTCTTTGCCGCGACCGCCGTAAATGGCGGTTTTCTTTTGTCTGCGGTCTGAAAAATTTCGAAACATTCGGCAAATATGCCGGAAACACTTTCCGGTTATCCATTTCCGCGAGTGCGGGGCGGTGGTTTGCACGTCCGGAAATCCGCAGGGAAGAGGCCGGGCGTCGCCGGGCACCATCCCGCGCTCGACGGCCATGTGAAGGGCATGTCCCGTCATTCCGAGGACAAATCGACCGGAACGCGTCCGGCCAAGGGGTACCATGAGTTTCGAAATTATTGAAGACGGCGACGGTCTGCTCCTTCGCATCTTCGGCGATGTCACCGTAAACAAGATGATGGATGCCACCGTACGCGGTTGGCAGCATCCGGCGTGGGAGCGGATAAGTTATCAGATATGGGATTTCACCGGGATCGACAACGTCGTCATCGATAGCGTCAGCGCGCTCGCTTTTGCAGATATGGAAAAGGCGGCGAGAAAGTCGTCGAAGCCGCTGCGCGTCGCTTCGGTCGTGACCAATGAGAAGATGAAGAAAATCTGCGAACGCTTCGGCCACCACGCCCGTTCGGAGAAAATCGACGCGAAAACATTTACAAACATGGGCGATGCGAGGCGCTGGCTCAATGCGGCGTAACGCACAGGTTCGCGCTGCGATCCGGGAAACTCTCAGAGATCGGCAGCGGGGATTCTCAGCACCGGTTCGCCAGCCCTTGATCCGGGATGCCGATGCAGGTGACGATGCACCGTCAGCGTTCGAGTTCGCGTTCGAGCAGCCGGATGTTGCGGCGGTTCGATTTCCAGAAGAAGTCGAACAGGTCGCCCAGCACCGGCATGGTGCCGAAGGCGTAATCGACACCGACGTTCAAAAGCATCTCTAACAACGTTCGTTTTCTGACGCCGAGCTTGTGCGCGCGCGCGACGATCATCAGCCCGGCGATGAGGGTCGCCGTGTCGCCGACGACCGGCAACAACCCCAGCAGCCCGTCGAGGCCAAATGACAGCCGCGTGCCGGGAATACGGATCCAGTTGTCGAGAAGATCGGCGTGCTTCCTCAGCCGTTCGAGTTCCTGCCGTTTTCGCTCAGACCCAGCCATTGCAGCTTACATCGCTTCGTCGAGGCGATTTACGCGGCGGATGGTCGGGAACATCCTGCACCATGCGGCGGCGATGCCGACGGTGACGACGCCGCCGAACAGCACGGCGCCGACGGTCCCGATCCCACCCGCCATGATGCCGGCGCGGAAGTCGCCGAGTTCGTTGGATGCATTGATCGACACCGAGTTGATGGCGCTGACGCGGCCCCGCATGTGATCGGGCGTCGCGATCTGAACCAGGGTTTGGCGCACGTAGACGCTGATCATGTCGGCGGCGCCATAAACCGCGAGTGCGGCGATCGACAGCCAGAACCAGGTCGACAGGCTAAACACGACGATCGAGAGCCCGAAGATCGCCACCGAGATAAACAGCGCCGGACCCATGCGGCCGGGCGGCGGGATCTGGGTGAGGATCAGGCCGACGATCAGGGAACCCGCGCCGGGCGTTGCCCGCATCAGGCCAAGCCCGTCCGGGCCGACATGCAATATATCGCTCGCGAACACCGGCAGCAGCCCCATCACGCCGCCGAACATGACGGCCATCAGGTCGATGGAAATCGCGCCCAGCACCGTCTTGTTGTGCCATACGTAGTGAAAACCGCCGATCACGGTCGCAAGCCCGAACGGTTCCGGCGCTTTCACTTTGATGCGGCGTCCGATGGCGGCGGCAGCCAGGCCCGCGACCACGAAGGCGATCAGGATCGCGGTGTAGGCGCCCTTGTCCAGCCACGCGATCACAAGTCCGCCGATGGCCGGTCCGAGAAGCTGCGCTCCCTTGTTGGCGGAACTGGCGAAGGCGACAGCGCGCGGGAACACCTGCTTGGAAACCAGGTTCGGCAGGATCGCTTGGGTCGTGGTGTGAAAAAACGAGCGGGCGGCGCCGTGCAGAACGAGCACCGCGAGGACAGCTGCCACGCTGACCGTTTCCGAACGGAACAGCCAGATCAGCATGCCGACGGCGAAGACGTGAACGATGTTGCAGATGATGACGATGCCGCGCCGCTCGAAACGGTCGGCCGCCATGCCGGCGACGAGAAACAGTGTCAGCGCAGGTAAAAACTGTGCAAGGCCGATCAGCCCGAGGTCGATCGGGTTGCCGGTGATCTGATAGATATGCCAGCCGACCGCGACGGTCAGCGCATGCACCCCCATGGAGTTGGCGGTACGGCACAGCACGAACAGCAGGAAGTCCCTGTTGCGGAGAAGCGGCGGCTCGGGTGCGGGTTCAGATGCGGGCGCATCATCGGCAGCGGTCATGCGTCGGTTTTACCGCGAAAGGCGTGTATTGCACAGTGTCTTGAAGCGCCGCGGCAGATTCTGCAAAGTGCCAGTGAATCGGTCGTTTACGTGAAAATGGACTAAACTGCACGCATGAGTATGAATCTCAAAGGCTGGACCTACCGGGTATATCAAGAAGACCTGGGCGCAGGCATGTTTGGTCCGTTTGCCGCCGTGGTCGACCTGTGGCGCGAAAAAGCAGGTGGCGCGCGGTTCCCGGCGTGGTCCGATTTCGAGCTCGAGGACTTCACGGACTGGTGGGGGCGAATTTCTCTCGCGGACATCCATCAAGAGCCGTTCGATATCGAGTTCGCGTTGTGGGGCACGAAGCTGACCGAATGGTGGGGTGTCGACTTTACCCGCAAGAAGATGTCAGAGGTTTATGAAAACCGCCAGGTCAACTGGGAGAAGTTTGAAGGCCCTTATTTCAGGAAGCTCATCGATGACGGGGGGATCGGTATCATCATGGGGGATCTCCGTGCGTTGCATCGGGGGTATATTTCGGTTCAAGGGATCGATCTGCCGCTGATGAGAAACGGCCGGGTAGGCCAGGTGATGTCCGTCTATCGGCACGCCGATGACAATCAAGACCCGGTCTCAGGTGCGAAGCCGGTGTGGCAGACGTGAGGCTGCCGATCAACTTTTCGTGAACAGGACGTGCCTCACGAACGCCACAATTGACGCTAAAGTGATTGCGTCGGCGGGCGGTATGCCGCACGCCTCCGGGGAGTTTCATTAAGTCCGGTACATACTGCCGGCAGGGAAAAGGAACACACGTCATGAAGACACGGGTTTTTGCTTGTATTGCCGCAGCGCTGCTTATGCTTGCATCCGCGCCGGCGTTCGCCGGTTCGTGCCCGCTGCAAATGAGCAAGATCGACAAGGCGCTGGAATCGGCATCTCTGTCGGCTGCCGACATGGGCAAGGTGAAGGGCCTGCGTGCCAAGGGCGAAGCGTTACACAAGGCCGGCAAACATGCCGAGTCGGTGAAAACGCTGAAGGAAGCCCAGGACATTCTCGGCATCAAATAAGCCGCCCGAAACGCGTTTGCCGATTGTCCCGGCGGACCCTGAGCGGTCTCGCCGGGACATTTTTTTGCGGCCGCTTTTTTTCGCTTGTGTAAATTTCCGGTTCGGTAAATATACGCGCGTTTCCGGCAGCGTGACCGGACCTATTTCGGCATTTTCGAAAGCATTGACCGGACCGGCTGCGGCTGCCCGGTGAGACCGTTATGGGCAATCTGGACATTGATCATCGTGCGAAGTTCGGCACGTGCCTCGGCATTGCCGAAGGCGGGGTCGAGGTTTATTCGAGCCACTATCCGAGCGCGGACAAGACCGACTTGCCGAACCGTCAGGCATACCGCAGCTACGTTGACGGTGTGTTCATGGGCTACAAATGGCAGTGCGTCGAACTGGCGCGCCGCTGGCTATACGTCAACAGGGGCTATGTCTTCGACGACATCGCCATGGCCTACGATATCTTTCGTCTGAAGTTCGTCACAGTTACCGCTGACAACTCGAAGCTGCCATTGAAGTCGTTTGCCAATGGCGCCAAGCGGAGGCCGGAGCCGGGGTGTCTCCTGATCTGGAACGAAGGCGGCGAGTTTGACGTCACCGGTCACGTCGCTGTGGTCACGGAGGTCTTCGACGACCGCATCCGGGTTGTCGAACAAAACGTGGAAGACAAGATCTGGCCCGACGGCGAGACCTGGTCGCGCGAGTTGGCTGTCAGCGTCGGCGAAGACGGCAGTTACTGGATCGACTGTACCTACGAGGACGCTGGTATCATGGGCTGGGTGATTCAGACCGACGACGCGGCGCACGCCGAGGTCATCGAAGACGTCGATACCGCGCTGTTCGATCTGGTGATGCGCGAAGTGCCGGATCGGGGGCAGGCGATGACGGGTTGGCTCGGCAACGACGGTGCCGACGAGTCCGCCTACATTCTGTCAATGGAAGGCTGCAAGCTCGCCGAGGATGACGCCGACCGCTTCAAGTACCTGTGTCTCACCGAAAGTGCCAATCAGGAGATCAAGCGCGCCACGAATGAGCTGCACGCGATGTTTATGCACGCGACAAACTTCGTTTTGCAGGACGACGCGTTGCTGAGGCGCTTCAACCTGCCAGCGGCGATCTGGCCACGGATCCATCAATCGTGGGACAACCGCCGTAACGAGATGATTACCGGGCGGTTCGATTTCTCGCTCTCGTCGCGGGGCCTCAAGGTCTACGAGTACAACTGCGATTCAGCATCCTGCCACATGGAAACCGGCAAGGTGCAGGACCTTTGGGCGCAGCACTACGGCTGCGAAGACGGACGCTCGGCAGGGCACCGGTTGCACCGAGAACTGATCGACGCGTGGAAGGAATCCGCTGCCGGCGCGTTCCTTCACATCATGCAGGACCGGGATCTCGAGGAGACGTATCACGCGCTTTATATGAAGTCCGCGATCGAGGCTGCCGGCATTCCTTGCACCATCGTCAAAGGGGTCTCGAGCCTGAAGTGGGGCGATGACGGCCAGGTCGCCGACAGTGAAGGCCGCCACATCGACTGGGTATGGAAGACGTGGGCGTGGGAAACCGCGCTCGATCAGATCCGCGACCAGATTTCCGAAGACGAGGAGAACTTGCGCCTGCACAAGACCATCGACCGGGCAACCGAAGCGCCGCGCCTTGTCGATGTGCTGCTCAGACCCGAAGTCATGGTGTTCGAGCCGTTGTGGACGCTGATCCCGTCGAACAAGGCGATCCTGCCCGTGCTCTGGATGCTCTATCCCGATCATCCTTACCTTCTGAAGACCAGCTTCGACCTCGACGATGATTTGCGCCAGACGGGCTATGTGGTGAAGCCGATCGTCGGGCGCTGCGGGCACAACATCGCGATCATCGATGCAGACGAGAAGGTGGTTTCGGAAACCGCCGGTAAATTCGACGACCGGGATCAGATCTATCAGGAGATGTTTCCGTTACCGAAAATCGACGGCCGCAACGTTCAGGTCTGCACGTTCACCGCGTCGGGAACATACGCGGGTGCCTGTATCCGTGCCGACGCCGACGACATCATTACCGTCGACAGCGACATCCTGCCGCTGCGGATCATTGCTGACCCGGTTTAAGCACCGCCCTTAGCCGATCGCGATCTTGCTCAGTGCGAGGTGCACGACGACGGCACCGAATACGACCGATACGATCATGAAGATCAGGAGCGTGTAGCGATGCAGGTTGCCCTCGCGCCGGGACTTGATGCCGCGTACGTCGCGGAACAGGCTCGACATGTGTATGCCCATCGCATCGATCTTGCGGCTCTCGTTGTGCATCCAGAACTGATAAATGATCAGTGTGAAAATGACCGACGTCGTCATAAGGATGGTGATGGCCATGAATTTCTGGGTCAGTGCCTTGTCGGCGTCGACAAACCCGGCAATGAAGATCAGGCCGAGAAACGTCAGCAGTGTGGCGCCAACCGTCTTCCATTGATGTGTTTTGACGAAGCGGAGGGTTTCGGTGCTCTCCGCATATAGCGCGCGGACCTCGGCATGGGTATTGTCGTCCAGTGCGGACGGAACGATGTCCGGCAGGCTCATGTCGTCGTCAGGCGGTGCGGTTTTATCGGCAGGGGCCATGATGTAACTCCCATCAATTCGGGTTCAATCGCGCCGGTGGCACGTGGATCCGATACCCGTCATCTTAGCATTAAACCGGTTCCGAAACGTTAATCCAAAATCCACAGGGATAAAGTGTTGCGCTTGTTTGGAGACGCCCTGTTCCTCATATAACGTTCTGAGTACCTTCCCGTGTTGTAAAGAGGCGTGCCATGTCCGAACCACTGACCCTCGAGGTTTTTTCCGATTACGTATGTCCCTGGTGCTACCTGGGCGACAATCGCGTCAAGAAACTCAAAGACAACTTCGATATCGACGTGAAACTCGTCCATTTCCCGCTGCACCCCGAAACACCTGTCGAGGGCCGCCGCCTGATGGACCTGTTCGGCACCGATCAGGCCGGTATCGACGAGAAGAACACGCGCATGCGCGGTCTCATGGCCGACGAGGGACTGCCGTTCGCGGACCGGACGCATACGTTCAACAGCCGTCTCGCGCAGGAAGTCGGCAAGTGGGCGGAGACGCAACCCGGCGGCGATGGGATCCACGATCACTTTTTCGAGGCCTACTTCGTCGACAAGCGCAACATCGCCGAGACGGACGTCATTCTTGATGTCGTCGCAAAGGCTGGCCTCGATGTAGACGCCGCTCGCGACGTGATCGAAAAACGGACATTCAAGGACGCGGTCGACGAAGATTGGTCGAAGTCACATGCCTACGGTGTAACCGGTGTGCCGACTTTCGTCAGTGCCGGGCACGGCATGGTCGGCGCGCAGCCTTATGACGCCCTTGCCGCGTTCGTCACCGAAATGGGGGCCAAGCCGAGAACGCCGGGGAATGACTAGGAGGCCTGCATGCTGCCGGGGCGCAGATCACGTTCGAAGAACAAGCGAGTCACTATCGAAGATGTAGCGACGCCCGGCATCACGTCGTTTTATCGGTACTGGGAGGCTCTTAGAAAAGACCGGTTTGCCCCCTCGTGGCACGAAGTTCATCTCGACGAGCTTGATCCAAAGATCGTGCCGTACATCGTAGTGGCCGACGTGCTGCATGAACCATTGAGGTTCCTGGTGCGATTCTGGGGAACACAACATGCCACCCGCAAGGGGGCCGACAAAACGGGACAACTTATAGGCTCCAAGCCAGATTTCCGCGGCGAGACGGCGATGGCTGAATATGTCGATGTCGTCGAGTCGAAGAAGCCAGTGGCATCGCGGGACATGGTCAATCTGAACGAGTTCGGAAAACTGGCACCGTTTGAGCAATTGCTGGTCCGGTTTCCATTATCGGATGACGGGATCGAGGTGCATCATGTGATTTCGATCGCAGCATGGGGAGAGAAGTGAGTTGGCGGCGCCAATCACCGTTGTCGGTGCCGACGGCCAGGCCTAGAGTGTCGGCCAACAAGAAAAAATCTCAGGAGGACATCAGTGACAAACGTCGGTTTTATCGGCCTTGGCCGCATGGGCGCGGGCATGGCGAACAACATCCTTTCCAAAACGGGATCACTCCACGTTTTTGATGCGCACGAAGGAGCGATGCGCCCGTTGATCGAGGCTGGCGCCAAGGCCTGTGCGTCTCCTGCCGAGATGGCGAGAAACTGCGATCTGATTTTAATGTGTCTGCCCTATGCGCCGGAGGTGCGTGCGGCGATATTCGGCGATGGCGGTATTGCCGAGGCGAAACCGGACGGTCTTACCATCGTCGATACCACCACACTCGACCGAACCGATGCATTGGCCATTGCGGACGAAACCGCGAAGCTCGGCATTGACTATTGGGACTGCCCGATTTCCGGGATGCCGTTCCGTGCCAAGGACGGGACGTTGACGATCATGTTCGGCGGTTCGGACGCGGCGTTCGAGATGGCGAAGCCATACCTCGAGCAGGTGGGGACGTCGATTATCCACTGTGGCCCGATCGGCACGGGACAGGCGATGAAGGCGCTCAATAATATTATCTACAACGTCAACATTGCCGCACTTGCCGAAGTGCTACCGCTGACCGTTGCCGTCGGTCTCGACCCGGAGCAGGTCGCGCAGATCGTAATGAGCGGGTCGTCGCGGAGTTTTGCGTCGGAGTACTTCGTGCCGCGTATGCTCGAAGCTAAGTTCGATACCGATTTTACACTCAGTGCCGCCTACAAGGATATCGTCAACGTCGAACGCATGGCGGAAGAGACTGGGGCGGCATTGCCGGTTGTCGAAGCGATGGTCGGCAGCTACAAGGCCGCCATCGAGGCGGGATACGGCGACGAGCCGAAGAGCGCGATGCTGAAAGTTTACGAGGAAGCGCTCGGCGTCGAGTTCCGATCGGCAGCCTTTAAAAGGTCCGGGGGCTAAGGCTGGCCACAGTCGTTGTTGGCGGATAAACTGCTGATGCGGGGGGCCGATATGGTGCTGCCGGTGTGCATTAGCGTGCGCTAGGGTGGCGAAGTAGGCCTGTATGAAATTTAACGACGTCAGAATTGTGTCACGATTCGTCGATGCCGCCGAGACGCCAGTCGCTTATCAGTCCACTGCCCTCGCGTACTGGCAGGACCGTTGCGCCGGCAGATGGGCGCCTTCATGGAAAGACGTCTCATTGGCGGATCTGCCGAATGAGGCCATACCGCGTACGAGCGTCACCGATATCCAGGAAGAACCGCTTTCGTCGATCTACCGTTACTGGGGCTCGGAGCTGACGCAGGTCTTCGGCAGTGACTACACGCATAAATCACCCGCCGACGTGCCGCCGCGATCACTCGGCGTCAGTCAGAGCGGCGGTTGCGGGACGCTGGTACGTGAACGGCATCCGCATCTCGAGGTGAAGGAGTTCGTTACCGGAAAGGGGCTTTTCGGTCGCGCGCTTGTTGTTCGTATGCCGTGTTCCGCGGATGGCGTATCCGTGACGCAGGGCATCAACGTTTATTATTTCGAACGCCTTCTGGGCGAAGACATGGCAGCGTCATTTTTCGACGAAGTGTTCAGTCGCTTCGAATGACCGCCCCCATTACCATCGGACCGCGATAAAATATCTGTTCCTCCGCCAAAGTATCCCTAATAATGTCGATGGGGGAGACCCCCGTCCATGTCGGACGGGGCAATTGAATCGGATGGAACTGACCTACTGTATAGTTGCAGCGGGGCCGTATGTTCGCGGTCCAATGAACTGCTGCGGGGTATCCGAAAATGTCGGATAGTCCGCTTCCGCCCTGGGGGACGATGATCGCTGTCGATACGGCGGTGATCTTATTTGCCGTCGCGGCCAGTGGTGTCGCTATTTGGCGCTACCAGGACCTGAAGCGCGGTGGCGGCAGGCGGGGCGTGATTTGTGCCCTTGCCGGCCTTTGGGTCATGGCGGCTCTGGATGCCGCGGACCTCTATGCAAAGCTGGTTCTCCCCCAGACGCGCAGTGCGTCCGAGGTGCGTGAAGCGATGCTGGCACTGCATCTCAATTACAGCTGGTATCTGTATTCTTTGTCGGCTTTCCTGGTTTTCATCGGGCTGACGTTGATCGTGATCCGGTTCACCAACCAGTACCGGGATATCGAGCTGCGAACAGAAGCGCTCCGTGATAACGAGAGCATGCTCGATTCCATCTTCGAGAATCTGCCGTTCGGCCTGCTGATCAAGGACAGCAATCATGTGGTCGAACGACCGAACAGGACTTACCTGGCGTGGTACGGATCCGACATGGAGCGGATGGTCGGCCACCGTTCGGACGCAATTGAGAATTTCCAGCCGGATGACGATGCGAGGCTCATGACCGCGCAGGAAAACGACGTCCTGGAAACCGGCAAACTCGTCTATCGCCAGGTCGAACGCCGTTTCGTCGATGGCAAGCTGCATACGCTCGGGATCACCAAGTTTCCGATCCAGGACAGGGACGGGAACATCACCAAGGTCGGTTCAATCACGGTCGATCTGACGGACCTCGTGCAGGCCGAAGAAGCCATGCGAGAGGCATTGGCCGATGCCGAGGACGCGAACCGTGCCAAGTCGCAGTTCATCGCCACCATGAGCCACGAGTTCCGTACGCCGCTTAACGCCATTCTTGGGTTCAGTGAAATGTTGCGTGGTGAATATTTCGGTCCCATCGGCGCGGATAGTTACCGAAACTACGCCCAGGATATCCATGACAGCGGGCAGCACCTTCTGAAGCTGGTGAACGAGATTCTCGATATTGCCGCGATCGAAGCCGGTAAAGGAACTTTGCGGAAGGAGGACGTCGACATTGCCGACGTGCTCCATGACTGCATCCGCAATGTGAAACAGTCGGCAAGCGATCGCGACATCGAACTCGACATGGTCCTGCCCGATGACATTCCCGTGCTGCATGTCGACCGCAAGGCGGTTGCTCAGATATTTCTCAATATCCTTGCCAACGCGGTCAAATACACCAAGGCGGGCGGCGCGGTCGGTGTGTCACTGCGGCACGGCGGCGGCGAACTGACAGTGTGCGTGACCGATACCGGCATCGGCATCTCGGACGACCTGCTCGCCCGTGTCACCGAGCCCTTCGCCAAGGGGCAGTCCAATCCGCATGTCGCCGAAAGCGGTACCGGGCTCGGCCTTTCGATCGTCAAATCGCTGGTAGAGGCGCACGGCGGCAATCTGTTTATTTCCAGTGAGGCGGATTTTGGTACGGCGGTCTACGTCACGCTGCCCCTGTCGAGATAGAATATGCTGCTCGCAGGAGTAAACGGCGCCTCCAACTCGAGCGCCAGGATAACGGACAGGAACAATTTAGTGCCGAAGAGGCTTGCCCACCCGCCGCGGATGATGTGGCCTATATCTGAACTCCGCCAGTCCCGTGAAACGCATTTCTGGTCCCTGTAAAATGATTTGAACGTAAGGGTTTGCCGGGGTTGCGGAAATTACGGATGGTGCACGTATTCCGTCACCGGCAGTATGCAACCGAATTAATAATTGCAGCTTGGCGCCAACGACACCGCCCGACCTGATGGTGTGACCGGCGCCAGCGGAGAACCGTCGATGCTTTCGTTCCTTTCCGTCGAGCAGCTTTCGCAGCCGCCATTGAGCGGGACCTACGATGTCGCCCTTGTCGCCGCGTCGTACCTCGTCGCGGCGGTTGCAGCATTCTCCGGTCTCAGACTGGCGCGCTATGCGGAGCATGACGGAACCTATAACTGGCGCTGGCTTTTCGTGGGCGCCATGACGATGGGGTTCGGTGTCTGGTCGATGCACTTTATCGGCATGTTGGCGTTTAAGCTGCCGATACCGGTCTCGTACAGTTTGTCGCTGACCGCCATCTCCGTCATCCCGGCGATTATCGGCTGCATGGCGGGACTCGCGTTGCTGCGCAAGAACCTGCCGCTACGCGATGATGTCCGGCGTCTCATCGCCGGCACAATCATCGGCGCGGGTATAGGTGCCATGCACTATATCGGCATGGCGGCGATGCGCATGAACGCAGAGCTGTTCTATGACAAGGCCTGGTTCATTCTGTCGATTGCGGTTGCCGTGGTGTTCGGTGTGGTCGGCGTTTATGCCGAGAAACTGCGCGATTTCGAGGCCACGTCCTGGGCCGCGCTGCCGTTCCAGATCGCCAGTGCCGCCATCCTCGGGCTTTCGATATCGGGTATGCACTACGTGGCGATGCAGGCGGCGATCTGCATTCCGACGTCGGGCTCGAACGCGTTTGTTGCCGGCATTCTCAGCCCCGTCATGCTGGCGGTAAGCGTTTCGGGTGCATCCATCCTGATCGCACTGCTCAGTCTCGTCGCAATCAAGATCGACGCCAAGATGCGGCACGCGCAAAAACACGCACGCGTCACCGAGGAGCGGATGTACGCGGCTATCGAGAGTATCAGCGACGGCTTCCTGTTATTCGACGAGAACGGCAAACTTCTGCTGCACAACGGTGTTTTTGCGCAGATGTACCCGAATTTAAAGGACCTGCTCGTCGAAGGCGTCACGTACGAGGAAATTCTGCGCGGCTGGGCCGAAGGGCGCGAGTCGTTTCCCGAAGGTCTGGATCTCGAGACCTATATCGAAGAATGCCTTGAGGCGTTCGCGAACCGCAGCGCCCCTCTCAGCCAATCCGACGAGGACCAGCTTTTCGACGGCCGCTGGGCGGTGGTGCGTCAAAGTCCGGTCAATGTCGGCGGCATGGTCGGCGTGTGGCACGACGTCACTGCCATCAAGAAGCAGCAGGATATCTACCGTGAACTGGCGCTGACCGACGGTCTGACAAAATTGCCGAACCGCACCGCGTTTACGCAGCGCCTCGACGACGCGATCAAACGTAACAAACGCGCCAACAAGAAAGTCGCGCTGATGTTTATCGACCTGGACAAGTTTAAACCGGTCAATGACAGGTATGGCCACGATGCCGGCGACCATGTTCTGGTGACGATTTCCGAGCGTCTTAATCGCATGATCCGCGAAACCGATATGGCGGCCAGGATCGGTGGCGATGAATTTGTCATCATACTCGAACAGGTCGGCGATATCACGGACGTAGAGAGAATCGCCGGTAAGATCCTGACAGGTATCCGCGAGCCGATCCTTTTCAACGGGGTCGACTGTTCGGTCGGCGGCAGTATCGGTATTGCCATCAATCCTGATCACGCGATGGACACCGATGGTCTCATGAAAGCGGCGGACGAAGCCATGTACGAGGTCAAGGAAGCAGGCCGCAACAACTTCAGGGTATTTTCCGGCATTCCCGGCAACCGGGCGGCCGCCGCCTGCTGAGGCTCAGGGCCTGACTCTCCGTCATCACCTTGAAATGAAATGCGCCGTCTTCGATGGTATTCTCGATCATCGACCTGATTTTCGGATCGATGAGGCCGCTCTTGGGGCGAATAAGCCCGCGTTCGTGAAATGTATTCCTTATGTTGACGCTACGATTGAGCGCGACGTGGACGGCGCGCCGACCGCGCCCTGCCTTAAGCCGGTGATGCTGAAGCAATCCGCAGGGCGCGCCACCATCAAGGCGGCGTCAGACCGTCGAAATCACTGGCGTCGTGCCGTTCCTTCAGTTCCGATTTCGGGTCGCCCTTGGAGCGATTGACCATGCGGCCGCGTTTAACGGCTTCGCGCGCGCCGACTTCTGCCGTCCAGCGCTGCATGTTCTTGTAGGACTTCACGTCCAGGAATGTACCGGCGTCACCGTACTGTTGGCCCAGGCACAGAACGCCGTACCATGGCCAGATTGCTATATCTGCGATGGTGTATTCGTCGCCGATCATGAATTGCCGGTCGGCCAGATTTCTGTCGAGTACGTCGAGCTGGCGCTTCACTTCCATCGAGAAGCGGTTAATGGGGTACTCCCACTTTTCAGGCGCGTAGTTATAGAAGTGCCCGAAGCCGCCGCCGAGATACGGCGCGCTGCCCATCTGCCAGAACACCCAGTTCATGCATTCGGTGCGGGCCGGTTGATCGGTCGGCAGGAATTCACCGAACTTCTCGGCGAGGTAAAACAGGATCGAAGCGCTTTCAAAGACCCGGACTGGCGTGTCCGCTGAACGGTCGAGCATTGCCGGAATCTTGGAATTCGGGTTGATGTCGACGAAGCCCGATCCGAACTGGTCGCCATCGCCGATCTCGATCATCCACGCGTCGTACTCGGCGCCGGTGTGCCCCTTCGCCAGAAGCTCTTCCAGCATGATCGTCACCTTGACGCCGTTGGGCGTGCCCTTGGAGTAGAGCTGCAGCGGATGCTTGCCGACCGGCAGCTCTTTTTCGTGCGTAGCGCCGGCAATCGGCCGATTTATCGATGCGAAGTGCCCACCGTTTTCCTTGTCCCAAGTCCAGACTTTCGGCGGGACGTAACCGGATGCGTCGTCCATGAGTTTCTCCCCTCGTCTAAATCCATGCTGCACAATGGCGTGCAGGCTTAAAGTCTAGATGGGGAGGGAGACGCTCTTCGTCCAGAGGGGCGCCGGCTGTTGGCTTCACTTGGACGTGAAGTCTGCCTGGCGCGGCAACCGCCTCAGCTGGAGCGGGGCCGGGTGTGGATGCTTTCGAGGAATTCGACGACTTCCTCGCCGTTCCGCGAGATGTCGTAGATCATGCAGGCGACGACCTTGTTCACGGTTTCGCCATCATCCGACAGCGGCAACCGCAACACGCTCTTGCTTCCGGTGCGGCCGCTTTGCGCGACATACTGTTCGACATCAAGACCGGGTTCCCTGGATTCCGTCGTCGCCACGTACGAGGCGTGAATGAATTCCCCCAGTTCAACGGGAGGGATATCCGTGACCGGGCGATTGGTAAAATCCTCACCGCGCACGACCGCCAACTGGGTGCCCCAGAAACGGTAACGGATATCTTTCCTGTCGGCGCTAATGTCGACGACGGCGGTCCAGGGCAGTACCTTCGGATTGATCTTGGAGAGATCGAATTCTGCCCACGACGGGGCCATCCGATCGCCCTTGAGTTCGCGCCAATACGCCAGCATCTCGTGGTGCTCCGGCACCGGCGATTGATCCGGCGAAAGGCGGCGCATCGTCAATGGTTTTGGAGCCGTGTCCATGACGGGGATATAGTATCATATTCTTGGCTTCGCACGGGAATTTAGGCGCACCGCTTGTCCGTTTTCACGCGCCTTTTGAACCACCTAGAAAATTCGCGGGCCTTCCGTCCCGGCCGGTGCCGGGCGTGGCATGGCGCCATGTTCGTCCACGTAGAGCCGGCACTTGGTCATTATGGTCCGGTCCGGCGCGTAGCGGGCGCCGACCAACCGGGTAATGCGGTCGCGGTCACGGCGGCAATCGGCGACGGTCTCCCATGTTTGCTGCCAGTGATATACAGGTTCGCAGTGGATGAGGTCAGGCGCGCAGGCAACGATCAGCATCACGGCAACAATGGCGGACATTCGGGAGGCCTTGGTTCGAGAGCAGACCACAGCCTTATATTGCGAATGATTATTATTTGCAAATAAGATTTTTGTTGATGGAGTGCGAATTTCCCGCATGCCCCCCCGGTTTCACGTGGTTTCGCCGAAATTAGCTGCTTATTATGAAATCAGCTTTGTGCGCATTGATTGGAAAATGGCCCAAGAAGATTACCTGCGGCGCTCGCCGATCCGTTTCGACCAACCGAACTATCAGGCAGCGTATGAGTATTGGTTGAAGCTGAAAGGCAAAAATCAGTCGCCGGCCTGGCGGCAGTGGGACTGGTTTGAATTGCCGACACAGATGATCCCTTACTTTCTTGTGGTTGATGTCCGGTACGACCCTCTCGATTTCGTCTATCGTTTCTGGGGGACGGCTTCGACCGACCTGCACGGCAAGGACTTCACAAATCTTTCTATCAGTGCAATCCGCTCGGCCGGCACCTTTGAAACGACACGCGCCCAGTATCTGGAAGTGGTCGAGTGCCACGAGGCCGTCGGTTCGGAATACATGATTCAGGCCGGCGAAAACGGTCTGCCTTACGTTCAGACATCTCTGCGTATGCCTTTTTCGAACGACGGTGAGCACGTGACGCAGATCGCGACCTACGTCGATTGGAGTCGGAATCACAAGGAAATCAAGGAAGCACACCGGCGGGAATTCGGCGAAAGCTCTGACGTCTGAGTTCAGGAGCTTTAGCGAGGCGCCCTGAAACCAAAATGGCAGATCGAGAGGATATGTTCGATACCTCGAAACCGATCGTGGTGTCCGTCAGGCCGAAATATTTCGAAACATCCCCGAATTACTTCGGCAAGATTCAAAAGGTATATATCTCCGCGTGCCGAGGGGGCGACCGCCCGGAATGTGAGAGAGGACACCAGATACATGCCGCACAGAACGATTTTCATGGAAAAAGGTTACATTCGCCGTTTCTTCGGAACACTGACCTTCGACGATTTTTACGAGGCACGAAATGAAGTTTGGGGACGTGAAGACTGGGATCAACTACGGTTTCATATCTCCGACCTGACGGGCGTCACACAGGTCGTGATGTCGCCCGAGGAAGCGACCGGTATCGCTTATCTGGATGAGGCGGCGGCGCGTTCGTCGAACTACAAGCGGGTGGCGCTGATCACAGACAATGAATCTATTGCCAGACTTTGCCGCAATTACATCGACAGCATGTCGGTTTCTTGGTGGGAGGTGCGCCTCTTCGACAATCGCGAGGAAGCGATTCTGTGGGCGAGCGAAGGCCGTATTTCCACATTCCCCTATGGGAACCCCGGGCCGAGCAAGAACGCCGCCTGATTATCCCAGCCGATTGACGCCGTCGAACGCGGCTGTCTTGTAGCATTCCGCAAACGTCGGATAGTTGAAAACCGTATCGATCAGATAGTCGATGGTGCCGCCCAGCGACATCACGGCTTGGCCGATATGGATCAACTCGCACGCACCGTCGCCGATGATGTGAACGCCCAGTAGCTTGCGGCTGTCCGGATCGAAGATCAGTTTCAACAGGCCCGCCTGATCGCCGACGATCTGGCCGCGCGCAATCTCCTTGTACGCCGCATGGCCGACCTCGTAGCTCGTGCCTTCCTCGGTCAGTTCCTGCTCATTCTTGCCGACCACCGAAATCTCGGGGATCGTATATATGCCGTAAGGCAACAGGTCCGGAAAACTGTGCGCATCGACGCCGAATGCATGGCATGCGGCAAGACGGCCCTGTTCCATAGAGGTGGATGCCAGGCTCGGAAAGCCGATGACATCGCCGACCGCATAGATGTGCTGCGCTTCGGTCTGATAGTCTTCATTGACGGTGATGCGGCCGCGGTCGTCGGCGCTGACACCGGCCGCCGCCAGGTTCAGCGTTTCCGTCGCGCCGGTGCGGCCGATGGAATAAAGCACGGTTTCCGTATTGATGTGTTTGCCGCTTTCCAGCGTGATGTGCACCTTCTTGCCCTGTTCCCCGTCCACCACCTCGACGCCGCTGACACCTTCGCCGAGACGCATGGTCACGCGTTCCTGGCGCATGAGATGCACGAGCGTGTCGATGATTTCCTCGTCGACGAAAGGTAGAAGCTGCGTGCGCTTGTCGACGACCGTCACCCGGACCCCCAGGGTCGCGAAGATCGTCGCGTACTCGATACCGATCACGCCGGCGCCGATTACGGTCAGGCTTTTCGGCAACTTGTCGAGTTCCAGAATGTCGTCGCTGGTGAAGATATGCTCGCCGTCGAAAGCGATGTTCGGGTCGCGCGTCGTCGTCGTGCCGACGGCAATGGCGACGTGGGCGGCGGTGATTTCGGACGGCGCCGAACCGTCGACGGGTGTCAACAGGACACGATGCGGATCGACGAAGGCAGCAGCGGCAGCAACGATTTTGATTCCGTTTCGCTGCATCTGGTGACGTGCCACGTCGATGCCGATCTGGCGTACGTGGTTGGCGCGGCCAAGCAGGTCGGCCATGGTGATATCTTCCTTCACCTTGTAGGCCGAGCCGTAGATGGTTCGTTCGTGGTAGCCGGATAGATGCATGGTCGCGGCGCGCAACGTCTTGGAAGGAATCGTGCCGGTATTCAGGCAGACCCCGCCGACGACGGCCTGCCGTTCAGCAACCAGAACCCTCTTGCCGAGTTTCGCCGCCTGTACGGCAGCGCGCTGGCCCGCGGGTCCGGACCCGATGACCACAAGGTCGTAATCGTAATTGCTCATCCTCGCCTCACCTTAACGTCGTAAGGTTCGTTGCCCCCCAAACAGACAAAACCATGGGATTTCCCGGGTTTGTTGTCTAGGAGAAATGGCTCGGATGATGTGTGGTGCGCAGTAACTACTTATATGTGAGCGCCGCCGGTGAAATCAGGACGCCGAACTGCTCGCACCAGATGACCACGCTTTTGTAGTCCGGGAGATCAAGCCCCGCGGGAATGTTGAACACTTGCGATCCCTTGAAAGCACGCAAGCGGCCGAGATCGACATACATCGTCTTGTCGACCGGGGTGTCGGGGGTGACGTTCGCGTCCGGGACAAGATAAACGTGGTACTTTGGTCCCGGACCGACCTCGAAGTCCTGTTCGATCTGCACGGCGTCGGCATAGAGCGTGACGCCGCCGGACCCGAAATGGATCGGATCACTTGGGTCGGCATGGATGAACGTACCGGTGGCGACGACTTGTTTCTTGGCGGCGTCCTGGAGTTGTTCGTTGGCGACGATGTCGGCGAGGAAGATGTAGGGATAAAGAAATATTCCGACCGCGAAGCCGCCAATGACGCCCAAAAGCCCGCCGACGACGAAAATCAGGAAGCCACGCATCAAACTCTCCCACCTTTGAATCTTGCCTGTATGCAGTATCGCCCAACGTGCGATCGGCCTGCAACAGGCAACGCGTCACCGTCTTCGTGCGTCGAAATTGATCTAGATCACGGTCCGGACGCGCCAAAACCTTATGGTGGAATGACCGCGCGCCTGGAGCAACACAGCCCCATTCGGGAGAAAGAGATGAAACAGGACATTCCCGCTTGGTCCGACGCCTTCGAGACGGGGATCAAGGCCATCGACAGGGACCACAAGGCGCTGTTCGAGGAAATCGGCAACCTTGCCGATGCCCTGATCAAGGAACAGGGGCCTGCCGAAATCGAGCAGGCCATTACCTGTCTTGAAACCTATGTCCTGGAACATTTCCGCCGCGAGGAAGGCTTCATGATCCAGGCCGGTTATCCCGGGACGGAGGAGCACCTCCGCAAGCATCGTTCCCTTGAACGCAAGGTCAGATGTCTGCGCGATATCCACCGTTCCGGTGATGGGCGTATCGACCCGGTGAAACTCGGCCGATTCCTGGGCCATTGGCTGACAGGGCATATCCTGAAGACGGATATGGACTACGTGCCCTATTTGCGGGGTGAGCGTGATGATCAGGTGCCCGCGAAGACGGCGCTGCTCAACGAGATCAATGTGAGGGTGCCGGCGAACAAACGCGATGTGGTGGAGCGCTTCGTTGCGCTGCTGGTTTCCGATGACCCGATGGCCCACGAAGTCACCAGACTAGTCCAGTCTTTCGAATCCCGCCTGGACGAGCAGGAAATGGCGGAGACCCGAAAACTGTTCTGTGCGGACGACTGACCGGCAGGTGGGCGACGCATGATCGAATGGCGTGACAAAATGTCGATCGATGGCGGCGGCGTGATCGACCAGGACCACCGGCATCTCATCGAGATCATAAACCGGTTCGAGGAACTCGCGGCGGATGGCCTTGATCGCGGCGAGGCGACGGAAATTCTCCATGCACTCAAATTCTATACGGAGACGCATTTCGGTCGCGAAGAGCAGTTGCAGAACATGATCAACTACCCGGACGCCGTCGATCACCACGAGGAGCACCGGGAACTGATGAAAGCTCTCGACGACGTGATCGTTCATATGGCGGAAACGAGCGACGATGCCCTCGACCGGGTGCATGGCGAGATGGCGCACCTGCTGCACGACTGGCTGATTGGTCACATCCTGCACAGCGACCTGAAGATGCGCGTATATGTGGATCTGATGAAAAAGCACGCCGAAAACTTCGGTGCGCTGAAAGACCTCGAAGTGTTGCCCACATAGGGCCTGCGGCGGGCCGCAAGCGCAGCCCGCCGCGATCCGGATGTTACTCGAGACCCATGCAGTTGGCGTAGTAGGTCACCGTCGCCGGCCAGTCGGAGAATATCCCCTCGATCCCGACCTGCATCGCCAACACGTCCAGCAGCTCGAGCATGACGCCGTCGTGGTCCGTCACGTCCTTGACCGACTGGTAGTACCAGCCGCCGCCGTCACCCAGCGGGCCTGACCGCTCCAGCGTCCAGGTGATGATCTTGAGACCTGCTGCCTTGGCTTCGCGGGTGTAAGCCGACGGCACGATCTTGCCGTTCTCCACCGTGACCAGCATCCACATCGGCGGCGCGATGTAGTTGACGCCCATCGATTTCAGTTCCTTCATGCCGGGCTTGAAGGTCGCGGGCTGCATCGGATCGAAGCCCTTGTCGCCGTATCGGCCATCCAGGAAGACGGCCTGTTTGCCGAATTCGGGTTCGTTCTTGATCCAGTAGAGCACGTCATCGAGATTGAACGACTGCGCCCAGACATCTGAAGCCGGGACGCCCGCGGCCTTGTATTCGTCGATCATTTTCTGTGCGTAGTCTTCCTGCGTGAAGCCGTTGTAAGGCATTTCGACCGACGGCGACTTCAGCTCCGGCGTGAACTTGGCGCCCAGGCTACGGAACAGTTTGATGGATTCAGCATGCGTCATCAGCGTGCCGCTCGATGCGGCATAAAGATCCGTCCGCCAACCCGCCGTTCCATCCATGTACTCGTTGACGGTGGTGCCCTTCTTGTTCGCCGCGTCCATCTTGCCCTTGAGCGTGCGGAACTCGGCCAGAGTGATGTCGCTGGCGCGGCATTCGGCACTCGCCGTCGCATCTGCAGTAGCGGCCCTGAACGGCTTTGTGCACTTGCCGGCAAGCGGCGTCTTCAGGATATTCGTGGTGGTGTGCAGGTCGTTCTGCGCATGGCGGCAGACGAGTTCCTTGTCCTTGGTGAATGTGACGTCGCACTCAAGAATGCCGGCGCCCATGCGTGCGGCGGCCACGTTCGATTCAACCGTGTGCTCGGGGAACATCATCGGTGCACCGCGGTGGCCGATCGAGAACAGCTTGCGTTGCATCGGCCGGTCCGAACACGATTGCAACCGGGATTTCAGCGGACTGTCCTTCATTTGTTCGATCAGGAAGTAGGGGCGCGGGCCGATCTCGACCACGCCGGCGCTGGCGGTGCCTGCCGCAAACGCTGCGGCGGCTACGAAAAGAGCGAAAATTCTGTTGAGTGCCATCTGGGTCCTCCACGGCGCATGAATTAGCGTGAAGCAAACAAGCTCCGCCGATCAAGTCTCATCCTGATGTCGCCCGGGTGAAGGTTTCTTGAAAATGCTCAGGCTGCCAATCCCGCGGCGTGACCGCTCGACCACGCCCACTGGAAGTTATACCCGCCGAGCCAGCCGGTGACGTCGACCGCTTCCCCGATGATATAGAGCCCAGGCACCGATTTGACTTCCATGGTCTTGGAAGATAGGTGCGCCGTATCCACGCCACCGGCGGTGACTTCGGCCTTTGCGTAGCCCTCGGTGCCCGCGGGGGTAAAGGTGAAGTGCGCAATGGCCGCGGCGAGGCCGTTGAGGGCCTTGTCGCCGATTTCGCCGATGCGGCCTGTAACACCCGCCCGCGCCGCGATCATCTGCGCCATGCGCGCCGGGAGGATGCGGCTTGCGACATTGTTGATGTCCTGCGCCGGGTGATCATGCTTTGCCCGCAGCAGGACGTCGCCGACATCGGTGTCCGGCGCCAGGTCGAATGTCACCGGCGTGCCCGGTTTCCAGTAGGACGAAATTTGCAGTACCGCCGGGCCGGAGAACCCCTTGTGGGTGAACAGGAGCGCCTCGCGGAACGAGGTCTTTCCCGTCTTTGCAATGCACTCGGTCGAGACACCACTTAAGCCAGCCGCCATGTCACGTTCTGCGCCCGAGAGCGTGAACGGCACTAGTCCCGGGCGCACGTTCGAGAGCGTCAGGCCGAAGCGTTGGGCCCAGTCATGGGCAAAGCTGGTGGCGCTCATCTTCGGAATGGATAGTCCGCCCGTCGCGAGGACGAGGCTCCCGGTCTCGAACGCGCCCTTGTCTGTCCGGATGCAGAAACGATCGCTTTTCGAAATCTCCGTCACATTGTGGGAGAGTCGGACGCTGACGCCTGCCGCATCGCATTCGGCGAGCAACATGGCGACGATATCCTTTGCAGATGTATCGCAGAACAGTTGCCCCAGCGTCTTCTCGTGCCAGGGGATCCTGTGCTTGCCGACCAGTTCTATGAAGTCGTGCTGGGTATATCGCGCCAGTGCCGACTTGCAGAAATGCGGATTGGCAGACAGAAAACTCTCCGGTCCGCAATGCAGGTTGGTGAAGTTGCAGCGCCCACCGCCGGAGATCAGGATCTTCTTGCCCGGTGCCTCGGCATGATCAAGCAGCAGCACCGACCGCCCGCGTGCCCCTGCGGTCATGGCGCACATGAGCCCGGCGGCACCGGCGCCCAGAACGATCACGTCATAGGTTTTCACGTCGGTTTTGCCATTCGCTTGAGCCGCCACGCCGATTGCAGCGCCACCGCCGCGATGACAACAACGCCGCCGATGAACGTGGTCTCGCTCGGGGCTTCGTCGATCACGAGCCAGACCCAAAGCGGCCCAAGCACGGTTTCCAGCAGCATAAGCAGCGCCACTTCGGGGGCCGGCAGCGTGCGTGGCCCCAATGTGATCAACCCGAACGACAGCGGCATCACAACGAAGCCAAGCAGCAAAAGCAGCCACCACTTGTCGGGTGCCACCGACATGGGGGCGGCGAGCGGCGATACCAGAACGGCGGCCAGCAGTGCACCGAGGCCGGCGGCAGGTATCATATTGATGTGCCTGTTCCTGCGAATAATGATGAAGGTTACGGCCAGGGCCAGCGCAGTGATGAACGCGAAAACATCGCCTAACGACGTGCCGTTCAGGAACCCGTCGCCGACGACAATGAAAACACCGGTCATACCGGCGGCAATAGCGGCCCACGTCGGCCCGGCGATGCGTTCCTTGAGGATGACCACGGACAACAGCGCTGCCAGAAGTGGTGTCGCGGCAATGATGATCAGGACATTGGCGATCCGGGTATGTTCAACGGCGGAAACGAAACTGATCGCATTGATCGCATAGATCACGGCCACCGCGAGTCCGGCGATCCCGAGATTCCGGATATCTGAGAACAGCGCGCCACGGCGAACACCGGCGTAGACGACCAGCAGGCTGACCCCCATCATTGCGCCGCGCCAGAAGTTCATCGACCATGGGTCGATATCGATCAATCGGATCATCAGCGCGTCTGGCGTCAGCACCAGAACGCCGAAGAGCGTCAGGGCAAACCCTCGGCGGTGCGCCTGAGCGTCGATATCAGCGATGGCAGTCATCGGCGCACCATATACGGCGCACCCGGAAAAGCCGATGGGAAATGCACTGACTACTGCAGCCCGTGCGAGAGGATCCCCTCGATGATTTCCTGCACCGAGAGTGCGGCACGGAAGTCGGGCAGGTCGTGAGTCTCGCCTGCCATGAATGCGGCAAGGCTGTCCAGTTGGCGGATGCGACCGGCCTGGCGCGGATCGGGAATGTCGGTCATGTCCGGGCGCCATGCTTCGCCATCCGAAACGGACACCGTATACCAGTCGTCAAGGCGGCACGATTTGTCGGCGCCCCAGACCGTGAACTCGATGCGGTCTGGTCCCGTGCCGCCGACGCCGCCGGCAACGGACAGCGGTACCGTCCCGACACTGAGATCGGCAAGGACGAGGCTTTCGGCGGCTTTGCCTTCGGGGCCGTCGGGGTAGCGCACGATGGACTTCTCCAGCGTGACCGGGCCGAACACGCTTTCCGTCAGGTAAATGAAGTGTGACAGGACCTCACGGACGTAGCCGCCTTGCTTGCGCTGGGCAAGCCACGACGCCGCTTCCTGCCAGCCGCGCGGCCAGGTCGCGAAGTGGAGGCGAATATCGATCGCCTCGACCGCACCGAACGCGCCTTCAGCGAACATTCGTTTCAGGAACAGGCGGCTCGGGCTCGATGCGAACGAGAAGTTGACGGCATTCGGGATGCCGGCGGTCTCAATGGTATCGACCAGCGCACGGGATTGCTCGAGGTCGACACCGAGGGGCTTTTCACAGAATACCGGCTTTCCTGCGTTGGCCGTTGCGATGGCGTATTCGGCATGGAAATCCGGCGGGCAGGCAATGTAGACCAGATCGACATCCGGGTTGCCGATCAACGCGTCGGCGCTCTCGGCATAGGGCTGGCCGTCGATACTCCTGGCGGGATCGAACACGGTGACGACCTCGAAGGCGTCGTGCAGTTCCATGTTGCCGAGCATGCGCTGGCCCATGATCCCGAGACCGATGATTCCGACGCGATAAGTCATGTGTAAAGTTGCCTGTCTGTTATCCCCAGCGAGATGTGACATCATGCGCAAATCGACGCGTCGGGCAAGTTGTCGCGGTTGCGGCGAAAGATGTGGGTGGTCGCGCCTGACTCCACCGGGGGGAGAAGCGCGTACCGCATTTGCCCGACAGGCGCGGGTCGGCCCGAATTCCTCATTTCGAGATTCGGGTTCACATAGGAATATGCTATTTTTTGGGGTGCGCCGATTCGGTCCGTCCGATTTGTTGCGCGGGGAGAAGCGTTAATGGACGATCAATCCGGGAAAGGCTCGCTCGGTAGTGTTGTCGTTGCGTCAGTGAGTGTGCCGCTCGACGACGTCATGCAGAGCAGCTGCGGTGAAATCTACGAGTATTGGGATTCCATCCGCGGTGCCCGTATTGCGCCGGACTGGAACACGTTCGATTTGATCCAGTTGCCCGCGAATCAGGTGCGCTATACGCATGTCGTCGATATCACAGCCGACCCATTCGACGTGGTATTCCGTTTCTGGGGGACCGGACTGTCGGACGTGCTTTATTTCGACAGAACCGGACAATCGTTGCGAACGACGCCGATGGGTTACCTGGATGAGCGCCGCCGTGAACAGGTGTTGTCCGACTACAAGACCGTCTTTGAAACGCGTCAGCCGATGCCGTTCCTCTGGGACGCGTCATCGACCCGGGAGAACGCACGCCGCATGGTCGTGCCGTCGATCCGCCTCCCGTTGTCGTCGGACGGCGAGACCGTCACCAACATCGTTACTCATTTCGACTTTGCCTCGCAGCGAAAGTTCCTGTGGGAGGACCTGTTCGACGTACGGAATCGGGGCGGTGCCTCGTAAGTCTCCCGGTTATGCTGGCGTCATGCGTCCGGCGCTGGATGGGAATACCATATAAACCCCACAAAATCTCTTTATTGAGACAAATAATCTCATTGTTAGTACGGGTTGCGGTCCAATGAGCGCCTGCCCATAATGCGCCAGGAGTTCACGGGGAGAATCGTCATGAAAATGAAAGCCGCAGTCGTTTACGAACAGGGGCTGCCGTCGCCGTACGCCGAGAGCGGGGCCGTGAAGGTCGAGGAGGTCGATCTGGAAGGGCCGGGCGATACCGAGATTCTGGTCAAGATCGCTGCTGCAGGTGTCTGTCATTCGGATCTTTCCGTGGTCAATGGCAACCGGGCACGGCCTGTGCCCGTGGTCCTTGGGCACGAGGGCGCCGGTGTCGTGCAGGAAGTCGGCAAACTGGTCAAAGATGTCGAGGTCGGTGATCACGTTGCTTTCATCTTCATGCCGAATTGCGGCGAATGCATTCAGTGCCGCCAGGGCAAGCCGTCCAACTGCGAGCAAGGCAACGCGGCCAATGCCGCCGGCCGGTTGCTGTCGGGCAACAAACGTATTTCCTTGAACGGGGGCGAGATCAATCACTACGCCGGGGTCAGCTGCTTCGCGGAATACGTCACCGCCGATCACCGGTCGGTGGTCAAATTGCCGAAGGAGATCCCGCTGGATGTGGCTGCGGTCTTCTCGTGTGCCGTCATCACCGGTGTCGGGGCCGTCGTCAACACGGCCAAGGTGCCGATGGGTGCATCCGTCGGTGTGGTCGGGCTGGGCGGTGTCGGTCTTTCGGCGATGCTCGGCGCCAAGGCGTCCGGCGCGCGGCAGATCGTCGGCATCGATCCGGTGAAATATAAGCGTGACGGTGCCAAGCAACTCGGCGCTGATCTGGTGTTCGATCCGAACGACCCGGATATCGTCGAGAAAATCAAAGACGCCACCGGCGGCGGGCTTGAGTACGTGTTCGAAGCCGTCGGTGAGGTGGAAGCAATGGAACTGGCTTATGCCGTAACCGGGCGCGGCGGAACGACGACGTCGAGCGGGCTTTCTCACCCGTCAAAGAATTTCGCCGTCAGTCATGTACAGCTTGTTTCCGAGGAGCGCACGATCAAGGGCAGCTTCCTCGGCAGCTGCGTGCCGAAACGCGACATTCCGAATTTCATCCGCATGTTCCAGGACGGCAAACTGCCGGTCGATCAGCTGATCAAGGGCGATATCGATCTCGAAGACATCAACGAGGCCTTCGACAAGCTCGACCGAGGCGAAACCGTGCGTCAGATCATCAAGTTCTGACGCCGAAAGCGGAACGGCCGCCCGGAGGGGCGGCCGCTCGATGACGTTAGATGACCGCGGACCGTTAAACCGCGCGGACTCCTTTCAGGAAGTTGTCGACACACGTCGTCATCTCGGCGGACTGGCGTCCGACATCATTCGCCACATCATTGACGTCCGAAGCGCTGCTGGTCATCTGCGTCGCCGCGGACGAGACTTCCTCGATACTCTGGGTCACGCTGGATGTCCCTGCGGAAGCCTGCTCGACGTTTCTCGCGATCTCCTGCGTGGCCGCCGATTGTTCCTCGACCGCGGCGGCGACCGCATTGGAGACTTCGCTGATCTGACCGATGATCTCTTGAATTTTGGTGATCGACGCCACGGCCTCACCCGTCGCGGTTTGCACCGATTGAATCTGCTTGGCGATTTCCTCGGCGGATTTGGTCGTCTGGTTCGCAAGCGAGCCCACCTCGGATGCAACGACGGCGAAGCCTTTGCCCGCTTCGCCGGCGCGCGCGGCCTCGATTGTCGCGTTCAGCGCCAAAAGGTTGGTTTGCTCGGCAATGTCGGTGATGAGAGACACGATCTCGCCGACCTTGTTTGCCGTCGTTTCGAGTGACGCCATGGCCTCGCCGGTATGCTCGGCCTGCGCGACGGCCTCCTGTGCGATCTTCGTGGAGTTTGTCATCTGCGTGCCGATCTCGCCGATCGAGGCATTCAGTTCTTCCGTTGCAGCAGCCACGGTCTGCACGTTCGTCGCGGCTTCGGTCGCCGCGGAGGAAACCGAGGCGGACTGACTCTGGACCTGTTCGGCGACGGTCGTCATGTCGCCTGACATACTGCCCATCTTTTCGACTGCGGTGTTGACGTTGCCCATAATCGAGCGAACCTGCTCTTCGAACACGGTGGTCAGTTCGCGCAGACGTTCCGCGCGTTCCGCCTGTTCCTTACTCGCCTGTTCGCGTTCCAGGGCCTCTTTCTTTTCGGCGTCGGCGCGTTCGAGCTCGGCTTTCTTCTCGACCTCGGCAAGGCGCTCCGCTTCTTCCATCGCGTCCTTGAACGTACCAAGTGCCTTGGCCATCTCGCCGATCTCGTTCTCGTATTCGGTGGCGGGAATTTCCAGGCCTTTCTCGCCGCGGGCCAGATCGGTCATTGTGTGCGTGACGGCGGAAAGCGGGGTCACGATACCTTGCGCGATCACACGGCTAAGCAACCCAACGACGACCGCAACGCCAACAATCACGGTGATCAGCATGATCCGGACGATGAGTACCGTCCGATCCGCTTCCTGCTGCTTGGCCGCGACAATTTCCGAAAAATATTCGGCGACCTTCTGCATCGGTTCCGCTGCCTGCGCGAAAATCGTGCTCAACTGCGCGACCTCGGCCTCGACCGCGAGCTTGACCTCGGCCAGCTTGTGGAAATCGCCGGCGTACTTGTTGATCTTGTTCGCGAGATCCTTCTGCACATCCGGACTCATCGACGATTTTTCCAGAATCTTGAGATACTCCGCCACGCGCGCGTCGACGGATTTGACGTACTTCGGATCGAGCCTGAGCAGAAAGTCCTTCTCGTGGCGGCGCATCATCAGCATCTTGATCGTCAGGTCATCGGACCCGATCATGTTGAGAAAGAATTCCGCATCCTGTACTGCTGCGCGCAGCGAGCCGCGAAGGCCGCTTTCCTCGTCGAGGCCGACCTCGACCAGGCCTGCGGCTGCGCCCTTGAACGTCGTGCCATAAGCCTGCAACCCTTCCAGCACCGCGTTCACATTTTCTTCAACGAACGGATCCTCGGGGACGAGTTCCATGACTTTTCTGAGGTTGCTGGCTGCATTGGTGACAATGCCGGCATGGTCCGCGATGTACTTTTCATCCAGGCGGAGGAGGAAATCCTTCTCCCGGCGCCGCGCTTGAAGGAAGTCCTTCTCGACTTCCTGAACCGTCTGGAAGGCCTGCGCCATGCGTCGGGCTTCGTCCAGAACCGAGCCCTGATAGAACGTGCCTCCCAGGAACACGATGGCGACGACAACAAACCCCGCCACCGAGAGAAACGACGTTCCGTTGATCTGTTTCGATAGTGGTATTTTCTTCAACTTGTCCACGTGATGACTCCACCCAAAAATAATCCCCTGCCGGTGTGATTGAACCGGTCTTTGCTCATTTTCCCAGTTGGTTGGCGATTAATGTACGTCGATTCAACCGACTTTCAAATACGGATATATACTAATGGTTCGACCGGTGAACCTATTGGTTCAGATGCGGTGAATGAGGGCGTGGGAACAGTAAATGATGCCGCACGTTCAGCTTGCGACGTCCGGACGGCGTCTAGTCGTTGCCGCGTTTCAGGCGGTACCCGACACCTTTCAGGGTGACAATGATTTCTGGATTCTTCGGGTCGCGTTCGATCTTCTTGCGTAGCCTGTTCATGTAGGTGTCGAGGCTGCGCTCCGACGGGCCGTTCTCAACGCCTGATACGGCATCAACAAGTGCTTCGCGTTTGACGACGCTGCCCCGGTTTTTGCAGAGCGCGGCGAGAAGATGAAACTCCGACGGGGTCAGGTGGACATCATCTCCATCCGGCCCGCGAAGTTCACGGCCGGTCAGGTTCAGCGTCCATCCGGAAAACTCGACCTCCGACGGCGTTGTGGCGGCAGCCCCCGTTCCACTCAGGATGTTGCGGAGCCTGAACAGCAATTCCTGAGGGTCGACCCCCTTGTTGACGAAGTCGTTGGCGCCAAGTTCCAGCGCCAGCGTGCGCTGCTCGTTATCGGCACGTGCAGACAGCACCACGATCGGCAGGTCGGAAATCGTGCGTAACTTGCGCAAGATGACGATGCCGTCTTCGTCCGGCAGCACCAGATCGAGAACAACAAGGTCCGGGGCTTCGTTTTCGAACGAGGCCAGCGCTTCCTGCGCATTCGTTGCACCGCTGACGCGATAGCCGGCTTTTTCAAGGAATGTCGATAGCAAGGACAACATGATTGTTTCGTCCTCGACGATCAGTATGCGCTGTGACATCTCACCTACCTGGTTGATAAAAAACAATAATATGAGCGCTGCGGTTTGGCTCTCCCGGCTGATCGGGCGCTGGTGTCAGCTATTGTTAGATTGCTGTTAGCCCGCCGTCAAAGTCAGTTCAGTTGATACAGCGATGTTGTGATCGTGAATTCGAGAACGAGGACGACATGACTGACACGAAACGCGTACAACTCCACCTGATCCCGGCCTTGCTGCTGTTTGGTGTGGCACTCATAGCCCCCACCGGCGCGATCGCGCAGATGGGTCTGAACACGAACACGCTGCCGTCGATGTCGATAAACACGGCGTGTGAGGGTGGCCGGGCCGTCTTCAAGATCCGCAACGGACTTCAGCCTTGGGCACAGTCGGGTGAGATCATCGTGCTTTCGGAAGAAGAACGTCGCATCGTGTCACGCCGCAAGATGCGCTTTGCCAGCAATCAGAAGGCAACGTATCGGGTGCCGCTGAAGGGCGCCAATGCCGCAAGTGGTGCGCTGCGGATCGTGCTTGTACTAGGTCACGCGACCAAGACCCCTATCGCTCACGCCCGCCTCGATTGCACCGAAGGTTAACGCCGCCTCAAGGGGACAAGCCGCCCTCTGCATCTGCGACTGTGGAAAACCCTAGGCCGGAATCTACGTATTTTCTGCGGTCAGCCCTGGATTTATCTTCACAACGCGCTCACGGCAGAACCGCCAACGTGCCGTGGGTGATCGACGAAGTAATTTTTTCCAGGCAGACTTTCGGCGATGTTCGATATGCCTGCGCCAACGAGCCGGTACATCCATGAATCGACGTTTTTTCCAGTCCCCGGTCTTGAAGATCGAGGACTCGCGTGCCATTGCGGATGGACCCGCGAAGGAACTGCTCGGCATTTGGGACGATGCTAGGCGTGGCAAATTTGCCCCCAAGCTGGGACAGGACTTTTATCTAGATGAACTGGGATTCGGGCGCATTCCGTGTATCTCCGTTGTCGACGTTCTTAACGGTGGGGAGGATTACTTCTATCGTTTCTGGGGCACCCAACATACCGACGTTAAAGGGCTCGAAATGTCGGGCAAGCTGCTGAGCGAATGTCCGTTGCCGGGCGTCGTTGAGCGCGGCGAAGTCGAATTTCCGGAACTGATCCGGCGGCGTGTCCCGACAGCATTCATTTATGTGAACGAACATCACTCGGGCCTGCCACGGGAGCAGGCCACCTACCGATTCCCGCTTTCGTCTGATGGCGAAAATGTAGACGGGATTCTCAGCTACCAGGACCTCGACAATAAGACGGCTGTATGGAGCTCGTTCTACGACAATTTCTGGGATGGCAGGAAACCGGAGATGAGGGTCGGTGTCGTCGAGGACGAAATATGATCTCGCCGCGGGCGCTAGAGCATCTGCAAGTGTGACGGACCCGACGGAGGCGGGAACGCGGCATCCAGCGCCGCCATGTCTTCGCCGCTCAGTGTAATCTCCAGCGCCGCGATGTTCTGATCGATGTGATCGGGATTAACGGCTTTCGGGATGGCGATTACGTTTTCATGTGCCAATACCCATGCGAGGGCGATCTGTAACGGCTGGACGCCATGGCGGCCGGCGATCTTCGTGAGTACCGGCACGCCTGCCAGCCGACCCTGTTCCAATGGCGAATATGCCATCACAGGGACTCCATGCTGTTTGCAGAAGGGCAAGATGTCCCAGGCCGGGCCGCGGCGGCTCAGGTTATAAAGGATCTGGTTCATCGCCATCGCGTTGCCGCCCCGGCAGTAGAACCACTCTTCCATGTCGCGCTTGTCGAAATTCGAAACGCCGTGGTGGCGAATCTTGCCTGCCGCCTTCAAGGCGTCCAGTGCGTCGAGGGTCTCCTGAAACGGCGCCGGGCCGCGCCAATGCAGCAGGTAAAGATCGATGTAATCCGTGCCCATGCGTTCCAGGCTGCGCTCGCAGGCTTCGATGACGTCGTCGTAATAGGCGTTACTCGGCAATACCTTGGAAACGATGAAGAGCTCATTACGTGCCGCGTCGGTGTCTTTTATCGCCGCGCCGATGACTTCTTCTGCGCCTCCACTGCCGTACATCTCGGCAGTGTCGATCAATCGGATGCCGTGCCCGATCGCGTGGCGCACCGCGGCGACTTCGCGGTCGAACTCGGTACGGGATTCGCCCATGTACCACGTTCCAAGTCCGAGCACGGGAACAGCATCGCCACCGGGTAGGTTTACGGTACGCATGCATCCGTCTCCTGTTCTTTGCCACTGCGGTCCCAACGATCCAGCACCGTGCAGGCGACGAGATCGCCACAAACGTTGATGACTGTGCGGCTCATATCGAGAAGCCGGTCCACGCCCATGATGAGAGCAACACCCGATGCAGGGACGCCGACGGAAATCAGGATGGTGGAAAGAATAACGATGCCGACACCGGGTGTCGCGGGTGAGCCGATGGACGCGCCAACGGACGTCAGGACAATCAGCGTCAGGCCGCCCGCCCCGATATCGACGCCGAACACTTGTGCGATGAAAATCGCGGCAACGCCCTGGTAAAGCGCCGTGCCGTTCATGTTGATCGTCGCACCGAGTGGGATCACGAACTGGCTGATGTTGGGGCGCACGTTCAACGCGTGTTCTGCGGTCTTGATTGATAACGGCATGACGGCGGCCGAGCTCGATGTTGAGAACGCGAGCAACATCACGTCCTTGGCAGCGGAGAGAAATGCCTTGGGGCCGATGCGTCCGTACGCCCATGCTATCGCCAGTAACACCGCCAACATCACTACGAGACCAAGCAACACCGTCGCGACGTAGACGAGGACACCCACCAATGCCTGCGGCCCCGTTTCAGCGGTGAGACGCGCCATCAGGCCGAATACGGCCCACGGTGCCAGCCACATCGCCCATTTGACCACGGTCAGGCAAACTTCCTGAAGGCTGGCTAAAAGGTCGAGAACCGGGCGCGCCTTGTCGCGCGGCATGACCACGAGTGCGACACCGAAGATGCTCGCGAAGATCACGACCTGGAGCATGTTGCTCTCGACCATCGACGAAAGAGGGTTCGTCGGCAGCAACGTCAGCATATGCGCCGGCAGGTCTGCCAGGTGTGGACGCATCGCACTGGAGGCTCCGCTATCAGCAGCCTGCCAGGCTGCCTCCCTGCCGACAGAAAGATGACTGGCATCGACGAAATCTCCAGGCCTGATAGCCAGGGCAAGACAAATGCCAAGCGTAACGGCAATCGCCGTCGTAACGACGAAGAACAGAATTGCTCGACCGCCGACCTTGCGTAGCTGGTCGACATCGTCGGAAGCGCAGAGTCCCCTTATAATCGACGAAAAGACGAGCGGAATGACGATCATCTGGATCAGCGCAAGGAACAACTGTCCGGGCAGCGCCAGCCAGTTACCGATAACGGATGCCGTATCGCTCGGCAGCAGGCCTGTGGTCGGGCCAATAAACAGCCCGGTAATTACACCGAGCGTCATGCCGACCAGAACCTGCAGCCAAAGTCGGCCGCGGACCAGTGCCTGCAGTGACGAGGCGAATGGCAGCAGAGAACGCCGTCTTGCCGTGCCGGTCTGGTTGCTCATGGAGCTGTTAGCTTCTCCGAAAAAATCGTCGACGCTCCATTATGCAACGAGGCGGTGCATGTCGTCACGGCATGACATGGGCGCACGGTTCCAGCTTGCCGTCAGCGATGAACGACGCGCCCCGATACGAAAGGATCAGACCGACGTCGCGTCGAAACAGGTCGTGCCTTCCGGAACCATGACCCATTTCACTTTCGAGCGTTCGAACACCGACCTGTCAGGTGCCGGAAACGACGGATCATTGAAGCATCCCGCGGCGACGCCGACGAAATCCGGGTTGAATTCGACGAACCAGAAGACCGTCGTGCCGCACGCAGGGCAGAAATGATTCTCCAGCTTTCGTCCCGCGTCACCTGTCCGTGCATATGTCTTTGACGTGCCGGAGGTGCGGACATCGTTCCAGTTGAAATAGGCACCGACACCGAACGGTGCGCCGGTGCGGCGCTGGCAATCCGTACAGTGACACTGGATGACCAGTTCGGGATTGTCAGGTGTTTCGACCGTCAGGGCGCCGCAACTGCATCTTGCTTTTCGCACGGCTCAGGCGTCCGCCATGACGCGCTTGCGCTGCGGACAGGGTTTTTGCGTCTTGTTGATGGGATCGAACTCGGAACGGTCGAGCGTCGCCGGCGTCACACCATAGACATGCAGCGATAACGAAGGCACGTCGCCGTCGTTGCGGACGCCGTGGATGTCGTCCGGCATGAACTTGCAGACGACGCCGCGCGTGACATCTGTTTCCTTAGCCAATTCCAGATCGGCGAAGCCCGGCTGGGATCCGTCGTCCCTCCGGTTCCAGTCGACATTGACCTCGACCCCGTCGATGCCGACGACAATGCCCCACGTCTGGTGGTCATGCGGCGCGACGCCGCGGCCGGGCAGCCAGCAGATCGCCTCGACCAGCAATGAATGGTCCGGTTCCTCGTTCAGGATCGTGATCCCGAACCCCTGATCCTCGTCGCAGAGGTAGTACTCCGGCTTCACCCAGGAAAGATCGCTCGCCATCTTCGCGATGATGGGGGTTGCACGCCGGATCGCCTCGGCGGGGTCGTCGATGCCCACGGTCGCGGCCTTGAGGTCCGCCACAAGGCTGGAAATGACTGCGTCGCTCATGGTGCCGTCCCCTGTGCTGACTGATCGGTCGCGCGGAGCGTAGCACATGTGGTGCATCGGCGTGAGCGTTTAGTCCCCCGCGCATGACGGACATCTGCAACACCCCTGTTGTGTCACAAGGGGCCATCCGGGTAACAATAAGGGTCTGCTCTTGAACTCCACCGTCTTTCACGATTCAGAGATAAAAAGGCGTTGATAAATGGACTGGATCGAAATCCTGGGATACGTCGCGTCCGGCGCGGTTTTCGTGACTTTCTGGATGAAGACGCTGATTCCGCTTCGCCTTGTCGCAATCGTCGGAAACGTCCTCTTTTTCGGATACGGGATGAATGCAGAACTTGGCAATATCCTTCTGCTGCATGGTGCTTTGCTGCCGTTGAATCTGTTGCGGCTCACGCAGGCACTGAAGCTGAAGAAGAAATTGCATGAAATGGCACACGCGGAATTTGATGCGAGGTCGCTTGTGGCGTTCATGTCGGAGGTCAACAAATCGGCAGGCGAGTACCTGTTCAAACGCGGTGATCTCGCTGCGGATATCTACTATCTGGTGGAGGGGCGGGTAAAGGTGAAGGAACTGGATCTCGACATTGATGCCGGCAACCTCATCGGCGAAATCGCCATGTTCGCTCCGGACAAGAGCCGCACGCAGACGATTATCTGCGAGACCGACTGCAGGCTTATGAGAATCTCGGAGGAAAAAACGTTGCAACTCTACGCCGAGAACCCGGAGTTCGGCCTGTATGTCACCAAGATGATGGTTGCGCGGTTGCTTGAGAACGCCGGGCGCGTAACGGCATAGACGGCAGGAATGCGCGAACACAGGTCTGATCCGAAGCGAGTCGTTTCAGTTTCGAGGCAAGGACCTTGCGATGGCCAAATCACCCTGGGTGCCCGTCGAGTGCTGAGCGGCCAGCGTTATCGCGCCGGTATCAGCAACAGCGGTGCGCACATTTCTGTCCTGGCAATATTTCGGTTTATGGCCAGCACCCCTTGCCGTCGGCATTCCCGTCGCCATCTTAAGATAAGCGGTACCCAAGCCCGGTTGGGCGCGAGAGTGACAAAGGATTAACCTGTTGGAGTGGGGAAACATTCTTCGCGAGTTCATTACCTTGCTGGTCGTCATCGACCCGGTCGGGTCTATTCCTGTCTTCCTGTTCGCCGTCGCGACCGTGCCGAAGAAGCTGCACCGGCGGTTCGCCGTTCGGGCCGTGTTCATCGCAGGTCTCGTGTTGCTCGCGTTTCTTGCCGGCGGGCAATTGCTGCTTGAGACGCTCGGTCTTCGCCTCGGATCGTTCCAGATCGCCGGCGGCATAATTCTTTTCCTTTTCGCGCTGACCATGATCTTCGGCCATTCCAAGGCGGAAAGCGAGATTGAGGAAGCCGGCCGTGATCATCTCGCGGGCGCTGTCTTTCCGCTGGCGATTCCATCGATTGCTTCGCCGGGCGCGATGCTGGCAATTGTGGTGCTGACCGATAATCACCTTCAGCCGGTTTCGGAACAGCTCGTAACGGCTGCTATACTGGTCGTCGTTCTGGTGCTGACGCTGGTCCTGCTTCTCGCCGCATCCTATGTGCACCGGTTGATTGGAAATACGGGCGCCAGCATCGTCAGCCGTGTCATGGGAATTATTCTGGCAACCATAGCCATCGACGCGATTCTGGGTGGCTTCGATGCGCTGGGCATCCTCGATATTCAGGCACAATCCACGATCAAGCCAGTCAACTGACTGCCGCCGCGCGTTCGGTCAACGCGTGAGCGGCTTGTACTTGATCCGGTGCGGTTCCAGCGCATCGTCGCCGAGGCGGCGTTTCTTATCGGCCTCGTAATCCTCGTAGTTGCCTTCGAACCATTCGACGTGGCTGTCGCCTTCGAAGGCCAGGATGTGCGTGGCCAGTCGGTCAAGGAACCAGCGGTCGTGCGACGTGATCAGCACGCAGCCGGCGAAATCCGCAATGGCTTCTTCGAGCGCACGCAGCGTATCGACGTCGAGATCGTTGGTCGGTTCATCGAGCATCAGTACGTTGGCGCCGGACTTCAGCATGTTGGCGAGGTGCACGCGGTTGCGTTCACCGCCAGACAGCTGGCCGACCTTTTTCTGCTGATCGCCGCCCTTGAAGTTGAACTGCGCGACGTAGGCGCGGGACTGCATCTTGCGCTTGCCGAGATCGATCTCGTCGAGCCCGCCGGAGATTTCCTCCCACACGGTCTTGTTGTCGTTGAGCGCATCGCGTGACTGGTCGACGTAGCCGAGCTTGACCGTATCGCCGATGCGGATGTCGCCGCCGTCGGGTTTTTCCTGTTCCGTGATCATCTTGAACAGCGTCGTCTTGCCGGCACCGTTCGGGCCGATGATGCCGACGATGGCGCCCGGCGGCACCTTGAACGACAGATCGTCGATCAGCAGGTGATTGCCGAAACCCTTGCGCAGGTCTTTCGCTTCGATCACCAGATCGCCGAGGCGCGGTGCTGCGGGGATGACGATCTGCGCGGAACCCGGCGCGATGTCCTGCGATTTGGCGAGCAGTTCCTCGTAGGCCGTGATACGCGCCTTGGATTTCGCTTGGCGGGCGCGCGGCGACTGCCGGATCCACTCCAGTTCTTCGGACAGCGTGCGCTGGCGTGCGCTTTCCTCGCGCTCTTCCTGGGCAAGGCGTTTCTGCTTCTGTTCGAGCCACGATGAATAATTGCCTTCGTACGGAATGCCGCGGCCGCGGTCGATTTCCAGAATCCATCCGGTGACGTTGTCGAGGAAGTACCGGTCGTGGGTCACCATCACCACGGTGCCGTCGTAGTCCTTGAGGAAACGTTGCAGCCACGCCACCGATTCCGCATCCAGGTGGTTGGTCGGTTCGTCCAGCAGAAGCATTTCCGGTTTCTGCAGCAGCAGCCGGCAGAGCGCGACGCGGCGGCGCTCGCCGCCTGACAGTTTGTCGACCGGGCTGTCGGCGGGCGGGCATCGCAACGCGTCCATGGCGATCTCGATGGTGCGGTCCAGATCCCAGCCGTCGACGGCGTCGATCTGTTCCTGCAGTTCGGCCTGTTCGGCGATGACGGCGTTCATTTCGTCGTCGTCCATCGGTTCGGCAAACTTGGCGGAAATTTCGTTGAAGCGGTCGATCAGGTCCTTCACGCCGCCGAGGCCGTCGGTGACGTTCTCGCCGACTGTCTTCTTCGGGTCGAGCTGCGGTTCCTGTTCCAGGTAGCCGACGCGCACGCCTTTGGCGGCCCAGGCTTCGCCGGAGATGTCGGTGTCGATTCCGGCCATGATTTTCATCAGCGTCGATTTACCGGCGCCGTTCGGACCCAGCACGCCGATCTTGGCGTCCGGCAGGAACGAAAGAGTGATGTTCTTGAGGATTTCCTTGCCGCCCGGGAACGTCTTCGAAACGCCCTGCATGACATAGGAATACTGGTAACTGGCCATCGTCGCGCTGTCCTTTGGAATAGGGTCTGAATTTGCGCGTTGTGATATCGCTTTAGGCGCCGTCTGGCAATGTTTGCGGACACCTTCGGTATGATGTCCCGGGTGCGCGTCAACGCCGCATTCGGCTTGCGGTCAAGTAGGTCGCGGCAGCTAACGTCAGCGCGGGCAGGGGCACATCCCGCCAAAGCCCCATGGTCCATGCCGAGGCAAGATCCCAGCCGGACCAGAGCACGGGCCAGATCAGCAACCAGAGTGATGTCCGGCCGTAAACCAGATAGAGCGCCGCCACCGCGATCATGGCTGTCGTCGCCGGTGTCGTGCCGAAGCCGTGCGCCGTGTCGAGCGGCATCTGCATGAAATATGTCAGCGCCGGGTGCAGGACGAGAGCGATCATCAACAGCGCGATGCCGATCTCGACCGAGCGGGTGCGTCCCGCCGCGACGTCGAAGCGGCCCAGTGTTGTCCCCCAGAATGCGGTCAGGCCACCTTGCATGATGAACAGCCAGCCGAATGGGTCTGCGGCCCAGTTGAGGTTGGAATACTGACCGATGTGAAACGTCCAGCCGGTCCACACCCAGAATGCGGCGACAATCAGTGCCAGCGTGCGCCCGGCATCGGCGCCGCCGCGCCGGACACAGACCAGAATAAGTGCGCCGAGAAACACGGCGGTGACAGTCGCCG
Source organism: Rhodospirillales bacterium (assembly GCA_965262415.1). Classification (GTDB taxonomy): domain Bacteria; phylum Pseudomonadota; class Alphaproteobacteria; order Rhodospirillales; family Casp-alpha2; genus UBA4479. The sequence continues at coordinate 2,499,491 of OZ253533.1, read as the reverse complement.
GCCATGTCGCCGCGTTGTAGCGGGCAAACATGCTGACGTAGACCTCGGGCGAGAACGGGATCAGGCGATCCATTTGACGCCTCCATCCTTCGAGACGGCGCTACGAAATTCGTATGGCGCCTCCTCAGGATGAGGATGACGTACGCGCGTCATGCTGAGGACGGAAGCGTCTCGAAGCATGTGGTGCGTCACAGATCACCTACGTATTCTGCCATGCGTTGGCGTATTGTTTGGTCAGGCATTTTGCCGCGCATCGCGTTCATGTTTTCCGTCATATGTTCTACCCGGCTCGTAGCCGGGATAGCACAGGTGACAGCGGGGTGCGAGACAATGAACTTCAGCAGGAACTCGGGCCAGTTGGCAGCACCTGCGTCTTTCGCCCATGGCGGCAGCGGGTGAGATTGTACATGATCGATCAGGCTGCCGCGCCGGTAAGGCCGGTTGCAGATGACGGCGATGCCGCGCTCGGCGGCCAGCGGCAATAGACGTGCCTCCGCTTCCCGGTCAACGGCATTGTATGTCAGTTGTATAAAGTCGATGTCCTCGGCCTGCATGATTTTCTCCATGCCGCCGTGACGCATGCCGTGCGACGTCGTGATGCCGATATAGCGGATGCGGCCGGCGGCTTTCGCCGCGCGCAGCGGTTCCAGGTGATCTTCCCAGTTGAGCAGGTTATGGACCTGAAATAAATCGAATGTCTCAATCCCCCAAAGCCGGAACGAGTCGGTCACCTGGCTGCGTCCGTGATCGGCCGACGGAGTCCACACTTTGGTTGCCGAGAACAGGCCGTCCGTCCGGCCGAGCTTGCGAAGGGCATATCCGACCACGTCTTCGGCGGAGCCGTACATCGGCGACGAGTCGATCATGCCACCGCCCAACTTGAAGAATGTCGAGAGTACCTCGGTCCGTGCATCGCGAAGCTTCATGTCATCGCCGACGTTAAAGGTAATCCATGTGCCCATGCCGATGGCCGGGATACGCTCCCCCGAGCTTGGGATGGATTTCATGAGGACATCGGACCCGGCGGCCAACTTAGGCCAGGTGCCGAACGCAAGGGCGGTGCCCGCTGCGGCAGCGCCAATGAAATGGCGGCGGTTTATTGGAGTGCGTGACATTATCGGCCTCCGCGTACTTTCTTTTGGAAGATAGGGTGTATTGCCGGCCATTTCGAGACTTGCGCTCCTCCCGGCATGCGGTTTTGCTAATGCGCAACAAAGATCTACAGGGGAAGCATCGATGAGCATTACCGAAATCCGCGCCGAGGTTTTCACGAAACTGCCCGATGAGCTGCGCATCAGCGGTCAGCCCTCGGACTGGGTCGATGCCAACAAGCCGGGCGGCGACGTGCCCTCGTTTCTCGAGGGGCCGTCGTTCGACCGGAACGGCAATCTCTTCTGCGTCGATATTCCATGGGGGCGGATATTCCGGATTACGCCGTCCGGTGACTGGTCCGTTGCCGCCGATTACGGTGGATGGCCGAACGGACTCCGGGTCTTGCCGGACGGCTCGATGCAGATTGCGGACTACAAACGGGGCATTGTCATTCTTGATCCCGAAACCGGCGAGACGCGTGACCGTTTTGGTTCCGTACGCAGCGAGGGCTTCAAGGGCTGCAACGACCTGTTCTTTGGCGCCGACGGCACGCTGTACTTCACCGATCAGGGAACGACCGGTTTGCATGATCCGACGGGCCGGGTATATCGCGTGCGGGCGGACGGCAACGAGGTGCTGGAGCGTCTGATCTCCAACGGGCCCAGTCCCAACGGTCTCGTTACCAGTCTCGAAGACAAGGTGCTCTACGTCGCAATGACGCGCGCTGCTGCCGTTTGGCGGGTGCCGCTTTATCCGGAGGGGCCGAACAAGGTCGGCCTGTTCGCGCGCTTGCCGGCGGGTGTCATCGGGCCGGACGGCATGGCGCTGGACGAAAAGGGAACCCTGTACGTCTGCCACGCCAGCCGGGGCCGGGTGTACGCCTTCGACGAACACGGCGAGGAGGTTCTCACCATTGATTGCCGCCATATCGGCCGGACCACGACGAACCTCGCGTTCGGCGGAGAGAACAATTCGGAACTGTTTATCACGGTGTCGGATGCGGGCGTAATCGCGCGCGCGAAAATGCCGGTGCCGGGCAGGCCGATGTACAGCCACGCTGAATAAAGAACAGATTTTCGGGAATCAGGTTGCGGGTTTGGCGTTTGAAACCGGCGTGGGCTTGAGCGTCTGCGGTTGAGCTTGAGCCGATTTGTTCGGCTGACGTAATGCCGCCAGGATCGTGGTCGCCTTCAATGAGCGCCAGATCATCATGTCAGCCTGCCACCGCCATCGCTGCAATCGACAGGGTATCGCCGGCGCCGCGTTCGTGTTCGACCATCGCCTCGGCGATTTCGCACTGGCACTGTCCGCAGCAGGGCTCGCAGCCGTAAAAGGCGTGCACATCGTCCCAGCGTTCGACGCCGGATTTCAGTGCCGTCTTCACTTCAGTGTCGGTAATACCGTTGCAGTTACAGATGTACATGGTGTCTCGCAAACTTGGTTTTTTTTAAGCGTTCCCTTTATGCGAATGATTATCATTTGTGTTGCGAATGATTGTCAATAGCGCAATTTCAACCGGGCGTTTCGAGGGCATCGTTAAAGTCGAAAATGAGATTAATTATCAAAGGCATATAGAAGAAATGACAATCCCTCTAATGTGCGCTAAACAGTCTTCTCAGGCCCGCTAAACAATATGGAGGCGACCATGAAAGGCGATCCCAAAGTCATCAAGCAACTGAACGGCATCCTCAAGAACGAGCTGACGGCCATTAACCAGTATTTTCTACATGCGCGGATGATGAAGGACTGGGGGTTCCTCGGGCTTGCCGAGAAGGTTTACCACGAATCGATCGGCGAAATGAAACACGCGGACTACCTCGTCGAGAGGATTCTGACGCTGGACGGTCTGCCCAACCTGCAGGACCTTGGTAAGCTTAAGATCGGCGAAAACGTGCCGGAATGTCTCGCCAGCGACCTGGTCCTGGAGCAGACGAACCAGAAGATGCTGAAAGCGGCGATCGCAGTGTGCGAAACTTCGAAGGATTATGTCTCGCGGGAAATCCTGGAGAAAATCCTCGATGACACCGAAGAGCACATCGACTGGATCGAGACCCAGCAGAACGTGATAAAGCATGCCGGCCTGCAAAATTACCTGCAGGAGCATATGTTCGAGAAAGACGACTCGTAACGTCTCAGGCCTTTATGGCCGTTATGTGATTGTCCCAGCGCCGGAACGGATGCTTTGCCGTTCCGGCTGGGGTCGCGGGCTCATCCCAATGACCAATGACACCATTGCCGCTCGATGCGGTGATACGGCCGTTTGCGCCGGGTGCGAGGCCGCAGCCGTCGGCGAGATCAAGGTGCCCCTGCCAAATGCCTTCGGGCAAGCGCCAGAATCCGACAATCCCGCCGCGAGGTGAGGACACCGCAAGCGTCTTGCCGCCGCAGGCGACTGATCCGCAGTATCCGTTGAACCGCTCCAGCATGTCGTCCGGAATTTCGACCGGCTGGAACCCGCCGCCGGCCAGGCGGTCATGAATATAGACCAGCGGCAGGGCAACGCCGTCCTGCCCCTGATCCTGGCAGCCGACCGCGATACGTCCATCGGGTAGCGCCGTCATGTGGCGGATCGAGAGTTTCTGCTGACGCGGACCGGCGAACAACACCTGATCGGATATGCGTCCGGTCATGCCGTCGATGTATGCGAGCGACGGTTGCATGGTATCGAGGTTCAGTTTCTGGCGGCCGCGTTCCGGATGCGTCAGGATGCCCCCGTTGGCAACAGCGAGGGTGTGGCCGTCGGACATCAGAAGCAACTGGTGCGGACCGATGCCGCCGGTTTTGAATTCACCCGTACGCACATAGCCGGCCGTCGCATCGTAAATGCCGACAACACCGTCACCGTTGTCGTAATCGTTCTCGGTCATCCAGAGCGTTCGGCCGTCCGCGCTGTAGACGCCGTGGCCGTAGAAATGCCGGCCGGGTGCCTGCGGTATCCGGTGGTGCATTTCGCCGTCCTCGAGCCCGAAGATGAGCGCACAGGTGCCGGGCCGCCGCGCTACGACAAGCCCCTCGTCGGAAGCAGGGCGCACCGTCGTACCGTGACCGCGCGCCGGCAGCGTCAAGTCCCAGAGGATTTCGAGATCGGGCCCGATACGGCTCACCAGATGGCGGTTGTGGAGCGCATCGAATCCGGTGGAAAGAAACCCACGGGGAGCCTCTGCGCGTGCGACAGACGGCAAGAACGCACCGAGACCCAGCGCAACCAGCGTCGAATTGAATGTGCGCCGGTCGATGGCCATGGTTCAGTCTCCGTCCAGACTGTTGAAGCCGAGTGTGATCCCCAGCTCTTTCGGCATCGTCCCGATCATGTCGTCACGCAGTTTTTCAAGCCGCGCCGCCAGCGCCTTGAAGCGTTGCCGACCGTCGTCCTCGTCAAGCACTGCCTTGCCGTTCGAGCCCATCGCACGGACGGCGTTTTCGGCGGCTTGGAAGTCGTCAAGAATCCTTGATGTGCTTTGACTGTCGGATAAATCCGACGCCAGAATCTTGTAGAACTCTCGAAGCGCGCGGATGTTGATCTCGACATTTCGGAGGCTGCGCCGACTGCGCCACGATTCAAGCAGGAAAGGACGCGGCTTGCGTGCCCCGGCAGGCAGCTTCAGTTTCAGCGACTGGATGAACTCGACACCGACCACAAGGTCGTTGACCGCATCGGCAACGAAGGTCTTGTCATCCTTCATGGCGACTTCGGCGGCCGCCAGCGCAGCGGCGATGTTGGCGATGTTGTGCGCGATCGCCTGTGCGACCGGACAACGCGCCGCTGTTTCTCCCTTCAGCGGATGCTGCGACAGCGCCTGCTCCGCGAAGAGAAGGCGTTCCAGCGCGGGGAACCCCTGCAACGCCACGCTGGTGGCAGCAATATCTTCCTTCCACGTATCCGTCAGTGGCTCGGCAAGAAGCTTCCGCATGTGTCGCTCGGCGATGCCGCGCTGGTCCGGCCAGAACTGCACGCGCGCATGGCGGTCTTGCTCCGTGACGAAGCCGTGACGGATGTGCTGAACCGCCTGCCACGCGTCGAACGCCTCATGAAATGAAGTCTCGGCGGCCAGCTTGTTCGAAATGCCTCCGGTGCTCAGGCAGTGTTCGTTGATCGCATGCTCGAGCCCTTTCGCTTTGGCCGCGAAATGCGTGTAACCCGGGTGGATATGATGGGTTGAGAGCGCATGCCTAAGCGCGGCATAGTCCGGTGCCGCGGCAAGTGCGGGCAGGGCAAGCATGGCGAGGATACTCGCGGCGACGGCAATCAGCAGACGTTTGTCCATCAGAGGGACTCCAGGAATTCGATCAGGGCATTGCGGTCTTCGGTGTCGAGTTCGATGATCTTGTTCTTTGCGGCCTCGGCCTCACCGCCATGCCAGAGGATCGCTTCCAGCAGATTTCGCGCGCGGCCGTCGTGCAGAAAATACGTGTGGCCGCTGACATTCTTCGTCAGGCCGATGCCCCATAGTGGCGGCGTCCGCCATTCGTAGCCGTCTGCAGTGCCTTCGGGCCGTCCGTCCGCGAGGCCTTCACCCATATCGTGAAGCAACAGGTCGGTGTAAGGCCAAATCAGTTGGCGCGAGTGTTCGGGGCGCGCGCCATCGGTGCGGGTGATGAACTTGGGTGCGTGGCAGGAAATGCAGCCGCTTTCGTAGAAAACCTTTTTACCCCGAAGCACGGATGCCTTGCCGACGTCGCGTCGCTGCGGCACCGCAAGGTTGCGCGAGTAATGGGTCACCAGTTCGAGCACATCTTCCGGCGCTTCCAGATTCTCGTACTGTGGGCTGGCGCCGCTGGGAGCAGAACGGCATGCAGCCTGTGCACCGGTGCAGTCGCCATAGTGCCGGGGAGCCACCGGGTTCGAGATGCCGATGTCGCCGGCGAACGCACCACCGGACTGCCGGCGGACCGTCGGATTTCCCGCTTTCCAGCCGAACCGGCCAAGCACGACTTTGCCGGCGTCGCTGTCCCATACCATGTTGGCGCGGCCCGAGATGCCATCACCGTCCTTGTCGTCCGGATCGCTGCGCGATGTGATGTCGTTTGCCGAAATCATTTCCAGCAGGCCGAGGCCGATCATCTGCGGAGCAACCCTGGGCGACAGCATGACGTCCGGATGCATCGGTCCGTAGTTCAGGTCGGTAACGCTGTAAGTCGGTTGGCGCAGGCTGACGATCGTCCCGTCGGCAAGCTCGACCGTTTGCTCCGTGTAACTCACCCGCACCTTGCCCTCCGGCTCGATACCCTGGATGGCGAAATCCTGTAACTGACCGCCATAAGTTGGCTCGTCGATCACGTTGACCCGGCGTTCACGAAGCAGCTTCCCGTCGTTTTCGTTCTGCGGCGGGATGGAAAGGCGCAGAAACATCGAGACCGCCGTGTCATGCTCGTTCTCCGGCGGGTGACCGCGGCCGTCTTTCAGATGACAACGCTGGCATGAGCGGGCGTTGAACAGCGGTCCCAAGCCGTCAGAGGCCTGCGTGGACGCCGGCGCCGATACCCAGAGGCGTTTGAAGAAGCCGTTCCCGATCTTGAAGCGCATCTCATGCTCAAGCGAGAGATTGGCAGAGCTCTGTGAGAAGGCGTCGGCGTTGTCGCGTGGGCGGACGCTGCCCGCACCGCCAGCGTTGACCTCGTATTTTTCGGGCTTGGAAAAATCAGTGGTCGGTTTGACAATCTCCGCCTCGTCCGCCGCAACGTCGGCGGAAGCCAGAAGAAGGATCGGCAGCAGGATGCCGCCGATGGGACGGTTTAACGTCATGGCGAGCTTTCAAAAAGTATCCGGTGCGGACGGAGTTGATGTCCGCGCCGGATTTCGCTGATCTATTTAAAGACTGCGTTCGGATTATCAAGGCTGTCGGAGCCTTCGAAGGCCATGGCCTGGACGCCCAGCACTGGTGCCGCCTTCTCGATTGCACGCGCCTGCGCCACCAATCCATCGACGACGGCCTGGATCATGGCGTTCCCTTCCGCATTGTCCTCGCCCAGCATCTGGTCATAGGCCATGATGCGCGCATCGGCAGTTGCCTTGAGTGTCGCGAGCTTGGCAGTGGCGTTCTGCATCGCGCCCTCGATGCCGGCGGCGATAGCTGCGTCCTTGGCGGCAATCAGGGACGCCAGACCCGTGCCCTCTACGACGCTGCCGTCGATCCGGACATAGCGGCCGTTGTAGATCGCCACCATGCCGATCTGGTCATAATAGTGCGAGTTGTGCGTGTTGTCGGAGAAGCAGTCGTGCTCTTCTTCCGGGTCGTGAAGCATCAAGCCGAGCTTGATCCGTTCCCCGGCAAGCTCGCCGTACGACAGACTGCCGAGGCCCTGAACGATTGCACCGATGCCTTTCGCCGGATCCTTGGTGACATAGCTCCGTGCCTCGCCGCCGTCGGCCCACTTGGCGACAATGTCCTGAAGGTCCGAAACCAGCAGATCGGCAGCCGCTGTCAGGTACTGTGCGCGGCGCTCGCAGTTGCCCCCGGTGCAGTTCTTCGGATCGAAATCCGACGCCGGACGGTCGCCGGCGCCGGGCCCCGTACCGTTCAGATCCTGGCCCCAGAGCAGGAATTCGATGGCGTGGTAGCCGGTGGCGACATTGGCTTCGACGCCGTCCAGTTCCTGCAAGGTGTCGGACAGCAATGCCGGCGTGATGGTCGAGGCATCGATTTCCTTTCCGCCGATCGAGATCTTCGGGTTGGCGATCACGTTGGCCGTGTAATAGGCGTTGGCGTCCGCCGTGGTGCCATAGCTGGCATCGACATAGTCGATCAGGCCTTCGTCCAGCGGCCAGGCGTTGACCTTACCTTCCCAGTCGTCGACGGCCGGGTTGCCGAAGCGGTAGCCTTCAGTCTGCTGATAAGGTACCCGGGCCGCCAACCAGGCCGCACGGGTTGCCTTCAATGCAGTGTCGTTCGGGTTCGCCGTCAGGTTGGCGATTGCGCTCCTGAGCGTTTCCGCCGCTGCCAGCGAATCCGAATACATGGCGTGCGCAATATCCGCATACGTGGTCACAACGCTTTTTGCGTCAGCCGCCTGAGCGTGAGGTGTCGGCACTGCAAGCAGAAGGGCTGCGGCGACAGACATTTTCTTGATCATGGCAATCGTTCCTTGGTCTTGATGGAGTGGGTGTGGCTGCCGGGCGGTCTCCTCAAATGACGCCAAACTGACCGGTTGAACTGCCATCCGGCTGCGATGCGGCCATTTCGTCCTGCCCATGCAGGGCGGCAACCAATGGCGCCAGCCCGCTTGTGCGGAGCGGCACGTAGGTCTTCATCAATTGCCGGCAGAGCTTCTTGACATTGCATACGGCGTCATGGCTGACGCAGTCGCACGGAAAGACAACCGTATCTGCACGCGCGATGGCGCTCGCCAGTTCATGGATGGATTTTTCCTGGCCGCCGTCATGATGGAGCAGCTCCGCATTCCAGTTCTGCAAAAGCTGGCGGTAACGGTTTACCGACTGCGGCCGTCCGCCGACATAGAGAATGCAGCGCCCTGCAAGGTCCGGTCTCGCGCTGGGCATCTCGCCGGAGTCGTTTGCCGGCGGATGCAGATTGTTGAGCGCGTTCTCGACTTCCGCCGCTTCGTCGCGCAGCCCTTCGATCATTTTTGTCAGGCGATCGATCTCTTGATCGCGCGCGTCAATCTCGGCGCGCAGCATCTTGTTTTCGGCGAGGTTGGTGTCCGCCGTTGCCGCGCCGCCATCCAGCGGCGTGAAGTCGGCGACACGGATCTGCTGTATCTGCCCGCCAGCACTCTCGGCGAGGCGCGCCTCGAGGTCTTCGATCGTGCGGGACTTCTCGGCCATGCGCTCAGCATGGTGGCGCCGTTCACGGTCACGTTCCTCGCGCACTTCGGCCATGTTTTCTTCAAGCTCGTTCAGGCGGCGGATGTCGGCGCGATTGCTCGCGCCGACAAGGTGAGAGAGCATGTGCACGTCAGCAAACATGCGTTCCGCCAGCCTTGCCGGGGTATCCTGATGTGACATCAAGGCCCAGAATGGGCCCGGAATATCCCCGGCCTCGAGCGCTTCCTCCCATGCACGGGTGAGATCATCATTGGAGGAAGCTTTCGCAAGCCTGCGGATTGCCGACGCATGCTTACGATCGAGTAGTGAATTCAAAAATTTCGATGTTTTGTTGCGGGTTGCTGCATGGCCGACGAAGTGTCCATGCAGCTGGTAGTCGACGGGGAATCCCGATTTCGGTTCCAGGCCGAGCTTGCGGCCCAGCGCCCGAAGATCCCGAAGCGTCAGGCACGTGCCCACGATGGAGCAATGCCAGCCGTCGCTAAGATCCCAGATCTTGCGACGCCCCGCCTTGGTGGCGGCGGGTTCAAGTTGGCTCGCGCAGGCCTCGCACATGATCGAACTCCCCTTGCTCCGATCTTTCGCAAAGAATGAAATTGATAATCATTCTCATTTGACTTTACTCATTCATCAGCGGAGTGCAAGTGAAAATCATTCTCATTTAGAAAGTTTTTTACGATGGGGTGCGAAGCCGTAGTTGAGCGGCGTCTGTGCTACTTCGGGCGAATTTGCGCGACGCCTGCTTCACAGAAGAGCGGCGTCGTGTTGCCCGGGATGGGGATGGTTACCCTGAGGCGGGTCAGTTCAGAAAGCCGTTCGCCGGTTGCCTGTACCGTGTTGCCTAACTGAACCGGTTCCTTGGTGAACATGGCGCCCAGGCGGCGGATGACCCGCTGCTCGTTGCTGAGAGGAACGAGATATGAAGTCCCGCCGATGTAGAAGAGGTTTCGGATCGCCGATGCTCTTTGCTCCCAGCATGCAGCCGGAGTGACGTTGGACTGCTTGGTCGGCAGAATGAAGTTGATGTTGATCAGTCGTTTATCCGGATCGAAGAAAACCTCGGACTGCGGCCGCAGTTCGGTATCGACATGAAGCTGCGGCAGAATCTGAAGCGCCGCACTTCGAAGGCGTTTGATGCCGTAATCCAGGATGGACATCTGCTCGCCTTGAAGCCGGTCGAAGACGTCCTGCGCCCGCGCCGTGCTCTGTGCGGCCGCCCACATCGCAAAGGCGATGGCCGAGCCTGTCAACACGTGGCGGATCAATTTCGTGCGCATAAACAAGCCTATGCCGACAGGCGAATTGATGCCAAGCGAAACCCGCACGTGCGCAATACCGGGTGTCAGCTCTCGTATCGTGTGTTGCCGCGCCTGTAGGTGTCGATCGGCAGTTCCATCATCATCGGCTGATGCGCGCGCTGGGAGCAGTTGTGTCGCGGACAAAGATGACAATTGATGCCGATCGGACTGAACAGGGAATTATCCTCAATGTTGAATGAAGCCGAATAGGCGAGCCGATGCGCGTGTTTCAGCTCGCATCCGAGTGACAGCGCAAGGCGCCGGTCCTGTGTTTCGCGGCTGAAAACCGGCCTTTCGGTCGTGCGGCTGATGGTAAAGAACCGGGCGCCATCCGGCAGTTCGACGAACTGGGGAATGATGACGCCGGGTGTTCGGAACGAGGTGTGAATATTCCAGACCGGGCAGGCCCCGCCGTATTCGGCGAGATGAAAGGATGTCGAGTTGAACCGCTTGGTGACGTTGCCGGCCTTGTCGACGCGGAGAAAAAAGAACGGCACGCCACGCGCGCCGTCGCGCTGCAGGGCGGTGAGGCGTTGGCATACCTGCTCAAACGACGTCGCAAACACGGCAGCGATGCGGTCGACGTCGTAGCGCGTGTCTTCAGCCACCTTGAAGATTTGCTTATAGGGCATGAGCAATGCGGCGGCGAAATAGTTTGCGAGCTCGACGTGACAGCGCGCGATGCTGGATTCCGAGCGCAAGCCGCTGTTGGCGGTCAGCATCTCGACCACGTCGCCGAACTCGAGTAGACAAATGACATGGGCGAGTTGGAACACTCTGTTTTGATGATCCAGCGCCTCCGAAAGATGAATGATGTCTTCGTCCTCATCGTAGATCCGAAGCGCGTCGCCCATTTCCTCGACGGCGGCGGTGCGGACGCGGATGCCGTGCTTTTTGGAAAGTCGCGCCTTCAGCATCGGATAGACATCATCGGCGTCGCAGGGTTCTTCCTTGCGCAGACCCTCGGCCGCGCGTTCGAGGTCGTGAAAATAGTTTGAATAGTTACGGAAGAAATCGTGGATCACGGTCTCGGGCGAGAGGGCAAGAAGGTCCTCCGGCATGCGTTCGCCGCCGACGCGGGTCAGTTTATCGAGCGCGGTGCGATGCGAACGGTGAAGTAGAAGAAACTGTTCTACCAGCTTCGGCGCATGATCGATCGCGGCACGCAGTTCCTGGAGGTCGGGGGCGTCGCCGTCAAACAACGGGTCGCGGACCGCGCTCCGGATGTCGGCCAACAGTGTCGATTCCTCGTCCTTGATGATGTCACGCCAGTCGACGCCGTACACATCGGAGAGGTTCATCAGGACCTGGACCGACAGCGAGCGTTGGTTGTTCTCCAGCAGGTTTACGTAAGACACCGAGATGCCGAGGGCTTCAGCCATCTCCGCCTGGGTCTGTTTGTGTTGCCGCCGAAGCTGGCGAAGCCTCGGCCCGACAAGGGTTTTGCGGGTGCGCATGAGCAAAACTCGAAATTTACAATATTACAACATTATATAATGTAAAATTAACAATCAACACATAAACACGAAACCAAATGATTTCTTCCGGGCCGGTGGGTAAGTTTCAGTCCTTCGGTATGCCACCGCCTATTGATCAGTGGTATACCACATACCACGGAGGGGAGAAAGAGATGCCGTACAAAGTTCTTATTCTGGGCGCCTCATACGGTTCGCTGTTTGGGACCAAGCTGGCCATGGCAGGTCATGATGTGACGCTCGTCTGCCGCAGGCAGACGGCTGATCTGATCAACGATGAAGGCACCGAGGTCCGCATCCGCCTTAAGGGTGAAGATGCACACCGCGCGATCCGTTCCGGAGATCTGCCGGGGCGCGTCGATGCCAAAACGCCGGAAGAGGTCAACGCCACGGATTACGATCTCGTCTGCCTCGCCATGCAGGAGCCGCAGTACTGCGCGCATGAGATTTGGACGCTGCTGATCCGCATTGCCGATGCCGGCATCCCGAGCCTATCGATCATGAATATGCCACCTTTGGCTTACCTCAAGCGGATCCCGGGCCTTGATTGTTCGAAACTCGATGCGTGTTATTCGAATGCGCGGGTCTGGGACCATTTCGATCCCGATTTGGTGTCGCTCTGCAGTCCTGACCCGCAGGCTTTCCGTCCTCCGGAAGAGAAAGCCAATGTGCTTCATGTCGGTTTGCCGACGAATTTCAAGGCTGCCGTCTTTGGCAATGAAGCGGCAAACGACAAACTTAGGGTGCTGGCTGCGGATATCGACTCCGTGCGTCTCGACGGTAAGGACGTACCGGTGAAGCTGCGTGTCTTCGACTCGCTTTTCGTGCCGTTCGCCAAGTGGAGCATGCTGCTCGCCGGCAACTACCGCTGCATCACCGAAGGTGCACCGATCAGCATCCGCGATGCCGTGCACGGGGACTTGGAGCTGTCCCGGCGAATTTACGACGCCGTTTCCGACCTGACCAGGCGTCTGGGCGCCGATGCCGCCGATGCCGTGCCATTCGAAAAGTATGCTGCCGCAGCCGAGAATCTCATGAAACCGTCGTCGGCCGCACGTGCCGTCGATGCCGGCGCGCCTTTCATCGAGCGCGTCGACCTGCTGGTGCATGAAATTGCCCGCTCGCTTGGGATCCTCAACGAGGACTTCATGCACATTGCCGAAACCGTGAATGCGCAGCTTGCCAACAACAACCGGCAGATCGCTTGAGCGGTCTGAACGATAACGAAAAGCGTCGAGGAGATAACAAATGCCAGGTTTCAAAGGACTAGCCGTTCCTGGGCCGACCAACATGCCGTTTCAGGTTCGCCAAGCGATGGATGTCGCGCTGGAAGATCACCGCGCTCCCGATTTCCCGTCTTTCACCAAGCCGCTGCTGGAGGACCTGAAGAAGGTTTTCCGCACCGAGACCGGCCATATCATTGTTTTCCCGGGTTCCGGAACCGGCGGCTGGGAAGCCGCCATCGCCAATACCCTTTCGCCGGGCGATAAGGTGCTGGCGTCCGTTTTTGGACAATTCTCTTTCCTTTGGGTCGATCTCTGCCGACGCTTCGGACTAGAGGTCGACGCGATTGACGTCGAATGGGGCCGGGGCGTGCCGGTCGATGAATACGAGGCACGCCTTGCTGCCGACAAGGAACACAAGATCAAGGCGGTGCTCGTCTGTCATAACGAAACAGCGACCGGCGTCACCAGTGACGTTGCCGCCGTGCGCCAAGTACTCGACGGGCTCGGCCATCCGGCGCTGTTGTTCGTCGATGGTGTCAGCTCGATCGCGTCCCTTGAATTCCGCATGGAAGAGTGGGGCGTCGATGTTGCCGTGTCCGGCTCGCAGAAAGGCTTCATGATGCCGACCGGCCTCGCCATTGTAGGCGTCAGCCAAAAGGCGCTGGAGGCGAAGAAAACGGCGACGATGCCGACGTGCTTCTTCGATTTCGGTGACATGCTGAGAGCGAATGCAGACGGTTACTTCCCGTATACCCCGGCGGCGACGCTGCTGCGCGGGCTCCGGGCATCCGTCGACATGCTGCTCGAAGAAGGTCTCGACAATGTGGCCAAGCGTCACCGCCGTCTTGCCAGCGGTGTGCGTGCTGCCGTCGATGCATGGGGCCTGACCAATTGCGCACAGGGACCCGAGTGGTACTCGGATACGGTGACCGCGATTGTTGTCCCCGAAGGCTTCGACGCCAACGATGTCATCAAGACCGCCTATCATCGTTACGACCTGTCGCTCGGGGCCGGGCTTTCGAAGGTGGCGGGTAAGGTGTTCCGCATCGGTCACCTGGGCTGGCTCAACGAGATCATGGTGATGCAGGCACTGGGTGGTGTCGAGATGGCGATGATGGATGTCGGCATCCCGTTCGAGCCGGGCGCCGGGGCCGGCGCTGCGGTGAAAAGCTTCAGTGCAACGGCCGAGGCCGCGCCGGGGACGGTGAAAACGGCCGCCTGATCAGAATGTTTCCCCCCAAAGTTTGGGACCTTGCGGGTGGCCGTTGCGCCACCCGTTATTTTGGACAGGGCATTGCACACAAACCTCGATGGACGCGTTATCCCAGTTCGAAAGTGGTGACACCGAATATCTGTCCAAGCGGCAATCCGGGATTCTCACCTCGATACATGCGCGCGGTTTCGAACAAGGGCTCAAGCCCGGCACGGACCGCCATGTCAACGGCGGCCGGATTATCCTCTGGGGTATCCAACGAAATCTCGGCATCTTTCGGCAAGGTTGCGCAGATGGCATCGAATAGCGCCGCCGCAGCCTTTTCGTTTTGCGCGAATAACGGCCCGATCTTGTAGCCGGCCTGGCAGGCCCGGACGGTGCATAGACCGGCGATTTCGCCGTCGTTGAGCGCGATCAGGCTCTGGCGTGCCGTGCCTTCGGGCGGCAGCACCCAATCATTTACGAAGCCCTTCCGCATGACCGGAAAATGCCGGGCGTCATAGTCCGCTACGGCCGCCATGTCCGCTGCGGTAACGGCTCGAATATCGAGGCCGCCAGGATCCGCTTCCAGAAGCTTTGGAACCCCGGTATGACGGATGTTGCGGCCGGCCAGCGCGAAGCCGCTTTTTTTATAGTTGTCCTGCTGTGCCACGACCCCGTCGAGACCGACGGTGTCATCCGCCAGGTAAGCCATGCCGGCATCCCACGTCCGAATGCCGAGACCAGTGCCGCGGTGATCCGGATGCACGATGTAGAAACCCAGAAAGCCGAACTCGCCCGGATACTTCACGACCGAGATCGATGACACAGGCATGCCGTCCAGAAACCCCATGATAAATCCGCTCGGGTCCGCGGCATGAAACGGGGCCAGATCGTCTAGACCCGGGTTCCAGCCCTCCGTTGCGGCCCAGTCGACGGCTGTAGCGAACTCCTCTGCGCTGGCGGGGCGAATGACAAAGCCCGTCATAGGGGAACCAAGAGATCCTCGTCGTCGCTGACATGGATGTCGAAATAGACGAGCCCGATGTTGAAATCGATGGTGTCGCCGTCGAACGAACACGGCACGCCGAGGCGCTTGATTTTTCGCCGCTTCTCGTAATCGGGCTGTTTGAACTGCGCGGTATTCACAAAATAGTATGGCCGCTTTTCGTCGATGATCGCGTTGATGTTGTTGATCACGGTTTCTTTGTTGTCGCCACTGTAGAAATCCTCGAGATAAAGCCCCTGCACGTTCTTCTCGTATATCTCGTCTAACGCCGTACCGCAGAAATGAAACAGGAGCCGCTTGCCACCCTTTGGCTCGACCTTGATGGCGTAGATGAACTTCACGAGTGAAGGGATTTCCATCAGGTCCATGGACTTGTAATTGGGAAACGCCAAGCCCGCTGCGTTGCGGTTTATAAAGGCGGCAAACTCCAAGATCTTGTCATCGGCGTCCAGTTCCTGGAGCCTGGCCAGATCAATATAGGGCGCCGTGGCGTGTTCTGCATTTAACGCGTTCATGTTCGCCAATATACCGATCTCTCTACAATTTCCTAAGTAAAGAACGGTCGTTGCGTCGACTTAACGGGAAATCCCGCGCCATAAAAAACAAGCAGGTTACGCAGTGAGGCCGTGGCAATGCTTGTAGCGTTTGCCTGAACCGCATGGGCAAGGCGCGTTTCGTGACACATCGCCATATGTGTAAGACGATTCCTGGATATATTCCTCATCCTCCCATGCCCCGGTCGCCTTGGGCGCAGGCACATCATCGGGATGGTCGATGATGTCGAGGGCGTCCCGGCGCATGAATTCAATCATCTCTGTCATATTGGCGGCGAGCGTCTCGCGAATGTTTGCCGCATTTCCATTTGCCGCCGACGCGGTCAGGTAATAGCGAACAATGAACAAGCCCATATCGATGGTGCCGGTGAAAAGCCGGGCAGCCGTGTTCTTGACGTTGTTTTCCTTTGTCGGTTCCTGGGTTCTTAGATACCTGGGAAGACGGCGCGAGAGGGTCATGAACGCGCTCAGGTACAGATTGTCCATGTATGCCGCGGGACTGCCAAGGATCTTGCGGGCCATGTCGCAGAATTCGTTGATGGCCTGACGCAGCATATCTGCATCCCAGTAGTGTTCGAATTGCGACTGCGAAAGTGTGACCGAGCATGCCAGTGCAGTCTCGAAATCTTTCTGTTTTTGTGCTGCGGAACCATCAAGTGAGAGATCGCCGGTTCGGACTGGTGCCGCACCTTCGATGCGTGCGCCATCGCTGCAATTGAAAATCCGGCGTCCCTGTCCGTGTACCTGTATCGTTCCCTGGAGAACCTCCCGGCCAAGTACAAAGTCGTCGGACGCAAATACAGTGTCCCGCAAATTACCCGGCACTTCATGGTTGAAGCTTCGGACGCGTCCGACGACGGCATCTTTGGTGAAAAGGACATTGTCCTTGGCATGCCCGGGGCCATCGTTGCTTGCCGAAAGATCCGTTCCGATCAAATAAATGTTGGTTGCGCCTATATCCAATGCGAACGAGAAACTCGCATTCACGACAAGTGGCGCCGACTTGGTAAGGCCGTGGTCGGTCAGGCGGCCGAACAGAAACCAGGGGCTGGTCATAGAGCGCAGATAAAAAAGTGCTCGTTCGAAAAATGGAACGATATGCGCGTCGACGGTCGTCGGCACGACCAAGGTGATACCGGATAGATCGCATTCCTGCGCCAGCGCATAAATCGACGAATAGATATGGATGTTTTCGAGCTCGATATGAAAATCCGGACGGATACCGGCCTTTAAGAGTGAACGGAGCGCCGTCCCGGTGGAAATCAGAATGCAGCGATCGGCATTCTCCCGGATGAAATCGATATCCGCATCCAATGATGGACCGGCGCCGATGACCATAACCGGAGTGTCAAAACGTACTGACCGATCGAGATGGAACAGACGCGAGTCCTTGCTGCTCAGGTTGATGTACGTGTTCTTCATCATCATGCCCTCATCGAACATGTACCCGAGGCCGAACAGGAAACTGTTTCCACTGTTGCCGAGGTGCTTGATGATCTCCCGTGCATGGCCGGTGTCGCGCACAATGATGTATGGATTGCCGCCGAATGCAGCCGGGCACACGGTCATCACGATCTCGCGGATATTCGCGTACGCAATCTCGGGTGCCGTATCGCACACGAAATACATAGATGTGCCGCTTGCCTCATGGCGTGCAATAAAATCTGCCCAGTCTTCGGATCGCATCGACCGGCGGACGTTCTCCAGTTCCGGTTCTACGAAAATGACAACGTTGGCCCCCACCTTCGCCAGCAAGTCGTCCATGTCGGAAACCGGTGCCAGTCCGAACACGAATAGGAAAAAATCTTCCTCCGGTGACACATAGGACGGCATGCCAATCTTGTTCTCCGCCAGACAAGCATCCATCGCCTTGACCAGAGGTGTGACATAGCGGTCGAATTCGGACTGGGCGGGGGCGCCGATTTTCAATTCCAGACGCGAGATGGCATCATTGCGGCCCGGGACGGCTATCCTTGGGGGATCGTCGTCGGGCAATGCTGATGTGGGCGCCGGTTCCGATGCGAGACGTGCGCAGAGGGCAGGAAAGTAGACTTCGAACGCCTGATGATTTTTCCGTTCGAGATCGCTGCTGTCGCCCATTTGCTCAACCATCATTCATCCCACCTGCGTCAATTAACCGTCATCGCGGGCAAGCATTCGGCGATTGGCAGCAATCGGAATTCATTTCCCCGATGTCTACTTCTACCAGCATTGCGGACGTCTTGAAATTCCGAGTGCAATCATCAGGGGGAGAAAATGGTGGGCCCGGCAGGACTCGAACCCGCAACCAGACGGTTATGAGCAGACGGCTCTAACCAGTTGAGCGTCAGGCCCGCCAGGGCACGGGCAAGACCGCGCGGCCATCCGATGCGTCGCCGCCCGGCACCCCGCATTTTTGCGCTGTACTGATTACCGAAAGACGGATTAAATGCTGGCTGGGCTGGGCGGTGCGACGTGCGTTGGACCGGCCGTTGTCCACCTTTTCATTCTCAATAGCCGTTGAAGCCGCATTCAAGATGATCCGGTTTACCCGCCTGTTCGAACTGGTCACGGACGCCGACGTAAGAAGGTTCGAAGAAGCACGGGCGTTGTTCCGCGCCGCCTTCCCTCACGAACCGGAAGCCATAGACCACATCGCCGATGTGCTGCGCGACCGGAGCCGGTCTTTTGAGCCAGTCATGCTGGTCGCCGAGGATCACCGCCGTCACGTGACCGGACTGGCGTTCGTCTATTATTTCGCGGAGACCGGCTACGGTTATCTTCAGTACATTGCGAGCGACCCGCGCCGTTCTTCCCGCGGCATCGGCGCGGCGCTTTATGAAGCGCTCCGGGAACTGCTGTCCGGTCGCGGTGCGCACGGCCTGTTCCTGGACGTGCCGCCGGTGGACCGCGACAAGGTGGATGATCCGAAACGGATTCCGGTCAATCGGCGCCGCCAGGCGTTCTATGCCCGCTACGGCTGCCACGAAGTTACCGGCACGCAATGGGATATCGAGCCCAATCCCAGAAATGAAGGTTACTTGACGACGCTGCTGTTCGACCCCCTCGGCAGACCGGCCCGCTTGAAGCGCGCCGCAGCGCGCGAGGTGGTAAGGCGAATTCTGGTCGAGCAGTATGGATTCGAGGCCGATGCGCCGTTCGTGACCGGTATCGTGAAGTCTTTCCGCACCGATCCGGTTGAACTCCGCGCCCTCGACGACAATTCGGCGCCGGCGCTGCCGCCGCACAGATACATTACGCCAATCAAGGTGGTCGTGCCCGAGCGCCACACTATCCATCATCTACGAGAAAAAGGGTATGTCGAGCGCCCGGTCCGCGTCAGCGCCATCATGAAAGGTCTGGAGAAACTGCCGGTGGAACGCGTCGCGACGCGCCATTTTCCGGAGCGTCACATCACCGATGTCCACAGTCCTGAACTGGTCGCCTTTCTCAAGGCAATGGGCCAGAAACTCGATGAAAAGGCGCTGATCTATCCTGAAATTTTTCCGATACGCCGCCCGGAGCGCATGCCCCGCGCCATCGAGGACCGTGCCGGCTATTTCTGCTGCGACACGTTCACGCCGGTTACACGGAACTGCTTTCGCGCCGCGCGGGACAGCGTCGATGTCGCGCTCACGGCGGCGTCGCTGATCCAGGACGGCGACAGGATCGCCTACGCCGTCTGTCGGCCGCCGGGGCATCACGCCGAGCGGCGGATCTACGGGGGGTTCTGTTACTTCAACAACGCCGCCGTCGCCGCCGATCTGCTGTCGAAGTCTGGCCGGGTGGCTTTGCTCGATATCGACTATCACCACGGCAACGGCGCCCAGGACATCTTTTATAAACGCGCCGACGTGCTGACGGTGTCCATCCACGGCCACCCCAGGAACTCATACCCCAACTTTGCCGGCTATGCCGACGAACGCGGCGAAGGCGACGGCATCGGCTACAACAGGAATTATCCGCTGGAGCCTCCGGTCGACGATGACGCCTACCTTCGCGTGCTCGGCCGAGCGATCCACAAGATCGAAGACTTCAAGCCGAAGTTCCTGATCGTGTCGCTTGGCTTCGATATCATGCGTGGTGATCCGACGGGGTCGTTCAGCATTTCCGCGCAGGGCATGCAGCGGATTGGTCACGCGATCGGCGTGCTCCCGCATCCGCTGCTGTTCGTTCAGGAAGGCGGTTATTCGGTGCGCAACCTGCGCCTCGGTGCGCGCGCCTTCTTCCTGGGCGTCGCCAACGCATGGTACGGGCGCTAGGTGCGGCCGGGGCTCAGGTAATTCTGAAAGACGGCTAAGAAAATTGGTGGGCCCGGCAGGACTCGAACCTGCAACCAGACGGTTATGAGCCGTCGGCTCTAACCAGTTGAGCTACAGGCCCACCAGGGCGCGGGCAAGCCCGCGCGGCCCATTGATTACCCTTTTTATGGGTCTGAGAACAAGGCGAAACAGACAAGGGTCCGATTGCCGCGAGGTTGTAATTTGCGGGCATTGCGCTCATGTGAGACAACATCATGAAACACAATGGGAGGTTCGGATGGTTTACGGACGACGGATGTTCCTGACACGCAGTCTCAGTGCCGGAATCGCTTTCGGCGCTGCTTTGACGGCCCTGCCGGTATCACGGGCCTTTGCCCATCATGGCTGGCGCTGGGCGGAAGACGGTAATTTCGAAATTACGGGTGATGTTGTCTCGACCAGGCTCGGCAATCCACACGGGTTGGTGTATCTGGACGTCAACGGCGAGCGCTGGACCATCGAAGTCGGCCAGCCCTGGCGCAACGACCGCGCCGGTCTGACCGATGCGCATTTCGCAACGGGGAACGAGATCACGATAAGTGGTCACCGCTCTAAAGACCCGGCCGAGCGGCTGGTGAAGGCCGAGCGGGTGATTGTCGACGGCAAGACGTACGACCTGTATCCGGAACGCGACTGAGGCCGTCACCGCGGCGGGTGGACAACAAACCGATAACGGCGTGACGAACGCGCCGGACCACGTCCGACAGTCAGGGAGTGAAGCGACGTGGACATACTGACGACGATCGCATCGTCTGATTTGGCGGTGTTTCTCAGAGGGTCTTTCTGGACCTACCCGCTGATCAATGCTGCGCACATTCTGGGTATTGCACTGCTGATCGGCGCTATCGTACCGCTTGATCTCAGGCTTATGGGGCTGATCCGGAGGGGCCGAATCCGCACCCTTGCGCAGGTGCTGGTGCCGGTCGCGGCGAGCGGCCTCGCCCTCGCTGCGGTGAGCGGAGCGCTGTTGTTCATGGTCAAGCCCGTGGAATATGCGCGGACCGATCTGTTCATTTACAAGTTGGCCGTGATCGGCCTCGGTCTGATTAACATCGGCTGGGTGCGTTCCAACCCGCGCTGGGCCGAACTGGTTCAGAAAGACGAGAGCATTCTGAATGCATCCGAGCCGAATCGGAAACTCAGGATCGCGGGCGGCGTGTCCATTGCGGCGTGGCTGACGGTTCTCGTCCTCGGCCGCTTGACCGGGTACTTCATGTAAAACGCCCTTGTTCTCTTGCCGTTTATGTCAGCTTGCGTGGTATGTTAGGGAACCGTCTGGAATTGTTAAAAACAACGGCGGGTAACAAGCGACGCTGAAAGCGTCCATAAACACAGGGGAGGCACCGCATCACCATGACGCGAGCAAACGATCTGAACGGCGGTCAGGCAATCATCGATTATCTGATCGGCGAGGGAGTTCCATATATCTTCGGCCTTTGCGGCCACGGCAACATCGGCCTCATCGACGCCATGTACGAGCGATCTGAAGACATCAAGACCATCTCGGTTCACCACGAAAGCATGGCCGGTTTCATGGCCGACGTGTACTACCGCGTCTCAGGCCAGCCGACGGCGACATTCACGTCGTGCGGGCCGGGCTCGGCCAATATGCCGATTTCGCTCGGCAATGCGTTCCTGGATTCCGTACCGTTTCTGGCTATTACAGGCAACGTGCCGACGAACCAGTTCGGCCGCGGCGCATTTCAGGAATTGTATCGTCATTATCAGGCGGATTTTCCGTCAACGGTGCAGGCGTACTGCAAGCGGGTTTATCAACCGACCCGCGGCGAGCAGGTGCCGATGATGGTACGCCAGGCCTGGAAAACGATGGTGACCGGGAGACCCGGGCCTGTCGTCCTCGACGTACCGTTTGACATCTTTAAGGAAGCAACCGGGCAGGAAACGCCCGATCCGCAGGCCTGGACGGCCAACATCTCGTCACGCTACGGCGCCGATCCGGACGGGGTCGAAAGGGCCGTTGACATGTTGCTGGCGGCCGAACAGCCGGTGATCGTCGTCGGCCAAGGCGTGCGCTACGGCGGCGCGGCGGACGAACTGAAGGCGCTGGCCGAGCGGTTACAGATTCCGGTGGCGGCGTCTGCGAGCGGTCTCGGTGCAATCCCGGTCGACCATCCGCTTTCGCTGGGTCTCGTGCAGCGGGGCGGCACTTACCAGGCGAACCATGCCTGTCGACAGGCCGATGTCCTGCTGGCGTTAGGAGTCCGCTTTGACGACCGGACGGCCAGTTCGTGGCTGCAGGGCTATTCCTTTACCATTCCGCCGACCAAGCTTATCCATGTCGATATCGATCCGGAGGAGATCGGGCGGAACTATCCGGTTGCGCTCGGGCTCATGGCGGATGTGCGTACATTCCTGAGGCAGGTCATCGCCGAGCTGGACCGTCGCAGCAATCTGTCGGCAAAAGAAGACGCACGGAAGAAGTGGCTCACCGAAATCGAGGCCTATCGCGCCAAGTGGGACGCCTTCGTGGCGCCGGGCATGGTCGACGATGCGACGCCGATCAATCCGCAACGCACGGCCGTCGAAATCGACAAGGCGTTGCCGGAGGACGCGATCCTCGTCAGCGATATCGGCGTGCATCACAATTGGCTGCTGCAGTTCTGCAAACCGAGCCGTCCCGACTCGCTGATCGGTTCGATGGGGTTTGGCCCCATGGGGTTCGGCGTCGGCGGTGTACTTGGCGCGAAACTCGCCGCGCCCGACCGCCCTGCAGTTTCCGTTTGTGGGGACGGTGCATTCTTCATGCACGCGAACGTGTTGGGGACGGCGGTCGAGTACAATATTCCGGTCGTCTGGGTGGTGTGGAACAATTACGCCTATGCCTCGATCCGCGGGCTGCAGCGGGGTTATCTCGACAAGCGCGAACTGGCCACGGACTTCCATCATCCGGGAACGGGCGAACCTTACAATCCGGACTTTGCCGCAATGGCGCGGGCAGCGGGTGTCGAGGGCGTCAGCGTCGAACGGCCCGGCGATCTCGGCGATGCGATCAAGGCCGGTATCGCTTCCGGAAAACCATATCTGATCGATGCGCACGTGGCAGGCGATCTCAATCCACCGGGCGCCGGAGTTTGGGAACTGCCGGGGATCGGCGTCAACAAGCCTGCCATCGGCGAACGATATATTCCGGAGTGAACGCCGCGGCTACGTAATAGCCACAATTTCTTTACGGGCTATGGCCAACGATACTATTTAGTTAGATAGTTTCCGTGGGGGGAGCCATCTGGGGTGTGTTGTGGACGTGAAAGACCTTGCGGCGCATTCAGCGCCTTTGAAAAAGTGCCGGGATGCCGCCGCATTGACGTTAAAGTTTTGCCGTACTGCCGGAATGCTGCTGTTGGTGGCGACGTTCACGGCTGCTTTCGTTTCGCATCTGCAAGCGAAAGAGAGAACCAAACAGATTCTCATGATCCATTCCTATCACTGGGGCATGTCCTGGACGGATGGCCAGGTTCAAGGCTTCATGGAGCGAATGGGGGAAAGCGGTATCGATGCTTCCGTTTCGATGGAGCAGATGGATACCGTCAAACAACCGGCGCCCTATGATTATGAAAGGTTCGCTGAATATCTGACCTGGCGGCACGGCAAAAGGCAATTCGATCTGATTGTCACGACAGATACCGACGCTCTGAATTTTGTCGCTCTGAAGTACAGCGAACTCTTCAAAGGAACGCCAGTCGTCTTCAGCGATGTGTATGGGCCGGAGGAGATCGAGTTTCCCGGCGAAATGGCGGTTACCGGCGTCAAGGAACTGCGCGACTTTAAGCCGACGCTCGATCTGGCCCGGCAACTTCGCCCGCGCGCTCAAAAGATCGTTATCTTCGGCAACGAGAAAATGAGCGCGGCCGGGCCGCGACTCGCGCAAGCCTATTTCGAGAACTGGCGCGGCGATATTGAGCTTGAGTTTCATCTCGACGAACCATTCGAGAAATTGATCGAGTTGGCGAAGCAGATTTCACCAAACGACATCGTTTTCAGCTTTGCCTATGCCTATGACGATACCGGCACGTTCAGGTCGTACAACGATGTCCGTGACGTGGTAATGGCGGTGTCGCCGGCCCCGCTGTTCCATTTCTGGCAAGCCTCGCCAGACGGTGGCATTGGTGTTGGCGGCAAACTGAGTACGGCGCGGGAACAGGGTCGAATGGCAGCCGAACTGGGGCTGCGGGTGTTGAAGGGCGAAAATCCGCGACAGATTCCATATGTGGAAGCCCCGACGACGTATGTGTTCGATTACCGTGTCATGGAGCGGTTGAATATCAGAGTCAGTGATCTGCCCGAGAATTCCGTATTCGAGAATCGCCCCAGATCTGTCTACGAAGAGTTCAAAGCCGAGATATGGAGCGCAATTGTCGTATTTGCGCTGCTGATCGCCATTATTTTCGCCCTGTTGCGGTCGATCGCCCGGCGTAGACTCGCAGAAAACGCCTTGGCCGACAGCGAGGAACGGTTTCGTGATTTTGCCTCGCTGGGTGCGGACTGGTTCTGGGAGTCGGACGAAAGGTTGAAGTTCAGTTACCTGTCGGAAGGGGTGGAAGAAACGTTTGGCCACCGCGTCGAAGATGTTCTCGGGAAATCACGGCAGGAAATTTTCGAGGGCAAGGAAGAACTGGACTCACCAAAGTGGCGAAGTCATGCCGACCAACTCTCGCGGCGGGAAGCCTTCACGAATTTTGAAATGGTATGGACGCGTCCCGATGGCGAGAAACGCGATATCAGCATCAGCGGGGTTCCGATGTTCGATGCAACGGGTGCGTTCAAAGGTTACCGCGGCGTTGGCCGTGACTTGACCGCGCTCAAGCGCACCGCCAAACGCCTGCAGCATGCGCTGGAAGAGGCGGAGCGGGCCAACAGTGCGAAATCCGAATTCATGGCGAAGCTAAGCCACGAATTCCGCACGCCGCTGAACGCGATCCTCGGATTTTCGGAAATGATGCGGGAACGCTACTTCGGGCCGCTAGGGTCCGACACCTATGAAAACTATGTTGGAAACATTCTGTTCAGCGCCAGGCACATGTTGTCGCTGGTCGATGACGTGCTGGACATCGCGACCATCGAATCGGGTGAGCTATCTCTGGAGGTTGAGGACGTCGACATTGCCGAGGTCATCGGGAATTGTATCAAGAGTTTCGAGCGCGCGGATATTCTCGGTTCGATTGAACTCGTCAGGGACGTGCCGTCCGATATGGCGCCGTTGCATGCAGACAGAAGGGCTGTTTCTCAGGTTATTCTCAATTTGCTGTCGAATGCCGTGAAGTTCTCCGGGGAAGGTGGCCGCGTGAGCATTAGCGCACGCGATCGGAACGGCTACAGCGTTATAGAAGTCCGGGATACCGGTGCGGGTATCCCCGCCGACCGGCTTCGAGACGTGACGAAGCCTTTTACGCAGGCGACGTCCGACCCGCACAAGGCGCAGGAAGGTGCCGGCCTGGGGCTCGCCATCGTCAAGGCGCTGGTTGATATCCACGGCGGCGAACTGCATATCGCCAGCGAGCTCGGCAAAGGCACGGTAGTGACGGTGAGTTTCCGGACGGATGGCCCCGGTGCGTCCGGGCAACCCGACCAGGCCGCAGCCGGGTAAGGAAAAAGCCCCGCCGCATTGTGACGGGGCTCTAAGTCGTTGATTTCACAACAATCTTAGTAATCCAGGAAGCTGCGCAGTTTGCGCGACCGCGACGGATGCTTCAGCTTGCGGAGCGCCTTGGCTTCGATCTGCCGGATACGTTCGCGGGTGACCGAGAACTGCTGGCCGACTTCTTCCAGGGTG
The DNA here is from genome assembly GCA_965262415.1 of Rhodospirillales bacterium. Classification (GTDB taxonomy): domain Bacteria; phylum Pseudomonadota; class Alphaproteobacteria; order Rhodospirillales; family Casp-alpha2; genus UBA4479. The sequence continues at coordinate 2,473,794 of OZ253533.1, read as the reverse complement.
TGATCCGTGTTCATGCCGATGCCGAAGCGCATGCGCAGCACGCGTTCCTCGCGTGGCGTGAGGGACGCCAGCACGCGGGTCGTGGTTTCGCGCAGGTTCGCCTGAATGGCGGCGTCCAGCGGCTGAACGGCCAGCTTGTCCTCGATAAAGTCGCCAAGATGACTGTCTTCCTCGTCGCCGATCGGCGTTTCGAGGGAGATCGGTTCCTTGGCGATCTTGAGAACCTTGCGCACCTTTTCGAGCGGCATGGAGAGCTTCGCGGCGAGTTCTTCCGGCGTCGGCTCGCGGCCGATCTCGTGCAGCAGCTGGCGCGACGTGCGGACCAGCTTGTTGATGGTCTCTATCATGTGCACCGGAATACGGATGGTGCGTGCCTGGTCGGCGATCGAGCGCGTGATTGCCTGGCGGATCCACCACGTCGCGTAGGTCGAGAACTTGTAGCCGCGGCGGTATTCGAACTTGTCGACCGCCTTCATCAGGCCGATGTTGCCTTCCTGGATCAGGTCCAGGAACTGCAGGCCGCGGTTGGTATACTTCTTGGCGATCGAGATGACGAGACGCAGGTTGGCCTCGATCATTTCCTTCTTTGCCTTGGCGGCTTCGCGCTCGCCCTTCTGGACGATGCCGACGATGCGGCGGAATTCCTGGATCGGCAGACCGACGGCGCCCGATACCTCGGCCACCTCCATGCGGATCGAAATGACGTCGTCCTTGTAGCGTTCGGCGAAGCGCTGCCAGTTTTTGGTCGGCATCTTCTTACACTGCTTGATCCAGTCCGGATCGAGTTCGTGACCGCGATAATTCTCAAGGAAATCCTCGCGGCGGATGCGTGCTGTCGTGGCGAGGCGCAGGAGCTTGCCTTCCAGGCGCACGAGACGCTGGTTGAGGCCGTAAAGCTGGTCGACGAGCGCTTCGATGCGGTCGTTGTTGAGGTGCACGCCCTCCATCAGCTCGATGAGTTCCTGACGCAGCTTGGCGTAGCGTTTTTCCTGCGACGATTTGAACTCGCCCGTGCCCTGCATGGACTCCATGCGGATCACCTGCAGGCGCTGGAATTTCTTGTAGGTCTTGGCGATGTTCTCGAAGGTCTCGATGACTTCCGGCTTCAGCTTTTCCTCGAGCGCGGCGAGCGACAGATTGTTGTGCTCGTCGTCCTCGTCGTCCTCGTCGTCGTCGCTGCTGCCTTCCTCGCCTTCCTTGCCTTCCTTGCCTTCTTCCGAATCGTCGTCGGACTTGGCTTTCTTCGGTGCCTCTTCCGCTTTCTTTTCGGCAGGATTCTCAGCTTCCTTTGCGGTCGGTGCTTCTTCGACGTCGTCCTCTTCGTCGTCGTCTCCGCCCTGCGGAGCCTGACCCGGGCCGCCGCCCATGGTGGCGTCGAGGTCGACGATTTCGCGCAGCAGGATCTCCTCCGCGACGAGGGCATCGTGCCAGCGCACGATGGCCTGGATCGTCAGCGGGCTTTCACAGATGCCGCCGATCATCATGTCGCGGCCGGCTTCGATCCGCTTGGCGATCGCGATTTCGCCTTCACGCGACAGCAGTTCGACCGAGCCCATCTCGCGCAGGTACATGCGGACCGGGTCGTCGGTGCGGCCGAGGTCGCTCTCGTCGACGTTGCCGGCAGCAGACTTCTTGTCGTCCTCTGCGTCTTCTTCTTCGGTATTCGCGTCGTTGGCGGCTTCTTCCTGTTCCTCGTTTTCGACCACGTTGATGCCCATTTCGGACAGCATCGCCATGGTGTCTTCGATCTGTTCGGAGGAAACGTCTTCCGGCGGCAGCGCAGTGTTCAACTCGTCATAAGTGACGTAGCCGCGCTCCTTGCCCTTGGCGACCATCTTCTTGACGGCGGCGCCGAGCGTATCGAGGAGCGGGCTGTCCGAGCTTTCCTCGGATGATGCGCGTGCTTCGCTAGTTTGTGCTTTGGCCAATCTGTAAAACCCCTACACGTCCGGTGCCGTGACGGCGACCGGCGACCCCAAATTCAGTTGACTTTCAATGCCTTCATTCGGCCGAAAGTCAGTTCCGTTGTGTCTTCCCCCAACGCTGCTTCGGCCTGACGCAACTCGCCGTCGTGGGCCTTCGCGGTGAGTCTCTCCCAGGTGTCGCGCCACCCGTCCAGAGCCTCCTTAACGTCGCTGTCCGGCCTTGCGAACCGGGCGTGCATATAGACGTTTTTGCTCAAAAGCATGCCGATTTCGGCATGAAATCCCTCCCCCGAGAGGTGGTTTCGAAGTCCCTCGGAGTCAAGGCTTTCATGCCGGGCGAGGGTGTTTAAGACCTGCTGGCGCAAATTGTCAAGCTCGACCGCTGAAAACTCAAGCATTCCAAGGCGTTCTTCAACTTCATCGAAGATCTCGGGATGGTTGATCAGGGTGGACAGCAAAATCCGCTCCCTGAGCACGTCTGCGGGCGTTATGGCGCTCGTTTCGGCCCGTGCATCGGCCATGACTGCGCCCTCGACCTTGGTCTTGCCGAAGCCCTTTCGCGGAGTGAAAGGCCGGCCCCCGCCGCCGCGGCTCTGCGGCTGAGCGCCGCGTTCGCCCCAGAGCTTGCGCGAAAAGAAATCGGAAAAATGCCGCCGGAACGTGGCGTCCGAGATATCCCGTGCGCGGCTGTCCAGTTTCTGCTGTACGTCGGCACGGTCTTCCGGCGTGTTGGGCATGCGGCCATGCGTGACCTCGCGCCAGATCATCTCTGACAGCGGCAGCGCGACCTCGAGCACTTCCTCGAACGCTTTTCGGCCCTGACTGCGGACCAGGCTGTCCGGATCTTCGCCTGCCGGGAGGATCGCGAACCTGAGGGCCTGACCTGCCTGCATGATCGGCAGCGCGCGTTCGGCGGCACGGAAGGCGGCGCGCTGACCGGCCTCATCGCCGTCGAAGCACATTACCGGCTCGCGCACCACGCGCCAGAGGTCCTTCATCTGATCCTCGGTCAGCGCCGTGCCCAGGGGCGCGACCGCGTTGTCGTAACCGGCGAGTGCAAGCCCGATCACGTCCATATAGCCCTCGCAGACGATCATCCGTCCGGCCTTGCGCGCCGGGGCGGCGGCCAAGTGCAGGCCGTAAAGAGCATAGCGTTTCTGGAACAGCGGCGTTTCCGGGCTGTTCAGGTACTTCGGCTCACCGTCGCCCAGGATGCGCCCGCCGAAACCGATGACACCGCCGCGCCGGTCCTGGATCGGAAACATGACCCGGCCCCGGAACCAGTCATAAGGATCGCCGTTTTCCGGCACCCGCAATAGCCCGGCCTCGATCATCAGTTCCTCGGCGATATTTTCGCGGCCGAGCGCGGCCTTCAGTGCGCCGCGTGCGTCGGGCGCGAAGCCGAGACGCCAGGTGCGGATCGTGGCATCGTCGAGGCCGCGCTTCTTCAGGTATTCGAGCGCGCCGCGTCCTTCCGGCATCCTGAGCATTTTCTCGAAGAATTTGGCCGCCGCCTCGTTGACGTCGGCGAGGGTCTTGCGTTTCTCGTAACGCTGCTTTTCCTCGGGCGTATCGCGCGGCATTTCGAGCCCCGCCTCGGCCGCCAGCTGCTCGACGGCTTCCGGAAAGCTCATGCCCTCGACTTCGATCAGGAAGGTGAAGATATCGCCCGAGTTCTGGGTCGAGAAGCACTTATAGAAGCCCTTGTCTTCCAGCACGTGGAAGGACGGGGTCTTTTCCTTGGTGAACGGCGAAAGCCCCCAGAAGTCGCCCCGCGCACGCTCCTTGAGCCTGACCGTGCGCCCGACGACGTCGGCGATCGACACGCGCCGTCTGATCTCGTCCAGAAATTCGGGGGTAAAGGTGCTCATGGCCGCTCCGCAGGTGAACGGAGTAATCTACTCCCGGCGAGGAGTTTCTAAAAGTGTCCGGTGTGGGCAGTTATCCCGTGAATCGCTTACTTATCCACAGCACAGCCGTCATCCTGAACTTGGTTCACGATCTATACAGTCCCATCGACGTTCAAGTTTGCAGTTATAGGTCCTGAATCGAGTTCAGGACGACGCCTTTGGCCGATTTGTCAGACGCCCAGCTTGGCTTTCACGGTGCCGGCGGCCTTCGAGAAATCCATGCGTCCGGCATAGTGTTCTTTCAAATACGCCATGACCTTGCCCATGTCCTTGATGCTCTCTGCGCCCGACTTGGCGACGGCTTCGTCGATGGCGGCGTCCTGTTCGTCGGCGCCCAGTTGCTGCGGCAGGAACGCCTCGATGCATGAAATCTCTTCCGATTCCTGCTGTGCAAGGTCCGGGCGGCCGCCTTTGGAATAGGCCTCGATGCTATCGCGGCGCTGCTTCACCATGGACTGCAGCAGGCCGAGGATCTCGTCTTCCGAGATGCCGTCGGTGTTGCCCTTGGCACGGGCCTGGATATCGCGGTCCTTGAGTGCCGCGTTAATCAGTCGAATGGTCGACACCTTGCGTTCTTCCTTGGCGCGCATGGCGTCCTTGAGCATGTCGTTCAACTGCTGTCGAAGCATGGAATCTTCCCCTCATTTGTCGAGCGGCCCGGACGTTATAGCATCGGGGCACCGGTGACAACCGGATTAAAATTCTTAACTTATTGATTTATAACGATTAAAATAATTCCCGCATCCTCTTGACGCGGCGAATGCCTTTGCGTATCTACTTCGCCAGTCAAAACCGGACCCGGCTGGCAGATATCGTGACACAAAAAGTAGAAACAACTGCGCCCGATCACAAGGGTGCGGAGTCTTTCCGCGCGCCACAAGGCGCGACCGCAGCAGTCGTCCTGGAGGATGGATCGGTGTTCTGGGGCCGCGGCGTCGGCGCCGCCGGCGAAGCGGTCGGTGAGGTCTGCTTCAACACCTCGATCACCGGATACCAGGAAATCATGACCGACCCCAGTTACGCGGGTCAGATCATTACCTTCACGTTCCCGCACATCGGCAACGTGGGCACCAACCCCGAGGATATCGAGACCATAACCCCGGCCGCCCGGGGTTGTATTTTAAGGGCAGACATCACCGAGCCCGCCAACTGGCGCGCGACCGAGCATCTGGACGCCTGGCTCAAGTCGATGGACCTGCCGGGGATCACAGGCGTGGACACGCGGCGCCTGACCCGCAAGATCAGGGACGGTGGCGCGCCCACGGGCGTGATCGTGCATGCACCAGACGGCGAATTCGACATTCCAGCGCTGGTCGAAAAGGCCAAGGCGTGGCCCGGCCTCGAAGGCATGGACCTCGCCAAGGAAGTGACCTGCCACCAGACCTACCACTGGTCGGAAACCACCTGGACCATCGAAGACGGTTACGGCGCGCTGGAAAACCCCAAATACAATGTCGTCGCCATCGATTACGGCATCAAGCGCAACATCCTGCGTTGCCTGGCGAGTGCCGGCTGCAATGTCACCGTGGTGCCGGCGACGGCGTCCACCGACGAAATCCTGTCGCACGAACCGGACGGCATCTTTCTGTCGAACGGCCCCGGCGACCCGGCGGCGACGGGTGTCTACGCCGAGCCGGTGCTGCGCGATCTGATCGAGACCGGCAAGCCGGTGTTCGGCATCTGCCTCGGCCATCAACTGCTGGCCCGGGCGCTCGGCTGCACCACGGTCAAGATGCACCAGGGCCATCGCGGCGGGAACCAGCCGGTGAAGGACCTGACCACCGGCCGGGTCGAGATCACGAGCCAGAACCACGGTTTCGCGGTCGATGCGAAGAACCTGCCGAAGGGCGTGGTCGAAACACACGTGTCGCTGTTCGATGGTTCCAACGAAGGTGTCCGTCTCGAAGGGCATCCGGTGTTCAGCGTCCAGTACCATCCGGAAGCGTCACCCGGCCCGACCGACAGTCATTATCTCTTTAAACGCTTCACGGATCTGATGGACGAGGCGAAATAAGACATGCCCAAACGTACAGACATTAAATCCATCATGATCATCGGCGCGGGGCCGATCGTTATCGGTCAGGCCTGCGAGTTCGACTACTCGGGCGCACAGGCGTGTAAGGCGCTCAGGGAAGAGGGCTACCGGGTCATCCTGGTGAACTCCAACCCGGCGACCATCATGACAGACCCGTCGATGGCCGACGCGACCTATGTCGAGCCGATCACGCCCGACTTTTTGGAGAACATCATCGCCAAGGAGCGCCCGGACGCACTGCTGCCGACCATGGGTGGTCAGACCGGGCTCAACGCCGGGATGGCGCTCGCTGAACGAGGCACGCTCGACAAATACGGCGTCGAGCTGATCGGCGCCAAGGCCGACGTCATCGCCAAGGCCGAGGACCGGCTGTTGTTCCGTGATGCCATGGACAAGATCGGCCTCGGCACGCCGCGCTCGGAAGTGTTTACCGGCGAGTACGAGATGATCGAGATCCCCGATCAGGACGGCAAGGTGAAGGAAGTCACCATGCTGTCGGCGGCATCCAAGCAAAAAGCGATGGATGCGCTCAAGATCGTCGGCCTGCCGGCCGTGATCCGGCCCGCCTTCACGTTAGGCGGCACCGGTGGCGGCATCGCCTTTACCGCGGAAGAGTACGAGAAGATCGTCACCTCGGGCGTTACCGCGTCGCCGATCAACCAGGTGCTGATCGAAGAGAGCGTCCTCGGCTGGAAGGAATTCGAGATGGAGGTCGTCCGCGACAATGCGGACAACTGCATCATCATCTGTTCCATCGAGAACGTCGATCCGATGGGCGTGCACACGGGCGACAGCATTACCGTCGCCCCCGCGCTGACGCTGACCGACAAAGAATACCAGATCATGCGCGACGCCTCGATCGCGGTGCTGCGTGAGATCGGTGTCGATACCGGCGGGTCCAACGTGCAGTTCGCGGTCAACCCGGCGGACGGCCGTTTGGTCGTGATCGAGATGAACCCGCGCGTCAGCCGCTCGTCGGCGCTGGCGTCGAAGGCGACCGGCTTCCCGATCGCCAAGGTCGCGGCCAAGCTCGCCTGCGGGTACACATTGGACGAACTGCAGAACGACATCACCGGCGTCACGCCGGCCTCGTTCGAACCGACCATCGATTACGTCGTCACCAAGATCCCGCGCTTCACGTTCGAGAAGTTCCCGGGTACCGACGCGCTGCTGACGACATCAATGAAGTCCGTCGGCGAGGCGATGGCCATGGGCCGCACCTTTGAGGAAAGCCTGCAGAAGGGCATGCGTTCGATGGAAACGGGCCTGACGGGCATGAACGAAATCGAGATCGAAGGCGCTATCAAGCCGAACGGCGATGTCGACCTCGATGTCCTGAAGGCGGTGCTGACCGAGGCGCGTCCCGACCGTATCCGCTATATCGCCCAGGCAATGCGCCACGGCATGAAGATGGAAGACATCCAGCGGGCCAGCAAATACGACATCTGGTTCCTGGAGCGGATCCGCAACATCGTTGATGCCGAACAGCGCGTGCGCACGGACGGCATTCCCGCCGACCGCCAGGAATTCCTCAAGCTCAAGAAACTCGGGTTCTCCGACGAACGCCTGGCCGAGCTTGCCGGTTCGAGCTTCGACGCCGTCACCGAGGCACGCCACAAGCTGGACGTGAAACCTGTCTACAAGCGGGTCGATACCTGCGCCGCCGAGTTCGCCTCGCAGACCTCTTATATGTACTCCTGCTACGAGGGCGACGGCCTGAACGAACCGGAATGCGAGGCCGATCCCACCGACCGCGACAAGGTCGCGATCCTGGGCGGCGGACCGAACCGTATCGGCCAGGGCATAGAGTTCGATTACTGCTGCGTGCACGCGGCCTATGCGCTCAAGGACGCGGGTCTCGAGGCGATCATGGTCAACTGCAACCCGGAGACGGTGTCGACCGATTACGATACGTCGGACCGCCTCTACTTCGAGCCGCTGACCGCCGAAGACGTCATCGAGCTTCTGCGTGTCGAGCAGTCCAGGGGGACGCTCAAGGGCGTGATCGTGCAGCTCGGCGGGCAGACGCCGCTCAAACTTGCCGCCGCGCTCGAAGAAGCGGGGATCCCGATCCTCGGCACCTCGCCGGATGCGATCGACCTCGCCGAAGACCGTGAACGCTTTCAGGCGCTTCTGAAGGAAACCGGGCTGAGCCAGCCTGCAAATGGCCTTGCCCGCTCGCAGGAAGAAGCCATGAAGGTGGCCAAGGACGTCGGCTACCCGTTGGTGATCCGTCCGTCCTATGTTCTCGGCGGCCGCGCCATGGAAATCGTTCACGACGACAACGCGCTGGAACGTTACATGCGCGAAGCGGTGGTCGTCTCCGGCAAGAGCCCGGTGCTGCTCGACAGCTATCTACAGGACGCGATCGAGGTCGATGTCGACGCACTCTCCGACGGGGACGATGTCTACGTTGCCGGCATCATGCAGCACATCGAGGAAGCGGGTATTCATTCAGGCGACAGCGCATGTTCGTTGCCGCCGTTCTCTCTTTCTTCCGCCGTCATTGACGAACTGGAACGCCAGGCCATCGTGCTCGCCAAGGCACTCGGCGTGGTCGGCCTGATGAACGTGCAGTTCGCGGTGCAGGGTGAAGACATCTACATCCTCGAAGTGAACCCGCGTGCATCCCGTACGGTGCCGTTCGTCGCCAAGGCGACCGGCGTGCCGATCGCCAAGATCGCGGCGCGCCTGATGGCGGGTGACAAGCTGAGCGGGTTCGACCTGCCCAAACGCGGTGCCATGCAGCACGTCGCGGTCAAGGAAGCGGTGTTCCCGTTCTCGCGCTTCCCGGGCGTCGACACGATCCTCGGACCGGAAATGAAATCGACCGGCGAGGTGATGGGCATCGACAAGGACTTCAGCCGCGCGTTCGCGAAGTCGCAGCTGGGCGCGGGCATGGTCCTGCCGACATCGGGCGGCGTGTTCATTTCGGTGCGCGACGGCGACAAGGACAAGGCGCTCGAAATCGCGAAGATCCTCAGTGGTCTCGGTTTCACGATTATCGCAACGGGCGGAACGCAGAGATTCCTGGAAGCCAACGGCGTTGCGGCGCAGCGGGTCAACAAGGTGCTCGAAGGCCGCCCGCACTGTGTCGATGCTCTGACCAACGGTGATGTGCAGCTCGTCATCAACACGACCGAAGGGGCGCGCTCCATTGCCGACAGCTATTCGATCCGGCGTACCGCGCTGACGAACAATGTGCCGCACTATACGACCATGACCGCGGCCCGCGCCGCGGCGGAAGCGATTGCGGCCATTATCGCCGAGGGCGGCGCCGGCGGGCTTGAAGTCGCGCCGCTGCAGGCGTATTTTGAAGCGTCGTATTAGGCTTTTCCCTTAAATGATGTCGTTTCGGTGATCGCCTCTTGGTGATCCGGAATGTCGTTCTGATCGGGGATATTTTGAGGAGGGCCGGGTTTGCCGGCCGGGTGATACATGGAACGTGTGCCGATGACGCGCGAGGGCCTCGTGGTCCTTGAACAGGAACTGAGACGGCTGAAATCCGAAGAGCGGCCGGCGGTGATCAAGGCGATCGCCGAGGCTCGCGAGCACGGTGATCTGTCTGAGAACGCAGAGTATCATGCCGCGCGCGAGCGCCAGGGTTTTATCGAAGGCCGTATCGCCGAACTGGAGGACGTCACCAGCCGCGCCGAAGCCATCGACACGGCGCACATGACGGGCGACACCGTGAAGTTCGGCGCGTTCGTTCTGGTTGCCGATACCGACACCGACGAGGAAACCACGTATCGCATCGTCGGCGCGCTGGAAGCCAATCTCGACGAAGGCAAGATCTCGGTCACGTCGCCGCTGGCACGTGCATTGATCGGCAAGACCATCGGCGACGTTGTCGAAGTGGCGACGCCGGGCGGCGGCAAATCCTACGAAATCTGCGAGGTCAACTGGGCCTGACGGCCGGTTATTCCTCTTCGTCCACGGCTTCCGGGTCGACCGGCACGCCGGGCTGGTTCTTGGACGTGCGGATCGTTTCCAGCGTCGTCACCGTGGTGACGTGATCGGCGGACGTGATGCCCATGGTCAGCTTGTCCCGGTGTTCCTTGTCGCGGGCCACCACCTTGATCAGAAAATCGCCGCCGCCCCGGATCATGTGGCATTCGCGCACCTCGGGCCAGTCCGCCATCAGGTCTTCAAAACTCTTGAGCACGGTCTGCGACTGGCTGTCGAGACCGACCAGAGCGAAGAACATTTCCTTGTAGCCCATGTGGCCGCCGTCGATCTCGGCATGGTAGCCATGAATGAAACCGGCTTCCTCGAGCGCGCGGACACGCCTGAGACACGGTGGCGCCGAAATGCCGGCGCGCGCGGCGAGGTCGACATTGGTGATCCGGCCGTCATCCTGCAGGTCGCGGAGAATCCGTAGGTCGATGGCGTCGAGTTTTACTTTTTGCAACGGTGTGTCCTGCCAGAGGTGCATATTTTGAATCATCTCGTATCATCAAAACCGGCGTTCACGCAATGATATTGCGCAATATAGTTGCGTATCTCCATGGAACCGGCCGTATCCGCAAACGCCGACATCCGTCCGTTGCGTCGGCGCGCGGTTCGGCTTATTTAGGAAATCTTCCGAATTAACCATGTCGTGACGCCCCCGCAGGAGAAAACCATGTCCGAGCCCCGCCACACCAAAGTCCTGATCATCGGTTCCGGCGCGGCCGGCTACACGGCGGCGATCTATGCGGCGCGGGCGAGCCTGGAGCCGGTGCTGGTACGGGGCATCCAGCCGGGTGGACAGCTTACCATCACGACCGAGGTCGAGAATTATCCCGGTTTCGCCGAGGTTATTCAGGGCCCGTGGCTGATGGAACAGATGTATGAGCAGGCGAAGCACGTCGGCACCGAGATGATTGAAGACACGATCGTCGAAGTCGATCTGTCGAAGCGTCCGTTCCGCGCCGTCGGCGACAGCGGGGCGGAATACTTCGGTGAAACGCTGATTATTGCGACAGGTGCCAGTGCGCGCTGGCTCGGTCTGGAGAGCGAGCAGAAGTTCATGGGCTTCGGCGTGTCCGCCTGTGCGACCTGCGACGGGTTTTTCTATCGCGGCAAGGAAGTCGCCGTGATCGGGGGCGGGAACACAGCGGTCGAGGAAGCGCTCTATCTGACCAATCATGCGACCAAGGTTTATCTGGTGCACCGTCGCGACGAGCTCAGGGCCGAGAAGATCATGCAGGAGCGCCTGTTCCGGAACGAGAAGATCGAGGTGATTTGGGATCACACGCTTGAAGAAATTCTGGGCGAGCAGGGGGGCAAGGGTGTCACCGGCGCGCGCCTCAGGAACGCCAAGACCGGCGATACGCAGGACATCGCCGTTGACGGCGTCTTCATCGCGATCGGCCACGACCCGAACACCAGCCTGTTCACGGGACAGCTCGACATGTGGGAAGACAACTACATCAAGACGGTCCCCGGCACGGCGCAGACCAGCGTCGAGGGCGTTTACGCTGCCGGCGACGTGCAGGATCGCGTCTACCGTCAGGCGGTAACGGCTGCAGGAACGGGCTGCATGGCCGCGCTCGAAGCCGAGAAATTCCTGGCCGAGCACGAAAACCAGGAAGCTGCGGCCGCCGAATAGGCCGGGCCATACATCAACTGGCCGGCCGGGGAGGGTGGCGGTGCCGATCGATTGGGACAAACTCAGGGTCTTTCATGCCGTCGCCGAAGCGGGCAGCTTCACCCATGCGGGCGAAACCCTCAATCTGAGCCAGTCGGCGGTCAGCCGTCAGGTATCCGCGCTTGAACAGAGCCTGGGCACCCCGCTGTTTCACCGCCATGCGCGCGGGTTGATCCTGACGGAACAGGGTGAGACGCTTTTCGATACGGCGCACAACGTGTTCGCGCAGCTGGCCCGCGTTCAATCGCAGCTCGCCGAGAACAAGGAGCGCCCGCAGGGTGCCTTGAAAATTTCTTCGACCGTCGCCTTCGGCTCGGTGTTCCTGGCGTCGCGCATGAAGGAATTCGTCAACCGCTTCCCTGAAATCGAGGTTTCGCTGGTGCTCGCCGATACGGAGCTCGATCTTTCCATGCGCCAGGCCGACGTCGCCATCCGTTTGACGCCGCCGACGCAACCCGACCTCGTGCAGCGCCACCTCATGACGTTGCATTACAAGGTCTACGCAGCGCCGGAATATCTGCAGCAGAACGGTATGCCCAAGAACGCACGGGATCTGGATAAACACCGGATCGTCGTTTACGGCGAAGATGCCCGCCCGCCTGCGGCGAACCTGAACTGGCTGCTGACCGAGCATGCCCGTGACGGTGTCCCGCGCAAGCCGGTTCTGCGTGTCAATTCGATCTATGGAATTTTGCGTGCAGTGCAAAGCGGCCTGGGCCTGGGCGCGCTGCCCGAATACATGGGTCGGGAACTGGGGAGTCTCGTCGAAGTCCTGCCGGAATTGCAGGGGCCGGAACTGAACATGTACTTCGTCTACCCGGAAGAGCTGAGGGATTCCGCCAGAATCGTGGCCTTTCGCGACTTCATCGTCGAAAAACTGGCACCCATCAAGCGATAGCGGCACCCTGCCAAGCTATGCGTTGAGTGCATGGCTGCATTTCCCGTTTTTCTCTGGTGTCCCAACACGGCCTGCCTATATAAAGCGTGCATTCGATGTTGCAACGCAGCAACGAAGACGGAATTCGGAACCGGATGATCGCGCTGAAAACGCAGTATCTCCAGAGGGTTCCACCCAGTTTCCGGACGCCATGTCCGGAATAGAGGGACCGGTCTCCGGCCCCTCGCGTCTCCCAGACGTGAAGCCTCCCTGTTTAAAACTCGCCCCCGGGGTTCGTCCCCGGGGGGTTTTTTTTGTGCGAAATGCCGTCAGCGAAGTGCGCGCGGATTACTCTCTTTGAGGGTGGCGCGGATCTCGGCCAGCAGTTGCGCATGATCGCCTGCAGTGCCGTTGCCGGCGCGTATGCGTGCCGCCAAGTCGCTGCGTGCCTTGTCATCGGTGCCGACGGAAACTCCGCAAATTTGCCGTTCCACGATACCCAGTGCGTTGGCGGCCATCAGCGCCTTGTAGCGTGCATCGCCGTCGAGCACGCTCGCCAGATCGTTTCTGACGATATCCCGGGCGATCCCCAGAAGGGCGTCGAGGGACGGATCGGGGCGGACGGGCTGAACGCCTTCGGGGACTGGCGCCGCATCATCGGGTGTTGTCGCCTCAAGGATCTGCAACTCCAGCTCCGGCACGATGTGCGCTGTCAATGCCAGTTCCAGGTTACGTTCGCCGCCGGTCACGAAGCGATCCGCCTGCTGCAGGGCAATGACCGCCCAGCGCATGGTCCCCATCACCTGCCAGTATGGAATCATGGCGCGGTCGATGGTGCGGCCGCTTTCGGCTTCGTAACCGTTGATCAGAGCCTCCAGAGAGCCGATGCCGCCGCATTCCCGATCATTGGCGCCGAAGCGCCAGCACGTTGCCGTCAGCCAGCCGATATCCTCCATCGGGTCCGACCAACCGGCGAACTCCCAATCAAGAATCGCCGTCAGTTTGCCGTCGGCGACCATGTAATTGCCGGTGCGGTAATCGCGGTGAGAGAAAACGATCTCGCCGCCTGCGGGCGCGTTGTCCTCAAGCCAGCGAAGCCCCCATTCGAGCGCTGGGTGCGATCCCGGCAACTCATCCAGATGACGCCGGTACTCGGTGACAGACGACATGGCCGCGGGACCGTCGGGTTTGGCGACGAAAGCAAGATCGGGCGCATCCTTGATCGTGTGTATGCGCGCGAGGTTACGGCCGAGATCTTCTGCCAGCGCATCGTTGGCATCCATCTTTGCAAGCCTGTGTCCTGCTGCTGTGCCGTCGGCGCGGTGCATGATGAAAAAGGGTGTGCCGAGCACGTCGGTGTCTTCGCACAGCACGCACGGCACGGGTACGGAGACACCGGCATCATGGGCGTGCTTGAGGATCGCGAATTCTTCGGCCCGGCCATGCGAAACGGCCACATTCGACGGCGCGTCCTTCCGCAATACCAGATCGTGCGATCCCGGCCAGTCGCCGCCTTCAAGGTCCAGCGACAGCGCCCAGTTCTCCTGGATGGCGCCGCCGGAAAGCTGTTTCAGGTCGCGCACCTGCGCACGACCGCCGGACTGACGCGCGAGCCATACCTCGAGCCGCTTGATGGCGTCCCGGTCCATGTTGGTAACGGCGTCGTCGTTGCGTCCGCTCACTGGTCGGGGTTTCCCCACTGCCAGAAGTCCATGCCGTTTTCGGCGAGCGCGCCGGCCAGCACCATCTTGTGTACCTCGGACGCGCCGTCGACGAGCTTGGCTTGCCGGGCGTAACGGTAGATCCATTCCAGCACGGTATCCTTGGAGTAGCCGCGTGCACCGTTGAGCTGGATCGCGGTATCGACGGCCTTGAACAGCACGTCGGCGACGGCGACCTTGGCCATCGAGACTTCCGTCCTGGCCCGCGAGCCCTGATCGAGCGCCCAGGCGGCCTTCATGGTCAACAGTCGCCCGATCTCGATATCCATCGCCGCGTCGCCCAGCAGCAACTGCACGCTTTCGCGCTTCGACAGCTTGGAGCCGAACGCGTCGCGGTTGGAAATGTACTCGTTCGCGATCTCGAGCGAGCGTTTGGCGAGGCCGAGCCAGCGCATGCAGTGCGTCAGACGTGCGGTCCCAAGCCTGATCTGCACGCACTTCATACCTTCGCCGACACCCATCAGGCGGTTCTCGTCGGGGATTTCCATGCCGTTAAAGATCAATTCGCAGTGTCCACCGTGCTCTTCGGGGCCCATGATCGGGATGCGTCGCTCGATCTCCCAGCCAGGTGTATCTTTGTGGAACAGGAACGCTGTCAGGTTGCGGCGCGGCTCATCCGACGTGCGCGCGAGCAGGATGAAATGGTCGGCGACGCCGGCACCGGTGATGAACCATTTGCGGCCCTGCACGACCCACTTATCGCCTTTTTTCTCTGCGCGGGTCAGCATCATGCCGCCCGGATCCGAACCCGCGCCCGGTGCGGGCTCGGTCATGACGATGGAGGACCTGACCTTGCCGTCAATGATCGGCTGCAGCCATTTTTCTTTCTGCTCGTCCGTCGCCACCTTGTTCAGCACATACATGTTGCCGTCATCGGGGGCGGCGGCATTGAAGCAGACCGGGCCAAAGATCGAACGGTTCATTTCCTCGTAGCACGCCGCCATGCCGACGGTATCGAAACCGCGTCCGCCCCGCTCTTTTGGCATCGAGAGGCACCAGAGGCCACGGTCGCGGGCTTCCGCCTGCACCTGCTTCAAGATATCCAGATCAATGTTCTCGTGATCATCATAGCTCGCCGGGTCTTCCTCCAGCGGCATGATGCGTTCCTCGACGAATTTGCGGATGGCGAGGCGCGTTTCTTCGACCTCGGGCGATAATGTGAAGTCCATGTCTTTCCCTTGAAATCTGTTGGCCCGATTGTGGCCCGCGCGGGCGAGGGGCTCAAGACCGCAGCGTCTACCTCGGCCCGATCCCTGCGTAACTGCCGTCGAACGGTTCACGCGTGGGCCAGACGCCGGCCGCGACGGCACGCAGGAAATCGGCGATCTCGGCGTTGAAGGCAGCCGGGTCTTCCAGATTGATGAGGTGCCCCGATTTTGCGAACACACGGAGCCCAGACGTCGGCATGGCACGTTTCAGCCAAACGTTCACATCAAGGCACACATCGTCCTCGTCGCCGACCAGTAGCAGCGTCGGCACGGTGCAGGCGTTGAATTCCGCTTCGAAATCGAACAGCGACGGCCGCCCGCCCTGCACGTGGCGGAGCGTATAGGCCGCGCCGACGGCGGGATGCTCGGCGAGTTGGTCACGGAATTCTTCCCAGCCGCGGATGTCCTTACGTTTCAGCTGCGTGCGTGTCGGGCCGTTCGCGAACGGTTCTGCCAGCATCTTGCCTGCTTCCAGGTATTCTTCGGATCTCGCGAACGCTTCGTCGCGGAACACCTGGAATCCTTCACGCAAAGAGCCGGCGCCTGCCGACGCGGCAACCAGCGCCATCACCCGGTCCGCATGATGGATGGCGAGGCGGAGGCCGGTATAACCGCCCATGGAAAGGCCGATGACGATAGCCTTGTCGATACCGGCGGCATCCAGCACGGCAACGGCATCGGCGTTGGCGTGATCCTGCCCGTAGAGGTTCTCGTCTTCCGGCACGTCGGAGGGCGGGTAGCCGCGCGAGCACATGACGATGCAGCGGTGATCGCGCGAAAAATGCCGCACCTGCGGTTCCCAGCTGCGCCTGTCACCGCCGTATTCGTGCAGGAACAGGATCGGCATGCCTTCGCCGGTTTCCTCGTAATAGATCTTCACCCCGTCGCGTTCGGCGTATGGCATTTCTTGCATTCCTCCCGGTTCGAGCGCCCCCATCGGGGGCGCTTGCCTTCCCTCATTTTTTGTCGACCGCGATAACAACCCCGGGTTTGTGTGTCCCCTGCCGGGTCGGTTAAGGTCGCACGCAGTCTTGCATGCAACACGACATTTGACGAGTGGAACTGAGCCCGATGGCCGACGACAATACCAAGCAGACCGTGCTGGGATGGGAAGAATGGGTCGCCCTGCCGAACCTGGAGATCCCCAGTCTCATTGCCAAGATCGATACCGGTGCGCGAACCTCAGCGTTGCATGCTTATGCGATCGAACCGTTCGGCGGCGATAAGAATCCGCACGTGCGTTTTAAGGTTCACCCGATACCGGACCGCCCGGAAATCGAGATTCATTGTTCGGCCAGGGTCGTTGACCGGCGCGAGGTGACGAGTTCCAACGGCGAGAGCGAATGGCGATACGTCATCGAGACCCCGGTGCGTATCGGTGACAAGACGTGGCCGATCGAGGTTACGCTGACCAACCGCGACAATATGCAATACAGAATGCTGTTGGGCCGCCGTGCCATCGGCGACAACATGATTGTCGACCCCAACAAGTCGTACCAGCAGGAGAAGCTTTCTTACGATCTTTATCGCAAGGTCAAGAAGACGAAATCGAGCTTGCGGACGTTAAGGATCGGCCTTTTGACGCGTGAGCCGAACAGTTACACGAGCCAGCGCATCGTGCAGGCGGCCGAGGAACGCGGCCATGTGTGTGAAGTCATCAACACCACACGGTGTTATATGAACATCAACTCGATGGCGCCCGAGGTTCACTACGACGGACGTGTGCTGCCGCAGTACGACGCCGTGATCCCGCGTATCGGTACGTCGGTCACGTCGTACGGCCTGGCGGTGGTGCGGCAGTTCGACCTGATGGGGTCGTTCTGTATCAACAAGGCGAACGCGATCGGGGCCTCCCGCGATAAGCTTTATGCGCACCAGATCCTTGCGCAGCATCAGATCGACATGCCGGTGACGGCGTTCGCGCACTCACCGCACGACACTAAGGAACTGATCGAGATCGTCGGCGGTGCGCCGCTGATCGTGAAGCTGATGGAAGGCACGCAGGGCAAGGGCGTGGTGCTGGGCGAAACCCGCAAGGCGGCGGAGAGCGTGATCGGTGCATTTCGCGGGCTCCGTGCAAATTTTCTGGTGCAGGAGTTCATCAAGGAAGCAGCCGGTGTCGACGTCCGCTGTCTGGTTATCGGTGGCAAGGTGGTGGCGGCGATGGAGCGGCAGGCCGAAGAAGGTGAGTTCCGTGCCAACGTGCACCAGGGCGGTGATGTACAGCCAACCAAACTTTCCAAGGAAGAACGCGCCATCGCTGTGAAGGCGGCCAAGGTCATCGGACTCGGCGTCGCGGGTGTCGATATCCTGCGTTCCGATAGCGGGCCCAAGGTTCTGGAGATCAATTCGTCGCCCGGCTTTCAGGGAATCGAGCGGGCGTCGGGCCAAAACATCGCGAGCAAGCTTATCGAGTACGTCGAAAACAACGTAAAGACCCGGGTCCGGCGCAAGCCACGCCGGCCAAGCCGCAAGAACATCAAGGATACGTTCGAAGGGCTGGGCAGCGAGAACTGAGCCCGCAGCCCGGTGGCGCGAGACTGCGCCGTCAAAGGGTATTCACCAGATGCCCGCCGTCGACGGGAATGACTGCGCCTGTCATGTATGCAGACGCATCGGACGCCAAAAGCAAAAGCGGGCCGTCGAGGTCATGAAGTCTTCCGCAGCGCCGCATGGGTACCCGCTTGATCATCGTCTGGCCGTGTTCGGAATTGAGGTAGTCCTCGTTCAGGTCCGTTTCGATATAACCCGGCGCCAGCGCGTTGACGCGGATGCCAAAGCGCGCGAGTTCGAGGGCCAGCACCTTTGTCATCTGGATCACGCCGGCCTTTGAAATCGCGTAAGGGGCGACACCGGTCGAGACGCGCAACCCGAGAATAGATGCCGTATTGATGATGTTGCCGCCGCCATTGTCCTTCATGCGGCGGGCGGTTTCCTGGGCGGCAATCCATGAACCTTCGAGGTTGGTGTCCATGACCTTGTGCCAGTCGGCATCCGTGATATCGAGTGCTCCCGCGCCCGTGGCAATACCCGCGTTATTGACCAGGACTTCGGGGATGGAAAGCTCGGCCGCTATTTCGTCGAGTGCAGCCGTGACGCTGTCGCGGTCGGTGACGTCCATGCCGACGGCGACGGCGGCGCCACCCGCATCCGCGATTTCGCCGGCCAGTGTTTCAAGCCGGTCGCGGCGGCGTGCGGCCAGCGCGACCTTTGCGCCTGCACCGGCAAGCACACGCGCGAAATGCTGGCCAAGCCCGGAAGAGGCGCCGGTGACCAGCACCGTCTTGCCGCCCATCAGTGTGGTAGTCATTTAATCGTCCTTTTCGTTAGCGAACTCGGCTGCGGTCTCTCGGAGAACGAACTTCTGAATCTTGCCGGTGGAAGTTTTCGGCAGTGGTCCGAATTCGACACGCGTCGGCGCCTTGAAGCGCGCCATGTGCTCCTTGCAGTAATCGATCAGTTCCCGGCCCGTCAGCACGCCTTCCGCTTCGGCGGTCGGGGTCACGAAGGCGAGCGGCGTCTCGCCCCACCTTTCCGACGGCATGGCGACGACCGCGCAGTCCATCACGCCCGGATGCTTATAAAGGCATTCCTCGACTTCCAGCGAGGAGATGTTCTCGCCGCCCGAGATGATGATGTCCTTGGAACGATCCTTGACCTCGATGTAGCCGTCAGGGTGCTGCACCGCCAAGTCGCCTGTGTGATACCATCCGCCCCGGAAAGCTTCAGCGCTCGCGTCCGGGTTCTTCAAGTACCCACGCATGACGGTGTTGGACTGGAACATGATCTCGCCGATCGTCTCGCCATCGTCCGGTACCAGTTCCATGGTTTCCGGGTCGCGCACCGTTTGGTGGAATTGTCCCGGCGTGCGCACGCCCTGGCGCGCCATCTTGGCGGCCTTTTCCTCCAATGGCATCTCGGCCCAGTCGTCCTGAAAGACGCAGATGGTGGAGGGGCCATAGGTTTCGGTCAGGCCGTACATGTGCGTCACGTTAAAGCCCATGGACTCCATCCGCGAAATGACGGTCGACGGCGGCGCGGCGCCACCGGTCGCCACCTCGATGGTGTGATCGAAGCTGCGTTTCACGTCGGCGGGTGCATGGACCAGCATGTTGAGTACGATCGGCGCGCCGCACATATGCGTGACCCGGTGTTCCTCGATCAGCGGGAAGATCACGGCCGGATCGACCTCGCGCAGGCACACGTGGGTGCCGCCGACGGCGGTCACCGCCCAAGTGTAGGTCCAGCCGTTGCAGTGGAACATCGGCAGCGTCCAGAGATAAACGCTTTCCGGCCCCAACCGGAACACGAGCGCATTGCTCATGGTGTTCAGGTAGGCGCCGCGATGATGATAGACGACGCCCTTCGGATTGCCCGTGGTGCCGGACGTGTAGTTGAGGCAGATCGCCTGCCACTCGTCGGCGGGCGGCTGCCAGACGTGGTCTGGGTCGCCCTCGGCCAGCAGGTCCTCGTAGGTCATCGAGCCGATCAGGCGGCCGCCCCTGGCCAGCGGATCGTCGATATCGATCACGATGAGGTCCGAGTTATCTAGAATGCCCGTGGCTTCGTGGATGACGTCGGCGAACTCCCGGTCGGTGATCAGGATCTTGGTCTCGGCGTGTTGCAGAATGAAGGCAATGGTTTCTGCGTCGAGGCGGAAGTTGAGTGCGTTCAGCACGGCACCCGACATCGGCACGCCATAGTGCGCTTCGAGCATCGCCGGTGCGTTGGGCGACATCACGGAAACCGTGTCGCCGATGCCGATACCGCGTTTCTGCAGCGCGCTGGCAAGGCGGCGGCAGCGCTCGTCGAATTCGGCCCACGTAAACTGTTGTGGCCCATGGATGACAGCGGTCTTTTCGGGAAAGACGCGCGCGGCCCAGTCGAGATAGCTGAGCGGTGTCAGTGGCTTGAAGTTGGCTTCGTTCTTGTCGAGGCCCTGTTCGTATATATTGCCATCCGAAGACGTTTCGGACATCGCCACCTCCCCAGGTATTATTGTTGCCTCTTAGATAGCACTCCAATCCCGATCCCGGAAGGCCCCGTTCGCAATGGCGTCGCTGGACAGTTCGGCGACGCCGTGATTAAACAAATCAAGACATGGGAGTGTGATATGTCAGATAAATTCAAGGTGGCGTTGGTGCAGACCTGTGCAAGCGGGGATATGCAGGAGACCCTCGCTCGGGCCGCGGAAATGGCCCGTCAGGCGGCGGCAGAAGGCGCCAATCTGTTGCAATTCGCCGAATTCTTTTCTTGTTACGATATCGATGACGAGGGCATCCATACCGGCCCGTTGCCTGAGGAATCGCACCCGGCACTGCCGCTGTTTACGGATCTCGCTAAGGAACTGGGGGTCTGGATAGACCTCGGGTCGATCACCGTGCCGGCGCCGGATGGCCGCGCCTATAACCGGCAGTACCTGATTGACGATCAGGGCGTCGTCCGCGCGACGTATGAGAAAATCCACTTGTTCGATGTCAATCTGGGCGACGACGACCGTTACCGGGAATCGGCCAGTCTGGCACCCGGCGAGCGTGCCGTCGTCACCGATACGCCGTGGGGCAAGCTGGGACTTTCGATCTGCTACGACGTGCGCTTCCCGCATCTTTACCGCGATCTCGCCAAGGCAGGGGCGGATTTTCTGACCGTGCCGGCGGCATTCACCCACAGGACCGGGCAGGATCACTGGCACGTTTTGCTGCGCGCCCGGGCGATCGAAACCGGGTGCTTCGTGTTTGCGACATGCCAGTCCGGCCGTCACGGTAAGGCCCGCACCTACGGTCATTCGCTGATTGTCGGTCCGTGGGGCGACATTCTCGCGGAAGGTCCCGAGGACGAGGAAGCCATCGTCATCGCCGAGATCGACCCGGCCGAGGTTGCCAAGGTGCGGGCGCGCATCCCGGCGCTCAAGCACGACCGGCCCTATGACCGGCCCGAGCCGGCCAAGGCGGACGCCGCCGAATAATGGACATTTTCGATTATCTTCCCGGCACGGCGCCGCTTCTGATCAGTGCGCCGCACCCCGGTACGCACATTCCCGACGATCTGAAATCCCGCATGACCGACGAGGCGCTGCTGGTCGCCGATACCGACTGGCATATTCCGATGCTCTATGACTTCGCGCCGGCCATGGGGGCGCACATGCTCTGTGCGACACATAGCCGGGTCGTGGTCGATCTGAACCGGCCGCCGGAGAACGAGAATCTCTATCCGGGGCAGGACACCGAAGGGTTGCTGCCGCTCCGGACCGGTCAGCGGGAACCGATCTACAAATCGGGCGAGGAACCGGACGATGCAGAGATCGAACGGCGCCGGGACACCTACCACACGCCCTATCACGCCAAGCTCGCCGAGACGCTGGCGGCGATCAAGGCGGAGCATGGTTACGCACTGTTGTGGGACGCGCACTCGATCAAAAGTGAATTGCCGCGCTATTTCGACGGCAAGCTGTGGGACATCAACCTCGGCACCAACAACGGCCAAAGCTGTGCGCCGCGCCTGCAGGAAAACCTGGAAGCGGTCGCCGGTGAGGCCGCGGGCTATACGTGGAAGATGAACGGACGTTACATCGGTGGCCACATCACGCGCCATTACGGCGATCCGGAGAACGATATCCATGCCGTGCAGCTGGAACTGAGCTGGGCGACCTATATGGACGAAGTTTACCCGTTCAGCTACCGCGAAGACCTTGCCGCCGGCATCAAGCCGGTGCTGCAACGCTTCATTCAGACGATGCTGATGTTCCGGCCTTAAACCCGTCCACCCGCGACCGGCAGCACGCAGCCGGTGACGTAGGCGGCCTCGTCGGTACACAGCCAGTAAATCCCCGCGGCGACTTCCTCGACCGTGCCGATGCGGCCGAGCGGCACCTCGTGACGAAAGGATTCGAAGCGCCCGGCGATGTCGCCCTCGCGCGACATGTCGGTCATGGTGTAGCCGGGGGCGACGGCGTTGACGCGGATGCCTTCCTCGCCGACCTCGCGCGCGAGGCCCTTGGTGATGATGTCGATGGCGCCCTTGGAGCCCGCGTAGTCGATCCACTGGTTCGGGCTGCCGGCCAGCGTCGCCGTCGACGAGATATTGACGATGGCACCGCCGCGTCCACCATGCGCCGTGGACATGCGCTTCACCGCTTCGCGGCACATGGCGACCGAACCCGCGACGTTGACGCGCAACACATCCATCACCGTATCCCAGGTGACTTCGTCCATGCGGCGTTTCGGTCCGGTGATGCCCGCGTTGTTGACGACGGCGTCGATATAAACGCGTTCATCGTCGAGCGTCTTGAACAGCGCCAGGATATCCGCTTCCGATCCGACATCGCCTTTGATGGCGCGGGCACCGCTCTCGTCGGCGACCTTCGCCGCCGCCGCGTCGTTAGAGACGTAGGTAAAGATGACGTGCCAGTCCTCGAGCGCGAACCGTTTCACCACGGCGGCCCCGATCCCGCGCGAGCCGCCGGTCACCAGGACGGTTTTGGGCCGACTCATTTCTTGCTCATCTCATGATGAACGGGTTGGGCGTTTCCGTCGCATAGGACATCCACACCGACTTGGTCTGCATGAACTCGTAAATGGCGTTCTGGCCGTTCTCACGGCCGAGGCCAGAGCTCTTGTAGCCGCCGAACGGCGCCATGTAGCTGACCGCGCGGTACGTGTTGACCCAGACGGAGCCTGCACGAAGCTGCTGCGACATGGTGAAGGCTCGCCGCATGTTCTGTGTCCAGACGCCGGCTGCAAGACCGTAAACGACGTCGTTGCCGACGTGAATCGCTTCTTCCTCGTCCTTGAACGGGATGACCGAAAGGACGGGGCCGAAGACCTCTTCCTGTGCGATCCGCATCTGATTGTTGACGCCGGTGAACACCGTCGGCTGCACGAAGTACTTGCCCGCGTCGGCCCTGTCTCCGCCGAGGCGCACTTCGGCACCTTCGTCCTTGGCGACATCGATGTAGCTGAGGATCTTTTCGTACTGTGGCACCGTGGTTACGGGTCCGACCTGCGTGTCCATCAGCATCGGATCGCCCATCTTGGCGGTCTTGGCCAAAGCGATCAGTTTGTCGACGAACTCATCGTGAATGCTTTCCTGCACCAGAAGGCGCGAGCCCGCGATACAGGTCTGTCCGGTCGCGGCAAAGATGCCGGAGATCGCGCCCTTCACCGCATTTTCCATGTCGCAGTCGTCAAAGACGATGTTGGGCGACTTGCCGCCGAGCTCCAGCGACACCCGCTTGAACTGCGATGCCCCCGTCTGGTACACGCGGCGCCCGGTTTCCGGCCCACCGGTGAAGGTGATCTTGTCGACACCGGGATGTTCCGTCAGCGCGGCACCGACTTCGTGCCCGAAGCCGGTGACGACGTTCACGACGCCGGGCGGGAAGCCCGCTTCCTCGAACAGGCGTGCGTATTCCAGCGATGACGCGGAGGTAAACTCGGACGGTTTCAGCACCACCGTGTTGCCGGCAGCGAGTGCCGGCGCGAGCTTCCAGGCGGCCAGCAACAATGGCGAATTCCACGGCGTGATCGCACCGACGACGCCGAGCGGCTCGTGGCGGGTGAAGTGGAAGTGATCGGGCTTGTCGATCGGCGTGACCGCGCCCTCGATCTTGTCGGCGAGGCCGCCGAAGTAATAGTACCACTGCGGCACGTATTTGAGTTGCATGCCCATTTCGGCGAGCAGTTTGCCGTTGTCACGGACCTCCGTCGCCGCGAGCTCTTCGGCGTGCTGGGCAACAAGATCGCCGAGCTTGCGCAGCAGGTGCCCGCGCTGGGTCGCCGTCATTTTTGGCCAGTCGCCGCTGGTGAAAGCCTTGCGAGCGGCGGCGACGGCACGGTCTACGTCATCCGCCGTGCCGCGTTGAAACTCGGCCCAGTTTTCCCCGGTGTAGGGGTTCATGCTCTCGAACGTTTCGCCGCCGGCCGCATCGACCCACTCGCCACCGATCAGCATCTGGTATTTTTGAAGCTCGCTCATATCTCTCTCCCTAAGCGTCTTTTGTTCAGGCCGCGGCCTCGGCGTGATCCTTGATCATCACGCACGTCTTGGAAATGATCCGCCAGTCGCCGTCGAGTTTCAGCACTGACAGATAGTCGACGAACTCGCGGGTGCCGACCAGCACCTCGACCTTGACCATGACCGTGTCCGGTCCGGCCTCGTCCATGGAAACGATGCGTTCCCGCCGGTCCGCACCGGATGCCTTCGGTGACGGGCGGCTCTCAATGACTTTCCTGAATTCGTCCATCGGCCAGTCGACGAAGCCTCCGCCCAGATTGGCGGCGTAAAGATGCGCGTTCGGATGAAACACGGTTCCCATCAGAAGGTCGGTGTTGCCGGTGTAAAGCGCTTCGAAATAGTTCTGGATGCACGCCTCGACGGCGCTCATGTCCTGAGCGTTCATGGTGTCCTCCCATTGGCTTTCGCGCATGCTAGCGCAAAAGAGCCGGGAATCCAGCACCCGTGCGAAAATGGTCAGACGGCGTCCGGCCCCAGCAAATCAAGCCGGAAGCGGTTCTTGAGATGAACCCCGTCCTTCGACGGCAAAACGAAGTCGAGCGGTTCGGCACGCACCTTGATCACCCGGAATACGGGGCCGTCGCCACCGGTTATCTTCGCCAGGTCGGCGTTGAGTGCATCTTCATCCGCAATCACGCCGGTGTCCTTGATTCCGAGACCCTGCGCTGTCAGCGCGAGATCGGCGACGGATGCGGTGTGCGTGGTCTGCATGCCGGTTTCACCGTAGCGTTCGTTGTCGAAGACGCAGATCGTGAGGTTCTTCGGCGCCTGCACGGCGACGGTGGCCAGCGAACCGATGCCCATCAGCATCTCGCCGTCGCCGGTCGCGACGAGAACGCGTGTGTCCGGTTGCGCGAGCGCAAGGCCCAGACCCATCGGTACGGCACCGCCCATGGCACCCCACAGCGGAAAAATGCGCGGCGCATCGCCGGCGGCGGTGAAATCCCAGTTGGTCGAGCCGAGACCGGTGACGATCAGCATGTCGTCCTTGGCATTCAGCAGCGTCTTGGCGACCTCACGGCGGTGAAGGGGGAAACTTTCTGCACGTTCACTCATGGCTTCCTCCTTATTTGCCGAACGTCTTGACGGGAACCATGCGCTGGCTGAGCAGCAGCACGGACGATTGCTGGCCGACGAATGCCTTGTGCAGCGTGGCAGCTGCCATGGCGCCGACGTCCGCAGGGTCCTCGACCTCGTCGACGAGACAACCGGCCGTTTCCAGCGCCTGTTTGGTGGTCGTGCCCATCGGCATCTGCCAGGGATTGAACTCGTGCCATTGTCCACGCATGGTCACGAAGGCCGCGAATGGAAAGCGACAGGTCTCGATCAGCGACAGCATGTTGATGCAGTTGCCGACACCCGACGACTGCATCAGCAGCACGCATTTCTCGCCGCCGAGCCAGGCGCCGGCGGACACCGCGATGCCTTCTTCCTCTGTTGTCAGCGAAACCGCCTTGATATCGTTGTCGGCGATACACGCATTGATCAGGATTTTATGGCCTGCATCCGGTACGTAGGCGACCTGACCGACGCCGGCCTCCTTGATCGCCTTGTAGATGTCGTTTCCCCATTCCATTTATTCATCAGCCTTCTGTCAGTTTGTGGCCCTCGGCATCGCTGGGATCGACCTTCCAGCCGCGGCGATGCAGTTTGAAGAGCAGGTAAGCCGAAGCGACAAGAAGAATGCCGCCCAGGACCGGTCGAACGGTGCCGATCATCATAAACATTGGAATCGAAAGCATCGCCAGCAAGGCCGGTGTGAAGAAAAGCGTCCATGTCTTCCGGCCGCGTTGCGTCTGATACGCCGAGAAAAACAGCGAGAACACGGACAAAATGATGAAGAACAGCGACCAGGGATGCGTGAAGAACGGCGTGATCTCGGTCGAGATTGCCGTTGCGCGCGACAGCCACAGTTCGGCTATGCGGCCCAGCACGACGCCTAGAATCATCGGCGCCAACGGAAAGCCCAGATTGCGCATGACGTACCCGATGATGCCGAACCAGAACAGTGTCCACATGTCGAATGCAACATTGTTGAGCGCGAAGATACCGATGCCGCAGTACGCCAGAATGATGCTGGCGAGAATGTACATGCGCACCTTCGTCACCAGCACGAATAGCCGAAGCGCACCCGACTGCAGGATCAACATCAGGAAGTTTGCGACGAAGAACGCGATGAAGATGGCGTAGGCCAGTACCGGCGTGTCGCTAATGAAGCTTGGGCTCGGGATCACGTCATGGATCAGCAAAGCACCCAGCATGACGGCGGTAACGATGTCGCCCGGGATGCCGAGCGCCATCATCGTGATGAGCGCGCCACCTGCTGTCGCGTTGTTCGCGGACTCTGGTGCAATGATCCCTTCGGCATGGCCGGTGCCGAATTTCTCCGGTGTCTTCGATGCCTTTTTCGCCTGATCGTAGGCAAGGATATTCGAGATCGTGCTTCCGGCGGCCGGCAGGATTCCCGTGAAGACCCCGATGCAAGACGAGCGGACCAGATTGATCCAGTTTTTCAGGACTTGGATGGCCGCCTTGCGGTGCTCGATCCGGGCGCTGACGCTGCCCGTCTCCGTCAGTGCCTTACGCGCCCGCGCCCGGTCTTCGATGTCCGACAAAAGTTGCGAGAACGCAAAAAGACCGATCAGAACCGGCAGAAAGTCAAAGCCCTGTTTTAGGGGATCGGAACCGAAGTTGAACCGGGCGATGCCGTTGATGCTGTCTTCGCCGATGGTTGCCACCAGTAGGCCGAATGCTGCCGCAATCAGCCCTTTGACCAGGTTTTCCCCGGCAAGGCTCGCCGCAATGGTCAGCGCGAACATGATCAGTGCGAAATAGTCCCAAGGCTGGAACTCAAGCCCGATCCGCGCAAGCTGCGGTGCCAGCGTGACCAGGAGCACTGCAGAGATCATGCCGCCAAAAAACGACGACCAGACGCCGAGGCCGAGGGCCAGTCCCGGATTCCCGCCGCGCGCCATGGGAAAGCCGTCGAACGTCGTGGCGACGGAACTGGGTGTGCCGGGGATGCCGATAAGGATACCTGACATCAGGCCGCCCGAGAGGCCGCCGACAAAGACGCCGATCATGGTCGCGAGACCTTGTGCCGGCGGCATGCCGAACGTGAAGGGCAGGGTAAGGACAACGGCCATCGCAATGGTGAAACCCGGGATGGCACCTGCAATAAGACCGGCAACGGTACCGACGGCCATCAGCGCGAGCGTCTTGATCGTAGCCAGTTCCTGAACGGCAAGAACGATATTCTCGATAATCATGGCCAGGTCCTCAGAGCGTCGTGAAGATCATGCCCTGGGGCAGGATCACGCCAAGTGCAAAGGTGAACAGCGCCCACATCCCGGTAATCGAGAGGACGGCGACAGCGGCGTGAATGAGCAGGAAACGCGGGGTGCGCTCGCCGAGAACTGTTAGCAGGCAGAACACAAGCGCAATGCCACCGATGAGCATGCCGAATACAGGCAGGGTCAGAAGGAAAATGAAATAAAGGCCGTAGCACCAAAGCGGGTTCTGGTACTTTCTTAGCCAGGCGCCGACCGTAAACGGTTCGTCTGCGGTCTCGTCGGGACCGGCCTTGATGCTTTGAAAGAGATAAATGGCTGTCAGGCAAAAAAGGATGGCAAGAACACCGCGCGGCCAGACCTCGGCCCCCATCGTGCCGTAGTCGATTTGACGAATATCAAAACTGGCCCAGAAAAAAACACACCAGGCCACCAATAAAAAAATGGCGATGTAGGTATCGCGATTAAGTCGGCTCATGGCCGGTCACCTAAAATGCTCAAGAGAAAAGGGAGCCGGAGATGGCCAGTCAGCCATCCCCGGCAATAACCCGGATCGGATTACTTCTTGTACATGCCGATCTTGATGGCGACGCGTTCGTGGTCCTCGTATTCCTTCTTGAACCAGTCAGCGTAATCTTTCGGGCCAAGCCACTTGACGTTCGTGCCTTTGGCATCGAGCTGCTTTTTCAGGTTTTCGTTCTCGGCCGCTTTCTTGAAGACCTGCGACCAGTGCTCGATCATGTCCGCCGGCGTGCCTTTCGGTGCCACGACACCACGGACCAGTGCATAGTTCATGTCGACGCCGAGTTCCTTGAGCGTCGGCAGATCGGGCAGGAACTTGGAGCGTTCGTCGTCGGCGATGGCGTAGGCCTTGAGTTCACCCGACTCGATGTACTTGCGGCCCGATGCCACGTTGATGGTGCCAAGATCGACAGTGTTGGAAAGCAGCGCCGTCATACGTTCGCGCGTACCGTCGAACGGCACGTACTTGAACTTCATGCCGGTCAGGTCTTCCAGCAGCAACCACATGAACTGGCTGGTGGAGCCGAAAGTTGCACCGGTTTTAGCCTGCTCTGGATTCTCGACGCCGAACTTTTTGAACTCGGCAAAATCCTTCCACGGCGCCTTGCCCGAGGCCCCCAGGATTTCCGGGGTCGAGGTCACCTGGGCCACCATGTCGAATGCATCCCACGTAAAGTCGACGCGGCCGTTCAGGTAGCTGACGATAGCGCTCTGGTGGATGGCGAACAGCGTGCAGCCGTCGGGCTTGGAGCCTTTGGCTTCCTTGGCACCCTTGTTGCCGCCCTGGCCGCCGATCGTCACGACCTGGATTTTCGGTTCGGCTTTGAGCTCATTGTTAATGATGTTCTCGAAGATGTTGAAGATGACCGCCGTACCGCCACCGGCTTTCCACGGCACGATCAGTTTCGCGGTTGAGCACGAGAACTTCGGCGCCGCGTCCGCGCTGCTAGGCGCGAACGCAGTAAACGCGCTGACGACGGCTGCGGCACAGATGCCTTTAATGAAGGTGTTTCTCATCAGACTTTCTCCCTAGTTGTTGAGTTCGTTGATGCAGCCAGACAGGGCGACGGCTGCGTTTTTGAATTGGAGAGAGCTTAGCTGACGAATTTCGGAAGGACTAGATATGCGTCGTAAATAATTACCCTTGGCAATTTGCTGTCGTTCACTACATAGAGAGATTGATCAAAACTCGCTCCCAAGACTTGCAAGGAATACTGATGCGCGATTTCGAAAAGCCCGGCCGTTCGCCGGCGTTCGGTAAACATGGCATGGTTGCTACGTCACATGCGATCTCTACGGCGGTTGGCCTCGATATTCTGCGCCGCGGCGGCAACGCGATGGATGCCGCTGTCGCCGCCTGCGCCGTGCAGTGTGTGATTGAACCGGAATCCACCGGGATTGGTGGCGACAACTTCTGCATTTATGCGCCGGGTGGCTCCATCAAGGACATGATCGCATTCAATGGTTCCGGCGGTGCACCTGCCGCCGCGACGCCTGAATGGTATGCCGATAACGGGATCACGACGCTTCAACGCCAGTCGCCGCATGCCGTCATCGTGCCGGGCGCAATCGATGCCTGGGAAACGCTGGTCAGGGATCACGGGTCGATGGATTTGGGCGAGTTATTGCAGCCCGCGATCGAGTATGCACGCGACGGTTATCCGGTGTCGTCCCGAGTGTCATTCGATTTCAAGAGCAACGAAGAGCTGATCAAGGGCTGCCCCAACACGTCCCGCGTCTTCATGCCGGGCGGTCGCCTGCCCGAATGCGGCGAAATGCACCATCAGCCGGAACTTGCGGCGACGCTCGCAAAGATCGCCGAACACGGCCGCGACGCTTTCTATACCGGTGATGTCGCCGAAGACATGGTCGAGTTCCTGCAGTCGCTCGGCGGCCTGCACACACTGGAAGACTTCAAGGCGGCCGAAGGCGAGTACGTGACGCCGATTTCGACCAACTACCGGGGCTACGACATCTATGAATGTCCGCCTAACGGTCAGGGCGTCATCGCGCTGCTGTTGCTGAACATGCTGAAGGACGTGCCGACGGATGGCGTCGATCCGCTCTCGGTCGAACGTCTGCACAGGGAGATCGAGTTCGGCCGCCTCGCCTATCAGGACCGCAACATCTACGTTGCGGACCCGAACAAGGCGGACGTGCCGGTCGACTGGCTGCTGTCCGATGCACACGCCAAGGAACTGGCGGCGCACTTCGATCCGACAAAGGCGCTCGATCCGCTGCCCCCCGTGTCCGCGCCGGTCAACGAAAGCACGGTCTATATCTCCGTCGTCGACAAGGATCGTAACGCGTGCAGTTTCATCAACACGCTGTTCTCCAACTTTGGCACCGGCCTGATGGCGCCCAAGTCTGGCGTGGTGCTGACCAACCGGGGGCAGGGCTTCACGCTCGAACAGGGGCACCTCAACTGCATCGCACCTGGCAAGCGGCCGATGCACACGATCATTCCCGGGATGGTCGGTGAGGGCGACAAGGCCGTGATGCCGTTCGGCGTCATGGGTGGGCAGTACCAGTCCTTCGGACACATGCAGTTTCTGACCAAGATGCT
This sequence comes from Rhodospirillales bacterium, assembly GCA_965262415.1. Lineage (GTDB taxonomy): Bacteria > Pseudomonadota > Alphaproteobacteria > Rhodospirillales > Casp-alpha2 > UBA4479. Next base: position 2,443,096 of record OZ253533.1, on the reverse strand, counting down.
GGACTTCGGCATGGACATCCAGGAAGCGCAGGACGCGCCGCGCGTGTTCCCGATCCAGAATTCCATGGAGGTCGAAATGGAAGGCACGATCCCCGCCGACACCATCGCCGCGTTGGAAAAGCTGGGCCACAAGCGCATCAAGCCGGCGAAACCTATCGGCGGTTCTCAGGCAATCTGGATCGACTGGGAACGTGGTGTTCTCGCGGGTGGTTCCGAGCCACGCAAGGACGGTTGCGCGGTCGGGTATTAATTCCGGACGTCGTCTTGAAAGGGCCGGAGAGTTCCCCCACACTCCGGCCATGAGCGACGAAGAATTTTCGAAGATTTCCTGCGACATCGACCTCGACGGGGACGGTAAGCAGAACGGCGCGATGATCATCCCGTGGTCTCGGGACGAATCGTCGTGGGGCTCCATCCCGATGCCGATCACGGTGATCAAGAACGGTAACGGCCCCACCGTGCTGTTCACCGGGGCCAATCACGGCGACGAATACGAAGGGCCGATCGCGCTGACCAAGCTGCGCGCCGGTCTAGAGGCGACAGACATCAAGGGCCGCGTCATTATCGTGCCCGCGCTAAACCTGCCCGCGTTCCGCGCGGGGAAGCGGACGTCTCCCATTGACGGCGGCAACATGAACCGTGCATTCCCCGGCGATGCAAAGGGCTCTATCACGGACATGATCGCGCACTTCGTGACGACGCGCCTGATCAGCCGCGCCGATGTGGTCGTCGACATTCATGCCGGTGGGCGGTCCATGAACCTGCTGCCGATGAGCATTATCCACGACCTGCCGGACGAGGTGCAAATGGCGGCCACGCTGGCGGCACTGAAGGCCTTCGGTGCGCCTTACGGCATGATCCTGACGGAACTCGACGCGGTCGGTATGATTGACACGGTGGTCGAGGACGCAGGGAAGGTCTTTGTCTCGACCGAGTTGGGCGGCGCCGCGACATCGACGGTTGAGACCATCGCCGTGGCCGAACGCGGCGTGATGAACATCCTTAAGCACTTCGGTGTCGTTGACGGCGAGCCGGATGTTCCGGAACCGTCGAAGTTGATCCACACGCCCAAGGGCGGTTGCTTTGTCAGCGCCCGGACCGAGGGCCTGTTCGAGATTTGCAGGGATCTGGGTGAGCACGTGCACGAAGGCGATGTCATCGCCCGTGTGCACTATCTGGAAGAGCCGGACCGCGCGGCGACGGAACTCACTGCGGGCGTTTCCGGTCAGATCGTCTGCCGGCACATGCCCGGTCTGATCAACCGCGGCGACTGCGCCGCCGTCATTGCCGAACCATGGACCGGATAGCAGAGCCGTCGCATGTGTGCGGAAAGGCCGATAACCCTTACTGACATCCGTGACGCCGCCGGGCGCATCACGGGACGGGTAACGCGCACACCGCTCAGGCTGTCGCCGCATTTGACCGAGCGCTTCGGTCATCCCGTGCGGCTCAAGCTCGAAACCATGCAGGATACGGGCGCCTTCAAACTTCGGGGCGCGACGAACGCGCTGCTTTCGCTTGCTGACGAAGACAAGGCGAGGGGCGTGATTGCCGTATCCACCGGCAATCATGGACGCGGTGTCGCCTATGCGGCGCAATTGCTTGGTATCAAGTGCACCGTCTACATGTCGGAGCTGGTGCCGGACGTAAAGGTCGACGCGATCCGTAAGCTGGGCGCCGAGGTGGTGATCGCCGGCCGCTCGCAGGACGATGCCGAGACGGCGGCGTTGGATCGTATCGAAAAAGACGGCCTCAAGTTCATCCATCCGTTCGATACGCCGCACGTCATAGCCGGGCAGGGGACCATCGGCCTCGAAATTCTCGAAGACATGCCGGATGTCGCCAATGTCCTGGTGCCGCTTTCGGGCGGTGGGCTGTTCGCCGGGATCGCCATCGCGATCAAGACGCTTCGCCCACAGACGCGTCTGGTCGGTGTCACCATGGATCGGGGCGCGGCGATGATCGAAAGCCTGAATGCCGGGAGGCCGGTTCCGGTCAAAGAAGTGGAAAGCCTTGCTGACAGCTTGGGCGGCGGTATTGGACTGGATAATGCCCACACCTTCGCGATCACAAGACGCCTGATCGACGAAACCCTTTTGTTGACCGAGGACGAGATCGCGGCGGCAATGCGCACCCTGTTCCGGGAAGATCGCATCATTGCCGAGGGCGGGGGCGCCGTCGGCGTTGGCGCGCTTCTGTCCGGTAAACTGAGTTTGATTTCCGGCCCGACGGCAGTCGTCGTCAGCGGCTGCAACGTGGATATGGACCGGTTCCTCGAAATCGTCAGCTGAGGAAATGCCATGAGCGAAACCACACCACCCGTCATCAACGAGGACGCGCTGCGCGAGGCGGTGAAACTCGATCTTGATGCCGTCGATTGTGTTGCTGCTGCCTTCACGGCGCTGAGTGCGGGCAAGGCGATCATGCCGCCGATCCTGCGCCTGGATATTCCGGTGAAGCACGGTGAGGTCGACATCAAGACAGCTTACGTAGAGGGCTTCGACGGGTTTTGCGTCAAGATGAGCACCGGTTTCTTCGATAATCCGAAACGCGGCCTGCCGTCGCTGAGCGGCATGATGACCGTCCTGAACGCCGAGACAGGACAGGTGCGCGCCGTGCTGCTCGACAACGGCTACCTGACGGACGTCCGGACAGCCGCGGCGGGGGCCGTCGCGGCGCGGCATCTGGCGCCCGAAGGCCCGGTCCGCGCGGGGATCATCGGCACCGGTCTGCAGGCTCGACTGCAATTGCAGGCACTTTCACTGGTCAGGGATATTGCCGAGGTGCGCGTCTGGGGGCGTGACACCGCCAAGGCCGAGAGATTCGCCGCAGATGTCCCGTTCGATGTAACCGTCGTCGCAAACGCAGATGATCTGGCACGTTCGTCGAACGTCATCGTCACGACGACGCCAGCCGTGTCGCCGTTATTCCGCGCCGACGCCATAGAACCGGGAACGCACGTGACGGCCATGGGCTCGGACGCGCCGGGCAAGAATGAACTCGATCCGGCGCTAATATCCAGGGCCGACCTCGTCGTCTGTGACAGCCCGCAGCAATGCGCCGATTGCGGAGAGCTCAGAAGTGCGCAGAAGTCGGGTTTCGACGGCGACGTGATCGAACTCGGTCACGTGACGGCAGGGACGCGTCCGGGCCGCACCGGCGATCAGCAGATCACGGTATGTGATCTGACGGGCTGCGGAGTGCAGGATACGGCGATTTCAGATTTGGCCGTGAAACGCCTCGGCTGATTACTCGACTGCCTGCGTGACGCGGAATAGCGTCATCGGCTCCGGAACGCCTTTCATTTCATACTTGCCGGCTTCCTCAAATCCAATGCCCTGGGTCTTGGAGAGTTCACGCACGTTGTCGGTGATGAAGACCTCGCCTTCACCGGCCTTGTCGCAGACGCGCGCCGCCAGTTGTACCGTCGTGCCGAAAAAGTCGTCTTCTTCCTGCACCGCTTCTCCGGCGTTCAGGCCCATGCGTACCCGAACCGGAAGAGCGTCCTCGCGTGCATTGTGCTTGGACAGAGAGTCCCTGATGTCTATCGCCGCGCGGACGGCATTAGGCGCCGTTGAAAAGCTGGCCATGATGCCGTCGCCGGTGTGTTTCACCTCTTTGCCGTGGTGAGAGGCGAGCGCGGTGCGCACAATGGCATTGTGAATACGGACGATTTCCTGCGCGCCATAGTCGCCACGCTCATGAGTCATCTGCGTGGAGCCGACGAGATCCGTGAACATGATGCAGACGATGCCCTGTGCCTGTGCGCGGGCGGCGGAATCCGACGTCCACATCTTGACGACGTCGGCGAAGTCCTCGAACGGGTCCGGGTCGCCTTCGATCTTACGTGTCATCGTCTGGCGGCCGGCATTGATCATCATCCGGTACCGTTCCTGAGTGCGGTATTCTTCAAAATTTCGGCAAAAGGAATCGACGCGCTCTTCCGTATTGCCGAGGGCGCCGACCGCCTCGCGCACCAAAACGAAGGTCTGGAACTTTTTCAGGCCGGCATGCTCGCCGTACTGCTCGGCCGCACCCGCGCCGAAAAGGTTGAGGCCGAAACCGACGTGCTGGTTCATGCGCGGTACTTCGTCCTTGATAGCCGTAAGCGAACCCGCAAGGAATTCCAGAACGGCACGGCGCATCTGTTCGGTCATGCTGGCGTTGTCTGTTCCAGCCGGTTTGCTCTTTTCATCCGGGGCGCGTCCCGGTGCCGGCTCATCTTCATTTTGCGACGGCACAGGGGCCTCGCTTTTCGGGCGGCGCGGCAAGTTCAGATCTTCGGATACGGTGCGGCGGCGCGTTTGAGCGTGTGTCGGCAGCGGCGCGGCGGCGGAGACGAGCTCGACAGCTTCCACCTGATCCATCAGATCCCTGTATTCGCGATAGACGCGGCTCATCAGGAACGCCGACGAAACAAGAAACACCAGGAGGGTCGCACCGAAGATTGAGTTCTGGACCACCTGCGTACCGAGGCCCATGTTGGCACCGAGGCCGCGAATGCCCGCCGAGATCGGCACGAACAGCACCGCCGTGACGGCGAAGGCGATGGCAACGGCTGCAGCAATCTTGGCGCCGGTTCTGAGTGGGTCCGGTGCTTCGACAGGTTCCGCCGTCACCGGTTCCGGCGCGGGCTCTTCCCCTGCCGGACGGTCAGGCTGCTCGACCGGGTCGTCGATGTAGGACTGAACCAGTCCCGGGTCGGGTTCGTCGTCACCCAGATCTTTGGGTGCGTCTTCGGCACTTACGGCCATGCGCGCCGCATTTTTCATCTGCCGCTGAACATTGGCCATCTTGTTGAGGTGCGGACTGATCCAGGCCAGAGTCTCAAGCGGCGCACGTCCGGAGCCGTACTCGACGACAGCCATGGCGCGGACACCGTCAAACTCGCCGGACTGGTCCAGTTCGGCAGCGCGCCGCACCGCCGCGTCCTTGTCTCCACCGTCGACCGTTTCCAAGCGGCGCCAGCGACCCCCTTGGCGCACATAGATGTCGAAATGTGTCGGCGTCACCTGGTTCCCCTTACCTTCCGCCGTTTTATGCTCTGCATGTGCCGCTCGTTGTAAGCCCCCCTTTTGCGATCAACAACTTACGGCATTTCCCACGCTTCAGGATCATTTTCTTGATCTTGCATCGTGCTTCCGCTGGTGCCGCAAGCATCCTGCACTGATCGTATATGTGCAACACACGCGGAATCTGTTGCGGTACAAACCGGATCGTCTTTAAGTGGAGCATCAGGATTACCTGATAAAGATCAAGACACGACCCCGCGCAAGCGGGAAAAACACCGGAGACGGGCCCGGACAGCCCGGTGGCAGCATCCCCCCGTTGAAAGTTGCCGTCCGCCGTTCGGATTAAACCGTCTCCGGTACCCGCTCTTCCGTGCTCGGATACTGACACGTTGACGTGGCGGACACACCGGCGCACCTTTCCCGTCATGCGGATATCGGGTTTCTCAGGCTTCTCCCTTGCACTCGCGCTATTGATAGCGGTGTTGCAGGCCGCTCAGAGCCGTGCGGACACCCCTGCAGCGACGATTCGCCCCGCGCTCGCTGTCGCCTGTCAGGAACCCTATGGCGATCCGCAACGATTTCGCCGGGTGTTTGGCGATATGCGGCTGATTGAGCACGGCGTATCGTCCTTTGGCGGCGCGCCCGGCCGGGCAAAGACCGTTATGTTGCTGGCGGACGGCCGCCGGCTTGAAGTCAACGCCCTGTTCCCGGGCGGACGGTTGCGCCGGGTCGGGTTTGAACTGGATGACGGCAAGCCACTCTTCAGCATCACCGCCGATCACGAATGCCGCATCACCGAGGCGCGGGGGATTGACTATGACGAGAACGGTATCGCGCAGTTAATCAGGGTCTACGACAGTGATGTGGCAGCGGTGACGGACGAGATCGCGCTGAATCCGGAAGTGCCCGATGCGTCCGATCCGACGGGTGTCAGCGTCGGGCTGATCGACAGCGGCGTGAACTATACGATTCAGCCATTTATCAGCCGCCTTGCACGATTGCCGGATGGAAAGCTTCTCGGTCGCGATCTCTGGGACGGCGATGACAAACCGTTTGATATCGATACCGGGCGGTCCCCGTTTTTCCCCCTGCATCACGGAAGTGCGGTAATGAGCGTGTTGATCCGCGAGGCGCCGATGGCGCGTGTCATTCCTGTTCGTTATCCGCGCGACGATATGGGGCGGATGGCGGACGCCGTGCAATGGCTCGCGGATCAGGGCGTCAGGATCGTGAACCTGGCGATGGGGTCGAACAGCCGGAACGAATGGCGGGCTTTTGCCGAAGCCGCGCAGAAACAGCCGCGGATGCTGTTCATCATTTCTGCCGGCAACGACGGCCGTGACATTGACCGGACGCCTGTCTACCCGGCGGCCCTTGGACTCGCCAACGCCATCGTCGTCACGTCGTCTGAACCGGGCGGGCGCCTGGCAAACGGTTCCAATTGGGGTCCTGAGAGCGTTCACATCATGGCGCCCGGCGAACGGGTGTCCGTGACCGATCATAGAGGTGCGCCGGGAAAGGCATCAGGGTCGAGCTTTGCCGTCCCGCGGATTACAGCCTTGGCTGTCCGCGCGCTTGACGCCAACCCGAACTGGCACGGCCCCGAATTGCGGGAGTGGATTCTGAAGCGTGCCCGTCCTCTGCCGGGACCGAGGCAGACCCGCTACGGCTGGATTCCAGATCCGTTGGACGGACCTTAAACAGCGCTAATTGAGTTTCGGCGGCGGTGGCGGGTTGTCGTAAAACCGGCGCGCAGGCGGTGCCATTTGCGGCAGGACGCTCTCGATCTGTTGCATGGCTCGATCGGCCAGTGCCTGATCGCCGCCCCATATTCCCGCCTGCAATGCGAGGCGCAGGAGTTGGGGTTCTTCGGGCATGAACGCCAGTGCATGATAAAGGATCGGAATCTCGTCAGCGAAGCGACCGGCGATATGATACGTCACCGCCAGCGAGATCAGTGCGTTCGGCGCGTTGGGGTCCTGTCGATAGGATGCTTCGAGCATCCGAAGTGCCCGGTCCAGATCTCGGCGTGTGCCGAAGGTCTTGCCCGCTTCGTCCATCAACTGGCGGTTCGACGTGGCAAGGCATGCGTCCTCGATTTCAATGGCGTCGCCGTCGCTCAGCGGCCCGCGATGTGCCTGCGCCGAATCGAGCCTTTCAACACAGCGGACATAGGCCCGGCCAATGATCCGGGACATGTCAATCTTGTCAGGGCCGGTCTGCGCCTGGAGGCGTGCGAGTTCGGACACAGCGGCTGCTTCATTCCTCCCTTCGCCGCCGGATGCGACAATGCCCACCAGATTGCCGTTGGCATCGACCAGGGCGCCGCCCGAGTTGCCGGGCAGTGAGCGTGCGTTGTGATGCAGTCGTGCCAGTGGCGTGTCCGCGCGCGGCGCGATCAGGCGTCCAGGTGCGTAGACACGGACGGCCTGTCTGCCGACATCGAAGCCGATGACATAAAGGTCCGTCTCCTTTGTTGGTGTCACGTTGTGCGCCAGCACTGGTGCGCTAATGCCGGGCGCTACGAGTCCGACGAGATCGCCGGGATAACTGGTCGGCGCGACCCGTGCTTCGATCTCGGTGCCGTCGGCGAGGGTCACCTTGGCCGCCGGGTTGTCGGCGACCATGTGCCGGTTGGTCACCAAAAGGCCGTCGCCGATCACGACGGCGCTGCCGATGGGTTCGAACGACGAGATCATGACCACGCTCGCCGCCGCCTTGCAGACGGCCTCGGGCGCACGGCAGGATTGGGCCTCTGCCCGGCTGGTAAAGGCGGCGACGAGAAGCCCCAGGATCAAAAGGTATCGCATGCTCAGAGGATACCTTGCGTCCGCGCCCAGACAAGAAGCATGAATGCGCCTGCGGCACCAAGCGTGCCGGCACCGATGTGACGCCTGAAGGTAAAGAACAGCAGGAAGCCGAATGCGGTCGCGCCGAGACGGTCGATCAGTTCCGTGTTCTCCAGGACGCCGACCGGCAGGAACAGAATGCGCGAGATCAACGCCGCCAGAAGGCCATATGCAACGCAAGACACCCATTGCAGGAGCCGGCTCTCCGGGTTGATCCGTGCCGCAATCACCGTGCCGAGCCCGCGCCAGAGGTAGGTCGAGGCAATGGCCAGAAACAGCAAGGCCCAGACCCCCGTCGTCGACATTTCCGCGATACCACCGCTCATGTTCGGGGCCGCATGATCTGATCGGCGTAGTACCCGGCGCTGCCGGCGATGATGCCGGCGAGAGGCAGGCTCCATTCCGGCGTCAACAGATAGGCCGGTGGGCCGACGAGCGCGCCCGCGGCGAATGCCAGCAGGCCGGCACGGGCGCGCATCGCTGCGAACACGAACGCGAAGTATATCGGGTTCAGGAAGACCAGCGAGACTGTTACAAAGAACGGCAGGGTTTCGGCCATCAGAAATCCCGCCGAAACACCTGCTGCGCCGGCGATCAGGCAAATTGTCGAGAACCCGGCATAAAACGCACCCCGCTGGTCCGGCGTCAACTCTGGCACGCGGCGCATCAGACCCACCCAGGTGTTCACAGACATGAACTGGACCCAGAGATAGCGCAGTCGCCAGCCGCTTGCGGAGCCGCGGAACAATGCTGCCAGCGAGATGCTCATGGGAAGGAAGCGCATATTGGCAAGGGATACGCCGATCATCATCGACATCAGCGGCGCGCCCAACAGCATGTACTCGATGAATGCGACCTGTCCCGGCAGGCCCCAGATGCCGAGCGTGGAAACGATACCGAACGCGAGGCTCAGGTCCGCTGAATGCACCAGTGCGCCGTATCCGATCATGCTGGCGGCGACCATGAACGCGGGCAGGCTGAAGCCGTCGCGAAGTCCCCGGCGGAACAACGCCCAGGCGGCAATGTCCTGATTTTCGGTATTGGAAATAACGTCCCCCTTTAATCCGTTCGGCCATGCTGTCGCAAAGAAGCGGCGACCATAAGTGTCAAAGTTTGTGCAGAATTACGATTATCGAGACAATTTAGTCCGGTAAATTGCAAAAAATGCGCAGAACTGCTTTGCTTGCCCTGTCGTGGCCTGGATTTGGGAGGATCGTATGCCTGACGGAGATACCCTGCCGCACATTACCCCACCGGATACGGGTTCTGCGCTCGGAAAGGGAATGACTGTGCTTTCCGTCATTCTGACCGCAGAGAAACCGCCGAGCCTGAACGATATCGCTGAGCGCACAAACCTGCCGCGGCCGACGGTGTTTCGCGTCGTCAAGCAGCTCGAAGAAACGCTGATGATCACGCGGGCACCCGACGGTGACAAATACCTCGTCGGCCCCAATCTGATGTCGCTCGCCACCGATGCGATGTCGGCCTTCATGCATGCGTCCCCGGTTCGCGCCATTCTCAGCGGCCTGGTTCATGAACTGGGAGAGACCTGTAATCTTGGCGTGCTTGACCGGGACAGTGTCATTTACATCGACCGGGTCGAATGTTCATGGCCGCTGCGTTTGCAGATGGGCGTCGGTACGCATGTCTCGCTGCATGCGACGGCGCTTGGCAAGCTTCTGGTTGCTCATCTGCCGACGCGAAGCCGCCGCCGTGTCGTCAATGCCGCGCCATTGCAGCGATTCACGGATTTTTCGATCACCGATCCGAAGATGCTGGAAGCGGAGTTCAAGATGATCCGCCGACAAGGCTATGCCAGTAACAACGAGGAAAACACGATCGGGATCATCGGCATTGCGGTGCCGGTATTCGATGCCAGAAACCGGGTCGTCGCTGGACTTTCGGTGCATGCGCCGGCGGCGCGGATGTCCATGCAGACGGCGGTTTCCAAGCTGGACCGGCTGCGCGACACCGCACGCCAGATCGAACAGGTCATGCGCGAACTGATTGAAACGCCGGTCGGCGGCAAGGATGCCGCGGAATGAGCCTGACGCCTGAACAGCGTGGAAAATTGACATTGGTCACTGGCGTCATCGGTGCAGACACCCATATCGTCGGCAATCGCATCCTGTCGATGGCGTTGGAAAAGGAAGGTTTCAAGGTCGTCGCGCTCGGCGCCTTGACGCCGGCCGAAGATTTTATCAAGGCGGCGATTGAAACCGCCGCCGACGCGATCCTCGTCTCGTCGCTCTATGGACAGGGCGAACTCGACTGCCGGGGGTTCCGCAATATGTGCGTCGAAGCCGGGCTCGATGACATCACACTGTATGTTGGTGGCAATCTCGTGGTTGGCAAACAAAGCTGGGAGGACGTGGAGTCCCGCTACCGCGACATGGGATTCGACCGCGCCTTTCCGCCCGGCACGCGGACGCCGGACGTTGTCGAGATGCTGGACGAGGACTTGAAGGACCGAGCCGGAGGCGCTGCCGCATGAGCGGAGAAAACGCCCTGCTGATAGACTTCGGCAGCACCTATACCAAGTTGCGTGCGATTGATCTCGATGCCGGTGAAATTCTCGGCGCAGGGCAGGGGCCATCAACGGTTACAAGCGATATCAACATCGGATTGGATGCCGCGCTGAACAATCTCGAGGCCGCGCTGGGGACACTGCCCGATTTCAAACATCGCCTTGCGTCATCGAGCGCAGCCGGCGGTCTTGCCATGGTGACAGTAGGTCTCGTCAAGGAGTTGACCGCCGAGGCGGCACGCCTCGCGGCACTCGGCGCGGGTGCCAAACTGATCGGCGCGCATGCCTATAAACTGACAGAGAAGGACGCTGCGGGCATCGTTGGGCAGTCCCCGGATATTCTATTGCTTGCGGGCGGCACCGACGGCGGCAATGAGGAAACGATCCGGTGGAATGCGGAGAAACTGGCTTCGGCAGGCCTGAAGTGTCCGGTCATCGTCGCCGGGAACCGCGTATGCGCGGATGATGTGGCGGCGACATTGAATGATGCCGGGGTCGATGCGCGTGTTGCCGGCAACGTAATGCCTGAGTTCAATGTTCTCGACGTGGAGCCCGCCCGCGCCGCGATCAGGGACGTGTTCATCGAGCGGATCGTTCATGCCAAGGGGATCGACCGTGCACAGGCGCGATTCGACGCCGTTTTGATGCCGACGCCCGCCGCCGTGCTGGAAGGTGCCAGGCTTCTGGCCGCAGGGAGCGATGACTATCCGGGATGGGGTGACCTTGTTGTCGTCGATGTGGGCGGCGCGACGACGGATGTGCATTCCATTGCCGATGGGGCCCCGGTTTCGGGGAGCGTTATCCAGTACGGACTTCCCGAACCCTATGCGAAACGAACCGTCGAGGGGGATCTCGGCATGCGGCACAATGCGCGTACCATTGTCGAAACCGTGGGCGAAGAGGCGTTCGGGCGCGAAAGCGGTTTTACTGTTGAACGGGTTGCCGCGGTTTTGGAAGCCATCGGGGCGGACCCGGAACGGCTGCCGGTGAACGAAGACGAGCGCCGGTTCGACACCGCGCTCGCGTGGAACGCCGTCGTGCGTGCCGTGAAACGTCACGCCGGCCGGATCGAGATCAAGCAATCAGTGACCGGTCCGGTCACTGTGCAGTATGGCAAGGACCTGACCGGCGTCGGGACGGTCATCGGGACCGGCGGCGTGCTCGTGCACGGTGACGCGCCGGACGACATCCTGCGAGCGGCGCTGTTCGACGAAAATGATGCCCAGTCGCTGCGGCCGAAGAAACCGAGATTACTGATCGACAGCGCGTATGCGTTATATGCCGTCGGTTTGTTGGCGGATGCGGTGCCCGATGCCGCGTTGCGCTTCGCGCACAATAACATTGCCGGGAACACGGCATCCGGGAAGGAAGGTATTCATGACCGGTCACCCGCAGCTTGATCCGGACGGCCTGCCGTTCTCGGCGGACCGTATTCCGGATGACATCTTCGATGAAATGCGTGCGAGGAATTTGGCGCGCTGGCCGACCGGTGCCGAGATCGATCTGGAAGAAGCCGCCGCATATCACCGCGCCTTGCCGGACCACAAACAGCTCGGCTGGGTGATGCGCCGCGCCGACGAGGAAGGGCGTTGTCTGACTCAGCCGCGCGGCGGATTCGGGACGCTGGAGTTGCAAAAGGAATTGATGACGTGCCTCGACAAGGATGGGCAAGCCGACATCGTGCCGACGACGACTGACAGCTATACCCGCAACGAGCAGTGGGAAAATGCAGCGACAGGGATTGAGGAATCCAAGAAGGCCGGACGTTCGATGCTCAATGGCTATCCGATGGTGAATTACGGTCCGAAGGTGACAAGACAACTGATTGAAGCGATCGACAAGCCGGCGATCGTTCTCTCTGGCACGTCGATGCCGCGTCTGACCGCCGAAGTCGGCTTTGCTGCCGGATATTCCGGTTACCTGGGCTCCGGCCTCGCCTATACCGCCTCCTATACCAAGGAAGTCACGATCGAGCAGGGGATCAGGAACTATCAATACCTCGACCGCCTTGCTTCGCGTTATCAGGACCTGGGTGTCGATCTGCACCGACGTCAGCCGGGGTTCCTGACCGGAACCAATATTCCGCCGTCGATCGCCATCCTGACCTGTATCATCGATGCGCTGCTGGCGGTTGGTCAGGGAGTGAAAAACTACGGTCTCGAACTCGGCCAGACGCTCCATCTCGTGCAGGATGCCGCGGCGATCAAAATGGCGCGCGACCTGACACAGGAATATCTGCGGAAGCTCGGGCACGATGACATATTTACGCCGGTGACGTCGCTGCACTGGATGGGGGCGTGGCCGTATGACGATGCGCAGTGTGAAGCCCTGGTTGCTTACGGTGGAACGCTCGCGGCCATCGGCGGCGCCGTCAGCGTAACAACGAAATCGTCGCATGAGGCGTTCGGGATACCGACGCCGGAAGCAAATGCGGCCGGTCTCAGAACGACGCGCATGGCAGTCTATCTCGCGCGGCACATTCGTCTCGACGACATGCCCGAATTCAAAACCGAATGCGACATGATTGCGCGCGAGGTGAGGCCGGTCATGGACAAGGTGCTTGAAATGGGGGATGGCGATATCGCGATCGGGACCATCCGCGCCTGCGAGGCGGGGGTGATGGATATTCCATGGTCGCCCAGCAAATACATGAAGAGCCGCATCATGCCGGCGCGTGATGCCGATGGCTACCTGCGGATATTCGACTGTGGAGAGATGCCCATTCCCGGCGACGTGATGGATTATCATCATGAAAAACTCCGGCGGCGCGCGGCACGGGACAACGTGCCGTTCGATCACGAACTCGCGGTCTCCAGTGTGTATGAATTGTCGGAGAGCCTGGAAACCCTGATTCCGTTCCCGTGGGCGGCCGAATAATCGAAAAACAGATCTGGGAGAGAGCGATGACCATGAACGCGATCCGCGTCAATGCGTATGGGAGTGCCGATGAGTTGAAGTACGAGGCCGGCGTGCCCAGGCCGACTCCCGGACCCGGCGAGGCGCTTGTCCGTATGGAAACCGCCGGTATCAATTTCATCGACGTCTATGTGCGGGGCGGGATTTATCGGCGTTCTGAAACCTATAAGAACACGCCGCCGTTCGTGCCGGGGATGGAAGGTGGCGGCATTGTTGAAGCTGTCGGTGACGGCGTCGGCAACGTGAAGCCCGGCGATCGGGTTGCCTATTGCCTTGTCCTCGGCAGCTACGCCGAGTTTGCGGTGGTGCCGGCATGGCGGCTGGTGAATATCCCCGATGATGTGAATATGGGCGATGCCGTAACGCTGATGTTGCAGGGCATGACCGCGCACTACCTTAGCCATTCACTCTATGAACTCGGTCCCGGCAAGACGGCACTTGTGCACGCCGGTGCGGGCGGTGTCGGTCAGTTGCTGACGCAGATTGCGCGCCTTCGCGGCGCCCGCGTGCTGACCACGGTGTCGACGCCGGAAAAAGCGGCGATCTCAAAGGCGCACGGCGGCGAGCCGATTTTCTATCGCGATGAGGATTTTGCCGAGCGCGCGCTTGAGATGACGGACGGTGTTGGCGTTGACGTGGTGTACGACGGTATCGGGCAGGCAACTATTGCGGGTTCCATGAAGGCATGCCGCCGTCGCGGTACCGTGGCGCTCTTCGGTGGTGCGTCCGGTGCGGTGAAGTCGATAGATCCACTGGACCTCGCAGAAGCCGGATCAATCTATCTGACCCGGCCGCATCTCTGGGACTACACGTTCGATGCCGAAGAGATCGCATGGCGTGGGCGTGACCTGTTCGGTTGGGTCGCGAAGGGGGACCTGGAGGTCAATATCGACCGGCATTTCCCGCTGCGAGATGCGCATGCCGCGCACACGTATCTGGAAGCAGGGAAAACACACGGCAAACTGTTGCTCGATGTGTCGTGATGCGATTACTCGGCGCCGCGTTTAATCGCCTCGGCAAAGCTTTGCTTGGTTTTCCTGATAAGATCGAGGGCTTCCCGAGAATAATCGACGACGACGATGATGTGGCTCACGGTTTCGTTGTCCATGGAAAGCGGAAGCCGGACGACGCTGTGCGAATGCATGTAACCGCCCGCGGCGAGAAAGGAATAGTGCCAGCCCATCGCAGCACGTTTTTCTATAACGGCGCGGTGGTCTTCCAGAACCTGCCGCCCGAATTCGGGTGGCGACAAATCATACGGATGGCGTGACGTCATATCGGCGCCATGGATTTCCGTCAGCTTGCTGCCCCAATATCGGAAAATACTCTCCTCCAATGGATCGTGAACATCCATGACCATCGCCGTCGGCAACAGCTCCGGTGGTAATTTCACCAGATCAATTTCGGGCCATGACGGTGCAAGCCGTTCACCCCGCAAGGCGTTCCAGTAATCATGAACGCATTTGAGGCCGGACGGCAGTTCGTCAACGCCGACTTTTGCGACACGCATAGTTGAAGAAATTCTACTGCCCTCCCCCGGAAACAGTATGCCGCTATTCAGAACGGCGGATAAAGAAAATGAGTGCGGGAATGTGTTTTTGTCAATTCTCCTTACATTCCGATGACGGCCCGGCGAATCATGTTGAGCCCGCCGACGAAGATGATGGTCAGGAGAATCTTGCGAAAAAGGGCTTCGTTGATGTAACGGCGGACGCGTTCGCCGATCATGATTCCCGCCATGGCGGGAAAGCATGCCGACACCGATAACCACAACATGTCACCTGCGAGAACGCCGTTGTTGATGTAAAATATCGCCAGCGGCACTGAACCCAGTAAGTAGAGCCCGGTGATCGAAGCGACCCACATCTGTTTGTCCATCCGTAGAAGAAACAAGAACATCATGATCGGCGGCCCCCAGACCGTGGTCATGCCGCCCATCAATCCGGCGATGACTCCGGCGACAGGGCCGACGATTTTTTCGGTGCGCGGGCTCAACGGTGCTGCGTGAGGTTTGTAGAACTGCGAAGCGGTAAAGATGAGTGCGGTCAAGCCAACGACACCGAAAAGCACCCATGTCTCCACCATCGTGATCAGCAATGAGCCGATGAACAGGCAGATCAGAAACACGACGGCCATCAGCCAGAACCGTCTGATCGGAACGAGAATGTTTCCGGCGCCAACCATCTGCCAGAGGTTGGTGACGACGATTGCAAATATGATGAGAGCGAGGCCGACACGGGGTTCGACGAAATTGAGAACGATCGACAGCGTGACGATCGGCAAGGCAACGCCGCTGATGCCCTTGGCGATCCCGCCCAGGAAAATTGCAAAGCCAAGGAGTGCGACGATATCAGGTGAAAGCCCGAACATGGATCAGCACGCGCCGAATTTTGCAGACTCGATGACGAAACTGCTGTGATCGGCAAGTTCGGGCATTCCGGCAGGTAGATGCACGGCGCCGTTTAAAACCGGCAGCGGATCGGCAAAAAGCGGGTGCGTGGGTTTCAGGAACCCGTTCATCTCTCCGGCGTTATCGATCAAACGATGCGCAACGCAACATTCCATCCAGCAGCTGAGGTCCGCGGCCACGCCGTTGCCGAGCACCGGCTGCATGCCGAGATCGCGGATCAGCTTCAGTTGCGCCATCAGGTTGTCAATGCTGCCAGCCTTCATCAGTTTCAACTTGATGTACCTGACGCCGCCCAACGCCGCGGCGCGTTCGATCTCCCGTTCTCCGTAAATGCTCTCGTCCAGCATGAACGGCACGTTCGTGGCTTCCGCGATCGCCTTCGACGCATCCCAGTCATCCATGTGGCAGGGTTGTTCGAGCAATTCGACACCTGCCGGGTTGACGCTTGATGCGTATTTGACCCCGTCTTCTTTCGAATATCCCTGATTGCCGTCGATACGGATGCTGACGCCTTTGGGCAGGCAGGACTGGATGAACGCCGTTCGCTTCAGGTCGTCATCCACGTTCCAGCCGATCTTGACCTTGATCGTTTTGTAACCCGCAGCCGCGTGACGGGCGACTTCCTTCTCGATGCCGGTCTCGTCCATCGCGCTCAGGATTGCCAGCAAGGGCACGTCGACACCGTCGCCGGGTGATAGCACGGGATGCCCCTGCAGCATTTCAATAGCCGTTACCAATGCAGTGACCGTGAACGGCGCATCGTGATGATGATCGAGCGCGGCCACCTTCGCGGCCTCGAACGACTGTCCCGGCATGTCCGCGGCTAGCCGTTGAATCGCCTGCCAGCAGCCGTTGATTGTTTCCGGCGTGTAGCCGGTCAGGATTGTCGCTTCGCCATATCCGCGGTTGCCGTTGTCGTCGACGATTGTGGCGATTACGGTATCGAACGCGGTCACCGCGCCGAAGGCAAGCTTATAGGGGATCGTCAGCGGCAGCTGAAGGCGCTCAAGACGTATGCCATTGATACGGTCCGTCGGCATGTGTTTCTCTCCCTCGTCCACCTGTGCACCTGTTGTCACCGGGGTGGCGGCTCCCTAACATCGCCAGCATATTAGAGACGAAAGGTTCGGTCATGCCACGAGGAATAGATCATCTCGTTTTGTGCGTAAACGACTTGAAAAAGGCGCGCGCACATTATGAGAAGCTGGGCTTCACGATGACGCCCCAGGCGCAACACCCTTTCGGCACCGGCAATACGCTGGCGCAACTGCAGGGCTGTTTCCTCGAAGTCCTCGCCGTGACCAAGCCCGAAGACATCACGGAAGCCCATGGCGAAAATTTTTCGTTCGCTGCATTCAATCGTGATTTTCTTTCCAAAAGGGAAGGTTTTTCCATGCTGGTCCTCGACAGCACGGATGAAAGGGCCGACCGCGCCGAGTTTCTGAAGAGAGACCTGCGTGTCTTTGCACCGTTCGATTTTCAACGGCTCGCCAAGCTGCCTGATGGTAGCGAGGAAACGGTCGGCTTTTCACTGACCTTCGTCGGTGATGAAAGCCTGCCCGATCTCGGGTTTTTCACCTGCAAGCAATGGCGGCCTGATCTTTTCTGGAAAGAGGACTATCAGACACACGCCAACGGCGCCGAGACGATCGACGAGATTTTCCTCGTTGCCCGGGAGCCTTCCGCGCCGGTGCAGTTCCTTGCCACATTCGCCGATGCGACGGACGTTGAGGTGGATGAGGGCATCGCCCGTATCCGCACGGAACGGGGTGCCCTTGGCGTCTACACGCCAGATGCGTTCGAGAACCGATTTCCGGGCGCCCTCGATGCTGCAGCGATGTCCAAGCCGTGCCTGGCCGGGTTTGCCGTAAAGACCGCGGCGGCCGAACAAACGGCAGCGCTCTGGCAGCAGAACGGCCTCGATGTCCGCAATACGGACGGCATGCATTGGGTGCACCCTGCCGATGCATTCGGGTGCGTGATCGCTGCCGTTTAATCCGCCAGTCATCATGAGTAAATTTCAAGTATCTATATGATATATCAATGAAAAATCATGATTTTGGCTGGCTAAACGCCGGGTGCGGGCGTATAACCGTGCCATGAGCAACACCATCAAAGTTTCCGTTTGGCGCGGTACGGAAGAGGGCGAGTTTCAAGCCTTCGACGTTCCTCGCCAGCCGTCACAGACCGTCCTCGACGTCATCACCTATATCCAGCGCAATATCGATCCGACGCTGAGTTACCGCTTCGCCTGCCGGGTCGGCGTCTGCGGGTCGTGCGCGATGACCGTCAACGGACGCCCGCGCTGGACGTGCCGTACCCACGTCGACAAAGTTGCAACGGACGGGACACTTCAAGTTGCGCCGCTCAGGAACCTGCAGGTCGTCAAGGATCTCGCCTGTGAGATGACCGAGTTCTTCGATAAGCTGGACCGGGCTGAAGGCAAGTTCCATCCGACCAAGACCCGGCACGACGATTTCGATTTCATCAAGCCTGACGATAAGAAGCGCAAGCAGGCCTCCGCCGGTATCGAGTGCATTGGCTGCGGTGTCTGTTACGCCGCGTGCGATATCGTCGACTGGAACAAGGACTACCTGGGACCTGCCGCGCTAAACCGGGCCTGGACGCTGGTGAACGACGTCCGCGACGGCGGCAATGAGGCACGTCTCGCCGCGGTCGCTGGCGACGCCGGTTGCCATGCCTGCCACTCGCAGCAGGGCTGCGTCGAACACTGCCCGAAACACCTGAGCCCCACTCATTCCATTGCCGGCCTTAAACGGGAAACCGCGAAGGCGGCTTTCAAGGGCCTGTTGGGCGGCGACGACTGATGGCGAGTGCACGCGTGGAAACCAAGCTCTGGGTATGGCAGCGGTTGAGTGCCGCAGTGCTGGGTTTTTGCGTCCTCGTGCATTTGGGCATGATCATCTATGCGGTGCAGGACGGTCTCAGCGCAGCCGAGATCATTACGCGCGTTTCCGGCAACATGCTCTGGTTTGTGTTCTATGCCGTCTTCATCGTCGCGGTCGCGGTTCATGCGCCGATCGGGGTGCGCACCATCCTGAACGAGATGACAGGGCTGAGCGCGAGGGCGACGGATCTTGTTATGGCAGTGTTGTGCCTCGTTATTCTTGTGATGGGGTTCCGTGCCGTAATCGGCCTATATCAGGCAGGCGCAGGTCTATGAAGTTGGGGGCACACCGCAATCATCCGCACTATTGGGCGTTTGTCCTGCATCGTGCGTCAGGGTTGATTCTGGCCTTGTTCCTGCCGGCACACTTTTATGTTCTGGGCCTTGCCATCGAAGGTGCCGCGACACTGGACGGATTCCTGAGCTGGGCGGAAACACCCGTTGCCAAATTGTTTGAGACGGCACTCGTGATCCTGCTTGCGGCGCATCTGACCGGCGGCGTCAGACTGCTCGCCCTGGAATTCATCGGCAGCCGTGAAAGCTCCCGTATCGCCGTTGCCGTCGGCACGGGAATCGCGGTTTGCACCGGCCTGATCTTTCTCCTCAATGGGACCTGAGATCGCCATCATTCTGGCTGGCGCCTTCGCGGCTGCATTCGTCGCCGGCGCTGCCGGTTTCGGCGACGCGCTGATCGCCGCGGCGATCTGGTTGCAGTTCTTTGCCCCCGCCGACGCGGTGCCGCTGATCGTTGCCTGTTTTTTCGCCATGCATGTCGTGATGCTGGCGCTCATGCGAAAGCGGCTCGACTTCAGGTATTTTTGGCCGTTTTTGATTGGCGGT
Organism: Rhodospirillales bacterium; assembly: GCA_965262415.1. Taxonomy (GTDB): domain Bacteria; phylum Pseudomonadota; class Alphaproteobacteria; order Rhodospirillales; family Casp-alpha2; genus UBA4479. The sequence continues at coordinate 2,423,634 of OZ253533.1, read as the reverse complement.
GCGATCGGCGTGCCAATAGGCGCGCAGTTGTTGAAGATCGTAGAGCCAGGCACCTTCAAGCTGGTTGCTGGCGCAGGGCTGGTTGTCTACGGCTCGGTGATGCTGATGCTCGCCAATCTTCCGGTGATCACGCGCGGTGGCCGCGCGTTGGATGGCGTGATCGGCTGGGTCGGCGGCGTGCTCGGTGGTTTTGCGGGCCTGTCCGGGTTTATTCCCGCCATTTGGTGCACGCAGCGCGGCTGGCCGCGCGAGCAGGCACGCGGCGTGACGCAACCGTACATCCTTGCAATGCACGGGATGGCCCTTGGTTGGCTGGCCGCGGGAGGGCTCGTGACGTCGGCGACGACGAACCGGTTTCTGATCGCCATGCCGGCCATTGCGCTCGGCGCCTGGATCGGCGTCCGGCTTTATGGCCACTTCAACGACAAACGTTTCCGACAATGCGTGTTGGCGCTGTTGATTGCCGCTGGCGCACTGCTTTTGCTCAATCCGGGAGGACGCTGACATGTCCACGAAGTTCCAGATCGAAGAAATGAAGACCGACGTACTGATCCTGGGTTCGGGCGGCGCCGGGCTTTTCGGTGCGTTGCATGCCAAGGCAGCAAATCCGGAGCTGGAGGTTACGGTCGCGGTCAAAGGGCTTCTCGGTAAGTGCGGCTGCACGCGCATGGTGCAGGGCGGCTATAACGTTGCCCTGGCGCCGGGTGACAGTACGGAGCGCCACTTCATGGACACTGTCGAGGGCGGCAAGTGGATCAATCGTCAGGATCTCGCATGGACACTGGTGGAGCAGGCCCAGGTTCGTATCCGCGAACTGGAAAATGAACTGGGCTGCTACTTCGACCGCAATCCGGACGGTACGGTGCATCAAAAAGCGTTCGCCGGTCAGACCTTCGATCGCACCGTTCACAAGGGGGACCTGACGGGGATCGAGATCATCAATCGTCTCGCCGAACAGGTCTGGGCACGCGATATCAAACGGATGGAGGATCACCGTGCGGTAGCGCTCATTCCGGCGAAGGACGGATCACGCATCGCCGGTGTCCTGATGATCGACATGCGGTCCGGCATGTTCCGCATGGTTCGTGCGGCAGCGGTCCTGCTTGCCACCGGTGGCGGGCCGACCATGTACAAGTTCCACACGCCCAGCGGCGACAAGACCTGCGACGGCATGGCAATGGCGCTGCGGCTTGGCCTGACACTCAGGGATATGGAGATGGTGCAGTTCCACCCGACCGGTCTCATCGCCGGTGAAGACACGCGGATCACCGGCACCATCATTGAAGAGGGTCTTCGGGGTGCGGGCGGACATCTCCTTGACGGCAATCTCGAGCGTTTTATGCACAAGCACGACGACCGCGGCGAACGGGCGACCCGCGATATCGTCAGCCGTGGCATGTTCCAGGAAATGCGGAACGGGGTTACGGCCAAGCACGGCGGTCTCTACATCACCATGAAGCATCTTGACCCAACCATGGTGAGGAAAAGCTTCAAAGGCATGGTGGAGCGTTGTGCCGATTGCGGGTTCGATCTGGTTTCGGGCAACGTCGAGGTCGTGCCGACGGCGCACTACATGATGGGCGGTGTCGTATTCGAGCCCGATTGCACAACCGAGATGCCGGGCCTGTATGCCGCAGGGGAGGATACGGGCGGTGTTCACGGCGCCAATCGGCTTGGTGGAAACGGTGTCGCCAATTCCACCGTGTTTGGTGGCATAGCGGGCGATACGATTGCAAATGCAATCCATGCAGGAGCGGCCATTCCCGATGTGGACCAGGACGCGATCGACGCTGCCGTCGACTTGTGCCGCCAGCCCCTTGAGCGGCCGGCAGCAGGAATTGACCAGGTCCGCACGAAACTGTGGCACCATATGTGGGAGGATGCCGGGATTGTCCGTGACGCCGGAAGCCTGGCGCGCGCGAGAGCAACGCTCGATGATCTGGATGCGGAACTGGACACCATCGGTGTTGACGGCAGCAATCTCGCATACAATCTAACATGGCATGATTGGCTCAATCTGAAGAACCTGATTCTCGTGTCCAAGTCCGTCGTTGCCGCGGCCACGGCGCGCGAGGACAGCCGTGGCGCCCATTTTCGGGCGGACTTCCCGGATGTGCGCGAACTGGAAAACTCGACATATACCGTGGTCCGGCTGGAGAACGGGGAGATTGCGTTGGGTACGGCGCCGGTCGAGTTTTCGCGAGTCAAACCGGGTGAGACTTTGCTGGACGAAAGTGCCGCCTGACGGGCGTTCTCAGCGGATAAGGGTTTTCCGCAGCAACTTTCTTTCGTCACGGTGCCGCGCTTACTTATAGTGCATTGAAACAGTTAGATAAAAACAGATCTCTCTGTGCCTGATTGCGGTCGGATTAAGGCATGCGTTCGACCTAATTGATGATGCACGCAATCACTGTAAGCGCCATGTTCTCGAACCAAGAACTTAAACCCGGCAGCGAGAATGACTTCGCAGCACATTACCCGAAACATCTGGTTACGAACCGGACCACTAGCCGTCGCCGTCATTGTATCGGTGTCAACGCTTGTGTTTGTCAGTGTCATGATCCTCAATGGGGTCAGTGAGCGCCTTATTCGCCAGCAGGCGGAGCGTGAAGCAATTGCCTGGGCGGCTTACATCGGCACATCCATCGATCGAATAGAAGCGATCGCAAGGGGTGATCGACCGACACTAGCCGAACGGGAGTATCTGGAGCGTGTCAGCAAATTCGGCGACATCTTTCGTTACAAGCTGTTTGATTCGAAAGGAAACCTCAGGGTTGTCTCTGACAGCTTTACCACGGGCGTTACGGATCCGTCGGACCTCGGTCAACACAATGCCATCGCGGCAAAGGTGCTAACGACACTGACACCATACGCCGAGATGCACGATGGAACGAAAAAGCCCGACCGGCCGGATATCTATGTTGAAGCGTATGTACCTATAGTAAAGGACGGTAAGGTTGTTGCGGTTTCCGAGATATACATCGACGAGACCAATACCTCGGCACAGATCAAGGAAGACTTTGCGATTTTCGGCATCATCATTGCCGGGCTGACATTGTTGGTTCTACTGGTTCCGTTATGGGCGTTGCGGCTGGTCACCATTGAGCTCAGAAAACGTAATTTCGATCTGAACCTCGAGCGCGCCCGCGCGGTTCAGGCAGAGAGCGCGAAATCGGCATTTCTCGCAAACATGAGCCATGAACTGCGGACGCCGTTGAATGCGATCCAGGGCTTGTCGGAAATGATGATCCGCGGCGACCTGGGGGCGCTAAAACACCCTAAGTACCTTGAATACTCCAAGGATATCAATTTCTCCGCCGGACATCTGCTGAAACTGGTGAACGATATTCTGGACCTTTCGAAGATCGATGCCGGTAAATACGAACTTGAGGAACGCGAATTCGATCTAAGCGGTGCCGTTGGTGACTCCCTCAGGATTGCCAGAGCCTGGTCCAATTCGGACAAGCTGATCTTCGGTTCCAATATTACCATGAACAGATTTGTGGTTCGCGCGGATGAACGCGCGATCAAACAGATTCTGCTCAACCTGCTGTCAAATGCTGTCAAGTTTACACCCGTAGGCGGTAAGGTAACCGTAACCGGCACAATGGACGAAGATGGCAACGGCGTATTCAGCGTCAGCGATACCGGGATGGGGATCCCCGAGCAGGAACTCAAAAACATACTGGAACCGTTCAATCAGTTGCGCCGTCCCGCGAGCCTTCAAAGCGAAGGCACCGGCCTCGGTCTCAGTCTCGTCAAATCGATGGTCGAGCTGCACGGCGGAAGCGTAGAGATTCGGAGCCGCGTGGGCGAGGGAACGACTGTCATGTTCACCATCCCGAAAGACCGGGTTGTCTCCGGGACTGCCACGAAATGACCTTTTTTGCGGCCTGACCGTGCCGCAATCCCGATCGATGATCTGACCGTCCGAAATGCCGGACCTGGATAGTAAATATCCGGCCACGCCTTTATGGGAGGGTGTCATGAATACGATCCGCGTCTCCGGCGATATCGATTTCCGCCGCATCAACGAAACCCGTCAGGTTTTGCTGAAGTACCTGACCGACAGCGACGGTCTCGTCGTCGATATGTCGGACGTATACAGCATTGACAGTGCCGGGCTTGCAGGCCTTGTGGAAGTGCTGCAGGCGGCCAGGGTATCGGGCCGCAGTTTCCGGCTTGCGAAGGTTCGCGACGGCGTTATGCGCGTTATTCGGTTCGCGCGACTGGAGAAAGTGTTCTTCGATGCCGAAAAAGACGGACGGATTCCCAGCGAAGGGTACAGGGCCGTAGCTTAGCCCTTCATCATGTCGTCGATATGGAAGCCCTGGAAAAGGGTGATGCCGAGGTCGTGACCGACCTGTATCCCGAGATCGTCGTCGACGCGCGCGAGGATGAACTGCGTCCCGCCATCCTGCATCGCCTCGATCTCCTTGCTCAGATTCTGCAAGACGCTTTCCGCCCCCTGGCGCCAGAAAATCTTGGCGTAGTTGGCATTGAGCCGGTTCATGTTGACGATGCCCACGGTCTCCGGGAACACCGCGTCGACAGCGATGCGGCCTTTGCGTGACGAAATCAGGTTCGCGGCCACTTCGTATTCGTCGTATTGCTGCAGCACATTGGCCTGGCGGAACTCGAACACCATATTGTCGAACGTCTGATCGTCGGCCTCTTCGAGAAAGGCCTGGAAAGCCCGCGTGAAGACGGACTCGACGTTAAGGTTTATCGAGCACGCGGCGCGCCCTGGATTGGCGTCGCCGAAAGCATCGAGCAACAACCGGTCCAGGGTGATGGTGAGCTGGTTGAAGATGTTGCCGCTGCCGCGAAGTTCCACATCGAGAAACACATGCGACTTCAGTGCATCCATACCGACGAAGTATTCGTGCATGAAATCCTGGGGCGGACCACCGGGCAGTATCTCCACCATCTTCTGATGGCGGACGAAAACCTTGGCGAAGGACGAGCGGCCGATCTGCTGATTGACCTCGACCACGCGCTCGATGTCCTGCTCGCCGAGACGGCGCATCTTGCGCCGTTGCTGGGAAGGTTTCGGGGCGCCGTCCCCTTCGGTTTTCTCCAGTTCCTCGTAGCGCTCCACAAATCGGATCGCGTTCGGCATCTTGAAGCGGAGATCGATTGGCCGCAGCAGCCTCGACTGGTCGATCAAGCCGAACTGGTCCGGGAAATAATGCTGGATCAGGCGTAGCAGCTCGACCTTGGCGTCGGTGAAAAGCGATACCTGATTATACTCGGTGATCTTGACCAGACAGGCGCGGTCCGTGTGTGACAACGCGAAATCCTGCGCATGATGCCGCAGTTTGAATGCGGCCACCGTCTTGTTGAAGTCGGTCCAGAAGCTGTCTTCGGCGTCGTCGGTCGCAAGCACGCCAAGAGATATCAGTAGCAGGGTATTGTGCTCCTGCGACTGTTTTCCCCAGTTGCGTAACAGTTTCAGCAGATCGCTCGCATTTTGCGCGCGGTGCGGTTGCCCCTCGGTACTCAACTTGCTCCCCCGGTGACGTTCTGGAGTCACTATGACACAGACCTTAAACCTAGGGTAGGCCTAGGAATCCGGGTCACGTGTGACGGCGGTCACACAACAGCGGCGTCAGACGCGAATCTTCTCGTTTTTCGGATCGAACAGCGGCTTGAGAGACGCCTTGGCTGCGAATTTTTCTCCGCAGACCTCGATTTCGAATGTCCCTTCTTCGATGAAGGCGGCGTCGACGCCGCCCGCGTCCTTTACGTAGCCGAGCCCGATCGCGCCGCCCAGTGTATGTCCATACATTCCCGATGTCAGATACCCGACGATGGTCCCGTCACGGTGGATCGGTTCGTTGTGGTACAGCAGAGGTTCCGGGTCCTCGAGCTGAAACTGAACAAGTCGTTGTTTCGGGCCTGCTTCCTTGTGCCGTAGGACGGCATCGCGGCCGATAAAATCGCCTTTATCTGTTTTTACCGCGAACATCAGGCCTGCTTCGAGTGGTGTTTCCTCTTCCGAGATGTCGTGTCCCCAGTGGCGGTAGGCCTTTTCCATGCGAAGCGAATTGAGCGCATGGAGGCCTGCCGGTTTGAGTCCGTGCTCCTCGCCGGCTTCGACGACCGTCTCAAAGACATGCGGCGCGAATTCGGTCGGCACGTAAAGTTCCCACCCCAGTTCCCCGACATACGTGATCCGTGATGCGCGAACGAGGCCCATGCCGAGCTCGATCTCCCGGGAATGGGCAAACGGAAACGCATCGTTCGAAAGGTCGTCCGGGCTGACCGCTTGCAGGAGCGCGCGGCTGTTCGGCCCCATCACGCTGATCACGGCATATCCGGATGTCACATCGGTCGCGATACAATGCGCATCGTCCGGAATATGCGATGTCAGCCATTTGAAGTCGCGAACCTGGGCACCCGCACCCGTGACCACCAGATAATCGTTTTCGGCAAGACGCGTGACGGTCAGGTCCGCCTCGATGCCGCCGCGATCGTTCAGCCATTGCGTATAGACGATCCGCCCCGGTGCCACGTCGATGTCGTTCGCACAGATGTTGTTCAGAACGTTGCAGGAATCCTTGCCCTGGACCCGGAACTTCGAAAACGAGGACTGGTCGAACACGCCGACGTTCTCGCGCACATTGTTGTGCTCGGCGGCCGAATGTTCGAACCAGTTCTGCCGTTTGAACGAATACTCGTACGCGGGTTTGACGCCATAAGGCGCGAACCAGTTGGCGCGTTCCCAGCCGGCCACCTCGCCGAAGCACGCGCCCATCGTTTCCAGATGTCGGTGCAGTGACGAGCGGCGGACGTTGCGGCTGGTCTTGTATTGATAGAACGGCCAGTGCGTCGCGTACAGTAGCCCCAGTGTTTCCGTTACACGGTCGTGCAGGTATTTGCGATTTCGCATGAACGGCAAGTTGCGGCGAATGTCGACGCCGTTGAAATCGCCCGGCGGATGGCCGTTGACGATCCAGTCCGCCATCAGGCGGCCGACGCCGCCCGCCGATTGCACGCCGATGGAATTCATGCCGGCGGCGATGAAAAGACCGTCCAGTTCAGGGGCCGCGCCGAGGTGATAACGGTCGTCCGGGGTAAAGCTTTCCGGTCCGCAGAAGAATGTCTGGATGCCTGCGTTCTCGAGCGCGGGCATGCGCCGGATGGCATCTTCCAGGATCGGCGCGAAGTGATCGAAATCGTCGGGCAGTTGGTCGAAGCAGAAATCTTCGTTGATGCCGTTCATACCCCAGGGTTTGGCGACGGTCTCGAAGGCGCCAATGAGGATCTTGCCTGCATCCTCCTTGAAGTACGCCTGATGGTCGTAGTCCCGATACACGGGCAGGTCGGGCGTGACGCCTTCGAACGGCTCGGTAATGACGTAAAAATGTTCGCACGCGTGCAACGGGACGGTAACGCCGATGCTGCCAGCAAGTTCACGTGTCCACATGCCGCATGCAAGAACGACATGATCCGCCATGACGGTGCCGGCATCGGTCTCGACGCCCGCCACCTTGTCATCGTCGACCAGCACGCGGTTGACTTTCGTGTTCTCAAAAATCTGGGCGCCGCCCTTGCGCGCGCCCTTAGCCAATGCCTGCGTAATGCCGACGGGGTCGGCCTGGCCATCGGTCGGAATGAATATACCGCCGATGACGTCGTGGATCTCGATAAGCGGATGATGCTCCTGGCATTCCTTCGGGCTGAGGACGTCGACCTTGAGGCCGAACACCTTGGCCATGTCGGCGCGGCGTTTCAGGTCTTCCATTCTGCCCTCATTGGTCGCCGTCGACAGAGAGCCGTTGACCTTGTAGCCGACCGCCTGGCCGGTTTCCTTTTCCAGTTCCAGATAAAGCTCGGCCGTATACTTGGCGAGATTTGTCATGTGGTGGTTGTCACGCAACTGCCCGATCAGGCCCGCTGCGTGCCATGTTGTGCCCGAGGTAAGCTGTTTGCGTTCCAGCAGGACCACGTCGGAAACGCCGATCTTGGTCAGATGATAGGCGATCGAGCAGCCGATGACGCCGCCACCGACGATGACGACGCGTGCTTTCTTGGGAAGTTCCTTGGCCATGACAAATACGTCCCTGAACGTGAGAGTTAATAGGTCGGCGGCGCGACGACCCAGAGGACCACGGTCTCCTGGTCCGTCGGGTTGCGCGATTTATGCGGTGCGGAAAGCGGAAAAGTGAACGAGTCCCCGGCGCGCAGGCGGTGCACCTTGCCGTCGACGATCAGTTCCAACTCGCCGGAAATGACGTAACCGCCTTCCTCGCCGGTCTGTGCGTACTTGGCGTCGCCGGTTTCAGCGCCAGGCTGAAAGCGGCCCAATATCATCTCGAACATGCCGTTGAGGCTGGGCGACAGCAGTTCCTCGGTGACGCCGGTCCCCGGGAAATCGAGGCGGCCGCGGTTTTCGCGCCTGACGATCAGGCCGTCCTCGTCCGACGACTGTCCCGCGCCCTCGTTCCGGAAGAACCAGTTCACGCCGATGCCCAGTTGCTCGGCGATTGCCTTCAGATTGGGAATGGTCAGCGGCGACAGGCCACGCTCGACCTGGCTGACGTAACCGACCGAGCGTCCGATGCGTGACGCAAGGTCTTCCAACGTCAGGCCACGGGCTTTTCGCAGGTCGCGGATTTCCGCGCCGATCTTGCGGGCGTTGTCATCGATGCCGGCGGCATCTTCATTCGGTACCGAATTCATGCACGTATGAAAGCCAAGTAAAATTTTTCAGTCAAATGAAATTTTTTTCAGTCATGCGTGGTCCGTTTTATTGTCACGGCGACAATGCCTTTATTGCCGCCGGATTTGGGCGCCAGTTAATTTTCGTGCATGGCATTCGATACCTTTATCGCGCTGGTGATTTTCGCGTTCGTTGCCTCGGTGACGCCGGGGCCGAACAACATGATGCTGCTCGCGTCTGGGGTGAACTTCGGCTACCGGCGGACGATCCCGCACATGTTCGGCATTGCGGGCGGCTTTTTCCTGTTGTTGATCTGCGTCGGCGCCGGGCTCGGGACTTTGCTGACCACGTTCCCGGCCGTGCATACGGGCCTCAAGATCGCAGGCGGGTTATATCTTCTCTATCTTGCATGGCGCATCGCAACGGCCGGCGCGCTTGGTGGATCGGAGAAGCGCCGCGTGCCGATGTCGTTTCTGGCCGCCGCGATGTTTCAGTGGGTCAATCCGAAGGCATGGATGATGGGCGTCAGTGCCATGGCGATCTATACCGACCCGGCCGAGCCGTATTTGTCCGTGCTGCTGGTGGCCATCGCGTTCGTGTTGGTCAACTTCCCGAGCGTGTCGGTCTGGGCCGGGTTCGGCACCGCGCTCCGGGGATTTCTCGCCGACGACAGGCGGCGGCGCATCTTCAATGGCGCAATGGGCATCGTGCTTGCGCTCTGCATCGTGCCGATGGTGCAGTAAGAGGCATCCAACTCCGCCTTCGACACGTATCAAGGTCATGATGCGGATGCTCGGCAAACGAACGACATGGGGGCTCGCGGCCGTTACGTTGGCCGTCGCGCTGTTCGCGCAGGGGTGCTCCGGCCTCGACATGGTCAATGCCGTGGCGCCGGACGGCGGCGTCGCGGAGACGCCCGGCATAGCCTATGGTTCACACCCGCGCCAGACTCTCGATCTCTACAAACCCGTGAACATGTCCGGCCCGGTCCCAACAATACTGTTCTTCTACGGCGGGAGTTGGAAAGGCGGCCACAAGGAAGACTACGCTTTTGCCGGGCGCGCCCTGGCACGCGCCGGCTTCCTGGTTGCCGTCGCCGATTACCGCGTCTATCCGGAGATCGCTTTCCCGGCGTTCGTGGAGGATGGGGCGAAGGCCCTTCGCTGGCTTGCCGAACATGCCGACGGGCATGGTGGTAAAACCACGGACATTCATCTTATGGGGCATTCGGCAGGTGCACACATCGCGGCGATGATTGCACTCGATGCCGATTACCTGAACGCCGAGGGGTTGTCGCAGGACGTGCTCGGCCGCTGGGTCGGTCTCGCCGGGCCCTATACGTTCTATCCGTCCGAGGTCGATTACGTCAGCGCCATCTTCGAGCATCTGGATAACGAAGACGCGGCGCGCCCGATCGTGTTTGTCGACGATCAATCTCCAGCAGCGTTGCTGCTGCACGGCGCCGACGACACGACCGTCATTCCACAGCATTCGGAGCGGCTGGCCGCCGCGCTTAACGCCGCAGGCGTTCCGTCCGTTGCGCGGTTCTATGACGGTATCGGCCACGCCCGGCTGGTGCTGTCGCTGTCCGAACCGTTCACCGGGTTTGCGCCGGTCTTGTTCGACAGCGTCCGGTTCCTGAAGACCGGGGCATTTCCGGGGATGCGCACCGCTGACACTTCTTAGCGATCATTTGAAAATCGCGCGCCCGTTCCCATATGAAGCTGAGACGCTGGGACACGAGGGAGACATGACGTGACCCGCTGCCAATTCAAACCGACATTGATCGCACTTGCCGTCGCCTGTTTTCTGGGGGCGCAGCCTGCATCGGCCAACGAAGCGCTGACCGATGGCATGGCTGCCGCCGCGCGAACGTTCCTGAACGGGCTGGCGCCGCGTTCGGATGAGGCGTCGTTCGCCTTCACCGACGACGAACGCTTCGACTGGCACTACACGCCCCGGTCCCGCGACGGAATCAACTTCAAGGATCTCATCCCGCGGCAACGCGACGACCTCAAGGAACTGATGCGCTCGACGCTGTCCGCGCAGGGAATCCTGAAGGCGGAAGCGATCATGGCACTCGAAGGCATCCTTGCCGACATCGAGGGCTCGTCCCGCAGTTTCCGCGATCCGGAGAAATACTTCGTCAGCGTCTTCGGGTCGCCCGGCGAATATCCGTGGGGCTGGCGGTTCGAAGGGCATCACCTGTCGATCAACGTAACCGTGCCGGCGGCGGGAGAGGTTTCGGTGACGCCGACGTTCCTCGGCACCAATCCGGCGCGGGTGCCGTCGGGGCCGCACAAGGGCAAGTTCGTGCAATACGACGAGTTCATTCTGGCAGTTCGCCTGGCGCGGTCCATGAAACCCGAACAGATGCAGCAAGCGCTGTTGTCGGAGCGCGCGCTCGGTAACATCGTCACCAATCCGGGGCGCGGCGACGCGCTTGAAACGCCGGAAGGGCTGGATGTCAGCGACCTCAACAGTGCGCAGCGCAGTCTTTTGACACAGTTGATCTCGGCATACGTGGGGATGGCCCGCGACGAGATCGGACAGCCCTATATGCAGCTTGTCGAGGACGGCTGGGCGGAAACGAAGTTTGCCTGGGCCGGGCCGGTGTCGGAGGTCGAGCCGTTCTATTACCGGATCCACGGCCCGCGCATCCTGATCGAGTTCGACAATACGCAGGGCGGCGGCAACCACATTCACAGCGTGTGGCGTGATCCCCTAAACGATTTCGGACGTGACGACCTGCACCGGCACTACAAGGACGCGCCGGTTGCGCACGGGCATAAGCCTTAAACGTCCGACCCGGCAGAGAAGTTGAACACGGCCCCTTCCTTGACGCCACTGGGCCAGCGCGCGGTCACGGTCTTGAGCTTGGTGTAGAACCGCACGCCTTCCATGCCGTGGATCGAATGGTCGCCGAACAGCGATGCCTTCCAGCCGCCGAAAGAGTGATACGCCACCGGCACGGGGATCGGCACGTTGACGCCGACCATGCCGATGTTGACGTCGCGCACGAAGTCGCGCGCGGTGTCGCCGTCGCGGGTAAAGACCGCCGCGCCGTTGCCATACTCGTGGCCGATGACGAGCCCTTTGGCTTCCTCATAGCTTTCGGCGCGCACGACCGACAGCACGGGGCCGAAAATCTCGTCCTTGTAGACCGACATGTCCTTGGTGACCTTGTCGATCAGCGTGCCACCGACGAAGAACCCGTTCTCATAACCCTGCAGACTGATGCCGCGGCCGTCGACCACGACCTCGGCACCGTCGGCTTCGCCTTCGGAGATATAACGCTCGATCTTGTCCTTGGACTCCTGCGTGATCACGGGGCCCATCTCCGCGGCGCTGTCCGTGTAGGGGCCGATCTTGAGTCCGCGCACGCGCGGCGCCATTTTCTCGACAAAGCTGTTGGCTGCCTCGTCACCAACGGCAACGGCAACGGAGACCGCCATGCAACGTTCGCCCGCGGAGCCGAAGGCAGCACCGACGGCCGCGTCGACCGCCTGATCGATGTCGGCGTCCGGCATGATGACCATATGGTTCTTGGCCCCGCACAGTGCCTGGACACGTTTGCCGTTGGCGCATCCGGTTTCATAGATGTAACGGCCGATTGCGGTCGAGCCGACGAAGCTGATGGCGCCGACGGCCGGATCTGTGAGCAGGGTGTCTACCGCTTCCTTGTCGCCGTTGACGACGTTGAACACGCCCTTCGGCAGGCCCGCCTCGATCAGCAATTGCGCCAGCATCAGCGGTGCAGACGGGTCGCGCTCGGACGGTTTCAGGACGAACGTATTTCCGCAGGCCAGTGCGACCGGAAACATCCACATCGGCACCATGGCCGGGAAGTTGAACGGCGTAATACCCGCGCAGACACCGACCGGCTGGCGCATACCGATGCTGTCCACGCCGCCGGCCACGCTGTCTGAGTACTCGCCCTTCAGCAGGTGCGGAATACCGCACACGAACTCGACGACTTCAAGGCCGCGCGCGACTTCACCCTTGGCATCCTCAAACGTCTTGCCGTGCTCCGCGGATACGGCTTCCGCAAGCTTGTCGTGGTTCTGCATCAGCAGATCGCGAAACTTGAACATGACCTGGGCGCGTTTGGCGGGCGGGGTCGCTGCCCAGCCCGGCAGTGCGCCGTCGGCAGCGGCAATGGCACGGCGGACTTCATCGGCGGATGCCAGTGACACCTGCTTCGTGACTTCGCCGGTCGCGGGATTAAAGACGTCGCCGGTGCGGCCGCTTTTACCTTCGACGATGGCGCCGTCAATGAAATGCTGAATGGTCGTGCTCATGATTCCACCCCGTTTGGTCGCAATTTAATGATCGATGCTTGGCGGTAGTTAAAGGCACCGTTCGAGGGCTTGGCAACCCGTCCGCACCCGGATTCCCGGGGTTTCAGCCGATTGGTTCCAAGTAATCGGTCAATTTGGCACTAACGGTGATTTTCGATTCCGCCCGAAGCTAAGCGTCAAGTTGCACCAAAACGTCATGAAGGGGCCGTTGACCACGTAACATTTCAGGTTTCATAATTTACATAAGTCCTTGCGGACCAACGCGGGGAAGAGCTCTGCAGGCCGCGCTCGAGTTCATAATAATCACGGCGCAAAACCTGTAATTTCAAACGACACACTCAGACTCAGGGAGCTACGTTTATGAGTAAAGAGACGAAAACCAGCGCACAATTAACGGTCGCGGCAGCCAAGAAGTTCAATCGCCGCACCGTCCTCAAGGGTACGGCTGCCGTTGCCGGCGCCGCTGCTGTTGGTCCTTTCGTGATCCGCGACGCGTTTGCCGCCGGCACCGTCAATGCGATCGTCTGGACCAACTATCTCACCGAAGATTTCATCAAGGGTTTCGAAAAGGATACCGGCATCAAGGTCAACGTGACGCCGCTCGGTTCGAACGAGGAACTCCTGAACAAGATGAAGGCTTCCAAGGGCCGCGGCTTCGACCTGATCACGCCGACCCTCAACCGTAAGGGGCAGTGGATCGACCTTGGCCTTCTGCAGCCTTGGGATATTTCCAAGATTTCGAACCTGTCGAATGTCGAGCCGGCCTTTGTGAAAGCGTCCGAAGCCTGGACGTGGGGTGGCGGGCAGCACCATCTGCCCCACATCTGGGGTACGGAAGCCATGTCGTGGCGTACGGACCTTTGGTCGACCGAGTACGGCAAACTGTCGTTCGGCGATCTGTGGATTCCGGAAATGAAGGGTAAGGTCCAGGGCCGCCCGCACTCGATGATGGCGGGCATCGGCCGTTACCTCGAAGGCGCCGGCAAGCTGCCGCCGTTCGTGGAGGCCTACAAGGACGAAGACAGCATGCGGAAGATCTGGGAAGAGATCACCAAGTTTGCCGTCGAGCACAAGTCCTGGGTCAAGCAGTTCTGGAACGATCACGACACCCAGAAAACCGGCTTCATGCAGAACGGCGTTATTCTCGGCCAGACTTGGGACGGCCCGGCAATCGAACTGTTCAAGGACGGCAAACCGGTCCAGTACATGGCACCGAAGGAAGGTGCGTTCGCATGGCTCGATGGTCTTTGCATGCCGGTCGGCGCAAAGAACAAGGAAGAGACCTACGCACTGGTCAATGCCATCTACACGGTCGAAGCGGCCGCCGATTCGGCGATCAAGACCGGCTACAACGGCACGGTCAAAGGCTATGCCGACAAGCTCGATGCCAAGTCGAAGGAAGCGTTCAACCTCGCCTACCCGGGCGATGCGCTTGCCAAGCTTTGGTGGTGGCCGGACGAGCCGGCGTGGTACGCGTCCATTCGCGCCGAGTACCGCGACAAATTCGTCGCCGCCTGATCTCAAGCGTTTCAGCCGCCCGGTCTTGGCCGGGCGGCGATCGCCTGATCAGAAGAACGAGACGGTAAAAGCCGTCCAAGAAAATATCCATACGAGGGAGGACCGAACTTAAGAAAGGTCCAGAGGGGGACGGATGAGCAGCGTTGAGCTTGACCAGGTCACGATCCGTTTTGGCGATTTCGTCGCCGTCGACAACTGTAACCTGACGATTCAATCCGGAGAATTCTTCAGCTTTCTCGGCCCGTCGGGCTGCGGCAAGACGACCATTCTCCGTGCGGTTTCGGGTTTCAACGACCCGACCGAGGGCAGCGTCCGGATCGGCGGCAAGGACATGCGGGGCATCGGTCCTAACAACAGGCCAACCGCACTGATCTTTCAGAATCTGGCGCTGTTTCCGCTGATGAGCGTTGCCGACAACATCGCCTTCGGGCTCGAGGTGCGCGGTATCCCGTACAATGAACGCCGCCGCCGCGCCGAAGAGCTTTTGAACCTCATCGCGCTCCCCGGTCAGGGTGATAAGATGGTGTCAGAGCTTTCCGGCGGACAACGCCAGCGCGTCGCCATCGCGCGTGCGCTTGCCGTCGAGCCGGAAGTGCTTTTGCTCGACGAACCGCTTTCGGCGCTCGATCTCAAGCTGCGCCAGCACATGCGGACGGAACTGCGCGCGATCCAGCAGCGCGTCGGCATTACCTTTATCTATATCACGCACGACCAGGGCGAAGCGCTGACGATGTCGGACCGCATCGCCGTCATGAGTGCCGGGATCGTGCAGCAGGTCGGTAACGGCTCCGAAATCTATAACAATCCGGCGACCGCGTTCGTCGCCTCGTTCGTGGGCGAGAACAACGCCATCAGCGGCAAGGTCTCGCGCGTGGAGGGGAACTACGCCGTGCTCGACACCGCATTCGGGCCGTTGCGCGGAGTCAACAACCGAGGCCTGAAGGACGGCGACGCTGCATACCTCTTTATCCGTCCGGAAGTGCTGCGCCCTGCCGACGAAGGCGCCAGTGGCGACACCACATTTGAGACTGAAGCAATCAAGGAAGAATTCGAAGGCAGCTTCCTGCATGTCTTTCTAAAATCCGACAACGACCAAAAGCCATTCAAGATGGCGCTGGTCAACGATGCGAATGTGACGCGCCGCAGTCCGGGGACGACGGTCAAGGTGACGTTCGATCCGGATCGTGCGGTCGCGCTGCCGGTCGGGGAACTCGCCGATGAATGAGGTCGCCGCCAAAGCTCCGGTGACGATGGCGCAGCTGCAGATTACGCCAAGTCTGCCGCAGCCCAGCCAGCCGGAGCCGGCGAAACCCGAGCCGGCGCCTCCTCCAAGTTCGGGAGGCGGTCTCGGGATTTCGCCATCGCTGCCGGGCTCAAGCACGCCCAGTATCGCGCCCAAGCTTCCGGGCGCAGGTTCTCCCGCGCCTTCGGCACCGTCCGTATCGGCGCCGCAAAGCGGCAGCAACCTCAACATCACAATTACCAATCCCGACAAACTGCCGTCGCTGCCGGCAGGCAGTCATGAACTGAAGCTTGTTATCCAGGACCCGAACGCCCAACCGCCGGCCGACAGCGGTTTGGGGTTCGTGGAGATCTTCATCGCCATCGTCGCCGCACTACTGATTGCGCCGTTCGTGCAGCGTGAGGCCGGCAAGTGGACGGCGAACCTGAATGCCTTGCAGTTCGTACAGAAGAACGGTCTCGCGATTTCGGCCTATCTACTGATCTTCACGTTCGGCTGGATCATCTTCATGATCGTCCTGCCGCAGCTTTACATGCTGGACTTCTCGTTCCGCTTCAATCTGACACCGAACGAGATCGGCGGGCCGAACGACGTCTATACGCTGAAGAACTACAAGTACCTGATTTTCGGGCGGGAGAGCGATTCAGAGTTATTCAACTGGCTCCATCTCGAAGTCTTCGCCAAGACCATTCTGGCCAGCGTGATCGTAACACTGATCAACTTCATGCTCTGTTATCCGCTGGCGTTCTTCATGGCGCAGTCCGTACGCGGGAGAGGTCAACGGCTTCTGTTCCTGTGCTTGTTGCTGCCGTTCTGGGTCAATGAGATCCTGCGGGCTTTCGCATTCAAGCTGATCTTCGCGGAGCTTGGCCTGATCAACAACTTCCTGATGGCGATCGGCGTGCTGGATCAACCGTATGACTTCCTCGGCGCCAACGTCGCGCTCTATACAGGGCTGACGTACGCCTACATTCTTCTGATGATCTTCCCGCTCTATAACGCCATCGAGAGCCTCGATCCAAACCAGGTCGAGGCGGCGCGCGACATGGGCGCATCGTGGATGAAGATCCACATGCGCGTCGTGATGCCGCACGCCAAGCCGGGCATCGCGTCGGGCTGCACCATGGTGTTCATGTTGACCGCCGGTGCGCTGGCGGCGCCGAACATCCTGGGCGGACCTAGTTCGCTCTGGTTCACGCAGATCATCTACCAGTGGTACAACACCGGCGGCAACTGGCCTCAAGGCTCGGCGTACGCGTTCGTGCTCCTGGTTTCGTGCATCATCTTCGTCAGGATCATGATGCGGGTATTCAAGGTCGGACTTGGGGACATTGCAAAACGATGAGCAGCAATCAAATCCGCGCCTGGGTCGTCCGGGGGTATATCCTCCTGTTCTTCCTGTATCTTTTCGGACCTCTGCTGATCATGTCGGCGTCGGCGTTCAACACGTCGAGCTATCCGACGATCACGCCGTGGGAAGGCACGACGCTGAACTGGTTTGTTGAACTCGGCCAGAACGACCGGATCGTTTCGGGGTTCATCAATTCGCTCTGGATCGGCGCCGGCGTCGTCGCGCTGTCGGTGCCGACCGCGCTCGCCGGGGCGATCATGCTGATGCAGGTGTCCGAGAAGGTTCGGCCGATCTATTACACCATCGTCGTTTCTCCGGTGCTGGTGCCGGGCGTCATCATCGGTATCTCGACGGTGATTTTCTGGGAGCGCTTCGGCTCCATCGTCGGTCTTGACTACGAGACGACAAACAATCCCTTCTTCCTGACCATTGTCGGCCAGTCCACCTTCATCTCGGCCTATTGCATGCTGGTGTTCATCGCCCGGCTGCAGCGTTTCGACCAGACACAGGAAGAAGCGGCGCTCGATCTCGGCGCAACGCACGTTCAGGTCTTCTGGAAGGTGCTGATCCCGTTCCTGCGCCCGGCGATCCTGTCGTCCGTCGTGCTCGCGTTCCTGACGTCGTTCGAAAACTACAACACGACCGTCTTTACAATGGTTGCACGCGGCACGCTGACGACCGAACTGGCCGGTCTCGCACGGTTCGGCGTCAACCCGTCGATCTCGGCGCTGGCTGTGGTCATCATGGGCCTGACGCTGTTCGGCGCGGTCATCTACGAGATCAAGAAACGACGCGAGGAAGCCATCGTCGAAGCATCGAAGAAACGCGCCGCCATGAAGCGCATGAAAGATACCGAAGCCGCCGCCCAGCAGGCTGCGGCCGCTGCGTGAGGAGTAGCCATGCCGTCCACGGTCCAGAAAATCTCCCGTTACGCGATCCAGGTTCTGAACAAGAGAACCGGTCCCGCGCCGCGTCCATCGATCATCGTCCGGCTTTACGAGGATGGCGGCAAGATGGTGGGGACGGCCGTGTTCAAGAATTATGGTGACTCGCTGGAAGCCGAACTGCCCGTCGGGCACAATGAGAATGAGAACGTTACGGCTTTTTTCGACATCAGTTTTTATGAGCCGTTCGTCGACCTGCTCCGGAGCGATGATGAACTCTACTGGAAAATTCAGTGGACGCAGCTGGGCGCGCGCAAGGAAGTCGCGGATGTTTCCCTCGACACCAAGGAAGAAATCATCGGCGAGTATTTTTCCAAGGGGTGATGCCGCGCTGACGGTCGTCCTCCTGTTTGCCGCCGCGCCTGCGGTCGCCGATGAAGCCGATCCCTATTACGAGCTGATCTACGATTATGAGGTCGCGAGTTTCTGTGGCCTTGTTCGGGCACCCGTGCACGCCGCTTACAGCGAAAAACGCAACCGGTTGGAGGATCAGTCGGGGATGACGGCGGAGACGCTCACGGACATCCGTGTCGGCGCCATGGCGGACGCCGAACGGGAATACATCAACCGCGGCCTCGGCGGACACAAGCCCTGGTGCCGGTCCGACGGGCGGGCAGGGGTGAAGCGGATTTTGGAGTAACGCGGCGACTCAGCCGTGATGGCCGGAGATGGGGCCTTCCTTGAACAGGTTATCTTCCAGTTCCTTGGCGAAGTCCGCGTTGTTGCGGCGCAGCCATTCCAGCACCATGCAGGCGTGTTCCATTTCCTCACGCATGTTGTGGAGCAGGATTTCCTTCAGTTCCTCGTCCTCGCAGTCGTCGGCGCGCTGCCGGTACCAGTCCACCGCTTCCATCTCTTCCATCAACGAGACGATGGCGTGATGCAGGTGAATGGTTTCCTTGCTCAGGCGTTCGCTTGGCGCGTGCAGGCTGTCACTGGCCATTTCGGGGCTCTCCTTGTCGTCAATCGAAATTCAACACCCGAAGTATGGAGATTGTCGGCTTGCCGTGCAACCGCCGGTGACCGTATTTCGCTGCCCGTCAGGCGGCTGCGGGAACGGTGCAGGCTGCAAGCAAGTGCCGATTGCGCCAGTCGGCGACGCAGGCGCGCACGTCGTCGAGGCTGAGACCGTCGCGGTCGAGCAGCAGCTTTAATAGCGGATCGGCCAGCAGTTCCGCGAGCGGCGGTTCAATCCCGCTTTCGGCGGGGAACGGGTACATCTTGGTCATCTTGGCCTCCCAGGTCATGCCGGGGATCGGCCCCGGATCGGCGCTATACCTACGGGCCAATCGTGGCAGCGCCGTGACCCGTATGTGACGTATCTTTGACCATTTTACGGAGGCTGCCGATGGCGTAGGGTGGTTGAAACGGTGAGAGGTTTCATGGACGACAAGCACAAGAAATACCTGCCGCGCTCGGGTGCCGATCTTCCACGGTTTGCGGGCATCCCGTCCTTCATGCGGCTGCCGCACGTGGATATGGAAACGGCCTCGAGCGAGGTCGACATCGGTATCGTCGGCGTACCCTGGGATGGCGGCACCACGAACCGCCCCGGTGCCCGCCATGGTCCGCGCCAGATGCGCGATCTGTCGACGATGGTCCGAAACGTCCACCATGTGACGGGCACGCAGCCGTTCCGTCTGGCAAGCTGCGCCGACATGGGTGACACGTCCGTCAATCCGGTGGATCTGCTGGATACGCTGGAGCGGGTCGGCAAGTATTATACCGACCTTCATGCGGCCGGGGTGATGCCGCTGACGGCGGGCGGCGATCATTTGATCACGCTACCGATCATGCGCGGCATCTGCGATGGCACGCCGCTGGGTATGGTGCATTTCGATGCCCACACGGACACCTGGGACCGCTATTTCGGCGGTCATCAGTACACCCACGGCACGCCGTTCCGCCGCGCCATCGAGGAAGGGCTGCTGGATCCCAAACGCACCATTCAGATCGGGATCAGGGGCTCGCTCTATACGGCCGAGGACAAGGACTGGGGACTGGAACAGGGCATCCGCGTGGTCGAGATCGAGGAGTACTTCGACCTCGGTCCCGATAACGTCGCTGCACTGGCGCGCGACATCGTCGGCGAAGGGCCCATGTACGTCAGCTTCGATGTGGATGGTCTGGATCCTGTCTACGCACCCGGTACCGGCACGCCGGAAATCGGCGGATTTTCGACCCATGATGCGCAGCGGATGCTGCGGGGGCTGAGCGGGCTCGATATCGTCGTCGGCGACGTGGTCGAGGTCGCGCCGCCGTTCGATCCCAGCGGCAACACAGCGCTGGTCGGCGTCACGATGATGTTCGAGATACTTTGCCTGATGGCGGAGAAAGTCGCCCGGGACGGGCGCAAGTAACCGTTAGCTCTGCGGGGCGAGCCAGATCTTGGCGGCGCCCAGAATGCGGCCGCTTTTCGTCGACTGAACGAGAATGGCGCAGCCATCGCGGCCATTCATGTCGATCAACTGATCGTTGACCGTCATCGAAAGCGCTTCACCCTTCCAAGAACCGACTTCGACCAGGTCACGCACAACATTGTAATGCGCCAGCTTGCGGCCGGTGTTTTCGCCGCGCGATACGTCGTTTTCATGGCGTTTATCGAACGAAGCAATGAGGATGCGGCCGGTTTCGTCCTCGAACGTGCCGCCGGGAATGTTGACCTGAACGGCGCCGTTAGCCCGTTCTATCCCGATGTCGAGCCGTTTGGCGCCCCTGAGTTCACGGATCAGCCGTTCCACCGCGCCCTTGTTTGAGCCCGTCGTGTGCGCCATGCCCTGCACGACCATTTGCGGGGTGTAGACATATCCCATACCGAGGTTCCGCGCGTAGCTGCGCTGGCGTTCGGTGTTGCCGGGCAGGGCATAAGGGTCTTTCCAGCCGATATAATCCCAGTAATCGACGTGCAGTGAGAGCGCGAGAATGTCGTCCCGTTCGGCCAGCTTGCCAAGGTACGTATCCGCGGGCGGGCAGGACGAGCATCCCTGGGACGTATAGAGCTCGACGACGGTCAGTTTCTCGCTGGCCTGTGCCTGGGAGGAAACGCCCAGGACCAGCGCGACAAGCAGTGCCGCCAGATAGGAACGCCATTTCGGGGATGCTGTGCAGGTCATGCATTGTTGATACGCGCTTTTGGACTTCACGCTCAAGTCACAAGCCGGTGAGGGCGGGATTTCATTCGTATCGCCGATCGGGTATCTATCCCTCTGCGTTCATGCTTGCATCAAACGGCCCCGACGATGGTCATCGACACACTGTTTATTCTAAAGGCGCTGGCCTCGATTTCGATCGTGGTCGCACTGTCGTTGATTGCCGAACGTGCCGGGCCACGTGTCGCCGGGCTGCTGACGGGGCTGCCGCTGGGTGCCGGGATGGTCATCATCTTCACGGGTGCCGAGCAGGGTGCGGCCTTCGCCGCGGCTTCCGCACACCATATGGTGCCGGGCTTCGTCACAACGGTGGTGTTCGTCTATCTTTATGCCATGGCTGCGGCACGCGGTGGTATCGGCGGGGTCAGGGGCGTGATCGTTCCGTCGGTCCTTGCCAATGGCGGCTATGCGCTCTCGGCGTGGGGGATGAGTTTCACCAGCATTCCTTTGATCTGGTCGGTGCCGATGGTGGCGCTCTGTTTTATCGCCGGGTCAAGGCTGATGGCGCACCTGCCGAACACGCCGATCATGGCGCGGGTCAGTTTCGGTTGGCGGGTAATGGCGTTCCGCGCCGGGATGGCGACGGCAGCGATCCTGCTGATTACGGGGATCGCCGGCAATGTCGGGCCGCAGTGGACGGGCATCCTGACGGCGTTCCCGATCACGCTCTATCCGCTGATCCTCGTCATTCACATTACCTATACGGGGCATGAGATCGCCGCCGTTCTCAAGCACGTGCCGGCAGGGCTCGGTGGTGTGGTGTCGTTCTGCGTCACCGCGGCGTTCAGCCTGCCGGCGATGGGTTTGGGTTGGGGCACGCTCGTCGCTTATGTCGCGGCGGCGGCCTACCTGCTCGCGTTCTCGCAGATCTCGAGCTGGTGGGCGAAACGCAACCGCGCATAAGAAAAGGGCGCCCCGAAGGGCGCCCTCAGTTCGATGATTTCAAGAGTCAAGAATGGACCATCAGGTCACGTTTTGATCTGATAAGGTCGCTGGCTTCCGATATCCTTTTCTGAATCCGAGCATCTGTCTCAGTAAAAGACCCAAGGCTATCCAATAGCGCCTCGATCTCGGATGACAGATCGCTGAACTCTCGATGATCGCCGGAACGTTTTACGGCCAATTCCGGCTCAATAATCTCGTCTGGTTGCTTGGTAAACATGTCCAAGGTTTCGACGAATTTATGCAGCAGATCGTCCAAAAGTTCTTCAAGCAGTGCCTTGCGTGTCAGGACGTTCGGATATCGATCGCCACTAATCCATCGACTGATTGTGCTCTCGGCGACCCCAGCAGTCTGAGCGACTTGGTCCCGACTTATCGCAGAGTGTTCGGTGATGACGAACAGTGCAACAGGGAAGACGTTGTGATCCTTGAAGGAAATCCGGGATAGAAACCGCAAAATAAGACTGAGCACGCCGATTTTCCACCAGACAGTCAGATATCTTTCGACGTTGATAGGATCATCGCCCGATCCCACAAAATCGACGTCGCCAGGAGTGAGAGGAGAGGCGGGCGTGTCGCCGGCTGGGCTTCTTTCCTTATTCTTTTTCTTTCGACGAAGTATAGCGGCATCCCGCTCCTCGTGAGCGTAGTTGTTTGCGTTCGTTGACATTAATCGGCTCCTCTACGCAGTTCTTTGTTTCGGCCAAAATTCTTCCGTCTATGCGACGGAGCTTGTGTGTCGGTATTCGCACTCGAAAACCTTATGTAGTCCTTGGTATTAGTCATCAGATTGTGCGGTGCAAATGTCCAGTTTAATGACATGTATATAGGAACTTGCACGTTTGGCAACACATTTTATGTCTGGCAATGAACTTGCCATATATATTCAATCTTGACAAATTAACTGAAACACGGTCATATGTGATGGCGTTAGTTTTATATCGCTTTAGATGCGTAGAGTTGTACGAGACCGGGGAGCTTGGAGAACCACAGGGGGGATGAAAATGAGGATGACGCCATGCAAAAAAAGCATGAGGTTTTATGTGAATTTGTCGTCTTACCTTTTTCTAGGCTTGAAATCGACGGTAGGACATTCTCTGAGGGCTACGCCGTAGCGAGCGTAAAGGAAAAGACAGAGCGCACACGAGGTCGTTCCTGGCGCCGATCAATTCGGCGTTTATCTGAATCCTATAATTCGGGGATTGATGACGAGCTACACAAGCGGGAAGTCTATCGCCTGCTTACAGAAGTCGACCACGGACATCGCGGGAATGGTTACGGGAGCGCCGTTCATTGCATAGCAAGCACGCAGTGCTTGCTTGAAGACCATGTATACTTCGCACTGATCGATATCAATGAGATGTCGCAGTTGAAAGTATATGGAAGATATTGCAAGCCATTGGCCAATCCTGCGAATTTAGCCAAGGAACTGGGGCTGCAGAAAACTCTCAACTTAGTATGCTTCGAAGGGGATATCGTCTTCCCTGTGTTTTTCTGCCAGCAGTCCAGGCGTAAGGTAATATTGGTGCGGTTCGCAATTGAAATCGACAAAGTGGTTGAGAAGCTCGCAGACGATGTCGCTCTAATGTTGCGAAAGAATCAAATTGATCTCAGCCGTATACCCCTAGCCCGTCGAATACAGGAGTTCAGCGAGAAATCTAACGAGTACGAGATGTATATGGCCGAAAGGAGAAGGCTGGTCTCGAACGACGTCATTCGAACAAAATGGCCAATTGTCGATGTCCGTCTTGAGGCGGCGAAACTAATCGGCAAGAAAAATTAGGGCGCCCCGGAGGGCGCCCTTTCCCAACACATATAAATGAGAGACGCCTGCGCTGCTTTTTAAAGGTTCTTGAGCACGTACTGCAGGATGCCGCCGGCGAGGTAGTAATCGACCTCGTCGAGCGTATCGATGCGGCACAGCAGCGTCGTTTCCTCTGACGAGCCGTCTTCGCGATGGATCGTCAGGGTGACGTCCATGCGCGGCGAGATGCCGTCCTTGATGCCGGTCAGGTCGAAGGTCTCGGTGCCGTCGAGCTTGAGCGTCTGGCGGGTGACGCCATCCTTGAACTGCAGCGGCAGCACGCCCATCCCGACGAGGTTGGAGCGGTGAATGCGCTCGAAGCTCTCGACGATGACGGCCTTCACGCCCAGGAGGCGGGTGCCCTTCGCCGCCCAGTCGCGGCTGGAGCCCGTGCCGTACTCGGCGCCGCCAATGACGACCAGCGGCACGCCCTCTTCCTGGTACTTCATGGCGGCGTGATAGATCGACATCACGTCGCCGGAGGGCCGGTGCGTGGTCCAGCCGCCTTCGGTGCCCGGTGCCATCTCGTTCTTGATGCGGATGTTGGCGAAGGTGCCGCGCATCATGACTTCGTGGTTGCCGCGGCGTGCGCCGTAGGAGTTGAAGTCCGCCGGTCGCACTTGATGCTCGAGCAGGAATTCGCCTGCCGGGCTTTCCTTCTTGATATTGCCGGCCGGCGAGATGTGGTCGGTCGTGACCGAATTGCCGAGGATCGCCAGCGCCCGCGCGTCCGTGAAGTCCTCCGGCTCGCCCGAAGCGGCGTCGTCGGCTTCGAAGAACGGCGGGTGTTGGACGTAGGTCGAGCCGGGCGACCATTTATAAGTCTGTCCCCCGGTGACCGGGATCTTCTGCCACAGCTCGTCACCTTCGAAGACGTTGCCGTAGCGCTCACGGAACATGTCTGCCGAGATCACGGTCGAAATGTAGTCGTGGATTTCCTGGTTGGTCGGCCAGATGTCCTTGAGGTAGACCGGGTTGCCGTCTTTGTCCTCGGCGAGTGCATCGTTGTAGATATCGACATTCATATTGCCGGCAATGGCGTAGGCCACGACGAGGGGCGGCGACGCCAGATAGTTGGCGGTCGACAGCGGATGCACGCGTCCTTCGAAATTTCGGTTGCCCGACAGAACGGCACTGACGGTGATCCCGTTCTCTACGATGGCCTCTTCGATTTCCGGCTTCAGCGGGCCCGAGTTGCCGATACACGCGGTGCAGCCAAACGCGACGAGGTCGAAAC
Source organism: Rhodospirillales bacterium (assembly GCA_965262415.1). GTDB lineage: Bacteria > Pseudomonadota > Alphaproteobacteria > Rhodospirillales > Casp-alpha2 > UBA4479. Next base: position 2,398,477 of record OZ253533.1, on the reverse strand, counting down.
CCAGGGCATCCATGTGTTCGGTCAGGCCGCCTTCGTCCATGTATTCCTGGACCACCTGTGAGCCCGGCGCGAAAGAGGTCTTGACCCATGGTTTCGGCTTGATCCCCAGTTCGTGTGCTTTCTTGGCGACGAGGCCGGCGCCGACAAGTACCGCAGGATTGGATGTGTTGGTGCAACTGGTGATCGCGGCGAGGATGATCGCGCCGTCTTCCAGTATGTAATCGTCGACCCGGGCCGACGCCCCCTGGTCGCGGCCGGTCAGTGTCTTGAAGCCGTCCTTGAATGCCTGCGACGACATGGACAATTTGATACGGTCCTGTGGGCGCTTCGGACCGGCAATCGACGGCTCGACCGAGGCGAGGTCCAGTTCCAGCGTGTCGGTGAACGCCAGATCGGGCATGCCCGCTTCGCGCCACATGCCCTGCGCCTTGGAGTATTTCTCGACCAGTTGCACGGTCTCGTCCTCGCGGCCGGTGAGCTTCAAGTAATCCAGCGTCGCCGGGCTGACCGGGAAGAAACCGCAGGTCGCACCGTATTCCGGCGCCATATTGGCGATGGTCGCCTGATCGGCCAGTGACAGGTTATCGAGGCCGTCGCCGTAGAACTCGACGAATTTTCCGACGACACCCTGCTTACGGAGCATTTCAACGGCCGTCAGCACGAGGTCCGTGGCGGTCATGCCTTCGGCCAGTTTGCCGGTCATCTTGAAGCCGACGACTTCCGGGATCAGCATCGAAATCGGTTGTCCCAGCATCACGGCCTCGGCTTCGATGCCGCCGACGCCCCAGCCGAGAACGGCAAGGCCGTTGACCATGGTGGTATGGCTGTCGGTGCCGATCAGAGTGTCCGGGTAGGCGATCAGCCTGCCGTCGTCGTCTTCGCGGCTCCAAACCACTTTGGCCAGATATTCGAGGTTCACCTGGTGACAGATACCGGTCCCCGGCGGCACGACACGGAAATTCGAGAACGCCTGCTGTCCCCATTTCAGGAACTCGTAGCGTTCCATGTTGCGCTCGAACTCAAGCTCGACGTTGCGTCTGAACGCGCTGGGTGTGCCGGCTTCGTCGATCATCACCGAGTGGTCGATGACGAGGTCGACCGGGGCCAGCGGATTGATCTTGTCCGGGTCGCCGCCCATCTTGACCATCGCGTCACGCATGGATGCAAGGTCGACGACGGCGGGCACGCCGGTGAAATCCTGCATCAGCACGCGGGCCGGCAGGTAGGCGATCTCGTGTTCGGAGGTGTGCGTATCAAGCCATTTGCCGACGGCCTTGATGTCGTCGACGGTGACGGTACGGCCGTTCTCCCGGCGCAGCAGATTTTCGAGCACGACCTTCAGCGAATAGGGGAGCTTCGAAACATCGCCAATGCCGGCGGCTTCGGCCGCTTCAAGGCTGAAGTAATCATAAGGTTTTCCTGCAACATCGAGAGTCCTGCGGGTTCCAAGACTGTCTGTTCCGGTAATGGACATGCTGTTGCCCTCCTGTCTCATGCGCAATTGGCTCTGGCTCATACGTACATAGTCAGGCAGATGCGGAATCTCCATGGTCTGCGGCTTTGTCCATGCCGCCGGGTCAATGTTCCCGGACATGCGCAGCTAGAACTTTCCGTAGTCCGGTTTCGGTGTCGGGGTCAGAAAATAAGGGTTCCGGAAATACTCCTTGATATATCGTTCAGGGAGACACTATGGTCCTGCTGTACTTACGTTTACGTAAACGTTATTGCGGCGTTCGGTGAATGGGTTCCGCATAGCGAGACAGAGTTTAGCTATACGATCTTTTGACTTGTCGGGGGTTGGTAGTTTTGTAAGTCTCTGTCGGGAATACAGCAGAACATCGGCAATAAAGACCGAGGCTGCGCAGGGAGATAAACATCATGGGTGACGCCAAGTTGGCGGCAGGATCTGCCGACACCTTTCCGAAGCTGCTAATCGAAAATGCCCGCCGTATCGGCGACAGGCCCTCTATTCGCGAGAAGGATCTTGGGATCTGGCAGACGTGGAACTGGAGCCAGGTCAAGGACGAGATCGCGGCCATGGCGGCCGGGCTCAAAGCATTCGGCTTTCAGCGCGGCGACAGTCTTGCCATTGTCGGTGACAACCGGCCGCAACTTTATTGGGCGATGACGGCGGCGCAGGCGCTGGGTGGCACGCCGGTGCCGATGTACCAAGACTCGGTCGCCGAAGAGATGCAGTTCGTGCTTGAGCACGCGGAAGCCAGCTTTGCCGTTGTCGAGGATCAGGAGCAGACCGACAAGCTGCTCGAGATCATGGACCGCTGCCCGAAGCTCAAGGAAATCGTCTACGAAGATCCGCGCGGCATGCGCCATTATGACCAGCCGTTCGTGCGTTCGCTCGACAGTCTGATGGACGCGGGTCGCAAGTTCCTTGCGGAAAACCCCGGCTGGTTCGAGGAAGAAGCCGCCAAGGGCAAAGGTACCGATATTGCCATCATGCTCTATACGTCCGGCACCACGGGCCGTCCGAAGGGCGTCATGCTCAGCTTCGACAACCTCGTCATTACGGCGCGAAACGGTGTCGAGTGGGATAATCTCAATGAGCGTGACGAGGTGCTGGCCTACCTGCCGATGGCGTGGGTCGGGGACAACATCTTCTCTTATGGCCAGTCCTATGTGGCTGGCTTCTGTGTTTCGTGTCCGGAAAGCTCGGACACGGTGATGCAGGACCTGAAAGAAATCGGTCCGACGTATTTCTTCGCACCGCCGCGTATCTTCGAGAACATTCTGACGCAGGTCTCGATCCGGATGGAAGATGCGACCAGGCTCAACCAGTGGCTCTACAAGAAATTCATGGATGTGGCGCTTCGCGTCGGCCCGGATTTGCTGGATGGCAAGTCGGTCTCGTTCATTGACCGAATTCTCTATGCCATCGGTGAATTCCTGGTTTACGGACCACTCAAGAATGAACTCGGTTTCTCGCGCTTCCGGCTCGCCTATACGGCCGGTGAGGCGATCGGCCCCGACATTTTCGATTTCTTCCGTTCGCTCGGTGTGAACATCAAGCAGCTATACGGTTCTACCGAGGCATCGGTCTTCATCTGCATGCAGAAGGACGGCGACATCAAGCCGGATACTGTGGGCCCGCCGGCGACGGATGTGGAACTCAAGATCGCCGACAATGGCGAAGTGCTGTTCCGGAGCCCCGGTGTGTTCGTTGCCTACTACAAGAATGACGACGCGACCCGGGACACGAAAACCGAAGACGGCTGGGTGATGACCGGCGATGCGGGATTCTTCGATGCTGACGGGCATCTCAAGATCATTGATCGTGCCAAGGACGTCGGCAAGCTCAACAGCGGCACGATGTTTGCGCCCAAGTACATCGAGAACAAGCTCAAGTTCTTTCCCTTTATTACCGAGGCAGTGGCATTCGGTCACGAACGTGACTATGCGGCCGCGTTCATCAATATCGATCTGGAAGCCGTAGGCAACTGGGCCGAGCGACGCGGTCTGGCCTATTCAGGCTACACGGATCTGGCAATGCGGCAGGAAGTCTATGACCTGGTTGCCGAGTGCGTCGACAAGGTCAACAAGGATCTCTCCGAAGACGAAGCGTTAGCGGGCTCGCAGATAAAGCGCTTCCTGATCCTGCACAAGATGCTCGATGCGGACGATGGCGAATTGACGCGCACCCGAAAGGTGCGCCGGAATACCGTTTCCGAGCGTTACGTCGAACTGATCAATGCGCTCTATTCCGGTGTCGATGTTTGTCCGGTCGAGGCAACCGTTACGTTTGAAGACGGCCGCACCGGCACGATCAAGGCCGACGTCAAAATTCGTGAAGCGCAGGTCTATCCCTCACAACAAGCACAAGCAGCGGAATAAGCGGCGGCATCAATGGCTTATGAAAGAAAAATCGGGGATACGATCCTCGCAGTGGACGAAATTTCGCTGTCGTTCGGCGGTGTGAAGGCGCTCTCCAACGTCTCGTTCTCGGTCCGGGAACACGAGATATTCGCGATCATTGGCCCCAACGGCGCGGGCAAGAGTTCGATGCTGAACTGCATCAACGGCTTCTATCACCCGCAGGAAGGAGCAATTACCTTTAAGGGCAATACGCGCCGGCAGGTGCGGCCGTCCGAAGCGGCGCGCGAAGGTATCGCGCGGACATTCCAGAACATCGCGCTGTTCAGCGGGATGACGACGCTCGACAACATCATGACCGGGCGCAACACCAAGATGAACAAAGGTATCTTCTGGCAGGCGCTGCGCTACGGCCCCGCCGAAAAAGAAGAAATGGAGCATCGCGCCGTTGTCGAGAAGGTCATCGATTTCCTCGAGATCGAAGCGATCCGAAAGACTGCCGTCGGTACGCTGCCTTACGGTTTGCAGAAACGCGTCGAGCTTGGCCGGGCGTTGGCCGCGGAACCGGATCTGCTTTTGCTGGACGAGCCGATGGCGGGCATGAACCTGGAAGAGAAACAGGATATGTGCCGTTTCATTCTCGACGTGAACGACGAGTTCGGCACCACCATCGTCCTGATCGAGCATGACATGGGCGTGGTGATGGATATTTCCGACCGGGTCGTCGTACTCGATTACGGCAAGAAGCTGGCCGATGGTACGCCGGACGAAGTGCGGTCGAACCAGGACGTGATCGACGCCTACCTCGGTGTCTCGCACGGCGACGAAGAATAGGGCGAATAGATTATGCTGTTTTTTCTAGAGACGGTGATCAGTGGCCTGATGGCGGGGGTGATGTACTCCCTCGTTGCGCTCGGGTTCGTGCTGATCTTCAAGGCTTCCGGCATCTTCAACTTCGCGCAGGGCGTGTTCGCGCTGTTTGCCGGTCTGGCGCTGTACGACTTCATTGCCGAGGGCGGGTGGTTCTATAATCTCACCGGGTTCGTTCTCCCGGTCTGGCTCGGCATCATCGCCACCATGGGCGTCATGGTCATCGTGGCATGGCTGGTGGAACGCCTGGTGCTGCGTCATCTGGTCAACCAGGAACCGATCATTCTGTTCATGTCGACGATCGGTCTCGCCTATTTCATGGAAGGCCTCGGCGATACGCTGTTCGGTTCCGACGTGAAGCCGCTGGATATCGGTCTGCCGTCGGGCGCATGGGATTATCTGCTCGATACGCACAACCTTTATATCGAGAAACTGGAAATTGTCGCCGCCGGTGTTGCGGCGGTGCTGGTGATCGTGCTGGCAATCTTCTTTCAGAAAACGCGGATCGGGCGCGCGCTCAGGGCCGTGGCGGATGACCACCAGGCCGCACTCAGTGTCGGCATTTCGCTCCGCACCATCTGGGTCATCGTCTGGTCGGTTTCCGGGTTTGTGGCGCTGGTTGCAGGCATTATGTGGGGGTCGAAGTCGGGCATCCAGTTCTCGCTGTCGCTCATCGCCCTCAAAGCCCTGCCGGTGCTGATCCTCGGCGGATTTACATCCGTCCCCGGCGCAATTATCGGCGGTCTGATTATCGGCGTCGGGGAGAAGGTCGCCGAGGTTTACGCCGGCCCGTTCGTCGGCGGCGCTATCGAAAACTGGTTCGCATACATGCTGGCCTTGGCCTTCCTGCTGGTTCGCCCGCAAGGCCTGTTCGGCGAAAAAATCATCGAGAGGGTCTAGACAGCCATGTTTTATCGCGAGGCAGGTCAGTTCAAGACGAGCTACAAAGACGACCAGGCGATCTTTACGATCACGCAGGACAAGGTTTTCATCGGCGCCTTCCTGGTGATCGCCTTCGGTGTCGTGCCGTTCTTCATCAACGACTATTGGGCCAATGCCATCCTGATCCACGTGCTGGTTTATGCGCTGGCGGGGCTGGGCCTCAACATTCTGACCGGGTACTGCGGGCAGGTGTCGTTGGGGACCGGGGGATTCATGGCAGTCGGCGCCTATGCATCCTATAAGCTGACGACATCGTTCCCGGAATTGAACTTTATCGTCGCCATTCTGCTTTCGGGCGGTATCACGGCGTGCGTCGGTGTGATCTTCGGATTGCCGTCACTTCGGATCAAAGGGTTCTACCTCGCGGTTGCGACCCTGGCGGCGCAGTTCTTCCTGGTGTGGCTGTTCAACAAGGTCGGCTGGTTCTTCAACTACTCGCCGACCGGGATGATCGTCTCGCCGCCGCGCGAAGTCTTCGGCTTCCTGGTCACCGGGCCGGAAGCCAGCCCGGCAGTGCGTTATCTGTTCTGTCTCAGTGTCGTCACGGTATTCGCGCTGGCCGCGAAGAACATCGTCCGTGGCCGTGTCGGTCGCAGCTGGATGGCGATCCGCGACATGGATATTGCGGCCGAACTGATCGGCATCCGTCCGCTTGAAGCCAAGCTGACGGCGTTCGCGGTCAGTTCGTTCTATGTCGGCGTGGCCGGCGCGCTCTATTTCAATGTCTGGCTCGGTTCCGCCGAGCCGACCGAGGCGTTCGATATCTTCCAGTCGTTCTTCGTTCTGTTCATCGTCATCATCGGTGGTCTGGGCAGTATTCTTGGATCGTTCCTGGGGGCCGCATTCATGGTCCTGGTCCCGATTACGCTCAAGACCATCATGGTCGACGGCATGGGCTTCGCAGTCGGTGCCGCGAAACACGTCGAGGTTATGCTGCTCGGTTCGCTGATCATCTTTTTCCTGATCGTCGAACCGCATGGGCTGGCTCGATTGTGGCAAATCCTGAAGGAGAAACTCAGGAGATGGCCGTTCCCGTACTGACGGGGACCCCTATCAAATTGGAGAAACAAGCGTTAGCATATTGACATCCAAGGGATTAACCGGCGGCAAAGCCGCCAATACAACCTCAAAAGGGAGGCACACATGAAACTGAAACTTTTGACGAAAGCACTGGCAGTTGCTGCGGTCGCCATGCCGCTGACGACTGCGGTCGCGGACGCCTACGAGCTGGTCATTCCAGCCACGGTCTACCGCACCGGCCCGTACGCGCCGAACGGCATTCCATTCGCAAACGGCTACGGCGATTACTACAAGATGCTCAACGAACGCGATGGTGGCATCGAAGGTGTGAAGATCAAGTACATCGAGTGTGAAACCGCCTACAACACCAAGCAGGGTGTCGAGTGCTATGAGAACACCAAAGGCACGCCGCCGTCCGGCGGCCTGGTTTACCAGCCGCTTTCCACCGGTATCACCTATCAGCTGATCCCGAAGGCCACCGAAGACAAGATTCCGGTGTTCTCGATGGGCTATGGCCGTACGTCAGCCGCCAACGGCAAGGTGTTCCCGTACATCTTCAACATGCCGGCGACTTACTGGGATCAGGCTTCCGTTTTCATCAAGTATATAGGTGAAAAAGAAGGCGGCATGGACAAGCTCAAAGGCAAGAAGATCGCGCTTGTCTATCACAACTCCGCATACGGTAAGGAGCCGATCCGGACGCTCGAAGAGCTGTCCAAGAAGCACGGTTTCGAGCTGATGCTGCTGGCCGTCGACCACCCGGGTCAGGAACAGAAAGCCACGTGGCTGCAGATTCGCCGCGAACGTCCCGACTGGACGATGATGTGGGGCTGGGGCGTCATGAACCAGGTTGCCGTCAAGGAAGCCTCTTCGATCCGCTACCCGATGGACAAGTTCATCGGTGTGTGGTGGTCGGGTTCCGAGAACGATGTGCTGCCGGCCGGTGAGGATGCAAACGGGTATCTTTCCGGCGCGTTCCACGCCGCGGGTGACAACTTCCGTGCCCACGACGACATCAAGAAGTTCGTCTACGACAAGGGTAACGGCGGTGGCGACCGCGACCGGATCGGTGAAGTGCTCTACAACCGTGGCCTGGTCGCCGCGATGTGGACCTCCGAAGCCATCCGCACGGCAATGCGCATGCACAACACCAAGGAGCCGACCAGCGAGCAAGTTCGTGACGGTTTCGAAGCTCTGGACGTCGACGCCAAGCGTCTGGCCGTTCTGGGTCTCGAAGGCTTTACGTATCCGGTCAAGATTACCTGTGAGAACCACACGGGGCCGGGCAAGGTTGCGCTTCAGCAGTGGGATGCGAAAGCCAAGAAGTGGAGCTTCGTTTCCGACTTCTACACCGCTGACCGTGAAGTTGTTGACGCGTTGATCAAGGAAGACTCCGAGAACTACGCGAAGGAAAACAACATCACGCCCAGGACCTGCAACTAACATGAGCAGTTCCGTCCAAGCGATGGAGGATACCGCCGGCGCCCGAGAGGGCGCCGGCACCCTCCTCTCCGTGAATAATATCGAGGTCATCTACAACCACGTGATCCTCGTCCTGAAGGGTGTTTCTCTCGAGGTGCCGACGGGGCAGATCGTCGCTATTCTGGGTGCCAACGGTGCCGGCAAGACGACGACGCTGAAGGCGATCTCAAATCTCCTTCATGCGGAACGTGGCGAAGTGACCAAGGGCTCCATTCTCTATGACGGCGAAAAGGTCGAGGCATCGTCGCCGAACGATCTTGTGAAACGCGGCGTCATTCAAGTGATGGAAGGCCGCCATTGCTTCGAGCATCTGACGATCGAGGAGAATCTCCTGACCGGGGCCTATACACGCGCCGACGGCAAGGCCGCGATCACGGCGTCGCTCGAGAAGGTTTACAGTTATTTCCCGCGTTTGAAAGAGCGCCGCACGTCGCAGGCCGGCTATACGTCCGGCGGCGAACAGCAGATGTGCGCCATCGGACGCGCTTTGATGTCGAACCCGAAAATGATTCTGTTGGACGAGCCATCGATGGGACTTGCCCCGCAGCTCGTCGAGGAGATTTTCGAGATCGTTGACGATTTGAACAAGAAGGAAGGTGTCAGCATCCTGCTGGCCGAGCAGAACACGAACATCGCGCTCAAGTATGCGGACTATGGATATATCCTGGAAAACGGGCGTGTCGTCATGGACGGCCCGGCCAGCAATCTGCGCGAGAACGAGGACGTTAAAGAGTTCTATCTCGGTCTTTCCAGCGGCGAGCGGAAGAGTTTCCGTGACGTCAAGCATTACCGCCGCCGCAAACGCTGGCTCGGCTAAAAATGGCGGATGAGCGCTATTACGACGATCTCGAGGTTCGGGATCCGGCGGCGCGCGAAGAGGCGCTGTTCGCCAAGTTGCCCGCGCACGTCCAGAACGCCCGCGACAACGCGCCTTATTTCCGCAATCTTCTCGCTGACGTAGATCCGGCCGCCGTCATCGATCGCGCGGCACTGGCCACCCTGCCGGTGACGCGCAAATCCGAACTCGTGAATATCCAGAGCGAGGGCGACCCGTTCGGCGGCATGACGACCCTTGCCGTCGGTCATCTGTCTCGCGTCTTTCAGTCGCCGGGACCGACGTATGATCCGGAAGGCTACGGCGAGGACTGGTGGGGCACGGCCCGTGCTCTGTATGCCAGCGGTTTTCGCGCCGGGGACGTCATGCATAACACGTTCGCCTATCACTTCACGCCTGCGGGCGTGATGCTGGAAGCGGGGGCGCATGCGCTTGGCTGTGCCGTGTTTCCGGCCGGTGTCGGCAATACCGAACTCCAGGTGCAGGCGATCCATGACATCAAGCCGTCGGGCTATACGGGCACGCCCAGTTTCCTCAAGGTTATCCTTGAGAAAGCGGCTGAGATGGGGCGCGATACATCGAGCCTGAAAAAGGCCTGCGTTGCGGGTGAGGGCCTGCCTCCGGCGCTGCGACAGGAGATCGAGGACCATGGTGTCCATTGCGGGCAGGTCTACGCGACGGCCGATATCGGCAACATCGGCTACGAGTCCGAAGCGCGTGAAGGCCTGATCGTCGACGAGAGGCTTATCGTCGAGATTGTCCGCCCGGGTACCGGTGATCCGGTCGCCGAAGGTGAGGTCGGCGAGGTTGTGGTGACCGTCCTACGCGACGATTATCCGCTGATCCGGTTTGCGACGGGCGACCTGTCAAAATTACTATCCGGTACCAGCCCCTGCGGCCGCACCAACATGCGTCTGGCCGGCTGGATGGGGCGCGCCGATCAGACAACCAAGGTCAAAGGGATGTTCGTGCATCCGGCCCAGGTTGCGGAAATCGTCCGCCGTCATCCGGAGATCAAGCGCGCCCGGGTTGTCGTCACTCACGATGGCAAGGCCGATGTCATGACCGTTAAATGCGAGGTCGCGGAAGGCGGCGATGCACTCATGGATCGCATCAACGAGACGGTGCAGAACGTCTGCAAGCTGAAGGGGCAGGCGGAATGTGTCGCCGAGGGCAGTTTGCCGAATGACGGAAAGGTCATCGAGGACGCCCGCGGAAGCTGAATCAATCCAGTGAATCAACGGTTTGCGCGACGCCGACAAACCTAACAAATTTGTAATGTTCGGTGCCACAATCGCGCCACATTCAGCGACTATTTTTATGATCATAGACCTCCTCGTCTATACACCAGAGACCCCCCCTCTCTGGTCCCCTATCGGCGCCAGGCGCCGAAACTAACCGGCCGGATCTATTTCCCCCAGGGAGCGATCCGGCCGTTTTATTTTGTCCGCCGCTCGTGCCCCTTCGGCTTTCCATGACGGGGTCCATAAGCTAGGTTTTTGCGGCATCGTTCGAGGGTGAGAATGGCGGTTTTCAGCGGCCAGAATATCGATTGCGTACGCGGCGAGCGGCAGGTTCTGTCGGGCGCGGCGTTCTCGCTTGAAAGTGGTGCTGCCTTGGTCCTTCGCGGTGCCAACGGCAGCGGTAAATCGACGCTGCTTCGATTGATGGCCGGATTGATGCGCCCCGCCGGCGGCGCCATCACGTGGGATGGCGAGAACATCGCCGAAGACCCGCACGAACACAACCGGCGCATCGCCTATATCGGTCATGCCGATGCCGTTAAACCGGCGCTGAGTGTCATTGAAAACGTAGCCTTCTGGTCGGAGCTCTCCGGCGCAGGCGGCATGAGCGGCCTGGATGCACTCGTCGCGCTCGGCATCGGCCATCTGGCGGAGTTGCCTGCGCGTTACCTTTCCGCGGGGCAGCGCCGTCGCGTCACGCTGACACGCATGCTGACGTCGGGGGCAACGCTATGGCTGCTGGATGAGCCGACGACCGCACTCGACCAGAATACGTCCGATGCGCTCCGCGGCCTCGTTGACGGACATCTCAAATCCGGCGGGATGGCAGTAATCTCTACCCATACCGACCTTGGCCTGGCATCCGCCGGCACACTGACGCTGGGGGCAGCCTCATGAATGCGCTTTCCGTCCTGTTCCGGCGGGAGATGCGTCTCGCCATGCGCCAGAGTGCGGACAGCGTTATGGTGATCGCGTTTTTCGTGATCGCTGTTGTGCTATTTCCGTTTGGCGTCGGGCCGGAGCCCAATATGCTGGCTCGCATCGGTCCCGGCGTGATCTGGGTCGCAGCATTGCTGGCGGCGATGCTTTCGATGGATCGCATGTTCATGGGTGATTACGAGGATGGCGCGCTGGAGCTCCTGGTGTTGTCGCCGGTTGCACTCGAACTCGTGGTGCTGATCAAGGTGCTGGCGCACTGGCTGACGACCGGATTGCCGCTGATCGTTACCGCGCCATTGCTGTTCGTGATGATGAACGTGCCGTATGAAATCTGGCCGGTACTGCTGATCACGCTGTTACTGGGTACGCCCGTACTCAGCCTCTTGGGCAGCGTCGGCGCGGCGCTGGTACTCGGGGCCAGGCGGGGTGGCGTGTTGTTGTCCCTCCTGGTCCTGCCGCTTCTGATCCCGGTGCTGATCTTTGCTGTCGGCTCGGGCGATGCGGTGCTTTACGGCTCCGGGGCGAAAGCCAACTTGATGCTGCTGGGCGGTGTCCTGCTGGGTGCGCTCGCGCTGACGCCATGGGCAGCGGCGCAGGCTTTGCGGGAAGCGGTGGCATAGCTGGACACAGGTGCTATAAACCCCAAGGAAACATCGTAGAACAATGCTGCACTATTTTGCCAATCCGACCCGCTTTCAGCGCCTGAGCCGCCGCATTGAACCGTGGCTATTGACCGCCATGGTTCTGTGCTTCGCTTTTGGGCTCTATTTCGCGCTCTTCTCGTCGCCGGTCGATTATCAGCAGGGTCACACGGTCCGGATCATGTATATCCATGTGCCGGCGGCCTGGATGGCGCTCTTCTGCTATACGGCAATGGCGGTGGCAGCAGCCGTAGCGATGATCTGGAAGCATGCTCTTGCGGATGTCGCGGCAAAGGCGACCGCGCCCATTGGTGCCGCTTTCACCTTCCTGGCGCTGATCACGGGCTCGCTCTGGGGCAAGCCCATGTGGGGGACCTGGTGGGTATGGGATGCACGGCTGACATCCGTCCTCGTGCTGTTCTTTCTCTACCTCGGTTACATGGCGCTGCGCGACGCGTTTGACGAGCCCGGGCGCGGTGCGCGTGCCTCGGCCATTCTCGTTCTGGTTGGGTTCGTCAACGTACCGATCATCAAGTTTTCCGTTGATTGGTGGAATACGCTGCACCAGCCTTCCAGTGTGCTGCGCATGGATGGACCGACGATCCATCCCGACATGCTGACGCCGTTGTTTCTAATGGCAGCCGCGTTTCAGCTTTACTATTTCTGGCTGGTGCTGGTACGCATCCGCCGTGAACTGATGGCGAACCGAACCCGTGCGCTTCGGCACCGTCAGGCGGCAGGTTAAGAGGTTTAGCCGTGAACAACACAGACACGATTCTCTCGATGACCAAACATGCGGGCTACGTTTGGCCGAGTTACGGTATTGCGGCGCTCGTGCTCGTCGGGCTGGTCGCCGTCAGTTTGAGGGCGTTGAAGCGGACTCGCGCCGAACTGGAGCGGATCGAAGCTCAGATGCCAAGGGATGCCGATGAAGCGTAAACATAAAAGATTGACGTTCGTGTTGGTCGCGCTGGTGCTGCTTGGCGGTGCTGCCGCGCTGGTGCTGAGCGCGTTCGAGGAAAATATCGTCTTCTTCATGAGCCCGAGCGACGTCGCCGCCGGCAAAGTTTCCGATGATCGCCGCTTCCGCCTTGGCGGGCTGGTCGAGGACGGCAGCGTCGACAGGTCCGGCGGCGAAACTGTCCAGTTCCGGGTCACCGATACTGCAAATACCGTAAATGTCAGCTATACTGGCATCCTTCCGGACCTATTCCGCGAAGGGCAGGGCGTGGTCGCCGAAGGCCGGATTGTCGACGGCACCTTTGTCGCCGACGAAGTGCTGGCCAAACACGATGAAAATTACATGCCGCCCGAGGTCGCTGACGCGATCAAGAAGTCGGGCCAGTGGCAGGGGAGCGGAAATTGATTGCCGAACTCGGACATTTTGCCCTGATCCTCGCCCTCATGGTTGCCTGTTTGCAGGGTGTCATTCCCCTTGTTGGTGCGCATCGGGGGCAGATTTCGTGGATGCGGTTCGCCGACCAGTCTTCCGTCGTTCAGTTCGTCCTCGTCGCCATCAGTTTCGGGTGCCTGACCTACGCCTACGTGACATCCGATTTCTCACTCGTGAACGTGGTGCAGAATTCCCATTCCGCGAAACCGATGCTCTACAAGATTTCGGGCGTGTGGGGGAATCATGAAGGCTCGATGCTGCTGTGGGTCCTGATCCTTGCGATCTTCGGCGCGGCCGTCGCGCTGTTCGGGAACTATCTGCCACCGGGCTTGAAGGCTCGTGCTCTCGGTATCCAGGCGTTGGTCGCAATCGGCTTTTATCTGTTTATTCTGCTGACCTCCAATCCCTTCGCGCGCATGTTCCCGCCGGCCCAGGACGGGCAGGACCTGAACCCTCTGTTGCAGGACCCGGGCCTCGCATTCCATCCGCCGATGCTTTACCTCGGTTATGTCGGATTCTCGATGGCGTTTTCGTTCGCGATCGCCGCGCTGATCGAGGGTCGCGTCGACGCGGCATGGGCACGGTGGGTCCGGCCATGGACGCTGGCAGCATGGTGTTTTCTGACAGGGGGAATCGCACTCGGATCGTGGTGGGCCTACTACGAGCTTGGGTGGGGCGGCTTCTGGTTCTGGGACCCGGTCGAAAACGCATCCTTCATGCCGTGGCTGATCGGCACCGCGCTGCTGCATTCCTGTGTCGTCGTCGAGAAGCGCGATACCATGAAGGCCTGGACTATTTTTCTCGCCATCGTCGCTTTTTCGTTCTCGTTGTTGGGAACATTCCTCGTGCGCTCGGGCGTGCTGACATCGGTGCACGCATTTGCCACAGATCCCGAGCGCGGGGTGTTCATTCTCGTGCTGCTGCTGATCGTCATCGGCGGCTCTTTCGCGCTTTATGCCTGGCGGGCGCCGCAGCTTGTCAGCACGGGCGTGTTCCAGCCGGTTTCGCGTGAAGGTGCGTTGTTGCTCAATAATTTGCTGATGGGTACGGCGGCCGGTGTGGTGTTGCTGGGCACGCTTTATCCGCTTTTCATCGATGCGATCTCGGATGGACAGGACAAGATTTCGGTCGGTGCGCCGTTCTTCAACGCGGTGTTCATTCCATTGATGACGCCGATGGTTGCCGCCATGGCCGTCGGGCCTTTGCTGGCCTGGAAGCGTGGTGACCTGGTTCGGGCGATGAAGACGCTGTGGATTGCGTTCGTTGCCGCGTTTGCATTGGCCGTCGCTGCCTGGGTTTGGCAGAGTGGCCAGTCTGCGTGGGGCATCGTCGGCGTCGCCATTGGATCGTGGCTGGCGCTCGGAACACTGATCGAACTTGCCGAACGCGTTCGCCTGTTCCGCGTTCCGCCCGGTCAGTCGTTGCGCCGCCTCGTCAACCAGCCGCGCGCGACATGGGGTATGACGCTGGCGCACTTCGGGCTCGCGCTGGCCGTGTTCGGCGTCACCGGCGCCGGTGCGTGGAACGTGGAGAGTGTTCAGACCATGCGACCGGGCGAGACCGTGACCGTGTCCGGCTACGAGTTTCGCTTCGACGGCGCAGCGGAAAAACAGGGGCCGAACTACCTGACGACCGAGGCCCGGTTCACCGTCAGCAAGGACGGCAGCGTGGTGACGCAGCTGTTCCCGGAAAAACGCGTTTACACCGTCCGTCAGATGCCGACGACCGAGGCTGGAATCCATACGATGTTGTCCGGCGATCTGTATGCCGTTGTCGGCGACAGTAAGAGCGATGGCTCTTACGTGACACGTATTTACTTCAATCCATTGGTCGCCTGGATGTGGATCGGCGCTCTGACCATGGTCCTGGGTGGTGCATTGTCGCTTTCCGATCGCCGGTTCCGGGTCGGTGCGCCGAAACGCTCAAACGTGCCCGCCGGCGCACAACCTGCCGAGTGACGATAAGGTATGAAGCGTCTTTTCTATATTCTGCCGCTGCTGGCGTTCCTGGTCATCGGCGCCTATCTGGCGATCGGCCTGACGCTCGACCCGCAAAAGCTGCCCAACATGCTGGAAGGCGAGCCGGTCCCCGCGTTTGATCTGGTAGGACTGGAGGGGCGCGACGAAAAGGGATTTGCGAGCACGGACTTGAAGGGTGAGGTTTCGCTGGTCAATGTCTTCGGGTCGTGGTGCGTCGCGTGCCGCGTAGAGCATCCGTTCCTGATGAAAATCAAGGAGAACGGGTGGGTCCCGATCCACGGTATCGATTGGCGGGAACCGAACCGCACTGCCGGGCCTCAATGGCTCAGACGTCACGGCGATCCGTATACGCTGGCGGGTGACGATCCTAAATCGAAGGCGGCAATTGCCTTCGGCGTGACCGGTGCGCCCGAGACCTTCGTCGTCGATAAGCTGGGAATCATTCGTTACAAGCACGTCGGACCGATCGATGAGAGAGTCTGGTCGGAAACGCTCAGCCCACTGATTGAACACTTGCGAGGGCAGGGCGGATGAAGTGGTTGCTGTTTGCATTGGCGTTGATCGTTTCGCTGCCGGCAAATGCCGTGCAACCGGACGAAATCCTTGATGACCCGGCGCTCGAAGCACGCGCCCGCGAGGTCGGCAAGGATCTGCGTTGCCTGGTTTGCCAGAACCAGTCGATTGACGACTCGGATGCCGATCTCGCCCGGGATCTTCGAGTACTCGTCCGTGAGCGGATCGTTGCCGGAGACAGTAATCAACAGGTTATCGACTACGTTGTGTCGCGCTACGGCGATTTCGTTCTGCTGAACCCACCCTTTAAACTGAAGACGTACGCACTATGGTTTGGTCCTGCGGCGCTTGTGATTTTCGGACTCTTTGCTGCTTTCATGTTCTTCCGGGGGCGGAGTGCAGGGGCGGCGCCTGAAGTGCGTCCGCAGTCGCTGAGTGACATCGAGAAAGAGAAACTCGCCCGCCTTCTGGATGAGGATAAATCCTGATGTTCTGGGCAATGGCCGGGCTCCTGGTTCTTATCGTGGTTGCGCTGCTGCTCTTGCCGCAGCTTCGTCGACATGCGTCCGCGGCACGCCGCGCGGATTACGACGTCAACGTCTACAAAGACCAACTGGCGGAACTGGATCGGGATCAGGCGGAAGGGCGCATCGGCGATTCAGAAGCGGACGCGGCGCGCCTGGAAATCCAGCGCCGCCTGCTTGCGGCCGCCGAGGACTCGGAAAGCGAAAGCGCGCCGGCCGGTTCGCCACGCAGAGGTCTGGCGGCGATCATCGTCGCTGTATTGGCAGCCCCGGCAGCGGCGCTTGTGTTCTATCTTCAAACAGGGACGCCAGGGCTGCCCGACTTCCCGCTGGCGGAACGCATCGACCGCCAGCCCACGCAAAGTTCTGCCAGTGTAGAGGGCCAGAGCATGCAGCAGCTGGCAGCCCGGCTTCAGGAACGCCTGCGCGAAAGCCCCGACGACCCGCGTGGCTGGACCCTGCTTGGCCGGACCTTTGCCAATATCGGCGATTCACGGCAGGCGGCAGCTGCATATCAGCGTGCTGTCGAACTGACGAACCGGGATCCCGAGCTCTTGGCAGACTGGGCCGAGGCCCGGCTGATGGCGCGCGACGGTTCGTTTACGCCGGAGATCTTCGCCGATTTCCTCGAAGCGCGGGACAAAAATGCATTGTTGCCGAAGCCTTGGTTTTACATCGGCCTCGACAAGGCGATGGGCGGCGATCTCGAAGGGGCTGCCCAGATATGGACCGACCTTCTGACGTTCCAGCCCGCCGACGCGCCATTTGTCGCCGCGATCCGCGAACAGATCGCCCGCGCGGCCAGCGAGGGCGGATTCGATGCCGCAGCCATCGAACCGAGCGAAACGGCGAAGAAACTGGCAGAAGGCATGGTTGATGCTTTGCCCACGGAAGCGCCCACGTCCGGTGAGAGCGCTGCTTCTCCGGTGGTACCCGGCCCCACACAGGATCAGGTTCGCGCGGCGCAGGAAATGAGCGCCGAGGATCGACAGGCTTTCATCCAATCAATGGTCGAGCGGCTTGCCGAGAAGCTAGAAGAAAATCCCAATGACCCCACAGGATGGGAACGATTGATCCGTGCTTACGACGTGCTTGGTGAAACCGAAAAAGCCGAGCAAGCAAGGCAACGTTTGAAAGCTTTGCAGGCAAACTGAGATCGCGAAATTCTGGCAAAGACGGCGCCTGCCCGGTATATAAACCGTCAATTGAAACCCCAGCAGGCTGAAGGCAAATGACCATCGGCATCATACTCGCGCTTGCGATGGCCAGTTTCCTCTGGATGGCAGCGCCCGGGCCGGGCGTTATCGCAACCGTCGCGCGGTCCGCAGCCTTCGGTTTTCGTTCGACGCTGCCGTTTATTCTGGGCATCGCCAGCGGCGATCTGGTTTATGTGCTGTTTGCGCTCCTGGGTTTGAGCATGGTCGCGGGAATTCTGGGAGACCTGTTCGTCTTTGTTCGTTGGGCGGGGGCTGCCTATCTGATCTACCTGGGTGTGATGGCATGGCGCCAGCCCGTGTGCGCGTTGCCCGCAGCCGATGATACGGACGAAGTTGCCTCACCGGGGCTGGGTCATTCCCGAACCTATGCCGGCGGACTGTTCCTGTCGCTCGGCAATCCAAAGGTCATCATTTTTTATCTCAGCTTCCTGCCGACGTTCATCGATCTGGAAAGGATTGGCATCGGCGACGGGATCGCGGTCGTTATGACGGTGCTATCGGTGTTGATCGGGGTGCTTGTTGGCTATGCGTTGCTGGGCATGCAGGCGCGCCGCCTGTTTCGGACCGAGAGCGCCGTGCGGCATATCAATCGCGCCGCCGGTTCGCTCATGATCGCGGCAGGATGTACGGTCGCGGCCAGAAACTAAACCTAACTAGCTTCAAGAAGGTATTCATGTCTCAACTTAAAACGCTCAACGATCTCGATGTCGCCGGTAAGCGGATTCTGGTCCGTGTCGATTTCAATGTGCCGATGCGCGATGGCCGCATTACGGATACGACCCGGATCGATCGTGCGCTCGAAACGCTGAATGAACTCGCTGGCATGGGTGCCAAGGTCGTGATCATCTCGCATTTCGGCCGCCCCAAGGGTGAAGTAAGGCCCGACATGAGCCTGCGCCCGGTCGCCGAAGGCCTCGCGGAGATCGCCGGCAAGGACGTGGCATTCGCCGAAGACTGTATCGGCGAGGCGGCTGCGGCCGTCATCGATGCGGCGCCTGCCGGGGGCTTCGTGATGCTGGAGAACCTGCGCTTTCACCCGGGCGAGGAAAAGAACGATCCGGACTTCGCTAAAGCGCTCGCCGCCAACGGTGACGCTTTCGTATCGGATGCGTTTTCCGTTGCGCACCGGGCGCATGCCTCGACCGAGGGGATTACGCACCTGCTGCCCTCCGCGGCAGGGCGCCTGATGCAGGCCGAGATCGAGGCCCTGACGGGTGCGCTGGAAACGCCGGCGCATCCGGTGATTGCGGTTGTCGGTGGTGCCAAGGTATCGACCAAGATGGCCGTGCTGGGGCACCTCTCCGAGAAAGTCGATCAGATCGTGATCGGTGGTGGCATGGCGAATACTTTCCTTTATGCCAACGGCGTCGGCATCGGCAATTCGCTCTGCGAAAAAGACATGGCTGATGAAGCACGCGCCATCGTCGACACAGCGGCGAACGCCGGTTGCGAGATCGTCCTGCCGCTGGATGCGGTCGTCGCCGACAAATTCGAGGACGGTGCCGCGTCGAAGACTGTCGCGCTTTCCGACGTGCCGGACGACATGATGATCCTCGACATCGGGCCGAAGAGCATCGCCGATTTGCAGGGACGTTTGAAGTCCGCAAAGACGGTGCTTTGGAACGGTCCGTTGGGCGCGTTCGAGGTCAAGCCGTTCGATACCGGCACCAATGCGGTCGCGCAGACCGTGGCCGAACTAACGCGCGCCGGCAGCTTGCTGTCGGTCGCGGGTGGCGGCGACACCGTGGCCGCGCTTGCGGGCGCGGGGGCCGAAGGCGATTTCTCTTACGTCTCGGCGGCGGGTGGTGCGTTCCTGGAATGGATCGAGGGTAAATCGCTGCCGGGTGTTGCCGCGCTGATGGACTAAGCGAACGGGTCGTCGTTCAATTCTTATGCGAACGGGTCGTCGTTCGACCGTTTAAGCTCTCGCCGTTCAGAGAGCGCACCGGGTTTCGCCGGGTGTACGCGGTTCAAAATGTCATCCAGCATGTTCTGGAGGTATTCCGACTGATTGAGCAGCCGGTGCGTCGCATCCAGTGCCTGATGTGATGCAGTCTCGGCGATTTCACGGGCAATCTGGCTGACTTCCGCCAAGGTATTCTTGATTCGGTGCGCCGTTCGCTCGGTCTGGTCGGTGGCCTCGCGCAAATGGTCGAAGCGCTGCGCATAGACCCGGTCGGCATCGCTGGTACGCCGTTCCCCCGAGAACGCCACAAGATTGTCGTCACCTTCCCGTTCCGCTTCACGCGCCGCTTCCTTGCCCGGGGACCGGAAGGCCAGCAGGTTGCTTTGATCGCGGATCGTCATCACCAGTTCCGAAATGTCGTCTACCAGCGCAGTCATTTGATCGATGCCCTTGATCAGGGCTTCGGTCCGCTCCACGTCGTTGGCCGCGGCAGTAACGTACTGCGTGAAATTCTGAAGTTGCTGGCTGACAGATGAAATTGCGCCGCCTTGCGCAACGTCGCCTATGTCCAGCGCCGGGATCGGGCGCTGCCGCTGAGGCCGGCGAACCGGTTCTTCCGCTACCTCCAATTCCGGTTCCGGCTGTGGTGCGGGTGCCGGTTCCGGGGCAGGGAGCGCTTTCAGCGGCTCTTCCTCGAGCTTCCGCTCCGCGCGTTCGGCTCGCTGCTCGGCGACATGGGCCCGATTTGCAGCCTCGTCGGCGTCGCCCAGCGCCTGATGGAGCCTGTCGCGCGTGCGCTCCAGATCGTTCCTGAGTTGGTCGGCTTCGATAATCGTATCAGCCCACCCGTCGAGCATACGCGCGATCCGGCCAAAGTCGTCCTTGTTTCCTTGTGCCGGAACAGACACATGACTTGCGCCGCGTGCGATGCGTTCCGTTGCGTCCGCGATCCGCTTTGCCGGGCCGCTCAGGCTTTTGATCAGCAGAAGGCCGAAGAAGAAAAGCCAGAGGACGATGGCCAGCGATCCGCCGGCAATGGTGTATCGGGCAAACAGCTGCATGTTTCGAACGTCCGCCGCTGCCTGAATCCGCAGCCGTTCCGAAAAACCGGCCAGCCCCGTCAGGCTCGGAACGAAATAGTCGAACAGTTCCTCGAACCGGCGTGTTTGATCCGCCAATTCGAACCGCGCGTTGATGATCGAAAGCATCTGCGTTTCATGCACCTTGAGCAGCTGGTCAATCCTGCTCTTCTGCGCGGGGTCAAGATCGGCGGCATTGATGAAGGCATGCAGCGCCTCGTAACGTTTGCTGATTTCTTCCATGCCCTTCTTGGAGCCGGACAGGATTGTCTCTTCGCCTTGCTGATCAATGCGTTCGACCTGATTGATCAGGTTGGCGTTGCCGCTTTCGCGAAAGGCTGCCCGAAGACCAGCCGACGTGCGTCGCAGTTGTGCACTCAGCCCATTCTCACTGTCCGAGCCGATTTCGCGCTCGGCATTGAGAAAGGTCTGGAACTGCTGGTCATACTGCACAAGACCGTCGCGGATCGTGGTCACGTGCTGCGCCAGAGGTTGTGCTTCGGGATAGCTGAACAAT
Organism: Rhodospirillales bacterium; assembly: GCA_965262415.1. Classification (GTDB taxonomy): domain Bacteria; phylum Pseudomonadota; class Alphaproteobacteria; order Rhodospirillales; family Casp-alpha2; genus UBA4479. The sequence continues at coordinate 2,377,551 of OZ253533.1, read as the reverse complement.
TCATCCAGTGCCGCCGATACATCCGCGAGATCGGCAGAAAAGCCGTCGGCGATCTCGGTGTCCCGGGTCAGCAGGAATTTCCGCTGTCGCGCCTGCAGGCTGTATGTCCCGCGCTCAACGGTGTTGGCAAGTTCGTCGATCCGCGCCGCTCGCTGCAGGTTCTGCAAGGCCTGGTCGAGACGCTGGTCGACATGAAAATAGAGCGCGCCCAAGGCAGATGCGGCAAGAAGGCAGGCGAGGAAATATAACCACGACCGGGCACCCAAACTGAAACCGCCCATAAACGTGCGGTCGCCCAAGCCCGTGCTGGCGCTATCGTATTCGCTGTCGTCTTCACGCTCTGCGTGGATCGCCATCGTTTCCCATACCCCCCGGAGAATCGTTTATACCACTCCAAACCCGGTTTCGCAGCCGCATTTGCAGCGTTCTGCTATTCCTGACAGTATGCGGCCAATCGGTGGCTGGTTTCGATCAGGGATCGGAAGTTCCGTTGGAAAGATGAGCGAAAAGACTGACAGTACTGCTGGCAGACAGGCGCAGGGCCCCGTGGTGCGCCAGGTGCCGGAAGGTGATGACCGCGAACGCATGGTCTGTGTCGATTGTGGCTTCGTCCACTACGACAATCCCCGGATTGTCGCTGGCGCAGTCTGTACGTGGCAGAGCAAGATATTGCTGTGTCGCCGGGCCATTGAGCCTCGGATCGGATACTGGACCATTCCTGCGGGTTATCTGGAACTGAACGAGAGTGTCGATGAGGGCGCGAAACGTGAAGTGGTCGAGGAATCCGGCGCCAGTGTCGATATCGGCGCATTCCTGGGCATGTTCGAGATTCCCCGGATTTCGCAGATTTACATGATTTATGAGGCGGCAATGACAGGGCCCGAGCTCGATCCGGGTCCGGAAAGCTCGGACGCCGCTTTGTTTTCCTGGGAAGAGATCCCCTGGCAGGAGCTGGCATTTCCGAGCGTGACCTGGGCGCTTGAGGTTTATCGCGCCGGTGACGGCCCCCGTTTCGAGATTTTCCGGCATTCCTGACGCCTGACTTATCCACAGGCATGCCAAGACGGCCCCGGAAGGGTTTACCGCCCGTTAACCCTTTTCCCGCTAGCGTTCGGGTCAGGAAGGGACAGGGTCAGCCAATGACGGACGGGGTCAACGTTACATTCGGCGGTGCGGGCGCGGCAAAACCGGTACGCACCCATTATCAATCCGACGGCGTGCGCGAAGTCCGATCGCGCGCACAGTTTCTGGAGCACGAACAGTCGCCGCAGGAACAGGCCGGTCTCAAACGCCTGCGTAGCCTTCTTGGTCAGGGCCAGCCGCTCGATCAAAACGCGCCGCGCGGCTATTACCTGAACATCAGGGTTTAAAAGGCGCCGTCATGGGACGGCAATTTCTCCTCGGCTTAATCGCCATTTTGATGTTGTCCTTGCCGGCTGCGGCCCCTGCCGCAACGCTGGAGGTTCTGGTTGTCGGCCTGGCCAGTGACGACGGCGACGTTCATGTGGCGCTTTACGATACCCCGGACGCGTTTCCGGATTCAGACGGTATGTTGATTGAGACGGAAGTGCCCGCCCGCGACGGTCAGGCGACAGCCGTTTTCAGCGGCCTCAAACCAGGACGTTTTGCCGTCGCTGTTTATCATGACGAAAACGGGAATCACGATTTTGACCAGGGGTTTCTCGGGATTCCTCTGGAAGACTACGACTTCTCTAACGGCGCGACCGCGTTCTTCGCACCACCGTCATTCGATGCAGCCGCGTTTCAGGTCGAAGCGCGAGACACCCGGATCGTCATTGATCTGGGGAACTAGATGCGGAGGGCAATTCAACAATTGGTGCACTCGTTGTCATAGTTGTTGTACAGACGCGTGATCAAAAGCGGAAAGTCGGGCAAGCCCGCAACGCCGCCACCGGCGCCATCCTGGGCCAGCACCAGGTTTGACGTCTGAACGTCGCGGGACGGCGGCGGTGTTTCCTTGTTAAGGGCATAAGCGGACGCGACACGGAGTGGCACGGAAATCCCGCGAATCTGAAGTGACTTTACCAACTGCGCGGCATCTTCATTGTTAAACTTTGTGCCCTTGGGTGCGCAGAAGTAACCGAACATTATCTTGCTCGGGCGCAGGTCCGGGTCATCCATGCGGATCTCCCACTGGCCCATAAATCCCGCGCACTGACGCCCGGCATCTTTCTGCTGATAAGGCTGTACCCAGAAATCAGCGAAATCATTGCTGACCGGAAAGCTGTTGCCGAGTTGGAGTTCCTGGCCCTGGTTGAAACGCCACATCGGGATTGTTGAAGCCGCAAGCTTGTTGAAATCAAGGATCGTCCGTTCTCTGAAAAACGGCAAAGTCTCGGCAAAGAAGGCTTCAGCCTGACCTTGTTGCGACCGGTACAGCACATACTCTTCCGTCGTGCGCAGATCCGCATAATTCACCCGAACCGGTTCCAATCCCTCGAACGCAGGTACTTCGACAAGGACGCGGCCCTGATTCTCGGCGGGAATCCGGAAGACGCCGGTGTCTACCTTGTTAAAGGTGCAGGCACCGAGTGCGCCCGTTGCGAGCGTCAGTACGACCAGGGTCTTCAGAGTCTGAAATGTTGGCATTGCTCCAGTTTCCTCGATTACCAACCAGCCCCTGGCTGGCTCAGATAATTCTCCTCGTCGGGTGTGGATGCGCGGCCTAGAACCGCGTTCCGATGCGGAAAGCGGCCGTATTTTTCGATGACGGCTCGATGAGCGGCAGCATAACCGGTCAGTTCGTCATTCCCCATTTCCTTGAACAGACGTACGGCCTCGTTCTGGTCGTCCAGATTCTCGGCGTGCTCGAACGGCAGGTACAGGAACATGCGCCGGTACGGCGCCGGTTGCTGCTTATCGATCCCTTTTGAAACCGCCTTCTTGGCCCATTCGAGGGCCAGTGGATCGGTTGCGAACGCGTCTGGCGTGCCACGGTGGATGTTGCGCGGGAACTGGTCCAGCACGATGATGATCGCGAGGTAGTCGTCCGGCGATTGCACATCCGTATCAAAGTGCCCCTGCCCTGCAAGTTCATGAATCTCAAGAAACCGGTCGCGGATTTCAGTATCGATTTCCGGCGTAGACTTGAACCAGAACGACTGTTGCGTTTTTGCGGACTCTTCATCGAGACCGCCGAACCAGAACGACAGTACGGCAGGTGTCACATCGGACATGGTGATGTTGTCTGACATGCCCTTATATATGGCGCTTATTGCCAGAAAACGGAAGAGCCCCGCACTTGACCGCCCATAACGTTAACGTGAGCATGCGCGTATGAAGCGCACCACCTTGTTTCTGATCTTTGTGGTCTTTGCCGCCGTGACGACGGGTGGCACATATCTGGCTGTGCCCTGGCTTTGTGCCTGGGCCATTGGGGCTTATCTGGCCGACAATGGTTTCCCGGAAGCGCAATTTAAAATCGATGCGCTTGGTCTGACTGAAGCCGTTATCAGCGATGTCGATCTTGGTCCCGGCAGCGGCGTTCGCGTGCGCCGAGTAGAGGTCGACTATTCTCCCGGCCGATTGGCGCATGGGGTGATCGACGGGATTCGGATCGAGCGACCCGAATTGCCGCTTTCCATCGACGCCGGCGGGGTGCGTCTGGGAGCACTTGATGCTTTTTTCGCGGCCTCGGACGCCACTGCCGTGCCGCCGCTAATCCGCGTTCTGGGACCGGTCACAGTATCCGCCGGTCTGCTGGATATCTCGTCGCCTCTCGGCCGCGTCGATGCCGCGCTGGAAGGTGTAGCTATCCTGACGGATGGGATTGGGTCCGATGCCAACTTCCAGTTCGCGCTGCAGCACCCGCAGGCACAGCTGAGCGGGCGAATCCGCGGGATCCTGGATCAGGAGGATCAGGTCCAACTTACCATCGACATAAAGAATGCATTCAGCGAGGGGCGCGTGGCGTTCGCCGAACTCAGCGGTGCAGTCAGTGTCTCAGGCCGGATCGGCGGTGCCTTCGGGGGCGGCGGATCGCTTGTCCTGCAGAAGGCAAGCATTGACGGGATCGCCCTTGGCAACGTCGACGTGGCGGCAACGGTCAACGGCAAGGCTGTGACGGGCGAGTTTCTGATGGGTGGAGCGGGTACCGGTCTTTCGGTGCAGGTGCACGCGGCAACGGACGATGTCTTCGACCCACAAGCCCTGGTGCAACTCGTCGGCGACGTGGCGACAGACGGTTTACGTGGTCCCCTTGCCTTGCCTATTCCTCTGGAAGTGGTCGGGGCGATGAGCTTCGATGTATCGGGAACAAGATCCGATTTCCAGGCACTTCCGGCGGCGGTCGCGGCGAATGCGGTTCATGCTTCGGAGCGTATCTCAGGGTCTGTTGTACTGACGCACCTGGGACTCGCTGCTGCAAGCGGTCTGGACGCCATCCTGAATGGCGAACTTGATCTCGCCGTCGATGGCAGGGGCTGGCGGCTGAATCCGTCGCCCGGCCTGCATTTCGACCTTGGCTTGCCGGGGCGGGAACAGCGCCTCGAACTGTCGTTTGAGAGCATGTCTGATCTGCCATTTCTGGCGGGAGGTCCCACCCCGGCGGATCCGCTTCGCGTCGCGACGGGGTATCAGGGGGTGTTCAACGGCTGGTTTCCTGTTTCCGGGGATGTCGGCGGCACGCTTTGGCCGGCGACCACCGATGGACTGGTGTTCGAGGATGTGTCGCTTCGATTAGACCCCTGGCAGATGAAGGTGGGCGGCTTGGAAGTGGTTGCTGAGCAGATTGGCGTCAGGATGGCTGGGCCGGTAAAGGCATTGGAACTTGAGGTCACGGCAGACGCCCGTTTCTCAGGTTCGCCTGTCGATGGCGTGGCCATCAACGGCGGCCAAATCTCATTCGCAGGCAATGTCGGCTATGGTGCCGACGGCATGCGTGTATATCCCGAAGGGTGTCCTGAAGTCCGTGCAACGCAGATCGTCGTCGACAACACTCAGCTTCGGCCAGGCCCCGTATCGTTCTGTTCCAGGGCCGAGGCAACGCCGCTCATTCACGCCGTCACCGATGATGGCGGATTGAAACGGATTGATCTGGCCGCTGTCCTGAACAGCGTGGATGTCGCCCTTGAAGGCGCCGGTCCTTATCCTTTGAGCGGCACCCTGCCACGGCTCGACGGCACCGCCAGCTTCGACGCCGGACGTGGCACCTGGTGGGCCAGGTTCAATGCTTCCGGCGGCAATCTCAAAGCAGATGAACTCGATCTTGCCTTGAACGGCATCGACGCGGACGTGACCCTGGAAGGTACGGAGACGCTCCTCGGCGCACGGGCCGACATTCGAAATGCGACGATTGCAGATGCACAGAGGCCGATGCGTATCGCACCGGTGTTGCTGCGGGGCAAAGGATCGTTTCAGCCTTCAACGATCGGTTTCATGGGCGACGCCGGCCCGGTTCGCGGTCCACGGGCTGGCATTGAGTTCCGGTACCGGATTCCTGAAACGCGCGGCACTTTACAGGCGGAACTGTCCCCCTGGATTTTTTCAACGGACGGCATTCAGCCGCAAGACATCGTTCCGTCGTTGAAAGGGCTGGTCACGGACGTATCCGGAGGGTTGGGCGCTTCGGTGCGCATTGGCTGGACGAGGAGCCGGACGACGTCGACGGCACGCATAACCCTGGATGATTTCGCCTTCGGCACGGCGCCGGCGGAGGTCGCCGGGGTCAGCGGTACGATCGAGATTGCCGACCTTCTGGCATTGAAGACCGGCGTGCCGCAAACATTGTCGATCGGTCTGCTGGATGCTGGACTGCCGCTGTCGAATGGTTCCATTACATTCGAACTGCAAGGAACGGAGCGCCTGCGCCTGAACCGAGCCGCCTGGCCGGTAGCAGGCGGCGTACTCGAGATCAGTGACCTTGCCGTTCCTTTCGGTGCGGCCCCCGACGTTATCGTCGCCAACCTCAAGGAAATCGATGCCGCCGATCTGGCGCGGAATATCGACATCGATGGTCTCGAGGCGGATGGAATGCTGGCCGGCAGTATTCCGGTCCGTATGAGCGAAGACGGGCCGGTCATCGACAATGCACGGATCTGGTCGCTTAAAAACGGTGCCCTCAGGTTCCGCTCGCAAGTCGCACTTGAAAGCCTGAAGCAAAGCGGCGAGATGGCGGATATGCTGGCACGCGCATTGTCGGATTTTCGTTATACCAGCCTCCAGATGTCGTTGGACGGACCGCTCTCCGGCGACATCACGGCAACGGCAAAACTCGATGGCGCAAATCCGGCGCTTTACGACGGGAAGAGGATCGAACTGAACGTGACTTTGCAAGGAGCCTTGCGGGATTTGCTGCAAAGCGCTAGCGTAATCCAAGACCTTCCGGGACAAATCCGGGACCAGATGCAGGGTCCTTCCGGAAAGCCGTAGGAGGAGTAAACAACGGAGCGCGACCGATGTCGTACCGTAATCTTTGCGCTGTACTCACCGCGGTAACTTTTACATTTCCAATTATCGCCTGCGAACCGAGGGTCAAAGTCGAGGCCCCGGAAAAACCCATTGTCATCAATCTGAACGTAAAGATCGAACACGAGGTTCGCGTTCGGGTCGAGAAGGATCTGGATCAGGCTCTCTCGAACAATCCGGCGCTGTTCTAATGAGAAACGGGATGACCAACTTCATTCGCCTAATTGCCATTGCCATCTTTTCATTCGGCCTTTTCGCCGCCCAACCGTCTGCTGCGCAGTCGATGTCGCTGCAGCAGGCACAGGCGCAGGGCCTGGTGGGCGAGCGCCTCGATGGCTATGTCGGGATTGTCCAGAGCGCGCCCGGGATTGCGCAGTTGGTCGACGAGGTCAATCTGCAGCGCCGCCAGCTTTATCGCGATATCGCGCGCAAAAACAATATACCGCTGAATACCGTTGAACGACTCGCTGCCGACAAGGCCATCAGTCGTGCCGCACCGGGCGAGTATGTTCAGGACGCATCCGGGAACTGGGTCCGCAAGCCATGAACGGCGACGACGCCTTCGAATACTGGATGAAGAACGTTCAGGACATCGATCTCGGTGGCCGGGAGGTGATGGATCCCGCGCGTTCCGGCAAATCGGTCGGTGAGGTTGTCCGGGGTGCGGGCGGCGGCCGCGAATTCGATACCGAGCCTGCGCGCTATTACAAGCTGTTGCGGGAACTCGCGCCCGGCGGCGGAAAGTAAGCGCGTGACTGACCTGCCGGCAAATCCCTGCGATGCATCGCTGAGCGAAATTGCAGCCGCTATCAAGGCGGGCAAGATATCCTCATCCGAAGTGACGGAAGCCTCTATCGAGCGACTGGCCGAACGGGGGCCGGCCCTGAATCTCGTTGCCGGGATGGATGCAGACGATGCGCGGCGTCAGGCCAGGGAAGCGGATGCCAGTCCTCAGGAGACTCCGCTCTGGGGCGTGCCGTTGGCGCACAAGGATATGTTCTATCGCCCCGGGCGGCTCAGCGAATGCGGCTCCAAGATTCGCAAGGGGTTCATGCCCGATCAGTTGTCGGGCGCGCTGAAGCGGTTGGATGGCGCCGGAGCGCTGGATATTGCCCGTCTCAATATGGTCGAGTTTGCTCTCGGCGTTACCGGTCACAATGAAATCACCGGCAATGTCCGAAACCCCTGGAATCCGGCGCATATCACGGGCGGGTCTTCCAGCGGATCAGGCGCGGCGGTTGCGGCGCGGGCGACTTTTGCGGCGCTCGGCTCCGATACGGGTGGTTCCGTGCGCTTGCCTGCGGCATGCTGCGGCGTTGTCGGCATGAAGGTGACCATGGGCAGGGTCAGCCGGTTCGGCGCCATGCCGCTCTCGTACACACTGGATACAATCGGGCCGCTGACCCGAACGGTCGCGGACAATGCGCTGATGCTTTCGGTGATTGCCGGCTACGACGCGGACGACCCGTCATCCGCGGATGTGCTGGTGCAGGATTACCTTGGCGACCTTGAAAAGGGTGCGAAGGGGCTCAAGGTCGGCCTGCCGACGAGTCACTTCACGGACGGTATGACGGATGAACTCGCGCGCCGTTTCAATGATGCCGTCGATGTGATGCGTTCAGCAGGTGCCGAGATCGTCGACATCGATTTGCCCGACGGGATTCAGTATTCCAATGCGCTGACCAGTCTGATCACTGCAACGGAAGGTTCGGCGCTACATCAGCACTGGATGGAAACCCGTGGCGACGAATACGGCAAGCAGACGTTCGCCCGTTTCGCAGGCGGGTTTGCGACGCCCGCCACGCGCTACGTGCAGGCACTGAACCTGCGCAGTTCCATGCTGGCCGAATTCAACGAGATGGTATTCGGCAAGGTCGATGCCCTGATGACGCCGATGATGATCATGGATGTGCCGACAATTGCCGAAACCGATGTGCGAGATGGGCCGAACGCAGCCGAGTTGCTGACCCGTGTCGGACATTGTTCGCGCCCGATCAACTATCTCGGATTGCCCGGCCTCAGCGTGCCGAGCGGGTTTACGGCGGCCGGGCTGCCGTCGTCGATCCAGTTTGTCGGTCGCCCGTTCGACGAAGCAACGCTTTACCGTCTCGGCCGGGCCTATGAACGGGAAACGGAATGGTTTAAAACGTCCCCTGATGCCGCCGCGTGGGAGGGGGAGGTGTGACGCAGCCGTTCATCGAAGTTTCGGGCCTGACCAAGAGTTTTGGCGACAAGCACGTGCTGACGGGCGTCGACCTCAGCGTTGCCGAAGGCGAGTCATTGGTGCTGATAGGCACATCCGGTTCCGGAAAGACACTGCTGCTGAAATGTATCCTCGGCCTGATCCAGATCGACAAGGGAAGGGTTCTTGTCGGTGGCGAGGATACGGCCATGTATCGGGGCGACAGACGCGATGCCTTTATCGCCCGCACCGGCATGCTTTTCCAACGCTCAGGCCTGTTCGACAGTCTTACGACGTGGGAAAACATCGGCTTCCGCGCGCTGCAAGCCGGCGATGCCGACCGCAGTCATGTGCGCGAGGCTGCCATCGACAAACTGGTGATGGTAGGGCTCGACCCGCACGTTGCCGATCTCTCCCCCGCCGAATTGTCCGGTGGCATGCAGAAGCGTGTCGGTATCGCGCGCGCGATTTTTGGCGATCCGGAAATCCTGTTGCTGGATGAGCCGACGGCGGGTCTCGACCCAATCATGTCGAACGTCATCAACGATTTGGTCCTCGACCTCGTACGGCAGATCGGATGCACGGCGATTTCCATCGACAGTGATATGGCAGGCGCGGAACGGCTTGGCGACAAAGTCGCGATGCTGCACGACGGGCGTATCATCTGGCATGGACCCGCCGGCGACATGACGGGCAGCGGCAACGATTACGTCGATCAATTTGTGCATAGCCGTGCCGAGGGGCCGATCGACATGCCCGTGGTTGCGCCGTAATGGCGGATGTGCTCGACAGATTCGACCGGGTGTCGTTGGCGTTTGCGCCGACGCCACTGGAGCCCCTGCCCAATTTGACGAAATACCTCGGCGGGCCGGATATCTGGATCAAGCGCGACGACTGTACGGGCTTTGCACTCGGCGGCAACAAGGTGCGGAAGCTCGAATTCCTGATGGCCGATGCGCAATACAAAGGCGCAACGGTAATCGTCACCGCCGGCGGCACCCAGTCCAATCATGTGCGCCAAACGGCGGCGGCGGCGGCGCGGCTCGGCATGAAATGCCATGCCATTCTCGAACGCGTACGGACTGACGCGCTATACGAAACGAACGGCAATCTATTATTAGATCACATGTTTGGCGCCGTGCCGCACTTCATCGCCAAGGATGCCGATATGGATGCGGCGATCGATGCGCTTGCCGAACAACTCGCCGAGCAAGGGGAGACCGTCTACGTGGTGCCGGTCGGTGGATCGAACCCGTTGGGCGCGCTTGGGTACGTGTCTTGCGCGTTCGAACTGGCGAGTCAGCTTAGGGAGGCCGGCGTGCATCCGGGTCTGATCGTGCATGCTTCCGGCAGTGCAGGGACACAGGCGGGGCTTCTGGTCGGGCTTGCGCTGGCGGGGCTTGAAATTTCCGTCATGGGCATGTGTGTGAGCCGATCCGGTGATGCGCAGCAGGAGAAAGTTACGGCGCTCGTTGCGGAAACGTGCGACTTCATCGGCCGCCCTGACCTTGCCGATGTGATTGAGGTCAACTGCGACGGTGCGTACGTTGGGTCGGGTTACGGTATCGAAACGTCCGAGATGGCCGATGCTGTTCGTACGCTGGCGCGGACCGAGGGGATATTCCTGGATCCGGTCTACACCGGAAAAGCCATGGCCGGTCTGATTGATTATGCCAGGACCGGGAAGCTCGCCGGCACCGGCCCGGTGCTATTCCTGCACACGGGCGGCACACCGGCGCTGTTCGTCTATCCGGATATCGCGGACGGCTGAACTGTCACTGAACCGAGGAGAACGGCGTCGGCTTCAGGATATGATTCGAGATCCCCTTGAGGATCGGGCCGTCCTTTTCACTGTCGGCGCGCGCTTTGATCCATTCCGGATCTGACTGGAATGCGTTCCATTTCTCCTCACGCTCGGCCAGCGATTCCCACTGCAGCATGTAGTAAAGGTCGTGATTGTCGGACCCGATTTCGGTGACCCAGAATCCGGCCTGGCGGATGCCATGCTGTTCCCATTTCTTCAACGTCACGTCCTCGAAGCGCTTCAGAAGTGCGGGCATGCGGCTGGGCGCACAATGATAGATACGAAGCTCGTATAGCATGGTGATATCTCTCCCTAAGATGTTCGGGCCGGATGACCCCTTGAATTGGTTCGCGCAGCTTAGTCCGTCATTTGCGGTCGACCAAGCCTGCTCAGGCCGCGGGCAGGCCCATCAGGGCGCGTGCAAAGGCGCGCGCTTCGAAAGGTCTGAGGTCGTCAATCCCTTCGCCGACACCTACGGCATGCACCGGCAGTGCAAATTTTTCGGCGAGCCCGATGACGACGCCACCCCGTGCCGAGCCGTCCAGCTTGGTCATGACGAGACCGGATACGTTGACCATTTCCTTGAAGGTCTCGACCTGGCTGTGCGCGTTCTGGCCGATGGTGCTGTCCATGACCAGTAAGGTCGTGTGCGGCGCGGTGTCGTCGATCTTCTTGATGACGCGGATGATCTTTTCCAGTTCCGCCATCAGGTCCTTGCGATTCTGCAGGCGTCCCGCGGTATCGATCATAACGATGTCGATGTTCTGCGCCTTCGCCTGTTCCAGCGCACCATAGGCAAGCCCGGCGGCGTCGGCGCCATGCGCGCCGGAAACGACGGGGCAGTCCGAGCGTTCGCCCCAGATTTGAAGTTGTTCGACGGCAGCGGCACGGAACGTGTCTCCGGCGACCAGCATCACGGATTTGCCCTCGGATCTGAAACGATTGGCAAGCTTGCCGATGGTCGTCGTCTTGCCCGACCCATTGACGCCGCAGACAAGTATGACATGAGGCTTCCGGGTTTCGTCGATCTCCAGCGGTTGTGCGACCGGGTCCAGTACAGTTGCCATTTCGTCGGCGAGGGCCTCGCGGACTTCCTCGTCGGTGACATCCTTGTCGAACTTGGACTTGGCCAGCGCGTTCACCAGCTTGGCTGATGTGGTCACGCCGATATCGGATGTGATCAAGACCTCTTCGAGTTCGTCAAGGGCGGCCTGATCGAGTTTGCGGCCCCGGAAGAGGGAGCCGATAGAGCCCGTAATCTTGTCGGATGATTTGCCGAGGCCCCGGCGCAGTCGCCCGAGCCAGCCTGTTTGCTCGCCGTCACTCATGAGATGCGCTTCACCTGCAACGTGCTGTTGGCGATGCCGGTGACGCGGCCGGAAATGATCTCTCCCGCCTCGGCGCCGCCAACAATCTCGGCCGGAACATAGTGCTCACTGAGGCCGCGACTCTCTTGCTCGACAAGAACCTGAACGTCTTCTCCGACCTGAGTCTTCATGAAGGTATCAAGGGCTACGTCGCCGGCCGTACGCAGGCGTTCGGCGCGCGCCTTGCGCTCAGCGACATCGACGGCCGGCATCTTCGCTGCCGGCGTACCATCCCGCTCGGAATAGGGAAACACGTGCAGGTGCGTCAGACCCATGTCGGCGATGGCGGCGAGCGTGTTCTCGAACATCTCGTCGCTTTCCGTCGGAAAGCCTGCGATCAGATCGGCGCCCAAGACAACGTCGGATCGTGCAGCACGCGCCCGCGCGGCAACGCGGAAGGCATCGTCGCGAAGGTGGCGGCGTTTCATGCGTTTCAGCACCATGTCGTCCATGGCCTGAAGGCTGAGGTGGAGATGCGGCATCAGCCGGGGTTCGTTGGCGAGCACCTCGAAAAGCGTATCATCCATGGCGGCCGGATCGAGCGAACTCAGCCGCAGGCGCTCCAGTTCGGGCACCTGCACCAGCAGCCGCTTGACGATCTCGCCGAGCCGCGGCTGTCCCGGCAGGTCCGTGCCGTATGAACAGATGTCGACACCGGTCAGCACGATCTCGCGGTAGCCCTCCCGCACCAATATACGGATCTGTTCCGCAATGGCGCCCAATGGCACCGAGCGGTTGTTGCCGCGCGCGAACGGGATGATGCAGAACGTGCAGCGGTGATCGCAACCCTGCTGAATTTGCACGAAGGCGCGGGCGCGACCGTCGAAGCCCTTCACGAGGTGTGACGCCGTTTCACGAACCGTCATGATGTCGGCGACCTTGATCTCGGGGTGGCCGTTCAATCCGGCGAAGGTCTCTGCCTTCATCTTCTCTTCATTGCCAATGACGTGATCGACTTCGGGCATGTCCGCGAACCCGGCCGGGTTCAATTGCGCTGCGCACCCGGTAACGATGATCCTTTTCCCCGGGTTCTTGCGGCGCATGCGTCGGATGGTTTGACGTGCCTGACGTTCAGCTTCCGCGGTGACGGCGCAGGTGTTGACGAAGATTGCATCTTCCATCTGCGCGCGTGCAGCGTGGTCACGGATGACTTCGCTTTCAAACGCATTCAGGCGGCAACCCATTGTGATGACTTCAGGCGCACTCATGCCGGCGCACCCATCAGTTCCGGCGTGATGACGCCTTCGAAACTGGTTGCGAACGGGCCGGTTTGCGTAACGCGGCCTTCCGGCGTGTGTTCGACGATCAGTGTGCCGCCCAAAAGCTCGACTTCGACCCTCGGGCCGGTGAGGCTGCGGCGGTGCGCGTTGACGGCCGTTGCACAGGCGCTGGATCCGCTCGCGAGCGTGATGCCGGCGCCGCGTTCCCAGACGCGGACGCGAATGCGGCTGTCGGAGAGAACCTGAACCGCCTGTACATTGGTGCGCTCGGGGAAAAGAGCGTGGTTTTCGACCTGAGGGCCGAGCGTCGCGAGATCGACGGCATCGGCATCTTCGACGAAGAAGCTTGTGTGCGGGTTGCCGACATTGACGCAGGCCGGGTCGATCAGCGGTCCGACGCTTAGATCCACGTGCAATGTATCCATTTCGCACGCCAGCGGGATCGATTGCCAATCTGTGTGCACAGGGCCCATATCGACAGTGACGAGTCCACCCTCGGCGCGCCAGGTCTGCAGGTTGCCGGCGAGCGTTTCGATCACGGCGCGGTCGGTCCCCATTTCGTTCATGACTTGGTCGGCGATGCACCGCGTTGCGTTGCCGCACGCGCCAACCTCCCCGCCGTCGTGGTTGCGGATCCGCATGAAGATGTCAGCCGAACCGTTGGCGGGCTTTTCAAGCACGATGAACTGGTCGCAGCCGACGCCCGTGTGCCGGTCGGCGATGCGCTTTGCCTGCGCGTCGTCGAACGTCACCGGATGCGTGCGTGCGTCGATCACGACGAAGTCGTTCCCGAGTCCGTGCATCTTCCGAAATGGCAAACCGTTGTTCATGGCGCACGATATAGGTCCGAGAGGCCCCCGAAGTCCATAGCGAAGGTAAAAACCGCCTTATTTCGCATGAAGGAAATGGTGCATGTGAAAGGCTGCCTGTGGACCTTCGTAGATGTAATCCCGGCCGATTGGGCAGGCACGCCGGGCCAGACAGCCTGCCGTCAGGCAGGCATCGCCGGACGGGCTGGCGATGTGGGCGCGACACTCCGGAACGTCGTATCCCCCGGTTGAGAACGCGCCAACGGGGCATGTGTTCAGGCAAGGCTTCTCCGCGCAGGAATGGCATGGTGAAGGCGACTTTGTTGCCGCGACAGGGATGTCCAGCCGGTCTGCGAACAGGAAAGCAGCACGGTAGGCGTGCCACATGCCGTAAAGCGGATGAATCAACGGGCCAATAGGCGACGGCGACACGTCATCCGCGGCGAGTGCCCAGCGCTGAAACGGATGGTAGGGTGGGCCATCGAATGGAAAGACGACTCCGGCACCGAAGTCCTGTGCGATCGGTGACAGCGTCGCGCGAGTCCATGCATCCAACGGGTGTGGCACATCCGCCATGGATTTCGAAAAAACATGCCACATATCCGGCCCAATGTTGCCGATCAGGACGATTGTCCCCATATTTAGTAGCGAAAAATCAGGTCGCACCGTCTGGTGCGCAAAATCAGGTCGCACCGTCTGGTGCGCAGAATCAGAGGGTGCCGGATGAAAGGCACCACGCGCCACGAGGCCGAATTGGCTGACGGCGCAATTTATGTCGTCGGTGATCATAAACGCACCGTGCGACGAAGCCGTGAGGGGGTCAACGGTTGGGGGGCAAAGGGATGAACGTTTGATCATCATATTTATCTAATATACGTTTTCTGCGATTCACTCTTGGTCGCGGAATTGCCTTCTATTCGACCCTCCGGAGCCGAAATTCAGTGCCGACGATACGATTTAAAAAGCTTTCATTGCCGGACCACAACTTTTAGGACCTTCACGCTGCTTTCTACTACTGGAACGAGAAGAAAATTCAATCAAGCGGGGTAGCGCCATCTTGGTCCGATATCAACATGCTCGACTTGCCTGCGGGGTTGTTGCCGCAAATCTGCGTCGTGGACGTCGTCGGCGATCCTCACGATTTTTGCTACCGTTACTGGGGCACGGCGGTGACAGGGCTGCATCACTACGACCTCTCCAACAAATCCGTACGAATGCTGACCCCGCCCGATTACGCGCAATGTATCTGGGACCAGTATAACGAGGTGCTTACGACTGCTGAGCCGCACGCCTACCTGACGGAAGTTCCCCTGGATTCAGGGTTTTATACATTCTATGTCGCGCTTCGGATGCCGCTTTCGTCCGATGGCGTGACCATCGACAAGATCATGGCCGCCGAGGAATTCGGTCAGGACCGCGATCAGCTCAAAACCCTGTTCAATCAGCTCCCTTGACCGGACGACGGCAAGCGCCTCGTAAAGCTTGACTTACATGCCGTCCGAACCTAATTTGCCGCCGATTTCAGGGTAATTCTAAACCCACGCCTCGAGGGGCGCCGCCAATCCGCGAGTTTCGCGCATTGGCGCGAAACGCGTTGTGTGTGTTCGGATGACCGAGATGACGGGATTTGACGATGTTTGAAGGCCTGCAAAACAAGCTTGGTGACATCTTCGACGGCCTCAAAAAACGGGGCGCGCTGAAGGAAGCCGATGTCGACGCCGCGCTGCGCGAAATCCGCGTTGCTCTGCTGGAAGCCGACGTTGCGCTGCCGGTCGTGAAGACGTTCATCGACGGTGTGCGTGACAAGGCGGTCGGTCAGGAAGTGCTGCGCTCCGTGCAGCCGGGCCAGCAGGTCGTCAAGATCGTCAACGACCACCTGGTTGAAATGCTGGGCGGCGCCGTTCCGGAAGGCTTGAACACGGATGTTTCCCCGCCGGCATGTATCCTGATGGTCGGTCTGCAAGGTTCCGGTAAAACGACGACATCGGCCAAGATCGGCCTGCGGCTCAAGAGCCGGGACAAAAAGAAGGTCTTGATGGCGTCGCTCGACATCTACCGCCCGGCGGCGCAACAGCAACTGCAGCAGCTTGGCCAGCAAACTGAGGTCGAGGTACTGCAGCCGATCTTCGGCGAACAACCCGTCGCCATTGCCAAACGCGCGATGCATACCGGCCGCACCGAGGGGTACGACACGGTCATTCTGGATACGGCCGGCCGCCTGCACATCGATCAGGAACTGATGTCCGAAGTGGCACAGGTCCGCGATGTTGCCAAGCCGTCCGAGACGCTGCTGGTCGTTGACGCCATGACCGGTCAGGACGCGGTGAACCTGGCCAAGGAATTCGACGAGAAGGTCGGTATCACCGGTATCGTGCTGACCCGCGTTGACGGCGATGCGCGCGGCGGTGCGGCACTCTCGATGCGCTCTGTCACCGGCAAGCCGATCAAGTTGCTGGGGACCGGCGAAAAAATGGATGCGCTCGACGCATTCGACGCGAACCGCGTTGCCGGTTCGATCCTCGGCATGGGTGACGTTGTCGGCCTGGTCGAAAAAGCACAGCAGGTCGTCGAGGAAGAAGAGGCCGAGAAACTCGCCAAGAAAATGATGAAGGGCGAGTTCACGCTGGAGGACATGGTCGATCAGTTCCGCAAGATCCGCCAGATGGGCAGCCTCGACGGTATCCTCGGCATGTTGCCGGGCGCGGCCAAGGCCAAACAGCAGATGGCAGCGGCCAACGTTGACGACAAGATGCTGGCGCATCAGGAAGCGATCATCCTTGCGATGACGCCGAAGGAGCGCCGCAATCCGAAAATTCTCAATGGTTCGCGCCGCCGCCGCATCGCGGCGGGGTCGGGCACCACGGTGCAGGAAGTGAACCGTGTGCTGAAGCAGCACAAACAGATGTCACAGATGATGAAGAAAGTCGGCAAGAAAGGGATGGCGGGCATGATGCGCGGCATGCCGGGCGGCTTTCCTCCGATGGGCGGCGGCATGCCTCCCGGTATGAGATAACGGCGCGGCCCGGTTTGCTGCCCCGTTGAAACTTTAACTGACGAATTAACGAAGACTACTGAGAAGGACTTAAAAGCACATGGCATTGACTATTCGACTTTCCCGCGGCGGGGCCAAGAAACGCCCGTACTACCGCATCGTTGTCGCCGACTCGCGCCGCGCGCGTGACGGCCGCTTCATTGAACGTGTCGGCTCCTACAACCCGATGCTCGCCAAGGACAGCCCGGAACGCGTCAAGTTCGATGCGGACCGCATCAAGTATTGGCTCGGCGTCGGCGCCAAGCCGTCCGATCGCGTCGCCAAGTTCCTGGCTGCCGTGGATATGGGCGAAGCGCCGGTGATCCACGAGCAGACCAAGAAGCACCTGCCGAAAGCCAAGGCGCAGGAACGTATGGCCGAGGCCGAGGAGAAGAAGAAGGCTGCTGAGGAAGCTGCCGCCGCCGCGGAGGCACCGACGGAAGCCGAAGCCGCCGAGGAAGTTGCTCCGGACGAAGCACCGGCCGAAGAAGCTGGTGCCGAGGAAGCACCGGCTGAAGAAGCTGCTGCCGAGGAAGCACCGGCCGAAGAAGAGACCAAAGAGGAGGCCTGATCACGAGACGGTCCTGACGTCCGCCCATGTCCAAACGTCTGGAAAACCCTGTCCGCCTTGGCGTTATCGTCGGGGTCCGGGGAATCAAAGGCGAAGTTCGCATCAAGAGCTTCACCGACGATCCGGTCGCAGTCGGGGCATATGGCCCGCTCTACGACAAGACGGGCGCAAGGCGGTTCGATCTCAAGGTCACGGGCACGCAAAAGGGCGTGGTTCTGGCCAGGATCGACGGGATTGGCGACCGCACGGCAGCGGAAGCGCTCAAGAAGACGGAACTGTTCGTCGAGCGCGATCAACTGCCGGCACCCGAAGAGGACGAGTTCTATCACTCGGATCTGGAAGGGCTGCAGGCGGTAATGGTCTCGGGTGAAAGGATCGGCAAAGTGGTTGGTGTCTTCGATTTCGGCGCCGGCCCGGTGGTTGAGATTTCAGGTAACGTCATGGTCCCGTTTACGCGGGCGGCGGTGCCGGAAGTGGACATCGAAGGCGGCAAGGTTGTGATCGATCCCCCGGAAGGGTTGTTCGATCCGCCCGGCAAAGAAGAAGACGAGAGCGAAGAGGACGAAACGACGTGAACGACCAGAAGGCAGACAAGATGTGGCGCGCCCGCGTGCTGACCATCTTCCCGGACATGTTTCCGGGGCCGCTCGGCGTGTCCCTGACGGGACAGGCGCTGACGCGCGGTCTGTGGTCATGCGACGCCGTCGACATCCGCAGCTTCGCTGAAGACAGGCACGCCAGCGTCGATGACGTGCCTTTCGGCGGCGGTCCGGGGATGGTGATGCGGGCCGATGTGCTGGGCCGCGCCATCGAGGCTGCCCGAGAAGGTGCGCAAGACCTGCCTCTCGTCTATCTGACGCCGCGCGGAAAGCCGCTGACCCAGGAACGGGTCGGTGAACTTGCCGCCGGACCGGGCCTGATTGCCGTTGCCGGACGTTTCGAAGGGATCGATGCCAGGGTCATGGAAGCCTATCCAGGCGAGGAAATCTCGCTCGGCGACTTTGTGCTTTCGGGTGGCGAACTGCCGGCCATGACGCTGATCGATTCCTGCGTCCGTCTGCTGCCGGGGGTCATCGGCGCAGAGGAATCTCTTCAGGAAGAAAGCTTCGAAAGCGGACTGCTGGAATATCCGCACTACACCCGCCCGCGCCAGTGGCACGGGCTGGATGTGCCGGAAGTCCTGCTGTCCGGTCACCATGAAAACGTTCGTGCCTGGCGTCATGCCCAGGCCGAGGAAATTACGCGCGAGCGGCGTCCCGACTTGTGGGAACGCTACGAGCGCGGCAATATTTAAGCCAAGAAGGAAACCTAGCTATGAACATCATCGAACAACTCGAGAAGGAGCAGCAGGAACGCCTCGCCGCCGAGCGGCAGGTTCCGGAATTCGCCCCCGGCGATACGCTCCGTGTGAACGTGAAGGTCGTCGAAGGCACGCGTGAGCGTGTTCAGGCGTTCGAAGGTGTCTGCATTGCCCGTGACGGCAGCGGCATCAACGAATCGTTCACGGTCCGCAAGATTTCGTACGGCGAAGGCGTGGAACGTGTATTCCCGGTCTTCTCGCCCAGCATCGACAGCATCGACGTAATCCGTCGTGGCGATGTCCGTCGCGCCAAGCTCTACTACCTGCGCGGCCGTCAGGGTAAATCGGCCCGTATCGCGGAAAAGACCGATGGTTACTCCGCGAAACTGACCGCCGAAGAAAAGCGTATCGCGCAGGAAGAAAAGCGCGCACGTGACGCCCAGGCACGCGAGACCAAAAAGGCCAAGGAAGCCGAAGCTGCCGCCCCGGCAGACGGTGCGGCCACCGAAGAATAAGAAACCGGGACCGAATGGTCCCCCAGAACGTTGCCGCCGGGATGGGCCCGGCGGCGGCAACAACAATGTGGAGGGAACGATGGCGCAGCCAAGAACGCTGTTCGACAAGATATGGGATAGTCACCTGGTCAACGTGCAGGACGATGGCACGTGCCTTCTGTACATTGACCGGCATCTCACCCACGAGGTGACGAGCCCGCAGGCGTTTGAGGGGCTTCGTGCCACCGGCCGCAAGGTCCGCCGTCCGGATCTGACGCTGGCCGTGCCGGATCACAACGTTTCCACCACGGAACGCGGCGGTTTCATCGCTGATGAGGAAAGCCGCATCCAGATCGAGACCTTGCAGAAGAACTGCAAGGACTTCGGGGTGCCGCTGTTCGACGTCACCGATGTCCGCCAGGGGATCGTTCACATTATCGGACCGGAACAGGGGTTCACGCTGCCGGGGACGACGGTCGTCTGCGGTGACAGCCACACGGCGACGCACGGTGCGTTCGGTGCGCTGGCGTTCGGCATCGGTACCTCCGAGGTCGAACACGTGCTGGCGACGCAGACGCTGCTGCAGAGCCCGCTCAAGAACATGCGCATTACCGTCAACGGCGCGCTGCCCGAAGGCTGCACGGCGAAGGACCTGATCCTCGCCATCATCGGCAAGATCGGCACCGCAGGCGGCACCGGTTACGTCATCGAGTACGCCGGCCAGGCGATCCGCGATCTGTCGATGGAAGGCCGCATGACGGTCTGCAACATGACCATCGAAGGCGGCGCGCGCGCCGGTCTGGTTGCACCAGACGAGACGACCTTCGAATACCTCAAGGGCCGTCCGATGTCGCCGAAGGGTGCTGCATGGGAAGCTGCCGTCGCCTACTGGAAGACGCTGCCGAGCGACGAAGGTGCGAGCTACGACAAGGAAGTCGAACTGGACGTATCCGAAATCGTGCCGCAGGTGACCTGGGGCACCAGCCCGGAAGACGTGGCGCCGATCAACGGCACCGTACCGCGCGCGGAAGATTTCGAAAACCCGGCCAAGCAGGAATCCGCCAAGTTGGCGCTCGAATACATGGGCCTCGAAGGCGGCATGAAGATGACGGACATCAAGGTCGACAAGGTGTTCGTCGGTTCTTGCACCAACGGCCGCATCGAGGATATCCGTGCCGCCGCCGCAATCTCCAAGGGCCGCAAGGTTGCCGACGGCGTGACCGCGCTGATGGTGCCGGGATCCGGTCTGGTCAAGGAGCAGGCCGAGGAAGAGGGTCTCGACAAGATTCTGATCGAAGCCGGCTGGGAATGGCGCGAGCCGGGTTGCTCCATGTGTCTGGCGATGAATGCCGACCGTCTGGAGCCGGGCGAGCGTTGCGCGTCGACGTCGAACCGGAACTTCAAGGGGCGTCAAGGCTTCAAGGGCCGCACGCATCTGGTCAGCCCGGCGATGGCCGCTGCGGCTGCCGTCACCGGTCACCTGATCGACGTGCGCGATCTGGACTGACCGCGCGGAAACGAGAAACGGAGGAATCGAAAAATGGAAAAATTCGAAAAACTGACCAGCGTTGCCGCGCCGATGGACATGATCAACATCGACACCGACATGGTCATCCCAAAGCAGTTCCTGAAAACCATCAAGCGTAGCGGTCTCGGCAAGAACCTGTTTCACGAAATGCGGTATGACGAGGACGGCAACGAGGTCGAGGATTTCATCCTCAACCAGCCGGCATACCGCGATGCCAAGATTCTGGTCGCGGGCGACAACTTCGGTTGCGGTTCGTCCCGTGAGCACGCGCCGTGGGCGATCCTGGACTTCGGCATCAAGTGCGTCATCTCGACCTCGTTCGCGGACATTTTCTACAACAACTGCTTCAAGAACGGCATCCTGCCGATCAAGGTGACGCCGGAACAGCTCGAAGACCTGATGGACGATGCCCGCCGCGGCGCCAACGCCACGCTGACCGTCGATCTGGAAAACCAGACCATCAGCGGTCCGGACGGCGGCGAGGTGAAGTTCGACATCGATCCGTTCAAGAAGAAATGCCTTCTTGAAGGTCTCGACGATGTTGGTCTGACGCTGCAGAACGAAGGCAAGATCGACAGCTTCGAAGAAGAGAAGAACGCCAGCCAGGCGTGGCTCAACAGCGCCATGACCGCTGCGGAATAACAAAAAGACTTAGGGAAGGGAAAACACGAATGGCTGCGAACAAGAAGCTGCTGATGCTGCCTGGTGACGGGATCGGTCCGGAAGTGATGGGTGAAGTCCGCCGCGTCGTCGACTGGATGGACAAACGCCGTCACGTCTCGTTCGATATCGAGGAAGATCTCGTCGGCGGCGCTGCCTATGACGCGCACAAGACGTCGCTGGCCGACGCCACTATGGACAAGGCGATGAACGTCGATGCGGTAATGCTCGGCGCCGTCGGCGGTCCGAAGTGGGACAACGTCGAACGCGATGCGCGTCCGGAAGCGGGCCTGCTGCGCCTTCGCAAGGAAATGGACCTGTTCGCCAATCTGCGGCCTGCGACCTGCATGCCGGCGCTGGCGGATGCGTCGAGCCTCAAGAACGATGTCGTTTCCGGCCTCGATATCATGATCGTCCGCGAGCTGACGGCCGGCACCTACTTTGGTCAGCCGAAAGGCATGCAGACGTTCGAAGGTCAGGAACGCTGCGTCGACACCACGTCCTATACGCGTGACGAGATCGAGCGTGTGGTGCGCGCCGCCTTCGAACTGGCGCAGAAGCGCGGCAAGAAACTGCACTCGGTCGAGAAAGCCAACGTCATGGAAGTCGGTGTCTTCTGGCGCCAAATCGCGACCGAGGTCGCCGCGGACTATCCGGACGTGACACTTGAGCACATGTACGCCGATAACTGCGCCATGCAGCTGGTGCGCTGGCCCAAGCAGTTCGATGTCATCGTCACCGACAACCTGTTCGGCGACGTGCTTTCCGACTGCGCGGCGATGTGCACGGGTTCGCTCGGCATGCTGCCGTCGGCCTCGCTCGGGGCCGCCGACGAAAGCGGCCGCCGCAAGGCGCTCTACGAGCCGGTCCACGGTTCGGCGCCCGACATCGCCGGTGAAAGCAAGGCCAACCCGCTGGCGACAGTGCTGTCCTATGCCATGTGCCTGCGCTACTCGTTCGACATGGGCGAGGACGCGGACATGATTGAAAAGGCTTGCGCCAATGTTCTCGAAGCCGGTTACCGCACCGGTGACATCATGCAGGACGGCATGAAGCTGGTCTCGACCCAGCAAATGGGCGAGAAGGTCTGCGAAGAACTGGACAAGCTGTCGGCTTGATCAAACCTCGCAAGTAAAAGATCAGGGGCGCTTCGGCGCCCCTTTTTTTTGGAAGCGGTTCTATTGGAAACTGTACCTGAAGGCGGCATAGTTGTTGTTGGGGTTTTATTCAATTATTGCGGCAGGGGTGGAGCGTGAAAAAATATTTGCTTTGGGGCGCATTGGTGCTGGTGTTGGGCGGATGTCAGACCAGCAGCGATTACTACGGGTCCGGTCCAATTACGCTGTCCGAAAATGTGGTGCGAAAATACGAAGACAGGTACCTGAAAAAGCCCGGCTCGATGATGTTCTATGTAACGGCGGATGGACGTCAGAGCGGGTTCTGGTATTGCGATGCTGGGCCCGATCTTTGTAGAGCGTCGCACGACATGAAGTTTACGCTCGATAGCTGTAAGAAGAAGGCTGGCCAGCCATGTTATGTTTTCGATGAAGGCGGCTGGGTCGTCTGGAAGGGGCCGGTCACGTGGGGAAATTCGGGGCGCCGAACCAATAATGATCCGAAAGCCGGAAACTATACAGGTGCAGAAATCGAGAAGCTCTCCAAAGGGGTCATATGTGCGAAAGCGGTTAGCCCTGATACCGAGTCCTTGTTGTGGAATAGCTCGGAACAGGTTTCCGATTATGTTGCCGAAGCAAAGCGGCGCCGTTTCAAGGTGCTGGACTGCCAAATGGAAAATGGTCATGTCGGGGATCAGCCGCATCAGCGTTCCGGGCTGAGATTAAACAATAAGGAATTGTGCTCACTGGCCACGGATGGAAATCCTGGGACACTTGAGTGGCAAACAAGCAACAAGGGCTTGTGGTACGTATATGAGGCCAAGTATCGACAACTGACACTGGCATCATGCTCGGATGCCCTCAATGCCGGGGCAGGCTCGGCTGAAGCGGCGAAGCCGGGAACGATTACGGTCAATCCGAAGAAAACCGGACGGGATGCAACGGACTTTTCGGATCTTGAGTTATGCCACTTGACCGTGGCTAACCCCGAGGGCCGTCCGGGATGGACAACGAACAAACACAACCTCGGGCATGTGTATGTTGCGCAACTCAGACAGCTAACGCCTGAGAAGTGTATGCGCAAAATTGCGGGCACCCCCTGATCGTCATTCTCCGTCGCTAATACCTGCCGTATAATTGGCGCCTCTCTGGAAAGGAGTGACGGAGATGACGTTGCGTCTTTTCTTTGGCGCGTTTTTTGGCGTTGTTCTGCTGTGCGGGGCGGCGGTTGCGAACGACCGCAAGATGCCGGATGCGATCGATCCGGCCAAGCGCTACATCTTTTATCTGCACGGTCTTTATGTGGAGCGCCAGGGACCGTACGAGAATTACCATTACTACGACATTCTTGATGCCATCGAGGCCGAAGGGTTTGTCGTCATCGGCGAGGCGCGCGGGCTTTCCAATCCCGGGCGTTATGCAAAGAGCCTCGCGGCACAGGTGCAGGCGCTGCTCGATGCCGGGGTGCCGAGCTATCACATCACGGTCGCCGGGCATTCCAAGGGTGGGTTCATTACGTTGATCGCGTCATCGATCCTGTCCCGGCCCGGCATCAACTATGTCGTCTTCGCCGGATGCGGCAAGCAGGGTACGGAATACCGGCGCGGCCTCGCCAAGTTCATCAGGACGGATGCCGCAACCGTTGACGGTGTGTTTCTTGTCGCCTGGGCGGAGGATGATGAAATCGCGGCCGACTGCGACGATGTGATGGCCGTCGGCAAGGCAAAGCATACGAACAAACTGATCCCGCCCGGCTGGGGTGGGCACCGGCTGTTCTACGAGCCGAAGCCTCTTTGGCTTGATCTCTTGTTTGCTCACGCCCGGGGCGAATAACCGCTAAAGCAACAGTGCGAAGATCAGCGGCACCAGGATCGCCGTCGCAAGGCCGTTCAGGCCCATGGCAAGGCCGGCGAACGCACCGGCGACAGCGTTGACCTGAAACGCGCGTGACGTCCCGATGCCATGCGACGCCACGCCCATGGCGAGCCCGCGCGCCCGCCAGTCTTTGACCCGGGCGAGGTTGAGTACAAGCGGTCCGAACACGGCACCGGTGATCCCGGTCAGGATGACGAGCACGGCGGTCAGAGACGGCAGGCCGCCCAGTTGTTCGGCGATCCCCATGGCAATCGGCGCCGTGACGGACTTTGGCGCGATGGAAAGCAGCGTTTCCGTGCTGGCACCGCCGATCCAGGCGAACCCGTAGGCGCAGCCCGCCGCCGTGCCGGATCCGATCAACACGCCCGTTAGTAAGGCAGGGCCGGATTTCTTGAGTGTTTCGAGCTGTTGGTAAAGCGGTACCGCAAGCGCGACGGTCGCGGGACCCAGAAGGAAGTGCACGAATTGTGCTCCTTCGAAATAGTCTTGATACGGAATGTCCGTTGCCCACAGCAAGCCCGCGATCAGCGCGATGGCGATGGGGACCGGGTTCAAGAGCGGATGGCGCCCGCTTTTCTCGTAGAGCCAGTCCCCGGCGACATACGCGCAAAGCGTCAGCGTCAGTCCGGTCAGCGGCTTCTGCGCGAGGTAAACCCAGATCTCGGTGAGATCGGGGGCGGTCATACCTTGTCCTCCTCGCGGATCGTCGCGCGGCCCAGGCGTTCCATCACAAGTGCCGTGATGGCGATGGCGATGAGTGTCCCTGGCACGATGGCGAGGAACACGGGCCACCACTCATCGGCAAGTCTCGGCACATGCAGCATGACGCCGACGCCCGCAGGGACGAACAGCAGTGCGAGGTGGCGCAACAGTCCGCCTGCGGTATCGGACAGGTCCTCCGGCAGGCCGCGCTTAACCAAAAGACCCAGAAACAGGATCGCCATGCCGATGACCGGCCCCGGCACCGGCACGCCCGTCGCAACCTGCACGGTTTCGCCGACCAACTGGCAAATGAGGATCAGCGCGAGGTATCGAATGATCATAACGGGACCTTATCGATGCAATAGAGTATCTATCTTGCGTAATTCAAAGCTTCGCGTTATGTTCCGCGCGATTTCGGCCGGGATCAACCGGATTTCCGGCAGATATTAGGGAATTTGAATGCTGTTTATGACGACCACGACGAAAAAGACCAAGACCCTGCGGTAGCGGGCGGCTTTTTCGCGTTTTGATGAAACGGCCCGCTGAGACACTCGCGGGCCGAAGTCGTATCCAGACTAGCCCGAAGAATGTTGAGGCGGGTCATCCGAGACCCCCGAAGGAGAGTAAACGAGATGGGTTACAAGGTTGCAGTAGTCGGTGCCACGGGGAATGTGGGCCGCGAAATCATGCAGATCATGGCGGATCGCCGCTTCCCGGCCGACGAGGTCGTGGCGCTGGCATCCGAGCGCTCTGTCGGCAAGGAAGTCAGCTATGGCGATGACGAGGTGTTGAAGTGCCAGGACCTCGCCAAGTTCGACTTCACCGGGACAGATATCGTTCTGTCCTCGCCGGGTGCGTCTGTGTCCGAAATCTATAGCCCGAAGGCCGCCGCCGCCGGTGCCGTCGTCATCGACAACACGTCGTTCTGGCGCATGGATCCGGACGTGCCGCTGGTGGTGCCGGAAGTGAACCCGGATGCGATCGCCGGATATTCGCGCAAAGGCATCATTGCCAACCCGAACTGCTCGACGATTCAGATGGTCGTGGCGATGAAGCCCTTGCATGACCTGGTGCCGATCAATCGTTGTGTGGTGTCGACGTACCAGTCCGTTTCCGGTGCCGGCAAGGCGGGCATGGACGAACTGTTCGCGCAGACCAAGGGTATCTACATGAACGAGCCGACGGAAGAGCACCGTCAGAAGTTCACCAAGCAGATCGCCTTCAACTGCATTCCGCACATCGACAAGTTCATGGATGACGGTTCGACCAAGGAAGAGTGGAAGATGGTCGTCGAAACGAAGAAGATTCTCGACCCGGCGATCAAGGTACATGCGACATGCGTCCGCGTTCCGGTTTTCGTCGGTCATGCCGAAGCCGTGAATCTTGAGTTCGATGGTCCGATCGACGAGGAAGAGGCGCGCCGCGCTCTGCAGAACGCGCCGGGGATTACGGTTCTCGACGAGCGCGGTGACGGCGGTTACGTAACCCCGAAGGAATGCGCCGGCGAAGACGAGGTTTACGTCAGCCGGATCCGTACCGACCCGACGGTAGAACACGGCCTGTCGCTGTGGGTGGTGTCCGACAACCTGCGCAAGGGCGCGGCCCTGAATACGGTTCAGATCGCCGAAACCCTGATCGGTCAGTACATGGAAGATGCGGCCTGACAGAAGCCTGTGATTTCCAGAGAATGAATAGCGCCTGCCGTATTTAGCGGCAGGCGTTTTCTTTTGATCAGTCGGCTTTCACCCGGTCGGCATCGTTCGGGTTGAAGGTCGAATTGATTTCGTCCTGATGCATTTCCTGTTTTTTCGCCTTTGCGGCTGCCGCAGGATCGAGTTTCTTCGCCGGCGGCGCCGCTCCCTGGCCGCGGCGTTCCGACCCCTTGAACGCGGCATTGTGCCGACGACGGTCGGGCCCGAAGAATTCCCCAACGCGCACAAATCGGCGGGGCCGCTCGATGACGGCTTCCAGGCGGCTGAACAGGCCCTTGGGAGACAACGGTTTGATCACGTATTCCGTCACACCTGCATCTCGTGCCTTGAAGACGTGTTCGCGTTCGCGGAACGCCGTGACCATGATGATCGGCACGAATGTGTTGGGGCTTTCCGGGTCTTTGCGGATCAGCTGCGTCAATTTGATGCCATTGATCGGTGCCATCTGCCAGTCGGTCAGGACGAGGTCGACGGTGTTGTGCTTGAAGTAATGCCAGGCGTCTTCACCGTTGGTGAACATGTTCACGTTCGCGGCCCCGAGGACGCGCAGCATCTTTCGCAGCAAGTTGGCGGTAAACTCCTGGTCTTCGACGACCATGATGGAGACATCGCGCAAATAATTGGACACGGTTGACCCGTAGCTGTTGTGGATCTCAAGACGACCTATGGTTTCATTTTGTCGGCTTTCGTTCAAGTTGCGCGATGTACGTATATTCCTTTACTGAGACTGGATTAAAAACAATTGAATTCAAGATGTTAGATGGGTCCAGTTCAGCGAGATCACGGGTGCTCGCATCCGATACCGCTGCTGCGACCAGATCAACGGCAAACTCAAGGGCGTCGGTTGCTGCCGCCCCCGCTGACATTGCGCCAACGAAAGCCGCGCTCAGCATGTCGCCGGTTCCTTTCGCACGCAGCCGTCGCCCTTCAACGATCGCCGCCCAGGTTTGGGTTTCCGTCACAAGAACGTTCGCCAATCGGCCGTCAGGCGATGGAATTGAGGACGCCAGAACCATCGCGGGACCGCGTGCGATCAAGCTTCGCGCCGCACTTACTGCGTTATCGACATCACTAATCTCCGTTCCGCTCAGTGCGGAAAGCTCGAAGCGGTTCGGCAGGACGCAGGATGCGGCGGGGACCGCTTCGTCCCGAAAAAATGCGAGAATCGCCGGATCAACGTAGATGCCCTCCGGGTCGTCGCCGAATACCGGATCCAGATACCAGCTCTCCAGCTTTCCGGACGCGCGGGCCTTTTCAGCGAATACCCGCGCGGCGTGTCCCTGGTCCGCGTTCGCCAGATAACCGGTAAGCAGGCAGGCCGGGCCGTGGCATTCGTCGAGCGCGGCATCCAACATGGCCGCCAGTTCGTCCACATCGGCGATGTCGGGCGTCACCGGTCCGTGTCCAGGATGGTGTTCGTACATGACGGTGTTAATCGTATGTGCCGGCGTGCCGAAGCATGCGAGAACAGGCGCCGCGATCGCATTACCGACATAGCCGCGTCTGACGCAGGATTGCATGGAAATCACGTGCATTGGGCGAGCTTGCCACAGCGGCAGGGACTTTTATAGTTGCCGCGAATGGTGTTTATTGCACCGCACAAAACAATACAGGGAGACAGCCGTGACCAACTCAGCCGCCCGCCCGCGACGTTCCGTTTTGTACATGCCGGGATCCAACACGCGCGCCATGCAGAAGGGGCGTGAATTGCCTGCAGACGGATTGATTCTCGATCTCGAGGACTCGGTTGCTCCGGAGGCGAAAGCCGAAGCCCGCGGGCTGATCAAGGCAGCGCTTGATGAAGGCGGGTATGGCTCACGCGAGATTGCGGTGCGCACCAACGGTTTCGATACGGAATGGGGGCGTGACGATGTCGCCGCCGTCGCCGGTATGAATTGCCACGCCGTCGTGCTGCCGAAGGTCGAAAGTGCGGAAATGGTCCTCGATGCCGTTTCGATCATGGACACGGCCAGTGCGCCTGCAGACATGGCGATCTGGTGCATGATGGAAACGCCGCTCGGCATCCTGAACGCCAAGGAAATCGCGTTTGCGCATCCGCGTGTCGGGTGTTTGGTGATGGGGACGTCGGACCTGCAGAAGGATTTGCGTTGCCGGCATACGCCAGACCGGTTGCCGTTTCTCTATTCGCTGGAGCTTTGCATCTTGGCCGCGCGCGCGGCGGGGATTGCAGTTCTCGATGGTGTGCATCTTGACCTGTCGGATGACGCCGGATTCCGGGCCTCCTGCGAACAGGGCCGCGAGCTCGGCATGGACGGCAAGACGCTCATCCACCCCAAGACCATCGACGCGGCGAACGAAGTATTTGCGCCCGCCGCCGACGAGGTCGCGTGGGCGCGCAAGATCATCGGTGCCCACGCCGAAGCTGCCAAGGCAGGGAAGGGTCTGGTCGTCGTCGACGGCAAGTTGATCGAGAACCTTCACGTCGAAGATGCGAAGCGCGTGCTTGCGCTGTCCGACGCCATTACTGCAGGGAGCGCCTGATATGGCGGCAAAGACGAACCCGGGTAACTATTTCGAGGATTTCTCGCTCGGCCACGTGTTCGAGCATGCGACGCCGCGTACGCTCACGGATGGGGATATTGCACTCTATACCGGGCTCTACGGCGGCCGCTTTGCGGTTCAATCGTCGGCCGAATTTGCGAAGAGCTGCGGATACGCGGGGCAGCCTGTCGACGATCTGCTCGCTTTTCATGTCGCGTTCGGCAAGACGGTGCCCGAAATTTCGCTCAATGCCGTTGCCAACCTGGGCTATGCCGAGGGCCTGTTCGGCGTCCCTGTTTATGCGGGTGACACTATTCGCACCACGTCCGAGGTAATCGGACTCAAGGAAAATTCGAACGGCAAGACGGGCGTGGTTTTCGTCCGGTCTGTCGGGACCAACCAGACAGGCGAGACGGTTGTCGATTACAAGCGCTGGGTCATGGTCAACAAGCGCGACGCGGCGAACCCGGCGCCGGAGCCGGTTATGCCCGCCCTGAAAGACGTCGTCGACGCGGCGGATCTGATACTGCCTGCAGGGACCGACTTCAGCGCTTATGACGCGACCTTGGCCGGCAGCACCGATCTGTGGGCGGACTATGAGATCGGCGAGAAGATCGACCATGTCGATGGTACGACGGTCGAGGAAGCCGAGCACATGATGGCGACCCGCCTCTACCAGAATACCGCCAAGGTGCATTTCAATCAGTTTGCGCAGGCTCAGGGCCGATTCGGAAAGCGGCTGGTTTACGGTGGGCATGTGATATCCATCGCCCGGGCACTGAGTTTCAACGGGCTCGGCAACGCCTTTCATGTGGCGGCTATCAATGCCGGCTCGCACACCAATCCGATTTTTGCCGGTGACACGGTGTTTGCGTGGTCGGAGGTGCTCGACAAGGCCGAATGCTCCGGACGCAGCGATGTCGGCGCACTCCGCCTCCGGACCGTAGCGACCAAAGATCATCCGCCGGCGGATTTTCCGTTCAAGGGCGACGACGGCAAATACCTGCCGCATGTCGTGCTCGATCTGGACTACTGGATCCTGATGCCGCGCTGAATCGGCGCAAAATAAAAGAGGCGTCAGCGGTATCGGTCCTGGGAAACCTCCACCCGGCACTGCTGGATCAGTGCACCTGACGCCTCTTGGAGCCGGCCAGGCTCCGTTCGCCCATGAGACACCGTGTCCTCGCTTCGAGCGTGGCCGCACCCTGGGCAGAGATCGGCCTCGTTCTTGGCGTTTGCCGCCTGGGTACCGAAGTCCCCCGACCGCAACCGGACACTCCGTCACCACTCTGCGCACCGTCCGCTCACCTGGGCAGCGAGCGACCGTAGTGGCGGGCCGAAACCCTCCACTGGCAGCGAGTGGCGTCGAGACTCAAGCGCGGGACCAGATGTTCCCCCGCCTTTGCCGCGACCGATGCCGCCGTTTGACCGGTGGCGCCGTGACGATGTACTCGCGTGCCCAGGTACAATGCGCCGGAACGATTTTCATCGCTACGTAGAAAGTTGGGGGTAACGTAACTTTCCTGTGCAAAAACGAGCCCGTTTTCCCCAATTTATCCACAGTTTGTCCACAACAGGTGGGGAACTCGACAATTTGGCGCCTGTTTCAATGTGGGGGCGGGCTCCGGCAGATTGTGCTGTTGTTGCATTGCACCACGAGAAATTGACTTTCCCCAATGTGGCAGGTACCACTAGCTCACGGTTGAGAATTACGCGAATGCATGCATTGCCCAGAGAAAGGCATTCACCATGACTACCAGGAATCGTCCGCTTTCACCGCACCTGCAAATTTACAAACTGCCCCTAAGCGCCCAGCTTTCGATTTCCCACCGGATCACCGGCGTCATTCTTTGCGGCGGAGCGGTTCTGTTGACCTACTGGCTGATGGCCGCCACCTACGGCCCCGACGCTTTTGCGACCGCACAGGCGATCCTCGGATCCTGGATCGGCAGACTGGTGCTGCTCGGTGTGGTGTTCTCGCTCTGGTATCATCTGGCGAACGGTATTCGTCATCTGATCTGGGATGCCGGGAGCGGGCTTGAACTGCCGCAGCTGCGCACCAGCGGCCTGATCGTGGTTGCAATAGCTGTCGTTCTGACGGTTGCGACGTTTATCGCTGCTTACGCGGTGGGAGGCTGATCATGGAACTCCGTTCTTATCTCAGCCGCGTACGCGGTCTTGGCGCCTCTCATGAAGGGACGCATCATTTCTGGGTTCAGCGGGTCAGCGGCATTGCCCTGATCCCCCTGGTCATCTGGTTCGTACTTTCAGCGACAAGCGTTGTCGGCGCTGATCTGGCGACCTTCAAGGCATGGGTCGGCACGCACTACAACCCGGTGCTGCTGATCCTGCTTATCGTTACGATGTTTCATCACGCCTACCTCGGCCTGCAGGTGGTAATCGAGGATTACGTGCATGGCGAAGCCGCCAAACTGACAAGCCTGATCCTCGTCAAGTTTGCCGCTGTTCTGCTCGGCGCCTGCGCCGTCTTCGCCGTTATTCGACTGACTTTCGGGAGCTGATCCGGATGCCTGATTCCTACGAGATCATTGATCATAAATACGACGTCGTCGTGGTCGGTGCCGGCGGTGCCGGGCTGCGCGCGACCTTCGGAATGGCGGCAGCCGGTTTGAAAACCGCATGCGTCACCAAGGTTTTTCCGACGCGCTCACATACTGTGGCGGCGCAGGGCGGTATCGGCGCGTCGCTCGGCAACATGGCCGAGGACAACTGGATCTGGCACATGTACGACACCGTCAAGGGGGCCGACTGGCTCGGCGACCAGGACGCCATCGAATACATGTGCCGCGAAGCCGTCCCGGCGATCTATGAACTGGAACATTACGGTGTGCCTTTCTCGCGGACCGAAGACGGTAAGATCTACCAGCGTCCGTTCGGCGGCCATATGGCCAACTTCGGTGAAAAG
Organism: Rhodospirillales bacterium; assembly: GCA_965262415.1. Lineage (GTDB taxonomy): Bacteria > Pseudomonadota > Alphaproteobacteria > Rhodospirillales > Casp-alpha2 > UBA4479. The sequence goes on along the minus strand of OZ253533.1, from coordinate 2,345,327 downwards.
CCGGTGCAACGCGCCTGTGCCGCTGCCGACCGAACCGGCCACGCGATCCTGCACACGCTTTACCAGCAGTCCCTCAAGCACGACGCCGAGTTCTTCGTAGAATATTTCGCCATCGATCTGATCATGGATGACGACGGTGTCTGCCAAGGCGTGCTCGCATGGAATCTGGACGACGGTACCCTGCACCGTTTCCAGGCCCAGATGACGGTTTTCGCGTCCGGTGGTTACGGCCGCGCATACTTTTCGTGCACGTCCGCGCATACCTGCACCGGTGACGGTCACGGCATGATCGCGCGGGCGGGCCTGCCGTTGCAGGATCAGGAGTTCGTGCAGTTCCACCCGACCGGAATTTTCTCGGCCGGCTGCCTGATCACCGAGGGTGCGCGCGGCGAGGGCGGGTATCTCACCAACTCGGAAGGCGAGCGTTTCATGGAACGTTATGCGCCGACCGCCAAGGATCTGGCGTCCCGCGACGTCGTCAGCCGCGCCATGACCATGGAAATCCGTGACGGCCGCGGCGTCGGTGACGACAAGGATCACATCCATCTGCACCTGGAACACCTGGGCGGCGAAGTCCTGCACAAGCGCCTGCCGGGCATCACCGAAACAGCACGCATCTTCTCGGGTGTCGACGCAACCAAGGAGCCGATCCCCGTGCTGCCGACCGTGCACTACAACATGGGCGGCATTCCGACCAATCACCGCACCGAAGTGCTGAACCCGACCGAGGATGATCCGGATCGGGTCGCGCCGGGCCTGATGGCCATCGGCGAATGCGCGTCGGCGTCGGTTCATGGCGCCAACCGGCTCGGCACCAACTCGCTGCTCGATCTGGTCGTGTTTGGCCGTGCCGCCGCGATCCGCGCAGCGGAGATCGTCAAGCCCGGGGCGCCCTTGCCGCCGCTGAACATGGCATCGGCCGAAAAGGCCCTGGCGCGCTTCGACAGTGTCCGCCATGCGGACGGCGCAACGCCGACGTCGCAGATCCGTGGCGAACTGCAGCGCGTCATGCAGAACAATGCTGCGGTTTTCCGCACTTCCGAAGTGCTCAAGGAAGGTGTCGAGAAACTCGACGCAGTGACGGCCAAGATGTCGGACATGAAAGTGCACGACCGCTCGCTGATCTGGAATTCGGATCTGGTCGAGAGCCTGGAGCTTACGAACCTCGTGCCGAACGCTGTATCGACGATGTATTCCGCGGAAGCGCGCCACGAAAGCCGCGGCGCCCATGCGCACGAGGATTATCCGGACCGGGACGACGAGAACTGGATGAAGCACTCGCTGGCGTGGATCGACGAGAAGGGCGGGTGCAAGCTCGGCTATCGGCCGGTACATGCCTATACGTTGACCGACGAGGTCGAATACATCGAGCCCAAGGCCCGGGTCTACTGAGGAAGGTCTGAACCATGGTTGAATTCACGCTTCCCGCCAATTCGAAAGTTACCGAGGGTAAGACCTTCAAGGCTTCCGACGGCAGCAACATCAAGAACTTCCGCATTTACCGTTGGGATCCGGACAGTGGCCAGAACCCGCGTATCGATACCTACGAGGTTGATCTCGACAAGTGCGGGCCGATGGTTCTGGACGCGCTGATCAAGATCAAGAACGAGATCGACCCGACGTTGACCTTCCGTCGTTCCTGCCGCGAAGGGGTCTGCGGGTCGTGCGCCTTCAACATCGATGGCACCAACACGCTTGCGTGCACCAAGTCGATTGACGAGATCAAGGGCGACGTCAAAGTCTATCCGCTGCCGCACATGCCGGTGATCAAGGATCTGGTGCCGGACCTGAATGTGCCGTACGCGCAGTACCGGTCGATCGAACCCTGGTTGCAGGCGGATACGCAACCGCCGACGACCGAAAGGCTGCAAAGCCCGGAAGAGCGCGAAAAACTCGATGGTCTCTGGGAATGCATTCTCTGCTTCTGCTGCCAGACGTCCTGCCCGAGTTACTGGTGGAACGGTGACCGTTACCTCGGTCCGGCGATCTTGCTGCAGGCGTATCGCTGGATTGCCGACTCGCGTGATGAAGCGACCGGCAAGCGGCTCGATAACCTGGACGATCCGTTCCGGCTGTTCCGCTGCCACACCATCATGAACTGCACGAATACCTGCCCGAAGGGCCTGAACCCGGGCAAGGCGATCGCAGAAATCAAGAAAGCGCTGGTTCAGCGCCGCTGAGCCAAAGCGTGGTTTTCAAATACAAAAGCCCCCGGTGATCGCCGGGGGCTCTTTGTTTATGCCGCGTCCTTGCGCTGGAGCTGCGGTCGTTATTTCAGATCGATCTTGCCGTTGACGTCGGTGGACAATCCAAGGCTCTCGATGGAAAGGGTGACTTTCGCTTCGATGCTCTCGTCACCGGAGATCTTCCCGCTTTCGATGGCCGCACGTACAGCGCCTTCGATCTCGCGCTGCGAGGTGATGCCGACGTTCTTGAGGAACTTCCTCAGCGTCATGTTGAAGACTTCTTCGTCCATGTCCTTCTCCCCTTGTCCGGAATTGGTTCCTTTCCGACCCGCGGTAAAGGCCCTGTCGGATTCCTCCGAAACATCCTAAACCCGGCTGCGGCTCCACCTTCTATATAATGTTCGGTGGTATGCCACACAACGGCGGAGCGGAGTGACGGCCATGTATATCCCGAAGTTTTTTGCAAGTGAGGACGAGGCGTTGGCGCGCGAGATCGTTGCCGGCTATGCGTTTGGTATACTGATGACAATGCCCGGCGATGTTTCCGCGGACGCCGATATCTCGCATCTGCCGATGCTCTGGACCGGGGACCGCATCATTGGCCACGTTGCAAAGGCGAACCCGCACGGTGGGCGGTTCGATGGCGGTTCGCCGTCCGTTGCCGTGTTTTCGGGGCCGCATGCGTATGTTTCGCCGAACTGGTATGCCCATGAAGGCCTGGTGCCGACGTGGAACTATGCAGCCGTGCATCTTCATGGCCGCGTGCATGCCATCGAAGAGGAGACTCGCGCGACCCATATTCTGGATACGCTCGTGGCTGCGTTCGAAAGCGACGCAACCGGCAACTGGTCGACGGCGAAATTGCCGGACGGCATGCTTTCCCGGCAACTGAAGGGAATTGTCGCCTTCGAGATGCCGGTCGAGCGCGTGGAAATCAAAGTGAAGATGAGCCAGAACCGGAAACCCGACGACATCGCGGGCGTGATTGATGCGCTGGATACAAGCGACTACGAAGATGACCGCGCGACGGCCGGGATGATGCGGCGGCTCAGCGTCCGCTGACGCTTTCACCGTTTCGGAACGGGATCGTCAGAAGCCCAAGCAGTCCGCGGTTCTCTGCGCCGCGAAAGTCGTGCAGACCGATGGTCATGTCCTCGTGCCCGTCACGCGGCTGCGGCGTGTAGGTGCGGAACAAGCGATCCCAGATAGAAAGACAGAAACCGTAGTTGCTGTCCGTTTCCTGCCAGTGCCATGAATGATGAACCCGGTGCATGTCGGGCGTCACGATGACGATCCGCAGTGCCTTGTCGAGCCAAGGCGGCAGTTTGAGGTTCGCATGATTGAACATCGCCGATGCATTCAGCACCACTTCGAAAATGATCACGGCGACGGCGGGGATGCCGAGCGCGAGCACCAGCGCAATTTTTATCAGTAGCGACAGAACAATCTCGATCGGGTGAAACCGAATGCCTGTCGTCGCATCAATTTCAGTGTCTGCGTGGTGCATGCGATGCAGCCGCCAAAGCACCGGCACTTTGTGAAACACCACGTGCTGCCAATAAATCGCGAGATCGAGAAACAGGATGCAGAATACGATCACCGGGAGACCGGGAAGATTCCACTGAGTAAAAAGGCCAAAGTCATTTTCCGCGGCCCACAATGCGGCTGCAACCGGCGGCACGGGGATCAACAGGCGTGCCACGATCGTGTCGACGATAACGACGCCGAGGTTTGCGGACCAGCGCTCGGCGCGACCAAGAACACGTGCGCGCCTTGGCAATAAGGCCTCCAGCACCATCATGGCTAGCAACGTTCCGGCAAATACGCCGATGCGAATGACGCCCTCGTTCGATAACAATTGATCCATAGTACAGCGTTCTCCCGTCATGGGATAATTGGCGCGGTGCCGCCGGTGTTTCAAGCGTTGCTAAGCGGTGTTAAAGTCTGCGGCCCGCAAAGGAGAGACTACCATGAACATCAGTCATCTGCTGCAAGAACGTGCCAGCCAGGACCGGCCACTCAGGGTCGGCGTGATCGGTGCCGGCAAGTTCGGCACTATGTTTTTGTCACAGGTGCGTCGCACGCCGGGTATGCATTTGCTGGCGGTCGCCGATCTCGACCTGAAACGGGCACGTGCGGCGATGGCCGAGACGGGCTGGACGGAAGAGCAGATCGGTGCGACGTCCGCGGCCAAGGCGCTGGCCAACGGCAGCACCTGGATCACCGACGACAGTGACGCGCTGATCAACGCAGGCGGCCTTGATGTGGTGGTGGAGGCGACCGGGGTTCCGGAAGCCGGTATCAAGCATGCGTTGGCAGCGTTCGACCGTGGCCGTCACGTCGTGATGGTCAATGTCGAGGCTGATGTGCTCGCCGGGCCACTGCTGAAGCGGAAGGCGGATGCCGCAGATGTGGTCTATTCCATGGCGTATGGCGATCAGCCGTCGTTGATTGCCGAGCAGGTCGACTGGGCACGCTCCATCGGCCTCGATGTCGTTTGTGCCGGCAAGGGCACTCTCTATATGCCGGAATTTCATGCCTCTACACCGGATACGGTCTGGGACCACTACGGCTTGACGCCCGAGCGGGCCGAGAAAAGTGGGATGAACGCGAAAATGTTCAATTCGTTCCTCGATGGGACGAAGTCGGCTATCGAAATGGCTGCCGTCGCGAACGCCTGCGCCCTCGAGGCGCCGGCGGGTGGTCTGACCTTTCCGCCGTGCTCGACGTCGCAACTGGCGACCAGGCTGGTGCCGTCGGCCGCCGGCGGCGTGCTCGATAAAAAAGGAACCGTCGAAGTCGTTTCCAGCCGGACGCGGGAGGGAATCGATATCCCCGATGACCTGCGCTGGGGTGTCTATGTGACATTTGAGGCGCCGACGGATTATGTCGAACGCTGTTTCTCCGATTACGGTTTGATAACCGATGAAAGCGGCAAGTATTCGGCACTCTGGCGCCCCTACCATCTGATTGGATTGGAACTCGGCGTCAGCGTCGCGTGGGCCGGACTGATGAATATGCCGACCGGCGCCGCGCGCGACTGGAAAGGGGACGTGGTCGCGGTCGCCAAGCGCGACCTGGATGGCGGCGAAACCCTCGACGGCGAGGGCGGCTTCACGGTCTGGGGCCGGCTGATGACGGCGGCGGACTCCCGTGAAGCCGATGCCGTGCCGATCGGGCTCGCCCATGGCGTCACGCTCAAGCACCCGTTGCCGAAGGATGCAGTGATCTGCTGGTCGGACGTGGAGGCCCCCAAGGACAGTGTTGCTTATCGCGTGCGCCGGGAAATGGAAAAGGTGTTCGCCAACGCCGTTCCCGCACCGGCGCGCGGCGCGGCCTGAGGGCGGCAGGAGGTCGCCGCCGATGCTGTCGCCGCAGAGCGTTTACAACGACCTCGTCTCGTCGGGAAAGATCAACGCCGATCCGGCGCAGGCGCGCGCGATGACGCTGCTCAGCACCCTCGGCGACGATCTGGTAGCTTATGATTCCCAAATGGGCAAGCAGGGCTGGGCGGCCCGGCTCGGGATCGGCGGCAAGAAACAGAAGCCGCCAAAAGGCCTTTATCTGTGGGGCGGTGTCGGCCGCGGAAAATCGATGATCATGGACCTGTTCTTCGATCACGTCCCGATCGAGAGCAAGCAGCGGGTTCACTTTCATGCCTTCATGCAGGAAGTGCACCGCCGTATCCATGCATTCCGCGAAGCCCAGAAGGCAGGCAAGGTCTCGGAGAAGAAAGACCCGGTGCCGGCATTGGCGCGGGTGATCCACGAACGCGCCTGGCTGCTGTGTTTTGACGAATTCCATGTCACGGACATCGCGGACGCCATGATCCTGGGCCGATTGTTCGAAGCATTTTTCGATATGGGTATGGTCATCGTCACGACGTCGAACCGGCATCCGAAGGACCTGTACAAGGATGGTTTGCAGCGTGAGCGCTTTTTGCCCTTTATCGACCTGATCCAGGAAAAAATGAATGTCATGGAAGTGAGTGCCGTCCGTGACTACCGGCTTGAGCGTTTGCAGGGCATGGAAGCGTACCTGATGCCGAACGACGAAAAGTCGTCGGCGAAGCTTGAACAGGACTTCGAAAGCCTGACCATCGGCGCGCAACCCCGCCCCATGGGGCTGGAGGTCAATGGCCGCGTTGTCGAAATCCCCCGTTCTGCCGAGGGCGTGGCCATCATGGAATTCATGGATATGTGCGGGAAACCATTGGGACCTGGGGATTATCTGGCCGTGGCCCGGCGCTTCCACACTGTGATCCTCAGGGATATCCCTAAATTGGGGCCACATAACCGCGATGTGGCGAAGCGCTTCGTGACACTCGTCGATGCGCTATATGAGGCAAAGACCAACCTGATCTGTTCGGCGGCCGTCGCGCCGCATGAACTCTATACCGAGGGCGACGGTGCGTTCGAATTCGAACGCACGGTATCGCGTCTGATGGAAATGCAGTCTTACGATTACATTGCCCTTCCGCACGAAGACGAGGGCGCGCGGGTCGGCGGCTGACGTCAGGGAAGCCGGTAGCCTGCTAAGATGGAAAAACATCCGCTATATTAGTTATGGACCGATTGGTCCGAAAAAGGGCTGAATCCTTGCCCTGTTTCCGTAAAGGCGTTACGACTCCAACGAATGGCCGCGCTAAGCGGCGTTTTCATCTCATCTGGAAGCTACGGGAACGGATTTCATGGCAAGAAATAAGATCGCACTCATCGGTGCGGGGAACATCGGCGGCACGCTCGCGCATCTGGTCGGCCTCAAGGAACTCGGCGACGTCGTCCTTTTCGACATTGTCGACGGCATCCCGCAGGGCAAGGCACTCGACATTGCGGAGAGTTCGCCCGTCGAAGGGTTCGATTCCAAGATGATCGGCACCAAGGGCTATTCCGGCATCAAGGGCGCCGACGTGATCATCGTTACAGCGGGTGTTGCCCGTAAACCGGGCATGAGCCGCGACGACCTGATCGGCATCAACACCAATGTCATGGAGCAGGTCGGCGCCGGCATCAAGAAATACGCGCCGAATGCATTCGTCATCTGCATCACCAATCCGCTCGACGTGATGGTCGGTGTGCTCCGTGACGCTTCCGGCCTGCCGCACAACAAGGTCGTCGGCATGGCGGGCGTCCTCGACAGCGCCCGCTTCCAGTACTTCCTCGCCGAGGCGATGGACGTTTCCGTCGAGGACGTGACGGCGTTCGTGCTCGGTGGTCATGGCGACACCATGGTCCCGTCGGTTCGTTACTCGACCGTCGCCGGCATTCCGCTGCCGGATCTGGTGAAGATGAAGTGGATTACCCAGAAGCAGCTCGACGACATCGTCCAGCGCACCCGCATGGGCGGCGGCGAAATCGTCGCACTTCTCAAGACCGGTTCGGCATTTTATGCCCCGGCGTCGTCTGCCATCGCGATGGCCGAAAGCTATCTGAAGGACAAGAAGCGCGTTCTGCCGTGTGCTGCGTACCTCAAGGGCGAATACGGCGTCAAAGGTCTGTATGTCGGTGTCCCGGTCGTGATCGGTGCCAAGGGTGTGGAAAAGATCGTCGAGATCAATCTCGATGCATCTGAAAAGGCCATGTTCAAGAAGTCGGTGAAAGCCGTCGAGGACCTGGCCAAGGTCGTCAAGAAGGTCAAAGCCGATGCCAAGAAGAAAGCACCGGCGAAAAAGGCGGCCGCCAAAAAGAAATAATCGGACCGATTAGGGGTCATGCCGCTCCCGATGGATTGGGAGCGGCCCAACCGGGGATAGGCTATGAACATTCACGAGTATCAGGGCAAACAGCTCCTTTCGAAGTACGGCGTCGCCGTGCCGAAGGGGCATGTGGCCTACACCGTCGACGAGGCGGTGAAAGCAGCAGAAGAACTGGGTGGCGGTGTTTGCGTCGTCAAATCGCAAATTCATGCGGGCGGTCGTGGTGCCGGCCGCTTCAAGGACAATCCGGACGGCAAGGGCGGTGTCCGCGTTTCGAAGAACGTCGACGAAGTCCGCGCCAACGCCGAGGAAATGCTGGGCCATGTCCTGGTCACGAAGCAGACCGGCGAAGCAGGTAAGGAAGTCAAGCGCCTTTACATCGAGGACGGCTGCGACATCGCGCGCGAACTTTACCTCGGCATGCTGCTCGACCGCGAAACCTCGCAACTCGTGATCATGGCGTCCACCGAGGGCGGCATGGAAATCGAAGAGGTTGCGGAAGCGACGCCTGAAAAGATCATCAAGGTCCACGTCGACCCGGCAACCGGCATCATGCCGTTCCATGCCCGCAAGCTGGCGTTCGGTCTCGGCCTCGAAGGTGCGCAGGTCAAATCCGGCTCGAAATTCATCATGGCGCTCTACAAGGCGTTCAACGACCTCGACTGCTCGATGGTCGAGGTGAACCCGCTGGTCGTGACCGGCGCCGGCGATGTCATCGCCCTCGACGCCAAGGTCAACTTCGACGACAACGCGCTTTACCGGCATCCGGATGTTGCCGAGATGCGCGATGAGGACGAGGAAGACCCGGCCGAGCTGGAGGCCGCCAAGCACGAACTCAACTACATCAAGCTGGATGGCACGATCGGCTGCATGGTCAACGGCGCCGGTCTCGCCATGGCGACGATGGACATCATCCAACTATACGGCGGCTCGCCGGCAAACTTCCTGGATGTCGGCGGCGGCGCGACCAAGGAACGCGTGACGGAGGCATTCAAGATCATCCTCGCCGACGCCAACGTCGAAGGCATTCTGGTCAACATTTTCGGCGGCATCATGCGTTGCGATGTGATCGCGGAAGGCGTCGTGGCGGCGGCGAAGGAAGTGAATATTTCTGTACCGCTGGTTGTCCGTCTCGAAGGGACCAATGTCGAAAAGGGCAAGCAGATCATGGCCGACAGCGGCCTGCCGATTATCTCGGGCGACAATCTGAGCGATGCAGCCGATAAAATCGTTAAAGCCGTGAAGGAGGCCTCCTGATGTCCGTTCTCGTTAACAAAGACACCAAGGTCATCTGCCAGGGCTTCACCGGCGCGCAGGGGACGTTCCACTCCGAACAGGCGATTGCCTACGGGACCAAGATGGTCGGCGGTGTTACGCCGGGCAAGGGCGGGACCAAGCATCTCGACCTGCCGGTATTCAACACCGTTGCCGAGGCAGTCGATACGACTGGCGCCAACGTTTCCGTGATCTATGTGCCGCCGCCCTTTGCGGGTGACGCGATCCTTGAAGCCATCGACGCCGGCGTCGAGCTTGCCGTCTGCATTACCGAGGGTATTCCGGTGCTCGACATGGTGCGGGTCAAACGCGCGCTGGTGAACTCCAAGACGCGCCTGATCGGGCCGAACTGTCCCGGTATCATCACGCCGGACGAGTGCAAGATCGGCATCATGCCAGGTCACATTCACCGCAAGGGTTCAGTCGGCATCGTTTCCCGTTCCGGCACGCTGACCTACGAAGCTGTTGCGCAGACGACGGCCGCCGGTCTCGGTCAGACGACCTGTATCGGTATCGGCGGTGATCCGGTCAACGGCACCAACTTTGTCGATTGCCTGGAGATGTTCCTGGCCGACGACGAGACCGAGAGCATCGTCATGATCGGCGAGATCGGCGGTTCCGCCGAGGAAGACGGTGCGCAGCTCCTTAAAGACAGCAAGACCAAAAAGCCGGTCGTCGGCTTTATTGCCGGTCTGACGGCGCCTCCGGGCCGCCGTATGGGGCACGCCGGTGCGATCATTTCCGGCGGCAAGGGTGGTGCCGGCGACAAGATCGAAGCCATGAAGTCCGCAGGCATCCACGTTACCGACAGCCCCGCGGGTATCGGTGAGACGATGCTGAAAGCACTCGGAGGCTGACCGTCAATATGGCGCCGAAAGCTGCCGATATCCTTGCCGAGGTTGCGGCGCGTCCGTTCCTTAAGGGACGGACGCCCGAAACGCCGGACGAGGAAGGTGGCGACACGTTTGCCGTTCTGGCCGAGACCGAGCGGACCGGTGTCTATGCCGGCAGCTTTCAGGGGCGCTCGCCCTGGGAACGCCATAGGAACGGTGACGAAATGGTCCAGGTTCTTGACGGCGCTGCCGAGGTCACCATCGTCGTGGATGGCGAGCCAACTGTTCTTTCTATGACCAAAGGTACGGTGACGGTTGTCCCCAAGGGATGCTGGCACCGTTTCGATGCACCCGACGGCGTTACGGTCATGACCATGACGCCCGGGCCAACTGATCACGTTTACGCGGAAGACCTGCCCGCCGAAGAGTTGCGCGGATAGCAGGGCAACATTAGGGAGGCGCCCGGAAGGGCGATCATCACATGGACGGGATGGATCCGACGCAATTTCTGTATTCGGGCAACCAGGTCTACGTGGCCGAGCTTTATGAGCGGTACCTGGACGACCCTCACTCGGTCGATCATCGATGGCAGGATTTCTTTGCCAGCCTGGAAGACGATGCGCGCGACCTGATGACCGAGCGGCGCGGTGCCTCATGGGCGCCGTCGGACGCGGGGGTTCTGAACCAGGGCGAACTGGAAACATTGTCCGAGCAGATGAGCGCCGGGCAGCAGGTTGCCGTCCAGCCGATGCACGTGCATCCGCAGACGAGCGGCCGCCAGGTTCGCGAAGCGACCATGGACAGTATTCGGGCGCTGATGCTGATCCGCGCCTATCGCGTGCGCGGTCACCTGCGGGCGAACCTCGATCCGCTGGGGCTTCAGGAACGCGAGGAGAACCCGGAGCTGGATCCGATGTCGTACGGATTTCAGGACAAGGACCTCGACCGTCCGATCTTCATCAACTACGTGCTTGGCCTGGAACAGGCGACGCTCCGCGAGATCATGCGGGTGCTGGAGCAGACCTACTGTGGCTCCATCGGCGTCGAGTTCATGCACATTCAGGATCCGGACGAGAAATCCTGGATTCAGGAGCGGATCGAACGCATCCGCAACCAGCCGGAATTCACCGTCATGGGCAAGAAGGCGATCCTCAATCGCCTGATCGAGACCGAAGGTTTCGAGAAGTTCCTCGACAAGAAATTCACTGGGACCAAGCGGTTCGGCCTCGACGGCGGCGAAAGCCTCGTGCCTGCGATGGAACAGATATTCAAGCGTGGTTCGCAGTTGGGCATCGAGGAGATCGTTCTCGGCATGGCGCACCGCGGCCGTCTGAATGTTCTCGCCAATGTCATGTCAAAACCGTTCCAGGCAATCTTCCACGAGTTTCAGGGCGGCTCGTCCAGCCCGGACGATGTCGGCGGATCGGGCGATGTGAAGTATCACCTGGGCTCGTCGTCGGACCGCGTTTTCGACGGCCGTTCCGTGCATCTGTCGCTGACGGCCAACCCGTCACACCTGGAATGCGTGAATACCGTGTGTCTCGGCAAGGTGCGCGCCAAGCAGCGCCAGCGGAACGACAGCGAGCGCGAAAAAGTCATGGCGCTGCTGCTGCATGGCGATGCCGCGTTCGCGGGGCAGGGGCTTGTGCCGGAGGCGCTCGATCTCTCGAACCTGCGCGGCTACAAGACCGGCGGCACGATCCATATCATCATCAACAACCAGATCGGCTTCACGACGAACCCGAAACACTCGCGCTCGTCGCCGTATTGTTCTGATGTTGCCAAGACCGTCGCCGCGCCGATTTTCCACGTCAATGCTGACGACGTCGAGGCGGTCGTGCACGTGGCGCGTATCGCCACCGAGTACCGTCAGAAGTTTAAGAAAGACGCCGTCATCGATATGATCTGTTATCGCCGTCATGGCCATAACGAGGGCGACGAGCCGATGTTCACGCAGCCGCTGATGTACAAGAAGATCGCGGCACATCCGACGACGCGCGAGATTTATTCGCAGAAGCTGGTGCGTGAAAACGTCATGTCCCAGGACGAGGTCGACCAGGAGTGGGCCGGCTTCCAGAATCATCTCGAGGAAGACTTCGCCGCCGCGTCAAACTACAAGGCGAACAAGGCGGACTGGCTCGACGGTGCCTGGGCCGGTATGTCGGTCGCATCCGGCGAAGACCGCCGCGGCGTCACCGGTGTGCCGCTGGAAAGACTTCATGAAGTCGGCGAAGCACTGAGCCGTGTACCCGACAACTTCAACCTCAACTCGAAGATTGCGCGGCAGCTCGAGGCCAAGCGCAAGATGATCGATACCGGCGAAGGAATCGACTGGGCGACGGGCGAGGCGCTGGCGTTCGGTACGCTCTTGCTCGAAGGCCATCCTGTGCGTCTTTCCGGTCAGGACTGCGAACGTGGCACGTTCTCGCAGCGTCATTCCGTCCTCGTCGATCAGATGAACGAGGATCGCTACACGCCGCTCAACAACCTGCGCTTCGGTCAGGCCCCCTACGAGGTGCTGAACAGCCCGCTTTCGGAAGCTGGCGTGCTCGGCTTCGAGTACGGCTACTCGCTGGCCGAACCCGGCATGCTGGTGCTGTGGGAGGCGCAGTTCGGCGATTTCGCCAACGGCGCACAGGTCATTATCGACCAGTTCATTTCGTCCGGTGAGGCCAAGTGGCTGCGCATGTCGGGTCTGGTCATGCTGCTGCCGCACGGTTACGAGGGCCAAGGGCCGGAGCACTCCTCCGCGCGAATGGAGCGTTATCTTCAGCTCTGTGCCGAAGACAACATGCAGGTCTGCAACTGCACGACACCGGCCAATTACTTCCATGTGCTGCGCCGTCAGATCCATCGCGATTTCCGGAAGCCGCTCATCCTGATGACGCCGAAGTCGCTGCTGCGCCACAAGATGGCCGTCTCAAAGCTCGAGGAAATGGGTGAAGGTACTAGCTTCCACCGTGTTCTCTGGGACGAGGGCGAGTTCGTCGCCGACAGCAAGATCAAGCAGGTCGTGCTGTGCTCGGGCAAGGTCTACTACGACATCGCCGAGGAACGCGACAAACGCGGCATCAAGGACGTCTACATCCTTCGGGTCGAGCAGCTTTATCCGTATCCGGAGAAGGCGCTCGAAAACGAGCTGTCCCGCTTCCCGAATGCCAAGGTCGTATGGTGTCAGGAAGAGCCGCATAACATGGGCAGCTGGACCTATATCCGCGAACCGCTTGAAGAGCATCTTGAGCGGATGGGCCATGCTGATCCGGCCGTGCGTTATGCCGGGCGTAAATCTGCGGCGGCCCCGGCGACCGGTCTGGCCCGGAAGCATTTGGCCGAGCAGGCGGCGCTCGTCGATTCTGCGCTGACGGTCGAGGGCGCCAAGGGTGGAGCTTCCGCCCCGCGCAAGGTGAAGACGACGGCAGCGCCGGCGGTGAAGAAACCGGCGGCCAAGAAGGCCACGAGCAAGAAGGCGCCAGCGAAAAAGGCGTCGGGCAAAAAGTCCGCGACCAAGAAGCCAGCCGCCAAAAAGGCATCCACCAAGTCGGCCGGCGGCAAGAAGCGCTAAGCGGACGTCCAGGTTCAGGTATCAAGGAAAAGACACATGACCGTTGAAATCAAAGTCCCGACCCTCGGCGAATCCGTGACCGAAGCCACCGTCGCCAAATGGTTCAAGCAACCGGGCGACGCCGTGGCACAGGACGAAGCCGTCTGCGAACTTGAGACCGACAAGGTCACGATCGAGGTCAACTCACCGGCTGCTGGCGCGTTGAAAGAGATCGTCGCCGCCGAAGGGTCCGACGTCGGCGTCGGCGCCGTGCTGGGCACGCTGGACGAAGGCGCCGCGGGTGCTGCTGCATCGCCACCGCCTCCGCCCGCCGCCGAAGAACCCAAGGCTGAAACGCCGAAGGAAGCAGCGCCCGCTGCTGCTCCGCCGCCTCCGCCCCCGCCGCCCGCTGCGGCTGCGCCCGCCGCGCCGGCACCTGCGCAGGCATCGCGCCCGCCGCTGTCGCCGGCCGTGCGCAAGCTGGTGGACGACAACGATCTCGAGCCGAGCCTGATCAAGGGCACCGGCCCGGACGGTCGCCTGACCAAGGGCGACGTGCTGGATGCGATCAAGGCGGGCACGGCCAAGCGCCGCGCCGCGCCGGCTGCCGGTGGCGCGCCTTCCGCGCTCGGCTTCACACCGTCATCCGAAATGCCGCCGCGTCCGGAAGACCCGCGCGAGGAAAAGGTCCGCATGACCAAACTCCGCAAGGTCATCGCCGGGCGCCTCAAGCAGGCGCAGAACACGGCTGCCATGCTGACGACCTGGAACGAGGTCGACATGGGCGCTGCCATGGACCTGCGCGCGCAGTACAAGGACCAGTTCGAGAAAAAGCACGGCATCCGCCTCGGCTTCATGTCGTTCTTCGTCCGCGCCGCCTGCATCGCGCTCAAGGAATGGCCGGCCATTAACGCCGAAATCTACGGCGAGGACCTGATCTACAAGAACTACTACAACGTCGGCGTTGCCGTCGGTACGCCGCAGGGTCTGGTTGTCCCGGTCCTGAAGGACGCCGATCAGATGCGCTTCGCCGAGATCGAAGGCACGATTTCCGACTTCGGCCGCCGCGCGCGCGACGGCAAGCTCGGCATGGACGAGATGATGGGCGGCACGTTCACCATTTCGAACGGCGGCGTGTTCGGCTCGCTGAACTCGATGCCGATCCTCAATGTGCCGCAGTCCGCGATCCTCGGCATGCACAAGATCCAGAAGCGTCCGATGGCGGTCGGTGACAAGGTCGAAATCCGGCCGATGATGTATCTGGCGCTGAGCTACGATCACCGTATCGTGGATGGCCGCGAGGCGGTCTCGTTCCTGGTCCGCATGAAGGATCTTATTGAAGATCCGCAGCGGATCATGCTGGACGTGTAAGAAAACTGACGCGGCGCCGGTGTATCACTGAGACTGTCGCGGCATAAGAACCCAGACGGAGGGTGAGTAAATGAGCGAGACTTATGATGTCGTCGTCGTCGGTGGCGGCCCCGGCGGGTACGTAGCGGCGATCCGCGCCGCGCAACTCGGATTGAAAACGGCCGTTGTCGAGAAACGCGGCAAGCTCGGCGGCACGTGCCTCAACGTCGGCTGCATTCCGTCGAAGGCGCTTTTGCAGTCCTCGCACCATTACGAAATGGCGGGCCACGAGTTCGCCGCGCACGGCATCAAGGCGCAGGTCTCGCTTGATCTCAAGACCATGCTGGCGCGCAAGGACAAGGTCGTCGACGATCTGACGGGCGGGATCGAGTTCCTGATGAAGAAGAACAAGATCGACTACCTCGTCGGGACCGGTGTCATCACCGAACCGGGCAAGGTCGCCGTCACGCCCGAGGCCAAGGGCGGCAAGAAGCAGACGCTCGAAACCAAGAACATCATCGTCGCCACGGGTTCGGAAACGACGCCGCTTAAGGGCGTCGACATCGACGAGAAGCAGATCGTTTCCAGCACCGGCGCGTTGTCGCTGCCGAAGGTGCCGAAATCGATGGTCGTCATTGGCGCGGGCGTCATCGGCCTCGAGCTCGGTTCCGTCTGGCGCCGCCTTGGCGCCGAGGTCACGGTGGTCGAATTCCTCGATGTCGCGCTGCCCGGCATGGATGGTGAAGTCTCGAAACAGATGAAGCGCATCCTCGAAAAGCAGGGCCTCAAGTTCAAGATGAAGACCAAGGTCACCGGCGCCAAGAAGGACAAGAACGGCGTCACCCTGACGATGGAGCCGGCTGAAGGCGGCAAGAAGGAAACGCTCAAGGCCGATGTCGTGCTGGTCGCCATCGGCCGTCGGCCCTATGTCGAGGGTCTCGGTCTCGACAAGGTCGGCGTCGAGATGACCGACCGCGGTTTCGTCAAGGTGGATGAGGATTTCCAGACCAACGTGCCGGGCATCTACGCCATCGGCGATGTGATCGGCGGTGCCATGCTGGCGCACAAGGCCGAGGACGAAGGCGTTGTCTGCGCCGAAATCATGGCCGGTCAGACCGGACATATCGATTACGGTTCGATCCCAGGGATCGTCTATACGCACCCGGAAGTGGCCGCCGTCGGCAAGACCGAAGAACAGCTGAAGAAAGACGGTGTCGCCTACAAGGCCGGTAAGTTTCCGTTCACCGCAAACTCCCGCGCGCGCTGCAATGCAGATGCGGACGGTTTCGTGAAGATCATCGCCGATGCGGAGACGGACAAGATCCTGGGCTGTCATATCATCGGCCCGCAGGGCGGCGATCTCATCCAGGAAGTCGTCAACGTGATGGAATTCGGCGGCTCCGCCGAGGACATCGCGCGCATCTGCCACGGCCACCCGGGTCTGCCGGAGTCGGTCAAGGAAGCCGCGCTCGCCGTCGGCGGCCGGGCGATCCATATCTGACATAGCGGCTTGCGGTTTTTCTCTATTGTCATCCCCGCGTAGGCGGGGATCCAGCCGAACGAATAGAACTTCTGGATTCCCGCTTTCACGGGAATGACGAAAGTAATTCAAGGCACATTCCTCATTATTTCTATAATTCTAGAAATATCGTTGCATTGGTCGTGGGGCCGCGCTAGTTTACGCGCATGAGAGAGATAAACGCCGCCGACTGTTTCGCCGCCCTCGGCCATGAGACGCGCCTCGCGATTTTCCGTGCGCTGGTGCGTGCGGGCGACGATGGCGCCCCGGTGGGTGCGCTGCAGGAAGAGCTCGGTGTGCCGGGTTCGACGCTGACACATCATATCCAGACTCTGGCCCGTGCGGGCCTCGTGAAACAGGAGCGCGACGGTCGCGTGCTGACCACGCGCGCCGATTACGAGCAGATGCGGGATTTGATGGATTTCCTCACCGATGACTGCTGCAAGGGTCTCGGTATCTTTGACAAGGACGACGCCGCATGAACGAGAGCAGTGCCATCAAGATCGAGGAGTCTAAGCCGGCCGGGTCGTGCTGCGGACCGACGCAGGCGGCGCCGGAGGCCGGCATTGTCGAGCGTGCCGCAACAGCAGTCCGCAATCACATGGCTTGGGCGGTTGCCAGTGCTGCTTTCTTTCTCCTGCTGGTCCTCGATACGCCTCAGGCGTTGCCGTCGCTCGAGTTCGTCGGCATCAACCTGATCGAAATCGCGCCGTTTCTCGGTCTCGCCATCGGCCTTGCTGCCTATGCCAAGGCGTCGGGCGCGGACAGTCTGATTGCGCATGTCTTCTCCGGCAATCTGGGTGTGATGATTTTCTTTGCCGCGCTGTTCGGTGGATTATCGCCGTTCTGCTCCTGCGGCGTCATTCCGCTGATCGCCGCGCTTTTGTCGATGGGCGTGCCGCTGCCCGCCGTGATGGCGTTCTGGCTCGCCTCGCCGGTCATGGACCCGTCCATGTTCGTGCTGACCGCGGCGACGCTCGGGACGCCGTTCGCCATCGCCAAGACGATGGCCGCCGTCGGTATCGGCCTGATGGGCGGATATGTGACCTGGGCGCTGCAGAGCCGGGGGTTGTTTGCCGACCCGTTGCTGCCGGGTGTCGGTAATGGCGGCTGCGGCGCTTCAAGTGTCCGCAATCCCAAAGCCGTCCAATGGCGTTTCTGGCAAGAACAGCCGCGCCGCCAGACTTTCAGCAAGGAAGTGCTCTCGGTCGCGCTGTTCCTCGGGAAGTGGCTGACAATCGCGTTCTTCGTGGAGAGCCTGATGCTCGCATACGTGCCGGCAGACCTCATTGCGCAGGCGCTGGGCACCGGCAGTATCTGGGCCATTCCGACCGCCGTCATTGTCGGCGTTCCCGCGTATTTGAATGGCTACGCGGCGCTGCCGCTGGTCGACGGCCTGATCGGCATGGGCGTCAGCCCGGGTGCCGGCATGGCCTTTCTCGTTGCCGGCGGCATTACCAGCATCCCGGCGGCGATCGCGGTCTTCGCACTGGTCAAACGGCCGGTTTTCGTCCTTTATATTGCCCTGGCACTGACCGGCGGCACGCTGGCCGGTGTCGGATACCAAGTCTTCGTCGTCTAGTTCCTTTCGGAGAGCGCCATGACTGCGCGGCGCGCCATCATATTCCTGGCGATCGGCGAAACCATTTACTGGGCCGGTCTCTATTACATCTTCGCTGCCCTGCTGGTGCAGTGGGAAACGGCCGAGCCGTGGCCGAAGACCTCGATCACGGCAGCCTTCACCGGTGCCATCCTCATGGCTGCGGTGTTTGCACCGATCGCGGGCCGGCTCGTCGATAGCGGTCGCGGCCCGCATGTGTTGACGTTCGCCGCGCTGACCGGTGCTGTGCTGGTCGCCTTGCTGCCGTTCGCGGGTTCGGTCTGGGTGTTCGGCATTATATGGCTGGGTGTCGGCGCGTGCCTCGGCGGCTGCCTCTATGAAACCTGCTTTTCCCTGATCACGCGGACGCGCGGCGACAGCGCCCGGCGCGACATTACGCTGGTGACACTCGTTGCGGGGCTAGCGGGCACGCTCTCATTTCCGCTGTCGAACACCATTGCCGACGCGTTCGGTTGGCACGCGGCCACATGGACGATGGCAGGGCTTGTGATTTTCGTCGGTGTGCCGATGGTCTGGACGGCGGCGCGGTTCCTCGAAGGTGAATACCAGAAGGAACATGAGGCCGCCACGGCGGCAGAAGACTCCGCGACTCCGAAGCCCGCCTTCAAGCTTCGGTCGGTTTTACGTAAGCCGGCGTTCTGGCTGTTGGCCATCGGTTTCGCGATCCTTGGCGGCAATCATGGTGTCATCATCAACCACATCCTGCCGATTCTGACCGACCGCGGACTTTCCGGCGATGCGGCGGTGATCGCAGCATCGATGATCGGGCCGATGCAGGTGGCGGGCCGTCTCGCGATGATGGCAGCGGAGAAGCGTGTCAGCTCGCACGGCATCACGACGGCTTGTTTCATTGGCGTCGCCTGCGCAGGTGCCGCGCTGTTCTTTTCCAAGTTCACGCCCGGACTTGTGGTTCTGTTCGTCATCCTGCAGGGCAGCGGTCATGGGGTAACGAGCATCATGCGTCCTGTGACGACGAAAGAAGTCCTGGGCACGCAGAATTTCGGCGCCATCAGCGGTGCCGTTGCCGTGCCGTATCTTCTTTCGTGGGCGGCGGCGCCGGTGGCCGGCTCCTTGTTGTGGGAAGCGGGCGGTTACGATCTCGCGATTATGGTGACCATCGGGCTCGCCATGGTGGGGCTGGTTCTGTACCGCGCGGCGCTCCGTTTCGCGCCGTAGATCGGCGGTCAGCCTTTTCGGCGGGCGCGGGGATGTGCGGCGGCGTGGATATCCAGAAGCCGATCGCTGTCGACGGCCGTGTACCGCTGCGTCGTCGAGAGCGAGGCGTGACCGAGCAACTCCTGAATCGTTCGAAGATCGCCGCCGCCGGATAACAGGTGTGTCGCGAAGCTATGGCGAAGTGCGTGCGGCGTTGCCGTCTCCGTCAGGCCGAGGACGGCACGGACCCCGCGCATGGCGCGCTGCGCCAATGCCGGGTTGAGGCGCTTCCCCCGCGCGCCCAGGAACAGCGGTCCGTCATCGCCGACGTCGAATGGGCAGACGGCGAGGTAGGCCTCAAGTTCGTTGGCGACTGTTCGCAGCATCGGCACCACGCGTTGCTTGTTTCCTTTGCCGGTCACCAGAATGCGTTCCAGTCCGGCAACGTCGCCCCGGTTGAGCGCGATGGCTTCGCCGATCCGCAGGCCGCATCCGTAAAGAAGTGCGAACAGCGCCCGGTCCCGTTTGCCGTGCCAGGGCTCGCGTGCGATGTCCTCAGCGGCGTCCAGCGTTTCGAAGGCATCTTCGACGCTCATCGCCTTCGGCACCGATTTAGGCAGCCGCGGCATTTCCGCGTTCATCACGGCGACGTTCGTGCAGACACCGCGCTTGTCGAGAAAAGCGTAAAGACTTTTGAGCGCACTCAGGCCTCGGGCCATGGATGTCGGCGTCAAACCTGCAGCCTGCCGGTCGGATTGGTAGGCCCAGAGTTCGCTCCGGCTCAGGTCGCCGAGATCGTCGATGCCAGGAGCATAGCCGAGTTGGCGGTCGAGAAACCGCATGAAGGTCGCGATGTCGTGGCTGTAGCTTTCGACCGTTTTTTCGGACAGGCGGCGTTCGTGACGAAGCCAGGAGATCCAGTCTTCGAGAGCAGTAGCGACGGCGGGTTGGACCGGGAGGCCGATCAAGGTTGCTCGCCGGACAACCGCATCACGGACGCCTCGATGACCCGCGCCAGGAACGAAAACAGTTCGGTGCCCTGGCCCGGTGCAAAGGTGTTGTCCCGCGCGCCCAGCGCAATCAGTCCGTTCGGCATGTTGACGCCGGGTTTGATCCGCGCGATGGCTGCCGACTTAACAAGTCCCGCGGCACCGCCGAAAACCGCACCGTCGTCCCAGAATTCGCGATAGAGCTGAACATCCTGATCCGCGCCGACGATGGCGTCCACGGTGCCTGGCGGCAGGGTGCGCAGGTGCTCGCTCAGGATCGTCACGTTGGCATGGTTGGCAGGCTCGAATCCGACCGCCGCGACGTCGACGTCAAGCAGGATCGGCAGGTCATCGGAAATGATCCGGTAAAGCTGTTCCAGGGTCGTTGCATGCAGCATCGCCAGGATCGACGCGTGGGTCCTCGTCTGGATCGACATGTTCGATCGGCTGGTTTCAATAACATCCTGAGCACAGGTACGCAGTTCGTCGATCTCGCTATCGCGGCGCTGCAACTGGTAGCGCTGAAAATCGACCACGCCGCCCGCGGTAAAGCGGTCGGGCAACTCGACGTAGTCCAGAACGTCGGGGTGGTCGGTGAAAAACGTCGGGTTGCGCATCAGGAACACGGCAACGTCGTCAGCACTCAGTGCAACGGCGTCGTGCTCATCCGTATCCAGGGCGTCGGAGATTTCTCCACTCATAGCCTTCTCCCAGTGAAAGCTGTTTGCATGCGAATCGTTTCATTATAGCGGCTTTCGGCTTAATAAATAAGAAATGCACGATGAACGTTTCACACAGGTTAACGCGACAGAAGAGCAAGCCCGTTTTCGGCCAGGCGATCGGGTCGCCGTACTGCTGCCACTGCCGCTGGCCGGCCCCTATGACTATCTGGTCGGTGCGGAGGGCGACTATGTGGTGGGCGATGTCGTCGACGTGCCGCTCGGCAACCGCCGCGCGACGGGTGTCGTTTGGGGTGATGCGACGGGCGAAGTGGACGCTGGCAAACTTCGCGAGATTTATGGCCGCCGCGACGTGCCGCCATTGCCCTCATCTCTCGTTAAGCTGACCGACTGGATCTCGCGTTACACGCTTTACCCGCAGGGCGCGGTGCTGCGCATGTCATTGAGCGTTCCAGAGGCACTCGATCCCCCGAAGCCGCAAACCGCCTACATGTTGGCAGCCGATCCGCCGGAGTTCCGGAGCACCAAGGCCCGCGACCGCGTGATTGCGTTCCTCAGGGAAAATCCGCCGCTGCAGGCGGCCGATATCGCGCGCGAAGCCGGCTGCGGCACGTCGGTCGTGAAAGGGCTCTCCGATGCCGGCGTGCTCTCGACCGTCAAAGTGCAGCCGGATTCGGATTGGCCGGCACCGGACCCGGCGCGCGATGGTGTCGCGCTTTCCGACATTCAGGCGGCCGCCGCGAAGGATCTCTGCACCGGCGTCGGCAAGGGATTCGCGGTGACACTGATCGACGGCGTGCCGGGGTCGGGCAAGACGGAGGTTTATTTCGAAGCCGTTGCGAAAGCGCTGGCAGACGGCAGGCAGGTTTTGGTCATGCTCCCGGAAATCGCATTGGGCGCGCAGTGGCTGGCAAGGTTTAAAGACCGGTTCGGCACCGAGCCCGCCATGTGGCATTCGGAATTGACCGGTGCCCGGCGCCGCGATACCTGGCGCGCCGTTGCCGAAGGAAAGGTTCGCGTCGTCGTCGGCGCACGGTCCGCGCTTTTTCTGCCGTTTCACGAATTGGGTCTGATCGTCGTTGACGAAGAACACGATGGCTCGTTCAAGCAGGAAGACGGTGTCGTTTATCACGCCCGGGATATGGCCGTGGTTCGTGCGCAACTCGAGGGCATTCCGGCTGTGCTCGTGTCCGCGACGCCGTCACTGGAAAGCGTCACCAATGTGCGGCGCGGTCGATACCGCGAGGTCACCTTGCCGTCGCGGCATGGCGGCGCCGATCTCGCCGATGTCGAGGTCATCGATATGCGCAAGGATGGCCCGGCACGCGGACGCTGGCTGTCGCCGATGCTGGCAGAGGCTCTTGCCGAAACCTTCGAGGCCGGCGACCAGGCAATGCTTTTTCTCAACCGCCGCGGCTATGCACCGCTGACGCTCTGCCGGACGTGTGGTCATAGGCTGCAGTGTCCACGTTGCACGGCATGGCTTGTCGAGCATCGGTTGGTCGGGCGGCTGCAGTGTCATCACTGCGGTTTCCAGACCAAGCCGCCGGAACATTGCCCAAATTGCGAGGATACCGAATCGATGGTGCCGTGCGGTCCCGGCGTCGAACGGTTGGCGGAGGAAATTCAGCTCCTGTTCCCCGAAGCCCGCACCGTGATCGCTGCGAGCGATATGGTGCACGGCCCGAAACAGGCAGCCGAACTCGTCCGGATGATCGAGGAAAAGGAAATCGACCTGATCATTGGAACGCAGATCGTGGCCAAAGGCTATCACTTTCCCGGCCTGACCCTGGTCGGTGTGGTCGATGCGGATCTCGGCTTGTCGGGCGGCGAGTTCCGGGCTGCCGAGAAAACGTTCCAGCTTCTGTACCAAGTGGCGGGCCGTGCGGGTCGAGGCGAACGGCCGGGCCGGGTCTTCCTTCAGAGCTACATGCCGGACCACAACGTCATGAAAGCACTCGTCGCCGGTGACCGTGACACTTTCATCGATGCCGAAAGCGCCGCCCGCGAAGCTGCGCATATGCCGCCTTTCGGCAGACTGGTGGCGCTTATCGTGTCTGGCCGTGACGAGGCGGCGGTTGACAGCGCCGCCGCCGGGCTGGCGAGGACGGCGCCTCGCGACAGGGAAATTCGGGTGCTGGGCCCAGCGCCGGCACCGCTGTCGCTGCTGCGCGGCCGCCATCGCCGGCGATTGTTGTTGAGCGCACCAAGAACCGTAAACCCGCAAGGTGTGGTGCGTGAATGGATCGCGCGCGCACCCATCGCGAAGAAGGTCCGGGTGCAGGTTGATGTCGATCCGGTGTCGTTCTTTTGAGGGGGATCGGCAGCTTTTTTGATCCGGGGCGTGAAAATTCCGGATCGGTTGTGGAATTCATGCGATAAATAATTGATTGCATTGGCTGTTTTGCATTGCAAAAAACCGCCTCAAGCCGGGTTGCACACCCGTAACCAGTATGATACCTGTTCCCCGCTTTCGCAGGGGTGTCCTTGCGGGACGGGGGGTGTCGTTAGATTGGTGAAAGCCGGGCTCACGGCGCGTCAGAAGCACTAAAACAACTGGCCGTAAGGTCTAACGAGAGGGATTTCCCAGGTGGCAGCGGATAGTTCGGGCGCGACCGGGTTGGCAGGTCGGTATGCCACGGCACTCTTTGAGTTAGCCGAGTACGACAAGCAACTCGACGAGGTCGCCGGTGACCTCCAGCAATTGGGGGCGATGATCGACGATAGCGAAGATCTCTCCCGTCTCATCAAGTCGCCGGTCATATCGCGCGACGATCAGATCAAAGCCATGGACGCCATTTCGGATGCGGCCGGCTTTTCAACTCTCACAAAGAATTTTGTCGGCGTCGTGGCGGAGAACCGCCGCCTTTTCGCGCTCGCCGGCATGATCAAGGCGTATCAGACCCTGCTCGCCACGAGCCGGGGCGAAGTGAGTGCCGAGGTGGTTTCCGCCAAGGCGCTGAGCGACAAGCAGGTCGCCTCTATCGAGAATGCGCTGAAAGAAGCGATCGGCTCCAAGGTCCAGGTCGAGCAACGCGTTGATGAAACGCTGCTGGGCGGTCTGGTCGTCCGGGTCGGATCGCGGATGATCGACAATTCACTGAAAACCAAACTGCAGAAAATGCGCCTCGCCATGAAAGGGATTGGCTGATGGAAATCAAAGCCGCAGAAATTTCCAATATCCTCAAGAAACAGATCAAGGACTTCGGGAACGAAGCCGAAGTCGCCGAAGTCGGTCAGGTTCTGACCGTCGGTGATGGTATCGCCCGCGTCTATGGTCTGGACAAGGTGCAGGCCGGTGAGCTCGTCGAGTTCCCGGGCGGCATCAAGGGGATGGCCCTGAACCTCGAAACCGACAACGTCGGTATCGTTATTTTCGGCGACGACCGCACGATTAAAGAAGGCGACACCGTCAAGCGGACCGGCGACATCGTCGACGTTCCGGTCGGCAAGGGCCTGTTGGGCCGCGTCGTTGACGCCCTCGGCAACCCGATTGATGGCAAAGGCGAGATCGACGCGACCGAACGCGCGCTGGTCGAAGTCAAGGCGCCCGGCATTATCCCGCGTAAATCGGTGCACGAGCCGATGCAGACCGGCCTCAAGGCCATCGACTCGCTGATCCCGGTCGGTCGTGGCCAGCGCGAGCTGATCATCGGTGACCGTCAGACCGGTAAGACGGCTGTCATCATCGACACGATCCTCAACCAGAAGTCGGTCAACGACGCGACCGACGACGAGTCCAAGAAGCTCTACTGTATCTACGTCGCCGTCGGCCAGAAGCGCTCCACCGTTGCGCAGTTGGTCAAGACGCTGGAAGACTACGGCGCCCTTGAATACTCGGTCGTCGTTGCTGCTACCGCGTCCGACCCGGCGCCGCTGCAGTTCCTGGCACCGTACGCCGGTTGCGCCATGGGCGAATACTTCCGCGACAACGGCATGCACGCCGTTATCTTCTACGATGATCTTTCGAAGCAGGCCGTCGCGTATCGTCAGATGTCGCTGCTGCTTCGCCGTCCGCCGGGGCGTGAAGCCTATCCGGGTGACGTCTTCTACCTTCACTCGCGTCTTCTCGAACGCGCGGCGAAAATGGGCGACGCCGCAGGTAACGGCTCGCTGACCGCACTTCCGGTCATTGAAACCCAGGCCGGTGACGTGTCGGCATACATTCCGACGAACGTCATCTCGATCACGGACGGTCAGATCTTCCTCGAAACCGACCTCTTCTTCAAAGGCATCCGCCCGGCCGTGAACGTCGGTTTGTCGGTGTCGCGTGTCGGTTCCGCCGCGCAGATCAAGGCCATGAAGCAGGTTGCCGGTTCGATCAAGCTTGAACTCGCCCAATACCGCGAAATGGAAGCCTTCGCGCAGTTCGCGTCCGATCTGGATGCGTCGACGCAGAAGCTCCTGGCACGTGGTTCGCGCCTGACCGAGTTGCTCAAGCAGCCGCAATATCAGCCGTTGCCGGTTGAGGAACAGGTCGTTGCCATCTTCGCCGGTGTGGAAGGCTACCTCGACGGCATTCAGCTGAACCAGGTGACCGACTTCGAGAAGCGCTGGCTTGACGAAGTTCGCGATAAGGGTGCGGATCTGCTCAAGACGATCCGTGAAGAAGGTGCGCTTTCCGACGAGACCAAGGAAAAGCTGACCAAGATGCTCGACGAGTTCTCGAAGAACTTTTCGTAACTCGCAGGTAAGGACCGGGTAGACGCCACATGGCTAATCTGAAGGACCTGAAAGGCCGGATCTCGAGCGTCAAGAAGACGCAGAAGATCACGAGCGCGATGAAGATGGTTGCAGCGGCAAAGCTGCGCCGTGCGCAGGAAGGTGCCGAACAGGCGCGTCCCTACGCCGAGCGTATGAACCGCATGCTCACCTCGATCGCAAAAAGTGTCGGCGATACGGAAGGCGCGCCGAAGATGCTCGCCGGCACCGGCGGCAATCGTCAGCTCTACGTCGTCTGTGCTTCCGACCGTGGATTGTGCGGCGGTTTCAACGGCTCGATCGTGCGTGAAACGCGGCGTCGGCTGCGTGAATGCGCGAGCAACGGTACCGAGTTCAAGATCGTCACGGTGGGCCGCAAGTCGCGAGATCTGCTGCGGCGCGAATTCGGCGACAAGATCGTTGCCAGCTTCATGGATGTCGGTCGCCGTGGCGTCGAGTTCCACGAAGCGGTCGAGATCGCTGAAAAGGTGACGGATCTCTTCGAGGCGGACGAGTTCGATGTCTGCACCGTAATCTACAACAAGTTCCAGTCCGCGATCAGCCAGGTTGTGACGCCGCACCAGCTTATTCCGTTCGCCGTCGACGAGGGCGAAGACGCAGCCGAAGACGTTAAGGAGACGGGCGGCGCGCGCGCGGTCTTTATCTTCGAGCCCGACGAAGAGGAAATTCTCGAGGACCTGCTGCCGCGCAACATCGCGACGCAGATTTTCCAGGCACTTCTTGAGAGCTCGGCGTCGGAGCATGGCGCACGGATGACCGCCATGGACAACGCGACGCGGAATGCGGGCGATATGATCGACAACCTGACAATGACCTATAACCGGACCCGTCAGGCCGTCATTACCAAGGAACTGATTGAAATCATCTCGGGCGCGGAAGCGCTCTGATAACCAGAGGCCGAAAGGCAACGGAGCAAACGATGGCAAACAACGTCGGTAAAATTACCCAAGTCATGGGCGCGGTTGTGGACGTGCAGTTCGAAAGCGAACTGCCGGCAATTCTCAACGCGCTGCACGTGAAAAATCAGGACAAGCTCCTGGTGCTTGAGGTTGCACAGCACCTCGGTGAGAGCATGGTTCGTACCATCGCCATGGACTCCACGGAAGGTCTCGAGCGCGGTCTCGAAGCCGTCGATACGGGCGAAGCCATCTCGATCCCGGTCGGCCCGGAGTGCCTTGGCCGTATCATCAACGTCATCGGCGAGCCGATCGACGAGCGCGGTGAAGTGAAAACCAAGAAACGCGCACCGATCCACGCATCCGCGCCGGCGTTCGTCGACCAGTCGACGGAAACGGAAATTCTGACCACCGGTATTAAGGTCGTCGACTTGATCGCGCCTTACGCCAAGGGTGGTAAGATTGGCCTGTTCGGCGGTGCCGGCGTCGGCAAGACGGTTCTGATCATGGAACTGATCAACAACGTCGCCAAGGGGCACGGTGGTTACTCGGTCTTCGCCGGTGTCGGTGAGCGGACCCGTGAAGGGAACGACCTTTACCACGAAATGATCGAATCCGGCGTTATCGACCTCGAAGGGGACGGCTCCAAGGCCGCTCTGGTGTACGGTCAGATGAACGAGCCGCCCGGTGCCCGTGCCCGTGTCGCGCTGACCGGTCTGACGCAGGCCGAATACTTCCGCGATGAAGAAGGCCAGGACGTGCTGTTCTTCGTCGATAACATCTTCCGCTTTACGCAGGCCGGTTCCGAAGTGTCGGCCCTTCTCGGCCGTATCCCGTCGGCGGTTGGTTATCAGCCGACGCTCGCGACCGACATGGGTAACATGCAGGAGCGTATTACCTCGACCAACAAGGGCTCGATTACCTCGGTGCAGGCCATTTACGTGCCGGCCGATGACTTGACCGACCCGGCGCCTGCAACCTCGTTCGCGCACCTCGATGCGACCACGGTTCTCAGCCGTCAGATTGCCGAACTCGGCATTTACCCGGCGGTTGACCCGCTCGACAGTAACTCGCGTATTCTCGATCCGCGAGTCATCGGCGAAGAGCACTATTCGGTCGCGACCCGGGTTCAGCAGACGCTGCAGTCCTACAAGAACCTGCAGGACATCATCGCCATTCTGGGTATGGATGAACTGTCGGAAGAAGATAAGCTGACCGTTGCACGCGCACGTAAGATCCAGCGCTTCATGTCGCAGCCGTTCCACGTGGCCGAAGTGTTCACGGGCACGCCGGGCGTGCTGGTGCCGCTCGAAGAAACGATCAAGGGTTTCAAGGGTATCGTTGAAGGTGAATACGACCACCTGCCGGAAGCGGCATTCTACATGGTCGGGACCATCGACGAAGCCATTGAAAAAGCCAAGAAGCTTGCGGCTGAAGCTGCGTAAGCACGCCGAAGGAGACGTAAATGGCCGAAACGGTCGAATTTGAACTGGTCTCGCCGGCCCGGCTCCTGAAATCGGAGCCGGTGGAGATGGTTATTGTGCCGGGTGCCGAGGGTGACGTCGGTGTCCTGCCGAACCACTCGCCGCTGATCTGCACGGTCCGTCCGGGCGTCATCAAGGTGATGGAAAGCGGCAAGGTGACGGAAGAGATTTTCGTCGCCGGCGGTTTCTGTGAGGTTTCACCGGAGCGCTGCACCGTGCTTGCCGAGGAAGCCGTGATGGTGGCCGACATCGATGCCGGTGAAGCCCGCGAGCGGCTGAGCGCGGCCGAGAAAGCCGTGTCGGAAGCTGGCGAAGACGGCAAGGACAAGGCCGAAGGCGAACGACGTATCGCCGAAGCGATGGTGGCCGCCGCCGCGTCGGCCTGACCCGTTCAACCGGGAGAATTCTGAAACGCGGCGCTTCGGCGCCGCGTTTTTTGTTTTGGGGTTGATGATGATTGAGATCGTGACCGATAGCCTGATCCTGAAGCCGTACGCGGCAGACGATGCCACGCGTATGGCCGCGTTGCATGCGGATCCGGTCGTCATGGATTTCATGAAGGATTCCAGACCCTTGCCGCCAGATGAGGCGGCGGACACGTTTCGCCTGTACCTTTTCGGGTGGCGAGATCATGGCTTTGGCATATTTGCCGTTCGGCAACGCAGTGACGATGCTTTCGTCGGTGAATGCGGGTTCTGGCACCGCCAGGACAAACCCGGCGTTTCCATGCGCTTCCTGATGCATCCGGAGTTCTGGGGACGTGGACTCGGCATGGAAATGAACGACGCTGTGACAGCGTGGCTGTTCAGCGAAACCGGCGTGCCTTCGTTCTGGGCCGTGACGCAGGCCCGGAACAAAGGTGCGGTCGCCATCCTGCGACGATTGGGCGGTCGCGTGACCGAAACTGCGCATATGGGCCGACGTGGCCTATTGCGCTTCGACATCGAACGGCCCGCCTGGGAAATGTCCCGGGCAAAGTTGCAGGACTAGACAAATGACTTTGATAACGACGGAGCGACTGACGCTCCGGCCCTACACCGAGGCGGATTTCGATGCATTCGCCAAGATGCATTCGGATCCACTTCTGAAGGCCAACACCCATGCCAAGGTGATGAACAGGCTGCAGGCGCGTGACCTGTTTGACGGCTATCGCGCAGCATTCGCCAAGGATGGTTTCGGTATGCTGAACATGCGCCGTACGGAAGGCGACCTGGATGTCGGTGAATGCGGTCTCTGGTATCGCGAGGATGCGGGCGGATACACACTCCGCTACACCATTCGCAAGGAGCACTGGAACCTCGGTTACAGCATAGAAGCTGTACGGGCCGTGCTCGGCGACGCGTTCGAGAACCAGGATCTCGATCGCGTACAGGCGATCGCGATGAACCACAATGTACGCTCCGTAAAGGTTCTGGAACGTGCCGGATTCATGCAGGCGGAAAATCATTTCCGCGGGGTGCCGGGGTTCCTCAGGTTCGAGATGACGCAGACCCGCTGGACACACCTGGCGGCATAAACCGGTTTCGACTACTCACCTCGCAGCCGGTCGGTCTCGCGCCTTTCGCGCTTGGTCGGCCGGCCTGCGCCGCGGTCGCGTTCAGCCACTGGGGCGGGCCTGTCGGGGTCGTCCTTTTTGGGCGCGGGTGGCGAGAGGTCGTTGTACAGCATCTGTGCTTCTTTGGCCGGTCCCCGCCGTTCCGCCAGTGCGGCGATTTCGATGATGCGCACCTGTGGGCCGCGGACGAATGTCAGGACGTCGCCAGGTTTGACGCTGAAGTTGGTCTTCTCAACCCGCAATTTGTTGACCCGGACGTTGCCGCCGGTAACGAACCCCTGTGCCAGTGTGCGGGTCTTGAAGAACCGGGCGTGCCACAACCACTTGTCGATGCGGATTGTCCCTTCAGTCAATATCAACCCCCGATCGAAAGGTCTTTGAGCTTGGCGAACGGCGAGTGCGGATCGACGGCTGGGGCCGGTTTTGGCGGGCGCTTTCTGCGTTTTGCAGTTCCGCGCTTTCCTTCGTCCGGGCGCATCGGCCGGTAACGATCCTCCTGTTTGCCGTCTTCCGTCTTGCGCTGAATACGCTTGAACCCGATGGCGCGCATGACGCCCGGGAAATCCGCAGTATTGGCGCCGATCATCGACAACAGGTCAGGCGCCGGCACGAAGGGACCCTTCCTCGCGGCAAGCCAGGCCTTGGACGTCAGGCGTTCCGCCATGTCGATCCGGACGGCAAGGGGGCCCAGCGGTCGATAGCCACACGCCTCCAGAAACGCGAGGTCGTGTCCTTTGGTTATCGGGACGGATACGCGGCCGGGGGCGGGCAGAGGCGGAATGACGGGATGGCCACCGGCAAGCGCCCACAGCAATGCCCGCCAGCGCAAAGCCTCCGGTTTCAGGAGGGCCGGCATGTACGCCATGTCGCGGCCAATCCTGACCCCGCGGTCGCGGAGTTGCCGTCGGTCATTTTTATCGAGGGCATCGATCTGCTGCGAGGCGTCGCCCCGCCGCAAGGAACCGAGACCCTCAAGCAGTTGAAAACCGAGGCCACGTGCCGCGCCTTTGAGATCATTTGTCTGAAGCTCGAACAATCCCGCGAACACCCGGTCGATCTGCGCATTGAGCCAGGTTCCGACCCGGCGTTCGACGGCGGCGCGCTCGTGCGGGTCGAGCAGGTCGCCTGCGATCGCGTGCACATCGGGCCGCAATGCGGATTTCCCCGGCACCAGACGCGCGATTTCCACCTGCCCCCACATGATCCGGGGTAGGCGATCGTCGTCCGGGGTTTCCATTGCAAAGGCATCGTCCGCCGACTCCGCAATCGTTCTGGCCTTCCGGGCAATTTCGCCTCGCACCGCCCGATGCGCGGCGTTCGCGACCGCACGTCCGGCGTCACCTTCGACGAGCTGATCGAAATAGAATCGCAATCCATGCAGCCTGCCGATCGGCTCGCCCTCGATCAGGACTTCGCCGTTAGTGCGTACCGCGGCGGTCAAATCCGGATTGTCTTTCAACTTGGCGATCAGGACCGAGGTTTTTCTATCGACGAAGCGGTGTGTCAGGCGCTCGTGGAGCGCGTCCGAAAGCCGATCCTCGATGGCACGGGTGCGTTCCTGCCAATGCCCGGCGTCCAGCACCCAGTCGCTGCGGAACGACACATATGTCCATGTCCGGATGCCGGCGATCCGGCCGATCAGGGTGTCGATGTCACCGTCGGTACGCTCCAGCCGTTTGACGTTCCCGGCAATCCAGTCGGGTGCAAGCCGCTCCGCTCCTGACGTCAGGTGGCGATAGATCGACATCGCGAGATTGGCATGCGCATCGCTCATGACGCCCCGGAAATCGGGAATCTGGCAGACATCCCACAACAACTGCACGCGCTTCCTGCCTTTGGCCGCCGCTACAACATCAGGCTCCTTGCGCAGGCGGTCGAAGATCAACTCGTCATCTGCCCGCCGCGTGCGGGTCAGGCCCGGGACCGTCGGTCGCTGATTGAGACTGCTTCTGAGCGCCGCGAGTGACGACGTGTCCAAATCCGTGTTTCGCCAGTAGATATGCTCGAGTGGATCGAAACGGTGCTCCTCGATTCGCTCCGCGATGTCATCGGAGAGTATGCCCGCTTCCGCCGTCGTGCCGAACGTGCCGTCGTTCATGTGCCGTCCGGCGCGACCGGCGGCCTGGGACAGCTCAGGGGCAGTCAGGTGGCGTACCTTGCGGCCATCGAATTTCTTGAGCGCGGCAAATGCGACATGGTCGACATCCATGTTCAGCCCCATGCCGATGGCATCCGTCGCCACCAGGTAATCGACCTCGCCCGACTGGTACATGGCGACCTGCGCGTTGCGGGTTCTGGGGCTGAGTGCCCCCAAGACCACGGCTGCGCCGCCGCGCTGGCGCCGGATCAGTTCGGCGATGGCGTAAACGTTGGACGCCGTGAACGAGACAATCGCCGAACGCGCGGGCAGCCTGTTGAGCTTTGCCGGACCGACATGGGTCAGGACCGAGAACCGGGGCCGAGTCACGATCTCGGCGTCCGGAACGAGCCGCCTGATGAGCGGCCTGATGGTTTCGGCACCCATGAACATGGTTTCGGCGCGACCGCGCGCATGCAGTAACCGGTCTGTAAAGATGTGCCCGCGGTCCGGATCGGCACACATCTGGATCTCGTCTATGCCGACGAACGCGACTTCACGGTCAAGCGGCATGGATTCTACCGTGCACATGAACCAGCGTGCGTCCTTGGGAAGGATCTTTTCCTCGCCCGTAATCAGCGCGATCTGGTCTTTGCCCTTGATGGAGACGGCCCGGTCGTAGTTCTCCCGCGCCAGCAGACGGAGGGGAAAACCGATCATGCCGGACGCGTGGCCCAGCATGCGTTCCATCGCGTAATGGGTTTTCCCGGTATTTGTCGGGCCAAGGACGGCGCTGATCCGGCCTGGTTCATCGAAAGCCGCAGCCATGTATCGACACTGGCGCGATGCGTGATGGATTTCAAGCCTGTATGTTTGTTGTCAGGTTGGTGGTGGATATTTGAAGTGCACAACCTTGGCGTTAAGATGTCTGCGCTCATGGGGGAACGAGCGGCATGCGTGTACTTGTCGTCGATGATGACCATTTTTCATTGCTCGCCGTGGCCCGGCCACTGCGCCAGGCCGGGTACGAGGTCGTCGAAGCGATGCGTGCCGAGCACGTGGTATCGGCCGCGGAAGAGGGTGATTTCCGGGTCGTGATCATGGATATCTTCATGCCGGGGATGGGCGGGATAGAGGCAATCCAGCAGATACGCTCAAAAAACACCAAGACGCATATTATTGCTGTCTCCGCAGGTATGGGAAATATGCAGGCAGATGATGTCGTGCGCGCCGCGATCAAGATCGGCGCCGACGCGGGGTACGCCAAGCCGGTGGATATCGACAAGATATTGCAGGCCGTCCGCGACGTCGGCGCGCCGTCTGCAGCGGACGAGGCATAAGCTGCGGTTTTCCCTCATTCGGGGGTTGCGAAAAGCCTGAATTCTCCACATATCGGGCATGGGTATTCGGTGGGTGCTTTGCCACTCACCCTGGAAACAGTTTCGTTCCGAATGGAAAAAGACGATGAGCAAAGAAACGTATTCATTTCAGGCCGAAGTCGGGAAAATTCTCGATATCGTGGCCCATTCCCTTTACAGCCACAAAGAGGTGTTCCTGCGTGAACTGATATCCAACGCATCGGATGCCTGCGACAAGTTGCGCTACCGGACTTTGACGGAGCCTGACCTGGTAAAGGGATCCGGTGTCTTTGAAATCGGCATCAGCATCGACCCCAAGGCGAAAACACTGACCGTTTCCGACAATGGTATCGGCATGAGCAAGGACGACCTGATCGACTCGCTTGGCACGATCGCCAAATCGGGCACGCAGGCGTTCGTGGAGGGTCTGAAAGAAGCTCAGGCCGGCGGCGAAGATGCCAAGATGGCGCTGATCGGGCAATTCGGCGTGGGTTTCTATTCCTCGTTTATGGTGGCCGACAAGGTCGAGGTGGTAAGCCGGAAAGCGGGTGAAGACAGTGCCTGGCGATGGACGTCGGACGGTCATGGTGCGTTCGAAATCGAAGAGGCGGAACGCGATGGGCACGGCTCTGACGTCATCGTACACATCAAGAAGGAAGCGAAGGAGTTCCTCGAAGGCGCCCGCGTGGAGAATATTGTCAAGACGTACTCGGATCATATCGCACAACCGGTGGTGCTGAAGGCATCGAAGGAAGGCGAGGAAGACAAGACGCTCAACAGCGCATCAGCACTGTGGACACGTAACAAGAAAGACATCACGGACGAACAGTACAGCGAGTTCTACCATCACGTCGGTATGGCTTTCGATCAGCCTTGGATGACGCTGCATAACAAGGCGGAAGGGGTCATCAGCTATACCAACCTGCTGTTCATCCCGACCAGCCGTCCGTTCGATCTGTTCCATCCCGAGCGCAAGGGACACCTGAAGCTTTATGTGAACCGGGTGTTTATTACCGATGACTGCGATGCGTTGATTCCGGGATACCTTCGTTTCGTGAAGGGGGTTGTCGATAGCGAGGACATCGATCTCAACGTCAGCCGCGAGATGCTGCAGCACAACCCCGCCGTCGCGAAGATCCGCAAAGCGCTGGTGAAGCGGATCCTCGGCGAACTCAAGAAAAAAGCCGAGACGAAACCCGAGGAATATGCCGAATTTTGGGAAGCCTTCGGCATGGTGTTGAAAGAGGGCATTCACGAGGATTTCGACAATCGCGACCGGTTACTGGAACTGACGCGTTTCAAGTCATCGGCGGGAGACGACTGGACGTCACTCAAGGATTACGTGGAGCGGATGAAGGAAGGTCAGGATGCGATCTACTACATCTCCGCCGACGATGCCGAGCAAGCGGCGCGGAGCCCGCAACTCGAAGGGTTCCGGGCCAAGGGGATAGAAGTCCTGTTCATGACCGACCCGGTCGACGAGTTCTGGATGCCGGCGGTTGGCCAGTTCGAGGAAAAATCCTTCAAATCCGCGACCCGCGGCGGGATTGATCTCTCAACGGTCAAGGATACCGGTGATGCCGACAAGAAAGCTTCGGATGATGAAAAAGAAGATGCGGTTCCAGGTATCGACGCACTGACGGCGGCGTTCAAGCTGGCGCTTGGCGACAGGATCAAGGACGTGCGGTCATCGACCCGACTGACCGATAGCCCGGTATGTCTGGTTGCCGACGAGGGCGATATGGATATGCATCTGGAGCGCCTGTTGAAGGCTCACAACCAGATCGATGCCGCGTCACCGCGCGTGCTGGAAATCAACCCCGGGCATGCGCTGATCAAGCATCTGGCAGGAATCGCCGAGAAGAATGCGAGCGACAATGCGCTGGATGACGCAGCGTTTCTTCTGCTGGATCAGGCACGCATCGTCGAGGGCGAACCGGTCATCGATCCGCAGGATTTCATCAAACGGATGACGGCGATCATGCAGAAAGGGCTGGCGGCCTGATTTTCCGCCGCCACGCCCGATCTTCGGTCTCTACCCGGCATCCGCGCGGATTTGCGCAATGAACTGTTCGACCTGCTCGTTCAGTTCCTTGGCTTGCAGGGACACCCTGCTGGCAGCCTCGCCGACCTTCGTTGCGGCCTCGGTGGTAACGCCGACGGATTGCGTGACACCCTGAATATTCGACGATACGTCCTGGGTGCCGTTCGAGACTTCCTGCGTGTTGCGTGAAATTTCACGCGTTGCGGCGGACTGCTGCTCGACGGCGGCAGCAATCGAGCTGGCCGTCTTGTTGATGACTTCGATTGTCTCCGAGATCTCCTGAATCGACCGCACGACTTCGCTGGTGTCGGTCTGAACCCTGTTGACCTGCGCAGCGATTTCCTCGGTTGCCTTCGTCGTCTGGCCCGCGAGTTCCTTGACTTCATTGGCGACGACGGAGAAGCCCTTGCCCGCCTCGCCGGCCCGCGCAGACTCGATCGTGGCGTTTAGGGCCAGCATGTTGGTTTGCTCGGCGATGTCGTCAATCAACTGCACGATCTCGCCGATCTTGGCGACGGATTCGGCAAGACCCTTGATGAGCGTATTGGTTTGATCGGATCGCTTCACGCCTTCCGCCACGGTGGACGTGGAGTTGGACGCATTGCTGCCGATTTCCTGAATCGATGCATTCAGTTCCTCAACCGCCGAAGACACGGTTTGAACATTGACCGACGCCTCTTCGGCAGCGGCGGCCACAGTCGTTGCCTGTGACAGCGTTTGTTCCGCCGTACCGGTCAACTGCTGCGATGTCTGTTGAAGAATTTCAGCGGCTTCGGTGATCGAGCCCACAACGCCTTTGACGGTGCTCTCGAATGTGTCGGCGAGGGTATTCATCGCTTCGCGCCGTTCCGCGCGGGCCTGCTCTTCTGCGCGCTCTTTCTCCTGTGCTTGTTGCACCCGCCGTTGCTCGGCCTCACGTTCCTGTACTTTCTTGAGCTCATCCTGTTCGGTGCGCAACTTCTCAACCTCGAGAGCATTCTGCCGGAATATCTCCAGCGTATCGGCCATGTCACCCAGCTCGTCCTTACGGCCGATTCCCGGTACATCCACACCGAGGTCGTTCTCAGCAAGGCGCTGCATCGCGCCGGTCATGGCGTTGAGCGGTACGCTGATCGAGCGGCTGATATAGTAGGCGAGGAAGCCGCCGACGATTGTCGCAAGAATGGATACCCAGATAATCGTCTGCACGCTGACCGATTGTCCCTGCCGCGCCGCTTCCAGGCTCTGCTCGCGAAGACCGTTCAGCGACTCCACGACCGTGTTTGCTTCCTTCGACATGGTCGCGTCAGCGGCGCTTTGTTCTTTGAGAGCGTTTGCAACTTCTGCCAGGAATTTTCTGTACCCGACCGTTTTCGTGGCGATCTGATTCACGGATGCTTCGCCCGGTGTCCCGGCGACGGCTTTCTTCAGCTTAAGCGAAACGGTAAAGAAATCTCTGAGAATATCGCCCATCGCCTTTTCGCTCTTCTCGGATGCGAATTCGTCCCGGAAAACGGCCTCGTTCAGGCGAAGTGTCTGGACCAGCGTTACGAGCTGACCGGCGCCGTCCTGGGCAGCCACCGCCTGTGC
Source organism: Rhodospirillales bacterium (assembly GCA_965262415.1). Lineage (GTDB taxonomy): Bacteria > Pseudomonadota > Alphaproteobacteria > Rhodospirillales > Casp-alpha2 > UBA4479. Next base: position 2,308,778 of record OZ253533.1, on the reverse strand, counting down.
GGCCTGATCGGCGAGTTCATGCGATCTTGCTGTTGCTTCTTCGAGAGCGGTTTGTTGCCGCTCGCCGATTCCGCCTGTGATCGTGTTGATGCTTTCCGAAGCTTCTTCCAGCGTCTGTGCTGCCGCAAAGGTGGACTGGTTTTCCTTGATCGCCGATGCAAGTTCGCCGAACGCCACCCGGTATGCGTTGACGGCTTTCGCGACCTCTCCGACAGCGTCCGCTTCCTCCGTGCCCGCGGCGGCCTTGCGGAACCGAAGCGCGGTCAGGAACATGGACTTGATGTGCTCGTTCGCCGCCTTTTCGTGCGATTCATCGCGGGTGAGTTGGTAGAGGGCTTCGGCCTGGCGTGCGCGCAAGGTGGCTTTGACCAGATTGTCGCCGAATGCCTGCGTCGTCTGCCGGGCGCTACGCTCGGCCTCCGCTTCGGAAGCAGCTGCGGCGATCCGGGCATAGTTCTCGACCTGTGAATCGCGAATGCTCGACGCGATCTTGCTGATGTCGTCCGTCAGGACCGTCATCTCACCAAGCCGGGCGGCATTCTGTTGGTGGAGGTCCGTGTATGTCGACAACGCCGTCTTCAGGGCGTTGATCCCGTCGATCACGTCAGGTTGTAGATCTATCCGCTGGCCGACCTCGAGAGAGGTATTCACCGCGGCCAGGGCATTTTCGAAATGCGCAATATCGTCATCGACAACACCCTTCAACAGGAACTCGCGTGTATCCCTTACGGCGCCGACGACTTCATCGATGGCGTTCGCTTCATGTACGGCGCTGCTGTACTTGTTGAGGCTGATCCAGCCGGCGATCCCGACGACGGCCATGAGTGTCAGAACGGCGACGAACGCGGCGATGATCCGTGTGCTGATCTTCATTAGCTGTTTCCCCTCCGAACCTGCTGATAGCGCGGTATTGGTCTAATTGATCGACCATTATTAACCTTTTTCGAGTGCCTCGCGCTATAAGGGCTGACCCGTATTAGGTCCGATCGTCGACCAGATTTAATTTGATCGATGATCGGGTTTGAGACACGGTTTTCGAATTAACACCGAGTATACCGCTGCTTTTCGGTTTCTACTAATAGCCGCGTAGGTAAATCGGAAGTTAAATGATTAACATTATGTGGCCACTGAAACAGACCAATTTACTGAGAATCACGTAAGATCAGCTCATTAAATGAACCGAATTAAACGGGCTGCAAATGATCGACACGAGAAACCGTCAAAGTTCTGAAGGAGGAACGCCGTGAAAAAAGTTTTGATGATGTTAGCTGCCGTGGCTGTCGTTGCCGTGTCCGGTACCCAAGCGCAGGCTGCCAATGAATTCGAGCCGCAGATCAAGAAGTTCTTCGAGACCAGCGTCAAACCGTGGTTGAACGACCCCGCCGTGGTCAGTGCCATCAAAGCGCAGAACGAAAAGCATGCCGGCATGTCCGACGCCGATATCGATGCTGCGGACAAGAAGTGGCGCGCAGAGAAAAAGGCCGGTGGCGGCGACATGATGAATGGCGTTCTCGGCAATGCCCTTTCGAACTTCCTTAAAGGTAAAAAGGACGCTTCCGGTGGTGTCATCTCTGAGATGTTCGTGATGGACAACAAGGGGATGAACGTCGGCCAGAGCGATGCGACGTCCGACTACATGCAGGGCGACGAAGCGAAATGGCAGAAAACCTACTCGGTCGGCCCCGATGCCGTTTTTGTCGACGAGGTTGAGTTCGACGACAGCTCGCAGGCCTTCCAGTCGCAGATTAGTGCCGCGATCTCGGACGGCGGTAAGCCGATCGGCGCGATCACCGTTGGCGTGAACGTCGAGAAGTTGCCGTAACAACGCGCTGACATCGGTGAATTAGCAAACCCCCGGCGCCTTGGGTGCCGGGGGTTTGTTCTTGCCGGATGAATGCCGCCCGTCGCCGGTGGCAGTATTAAATCCTGTTATGTGAGCGATGCGCAGAAACGCTGAATACGCTCGCATGCATCTTCAAGTGCTTGCGTCGATGTTGCGTACGAAATCCGGAAATGCGGGCTGAGGCCGAATGCCTCACCGTGCACGGCGGCGACACCCTCTGCCTCCAGCAGTTCGACCACGAAATCCTCGTCGGTTTCGATAACCTTGCCGTCCGGCGTCTTCTTGCCGATGACGCCTGCGCATGATGGATAGACGTAGAATGCGCCTTCCGGGGTCGCGCAACTCAGGCCGGGTGCCTGGTTGAGCATGCTGACCACGAGGTCCCGGCGATCCTTGAAAATCCGGTTGTTTTCCTCGATGAAATCGTGCGGTCCGTTGAGCGCTGCGATCGAGGCCGCCTGCGAAACGGCGGCAGTGTGCGTAATCGATTGCGATTGCACCATCGTCATGGCCTTGATCAGTTCCTTCGGGCCGCCCGCGAAACCGACACGCCAGCCCGTCATGCAATAGGCTTTTGACATGCCGTTCATCGTCAGCGTGCGGGATTTCAGTTCCGGTGCGACCTGGGCAATGGTCTTGAACTCGAACCCGTCATAAACGAGATGCTCGTAGATGTCGTCGGTCAGAATCCAGACCTGTTCGTGCTTCTTCAATACTTCGGCGAGCGCCTTCAGGTCGTCCTCGGTGTAGCCGCTGCCGGTCGGGTTGGACGGGGAGTTCAAAATCAGCCACTTGGTTTTCGGCGTGATTGCCGCTTCCAGCTGTTCCGGCGTCAGTTTGAAATTCGCTTCCTTCGGGCAATCGATGACCACCGGTTTGCCTTCGAACAGTACCGCCACGTCCGGGTAGCTGACCCAATAGGGCGCCGGGATAATCACTTCGTCGCCCGGATTGAGGGACGCCATCATCGCATTGAAGATGACCGGCTTGCCGCCGCAGCTGACGTGAATTTCGTCGCGCGTATACTGCAGGTCGTTGTCGCGTTTGAACTTGGCGATAATCGCATCCAGCAATTCCGGCACGCCGTTGACGGCAGTGTATCTGGTCATGCCTTCGTCCAGCGCCTTCTTCGCTGCCTCGATCACGTGTGCCGGTGTATCGAAGTCGGGTTCCCCTGCGCCCAGTGAAATGATGTTGCGGCCCTCAGCGGCAAGATCGCGGGCTTTCTGGGTAACGGCGATTGTGGGGGAAGGTTTGATGACGCTCAGACGAGACGCGACGATGGACATCGGTGAACTCCGCGAATTGAAATGTGGCAGGGTCGATTTGAACGGCCGGAACTTTACGCCTCGACCCGGGCAACGGCAAGTATTGCCCCAGTATCTTCTCAATTTCCGCCCAATACCGCCAAATTGGCCCTGTTGGATACCTGCTCCCGCATATTTCAGGAGCATTGCATCATGTTCTGCGTCATTTCTTTCTGTCGACCTTCTCTGATCGCGGCGGCCGGGCCTCTGGCATTGATCATCGGCGGGGTGCTGATCCTGGCGGGACTGGGGGCCCGATTCAGGAAGGTGCAGATCGAATGAAACAGCTGCCCGCCCACCGAAAACGTGAAATCACAGGGATCGTCCTGATTGCCGCCGGTTTCGTGCTGGCAGGATACGGTCTTTATATCCCCGCTAAAGCGGCACTGGCGCAGGAACTGCTGGAAAGGGCCTGGGCGGCGGCCCCCGCGCATGGGGCCGCACCCCGGCCCTGGCCTTGGGCCGATACGCGACCCGTGGCACGCATTTCGGCGCCAAGGCAGGAGGTGTCGTTGATCGTGCTCTCGGGTGCGCACGGACGCTCCCTGCCGTTCGGACCCGGTCACGTCGACGGCACGGCGCTGCCGGGAGGTCTCGGGCATAGCGTTGTCGCGGCGCACCGCGATACACATTTCGCGTTTCTCAAGGATATCCGTATCGGAGACAGGATCGATGTAGAGCGCCCGGGAGGCTCGGAAACGGGTTACGTGGTGGTGGAGAAGAACGTGCTCGACGTGCGCAAACAAAAGATCGCCCTCGATCCGGGTTCGGACGTCCTGACACTGATTACCTGCTACCCGTTCACCGACTGGAATCCTGCTGGGCCGCTCAGGTACGTGGTCACGGCTGTTGCAGCACCCCCGATGTGATGTAGCGAATGAAAACGGGACGCCCAAGGGCGCCCCGTCAACAACAGCCATTGTGTTTGTCTAGGCGGCGCGCTCAATGCCTCGCGCGGCAGAGATGGCGTTTTCGATGTCGCGCAGGATGTCGCCGATGTACTCGAGACCGACGGAAAGCCTGATGTAGCCCGGCGTGACACCGGCGCTCCGTTGCTCGTCTTCACTGAGTTGCTGGTGCGTCGATGACGCCGGATGGATAACCAGCGTCCGTGCGTCACCGATGTTGGCGACGTGATAGAGCATCTCCACGGCGTCGATGAAGCGTGCGCCGGCGTCACGGCCACCTTTCAATTCGAAACCGACGAGACCGCCCATGCCGCCGGAAAGATAAGTTTCCGCACGTCGCGTCTGTTCCGGATCGTCGTGCAGCGACGGGTAGATGACACGTTCGACGTCAGGGTGCTGGAGCAGATACATGGCCACGGCTTCGGCGTTGGTGCAGTGTTCACGCATGCGCAGGTGGAGGGTTTCCAGGCCCTGAAGGAACATGAACGCGTTGAACGGGCTCATCGCCATCCCGAGGTCGCGAAGCAGGGTCACGCGTGCCTTGATGATATACGCAACGGGCCCCATCGGCTTCGTCGCTTCGGTCCAGACCGCGCCGTGATAGCTCGGATCCGGCTGGGTCAGCATGGGGAAGCGATCGGCGTGCGCTTCCCAGTCGAAGTTGCCGCCATCGATGATGACGCCACCGACCGACGTGCCGTGCCCGCCGAGGTATTTGGTCGCGGAATAAACGACGACCGCGGCGCCGTGGTCGAACGGGCGGCAGATCAGCGGGGCGGCGGTGTTGTCCATGACCAGAGGAATGCCGAGTTCGCGGCCGATCCGTGCGACCTCGGCAATCGGAAACACATTAAGTTTGGGGTTCGGCAGCGTCTCGGCGTAGTAGGCGCGCGTCCGTTCGTCCGAGGCACGGCGGAAGTTTTCCGGGTCCGACGGATCGACGAAGCGAACGTCGATACCCATCGCCGCGAATGTGTTTTTCAGCAGGTTCCACGAGCCGCCATACAGGTCCGTCGAGCTGACGATGTTGTCGCCGGCGTGGGCGATGTTCTGCAGTGCCATGGTCGTCGCGGCCTGGCCCGAACTGACGCAAAGTGCTGCGGCACCGCCTTCGAGCGCGGCAAGCCGCTGTTCCAGTACGTCGCAGGTCGGGTTCATCACGCGCGTATAGATGTTGCCCATTTCCGAGAGGTCGAACAGGTTGGCGGCATGCTGGGCGCTGTCGAACTGGTACGCGGTGGTCTGATAGATCGGCACGGTCACGCTGTTGGTTGCCGGATCGGCGCGGTAACCGGTGTGCAGGCAGATGGTTTGCGGTTTATCGCTTAGGAAAGTCATTCTTGGTTCCTTCAGGTTTGGTTGGGATTGCTTAGTAGTGTCAGGCCGCTTGGCAGGCCCAGCGGGCCTTGCCATCGACAAAAGGGACGATGTTGTCCGCCAGGCGTTCGGCATGGGTGAGCGGCAGCATGTGGGTGGCATCGTCGAATACGGTCGCCTGGGCTTGCGGAAGTGAGCCGGAAAGCAGCTCGGCGATGCGGCGCGTCGGTGTGCGGGTGCGTCCGCCCCAGATTACGGAAACGGGCATGCGTACCTGCCGGTAGCTGTCGAGCGGCATGGCTTCCCGGATCGTCGACCAGAAATGATAAAGGGTGGTGCGAATGCGCGGCGCCAGTTGCCGCCGCTTTTCCCACGGCAGGCTGGACCATGTGCCGTGGCCGTTCCAGTAATCCACGAAGCGCCCCATGCCGTTCCATTCGTCCCCGGCGATGACCGAACGGCACAGCGCATCGACTAGATCGGCGATCTCGTCGAAAGCCTTGCGATCGGCGGCGGCGCCCATGCGCAGGAGGTGAAAGCTGACAGGCTCGATCAGCGTCAGGCTCTTGATCCGTTGCGCGCTTTGAGCCGCCATGCGCAATGCGACGGCCCCACCATAGGAATGGCCGACCAGATGGAACGGGCGTCCGATGGTAGCAGCCAGACCGTCGATAATCGCGGCTTCAGCAGCCAGCGTCATCGATTCCCGTCCGTGCCACGGTGCGGATCGACCGCAACCATAGAAGTCGGGCGTGATGATGCGGTATTCATTACCGATATGACCGCGCAGTGTGCGCCATTGTTCGCCGCTGGATGCCGACGCATGCAGGAATACGATCACGTCACCGTTGCCGTGATCCTGATACGAGATATCGGTCCCCCCGATGTTCGCCGTCGGCATGATCAGGTTCCCTGTGCCGGGCGGTGGCCACGGACCGTGCGTTCGATATCGGCACGGTCGATGCCCGCATCGTCGAGCAGGTAGCCGGGCAGGGCGCGGAGGTGCGCGATCTGCTGGCGCGTGTGAAGTTCTTGCAGAACGAGTTGAAGTATCGTTGCCGGAAAAGAGGCGAGCGTTTCTGCGAGATGGTGTGCGAATACATCCGTCTTGCGATTAATTTCGTTCGCTGTACTTAAAGTCGTGGCAGACATGGTTGAAATCTCCTAAAACACGTTGCCGGTCGTTTGGTGTGCTTCGGCGTTGCGATGGGTAAATATTCGTTTGCCGTGAAACGGGCGTTTAAAGTCCGTGCCGGCGAGCGGTAAAAATCCGTGAAAATGCGTTAAATTGACCGGTGGTGTGAGCCCGGTCACACAACAGATTGCGGGGGATATCGGGTGGCGCGCATCTTCTTGGGATTGTTGGGCGGACTCCGCGCGCGCCAGACCGGCGGCGACGAGCTTCTGTTCCCGACGCGTAAGTCGCGGATGTTGTGCGCGTATCTCGCCATGCCGGTGGGGGAACCCCGTCCACGCGAACGATTGGCCGGGCTATTGTGGAGCGAGCGGGCGGATGAACAGGCGCGGGGCAGCCTCAGAAACGCGCTGACGACGGTTCGCCGGGTTCTCGGCGCTGATGCCATCAAGGTGGAAAGCGATCAGGTTGCACTCGTGCCGTCGGTCGTGACGTGTGACGTCGACCGGTTCATGGTCGCGGCGGCTCAGGCAACGCCTGAGTCCCTGAAGCAGGCCTATGAAATCTACCGCGGCCCGCTGCTGGATGGATTGCCGGAGGGTGAAGAGCCGTTCGATGACTGGCTCCGGAACGAACGCGCGCGCATCGACAAGGTTGCGCATCAGGCCTTCTCGTCATTGCTGGATTCATATGTCACGGCAGGCGATGCCGCCGCCGGTCTCGACGTCGGGAACCGCCTGATTTCCATCGACCTGCTGCACGAGGCGACGTATCGGACCGTGATGCAACTGCACACCGAGATCGGCGAAAGGGCGCAGGCACTTCGCATTTACGAGGATCTTCGGCGACTTCTGGCCAATGAAGTCGGCGTCGAGCCAGACGCGGAGACCCGGGCGCTGGCCGACGAGATCAGAACGCATGCAAAGAAGCCTGCGGCCGCGCGAAAGCCGGCAGAACCGGCAGGCCTGCCAGGTTCGGAGAAAGTCAGCGCGACGCCGGTCGACAGGCCGTCGATCACGGTGCTGCCGTTTTCCTCGCTCGGCGGCGACGACGAGGCCTTCGCGGACGGCATCGTCGAGGAAATCACGGCGGCGCTGTCCCGCGTGCGCTCGTTCTTCGTGATCGCGCGCAACTCGGCGGTGACCTTTAAGGATACCGATCTGCCGACATCCAAGATCGCGGAACGCCTTGGCGTTCGCTACCTACTGACCGGCAGTGTAAGACGCGGCGCCGGGCGGCTCCGGATTGCAACACAACTGATCGAGGCGGAATCGGCGGATCATCTTTGGTCGGATCGGTTCGAGGGCGGCGATCAGGATATTTTCGATCTTCAGGACAGGATCACCGAAGAAGTCGTCGGTATCCTGCAACCGACCATCCTGGCCGCCGAGGTCGGGCGGGCCCGGCGCAAGCGGCCCGATAACCTGCAGGCCTATGATATCGTGCATCGCGCATTCCCGCACATCTGGGCGATGACCGAGGAAGACAACAAGACGGCGCTGGAAATGCTGCGGAAGGCGATCCAGCTCGATACGAATTATGCGCTCGCTTATGCGCTGATTTCGTGGTGCCACGCCCAGAACATTACGTACAACTGGACGGGCGATATCGCGACCGCCAAGGAGCGTGCTCTGGAACGCGCGCACGAGGCGTTCCGGCTCGACCTTTCGGACCCGATGGTACTGGCAATGTTGGCAACGGCGGAAAGCCTTGTCCGCGACCATGACAGCGCACGGGTGCATATCGACCGGGCATTACGCATCGATCCGAATTCGGCCTGGGCCTGGATGCGGTCCGGCTGGATCCATTGTTATCAGGGAAATTTCGAGACCTCGATCGAGCATTTTGAGCGCGCCTGGCGGCTCAGCCCTTACGACCCACTGAACTTCAACCTGTGTTTCGGGATCGGCCTGTCGCACTTCGCGCTCGGCCATGACGAGAAGGCGGCGAGCCTGATCGAACGGGGGCTTCTGGAAAACCCAGACGCCGTCTGGGCGAACCGACCGCTGGTGGCTGTCTATGCGTGGCTCGACCGGATGGAGGATGCACAAGCGGCGACGGAACGCGTGCTGGCGCGCTATCCCGACCTGACGGTATCGAAAATCATGGACTCGATCCCGCATCAGGCACCTGTGATGGTGGAACGCTATACCAAGGGCCTCGTCATGGGCGGCTTTCCGCAATAACGCCCTGATCCCGACTCGCGTCGGCGCACCGGGCCCCCTATATTTGTGGCATGGACACGCGCCCCATTTTCATTCCCGAAGCCCGGCCTGCCTTTGCCGAGGCTGCCGACTACAAGCTGACGTCACCGTTCGATCCGTCGGGCGATCAGCCGCAGGCGATCACCGAGTTGACCGAGGGCCTTGTGGCCGGCGAGCGCGAGCAGGTTTTGCTGGGGGTGACCGGGTCGGGCAAGACGTTCACCGTCGCGCACTGCCTGCAGAATCTGAAACGTCCGGCGCTGGTGCTGGCGCCCAACAAGACGCTGGCGGCGCAGCTCTATTCGGAGATGAAGGACTTCTTCCCGGAGAACGCGGTCGAGTATTTCGTTTCCTACTACGACTATTACCAGCCGGAAGCCTACGTACCGCGCACCGACACCTATATCGAGAAGGACGCGTCGATCAACGAGCAGATTGACCGTATGCGGCACGCCGCGACGCGTGCCCTGTTGGAGCGCCCGGACACGATCATCGTTGCGTCGGTGTCCTGCATTTACGGTATCGGCGCCGTCGAAACGTATTCGGAAATGACGGTGAAGTTACGGCCCGGCACCACCATCGAACAACGCGAGTTGATGAAAAAGCTGGTGCAGCTTCAATACCAGCGCAACGACCAGAACTTCTATCGCGGCTCGTTCCGGGTCCGGGGCGACGTTATCGAACTGTTTCCGAGCCACATGGAGGATAGGGCATGGCGGCTGTCGTTCTTCGGCGACGAACTCGAAGGCATCTGGGAAATCGATCCGCTGACCGGTGAAAAGACGGCGACGCTCGCCGAGATCACGGTCTATCCCAACAGCCACTACGTGACGCCGCGGCCGACGCTGATGCAGGCGATCCCGCTGATCCAGGCGGAAATGAAGGAACGCCTCGAGGAACTCCGCGCGCAGAACAAGCTTCTGGAAGCGCAGCGCCTCGAGGAACGCACCACGTTCGATATCGAGATGCTGGAAACGACCGGTCACTGCGCCGGGATCGAGAACTATTCCCGCTACCTGACCGGGCGCAATCCGGGCGACCCGCCGCCGACGCTATTCGAATACCTGCCGGAAAACGCCGTGCTGGTGGTCGACGAAAGCCACGTCACCGTGCCGCAGATCGGCGGCATGTACCGGGGCGACTATAACCGCAAGTCGACGCTCGCCGAGTTCGGCTTCCGCCTGCCGAGCTGTGTCGATAACCGGCCCCTCAAGTTCGAGGAATGGGACGCGATGCGCCCGCAGACGGTCTTCGTCTCGGCGACGCCCGGCCCGTGGGAGATAGAGCGCACGGGCGGCGTTTTCGTCGAACAGGTGGTCCGCCCGACCGGCCTGATCGATCCGGAATGCATCGTGCGCCCGGTGGAAACCCAGGTCGACGACCTGCTGGGCGAATGCCGCGACGTCGCCGCGAAGGGCATGCGGGTGCTCGTGACGACGCTGACCAAGCGCATGGCCGAGGATCTGACCGAATACCTGCACGAACACGGGGTGCGGGTGCGCTACATGCACTCCGACATCGATACGCTGGAACGGATCGAGATCATCCGGGATCTGCGCCTGGGGGCGTTCGACGTGCTGGTTGGCATCAACTTGCTGCGCGAAGGCCTCGACATTCCGGAGTGCGCGCTCGTCGCCATTCTGGACGCCGACAAGGAAGGCTTCCTGCGCTCCAAGACGTCGCTGGTGCAGACCATCGGCCGCGCCGCCAGGAACGTCGACGGCCGCGTGATCCTCTATGCCGACAAGATGACGGACAGCCTCAACTACGCCATCGGCGAAACGAACCGACGGCGTGAAAAGCAAGAGGCGTTCAACAAGGAACACGGCATCACGCCGGAGAGCGTGAAGAAGAACATCTCGAACGCGATCGAAAGCGTCTACGAGAAAGACTACGTCACCGTCGATACGGGCGTGTCGGGCGAGACGGAACTGGTCGGCCACAACATCCAGAAGGTCATCCAAGACCTCAACGACAAGATGCAGGCCGCCGCCGCCAACCTGGAATTCGAGGAAGCGGCCCGGCTCCGCGACGAAATCCGGCGCCTCGAAGCGCATGAGCTCGGCCTCGACAAACCGGGGGTCTCCGCCAAGGCTCGCGCCAAGTGGGAACCTGAGGGCAAGAAAAAGAAGCGAAAGAAAGGGCGGTAGAGATTTTGTTACGTGATTACTGAATTCAAAACGCTTATTACCTCAGTATCTAACTCGGAAGAGTCCATCTCCCGTGCGAGGGACAGGGCGCTAAAAGAAACTTTGTAGTTCGTTTGGGCCCAAGCTGACAATTGAGATACAACTGTCTTGCCCGGGGCTAGTGCTAGTTTGCCTTCTAAAGTCCCCCATCGTGCTTTTACAAATGCCCTAGCTTTTTTGTTAGCATCCGCGACGCCATTTCTGTCGCGTAGTGAAATGTTGTTAGCAATTTGGTCAAAAATTAGTTCCTCAAGACCATCACATATCTTGTCTATGCGATTTCGAACGGTCTGGGCTGTTGGGACATTTTTGTTGTTTCTAGATTGGATAAATCGCGAGATTACGTCCTCATTGATCACGTAGTTCTCAATTTCTTTTTTCGACCAAATATGCAGGGCAAGACCATTATCTGACGCTTCTTTCTCTATTTTGTTGTGCTCTTCTTGTGTCCGATAATCTGAGTCCAAAATACAAAAAGAACGAATTTCCTTATTGCTAGCATTCCGAAACCCAATTGCTGCGCCAACGGCGTGTTTCCAATTTCCAAAACCTCCAATTGGAATGTGAGGGATAGATGAAATTGATAGGCTTGCAGTTGGGTCAAAAGCGTTCTGGAATACCTGCAAGAACTCTAAATCATCACCTTCAACGAAAATACAACGTCGCGCAGACCAAAGTCTGGTCAGCTGGAGGTTGTGAGCCCCGCCGATATTGTTGATGACATTTTGTACGGCCGGGATGTTTTCTGTGAACTTTGAAGATCGAGCGTTTTTATCGACGACTAGGACATCCTCTGCTTCTACCTCAGCCAGTATTTCGGTCGAATGCGTCGCAACGATCGCCTGCGTGAAGTAGCCGGAAATTAGCCGAAACAACTTTCGCTCCAAATCGGCGTGAAGGAAGATATCTGGTTCGTCGAAAACGACCACAGAGTCTTGTGGAGTTCGAGCTAAAAACCAGCAGGTTTGTAGCCAAGCCTGTAATCCGCTCCCGACTTTACCTACTTCAGTCACAAATGATCCATCTCGGACAAGAAGGGACATCGAGCTTCCAGATCGTTCAATCGCCTCAATTTTTAGTTTGGGCCATGTAAATTCGGCAAGTTTACAGAACACTTCGAATGTATTGGTTGCCGGACGCTGATCGAATTCATCGTCTTCAGGTGGTGCCGCTGCCTCGGTGTCGCCGTATCGATAAATTTGGTTCCTGAAATGCAAGCACGATATGTTGTTGTTCAGGTTCTTCCTGACAGTGTCATCTTGAAGATAACGTTCTTCAGGGTTTAAGCGGCCGGCAGGTGGGCAAACATTGATAGGTATGGTGAAAAAGTCATATGCCTCCGACTTGCTTGAAACGATCTGCTTGTCTTTAGTGCGCAGTAATGCAAACGCTTGCGCATGCTCAGGGCTCAAATAGATACTAATGCTATTACCATTATCGAATACTGCTTGGATGTTCGCAGGTTCATCGGAATACTGATGTCCTAAATTCTCAAATTCAAACCCTATTCCCGACAACGATGGGTATACCCCGACAACACTAGGAGGAACATCAAGCCAATCGGGTGAATAGCGATAATTTAAGAACTGAGCTCGTGACGCGACGATTGAAATTACTTTCAACGCCTCAATTAATGTGGACTTCCCGGCATTGTTGCCTCCCACAATTATTGTAGTGTCGCGAAGCGGGACTGTATGCCGTGAGAAACCACGATAGTTTCTCAACTCTACGGAACGGAGCATATTTGGAGGCCCCCTGCCAAATTGCGATCAAGAATGCCCCAAAAAGTAAATTTTATGAATAGATTTAATCTTTGAGATAGATCTTCTATCCCTCCACCATCGCCGTCTTGCGGTAGACCACTGACAGATTGTTGGCCGGCATCTGCACCGTCTTGATCAGGTGCAGGCCGCGCCGGCGTGCTTCCAGCGCGACATCGTCCAGATTACGGATTCCCCAGGACGGGTCGCGCGTGCGCAGCGACTGATCGAACGCCTCGTTCGAGGGCGCGGTGTGACGTCCGCCGATCCTGTAGGGGCCGTACATGTAGAGAATGCCGCCCTCGGGCAGGATGCGCGCCGCACCGTCCAGCAGGCCGAGGCAGACCTCCCACGGCGCGATATGGATCATGTTCGCGTTCACGATGGCGTCCGCGGCCTCGAGCGGCCAGGTCGCCGCCGTCGTATCCAGATGAACGGGCGCCCGCAGGTTCGGGTGTCCGGTTTCAGCGCGCCATGCCTCGACCGAGTTGCGAAGGTCCGCGTCGACATCGCTCGGCTGCCATTCGATGCCACTGAGCGCACCCGCGAAATGCACCGCGTGCTGACCGGTGCCGCTGGCGATCTCGAGCACGAGACCGGTCGCCGGCAAAATCTCGCGAAGCACCTCCAGGATCGGATCCTTGTTGCGTTCCGATGATGCCGATAGCTGTTTCAGATATTCGCCGCGTTCCATGGCAGCGAGGGTGCCGTCCCGACCCCGGCGCTGACAAGCTAAAACCGCAGTTTAATCATGGTTGTTAGGATGTTGGGGCTGTGATACCCAACCTCATGCTCGCGAAAATCAAATCCTTCCTGACCGGGGATGAGGCGGCGCCCGAGGCGGCCGCTGACGAGACCGACGGTATGGCGGCGGCCGCGGTTGCGGTGCTGGTCGAGGCGGCACTGCTGGACGGGGACTTCGATCAACGCGAACGCGATGCCATCATGGGTATACTTGTTGATCGTTTCGGCATATCGGCGGATGATGCGGGACCATTGATCGATGTGTCGGTGTCGCAGCACAAGGATGCGAACCGCGTCTATGCGGCGACACGCCAGATACGCGATACGTTTTCCGATGCCGAGCGCATCGATATGATGGAGATGCTTTGGGAGGTCGCCTACGCGGACGGCGTCCTTCATGATTACGAGGCGAACCTGGTGAGAAGGGTCGCAGGATTGCTCTATGTGCGTGACCGGGACAGCGGTATGGCCCGAAAAAGAGTATTAGAGCGTTTGGGTTTGGATATTGCCGAATGAGGACTCGAGTATGACGTACATCGTTACCGAAAATTGCATCAAGTGTAAGTATCAGGACTGTGTCGAAGTTTGCCCCGTCGACTGTTTTTATGAGGGTGAGAACTTCCTCGTCATTCATCCTGACGAATGTATCGATTGTGGCGTCTGCGAGCCCGAATGCCCGGCCGAAGCGATCATTCCGGACACCGAGCCCGGGGTTGAGGAATGGCTGGAAGTAAATACGAAGTTTGCCGCCATCTGGCCGAATATCACTCGAAAAGGTGATGCATTGCCCGACGCCGAGGAATGGGACGGCAAACCCGACAAAAAGGCGATGCTGAGCGAGAATCCCGGAAAGGGCGACTAACGCTCTGTAACAAATAGAATTTTCTGTAGCGGGGCGGTCCGGATGGGCACGCCCCGCTGCTCTTTTCTGCACCGCAAAATTGTGGTATGGTACCTCATCAAAATGACCGTGCGTTCGGGGGTCCTGACGGGCCCTTTTTCAACGCCGGGACAAAGGTTTAGTGCTCTCATCCGCGCCGTGATCCGGGGCGGGTGAGTTTTGATGAGTGAGTGAAAAAGAAAATCCTATGGCTGAACTGCTATTCAATCCCGGTGACTTCGTTGTCTATCCGACGCACGGCGTCGGCAAGGTCCTCAGCGTCGAGGAAGAAGAAATCGCCGGCCACAAGCTGGAACTTTTCGTGATCAGCTTCGACCGTGACCGCATGACGCTGCGTGTGCCGGTCGCTAAGGCGGCGAATTCCGGTCTGCGCAAGCTGTCGTCCAAGAAGCGCATGGACGAGGCCATTCAGACCCTGAAAGGCCGTCCGCGCGTCAAGCGGACCATGTGGAGCCGCCGCGCCGCCGAATACGACCTCAAGATCAACTCCGGTGACCCGGTGTCGATTGCCGAAGTGGTCCGTGACCTTCACCGCAACGTTGGTCAACCCGATCAGTCGTTCTCCGAACGTCAGATCTATGAACAGGCGCGCGATCGCCTGGCGTCCGAGCTGGCGGCCGTCGAGAAAACCGACGTCGACAAGGCCACGACCAAGCTCGAACAAATCCTGGAAGCGGCTTAAGTCCCGTGACGGCGCCGTCGGAAACGACGGTGTCCGGGGGCTCCGGTGAGGAGCCCCGCGGCGTCCTGCCCGACAAGATCGTATCAGGCGGCCAGACCGGCGTGGATCGCGCCGCGCTGGATGCTGCGCTGAAGCTCGGGCTCAGGTGTGGCGGCTGGGTGCCGCGTGGCCGGCGCGCCGAAGACGGGCCGATCCCTGCCGAATATCCGATGCAGGAAATGAAAAGCTCGGCCTATCCCGCGCGGACCCGCCAGAACGTCATCGACAGCGACGCGACGCTGATCCTGACCCGCGGCGAGCCCGTGGGCGGTACCGCCGAAACACTGGCGATCGCGCAGGAACTCAAGAAGCCCTATCACATCATCGATCTGAAGCGGACGCACTCTCCGCTTGCCGCGCTACGCTGGCTTGAATCAAAGAAGCCGAAGGTGCTCAACGTCGCCGGGCCGCGCGAAAGCGGGGCGGCCGGCATTTATGACGAGGCGCTGTCGGTGCTGTCGCACCTGTTGCAACTGGCGTCAGGCTCAAGACCCTAGTTGCCGACCACCTTGACCTGTTCGCCCGCGGCAAGGCCGTCGGAGACGACATTCAGATTGAGCGCCCGGAACCAGGCGTCGTTGAATTTACCCAGAGGCATCTGACTGGCGAACGTTTCGGGTGTATCGCCGGCTTTGACCGAGCGAAGCCGGATATGCGGCGGATGGATATCGTCCGCTTCGCCAGGAGCGAGCATGTCGAAGCTGTATGTCGTCTTGCGCAACGGCAACGACATCTCCGACGTCACCTTCGGATCGGTCAGGAAGGCGAACCGGAAAATCCGGTCCCGTGCGGCCCGTATCGCAAGCAAACGAATATCGCGTTCGCCCTGACGGGTGCTGATGCGCTTGGTGCCGGTAGCCGCTTCCATGCCGTTGATCGTCAGGCGCTCAAGGTTTTCCGGTTGAAAGTTGGCTTTCGGTCCCCAGTGGCGGCCGACGTAGTCGATCAGGTTCGGCATCCCGGTCGCGACCTTAGGGCTTTCCATGTCGAAGATGATGGTCGTGCCTTTTTCGTCAGTCCCGATGACCTCGGACTTGCCGTTGTTGACTTTGAAGCCGGGCGGGAATTCGAAGCGGAAGCCAAGGTCCGGATGGATGAATGTGTCGCCCTTCATGAACCCCTCTTTCGGATCCTTGCCGAACAGCACGCCGTCCACCTGGCTCAGGAACAACTGCCGCTGGCGTTTGGCATCCGGAGGCGTCAGCTCCGCGGCCAGCTTGCGGGCCTGTTCGATCCGGTCCGTCGTCCGCGGGTGGGTCGACATGATGGAATGGCTGTTTTTGGGGCGGCCTTCCATCTCTGCTTCGATCCCGTTCTGCATATCGAGTTTGGCGAAGAAGTCCGTCAGACCGTTCGCATCGTATCCATCGCGCGTCATGTACCTTGCGCCGAGTTTGTCGGCTTCAAGTTCCTGCGAACGTGAATAGCTCTGCAGCGCTGCCTGGGCGCCGAACGAGGCGAGATTGCCCAAGCCGCTGGGCGCACCGAATACGCTGCCCAGAATACCGACGGCCGTGAGGCCGATATTGGCCGCCACTGCTGAAGAATAGCGCTGTGCCGAGTGGCGCGCGGTGACATGACCGATTTCGTGGCCGATAACGCCGGCGAGTTCGGCCTCATCCTCGCAAAGTGCGATCAGACCACGCGAGATGTATATGTACCCACCCGGCAGTGCGAACGCGTTGACGGTATCGTCGTTAAGCACGAAGAACTGAAACTTGGCATTCGGGGTTTCGGATTGTGCGACCAGACGCCTGCCGATTTCCGACACGTAGGCCTGAAGGGCGGCATCGTCGTAGGTGCCGCCGAATGCCTCCAGCATTTTCGGGTGTTCTTCCGCGCCAACCCGCTTTTCGTCATCTTCCGACATGAATGCTGTGAAACTCTGTTCTCCGGTTGCGCGGTTGGTGGTGCAACCGGAAACGGCGGTGGCGGCGACAGCAAGCAGGCAGAATATCAAGCCGAAGCGTCGGTTCATGCTCATCTAAAACCCTTTGTCAGACAGTTCGCGTTACGAGCTTAGCCCATGCGTTGCATAATGCTCAACGAAGGCAATTCCGTGGCAGGTTATCGGTGCAGAAGCTCGATCTGCTCGGGATGGGTGGCCTTGATCATCGGTCCGTTGCGCTTGCTCAGCCAGCCCCGCACCCGGACGGCGCGCCCGCTCCAGCTTGCAGGATCAGGGCCCGATTCCATGAATCGTTTCAGTGCCTTGTGGTCGATCGAAATGGTGAAATCGCTGCGCCAGTCAGCACCGAAATTGAGATACACCGTGTTCTTGACCTTCGTCGCATCGACAATGCGCCCCTCGATCACCTGGAAGGTGCCGAGTTCGTCCAGCAGGACGGCCGGGTCCGGGTTTCTGATGGCATAGTAGGGAAGGGCCCAGATGCCGCGCCCGGCTGACCGTGCCTCCTGCTCCAATGCCAGCATCTCATCGACCAGACCCCGATTGTCCGGAAAGCTGTAAACCCGCGCCATGCCGTGGCGCAGCATTTCTCCCTGCACCCAGAGCGGCGGATCGTCACTGATGACATGCAGGTGTGCCAGCCAACGCGCATACCGGTCACGGCGCGCGCCTGTAAACGTGAGGGTGACCTGCTTGCCCAGCGTCATATCGGCCAGTGCCTTTTTCGCTTCCGGTGCGAGCGGCCAGATCGGGAAGTTCTTGCGGCCCAGCGGCAGTTTCGGTGCCTGAATGCCGACGAGCCGAATTTCGTTCCCGTCCTCGTAAGGCGGGTCGATGTAGACAGTGTCGCCGTCGACGATCTCCGTAACCGTGGCCGTGTGAACGGGGTCTGCCTGGGCGGAAAGCGCCACGGCGAACAGCAACAGGGCGATTATCGGCCACCTAGCCATCGGTGAAGCGTTCCATAAGGGCGAAGACGTCATCAGGCGCTTTGCCCGACGCGCGAAGTTCGCGGATTGTCAGAGATTTGTCTCGTTTGGCAAAACGTTTTCCATCCGCATCCGTCAGGAGCGAGTGGTGATGATAGTCCGGCACGTTCAAGTCCAGAAGTGCCTGTAGCAAGCGATGGATATCGGTCGCGTCGAACAGGTCGGTCCCGCGCGTCACCAACGTGACACCCTGGGTATGGTCGTCGAGCGTGACGGCGAGGTGATAGCTCGTCGGTGTGTCCTTTCGTGCCAGCACGACGTCACCGAACCTTCGCGGGGTTGCCGTAACGTCGCCCGAAACGGCGTCGTGCCAGGTCAGCGGGGCGGTCTGGCCAAGCGCGCGCTCCATATCGAGACGAACGGCGTGCGCTTCACCGGCGCCGATCCGGTCATCGCGTTCGGCGCTGCTCAGATGTCTGCAGGTGCCGGGGTAAACCGGGCCGTCCGGGCCGTGCGGCGCGCCGCCTGCCGCATCGATTTCGGCTTCGATCTCCTTTCGCGTACAGAAACACGGGTATGTCAGGCCCGCCGCTGAAAGTTTGTCGAGGGCGCGCGCGTAGTCGTCGAAATGGTCGGACTGCCGGCGCACGGGTGTCTCCCATTCAAGGCCGAGCCACGACAGATCTTCGTAGATCGCTTCTTCGAACTCGGGCCGGCAGCGGCCGCGGTCGATATCCTCGATCCGAAGCAGAAAGCGTCCGTCAGTGTCCGATGCCGCTCGCGCCGCAAACAGCGCCGAATACGCATGCCCCAGATGCAGATAGCCGGTCGGACTGGGCGCGAAACGGGTGATGACGGGCATGCGGGATACGGCCTTTCCGGGTCGCCACGGGGTGACAATAACGAACAATATGCGCTACCACTTGTGCAACCTAATCTTTGGAGCATGCAAGCATGAGTGACGATACCCCGGAACTGCCGAAGTTGAGCGGCCCGACACTTGAGCCGCTAGGCGGCCGGACGCCTAAACAGCTGGTGATCCTGTGTCATGGCGTCGGTTCCGACGGGGACGATCTGATGGGACTTGCACCGTTCTTTCAGAAGGTGCTGCCGGACGCCCGCTTCGTGTCGCCGCACGCGCCGTTCCAGTTCGATGGCGGGCCGGTCGGGTATCAGTGGTTCAGTCTCCAGGACTTCTCCGACGCAGCCCGTACCGAGGGTGTGCGCAAGGCGGCGCCGATCCTGGACGCATTCATCGATGAGCAACTCGCGCTGCTTGGGCTTGAGGACAAGGATCTGGCGCTGGTTGGCTTTTCGCAGGGGACGATGCTGGCCCTGCACGTGGGATTGCGGCGGGCCACGGCATGCGCCGGTATCCTCGGCTACTCCGGGATGCTGGTCGACGTCGAAAGCCTGGCCGACGAGATCACGGTCAAACCGCCGGTGTTGCTGTGCCATGGACAGTCCGACGAGGTCGTGCCGTTCGATTTCATGCCGGCGGCGCTTTCCGTGCTCCGGCTCGCAGGCGTGCCTTGCGACGGTCTCGGGCGCCCGGGTCTGGGGCATGGCCTGGACGACGACGCGGTGAAAGCCGGGATGTTCTTTTTGGCGGACGTGTTCGAAGTGGATCTTCTAGACCTGCAAAAGTGAATCCGGGTCACGAAAGATTCATGCGCAAATATTTTGTATTCTTTCAATATCGTGTATTCTCTCCCGTGCCGGACAGGAGATGTAGTATTCGATGTCCATAGACGGTTATCCAGCCTTGGCCCTGAATGCGGACCGTCGTCCGCTGAGCTACTTTCCGCTCTCGCTCTGGTCATGGCAGGAAGCACTGAAAGCCGTTTTTCTTGACCGTGTTGCGGTCGTTTCCGAATATGAAATAAAGGCACGTTCGCCGTCGCAGGAGTTCGCGCTGCCGAGTGTGATCGCGCTCAAGGAATACATTCCCATGAACCGCCGCCCGGCGTTCACGCGCTTCAACGTTTTCCTGCGCGACGGTTTCACGTGCCAGTATTGCGGTACCCGGATGGCGGCGGAAGAATTGACCTTCGATCACGTCGTGCCGCGTTGTCGAGGCGGTCGAACAACGTGGGAGAACGTCGTCACGGCGTGTTCGCCGTGTAACCTGGTGAAGGGCCACAAACTGCCCAAGCACGCCAGAATGTTCCCGATGCGGGAGCCTGCGCGGCCTACCTGCCATACCCTTCAAGAGAACGGCCGATCGTTCCCGCCAAACTTCCTCCACGAAAGTTGGCGGGATTTTCTTTACTGGGACTCCGAGCTGGAAGCCTGACTCGCACGCTCTGGACAGCTGTCACTTATTGCTTCATATCTTCACTTAAGAAATTCGAGATGTGAGGAGCGATCATGTTCAGCAAGGATGGTTTCATCGAGGCGTGCGGCGTCGCGGTCAAGGAAGGCCAGGCTGCCGTTCGCGAACTGGTTCTGGAAGCGGTTTCCGATCCCAACGGTATCGTCAAGGAACTGGGAGAGCCGAAGAAAGCGGGCATCGACCTGCTGCACCGCTCCGACGATCTGACGGTGATCAATTTCGTCTGGTCGCCGTACATGAACTTGCTCCCGCACAACCACAACATGTTCGCCGTGATCGGGCTCTACAACGGGCGCGAGGACAACATGTTCTGGAAACAGACCGAGGACGGGCTGGAAGCGGCGGGTGCCGACTCGCTCGGCGTCGGTCAGGTGGCGACCCTGGGGCACAGCATCATCCATTCCGTCGCCAACCCGTTGGGTAAGTTTTCGGCAGCCATCCATGTCTATGGCGGCGACTTCTTCGAACCGGACGAGCCGCGCAGCGAATGGGATCACGAAACGTTGCAGCAGCGCCCGTGGGACGTCGAGACGACCCGCCGCACATTCGCCGAGGCTGAAGAACGTTACCTCGCGGGGCTTGCAGCGCACGCCGCCGAGTAATTGCGACGTACGGTTAAGCCCGCCAGCATGGTTTACGGCTTTCCAATTCCGCGTCGCGTCCGGCAATGCCGAGATCGCGCAGTTGCCACGATTCCATATGTTTCAACTGGCGACGTTGCCGGTGACGCATGATCCATAAATAGAGAACGCCCAGAAGGTTGGGGAACAGCATGGTCTTCTTCCTTATTGATTTTGGTTGCTGAAAATTTGCGTGAGATCGCCGTGCGTGATCATCTGGTCGAGGTAGTCGAGATCACCCGCGGCCAGCCCTGCCACGGCATCGCGAACGAGACCCAGCGTCGCACACATGATGCTGCCGCCGGTCGAAATGCGGCGAACACCCATTTTTTCCAGTTCGTCGAGCGGGATGCCGAAGCCCGGCATGCCGACCAGTACGTTGACGGGCGTGCTCACGCTTTCCAGTAGCGCCGCGATCTGTGTGCGATCCCTGAGTCCCGGGATGTAAAGGCAGTCCGCGCCCGCTTCCTCATAGGCTTTGATGCGTTTCAGGCTGTCCGTCATCGGATCGGGATGAGGGACGAGGAAGCATTCCGCCCTTGCCGTCAGCACGAACGGAACGCCGGACTTGTCGATTGCCTGCCGGGCGGCATGGATGCGCTCGACCGTTTCCTCAATGCTCATCAGATCATCGCCACCGAACCGGGCGTGATCCTCGATGCTGCCGCCGCGGGCGCCGGCCTCGATCAGCAGGCGGAAGGTCTCTTCCACGTCTTCCGGCGTGTCGCCGTAGCCGTCCTCGCTGTCGACGCTGACGGGGATCTGGACGGCGCCACACATCATTTCGACGGCGCGCAGGCATTCGTCCCGGCTGAGGTCGCCCTCGTAATCGGGCTTCGCCATCGTATAGACGATGCCGGCGCTGGTGGTGGCAATGGCGTCCGCGCCGGCGTGTTCCATGATCCGGGCTGAACCGGCATCCCACGCATTGGGCATGCGGATCATCGGGCCCTCAGAATGGCGCCTCAAAAACGCGTCTTTTTGCATCGGGTTGCTCCCTTCAATGAAACTGCAGCCAATCTATACGGCCCACGGGCATTGTCATTCGTAAACGATTCGTTTATCATCGAAATATGGATGTACAAGGAGTTTCAGATGTTTAACGATGGTTGGGAAAAGCAGGACGCGCGGGCGGCGGCCCGCATCGGTGCCGTGATCGGCGTGCCCGCCCGGGCCAACATGCTGGCGGCTCTGGCCGGCGGGCAGGCGTTGACGGCGACGGAACTGGCGCTGCACGCGGGTGTCACGGCGCAGACCGCATCGTCGCATCTCAAGAAGATGAGCGATCTCAACCTGATCGTCGTCGAGAAGCAGGGGCGGCACCGGTATTACCGGCTGTCCGACGCGCGGGTCGCCGATGCGCTGGAACCGCTGGCGCATTTGCTGCCCGATCAGCCCGTCGTGCATCGCAAACCCTCCAAGCTGCTGCAGGAACTGCGAGAGTCCCGCATGTGCTATGACCACCTGGCAGGCGTACTGGGCGTCGCGGTCGCCGACGCGCTGAAGGCGCGGGGCTACGTCACCGAGGACGACAAGGATTTCCACCCGACCGACGCGGGGCTCGGCTTCTTCACCGATCTCGGGATCGATTTCGAGGAACTCAGGCACAAGCGCCGGCATCTGGCGCGCCGCTGCCTGGACTGGAGCGAGCGGCGCCCGCACGTGGGCGGCGCGCTAGGTGCCGCGATCGCCAATACATTCATGGAAAGGGGCTGGATCGAGCGGATCAAGGACACCCGCAAGGTGGTCCTGACCGGGGCCGGGCAGGCGGCGCTATCGCAGCGGCTCGGGATCGGTTGACTTTGCCAGTCATTCGCCAGCTAATTGGCGCATGAGTGAAACCAAGAGAAGAAAACCACTTTTAGCCGCATTCCTGTCACTGATGTGTATGGGGTTGGGGCAGCTCTACAACGGCGAGCTTCGCAAGGCGTTGATGTTCATTGGAATCTCGGTTGCGCTCGTTCCGCTTGTTTACTTTTTGCTGTCTTCCGCTGTCATTACCTTCCTTGGCTTTTTGTTTTCCTTCGTTCTCGTTGGGAGTGCGATAGGGGTCAAAATTTGGGCCATCATAGATGCATTCCGCCGTGCCCGGAATTTGGAAGAGGTTGAAGTCCGCCCATTTATGCGATGGTACGTGTATGTGCTCGTTGTCATCGTTTTGTCCGGTATAGATGCAGCCTCGGACGTTGGTTCGGCAAGCCGCATAGAAGCTTTCTCAGCAGCTTCAGATTCAATGGCGCCCGCATTGTGGACGGGAGACCACTTCATGACGGAAAAAAGGGCATTCTCCAACCGAATGCCGCGCCGAGGGGAGATCGTGGTCTTCAAGCACCCAGACGATACAGAGAGCGATTTCGTAAAACGGGTCATTGGTATTCCCGGTGATCACTTGCGGTTTGAAGCGGGTGCGTTGTACCTGAATGGAGCGTTGGTGGATGATGAAGTGCCCGCATCCTATCCCGACATCGCGGCGATCCAAGAGCGCCTGAAGCACAATCCGATGCACCTTGAAACGATTGACACAACGCAGCCTTATCTCGTTGCGGCTCCTATCAGACATCTATCGTATTATGGCCCTGCTACCGTGCCCGAGGGCCATGTTTTCGTACTGGGCGACAATCGGGATAATTCCAAGGATTCCCGATATTTCGGGTTTGTTCCGCTGGAGAACCTGGCCCAGAGTGCGCTCTACATTTACTGGTCGGACGACCTCTCCCGGATCGGCACCAGACTGAACTGACAAAAAACGGCCGAACCCTTTGACATTTCCCCGATTTTCCCTATATTCCGCGCCTTCACGCCCGGGAATGTGGGTTGGCGGCCTTGTTTCGCCATTCCCCGCCGCCGCGATAGCGGGTCGGACTACCGGGCTCATAACATCCGGTTAAACGTAGAGAGATCGAAAAATGAGCAAACGTCAGACTTCGAAGTACAAAATTAACCGCCGCCTCGGCGTCAATCTGTGGGGTCGCCCGAAAAGCCCGGTGAACACTCGCGATTACGGCCCCGGTGAGCATGGCCAGCGCCGCAAAAAGCCGTCGGACTTCGGTCTGCAGCTGATGGCGAAGCAGAAGCTCAAGGGCTACTACGGCAACATCTCGGAAAAGCAGTTCCGCAAGTACTATCAGGAAGCCGTCCGCCGCCGTGGCGATACGTCGGAGAACCTGATCGGCATTCTGGAACGCCGCCTGGACGCCGTCGTCTACCGCATGAAATTCGTTCCGACCGTCTTCTCGTCACGCCAGTTCATTAACCACGGCCACATCAAGGTCAACGGTCAGCGCGTCAACATCCCGTCCTACATGGTCAAGGAAGGCGATGTCATCGAGGTCAAGGAAAAGTCCCGCCAGCTGCCGCTCGTGCTGCTCGCATCCGAAAGCGCCGAGCGTGAGGTGCCGGACTACATCGAGGTCAACCACCAGCGCATGACCGGCACCTTCATCCGCCAGCCGAAGCTCGAAGACGTGCCGTACCCGGTGCAGATGGAACCGAACCTGGTCATCGAATTCTATTCGCGCTGATCCGTCGTTCGGAAAGCATTCGCAAGGGCCGGTATCCGATGGATGCCGGCCTTTGTTTTTGCGTTCGCCTTGGTGGCGCTTTTGCTAGTCTCGGTGCATGACCAAGCTCTCCGCCCTAGTCGTCGCGCATAACGAAGAAGTCCAGTTGGACAACTGCCTCGCCCGGCTCGGCTTTGCCGACGAAATCGTCGTCGTGCTCGATCGCTGTACCGACGGCAGCAAGGAAATCGTCGAGAAGCATTGCGCGAAGCTCATCGAGGGCGCGTGGCCGATCGAGGGTGAGCGCCGTCATGCCGGCATCGACGCCTGTGCTGGGCCGTGGATCCTAGAAGTCGACGCCGACGAGTGGATCGAAAAAGCTCTCGCGGACGAGATAGCGTCGGCCGTTCGCGCCGACACCGCGGATTTTTACTTCACACCGATCCACAACTATGTCGGGGAACGCTGGGTGCGGTATGGCTGGATGGCGGCGCTGGCGCCGGACCTGCGCGGCAGCCTGTTCCGCAAGGGCCACAAGAGGTGGGGTATGGAACGGGTGCACCCGGGCGTGTCTTTCTCAGGCACGCGCGGCTCCGATTTTATTAACGGTATCCGGCACAACTTCGTCCGAGACGTGTCGGGACTGATCAAGCGGTTCAACCGGAACACGACGTTGAAGGCGGAAACCGATGTCGGGCGTGGTGAACGGGCGAAAACGCGCAGCATGGCAAGGAAGGCGCTGTCACGGTTCTGGAAATGCTATGTCGCCCGCAAGGGGTGCCGGGAAGGCGGCGTTGGCCTCGTGGTCGCCATCCTGTGCGCGCTCTATCCGCTGGTGGCGCATCTGAAAGCCGAAGAGATCAGAGCGACCGTAAAAGGTCATTGAACGCCGGGATCACGCGCGGGTCATTGAAAAGGCGATCATTGGACGCGCTGATCTTGGCGCGAATTTCGTTGTTTGCGGCATCTTCGGAAATCTGTGCGGCGATGTGCACGTAGTCGTCGGGGTCGGATGCGATCAGCTCGTCCACCCCCATCATCTTAAGCATGGCATAGGTATGCCGGCCGCGCATGAATGGCCCTGGCAATGTGACAACCGGCGTTCCCATGGCCAGCGCCTCCAGGGACGTATTCCCGCCCGACCAGCCGAACGTATCAAGGACCACACGGGCACCGGCGAGATGCCGCAGGAACGTATGTCTGTCGCATGGCGCGACAAAGTTCAGCGCCGTATCCGGGTCGATACCGTACTTTCCAAGAGCCGCTGACAGCCTATTCCGGAAGGCGCTTGTGATCTCCGGGATCGAATGGGCAATGAAGCTCAATGTCCGATGCGGGGCTTCCCTGAGGATCGATGCGAACGCCGCATCCTGTTCCGGCATGATCTTGAACAGCGATTGCGCGCACAGGAAATCGTGCGGGATCGGAGCGTTCGGCCGTTGCGGCTTTTCATAGACGATGGAAAGGCCCGGAAGCGTCGCCAGCTGCTCGCGGTAGTGGTGCTGAGCTACTGCGGGCTCCATCATCTCGGACGAGATGAACGTGTCCACCGTCGGCATGCCGCAACTGACCGGATGCCCCCATGACATCAGTTGCCTGGGTGAGAGCGGGAGTGCGGCGAAGACCTGCGTCCTCGGGTCCATGCCGATATCGGGATAGACCAGCGCATCGCACGCGAGTTGATGGATATGTCCTGCAAGCTCCGCTATGCCCAGGGGAGACAGATGAGCGGCGTCGACATGCCGGGCCAACTCAGCCGTGACGTCGTCGCCCGCACCAGCCGTCGAAATCAGATGGATTTCGAATTCTTCCCGATCGAGGCCGGTGATCCAGCCCTTGAACAGGTTGCAGACGGTATGCGCACGAAAATGAGCGGACACGAACCCGATCCGTTTACGCGTCCGCGCCGGGACATTGGGCGGCTCAGCGAGATGCGGCAGCGCGCGCGCGGCGATGGCGCTGACGTGACCACCCCAGCGCGCCATGGCGTCGCGGTCGTTTTCGCCCTGATAGGCCAGTGCGAAGGGCAGGATTTCCGTGACTGCGTCGAAGGCGCCGATCAGGGCCGGGCCATCGGACGGAACGCCGGCATCGACAATCCGGTTCAGCCCGTCAATCCATCGTTCCCGCGCCGAGAGCCGTTCGTCGACGGATGCGTAAATCTGCGGGAGCGCCAGGGCCGCTGCCCAGTCTGCTTTAACGAAAGACGGCCGGTTTTGAATTGCCGTGTTCAGTGCCCGTTCACCGCCGACGAGATCGTTTTTCGTGATGCGGATGCAGCCGAGGGAGTAGGCGGCGTCTGGCAGCTCCGGTTCGATCTCAAGCGCGCGCGTAAGCGCCGTCTCCGCTTCGTCGAGCGATCCTTTCTGGCGAAGGATGTTTGCGATGTTGTTCAGTGCGGCGGCGTCATCGGGGTCAGCTGCAAGAACGTGTCGCAACAGAACCTCGGCATGCGCCAGATTGCCCAGTCCCTGCAATGCGGCCGCGAGATTGCGCGAGATATCAGCATTACCAGGAGCCAGTTCGAGTGCGCGTTCGAAACTGGTCTTGGCGGCAGAAAGTGCGCCCGTGGCGAGGTGGAGGTTGCCCAGGTTGAAATGGCCGCCGGTGAAAGACGGGTGCGCCGACGTCAGGCCCAAGAGGACCTCCTCGGCTTCCTGAATGCGCCCGGCGCCTTTCAGTGCGACAGCATAAGCGTTGAGGACGTCCGGGGCGTCCGGTTGGATCGGGATGAGATCCTGCAGGGTCGCGACGGCATCTTCAAAGGCTGAAGCGGCGGTCTGCACCAGCGCCAGATTAAAAAGGAACTGCGGGATGCCGGGGGCAAGCGTGACAGCGGTGCGCAATTCATTGATGGCGTCACTCGTTCGTCCGCGCTGGAAGAGCAACAGCCCCAGCAAGTGGTGCGTTTCGGGATGGTCCGGCGCGTGTTCGAGGATGTTGCGGTAGGTGGCCTCGGCGTCATCGAAGTTGCCGCTGCGCTGTTGCTCCAGCGCGCTGTCGATCCGCCGGTCTATTTCCCGGTTTATCTCCGGCATCTGGGTGAAAGTGTCGGCGGATCAGGCCGAAAAATCGACAACGCTGCCGCGCGGCGGATCGGAGGGAAATGCGGTCGGGTTGGTCTGCAGTTCCTCGACGGACCGTACCGACTGGGCGAAATCTCGTGTCTGCGCGACGCTGAACTGGCGGTCTGCTTCCGCACGCTCGGCCAGGCGGTCGTTGCGATCAGACAGAAGCTGCGTAAACCGGTCTTCGCCGGCACTCGGGCTGGCAGCGACATCCTGCACTTCCGGCGCCGGTTGCGGCCCCGTCGGTGTCAGCGGCTGCAATGCGTCCTCGGCAGCGTTCAGGAAGGCCTGACGGTCCCTTTCGTTGGCATAAAACTGTTGAAGGTCGTCCTCTTCCTGCTGAAGTCGCTCGTCGATGCGGCGATCTTCGACGTCGCGGGCAATCAGCGAATCCAGCTGCCCGGCGTCGGTGATAGTCCGCTCGAATTCACGCTGGACACGGGCACGGTCAATGTCCGCCGCCGTGGCATCGGCCCGACGGCGTTCCTCGGCCAGGCGCTCGGCATCACGCGCACGTTGAACCGCCTCTTCACGCTGACGCGAGAGGGCGAGTTGCTGACGTTGGTCGCGTTGCGCCTGCAGGCGCTCCGCACTGGCGATAACGGAAACTTCTAACGCCATTCACTAACCCATTAAAAACAAGGGTATTTTCGGCGTTTTCTACGTCCTCGTACCTTATAGGTAGTCGCTTCTTGACGTTCCAATTATAATGAAAATTCGGGAATTTGCAAAATCCAACGCCATTTCGGGGGAAATGCGATACATGGACGGAATGCCGGAATTAACGCCTCTACAGGCGCTGGCTGTGGCCGCCGCATATGTTGTCATGGCTGACAAAAAGGCGTTGCCTGAAGAACGGGCGTCGCTGGTCAGCCTTTTCGGAAAACACGTCAGCCGCAGGGAACTCAGCTCGACGCAGATCCAGCGGATGACGGCCGATGCGTTCGCTTATGTGGCCAAGTACGATTTCGAGAAGTACCTGATGTCCATCGAGGCGACGTTGAGCCCGGGGCAGGCGATCTCGGTACTTGCGAATATGTATGAAACGATGATCGTCGATGGTCATGTCATCGCCCGCGAGCAGGAGCTTGTCGAGCAGTTCTACCGATTTTTCGACATCGACCGCCGCGTGGTCAAGACGATGCGGGAAATTCTGATGGTGAAAAACGATACGTCCCTTTTTCTCCGGGACGACCACCCCAACAACTCGCGGGACTTCCGTTTCGGCTTCCTCGACCGCATGGATCTCGAAGCCTGATGCCGTGTCCGCGGTCCGCCGGACTTGCGCCTCCGGGCGCGGTCGTTTATGAGCCCATGCCATGAAGTTTCCAGACCCTCTGATCCACGGGCGCCTGATCAAGCGTTACAAGCGGTTCCTGACAGACGTCGAGCTCGACGACGGCAGCGTCGTGGTCGCTCATTGCGCGAATTCCGGTTCGATGGAAAGCGTAAAGGAGCCGGGCGCTGAAGTATGGCTCTCGCCGGCGCGAAACCCGGATCGCAAGCTCAAGTTCACGTGGGAGATGATCCGCATCGGCGAGACACTCGTCGGTATCAACACGTCGCTTCCCAATTACATCGTCTCGGAAGCGATCGAGAGCGGCAAAGTCAGCGAGCTGACGGGATACGCCTCACTGCGCCGCGAGGTGAAGTACGGAAAGAATTCGCGGATCGATATCCTTCTGGAAGACGAGGCGAAGCCGAATTGCTACGTCGAGGTGAAGAACACGACCATGCGGCGCGATCTGGCCGGCGGCCCGGCGGAGTTCCCGGACGCGGTTACGTCGCGGGGGGCGAAACATCTGGTCGAGCTTTCCGACATGGTGAAAGAGGGGCATCGGGCGGTGATGTTCTATCTGGTGCAGCGCGAGGATGCGGATGCTTTCACCGTCGCTGACGATATAGACCCCACTTATGCGGAAGAACTCGCCAAGGCGATGAAAGCCGGTGTCGAGGTCGTCTGCTATGCCTGCTCGCTCAGTCCCGAGGAAATTTCGGTGACGCGGCATTTACCCGTTGAACTGTAAAAAAATGGCCGGTGGGTATGAAAAAAGCGCCGAAAGGCTTACATATGACGAAATGTTATGGATAGAGACATGAACGAACAGGCAGCTAAAGTTCCGGCACGCGATGGCCGCTACATCAAGATCCACGATGCGCAGGGTTTTGACGGGATGCGAAATGCCGGTCAGCTTGCCGCGGAATGCCTCGATTTTATCACGCCGTACGTTAAGCCGGGTGTCAGCACGGACGAACTCAACACGCTCTGTCACGACTGGACTCTGGAACGGGGCGCGGTACCGGCGCCGCTGAACTACCGGGGGTTCCCGAAGTCCATCTGCACGTCGATCAACCACGTGGTCTGTCATGGCATTCCGGGCGAAAAGACCCTGACCGACGGCGACATCATCAACATCGACGTCACCGTCATTCTTGATGGCTGGTACGGTGATACAAGCCGCATGTTCTATGCCGGCAAGCCGAGCATCAAGGCGCAGAAACTCGTCGAAACCACGTTCGAGTGCCTTTGGCGCGGTATCGAAATGGTGCGTCCCGGCGCGACCCTCGGCGATGTCGGGCACGCCATCCAGTCCTATGCGGAAAGCAAGCGTTATTCCGTGGTCCGCGATTTTTGCGGACACGGTCTCGGCCGGGTGTTCCATGATGCGCCGAACGTGATGCACTTCGGGCGTCCCGGCGAGGGTGAGGTGCTGCGCGAAGGCATGTTCTTTACCATCGAGCCGATGATCAACGCCGGAAAGCTGGATGTGAAAATCCTTGCCGACGGCTGGACGGCGGTGACCAAGGACCGCTCATTGTCGGCGCAGTTCGAACATTCCCTCGGTGTGACGGCGGATGGCTACGAAATCTTCACGCTGTCGCCAACCGGTCTCGACTGTCCGCCCTACAAGGTCTGACAGGATGACGGCGGCGGCGCGGCAAAGCGAACACGCCGGTCACCGTCAGCGGCTACGCAGCCGGTTTCTCGCCGGTGGCGCCGACAGCATGGCCGACTATGAACTCCTTGAAATTGTGCTTTTCGGCGCGATCCCGCGGGGCGACGTCAAACCGCTCGCAAAACGGCTGCTGAAGCGTTTCGGCAGCTTCGCCGATACGATCGCTGCGGCACCCGATGCACTCGTTGAAGTGCAAGGTATGGGCGAAGCGTCCGTCGCGGCGCTCAAGGTGATCGAGACGGCAGCCCAGCGACTGGGCCAGGCGGCGGTGATGGACCGGCCCGTCCTGTCGAGCTGGGACCGGTTGATCGAGTACTGCCGGATGCGGTTGGGTCGTGCCGAACGGGAGCATTTCCGAGTGCTCTTTCTCAACCGCAAGAACCTGCTGATCGCCGACGAAGAGCAGCAGCGTGGGACAATCGACCATACGCCGGTATACCCGCGCGAGGTCGTGAAGCGCGCCCTGCAACTGGGGGCAAGCGCCATCATCATGCTGCATAACCATCCCTCGGGCGATCCAGAGCCTTCGAGGGGCGACATCGAGATGACGCGGGAGATTCGTGAAACTGCTGAGCGGCTCGGTATCCAGCTTCACGACCATGTCATCATTTCGAAAACCGGCCACCGGTCGTTCAAATCCCTGGGCTTGCTTTAATCCGCGCCGTACTCGACGGTTAAGGAATGTTCGACGATCTCAAACGTGAACGCGTGCTGCCGGATGCCGACCCGCCGACAGGCACGGACCTGATCGAACGGGGGCGCAAACGTGCGGCATCATTCGATGTAATGCGATCGCGCTTTCAGCGCGCGCGCGGTGTCGAGTGTGAAGCCGCGTTCAAGACCGCAATGGCCGCATCGAACACACCGATGTTCCATGCCCAGGCGGGATGGCGCGACCCGGACGTGACAGCCGAGAACATGGCTGAGATCTCCGCCCGTGTGTGTGCCGCTGGTGGCCGTGTCGACCGTTACGGTATCTGCCTGGACTGGAGCATGGGCTATCCTCCCGATGCCCGTGAAGGCCGCAGTCAGGGGACGGGTCTCGTGCTTCGTGGCGACGACGACTTCCGCCTGCTGTCCGAGGCCACCGACGCGGCGGCGCATTTCGGCGATTTCGTGATCGGTATGCCGGCTGCGGTGGAAAACACCGTCGCCGCCCTTCGCGCCGGATCGACCAGCATCGGCAACCTGGGCCAATACTTTACCTTTCGTCTGCCGGATTGGGACGACGACGCACGGATCGCCGCGGCGACCGTCGAGGCGATTGCCATCTGCGCCGCGCAGCCGGTCGACATCATCGTCCATTCGAACCTGGACGACGGTTTCGCCGCCCGTTTCTCCGATCTCGCCTGCACGCTGGGGGCAGCCCTGATCGAGCGTTACATCGTCGAGCAGTTGCTCGGTGCGCGGATCGGGCATTGTTACGGGCATACGTTTTCGGGACTCAGGGAACGGCAGGCCTTTCATCTCGCCCTGAGCGAAGCCTCACCCGGCCCGGGCTCCATGATCTATGGTAATACGACCCGTTTCGGCGACGACGATGCGGCCAATTATGCGGTGCTGGCGAGCTATCTGGGCGCGGACCTCACATCGCTTCACTGGGCGCCAAGCGGCCATGCCGTCACACCGATCCCGGTGACCGAGGCAAGGCGCATCCCGAGCGTCGACGAGATCGTCGACGCGCAGGTGTTCGCGGCGACCCTTGCCGACCGGCTGGCTGATACACTGCCGCCTGAACCGCCGGAAACCTTGCGTTCCCTTGCCGTCGACATCGCGCTCGGCGGGCGCGCATTTTTTGACAACGTGATGAACGGGCTCGCCGAACGGGGCTACGACACCGAAGACCCGTATGAACTTCTGTTGGCGATCCGGCGTATCGGTGCACCTGCATTGGAACGCGCCTTCGGCCCCGGGAAACCGGACGCGGGGGGCTACTACGGACGGACGCCACTCGTTGAATCCAGCGTCGTCGGCGAAATATCGACCCAGGCCGGGCAGATCGTCGCAGCGCTCGATACCGCGGTGGCCGAAGGGATCAGACAGAGGCGCCGCAGGGTCTGTGTCGCGACCACGGACGTGCATGAATACGGGAAGCGTCTCGTTGAACAGGTTCTGGAAAAACTCGGCGTCGAGACAGTGGATGGCGGCATCGGTGTCGACGCCGACGATCTGTTGACGACGGCAAATGATGCGGGTGCGGATGCCATAGCCGTCAGTACCTACAATGGTGTTGCAAGCGCGTTTATCCTGCAACTGGCGGCAGAGATGGAAACAGGGGACTACCGTCCGCAAATCTTTATCGGCGGACGCTTGAATGCCGTGCCCGACGGTACCAATACCGGACTGCCGGTCGATGTCGCCGATGAAATCGGCCGAGCGGGCGCGATGCCGTGCACCCGGATCGAAGACATGCTTGCCGTCCTTGCGCAAGACAGCGGAGAAAAGTAATGAAGATTGGAATTATTGGCATCGGCCATCTGGGGTTTGCGCTGGCCGAGGGATATGCCCGTGCAGGTCGGTCGGGCGACATCATCGTATCGCCGCGGGGCCGGGAAAAAGCGACGCTGCTGCGCGCCACGCACGGCATTGAAGTTGCCAAGGACAATGCGGATGTGGTGCGGCATTCGGATGCCGTTATCGTTGCGACGCGGCCTGCTGATGTGATCGGGACCGTTCGCCTGCTGCCGTGGCGAAAGGATCAGATTCTGATATCAGCTGCTGCGGGCATCACCGCAGGCGCATTGCGCGGCGCCGCGGCGCCGGCAGATGTCGCACGGGCGATGCCGGTACTGGCGAGCCGATACGGTGCAAGCGCGATTCCGGTTTATCCCGATCATGCCGGTGCAAGAGAAGCGCTGGAGCCGCTTGGGCGCATCACCGCGATTGGCGACGAGGACGCGTTCTCGGCGGCAAGTGCGCTCGGCGGCTGGTTCGGATGGCTGTTCGAACTCACGTGCGAGACCGCTGACATTCTTGTCGCAAGCGGCGTTGAAAAAGCAGCCGCACGCAAGGTATGCGCGGACATGATGCGCGCCGCCGGAACGATGATCTCGGAAACGCCGGAAAAAGATCCACGCGACACGCTCGGGCAACTGGCAACGCCGGGCGGTATAACCGAGGCGGGTATAACCGCGCTTCGCGATGCCGATGCTTTCGGGCCCTGGCGTGACGCCATGGCGGCAGCGGCGACGCGGCTTCAGGCGCTTGGTCGCTCCGGTGATTGAATGTCTTCGGCGGCGCGGCGCTCGGCAGCGTCCCTGGTCGCGTGCTGCTTGATCCGTTTTTCCAGTTTCTTACGGCGCCGACGGCGGATGTATTTAAGCGAAATCTTGTAGCTGAGCCATGTGCCGACGATTGCATAGGGCAGGCATCCGATGCCCATCGATAGGCCAACTTCCTTGGCCAGCATGCCGGCGAGATCGAGCATCGCCTGCCAGAACCCGGTGCCGTGATTGAACGCTTCGTCCCAGGAATGCAGGAACGTGTCGTAGCCGGTGATGTTGTTCCAGTCGCCGCGTATGATCTGGCCGGTCGCATAAAAGACGTAATAGATCGGCAGCATCGTGAAGACGTTGGTGACCCAGGTCCACGCGCAGGAAATGACGAGACTGAACCGAAGGTTCTTGACCGGTTTGACGACCAGCCAGGTCATCAGACAAAGGTACATCTGAATGCCGACCAGGGGCGTCAGCGCCCAAAACATGCCAACGGCAACACCACGGGCCGAGTACTCGGGAGAGTGCGGACTACGGCGCAGCGGAATCAGCAGCTTGAGACGAGACAGCCGCCCCAAACGCTCCATAAATCCTCTGTCGACGCGTACCATCGACGCCATGTCCGTCTCCGAATCCCGTTAGTCTCTTGTTGGACGTTGCATCGGATGATGGCCAGAAACACCGCCGTTCTCAACACACTAAATGGTCCGCGCGGCGTAAAACGTATCGTAACCATCAAAATTCGCAAAATCAGGTAAAAAGCTCCCGTTCGTCCTGCCCAGCGGGTAAGATCGAAGACGGTTTGGGGGAGACATTGCAGGCGACTTTCATACGCGTTTTCGTGCCGTTCGCGCTTGGCTACTTGCTGTCATACCTGCTCAGGGTCGTGAACGCCGTCATTGCGCCCGCGTTGATCGAAGATCTGGGTTTAAGCGCATCGGATCTGGGCTTGCTGACAAGTGCCAATCTGTTCGCGTTTGCGGCGTTTCAACTGCCGTTGGGCGTTTTGCTCGACCGGTATGGTCCGCGCCGGACCGAGGCCGTGCTGCTGATTGTCGCCGCCGTGGGAACGGCGGTCTTCGCGCTCGCCGGCTCGCTGGCGCTGCTTATCCTCGGCCGCGCCATGATCGGGCTCGGCACGTCGGCGTGCCTGATGGCCGCGTTTACCGCATATGCCATCTGGCTTCCCAAGGAACGATTACCCGCCGTCAACGGCTACCAGATGGTGGCCGGCGGGATCGGCGCACTGATCGGCACCACGCCAATCGAATTCATCGAGGAGTTGCTAGGCTGGCGGGGTGTGTTCTGGGTGTTGACGGCTGTCGCCCTGGCAATGGCGGCAATCGTCTACTTCGTCGTTCCGGAGCGCAAGGACCCGGACCGGGGCACGGAAACGTTGCGCGAAGCCATCGGCGGTGTCAGGCGGGTGTTCTGGTCGCCGCTTTTCTGGCGCGTGGCACCGCTCTGCGTTTCTTCGCAGGCGGCGTTCCTTGGCATTCAGAGCCTGTGGCTCGGTCCCTGGTTTCATGACGTGATGGCACTCGACAACCGTGCAACGGCGGACGCACTTTTTCTTGTCGCCTGCGCGATGGTCGCGAGCTACATGTGCCTGGCGGTGATCACTGGCTATTTGAGCCGACGCGGCGTCGGCGCGATCCGCATCTCTGTGATCGGGATGAGCATCTTCATCGTCATGCAGCTGGTCGTCGTTCTTGAAGTCGTGCCTGTCAATCAGATGACATGGATGCTCTGGGCGTTTACGGCGACATACGGAATCGTCTGTTACGCCGGGCTGACGCAGCGGTTTCCGACATCGCTAGCGGGCCGGGTCGTGACGGCGATCAATCTGCTCGCGTTTTTCGGTGCATTCGCCGTGCAGTGGGGTGTCGGCGTGATTATCGATTTCTGGCCACTGACGGCCAGCGGCGGCTTCCATCCGGAGGGCTATCGCTGGGCCTTCGGCATTGTCGCTGCCGTGCAGATCGTGGCACTGATCTGGTTCCTGATCTTCAGGACGGAGCGGGTCGTCGAAAGTCACGCGTGACCACGCCATCCCGCTCGTAGCCACGCACGATCAGTTTTCCTTCAAGAGCATTGGCGACGACAGCAACGCGTGTCGTTTCGTTCAGGATCGGCGGTGTAACCCAGTCGAAGCCGTCGGCGGCGCCGTCCCGGGTTTCGGCCATCAGGTCGCGGCGCCCGGCGCTATCGACGCCGCGGTAGTGACCCGGCACGTCGCGGGCCATCCAATGATTGCCGCATGCGGTCGGGTTTTCATGAATGCTGGCGGCGTCTTCCTCGCGCTCGATCAGGCAGGCCTGATCCGGGCTGGTGCCGCTGAGCGTGAGGAATGCAGGAATCGCCAGCGGTGTTTCGATCAGGCGTTCCTTCGCTTCGTCGTAGGTTGCGCAGGTATCGAAAATCTCGCGCAGCAGATGGGTCGGCGGCAAGGCGCGGCGCTTTAGAAGGCGTGCCCGGTTGATTCCCCAGTCCGCCCAGCATGATCGCGTCCAGCGGCGGAACGGCGGCTGGTTGATGGCGGCGGAAAACCGTCCCGGCGCCATCGCCGTCACGACCCCGACGAAGCCGGGCCACGTCACATTGAAATAAGGGCCGACCTTGCCCTTGAACTTGGCGACGACAATGGTTTCGCCGAGGCCATCCAGCGGCCAATCGAGGGTCCTCAGCATGCGATTGCCGTTGCCGGACGGATCCGGTCCGGCGCCGGTCGTGCAACTCCACTCATAAGAAAGGTTCAGCAGCCAGGCGCCGCTTTTCCCGGCTTCAACATCGATGTTGGCGATCTCGGCGGCGTAGGGATTGTTCTGACGCAGCAGCCACCTTTTTGAGATGACGTCGCCGATGCTGATGGGGAGCGCGCCGTAATGCTCCCGGCCGGCGCGAATCACGGCCTGAAAGCGCCCGGCTTCGGCGCGCGCAACATCAAGCGCCCCCCCTTCCGTCGCATCGACGTAGGGGATATCGACGAGCGTTTCGGCGTCGGAAACCTGCGAATCCATATTGTTAGCTTATACGACAGCGTTGTTGCGTTGTCATGAAACCTCGCCGGACGCGAATGCGGGCTTTAAAATCGGGCGTGCGTGGGTATGATCGCCCCGCCTGAGAGGAGACCCTGCATGATTCCGCGTTACAGCCGCCCCGACATGACCGCCATCTGGGAACCTGCCAACAAGTTCCGCATCTGGTTCGAGATCGAAGCGCATGCCTGTGACGCCATGGCGGAACTGGGCGTCATCCCGGCGGAGGCTGCCAGGGAAATCTGGACCAAGGGCGACAAGCCCTACACACAGGATCGCATCGACCGCATCGACGCGATCGAGCTCGAAACCAAGCACGACGTGATTGCCTTCACGACGGAACTGGCCGAACAGGTCGGCGAACCCGCGCGTTTCGTGCACCAGGGCATGACGTCTTCCGACGTGCTGGATACATGCCTCGCCGTGCAGATGAAGCAGGCGGCGGACATCCTGCTGGCGGATATCGACAAGCTGTTGGACGCGCTCAAGCGCCGGGCTATGGAAACCAAGCTGATGCCGGTGATGGGCCGTTCGCATGGCATCCACGCCGAGCCGACGACGATGGGCCTGAAATTCGCGCGCTTTTATGCCGAGTTCGCTCGCAACAAGGCACGTCTAGAAGCGGCACGGGCGGATATCGCCACCTGTGCGATCTCGGGCGCCGTCGGCACGTTTGCCAACATTGATCCCCGGGTCGAGGCGCACGTCGCCGAGAAACTCGGCCTCAGCCCGGAACCGATCTCGACGCAGGTCATCCCGCGCGACCGCCATGCCCAGTATTTCGCGACGCTCGGCGTGATCGCGAGCTCCATCGAGAATGTTTCAGTCGAGGTGCGCCACATGCAGCGGACCGAAGTCCGCGAAGCGCAGGAATACTTCGCACCCGGTCAGAAGGGCTCGTCGGCGATGCCGCACAAGCGAAACCCGATCCTGACCGAGAACCTGACGGGTCTTGCGCGGATCGTCCGTTCCGCCGTTGTGCCGGCGATGGAGAATGTTGCGCTCTGGCACGAACGGGATATCTCGCACTCGTCGGTGGAGCGCATGATCGGCCCCGATGCGACAGTGACCCTCGATTTTGCTCTCAACCGGTTGGCCGGGGTGGTCGACAAGCTGGTCGTCTATCCGGAAAACATGCTGAACCACATGAATGCCTTCGGCGGCATTCACGACGCGCAGCGGGTGCTGCTTTACCTGACGCAAAACGGTGTCAGCCGCGAAGGGGCCTACAAGATCGTGCAACGGAACGCGATGCGGGTCTGGAAGAGCTTCGGGATCGATCAGGACAACCCGGACACGCCGCCGGTACTGGACGACGTCGAAAAGGAAGCCGCCAACCACGATAACCGGCTGGCATTCTTCCTCGGGCATGATCCGGAACTGGCCGACGTGCTGCCGGCCGAAGATTTGAAGAAGCTTCTGGAAAAAGACTCAGTCAGCTACCACACGGCGCGGGTCGACGAGATCTTCGCCCGCGTCTTCGGCAGCGATTAAGCTCAGACTTCGTTTTTGACCTGATCCAGAGCGACGCTTTCCAGATCCTGCATTTTCTTCCGTACCTGGTCTTCGGTGACGGGGGCATTGCGTTGCTGGATATCGCTCATGACCTTGCGGACGACGTCCTCGTGGCCGGGTTCGTCGAGGTCGGCAATTACGACTTCCTTGGCATAGTTGTTGGCATCGTCGCCGGTCAGCCCGAAAATTTCCGCAAGCCAAAGGCCGAGCAGCTTGTTCCGGCGGCTTTCCGCCTTGAAAAGCAACTCTTGATCCATCTCGTACTTAAGTTCTTCGCCTTTTTCGCGCTTGGAAAAGGAATCGGCCATCGGATCGCTCCCTGAACTGGTTCTATCTGCCACATAAATAGTCCGTGAGCGGGGAACCCGCAAGCCGCGCTTTAGCTGGTTTCCGGGCCTATTGCATATTATTTATGGGGAATGTGCACCGTTGTTATTCTCCGACAGCCTGATCATCCTTGGCCCGTCGTCATCGCCGCCAATCGCGACGAGATGGCGTCCCGGTTGTGGCGACCTCCTGCCCGCCACTGGGAGGACCACCCGCACGTCATTGCCGGTATAGATGAGGAAGCGGGCGGCACCTGGATGGGGCTGAACGACGACGGATTGTTCGCCGCCGTGCTGAACCGGCCCGGTTCGCTGGGACCCGCTGCGGGTAAACGGTCCCGTGGTGAACTGCCGCTGGAGGCGCTCAGCCACGCGGAGGCCAGCGAGGCTGCTGAGGCGCTCGGCAACCTGGATGGTCAGGCATACAGAAGCTTCAACATGCTGATCGCCGACGCCCGCGATGCCTTCTGGTTGCGCTCTGCTGGCGAGGGTAGGGTCGAGGTGGCCCCCGTTGCCGTAGGTCTTTCGATGCTGACGGCGAACGATCTGAACGACACCGAATCGGCACGGATCAAGGCTTACCTGCCGAGATTTCGGGATGCGGATGCGCCCGATCCGGATGCGGGGGACTGGTCGGCCTGGCAAGCGCTTGTCGCCAGCCGCGAGCAGCAGGCAACCGACGGCGAACGTGGCGCCATGAACGTCGGCACGGACAGTGGTTTCATGACCGTGTGTTCGTCGCTTGTGGCACTGCCCAATGTGGATCGCTTCGGTGAGAAACCGAAGTGGCTGTTCGCCGCGGGTGCGCCGGACAAGGTGCCGTTTCTGGATGTTGAGTTTTAAGCCGGTTTCGCCTTTCCCGCGAAGGCGGGGACCTAAATCAATATGGGTGCATTGGATTCCCGCCTGCGCGGGAATGACAATTCTGTTGTTTGCTGTTTTGTGGCTGGATAACGCGCATGCCAAAGATCTGGTTTTGCCGCCTGCCGGCGCATCCGGGTTCAAATCTGTTTGCGAGGATATGTACCGGGAGCGTGACACGGCGGCGGGGTGGCCTCGGCAAATCCAAGGGGCCGGGCATTACTGCACCCTGGCGACGCCGGACGGCGAGGCGACCGTCATGACGGCGGATGACTATGCCTGGACGCTCAGGAAAAGCCTGACGTTTGCCTGCAAGGGTAAACGCGAGGTTGTTTACGAGCTTGTTCGCCGCCTCAAGGACTGTAATGGCGAGACACGCACGCTGGAATTGTCGCCGGCAGATACATCGGGTGCGTGCCATGTCGCATTCGACGAGACCGGGGAATCGTTCATTGCAGGAGAACCGTTGATTACGGACCTGATCGACTGGCGGGAAAACATGCCCTGGTTTGAACGCATCCTCGTCGATTTGTTCGCGCCTGGCGACCTGCCGGTGGTCATGGATGGGCTGATCGCATGCGGGGAAATGCATAGATGATGTCGTCGCGGCGTGTGCGCTTCATTCCCGTTTTCGCCGTGGCGGTTACCCTTTCTCTCACAGGCTGCGCGGGTCAGGACGCGCGGCTGGTAAAAGGTGAAAATGTCCTAGTGCGGGTGCTGCAGGATGGTCCGGCGAAGGAAACCGTCGCCGCATTGGCAGAGCGGGGCGACCGTATCTTTCGAAAGCTGCGTACCTTCTTTGCGCGCGACGTGTCCAGGCCGGTGATGATTGAAATCGATGCTAAGGCGCGGATAGCACGGTCTTTCGCGGCGCGAAACGCGATCGTTTTTCCGCTGCGCGTTGTGGACGGTAACAACGCGATAATCGCGCATGAGATGACACACCTTTTCATGCCCGAAAACCGTTCGGAGGCGCTTCGGGAAGGCATTGCCGTGTATGCGCAGGACAAGTTCGGCGAGGTGCATGGATATCCGAATTATGGGAACGATCTCGACCACCTCGTCGTAAAGCGGCTGTCCGGCGGCATCGGTAAGGATGTGAGCACGTTCGCCGCTGCAGAAGCCCTGTTCCGGCACAATCGGGGAACTGACCGTGGCGGCAAGCGCCTGAGCCTGGACGAGATCGATGCGGAGGCGCGCCGCAACGCCTATCTCATAGCCGGTTCGTTTGTGCGTTATCTCCTTAATGACGTGTTGAGGCAGGACATGGCGGCCTTCAAGCGGATTTACGTTGGTGGCGACTTCGTGCGGGAGACCGGCAAGACCCTGCCGGAACTCGAAGCGGCTTGGCGGCGACTAATCGGCCTGACGTAACAGAGCGGGTTCACGCGAAGGTGAACCGCGTCTGCCGTCGATGTCGGCTATCCTTCCCTGCGATTGGGGCGTGAGCGAGGGATGAGCCATGCTGAGAGCGCTATTCCTGTCTTTAATGGTGCTGTGGCCCGGCAACGGTGCGTCGGCCGGCGTCGGCACCGGAAAGGAAGCGATTGCCGAGGTCCGGTCCGGGTACCACGACCTCGAAAAGGACGTACTGGAAGAAATGTCGGCGCGGGCGGAAACCGTCTATGCCCGCCTGTCCGCGTTCTTCGAGCGGACATTGCCGACACCAATCGTCATTCACTTCGATGACCGCTACGAGGTTTCGACATCCTATCCGCACATCAATACGATCGGGTTTCCGCGTTACGCCGCGG
Organism: Rhodospirillales bacterium; assembly: GCA_965262415.1. Classification (GTDB taxonomy): domain Bacteria; phylum Pseudomonadota; class Alphaproteobacteria; order Rhodospirillales; family Casp-alpha2; genus UBA4479. Next base: position 2,267,722 of record OZ253533.1, on the reverse strand, counting down.
AGCGCAACATTGCCGTGCTGGCCCATGAAATGGCTCATCTGTTCATGCCGGAGCGTAAATCGGTCCTGCTCAGCGAAGGTATTGCGATCTATGCGCAAGACCGGTTTGGTGTCGTCATAGGGTTTCCGAACTACGGCGCCGATGTTGATACGTTGTTGATGCGCAGGCTTGGAGGTTTCGACGGCCTCCGCCGTTATCGGCTGGAGGCAGTGCCGCACGCCATCTTCGGCCGCAGCGGCAACCGCAACCGGCAGACGGCCTACATCGCTGCGGGGTCTTTCACCCGGTATCTGTTCGAACAGGTACTGAAACAGGACATGACCGCGTTCAGGCGCATCTATACGAGCGGCAACTATCATCGGGAAACCGGCAGGACACTGGCGGAACTGCAGGTCGACTGGTGGCGTCACCTGGGGCTGGAGGTGGAACCCGCCCGGCTTTAGGTCAGGCAGCGCCCATGAAGTTGGGCATCCAGTCTTCGTTCTTTTTCTTGAGTGCCGAAAGCGCGACCGTTTCGCCGCTGGAAAGCGCGAGCGTCTCCCCACCGGTGGTGCCGATCCGGGTGGCACTGACGCCCGCCTCCAGTGCTTTCGCCATGACGGCATCCGGATCGTTCGTGGCAATCAGGTAACGGGCCTGATCCTCGCCGAACAGCCAGGCGTGCGCAGGGACGGGGCCGGCAGGCACGTCGATTTCGGCGCCGATGCCGCCGCCCATCGCCATTTCGGCAACGGCAACCAGTAAGCCGCCATCGGCGAGATCATGGCAGGCGTTGGCGAAACCGGACTGGATCAGGGCGCGAACGAGGTCACCATTCTTGCGCTCCAGCGCGAGGTCAACCGGTGGTGGCGGGCCGTCCTCACGGCCGTGCAGTTCCCGCAGGTAAAGACTCTGACCCAGGTGGCCACCAGTGTCGCCGATCAGGATGACCGCATCGCCTTCGGCCCGGAAGCCGATGCCGACCGCTATCTCGTAATCGTCGAGCAGGCCGACCGCGCCGATCGTCGGTGTCGGCAGGATCGCCTGGCCGTTGGTTTCGTTGTAAAGCGACACGTTCCCCGACACGACCGGGAAATCGAGCGTCGTGCAGGCTTCGCGCATGCCTTCGATGCAGCCGACGAACTGCCCCATGATTTCGGGCTTTTCCGGATTGCCGAAGTTCATGTTGTCGGTGATCGCAAGCGGCTTGGCGCCCGTCGCGGTGATATTGCGCCATGCCTCGGCGACGACCTGACGGCCGCCTTCGACGGGGTCCGCCTTGCAATAGCGGGGCGTGCAATCCGACGTGGCGGCGAGGCCCTTCTTGGTGCCGTGGATACGAACCAGGGCCGAATCGGCACCCCCGGGTCGGCCGATCCCCAGCGTGTCGCCCATCACCATGTGGTCGTACTGTTCCCAGATCCAGCGCTTCGATGCCAGTGCAGGCGTGCCGACCAGGGTTTCCAAGGCTGCCATCGGATCGTTCGGGGCCGGAACAGCGCCGGCATCCAGCGGCGCCGGCGCCGGGGTGCGTTCCCACGGGCGGTCGTATTCCGGGCTGGCCAGCGCCAGCGGATCGATCGGCAGGTCGGCAACGGTCTCGCCCTTGTGTTTCAGCACCATGTGTCCGGTGTCGGTCAGATGCCCGACGACGGCGAAATCCAGCTCCCACTTTTCGAAGATTTTCCGGGCCTCGTCCTCGCGGCCCGGCTTGAGCACCATCAGCATGCGCTCCTGGCTCTCCGACAGCATCATTTCATACGCCGTCATGTTCTCTTCGCGCTGCGGCACGTGGTCGAGGTCCAGCTCGACACCCATACCGCCCTTGGAGGCCATCTCGAACGACGACGACGTGAGGCCGGCGGCGCCCATGTCCTGAATGGCGACGATCATGTCGGTCGCCATCAGTTCCAGGCAGGCCTCGATCAGCAGTTTCTCGGTGAACGGGTCGCCGACCTGGACCGTGGGGCGTTTTTCCTCGGAATCCTCGGAGAACTCGGCGGACGCCATGGTCGCGCCGTGGATGCCGTCACGGCCGGTCTTGGAGCCGACATAGACCACCGGATTGCCGACACCGGCGGCGGCAGAATAGAAAATCCGGTCCTGATCGGCGATGCCCACCGTCATCGCATTGACGAGGATGTTGCCGTTGTAGCTCGGATGGAACTCGCACTCGCCGCCCACCGTCGGGACGCCGACGCAGTTGCCGTAGCCGCCGATGCCGGCGACGACGCCGGATACGAGGTGCCTGGTCTTGGGATGATCGGGGCTGCCGAAGCGAAGCGCATTCAGGTTGCAGACGGGGCGTGCGCCCATCGTGAATACGTCGCGGAGGATGCCGCCGACCCCGGTCGCCGCGCCCTGGTAGGGCTCGATATAGGACGGGTGATTATGGCTCTCCATCTTGAAAATCGCCGCTTGGCCGTCGCCGATATCGACGATGCCGGCGTTCTCGCCCGGGCCGCAGATGACCTGCGGCCCTTCGGTCGGCAGGGTTTTCAGCCACTTCTTCGAGGACTTGTAGGAGCAGTGCTCCGACCACATCACGGAGAAGATGCCGAGTTCGGTCAGGTTCGGTGCCCGGCCGTCGAGAATCTCGAGGATTTTTTCGTATTCGTCTTCGGAAATGCCGTGTTCGGCGATGACTTCGGGGGTGATCTCGCTCAAGGTCCTGTCCCGTGGCTTATCGATTGACGTTGCGCGCTTCATAGCAAATGCAGGCCGAACGTGACACACCTTTCGTCGCTTGCCATCCCCTTGCCACGATTTCGCCACAAACCCCTTGAAGCAAAACAAAAAACGTGGGACTTTTCAGGCTGGTTTCGACGTTTGGGGAAGGTTTGATGCGGGGAAAGACGCTTGGATTCGCCGTAGCCGTAGCGATTACCGGTATGACTGCCGGGGCTGCCATTGCGGGCACGTGCAACGGCGGGCCGGATAAAGCCGCATTCCACGTCCGTGCGCTCCAGACCGATCTCATGGTGGCCGCGCTCACCTGCGAAGCCAAACCCGAATACAACAGCTTCGTTCGCAAGTTCCAGAATACACTGGTCGATCATGGTGTCGCGCTCAAAGCGCTGTTCCGGAACCTGCATGGCGCAAAGTCGGAAAAGGCGCTCAATGCCTATATCACGGCGCTGGCCAACCGGGCGTCGCAGCGCTCCATTTCGCGCCGCGATCAGTACTGCGAACGGACGCTCCGGACCTTCACCGCATTGAATGATCTGAAGCCGGCGCAGCTGGCGACGTTTTCGATGAAGCGTCCGGTAAGCGAGGTGGACGTGCCGAGCACCTGCCGTCCGGAAGTCATTCTCGTCGACAAGACGCAGTAATCCTCGATACGCCGCTGGAAAAAAGAAGAGGCGCGGGGTGACCGCGCCTCTGTTTCTTTCCGGGTGTGTTCAAATCTTAAGGAAAGACGATCTCCACCCGCCGGTTCTGCGGTTCGCGGACACCGTCGGCTGTGGGTACCAGGGGCTGTAACTCGCCTTTCCAGTCGATGGCGATTTCGTTGCTGGCGACGCCAAGCTGGCTGAGGACAGCTTGAACCGCGCGCGCGCGGCGCTCCGAGAGTTTGATGTTGTACGCACGGGTACCTGAGGTATCGGCATGCCCCGTCGCTTCGATCCGGCTGATACCGCCCTTCCGGGCGTTCTCGGCTGCGGTCTTGAGAATGGCCATCGCTTCACCGGTAATGTCGGATTTATCCCAATCGAAGAAGACGATGTAGTTCCGCGCGACCGGCGGCGGTGCAGGCGGTGCCGGTGCGGGCTCTGGCTTCTTCTCCGCGACAGGTGCGGGGGCGGGTGCAGGTGCCGGTGCAGGCGCCGGTTCGGCCATCGGTTTTTTCTCGACGCCGAAGGTGTAGCGCAGACCGACCATGATTGCGTGCGAATCGTAATCGGCATCGACGCTGCCGCCGGCGCGGGTGTTGATGTCCACGCCCTGCAGATTGAAGTAGCGGTATTCGATCGTGCCGGTCCAGTTGTCGTCCATCTGGTACCCGATCCCGGCGATCCCCTGCAGCGCCAATCCGCTGCCACTGCTGGCGAGAGCCGTATTGCCGACCGGGTTCGCGGAAATCCGCGCCTGTCCGATGCCGATACCGGCGCCGAGGTACGGAATAAAGGACGTGCCGGTGGCGAAATCGTAATATCCGTTGATCATGCCGCTCAGGACCGACGTTTTGCCGCCGGTGGAGGTGCTGCCGACACTGTCCACGCCGTTGGCACGGCGGGCGAACTCGAACTCGCCGCGCAGGCCGTTGGCATACGACTGGCCCAGCGCCAGGACGCCGGCAAAACCGGTGTCGTGATCGATGGATGTGTTGATGCCGCCGCTGACGTCATTGTCGCCTGCGAAGTTGGCGCCGAGACCGCCACCGAGATATGTGCCGGTGGGACGATGATCATCCGCCTGAACCTGCGTGGCCGTGGCTAGCGCGGCCGCGCACAGAATAGCTACTTTGCCGAACGCTCGCATTATGTCGAACCCCAGAAAAAATTCTCGCACGGGCCCAATTGCCAGCGTGCGAATCGATCTTTCCAAAATATTACACCAAGTCGGGTGTACAGTTAAACGGCTAACAATGTGCCGTCGCAACGTGACGGAATTAAGGCAGATGATCAGCTGACCGCGGCAAGCAGCCCTTCGAACATCGGCCGGCCGTCAGTGCCGCCAAGCGCGTCGTCCACCAGACGCTCCGGGTGCGGCATCATGCCGAGCACGTTGCGCTTCTCGTTCAATATGCCGGCAATGTCGTCCATCGAGCCATTCGGATTCGCGCCGTTCCCGCGTTTGCCGTCCGCGGATACGTAGCGGAAAGCAATCCGGTCGTCGTCATTGAGCGCGTTCATCGTGTTCTCGTCGGCGAAGTAGTTGCCGTCATGATGGGCGACCGGAATGCGGATGACCTGGCCCTTCTTGTATTTTCCCGTGAACACCGAGGAATCCGTCTCGACGGACAGGTGCACGTCCTTGCAGACGAACTTCAGATTGGCATTCCGCATCAGGATACCGGGCAGCAGCCCGACCTCGGTCAGAACCTGAAAGCCGTTGCAGATGCCGATGACGGGTGTGCCGGCGTCGGCGCGTTTCTTGACTTCGCGCATAACCGGCGAATTGCCGGCGATGGCGCCGCAACGGAGGTAGTCGCCGTAGGAAAATCCGCCGGGAACGACGATCAGGTCGACGTCCGGCATGTCCGCATCGCCGTGCCACTGCATGACGACGTCGCCGCCGGTAACGTCCTCGAGCGCGACCTTGGCGTCACGGTCGCAGTTGGATCCGGGAAAGACGATGACGGCGGATTTCATGGTTCAGCCCTCTACGATCTCAACGGCGTAATTCTCGATCACGGTGTTGGCGAGGAGCTTCTTGCACATCTCCTCGGCCTGCGCTTCAGCCTTGGCCGGGTCGGTCTCGCTCAGTTCCAATTCGATGAACTTGCCCTGGCGGACGTCTTCGACGCCTTCGAAACCGAGGCCGGCCAGTGCGTGCTGCACCGCCTTGCCCTGAGGGTCGAGAACACCGTTTTTCAGGGTGACGTGGACTTTGGCTTTCAAAGGACTCTCTCCGTCTGCTGCGCCGCCGCGGGATGGCCCGGCGAGGCGGGGCGGCGCCTCTGATCAATTAACCACTTTCTGCCCGACACCGTGCCCGAATTCAACGTTATTCGGGTGCGCGTTGGCCAACCCGGCCATCCCCAACGCGCGCGAGCGCGTCCGGAAAAGGCAAATTACTGCATCGCCGTTGGTCCCGGCATGTCGGCCGGGCCCGATTCGGGCAAAATGCCCAGTCTGCGCGCCACTTCCTGGTAGCCTTCCTCGACGTTGCCGAGGTCGCGGTCGAAGCGGTCGCGGTCGAGTTTTTCGCCGGTGTGCAGGTCCCACAGCCGGCAGTTGTCCGGGCTCAGTTCGTCGGCGAGAATGACGCGCACGTGCTCTTCTTCCCACAAACGGCCGAACTCGAGCCGGAAATCGACGAGCTTCAGGCCGATGCCGAAGAACAGGCCGCTCAGGAAATCGTTGATGCGCAGCGCCATCGCCATCATTTCGTCGAGATCGGGCGGAGACGCCCAGCCGAATGCCGTTACGTGCTCTTCGGAAACCATGGGATCGCGAAGCTCGTCGGACTTGTAATAGTACTCGACGATGGAGCGCGGCAGCGGGGTGCCCTCGGAAAGGCCGAAGCGCTCGGCGAACGAGCCGGCGGCAACGTTGCGGACGCACATGATGATCGGGATGATCTCGACCTCGCGCACGAGCTGTTCACGCATGTTGAGCCGGCGCACGAAATGGGTCGGCACGCCGATCTCGGTGAGCCGCATCATCAGGTATTCCGAAATCCGGTTGTTGAGCACGCCCTTGCCGGTGATCACGCCGTGCCGACCATCGCTGGCGGCAAGCGCATCGTCCTTGAAGTACTGTACCAGTGTGCCGGGTTCCGGTCCCTCGAAGAGGACTTTGCCCTTGCCCTCGTAGACCTGTCTGCGTCTGGCCATGTCGCCAATCCCGCCGGGTGTCAAAATCTGGCGACCCTATAACAGGGTCGTCGGCGGAAAACAACGCAAAGGCGCTATATCCCTAATTTGCTGAGGGTTGACGGAATTATGCTAAAACGCCATATCAGCAACGTGAGAGGGCAAGGAGAAACGCCGTCATGGCCATGGCTGCCGGTGAAATCGAAAAACTGATCAAGGAAGCGCTTCCCGATGCGGAAGTGACCATCAACGATCTCGCCGGTGACGGGGACCATTATGCCGCACACGTGGTGTCGTCGGCATTTGCCGGCAAGTCCCGCGTCCAGCAGCATCAGATGGTTTATCAGGCATTGCAGGGCCGCATGGGCAACGAGCTTCATGCGCTGGCACTGCAGACGTCCGCCCCCGAGTAATTTATCGACCAATGCGCCGGCGCATGGTGGTGCCGGCATAGTGAGGACAACGCAATGAGCGACAATCCGACGTTTGACAATATCCAAGGCGAAATCGACGGCAACGAAGTGGTGCTGTTCATGAAGGGCTCGCCGATCCAGCCGCAGTGTGGGTTCTCCGCCGCGGTGGCGCAGGCGCTGACCATGATGGGCGTGAAATTCAAGGGCGTCGACGTGCTTCAGGACATGGAAATTCGCCAGGGCATCAAGGATTTCTCCAACTGGCCGACGATCCCGCAGCTTTATGTGAAGGGCGAGTTCATCGGGGGTTGCGATATCGTCCGGGAAATGTATGAGTCTGGTGAGCTTAAAAAGCTCTTCGATGAGAAGGGCGTGACATACGCCTCGTAAGCCCCGTTTCCCAGGGAGCAATTACGGGGAGCTTTTGAGGGAGGGGCCGTGCAGCGCGCGGCCCTTTTCCTGTTTCGGGCTTACCCCTTTTCGGGGTCCGCCTTCTCACCCAGAGAAATCTCGTCGGCGCCCAGCGCGTCCGCCAGCCTGCCGGTGGCCGTGCCGGGACGGAGCGGCTGTTGCTGTGTCGGCGCCGGCGCCCAGGCAGTCATGGTGATGATCTCGAACGTCGCCGGAATACGTCCGTCCGCATCCGCGTGCCGTTCCATGTAACGCGCCAGGGCATTCATCAGGGTTTCGCGCTTCAGCGGCTGGCGGCGGCGTTCCAGCACGGTGTTGCTCTCGCCCATGCCGCGTAGATCGGTCAGCAGCTTGAACGGGTCGCCGTAACTCACGGTGACGACGTCGTTGTCGACGACCGGCAGGGCGAATCCGGCCCGTTGCAGGAGCGCGCCGAGATCGCGCACGTCGGCGAACGGTGAGACGCGCGGGCTGAGGCCGCCATCAATATCGATCTCCGCCTCGGCGAGCACGTTGCGAAGCTCGTGCAGGGTCGCGCCGCCGAAGACCTGGGCCAGGAACAGGCCGTCGGGTTTGAGCGCCATCCGGATCTGCGACAACGCGCCCGGCAGATCGTTGACCCAGTGCAGGCTCAGGTTCGACACCACGATATCGAACGTGCCGAGGCCGAACGGCAGAGTTTCCTCATCACAGACGCAGAGGGGCGCTCCAGGTACGGCACCGGCGCGTCGGGCAAGCGCTTCGGACAGGTCTGCCTGGATCAGCGTCCCGACCTTGCCGGGGGGCAGCGTGCGGGCAATCTCGCCGCCATGGCAGCCGAGATCGAGGCCGAGCGGAAAGCTGCGGTTGATGTCGAGCAATCTGTCACAAAGCCGCTCTGCCCCTTCCATAAAAAGGAAGTCGTGATCGTCGAACCGGGCTGCAGCGCGCTCGCGCCGCTGGCGCAGCAACCGGCGGTCAAAGACGTTCATGCTGTCGGGTGCAGTGTTCATGAGGGCTATATGACACGATTAACGCCAATCCTCAAAAGCGCGATGTCACAGGTTTGCGACCACCTCTGGCCGCCGGTCTGTGCAGCGTGCGATTTACCGGTGCTGGGCGGCGCCGGCCTGTGCCCGGATTGCTGGGACGAAATGACGTTTCTGTCAGCGCCGCAATGCGAAGCTTGCGGTGTGCCGTTTCCGTTCGACCTGGGGCGGGGCGCACTTTGCGGCGAATGTACCCGTGCCCGGCCGCCATATGCACGGGCGCGAGCCGCGTTTGTGTATGACGAGGCAAGCCGCGGCATGATCCTCGCCTTCAAACATGCCGACCGAACGGACCTCGCGCCGGTCCTGGCGAACTGGCTTCTGCGCCCCGCGGCACCGTTGCTGGCGGACGCCGACATCGTCGCGCCGGTGCCACTGCATTGGAGTCGTCTGATCGCCAGGCGCTACAACCAGGCCGCGCTGCTTGCAAACCGATTGGCGGCAATGACGGATGTGCGCCCGGTGCCGGACCTTCTGGTCCGCAAGCGCCGGACGGGAACGCAGGGCGGCAAATCCCGTGCGGCAAGGCGGCGCAACGTGCAGGGCGCGTTCAAGGTCTCGGCCCGCCATGTACGGACGCTTCGTGACAAACGGGTGCTGCTCGTCGATGACGTGATGACAACGGGCGCCACGCTCGATGCCTGCGCGCGGGCGCTGCTGCGCGCCGGTGCCTCGGCCGTCGATGTCATCACGATTGCGCGCGTGGTCACTTCGGGGCTTTGATACGGCTGTTGAGCAACTATATTTCTGGAAAGTGATCCGTGTGTTCAACAGAGGTTCAGATGCCGAAGATCGAAATTTACACGACCCCGTTTTGCCCGTTCTGCGCCCGTGCCAAGAATCTGCTTGGCGAAAAGGGCGTCGAATTCACCGAGCATGACGTGATGATGGATGCGGCTGCCAGAAAGGAAATGGCGGCAAAGGCGGGCGCGCGTTCCGTGCCGCAAATTTTCGTCGATGGCGCGCATATCGGCGATTGCGACGGCATTCACGCACTGGATTCCGAAGGCAAGCTCGACGCGTTGCTGGGCCTCAACCCGTGACAGGGGCGTTCAAGGCGGCGCTGGTCCAGATTACCGCGGGGCCCGATCCGGCCCTGAACGCCGAAATGAACGCAATACTGTTGAGAGAAGCAGCCGCTGCCGGCGCTGACTTCGTCATGTTTCCCGAAGTCTGCAACATGATCGAACCGGATCGCGCGCAATGCCGCGCAAAGGCACGCCCCGCCGCCGAAGACGAGACATTGACCCGGCTTCGTGAAGGCGCCGCCGAACTGGGCATCTGGGTGCTGGTGGGCTCCATCGTCGCACAATCCGAAGACACCCCCGGCAAGCTCGCCAACCGTTCGTTCATGATCGACGACAAGGGCGGGATCGTCGGCGCATACGACAAAATGCATCTCTTTGATGTGGATGTCGGTTCCGGTGACGTTTACCGTGAAAGCGATACGTATCGGCCTGGCACAGGGGTGACGCTGGTGCCGACGCCGTGGGGTGTGTTCGGCATGACGGTTTGTTACGACATGCGCTTTCCGCATCTTTACAGGGATCTTGCCCGCGCCGGTGCGGTGATGCTGAGCGCGCCGTCCGCCTTTACACGGCCGACCGGCGAGGCGCACTGGCATGTGCTGTTGCGCGCCCGCGCCATCGAGTGCGGTGCCTTCGTATTTGCGCCGGCACAGACTGGCGATCATGCCAGTGGGCGCAAGACCTACGGGCATTCGCTTGCCGTCGGCCCGTGGGGCGAGATCCTCGGCGACGGCGGCACCGAACCGGGAATCACGTACGTAGAGATCGATACCTCAAAGGCGCTCGAGGCACGAAAACGTATCCCGTCGCTGCAGCACGACCGCGCTTATTCGATTTAAGGCAACGGCTGCGGCGCCGGTTCGCTGTCTTCGCGGTCCGACATCCCCAGATTGTTCACGGCGCAGATCATCTGTTTGACACCCGGGCACTCGCCGGTTTCGACGATCCCGTGGCGGTAGGCGACGACGTGCAAGCGCCCCTCGACCAACTGGAGAAGTTCGCCGCTTTTCAACAGGTGATCCGGGTTGCGGGGGCGGGCATAGACCTCGTTGCCGAGCGCAAATGTCTCGTAAAGCAGGATGCCCCCCGGTGCGAGCGCGTTGATCAGGTCGTCGAACAGCGGCCGGAACAGGTAGTTGCAGACGACGACGGCGTCGAACGTACGTTCGGGGAATGGCCAAGGTGAACCATCCTCGAGGTCTGCCTCGACGATTTCGGCGTCATGACTGTCCGCGAGTGGCACAAGTGCTTCCGTGCTGCGGTCGACAGCCGTTACCTTGTGCCCGGCCTCGGCAAACAGCCTGATGTGTCTGCCACCGCCGGCGGCAACGTCGAGAACGGTTCCGTATTTGTTGATCATCGGCAGGTGCGCCGTGAACCACTCGGATGGTTCGGTCATGCGCAGATGGCGCGGTGGCTCTTGATTCTGGGGCATCGGCATTTTGTTAACGCTTTTTTTCTGTGGATTCGGCACTATATCCTGAATATATCCCGTTCTTCACGGAGTTCGGCGAGAAGATGATCAAATATTCCGTCAGATGCGAGAACACGCACGAGTTCGATGCGTGGTTCAAAGACAGTGCGTCTTTTGACGTGCAGGCCAAGAACGGCGACATCGCGTGTCCGCATTGCGGTGACACATCGGTCGTCAAAGCACCGATGTCGCCCCGGATCAACAAGTCGTCGTCAGCATCGACGCCCGAAGCCCGGGCGCGTGAGGTTGCCGAACGCATCCTCGAAGTGGCACAGCAGATGCGCAAGGAAGTCGAGGAAAACTGCGACTACGTGGGCGATCAGTTTGCCGACGAGGCGCGCCGCATTCATTACGGTGACGCGGACGAGCGCGGGATTTACGGTGAAGCGACCGAAGAGGAAACCCAGGAACTCGACGAGGAAGGGATCGAAGTTTTTCGCATTCCGACGATCCGCCGGAACTCCTGACGCGGGTCAGTCCTTTTTCGCAAAGGCCAGATAGTTGATGTCGATGTTGCGGCCCGCGCGCCAGCGATCGGCGAGCGGATCGTAATGCATGCCTTCGAGCGCGGTAATCTCCATGCCGGCATGCCGCAAGCCCTGCGCCAGTTCGGACGGCTTGACGAACTTGTGCCACTCATGGGTGCCCACAGGTAGCCAGCGCAGCACGTATTCCGCCATCACCTTGGCCAGCGCCAGGGATTTCAGGGTGCGGTTGATGGTCGAAAGCACCATCCCGCCGCCGGGGCGCACCATTTGCGCGGATGCGTCGAGAAAGGCGTTCAGGTCAGCAACGTGTTCGACGACCTCGAGGTTGATGACGACGTCGAACGCGGCGCCGGTCGCGGCCAGGTCTTCCGGCTGCTGGACCCGGTAATCGATGTCGAGCCCGCCCTCGGTGGCGTGGTGACGCGCGATCTCGATGCTGCGCTCGGCGGCATCAATGGCCGTGACCTCGGCGCCGAGGCGTGCCAGTGGCTCCGTCACCAGACCGCCGCCGCAGCCGACGTCGAGAAACTTGAGACCTTTGAACGGCGCTTCGGCATCGGGATCGATGTCGAACCGCGCCGATACCTGATCCCTGATGAAAGCAAGCCGGACAGGGGCAAGCTGGTGCAGCGGGCGGAATTTGCCGTTCGGGTCCCACCATTCCTCGGCGATCGCGGCAAAACGCGCCACCTCCTCCGCGTCTGCGGTGCCGCCCTTGGCGGGTTTTGCGGGCTTGGCCGTAGCGGTATCCAAAGACATGCTGAAAATGGGCCTTTCAATAAGCGGTTCTGTGTGCCGAAAGCGTCTATCAGGGTTGCCTGCGGACAGACCACAGAGTATGTATGCGCCGCCCGTGCTTCAACCCAAACCATGCGGAAGGCACAGGCTTGGGTTTTCTGAGGTTTCCCCGGGGGTTGGCTCTGGGGCTCTGTCCCGGAAAGTTTACGAAAAGATGGCACGGATCGTTCAGAAATTCGGTGGCACTTCGGTTGCCAATATCGAGCGCATCAAGGCGGTCGCACTGCGCGTCAAGGCCGAGGTCGATGCCGGCAATCAGGTTGCGGTCGTCCCGTCCGCAATGGCGGGGGAAACCAATCGCCTGGTCGAACTCGTGACGTCGATGAGCAAACTCTACGACGCGCGGGAATATGACACCATCGTGTCGACGGGCGAGCAGGTGACGGTCGGCCTCTTGGCGCTGGCATTGCAGGATCTCGGCATCCAGGCGCGCTCATGGCTGGGCTGGCAGATTCCCATTCATACCAATGGCGTGCACGGCAAGGCGCGGATCGAAAGCATCGATACCGAGGAAGTCGAGAAACGCCTTGAACGAGGCGAGGTGCTTGTCGTCCCGGGTTTCCAGGGGCTGGGCCCGGACAACCGCATCACGACACTCGGCCGCGGCGGCTCCGACACCAGCGCCGTTGCCCTTGCGGCGGCACTCAAGGCGGATCGTTGCGACATCTATACCGATGTCGACGGCGTCTACACAACGGACCCCCGTATCACGCCGAAAGCCCGCAAACTGGATAAGATTACCTACGAGGAAATGCTCGAAATGGCGTCGGTCGGCGCCAAGGTGCTGCAGACCCGCTCTGTCGAGCTGGCCATGAAGCACGGGGTGCGCGTTCAGGTGCTGTCCAGCTACTCTGACGAACCCGGAACCCTTGTTGTTGATGAGGATGAGATCGTGGAACAGGAATTGGTAAGCGGCATTGCCTACAGCCGTGACGAGGCGAAGATCACGTTGGTTTCGGTTCCGGATCAGCCGGGCATTGCCGCCGCGATCTTCGGTCCGCTGGCGGACAACGGGATCAATGTGGACATGATCGTGCAGAACATCTCGCACGATAATAATGCCACCGATTTGACTTTTACGCTGCCGATCGCCGATCTTGAGCGCGCGGTTGCCACGCTGGAGGGAAAACGCGGAGAGTTGAACTTCGCGGAACTTCGCTCCGACAAGAATGTGACAAAAATTTCCGTGATCGGTGTGGGCATGCGCTCTCACGCCGGCGTCGCACAAAAGATGTTCACGACGCTTGCGGAAAAGGGAATCAACATCCAGGTCATATCGACATCGGAGATCAAGGTGAGTGTCCTGATCGCCGAGGAATACACGGAACTCGCGGTCCGCGCGCTGCATACGGCCTACGGTCTCGACGCCGACTGACGCCGTCCCCTCGATAGCTCTGGGGGGAGCAAGCGAACGGACTGGCGGACAGGGAAACTGCACGCATGTCCGAGAAGACGCCACGCGCCAAGATGACTCCGGCACCGCGCCGCCTGCTCGCGCGCGTCCGGGATCTCATGGCTGGGACCGGCACGGCGGAACAGCGGCTCGACCAGATTGCCGCGATCGTTGCCAACGATCTGGTCGCCGAAGTGTGCTCGATCTATGTGCGGCGTGCCGGTGACATCCTTGAACTGTTCGCCACCCGCGGCCTGAAACCATCCTCCGTCCACAATACGCGGCTCCGCGTCGGTGAGGGCATCATCGGTGAGATCGCGGCGCTGGCACGGCCGTTCGCATTGGCCGATGCGCAGGAACACCCGAGTTTTGCCTATCGGCCGGAAACGGGTGAAGAAGCCTTCCACTCCATGATGGGCGTGCCGATCCTGAGGAGCGGACGGGTCATCGGCGTTATGGCGGTTCAGAACCGGACCCGGCGCAATTACAATGAAGAAGAGGTCGAGAGCCTGCAGACCGTGGCCATGGTCCTGGCCGAACTGGTTTCCGGCGGTGAACTGATCGATCCGCACGAATTGTTGCCGGCAGACGGTCTCGCGTCGGCCCCGTTGCGGTTGGAAGGATTGCGGCTCAACGGCGGGATCGGGATCGGCCAGGCCGTCGTGCACCGTCCTCATTTCCGTATCGAACGTCTTGTCGCCGAAGATCCTGACGTGGAACTGGAACGCCTGCAAACCGCGTTCGTCGAGATGCACGGCGCCATCGACGACATGATGACCTCAGAGCACATGAAGGCGAGCGGCGAACACCGTGACATCATGGAAACCTACTCCATGATCGCCCGCGACCAGGGCTGGCTGAAGCGCATGGAAGAGGCCATTAAGGCCGGTCTGACGGCGGAAGCCGCCGTGCAGCGCGTTCTCGACGATCTGCGCGCGCGCATGGCGCAGGTCTCCGATCCCTATCTGCGTGAGCGCGTGCACGATTTCGAGGATCTGGCGCACCGTTTGTTGCAGCACCTGCTGGGCGAGCCGAGCGGGCCGGACCTGTCCGTGCTGGAAGACGGCGCCATTTTGATCGCCAAGTCGCTCGGACCGGCGCAACTTCTCGATTATGACGCCAACTACCTGACGGGTGTGATCCTGGAAGAAGGATCGCCGACCGCGCATGTAGCCATCATCGCGCGGGCACTCGATATCCCGGTGATCGGCCGCATCAAGGGTATCATGGACCGTGTCAGTGAAGGTGATCCGGTGGTGGTGGACGGCGACCGTGCCCAGGTGTTCCTGCGGCCGGGCGAGGATATCAAACGCAGCTTCCTCGACAATGTGCGTCTGCACAAGGAACGCCGGGAATACTACAACGAGCTGATACCGCTGCCGTCGGATACCAAGGACGAGCAGCACGTGACCCTGCTCGCGAACGCCGGTCTGCTGGTGGATGTTGAGCAGATGCGCGATCTGGGCGCCGAGGGTGTCGGCCTGTTCCGTACAGAAATCCAGTTCATGATGCGAACGGAGTTGCCCGGGGTCGAGGATCAGACAGAACTCTATAAGCGTATCCTGGAAACGGCGGACGGCAGACACGTGACGTTCCGCACGCTCGATGTAGGCTCCGACAAGACATTGCCTTATCTTGAGAGCGATGATGAGGAAAACCCGTCGATGGGATGGCGAGCGATCCGTGTCGGATTGGACCGGCCGATGCTGCTCAGGCGCCAGATGCGGGCGATGGTTCGCGCCGCCAAGCAGTGCGAGACGGACGTTTCGATCATGTTCCCGATGGTCACGGAGGTGGAAGAGTTCATCACGGCAAGAAAACTTCTCGACCGCGAGATCGAAAGCGAAGCGCCGGGCCGGAAGATTTTTGCGGGTGCCATGCTGGAAGTGCCGGGCTTGCTGTTCCAACTGGAGCAGATTCTCGAGGAAGTGGATTTCCTGTCCGTGGGGTCCAATGACCTGATGCAGTTCCTGTTTGCAACCGATCGTGGCAATCCACGCCTTTCCGATCGCTATGATACTCTCTCGCCCGCCGCACTCCGGATGCTGAAGTCGGTCGTCGACAATTGTAACGCTGCAAACGTGCCGGTGACGGTCTGCGGGGAAATGGCGGGCAGGCCGTTGGAGGCCATGGCGCTTGTCGGCCTCGGATATCGCCGGTTGTCCATGGCCAACCCGAGCATCGGTCCGGTGAAGGAAATGACGCGTTCGCTGAATGTCGCGGATTTGCATGGGTTTGTGGAACCGCTTCTGGCCTCCGCCGAGCATAGTTTGCGCGGCAAATTGAGAAGTTTCGCCCTGGATCACGGCGTTGCCGTTTGATGCGCCGGGGTTCGGCGTATTTCAGGTGGGGCGAAATCCCGATTTACCCTTGTAAATCAAAGGCGAATTGTGAGAATAACGACGCAGAGCGGACCCGGGAAAGCGCGGCGAACGTGATCGCGTCCCGCAACGACGGGTTTAACGAGCCTTATGAGCGATAAAGACCAGAACAAAGATCAGAAAAACAAGGATCAGGGCGATCGTTCGCCCCAGGTCGGCGCCCTGTTGCGCGCTTCGCGGCTGCGTGTCGGCGAAGACCTGCGCGACGTCTCCGATATCCTCTGTATCCGATATCTGTATTTGGAAGCCATTGAAGAATGCCGATACAGCGACCTGCCTGGCAACACCTATGCTGTCGGTTTCATTCGTTCCTATGCGGAGCACCTGGGCCTCGACGGGGATGAAGTCGTGCGCCGTTACCGGCTTGAGCAGACCGGCAAGCGTGGTGCCACCGATCTTGCGTTCCCGACGCCGGTGCCGGACAGCGGCGTCCCGAAAGGCGCGATCGTTTTCATCGGTGTGCTGATTGCATTGCTGGTTTACGGCGGCTGGTACGTGACGACCACCGACGAAAGCATCCTTTCGGATCTGATTTCTCCCGTCCCAGATCACCTCAAGCATCTGGTGACCGGTGACGATGCGCCGAGCGGCGCCGCGCCGGAACCGGAGGCGCCAGCGGAGGGGGCCGATGCCGCCGCTGCAGCCGATCAGAGCGCTGCCGATGTGGAGAAGGTGGTGCGCGAAACGACCCAGGCTGCCGAGCAGATGGCCGATGCTGCAGGCGAGGCCGCGCAACGGACCGCCGAAGCGGCTGCCGAAGCTGCCGCGGCAGCCAGCGAAGCCGTCAGCGAACAGACGCAGGCGGCGGTAACTGCAGCAACCGGGTCGACGAGTGACACCGCAACGACTCCGGCTTCGGATAAACCGGCAGCGGCGCCCGTCGATTCATCGCCGGCACCCGAGACGGCGGCAAGTTCCCCGGCGTCCGTAGCCGACACGGCGACAATTGAATCCGTGGTTTCTCCGGCTGGTTCCAGCGCCGAGAGCGAACCTCAACCAGCGCCATCGAACTCCGCGACAATGGGGGAAAGCACCGAAACGGCAACGGCTGCGCCTGAAACGGCGTCGGCGCCTTCAG
Source organism: Rhodospirillales bacterium (assembly GCA_965262415.1). Taxonomy (GTDB): domain Bacteria; phylum Pseudomonadota; class Alphaproteobacteria; order Rhodospirillales; family Casp-alpha2; genus UBA4479. The sequence goes on along the minus strand of OZ253533.1, from coordinate 2,250,770 downwards.
GCGAGACCTCGTCCGAAGGCACGGAAACGGCTTCGAGCGAGGCGACGGTGCCGACATCGGCAGCGAGCACGCCGGCCGTAGAGAGCGGGACTTCCATGGAGCAATCCACACCTGGCGGTTCTGTCGACACTCCGGCGCCGTCGGCGTCGCAAAACGCGACGCCGGAAAGCGGGGGCGAGACCGAAACCGCTGCTGCAACGGCTGCGCCGGCTGCAACGCCGGCACCGGCCGCGTCCTCATCCGAGGTGACGGCGGAAGACCTGAACAAGCTGGTGCTGCGTCAGGCAGCCGGGAATTCAGGTGCTGCGAACCCGTCGTCGGCAACGCCGCCACCGCCACCGGAATCGGCATCGACGGGCAGCGCCGCTTCGGCATCCGGTATTGTTATCCGTGCGACCTCCAGCAGCTGGGTGGAAGTCCGCAATCCGAATACAAGCACCGTCCTGTTCACCGGCCTCATGAGTGCAGGTGACACGTTCAATGTGCCTGATGCCGCCGGGTTGATCCTCGATACCGGAAATGCGGGTGCGCTGACCATTACGATCGACGGTGACGAAGTGCCCGCGCTCGGCGGGTTCGGCGCCGTCAGGAAGAATGTTTCCCTGGATGCCGACCGGCTCAAGGCCGGGACGGCCACGGGTGGCTGAACGGCAAATCGTATGAGCATGCAATCCGCGCCCATTATCCGACGTCAAAGTATTCCGGTCCGGATCGGCGACATCGTGATCGGCGGCGGCCCCGTCGTCGTTCAGTCGATGACGAACACCGACACCGCGGATATTAACGGCACTGCCGAACAGGTTGCGGCGCTGGCACGTGCGGGATCTGAGATTGTCCGCATTACGGTCGATCGTGATGAAGCGGCAAAGGCCGTACCTCATATCCGCGATGCACTCGACAAGATGGGCTGCAATGTGCCGCTGGTCGGCGATTTCCATTATATCGGCCATAAGCTTCTAACCGAGAACCCGGCCTGCGCCGAAGCGCTGGCCAAATATCGGATCAATCCCGGAAACGTCGGCTTCCGCGAAAAACGGGACAAACAGTTTTCGACCATGATCGAGGTGGCGCTGAAGTATGACCGCCCGGTCAGGATCGGCGTCAACTGGGGCAGCCTGGATCAGGAACTGGTCGTCGGGCTGATGGACGAGAACGCGAAGTCGGCAACGCCGAAGTCGGCGCAGGATATCACCGAGGAAGCGTTGGTGCTGTCGGCATTGCAGAGTGCGGATCTGGCGCGCGAGCTCGGTATGGGCGCCGACAGGATCATCCTGTCGTGCAAGGTTTCCGAAGTGCAAAGCCTGATCCGCGTTTACCGGGCCCTGGCACGCCAGTGCGATTACGCGTTGCACCTTGGTCTGACCGAGGCCGGCATGGGCTCAAAGGGCATTGTCGCATCGACGGCGGCGCTTGCGGTACTTTTGCAGGAAGGGATCGGCGACACGATCCGTGTTTCGCTGACGCCGGAACCGGGCGGCGACCGGACTGAGGAAGTCATCGTCGCACAGCAGATTCTGCAGACCATGGGCATCCGCTCGTTCATGCCGCTGGTGACCGCGTGTCCGGGTTGCGGGCGGACGACATCGACTGTGTTCCAGCAGCTTGCCGGCAAGATCCAGACCTATATACGAACCCGCATGCCGGAATGGCGCGAGAGCTATCCCGGCGTCGAGGACATGAACGTTGCCGTCATGGGCTGCATCGTCAACGGTCCCGGCGAGAGCAAGCACGCGGACATCGGTATCTCGCTGCCGGGGACGGGCGAAACGCCGTCCGCACCGGTATTTATTGACGGCGAAAAGCGTATGACCCTCAAAGGGGCAGGCATCGCCGAGGAATTCCAGGGCATCGTCGAAGACTACGTGAAGACCCGCTATGGTGGCGGCTCGGCGTCCGACGCCGCCGAATAGCTGACAAGGTCCGGAACCATGGCGACGCTGCAACCTGTACGCGGTACTCACGATTTGCTGCCCGAAGACATGCGCGCCCAGCGCCATGTCGCGGATACCGCCGCGGCCATCGCCCTTCGATACGGTTTCGAGGAAATGACGCCACCGGTGTTCGAGTTCACCGAGGTGTTCCAGCGTACGCTCGGCGATACGTCGGACATTGTGACCAAGGAAATGTATACGTTCGAGGACCGCGGCGGCGACAGCATCACGCTCCGGCCCGAGTTCACCGCGGGCGTTGCGCGCGCGTTCATGTCGAACGGCCTGCAGCAATCGGTCCCGGTAAAATTCTTCGCACGTGGTCCGGTATTCCGCTACGAGCGTCCGCAGAAAGGACGTCTTCGCCAGTTCCACCAGGTCGATGTCGAGATTCTCGGTGTGCCCGGTCCGCAGGCGGATATCGAAGTGATTGCCGTCGGCGCGCATCTGTTGCGTGAGCTCGGTATCGCCGATGACGTGAAACTCGAAATCAACACGCTGGGCGATACCGAAAGCCGTCAGAATTACCGTGACACGTTGGTCGCGTATCTGACCGGTCACAAGGACAAGCTGTCCGAAGACAGCCTGAACCGGCTCGAGAAAAACCCGCTCCGGATCTTCGATTCCAAGGACGACGGTGACCGTGCCGTCATGGCGGATGCGCCGCTGCTGAGCGAGCATCTGAACGAGCATTCGCGTCAGTTCTTTGACGACGTGCTGCAGGGCCTCGCCGATGTGGGTGTCGAGACGAACATCAACCCGCGCCTGGTGCGCGGTCTCGATTACTATTCGCATACGGCGTTCGAATTCGTGACCGACAAGCTCGGTGCGCAAGGTGCCGTGCTCGCGGGTGGCCGCTATGACGGCCTGATGGAGCAGATGGGGGGACGCCCGATGCCGGGAATCGGCTGGGCAGCGGGCGTCGAACGTCTTGCCATGATGGTGGGCGATGCAACCGGTGCCGTGCGCCCGGTCGCCGTTGTGCCGGTCGGAAACGACGCATCGCGCGCCGCGATGAAAATTACCCAGTCGCTGCGTGAGGCAGGCTATCATGTCGATCTCGGTTACAGCGGCAACATGGGAAAACGCATGAAACGGGCCGACAAACTGAATGCGATCGCGACGGTTATTCTGGGCGAGGACGAACTTGCCCGCAATGCTGCGACCGTGCGCGATATGCAGAGCGGCGAACAGACCGAGGTGCCCCTCGCGGACTTAGAGGCGCACCTCGCCAAGTACCGCTAGCGACCGTGGCCGGGAGTTCCGTCACGTCCCGTACCCCCCTCGTTGTCGGCGTCAATCATCGCACCGGCAGTCTGTCCCTTCGTGACCGGCTTTTTGTCGAAGACGCAATGGTGCCAGAGTTTCTCGAACGTTTACGTGTGCAGGGGGTCGATCAGGCTGTCGTTCTGTCGACCTGTGACCGGGTCGAGGTCATCGCGTCGAGCGCAGATGCCGAGCGCGATGCGGCTGTCATCGGCGAGGCGTTGTCGGCTCACGGCGATGTAAGCGCCGAAGACATGCAGGCGGCGTTATCGCGCTTATCCGGTGCTGAAGCCGTCAGGCATCTGTTCAGGGTGGCGTCGTCGCTCGACAGCGTCGTTGTCGGTGAGCCGCAGGTGCTGGGTCAGGTCAAGGCGTGCCACCGTCTCGCGCGTGATAGGGGGATGGTGACCGGCGACCTGGAACGCCTTATGCAGTCGGCGTATGGCACGGCCAAGAAAGTCCGCACCGAGACCGCCATCGGCGAACGGCCGGTTTCCATTGCCGCCGTGGCCGTCGGTATCGCCCGCGAAGTGCACGGTAGGCTCGAGGATGCTTCGGCGTTGCTGCTGGGTGCCGGCGATATGGGCGAGGTCGTCGCCGAAGAATTGCGGCGCGCGGGCCTGGCGGGGCTCGCGATCTGTGACTACGGCCGGCCGGCAGGAGAATTGATCGAACGCATCGGTGCACACGCCGTCGATGAGAACAAGTTGCCCTCGGCGCTGGCGGACGCGGACATCGTCATTACCGCGGTTGGCGGCCGGCGAATTGCGCTCAACGCCGACATGGTGCGTCTTGCCCTGAAGGTGCGCCGTTCACGCCCACAGTTCATCGTCGATACGAGTCTGCCGCGCGACGTGGATACGGCCGTGGACCGGCTCGACGATGCGTTTCTGTACGATCTCGCCGATCTCGAGCGGCTCGCGATGGAAGGGCAGGCAAGCCGGGCGTTCGAAGCGGAAACGGCTGAACGCATCGTCATGGCGCAAGTCGACGATTTCCTGAAGGGGGATGTCGACAGGTCGGCAACGCCGGCCCTGAGTGCGCTCCGTCACCATGTCCAGACCTTGCGCGAGAATGTGCTCGCCGAAGCGGGCGACGATGCGGCCAGGGCGACGCATCTGATGATGCAGCGGCTGTTGCATGCGCCGAGCGAGCGGCTGCGCGCCATGGCCCAATCGGGCGAAGACATTGAGCGGGTCGAAAAATTGATCCGCGACCTATTCGATATGCCGGAAGACGGAGACAACAAGTCGTGAGCATGGAAGAACACCTCGAACGCGTGACATCCCGCTTCGATGAACTGACGCATCTGATGTCGGAAAGCAATGTGTCGGGCGAGACGTATGCGGCGCTTTCGAAGGAGTACGCCGATCTGTCGCCGATCGTGTCGGCGATCAATGCGTTCCGCGAAGCGCGCCAGCAGTTCATCGACGCGGCCGCCCTTGCCGAAGATGCGGAGAGCGATGTGGAGATGCGTGCGCTCGCGGAAGAGGAATGCAACGAGCTCAAGGAGAGGTTGCCGGAACTGGAAAACGCGGTGAAGCTGCTGATGGTGCCGAAAGACGAGGCCGACAGCCGTAACGCCATCCTCGAAGTGCGCGCCGGGACCGGCGGTGACGAAGCCGCGCTTTTTGCGGCAGATCTGTTCCGGATGTATCAACGCTACGCCGACCGCATGGGTTGGAAGTTCCAGATCATGCATCTTCAGGACACCGGAATCGGCGGTGCCAAGGAAGCCATCGCCGAGATCACCGGCAAGGACGTATTCCGTTACCTGAAGTTCGAGAGCGGTGTACATCGGGTGCAACGTGTGCCGGTAACCGAATCCGGTGGACGCATCCATACCTCGGCGGCGACCGTCGCGGTTATGCCGGAAGCCGAGGAAGTCGACGTGCATATCGAGGAAAAGGACCTGCGTATCGATACGTACCGTGCTCAGGGGGCGGGCGGGCAGCATGTGAACACGACCGACAGCGCCGTGCGCATCACCCACATCCCGACCGGCATCGTCGTGCAGCAACAGGACGAAAAATCGCAGCACAAGAACAAGGCAGCCGCGATGAAAGTGCTCAGGGCGCGGATCTTCGATGCCGAGCGGGAACGCCAGGCAAACGAGCGGGCGCAGCAGCGCAAGGATCAGGTCGGTTCCGGTGATCGTTCCGAGCGCATTCGCACCTACAATTTTCCTGAACGCCGGGTCACCGATCATCGGATCGGGCTTACGCTTCACAACCTCGACAGTTTTATCGACGGCGATATGGATGACGTCGTCGAGGCGTTGCTCGCCGAAGACAACGCACGCCGGCTTGCGAGCATGGAATGACCTCGGTCGGGACGGCAATCACCGAGGGTATGGCTGCATTGGCCGAAGCCGATGTCGAGAACCCGCGTAACGAAGCACGCCTTCTGCTCGGGCACATTCTGAATATTTCACCGGCGCAGGTATTCGCGCGCGCGGGCGAAGAGGTAAAACCCGAAGCGATGACGGCGTATTATGAACGGCTCGGTGATCGTTGCCGCGGCATGCCGCTTGCCCATATTACCGGGCGCCGTGAATTTTGGAGCCTCGATCTGCAGGTTTCGCCGGCGACGCTGATTCCGCGTCCGGACACGGAAACGGTTATCGAACTCGCCGCGGATCTGTTTAAGGACCGGTCGGCACCCGCGCGCATCCTCGATCTTGGCACGGGCAGCGGATGCATCCTGCTGGCATTGCTGACGGTCTTCGGCAAGGCTACCGGCACCGGCATGGACGCGTCGCCGGACGCCTGCCGGATCGCCGCCGTCAACGCGTCGTCGCTCGACATGTCCGAAAGAGCCGAGATCGTCACGGCATCATGGTCTGACGGTATCGGCGGCACATACGACCTGATCGTTTCGAATCCACCCTACATTCCGCACGACGACATTGCCGAGCTCGATGTTGGCGTCAGGGATCATGAACCGGTATCGGCGCTCGACGGCGGCGCAGATGGTCTCGATGCATATCGTGCGCTGATCCCGGCGGCGATTCCTGCGTTGGCGGACGACGCCATTCTGATTCTCGAAATCGGCATCGGACAGGGGGCGGCTGTCTCGGAAATTGCATCGGCGCATGGTCTCGTTCCCGGGCCGGTCCGGCATGATCTTGCAGGGATCGAACGTGCTGTTTCTTTTTACAAAAAAGGTGTTGGAATTACCTGAGCCACGGGCTACCTTCCTCACGGTTCAGCCTTTTGGGGTTGAGGGGGGAACGCCACACGGCGTCCAAAAACCCAATTTTACACGCTGAGTTACCTTTTTTCGGGGGAGCTTACTCAACCGAGCCCGGGCTTGGTGCGGCGTGAACACCTGCTTGTACAAATAAGCTTCTGAGACGATGAAACACGGTCAAAATAATAACAGACGTCAACGGTCGCGTGGCAATGCCCGCAACAGGTATCCTAATCAAAGAGGCGGCTCGTTCGAGAGCAATGGCCCTGAGGCAAAAGTGCGCGGCACGGCTCAGCAGGTTCTGGAAAAGTACCAGGCCCTGGCACGCGACGCGTTTTCGGCCGGGGACCGAATCCTTGCGGAGGGGTATCTGCAGCATGCGGAGCATTATTACCGCATCCTGAATTCCGATAATGACGGACAGGGCCGCGACAACAATCGGGGCCGCCAGCAAAACAGCAACCGCGACGATGCACTCGATCAGGACGATCAGGACACCGAGACGAGCGCGCAGGAGAATAATGCGGAGCCGGAATCCAACGGGCTTCAGCGAACCGTGTCGCGCGGCCGTAACGGTCAATCGCGTTCGTCCGGCGACGACGATGCCAAGAATGCGGAAAGCGAATCGTCAACCGCCGAGGAACAGGAAGCGGACGCCGCCCCCGAAGCACCCCGCAAACCGCGCCAGCGCCGGTCACGCAAAACCGAGACGCAGCCGGTGGAAAACGCCGACCAGTCCGCGGCCGATTGATTCTGCTCAGCTAATCAGGAATTCGTTCCCGGTGGCGACGACGCCGCCTTCGATCACGCGTGCGAACACACCGCAGTCGATGTGCCCGTAGCCACGCATCATATCCTTGGGAATGTTCAGATCACGTTCGGCGGTCGACGGATTTACGTTGGTCGCCGCGCAACGGTCGATGGGCATCGCGATTTCAAGCACGGCGCCGCCCGCCGTGACCCGCTTGCCACAGAGGTCGAACTCGGCCCAGGCATCGATGCCGTCGATCATGAAGTTGCCGCGGAACCGCTGCGGATCGATCTCCGTACCAACGACGCGCGCAAGATCTTTCACCGAGTTGAGATTGATGATCGAGATGACCGGGCTGTCATGATCCGACAGCACGTGGCCTTCGGCAGCTTCCACCAGTTTCGGGCGTCCACGGGCCTCATCTTTCATGAACGCGGCGAAGAAGTCCTCGATCATAGTGCGGCCGATCTTCTGCGTCAGTTGGCCTCGCGCAACCTGGTTGCCCGAACGATGCACGGTGAGCGTATGGGTTTCGTCGTCGAAAGCGGTTTCGAGTTGCGCCAGCTTTTCGTTTCGCATCAGGCACAGGAAACTGGATTTCGGCATCCAATCAGAAATCGCGCCCGATACCGGCGTCGACCCAAGCGCCAACGCGTACTGCCGGTCATATGGCAACGCGGCGCCAGGCGTGAGGGTCACCTCTGGCAGGTGTTCCGGGCTCAGGCCCTTGACCGGATAGCGGCAGATATCTCGTAGCATGATCGACATGGACGCCAGATTGGCGAGCGCACGTATGGCTGTCAAACCCTCAGGCCAAACCGCCCCGCACGAGTAGCTTGTGGAAGTCGCGAAGCGCTCGTTCCGCCTTTGCCGGTTCATCGATGCCCTCGATAAAACCGGCATCGAAATTCGGCTGTCTGAGAATTTTGATAATACGCTTCCTGGCCAGATTGAGGGCTTTCCCCTCGGGCAGGACGCCGGCGCCGCAGAACTTGACGAGGCGGACGGCACGGTCACGGAGATGCGTTCCCGGGTTGTCCAGCCGGTCGATAATATTCTCGTCGATCAGATAGCGTTCCAGCACATTATCGATATGTGCGGTGACTTGCTCCTTGATGTCGTCGGGCAGTGACGAGGCCGCGGTCGCCGTAAATGCACCGGTGGCGGTCATCATGCGGTCCTTGTGCGACATGGATTGCTGGCACAACTGATTGATCACGCGCGCGCTGAACACAATGTCGAGTTGTTCGACGATGTCGTCCAGATGATCCTCCAACAATTCGGTATTCGAAAGTTCGGCCAGGTACATCGCGCCCCGCGCCGGGTCCGGCAGCGCCTCCACCGTTGCGCCGATGGCGGCGCGGCGGCCCGATTTTCCACCTGCCTCCACGAACTGGGAACCTCTGAGCGTCAGGGCTTCGGCCGCCTGCGCACCGGAGAGAATACCGCCTGGAACCAAGAGCCTCGCCAGCACGCGCTGATACTCTTCCATTTCCTTCGACGGGTCGGCCTTGTAGAGAGGTGCCGAAGATTTTAGCTGCCGGAGCGCTCGGTCAACCAGTACCCGTTGGCTCGCCGGCAGGGAATTCTCGTGAAACAACGTCACAAGGCGGTCTGCCGTTTCCCGGGCATCGCTGGATGACGTATCGAGCGTGCCGTCGGCAAGATCGAGCATGCTGATGATGGCGCTGCCGAGCGAGCGTTGCCAGCCCAGCAACTCCTGAATGACGTTCGCGCCGAGCAGATCGGCGATCACCGTGTCGAGCAGCAACAGAGCCGTCCGGTCATGTTCGTGCAGCGCCATGTCGCAGAGCCGGTCGATCTTACCGGTCCAACTCGGGATGTTGGTCAGGTCGCGTGACAGCACGACCATCGCCAGATATTCGACCGGATGCGAGTCGAGCTTGGGCACGGCGGCCAGTGTTGCAGAGAATTTATCCTTGGGTCTCGGCAGCTTGATCGACTGGGCTTCGCGCGCCTGCTGGGTGATCTGATCGATCATCTTGTTGAGCTCGGCCTGACGCTGTTTGGCCGGTTTTTCCGTGCCCTTGGTCTGTAACGTGGCGATATGGCTTACGGCGGACAGCCGGAGCGTGTCGCGGTCGAACAGGCGCTGCAGTTGTTTGTAGCTGTGTAACACCTCGGTCGGTGTCAACGTGACTTCTTCCAGGTATTCGCGGAATAATCTGTTCAGGATCATCCTGCACTCAAGGCTGAAGAAATCCTTCGGCGAGCTGCAGCGGAGCGGCGATATGTCGAGCGGTTGTATCCGGATCGGCTTGCCGCCGCTGACGTTCTGCGTCTCCTGGAAGATGACGCTTTCGGAAATAGTGCCGTCGTGCTTAACGGCGTTGGCAACGATCCGTGCGCCGCCACATTGCGGATTCTTGAGGTATGTCTTGGCAAGCGCGCGTGCGTCCATTTCACTGCCGCGGATCGCTTCCGTGATCCATCGGTCGTCGCGCAAGACCTGAATATCGAAATCGCCCTGCGCCATCGGTGCGTCGCAGTGCCTCCTCATTCCCTCGGACTGATTTTACGGCCTGGTTATAGGCTGTAAATGTAATCTGCATATTTCCGAATGTTGCGTCGATTTCAAGCAGTTCCAACAGATTGACGATCTTGCCACGAGGTGGCGAATTTATTCCCTGGTCGACACTTGCGACGCTCGCCCGGCAGGCCATATTTGGAGTAAGATATCCATATACCGCGAGGGGTTATCGCTGCCCGATTGGGGGTGATGGCCACCGGCGCATTGAAAGGAAATGGACATGGACTTTGAAAACTTCACTGACCGTGCGCGGGGCTTTATACAGTCCGCACAGACACTGGCGCTCAGAAACAATCACCAGCAATTGACGCCGTTGCATGTTCTCAAGGTGCTGCTTGAGGACAAGGAAGGCCTGGCGGCCAATCTGATCGATGCCGCGGGCGGCGACAGGGGCCGCGCCATCGAGAGCGTCAATCGCGAATTCTACAAGATTCCCAAGGTTGAAGGTGAAGGCGCGAACCAGTTGTATCTGGCGCCCGAATCGGCCCGCCTTTTCGACCAGGCAGAACAACTCGCCGAGAAAGCCGGCGACAGTGTCGTCACGGCAGAGCGTGTGTTGCTGGCCATCGCCATGGCCAAGGACACGGTGGCGGCGAAGCTGCTAAGCGACGCCGGCGTTACGCCGCAGAGCCTTAACAGCGCCATCAACGAATTTCGCAAGGGACGTGCCGCGCACAGTGCCAGTGCCGAGGACAATTACGACGCTCTCAACAAATACGCGCGCGACCTGACCCAGGCGGCGATGGAGGGCAAACTCGATCCGGTCATAGGACGTGACGAGGAAATCCGCCGTACCATCCAGGTCCTGTCACGCCGCACCAAGAACAACCCGGTGCTGATCGGCGAGCCCGGCGTCGGCAAGACGGCCATCGTCGAAGGGCTGGCACAGCGGATCGTCGACGGCGACGTGCCGGAGAACCTCAAGCAGAAAACCCTGATGGTGCTCGACCTCGGTGCGCTTGTTGCCGGGGCGAAGTTCCGGGGCGAGTTCGAGGAACGTCTGAAAGCGGTGCTCAGCGAAGTGCAGGCTGCCGCCGGTCAGATCATCATGTTCATCGACGAGATGCATACGCTCGTCGGCGCCGGGGCGGGGGAGGGCTCGATGGATGCGTCCAACCTTCTGAAACCTGCGTTGGCGCGCGGAGAGATGCACTGCGTCGGTGCGACGACGCTCAATGAATACAGGAAGTACGTTGAAAAAGATGCTGCCCTTGCGCGGCGCTTCCAGCCGGTGTTCGTGTCGGAACCGACGGTCGAGGATACGATCTCGATCCTGCGCGGCATCAAGGAAAAGTACGAGCTGCATCACGGTGTGCGGATCACCGATTCGTCGCTGGTTGCGGCGGCGACCCTCAGTGCGCGTTACATTACCGATCGTTTCCTGCCCGACAAGGCGATCGACCTGGTCGACGAGTCGGCGAGCCGGCTGAAGATGCAGATCGACAGCAAGCCCGAGGAAATCGACGAACTCGACCGCCGTATCATTCAGCTCAAGATCGAACGTGAAGCGCTGAAGAAGGAAAGCGACAAGGCAGCAAAGGACCGGCTCGAGAAGATCGAGGTGGAACTGGAAGCGCTTGAAGCGGAATCCGAAGACCTGACCGGTCAGTGGGAAGCCGAGAAGGCGTCGCTTGCCGATACGACCAAGCTCAAGGAAGAGCTGGATGCGGCGCGCATGTTGGCCGACCGGGCGATCCGCGAGGGCCGCCTGGAGGAAGCCGGGCAGCTGACGTACAGCGAAATTCCGCGGCTGCAGGAAGCCCTCGAAAAGGCCGAAGCCGCGGGCGAGGCGCACATCGTCGACGAATCGGTCACGGCCGAGCACGTTGCGCAGGTGGTGTCGCGCTGGACCGGCATTCCCGTCGACAAGATGCTCGAAGGCGAGCGTGAGAAGCTGCTGCGCATGGAGGATGCGCTCAGGGGTCGTGTCATCGGCCAGGACGAAGCGCTGGTCGCGGTGTCCAACGCGGTTCGCCGCGCACGTGCCGGGCTGGGCGATCCGAACCGGCCGATCGGCTCGTTCCTGTTCCTCGGTCCCACCGGCGTCGGCAAGACGGAACTCACCAAGGCGCTGGCGTCGTTCCTGTTCGACGACGAACACGCGATGGTGCGGATCGACATGTCGGAGTTCATGGAAAAGCATGCGGTCGCGCGTCTGATCGGCGCACCGCCCGGTTATGTCGGTTATGACGAGGGCGGCTCGCTCACCGAAGCGGTTAGGCGCCGTCCCTATCAGGTGATCCTGTTCGACGAGGTCGAAAAGGCGCACCCGGACGTCTTCAACGTGCTGTTGCAGGTGCTCGACGACGGGCGACTGACCGACGGTCAGGGCCGCACGGTCGATTTCCGAAACACACTGATCATCATGACGTCGAACCTCGGCAGCGACCTGATCGCCGCCCAGGAGGAAGGTCATGACCTGGAGGAAATCCGGCCCATGGTGATGGAAGTGGTCCGCGCCTCGTTCCGGCCCGAATTCCTCAACCGCCTGGACGAATCCATTCTGTTCCGCCGCCTCGCGCGTGAACATATGGACGGCATCGTCGAAATCCAGCTCGACCGTCTGCGCGAGCGGATCAAGGACCGCGACATCACCCTCAGGCTGGACGGTGCCGCGCGGGCCTGGCTCGCTGATCAGGGGTACGATCCGGTTTACGGGGCAAGGCCGCTCAAGCGGACGATCCAGCGCGCGCTGGAAAACCCGCTGGCGCAGGCGATCCTCGAAGGCCGCGTCAACGACGGCGACGAAATCAAGGTTTCCGCCGGCAAGGACGGCCTGCTGATCAACGGCGAGCGGGCGCAGGCGGCTTAAACGGTATGACCGGTTCTGGGCGGGTGCGTGCCGGCCGGCCGGTACGCACCACCAGGCTGGTTTTCCTTACGATCCCGGCGGCGGCGTAGGCGTGCCGCGCGGTGATACCGTGATCAGGATCTCGGAACCCCTGAGCGTCGTCGAGGTGATCTGCATCTGCATGATGCGGTCTTCGCGGTCATAGGTGAGGACGCTGGTCGGTGCGCGTACCGACGTGATTTCGTTCCAGCCGAACTGCGGCAGCCGGTTGCGATAGAAATCGAAAATTGCGACCGGGCTCTGTCCGACGGTGAGGGCAAGCTGGCCGAACCACTTGTCGGTGCCGACGACGAGGGTCTTGTCGACGACCATGTTGGCGCCATCCGGGATCGGGATGTCGGGGAAGATACTGGCGTTGGGTTGTGCTTGCCCGTTGCTCCCGGCCGGCGACGACATGCCGCCGCCCTGCAGCGTTGCTGTTTGCGCGCAGGCGCCGAGGACCAGTACGGCCGCAAACCCGAGGGTGGCGAATACCGTTTTAGAAGCCCTGCCAGATCGATTTCTCAAATTCCTGTCCCCCGACCGAAGAAAATACGGATTTTACCGCATTTATTTGAAATGGGTGCTTGCCAAAGCCCGACCATCATCATATACCACCGCGCATCGGCCAAGGCCAAGCGCGAGCGCTGTTTTCCACAGTTCTCGGATTGCCCAAACGGCCGGTTGGGGATATAATCCTCGCCCTCGTCTGAATGGGGTTTGACAAGCCGGTTGCGCGGCCTTAAAAGCGCGCTCCTCCGGTCGGGCTCATTCGGCCGGTTTCGCGTCTAACGGAAGTTGGGCGCACGTTGATGGACATTGTGAATACGGAAGAGATGCGTGGGCGGCGGCTGGTTGTCGTTGGGGTTTCATGGAGCCTGTTTTTCCCACGTATCGGAACTGCTTTTTGGCGTTGGTCTTTATGGCCGGCGGTATTGAGCAGCCACGATTGTGCGAGGACAGCTCTTGTCGGTTTTCAGTGTTTCGGCACTGACAACTCAACTTGAGAGTTTGATCCTGGCTCAGAACGAACGCTGGCGGCATGCCTAACACATGCAAGTCGAACGAGGTCCGGAGCTTGCTCCGGGTGCCTAGTGGCGAACGGGTGAGTAACGCGTGGGAACCTGCCCTAGAGTGGGGAACAACCTTTGGAAACGAAGGCTAATACCGCATACGCTCTGAGGAGGAAAGGCTTCGGCCGCTCTTGGATGGTCCCGCGTCTGATTAGCTTGTTGGTGGGGTAACGGCCTACCAAGGCGACGATCAGTAGCTGGTCTGAGAGGATGATCAGCCACACTGGGACTGAGACACGGCCCAGACTCCTACGGGAGGCAGCAGTGGGGAATATTGGACAATGGGGGAAACCCTGATCCAGCAATGCCGCGTGAGTGAAGAAGGCCCTAGGGTTGTAAAACTCTTTCACTGATGAAGATGATGACGGTAATCAGAGAAGAAGCCCCGGCTAACTCCGTGCCAGCAGCCGCGGTAATACGGAGGGGGCTAGCGTTGTTCGGATTTACTGGGCGTAAAGCGCACGTAGGCGGCGTATCAAGTCAGAGGTGAAAGGCCTGGGCTCAACCTAGGAACGGCCTTTGATACTGGTATGCTTGAGTTCGGAAGAGGGTAGTGGAATTCCAAGTGTAGAGGTGAAATTCGTAGATATTTGGAAGAACACCGGTGGCGAAGGCGGCTACCTGGTCCGATACTGACGCTGAGGTGCGAAAGCGTGGGGAGCGAACAGGATTAGATACCCTGGTAGTCCACGCCGTAAACGATGAGTGCTAGTTGTCGGGGCGCATGCGCTTCGGTGACGTAGTTAACGCGTTAAGCACTCCGCCTGGGGAGTACGGCCGCAAGGTTAAAACTCAAAGGAATTGACGGGGGCCCGCACAAGCGGTGGAGCATGTGGTTTAATTCGAAGCAACGCGAAGAACCTTACCAGCTCTTGACATACCAATCGCGGTTAGTGGAGACACTTTCCTTCAGTTCGGCTGGATTGGATACAGGTGCTGCATGGCTGTCGTCAGCTCGTGTCGTGAGATGTTGGGTTAAGTCCCGCAACGAGCGCAACCCCTATCCCTAGTTGCCATCAGGTTATGCTGGGCACTCTATGGAAACTGCCGGTGACAAGCCGGAGGAAGGTGGGGATGACGTCAAGTCCTCATGGCCCTTACGGGCTGGGCTACACACGTGCTACAATGGCAGTGACAGAGGGACGCAAGTCGGCGACGGCAAGCTAATCTCTAAAAACTGTCTCAGTTCGGATTGTTCTCTGCAACTCGAGAGCATGAAGTCGGAATCGCTAGTAATCGCGTATCAGCATGACGCGGTGAATACGTTCCCGGGCCTTGTACACACCGCCCGTCACACCATGGGAGTTGGTTTGACCCGAAGACGGTGCGCTAACCTTTTGGAGGCAGCCGGCCACGGTCAGGTCAGCGACTGGGGTGAAGTCGTAACAAGGTAGCCGTAGGGGAACCTGCGGCTGGATCACCTCCTTTCAAGGATGTTTTTTGTGTCATGGGCTCACTCATGGCATGGGAAACCCTTCATATAGATCTTTACGATCAAGTGCGCCCCGCGGGGACTGCCGCCGTCTACGTATCTCTTCCGTAATGTTAATCAGAGGCCGGGTGGCGTCAGCCATCTTCCCCCCAGGTTATAGCCAAATAAGGGGCCGTAGCTCAGTTGGGAGAGCGGTAGCTTTGCAAGCTTCAGGTCGTCGGTTCGATCCCGTCCGGCTCCACCATTCCCTGTTTGGAATGGCACATGGAAGGCCTCGGGCCTCGAGATCAGGGCCTGTAGCTCAGTTGGTTAGAGCGCGCGCTTGATAAGCGTGAGGTCGGAAGTTCAAGTCTTCCCAGGCCCACCACTCGCTTTTGAGAAGACCGATATTTTAGAGCAGCTATCTGCTCTGAAATATCTGCCTTCTGGCAGGTTAAGACGGCTCAGGCCGTTTTGAACGTCATCGATTTATCGATGCGTTATGAACATTGTGAAGAGGAACGATCCTCGGACGATTGGCCGCACCTGACGATTAGGGTGCAGATGGCCGGTTGCCGCGAGGTTCTGTCTGGCAACGCCGGATATCATCGGGACCGCACAGTCCTGATAAACCGCCTTATCCCCTCTACACGGGATATTGCGTGGTCATAGCTGCCTTAGCTCGGCGGCCTTGATCGATGTCCGGCATGATACAGACCTTCCGGAACCAGCCCTCGTTGGTGTGACGTGCGTCTTGTGGCGCGCCGACATCGAGACCGACGGGGATCTTGGAAGGCTGTATCGCGTTGAGTTTGACCTCGGGTCTTGTATCCGGGGTTATTTGGTTCCGTGCATTCGATTGGCGGAAGCGGGTTATACAAAAGGCCGCTTTTGTTGATCGGCATGGGTCTTGGAGTTCTTTATGGGTTCCGCTGATCCGTGTCGCATGGGCCGTTCTCAAGCAAATTAAGAGCATTTGGTGGATGCCTTGGCATCGAGAGGCGATGAAAGACGTGGCACTCTGCGATAAGCTGCGGGGAGGGGAGAGCACCCTTTGATCCGTGGATCTCTGAATGGGGAAACCCGGCGCTTTAGCGTCATCTCGGACTGAATACATAGGTTCGAGAAGCGAACCCGGCGAAGTGAAACATCTCAGTAGCCGGAGGAAAGGACATCAATTGAGACTCCGTTAGTAGTGGCGAGCGAACGCGGACCAGGCCAGTGGCAGTATCTTAAGAACCGGAACCGTCTGGAAAGTCGGGCCATAGTGGGTGATAGCCCCTTACGGGTAGAAAGAGATACTGTCCTCGAGTAGGGCGGGGCACGTGAAACCTTGTCTGAACATGGGGGGACCATCCTCCAAGCCTAAGTACTCCTCGATGACCGATAGTGAACCAGTACCGTGAGGGAAAGGTGAAAAGCACCCCGACGAGGGGAGTGAAAGAGACCTGAAACCGAATGCTTACAAGCAGTGGGAGCCTCCTTGAGGGGTGACCGCGTACCTTTTGTATAATGGGTCAGCGAGTTAATTTTGCGAGCGAGCTTAAGCCGTTAGGTGTAGGCGCAGGGAAACCGAGTCTTAATAGGGCGCATTAGTTCGTAGGATTAGACCCGAAGCCCGGTGATCTAGCCATGAGCAGGTTGAAGGTGCGGTAACACGTACTGGAGGACCGAACCCACTTATGTTGAAAAATGAGGGGATGACTTGTGGCTAGGGGTGAAAGGCCAATCAAACCGGGTAATAGCTGGTTCTCCGCGAAATCTATTTAGGTAGAGCGTCATGTATTGCCGTCGGGGGTAGAGCACTGGATGGGCTAGGGGGTCCCACAGACTTACCAAACCTAACCAAACTCCGAATACCGATGAGTATGAGCATGGCAGACAGACGGCGGGTGCTAAGGTCCGTCGTCGAAAGGGAAACAGCCCAGACCACCAGCTAAGGTCCCCAAATCACGACTAAGTGGGAAAGGATGTGGGAAGGCCAAGACAACCAGGAGGTTGGCTTAGAAGCAGCCATCCTTTAAAGAAAGCGTAACAGCTCACTGGTCTAAACAAGCCGTCCTGCGCCGAAGATGTATCGGGGCTAAAGTCGTGTACCGAAGCTGTGGACTTGTCTTTGACAAGTGGTAGCGGAGCGTTCCGTAAGCCTGTGAAGGTGAACCGTGAGGTTTGCTGGAGGTATCGGAAGTGAGAATGCTGACATGAGTAGCGATAAAGAGGGTGAGAAACCCTCTCGCCGAAAGTCCAAGGGTTCCTGCGCAAGGCTAATCCGCGCAGGGTGAGCCGGCCCCTAAGGCGAGGCCGAAAGGCGTAGTCGATGGGAATGAGGTTAATATTCCTCAGCCTGGTGGATGTGACGAATGGTGGCAGCAGTGAGGTCTTATCGGATTGATCTTGCTGTGAAACTGTTCCAGGAAATAACACCACCGTATAGACCGTACCCGAAACCAACACAGGTGGACTGGTAGAGTATACCAAGGCGCTTGAGAGAACGATGTTGAAGGAACTCGGCAAAATACCCGCGTAACTTCGGGAGAAGCGGGCCCCGTTGATGGGCAACCATCGGCGGGGGGCACAGACCAGGGGGTAGCGACTGTTTACTAAAAACACAGGGCTCTGCGAAGTGGCTAACACGACGTATAGGGTCTGACGCCTGCCCGGTGCCGGAAGGTTAAGAGGAGAGGTGAGAGCCTTGAATCGAAGCCCCGGTAAACGGCGGCCGTAACTATAACGGTCCTAAGGTAGCGAAATTCCTTGTCGGGTAAGTTCCGACCTGCACGAATGGCGTAACGACTTCCCCACTGTCTCCAACATCGACTCAGCGAAATTGAAGTCTCCGTGAAGATGCGGAGTACCCGCGGTTAGACGGAAAGACCCCGTGCACCTTTACTACAGCTTCAGAGTGGTACTAGGGAATGACTGTGTAGGATAGGCGGGAGCCTTTGAAGCGTCGGCGCCAGTTGACGTGGAGGCACCCTTGAAATACCGCCCTTTTGTTCTCTGGTATCTAACCGCGATCCCTGAACCGGGATCCGGGACCCTCTGTGGTGGGTAGTTTGACTGGGGCGGTCGCCTCCCAAAGAGTAACGGAGGCGCGCGAAGGTGGGCTCAGACCGGTCGGAAATCGGTCGTTGAGTGCAATGGCATAAGCCTGCCTGACTGCGAGAGCGACAGTTCGAGCAGAGACGAAAGTCGGTCATAGTGATCCGGTGGTCCCGCATGGAAGGGCCATCGCTCAACGGATAAAAGGTACGCCGGGGATAACAGGCTGATGATCCCCAAGAGTCCACATCGACGGGATCGTTTGGCACCTCGATGTCGGCTCATCACATCCTGGGGCTGGAGCAGGTCCCAAGGGTTCGGCTGTTCGCCGATTAAAGTGGTACGTGAGCTGGGTTTAGAACGTCGTGAGACAGTTCGGTCCCTATCTGCCGTGGGTGTTGGATACTTGAGAGGAGCTGCCCCTAGTACGAGAGGACCGGGGTGGACGTATCTCTGGTGGACCTGTTGTCACGCCAGTGGCACAGCAGGGTAGCTAAATACGGACGGGATAACCGCTGAAGGCATCTAAGCGGGAAGCCCCCCTCGAAACCAGGTATCCCTTGAGAGCCGTGGAAGACGACCACGTCGATAGGCTGGATGTGGAAGCGTGGCAACACGTGTAGCTGACCAGTACTAATAGCTCGATAGGCTTCAGAACGTGCTCATGCACACGGATGAGCGGAACCATTACTTAGTGCCCATACTCTATGTATGGCGCTAATCAACGCAGAAAAGTAAAACGCCAAGCAGTTGACGCGCCAACCGACTTAAAAGGCCACATTCCGTGGCAGGAATGGTTGGGCGTTCGGCCACGTCACGAAAGTGACTGGCACAATGAACTTGGTTCCAGACAGAAACAAAAGCATACCCCCTCCCGCCCGTTCGCAAACACGGCCGGAAACAGGGTATAGGCATAATATCAGCCGGCTTCGACGACCTGGTGGTCATGGCAAGGGTGCCCCACCCGATCCCATCCCGAACTCGGACGTGAAAGCCCTTAGCGCCGATGGTACTGCGTCTTAAGGCGTGGGAGAGTAGGTCGCCGCCAGGTCTTCAAAGCCGGCTGATGCCACAAATAATCGTTCCTCTTCAATCTCACCATCCTGACGCGGGATGGAGCAGCCCGGTAGCTCGTCAGGCTCATAACCTGAAGGTCGTAGGTTCAAATCCTACTCCCGCAACCAAATAAGCCCGTAACTCCAAAGAGTTACGGGCTTTTTGATTCTGGCGCACATTCCCATCAAAAGTCATGTCAACACTGTGTCAACAAACCCGTGGCGGCAAACGACGGGGTGTGTCAACGGGTTTGGAGCGTTACGCCGCCGCCGTCGCGATTCCATCCAGCCGCACTCGGACGGTCGTGGTCCCATTGCCTGCCGCCGTGACGGCGATGCCGACGGGATAAAGCCCGATGCCGGGCAGGGTGATCTCCTTGGCGGTGTCGTCCCAGGCCACGCGGTCGCTTTGGTCTATAACCATAGCCGCGTCCTTGGGCAGGTCGAACACGCCCATGGTGGCGATCTCGACGGCTTCGCCTTCAGCAGCATTTGATGCGACGACGCCAAACAGGCTGCCGACCAGGAGGCCTTGGCCAGAGGTGACGCCGCCGACCGGCGCGGTAACGGTGATCATGTCGCCGTCCTGGATATAGATCTTCATGGATCAGACTCCCTTGCTGGATTGAATGCGGACGACGGAGACCCGGCTATCGCCGGTGTTGGCGATCTTGCGGTCGAGATCGGCGAGCGCATTGGCCATCTCCGCGTCGGTGGCATAGGTGACGCGCTTGCCGTCGTATTCGACGGTGCGCACGCCCTTGTAGCGGGCCGCCATGAGGGCGTCTCGCCATTGGGTGAATTGGGTGACGTCGGTCATGGCTTACGCGCCCGCATTGGTGAACCAGCCCCGGTGATCGACGAAGCCCGCGCCGAAGTCGAGGATGACGCGGATCTCAACGCCATCCACGTCCCAGCCGGACTTGCTTTCCACCTGCGGGCCTTCGTTGCCCGACAGGTAGGCGTACTCCAGTCCGTCGATCTCGCCCGGATCGGCGGTGACGTACCAGCGGGTCGCAGACGCCAGGCGCGGTTCCACCACCAGGGTCAGGGATCCAGAGAACGGATTGACATCGGAGGCCTTGGCGGGCGAGACGGACGCCAGCCATTTCTCGGATTCGGTCTCCAGCGCAGGCGGCACCAGCAGATACTTGGGCGTCACCCGGATGGTGCGGTCCTCGATACCTTTCTGGGTGCGGAGTGCCAAGCGCGCCGACGACAGGGTGGCGTCCGATATGACAGCACCCGTTCCAGCCTTGTTGCCATGATCGGCGTGGAACAGGGTCTTGTTGTCGGTGAGCTTGGGGCCGTTGCCGGAATTTGATTCTAGCAGATCGACCAGGATGCGGGCCTCGGTCTCGGCGGCGGCTTGGCCCATGCGGCGTGCGAGGTCGGAAAATGCGCCAAGGTCATCGTTCACCAGCACCTGGCGGGTGATGCCGATCTTGCGGGCCCAGGTCTCCACCTTGTAGGCCTCGCGGGCCTCGGCCATGGTTCCGGCCTTGATCTCGCCGTGCTCATTTAGCTTTTCCAAGAGCGGGGCTTCACCCAGCATGATCTTGTTGACCGAGCGGAAATCCCGGGCCGTGGTCTGGCGACCCAATTGGCGAATGCCCGACGGGGCGGCCTGATAGCTGTCCCTCAACACCCGGCCCACCGTGTCGCCGAGGATGATCGGAAAATCCGACGTGGTATGCAGAGCCCTGGTAATCAGGGTGGCGGGCGACAGGCCCGTGGTGGCGTCACCGCGCAAGGTCAGCAGTTCCTTGGCCATGTCCACCGGGGTGGCATAGGCATAGCGCCGAGCGGGTTCCGAGAGATCATGGCGAGGGTTGATCCGGGCATAGAGGGCTTCGCCCATCTGACGGCAGCGCAATGCCGGGTCGTCCTGGCTCTCGCCGATCTCGGCACGGACCTGCTCCGTGCGGATGTTGGCGTTCGACCGCTTGGCCAGTGCCTTGAAGGCAGCGCGGCGGGCCTCGTCGGCATCGGCCTCCCGGTCGATCAGATCATCGACGAAGGTCTGGTCCAGACCGGCCACACGGGCAATGGACCGGATCTCGGCGTTGACGGCGGCACGGGTCTGAACCTCGTTGTTTGATCCAACGAGGTTGGCACGGGTTTGCGTCTCCGCGCCCGCCTCGGGCGTGGAAGGGGAAGTATCGGGCATGGTGTCCTCCATTCGAACATGAGCGCCCGGGTCGGCGGGCGAGGGTACAAGAGAAATCTCGTGGGGTGTCCAGCGCACGGCGGTGCGCACGCGGGATCCGGCATCATTGGAATCCGCCCAGTCCTCGACCGTGTAGCCGACGCTGATATGGCGGAGGATCCCGGTCGTGACGTCCTGCCAGATAGGCTCCACTTCGGGCCGGGCCGAGAACTGCAGGGTGGCGGTGCCGATCTTGCCGTCGACGGAAGCATCGCGGACGGTGCCGAGAACATCCCTGACGGCGGATTGACGATGAGCATCCAGCACACTGGCACCCATGAGGCGGGAGAGATCGACGGCCTTGGGATCCAGGCTGAGCTTTTCGACATAGACCCCATCGAAGTCCCGGCGTTTGACGGCGGCCCCTGTGGACCAGATGACTTCGACGGTGCGCTCTTTCGTATTGACCGACTGAGGCTTGAAGCTGGCGCGTCGGGTGATGAGAGAGATGGTGTCAGGCATTGAGGACCTCCGTATTCTGTTGCGGTTGGCCCGGACCGAAGGTGAGGCCCATGCCGTCGGCACGTTCCTTGTCGGCGGCGATCTCGGCGTCTACCTGTTCGCCATCAAAACCGCGCTCGGAAATAGCCTGGGATCGGCTTTTCAATCCGGCCTCGATGGCCATGACCTCGGCCTGGACGTCTTTCATGGGATCCACATAGTCGAACTTGGGCGGCAGCCAGGTGCAGCCCAGATAGGCCGAGGCGTTGGCGTCAAAATCCCTGGCCGGGAGATCGCCCGACAGCACGGCCAGGCGAACAAAGCGTTCCCATACCGGGCGGCAGAACAG
This sequence comes from Rhodospirillales bacterium, assembly GCA_965262415.1. Lineage (GTDB taxonomy): Bacteria > Pseudomonadota > Alphaproteobacteria > Rhodospirillales > Casp-alpha2 > UBA4479. Next base: position 2,228,672 of record OZ253533.1, on the reverse strand, counting down.
GTGGACCACCACGTTGTGCTGGAGTTGCTCGACGCGGCGGCGGAACTCGATCAGCCCGGCTCGGATCGAGGAATAGGTCACCCCTTCCAGATCGCCCGAGACCAGTTCGTAAGGAAGGCCCAGGCCGGAAGCGATGGCGCGGAGGTGGTTCTTGACGAACGGCGCATAGGCGTCGTGTTCGGTTGGGTTCGAGAAGCGGATGTCGGCACCGGGCGGTAGTGGGATCAGCGAGCCCGGTTCCATGCCGACCGTCAGCACGCTGGAGTTGTTGGAGCCCGACAGCCCGCCGACGGTGCCGTCGGGATCGGTGATGAAGCCGGTGAACAGCGCTGCCACCTTGGCCTTGACCAGCGCGGCGTCCTCGAACTGATCCAGTTCGTGCAAGCGGAGCAGCACGGGGGCGAGCCAGGTGATACCGCGCAGCTGCCCGGCGGCCAGCGGCTTGAACAGGTGAAGGCAATCGGCGGCGGGGACACGGATCGGGTCCATGCGGACAGGACCCAGAGGATCGCCCGGGCGGCACGACAACACCCGGTAGGCAACCCGGTGACCGGCAGAGTCAAACTCGATGCCGGCACGGATGCGCGCCCCGCCGCCGATATCACGATGCAGATCCGTCGGGACCTGCTCGCGATCCAGAAGCTCGATGGAAAGGGGAACGGAGGAACCGGCCTCGGGCGAAACCCGGAGGCGGGCGAAGCTCTCGCCGCTCTCGATCATGGCCCTGACAGCCATGGCTTGCAGGCCGTAGAAGTCGGCCAAACCACAGGCGTCGGCGCTATCGGTCCAGCGGAGCCACAAGGCTTGAAGCGTCTCGCGTGCGGTGCGGTCGGGATGGGTGGATTGCGGCTTGATGCCTGCGCCGACGACATTGCCGACCAGGCTATCGACCGCAGCCGCGACCCAGGGGTTGTTCCGCGCGTACCATCCGGCACGGCGTGCCGCTGTGGTCGCACCGGCCAGGATCGCCGCGTTCAGGCCATCGACCGTGCGCGTGCCTTCCCAGCGGCGGCCACCGCCTGCCGCGTCAAAGGATCGGGTTCGGCCAATGCCGAGAAGCTTTTGAAAGAGAGTCCGCATGAGACCGATTGTCCCACGCGGCGGAATCCACGGCTATTCGGAGAGATTGGTAATGGTTAGGAGAATTCTGTGAGAAAGGAATCAGAAGGTCACTACTTCAATGTAATTGCGAATAAGAGTAATATATTGAGGGGGGCAGAGATGCTGTTGATGGCTCAGCAGGAGTAAATTAAGCTGATTTACCCCTCTAATTTGCCACAAGCAATTTCGGGCGTAACCAACATTGTTCAATTAAATATTTGTTATTATGTTTTTGGTGATTAAATAAATAAGCCAAATTTGATTATCCTGGTAAATTCGTTAATAGAATGCGCCTCAAAAGTTCCGCCTGACGCCCTGCGGACATTTTCGATAAAATGTTTTTCAAATAGGTTCGTGCTGATTACTCGGTAATTCCCAGCGCTGTAGCCGCTTCTTTGATGCTATCCCCTTTTACCAACCTTTCAGTGAGATTTGATTCGGATGGGGTCAGGTGAAACAGTTCTCCAATGAGTTTTGCATCCGGTAGCGGTGTTTCGCTAGGATCCGTTAAGAAGACTATAACGCTGTCATCTCGGTGGGCCGAAAAGATGAAATGAAGGCTTTCTCCGCTTTCGGGATCGGTCAGGGTCAATCCTCTCGTTTCTTCAAAACGTGAAGTTGCCACATCCTTTATCAATCCAAGCAGTTGTTTTGATTGATCCGGCGTTTGCCCCTTCAGCATATCGCTTGGTCCCACGCCAATGGCGTTGTTTTTACTCAGAACCTTAGCAGCGGATTGGTTCATAAATTGAATACGCCCATTTTCCGAGGCGACAAGAACACCTGTTGAAATTTTGTCCAGAATGCCCAATTCAAATTCCTCATCCTCGCTCCGAAAAGGAACGGCAGGATCAATTGCCTTGCTTTTCAAGGCATCTGCTATGCCTTCACTCAACAGTTCAGCGCTATAAGGCTTGGTGTAAAATCTGAATACGGATGCTGAGTTTATGAGTTGTTCGGCGAGCTTCAAATCCGCCGTGCCGGTTAAAACGATGCATTTGGTGTTGGGGTGCTCCATATTGGTATGTTTCACCAAATCCAAGCCGTTGATCCGCGGCATGGCAATATCGGTAACCAATACATCAACGTGGGTCCCGGAAAGCACATCGAGTGCCTCGGTGCCTGAAACAACAAACACCATTTCCCATTCGTCTCGCCTCTGAACAAGAGCCCGTCTGATACCATTTAAAACCCTTGGCTCATCATCGACAAAAATTACTCTTTTTCTGCCGTTTGCATCGTTCATCTGTGGCTCATTGCTCCTTCATTTGCCCGATTTGTTTTATCCCCATTTTGGGATGTTTCATAGCAAAACCAAGTGCGATCATGCTGTCAGACGTGGTTTGACGTAACTTGGAAGGGAAAATGAGCAGAGTGATTTTTGTCGATGATGAGCCAAGGGTTCTCAACGGAATAAAGAAAAGCCTTGGCGACGAGTGGCAAGTGGACTTCTGCCCAAGCGCAGAAATAGCTCTTGAGATCATGGAAAGGGAAACAGGGGACATCGTTGTCACCGATTTACAAATGCCTAGCATGAGCGGGCATGAACTAATTCTTGATGTGCGACATAAATTCTCAGCAACTACTGCCATTGTTTTGTCTGGACAATGCTCTGAGCTGGACAAGAAGCAAATAAGGTTGGCTGGTATCCGGTTTTTCCCAAAGCCATAAGATATAGCTCTAGCATTTACTTAAGAAGGAAAAAATCAATGATCAAAATGTCTATACTTGCGGTATCAATCTCAATAGGCCTACTTTCATTTAACAGCACAACTTACGCTGAAGAGAAACAGCCTGATATTTTAATAGGTCTTGATGCCGATATGAGTTCAGGTTCGGCAAAGGCGGGCGAGGCGATCAAACGTGGAATGGAGATTGCGGTCGATGAGATCAACGGCCAGGGCGGCGTCCTTGGACGAAATCTTGATATCATCGTCAAAGACCATCGCGGCAATCCGGCGCGCGGAGTCGACAACTTGGAAGAATTAGCTAGGACAGAAAATCTTGTCGCCGTGATGGGGGGGTTGCATACGCCAGTTGCTATGCACGAGTTGAAAACAATCCATAAGAATGGATTGCCGTTTCTTGTTCCTTGGGCTGCGGGAACGCCGGTCGTCGCCAATGGGTTCGATCCAAACTTCGTGTTTAGAGTTTCAGTGCGGGATGAATATGCTGGCGGTTTCATGGTGAAATATGCCGTTGAGAAAGGCTTCACGAAAATCGGATTGGCATTGGAAAATACCGGATGGGGTCGATCCAATGAGAAAGCCATGAAAGAGGCTCTAAAGCAGGTCGGTTTATCTCCCGTCTCCATTGGCTGGTTCCATTGGGGAACTCAGGATATGGAAGGGGCGTTGAGTGATATTCTGTCTGCGAAGCCCGATGCAATCCTCCTTGTCGCAAATGCACCGGAAGGCCTCAATATAGTAAGTAAAATGGCTTCTCTGCCCAAAGAGGACAGAGTTCCCATCATTTCTCATTGGGGAATTACCGGGGGAAATTTTTTCGAAAAAACTAAAAGTGTTCTCAAAGATGTGGATTTGGTTTTTCTTCAAACCTACTCCTTCTTCAAGCCGACCGAAGCGGATAGCGCGCAGAGGTTAATCGCGCTATATGGGAAAAAATACGGTGTTGAAGCTAATCCGGAGAGCATTTTTGCACCGGTTGGAACAGCACATGCTTATGATCTCGTCCACCTCCTGGCCAAAGCTATCGCCAAGGCAGGGAGCACTGATCGGAAGTCCATTCGGGAAGCGCTAGTTAATCTACAGGAGCACCTGGGGCTGGTTCGCGCTTATTCCAAACCATTTGCGAACGGGCACCAAGACGCTTTGAGAGCCGAAGATTTTAGCATCGCCAGGTATCGTGCCGATGGTTCTATTTTCCCGGTCTGGCCGCAGTAGGAGCTGTATATGAGCAAGCGAAATTTTTCCCTTTTTAGCTATGCCGTATGGTCGGTGCTTCCTTTGGGCCTGATTTTGCTTGGTTCATTGTGGTTGATTGGAAATCTGAACTTAACCAAAACCGTCGAGGCGGAGATCAAGCAGAACGCCAAAGAGTTGGGTGAGCAAATTACCGTTCGGGTCCAGGAAAGACTGGACGGGCTGATGAAGTTTACAAATTCTGTAACGAAAAATAGTCTTGTTATTAATGGCCTGATAGATGTGGAAGGGCGGAGCAGTTATTTAGCGGCTTTCTTTCGGTCTTTGGAGGCTCCATCTTCTTCCAATGCATTTTTTTGGCTGGTTGATTACAAGGGACGGGAAGTCGCAAAAAGCCATCAAGATTTGGCTCTTCCTCAACTCGATGGCGCTAACATTGAAAAACCCATCTTCAAAATCGATAAAGCCGAAATCTTTATTTCTCAGCCTATTTATTACCAAGGGAGTCAGGAAGGGGCTTTGGTTGCACGGTTCCCGTCAAAGTCCTTTGCAGAGATTTTCGATATTGCCAGCCAGAGTTTCCGGATGGGAATTGAACAAGATGACGGGACATTGATCTACGCTTCTGCCGAAGGCCTGCAAGATGTACTCGATTTAAGGCCTGCTGAGCTGGAGGCTAATTGGATATTCTATCGCAACCGGCTGGCTGATCGAAATCTATCGCTGGTTGTTGCTCGTCCGAGCAAAGATGCCTATACGGCCCTCGAAACTATTAAATCAACACAATTTGTTGCGCTGTTTTTATATCTCTTACTTGCTTTGCTTCTCGTTATCTTGACGGCTTATATACTGATAAAGCCTTTAAAGCGGTTCTCTGGAGAGATCTCCACCATAAGCGCCATCGGCCATTTGGGTTACAAGTTGAGCACCGAAGGCCCTAGAGAGATTGCCAATCTGGCTCAATCGTTCAACGGCATGTTCGACAGGCTCGCGGATTCAGTCAAAGAAACCGAGGAACTGAATAGAGAATTGAGAGAGGCGCAAAAACTGGAAGCAGTCGGTCAGCTTGCTGGAGGTATCGCTCATGAAATTAACACCCCGGCGCAATACATCGGAGACAATCTGAAGTTTATCAATAGTGCTCACGAAAAAATGTTGGGAATATTAGCAAAAGTTGCGTATCTCGTCGAAACGCAGCTTGATCACCACAAGCTCAAAGCCGAACTAATAAAGCTTGAGCAAGAGATCGAAAATATTGATTTGGATTTTCTGAGCGATGAGTTGCCCCAAGCAACGTCAGAAGCGATCTCCGGGGTAGAACAGATTTCCAGCATCGTTTTGGCTATGAAGGAATTTTCTCATCCGGGAACGAAGGAAAAAACGGCGGTTGACGTTAACCGAGCCATTGAGAACACATTGACGATCTCAAAAAACACTTGGAAGCACGTAGCCGACGTGACAACCAAATATGACCCTAAACTTCCTACCGTAATGTGCCTTCCAGGAGAGCTCAATCAAGTCTATCTCAATCTCATCGTAAATGCAGCCCATGCGATCGAGGAAGCGGACAGGGGGCCTAAAGACGGACACATTGAAGTGGTAACAACGGCTCATCCGACAGTCGTGGAAATCGCCATCTCAGACAATGGCATCGGTATGAGTGAAAAAGTACGGTCTCGAATTTTCGAGCCCTTTTATACGACGAAGGGTGTTGGAAAGGGGACCGGTCAAGGGCTTGCTATTGTCCACGACATTGTGGTGAGCAAACACGGCGGGTGTATTTCTGTGAAGTCAGAGGAAGGAAAAGGGACAACCTTTTCTATTTGCCTCCCGCTTCAAGAGGAGGGTGCATTACCGAATATGAAAGGGACAAGCGAATGATCAAAGTGTTGTTCGTTGACGATGAAGCCCGAATTCTCAAAGGCATCAAACGTATGTTATGGGAGGCTGAAGTCTCGTGGAAGGTCAGCTATGCAGAAAGCGGGGCTGAAGCCCTGAAAACCATCTCGCAACAAGCGTTCGACGTTATTGTTACGGATATGAGGATGCCCGGAATGGATGGGGCATCCTTACTTTCGGCAGTAAAAAAAGAACACCCGTCAATAGTCAGGATTATTCTGTCCGGCTTTGCTGAGGAAGAGGCGATTCTGAGAACCGTGAGCGTTGCTCATCAATATCTCGCTAAACCTTGTGATGCTGACATCCTGATTGATGCGGTCAATCGTGCATACCTAATCAGGCAGTATCTGAAAGAAAGCAATGTCCGCAAGGTTATCAGCGGCTTGGAAAATTTGCCCTCACCACCGGATGTCTATACACGTTTCTTGCAGGATATCGAAAAGCCGACTTCTAGCGCAAAATCCATAGCCAAGATCATTGAGAGCGATGTCGCGTTGACGGCTCAAACACTAAAACTCACAAACTCAGCCTTCTTTGGTTTGCCACAGAGGGTTGAAAAAATAGAGCATGCGGTATCCATGTTGGGGCTGGACACGCTCCGTGCATTGGTGCTCGTCGCCGGTTTTTACAGTAAACACATAGGTTCTTCGAGGGCGTTGGAACATATTAAGCTCCTCAGCAACCGCTGCCTAACCATCGGAATGGTTTCTCGAAAAATAGCTCTTTCCCTGGGCCTTGAGGGACTTGCTGCAGAACAGGCCTGTTGCGCTGGTGTGCTTAGCCATGTGGGAACTTTGGCTCTTGTCTCAAACTACGAAAATCAGTTTGAGAAGATTATTCGACGGATAGAGAACGAAAATCTCAACATTGTCGAAGCGGAACGGAAGGTGCTGGGTGCGACACACCAAGAGGTTGGGTCCTACCTTCTTGGCCTGTGGGGCTTCACCGATCCGATCCTTGAGGCCGTCGCTTTTCACCATGAGCCGGGTAAGTCGTTGTCGAAATCTCCAAGCCCACTTGCCGCTGTTCATATCGCCCAGGAAATTGTCAAAAAGAAATCCCAAGGAACGGAACAGGAAGGAATTTGGGCTAAGGGAATTGATGAGGCTTATCTTCGCAAAATCGGTGTTAGCCAAACTGTTGCCCAATTGGCGGAGGGATTGGGGGACATCAAGGACAAACAAGAAGCAGGAGAAGCTAAAAATGGATAACAATTTTGTCTTGTTGGTAGACGATGACCAATCACTTCTCAATGGCCTAAAAAGACAGTTCCATAGGCGCTTTAATCTCCTGGCGGCGATCGGGGGAGATGAAGCGTTGGAGACAATGAAATCCAAGGTAGATATCGCGGTGGTTGTCGCCGATATGCAGATGCCCAAGATGAACGGCGTTCAGCTCCTGGAGGAAATCGCCAGACGTTCCCCTGATACCACCAGAATCATGCTTACGGGCAACGCGGACCAGCAAACGGCCATCGATGCCGTCAACAAAGGTAAGATTTTTCGCTTTTTCAACAAACCCTGCGATTCAGAGGTGTTGGCAGAGGGGATCGATGCTGCATTGAGACAATACGAACTGGTTCGGGCCGAGAAGGAGTTGTTGGAAAACACTCTGGCGGGAAGCGTCAAAGTGTTGATCGACGTCTTAGCCATCTCCGATCAGGCCGGATACAACCGAGCTATGAAAGTTCGGGAGTGGGCCCAAAAGGTCGCAAAACACATCTCAATCAAAAATCCGTGGCAACTGGTAATGTCCGCCACCCTTTTCCCCATGGGCAATTTTTTCATTCCCCCTGAATTGATGCTGAAACAACTCAACCATGAAAAGCTTACGGATGTCGAGAGCGATCTGGTTCAGCGAACACCTGAGCAATCTGCTGATTTGATTGCCAATATCCCTCGCTTGCAGACGGTCGCGCAGACCATCCGTTACCACCAACGCGGCTTTGACGGTTCCGGGTTCCCCGCCGATGGCCCAAGCGGGCATGACTTACCGTTGGGCGCCAGGGTTCTCAAAATATTAGTCGATCTTGAGGCGATAACCCATGGGGTAGAACCCGGACCTAAAGCCTTTAGCGTATTGCAGGGCTCCCCCTCACAATATGACCCCGAACTACTCGCGCAGATCAAAACCTGTTTAAGCGTATCCGAAGACGAGGAAAAGGAAGGGCATGAAATCGTCGATATTCCAGTGAGCCTCTTGAGACCAGGATATCGCCTGCTAGAGAACCTTGAACTGAAGACTGGTAGGTTGATCTTGAGCAAAGGAACAAGGCTAAGCAAAATTCAAATCGAGCGCCTGCGAAACTTCACAAAACTATATGAATTCAACGAGCCGGTTAAGGTTGCTAAAGGGCTAGTGCATTAGCTGCATTGAATTTCTCTAAAAATGAATTTACGACCTTTAATAGTATTTAATGCTTGCAGTGCGCCATTGGATCAAAGCTGCGTTTAAAAATCCTGAGTTCTATTGACGGCTATTGTCTGTGAATGCGAAAACTCCCGGTGGCTCCATCCACGTCGACTTGATGACTGGCGGCGTAGGCTTCACGGGTTGGGTCGGTGCATCTGCCCGCCGCTTCGCCGCCGCCATGGCCTCGGCTTCCTCATTGAGGCGGAGTCCCATGCTGATCAGCCCTTGAAGCGCGGCGGAGGCATAGACGAAGGTATCCAGCGCCTCGTTGCGCTCGCCGTCCCGTTTCGGCTGCCATGACCGGATCGGACGACCCTTTTCGAACCGGGTCACGACCCGCTCGGCGGTCAGCTGACGGAAGTACTCCGCATCCCGGTCGCGGGAGAAGTGAACGAATCCGGGACCGGGGTCTGTCAGCTTGAGCCGGGCGTAGACGGCGTCCTTGACGGAATCCACGCCGACGATGAACAGCGGGATCTTGCCCTTGTTGGTCCGGGTCGGTCGGCGCGGCCAGACCGGCACGCCGGGACCGCCGCGTCCCTTGATGGCCCAGATACAGCGATTGAGCCGGGTGCGGCAGAACTCATAGGCCGCCTTGGTGTGGTGACCACCGGTGTCGATGGCGACGGCACGGATGGGCAGATCGGGCACGGCCTTGGCATGGGCGTAGGTGGCTTGCAGGGCCAGGTCGAGATCGGCCCAGACGCGCGGGCCTGAGGGATCACCCCAGATCACCCGGTAATCGACCACCCATCCTTCCTCGTCCCGGCCCCAGCCGACAACCTGCAATTCCAACCGGTCGCCCTGAACATCAACGCCAGCGGTGAGCACGGCGATACCATCGGGAAGGTCTTCTCCCCACACCTCGCGCCGGTCCATCAGCGGATCAGCGGGCACCGTGTCCCCAGCCTGATCCTCCCAGGACTCGCCTAGCTTGGTGTTGACCCAGACCTGGAGGCGGGCCGGATCCTTCATGACCTTGCCATGCTCAACGGCGATCTCGGCCCAGGTCTCCCAGGGGGAGTAGAGGGCCGACAGATGGAACCCGGCGGTGCGGCCGTCGCCCTCGGCGGTCGACTTCCACTGACCGGATTCGAGCAGTCGGGCCTTGTCATGCTCCTGGTGGATGCCACCGCAGGACTCGCAGATCAGGAAGGCGTCCCGGCGTCGGCTTTCGGGCCAGCGAATGCGGGCCCAGGTGATGGGAGCCATGTCGCCGCAATGCAGGCACGGCACATGGTAATATCGCTGATCAGATTCCTCGAAGGCCGCCTCGATGCGGGAATAGCCCTTGAGCGTTGGCGTCGAGACCATGAGGATCTTGCGCCGTCCCTTGAAGGTGGCAGTGCGCTGGATGGCAAGGGCGACAGGATCGCCCTCACCGTCGGCATCGCCGGGATAGCCGTCCACCTCATCGAGGAACAGGTAGCGCACCGGCGTTGAGCGCAAGCCGATGGCGGAGTTGGCCCCGGTCATGACCAACTGGCCGCCGGGGAAGGATTTACGGAACAGGCTGTTGCCCGCGTCGCGGGATCGCGGCGATGCCACCAGGTCACGGAGGACGGGCGAGGAGGCGATCAGCGGATCAATCCGGGTGACGGTGTTCCGCCGCACCATGTCGAGCGACGGCTGGACCAGCATGACCAGTCCGGGCGCGTTGTGGATGATGTATCCAAGCCAATTCAGTCCCGCCTCGGTGCCCCCCGTCTGCGCACCCTTCATCATGACCACGCGCTCATACGGGCTGCCGGTCGAGAGCGTGTCCATGATCTCCTTGAGATAGGGCGTGCGGGCCGTGCGCCAGCGCCCAGGCTCGGCAGCGGTGTCGGGCAGCATGCGGTGGCGGTCGGCCCATTGGGCGACCGGGATCTGTGGTTCCGGTCGGATGCCATTGCGCCATGCCCAGTCGATGCGGGACAGGAAGTAGGAAGGATCATTCGCCGTCGGCATGAAACAGTCCTCCCAGCGGTGTGGTCGACAGGTGTTCCAGATGCTCGCGCATCAGCCGGTCTAGCACGGCAAACACGGGACCGGTCTCGACACCGAGTTCCGACGCCATGATGGGCGCGGAGCGCTGCACCCAGGCAATGTGGGCATCGCGTTCCGCCTTGGCGCGGGCGAATACCGTCTGCTCGGCCCGATCAGCGTCGATCAGCTTGCCCTGTTCGCGCTCGAAAGCCAGCTTGGCGCGCTGGATTTTGACGATCTCATGGACCCGCTTGGCCTCGGCCAGTGTTGCAGAGCGATTGGTGGTGGCGGGCGAGCCGCCCTTGTATCGGCGGGCTGGATCCAGATTGTTTTCGATCCAGGCGAGGCCGATCTCAACATCAATTTTGCCGTCCGGGCGCACGGGCAACCCCTCGGCGACCAGCTGCGAGATTCGGGCCTTGGTGAGCCCGACACGGTCGGCGAAGGCGGTTTTGGTCTCGAAAGTGTCAAGTTTAGGCATAGGCGGCCCTCACGCTGGCAATGTCCTGCGCTGGAGCCCGCCGCATACGAATCTCTCCCAGAGGAACCGCTTGTCTAGCGATGTTTCCCGATCTCTCCGTGTTGACGGCGAAGTCGTCGCAGCAAAAACCCAGGGCGTGACGCAAGGGTGTCGCACCGACGACGCACTTGTGACGCCTAAGTATTTGAAAGTGCTCGCGTGACGCAGGAAGGGGCTTACCTTTTCCATACGTGCGCGCGCGCATATAGAAATTAATGAGGCCGCCGGTGCGACACGTGAGCACTTTCAATGTGTTAGCTATGTTTTGTGCATCATTCATGCGTCACACCTGCGTCATCGGTTGTAATCCATGGGGCTTCGGCGGGTGAGCTTCATGCCGACGAAGAACCGGCCTTCGCGAGTCCGCCGGTAGGTGATGCCCGTGGCGTTGGCGGTGATCCTCTGCACGAAGGCGTTGATGGACGGCAGGGTACGTTCCGAGAATCCTTCGGCCAGCGACCACTGACGGAAGCGCTCGTAGGCCTCGCGGGTGGTGACGCGATGCTCCTCGCCGAGGGGCTGTTGTGGATCGATGACCTCCGACAGCCAGGCGAGAACGGGATCGGCTCCGAACAGCCAGTCGGACATAGCAAGCTTGCAGGACGGCGGCGCGGAGAACACCCGGTTGCGGATCAGCCGCGATGCACCCGCGACCGCCCAGGCCAACAGCAGATTGGGTTCTTCTTCACCGATGCGCCTGCCTATGTGTTCGATGCGCTCGGCCTCGGGGATGGTCCGGTTGAAGGGGATCACCAGCAGACGCCGTTGCACACCGCGATCCATACCGCCCTGGAAGACCGGCAGGTTGTTGGTAGCGAACAAATGCTGGGCGGTGCAGCGGAACTCGATGCGGGATTTGTAGACGTCCCGGCCTTCGACGGGCTCACCGGTGACGACGGCCTTGAAGGTCTCTGATGCAATTGCGCTGGCCGATGACAGTTCGTCGCTGGCGTTCAGCAGTTTGCCGACTAGGCCGATCACATGGCGCTCGTCGCCGACCCGGGCGGCGGTCACCGAACAGATGGCGGAAGCGGGCAGAAGGGCGCGGGTGAGGTCTAGAATCTGACTTTTGCCGTTCTCAGCTGTCTCTCCCTTCAGGATCACCGCGCGGGGTTGCAGCAGCTTGGTGCCGTAGCCGAGCGCCGCCGCCCCGGCGATTTCCGCCAGCAGGTCGATTTTGGCGTCGGTGTCGCTGTCGCCCTTAAAGATGCCGCCAAGCAGATGACCCAGCAGGGATGATGGGGGCACCTCCGATGACGTTTCCGGGGTCCAGTGTCCGGGTAGGTTATGACGGCAACGATGATCGCGGTTATAGGGCAGGAGGTGGGGAGTGCCTTCCATGTCAAAACGGATAAACCCGCTGTCGCAATTGATGCCGGTGGTCGGATTGGCAAAGAACTCCGGCTCCGATAACAGGGCTGCCATCTCATTCAAGGTTGAGTCTACCCGGGATTTCGAGAGCTTGACGTTTGAGGGCTCGCCAGATGGAGTTTCAAAGATTGCACCATCATATTGATGCACGGCGAGCCGTAGTTCAGACTCAGCAATTGGGAGCCAGCGGCAGATCACATAGCGCCAGAATGAGCCTTCGGCATAGACAATTTCCTGCCATCGTTTTTCCAGGTCGTGGATGACACGGTTGGCGATCTCTACGTCGGACCCGATAATGATGCGTTTGCGTTTTCTCTTGCGAAATGGGTCTACCTTCATCGCCAGCCCTCCTGCGCTTCGATCCAGGTCATGATGGAGGAGCGGCGGGCAGCGATCTGCGAGCCGAGGCGGAACCAGGGCAGTCGGCGTTTGGACTGCGTGGTGAGGTAATAGACCCGACGCTGATATTTGTACTCGGTACTGCCATAGATGAAATCAGCTATGGCGGCTGCGCCGATCAGCAGGTCGTCGTGCAAGGGATTTTCCATCATTACCAAACCACCCTGCGGCGAGCCGGTTGGGATTTGCGCTCCTCACGCCGTTCCTGTCGCAGCATCCATTCCCGGACGGCGATGATGCGGTAATAGACCTTCTTGCCGACGAGCAAGTAGGGCGGGGCTTGGCGCAGTTGGCGATCACGCTGGGCGGTGCGCAGCGACACGCCGCGTTGGCGGCAGTATTCGTGTTCGTCGATATAGCCCTCAAACAGATCGGGCGCGCCGGTCTCGGGCAAAGGGGTGCTATGGTCTGTCATGGTCTTGTCCTCCTGACATGTAAAAGCGGGTTTACGCGTCGTGTTGGGACAAGAGACGACAGAAAAAATGCCCGAAAAAGTGACCCGAAATGGGGTCCGATATTTTAGTTTCGGGCGGTTTTACGCGATGGTGCGAAGGGCTTCGCGGTATCGGTCTCGCAGACGATTGCGGATGGTGGAGGGGCTGTAGGGCCGACGGCGGGGATAGGTCGCAGCGTACCAGTCGGCCAGCTGATCCGCCTGGGCGTTGAGGGAAACGGCAATCTTGCCCGCCTGAATGCGGCGTTCGAACTCTGTCTCGATGATGGGGAACTCGGAGGGGCGTCCGGTGCGCTCGCGGCGAACAGGGACTTCACGGGCGGGGGCGACCTCAAGGATGTGCAGGGCGTGCAGCGTGGTGGTGCGCTCGGTGGCCCGGCCCTTGCGGATGTCGGAGAGCTTCATAGACCGCCACGCGGCGGCGGGGATCTGCCGCCATGGGGAGAAGGGCGGATCCTCCTGGGCGAAGGCGATCAGTTCGCCCGCCAGCAGACGGTCGGTGACAGCCTGCTTGATTTGGCGGAGCAGTCTATTGACCTCGGCCTGGGCGAGACGGTATTCGCTCGGATTGCCAGCATTGCGTGGCACAGCTTTGCGCCGCGTGGATGCCCGCTCATAGTCGGCCCAGAGGTCCGACGGGGCGAATCTTGCGATGGCGTCGGCCAAGGGAAGGGCCCCAGACGGAGGATTTGAGAAGGTCTCCGTCATTGCGCCGCCGCCTTGGCGATGGCGTCGCCCACATGGTTGGCGGCTTCGCGCAGTGGCTCGTCGTAAAGATGGGCGTAACGCTGGGTGGTCTGAACCTGGGTGTGGCCGAGCATGGCACCGATCATCGGCAACGATGCGCCGCCGCTGACCAGTAGGGAGGCGAAAGAATGGCGCAGATCGTGGATCCGCACATTGGGCTTCCAGGTCATCACTGTGTTGCCCGCCTTGTCCTTCATCACCTTGCCGTCGCGATTGCGCTTCTCAACCCGGTCGGCGAGACTGGCCTTGATACAGACTGATTCCCAGGAGCGTTTGATGTCGGTGATCGGGTGGGGCGTCCCGTCCTCATCGATCTTACCGGGGAAGACGAAGGGCGTCTCGGCGGTCTTCTTGATCTCCTTCAACAGCGTCAGGGATGCCGCCGACAAGGGAACACGGTGTTCGCGGCGCTGCTTGGTGTGGGCCGATGGCTTCACCCAGACGCCCTTGTCCAGATCGAACATGGCCCAGGTGGCACCCAGCACCTCGCTCTTTCGGGCACCTGTCAGCATCAGCAGTCGGATGGCATTGGCCGAGACTGGCTCAGTATGTTCGGCCAGCGCCGACGACAGGCGGGCCAATTCCTCGGGCGACAGGAACCGTTCGCGCTTCTCTTCCCGGTTCTTCTGGATGCCCGATGCCGGATTGCCCTCGACCCATTCCCAGCGCATGGCCAGGTTATAGGCCTTACGCAGCACCTCGACGACCCGGTTGGCGCGCACCGGTGTGCCGCGCTCGATGGTGATCTTCCTGTGCAGGGCCTCCACCTGGTCGTGGGTGACCTCCATGACCTTGTACTTGCCCAGCTCGGGCAGGATCAGCTTCTCCCACATGATGCGCTCGTCCACCTGGGAGCGTTCCGCCTTGCGGGGCAGGTGATCGCGCTGATACCGGGTCCAGAGATCTTCCACTGTCGGTGCCGATCGCAGGGCATGGCGGTCGCCCATGGGATCTTCGCCCTTGTCCACCAGCTTCTTCAGATCGCCCGCCTCGCGTCGGGCGGCCTTCACAGACCAGTCGGGATAGTTGCCGATGGTGATCCGACGCTGGCGGCCCAGAATGCGGTAATCGAGGATGAAGGATTTTGCCCCAGCGTTGGTGATCCGAAGGCCAAAGCCCTTCACCTCGGTGTCCCAGAAGAACACCTGGGCGCGGTCTCCCGCGCTGGATCGCCTGACCAGGGCGTCGGTAATCTGTTCGGCCATCGCGCCTCCTCGTGTCAACACTATGTCAACACATCGAATAAGTTCCAATGGCGCAATTTTGCGGGGCGTTACAGATGAAGTCAACGAAATAGCTAAATATTACAGGGTAGTAGAGCGAAAAGGCTGAAAACGTGTCAACAAATCAATGGCTTGGAAATCAGCTAGTATCTGGCTCATAACCTGAAGGTCGCAGGTTCAAATCCTGCTCCCGCAACCAATATGCAAAGACCCGCCCTTGTGGCGGGTCTTCGCATATTTATTGCCGGGCGCATATGGATGTGAAGCTCATAAAACAGGCTAAAAGACCGTTTTATCAAGGCTCTGCGCAAGGAGCGTAGCGACGCAGCGGACGTGCCAAGCGTCAGCGAAGGCCGACAAATCCTGCTCCCGCAACCATCGCGAAGCTTGAAGCCGTCCCCTCGGGGGCGGCTTTTTAGCTGCAGCGATGCCCCGGGTGTGACCCGGGGCTCATGGAACCCATGCCGGGGATGGATCCCCGCCGGCGCGGGGACGCTGAACCCTCATCTCGCGTGCGCTCGAGAACGGCCGACACGCGATCCTGCTCCCGCTGCGCGAGGTGGGCGGAACGCCTGTCCATCACGAAACGGGTAGCCGTCCCGAAACGGGCGCCTCAGCTGCTGCGCGGTTCTATATGGACGATCTTGCCCGTCGTAACCGTGTTTTCGGCCGGGAAGGCAATGGTAATGCGGGTGCCGACACGAAGCGTGCTTTCGATGCCGAGTTTGCCCCCCAGCAGGGCAACCTGGGATTTCACCAGGTGGAGGCCCAGGCCGCTGCCGTGGTAGGTCCGCTGCATCGTGCCTTCGACCTGGTGGAACGGTTCCATTACCCGGTCGACCTGATCCGGCGGAATGCCGATGCCGCTATCCTCGACAACGATGCTCGTGCCGCCGCTGTCGGTCAACATGACCTCGAGCCGGACCCTGCCGTCCGAGGGCGTGAACTTGATCGAGTTCGAGAGCAGATTGAGAATGATCTGTTTGATGATCCTAGGATCGGTCCAGAGCGTATCGATCCGGTCGTCGACCTCGCATTCGATGTTGAGACGGTTGGCGCCGGGATAGCCGGTCGCGATCCGTATGCATTCGTTCACGACATCGTGGAATTTGACCGCCGATGAGTGCACTTCGGTTTTGCCCGCGGCGAGCCGGGACACTTCGAGCAGGTCATTGATGATGGAGAGCAGGTGAGAACCGCTGGTGAAGATGTCGTCGGCATAACTCTTGTACTTTACCGACCCGACGGGACCGAAAATCTCCGCCTTGATGGCCTCAGAGAAGCCGAGGATCGCGTTCAGTGGTGTGCGTAGCTCGTGCGACATGTTGGCAATGAACTCGTTTTTCGAACGGTTTGCCTCGATCGCCTGTTCGGCAGCCTTGCTGAGCACTTCCTCGGTCTGCTTGAACTCGGAAATATCGGTGATGGCGTAAATCTTGAACGTGCGCGGACTGGTGCGCCGTTCGAACGGACCGGACTCCGGCTCGATGTCGATTTCGGAAATGGCGATCTCGACCGGCAGGGTTCTGTCGCCGCCGATCTTCAATGACGTGAAAATCTTGGCGTTGACCGGTGTCGGCTTGTCGAGGGCGACCTCGTCGACCGGCTGGATTAGGCTCGCGGCTTCGCAGTCAAGGAGATCTTCCTTGGAAACTTTCAGCATGTCCGCAATCGCCGCGTTGGCAAAGCGGACCCTGCCGTTCTCGGTGGCGACGATGATTCCGGTAAAGCTGTTGTCGGCAATCGCTTCGTTGAGTGCCCGGCGCTCCCGAATCTCCGCGGAACGTTTGAAGACGATCAGCGCCTGCATATCCAGTTGCCGGGTCAGACCGTGGACGAAGCAATACGCCGTGGTCACCAGCGTCGCGCCGACCGGCATGTCGGTCGGCATGGTGGCCTGCACACCCATCGGCGCGCCAATGACCAGTGCAACGGTGCCGACGAAGACGATCGTGCCCTGGATGTGCGGCAATCTGATGAAGAGGCCGCTCAGAAGCAGACCGACGACGAGGGCGATGGTGAACGCAATGACGACGTCGACCCGTTGGATGGTACGCCCGGTCAGGATCGATTCCGCTGCAAGCGCCTGCAGTTCCGGCCCGCTAAGCGCGCCGTATACAGGCACGGCGATCTCGTCTCCGAGTTCGAGCGCCGTCGCGCCGATCATAACGAATCTGCCCTTGAGCGCCGAGAGATCGATATCGCCGCGCACGACATCGACGAAGGAAACACGCGGAATGCTTTCGGGCCGGATGCTGAAATCGATATAAAACGGATCGATCCCCGTGCGGCCGATCAGTTCGGAGGCAAAAGACGGCACGAAGCCGTCTTCCCATGTATGCAGGCGATCGTATTCCCTGACCAGCCCGTCGGGTGCCGGGCGGACATTGACGGACGCCAGCCGCGCCATTTCCGCCAGCTCAGGGAAGGGGCCCGTGGTGGTGATTTCGCCGCCACGTGCCGAGGACCACTGCTTGAATACCGGCAGGACGATCTTTGCCTGGGAATTGCGAACGGCGTCGAGCAGGGCCTTGTCCGCCGAACCGGGTGAATATGAGCTGAAATCGATATCGACGCCGATCCGGGCGACGCCTGCGGTGGAAAGATTGTCGATGGCTTGGGCGTGAAGAGAACGGGACCAGGGCCATTCGCCGAGTTCCTGAATGCTTCGGGAGTCGATCTGGACGATGACGGTCTGTTGCGACGCGCTTCGGTCGAACAGTGAAAACCTGAGATCGATCAGCGCGCGGTCAATACCGGAAATGATCCCCAGGGCGTAGAGCCCCAGCAGCAACACGGCCATGCCGATCACGTGTAACCATTTTCCGCTGATCTCACGTAGAGCTTTGATCATATTCAGAGTTTCGCATCTGTCCAGCTGCTACGCTACAAAGAATACCCGTTACCCGTTACCCGTTGCCGTTGCCATTACCGTTACCGTTGCCATTGCCGTTGCCATTACCGTTGCCGTTGCCGTTGCCATTACCGTTGCCATTGCCGCCGGCATTGTTGTTGCCGGCGCCGGCGTTCGGGTTGTTGCCCCCAGCATTGGGATTGTTGCCCCCGGCATTGGGATTGTTGCCCCCGGCATTGGGATTATTGCCGCCCGCATTGGGATTATTGCCGCCCGCATTGGGGTTGTTGCCGCCGGCATTTCCGTTGCCGTTGCCGTTGCCGGTCGCATTGCTCTGCACAGCGGCAACGTTATTCAGTTTCGGCGCGCCGGAATTGATGTTGTTCTTGTTCTTGCCGAATGCATTGCCATTGCCATTGCTGTTACCATTCCCGTTACCGTTATTGCCCTGGCCGGGTGAGGACATCGAAACCAGGCCGCCGGTGCTGTCGGCGATATTGCCGATCCCGACATCGATCTGTGCGGCGATCGTCAGGCCGCGCGCCCGGCCGTTTCCGTTGCCGTTCCCGTTGGCTTCGGCATTGTTCCGACCGTTGGCGTTGCCGTTGCCCTTGCCTTCGGCATTGGCATTTTTCTGGCCGTTGGCCTTGCCGTTGTTGCCGTCATTGCCATCGGCTTTGCCGTTTTCAGCCTTTTTCTCGTCCTTCTTGGCTTCCGGGTCGGCATTGCCTTCCTTCTTCGGTTCCGAACTGCCGGTGCCGTCGCCGCGATCGATGTTCAGGCCGCCGCCGCCGGTGGAAGACACGCGTGCGGTCTGCCCGACGGCAACCAGGCCGATCTGGCCACTTGCAAGATCGGCAACCTGGACAAGACCTTCAGTCACGTGCAGCGCGCTGCCCTCAGGCGTGACGCTGACGGAAAACATGGTGCCCTTGATGACGGCCGCCAGATAAGGTGTGCGCACCTGGAAGTTCCGGGGGCCGGCGCTGGAATCGATGCTGAACAGCATGGTGCCCAGCGTCTGCAGGATGTTCGGTGTTGCGTCGTTGGCGGTATCCGGCCCGATGCTGAACTGGCTGTCCGGCGACACGGTTATCGTGTCACCGCCGCGATTGAGAACCAGACGGCTGCCTGCGCCCGTCGTCACGGTCATGCCTTCCGCCAGGCTGGTGCCCGAAGCAGCGGCAACTTCGGTTGCGTCGAGTGAGCGCACCTTGGCGTCGCCGTCGATCGATGTGATGACCCAGGCCGTGTCCGGGCTGTATGCGGCGACGGACTGTGCGTTCGCCTGCGTGACGATCAGCATCACGCAAATTATTCCGGAGAGACCCCCAAGAATGTTTTTTAACGATTTCACAGGTTTGACGCCTTATATTGGTTCGCGTTTGACACTCGGCCGTTACCTGATGAGTTAAAGTCATATTAAGGTTCGGTAAAGTATTTTTGAGTTCACCGAACAACCAAGTAGAGGCAAAGAAATTAGAGTTTAATTGAGTTCCTAATTTGCATAGTGGACCGCATTATTTCATGCAGTATAGTCGAAATGGTTTCGGTTGTCTGTGACCCCCATCACTAGGTTTGACGATTGATTGCACAAGGTACGAAATTCAACGGCTTAGGCGCGATTTTCGCCCTGGCTTTTGTCGTTTCGGCTATGCCTGCGGTTGCGCAGTCGACGTCCGATCCCGCACGGGTGGAAGAACGGATCGACCGGCACGAGGAGAAGGTGCCACCGGAAGGAGAAAAGGCCCAGCCATTACAGCCCGAAGCGCCGGCAGCGGACCCAATTATTTCCGACCCGCAGCGGTTTGTTTTGTCCGCCGTGAGTTTTATTGGCAATACGGCCTATCGGTCCTCGGCATTTACCCGGTTTTATGAGCCATTACTTGCACGTGAGATCGGCATCGATGACGTCAGAAAAATTGCAAGCGACATCGCGGCCTTCTACCGGGAAAACGGATACTTCCTGAGCCGCGCCGTCGTTGAATCGCAGAACCTCGAGTTCGGCGTGCTGACGATCCGGGTTATCGAAGGCAGGATCACCAAGGTCAATTTCGAGACCCAGTCACCCGACCAGCAGGATCTTCTGCGACCCTACGGCGACAAGATCGCAAGTGCCGAAGGACCGGCCAACGTCAATACGGTGGAGCGCTACCTTCTTTTGATGAATGACCTGCCGGGCATCGATGCGCGGGCCAAGGTCAACCGGGTCGACGAGGACGCCGGCGTTTATGCTCTTGATGTCTCGGTCACAAAAAGAGCCGTCAGCGCATTTTTCAACGTCGACAACCGTGGCACCCATTCGGTCGGCCGCGATCAGGCGTATGTCAGTGCGACTGCCAACGGCTGGCTGACGGGCCGCGAAAGCACGCGCCTCGGCGTCTTTACGATCCCGTCATCGCCGAACGAATTGCGCTATGTCGAACTGGCACAGCAATGGGCACTTGGCGCCGAGGGTACGACGGTTAACGTATCTGGATCCTATTCCAAGATCGATGCTGGTGCCGAAGAAGAAGACAACGATCTGAACAGTCAGTCCTATCGGGGCAGCGTCGGTGTCTCGCATCCGATCGTTCGCGGGCGATCGAAAAATTTGAAGGTGACCAGTTCGTTGGATGTGTCCCGTCAGAAGCAGTTCGATTTCGGCGCGTTTGATTACGAGGACCGGCTGCAGGTGCTGCGCGGCGGTCTGGAAGGCTATTACGAAGACGAACTGAAGGGGTCGAACTACGGCACGCTTTGGGTGAGCCGGGGTCTCGGCATTGACGGCAGTGACGCTTCGGGGCCGCAGCGCTCGCGTACCGGCGGGCGGCCAGTCTTCACCAAGGTCTACGCGCGGGCCGACCGCCGGCAAAGCCTGACTGACAGATTGGCCGTCAAGTTATCGGTCGCCGGGCAGGCATCGGACCAGCGCCTTTTATCGGCCGAGGAGTTTTCGCTCGGCGGCTACCTGTATGGGCGCGGGTATGACGGGGGCGAGATTTCGGGCACTCATGGCGCGGCCGGCTCTGTCGAATTGCAATACGGTGATGCCATCGATGCGGGCTGGATTACATCCTACCAGTTTTACGGCTTCTATGATGGCGGCGTCGTCTGGGAGACGGCGGCGAACAGCTATGCGAGCGAGCACGAGTCGCTGACGTCCACGGGCATCGGCGTGAGGGCGGGGCTTGGCGAGAATTTCATCAGCGGCCTCGAAGTCGCGACACCGCTGACGCGGGCGACCGATTCAATCGGCGGCGACGGCAAGTCGCCGAGGGTGTTCATGTTCCTCAGCGGCAATTTCTAGTTCAGGATTTCTTGCGCCGGTCTTCCTTGATGGTGACTTCGCGCTGCGGGAACGGAATTTCGATGTCGTTCTGCTGCAGCGCCTGATAGATCATGAACAGCAGGTCGCCGCCGACACGGTTCTTGCCGTCGTCGACCCCTTCCATCCAGAACTCGACCAGAATTTCGATGCCGCTGTCGTTGAACGCCTGCACTTCGGCGTCGGGCCGTTCCTCGATCGGCAGGTCGTCGCCGCTCAGGACACTGGGATGTGATCCGACAACGTCACGGAGAATGGTAAACAGTTTTTCCAGATCCGTGCCGTAGGCGACCTCGAACACGATGGGATAGCGCTGCTTCTGGTTGTTGTGGGTCCAGTTCGTGAACGCGGTGGTGATGAACTTTTCGTTCGGGACCATGATGTCCTTGCCGTCATAGGTCTCGAGCGTGGCGGACCGCATGGTGAGTTCCCGGAGCGTGCCGGCGCGGCCGTCTTCCAGTTCGATGTAATCGCCGATGGCGATGGAGCGGTCGAGCAGGATGATAATCCCGGAAATGAAATTCGAAGCGATCTGTTGCAGGCCGAAGCCGAGACCGACGCCGATGGCGCCGCCGAATACGACCAGTGCCGTCAGGTCGATGCCGGCGATCTGCAGGATGATCAGGGCGATGAGGACGAACAGACCGATCTGGAACGTCTTCAGGGCGAGTTCCTTGGTGGTGCCCGTAAGCGTTTCCCGGCGGCGGATGAAGTCCGATCCACGCTGGTTCGACAAACGTCCGATCCAGAACAGGATGAGGCCGAAGATGACCGTGCGGCCGAAGGCGTAAAGTGTGAATTCGATATTGCCGAGCGACAGGCCGATGCCGTCGGCAATCGTCACCAGATCGTCGAGCAGGCCGATGGCGTAAAGCACGATCAGCGGCACGAGTATCAGAAGCGTGAAGTACCTGACCGTCTGGCTGGTGGAAATCCGCGTCGCGGCAATGTAGGTGACGGACAGGAAGTTCAGGCCCTGGACGAACTGTACGAGCCACTGCTGATTGAAGAACTCCCGGGAGATGGCGACGGCGACGCCCAGCAGGATCGCGTTCGTTACCGGGAAGATCAGCTCGCGCAGGTGATAGGTTGCGTTGCCGACCCGGGCGACCTGGGCGGCGATCTTGCCGCCCTTTTGCGGTTCGTCCTCCTCGAAAATCCTCTCGATACGTTTCTTCAGGTATCTGGATATGAGCCAGGAGCAGAGCGCCGTGATCGCGACGGCCAGGACCTGCAGATACACATCGGGGCTGGTGACGGTTTCTTCGATCAGATCGGGAAGCGCTTCATCCACGGAAATTGCCAATCATTTGCATCAATACGTTCCTGAATGATGTTTGCCTGGGGGGACGATAGTCAAGAGGGCTCTGTGTCTTTCCAGGAAGGTGACCGGTTCGGTCACACGCGCCGTTCCGGGTCTTGACTCTTTTCCCGAAATTAGAACAAATCAAGAACATTTGAATTGCCTGGAGGATGCTCCATGTACCCGGCCGGTCCCGAAAACCTGTCCGCGCTGCGGCATAAAATAGAGCGATTACAAGGGGGTGTAAGCTCATGTGTGCCGGCATCCGCCATTTCCTTGGGCGTGCCCGGGATCGATGATGCGTTGCCCTGGGGTGGGCTCAGGCGCGGTGGCCTGCATGAAATCGGCGGCGCAGGCAGTGCCGGGGCGGGATTTCACGCCGGATTGCTCAGGCGTGCCGCGGGTGATGGCGGGTGCATTCTCTGGTGTCAGCACGCCCGAACGGTACACGAGACGGGATTGCCCTATGGCCCGGGGTTCAGGGCGTTCGGCCTTTCGGCGCCCCAGTTCCTGTTTGTCCGGGCGGAGAAGGAAAGCGACGTCCTCTGGGCCATGGAGGAAGGGTTACGGGCCGGCGGTCTTGGCGCCGTGGTCGGCGACGGGATCACGGCTGATTTTACCGCGACCCGGCGGCTGCAACTGGCGGCGGAAACCACGGCAACGCCGGCGTTCATGTTGCTGCCGCCTGCGGGCCGGGCCAGAGCCGAGCCCCTGTCGGCGGCACTGACGCGCTGGCGTATCGGCACTGTGCCCGGTGGTGCCATGCGATGGGCTCTGAAACTCGTACGGTGCCGGGGGGGTGCGCCGGGAAACTGGATCGTTGAATGGGATGAACAGGCGTTACATTTCCGTATGGCTGAAGTACTGGGCGGCCGAGCGGCGGCGGGCTGAGGGCCGTCGTCTTGCCGGGCCGCTGGCGCTGGTGCAGCCCGTTTCGGGCGGTGTGCGCGTCAGTGCAGTTGATACCGATGCCGCCCGGGATGGGATTTCTCCCGGCATGACGCTGGCCGATGCGCGTGCGCTGCTGCCCGGCATCCGGATTGCTGCCGCCGACCCTGAGAGCGACGCCCGCGCGCTGGCCGGACTGGTCGACTGGTGCGGGCGTTATACGCCGTTTACGGCCTCTGACGGTCTCGACGGTATCATCCTCGACATCACCGGCTGTGCGCATCTGTTCGGCGGCGAGGACAGTATGCTCGATGATCTGATCCGGCGCCTCGGGCGCATGGACCTGACGGCCGGTGTTGCCGTCGCCGATACGCCGGGGGCGGCCTGGGCCTGGGCACGCTTCGGACGTGGCAACGCGGTGCCCGCAGGCAAGACAAAGGACTGGTTCGCCGATCTGCCGGCGGCGGCGCTCCGGCTGCCGTCCGAGGTTGTCGAAAAACTCCGCGAGTTCGGCCTCGGCCGTATCGGAGATCTTTACCGGATGCCGCGCGCCCCCCTTGCCAAGCGATGCGGCATGCGGGTGCTGAACCGTCTCGATCAGATTTTCGGTCATGCGGCCGAGCCGATTTCGCCGGTGCGCCCGGCACCCGAGTGGCGCAGCCGGATGGCATTCTCTGAGCCGATCGGCCGCGCCGAGGATATCGCCGAAGCGACCCGGCGTCTTTTGGGGCAACTCTGCGCACAACTGGAGAAAGCCGGGCGCGGGGCCAGGCGGCTGGAGCTTGTGTTCTATCGGGTTGATGGGCAAACGCAGCGGATCGGTATCGGCACCGCCCGGGCCGGGCGCGATCCGGCGCACCTGATGAAACTATTCCGTGAAAAGCTCGCGAAGGCCGAGCCGGGTTTCGGGATCGAGCAGATGAGCCTGGAGGCCCTCGCGACCGACCGGGTGCGGCCCGGGCAGATCGACCTGACGGCAGCGGGCGTGAACGAGGCTGCGCTCGATCCGTTGATCGACCGGCTGCGGAACAGGCTCGGTGGTAACGGGGTCTACCGGGTCGAGCCGGTGGAAAGCCATATCCCCGAGCGCGCGGTGTCCATCCGCCCGGCGACGGATGCATTGCCTCGGAACGGCTGGATTGCCGACCAGCCGCGTCCGGTGCGCCTGCTGGCGGCGCCGGAGCCTATCGATGCGGAGACCCCCGAGCCGGACCGTGCTCCTGTCCGGTTTGTCTGGCGGCGGCGGACACACCGGGTGTGCCTCGCCGACGGGCCGGAACGGATTGCCCCCGAATGGTGGCGGCCGGGCGCAGGCCGTCGCTTTCGAGACTATTACCGGCTGGAGGACGAAGAGGGGCGGCGTTTCTGGGTCTTTCGGGACGGCACCTATGCAGCCGGTGCGTCCACGGACTGGTACATGCACGGGCTTTTCGCATGAGCTATGCCGAACTGCAGGTGACCAGCAATTTCTCGTTTCTGATGGGGGCGTCGCACCCGGAGGAACTGGTTGAGACGGCGGTGGCGCTGGGCCATGACGCGATTGCCGTCACCGACCGCAACACGCTCGCAGGAATCGTGCGCTTTCATGGCGCAGCAGTGGACGTCGGGATCCGGCTTCTGGTGGGGGCACGGCTGGATTTCATCGACGCGCCGGGTGTCCTCTGCTTTCCGGAAGACCGGGACGCCTATGCGCGGCTGTCGCGTATGCTGAGCATGGGGAAGCGCCGCGCCGAGAAGGGGCATTGTCACTTGTATATAAGTGACTTGTTCGATCACGCCGACGGTCAGGTCGTGATTGCGCTGCCGCCTGATACTCCCGACGGCCCGGCCGACGATGCCTTTACCGGTCATCTGAAGCGCCTTCACGCGGTTTTTGACGGCAGGCTTTACTTGGCGGTCCAGCACCTCGCACGTGGCGACGACCGGGCACGGATCCGGGCGCTCGGGCTGCTGGCCGATGCCATGGATATCCCGCTGGTGGCGACGGGTGATGTGCTTTTCCACACGCCGGCGCGCCGGCCGCTGCAGGACGTGGTGACGTGCATTCGTGAAGGCTGCACCATCGACCGGGCAGGCGCCCGGCTGATCGCCAATGCGGAGCGCCACCTGAAAACACCGGATCAGGCGGCGCGGTTGTTCGAGGACCGCCCCGACGCCATCGCCAATATCGCCCGCATTGTCGAACGCTGCCGGTTCTCGCTCGATGAACTGCGTTACGAGTATCCGAGCGAGCCGGTGCCGGACGGTTCCACCGCGCAGGAGGAACTCGTGCGCCTGACATGGATCGGTGCGGATAAACGTTATCCGGACGGGATCCCGGGGAAGGTCCGGTATAACCTCGAACACGAACTCAACCTGATCGACAAGCTCAACTACGCGCCCTATTTCCTGACCGTCGACGACATCGTCCGCTTTGCGCGCAGCCGGGGAATCCTCTGTCAGGGGCGGGGCTCGGCGGCCAACTCCGCGGTCTGTTACTGCCTCGGTATCACCGCTGTTGATCCAAGCGTCATGGACCTGCTGTTCGAGCGTTTCGTCTCCGCCGCACGGAACGAGCCGCCCGACATCGACGTCGATTTCGAACACGAGCGCCGCGAGGAGGTCATCCAGTACATTTACGGCAAGTACGGCCGTGAACGCGCCGCGCTGACCGCCGAGGTGATCTGTTACCGGAGCCGCAGCGCCGTGCGCGAGGTCGGCAAGGTGATGGGGATGTCGATGGATACCGTCGATGCCCTGTCTCGTGCGTCGCGCTGGGAACGCGGCGGCATCAAGGAAGACAACATCCGCGAGATCGGTCTCGATCCATCGGACCGCACGCTCAAACAGGTGATTGCGCTCAGCCGCCAGTTGTCAGGTTTCCCCCGGCACCTGTCGCAGCATGTCGGCGGTTTCGTGATTTCCGAACAGCCGCTGCACGACATCGTTCCCATCGAGAACGCCCGCATGGCGGACCGCACCGTCATCGAGTGGGACAAGGACGATCTCGACCGGCTGGGGATTCTGAAAATCGACGTGCTCGGTCTCGGTATGCTGACGTGTATCCGAAAGGCGTTCGAACTGATCGAGCGGTATTACGGCAAGGCGTTCAACCTGGCGACGGTCCCGCAGGAGGACCCGGCCGTTTACGACATGCTGTGCGAGGCCGACAGCATCGGCGTCTTCCAGGTCGAAAGCCGGGCGCAGATGAGCATGCTGCCGCGCCTCAAGCCGCGCGTGTTCTACGATCTGGTGATCGAGGTCGCCATCGTCCGTCCGGGGCCGATCCAGGGCGACATGGTGCACCCGTACCTCAGGCGCCGGAACGGCGAGGAGAAGGTCTCGTTCCCGAGCGGCGAACTGGAACAGGTGCTGGGCAAGACTCTCGGCGTGCCGCTGTTTCAAGAGCAGGCGATGAAGATCGCCATCGTCGCCGCCGGCTTCACGCCTGAGGACGCGGATCGTCTGCGCCGTGCCATGGCGACCTTCAAGCGCACAGGCACGATCAATAATTTCCGGGACAAGATGATCCGCGGCATGATCGCCAACGGCTACGATGAAGACTTCGCCGAGCGCTGCTTCAAGCAGATCGAAGGCTTCGGTGATTACGGCTTTCCGGAATCGCATGCGGCGTCGTTCGCGCTGCTGGTTTATGTATCGGCATGGCTCAAGCGGCATTACCCGGCGGCGTTCGCCTGCGCCATTCTCAATGCACAGCCGATGGGCTTCTACGCGCCGGCGCAGCTCGTCCGTGATGCCCGCGATCACGGGGTCGAGGTCAGGGCGCTCGATGTGAACCATAGCGAATGGGACTGTACGCTCGAGGACGCCCGCGGCGGCCGCGCGCTCCGGCTCGGGTTCCGTCAGGCCAAGGGGATGCGCGAAGCCGACGTCGCGCGTCTGCTGGCGGCACGCGAAGACGGTTATCAGACCGTGCGCGATGCCTGGCGCCGCGCCAATCTGGATCGCCGGGCATTGGAAACGATGGCCAGGGCCGATGCGTGGGGCTCGCTCGGCCTCGACCGCCGCGCCGCGCTCTGGCAGGTGCGGGGGCTGGGTGAAGCGCCGCTGCCGTTGTTTGCCTTCGCGGAAACGCAGGTGCGTCCCGGCTCCAATGCGCCGCCGCCGGAATGGGGAATCGAACCCGACGTCGATCTGCCCGCGCTCGGGATCGGCGAACAGGTCATGGCCGATTACCGGCATCTCAGACTGTCGCTCAGGAAGCATCCGTGCGCGCTTTTGCGGGACGATCTTGCCGCCGACGGCATCGTCGCCAACGAGAAACTCGCCGATATGAAGGACGGTGCGTGGGTCGCTGTATCGGGGCTTGTCGTCGTGCGCCAGCGTCCGGGCACGGCGTGCGGTGTGATCTTCGCAACGCTGGAGGACGAGACCGGCGTCGCCAACATCATCGTCTGGCCCACGGTGTTCGAGCGTTACCGCCGCGATCTGCTGGAAAGCCGTCTGCTCAGGGTGGCCGGCACGCTGCAGAAGGAAGGCCGGGTCATCCACGTGGTGGCCCGGCACCTGCTGGGGCTGAACGATTACCTGCGTACGCTGGCGACGCCACCGGATGTCGCCAAAGACAGGGGGCTCAGAACCTTCGACGTGTCACACGATATTCCCGACGGGCGGAACTTCCGTTAAGAAGATGCCGACTTGGCCGCATCCGTATCCAGTCCACCGGCGGCGATGATAAACCCGGCGATGGTGTCGAGACCTTCCTTCGTCTTCATGTTCGAGAATACGTAAGGACGGTCCCCGCGCATGCGCTTGGTGTCGCTGTCCATGACCTCAAGCGAGGCACCGACCAGCGGAGCGAGATCGGTCTTGTTGATCACCAGCAGGTCGGAGCGCGTGATGCCCGGCCCGCCCTTGCGCGGGATTTTCTCTCCCGCCGACACGTCGATCACATAGATCGTGATGTCGGCCAGTTCCGGTGAGAACGTCGCCGCCAGATTGTCGCCGCCCGATTCAATCAGGATCACGTCGAGGCCCGGGAATTTCTCGTTCATGGTATCGACGGCGGCAAGGTTGATCGATGCATCCTCGCGGATTGCCGTGTGCGGGCAACCGCCGGTTTCAACGCCCATGATGCGTTCTTCCGGTAATGCCCCGGCGCGGGTCAGGATCAGGGCGTCTTCCTTGGTGTAGATATCGTTGGTGATGGCGCAGATGTTATAGACATCGCGGAACGTCTGGCAGAGGCGTTCCATTAGCGCCGTCTTGCCGGAGCCGACCGGCCCGCCGATACCGACCCGAAGGGGCCCGTTAACTGAAGAACTCATGATCTGAACAACCTCGTGTACTGGGTTTCGTGTTGCATGGCGGCAATATCGCTCAGGACTGCGATGCCGCCGACCTCATCCAGGGACGCGTCTTCGGCAGCCGCCGCCGTTTCGGTGATGGTGCTCTCGAGTCCGGCCAGTATCCGCTGTCCAGCGCTCTGCCCCAACGGGATCAGGCGTACACCGGCCGAGACCAGGTTTGCCGCGAAGCCATGAAGATAGGCATTGAGCGCGGCTGCAAGCGGGATGCCATGTGCGGATGCCGCCGCCGCGACGGCGACCGGATACGCGATCTCGGGACCCAGCGCATCGGACACTTGCTCTGCTTTCGCCCATGGCCAGGCATCCTTCGTCGCCTTCACGAAGGCCATGCCCTGCGCGGTGGTTTCGAGATGACGTTCTGTGGATGGTGTCAGCGCCACGGCGAAGTCGTTGACCTCGGCGAGTCTCGCCGGATCGCCGTCACAACTGTAAGCATTCGAGAACAGGACCGCGTCCGACCAGCCTGCGCCGTGACGGACGATACTCTCGACCCATGCCGCCAGCGTCGCCTCGTCGGTGACGCGACCGTCCTCGACCGCCCATTCGATGCCGTGTGAATAGGCAAAAGCGCCGACCGGATAGCTCGGCGACAGCCACGCCATCAATCGATAGAGCCCAGCATTATTTATTGGGTTATCCATGATGATGCCCCGCGTGATGATGTCCATGATCATCATCATCATCGTCGTGGTGATGATGGTGATGCCCGCCGCCCGAATAGGCGCCGCCTTCGGGGGTGAACGGCGCATCGACGATTTTCACGTCGGCGCCCAGGCCCCGCACCATGTCGGCAATGACGTGATCTTCGCGGATCAGGATCCGGGTGCCCTCGATCTGCGTCGGCAGATGCCGGTTGCCGAGATGCCACGCGACCTTGGCAAGGTGCACCGGGTCTGCGCAGGTGATTTCCAGCAGCGGTTCGGCGGCGGCCTTCACCGCCACCAGCTGCCCGTCAGACAGCACCAACGCATCGCCGTCGGCAAGCACTGCGGCCTTCGGCATGTCGAGCACGAAGTCGAGCCCGCCCGTGCCGGTCATCGCCATGCGGCGGCGGTACCGGTCGTCGTAGCCGAGCACGACGGTATCGACGGCGACGCCGTCCCACTTGCCCTTGCGTCTGATTTCGCTCGCGCGCAGCATCACACCCTCAGAACAGGAAGTACCGTTGTGCCATCGGCAGAACGTCCGCCGGCTCGCACGTCAGCAGTTCACCGTCGGCTCGGACCTCGTAGGTTTCCGGATCGACCTCGACCTTCGGCAGGTAATCGTTGAGCACCATGGATTTCTTGGAAATGCCGCCCCGCGTGTTGACCACGGGCAGCATGTCCTTGGAAACGCCGAGGATCTGTTTCAGGCCCTGTTCCATCGCGGCCTGCGACACGAACGTGATGCCGCTTGCCGTCAGCGACTTGCCGAAGGCGCCGAACATCGGGCGGTAGTGCACCGGCTGCGGTGTCGGGATCGACGCATTCGGATCGCCCATCTGAGCTGCCGCGATGGTGCCGCCCAGCAGCACCATGTCCGGTTTGACACCGAAGAACGCCGGCGACCACAGGACGAGATCGGCACGTTTGCCGACCTCGATGGAGCCGATGTGTGCCGCCATGCCGTGCGCGATGGCCGGGTTGATGGTGTATTTCGAGATGTAGCGCTTCACCCGCATGTTGTCGTTGTCGCCGGTTTCCTCCGGCAACGCACCACGCTGGCGCTTCATCTTGTCTGCGGTCTGCCACGTGCGGATCAGCACCTCGCCGACACGGCCCATGGCCTGGCTATCCGATGCGATGATCGAGAACGCACCCATGTCGTGCAGGATGTCCTCGGCGGCGATGGTCTCACGCCGGATGCGGCTTTCCGCGAACGCCACGTCTTCCGGGATGCGGCTGTCGAGGTGGTGACACACCATCAGCATGTCGAGATGTTCTTCGAGCGTGTTGACGGTGTAAGGCCGCGTCGGGTTGGTCGACGACGGGATGACGTTTTCCTCGCCGCACACCTTGATGATGTCCGGCGCGTGGCCGCCGCCTGCACCCTCGGTATGGAAGGCATGGATGGTGCGGCCCTTGAACGACGCTACCGTGTTCTCGACGAAACCCGACTCGTTCAATGTGTCGGTGTGGATCATCACCTGCACGTCCATCTGGTCGGCGACGGAAAGACAGCAGTCGATGGCCCCCGGCGTCGTGCCCCAGTCCTCGTGCAGTTTCAGTGAACACGCGCCTGCCAGCACCTGTTCATAAAGCCCCTCGGGCTTGGAGGCATTGCCCTTGCCCGAGAACGCAAGGTTCATCGGAAACGCATCTGCGGCCTGGATCATGCGGCCGATATGCCACGGTCCCGGCGTGCAAGTGGTGGCGTTTGTGCCCGTCGCAGGTCCGGTGCCGCCGCCCAGGATGGTTGTGACGCCGGACATCAGCGCTTCTTCGATCTGCTGCGGGCAGATGAAGTGAATGTGTGCGTCGAACCCGCCGGCGGTGAGGATCTTGCCTTCACCGGCGATGGCTTCGGTGCCGGGGCCGACGACGATGTCGACGTTCGGCTGCGTATCCGGGTTGCCGGCCTTGCCGATGCCGACGATGCGGCCGTCGCGAAGGCCGACGTCGGCTTTGACGACGCCCCAGTAATCGACGATCAACGCGTTCGTGATGACGGTATCGACGGCACCCAGCGCACGCGGTGTCTGCGCCTGGCCCATGCCGTCGCGCAGGACCTTGCCGCCGCCGAACTTCACTTCCTCGCCGTAGGTGGTGTAGTCCTGCTCGACCTCGACGAAGAGTTCGGTGTCGGCGAGCCGTACCTTGTCGCCCGTGGTCGGGCCGAACATGTCCGCGTATGCGGCGCGTGAAATTTTAGCCGGCATCGAGGCCTCCCATGATCTTCTGGTTGAAGCCGTAAACCTCGCGCCCGCCGAGCAGCGGTACCAGCGTCACTTCGCGGGTCTGCCCCGGTTCGAAGCGGACGGCGGTGCCGGATGCGATATCGAGACGCATGCCGCGCGCTTTCTCACGGTCGAACTCAAGGCCCGAGTTGGTTTCATAGAAATGGTAGTGACTGCCGACCTGGACCGGGCGGTCGCCGGTGTTGGCGACTTCGATGGTGACGGTGGGTTGCCCGGCGTTCAGTTCGATCTCGCCGTCGGCGGGGATGATTTCTCCTGGGATCATATCAACTTCCTCCTCAGCGGATCGGTTCGTGGACGGTGACGAGCTTGGTGCCGTCGGGGAAGGTTGCCTCGACCTGTACGTCGTGGATCATCTCGGCGATACCCTCCATCACCTGATCTCGCGTGATGACGGTTGCGCCGGCTTCCATCAGGTCGGCAACGGACCTGCCGTCACGGGCGCCTTCGATGACGAAATCCGTGATCAGCGCGATCGCTTCCGGATGGTTCAGCTTGACGCCGCGCTCCAGCCGGCGCCGGGCGACCATCGCCGCCATCGATACCAGCAGTTTGTCCTTCTCCCTGGGGGTCAGGTTCATTTCCCTCTCCTCGCTCTTTAAGTCGACCAGACGCGGGGCATCGGATTGCCGCCGCGGAGTTCTGATATCAAAGGTCCCACGATCCTGCGCAGGTTGGCGCCGCTTGTCGCGACAGCGCGGATCACGAGTTTCCCTGGCCACGCACTCGCACCGGCAATACCGAGCGCAGGGGACAGGCCGTCAACGATGTCGCGGACGGAATCCAGACGCTCTCCGGCATCGGTTGCCGTATAGAGGATCGTCGCCATGGCATGTGCCCCGTTCAGAGCCGCCGCGTGATCAAGTATGTCTGCGACCGGGCCCTCGATCCTGAGTGCATCGGCATGGATCAGCTTGCCGTCCCGGCGAATGCGCCAGACATCGGAAAAGGCACCGCGGGTCATCGTCTCACCCATGGCAGCGCGGCCGAACACGACGGATTCGTGTGCGAGCAGCGCGGCATCGCCCTCAAGATCGACATCGAAGACGCGTTTCAGCCTGGCACCGTCGAACAGGATGGTTTCCTGCGGCAGCCAGGCAAGTTTGCTGCCGGTGCCTGCCTTCAGGCGGCTGGTCACGCGAGCGTCGCCGGAAAGGGCGCGATAGGCGCGTTCGCTGGCCTGGGTGGTGTAAACGGCCTCGCAGCCCGCCGCGATCTCGCCTTCGAACGAAAGATTGTCGCCGCCCGTCAGGCCGCCCGCGGTGTTGAGCAGTACGGCTTCCGGCGCCTGACCGGGGTCGAGCCGGGGCAGCCTTACCTTGAAAGAACCTGATTGATGTAACCGGTCGAGAACCGTTCGGTCGCCGCGCCGTTTGAAGCTGCACGCAGCGGCCCCCTTCGTCCGTTGCAGAACCGGCGCGCTTGCGTGGTCAAACGGTGAGGTGTCGTCGAACATCGGTCTCGTTCATATCCGCCTTGTCGCCGGCGAGAACGACCTCGCCCCTGTCCATGACAGTGAAGCGGTCCGCGAGGTCGCGCGCAAACTCAAAATACTGCTCGACCAGAACGATGGCCATGTCGCCGGTGTCCCTGAGATATGAAATCGCCCGGCCAATGTCCTGGATGATGGACGGCTGGATGCCTTCTGTCGGCTCGTCGAGGATCAGGAGCTTGGGCCGCGTCACCAGCGCGCGGCCGATGGCAAGCTGTTGCTGTTGGCCGCCCGACAGGTCGCCGCCCCGGCGCTTGAGCATATCCTTCAGGACCGGGAACAGATCGAAGACCTCGTCCGGCACACGGCGCTGACCGCGCGGCAGGCAGGCGTACCCGGTTTCAAGATTCTCCTCGACCGAGAGCAGGGGGAAAATCTCGCGGCCTTGTGGCACGAACGCGATGCCCAGCCGGGCGCGCTCGAACACCGGCATCGTCGAGATGTCCTTGTCGTCCCATTTAACGGATCCGCGGGTGACCGGCTGCTGGCCGACGACGGCACGCATCAGGCTCGTCTTGCCGACGCCGTTGCGGCCCATGACGCAGGTTACCTTGCCCGTTTCCGCCCCCATAGAGACGCTTTTGAGCGCCTGCGCGGCGCCATAGAAAAGATCGACATTTTCAACAGTCAGCATGATCAGCGTCCCAAATACACGTCGATGACTTCCTGATTGGCGCTCACCTGATCCAGCGAGCCCTCGGCCAGTACGGATCCTTCGTGAAGCACCGTCACCTTGACGCCCAGATCACGCACGAAATCCATGTCGTGCTCGACGACAACAACGGAATGGTCCTTGGCGATGTCCTTCAGAAGCCTTGCGGTTTCGGCGGTTTCGGCATCCGTCATGCCGGCAGCCGGTTCATCGACCAGCAACAGCATGGGGTCCTGCGCCAAAAGCATGCCGATCTCCAGCCACTGTTTCTGGCCGTGGGACAGGTTGGCACCCAGTTCGCCGGTGAGGTCGCCAAGACGCGTGATCTCGAGAATCTCGTCGATGCGCTTGTGATCGGCGCCGTTCGACTTATCGAACAATGTCATGAGAACGCCGCGCGGACGGTCCAGTGCCAGAAGGATGTTGTCATAGACCGTATGGCTTTCGAACACGGTCGGCTTCTGGAACTTGCGGCCGATGCCGAGGGTGGCGATGGAGGCCTCGTCCATTTTCGTCAGGTCGACGTCCTTGCCGAACGCGACGGTGCCCATGTCGGGCCGGGTCTTGCCGGTGATGACGTCCATCATGGTCGTCTTGCCGGCACCGTTGGGGCCGATAATCGCCCGCATTTCGCCCTCGGCGATATAGAGCGACAGCGCGTTCAGCGCCTTGAAGCCGTCGAAGCTGACCGACACGTTATCGAGGTAAAGAAGGGTGTCGCCTTGCTGGGTCATCAGTCGGCCTCCTGCGGTTGCGGGGCCGCGCCCGTTGCCTGCCGCTCACGGTGCTTGTTCATGATCTGGCTGGCGAGACCGAGGATGCCTTTCGGCAGGAACAGCGTGACGGCGATGAACAGCGCGCCCAGCGCGAACAGCCAGACTTCCGGCAGGATGCCGGTGAAGATCGTCTTGGCCCCGTTGACCAGCACTGCCCCCAGTGCCGCGCCGACCAGCGTGCCGCGGCCGCCGACGGCGACCCAGATGACGGCCTCGATCGAGTTGGCGGGCGCAAATTCCGACGGGTTGATAATACCGACCTGCGGCACGTAAAGCGCACCGGCGACACCCGCCATCATGGCGGAAAGCGTCCACACGAAGAGCTTGTAGTGCTCGACCCGGTAGCCGAGGAAGCGCGTCCGTGCTTCGGCGTCGCGCACCGCGATCAGGATCTTGCCGAGTTTCGACGTGACGATGGCCTGCGCGAGCAGATAGGCGCCGACCAGCGCAATGCCGCTGGCGGCGAACAGACCGACGCGGGTGCTGTCCGACTGCACATCGAAACCGAGGATATCCTTGAAGTCTGTCAGGCCATTGTTGCCACCGAAGCCCATGTCGTTGCGGAAGAAAGCAAGCAGCAGCGCAAAGGTCATCGCCTGCGTGATGATCGAGAGATAGACCCCCGTCACGCGGGAGCGGAAGGCGAACCAGCCGAAGGCAAAGGCAAGCGCGCCCGGCACCAGGATCGCCATCAGGGCGGCGAACCAGAACATGTCGAAGCCGTACCAGTACCACGGCAGTTCCTGCCAGTTCAGGAACACCATGAAGTCGGGCAGCTCCGGGTGGCCGTATACGCCGCGCGTGCCGATCTGGCGCATCAGGTACATGCCCATGGCATAGCCGCCGAGCGCGAAGAACGCGCCGTGACCCAGCGACAGCACGCCGCAGAATCCCCAGACGAGGTCGATGGCGAGCGCCAGGATGGCATAGCAGAGATACTTGCCGAACAGCGAGACGACGTAACTCGACATATAGAGCGAGCTGGTCTCGGGCACCGCCAGGTTGAGGAAGCCGACAACGACGACGATGGCGGCGATGACGGCGATGAAGATGTAGGACCGGACGCCAAGCGCACCGGCGATGAAGTTGGTCATCATGCTTCCACCGCCCGACCCTTGAGCGCGAACATGCCGCGGGGCTTCTTCTGGATGAACAGGATGATGAACACCAGCACGACGATCTTGCCGAGGACGGCACCGGCGTAGGGTTCAAGGAACTTGTTGGCGACGCCGAGCGTCATGGCGCCGACGAGTGTACCCCACAGATTGCCGACACCGCCGAACACCACGACCATGAAGCTGTCGATGATATAGGACTGCCCGAGGTTCGGGCTGACGTTGTCGATCTGGCTGAGGGCCACGCCGGCGATCCCGGCGATCCCGGAGCCAAGACCGAACGTCAGCGCATCGACCCAGTCGGTACGGATGCCCATGGCACCGGCCATTGCGCGGTTCTGGGTGACGGCGCGCATCTGCAGACCGTAAGGCGTGCGCTTCATGACCAGCATCAGCGCGGCAAGTACGACGAGTGCGAAGACCAGAATGTAGAGCCGGTTGTAGGTGATCGTCATATGGCCGATCTCGAACGCGCCGGACATGAAATCGGGCGTGCCGACTTCCTGGTTGGTCGGGCCAAAGATCGAGCGCACTGTCTGCTGCAGGGCAAGGGAAATGCCCCAGGTCGCGAGCAGGGTTTCCAGTGGACGACCGTAGAGCCAGCGGATGATGCCCCGCTCAATCGCGACGCCGACGGCGCCCGCGACAAGGAACGCAAGCGGGATCGAGATCAGCAGAGACACTTCGAACAACTGCGGATAGGACGTGCGGATAGTGTCCTGCACGACGAAGGTGGTGTAGGCGCCGAGCATCACCATCTCGCCGTGCGCCATGTTGATGACGCCCATCACACCGAAGGTGATGGCGAGGCCGATGGCGGCCAGCAGAAGGACTGAGCCGAGCGACAGGCCGTACCAGACATTTTGTGCGGCAGCCCATGCGGCGAGGCTGCGCTCGATGATGCCGGCGGATGCTTCGGCGGCGGATTTGAGCTTGCCTTCCGCGTTGGCGGCATAGGCCAGCAGGATCGAACGCGCGTCGCGTCCGGAGCGGGTTTCGATCGTCTTGATCGCGTCGAGCTTGGCGGTTTCGTCGAGATCGCTCGACAGGACGGCGGCGGCGCGGGCCTCGATCATGGCCTTCTTGACGTCGGCCTTGGTTTCTTTCTCGATGGCGCTGTCCAGAAGCGGGATCGCATCCGGGTCCTTGGACTGGAACACCGCTTCTGCGGCCGCCATGCGATCGGCCGGGTTCTTGGAATTGAGCTGCAGGCCGCCCAGCGCGTCACGGACGGCGCGGCGCAGGCGGTTGTTCACTTTGATTTTCTTGAGGGCGCCTTTCGGCATCTCGCCGAGCGCTTCGAGCGTGATCGGGTCGGTGACTTTGAAGTTGCTGCCGGCGCGTTCAACGATGACAACCTTGTTGCCGAGCTTCTGCAGATAGAGAAGACCCTCGCCGAGGGCTTCGAGGGCGGGAACGACCCGGCTGTCGCCGGTGGCGGCAAGTTCGTTAATCGCTTTCTGGCGGTCGTTAAAGCCGCCTTCGGCAAGTTTATTGATTTTGCCGGCCAGTTCGTCGGCATACGACGGCCCGGCCGGGGCAAACATGAAAAGACTAAACAGGAAAAGAAGGAAGGACGTGCGGGACTTTAAAAACGTGATCATCGGGGCAGTTCCAGCATCCGGAAAATACAAGGCGCAGATGCCCGGGGGTGGCCTGGGCCACCCCCGAACGATCTAGGTGCTTAGCTGCCTTGACCGCCGCACTTGCCGGTCTTGGTGTTGAAGTTGCCGCACGACAGAGGTGCGCGCCAATCGCTGATCAGGTCCTTGGAACCCGGCAGAAAGTCCGACCAGGCATCACCCGGGACGAGACCGGCCGTCGAGGAAACCGTCTCGAACTGGCCGTCGGCCTGCACTTCGCCGATCAGAACCGGCTTGGTGATGTGGTGGTTCGGCATCATGGCCGAGTAACCGCCCGTGAGGTTCGGAACCGTCACGCCGATGAGCGAATCGATGACCGCGTCGGACTCGGTGGTGCCGGCGATTTCAACGGCTTTAACCCACATGTTGAAGCCGATGTAGTGAGCTTCCATCGGGTCGTTGGTCACGCGCTTCGGGTTCTTGGTGAAGGCTTTCCAGGTCTTGATGAACTCGGCATTTTCCGGGCTGTCGACGGACTGGAAGTAGTTCCACGCGGCGAGGTGACCGACCAGCGGTGCCGTGTCGAGACCGGCGAGTTCTTCTTCACCGACGGAGAAGGCGACGACCGGAATGTCTTCGGCCTTGATGCCCTGGTTGCCGAGTTCTTTGTAGAACGGCACGTTGGCGTCACCGTTGATGGTCGAGACCACGGCGGTCTTCTTGCCGGCGGAGCCGAACTTCTTGATGTCGGAGACGATCGTCTGCCAGTCGGAGTGACCGAACGGCGTGTAGTTGATCATGATGTCGTCGGCGCCGACGCCTTTGCCCTTGAGGTAGGCTTCAAGGATCTTGTTGGTCGTCCGCGGGTAGACATAGTCGGTACCGGCCAGAACCCAGCGCTCAACGCCTTCGTTCATCAGGTAATCGACAGCCGGGATCGCCTGCTGGTTCGGAGCGGCACCGGTGTAGAACACGTTCTTCTGGCTTTCTTCGCCTTCATACTGCACCGGGTAGAAGAGGATGCTGTTCAGCTCCTCGAACACCGGCAGCACGGATTTGCGGGACACCGACGTCCAGCAACCGAAAACCACATCGACCTTGTTGACCGAAATCAGCTCGCGCGCCTTTTCGGCGAACAGCGGCCAGTTCGATGCCGGATCGACGACGACGGCCTCGAGCTTCTTGCCGAGAACACCGCCCTTTTTGTTCTGCTCTTCGATCAGCATCAGCATGACGTCTTTCAGCGTGGTTTCGCTGATCGCCATGGTGCCGGAAAGCGAATGAAGAATGCCGACCTTGATGGTTTCGGCAGCGTGCGCCGTCGCGCCGGCGAGCGTGACGCCCGCAATCGCTGTCGCGCCCAGAAGTGTTTTGAGATATGACCTCATCTTGACCTCTCCCCTTGGGGTTGTTGTTGCACTGCACCGTACGTTCGCAAGAACGGGGCCATTTATGCGGGGAGGGGTCGGAATTTGTGGAAGAAACCCGTAACGTGCTGGACTCTAATCAGGATTCACAAAATTTTCATGAGGGCGCGGGCCGCCGGAAACCTGATTTTAGTCCAAATTTTGCATATTAATTGCTCAGAATGCCTAATATGAACAAAAAATATGCAGTACTAATACAAGTTTTCGGCGCGCTGCCAGTCACGGCAAGGGATAGGCAATCTTACTCGCTGTAAATCCAGCGCGGGCTCTGTTTTTTCAGCTCCATCTTGGCCAGAGATGTACGGTGCACCTCGTCCGGCCCGTCGGCGAGACGCAGGCTGCGTGTCTTGGCCCACGCATAGGCGAGACCGAAGTCTTCCGAGACGCCGCCGCCGCCATGCACCTGAATTGCGCGATCGATAACATCACAGGCCATTTGCGGCGCGATGACCTTGATCATGGCGATTTCCGAGCGGGCGACCTTGTTGCCGACGGTATCCATCATGAACGCAGCCTTGAGCGTCAGAAGCCTCGCCTGTTCGATCTCGATGCGGGAGCGCGAGATCGCATCCATCACCACGCCCTGTTCCGACAGCGGTTTGCCGAAGGCGACACGTTTTTTCGCGCGTGCGCACATGGCTTCCAGCGAGCGTTCGGCGACGCCGATCAGGCGCATGCAGTGGTGAATGCGGCCCGGGCCGAGGCGGCTCTGGGCAATCTCGAAACCGCGGCCCTCGCCCAGGATCATGTTGGATGCCGGCACGCGGACGTCCTTGAAATCGACCTCGAAATGGCCGTGCGGGGCGTGGTCATACCCGAATACGGTCAATGGCCGGATCAATTCCACGCCCGGGGTGTCGCGGGGGACAAGGATCATCGACTGCTGGCGGTATTTCTCCGCGTCGGGATCGGATTTCCCCATGAAGATAAAGATTTCGCAGCGGTGATCGCCAGCGCCGGACGTCCACCATTTGCGGCCGTTCAACACGTATTCGTCACCGTCGCGGTCGATACGGGACTGGATGTTCGTTGCATCCGACGACGCGACATCCGGTTCGGTCATCGCGAAGGCCGAGCGGATCTCCCCGTCCAATAAAGGTTTCAGCCAGCGTTCCTTCTGTTCGTCGGAGCCGTAGCGGACCAGCACTTCCATGTTGCCGGTGTCGGGGGCGGCGCAGTTGAATACCTCGGGCCCGATCGGCGAGCGCCCCATGATCTCGCACAGTGGCGCATATTCAAGGTTGGTCAGCCCGGCGCCGTACTCGGCTTCCGGCAGGAACAGGTTCCAGAGCTCCGCCTTCTTCGCTTTCGCTTTCAGTTCTTCCATGATCGGCGGCGTCGACCACCGGTCACCGGCTTCAAGTTGCTCCAGATAGACCTTCTCGTTCGGGTAGACATGCTCGTCCATGAAGGACATCAACTTGGTGCGAAGGGTCTCGGTGCGTTCTGAAAAATCGAAATTCATGGTCTCTCTGCCGTTCGTTGTTTCATGCAGTCTGCCGGACTTTCATCCGACTTGCAGCCTTCATTCTCGTGGCTGCGTGGGGGCTGGCGGAATGTCCGCCAATGGGCGAAAACAGTGCTCTTGCCGGGTCGCACGGGCTGGACAACCCGCGGGTCCCGCATCATACTGCAATTTCGCTGTGCAAAAGCAAGTTTCAAAAATAAGGACATCCAATGACAGCTCCCGTCGACTACGAAATCCATGGCGCCGTCGCCCTGATCGCACTGAACAACCCGCCTGTGAACGCGCTCGGTATCGCAGTACGCGAGGGTGTTGCGGCGGCCATCGACAAGGCGGAAGCGGATGACAGCATAAAATGTATCGTGCTCGCCGGGCGCAACCGGTGCTTCTGCGGCGGTGCCGACATTACGGAATTCGGCAAGCCGCGCAAAGAACCCTCGCTCTCCGTGCTGCTCAACCGTCTGGAAGCCAGCGACAAGCCGGTCGTCGTCGCCATTCATGGAACCGCCGTCGGCGGCGGCTGCGAGATCTCGCTCGGGTGTCACTACCGGGTCGGCGACAAGTCGGCACGCTTCGGGTTGCCGGAAATCAACCTCGGCCTGTTGCCGGGTGCCGGCGGCACCCAGCGCCTGCCGCGCCTGATCGGCATCGCGCCCGCGCTCGACATCATTCTCGGCGGTGAATACGTCGATGCCGAAAAGGCACTGGAACTCGGTTTTCTCGATGCCATCGTGCCGGGCGGCCTGATCGAGGGCGCCATCGACTTTGCCAACGGCCTGATCGCGGACGGCAAGGGTCCGCGGCGGATCTCGGACATGAGCATCAAGGTGGAGGGCGCCAAGGAAACGCTGGACGCGTATCGCAAGAAGATCGCCAAGCGGTCCCGTGGTCTGATCGCGCCGGAACGCTGCATCGACGCGGTCGAGGCGGCCATGACCCTCAGCGTCGCCGACGGCATGAAGCTGGAACGCAAGAACTTCGACGAACTGGTGCAGTCCGATCAGTCGAAGGCGCAACGCCACTTGTTCTTCGCCGAGCGTCAGGCACACAAACTGCCGGGCGTCAGCAAGGACACGGAGCTTCGCCCGATCGAAAAGGTCGCCGTTATCGGTTGCGGTACCATGGGCCGCGGTATCGCGATGAGTTTCGCCAGTGGCGGGTTCCCGGTCATGGTGCTGGAACAGAACCACGATGCGCTCGACAACGGCATGGCGGCGGCGAAAAAGGCCTTTGAGAGCAGTGTCAAACGCGGCCGCAGTACCGAGGCCGACGCGGACGCCAGCATGAGCCTGCTTTCCGGTACCGTCGATTACGCGGACCTCGCCGACGCCGATATCGTCATCGAGGCCGTGTTCGAGGACATGGACCTGAAGAAGCAGGTGTTCGGTAAGCTGGACGAGGTCTGTAAGCCGGGTGCGATCCTCGCCACCAATACGTCGTCGCTGGACATCGACGAAATCGCCGCGGCGACGAGCCGTCCGTCCGACGTGGTCGGGACGCACTTCTTTTCGCCCGCCAACATCATGAAGTTGATGGAGAACGTGCGCGGCAAGGCGACCTTGCCCGAGGTGCAGGCGACCGTGATGAAGCTTTCCAAGGACATCGGCAAGGTCGGTGTGATGGTCGGTGTCTGTGATGGCTTCGTCGGCAATCGCATGCTTTACCGATACCGGTCACAGGCCGAATTTCTGCTGGAGGAAGGCGCGCTGCCGGAACAGATCGACAAGGTCATCTACGATTTCGGCTTTCCGATGGGACCGTTCGCGATGGGGGATCTGGCGGGACTGGATGTCGGGTACCTTGTTCGCAAACACCGCCGCGAGAACTTCCCGACCAACGAGCGTTATTCATCGACCATTGCCGACCGCATCGTCGAGATGGGACGTCATGGCCAGAAGAACGGCGTCGGCTGGTATAAGTACGCCGAAGGCAGTCGCACGCCGGAACCTGACCCGGAAATAGCAAAACTGATCGAGGGCGTTTCCGAGGAAATGGGCGTTACGCGGCGGGAAGTGACAGATCAGGAAATCCTGGAGCGTTGCATGTACACCCTGATCAACGAGGGCGCGAAGCTGCTGGGCGAGGGCATTGCTACCCGTCCGAGCGATATCGATCTGATTTGGGTGCATGGCTACGGTTATCCCATCGGTCGTGGCGGTCCCATGTTCTTTGCAGACCTGACCGGCGTCGATAAAATACATGAAACCATGAAGCGGTTGCATGACGCGCACGGCGAACTGCTGCGCCCGGCGCCGCTGCTGGAAGAACTCGCGAAAGCCGGCAAGTCCTTTGCCGACTATCAGTCGAAATAAAGAGAGCTTAGAGGAAGAGACCATGACCGAAGCCGTCATCGTATCCACGGCCCGCACGCCGATTGGAAAAGCCTACCGGGGCGCGTTCAACAAGACCCACGGTGCCGTCATGCAGGCGCACTGCATCGAAGCGGCGGTCGCGCGCGCCGGTGTCGACCCGGAAGAGATCGAGGACGTCATCATCGGCTGCGGTTATCCCGAAGGTGCGACCGGCAAGAACATTGCCCGCCTTGCGGCCTATCGCGCCGGGCTGCCGGTGACGACGTCGGGCACCACGGTCAACCGGTTCTGTTCGTCGGGTCTTCAGGCCATCGCCATGGCGGCGCAGCGCGTCATCGTCGACAAGGTGCCGGTGATGGTCGCCGGTGGTGTCGAGTCGGTCAGTCTCGTGCAGCCCAACCTCAACCGGCACTACTTCGAGGAAGAATGGCTGATGGAGCACAAGCCGGAACTCTGGATGGCGATGATCGATACCGCCGATCTTGTGGCCAAGCGCTATGGCGTCAGCCGTGAAGCGCAGGACGAATACGGCCTTCAAAGCCAGCAGCGCTGCGCCATTGCCCAGCAGGCGGGCCATTTCGATGACGAGATCGTGCCGATCACGACCATCAAGGAAGTGAAGAACAAGGAAACCGGCGAGGTGTCCGAGCAGGAGGTCACGCTGGAGCGGGACGAGGGCAATCGCCCCGACACGAACATCGAAGGGCTTCAGAAACTGCAGCCGGTGATGGGCGAGGGCAACTTCATCACCGCCGGCAACGCCAGCCAGCTTTCCGACGG
Source organism: Rhodospirillales bacterium (assembly GCA_965262415.1). Taxonomy (GTDB): domain Bacteria; phylum Pseudomonadota; class Alphaproteobacteria; order Rhodospirillales; family Casp-alpha2; genus UBA4479. The sequence goes on along the minus strand of OZ253533.1, from coordinate 2,185,534 downwards.
TGCGTCGGCGTGCGTCGTCATGGATGCGAAGGAAGCCGAGAAACGCGGGCTTGAGCCGCTCGGCATCTTCAAGGGCTTTACGGTGGCAGGCTGCGAACCGGACGAGATGGGGATCGGCCCCGTGTTCGCGGTGCCGCGTCTCCTTGAACGCTTCGGCATGACCATGGACGATATCGATCTGTGGGAGCTGAACGAGGCATTCGCCTCGCAGGTCCTCTACTGCCGCGACAAGCTCGGCATCCCCAACGAGAACCTCAACGTCAACGGCGGCTCCATCGCAATCGGTCATCCGTTCGGCATGACCGGGGCGCGTCTTGCGGGTCATATCCTGATCGAGGGCAAGCGGCGCGGCGCGAAGAACGTCGTCGTGACCATGTGCGTCGGTGGCGGCATGGGTGCGGCGGGCCTGTTCGAGGTCGTCTGAGGCTCGCGATGACGGAGAAGCCCGACCGCGAGGTTATCTCTATTCGTGAAGACGAGCGGCTCGATACGGCACGGCTCGAACCTTGGTTGCGCGACAATCTGCCGGATATCAAAGGCGACTTTTCGCTCGCCCAGTTCGGCGGCGGTCATGCCAACCTGACCTATCTGGTGCGATTCGGCGAAGCGGAGTACGTCCTGCGCCGCCCGCCGCTGGGTCCCGTCGCACCGTCGTCGCACGACATGAAGCGCGAACATCGGGTGCTCAAGGATCTCTGGCAGACGTTTCCGCTGGCACCGCGCAGCTTTGCTGTGTGTGACGATGCCAGCATCATCGGTGCGCCCTTTCATGTGCTGGAGCGGCGCAATGGCATCGTCGTCAGGCGCGAACTGCCTGATGACCGGGACTGGCCGAAGGATCTCTTGCGCCGCATGGGCGAGATGATGGTGGATACGCTGGCGGGCTTGCACAGCGTCGATCCAGCGGACGCCGGTCTCGGTGATCTGGGACGGCCGGACGGGTTCATCGAACGGCAGTTGTCGGGCTGGACCAAGCGCTGGCACGCCGCCGTTCACGAAGAGAGCCCGGTGATGGATCGGATCATCGATTGGCTGCATGGCGGCTTGCCCAGAAGCGGACGAGCGACCCTGCTGCATAACGACTTCAAGCTCGACAACATGCTGCTCGATGCCGACGATCCGGCTATTCCGCGCGCTGTGCTGGACTGGGACATGTGCACGCGGGGCGACCCGCTCTCCGATTTGGGCTACGTGCTCACGTTCTGGGGACAGGCGGATGACGATCCGAAGTGGATTTTGGGCGCTTCCATGCCGACGTGGAACGAAGGATTTCCGACCCGCGCCGACGTGATAGAGCGTTATGCGGCGAAAACCGGTTTCGACTGCTCGGATGTGCACTGGTACCAGGTGTTCGGCGTGTTCAAGATCGCCGTCATCCTGCAACAGATCTACATCCGCTATCTGCGTGGTCAGACGCAGGACGAGCGCTTCGCGGTGTTCGGTGACCGGATTGCCGGACTGACGGACAAGGGCCGCGTTTTGGCGGGCCTTTAAACCTAGCTGTACCGGGTGGAGCCGATGGTGCTGCCGCCGTCGACGACCAGCGTATGACCGTTGACGAAGCTGCCGGCTTTCGACGCCAGGAACAAAGCCGCGCCGGCGATGTCTTCGGGTTCGCCCAGGCGCCCGATCGGATAGGCGGCGAGCGCACGCTTGGTCTGCTCCGGGTCTTCCCAGAGCGCCCGCGCGAAATCCGTCTTCACCAGACCTGGCGCGATGCAGTTGGCGCGGATGTTGGACGGCCCCCATTCGACGGCGAGGTTCCGGGCAAGCTGCATGTCGGCAGCCTTGGAAATGCCATAGGCGCCAAGGTTCTCGCTGCCCTTGAGGCCGCCGATGCTCGAGACGATGATCACGGCGCCGTCCTTGCGTTCCGCCATCTGCGGAATGACCATGTTGCAGAGCCACAGGTTGGAACCGATGTTGACGTCCATGATCTTGTCGTAGGCGTCCTGCGTGATCCCGGAAAGCGGCCCGAAGTAAGGGTTCACGGCGGCGTTACAGACAAGGATGTCTATTCTCTTCCAGGCCGCGATGGTCGCATCGACGAGTGCCTTCAACTGATCCTTTTCGGAGATGTTGCACGGGATCGGCAGCACTTCACCACCGGCCTCGCGGATTTCGGCAGCAGTTTCCTCGCAGCGCTCGGGTTTGCGGCTCGAAACGACGACCCTGGCTCCAGCGTCCGCGAAGACTTTGGCGATTTCCTTGCCGATGCCCTTGGTCGATCCGGTAATCAGCGCGACCTTTCCTGTCAGGTCGAAGAGTTCATGTGCGCCCAAACCGGACCTCCGTTCTATTGATTCTGTGTGGCATTCTTGTTGAGCATGTTGCTGCCGAGGAAGAACAGCACGATGGCCGCGATCAACATCACGACCGAGGCCACGATGCCTTCCATGTTGGTCCATGGCAACAGGCCGCCGCCGGGCGTGGCAAGGCTCATGCCCGCCAGCACCATCAGCGCGCGGACCGGCCATTGCATCGCACCGCACTTATTCAGCGGTCCGATCCCGATCTGATAGCCCTGCAGGGCACCGGCGACAAACCAGACGCCTACGAACGCGGACGCCGTGTGTGAGAGAATGCTGGCCACGGAGCCTTGCAGGATCAGGGATGGGTTGAGCACGAAGAAGAATGGAATGAAGTAGATGATGCTGCCGAGGCGCATGGCCTCCAGCCCCGTGCGCATCGGTGTCGCCTTGGCCAGCGCGGCAGCGGCATAGGCGCCGAGCGCCACCGGTGGGGTGATGAACGACAGCATACCCCAGTAAAGAATGAACAGGTGCACCGCCATTGGCGACAGGCCGCCCTGGATCAGCGCCGGGGCCAGCACGACGGCAAGGAAGATATAGGCCGCCGTCACGGTCATGCCGATGCCCATGATGAAACTGGTAATTGCCCCCATCACCAGCAGCGTCAGCGTCGAGCCGCCGGCCAGGAACACCAGGTCGTTGACCAGCGTCCCGGCCATGCCGGTCATCGACAGCGCGCCGACGATCAGGCCGACAGCGGCGAGGATTGCTGTCAGTTCGGTCAGCAGCCGGGCGACCGCGATGAGGAATTTCTTGACGTCGTCCATGCCCCAGCGACCGGACGGGAACACCTGGTTCAGGACCAGAAGCATGATGGTGGCGTAGAACGGCGCCAGCGCCTCGCGGCGCAGGTAGACCAGCATCACGATCAGCATCGCGAACACGAACACGAAGTACCAGCCCTCACGGAGGGTTTCTCCGAGCTTGGGCAGTTCCACCTTCGGCAGGCCTTCCAGCTTCATCTTCGCGGCGTAGGAATCGATCTGCATGAAAAGGCCGAAGAAATAAAGCCCGGACGGAATGATCGCGGCGATCGCGATATCGACGTAAGGCACCTCGATGATCGTCGCCATGATGAACGCAGTGGCCCCCATCACGGGCGGCATCAGCACGCCGCCGGTGGACGCGCAGGCTTCGACCCCGCCCGCGTAATGCGGCTGGAACCCTGTGCGGCGCATGGCTGGGATGGTCATGACGCCCGTCGTCAGCACGTTGGTGATGACGCTGCCGCTCATGGAGCCCATCAGGCCGCTGGAAAAGATCGCCACCTTGGCGGCGCCACCGCGCACACCGCCCAGCAGTGCAAACGCGAGGTTGAGGAAGAAGCGTCCGCCGCCGGTATGCTGAAGCGCGACGCCGAAGATCAGGAAGCCGATTACCAGCTCGGCGAAGGCTCGCATCGGAATGCCGAGAATGCTCTCGATGCTCATGGTGTGATAGGCCGCCGTCTCGCCCCAGGTGCTGGCGAGCCCGGAAATCGGCCCCGGCATCACGTCGGCAAACAGCGGATAGGCGGAAATGACCGTGACGATCAGGAAGATCGCGAAGCCGCCGGCGCGGCGCACGGCCTCGAGCGTCAAGAGCCAGAGCACATAACTTACGTAGATCGCGTAATCGGGGGCGACGAACTCCCAGCCGTGATCGACGATGGTCGTGGAATTCACAAAAAAGAAAAGACATGTGGCGAATGTGACGGCGCACAGAAGGGCGTCATACCAGGGCACGGCCGGATGCCGGACCTTGCCGCTCGCCGGAAAGAATATGAACGTCAGCGGCAGCAGAATGCCGAGAATGGCGTAAAGATAGTGGTTCGAGAGCTTGATGACGTCGCCGAGCCACTGCATGCCGAAGACCAGGCGTACCTGATCAACGGCAAGCACAATGGTAAGGACGGCCGCCACAAGGGCGACCGACCTCCAGAAAAGATTGAGCTGCCGATGGCGTTCCGCCGCCGGCTGCTCGTCGTCTTTGTCGGTTACTTCCATATGGGGTCGAAACCGGCCTTCGTAAGTGCGGCTGCGCGCATTTCAAGCCATTTGGCCGAGAACGCGTCACCTTCGAGCTTCATATCCATTTTCGACCACGCATCGGCGAGGACACCCTGACGCTCAACCAGTTTGTCGTTGTGCGCCTGATGGGCGTCCGTCCAGACACCGGCTTCCTTCAGGTACATGACCGCGCCGTCGTGATAGGGCACGACCCAGTCCAAAAGCTGGTTCGAGAGCGCCCAGCCCTTCGCTGCCGGTTCGGCGTTGGAGTAGTTTTCGTACTCTTCGACCAGTGCGCGGGTCAGGGAATAGACCTCCGTCTTGTCCTGCTTCGCGAACGTCATCAGGATCGGATACGGGTAGGCCGGACCTTCATAGGGTTTTTCGGCGGAGATGCCGGTCCCTTTGGTGATATTCCGGGGCACGAAGTACGGGGCCACTTTCTTGATGCCGCCCCAGCACTTGTCATCATTATGCGGTGTCGGCGGCCAGAAGATGCCGCGCGGGCTGGCTTCCAGCTTCTTGGTCGGGCCCGAAAGCGTGGAGGCGAACATGGCATCAACCTGGTCGTTGACCATGCCTTCCCAAGCGGCGCCGTAGCCGGGGAACTCAACCTTCTCGACGTCCGCCCATGTCAGGCCGCCGCAGGCGAGCATGCCCTCGATGCCGACGTTGAGCGCGTCACCGCCGCGCACATAGGCGACACGTTTGCCCTTGAGATCGGCATACGTCTTGATGCCTTTGTCGGCGGCGACGGCGACGCTCAGGCCGGCGGAACCACTGGCCGACATGAGAACACGGATCGGCATCGGACCCCAGTTCGGATCGGCGAACTGGAACACGCCTTCGGAGGCGAAGAACGTCGCGATACCATTGGCCGAGTAATCGACCTTGCCCGCCTTGACCGGTGTCAGGCGCGAAATGTCGTTCTTGCCGGGGACCACGCGCAGCGTGACGCCATACTTGTCCTTGAGGGCCTTGCCGATGGCAACGGACTGGTTGTAGCCCGTGGTGCCGGTGTTATAGGCGGTCCACGCCATGTTCTTCGGAAGTTTGACTTCCGCGGCATTTGCGGCGACCGCGCCGGAAATGACCAGGGCTGCGCAGAGCGCTCCCATCGTCTTCGTTTTCATATTTACCTCCCAAACGGTATTTTTAATTGCTGTTCGAAACTTGGAGAATGCGTCCCGGTGTAACACCACCTGTTTTGCATAGTAAAATTAAGTTTTGCATTTTTTGAGTTCGCATGTAAAGCAATCAACATGCAGTTTTCGTTCGAAAATTGCCTATATGGATAACAAATCCTGACGCCGCATACCGGCGCGAATTGGGGAGACGAACGTCCGATGAACGATCCGCGTGCGGGGCTGGAAGCCCTGATCAGCCCGAAATCCGTTGCCATTATCGGCGCGTCCGACGATCCGGGTCGCATTGGCGGGCGTCCGCTGCGCTATCTGATCAAGTGGGGCTATGAAGGGCCGTTTTATCCGGTGAACCCGAACCGGGACACGGTCCAGGGCGTGCCCGCGTACAAATCAATCAAGGATATTGGCAAGCCGATCGACTGTGCGCTGATCGCGGTGCCGGCGAAGCTGGTGCTGGAAACGCTGGAAGATTGCGCGGCGTGCGGGGTGAAATCGGCGATTGTGTTCAGTTCCGGTTTTGCCGAGGTCGGCGATGCCGGTACATCGGCGCAGGACGAGCTGACCGCGTTTTCGAAACGCACCGGGGTGCGGCTTCTGGGGCCAAACTGTCTCGGCATTCTCAATTTTCATACGCGGTTTTTTGCGACCTTCTCGTCAACAGGTGATCAGGGGTATCCGGACCCGGGGCCGCTTGCCATCATCAGTCAGTCCGGCGCCTATGGAACGCACCTGTTCGCGGTCGCCAAGGGCCGCGGCCTCGGCGTCAGCCATGTGCTGACCACCGGTAACGAGTGCGACGTTACGGTGGCGGAGTGCATCGACTGGGCGGCCGGTCAGGACGACATCAAGGTCATCTGCGCCTACGCCGAAGGGATCAAGAACGGTCCGGCACTGATCAGGAGCCTTGAGAAGGCACGCGCCAACAAGAAGCCCGTAATCTTCCTGAAGGTGGGACAGAGCGAGGAAGGTGCGGCGGCCGCGGCGTCGCATACGGCATCGCTGGCAGGTGCGGACGAGATATACGATGCCGTGTTCCGCCAGTATGGCGTTTACCGAGCCGAAACCACCGAGGACATGCTGGATGCGGCGTATGCCTGTACGGCCGGGATATTCCCCAAGGCCGGCCGCATCGGCCTCGTCACCATTTCCGGCGGCGTCGGTGTGCAGATGGCGGACCATGCGGTGAAGCTCGGCCTCGATGTCGCGCCGATGCCGGAAGACGCGCAGAAGCTTCTCAAGGAAAAGCTGCCGTTTGCCTCCGCGCTCAATCCGGTCGACACCACGGCGCAGTTCTTCAACGACCTGAGCCTCGTCGGCATCAATTTCGACATCATGCTCGACAAGGGCGGCTACGATTCCGCCGTGGCCTTTTTCACCTTGGCGGCCTGCTCGCCCTATGTGGTCGAACCGCTGTTGAAGGAGCTGGATGCGATCCGCAGGAAGTTCCCGGACCGGGTTCTTATCCTTTCCTTGGTTGGCGACCAGGAAATGGTCGATACCTACAGCAATGCGGGCTACCTGATTTTCGAGGATCCCTGCCGCGCCATCGGTGCCATTGCGGCGCTGACCCATATTGGCGAGGGATTCCTGCGCCCGCCTGCCGTCGCAGGAGGCAACCTGCCGCAGCCTGCCGACGTGCCGGCGCGCGCACTCAGCGAATGGGAGTCCCGGAGTCTGCTGTCAGAGGCCGGGCTGCCGGTGGTCGATGCCGTGTTGTGCTCGTCGGCCGAAGAAACGTCGGAAGCGGCCGCAAAGTTTGCGGGGCCGGTTGCGCTCAAGATCAACGGGGCGGCATTCGTGCACAAGACCGAGATCGGCGGCGTCATGCTCGGCATCGAGACGCCGCAGGATGCGGCCGCCGCCTTCAACGAAATATCCGCCCGTGCCGGACGTGCCATGCCGGATACCAGGAACGAAGGCGTGATCGTCGCGCCGATGGTTGCCGGCGGGGTCGAGGCGATCCTCGGCGTGCAGATCGATCCGGTGTTCGGGCCTGCGGTGATGTTCGGTCTCGGCGGAGTATTCGTGGAGGTGTTCAAGGATGTCTCGTTCAGGCTCGCGCCGTTCGACAAGGCGGAAGCGCTTCGGATGATCGAGGAAACCAAGGGCGCAAAACTGCTGAAAGGCGTCCGGGGCAAGCCGCCGGCGGACATCGATGCGCTGGCGGATGCGCTGGTCAATTTGTCGAACTTCGCGGCGGCGAATGCGGACAAACTCGCAAGCGTCGATTTGAACCCGTTCGTGGTGCTGCCGGAGGGCGAGGGCGCCGTCGCGCTCGATGCGCTGGTCGTGCCGAAGGCCGCGGATTAGTGGTGCCGAAGATCTGAGAACTTAGGAAAGCGCGGCAATCCGGGCTGCAAGCTCGACCAGTCTGGGGCCACATTCCTGTTCCAGGTATTCCTTCGATACGCGGAACGCGGGGCCGCCGCAGTTGAGCGCGAAGACGCGGTTGTCGCGCGCGATCAGCGGCACGCCGACAGCGTTGACCTCGGAGCGCCACTCGCCGAGCGACATGGAAAATCCTCGTGTCCTGATATCGTCCAGCGCCTTGTCGACGCCTTCCTTGATTTTGGCGAATTCCCTGGCGTCGCCGGTCTTTTTCTTGATGTGATCAAGCAGGAAGTTTCGCTCGTCTTCCGGCAGCGCCGACAACAGCGCGCGTCCCATGGACGTAACCGAGATCGGGATCTGGGATCCGACGTCGATCCTGAGTGTGACCGCACCGGGTCCACGGCAGGATTCGAGGTAGACAAGGTTGAGCCGGTCTCTCGCACCGAGCGCGATCGTTGCATCGACGGCGTTCGCCATCTCCTGCATCAGGGGCCGCGCGCGTTCGCGGAAATCGAGGCCCGACAGCATGGCGTAGCCGAGTTGCAGGACGCCGGGACCGAGCTGATACGTGCCGTGCTGTTCGGAGTACGTCAGATAGCCCAGCCGGGTCAGCGTGTATGTGAGACGCGATATGGTCGGTTTGGGCAGGCCGGTACGCTTGGCGATCTCCAGATTGCCGAGACCCACGTCGCCCTGTTCGAAGCAACGCAGCACATCCAGGCCACGGGCCAGCGCTGTGACGAACCGGCGGTCCTTGCTGTCGTCCTTGTCGAGCATTTCGAGGTCCGTGTTTCTGGGCATGGGCAAACGTACCTGTTCCGCAGAGCAAAATAAAACATGCTGTGGCGGCGGGAATACCGCGAACGGTCTGCCACCGCAAGGCGTTCGATAAACTTATCCTCGCCAAAGCATAAATGAAACTTTATTCTGCAAAGCGGAATTGATGGTCATAAGGCATATCGCCGACCGAGGGAGTGAAACATGGCGTTGGACGAGGAAACATTCAATCAGTTACTGGACACGGTATCCCGTTTCGTGGACGAGCGATTGATCCCGCTCGAGGCCGAAGTCAGTGAAAATGACGAGATGCCGGCCGGCATTGTACAGGAGATGAAAGACCTGGGCCTTTTCGGCCTGTCGATTCCCGAGGCGTACGGTGGTCTCGGCCTCAGCGTCGAGGAAGAGGTCCGCGTCATCACCGAGATCGGGCATACCTCGCCGGCGTTTCGTTCCACCTTCGGGACCAACAACGGTATCGGCAGCCAGGGGATCGTCATCGATGGTTCCGAAGAGCAGAAGCAGAAGTATCTGCCGCGCATGGCGACGGGCGAACTGGTCGGTTCGTTCGCGCTGACGGAACCGGATTCCGGATCGGACGCGGCATCGCTTCGGACCTCGGCGAAACTCGACGGCAACGGGTACGTGCTGAACGGTACCAAGCGGTTCATCACCAACGCACCCAACGCCGGTGTCTTCACGGTGATGGCCAGGACCGATCCCGAGAACAAGGGTGCCGGAGGTATCTCGGCGTTTCTCGTCGAACGGGGGACGGATGGTCTTTCGTTCGGCAAGCCCTACAAGAAGATGGGACAACAGGGCGCGCCCGTGTGCGACGTGATCTTCGACAACTGCCGTGTGCCTGCAGATGCTCTGATCGGACCCGAGGAAGGGCAGGGTTTCAAAACCGCAATGAAAGTGCTCGACCGGGGCCGCCTGACGATCTCGGCAAGCTGCATCGGCAATGCCGAACGGCTGGTGCGCGATTGCCTGGCCTACGCCATGGAGCGCAAGCAGTTCGGCAAGCCGATTTCGGATTTCCAGCTCGTGCAGGCCATGCTGGCGGACTGCGAGACGGAGATCTACGCGGCCAAGTCGATGGTGCTCGATGCCGCGCGCCGCAAGGACGCGGGAGAAAACATCACCAAGCTGGCGGCGATCTGTAAGTATTACTGCTCGGAAATGGTCGGCCGCGTCGCCGACCGGGCGGTCCAGATTCACGGTGGCGCCGGATACATCGCAGATTACGGGATCGAGCGGTTCTACCGCGATGTGCGTCTGTACCGCCTTTATGAGGGCACGTCGCAGGTCCAGCAGCTCATTATTGCGCGCGAGATGCTAAAAGAGGCTGCCGGCTAGTTTTTCCGGCCGTGACCTTGATCATTCATGCCATATAACCGACAACACCCTTAGGGATGGAATTCGCCGGGGGGATGGAGCATGACGTTCGGACTGGAACGCGAGATCGTCGACAAGGCGGTCTATGAGAAAGCCGTCGCGCATCTGAAGTCGCGTGGCGTTCATCTGCCGACGATCAACGAACTGTCCGATCCGCCCCAGCACCTCAGGGACAAGGCGGCTGCGGTGGCCGACGTCGACCCGGATATTGCCGACCCCGGGAACCTGTTCCGCGTCCACTGGCACAACGCGCCGGATAGGAAGGGGCTTTCCGACGTGCCCGCCTATATGGAAGTGCCGCATGAGCTGACCGGCGTCGATGCCAGGATCGTCGTAGCGCTCGGCAACCGCTTCCCGATGATCAATGCGCACAAGGTGCTGGCGGCCTACGGCTGCCTCGTGCCGCGCCTGATGTCCGGGAAGTTCGACCCGGAAGCCCAGCGCGCGGTCTGGCCATCCACAGGAAATTATTGTCGCGGCGGTGTCGCGATCTCACGCATCCTCGGCTGTCGTTCGGTGGCCGTGCTGCCGGAAGGGATGAGCGCTGAACGCTTCAACTGGCTCGAGAACTGGGTGACGGATCCGTCCGATATCGTCCGGACCTACGGCACCGAGAGTAACGTGAAGGAAATCTACGATGCCTGTCACGAGCTTGCGAAAGACCCGGCGAACGTCATTCTCAATCAGTTCTCGGAATTCAGTAACTACATCATCCACCGCGCCGTGACCGGCCCGGCGCTGCTCAGGATCTACGAGGATCTGCTGAACAGGTACGGGCATGTGAAGGCGCGCGCCTTCGTCTCCGCAACCGGGTCGGCTGGTACGCTGGCGGCGGGCGATCACCTGAAGGCCGTGCTCGGCACGGATACCTGCGTGGTCGAGGCGCTGGAATGTCCGACGCTGCTCTATAACGGGTTCGGCGAGCACAATATTCAGGGCATCGGCGACAAGCACGTGCCGTACATCCATAACGTCATGAATACCGACTACGTCATCGGCGTGTCGGATGATGCGACTGACGGGCTGAATGTCGTCTATAACACCACGGCCGGCCGCAGCTACCTGTCGTCTCGGCTTGGTCTGGGGCAGGAAGCGCTGGTATCGCTCGGCAATCTCGGCCTTTCGTCCCTCGCCAATATCCTGGGTGCCATCAAGTACGCAAAGTACAACAAGCTCGGCCCCGACGACGTCGTGCTGTCCGTTGCCACCGACGGCGCCCAGCTTTACGAGACCGAACTGGGTCTGGCCGAAAAGAAGTACTTCGGCGGCAATGCCAACGAGGTGACGGCGGCGGAGACGTTCGGCCGTTACCTGCTCGGCTGCACCACGGACCACATGATCGAACTGGACCGTCCAGGCAAGGAACGCATCTTCAATCTCGGCTATTACACCTGGGTTGAACAGCAGGGTGTCTCCGTCGAGGATTTCGTTGCTCGCCGCGAGCAGAAATTCTGGGACGGGCTGATGGGTCTGGTGCCGGCGTGGGACGCGATGATCGCCGATTTCAACGCAGCCTGATCGGGGCGGTCGCCGAATAAGCTTGCTATTCATACCGGGGCATGACACAAGGCGCGCACATTCACTGCGTGTAGATGACCTCATCTGTTGTCAGCAGTCGCCGCCGCCCATTGGGTGAGAGTGGCCGTGCCGAAGTCGGCACATGAACATGGTTGCTGATCTACGCAAGCTCCCAAATTGAAAAACAGCTGCCACCGGCACCAATTGGTGTGCCGGGCTGCGGCTATATATGAAAGTTGTATGTTGAAACACTTCAATGAACTCGGCCTTGCCGAGCCTCTCCTTCGCGCCATTACCGACGAAGGTTATTCCCAGCCGACGCCGATCCAGGCGCAGGTCATTCCCCTGATGCTGGACGACAACGATATCGTCGGCATCGCCCAGACGGGTACCGGCAAGACGGCGTCGTTCGTGCTGCCGCTGCTGAACCGTATTTTTGCCGAGCGCAAGCGTCCGGCGTCGAAAACCTGTTCGGCCGTGATCCTGGCGCCGACGCGTGAACTCGCGTCGCAGATCGCCGACAGCATCCGCACCTACGGCCGTCACATGCGGGTTTCCGTGGCCGTGATCCTCGGTGGCGTGAAGCCGGGCGGGCAGATCCGCACCATGGCGCGCGGCGTCGATATCGTTGTCGCCACGCCGGGACGGCTGCTCGACCTGGTGCAGACCGGTGCCGTGCGTCTCGATGCGACGGAAACCGTGGTCCTCGACGAAGCCGACCAGATGCTGGACCTCGGTTTCATGCCGACGATCCGCAAGATCCTCGCCAAGCTGCCGGAAGAACGGCAGACGGTGCTGCTGTCCGCGACCATGCCGAAGCAGATCCGCGCCCTTGCGGAAGACTTCCTGTCGGCCCCGGCCGAAGTGTCGGTCGCCCCGCAGTCACGCCCGATTGAGCGTATCACGCAGAGCGTGATGCATGTTGAACGCGCCCAGAAGCGGGATGCCCTTGTCGGTCTCCTGCGGACCGAAAATGTTGAGCGCGCCATCGTGTTTACACGGACCAAGCGCGGTGCGGACAAGGTCTGCGAATTTCTGCAGAAGGCCGGCATCAATTCCGGCGCCATTCACGGCAATAAGAGCCAGCCACAGCGTGAACGCACATTGGCGGCTTTCCGCGCGGCGAAGATGAACATCCTGGTCGCGACCGACATCGCGGCGCGTGGCATCGATATCGACGGCGTGTCGCACGTCATCAATTTCGAATTGCCGAACGTGCCGGAAGCCTACGTGCACCGGATCGGCCGCACCGCGCGTGCCGGCAAAAGCGGCATTGCGATTTCGCTTTGTGAGCACGCTGAGCGCGGCCTGCTCAGGGATATCGAACGCCTGATCGGCAACACTGTCGAACGGGGTGACGCACCGGAGAAGGTTGCCGGCGACGTGCAGCAAGCGGCGGCCCCGGCCCCGCGTGAACGTCAGGAACGATCCCCCGATGGCGAACGTAAACCCGGCAAGTCGCGTCGGCCGAAATGGCGCCGTGGCAAATCCAAACGCGCCGGCGGAAACCGGTCCAAGGGCCGGGATCAGTCGGGGAATGCACCGCTCCGGCGCGCAAGCTAGAACTCGGTGGAAATGGTCAGGTCGGCGGGATCGATCCCACGACCTCGACCTCGCCGCCGCCGATGTGCCTGAAAATGATTGTCTCGCCTTGCCGGGTAAACTGCCCGGTCAGGGCGGATATCGTGACCTGATGTGTGACCAGGATAATCGGTTCTGTGGAGTCGTCGTTTGCGTCGATGAAGCGCCGGAGCCCCCGCATGTTGACCATCTTTGTGTCGTAGCGCTGATAGAACGAGTTCAAGGCCGGTAGCTCGGTCACCGGTCCCAGATTCAGCTGGCTTGCGGTATCAAGGCAGCGACACCACTGGGAAGAAAATACTCTGGCCGATTTGATGCCGCCGGCTTTGATTGCCTTGCCGATGGCCCGGGCTTCCCTGGCGCCCACCTCGTTCAGGTTTCGCTGCGTCGAACAATCGCCGATCTTGAAGTTGTCGGGATCGCCTGTGCCGGGCGCGGTGGTATGACGCATGATGGCGAAGTGGCCGGGTTCGTAGAGTTTTGACCAGAGGTTCTCATCCGCTGCCGCGTTGAGCGGCGCAATCAGCAGTATCGCAAACAGAACAACGCGGTAACCGGACATGACGCTTCCCTTGCCGTGGTGCCGTCACGATCTATACGTCGTGAGGCACCCCGCGGATTGCAAGAGGACGAGAAAATGCCGCCGCGTCAGGTCTGCGCGGCGGTGTTGCGGTCCCGGATCTTGTCGCGGATCAGTTTGAACAGCGGCAGCAGGATCAGGATGATCGCGATCACCGTGATCGGGCCTGCGATGGGACGGTTCAGGAAGATCATCGGATCACCGCTGGAGAACAGCAGGGACTGGCGCAGTTTCGGCTCCGCGATCGGGCCGAGCACGATGGCCAGCACCGCCGGTGCCACCGGATAGTCCAGCTTGCGCAGCAGATACGCGCCGACCCCGAAGATCAGCATCAGCCAGACGTCGTGCATATCCTGCGTCGCGGCATAACCGCCGACCACCGACAATACGAAGATCATCGGCGCCAGGATGGTGAACGGCATCTTGAGCATCCAGATGAACAGCGGGATGAACGCCAGGTTCACCAGCAGGGCAAACAGGTTCGAGATATAGAACGACCCGATCAGGCCCCAGACGAACTCGGTCTGCGTCTGGAACAGCAGCGGCCCGGGTTGCAGGCCCCAGATCACCATACCGCCCAGCAGGATCGCCGTGGTCGGCGAACCGGGAATGCCGAGCGTCAGCATCGGCAGCATGGCGCCGGTGGAGGCCGAGTTGTTGGCAGCTTCCGGCGCGGCGACGCCGCCGACATGGCCCTTGCCGAATTCCTTCGGGTTTTTGGACACCATCTTGGTGACGCCGTAGGCCATAAGCGAACCCGGCGTGGCACCGGCGGCCGGCAGGATGCCGACGAAGAAGCCGAGGAACGAACCGATGGCGGTGCCTTTCCAGGCGCGCATCGATTCCTTGCAGGATTGCAGGATGCGGTCGATGGAGAGAACGGCCTCGGTCATCGTCAGGTTGCCGCGCGTGGTGTCGATCGTCCACAGCATTTCGCCGATGCCGTAGATGCCGATCGCCAGCACCAGGAAGTTGATGCCATGCATGAAGCCGGTGATGTCGCCGAAGATCAGGCGCGGCTCTCCGGTCATGATGTCGAGACCGACGGCGGCCATGACAAGACCGAAGAAGATCGAGAACAGCGTCTTTGGAATGTCGTCACCGCCGAGGCCAACGAAGGTCGCGAAGGCCAGCAGCATCAGCGCGAAGATTTCCGGATCACCGAAGTCGAGAGCGACGGACGCCAGCGGCGGCGCGAACAGGGTGAACAGGATGTTGGCAACGGAACCGCCGACGAACGATGCGATCGCCGCCGTGACCAGTGCCAGGTCGGCACGGCCCTTGAGCGCCAGCGGCCGGCCGTCGAATGTCGTTGCGACAGCTGTCGATGCGCCCGGAATGCCGAGCGTGATCGACGAAATCGCGCCGCCGTACATGGCGCCGTAATAAATTGCGGCGAGGAAGATCATGGCCGATGCCGGGGGCACCAGGAACGTCGCCGGCAGCAGGATGGCAACTCCGTTGACCGAGCCCAATCCCGGCATCGCACCGATGAACAGGCCGAGCGCGACGCCGACGAGCATGAGGAGAATATTGAGAGGGTCCAGGGCGATGAACACGCCGTCCATCAGTAGGCCGAATACTTCCATGGTTTTGTCGCTCTGTCCTTAGGTCGTTGCCAGATGTCGCTCGGGTAACGGATTAAAAGAAGAAATCGTAAAGCGGTAGAAACAGCGGTTCGAGATAGCCTTTCGGCAGCACGATCCGCATCGCAATATCGAAAAACAGGAATGTCACGATCGGTGTGCCGATCGCGATCGCCAGTGTCGCCGGCCACGTGTGGCGGCCGAGGAAGCGAATGTAATAAATCAGGAATACGAGAATGGCGCCGTAGAAGCCGAGAATATGGCATAAGGCGATGAAACCCGTGACGCCGCCGCCGACGAGAAGCAGCATGCGGAGGCCGTAGCTGTCGAGGTATTCTTCTTCGGACTGCGAGGGCGGGGACTTCTTGAGAACCCAGTTGATTGCAATCCAAACGCACGTCACCAGCATCCCGGCGGAAAGCCAGAACGGCCAGAAGCCGCCGCCCGGGCCTTCGCCCTTGATATAGCCGATGTCGAGCTCGGTACTTTTGTACATCAAGTAGATCGAGAGTAGTGCCATTAAACCGGCCGTGATGATTTCTGCACGTCTCATAATGAACGACTGCTCCCGATCTCTTGATGCAATACCAATGTTTTCGCTTTTGGATTCAGACGCTTACTTAATCGCGCCCATGTCCGTCAGCATCTTCCGGTGACGCTCGCGTTGTGCGTCCCAGTAAGCCTTCAGCGGCTCGCCCTTCAGCTCATCACCGAACAGCGACTTGTCCTTGCGGTACTTCTGCCATTTCTCCGAGGCATACACCTTGGCGAAAAGGTCCTGATAGTACTTGAGGGCATCGGCGCTCATACCCGGCGCACCGACGACCGCACGCTGCATGCCGTAGGCGAAGTCCTGGCCCTTTTCCTTGAGGGTCGGGACATCCGGGAACAGCGGCAGACGCTCGGCGGTGAAGGAAACCAGCGGCACGACATCGCCCGACTCGTAGAAGCCGAGGGCTTCGGACGGGTTGTTGACGCTGGAGTTGATGTGCTTGCCGGCCAACTGCTTGGCAACGGTGCCGCCGCCCTTGTAAGGCACGTACTTGATCTTGAGGCCGTAGTTGATGTTCAGGTATTCGGTCAGCAATTCGTCTTCCTGCGCTTTACCGGTACCACCCATCACCCACTTGTTGCCTTCGGCTTTCACCTTGGCAAGGAACTCCTCGAATGTCTTGATGCCGGAGTCCTTGTGTACCCAAAGCAGGAACGTGTCTTCAGCCATACGGCCAACAGGCGCGAACGTCATGATGTCGATGCCCAGCTTCGGCTGGCGCAGCGGCGTCGTGAAGAACGAGTTCAGGGTCACCATGATAGTATGATCCGGATCGTTCGCGCTTTTTGCCGCGATCAGGGCTTCCGCCCCGGAACCACCGGACTTGTTGACTGGAACCAACGGCTTGGAAGCCATTTTTTCCTGTTCAACGATAGCCTGCATCAGGCGCGCCATCTTATCGGCACCGCCGCCCTTACCGGCCATGATAATGAAGTCGATCGGTTTAGTCGGCTCCCAAGCGGCAGCCGTGCCGGGCATGCCGGCAACCATTGCACCGATGCTGAGCGCACCGGCAAGTCCAAGGATATGACGTCTAGAGATAGCCATTATAACCTCCCAAGTTACAGTTCGCTGCCGATCCAAAACGTCGTTCAGACCGGCAACACGGTCAAAGTTGGATGTCTGTTAATTGGACCGCTTCTTGGCGGCGGCTTTGCCCTTGAGGGACCTAATCTTGGTGTTAGGTATACCAATGTTAAATTGTTTAACTCATTCTAATCAATTCAAATAGCAGCCTTCTTTTGAACAATTTCGATATTAATGAACCAAAAGTACCGGCAAATCCGTGTGGTCGATAATCCACTGCGTTACGCCGCCCATCACCAGTGACCGGCCGCGGCTGCGGCCATATGCTCCCATGATGAGGAGGTCGGCGCCACTCTCTTTGGCGGCCGCCAGAATGCTTTCGCCGATCGAAGAGTCTTTCGATTTTACGCTCACCGCCGTTGCGTCTATTTCGTGATCTTTCAGGTGGACGATCAGGTCTTCGGCGCTGAGTTCCAGATTTTCGGCATCTTCGGCGGCAAGCACGGTCACCTTCTTGGCTTCGGCGATGATAGACCCGCAAGCGGCGACCGCGCGACTGGATTCCGCAGACCCGTTCCATGCGATCGCGACGTTGTCGTCAAGGTTGGAGACCGGCGTTGTCGGGCAGAGCAGCACGGGCCTTCCGGTATTGAAGAGCGCAGCCTCCAGCGTGTTCTGCCCGAGATTGCTGTCGTGGTCCGGCTGTGCCACGGCGACGACGCTGGCAAGACGACCCTGAACGCCGATTACGTCGGCCTGGCGGCCGTCGGCGACGCTCCAGGAAATCGTCAGTTCGTCGTGAATCGGGGGGCGCGTGTCGCAGACCGTAATGCCTTTCTTGGCGACATACTCGTCGAACAGGCCTTTCAGCCGTTCAACTTCGTCATCGGCGATGTCCTTCGCCGAGGCATTGATCTGGTCCTTGACGAGGGTCGGCACGGCGACCCCGAAAGGCATCAGGTCCTGTGGCCGGGGTTTGCAGTGCACGGCGCGGATGTGCGCGTTGAAGTGACGGCCCAACGCGCACGCGTGATCCAGCACGGACTCACCACGGCCGTCACCGCGTATCGGTACGAGTATCGTGCGGAACGCCATTACATCCTCCTCAGAACAGGCCCTCCACCAGGCCTTCAGCATTCAGCCTGATGGATTCGGACGCCGGTTTGCGCGGCAGGCCCGGCATGGTCATGATTTCGCCGGTGACGACGACGATGAAGCCGGCGCCGGCGGAAATGCGAACTTCGCGAACCGGCACGGAGTGGCCGGTCGGCGCACCCTTGAGGCCCGGGTCGGTCGAGAACGAGTACTGCGTTTTCGCCATGCACACCGGCAGGTTGCCGTAACCCTGATCTTCCCATTCCTTGAGCTGGTTGCGGATCTTGGTATCGGCAAGCACCTCGTCGGCGCGGTAGATTTCCTTGGCGACGGTGCTGATCTTCTCGAACAACGGCATGTCGTCCGGATAGAGCGGTTTGAAGTTGGCAGACCCGCCGTCGACCAGTTCGACCACCTTGTTGGCCAGCGCCTCGGTGCCTTCCGAGCCCTTCGCCCAGTGTTCGCAGAGAATTGCTTCCGCACCCTGCGAGGTGACGTATTCCTTGACCGCTTCGACCTCGGCGTCGGAATCGGTGTGGAAGTTGTTGATGGCAACGACCACCGGCACACCGAACTTCTTCAGGTTCTCGAGGTGGCGGCCCAGGTTCGGGCAGCCTTTCTTGAGCGCGTCGACGTTCTCGTTGTTGAGGTCGTCCTTGGCGACGCCGCCGTTCGACTTGAGCGCGCGGATCGTCGCCACGATGACGACGGCGCTGGGGCTCAGACCCGCCTTGCGGCACTTGATGTCGAAAAACTTTTCGGCCCCCAGGTCGGCACCGAAGCCGGCTTCCGTAACCACGTAGTCGGCAAGCTTGAGCGCCGTCTTGGTCGCGACGACCGAGTTGCAGCCGTGCGCGATGTTGGCGAACGGACCGCCATGTACGAAGGCCGGATTATTTTCCAGCGTCTGCACCAGGTTCGGCTGCATCGCGTCCTTCAGCAGCACGGCCATGGAGCCTTCGGCCTTGATGTCGCGGCAATAAACCGGCGAGCGGTCGCGGCGGTAGGCGACGATCATGTCGCCGAGGCGCTTTTCGAGGTCGGCCAGGTCGGAAGCCAGGCACAGGATGGCCATCACTTCGGAGGCCACGGTGATATCGAAGCCGGCTTCACGCGGGAAACCGTTGGCGACACCGCCGAGCGAACACGTGATCTGGCGCAGCGCGCGGTCGTTCATGTCGAGGACGCGTTTCCAGGCAATGCGCCGGATGTCGATTTCCTGCTCGTTGCCCCAGTAGATGTGGTTGTCGATCATCGCCGAAAGCAGGTTGTGCGCCGACGTGATGGCGTGGAAGTCACCGGTGAAGTGGAGGTTCATGTCCTCCATCGGGATGACCTGTGCGTAACCGCCACCGGCGGCGCCGCCCTTCATGCCGAAGTTCGGGCCAAGCGAGGCCTCGCGGATGCAGATCGTCGCCTTCTTGCCGATGCGGTTGAGGCCGTCGCCGAGACCGACGGTCGTCGTCGTCTTGCCTTCGCCGGCGGGCGTCGGGTTGATCGCCGTGACGAGGATCAGCTTGCCGTCGTCCTTGCCTTCGAGTGACTTGATGAAATCGGCGGAGATCTTCGCCTTATCGTGGCCGTAAGGGAGCAGGTGTTCCTTGTCGATCCCAAGCTTGGCGCCGATGTCGTTGATATGCTGCGGCGAGGCTTCACGGGCGATTTCGATGTCGGTTTTAGCCATTGTTAGAGCGTCCCAATTCAATCAGTTGTTTGTACCGGCGACCGTTCAGTCACCCAGATTAGTGCCGGCCTCAATGCCGGCGTCTTTGGCCCACTCGGCGGCGGTGATCTTGCCGCCACCGGCGGGGCGTACACGCTTTATCAGAATGCGCCCGCCGATGGATTGTACGGTCACGCCGTCTTCTGACACGTCGACGACGCGGCTGCTGATGCCGTCACCTTCGACCCGCTGGCAGTCGAACACGCCGACTTCGGCGCCACCGAATGTCGTCCACGCGCCGGGCGACGGGTTGGTGCCGCGGATCAGGTCGTAAACCTGTTTGACCGGTTTGTTCCAGTCGATGCGGGCATGCTTCGCCGTGCAGCGGCGTTCGTAGGTCGCATCCGCTTCGTCCTGAACGATGCGCGGCGGATTCCCCGAACGGAACAGGTCACAGACCTCCAGAACCGAATCGATGGCCGACGGGTAGATCTTCTTGAAGTAGAGATCGATCACTGTGTCGTCCGGCTCGATCGGGCATTCCCACATCATCAGGACATCGCCTTCGTCGAGGCCGTCCGTCGGGTAGAACCACGAATAGCCGGACTTGGTGCTGCCCATGATGATCGGCCAGTTGACCGCCGACGGGCCACGGTGCAGAGGCAGAAGAGAAGGGTGAAAGCAGATCGAGCCGTGCTTCGGGGTGTCACGCGCCGCTTCCGGGACGAACACGTTGACGAACGCCATGACCATCAGGTCGGCGTTCAGCGCGGCCAGCTCGTCGAGAGATTCCTGATCCTTGAAGTGCGCCGGCTGATAGACGGGCAGGCCCTGCTCGAGGGCGAATTCCTTGATCGGGTCGACCGGCTTGCCTTCCTTGTCGGGCTCGCAGTAAACGGCCACGACTTCGTCGACGCCGGCTTCCAGAATCTTGGCCAGGGCATCTTTGCCGAACGCCTGCTGACCCATCACGATAACGCGCATATTTCCTCTCCTGTTCGGGGGCCGCCGGTGCGGCACCCAAAACTCAAAACCGTTTTGTTGGCATGCCCGGTATGCCGGGCTTATTGCTCTTCGCGCCCGATTGACCGGGCGATTTTATTATTCGGACGCCGTGCTTATTCAGCCGCGGCCTTCACTTCGCCGACGGCGCCGGACGATTTCACCCGCTCCAGGTCATCGCCGTCATAGCCCAGCACGTCCCTGAGGATCTCCTCGGTGTGCTCGCCCAGCAGCGGGGAGCGGACCACGTCGACCGGGCTGTCCGAAAGCTTGATCGGGCAGCCGACCGAGAGATACGCACCGCGTTCCGGGTGATCGACTTCGACGATCGTGCCGGTTTCGCGCAGCCCTTCGTCTTCCGCGATCTCCTTCATGGAAAGGATCGGGCCGACCGGGATGTTGAGTGGGTTGCAGGTGTCCATGACCTCGAATTTGGTCTTGGTCATCGTCCATTGCTCGATGCGTTCGAAAATCTCGTTCAGCTTGTCGAGGCGTTCCGGCGGCGTGGCGTAACCTTCCTTAGTTTTCCAGTCCGGCTCGCCGATGACGTCGCAGATCTGCTCCCAGACGGCAGCCTGGGTAATGAAATAGGTGTAGGCGTTGGGGTCCGTTTCCCAGCCCTTGCACTTCAGGATGCGGCCCGGCTGGCCGCCGCCCGAGTCGTTGCCGGCGCGCGGCGTTGCGTCGCCGAACGGGATGCCTTCGCCGAACTGCGAGTATTCTTTGAGAGGACCGGCTTTCAGGCGCTGCTGATCGCGCAGCTTGACGCGGCAGAGGTTGATGACGCCGTCCTGCATGGCGGCCAGCACCTTCTGGCCCTTGCCGGTCTTTTCACGCTGCAGAAGCGCGGCGCAGATGCCGAGGGCGAGGTGCAGACCGGTACCCGAGTCGCCGATCTGCGCACCCGTTACCACCGGCACACCGTCGAGGAAGCCGGTCGTCGATGCGGAACCGCCAGCGCACTGCGCGACGTTCTCGTAAACCTTGCAGTCCTCGTACTTGCCGGGACCGAAACCCTTGACCGAGGCCATGATCATGCGCGGGTTGAGTTCATGCACCCGCTCCCATGAAAAGCCCATGCGGTCGAGCGCACCCGGCGCGAAATTCTCGACCAGCACGTCGCAGGTCTTGATCAGGCGCTCCAGCACTTCTTTGCCGGTCTCGTTCTTCGAGTTGAGCTCGATCGAGCGCTTGTTGTGGTTGAGCATGGTGAAGTAGAGCGAATCGGCGCCCGGTACGTCGACCAGTTGCTTGCGCGTCGCATCGCCCACACCCGGACGTTCGACCTTGATCACGTCGGCGCCGAACCATGCCAGGAGCTGGGTGCAGGTTGGGCCGGACTGGACGTGCGTGAAGTCCAGGATTTTGATGCCTTCGAGAGCTTTCATCGGATGCTCCTATTCAGAGAGTTTGCTGACACGCATTGTTGTTATTTCTTGGAAACGACACTTTGCGGGTTGAGGTTGCCGATCCGGCCGCTTTCGGTGCCGGCCTTCTCGTCGATCACGGCATTGACCAGTGTCGGCTTGCCGGAATCGAGCGCTTCGTTGACGGCCTGGCTGAGTTCGTCGGGCGACGTCGCATAAACGCCGACACCGCCGAACGCTTCCATCATCTTGTCGTAGCGCGCGTCCTTGACGAATACCGTCGGCGCCACGTCTGCACCGCCTGTCGGATTGACGTCGGTGCCGCGATAGATGCCGCCGTTGTTGAAGACGACGACGCAGACCGGCAGGTTGTAGCGGCAGATGGTTTCGATCTCCATGCCGGAGAAGCCGAACGCGCTGTCACCTTCGACGCAGAGCACACGCTCGCCGGTTTCGACGGCGGCCGCGATGGCCTGGCCCATACCGATCCCCATGACGCCCCAGGTGCCGACATCGAGACGCTTGCGCGGCTTGTAGATGTCGATGATCGAACGTGCGAAGTCGAGGGTGTTGGCGCCTTCGTTGACGAGCACGGTATCCGGACGTTCGGCCATGATGCGTTTCAAGGCACCCAGTGCGCCGTGGAAGTCCATCGGCACGTTGTTGTTCAGCAGGCGCGGCGCCATTTTCTCGACGTTGCTGTCGCGCTTGGCCTTGACCGCGTCGGTCCATTCGGCCGACGGCTTTTTCCAGTCCTTGCCCATGCCGTCGAGCAGCGCCCGGACGCACGACCCGATATCGCCGACCAGCGGTGCCGCGATTTCGACGTTGCTGTCCATTTCCTTCGGTTCGATGTCGATCTGCACGAATTTCTTCGGCGCTTCGCCCCATTGCTTGCCCTTGCCGTGGCTCAGCAGCCAGTTGAGACGGGCACCGATCATCAGGACCGTGTCGGACTCCTTGAGAACGAGGGAGCGCGCGGCCCCGGCGTAAAGCTCGTGATCGTCCGGCAGCAGGCCCTTCGCCATGCTCATGGCGATGTAGGGAATGCCGCTGGTTTCCACCAGCGCGCGGACATCGTCATCTTCCTGCGCGTAAGCCGCACCCTTCCCGAGGATGATCAACGGGCGCTTGGCGTCTTTCAGAACGTCGAGCGCGCGCGTCACAGCCTCGGGTGCAGGGAGCTGCGCGGGTGCAGGGTCGATGACCTTGACCAGCGAGTTGGCGCCGGCCTCTGCATCCATGACCTGGCCCAGCAGCGCTGCCGGCAGGTCGAGATAAACGCCGCCCGGACGGCCGGAGACCGCGGAGCGGATCGCACGCGCAATGCCGATGCCGATGTCCTCGGCGTGCAGGACGCGGTAGGCGGCCTTGCAATGCGGCTTGGCGATGGCGAGTTGGTCCATTTCCTCATAGTCGCCCTGCATCAGATCGACGATCTCACGTTCGGACGACCCGGAGATCAGGATCATCGGGTAGCAGTTGGTGGTCGCGTGGGCGAGAGCCGTCAGGCCGTTGAGGAAGCCCGGCGCCGACACCGTCATGCAAATCCCCGGCTTCTTCGTCAGGTATCCGGCGATGGCGGCTGCATAACCCGCGTGTTGTTCGTGGCGGAAAGACAGTACCCGCATGCCTTCGGCCTGCATGAAGCGGCCGAGATCCGTGATCGGAATGCCCGGGACATTATAGATGTTGGTGATGCCGTTCAGCTTGAGCGCATCGATAACAAGATGAAACCCGTCCGTAAGCGGGGCGTCTTCCTGTTTCATTTCCGTCGCAGTCGACGACATGTCGTTTCCTCCGTGGTCGTAGGCTGTTTTCAGCCCGTTGATTTGCGTTTGGATTTGGACGGGGACGCTCCTTGATCGCTGCCGTCCGCCGCCAGATCCGTGAATTCGTGCCAGTTCTTGCGGATGTGCGCGTGCAGGCGCATCGTGTGCTCGCGCACCAGCTTGCTGGCGAGGTTGCCGTCCCGCTGTTCCAGCGCGTCGATGATGTGCATGTGATCGTCGACGGACAGGCTGACCCGGTCCGCTTCCGCCATCGCCCGCGCGCGGATCGCCCGCATGTGCAGGAACAGACCGTCGGCGATGGAATGCAACATCGAGCATTTTGAAAGCTCTAGGATGCGGCGGTGGAAGCGGATGTTCGCTTCCGAGTATTCGTCCATGTGTTCGCGCGCTTCGTTCTTGGTGTAGTCGGCCACCATCCGGCGCAGCGAGGAAATTTCGTCGTCCGTTGCGTGCTCGGTCGAAAGCCGGGCTGCCATGCTTTCCAGTGCGGCCCAGACGGTGATCATCTCCAGCACTTCCTCGAGCGACTTGCGTTTGATGAAGATGCCCTTGCGCGGCTGGATGTCGACGAAACCTTCCTGCTCGAGGCGAGCGAGCGCTTCACGGATCGGCGTGCGGGAAATGCCGAGTTGCTCGGCCATTTTTCGTTCTTCGAGTTTCAGGTCGGCATCGGCATCGTAAATGTTCATGCCGGTGATGGCCTCTTTCAGCACCTCGTAGATATGATCCTTGAGACTGAAATTCGTGCCGACTGCTTTGAGCTTTAAGCTCCGCGCCATCGCCCCCTCCTCAATACTAGCCGTTAACGAACTTGTCCGGTCAATTGGAACACGACCATTTGCGTTCGGCCAGCATGTTTGTTCTTGGTATACCTTATGCCACTTATTTGACTCCCGCAACAACGGAATCTGCACAATTTTTTGCTGCGGTGCACCCAAAACGTCCTCCGTAACCCTTGGATTTCTGCAGTTTTTTGAATTGCCCAAAAAACTGAACTGGTATATGGTATACCAGATTGAAGGATAAAAAAGCGCGCCATTGCAAGCAAAAAAAGCGCGAAAACAAGCAAATGCGGGAGTTATCCCCAATGCATCGGGAGGTTGGCCAATGAATCTCTACGAATACGAAGCCAAGGAAATTTTGGCGCAGTACGGCGTCCCCGTGCCCGAAGGCCGGATCGCGACGTCACCCGGCGAGGCAGAGGACGCTGCCAAGGCGCTGCCCGGCCACAAGTTCGCGGTCAAGGCACAGATCCTTGCCGGTGGTCGCGGTCTCGCCGGCGGTGTGGAGCTGGCGCCGGCGCCGAGCATGGTGGCGCAGATCGCAAAACGCCTTCTCGGACAAAGGCTTGTCACGGCACAGACCGGCGCCGACGGCGAAGAAGTGCAGCGTGTCTATGTCGAAACCGCCGTCGAATCGGAGAAGGATTTTTTCATGGCCGTGCTCGTCGACCAGGCATTGGCGCAGATCGTCGTGCTCGGTTCCGCCAGCGGCGGTGTCGATTTCGAGGACCGGGTCGCGAAAGAGCCGGGAATCGTCGAAACGCTGCCGGTCAATCTGGACGGCACTTTCGCAGATGCAGCATGCACGGACTTCCTTTCGAAACTGGGTATCACCGGTGATAAGGCAGTTCAGGCGCGGGACATCATTGCGGCGCTTATTAAGGTATTCCTGCGAATCGACGCGACGCTGATCGAAATCAATCCGCTGACGCTGACCCGCGAAGGGACGTTCGCCGCCATCGACGCCAAGGTCAGCATCGACAACAACGCGCTTTTCCGCCATCCGGAGTTCGCCGGCCTTGCGTCCGCCGAAGGCGGTGACGAAATCGAACTTCAGGCGCAGAAAGACGAGATCAATCTTGTGCGCCTCGACGGCAACATCGGTGTCGTCGTCAATGGTGCGGGTCTGGCTCTGGCGACCCAGGACGGTATTTCGGACGCCGGCGGCAAGGCTGCCAACTTCATGGACATCCGCACCACGGCGACCAGTCTTCAGGTGGCGCGCGGCATCGGCATCCTTCTGAAGGATCCGGATGTGAAGTCGATACTGGTCAATATTCACGGCGGCGGCATGACGCCCTGCGACACCATCGCCGAGGCGCTGGCGCTGGCGCTGGCATGGTCGGACCGCAAGGTGCCGGTCGTCACCCGGCTCGCCGGGCACAATGCCGACTATGCGCGGCAGATGCTGGTCGACCGGAACGTGCCGCATGAACGCTGCGATACCATGGGTGAAGCGATTGCCGCCGCTATCGCGCGCGCGGCCTGAAGGAGGGCTTGAACATGAGCATTCTCTGTAATTCGGATACCAAGCTGATCGTCCAGGGCATGACCGGCCGGTCGGGGACCTTCTATACGGATCAGGCCATCACCTACGGCAGCAATGTCGTCGGCGGGGTCCGGCCGGGTAAGGGCGGAAAAAATCATATCGGCCGCCCCATCTTCAATACGGTCCGTGACGCGATGACCGAAACCGGCGCCAACGCCACCATGGTCATGGTGCCGGCGCACAATGCCGCCGCCGCGATGATCGAGGCGATCGAAGCGGGCATGCCGCTGATCGTCTGCGTGACGGAACGCATTCCGGTTCTCGACATGATCCGCGTCAAGGACGCACTAAGAACCTCCCAGAGCGAGCTTGTAGGCCCCAACTCCCAGGGCGTCCTGACGCCCGGGGCCTGCAAGATCGGCGTCATGTCGACGGCCGATGCGAAGCCCGGCTCAATCGGTATTGCATCGCGCTCCGCGTCGCTGACCAGTGAGGTCGTCGCCAATCTGACGGCGACCGGTCTCGGTCAATCGACCACGGTTGGCATCGGCGGCGATCCGGTGCACGGGATCGGCTTCGTGCGCTGTCTTGAACTTTTTATGCAAGATCCGGACACGGACGGCATCGTGCTGATCGGCGAGATCGGCGGCAACGAGGAAGAACAGGCGGCCGCCTACATCAAGGAAAACCGCCTGACGAAACCGGTCACCGCGCTCGTCGTCGGCCGGCATGCACCGCCGCAACGGCGCATGGGTCATGCCGGGACGCTGTCGGTGTTCGGCAGCGGTAATGCGGCGAGCAAGAACGCGGCGCTCAAATCGGCGGGCGTTCACGTCGTCGAGAACGTAGACGATGTCGCGCAAGCGATGGTCGGCTCACTGGCGGCTGCATAATGTCGGAAACCGTGGCGGCAATGGATACAGGTTTGACCGCCGGGCCAGGCACACCATATGGTCTGTGGCATGCCATCGACCAGAATGGCGACAGGGGAAACATCGATGGGCGGCGCGGATGCTGATCAGACCGAGCGATTCATGCCTGATCGTTATCGATATGCAGGAGCGGCTGGTGCCGGCGATGCAGGCCCCCGCGCGCACCATCAAGAATGCCAAGCTGCTGATTTCCGTTGCCCGCGAACTCGACGTGCCGGTGCTGCTGACCGAGCAGTACCCGAAGGGTCTCGGCCGCACGGTGCAGGAAATCGCCAAGGTCGCGAACGGCCTGCCGGTGCTGGAGAAGATGCATTTTTCGTGCATGGAGGATGCAGGCTTCGCGGATACGTTCCGCGGACTCGGCCGCAAGCAGGCGGTGATCGCCGGGATGGAGGCGCACATCTGCGTCATGCAAACGGCGGCCAATCTCATGGACGAAGGGTACGAGGTGTTCGTCGTTACGGACGCCACGTCATCGCGCACGCTGGAAAGCGAACAGGCGTGTCTCGACAGGCTTGGTGCCTGCGGGGCGGGTATTGTAACGACGGAAATGGTTGTGTTCGAATGGCTCGGAAAAGCCGGTACGGACTCGTTCAAAAAACTGTTGCCATTGGTGAAGTAGGTTAATCGGCAGTATGGAAACTTTCGCGAAGAGAAAAACGAAACCGAAGCGTCCCGGAAGCGGCAACCGCAAGAAGGCACGCGCCTTCCCCAAAGGCCGCCAGGTCCAGCCGGACGCCCGCAAGGACGTGCAGAAACTTCTCAAGGGCAAGTCGCTCGCACGAGATCTACTGATCGAGCATCTGCACCTGATCCAGGACAAGTACGGGCACCTGTCGGCCCCGCACCTTGCTGCGCTGGCCGAGGAAATGAAGCTCGCCATGGCCGAGGTCTACGAGGTCGCAACGTTCTATCATCACTTCGATGTGGTGCGTGAAGGTGAGACGGCCCCGCCGGAAGTGACGATCCGCGTCTGCGATTCGCTCAGTTGCGAGATGGCCGGCGCCAAGGACATCATCAAGTCGCTCGGCGACAAGGCGCCCAAGTACGTCCGCGTAGTCCATGCACCCTGCATGGGACTTTGCGACAAGGCGCCTGCGGCGGCAATCGGCAAGAATTATACCGGCAATGTTTCCGTGCAGTCGCTTCTCAAGGCCGCGCGTGACCGCGACATCAAGGCGAAGCGCGAGAAGTATCAGAGCTTCGACGCCTACGTGAAGGCCGGCGGCTACAAGGTTTTGAAGGACCTCCGGAAGGGCAAACAGACCCCCGATGAGGTGGTCGAAACGCTGCTCGAAGCCGGTCTTCGCGGACTCGGCGGGGCCGGGTTCCCATCCGGCCAGAAGTGGAAGTTCGTGCGCGCCGCCCAGGGGCCGCGCTACATGTGCATCAACGGTGACGAGGGCGAACCGGGCACCTTCAAGGACAAGCTCTATCTCGAAACCAAGCCACACCAGTTCCTCGAAGGCATGCTGATCGGCGCCTGGGGTGTCGACGCGAAGGCGGTCTATATCTACCTGCGCGACGAATACCCGGCGATCCGCGAGGTTCTGCTCAAAGAGATTGCGGTGCTTGAAAAGAAAAAGATCATCGAACCCGGATACGTGCACCTGCGCCGTGGCGCGGGCGCCTATATCTGCGGCGAGGAAAGCGCGATGATCGAAAGCATCGAAGGCAAGCGCGGTCTGCCGCGCCACCGCCCGCCGTATGTGGCGCAGGTCGGCCTGTTCGATCGGCCGACGCTGGTGCACAACGTGGAGACCGTTTTCTGGATGCCGGAAATCCTCGCCAAGGGCGCGGACTGGTTCATTGCCCAAGGGCGCGAGGGACACAAGGGCAACCGCTCATACTCCGTTTCCGGCCGTGTGAAGAATCCGGGCGTCGTGCTGACGGCGGCGGGCGCGACGGCGGAAGAGCTGATCGAAGCCTGTGGCGGCATGCTCGACGGGCACACCTTCAAGGGCTTCCTGCCGGGCGGGCCTTCGGGCGGCATCATGCCGGCCAAGATGGGCGGCCTGCCGCTCGATTTCGGCCAGCTTGAAAAGTACGGGCACTTCGTCGGCTCGCACGCGGTGGTCATCCTTTCCGACAAGGATCACATGCGCGATGTGTCGGTGAACCTGCTCAAGTTCTTCGAGGACGAAAGCTGCGGCCAGTGTACGCCGTGCCGAGTCGGCTGCGAAAAAGCCGTCAAGCTGATGAGCGAGAAGAAATGGAACACCAAGCTGCTCGGCGAACTGTCGACGGCGATGGCGGACGCATCGATCTGCGGTCTGGGACAGGCCGCGCCCAACCCGATCAAGTCCGTGATGAAATACTTTAAGAAGGAAGTGAGCTGATGGCTGACAAAATCACCTTCACCCTCGACGGCAAGAAAGTTACCGCAGAACCCGGCGAAACCATCTGGAAGGTGGCCAAGCGCCAGGGTACGACGATTCCGCACCTCTGCTGGAAGGACGCGCCCGGCTACCGCGCCGACGGCAACTGCCGCGCCTGCATGGTCGAGATCGAGGGCGAGCGTGTGCTCGCCGCGTCCTGCGTGCGCACGCCGTCCGAAGGCATGAAGGTCATCACCCAGTCGGAACGCGCCAAGACCTCTCGCCGCATGGTGATCGAACTTCTGATGGCCGATCAGCCGAAGACCAAGGAAGCGCACGACGCCGAATCCGATTTTCTCAAATGGACCAAGGCGATGAACGTGAAAACGTCGCGGTTCCCGAAAGGCAATCGGCCCAAGGCCGACGTCTCGCATTCGGCGATGGCGGTCAACCTGGATGCCTGCATTCACTGCAACCTGTGTGTCCGCGCCTGCCGCGAAGTGCAGGTCAACGATGTCATCGGTATGGCGTCTCGCGGCCATGATGCCAAGATCGTGTTCGACTTCGACGATCCGATGGGACAGTCGACCTGCGTCGCCTGCGGTGAATGCGTGCAGGCCTGCCCGACCGGCGCGCTGATGCCGAAGACCATCATCGACGACAAGGGCAAGGGCGCGCGCGTCGCCGACAAGCAGGTGCAGTCGGTGTGCCCGTATTGCGGGGTCGGCTGCCAGATCACCTACAACGTCAAGAAGAACAAAAAGACCGGCCGCGACGAGATCGCATGGGTCGACGGTGCCGGCGGCAAGGCCAACGAGAACCGCTTGTGCGTGAAGGGCCGCTTTGGCTTCGATTATGTGACCAGCCCGGAACGCATCACCAAGCCGATGATCCGCAAGCCCGGCAAGCCCAAGGGCATCAACATTGATCCGCGCAATCCGTGGACACACTTCCGCGAAGCGACGTGGGAAGAAGCCCTCAACCTCGCCGCCAAGGGCCTAAAGGATATCAAAGCCGAACACGGGCCCAAGGGCCTGGCCGGTTTCGGTTCCGCCAAATGCTCGAACGAGGAAGCGTACCTGTTCCAGAAGCTGGTGCGGACCGGTTTCGGGTCCAATAACGTCGATCACTGCACGCGGCTTTGTCATGCCTCATCGGTCGCAGCCCTGATGGAATGCATCGGGTCGGGCGCGGTGACGGCGCCGTTCACTGCGGTGAAGGACTCTGATGTCATCATTGTCATCGGTGCCAACCCGATCGAGAACCACCCGGTTGCCGCGACGTACTTCAAGCAGGCCGCCAAACGCGGCGCCGAGCTGATTGTCATGGACCCGCGCGGCACGGCGCTCAAGCGTCACGCCTCTCACATGCTGCAGTTCAAGTCGGGCTCCGACGTCGCCATGCTGAACGCGATCATGCACGTGATCGTCGAAGAAGGCCTCTATGACACGCAGTACATCCAGGGACACACCGAGGGCTTCAAGAATATCAAAAAGCACCTCAAGGACTTCTCGCCCGAGAAAATGGAAGCCGTCTGCGGAATCAAGGCGGAAGAGCTTCGTACGGTGGCGCGCAAGTACGCGACCGCAGGGCGTTCGATCATCTTCTGGGGTATGGGCGTGTCACAGCACACGCACGGCACCGACAACGCGCGCTGCCTGATCTCGCTGGCGCTGATGACCGGTCACACCGGCCGTCCCGGCACCGGTCTGCATCCGCTGCGCGGTCAGAACAACGTGCAGGGTGCCTCCGATGCGGGCCTGATCCCGATGGTGTTCCCGGACTACATGAAGGTCGGCAACGTCGAGCTGCGTCACCGTTTCGAGGAACTGTGGGGCACCGAGCTCGATCCCAATCCGGGCCTGACCGTGGTCGAGATCGTGCATGCGATCCACGAGGACGAAATCCGCGGCATGTACATCATGGGTGAAAACCCGGCGATGTCGGACCCGGACGCCAATCATGCCCGCGCCGCGCTGGCCAAGCTGGAACACCTTGTGGTGCAGGACATCTTCCTCACCGAAACGGCGATGTTCGCCGATGTGGTGCTGCCGGCGACGGCGTGGCCGGAAAAGGACGGCACGGTGTCGAACACCAACCGCCAGGTGCAGCTCGGCCGCAAGGCGCTCGATGCGCCGGGCGAGGCCAAACCCGACTGGTGGATCACGATCCAGATCGCCAAGAAGATGGGGCTCAAGTGGAAATACAAGAACCCGGCCGATGTCTTTGCCGAGATGAAGCAGGCGATGCCGTCGCTCGACAACATCACGTGGGAACGCCTGAAGACGGAAAACTCAATCACCTATCCGTGCCCGGCGCCGAATCATCCGGGCGAGGAGATCGTCTTCGCCGACCGCTTCGCGACCGACGACGGGCTGGCCAAGTTTGTCCCGGCGCAGGTAACGCCGCCGAACGAGCAGCCGGACAGGAAGTTTCCGTTCATCCTGATCACGGGCCGCCAGCTCGAACACTGGCACACCGGTGCCATGACGCGACGGTCCTACGTGCTCGATCAGGTGCAGCCGACGCCGACAGTGCAGATGAACACACTTGATATCGCCAAGTTCGGCATCGAACCCGGTGACAAGGTGAAGGTTTCGACGCGCCGGGGCGAGGTCGAGATCGCGGTGCGTGCCGACAACGCGGTCGCACCGGGCTCGATCTTCATCCCGTTCGCCTACGTGGAGGCATCGGCCAACGAGCTGACCAATCCGCAGCTCGATCCGATCGGCAAGATCCCTGAGTTCAAGTACTGCGCCGCCCGCGTCGAGCCGATGGCGTAATAACCTCGCTGTTCCCCGGGCGCGGCTTCCCAAATGGGAAGGCTGCGACCCGGGGCCTATTTTGCCAATACCGAGATAGGTCCCGGCTCGGTCCTTGCGGCCCGTCCGGGAAATACGGTCTTGTTTTCTTGAGCACCCCGAATCGCAAGGGCCGCCCAGTGCCCGCAGGCGTGGACGGCCCCTGACGATTAGCGAAAACGCTTGGTTAAAGCGCGTCGTCGCCGGTTTCGCCGGTACGGATACGCACCGCCTGCCCGACGTCCATGACGAAGATCTTGCCGTCGCCGATCTTGCCGGTCTGCGCAGCAGACGCGATCGCTTCGACGACACGTTCGGCGCGCTCGTCATCGCAGACGATTTCGAGCCGGACCTTGGGGACGAATTCAACGTTGTATTCCGCTCCCCGGTAGATTTCCGTCTGACCTTTCTGCCGGCCGAAGCCTTTGACTTCGGAAACGGTCATGCCTTCGACCCCAAGCTCGGTCAGCGCCGTACGGACAGCGTCGAGCTTGAACGGTTTGATGACGGCCATAATGAGTTTCATCGCTTCTCTCCTCTGTCCGTGGTTTAGAGATTGTAGTCACGTTCGCCGTGATACGAAAGGTCGAGACCTTCTTCCTGTTCGTCATCGTCGACACGAAGACCGCAGATCGCCTTGACCACGTAGACGATGATCAGCGTTGCGACGGCGGACCAGCCGACGGTCGCGATGACGCCCGTCGCCTGCACGCCCAATTGCGAGCCGACCGTCATGCCGTCCGCAAGCCCGGCGCCGCCGAGGCCGTCGGTAACGAACACCGCCGCCGCGAGCGTGCCGAGGATGCCGCCGACACCGTGCACGGCGAAGACGTCCAGCGAATCATCGATGCCGAGCTTCTCTTTGATGAAGCCAACCGCCCAGTAGCAGACGAAGCCGCCGAGCAGGCCGATGCAGAGCCCGCCGAGCGGGCCGACGAAGCCGGACGCCGGCGTGATCGTTGCCAGACCCGCCACCATGCCGGTGACGATGCCGACGACGCTGGGCTTGCCGAATTTCTTCCATTCGATGAAGACCCAGACCAGTGAAGCGGTCGCCGCCGAGATGTGGGTGACGGCCATCGCCATGCCGGCGCCGCCATCAGCTGCCAGCGCGCTGCCCGCATTGAAGCCGAACCAGCCGACCCAGAGCATGGACGCGCCGATCATGGTCATCGACGGGCTGTGCGGTGGATGCAGTTGTGTCGGGAACCCGGCGCGGGCGCCCAGGATCATGACGATCACGACGGCCGATGTGCCTGCAGTGGCGTGCACGACGAGACCGCCCGCGAAGTCCATGACACCCATTTCGGCGAGCCAGCCGCCGCCCCAGACCCAGTGGCAGACCGGGGCGTAGACGACGATCAGCCAGAGCGCGCTGATCAGCATCACGGCCGAGAACTTGATGCGCTCGACATAGGCGCCGACGATCAGCGCCGGGGTGATGATCGCGAACGTCATTTGGAACATGAAGAACACGCTCTCCGGAATATCGCCCGAAACCGTATCGAAGCTGACGCCGGACAGCATCGCCTTGCCGAGCCCGCCGACGATGGCGTTGCCTTCGTCGAAGGCAAGGCTGTAGACGCCGAACAGCCACAAGACGGACGCCATGCAGGCGATGGCGAAGCAGTGCATCAGCACCGAAAGCACGTTCTTGGCCTGAACCAGGCCGCCGTAGAAGAGTGCCAGTCCCGGCAGCGTCATGAACAGAACCAGCGCCGTCGACGTAAGTATCCACGCCGTATTGGCGCCGCTCAGTTCCTGCGCGGACGCGGGAAAGGCGACAAGCATCATGGTCAGCGCAAGGAACGCGCCGCCACACCGGTATTTCATACCCGACATAGTGTTTCCTCCGAGTTGTCGAAGCGGCACTGGGGCTCTCCCAAGCCCGTGGCGCGCCACTTCACTGCATACACCTTGATCAGACCGTCACCAAAAATGCCTAAAACGCGGGCAGATTGCCGGGCTGACCGTTGGTTTCTCCCGTAACACCCGCTTATCAGCAAAACCGGGGCCAACTTTTCGGGTTCGGCGCCGCCGGGCATTGCAAAGGCCCCGGCGCTTCGCGAATATGGCGCAAATAAAACTTGGGAAGGAATTCAGAAAATGCGGACCGGTGGTCAAATGGTGGTCGAGGCGCTTGTCGCCAACGGCATCGACAGGGTGTTCTGCGTGCCGGGCGAGAGCTATCTCTCGGTGCTCGATGCGCTTTACGACGTCTCCAACCAGATACAGGTCACGGTTTGCCGCCAGGAAGGCGGCGCCGCCAACATGGCCGAGGCCTATGCCAAACTCACCGGCAAGCCGGGCGTCGTTATGGTCACGCGTGGCCCCGGCGCGACCAACGCATCCATCGGCGTGCACACGGGCTTTCAGGATTCGACGCCGATGATCGTGCTGGTTGGTCAGGTCGCCCGCGATCAGGCCGACCGCGAGGCGTTTCAGGAAATCGATTACCGCCGAATGTTCGGCCAGATGGCGAAGTGGGTCGCCGAGATCGAGGAAACATCCCGTGTGCCCGAATATATGTCGCGCGCGTTCCAGACCGCGCTGGCGGGCCGTCCGGGCCCGGTCGTTCTGGCGCTGCCGGAAGACATGCTGTCAGAGAAAGCCGACGCGCCGGAAACCCGGCCCGTCACTATCGCGCGGCCGGGTGTGGCCGCAGCCGACATCGAGAAATTCCGCGACCGTCTTTCAAAGGGCAAGCGGCCGCTGGTGATGGTCGGTGGCGGCGGCTGGACGCCGGCGGCAACGGCGGCATTGACCAAATTCGCCGAGGCCAACAACCTCCCGGTCAGCTGCGCGTTCCGCCGTCAGGATTGCTTCGACAACACGCATCCGCTCTATGCCGGTCATGTCGGCATCGGCGCCGATCCGAAACTGGTGGACCGGGTCAAGACTGCCGATCCGCTGATCGTCATCGGCCCGCGCCTGGGCGAAATGACGACGGGCGGTTACGAGCTTCTGAAGCCGCTGCACCCGGATCAGCCGTTGATCCACGTGCATCCGTCGGGTGAAGAACTCAATCGGGTCTATGCCGCCGAGCTGCCGATCCACGCCGACGTGACCCAGTTCCTCGAGGCCTGTGCGGCGATGGAACCAGTCGACAGCGCCGCTTGGGCCGACGACGCGAAATCGGCGCACGGCGATTACATGGACTTCACCACGCCCGCGCCAATGCAGAGCGCCGTCGACATCGGCGCCGTCATGGACACCATCCGCGACGTGCTGCCGGATGACGCCATCGTCGCCAACGGCGCCGGGAACTACGCGATCTGGGTGCACCGCTATTACCGCTACAGGAAACCGGGCACGCAGCTCGCGCCGACGTCCGGCGCCATGGGCTACGGCGTGCCGGCGGGGGTCGCGGCGAAGCTCTGCCACCCGGACCGGGTCGTCGTCTCGTTCGCGGGCGACGGCTGCTTCCAGATGAACTGCAACGAGCTCGGCACCGCCCTCCAGTACGGCGCCAAGGTGCTGTTCATCGTCATCAACAACTCGATGTACGGCACCATCCGCATGCACCAGGAACGGCGCTTCCCGGACCGCGTGTCGGCGACCGACATCATCAACCCGGATTTCCCCGCGCTCTGTGAATCCTACGGCGGCAAGGGCTATCTGGTGACGGAGACGGCGGGTTTTCGCCCCGCGCTCGAGGACGCACTGGCGTCCGACAAGATGGCGCTGATCGAAATCCGCATCGATCCGGAAGATATCGCGCCCGGCCGGAAACTGAGCGAACTCTGATGGCGATGCTGAACGCCGACGAAGAACGGATCCTGTTCGCCAACGATGCGTTCTACGCGGCGTTCGCGTCCGGCGACGTCGATGCGATGGACGAGGTGTGGGCGTGGGAAGTCCCGGTCGTCTGCATTCACCCCGGCGCGACGCCGATCCATGACCGGGCCGAGATCATGCGGAGCTGGGATCACATTCTGTCAGACCCCGGCGTTTCGGACATGAAGATGCATTCGCCTCGGGTCATCGCCTACGACGAGTTCGCGTTCGTCACGTGCTACGAGACGCTGGGCGGCGGCGTGCTGATCGCGCTCAACGGCTTCATTATGGAAAACGGAAGTTGGCGCATGATCTCGCATCAGGCGGGACCGTGCCCGGACGCGCCGGATGAAGACGACACCGACGACGACGAGGCCGGGCCGAGCCTTCACTAAGCCAATTTTCCCCCTCACCTGTCCTCTCCCCCGTGACCGGGGGAGAGGGACCCTGACGCGCCACCCTTATCCCTCTCCCCCTTGCAAGGGGGAGAGGTTAGGTGAGGGGGGCGAGAACCGATAGACTTCCATGTTAGGCCAAGCTACCTTGAATAGCGTGGGCCGGAGAAATTTTACCCTCAATTGAACCGGGAAGATCGTTTTGGTACCTGGCCAGAAGCGGAATTGGTGGTCGATTGGCGCGTGGTCAGGATTTGCGTTTGCTACGGTTTTTGGTATCGCTGCTCTCGTGAATTACGAAGGTTGCGATACCCGTTGTTCCGACTGGGATTTTGTTACGGACTTAACAACGGAAGGGACGAAAGAAGGCATCGTCGTCAGATGGAATAGACCCCCGTCGATCACCGTCAAAAATGCGAATGATGCAGAACGCAATATGGTGAGCGGTGCGGTGTACGAGTACAACGAGGTGCTAGCTGGTGTTGGTTTCAACTTACAGTTTGTTCCTAACGGGCCGGCAGAGATAGAGGTCACTTTCGTCCCACGAGATGAGTTCAATGAAATGTCAGACGGGACGTTATTCGATGTCGGCGTACAAGGTTACTGTCAGACCTATTTCACGAAAAACGGGCGAGTCGAAAGAGCTGAGATTTTCGTATCACAAGGATTGGCGGAAGGTGATAAGTGGGGAGCCGTCCTTCACGAAATTGGTCACGCTCTAGGATTGATGGGACACACTGACCGCCATCTGTCGAGCTTGTTTTACAAGGATTTCAAAGGCGGCGCGTTTTCGGACGGACTATCTGTCGATGACCGGAAAATCCTGCAATTCCTGTATGGCCGTCTTCACTCTGGCGACGGTGAAGTGGAACTGAGAGAAAAATTCGAAAAACACTGGGTTGCGCAATTGCCGTAGGTTTTGGCTCTTGATTTGATTGCCGCACTCTAGGCTTCGGAATTGGCTCGCAGCTGCGCGATGGCGCAGGCCGCGAAGCGCGCCTCCGGCGGGTCGGACGGAGACGACCCAAACCGGTTTCATCGACCTTTTTAATCGGTCATTGCACGGTTGGCGGCGTGCGATGTGGGAAAATAAGCCCCTTTATAACGGCGTAGCATGTCGTAGATCTCGCGGCATTCGGGGAAGGGTTCGGCGACAGTCGGGTCCGGCGCGTTATGATTCTTCCGAATCTTGTCGCGGGCAGCCAGCAGGGATTCAGCTTCCAATCCCGTTGTTTCGGCGATAGCAGAGGCCCAGCCGGTTTCCCCGTCGTCGACCAGTTCGTGGTAGTCGACAACGCACCCTCCATACGTCGTGGCAAGTGCCAGCCCATTCCGCAAGACGCTGGCGTATCGATTGGCATGGTATTCGGGTAATTGCGGGTGCAGATGTCCCAGACTTTTCAGAACCTCTCCGAATGGACGATAACTCACGATGACTTTCGGAAAGTATCCAAACCGGGCAGCCCAATGAACGACC
The DNA here is from genome assembly GCA_965262415.1 of Rhodospirillales bacterium. Lineage (GTDB taxonomy): Bacteria > Pseudomonadota > Alphaproteobacteria > Rhodospirillales > Casp-alpha2 > UBA4479. Next base: position 2,147,848 of record OZ253533.1, on the reverse strand, counting down.
GTATCCAACTCGCCTTTGAAATAGGTCGCTTTTGGAAGTGTCTTTTTCAAACCGGATTTTGCGAGATGACGCGCGTACGTCCATTCCAGTCTCGCAAGCAACTGTGCCGGCCGGCGTGCGCCTATCGCGTTCATGCGTTGAAAATTCCGAACAACCGGGTTCATCTCCGGGTGTTCAAGAGTGCCGCCCGCAGGGGCCCAATCGATATCTCTCGATAGTCCGAAGTCGGCACCGGAATCAGCCAAAATGCTCGCCAACAAGCTGGACCCTGTGCGCCCGATGGTGACGATAAATACGCGGTTCAGGGAATCCGGTGGGGTCGGCATCTCACGCTTCCGATCATCAGCAAGAAACAGATGGCTTAGACAATACATACCGGCATCGGCTTTTTGAAGGGATCACTGTCTCTTACCGAACCGGTTGTCGGGCTGTTGTCGGAAGATGTTCGCGGGTTAAAGTTCCACGCCTTGATCTAGCCCTCGTAATTCGCCCTCAGCTGCGCGATGGCGCAGGCGGCGAAGCGCGCTTCCGGCGGGTCGGCGCGGCTGGTGAGCACCACCGGCACCTTGGCACCGAGCACGACGCCGGCGGCAAGGGCCGATCTGAAATAGACCAGCATCTTGAACAGCCCGTTGCCCATTTCGATGTTGGGCGCGACCAGCACGTCGGCCTGTCCCGCGACCGGGCCGCCGATGCCCTTGAGCTTCGCCGCGTCGGGCGAGACGGCGTTGTCGAACCCGAACGGGCCGTCGACATGGGCACCCTCGACCTCGCCGGTGTTGGCAAGCTCCACGATCCTTCGAGCCAGCACGGTCGACGGCATGCTGTCCATGACGCTTTCCGAGCCCGACAGCATCGCCACCTTCGGCATCTCGTAGCCGAGTGCGTGGGCGAGATCGACCGAGTTCTGCACGATGTGTAGAAGCGTTTTTTCGTCGGGCGATACGTTGACCGCACCGTCGGTGATCATCAGTACCTTGTCGGAACCGGGCGCGGTCATGTGAAAGACATGGCTGATGCGGCGGTCCGTGCGCAGCCCCGCGTTTCGGGCGACGACGGCGCGCATAATGCTGTCGGTATGCAGCTGTCCCTTCATCAGGGCCTGCACCTCGTTCGCGGAGGCCAACTGCACGGCGGCGTCGGCGGCATGGTCCTCGGGTTGCGACTGGACGATCCGGATGCCCGAGATATCCCAGCCGAGATCGCGCGCCATGCGTTCGATATCGCCCCTGTCGCCGATCAGCGTGGGGATAATGAATCCCGCCTCCGTCGCCTGCTTGGCGCTTTCCAGCGCGACCGGGTGGTCGGCGCCGGCGACGGCCATCGCGACGGCGGGGAGCGCCTTTGCCCTCTCGACCAGCGCGTGCGGCACCTCGAACGGATGATCACTCAGCATGGAACAAACTTAGCCTCAAAGATCGCGCAGTGTCTCGGGCCCTGGTGAAAGCGTGCCCGCCTCGATCGCCTTGATGACACTTCGGATGCCGCTGTTCAAGGGCGTCGCAATGCCGTGCAACGCGCCGCGGTCGGCGATGAGGCCGTTGATGTGGTCGATCTCCGTCGGCCGGCCTTTCTCGACATCCTGCGCCATCGACGGCCGCTGGCTGTCCTTGCGCCGTTCCATGTCGGCATAAAACTTGTCGAGCACGACCTTGGTTGCCTCAGTATCGCCATTGGCCGCGCCCAGCAGCGCATCGGGGTCCAGTCCCATGATCTTCACCAGCCGCGCCCCCTCGGCGCGGGCGACCTGGACCGCCTCGGCTGCCAGGCCGATGGTGATGCGGCGCATGTGCTCGTCCTTGTCGTTGGTGTTCGCGCCCTGCTGGGTCGCCGCCGAGACCGGGTTGCGCATGGCGTTCGCCGCCAGCTTGGACCAGCGCTCGCCCATCAGGTTGTCGGTCGCCAGCGTGCTGTCGATGACCGACAGCATGTCGGCGACCTCCTGAACGCGCGGTGTGACGGCGCCGTCGATCTCGCCGACGCGGAACACGGTGTGCTGGTCGCCGCCTTTCTTGATCTTGCGTTGGATGTTACCGGGACCCGGCAAGGACAGCGATATCTGGCTGGCGATGCAGCCGACCGTCCGTTCCGCGCCCAGCACCTCGGCGATCAGGTGTTCGTTGATGCCGTTCTGCAGCGAGACGGCGAAGCCGCCTTCGGCCAGATAGGGCTTCATCAGTTTTGCCGCCGCGGTCGTGTCGTACGATTTGACGGCGATGATGATGATGTCGAACGGGCCTATCCCACCCGGCGGCGGCAGTTCCGACTGCAGCACCGTGTTGCATTTGACGTCGAAACATTCCTCGTCGGTGACGCCTTCGAGTTTAAGGCCCGGGGCGCGCATGGCGGCGACGTGATCCGGCCACGGGTCGATCATGGTGACGTCGAGGCCTTCGCGTGTCAGATAGCCGCCGGCGTATCCGCCCAGCGCGCCACAGCCCATGATGGCGATGCGTTTGCTCATGTCTTCAGTCCTTGTCGAGAATTAGAAAGGTTCGTCGCCGCAGATGGTGATGCGATGCATGCAGCGGCGATGACCGTTGTAGTCGGCCAACGCCAGATGCTGCGTGCAGCGGTTGTCCCAGATCGCCATCGATCCCGGTGCCCAGCGGAAGCGGCAGGTGAAGTCCGGCTTCGTTGAATAGGCCTGAAGGTAATCGACCATCGGCGCCGACTCTTCGTCGGTGAAGCCGTCGAGCGACTGCGTGTGGCTGCCGATGTAGATGCCTTTTTTGCCCGTCTCCGGATGGGTGCGGATAACGGGATGCGACGATTCGGTAATCAGGTTGCCGGGATCACGGACTTTGTCGGCCATGGCCGACGTGCCGGCGTAGCGCTCCGCACGGGACCGGTCATCGTTGTACTTGCGCTTGGCGCCGGCGTTGAACGTCTTCACGCCTTCGAGCATCTGCTTCATCTGGTCCGACATGCAGTCGTAGGCCATGTACATGTTGGCGAACATGGTGTCGCCACCGGCGGCCGGCGTTTCCTTGGCGTAAAGGATTGTCGCTTTCGCCGGTTGCGGGGTGAACATCTGGTCGGTGTGCCAGACGTTGCCGAAGGTATAGGTGTCCTTCGGTTCCTTTACGATCTCGAGGATTTCCGGATAGTCGTCGAGGCCCTTCATGTAGGGATGCGTATGAATTTCGCCGAAGCGGTGCGCGAAGGCGAGCTGCTGTTCCGGCGTGATGTCCTGATCGCGGAAAAAAATGACCAGGTGTTCAAGAAACGCGGCGTAAATCTCGTCGAAGGTCTCGTCGTCCATGTCGGCGATGTCGACGCCGAAGATTTCGGCGCCCAGCGCACCCGTCATCGGACGGACCTCAATCCGGGTCTTGGTTGTCATCGATGTCTTCTCCCAAGCGGAGGCGGTTGCCTCATGTTCTATTACTGAGACCGTTTGCGGCCCTTATTGGTAGTATTAGAGAACCGAAGTTGTTTTCCGGTCAAGTTGCGCTGTGCGGACTACAGCCGTCCGAACCCATAGATTAGTTCGCTGAGGATGCGGATGCCGGGTTCGATCCGTTCCGACGGCAGCGACGAGAACGCGAGGCGGAAATAGTTCCGGGGACGGTCGTTGCCCAGGAAATGCACGCGGCCCGGTTCGATCAGGACGCCTTCCGACTTGGCGCGTTCGGCCAGCTCCTGCGCGTCCAGTTTCTCCGGTCCGCGGACCCAGAAGCTGGTGCCGCCGAAGCCGGGCCTGATGGCCGATGCCGGCAGGTAGTGCTGCAAGGCGTGGTCCATGGCTTCCCAGCGGGTACGGAATTCACGGTGCAGGCGGTGGATCAGCGCATCGTGATGGCCGAGCGAGAGGAACAGGGCCGTCTGGCGCTGGTTCACCGTCGGCGGATGGCGCAGCATCAGGCGGCGAAGCGCGCGGGCTTCGGCAATCAGGCGCTTCGAGGCGACCATGTAACCGAGGCGCAAACCCGGGAACAGCGACTTCGAGAGCGAGCCGACGTAGATCACGCGGCCGGCGTCATCCATGGATTTGAGCGCTGGGGTCTGGCGGCCGACGTAGTTGGTTTCGAACTCGTAGTCGTCCTCGATCAGGATCGTGTCGTTCTTTTCCGCGCGCGCCAGCAATGCTTCGCGGCGCGCCAGCGGCATCGTCACCGTGGTCGGGAACTGGTGGCTCGGCGTGACGTAAAGATAATCGCAGCCGTCGATACGCGCGTCCGCGGGCAGGCCGTCCTGATCGACGGCAATGGCCTTCACACGGCCGGTCTTGAGCCGCGCGATGTTGAAGAAATCCGGATAGCCCGGGTCTTCGACGCCGACGGTCGTTTCTTCGGTGAACAAGAGGCTCGCCAGAATATAAAGCGCGTTCTGCGCGCCGAGCGTGACAAGAATTTCATCCGGCGCCGCATTGATGCCGCGCCTCGGCAGAATGTGCGTCCTGATCTGTTCGATCAGCATCGGGTCGTCGTGGATCAGGCGGTCGCCGGTCCATGCATCCATGGCGCGGCGGCCCAGCGCCTGGCGTGCGCATTCCCGCCACGCCGCCAGCGGGAAGAGCTGTTGATCGACCTGCCCATAAACGAACGGGTAGGGGTACGACGGCCAGTCGATGGTCTTTTCGATGTTTTCCTGCTGGCCGGGGTGGACGCGAAAGCGCTTTTCCCAGTCCGGCTCCTTTTCCGGCACATGCGCGCGCGGCGCCGGCGGCGGTACGCTCTGGCCGCACATTTCCTCGTTCACGTAGTAGCCGCTGCGCTCGCGCGGGATCAGATAGCCGTCGTCGACCAGGTTCTGGTAAGCGAGCACGACCGTGTTGCGCGAAACGCCGAGGTTTTCCGCCATGCGGCGGCTGGACGGCAGAGGCTCTCCGCCGAGCAACTGGCCAGCCAGGATCGCGTCGACCAGCGTTTCCCGGATCTGCGCCTGCAGGCTGATGTTCCTGTTGCGCTTGAGATGGAAAATGGCGTCGCGCACGCCCCAGTTCCCCCCTGTTGGACCGGTGCTGGACCCTCCGTGGTCCGGCACAATACGGGAATCTGGCCCTATTATGGGTCCAGGTCAAACGTCTACGCTCGCGGTATTGGGAATTCGGCTGACGGAAACAGGGCAGGCCTGTATAAGCCGGAGATCACGCAGGAATTCGGATGGGCTGGGCGCCCTGGCGGCGCAGCCCGTTAATTGTGGAGGATCCGATGGAATTCACGACAAACTCGCTCGAGCAACACTGGATGCCGTTCACCGGCAACCGCGACTTCAAGGCCAATCCCCGGCTCGTCGTGAAGGCCGAGGGCATGTACTTCATCGACCACAAGGGCGGCACCGTCATCGACGGCTCGTCCGGCCTGTTCTGCGTGCCGCTCGGCCATGGCCGTCCGGAAATCGCCGATGCCGTCCGCGAGCAGTTGCTGACCAACGACTACACACCGCCGTTCCAGTTGGGCCATCCGGGCTCGTTCGAACTGGCCTCCAAGGTCGCCCGCATCACGCCGGAGCCGATCAACCACGTGTTCTTCGTCAACTCCGGCTCGGAATCCATCGACACCGCGCTCAAGATCGCCATGGCCTATCACCGTGCCAAGGGCGAGGGTCACCGGACCCGCTTCGTGTCACGCGAACGCGCGTACCACGGCGTCAACATGGGCGGGGTCAGCCTCGCCGGCATGGTCAAGAACCGTGAGACCTTCACCAACGTGATGCCGAACGTCGTCACCATGCGTCATACCTGGATGGCGGAAAACGTCTTCACCCCGGGCCAGCCGACGCGCGGTGCCGAGCTGGCCGAAGACCTGGCGCGTCATTGCGAAACCTATGGCGGGTCGACCATCGCCGCCGTGTTCGTCGAGCCGATCGCGGGTTCGACCGGCTGCCTCGTGCCGCCGGTGGGTTATCTCGAGCGCATCCGCGAAATCTGCGACCAGCACGGCATACTTCTGGTGTTTGACGAAGTGATCACCGGGTTTGGCCGTCTGGGTCATGCCTTCGCCGCCGATGCCTTCGGTGTCACGCCGGACATCATGACGATGGCCAAGGCGCTGACCAACGGCGCGCAGCCGATGGGCGCGGTTGCGGTCAAGGACGAGATCTACGAGACCATCACCAACGCCTCGCCCGAGGGCGCCATCGAGTTCTTCCACGGCTACACGTACTCCGGCCACCCGGCGGCGTGTGCGGCGGGCAACGTGGCGCAGGATCTTTACCAGCGCGACAACCTGTTTGAGCGCGCGGGCGAACTTGCCGGATACTTCGGAGAAGCGCTGCACAGCCTCAAGGACATGGAGTGCATCAAGGACATCCGGAGCTACGGCCTGATGGGGGCGGTCGAGGTCAAGCCGGTCGGCGCGCCCGGTGCGCTCGGCACGCAGCTTCAGAAGGACCTGTTCTGGAACGGGCTGCACGTGAAGTTCACCGGCGACAGCGGGATCGTCGCCCCGCCGTTCGTGGCCGAGGAGAAACATATCGACGAGATCGTCGACAAGCTCCGCGCGACGCTCGCGAAGATTTAAGGGAAGTCCCCTCACCCGGCTCACTTCGTTCGCCACCCTCTCCCCAGGGAGAGGGCTGGTGCGGCGGGAGTTCCCTCTCCCTCGGGAGAGGGACAGGGTGAGGGGACTATCTCTTGCGCGGAATGAGGAGCCGAAGTCTTACGTAATTTTAACTCAGTCGCTGAATCCACGAATGCTATGCTTGGCCAGAGATTGTAGTTTGAAAGAAGCGGATGGCAAAAGTTCTGAGCATCGCCAGGCTATTTAAAATCGAGATTGCCCTCTTTGTTCTCGCGTATTTGATCTATATGGCCATCCTCATTTGGAACATCGAAGAGCTCTGGCCTCTTTTCCTGTTCGAGGTCGCAATTCTCGCATGCAGCTTGGCGCGCACAAGTTACAACTTGCTCTCCGACCGCCATGGATGACTTAAGAACCAAATTTCCTTGCTAATTGTCATTCCCGCGAAAGCGGGAACCCAGACGTTCCTATGTTTGCTGGACCCCCGCTTTCGCGGGGGTGACAACTAAGCTTGAAATTACTCAGCCGGAACCGGGTGATACTGGCCGTCGAGGCCGAGGAACTCGGTGCCGTCGTTGCGGTAGAACGTCTCCGCCCCCGCGTTTTCGAGGACTTCCAGCATTTTCGGCGCGGTGCCGTGATCACGGCACTTGGCGAGAAACGCCTTCGGGCCCAGCGTGTCGAGCAGTTCGAAAGGTCCCTTGCCCCAGGCGAAGCCCCAGCGCATGGCGCGGTCGACGTTGACGATGTCGTCCGAAATTTCCGGTATCAGGTCGGCGGCGTATGACAGCGTCGCCCCCATGATGTCCCAGCAGAACTGGCCGTCCGCGGTGTCCGTCAGCATCACGTCGGCGGAAACGTTTACCGTGACATCCTCGGCATCGCGCCATTCGCCCGTGTCGAGATCGAAGGTTTCCTTCTTGCGCGAGCCGTCGTCGAGCTTGGTGAGCTTGTAGAACCCGCCGCCCGTCTTGCGGCCCAACTGGCCGTGTTCCAGCATCGCCTGCTCTGCAGCCGGGAATTTGTTATACGGCAGACCGGCGTCGCCCTCCGGCAGGTTGGCCGCGAGGTTCTTGCCGACGAAGTCCATGATATCCAACCCGATGAGATCGATCAGGCCGTAAAGCCCGGTCGGCGGCAGGCCCATGGGGGCCGACATCAGCGCGTCGATGCGTTCCTGGCTGAGCCCCGCCTTGCGGGCGTCCGTCGCGGCGTGCAGGCCCTTCAGCATCCAGAAGCAGCCGATACGGTTGCCGATGAAGTTGACGGTATCCTTGGCGTTGACCACGCCCTTGCCCATTTCGCCGCCGAGGAACGCACGGAACGCGTCGATCACGTCGGCGTTCGTCTTTTCGCCCGGCACCACTTCGCAGAGCTTCATGATTTTCACCGGGTTGAAGAAGTGCGTCACAGCGACGTCCTTCAAGAGCCGTTCCGGCATGCCCGCCGTGATGTCCCTGAGCGGGATGCCCGACGTGTTGGTGGAAACGACCGAACCGTCCTTCCTGAGCGGCTCGAAGCGTTCGAACAGCTTGCGCTTTGTCTCCACATCCTCGATCACCGCTTCGCAGATCCAGTCGTAGTCCGCGATCTTCTCCAGATCGTCCGAGAGCGTGCCGAGCGTGATGTTGGCTTCCTTACCCGGCGTGTCGATGGCGGGCGGACGGCCGTTGACGATCCGGTCCAGCGCCTTTTCGGCGGCCTCCATCGTGACGTCCAGCAACAGGACCTTGCAGTCCTTCTCGGCAGCCAGCCCGGCAATACCGGTACCCATGGTGCCCGCGCCCAGAACGGCGACGGATTTGATCTCACGGCTCATGATCATCCTTTCGACGGCTTTCGTTTGACGGTTCCGAGCCATCTGCCTAATGAGAAGGGCTATTGTTGTAAAGCCTGATGCTTCGAGACGGCCCTGCGGGCCTCCTCAGCATGAGGACGAAAATGATACCGCCTCATCCTGAGGAGCGAGCGCGTCAGCGGTTGCGTCTCGAAGGAGAGGCATCGGTGGGGAGGGGACCATGGTCCAGCCGAAATTCTACGACTTCGAAACGCTCAGCCTGCATGCCGGTCACCAGCCGGATGCCGAGACAGGCTCGCGCGCAGTGCCGATCTATCAGACCACGTCCTACGTGTTCGATGATACCGATCACGCCGCCGCGCTCTATAACCTGGAACAGCCCGGTCATATCTATACCCGGCTCTCGAACCCGACCGTCGCGGTGCTGGAAGAACGCATCGCCGCGCTCGAAGGGGGCGTCGGCGGGGTCTGTACGGCAAGCGGCATGGCGGCGATCTTCCTCGCCATCGCGACGCTGATGGACAAGGGCGGGCATATCGTTTCCAGCGGGTCTCTTTATGGCGGCACGCACAACCTGTTCAGCTATACCCTGCCGCGGTTCGGGATTGAGACGACGTTCGTCAATCCGCGCGACCCGGATGCCTTCAGAAAAGCGATCAAGCCGGAGACGCGTCTCGTCTTCGGCGAGACGCTGGGCAACCCGGGGATCGAGGTCATGAACATCCCGGTCATCGCCGACATCGCCCACGAAGCAGGGCTGCCACTGATGATCGACAGCACGTTCACGACGCCCTACCTGATGAAGCCGTTCAACTTCGGTGCCGATATTGTCATGCACTCGCTGACCAAGTTCATCGGCGGGCACGGCATTGCCATCGGTGGGATCGTGGTCGATTCCGGAGCCTTCGACTGGGAAGCCAGCGGCAAGTTCCCGACGCTGACGGAGCCCTATGACGGTTACGCGGGCATCGATTTCGCGGAAGAATTCGGTACTCAGGCGCTGATCATGCGGATGCGCGCCGAGGGCATGAAGGACTTCGGCGCCTGCCTTAGCCCGGCCAACGCGTTCCACATCATTCAGGGGACGGAGACCCTGCCGCTCCGGATGGAACGCCATGTCGAAAATGCGCTCAAGGTGGCGGCGTTCCTGGATGCGGCGGAAGAGGTCGAATGGGTCAATCATCCGTCCGTGCCGTCGCACCCGGATCACGACCTTGCCCGCGACCTGCTGCCGAAGGGCGCAGGCGCGATCCTGAGTTTCGGCATCAAGGGCGGGCGCGAGGCGGGGCGCAAGTTCATCGAGAACGTGAAGCTCGCCTCGCATCTCGCCAATGTCGGCGACGCCAAGACGCTGGTGATCCATCCGGGCTCGACCACGCACCAGCAGATGTCGGCGGAAGCCCTTGATGCTGCCGGGATCAACGAGAACCTGATCCGCGTCTCGGTCGGGATCGAAAGCGCCGACGATATCATCGCCGATCTGAAGGCGGGGCTGCGCGCCTCGCAGCGGGGCTGAGCCATGGAAATCACTGTTAACGGCAAGAAGGCCCACGCCGCCACCGGCGGCAAGGATGCGGCCTCCGATGCACCGGTGCTGGTGCTGATCCACGGCGCTGGCATGGATGGCACCGTCTGGCAGTTGCAGAGTCGCTATCTCGCGCACCGGGGCATCCGGGTGCTCGCCGTCGATCTGCCGGGGCACGGCCATTCCGAAGGTGATGCGCTGACGTCGGTTGCCGAAATGGCAGACTGGGTTGCCCAGTTCATGGATGCGGCGGGGGCCGGCAAGGCGGCGGTCGCCGGTCATTCGATGGGCGCGCTGATCGCGCTGGAGGTCGCCGCGCGTCATCCTGACAAGGTCCGTGCCGCGGGACTGCTGGGATGTGCCGCAGAAATGCCGGTGCATCCCGACCTGATCAAGGCCGCCGAGGACGGCGGGCGTCTGGCGCCGGGCCTGATCACCGATTGGGGCTTCGGCCATATTTCGCACAAGGGCGGTCACCTGCATCCGGGTCTCTGGGCCATGGGCGCGGCGGAACGCTTGCTGATGGATGCGAAGCCGGGCGCGCTGGCAACGGATCTGAATGCATGTGATGCCTACAAGGACGCGCTGGATGCGGCGGCGAAAATCACGGCGCCGGTCGCTTTGATCTCCGGCGATGAGGACAAGATGACGCCGGTGAAGAATGCGAAGCCGCTGATTGGCGCGCTTAGGGACGTAACGCCGACGGTGCTGGCGAAGACCGGACACATGATGATGATCGAGCGGCCGCGCGAAGTGGCGAAACTGCTCTTGGAACTGGCGAGCTGACCCCCTCACCTAACCTCTCCCCCTATGAGGGGGAGAGGGACCTGAGTGGTACGTGCATCGATACGTGAGTCCCTCTCCTCCATGTGTGGAGGAGAGGACAGGTGAGGAGGTATGAAAAAAGAGGGGACCGCCTTTTGGCGATCCCCTCAGTCGGTTGGGGGAGAGGTGGAGAAACCAAGCGAGGGGACGCTTGCTTATCCACTACAAAGGTCGGTTCGTCCTGTGGCGATTTCTCGGTCGGAATAAGGCAATTTCGGGACGATATCGGGGCGCCAATTCGCTTTTGGGAAGCACGGGAATGCTGGCAATTGCCTGATATTTCGGGCAGATTTTCGCCATGAAACGGCTTCTCGTTGCCCTATTTCTGATGTTCAGCCCCATTACCTCGTCCGCCGACGAGAGCTTCTCGAACGCCGATCTGCTGCGTAATTTCGATATCATCGCGTTCGGCAACGAATACACCGGCCACAAGTACGACATCGTCCGAAAGTGGGCGAAACCGATGCTGATGGGCATCCAGGGCAAGGACTACCCTCCGCATCTGGAAGCTTTCATCGACGATGTAGCGAAGGACCTTAGCGAGACCACGGGTCACAGGATCGAACTCTATTATTCGTATGCCAAGCAGAAGGCGGGCGAGCTGCCGGCCGACTTCGACCGCAAGAACGTCAACGTTATCCTCTATTATATGGACGACAAGGACCTGCCGAAGGAGCTCGCGAAGTACTGGAAGGGCGATGAGGAAAAGGTCCGCTGGATGGTGCAGAACTCGACCTGCTTTGCGAACTACTTCACGCGCAAGGGCGAGATCGTCGCTGCCGTGATCGCTTTTCCGTCACGCCATCCGGTCAGTTATCACCGCGCCTGCGCGGTCGAGGAGATCACGCAGATTCTGGGGCTGCCGAACGATTCGAACGCGGTCAGCCCCTCGATCTTCAATGACTCGAGCCGCTATTTCGAACTGACAGAACATGACCGCTGGCTGTTGCGCGCGCTTTATCTGCCTGAGATCAAACCCGGCATGGCGCGTAACGATGCGCTCAGGCTTGCGCTCGACTACTGGAAGCGCGCCCGCCCCGAATAACCAGGATGACGCCGCTCAGGATCGCCGCGAAGCTGATGGCGTGGAACGTGTGGAAGCTCTCGTCCAGGAAGATCACGCCGAGACAAATGCCGAGCGGCGGGACAAGATGCGATGCCAGCCCGGCCTTGGTCGGGCCGACGACGTTAATGGCGTAGTTATAGAAGTAGTACGCCAGCAGTGTCGGGAACAGCATGATGTACCCGAACGCCCATGCCGACTGGGCGTTCATCGGGATCGTCAGGCCTTGCGACAGTTCCCACATCCAGAGCGGAAATGTCGCGACACCGCCGATCAGCATGCTCGATGCCAGCAACGTATTGGCATGCATCTCGAACGGTTTCATGCGGATGACGACGGTATAGATCGCCCACGCAACGAACGCGCAGAGGATCACCAGATCGCCCGGCACGAATTCGACGTCGGCGATGGCCATTGGATTGCCCTGCGTGACGATCAGAACAACGCCGATGGTGGAAATCGCGATCCCCAGCACCTGCTGCCACGTCACCCGGTCCTTCAGCAATAGCCATGCGATGAACGGCACCAGCCCAGGGACCGACGTCTGGATGATCGAGGTGTTGGTGACCGTCGTCGTCTTGAGACCGGTATAGAGGAGACACGGAAACAGCGCCGGTCCGACGAGACCGGTCAGCAGGACATAACGCCAGTGCTTGACCAGAAGCCAGCGCTGCGGCCACACCGTCGGCGCAACGAATGCCATCAGGATCACGAATGCCACCAGCCAGCGTGCACTCACAAGCGAAAACGTCGGGATATCGTTGGCGACGATGCGTGCAACGACACTGTGCCCGGCCCAGAACAAAGGGGTCAGGATCAGCATGCCGGTGGCAAGGCCGACTTGTCCCGTCGTCGGTTGCGCGGGGCCAGAACTCATGTTTCCCCCTTGGCCGCCCGTTGAGCCGGGCGTGCCGGGATTCGTCAGGTGACGGTGATCTTGATCGAACTGAGCCCCTCGACGTGTCCTTCGAGGACATCGCCTTTCTTGACGGGGCCGACGCCGGCGGGCGTGCCGGTCATGATCAGGTCGCCCGGGTGCAGGGTGAACAGTTCGGAAAGATAGGCGATGGTTTCCGGGATCTTCCAGATCATCGCGTTCATGTTGCCGTCCTGGCGGGTCTCGCCGTTGACGTCGAGACGGATATGTCCCTCCGCCATGTGACCGGCTTCCGTGATCGGATGAAACATGCCGATGGGGGCGGCGTTGTCGAAGGATTTGCCGATTTCCCAAGGCCGGCCCATTTTCTTGGCGACGCCCTGCAGGTCGCGGCGCGTCATGTCGATGCCGACCGCGTAACCCCAGACATGCTGGAACGCGTGCTCGACCGAGATGTCCTTGCCGCCCTTGCCGAGACCGACGACCAGCTCGACCTCATGGTGCACGTCTTCGGACTGCTGCGGGTACGGAAAATCCGCGCCGTCCGGTGCCGGGGCGAACAAGAGCGAACTGACGTGCTTTTCGAAAAAGAACGGCGGTTCGCGGTCCGGATCGTGACCCATCTCGCGCGCATGCTCGGCGTAATTTCGGCCGACGCAAAAGATGCGGTGAACGGGGAAGGTGTCTCCTGAGCCGGCGACCGGGATGGTAACGGGCTCGGGTGCTTTGATTACGTTTGCCATGGCTTTTTTATCCCCGCTATTGCCGGATTGGTCAACGAAGATCACGCACTGATACCACCGTTGCGCCGGGACTGGACCCTAGACGGACCCGGGCCATTCCGACAGACTGCGGCAAAACAGCATTCCCATAAGGAGAGAATGAAGCATGGCGTTCCGTACACCATACCTGATGTTTTTGGGCGATGCGCCCGACGAACTTGCAGCGAAAACGGCTATTGGCGTGCGCGACTGGCGCCCCGAATGGTGCGTCGGCCAGCTGCGGCTTGACGGCTGCAAGGCCGACCTGAAGCTGCCGGACATGACGCCTGCCGAAGCCGCCGCTGCCGGGTGCGGCACGCTGATCGTCGGCATCGCCAACCGGGGCGGGATCATTCCCGATAACTGGGTCGATCCGATCGTTCAATGCATCGAAAACGGGATGGATGTCGCGAGCGGGTTGCACCGTAAATTGGCAAGCAATCCGAAGATCGCAGAAGCCGCTGAAAAGCACGGCCGCACGTTGACCGATGTGCGTCACCCGACCCGCGACTTCGATGTCGCCAGCGGCAAGAAGCGCACCGGTAAACGCCTGCTGACCATCGGCACCGACGTTTCCGTCGGCAAGATGTACACTTCGCTCGCGATCTGGCGGGAAATGGAAAGCCGCGGAATCAAGACGACCTTCGCCGCCAGCGGTCAGACCGGTATTTTCATCGCCGGCAACGGTGTTTCGGTCGACGCGGTGATCGCTGACTTCATCTCCGGTGCCGCCGAATGGCTGTCGCCGGATGCGGACGCCGATCACTGGCACGTGGTCGAGGGGCAGGGGTCGCTCTATCACACGTCCTATGCCGGTGTGACGCTGGGTCTTATCCATGGCTCGCAGCCGGACGCGCTGGTGATCTGTCACGATGCGGCGCGTAAGACCGCGCGCGGTCTCGGCGACAAGGGTCTGCCGAGTTTCCAGGAGGTCATCGACGCCGGTCTCTGGGCAGCGCGCAACGTGAATCCGGACGTCAAGGTGGCTGGTATCTCCATTAACACCAAGAGTCTGGACGATGCAGCGGCGGAAAAGCTTTTGAAGGAGACCGAGGACAGTATGGGCCTGCCCACGGTCGATGCCGTGCGCACCGGGGTCGCCAAGATCGTCGATACCCTCTGATCATGACCCGTGAACTGACCGTCCGCGCTGAAAGCTGGCCTTTGGCGCGCCCGTTCGCGATCTCGCGCGGCGTCAAGACGGCGGCCGATGTGGTCGTTGTCGAGATCGAGGAGGGTGGCAAAAGGGGCTGGGCGGAATGCGTGCCGTATCCCCGCTACGATGAAACGATCGACAGCGTCACCGCCGAAATCGAGGCGGTGCGTCGCGCCCTCGAAGGCGATGCCGCGAACGCTGAAATCCAGACGTTGATGGAAGCGGGTGCCGCCCGGAATGCGGTCGACTGTGCGCTCTGGGACCTGCGCGCCAAGCAGGCACATTCGTCCGTCGCGGAACTTTGCGGCCTCGGCAACCTGAAGCCCGAGATTACGGCGGAGACCATCGGTATCGGCACGCCAGAGGAAATGGGTGCGCGTGCGGCGGAACTACGTTCGGTGCCGCTTCTAAAGATCAAGCTCGATGCAAACGATATTGAGGCACGTCTGGACGCCATTCGCGCCGCCGCACCCGATGCGAGATTGATCGTCGATCCGAACGAGGGGTGGACCGCCGCCATCGTTGCCGAAAAGGGCGCCTACCTGAAAGGCATCGGCGTCGAAATGCTGGAACAGCCCGTGCCTGCCGGCGACGACGAGGGGCTGCGGGATATCGAGAGCCCGGTCGCGCTCTGCGCCGACGAGGCGTTGCATACATCCGCCGACCTCGAACGGCTTCAGGGCAAATACGACATGGTCAACATCAAGCTCGACAAGACGGGCGGGCTGACCGAAGCGTTGGCGCTGAAAGAAAAAGCGGAGGCCATGGGGTTTGGCATCATGGTCGGCTGCATGGTCGGGACGTCGCTCGCCATGGCGCCGGCGCAGCTGGTGGCGCAGGGCGCGAAGATCGTCGATCTGGACGGGCCGTTGCTGCTCAAGGAAGACCGCAAACCGGGTCTCGACTTCACGGACGGACTGATCCATCCGCCCGAACCTGAGCTTTGGGGATAGCGCCGCCCCGGCACAAGAATTGTGAAAATTGTGCTCGGGGGTTTCCATCCGGGGCTGGCGGGATTACTTAAGCGGCCATGCAACCGGTCATTCAGATCAAGAATCTCCAGAAATCCTACAAGGGCGGCTTTCAGGCCCTGAAGGACATCAACCTTGATATCGACCGTGGCGAGATCTTCGCGCTGCTGGGGCCGAACGGTGCCGGCAAGACGACACTGATCAGCATCGTCTGCGGTATCGTCAACGCGACCGAAGGTTCCGTCGCCGTCGCCGGTCACGATATCGTCCGCAACTACCGCGAAACACGCTCGATGATCGGTCTTGTGCCGCAGGAGCTGACGACCGACGCGTTCGAAACCGTATGGGCCACCGTCAGTTTTTCGCGCGGCCTGTTCGGCAAGGCGCCCGACCCGGCGCACATCGAGAAAATCCTCAAACAGCTCTCGCTCTGGGACAAGAAGGACAGCAAGATCATGACGCTCTCGGGCGGCATGAAGCGCCGCGTGCTGATCGCCAAGGCGCTGTCGCACGAACCGTCGGTCCTGTTCCTCGACGAGCCGACCGCGGGCGTTGACGTGGAACTGCGCAAGGACATGTGGAACGTGGTGCGTGGCCTGCAGCAGAACGGCGTCACCATCATCCTGACCACGCACTACATCGAGGAAGCGGAAATGATGGCCGACCGCGTCGGCGTCATCCGCAAGGGCGAGATCATCCTCGTCGAGGAAAAGAACACGCTGATGCGGAAGCTCGGCGAGAAGCAGCTGACCATCCATCTGCATGAAAAGCTCGACAAGTTACCCGAGAAGCTCTCGAAGCACGGGCTCGAACTGTCCGACAACAAGGAAGCGCTGGTTTACACATATGACACGGCGGCGGGGCGGACGGGGATCACCGGCCTGCTCGCCGATCTGAATGATGCCAAAATCCGGTTCAACGACATCGAAACGCAGGAACGCTCGCTGGAGGACATCTTCGTCAACCTCGTGCGTGAAGAAGCGGAGGACGACGAATGAACGTCCGGGGCATCCTCGCCATCTACAAGTTCGAAATGGCGCGCACCGGGCGCACGCTGATGCAGAGCATCGTCTCGCCGGTGCTCTCCACGTGCCTCTACTTCATCGTCTTCGGTGCGGCCATCGGGTCCCGCATTACCGAAGTGGATGGCGTCAGCTACGGGTCCTTCATCGTGCCGGGTCTGATCATGCTCAGCCTGTTGACGCAGAGCGTGTCGAACGCGTCGTTCGGCATCTACTTCCCGCGGTTTTCCGGCACGATCTACGAGATCCTGTCTGCGCCGGTGTCCTATCTGGAAATCGTCATCGGCTATGCCGGTGCCGCGGCGACCAAGTCGGTCATTCTGGGGACGATCATCCTGGCGACCGCCGGGTTCTTCGTGCCGCTGCACGTCGAGCACCCGTTCGTCATGGCGGGCTTCCTGATCCTGACGTCGATCACGTTCTCGCTGCTGGGCTTCATCATCGGCATCTGGGCCGACGGCTTCGAGAAGCTGCAGATCGTACCGTTGCTGGTGATCACGCCGCTGACGTTCCTCGGCGGTACGTTTTATTCCATCGATATGCTGCCGCCGCTCTGGCAGAAGATCAGCCTCCTGAACCCGGTGGTCTATCTGGTCTCGGGCTTCCGCTGGAGTTTCTACGGCTCGGGTGACGTGCCGGTCATCGCCAGCTTCGTCATGTCGATGGTGTTCCTCGGCATCTGCCTCGGCCTGATCGCCTGGATCTTCCGCACCGGTTACCGGTTGAAGGACTGAACGGGCGAGGTCCCGTCATCCCCGCGAAAGCGGGGGCCCGAGCCTTTGGATTCCCGCCGTCGCGGGAATGACGAAGTGGGTCACTCAGGCCTCGGCATGTTCTTCATGCCCTCGTAGCCCGGCAGCGCCTCGACCCGCTTGATCCACGCATTCATCGCCGGATAGGCCGACATGTCGACGTGGCCTTCCCACGCCAGCGCGGCATAGGGATAAACGGCGATGTCGGCGATCGTCGGCCGCCCGCAGGCGAGCCAGTCGCGGGTCTCGAGCCATTTATTCACCACGGCCAACGTCGCTTCGCCGGCCTTGCGCACCTTTTCCTGATCGCCCTCGCGGTTGAAGATGACCATGGCCCGAGCGATGGCCGGGCCGTTGAACATTTCATTGGCGGCGACGGAAAGCCACGAATGCACCTCGGCGCGGCCCTCGGAATCGTCCGGATACCAGTCCGAACTCCCGTACTTGGTGGCGAGATAGACCAGGATCGCCTGGCTGTCCCAGACCTGCACGCCGTCGTCGTCGATGGCGGGCACCTTGCCGAGCGGGTGAATGGCCATGTATTCAGGTTTCTTCTGTTCACCGTCCGGCAGGCTCACCGGTACTTTCTCGTAGTCGATGCCGAGGATCGACAGCATCAGCCGTACCTTGTGGCAATTGCCGGATATCGGCGCGTCATAGAGTTTCATCTTGTTTCTCTCCCCGTTGAATGTCCCGTTGCCCGACGGCGCGTGAATGCCCATGTGCAGTTTCTAAATCCGAAACTGTGGTGTAAACCGGTTCCATGAAAGATCAGACCTCCGACGACGAATTACAAGCGATCCGCGAAAGTGTCACGAAACTGTGCCAGGACTTTCCGGGTGAATACTGGCGTGAGCTGGACCGCGAACGCGGCTATCCGACCGCCTTCGTAAAAGCGCTGACGGACGCCGGGTATCTCGGCTGCCTTATCCCTGAAGAATACGGCGGTTCCGGCCTCGGTATCCGCGAAGCCGCGACGATCCTCGAAACCGTGCACCGCTCCGGCGGCAACGGGGCCGCGTGCCACGCACAGATGTACATCATGGGTGCGCTCTTGCGGCACGGCTCCGAGGAACAGAAGCAGGCCTACCTGCCGGGTATCGCGGACGGGTCGCTCAGACTGCAGGCCTTCGGCGTGACCGAGCCGACCAGCGGCACCGATACGTCGCGCATCCGCACCACGGCGGTTAAGGACGGCGATCAGTACGTGATCAACGGCCAGAAGGTTTGGACGTCGCGCGCCGAACATTCCGACCTGATGCTGCTGCTCGCACGCACGGCGCCGCGCGACGCCGGCAAGAAACCACACGACGGGATGTCGATCTTCCTCGTCGACATGCGCGAAACGCTGGGCAACGGGCTCGAGATCAAGCCGATCCGCGCCATGCTCAACCACAACACGACCGAGGTGTTCTTCGACGACATGCGCATCCCCGCCGACAGCCTGATCGGCGAGGAAGGCAAGGGCTTTCGCTACATCCTCGACGGCATGAACGCGGAACGTATCCTGATCGCGCACGAATGCATCGGCGACGCGCGCTGGTTCATCGAGAAATCCAGCACATATGCCAAGGAGCGCGTCGTGTTCGACCGGCCGATCGGCCAGAACCAGGGCATCCAGTTCCCGATCGCGCAGTGCTATGCGGAAACCGAGGCGGCTGCGCTGATGTCGGCCAAGGCGGCCGACCTGTTCGACGCGGGCGTGCCCTGCGGCGCGGAGGCCAACATGGCCAAGCTTCTGGCGGCCGATGCGTCATGGCACGCGGCGGACACCTGCATGCAGACCTATGGCGGCTTTGCCTTCGCCGAGGAATACGATATCGAGCGGAAGTTCCGTGAAACACGGCTTTACCGGACGGCGCCGATCTCGGCCAATCTCATCCTGTCCTACATCGCCGAGCACGTGCTCGGCATGCCCCGGTCTTTCTGAGGCCCTCTTCCTCATACTGAGGAGCGAAGCGTCTCGAAGCATGAGACGTGATAGGCTCAGTTTTGGATCGGCAAGACGCCGGACGAGACGCGTTGGCGCCATTGCGCCAGTTGGCTGCGGCGATTTTCGGCAAAGCGGGATGCGCGGTCGGTCTTGAAGGCATTTTCCAGTTCCCGCTCGCGTTTCGCGGCCAGTTCGGCCTTTCGCACCGTGAGCAGGTGCGCCAGCTGCTCGGCACGGCCGCGCGCCGTCCTCCAGGCTTCAAGCTGCTTCTTGCGGCGCAGGTCCGGGTCGAGATCGTCGCGCAGCTTACGTGCCGCCGTCTTCAGCTTTGAAAAGCGCGCGTTGAGCGCCGCGGTGCGGTTCCGGTCGATGGGCGTGATCGTATAAACCTCGGGCGTTTCCGTTTCCGGCGTGCGCCCGGCGAGCTGCGTTTTGCCGGCTGTGTCGTCAGGCTGGCCATCGGTCAGACCGGCCCAGAATTTCTCCACCTTGCCCCGATAATAGGCGGTCCGTTCCGGGGTGCGCGAGTGGTAGTAGCCGGCGGCTTCGGCCCAGGATGTCGCGGAATCGCGGAGCAGCGTCAGGAATTCGGCGGCATAGGCGGCGTTGATGTCGGGGTCCATCGCCTCGGCGGCGCTGTCGAAGTTATGGCCGTGAAAATGCAGGTTCACCTGCATGCAGCCGACGTCGATGTTCTCGACACCGGCGGCCTGCAGGCGCCGCACCTCAGCCATGGCTTCCGCCTTGGAGGCGTAATAGTTGCCGGGTCCGCCGGACGTCACCGTCCACGGCCAGGCGCGGACGCGCCCCGCCTTTTTCGACCAGCGGCCGGATTCGGCGAGCGAGATCGCGGTCAGCAGCTTGTCGGGCACGTCGGAGATTCGCTCCCACCGTTCGGTGGCGCGCTCGCACACCGCAAACGCGCGCTCTTCCTCGTTTTCCGAGACCCTGAGATCGGACAAGGCGACGCTGGCCGTCGCCAGCATCAGCACCGCCATGCCGATGGTGGTGCCGAATATGATGATCCAAGAACGTAATTCCCGGTTGTTCCGCAACGTCCCGCTCCTTTTCCCACCCCTGTAGAAGCAAACGCGGTGCCAACGGCGCTTTGCCGCGTTAACCAAGATTCCTCGAATAAAATCAAAGAACTGTTAACGGCGGCGCGTTTTTGGCTGGGGAATGGAGGGCAAAGGAACGTGGCAAAAACGTCACGTTCGGCGGCAAGAATTACCTAATTTGAAAAAAAATGACTTTTTTGTTTGCAACTGCGAGAAAAGCCTTTAATTTGTGCATTGCAGCAACGAGTTGATGAATTCACTTTCTCAATAAGCTGCTGCAAACTTGGATGTTTCCTCCCAAATACTCGGGCCGTGCCGTAGGCGCGGCCCTTTTTTTGCGTTGCAGTAATGGGATTCGTATTGCAATGCAATAAGTGCACTTCGTGCGTGTGGAATTGCCTAGTCGCGGTCGGGCGGGGTGTCGGCACCAGAGCCGAGCGGCATCTGCATGATGATCTGGTCCATCCAGCGGTCGAACTTGTAGCCGATGTTCTTCACGTGCCCGACGTGGGTGAAGCCCATTTTCTCATGAAAATCTATGGACTGCCGGTTGGACGCGTCGCCGACGATGGCGATCATCTGCCGGAATCCAAGCTCGGTACAGATGTCGATCAGTGCCGCCAGCAGTTTGCGGCCGATGCCGCCGCGCCGGACCGCGTCGTCGATATAGATCGAATTTTCCACCGTGTTCCGGTAGGCGGGCCGGGGCCGGTAGGCGCCGGCATAGGCATAGCCGGCGACGCAGCCGTCAACTTCGGCCACCAGATAGGGATAGCCGCCGTCCTCCAGCGCATGCGCGCGCCTGGTCATCTCGGCTTCGTCGGGCGGGGTCAGTTCCCAGCTCGACGCGCCGTGCAGGACATGATGGGTGTAAATCGCGGTAATTCGCGCCATGTCGGCGTCGCTGCGGGCCCGGATCAGCACCTCGGGCGCGTCGTTCATGATCTTATGCCGCTTATTCGGCCGCCAGCGGCGGCGCCAGCACGTCGGGCGCCAGGTCGCTGAGGCGGGCGATCAGGATCCGCATCCGTTCCGCCAGCCGGTCGAATTCGGGCAGGCGCCGGATGTTCACTTCGTCCATGTAGAGCGCGCGGTTGATCTCGATCTGCAGGGTCTGCACGCCGGCATGGTGACGTGCGTAGTGGCGCGTGGTGAAGCCGCCGGCATAGGGCTTGTTCCGCTGCACCGAAAGGCCCATGTCGCGCAGCGTGCGCTCGGCGATGTGCGTGATGTCACGCACGCACGACGAGCCGTGGCAGTCGCCCAGCACGATATCCGGGTTGCCGAAGCTGGTGTTGGCGCTCGGCAGCGCCATCGACGGCATGGAATGACAGTCGACGATCAGGCAGCGCCCGAAAGCCTCCAGCGCGTCGTCGATCAGGCCCTGCAACGCGGCGTGATAGGGCTTGTAATGGGTTTCGATGCGCTTGACCGCTTCTTCGAAATCGAGCGTGTCGGCATAGATCTCGGCGCCGCCGGCGACGATCTTGGCGACCGTGCCGAGGCCCGCGCCGACGCGCGGTGACGTGGTGTTGACCCAGCCCGGCAGCGGGGCATGGAACATGTCGGGGTCGAGCTCGTAAGGCTCGCGGTTCACGTCCACGTAGGCGCGCGGAAAGTGCGCGCGCAGCAGCGGCGCGCCGAAGTCCGTGGCGGAGGCGAACAGTTCGTCGACGAAGGCGTCTTCGGAGCGGCGGATGGCCTTGCGGTCGAGTTTCGAGACTTCCAGAAATCCGAGCGGATAGCGCCGGCCCGAATGCGGCGACGCGAACACCACCGGTGACGTCAGGCGTTCCGGCCTCAGGATGTCGAAACCGGGCGTCAGGTCGTCCTCGATATGGCTTGGCTGCAGGTCGTCGTCGGTCATGTGTCTGCTGGGCTCTTTGGGTCCGGTTCAGGCCTTCAGGCTGTTCTTGCCGCTGTAACCGGCGCCACGGGCGCCGCCGACGGGCGATGCGGGCCGGGAATCACCTGTAATTAAACCGCCCCGGCCATAAGCTGGCAAGGGACGATCAAAATCTTTGACGAGGCGACTTGCAAACATCGCTGAAATCACTATAACCGCCCTTCTGAAACGGCAATTTGCCGGTTATCAGGGCGCGTAGCTCAGCGGGAGAGCACTACGTTGACATCGTAGGGGTCACTGGTTCAATCCCAGTCGTGCCCACCACCGAAAACCCAGGCCTAAAGCCTGGGTTTTTGTTTTGGCGTCGCAAATATTCACCTGAGCACGCCCACTTTGAAAAATCTTCGGAAAATGCCGGGGGCTTTCGGCGACAGTATAAACTGGCACTAAATGTTTAAGAGGCACCTGCGGGCATCAATGGCCGGATAAATTGCGCGGTTTCCCGCATTTCTCGACGGGATACAGTTTCATGCCAATGGTTTTTTATCCGGATCGGGGTTCTTTTCTTCCGGGGCGAACGGAGGGATTACCTTGTCATCAAATCCACATTCTTTCTCAGCAGAG
The DNA here is from genome assembly GCA_965262415.1 of Rhodospirillales bacterium. Taxonomy (GTDB): domain Bacteria; phylum Pseudomonadota; class Alphaproteobacteria; order Rhodospirillales; family Casp-alpha2; genus UBA4479. Next base: position 2,125,170 of record OZ253533.1, on the reverse strand, counting down.
ATTGCGACCAAATTGTTGTGACGTCTTCTTAGAGCGTTAACTTCGATCTGTTCAGCTTCGGTAAAATCCATGAAAAACCATGGGACCAAGAGAAAAACCCCGGCAACCCCTAGTGCGACGTTTTCGCCTGTTTTTTCGGTTTCTGGCAGCAAGGCCGCGATTTCCGCATTAATATTTGAAATCTCTGCGCGAAGCCGCTCGCAAGATTTTTTCTCATCGCCGTATTGGTATTCAGATACGGGGTTTGCGGCCCTGCCCCCGCAGGAAGCAACGAACCCAAAGCACAGAGCGAGAATTAAGACCTTGCGCACTGCGCACCCCCGTTTAGATGTTTGTTTTTGACCACCTGATTTTAAAGAAACAACGTCAACTTGCAAAGAGTTGGCTAGATTGCTCGTTGAAGTCGTAGGGGTCGCTGGTTCAATCCCAGTCGTGCCCACCATGAAAAACCCCCGGGGATGACCCGGGGTTTTTTGCTTGGGCACGACAAATATTTACGAGAGCGCGCTACGCGCGCGGGCGTGCCCACCACCGAAAACCCAGGCCTAAAGCCTGGGTTTTTGCGTTTCAGACGTAAATCCGAAATTCAGTTATAAACCGGCTGCCCTTCGGCGTCGGTGTGGCGGTGGAGCGTCCAGCTCGCTTCCATCAGTTCGTTGAAGGCCGCACGGTAGCGCTTCAGTTCGCCGTCCTGGTGGGCGACCTTGCCCTGCAGGCGGTTGAGCCGGTTCTTGAGCGACATCATCTCGATCTCGATCGAACGGTAGAGCCGGAGGTCATCGTCCTGTTCGGCGCGCGGGCCGTCGGCGAGGATATCGTTGAACGCGAGCCCGACCCGCTTCATGAGGCGGATCGACATCAGGAACGCGGCGATGCTCTCGCCCTCCTTGTCGGAATCGGTGAGGCTCAGCACCTTGCTCAGCCGCTCGTACGCGGTGTCGTCCTGCAGGTGCGGCCATTCGTCCGCCGGCAGCAATTGCGTGGTGAAGGTCATGCCGTTCTTCGCCATCAGGCGCTTGGCGAGCAGGAATGCGGCGATAGCCTCGTCGTTGTCGGAGGTCTCGGCAATGCTCAGCAGTTGCGAAATCCGGTTCGCCTTGCTGGATCGGTCGCGTCGCATCTCTTCCCCCTTTGTTGTAGCACGAAACTTCCACATCCTTGAGTGAGTCCCGTAAAGTTTCGGTTAACCGTGAATAAGAAAATAATATCAACGCTTTAGCGACGAATCGTTGCCCGCGCGCTTAACCTTGTTAAGATGGGGCGATTCGGTTTTAACGGCGGCCCCGGGGCCGCCGCGGTCCTTCATCCGGGAGACATACGGACGCCATGAGCAACGCCGCCGATCATGCTCCGCTCGAACCGAGCCTGCGCGGCGCGCTTGCCGCGCTGATCGGTGAGCTGCGCATTGCGCGAGAGCAGTCGAAACGGGGACGCGTTGCGCTCGGCGACGGGGATCCGGAGCTCAAGGCCCTGGCCGGGCTGATCAACGACATCCTCGGCACGGCCCAGGATGAGGTCGACCATCTGCAGGACGTGAACCGGGACCTGGACGCGCTGGTGAAACAGCGTACGGCGGAACTGGAGCACGCCAAGACCATCGCCGAGATGGGCAGCACGCAGAAGAGCCGGTTCCTCACGCAGATGAGCCACGAGCTGCGTACGCCGCTGAATTCGATCATCGGGTTTGCGCAGCTTTTGCTGGACAGCAAGAAGGAAGAACTGAGCGAGCGTCAGTCGAAACAGGTCAATCACATCCTGAAAGGCGGGCGGCATCTGCTCAGCCTGATCAACGACGTGCTCGACCTGTCGAAGATCGAAACCGGTCACCTGGATCTCAACATCGAAACGGTGGAGGTTGAGGTTCTGGTGGGCGAGAGCCTGGAAATGATCAAGCCGCTGATTGCCCAGCAGGGCCTGACGTTCGAGGACCGCACCGATCCGGACTTGGACCTGCCCGGCGCGAAATGCGATTTTCTGCGTGCCAAGCAGTGCCTGATCAACCTGTTGAACAACGCCTGCAAGTACAACGTCGATGGCGGCACCGTCTGGATCGAGGTGAAAACGTTCAAGAACGAGTGGGTCCGGATCATCGTCGGCGATACCGGCATGGGCATACCGGACAGCCGCCAGCACGAGCTGTTCCGTCCGTTCTCCCGGCTCGGCCGCGAGGAAACCGGGATCGAGGGCTCGGGTGTCGGACTCGTGCTGACGCGGCTGCTGATTCACGGCATGGAAGGCGTGCTCGATTTCGAGTCGGAAGAAGGCAAGGGGTCGTCGTTCTGGATTGATCTGCCGTTGACGGAAAAACCGGTCTGTTCGGATATGGTCCTCAAGTTGACGCCTGTCGAGCTCGAGGAACGGCCGCAGGGCGTCGTCCTTTACATCGAAGATATCGAATCCAACGTGAGCCTGATGGAAGACATCCTCACCGACTACACCGATGTGCAGATGCTGTCGGCGCCGTCCGCGGAAGAGGGGATAGCGGTGGCGCTGGAGCAGCTACCCGACCTGATCATCATGGATATCAACCTGGCCGGCGGCGGCATGAACGGGATTGACGCGACGCGCTATATCCGCTCGGTGTCGACGATCAGCGGGATTCCCGTCTTCGCGTTGACCGGCAATGTGCAGGAGGATACCCGGACCAAGTGCGAAGAGGCCGGCGTCGACCGTTTCTTCGCCAAACCGATCAAGGTCGACGAATTCATCGAAGCAGTTTCCGATATCCTGAATCAAAGGTTGGGCAGGTTCCTATGACGAGCGATTTTATTGTGCACATCATCGACGACAACGCGGCAAACCGTGAGCTTTTCCAGGACCTGCTGGACTCAGTCGATCTGTCCTGGGAAAGCCATGTCGGTGCGCACCAGTTCCTTGACGCATTCGATCGCGAGACGGCCGGCTGCCTTCTGCTCGATGTCCGCATGCCGCGCATGACGGGGCTGGAATTGCTGGAGAAGCTGAACGCCGACGGCGTCACGGTGCCGATCATTCTGGCGACGGCGCACGGCGACGTGCCGATGGCGATCCAGGCGATGAAGCAAGGCGCCTTCGATTTCCACGAAAAACCGATCGACAACCAGGCCCTTCTTGCCAGCGTCGAACGCGCGCTGGACCATCGCCGCCAGCAGGTCGTAAGTGCCGAGGAAAGCGCGCAGGCGCGTGCCGACTATGAGTCTCTCACGCCGCGCGAGGTTGACGTCTACAAGCTGGTCGTCGACGGCGCCATGAACAAACAGATCGCCTACGAGCTCGATATCTCCCAGCGCACAGTCGAGGTGCACCGGGCCAAGGTCATGGAGAAGATGGGCTCCAGGAACCTCGCCGATCTGATCAAGAAGCACATCATGTTGCACGGCCCCGGATGACGGGGCGGCGGTCTCGGTTCAGGAGGCCGCTTCCAGACGATTTCGAAGACGCCTTGCGAACCAGCCGATCACCGGCATTTTCTCATAGAGACCGGATGCCGCATCCCAGTGATCGATGTGTTCGACGAGTTTTCCTTCCGCATCGAAGCGCAGCTTGCTGGCGCCGTCGACCGACCAGTCGCGGTTCATGATGCGCCCGCATAGCGTCCAGACGATGACGCAGGCCTCCCCGTCGTCCATGCGGTGGTGAATTTTGAAGTCGAGATCGCGGACTTGATCGAACATGTCGTCGAAGATTTCTCGCATCTTCGCGGCGCCGACGACATCGTTGAACGGATCCTTGAAATGAACGTCGGGTGCGCACATCGCGGGGAGTTCGGCGACCCGCGCCGCGGTCAGCCCTTCGAGAAAATCGCAATAATCGTCGAAGCCCTTGATCACAATGTGTCCTCCGTTACGCCAGCGTCGGTTCCCGTGCTGAGCGGCAACGGGTTGCCGCACCGGACGCATCTGTACTCGATCGGCACGCCGTCCTTGCCGTCGAATCTCATTTTCACCCAGCGGCCGCCGGCGTCATACCAGACTTCGGTTTCAAGCTCGCCGGTGTAGGCGAAGTGCCGCGCCCGGCGGCGTTCCGCCCCGGCGTCGACATCATCCATGGCGATCAGCGTCATGTCGACCGCATTGACCTGTCCGGTGATCGTATTCAGCAGGCGTGACGTGCCGATTACCGCAGGGTTCCAGTGCGTGGTCGGAAATACATCGCCGTCTAGGATCGTTTGTTCGGTGTCGGCGATGACCTTCAGTTCCCCGCCATGCCGTTGCGCCACGACCTCGCTGACCACCCCATCGTCGTCAGTGCGTGCATACAGTTCTTGCAGCGTGCCATCGCGCCAGCGGTCCGTCGATGTGTACTCGTAGGTGTAAAGCGGCAGGCCCAGCACCGAGATCCGGATGCGAAAATGGCTCTCCGCGGTCAGGGTGTCGCCGTTCCGGCTGAAACGGACCGTATGATGTCCGATCGGCGCGTTTTTGCGGTAAACGTCGAAGACGATTTCAGACCCGTACGCCGCGACCGGATCGAACGCGGGGGCTTCGCCCGCCGACGGCGTAGGCACGGCCGCCGTCATGCTGGCAGTGACGGCGAATGCGGCAAAGAGGCGCGGTAAGGTTTTCATACCTCTGGTACGAAGGGAATCGCCGTTCGGTTCTGCGAAAAAAGGGAAAGGCGCTCAGGTCCCGTCGGCCAGTACGCGGGCCGCGGGCAGCGTGATGATCGCCGTGGTGCCGACCCCCAGTTCGCTCTCGAGCGTGAACTCGCCGCCATGCATGTTGATGATGGACTTCACGATCGCGAGCCCGAGACCGGAGCCTTTGTGTTTGCGCGTCATGGCGTCGGCCACCTGGACGAAAGGTTGCTGCACCAGCTTGAGGTTTTCGGCATCGATCCCGACGCCCGTATCGGCGACGCGGATTTGCAGAACGCCGTCCTCCAGGATCGAAGCGGATGCGGTGATCCGGCCACCGGGATCGGTGAACTTGATGGCATTGGACAGCAGATTGATCAGAACCTGACGCAGCTGGCGCTGGTCGGCCATGATCTTTGGCAGGCCCTGCGGCACCTTGTTGTCGATGAAGATGCCCCCGCTGCCAGCGCGTTCCGCGGTGAGCCGGATCGAGTCGGCGAAAATCGCCCTCAGATCACTTGGTTCCTCTTCGAGCGTCAATTTGCCGGCTTCGATACGCGACAGGTCGAGAATGTCGTTGATGAGATGCAACAGGTGCTCGCCGCCGTCGCGGATGATCGAGAGATACTCCCGGTGCGTCGGGTTTTCGATCTCCCCAAGCGTGCCGACGAGGAGGCTGTCAGAGAAACCGATGATCGAATTCAGTGGCGTGCGCAGTTCGTGCGACATGTTGGCAAGAAACGCGGACTTCGAGCGGTTGGCGGCTTCTGCTTCGTCGCGGGCCTGGCGATAGGCGCGTTCGACGGTCACACGCTCCGAGATATCGGTTTCGATGCCGCCGACGCCGAGTAACTCGCCTTCGCTGTTGATCACCGGGAACTTGCTTGTGAGGTATGTGTCCCCCTTGATGATTTCTTCCCGGGTGATGAGCGTCCGTTTGTCCATCACCTCGCGGTCGTGGGCCATGAAGTCATTGGCTTCCTCGGTCCTGTGGACCTCAAGCGAGGTCTTGCCGATGACCTCGTCCGGCGCAACCTCGTAAAGCTCGAGGAACCGCCGGTTGACCATGACGAAGCGCAGATCCCGATCCTTGAAGTATATGGGCGTCGGTGAGTTATCGAGCAGGGTCTGGATACGGGCTTCGCTTTCCGCGAGGCGGCGTTCGAGCGCAACGGACTCGGTAAATTCCGTATAGTAGGTTGCGATCCGCAGTGTACCGTCCGGCATCGGCATGGCGAACTTGGTGATAAGCCAGTCCTGCGGATCGTTGTCACCAAGCTTGAAGACAACCTTGTGCACGGCGGGTGCGCCGGTGGCGACCACGCGCTTGTCCGATTCAAGCGCCAATAGGCTCAGGTTTTCTTCCCAAATCTGCTCCGCCTTGAGGCCGATAATGTCTGAAGCCTTTTCGCCGAACTCCCGTTCGAACGCCGGGTTGACGTATTCGTACTCGCCGGTGGCGCTCTTGATCATGATCGGGTTCGGCGAGCGGTCGAGCAGCACGCGGGCAAACAGATCGACGTCGTTGCCGGCCGGGCGTTGGAAATAGCTGGCGGCAAGTAGTGCACCGGAGACCGCGAGGATGATCACCTCGCCCATGATGTCGGCGGTCATGATGCCAAGTGCAGCGGCACATCCGCGCGCGCCGAGCGCCAGGGACGCCACGAAAAGGGCCATCGACATTTTGTCGCCGACGGTGCGCCAGCTCCGGGCCGCAGTCCATCCCTGCAAGCCAAGAGCGGCCACGACGACGATGGTCGTGGCGCCGAATGTCAATTCGATGCCGGTCATACGTGCAACATGAACGAGATTTAATGGTCTGGAAATACCCTCGTAATGTGACCCTACCTACCTTGCCGGTGTGTGGCGCGTAAAGCCACAAATCAGATTCAAGGATCAGAGGAAATGTTAGCACAAAAAATGCTGGTAAAAGGAACCCCCGCCGCCCGGTCGAAACGCCGCACGCGCAGCGTCGCCGTCGCGACCCTCGGGGCCGCAGTTGTCGCCGCCAGCGCATTCGCGCTGCCGTTGCAGGCCAAGACGCCGTCGAACGGCATCCCGGCGCAGTCGGCCGAGCGCGCGATGCCGGCAAGTTTCGCCGACCTGGTCGAGCGCGTATCGCCGGCGGTCGTCAACATTCAGGTGTCTTCAACGGAAAAACCCGTGATGAGCCAGATGGAGAATGTCCCCGGCAACATGCGCGAGTTTTTCGAACGCTACTTCAACATGCCGGAAGGCCAGGGCGGTCAGCGCTTCGGGCGCCCGGACGCGCCCGATCAGGGTCAACGCCGGATCGGCGCGGGTTCCGGCTTCGTGATCGACGCGGACGGCCATATCGTTACCAACGAGCACGTGGTGCATAACGCCGACGAGATCATGGTTACCTTCAAGGACGGCACCGAAGCCAGGGCCCGCCTTGTCGGTGTCGACGACAAGACGGACCTGGCGTTGCTCAAGATCGACGTCGACAAACCGGTGCCGTTCGTGAAATTTGGCAAATCGGATGACGTCCGGGTCGGCGACTGGGTGCTGACCGTCGGCAATCCGTTCGGCCTCGGTCACTCGGTGAATATCGGGATCGTTTCGGCGCGCGGCCGGACCATCGGTGCCGGTCCGTACGACGACTTCCTGCAGATCGATGCGCAGATCAACCGAGGCAACTCGGGCGGTCCGGCGTTCGATGTGAACGGGAACGTTGTCGGCGTGAACGCCGCGATCTTTTCGCCGAACGGCGGCAACGTCGGCATCGGCTTCGCCATTCCCTCAGAGATCGCCGAGAAGATCGTTTCCGAACTGAAAGCCAAAGGCACAGTCGAGCGCGGCTGGCTGGGCGTTTCCATTCAGCCGCTCAGCGATGATATCGCCGACGGGTTGGGTCTGAAGTCGACCGAGGGCGTGCTTGTCGCCGAGGTCAACGCCGACGGCCCGGCCAGCGAGGCGGGTATGATGGCAGGTGACGTGATCCTGTCTGTCGATGGCGAAAAGATCGAGGAACTCCGCGAACTGCCGCGCGTGATCGCCGATATCGAACCCGGCAGGGACAGCCGGATCGTCGTCTGGCGTGATGGCGAACGGCGCGAACTGGGTGTTGAGATCGGTAAACAGCCGACAAGCCGGAAGGTTGCTGCTAACGACGCACCGGGCAATCCGGTCGAAGACAAGGTCGGTCTCGCCGTCCAGTCCCTGAACCCGGAGATTGCCCGTGAACTGGGCATGCCCGAGGAAACCCGCGGTGTCGTCGTGGTCGGCGTCAAGCCGGGCAGCCCGGCCGCTGAAAAGGGACTGCGCCGGGGTGACGTGCTGACCAAGGCCGGCGGCAGGGACCTCGCGTCTCCGGATGACCTGACGCAGAGCCTGACGCAGGCGCGCGAACAGGGCCGCAAATCCGTCCTGACGCTGGTCAAAAGGAATGGCGGACAACGCTTTATCGCGATCCCCGTAGGGGCTGCCTGATCCGGCGGCCTCTCCCCAGGGGCCGGCCATGTCTCCCCCTAGTGGCCGGCCCCGCTATTTCTCCTCCCTGACGGATGGGCGGCGGTCTGCAGTTCTCAGGCCCCGCCCATTACCGTTTTTCACCTTCGGGCTTGGCGGCCCGGTGGAGAAGGGACTAAAAAACATGACAGAGCAGTGGGATAAAACGATGCGAATACTGGTTGTCGAGGACGACAAGGATGCAGCGGCGTTCATCGCCAAGGCTTTGGGCGAAGCGGGGCACGTGGTCGATGTTGCGGACAACGGCGAGGATGCACTGGGCATCGCGTCCGATGCGCATGAGGTGCTGATTGTCGACCGTATGATGCCGAAACTGGACGGGCTGCAGATGGTCGAGCAGTTGCGCGCGCAGGGGTCAGCGACGCCGGTACTGTTCCTGAGCGCGCTCGGCAAGGTCGACGACCGCGTCGCCGGTCTCAGGGCCGGCGGTGACGACTATCTCGTCAAGCCGTTCGCGATGGCGGAATTGCTGGCGCGGGTCGAGGCCCTTGGCCGCCGCAAGGGCGCGCCGGAGACGCAGACCAAGCTGACCTGCGGCGACCTGGAACTGGACCTTATTTCGCGCGACGTGACGCGCGGCGGTGAAAAGATCGACCTGCAGCCGCGTGAGTTCAAACTGCTCGAATATCTGATGCGAAACGCGGGCCGGGTCGTGACGCGCTCCATGTTGCTGGAGAATGTCTGGGACTATCACTTCGACCCGCAGACCAACGTCATCGATGTCCATATCAGCCGTTTGCGCGGCAAGATCGACAAGGGCTTCGATACCCAGCTTCTGGAAACCGTCCGCGGCGCCGGATACCGCCTTCATGCGCCTGGTTAGCGCCCGCCTGATTCGAACCTCCTGGTTCCGCATGGCCATCGGCTACGCGGTCCTCTCCGTTGCCCTGGTGACCATGCTGTTCGCGGTCCTGTACTGGAACACGGCAGTGTTCGTTGCCGAGCAGACGGAAGAAACCATCGAGGCCGAGATCACCGGTCTTGCAGAGCACTACCGTCAGGCGGGCCTGTTCGGCCTGACCGAGGTGATCCAGGAAAGATCACAGGGCCAGCGTCTCAGTCTTTATCTGCTGACGGATCCGAACCGCCGCCCCATTGCCGGGAACCTCAATTCATGGCCGGCCGCGACCCAGCCCGGCGAGTGGATCGATTTCGATTATCAGCGTCCGATCGGCAGCCGCATGGTGGAACACCGGGCGCATGCCCAGCATCTGGTGCTGCCGGGCGGCTTTCACTTGCTGGTGGGCTACGACGTGCAGGATCAGGTGCGGCTCGAACAGCGCATGCGCCAGTCGATGATCTGGATCGGCGCTCTAGCCCTGGTGCTGGGTCTTGGCGGCGGGCTTATGATCGCGCGCCATTGGCTCAGCCGCGTCGATAGCGTCAACAAGACGGCGGGCGAGATCATGGACGGCGACATGTCGCGCCGCGTACCGGTCAGCGGCACCGACGACGAGCTCGACCGCCTGGCCCGGAACCTCAACGACATGCTGGACCGGATCGAAGCGCTGATGACCGGCCTCAGGCAGGTGACCGACAATATCGCGCACGATCTACGCTCGCCGCTGAACAGGTTGCGGGCGCGGCTCGAAGTCACGCTGATGTCGGAACAGGACAAGGAGGTCTACCGCGACGCGCTCAACGAAACCATGGCGGAAACCGACGAACTGCTGAAGACCTTCAATGCGCTGTTGCTGATCGGCGAGGCCGAGTCCGGGCTCGACCGCTCGAAGCTGGAAACGGTGGACCTGACGGCGCGAATCGCCGATGTGGTCGAGCTGTATGAACCGGCAGCGGAAGAAGCGGGGCTTATCCTCGAAGCCGATATTGCCTGGGATCTCGTCGTGCGCGGCAACCCGAACCTGATTTCGCAGGCGGTGGTCAATCTGCTCGACAACGCGCTCAAGTACACGCCCGAGGGCGGCACCGTTCATGTCCGCGCGGGCAAGGCGGACGCACAGCCCTTCGTCGAGGTCTCGGACAGCGGGCCGGGCATCCCGGAGGCGGAGCGTGCGCGTGTGCTGAACCGGTTCGTGCGCCTCGAGAGCAGCCGTTCGACGCCGGGCAGTGGTCTCGGTCTCTCGCTTGTCGCCGCCGTCGCCAAGCTGCACGGCGCGGCATTGACGCTCGACGACAACGGCCCGGGTCTGAGAGTGCGCTTGGTGTTTCCCGCCGCGCCGCCGCGCTAGCTTTTCCTCTGCTGCAATTGCCGTTCCCGGTAGCCGAGGAAAAGGGCCCCGGCGATGATGATCGCCGCACCCAGCAGGCTCAATGGCGCCGGCACCACGTCGAACAGGCCGAAGTCGTAGAGCGCCGCGAACACCAACGTCGCATAGAAAAACGGGATGACGTAACTCGCGTCCGCGCACTTCATCGATGAAATGAAGCAAGTCTGCCCCGTCACCATGACAAGGCCGAGCCCGATCATCAGCATCCACTGGTTACTTGTTGGCGTCTGCCAGACGAACGTTGCCGCGCTGACGGCGATGCACATCCCGAAGAAGTTGTTCACGAACAGGATACGAATGGTGCGTTCCATGCCGCTCAGGCGTTTGATGAAAATGCCCTCGAGCCCCATCAGCATCGCGGATGCGAGTGCGAGTAGGGCGGCAAGCTGGATGGCTTCGATGCCGGGGCGGATCAGCACCAGGGCACCGAAAAGCGAAATCGCTGCGGCCGACCACCGCACCGGGCCGACTTTCTCGCCGAGCAGCGGGATCGCGAGCATCATTGTGGCGATTGGGCTCAGGAAACTGATCGCCGTCGCTTCGGCCAGCGGCATGCGCGCGGCGGCGGCGAACATGCAACTGACCCCGAGCCACCCGGCGAGCGAGCGGAAAAAATGGAGACGCCACGGCGTCCGCTCGAACCGCAGTTTCAGGAATGGCGCAATGATCAGCAATGCCGAGAAGGCAAACGCGAAGCGTCCGGCACTGATTTGCAGCGGATGCAGCGGCGGCCCGAAAAGATCGTTGCCAAGCACTTTCGCAAACAGGGATGTGCCGGCGATCAGCGAGGCGGCGAGGATCATGAGAATGGCGCCGCGAACGGGCCGGGGTGTGAACCCCTCGGACGTGGTCACGGGGTCAGTCTCCGGAAACCGAGATGCAGACCTTGCCGAAATGCCGCCCCGAGGCGAGATGCCGGTAGGCCTCGGCGGCGTCCTCGAACGGGAACACCCTGTCGATGACGGGTTTCATGCCGGCGGTTTCGATCGCCTTGCACATCTGCTGCATGGCGTCCTTGGGGCCGACGGTGACACCCTGGAGCCGGACGTCGCGGCTGATGATGAACGGCAGTAACACATTGCCGGTGGTCGCACCCGAGAGTACGCCGATCAGGCTGAGCGTACCGCCCGGCCGGACCGCGATCAGGGACTGCTTCATGGTTTCCGTGCCGCCCAGTTCGATCACATTGTCGACGCCATCACCGCCGGCCCAGTCGTGCGCAGGCTGCCCCCATTCCGGCGATGAAGCGTAATTGATGCCGTGATCGGCGCCCAGCGCCCCGGCGCGTTCCAGTTTCTCGTCCGACGACGAGGTGACGGCGACGCGGCAACCGTTCATTTTCGCGAACTGCAGCGCGAACAGCGACACGCCGCCCGTGCCTTGGGTGAGGATCGCATCGCCGGGTTGCGCATGGCCCAGGCGCACGATGGCCGACCATGCGGTGAGACCGGCGCAGGTCAGGCTCGCGGCTTCCGCATCGCTCAGGTTGACCGGTGTGCGGACCAGACCCGTCACCGGGATGACGCGGTATTCCTGGAGCATACCGTCGACCGCGCGGCCTGTATCGCTCTCCATCGCGTGCTCGGTCGCGGTGCCGGCTGGCCAGTCGAGGAAAAAGCACGCCGTCACCCGGTCGCCCGGCACGAATTCCGTGACACCGGGGCCGACAGCCTCGACGGTGCCGGCGCCGTCCGACAGCGGCACCAGGTCAGTCTGTTTCTGGCGTTTACGGTAGCCGCCCTTGGAGATCAGCAGATCGCGGTAGTTGAGGGACGTGGCGCCGATTCTGACCAGGACTTCGCCGTGGCCGGGTTCCGGCATGGGCTTGTCCGCCGCTTTCAGGGCGTCCGGTCCGTCCGCGGTTTCGAATACCATTGCGCGCATCTGTGTCCTCCGTTCATGGGTGCGACATATAAGCGCAGAGCGCCCGTGTTAGGCAACACGGTGCGCAACGGAAAAGAGGCCCTGAACGGGCCTCTTTCAACAGGATGGACGTTCCGGCCGGGATGGCGTCAGGAGAAGAACCCCTTGGACTTGTTGGACGGGCACGGTGCCGCCAGCAGGGACCGGCCGTGATGATGCAGGTTGATCCAGATCCGGTTTTCGGCGTCGAGCCATTCGTATACCCAGGCGTTTTCCGGCGGACAGGCCAGCTTCAGGTACGAGTACTTGATGCGTTCGGAGCGCGTCCGGATGACTTCGGCGTGATCGAACCGCGGCACATGTACGTCGATCATGAGGTTCCGGTCCTCGCTGATGTAAACGCTTGTTGCCTGCCAGCCCTGACGCGGCGGGTTTTCGTCGATGTAGTTCTTGACCGCCACGGATGCGACTTCGAGAGCCTCTTCCTGCGTCATGTCCTCGGCGTACATGCTGAGGGTCCCCAGCACCGCACCCGGCACCAGGAGAGTGATCAGGAGGCTGACTAGAAACCAGCGCTTTGAACTGATGATGTCGGAAATCCACATTGTCTAAATCCCTTTCCCTTCGGTAGCTCCGCTGCCTCTTTTTATTGTTGTTGAGGCCGGTGGCTTTGCGCCCCGCCGTCGCCGACGGTTTGCCTGTTCGTGGTCGCGGGTGAAACAAATCGTCCCGAACCTTGATGAGTTTATTTGTAGACCGTTCTTGACGGTTTGGCTGTGAGCCAAGTCACAAGATCGAAACATTCGATGCCACTATAACATATTGTTTTTACTTTATAAAATACAACTCTCGAGATCGGCCCGTGGAAAATCAGGGTTAAATAAGTCTAAAGGCCGACCGATTTCAATCTTTCAGCAGTTTGCCGATTCGCACGAGGAATTCGTCGGCCTCGGCGAGGCTGTTATAGAGGTGCGGACTGACGCGGACGGCACCGCCACGGGCACTGACGTATACGTTCTCGGCTTCCAGACGCTGTGTGATGTCGGCGGGAAAGCCAGCCGGGTGACGCAGGCCAAGAATATGCGGGGTGCGGAACGGCTCCGGTGCGATCTCGAGACCCATGTCAGCCGCGCCCGAGGCGATGCGCGCCGTGATCGGGGTGAGCGCATCCGCGATCCGCGCCGGGCCCCAGTCCTGAAGCTGCTTCAACGCGACCTGGATCATCGGCAGCGTGATCAGGCTCAGGTATTCGCCGGCATCGTAGCGCCTGGCACCCTTGGTGAAGCCTTCCGGATAGCCCAGTCCGCCGGTGATGCTGTCGACGCCGCCGTGGTTGAACAGGTGGTCTTCGAGCGGCAGGCCGTCCTGATGCTTCGGTGACGCGTACATAAATGAAAGCCCGTAAGGGCCGAGCAGCCACTTGTAGGCCGCACACACCAGAAAGTCCGCGCCGATGGCGTGCACGTCGATCGGCATCGCGCCGACCCACTGCGTGGCGTCCACCAGGAACGTTGCGCCCACATCCTTCAGCGCCGGACCGATCACAGTCAGGTCAACCAGCGAGCCATCCGTCCAGTGACACGGCGGCAATGCGGCAATTGAAATGTCCGTGTCGATCATGTCCATCACGGCACGGGTCCAGTCGCCGTCCGCAGGCCATCCGACGGTCGAAACATGCGCGCCGGTGCGCTCGGCCAGGCGCTGCCACGCGTAGACGTTGGACGGGAACTGTCCTTCGAGGACGAGAATGCGGCTGCCCGGTGTCGGCGTCAGATTCTTGGCCGCCGTGGCGACGCCGTAGCTGGCAGCGGGCTGAATCGCGATATCGTCTCCCGTGGCACCGATCAGGCTGGCGAAGCGGTCGCGGATGTCGTCTGCCTGTACATACCGGCCCGGTTCGTCGATCGTCCATGGTCGGCCCTTGGCGGCGGCACCGATGCGGCCGGCCTCGACGGACGCCTTTAGGAGCGCGGACTTGGATGCGGCATTCAGGAAAACGACGCCGTCTTCCATGTCGAACAGGTGGCGCTGATCGCCAAGCGGAGTGGATATTTCGTTCATCCGCAGAGATTTGCAGGTTCGGCGGGCCGGATCAATCGCCCGGGGGTGCCCTTTCTTGTTCGGGTGACAATTCCTATATTTTGGAGATGACGGAACGACGGCAACCGCCGAAGACCAAGAATGCGGACGGAGAGCCGCGCCGTATCGGTGTCGAGATCGAGTTCGGCGGCCTCGACCTGGACCGGGCTGCGAAACTTGTCGAGGACATCTTCGGCGGCAGCGTCGCGCAGCCCGGGCCTCATGTGCGAAAGGTCGAAGGCACGGCGATCGGCGATTTCGAGATCGAGCTCGACGCGCAGATCGTTCACCCGAAATCCGGTGACGAAGACTTCGAGAAAAAGGCCAAGGAAATTATTGGCGACCTGTCGAGCGGCTTCGTGCCGACGGAAATCGTCGGGCCACCGGCACCGCTGGACGCACTGGACGACTTCGACCGGCTGATCGATGCGTTGAGGGACGCTGGCGCGGAAGGAACCGACGACGGCCTCAGCTATGCCTTCGGGCTGCAACTCAATCCAGAGGTGCCGTCGGCCGAAGCCGCCGATATCCTGGCGGTGCTGCAGGCATATGTCCTGATGTCGCCGTTGCTCCGGCGCCGCATCCGGGTCGACCCACTGCGCCGCCTGCTGCCCTACGTGGATCCGTTCCCGGCGGACTATGTGCGCCGAATCCTCGATCCGGATTACGCGCCCGGTTTCGGGCAACTGATCGACGATTTCATCGCCGGCAATCCGACCCGTAACCGCGAACTCGACATGCTGCCGCTGTTCGCGTACCTCGACGAGGACCGGGTGCGGTCGAAACTGGACGATCCGTTGATCAAGGCCCGGCCGACCTATCACTACCGCCTGCCCAACACCAACCTCGCCGAGCCCGGCTGGGGCGTGGTCACGGAGTGGAACCGCTGGGTCTCGGTCGAGCGGCTGGCGGCCGCCGAGGGGCGCAGGCGCCAGTTGGCGGATGCCTATCTCGAGCGCAATCCGGACGATTTCATGGACTGGATTTCGGTGCGTGCCCGCGAACTGCTGGACGAGCTTAGCGGATGACCTCGTCGCCGGCCGCCTCGGCGGCGATCTTCTTGCGTTTCTGGTGCTCGCGCACCGTGATGTAGGCGGTTGAGCCGAAGATCAGCGCGCCACCGCCCCAGACGAAGGCATCCGGCACCTCGCCGAATAGCATGTAGCCCGTGACCGACACCCATAAGAGCCGGACGAAGTCGAACGGCATTGCGACATGGGTTTCGGCGTATTTGAGCGACTGCGTCACGCAAAGCTGCCCGCATCCGCCCAGCAGCCCCAGAAGAATCAGCAGCATCAGGTCGAACGAGCTCGGCCACGACCAGACGAACAGCGCCGGCACCAGGGCAAGCGGCGCCATCACCAGAGACATATATGTGGTGATCGTGACGGACGACTCGGTCCTCGACAGGTTCTTGATGATGATCACGCACGCGCCCCAGAAAATGGCGGCCGTCAGCACCAGGAAGTAACCGGTGCTGATTTCCTCGAATCCGGGGCGCAGCACGACGAGCGTACCCGCAAATCCGGTGACGATGGCGGCGATCCGGCGCCAGCCGAGCCGTTCCTTGAGGATAATGACGGCAAGGAGCGTGGCGAACAGGGGTGCCGAGAACGACAGCGCCGTGACATCGGCAATGGGCGACAGGCTGAGCGCGGTAAAAAACGCCAGCATGGCACAGAAATTCAGCACGCCCCTGAGGATCAGCATGCCGAGGCGGTTTGTCTTTAACGGCGTAATCCCGTGTTTGACGAAAAACGGCAGGACCACGATCAGGGCGAACAGCAACCGGCAGAACACCACGACGAACGGATGCACTGTATCGGATACGTAGCTGATGGTGGTGTGCATCGACGCCAGACATACGGTGGACGCCAGCATCCAGAGAATGCCGCGCAGGTTGTCTGCGGCCTTCTTGGCTTCGTGGCCCGGATTGGGCGTATCAGGTGTCTCCGCGGACGGGGATTCGGACATCAAAGCGCTTCCGGATGGCGTTATGGCAACTTCAGGGCGTTATATGGCAGCATAGAGGCCGGAAGTTGCGATGCAAGACAGTGAAAAGGCACCAAACGGCTCCCGAAAAACGCGCTTTCCCCGTTGACAGCCCCCGGTGCGCCCCGTATGTTCCGCCCGCTTTCGTCTCCCGGGTGGTCTGGGGGGCTATTTATTTGTTCCGCTGTGATTTGTTTGCCGGGGATCGGGTTATGAAAATCAGAAACTCGTTGAAGTCGGCCAAGCTGCGTGAAAAAGGCTGCCGTATCGTGCGCCGCCGTGGCCGGGTCTACGTCATCAACAAACGCAATCCGCGCTTTAAAGCCCGCCAGGGCTGATCAGCGCCTGAACGATCCTCTGGCCGCGCCCATGCTGCCATGGGCGCGGTTTTCGTTTGCCTGCTTTTAGCGTGAGTCGGCGCGCGTAAAGCGTCCGGTTCCGCTCCAAGAATCATCCAAGCAAAGGTGACGCCACGGGTTTTACGTGGCAGACTGAGCCCCCATATAAGACACCAGCAAAGCGTCGGGGGAGATCGATCCGTGGAGATGCCGAAACCGGACGAAACCGTTATTGCGCGCCGCGCCGAACTGGCGGCGGCGCTGCGCGAGATCGTGCCGGGTGAAGGCGTTATCGACACCGAAGAGGAACTTCGCGCTTTCGACTGCGACGGGTTGATGGCCTACAAGCAGCTGCCGCTGATCGTCGTGCTGCCGGAAACGACCGAGCAGGTTTCCGCAGTCCTCAAATACTGTCACGACAACAACGTGAAGATCGTGCCGCGCGGGGCCGGAACGGGCTTGTCCGGCGGCGCCATGCCGCTTGCCGATGCGATCACGCTGGGCCTCGGCAAGTTCAAGAAAATTCTCGACATCGATTTCGAAAACCGCTGCGTCGTCACCCAGCCGGGCGTCACCAACCTGGGCATCACGCAGGCGGTCGAACATGCGGGGTTCTATTACGCACCCGACCCCTCGTCGCAGATCGCGTGTTCCATCGGCGGCAATGTGGCGGAGAACTCGGGTGGCGTGCACTGTCTGAAATACGGGCTGACAACGAACAACGTGCTCGGTGTCGAAATGGTGCTGATGTCGGGAGAGATCGTGCGCTTCGGCGGCAAGCATCTCGACGCCGGCGGTTACGACCTGCTGGGTGTCATTACCGGGTCCGAGGGGCTTTTGGGCGTCATTACCGAGGTCACCGTGCGAATCCTCAGGAAACCCGAAGTGGCGCGTGCGCTGCTGATCGGATTCCCGACCATGATCGATGCCGGCAAGTGTGTCGCCGACGTGATCGCGGCGGGTATCATTCCGGGCGGCATGGAGCTGATGGACAAGCCGACCATCCACGCCACCGAGGACTTCGTGCATGCGGGCTATCCGCTCGATGTCGAGGGACTGATGATCGTCGAGCTGGACGGGCCCGAGGCCGAGGTCGCGTACCTCGTCGAGCGGGTCGAGGACATCGCGCGGGCGTGTAACGCCAGCACCATCCGCATTTCCGAGAGCGAGGACGAGCGCATGCGTTTCTGGTCCGGGCGCAAGAACGCGTTCCCTGCGATCGGGCGCATCTCTCCGGATTATATCTGTGTCGACGGCACGATCCCGCGCAAGAAACTGGCCGAGGTGCTGGAGCGTATGCAGGGCCTTTCCGACAAGCACGGCCTTCGCGTCGCCAACGTGTTTCATGCCGGTGACGGCAACCTGCACCCGCTCGTGCTGTTCGACGCCAACCAGCCGGGTGAGCTGGAAAGTGCGGAGAAACTTTGCGCCGATATCCTGACGCTCTGTGTCGAGGTCGGCGGCGTGCTTTCGGGTGAACACGGCATCGGCGTCGAAAAGCGCGATCTGATGGGTACGATGTTCACCGAAGACGACCTGAAACAGCAGCAGCGCGTAAAGTGCGCGTTCGATCCCGGACACCTGCTGAACCCCGGCAAGGTCTATCCGGAACTGCACCGCTGCGCGGAACTGGGCAAGATGCACATTCACCACGGCAAGCTGCCGTTCCCCGATATTCCGAGATTCTGACCACAGTCCGCCGATTGCCCCATGTCCGATACCATGTCCGATACATTGAAGCCCGAAACCGACGATCAACTGCTTGAAGCCGTGAAATGGGCGGTGTCGGAAAAAACGCCGATGGAAGTGGCGGCCGGCGGCACCAAGCGCAGTTTCGGCCGTCCGATGCAGACGTCGGCGACGCTCGACATGAGCGCCATCGCGGGCGTCATGACCTATGAGCCGGAAGAGCTATTCGTGACGGCCAGGGCAGGGACGCCGATGGCCGAACTGTCCTCGGCGCTCGACGAGAAAGGCCAGCAGCTTTCGTTCGAGCCGCCAGACCTCGGCCCGCTTCTGGGCAAGGGCGTGGACAAGGGCACCATCGGCGGCGTCGTCGCGACGAACCTCGCCGGGCCGAGGCGCATCAAGGAAGGGGCCGCACGCGACCATCTTCTCGGGTTCCACGCCGTGTCGGGCCGCGGCGAGGTGTTCAAGTCCGGCGGCACCGTGGTCAAGAACGTCACCGGGTTCGATCTGTCGAAACTGATGGCGGGGTCTTTCGGTACGCTCGCCGTGATGTCGCAGGTAACGCTCAAGGTGCTGCCGCAGCCGGAGAAAATCCGTACCCTGCTGGTGCGCTGGCGTGCCGACGGAATTTACGATCACGGCGCGATGAAGGTCATGTCCAAGGCCCTCGGCTCGTCGCATGATGTCTCGGGTGCAGCGCATCTGCCGGCACATGCCGCTGCGTCATCGTCGGTCGAGTATGTGTCGGGCAGCGGCGGCGGTGTCACCGCGCTCCGCATCGAGGGGCCGGGCCCGTCGGTCGAACACAGGACTCAGGCGCTGAAGGCCGAGATCAAGGATTTCGGCATGCTGGAAGAACTGCACACCACCAATTCCAGGATCTTCTGGCGCGAGGTGCGTGACGTGCGCCCGTTCGTCGGCCGCGATGACGTGCCCTACATCTGGCGGCTTTCGGTGCCGCCCGCGGACGGGTCCAGGATCGCACTCGCCATTCTGGAAACGCTCAAGGGCGAGGTCTATTACGATTGGGGCGGCGGCCAGATCTGGATGGCGCTCCAGCCCGTGGTCAACGCCGGCGCCGAGGTTATCCGCTCCGCCATCGCCAAGGTCGGCGGTCACGCGACGCTGGTCCGCGCGCCGGCCGACATCCGGGGCGAGGTGCCGGTGATGCAGCCGCAGTCCGACGCGGAAGCGGAGATCACGAAAAAGGTGAAGGAGGGCTTCGACCCCGAGGGCGTGTTGAACCCAGGCCGGATGTATCCGGGGGTATAAGCGGGAACGGGATATGCAGACCAACTTTTCCATCGCGCAACTGGCCGATCCGAACATCGAGGCCGCGAACGACATCCTCAGGAAGTGCGTGCACTGCGGCTTCTGCACGGCGACGTGCCCGACCTATGTGCTGAAGGGCGACGAACTCGACAGCCCGCGCGGCCGCATCTACCTGATGAAGGAAGCGTTCGAGAGCGGCAAACCGGCAACACCGAAGCTGGCCAAACACCTCGACCGCTGCCTGTCGTGCCTGTCCTGCATGACGACCTGTCCGGCGAGTGTCGATTATATGCACCTGGTCGATTACGGCAGGACCTTCGTGCAGGAAACCTATACCCGCCCGGTGCATGACCGGCTGTTGCGCTGGGTGCTGGCGCGCGTGCTGCCCTACCCGGGGATGTTCCGACTTTCGCTGTTGGGCGCGGTGCTGGGTCGGCCGTTCCGGGCGCTCATGCCGGCCCGTCTGCGTGCCATGCTGGAACTGGCGCCGGTGAGTGTCGCCGGGCCGAGCGAAGTGGACCGCGCCCAGGTTCACCGTCCACAAGGCGAGACCCGCATGCGTGTCGCGCTGCTGACCGGGTGTGCGCAGCAGGTACTCAGGCCGTCGATCAACGAAGCGACCGTGCGCATTTTGAACCGGCTCGGCTGCGAGGTGGTGATCGCCGACGGCATCGGCTGTTGCGGCGCGCTCGTCCATCACATGGGGCTGGAAGAAGAAGGCCACGCGGCGGCCAGGCGCAACATCGGTGCGTGGGAAGCGGCGGAGAAAACCCATGGCACCATCGACGCCATCGTCATCAATGCATCCGGCTGCGGCACCACGGTCAAGGATTACGGCTGGATGCTCCGTAACGATCCGGCCTGGGCGGCGCGGGCGCAGGCGATCTCCGGGAAGACCCGCGATATCAGCGAAGTGCTCAAGACCCTTGGGCTGGACGGTCTGACGGACGATACGCGACCGAAAGTCGCCTATCATTCGGCGTGTTCCATGCAGCACGGCCAGAAGCTCAAGTCGGAGCCGGTCGAATTGTTGCGAAGCGCCGGTTTCGAGGTCGCGGAACCGGCTGAATCGCACCTCTGCTGCGGATCGGCGGGAACCTACAACATCATGCAGCCCGACTGGGCGGCGGAACTGGGCGCGCGCAAGGCACAGAATATCCGGAAGTTGGGGGCCGCCTGCGTGGCAACCGGCAATATCGGCTGTATGACGCAGATTTCATCGGCCATGCAGGGCACGGACGCGCCGCCGGTGCTGCACACGGTGGAACTGCTCGACTGGGCGACGGGCGGGCCGCGCCCGGCCGGATTGCCTGACGTGTAATCTTCGCCGATACGTCCTTTATACGTAGCATGGCCTTTCCCCAATTTTCATGACACCATTGTGTTGTCCGCGAGTCCAAACGGATGAATGGGCCGTATACGCTGGGAATCCTTGAAAAAGGTTGGAGTATATGACGGGGACAGACGGTCTCGATGAGAAGGGCCGGATATCTAGGCTGATACAGCACGCCGTTGTCGTGCCGCTGGTGGTTTTCGTCCTGTTGTTGTCGGCGACGGCGTATGTCTGGTACGAGATCAAACAGTTCCAGCTGCTCCAGGAAATCTCCGACACCGAGGAAGAGCTCGAGTTCGTGTCCGCGCATCTTGCGGCACATCTCGACGTTCGGCTGGTGCTGGCGCAGTTGATCCGTGAGGAATGGATCGATGCAAAGTCGCAGGATCCGGAGGACTTCGCCGCCATCGTGCGCCCCAAGTTGCAGCGTTTCATGGATATCCAGGCGATCAACTGGCTCGGCGCCGACGGCGTCATTAAATGGGTCAACCCGCTGGAGGGCAACGAAGGCGCGATCGGCCTCGATGTCCGTAATCATCCGATCGCGAGGAAACCGCTCGAAGACGCCGAGCGTCTGATGGAGCTCCAGGTCACGCCGCCGATCGAGCTTGCGCAAGGGGGACACGGCTTCGTCATCTACCTCCCAGTATTCGAACTGGGACAGCTGAAAGGCTTCATCAACGTGGTGTTCCGCGCCGGGAGCCTGATCAAGCGTGCGCTTCCCGCCGGCAGTCTGGAGAATTACGACCTGCACATTTCGGACGGCGACACGTTGATCTTCGAGAACCACCTCGGCAGTCACCTAGCCAATCCCACGTCGCGGACGATCAACGTCCGTAACCGGGAATGGAGCGTGTCCATTGCGCCGACCCGCGCGGCGGGCAGCGAATTTTCCAAGGCCAGCGGCAATCTGCTGTTGCTGTTCGGCCTGATATTCTCGGTCGCGCTGCCGTTAATGCTGTTCCAGCTGATGCAACGCAACGC
Source organism: Rhodospirillales bacterium (assembly GCA_965262415.1). Lineage (GTDB taxonomy): Bacteria > Pseudomonadota > Alphaproteobacteria > Rhodospirillales > Casp-alpha2 > UBA4479. The sequence continues at coordinate 2,103,345 of OZ253533.1, read as the reverse complement.
CGAGCTCCGCGATACCCAGCGTCGCCTCGCCGACTGGGCGGATATCAGCTCCGACTGGTTCTTCGAAACGGATGAGTATCTGAGGTACACGTACTTTTCGCCGCGGTTCGAGGAGGTGACGGGAATGCCGCCCGAGCATCTGCTCGGCAAAACGCGTGAAGACACCGGGGCGCCGGAATCGGATCCATCCGCGATGCAGGCAATAACCCAGAATATGCAGGACCGACTGCCGTACCGCGATTTCGAGCACTCCCGTACCAAGCCCGACGGGACCAAGGTGTACCTCTCGATCAGTGCGCGCCCGACGTACGACAATGCGGGCCGCTTCATCGGTTACCGGGGCGTCGGCCGCGACATCACGGACCGCGTGAATAACCAGAAAGCCCTGAACGATGCGTTGATCGCGTCGGAACAGGCGAACCGGGCCAAGTCGGAATTCCTGGCGACCATGAGCCACGAATTCCGTACGCCGCTGAATGCCATTATCGGTTTCAGCGAGATGCTGAAGGAGCAGTACTTCGGGAATCTCGGCGACAAAAACTATCTCGACTACGCCAAGGACATCCATCGCAGTGGCCGCCATATGCTCGATCTGGTGAACGATATCCTGGATTTCTCGGCGATCGAGGCGTCGAAACGGCAGATGAATCCGGAAAACTTTTCCTTCCGGGATGTTCTGAGCGACGGCGTTCGAAATGTCGAAACGCAGCTTCGCAAGAAAAACCTCAGCCTCAAGCAGGACTTCGCCAGCGACTTGCCGTTAATCCATGCCGATAAGAGATCGGTGTATCAGATTGTCCTGAACCTGCTGTCAAATGCGGTGAAGTTCACCAAGCCTGGCGGCGGCATCACCATCTCGGCGCATTGCGATGGCGACGTCTTCTCGTTCTGCATCGCCGACACCGGTGTCGGGATTGCGGCGGATCAGCTTGCGACGATTACCGATCCGTTTTCCCAGTCGCAGGCCGACCCGCACATCGCGGGGACCGGCACCGGGCTGGGTCTGACTATCGTGAAATCCTTGGTCGAGGCGCACGGCGGCGCGCTGACGATCGAGAGCGAGGCCGGTATCGGCACACGTGTGACCGTCGAGCTGCCCGTGGCTGGAAAATGAAGCTCTCTTGCTTCATGCCCGGCCACACCCATATGCAAGCTATGAGATTGCTGTTTCGGGCACTTCTGTTTGCCTTGCTGGTGTCGCCGGCTGTGGCCGCGGCGGACCAGAAAAGCCCCTTGCTGCCGCCGTTGTTCGATGAACTGGGCAAGGCCACGAGCCCGGAACAGGCCGCCGACACGGAACGTGAAATCTGGAGAATCTGGAGCCTGCCGGACAATCGCGAGGCAAGTGTGCCGTTTGCGCAGGGCGTTGTCTCCATGAACGCGGGCCAGCTGAAGCAGGCGCTTGCGTTCTTCTCGCGCGCCGTCAGGGAGGCCCCGGATTTCGCCGAAGGCTGGAACAAAAGGGCGACCGTTGCCTTCTACCTCGGCGATTTCGAGACGTCGGTTCACGATATCCGTAAGACCCTGTCGCTGGAGCCGAGGCACTTCGGCGCGTTGTCCGGTCTGGCGATGATCTATGAGCAGGAAGGTCTCGAGGCCCAGGCGCTGGATGTGCTGATACAGGTCAAGGAAATCCACCCGGCGATGCGTGGCATCGACGAACGCATGGAAACCCTGCGGGACGCGATCGACGCCAAGAAGACCTGATTCGACCGCGGTTCGCGTCAGCGCAATTTGATCCCGTGCGCGTCAGCGCAACTTGTTCCCGTGCGCGTCAGCGCAACTCATCATTGGCGGCTTCGGCGCGCGACTTCTCGCGCTTGATCTGGTCGTTCCTGAGAAATCCCAGGATGCGCAGTGCACCGGCGAAGGTGAACGCGCCCATGCCGAGCAGCCCGATCAGAAAGATCCACCCTTCGTCGAGCGGTGGCTTGTCGGGAAACAGTACCGGGTATCCGAAATAGAGCCCGGCGAAGGCAACCGGCCAGACAACGGCTAGGATCAGATAAAGCATACCCGCAGGCTAGCATGATATCCGCCTTTGCGGAATCCCGCCCGGCACCCTACATTGCAGCACGGGAGGATATCCGATGGCGACAGCCTCAGCACATCCGGTCGACGACGAACTCTTGAACGTGTTACGCCAGATCGTCGGCGACCGTGTCACTACGGCCGACGCGGTTCGCGAACAGCATGGAAAGGACGAATCCTTCCATCCCTGCATCCCGCCCGATGCCGTGGTTTTTGCCCAGTCGACGGACGAGGTATCGCGTGTCGTCAGTGCCTGTGCGGAACGCGGTGTGCCGGTCATACCGTTCGGTACCGGGACGTCCCTCGAAGGGCATGTGGCAGCGTTGCAAGGCGGTGTCTCCGTCGACGTGACGCAGATGAATAAGGTCCTCGCCGTGAATGCCGAGGATCTGGATTGCCGTGTCCAGCCCGGCGTGACGCGAAAGCAGTTGAACGAGTACCTGCGCGACACCGGGCTTTTCTTTCCGATCGACCCCGGCGCGGACGCGTCCCTTGGCGGGATGACCGCGACGCGGGCGTCGGGTACCAATGCGGTGCGCTACGGGACCATGCGCGAGAATGTGCTTTCGCTCGAAGTCGTGCTTGCCGACGGCCGCGTGATCCGGACCGCCAGGCGCTCCAAGAAGACGTCCGCCGGGTACGACATGACGCGGCTTTTTGTCGGTTCCGAGGGGACGCTCGGCGTCATCACCGAAGTGACGCTCCGTCTTTACGGCATCCCGGAGGCCATGTCGGCCGCCGTCTGCTCGTTCCCGGATCTGGAAAGTGCGGTCAATACGGTGATCCTGACGATCCAGTCCGGTGTCCCGGTGGCACGCATCGAATTGCTCGACGACGTGCAGATGGACGCCTGCAACAAGTACTCGGACCTCGATTATCCCGTGGCGCCGACACTGTTCTTCGAGTTTCACGGTTCCGAGAAAGGGGTTGTCGAACAGGTCGAACAGGTTGAGGCCATTGCTGCGGATTTCGGCGCCGCCGAGTTCAAATGGGCCAGCAAGGCGGAAGACCGCTCGAAGCTCTGGCAGGCGCGCCATGACGCCTATTACGCGGGGATCGCGCTCCGCCCCGGCGCCAAGGGCATCGCGACCGATGTCTGTGTGCCGATCTCACGTCTCGCGGAATGCATCCTCGAGACCAAGAAAGACGTCGTCGAAAGCGGCCTGATCGCACCGATCGTCGGTCATGTCGGTGACGGCAACTTCCATCTCGTGATCGTCGTCGACCCCGACGACAAGGAAGAAATGGCGCGCGCCGAGGCGCTCAACGAACGCATGGTGATGCGCGCGTTGGCCATGGACGGCACCTGCACCGGCGAGCACGGCGTCGGCTACGGCAAGATCGGGTTCCTCGAAGCCGAACACGGTGAGGCGCTCTCGGTCATGCGAGATATCAAGCGTGCCCTGGACCCTGGGAATATCATGAACCCGGGCAAGATCATCCGACTATAGGACCCGAAATTAATGCCTGATCCGAAAGAGCTTTTGCGGCAGCTTGCCGATGCTGCCATTCGCGCCGCCGACCCGGCCGTCCGCGTGCCGGCGATTTTGCCGCCCGCGCCGGCCAGAGCCATCGTGCTCGGTGCCGGAAAGGCGTCCGCGGCGATGGCGCGTGCGGTGGAGACGGCATGGCCGGACACCGAGCTTTCCGGTCTCGTGGTCACGCGGTACGGCTACGAAGTGGCGTGCGAGCGGGTCGAAATCGTGCCCGCTGCGCATCCGGTTCCGGACGAAGCGGGGCGCGAAGCGGCGCGGCGTATCCTCGAACTGGCTGAGGGCGCCGGTGCGGATGACCTTGTGCTCGCCCTGATTTCCGGTGGCGGCTCGGCGCTGCTCACGGCCCCGGCCGAGGGTATTTCGTTCGAGGAGAAGCAGGAGGTGAACCGCCAGCTTTTGCGTTGCGGTGCCGATATCGGTGAGATGAACACGCTCCGCAAGCATATCTCGGCAATCAAGGGCGGTAGGCTGGCCGCCGCTGCGCACCCGGCACAGGTGCTGAGTATTCTGATATCCGATGTCCCGGGCGATGACCCGGCGGTGATCGGTTCCGGCCCCACGGTACCCGATCCGACGACCTTTGCGGACGCGCTGGGCGTCGTCGAAAAGTACGGCCTTGCGTTGCCGGAAAGCGTCGAGCGACACCTCAGGGCAGGGGCGGCGGAGACACCGAAACAGGGCGATCCTGTATTCGAGGGTAACGAGCTTATCTTTGCTGCCAAACCGGACAAGAGCATCGAGGCCGCCGCCGATGTGGCGCGCTCGGCGGGGTTTACGGTCGTCGACCTCGGTGACCGGATCGAAGGGGAGGCCAGCGACATCGGCCGCGAGCACGCCGAGTTGGCGATCAAGTGCAAGGCGGGCAACGGCCCGGCGCAGGCGCCTTGCGTGATCCTGTCGGGCGGCGAGACGACGGTGACGATGACCGGGAACGGGCGCGGCGGGCGGAATACGGAGTATCTTCTTGGTGTCGCCGAGGCGCTCGGCGGGACGGAGGGTATTTATGCGGTTGCCTGCGATACCGACGGCGTCGACGGCACCGAAGACAATGCAGGTGCGTTCGTCGATCCGACAACCGCGTCGCGTGCGGCCGGGGCGGGATTAAGTGTCGCCGAAGCCTTGAAAACCAACGACGCCTACACACTTTTTGACAATATCGGTGACCTTCTCGTCACCGGCCCGACGTATACCAACGTCAACGATTTTCGGGCCGTTGTGGTGATGTAAGGGTGCACGCGTACGTCACGTCACTGTGACGTACAGCCGATTGCCCGCTTCACCATGACCCGTTACGATGATGTCTGGAAGCAAAGCCGCCTTGAAGCGGCAAGAATAAATCCGGCACTGGAGACTGTTCCGTGAAAAAAATTCTCTGGGCGATTGGCGGTGTCATCGGCTTGTTGCTGGTGGCGGTACTGGTTGTGCCGAACGTCATCGACTGGAACTCCTACAAGTCTGAAATTTCCGAGCAGGTTCGTAAGCTTACCGGCCGCGAGTTGATCATCGCCGGCGACATCGATCTCAAAGTGCTTCCGGCGCCCGTCCTTGTTGCCGAGAAAGTGTCCCTCGGCAGTATCGACGGCGCGGAATCGCCCGATCTCGTGTCGCTTCGCTCGGTCGAAGTGCGGATTGCGCTGGCGCCGCTTCTTGGCGGCAACATCAGTGTCGAGACGGTGCGCCTCGTCGAGCCGCAGATTTTCCTCGAAGTACTGGCCGACGGTCGCGCCACCTGGGAATTCGCGCCGCCCAAAGCCAGTCCCGAGGACACGGGAAATGCGGTCCCGTCTGACGGCGGCGGGGACAGCGCAAGCGCCGCGCCGGCCATCGCGCTCGGGAATTTCGAGATCGTCGACGGCGCGGTTACCTATCAGGACGCGGGCTCCAAGGTTCGCGAGGAAATCAAGGACATCGACATCAATCTGGCGGCAGCCTCGCTGACGTCGGGACCGTTCCGGGCCGGGGGCTCGCTGGTGGCAAAGGGTCTGCGTCTCGGTATCGATGCCGAGATCGGGGAAATTGTCGGTGGTCGGACCTTCCCCCTTGATCTCAACATCATGATCGGGGGCGAAAGCGCCAAGCTGGGGCTGGCGGGGACCGTGCTAGGCCTCGACGAGCAGCCGCGCTTCCGCGGCACGCTCGAATTGACGAGCGCGAACGTGGGTAAGGTCGTCAGCGCGCTGGCGGACGGGGCAACGCTGCCGGCGCCGCTTAGCCAGTCGTTGAAGCTTTCCGGCGCTCTCGATGCGTCCGCGGCGTCGCTTGCCCTTGACGATCTGGCGCTCGATTTCGGTGGTGCCAAGGGCAAGGGCAAGGTCAGCGGCAACTTCTCGGGCGTGCCGAAAATCACGGCCAGCATGACGATCGACAAGATCGACGCCGATCCTTGGCTGGCGGCTGAACAGGCCGCGGCGCAACCCACCGGGAAATCCAATGGGAAATCCGACGGGGCATCGGCTTCAAAAGCAGCTGCGGCCGGGACGTCGGGGAGTGCCGCAACGGCAGCCGAACCGTTTGCCATGCCGGCCGGTATTGCCGCTTCCGTCGCTTTCCGTATCGGCGAAGTGTCGATACAGGGTGGAAAGTTCACGAATGCGGTTCTCAATGCCGAACTGGCCAACGGCGAGTTGAACCTCACGCAGTTGTCACTCAAGGGGCCCGGCGGCAGTGAAATGGCGGCGTTCGGTTTCGTCACGGCACGGGACGGGAAACCGGCGTTCGACGGCCAGGTACAAGGCACCATTGCGGAACCGCAAACCCTGATGAAATGGGCCGGCGCCGATACCTCGGCGTTGAAGCCGGGCAAGCCGGGGGCAATGACGCTGAATATCGATGCGGGCGCGACGCCGGATACCATCACCGTCCGCAAGCTGGGGGCCGCCTTTGACAAGACCAGCATCAACGGTGCCGCAACCATCGTGCTGCGCGAACGTATCGGCATCGGCGCTTCCATCGTGGTCGATCAGCTCGATCTCGACGCATATCTCGCCGATGCGCCTGCCGCCGGAGGGGATGCACCCAAGCCCGCCGGTGACGGCCAGACCGCGGGCGGCAAGAAGACGGCGCTCCCGGACCCGGATGGTGAGGGCATGTTCGACGGCCTCAGGCCACTCGGCACCTTCGATGCCAACCTGCGCGCCAATGTCGGCCTTTTGAAGACCCAGGGCGTGCCGGTCCGCGATGTTTCTGCGGATATCTCGCTGGTGCAGGGCGATCTGACGATCCGCAAGTTCGCGATCGCGGACGTGCTGTCGACCGGGGTTTCGGTCGCAGGCTCGCTTCTCGGGCTTGATCGGACGCCGACGGCAAAAGGGCTTTCGCTGCGCGCGGAGATACGCGACCCGTCGAAGCTTGCGACCTTCGCGGAGACGGAGCTGCCGATCCCGGCGAAATCCATCGGCAAGGTCGAGGTCGCAACGAACGTAAACGGCGACCTCTTGCAGCCGTCACTGAATTCCACGATCAAGGCGATGGCGGCGACGCTGGAGGCGGACGGTAATCTGAAGCTGCTTGATCCCGCGAAGATGTTCGACCTGGGGCTCCGGTTCCGGCACGGCGATACGGCGTCGCTGCTCAGAAAGCTCGGCATGGCCTACCGTCCAGCGGGCGATATCGGCGGTCTCGATCTTTCGACCAAGGTTCAAGGCGGCCTAGATGCGTTCACGTTCTCACAGCTGGCGGCGGCCATCGGCGCGGTGAAGTTGAACGGTGACGGCACCGTCCGGCTCGCCGGCGAGCGCCCCAAGGTGTCGGCGACACTGGCAACGGGGAATGTTGTTGTCGATCCGTTCCTACCGGCCCAGAAATCGGCCGCGCTGACGCCTGCGCCGGCCCGCGTTATGCCGGCACGCTTCGTCGTGCCCGAGGGCGGCCGGATCGATCTGAAACATCTGATCGCGACGATTTCCGAACGCTGGCCGACGACGCCGATCGATCTTTCGGGGCTCAAGGCCGCGGACGCGGACATCACCCTGACGTCGCCCCGGATTTCCTATCACGAGTACAATCTGGAGGGTGCCAAGCTTCTGGCCGGCCTCGAAAACGGTCTGCTCAAGGTCAACGATTTCTCGGGCGTGGTTTTCGGCGGGTCCGTCAGTTCGACGGCGCGGATCGATGCCGGTAGCCCGTTGCCGACGCTGGTCGGCCTGGTGACGCTCGGCAACATGGATATCGGCGAAGCGTCGAAAGCCGCGGGCATTGCCGGGACCACGGGCAAGCTGACGTCGAGGATCGATGTCGGCACTGCCGGCAACAGCGTCGCCGACTGGGTGCGTGCGCTGCGCGGCAAGGGCGCGATCGAGATCAAGGGGATCAGGGGGCAGAACTCGCTTTCCGACCTGCCTGTCATCGGTCTGGCGCTCGGGCCGCTGATGCAGATTTTCGAGGTCCTCAACACCGGTCTCGGCAGCATTGTCGGCGCCGGCGGCAAGACCAAGATCGGCGAAACCGACGTCACCAGCAACTTCACCATCAACAACGGGATCATCAACACGCCGTCGACGAAGATCCTTTCGAATATTTACGAGGGCAATATTTCGGGCGATATCAACCTGCCGCTGTGGTCGATGAACATAGGCGGCGATCTGGCCGTGGATCAGGGCATTCTGGGTGCGGTGCTGGCCAACGTGGCTCGCCTGCCGAGCAAGATTCCGTTCCAGGTCACGGGCAATATCGACAAGCCGAACGTGAAGATCCAGTCCTTCACCGGTGCGGGCAGCGCCGGCGGCACGGGGATCAATATCCCGGGTCTCGACAAGCTCGAGAAGAAAGCGCCGGGTGTCGGCGGCCTGCTGCAGGGGATCCTGGGCGGCGGCGGTAGCGGCGGCACGACCACGCAATCTGCGCCGCCGTCACAGACGGAAAGCCCGGCGGACGGCTCGGCGCCACCGTCGCAGTCGCCGCCGTCCCAGTCTGCGCCGCAACAGCAGCAAAAGATCAATCCGGCCGACATCCTGAAGAAACTGCTTCAGTAAAAGCTCAGTCCTTCGGCGAATTCTCCAGAACGAAGACGCGCAGCGCGCTCGACAGATTGCCGGTGCGTGTCTCGTCGATCTCGCGGATGATCCCGCTCAGGCTCGTGCGCCGTGCCTTGGCGATGACATTGAGACGCGTCCAGAAGGCATCCTCCAGCGATACGCTGGTCGCGTGCCCGGCGATACTGACGGAGCGTTTCTTGATCTCGGTGGGATCGCTGCTCATTTATCTTCGGGCGGGTGATTGACCTCGATCTTGAGGCCGAAGGGCGCGACAAAGAACACCTGCCGGTCGCCGGTATTCGGGATCACGCGCACCTCGTATTCGAGCTTCTGCGCCTCTAGCCTAGCTGTAAGCCCGTCGAAGTCGTCGCCGCGGAACGCAACATGGTCGAGCGGTCCGGTGCCGCCCTTTTCAGGCGCGGTCTCGACCAGATGCACGATGGCGGGGCCGCCGTCGTCTCCGTAGAGCCATGCGCCGGGAAACCTGAAGTCGGGGCGGAACCCGACTGAAAGCCCGAGGAGGTCGGTGAAGAACGCCGTCGTCCCCGCAAGATCCTCGGTCCAGACATTGATGTGATCGAGCTTCATCGTAACGTCCTCATAGCCGGTCGCTGGTCGTCAAGGTAACGCCCAGGTCACGCATGTGCGCAAGGGCTTTTTCGAGCGAGCCGTCCAGATCGATGCCACGGCAGCCGTCTTCGGCGACGGTGACACCATAGCCGCGCCGGACCGCGTCCATGGCGGAGTAATAAACGCAGTAATCGGTGGCGAGCCCGACCAGGACCAGGTGCCTGACACCCACATCCTTCAGGTAACCATCCAGCCCGGTCGGTGTCTCGTGGTCGTTCTCGAACATCGCCGAATACGAATCGATCTCGCGCCGGAACCCCTTGCGGACGATCATGTGCGCGCGGCAGGTGTCGAGATCCTTGTGGAACTCGGCGCCTCTCGATCCCTGAACGCAATGGTCGGGCCACAGCACCTGTGCGCCGTAGGGCATCTTGGTGGTCGAGAACGGTTCCATACCCTCGTGCTGCGAGGCGAACGAAGCATGGTCCGCCGGATGCCAGTCCTGCGTCAGGATCGACAGCGGATAGCGGGCGATGAGCGCGTTGGCGATCGGCACCACCGCGTCCCCATCGGCGACGGCGAGTTCGCCGCCCGGGCAGAAGTCGTTCTGCACATCGACCACCAGAAGGGCTGTGTCGGTCTTGGTCATCGGGGCAATGTACGGAATTTAACGCTATTCGTCATCCCGGGTGAGGCACGCGTTGCGTGGCGAGACCCGGGACCCATGTCGACCACTTCTCCTGACGCTTCGATGGGTCCCGGATCACTGACGCCCGTAACCAAATCCATGCGGATTTGGACGGCCGTCGCGTCCGGGATGACGGATTATACTTTACCCATGAACGCCGCGATGGCATCGACGGCAGCGGCGATGTTCTCGGCTTCGGTGTGGCCGGATTTCTTGCGCGGCTTCAGGCCGTGATCGCCGTCGGGCGACCAGTGCAGCTTGATCTTTTTCGAAAGCGTGAAGCCCGGCACCTCTTCCTTGGTGCCGAACGGATCGCGTTCGCCCTGGCAGATCAAGGTTGGCGTCCTGAGGGTCGCCAGGTGTTCGGTCCGGAGCTTCTCCGGACGGCCCGGCGGATGGAACGGATAGCCGAGGCAGACGAGGCCGCGCACGCCCGCCTCGTCGGCGACCATGCTGGCGATGCGCCCGCCCATCGACTTGCCGCCGATCACCAGCGTGTCGGTGCCCAGATCGTCGATCACCGTGTGCCACGTCTCCTCAAGGATGCGCGCCGGGTTGGGCGGGCGCTTCTCGCCGGTCTCGCGGCGCTCGGCCATGTAGGGGAATTCGAAGCGCACCACGCGGATGCTTTTTTCGGCAATGGCGGTAGCGACCATGTTCATCCAGTCACTGTCCATCGGCGCGCCAGCGCCGTGCGCAAGGGCGAGGGTCAGCGGCGCGGATTTCGGGCCGTCGATGATGTAGTCGGGCATCAAAGACGCCCGCCGCCGACGCGGATGTTGGCGCCGGCGATGTAGCCCGCCTTGTCGGAGAGCAGGAACCAGATGGCTTCGGCGATTTCTTCCGGTTCGGCGACGCGGCCCATGGGGATCTTCTCCGCCTGCGCCTTGATGCGGTCGGCGCCCGGCATGTCGGTCTTGGTCATGCCGGGTGCGACGGTGTTGACGCGGATGCCCTCGGCGGCGACTTCCTGAGACAAACCGATGCCGAACGAATTGAGCGCACCTTTCGATGTTGCATAGAGAACGCCGATCCCCGGATTACCGAGATTGGCGGAGCCCGATGAGACATTGACGATGGCGCCACCCTGGCCGCCGTGTTTCGTCGACATGCGCTTGATGGCTTCGCGGGCACAGATCATGCAGCCCGTCACGTTGACCGCCAGAAGATGCGTGATTTCTTCCGGCGTCAGTTCTTCGACGCGCTTTCTGTTGCCGTTGATGCCGGCGTTGTTGACCAGCCCGGTGACGGGGCCGAGATCCCTGTCGACCTGCTCGAACATGGCGATCACCTCGGCTTCATTGGACGTGTCGGCCTTGACCGCGATGGCCTTGCCGCCCGCCGCCGTGATCTCGGCGACGACGGCGTCGGCCGCTTCCTTGTCGTTCACGTAATTGACGCAGACCGCATGGCCGTGGCTCGCGACGAGCTTCGCGGTGGCGGCGCCGATGCCGCGCGATCCGCCGGTGACGATGGTAACGCCTGTCATGTTCTTCCCCCGTTTATTGGTTGATGGTCAGGCCGCGTAGTCGGGTTCGTCGCGGTCCAGAATGCGTTTGATACTTTCGAGGTGCAGCCCGGCACTGTCGCGGTCGCCGAGCGTCATCTGGTGCGCGGTCTTGGCGGCGATGTCGGCGGGGACGGCCTTGAGTGCGCGCCCGGTGCTCATGGCGATGACCTGCGCTTCCGCCGCGCGCTCCAGGTAGTAAAGATCGTCCCACGCCTTGGCGATGCTTGGCCCCGTGACCATCACGCCGTGGTTCTTGAGGAACGCGATTTCCCGGTCGCCCATGGCATCGGCGATGCGGTCACCCTCGTCGGTGTCGAGGGCAAGGCCGTTATAGTCCTCGTCATTGATGGTGCGGCCATAGAACTTGAGCGCGGATTGCCCGGCCCAGACCAGCGGTTCGCCCTCCAGCATGGATAGCGCGGTGGCATAGGGCATGTGCGTGTGAAACGCGGCGCGCGCCGTCGGGTGGCGCATGTGCAGCCGGGCGTGGATATAGAACGCGGTGTCTTCCGGCGTGCCGTCGCCCTCGATCACGTTGCCCTCGAAATCGCAGATCAAGAGCTTGGATGCCGTGATCTCCCTGAACGCATAGCCGTCCGGGTTGACCATGAACAGGTCGTCGCGCCCCGGCACCATGAACGAGAAGTGATTGCAGATGCCCTCATGCAGGCCGAGCCTGGCCGCCATCCGGAAGCACGCCGCCAGATCGATCCGCGCCTGGCGAATTTCCGGCGTGTCGAGCGTGGAGTTGGACAGGTGTCCCGGATCGTTGGCGTCAGGCGTCATATTGGTCTCCGTCGGAGTCGATCACATACGGTGTAAGCGTAGTGACCCTAAGCAGTAATCTGGTCGTTGTCAGATAAAGAACAAGACTTAAGCTCAATAAATCAAGGACCGAAAGAACCGGCCCGTTTTCTTTTAGCACGTCGCCCGCGAACCAAAACCGGAGGCCAAAGTTCAGTACGATTGCTATCGGTATCAAGATGAAAGGGTCTACGACGGCACGAAATGACGAGACCGGCCCGTCGGCAGGTCCTGCAAAGTCGGACGCTGTTGTCAGCTTGTTGGTTGAACCTAGGAAAACCAGTAGCACTAGGCCGACTATAGACGTGATCAAGTAAATGACGATGTCAGCAGGAAATTGGCCGTCCAAGGTATGGAAGATTGCCTGTATGAAGCGATACGGTAGGTCATAACCGCTAAGAAGCCAGAATGTAAACAAGCTCAGGCCGGGGGTGATTACCAGCAGCACAACTCCCAGAGATAAGAGACCGTAGCGTCGCTTATCGTCCTTTGAAGCGACGAGCTTCATGGATCTACGTTCGATCACTAGGAAGAGCGGCAAAGAAAGAATAGTAATCGCGGAAAAAGCAAACTCAAACCCGAGAAAATAGCTCAGCACGATGCCGGCAAGGATAGAAACTTGGGCGTAGCGATCGATGAAACGGTCAGGGATCATTGTGCATTCCAGCAAACATGGAAAGGGATGCTGCTACGCGTCAATCCTTGCTCCCGACCATGGTTTCGGGGCGGACGAGTTCGTCGAAGGTGGCTTCATCCAGATAGTTGAGGGCGAGGGCGGCCTGTTTCAATGTCGTGCCCTCGGCGTGCGCCTTCTTGGCGATCTCGGCGGCCTTGTCGTAGCCGATTTCCGGCGTCAGCGCCGTTACCAGCATGAGCGAGCGTTCGGTCAGTTCGGTCAGGCGGGCTTCGTCGGCCTCGATCCCGTCGACGCAGCGCACGCGGAAGCTCTGCACGGAATCCGCCAAAAGCCGGATGGAGCGCAGCAGCGCTGCCGCGATCACCGGCTTGAAGACGTTCAACTCCAGATGCCCGTGCGACGCGGCGACGGAAACGGTGGTGGCGTTGCCCATGACCTGACAGCAGACCTGCGTCAGTGCCTCGGCCTGCGTCGGGTTGACCTTGCCCGGCATGATCGAGGACCCGGGCTCGTTCGCGGGCAGGATCAACTCGCCGAGTCCCGAGCGCGGGCCGGAACCCAACAGCCGGATGTCGTTGGCGATCTTCATCATGGAAGCCGCGATGGTGTTCAGCTTGCCCGCCAGATTGACCAGCGCGTCTTCGCTGGCCAGCGCGTAGAACTTGTTGGGGCACGTGCGGAACGGCAGGCCGGTGATCGACGCCGCTTCCTCGGCGAAGAGCGTGTCGAATCCTTTCGGTGCATTGAGCCCGGTGCCGACGGCGGTGCCGCCCTGCGCCAGTTCGTAAATCTGGTTGAGGGATTTCTTCAGCCGCTCGATGTTTTCCGCGACCATGTGCGCGTAGCCGGAAAACTCCTGACCCAGGGTCATCGGCGTCGCGTCCTGCAAATGCGTGCGGCCGATCTTGACCAGATCGGCGAAGGCGTCGGATTTCGCGCGCAGGCTTTTCTCGAGACTGTCCAATGCCGGCATCAGGCGTTCGGTCGTTTCCAGTGCGATGGCGATGTGCATGGCGGTCGGGAAGCTGTCGTTCGACGATTGCGACGCGTTGACGTGGTCGTTCGGGTGTACCGGCGTTTTCGAGCCCATCTCGCCGCCCATGATCTCGATGGCGCGGTTCGAAATGACCTCATTCAGGTTCATGTTGGTCTGCGTGCCGGACCCGGTCTGCCAGATCACCAGTGGAAAGTGGTCGTCGAGTTTGCCGTCCGAAATCTCGGCCGCCGCCTGAGAAATCGCCGCGCCGATCTTTTCGTCGATGACGCCCAGTGCCATGTTGGCGCGGGCGGCGGCTTCCTTCTGGATCGCGAAAGCGCGGATCAGCTCGACCGGCATGCGCTCGCGCTGGTCGCCGATCGGGAAATTGCGCTTCGAGCGTTCGGTCTGCGCGCCCCAATAGCGGTCTGCCGGAACCTCGATCTCGCCGATGCTGTCTTTTTCGGTGCGTTTGTCTGGCACGTCAACCTCTCAATCCTGCCTTGTCATCCCCGCGCAGGCGGGGATCCAGAATGTCCGCCGAAGCCTGCCCTGGATTCCCGCCTTCGCGGGAATGACGATATTCGGTATGGGTCCTGAATCAAGTTCAGGACGACGATGTTTAACACAAATCCGGCCTAGGCCGACAGATGCTGATAGAGAATATTCGCGCCGATGAGGATCAGGACGCCGCCGCCGAGCATCTCCATGCGGCGGCCCACGAGGGCTGAAATACGGCAGCCCAGATGCACGCCCATCCATGAAAGGGTGAATGTGACGATCCCCGTGACGACGATCATTAGCCACAGGTCACTCATGACCAGCGCGAAGCCGAACCCGGCGGCCAGCGCATCGATGGAGGTGGCAATGGCGGTGACGACCAGCGCCGCCAGCGTCAGCTGCCGGCTTTTAGGCGTGTCGTCTTCTTCGTCAGCCGTCAGGCCTTCGTGGATGGTCTTGCCGCCGATGGCAAGCAGGATGCCGAACGCGACCCAATGGTCCCATGCCTCGATCAGCGCCTGCGCGGGGGCGCCCGCCTGCCAGCCGATCCACGGCATCAGCGCCTGAAAACCGCCGAACAGGCACGCCATCAGCAGCGCGTACATGCCGACCCGTTCGCGGATCAGACAGCCACGCGACAGCGACGCCGCAAAGGCATCGGCGGCCAGCCCGAGGGCGACCGCGAGTGCCGTCAGCAGGGACACGGCTTACGCCGGGACCGGTTTCTTGAATTCGGCGAAGAAGTCGTTGCCCTTGTCGTCGACGACGATGAAGGCGGGGAAGTTTTCGATCTCGATCTTCCAGATCGCTTCCATGCCGAGCTCTTCGTATTCCAGCAGTTCGACCTTGGTGATGCAGTCCTGCGCGAGGCGCGCCGCCGGGCCGCCGATGGAGCCGAGATAGAACCCGCCGTGCGCGGCACAGGCATCGGTCACGGCTTTCGACCGGTTGCCCTTGGCGAGCATGATCATGGAGCCGCCCGCGGCCTGGAACTGCTCGACATAGCTGTCCATGCGGCCCGCTGTGGTCGGCCCGAACGAGCCGGACGCATAGCCCTCCGGCGTCTTCGCGGGACCGGCGTAATAGACCGGGTGATCCTTGAAGTACTGCGGCAGGCCTTCACCGGCATCGAGCCGTTCCTTGAGCTTGGCATGCGCGATGTCGCGCGCGACGATCAGCGTGCCGGTCAGCGATACGCGCGTCTTGACCGGATACTTAGTGAGTTCGGCCAGCACCTCAGTCATCGGACGGCGCAGGTCGATCTCGACCACGTCGCCGCCGAGCGCATCGGAGGTGATGTCCGGCAGGTACTTGGCCGGGTTGTGTTCGAGCTGTTCGAGGAACACGCCGTCCCTGGT
This sequence comes from Rhodospirillales bacterium, assembly GCA_965262415.1. Lineage (GTDB taxonomy): Bacteria > Pseudomonadota > Alphaproteobacteria > Rhodospirillales > Casp-alpha2 > UBA4479. The sequence goes on along the minus strand of OZ253533.1, from coordinate 2,087,801 downwards.
GATCTTGCCCTTCATCTGGCGGTCGGCAGAGCAGCTGACGCCGATGCCGACCGGGCAGCTGGCGCCGTGGCGCGGCAGGCGGATGACGCGGACGTCGTGGCAGAAATATTTGCCGCCGAACTGGGCGCCGATGCCCATCGACTGGGTCATCTTGAGGACGCGCTCCTCCCACTCCAGGTCGCGGAACGCCTGGCCGTGGTTGCCGCCGTTGGTCGGCAGCGCGTCGTAATAGCGTGTCGAGGCCATCTTGACGGTCTTCAGGTTGGCTTCCGCCGACGTGCCGCCAATGACGATGGCAAGGTGATAGGGCGGGCAGGCCGCGGTGCCGAGGGTGCGGATCTTCTCGTCCAGAAACTCCATCAGCCGCTTCTCGTTCAGAAGCGCCTTGGTTTCCTGATAGAGAAACGTCTTGTTGGCCGACCCGCCGCCCTTGGCGATGAACTGGAACTTGTAGGCGTCGCCTTCGTCGGCATAGAGGTCGATCTGCGCCGGCAGGTTATCGCCGGTGTTCACCTCCGCGAACATGTCGACGGGCGAAACCTGCGAATAACGCAGGTTGGTTTCCATGTAGGTTTTCTTGACGCCTTCCGAGATCGCCGCCTCGTCGCCGCCGCCGGTCCAGATGTTCTGGCCCTTCTTGCCCATGACGATGGCGGTGCCGGTGTCCTGGCACATGGGCAGGATTCCGCCGGCCGCAATGTTGGCGTTCTTCAGCAGATCGAACGCGACGAAGCGGTCGTTATCGGACGCTTCCGGATCATCGAGGATGTTGCGGAGCTGTTGCAGATGGCCCGGCCGCAACAGGTGCGAGACGTCCTTGAAGGCTTCGAACGTCAACAGCGTGATCGCTTTCGGATCGACTTTGACGATTTCCTGATCGCCGAACTTCTCGACGCTGACATAGTCGTCGGTGAGTTTGCGGTAGGGGGTCTCGTCAGGCCCCAGCGGGAACATGGTGTGGTGCACGTAATCGCTCATGGCAGTCGTCCTGGCTCATTGGTTTGGCAATCTGCGCCGGGACGTCCGCCCGGACGCGGGGTCAGGTCTGTTTTTTGCGGAACGAGTCGAGCGCGATGACCTCGCCGGTCTTCGGCTCTTCGTCGTCGTCGGCAGGGTCTTCCATGCCGGTATCGTTGAGGCGCGCCGTCGGGTCGATGCCCAGTTCCTCGGGCGTCAGTTCCTCGCCGTCGTCGTCCTCGTCATCGAGGTCGACGGACTTGAGCTGCAGGCCGAAGCTGACCGAAGGATCGGCGAACGACGTGATGGCATCGAATGGTACGGCCAGATGCTCGGGCCGGCCGCCGAAGCGGAGCTTGATGGAAAAACCGTCCTCGTTAACGATCAGGCTTTCGAACTGGTGCTGCAGCACGATGGTCATTTCTTCCGGATATTCGGCACGCAGCCAGTCCGCGATGTCGACGCTCGGATGATCGGTGCGGAACGTGATGTAGAAGTGATGGTCGCCCGGCAGGCCCATTCCCTCGACCGTGGTGAGGGAACGGCGGATGACGCCGCGAAGGGCATCCTCGATCCAGAGGTCGTATCTCAGAATATCGCTGTCTTCATCAATCATGGGGGTAATGTAGACGTTCAACCCCGATGGTTAAAGGCAGAAACGCTTTATCCGTGCGGGATTCAGGTCGTGTTCGCGGACCCAAAGTCACACCACGGGCGAGCCGTAGCCCCAGCTGTAGGGGATTGGACCGGACAGTGCGATTTCGTCGCCGTCCTCCAGCACGTAATCCAGATTGATGTCGCCGCACATCTGCTTGCTGACGTCGCGGCCGTTGGCCCAGACGATGAAAAGGGCACCCGGATCGACGTTAAGGGCCTGCACCACGTCCTTGAGGGTCGCACCCGCGTGCAGCACCATGTCGCGCAGCCGGGGACCGCCGTCCGCCGGGCGGATCGAGTTGAACATCTTGGCGCGAATGCTGATTTCGACGGCGCCGGAGTTGTCTCCGATCCACGCCATGGGTTCCGGGTATGCGCCCATATGGACCTCCATCGTTAATGCTGAACGATGGATAGCACCGGCGGCGCCTGCGCACCTTGATCAAGGTCAAGCGGCGGCAAGTTTTATGGTTCAAATGAAGTGAGGGGCTTCTGTTGCCAGGTGCCCCTCGAACCCCGTGGTCGTTATGGCGTATTAGGCCGCGACCGCAAGTGCGTCATTATCGTTGGCACTTGTGAAAATGGCCCGGTAACGGCGGAACCATGCCGAGTGAAAACTAGTCCTTTACCACGCGCGTCGATCCTGTTTCACCCCCATCAGCTTGCCCCGGCCTGGCATTGAAACAGGCCGGGAAAACTTGGTGGAGGTGCCGGGCACTGCCCCCGGGTCCGCAACGCTTATTCCGAAAAGCGTTTATCACCATAGCCGGACGAACCGGCACGGCTAATATGCGCCTGTGCTCGCGGTTTCGCAAGGTTTCCGGGGGTTAGAAGCATCGTGCAAATCTTATCGTCATCCCGGGCGAGGCGGCGTTGGCCGCCGAGACCCGGGACCCATTTCGGAGACCGGGCGTGCCGGGCCATGGGTCCCGGATCGTAAGCCTCTCCGCCGAAACGGTGTTTCGGGGTTTGGCTAACGTCCGGGATGACGGGTGTAAACCGTGTTCGGCATTACCCTGCCGCCAGTATGCCCCGGATGGCTTCCTCGACCCGGTCGGCTTCGAGCCGCGCGATGCAGGGGTAGCGGTCGTCCTCGGCGGGGAGCGTGCAATCGCCGAGGCACCCTCGGCACGGCATGTCGTGATAGAGGAAATAGGCATTCCCGGGTGTGCTTTCCGGCGCGTAGGGCACGATCTCGCCGACGTAGGCAGCACTTGCCAGGCCGAGGGTCGGCGTGCCCACGGCGATCGCCAGGTGCATGAACGCGGTGTCGACGGAAATCGCCATCTTCGCCGCGCGCAGCTTCGGCACCAGCGCTTCGAACGTGCTGTCGTCATAACGGACGCCGGGCCGTGTCAGCAGATCGGCGAATTCCGGGTTGGCCACGTCCTCGCCGGGCGCACCGGTGAAGATGACCTGCCAGCTGGCGGGCAGGGCGGCGAGGGCACGTTCGAAGACGGCCGGGCTGCACTGCTTGGCCTTCACGGCGGAAAACGCCTGTACCATGACGAACGGTTGATCGCCGGCAGCGGGTGCGGGCAGGGTCGACGGCTCCGCGGACGCCAGCGGCGGGGAGTCGTTGGTGCCGTTGAGCCAGTTGGCGAACGCCGTCCAGCGCGCAATCTTGTCGACGCGTGCACCGCCGCTCTCGAACAGCCGCTCAAAAAGTGCGCGATTGCGGGCGAGCCTGGCGTCGTACTTGCGCCAGGGCTTCGCCACCATGGCAACGGTTTCCGCGCCGGCCGCGGCGGCGATCAGGTATTCGTCGAGCAGTGGATGGCGCAGGTAATCAAGGCTGACGACGAGGCGGAAGTTCTTTTCGTACAGATCGTCTCCGGTGCGGCGGCGGTAGGCGCCGTCACTGCGCAGCGCGTTGAAGTCCACGCTTATCACCTCGGCCCCCGCCGGAAACATGAAGGCGGTCTTGGCGCCGTCCTTCCTGAGCAGCACCGTCACGGCCTCGCCGGGCCGGGCAAGGCGGTAAAATCGATCGATCACGTGGGCAAGCAGGATGGTGTCCCCGAGCCCGCCGCACGCCAGCAGCAGCACACCCTCGGGCGACGCCGGGCGCGATGCACGTTGGCGGCGCCATGCATGAAACCGGTCTTTCAGGGACTGCAGGTCTGCCAAGGCACGCTCCCCCGGAGTGTCAGCCTAGTAAGCGGCGTACGATTTCTCTTCGACCAGGGCCGAACCCAGAAGCTCGTTGATCTCGCGTTTGACCCGCGCGCGTTCGTCGTTGGTGTGATAGACGGCGCGCGCCAGTTCGATGAATTTCTCGCCGAAGTCCCTGGCGCGTTCGCAGTCGCGGATATCGTCCTCGATCTCCCACAGGGATTCGTTAATCGCCTTGAGCTGCGCCGTCAGTTCGGCAAGGGTGTCGGTGGCCTTGGTGTTGGCGTCGCGGGCGGCGGTCAGTACCTCCCATTCGTGGCGTACGTTTGCCAGCTTGGCGGCGTCTTCGATCCGCTCCAGCTTGATTTCCAGGATGGTGATTTTGTCGATCAGTTCGCCTGGTGCGATCTCGACGGTAATGTTGTTGCTCACGATGGTCCTGCCGCGTCCGGTTGCTTGGATTATGGGACGATAAAGGCCGTTCCGGGCGGTTTTTGCAAGCCCCGACGCGCGTTGCGCCCGGCATGCGATTCGCCTGCTTTTACGGGTCTCCGTCTGCCCGGCTACGACGCGCCGCACGGGACCGGGGCATCCAGCCCATGGCGAGCAAGGCATTCGGAAAACCGGACCCGGACCGGCGATCCCGGCTTGGACGCTCGGGGGCGGCGCGCTAATATCCGGGTCATGCAGCAATACCTCGATCTTCTCCGCCATATCCGCGACCACGGGACCTTCCGGGGCGACCGCACGGGGACCGGCACGCAGGCCGTGTTCGGCTATCAGATGCGCTTTGATCTGGCGGATGGCTTCCCGATTCTGACCACCAAGAAGCTGCACCTGAAGTCGATCATCTACGAGCTTCTGTGGTTCCTGAACGGCGACACCAACATCAAGTACCTGAACGATCACGGCGTCTCGATCTGGGACGAGTGGGCGGATGAGACCGGCGAACTCGGCCCCGTATACGGCCGCCAGTGGCGCTCGTGGGCGGCGCCGGACGGGCGCACCATCGACCAGATCGACTGGGTGATCCGCGAAATCAAAGAGAAACCGAATTCCAGGCGCATGGTCGTCTCGGCGTGGAACCCGGCGGACATCGAGGACATGGCGCTGCCGCCGTGCCACTGCCTGTTCCAGTTCCAGGTGATGGACGGCCGTCTCAACTGCCAGCTTTACCAGCGCTCCTGCGACGTGTTCCTGGGTGTGCCGTTCAACATCGCGAGCTATGCGTTGCTGACCATGATGATGGCGCAGGTGACGGGGCTGAAGCCCGGCACGTTCGTGCATACGCTGGGCGATGCGCATCTGTACGCCAACCACCTCGATCAGGCGGACCTGCAGCTGACCCGCGAACCGTTGCCGCTGCCCCGCATGTCGATCAATCCCGACGTTACCGAGATCACCGGCTTCACGTATGAGGATTTCACGCTTGAGGGCTACGAGGCGCATCCGCATATCAAAGCGCCGATTGCCGTTTAAAGATTGAGATCGCATGCTTCGAGACGCTCGCCCGCTCGCTCCCCTGCATGAGGGTTGAATTTTAGCCTCACCCTGAGGAGCCCCGGCTATGTCCGGGGCGTCTCGAAGGGCGAGGCGGTTAAAGGAGAGACCATGGACATCGTTCTCGTCGTCGCCGTATCGGAAAACCGCGTCATCGGGCGTGACGGCGACCTGCCGTGGAAAATCTCCGCCGATCTGAAGCACTTCAAGAACGTCACCATGGGCTATCCGGTGGTGATGGGTCGCCGCACGTGGGAAAGCCTGCCCTATCCGCTGCCGGGGCGCCGCAACATCGTCATCACGCGGAACGGGGAAGCGGTGTTCGAGGGCGCGGACACGGTCACGACCATTTCCGGTGCGCTCGATCTCTGCCGGGGCGACGGTGCCGAGAAAGCGATGATCATCGGTGGCGGGCAGATCTATGCCGAGATCATCCGCGACGCCGACGTGATCGAACTGACCGAGGTCCATGCCGGGATCGAGGGCGACACCCTGTTTCCCGAGATCGACCCGGCCGAATGGCGCGAAACGCGGCGCGAACGTCACCCGCCGGAAACCGATGGCGGCCCCGCCTTCAGTTTCGTGACGCTGGAACGGACAGGCTAGCCGCCGCAGGCGCCGAATTCGATTGCGGGAAACCCGAAAAAGAAGTACAATTTCAGACAGTTAAATGGTGTGCCGAACGCCCGTCAAAAGGGGGGTTGTTCAGGTCATCTGGCTTCTCCTCACATGGGCGTTCGGTGATTGGCAATCGTCGTACATAGGAGGATTTGTCATGTCGCTTACGATCCAGCAACACTGGTTTACGGAACATCGCGGGTGGGAGGATATCGCATCCATCCTGCTGGGGCTTCTCGTTGTCGCAGCGCCGGTGGCGTTCATGTCTGAGCCCGTGAACTACATCTACATGAACTCGGCCGTCGTCGGGTTCCTCATCATCTCCCTCGGGTTCCTGCAGTTCCTGTGGCTGCAACGTTGGGAAGAGCATCTGGAACTTCTGTGTGGCCTGTGGGTGATCAGCTCGCCGTATCTGTTCGGGTATGGCGGCCAGCTCGCCGCGGCGCACTACGTTCTGGGTTTCCTGGTCGCCGGCCTTGCGGCGTTCGAACTATGGCAGGACAAGGACCGCGACTACACTGCCTAGGCGTCTGTCGAAACCGCTGACGGCAACGGGATCAAAGCCTGCCGAAGAAGCGCTTGATCTCCCGAACCGCGAAGCCGGGCGTTTCCCAGTGTACGAAATGCCCGGCATTCGGGGCGGGGGCAAAATCCAGATCCGAGAAGTACTCCGGTAAACGGTCGGCATATTCGATCAGCATGAACGGTTCGAACTCGCCCCAGCGGATGCACGTTGGCACCGTAATCGGCACCGAAGCGGGGGCGGTGCCTTCCATGATCGCGAGGCGGCGCGGGAAGATTGCGCTGTACCAGTTGAAGCCCCCTTGCAGGTTGCCGGGTTTGGCGAAGTTATCGGCCCACGCCGCGACGTCTTCGTCTGTAAAGCTTGCGGGGTCGTGCGCCCAGTCGCGCAGCATGTTGCCGAAATAGATGCGGATCGCATCCCGGCTGGTGGCCAGCAGGTCCGCTGCCCACGGTTGCTGGTGAAAGCCCTGGTACCAGATGTCGTTGAGGTGCTTCGGTGCGCACCAGCGCGGCCCGATGCCGGGATAGGGGCAGTTGAAGAAAAACAGGCCGCGCAGCTTTTCCGGCGCCGTCTGTCCGAGTGCTTGGGCGATGAATGCGCCGACGTCGTGACTGACGATCCCCACGGTTTCGAGACCGAGCGAGTCGATCAGGCCGAGGATGTCGTCCATGTGATCCTCGGGGCGGTAACGTTCCAGCGCGGCGCCCTCGGGCTTTTCTGTGTCACCGAAGCCGCGCAGGTCGGGCACGATGACATCGTAGTCCTCGGCCAGCGCCGGGATCACCTTGGTCCAGGTGAACCAGAACTCGGGCCAGCCGTGCAGCAGGATCAGCGCCGGCCTGGCGGGATCGCCTTCGCGCACGTAATGCATGCGGATGCCGTTCACGTCAGCAAAGTGGTGGGACCAATTGATCCAGGTCATCCGTTTGTCCCCCAATTCGGCTATAATCGACGCATCAACCAATAACAGAATATTGGAGGGTTCATCATGCCGAAAGTATCCATGTCGCAGGATCTCAGTGTCTCCGCCGACCGGCTGTGGGACATGATCGGGCATTTCAACGCACTGCCGGACTGGCATCCGGGCGTGGAAAGCTCGGAACTGACCGAGGAAGGCCAGACCCGCAAGCTCAGCCTCGCGGGCGGCGGCACGATCATCGAGAAGCTGGAACACAAGGACGACAACTCGCGCACCTACACGTACTCGATCGTCGACAGCCCGCTGCCGGTGAAAAACTACACGGCGACGCTCAAGGTGACGGGCGAAGGTGAAAACTCCAGCGTCGAATGGTCGAGCGAATTCGAAGCCGCGGGCTCGGCGGAAAATGATGCGCTGAAGGCAATCGCGGACGTCTATCAGGCCGGCTTCGACAACCTGAGGAAGATGTTCGGCGGCTAGACCAGACCGCCCGGTCTAGACGGCGATGGCCGCGGTGCGGCTGCTTGCGCCGTAGTTCAGGTCGATTTCGTCGACGACGATCTCGGCGAGGCCGCGCAGCTTGTCCGCCTGTGCGTCGGTCAAATCGCCGGGCTGGTAATCCATCGCGCAGAGGGCGCCGAGCCTGAACCCGTCGCGGGTGATCAGCGGCGCGCCCGCGTAAAAGCGGATGCCCGGCCAGTCCAGCACGAGCCGGTTGGTCGAGAAGCGCCGGTCTTCCGATGCGTCCTGTACGATCATGATATCATCCGACATGATCGCGTGTGCGCAGAACGCCATGTATCTGGGCGTTTCCAGCGTCGGCAGCCCGCTCGCGGCCTTGAACCACTGGCGTTCCGCGTCGACCAGCGAAATGACGGAAATCGGCACCCGGAACAGATCCTGGACGAGTTCCGTCACCCGGGTAAATGCGGCCTCGGGTTCGGTGTCCAGAATGCCGAAGGCGTGGAGTCTGGCGAGGCGCGCGGCTTCGACATGCGCGTCCGGCATGGGATACGACTGGGTATATGACTGGAGATGCGATTGGGGCTGCGTATGCGGCGCCGAAAGGTGATTCATGTGACCGGTCCTTCAACTGCAACGTTTCCGACAGCGAAGTCGCCCAAAGCCCCCTGCGCGGCGAATCATCAACCTCTATTTGATTGAAATTACAGTAAATACTCAAATGGAATAGGGTCCGCCGCCGGACTGAATAAACAGGAACAACGCTGGACCGGAACCGCCCCGGCGGACTGAAAAATGGCCATTTCAATGGCTTTGCGGCTTAATTCCGGGAGGATTGCCGCCCCGTTTCTGAACCAGAACAGGAAACCGATCATGCTTCTCGAAGGATCCTGCGCCTGCGGCGCCGTCAAGTTCACCGTCGAAACGCCTGCGCCGTTGCCGTATTGCCGCTGCTATTGCCCGGACTGCCGCAAGACCTCGGGCGGCGGCGGTTTTACCGCGTGGATGATCGCGCTTGCTGAGACACTCAAGGTCGAGGGCAAGGAGAACCTCGCCCTCTATGCGCACGAATGCCCGGACGGGCGCGCCTCGGAAGAGGGCGGCGGCAGAAGCTTCTGCAAACACTGCGGCTCACACCTGTGGTTCTTCGATCCGCGGTGGTCCAAGGACCTGCATCCGTTCGCTTCGGCCATCGACACGCCCTTGCCGGTGCCGGCCAAGACCGTTGATTACTACACCGCCCATAAGGCGTCCTGGGTGCCACTGCCGGAAGGCGGCGCGCACGAGATCTGCGAAGAGGCCTATACCGTCGGCATGATCGACTGGCACAGGCAGAACGGTTTTTACGAGGGCTGAGGTTCAGGGTCAGCCCCTGTCTCGAACATCCGATCCTGTTCAAGACGCAGGCGCTTGAGCGCCGTTTCCGGCACAGGTTCGAACATGTTCTCGGTCAGGATATCACCCGCCTTGACGTCTGCTGCCAGCGTGCGGCCGGTCGCCAGGTAATAGGGGCAGGGGCTGTCGCCGGAGAACGCGAACGCCGGCATCAGCTCCGGCTCGAGCCCGGCGACCTCGTGCTTGTGCATGTTGGTCATGCTGAGTTCCTCGCCCTTCCTGAAATCCCGTGCGGTCCGGGCCACCAGATCGACATGCGGGCGCGGATCATAGGCGCCGGTCGGCAAACCCAGGAGCCCGGCGCTGAGAACCGAGATCGGCGCTTCGACACCGAGCAGGTGCTGCGGCAGCGACAGCATCGCGGCCTTGCCGTTCTTCGCCACCACATGGCCTTTCTCCGCCAAAAGCTTCCACGTGGTTTCGTCCTCGCAGCGGACGACGACGAAGACACCGCCGGCGAAGCTTTGCTCGTCATGGCGGCGGAAACAGTTGAAGACGTCGATCCGGCCCTCGCCCTGCAGCAGGCCGCCGTCCCCGGTCAGCTGAAATGCGTCGGCAACCTCGACGGCGCGCAACAGCGGCGCGTGAAATCCGGGCCGGTCCGGCATCAGGCCGGTGGCGTTGGCGACGACACCCATCTCGCAGAAGTCGCTGACGACATGGTCGGGGAACCCGGCAGCATGAACCGCGTCGCGCCGCGTGGCCGTGAAATCCGGCCAGCCCGCATCGCCCCTTTCCCAGAGCACGCCGAGGCCCGAAGCCGATTTCTCCTGGCCGCACCAGCCGAGCGTGTCGTCGGGGCCGAGCACGAAGTCGTACTCGCTCGACTTGCCGGCCATGATGACGTCGAGGCCGAGTGTCCGTGCCCAGCTGACCAGCCCGATCAGCAGGCTCGGCTGATCGCCCTCGACTTCGGTGTAAACGACGCCTGCCTCCCACGCCGTGCGGTGCAGGACCGGGCCGACGACGATGGCGGTTTCCTTCGATGCCATGACCACGTGGCGCTGCTTGCCGATGGCCCACTCGGCGATTTCGGCGGCGGCTTCGGGATGGCCGGTCGCTTCCACCAGCACGTCGAATTCCGGCACGTCGTCCGCGGTGATGTCGTCGGTCATGAAAAGCGCGTCCTTGCCGAGCCCGGCGCCGGCGACGGCGCGCTCCATGCGCTGAACGTCCCTGTCGCAGGCGGCGACGATTTCCATGTTCCTCATGTTCCGGGACTGCGCCAGCAACGTGGCGCCAAAATCGCCGACGCCGACCAGACCCACCCGCACCACCTTGCCGGCGTGCGCCGAAAACATAGCTTCAAAGTTCATGGATTGTCCTCCCGCACCGAGGATGCCCGCCATGGGCCGAAGGAACAAGAGGGCACCGGGATTATGTTGCGCCCGGCAGTCCAGCGAATGTGCCGTCCGGAGGCAGCAAGTGGCACTGGCGTGCCCATTCGGGCGCATCGCCATGATTTTCGGTGCCGCAAACCGTGTCGAACGGGTCGATAAAACCGATATTCAGGCTCGGCCCGTTGCGGAGCACGTTCCTGAAGTTGAACTTGATGCGTTCGTGCCAGGGAACGGGGCTGGGATAGAAGATGAGCAGCAGCGTATCGCGGCATGTGTCCTTCGGCCGGATGCCCCGGTGAAGCACACGCGGCGCACCGAACACGATGGCACCGCCGGGCGACAAATCGGGCCGGCAAACACTGTTGTCGTCGGCATCCTCGCCGATGACTTTTGCCAGATCCGAATGTCTGTTTTCGACCGCCGGATAGCTGTAGCCGTTCAGCGCGGCGCGGCGTGATGTCTCCAGATCGAGAACATGGGTAGCGCCCTTGTCATCCGATGCACCGGACAGGTAGACGATCATGTGAAGCTGCTGCGGCGGTTCGTGATCGCGGTGCCACATGAACGAGTCCAGCGGCGCCTGGTCCGGCAAATGACGGCTCAGTTTCGCGGACAGAACCTGGAAGTGGCACCCGTAATAGGCCGAGATCGAGTCTGTCAGTCCGTCATCGAGAACTTCGGGCAAGAGCTCGCGGAACAGTCCGCCCGATTGATGCGACCAGGGCACATCGAACGTGGTGGGCGGATTGTCTTTTGCGCGCCGGCTGGCCCGGGTGCAGTGGCTGTCGATCATGGCCGAGAACGATGAACAGTGTTCTTCGGAAAGAACATTCGGCAGCATTGCGATGCCGCGCGCATCCATTTCCTGTCCGGAATCCGGCCGCGCTTCTGTGCTGCTGTTCGAACGGCAAAGGTCACGGCAGATGAGGTGATGCAGGCCATGCCGGTCGAATGCGTTTCCTGAATCGACCCACGCCCGCAGCCTGGGCGACAATTGCACGACGCCCTGATTGTCGACGCTGTAATCAGCGGTATTGATCTTCACCTCTCGTCCCCCGTCGTCGAAAAGGATGCCGATTTCCACGATCGGGGACAAGCCAAACATCTCGCTGCAGTGAAAGCACCTCCGATTTTCGAGGGCTTGCCGGCCACGCTCCGCTCGCCCCTCTTCTTCAGGAACGATCCGGTGAGGGCCGGGGCCGACATGCATACGCGGGTGGCCGAGAACCGGGCCCGGTTCGACGCCGCCTGACCGCGTCTATCGGCAGGGCAGCTTCGAATAGTACTGCAGGATGGATACCACGCGGTCGGTAAGCCTTGCTGCGAGTGGGCCCATCACCGGGTGCAGGCGCTGTGGCTGGCTGCTTTTTTCGATGCCGGGGATGTCGGGCATATAGGGCTCTCGGAGTTTCTGGTACTGGTAATAGAGGTAACGCAGATCCTGACCGGCCAGGTTCGGGATCGCCGGGTCGCCCGACACCCCGCGTGCGCCATGACATGACGCGCACGGATTTATGCGCAGCGGTACGAGGTCCTTTTCGCCAAAAAAAGCACATTCCATCGCTGACAGCTTTGCCGCGACGTCGGCCCATTCGCTTCGTGGAAAGCTTTTGAGGCGATGCCCCATGGTCAAGCTGATACGCCGGTACGGATCCCCGGGATCCGCCTTCGCGAAACGGTCGAGTTGCCGGACGATGTAGGCCGGGTGCTGTCCGGTCAGTGACGGTACGCCTGCTCGTTCGGCCGCGTTGAACCGCGTGGGATGACACTGCAGGCACGCGTTGGCGCTTTCCGCGAAGGCGTGTGCCGATGGGACGCAGAGTGCGCATAGAAACAATGCCGCAAATATTGGTCTCAACCGTGTTCCCCTTACTGCCGCAATGGATGCAAAGCAACGCTAGGGGAAAAGTATGTGGCATGGTCCGGCACACCGCTTTGATATACGTCAAATTGCGGCGTTGGCGGTAATCCGGCGTGGACGCCATGGTGCTTTTATCGCATTGAAAATGCATAATAAAACAATGAGATGAGAGCACTTGACAGCGGAAAAATACGAAATATCTCTCGTTTGCCGGATGCTGAAATCGGGTCCGGCACAGTACTTGGGTCGCCGCTGACGGCCTGCATGACTTGGCTGTTCAGCGACGATCGTAACCGAACATTGCTTCTAGAAGGAGGATGTAGCGTTATGACCAGATATGATTTTTCACCCTTGTTCCGTAACTCGGTCGGGTTCGACCGGCTGGCCGATCTCGTGCATGTCGCCATGCAGACAAACGACAGCGGTAACGGCTATCCGCCCTACGATATCCTGACGCAGGGGGATGACAGATACCGCATCAGGATGGCCGTGGCGGGGTTTGCCGAAAAGGATCTGAGCATAGAGGTCAATGACCGGATCCTGACGGTATCCGGCAACATGATGTCGTCGGATGACGAGGTGCAGTACCTGCATCGTGGCATCGCCGAGCGGAACTTCGTCCGCAAGTTCCATCTGGCGGACTACGTGAATGTGGTCGATGCGAGCCTCGACAACGGTTTGCTGTCGATCAATCTTGTTCGCGAGGTGCCCGAGGAAATGAAGCCCCGGACCATCAAGATCGAGAACAGTGTTCCGAAAAGCCTGACGGACCGGGCCAAGAAGCTCATAGAGGGCAGTACGAAGAAAGCTGCGTAAAATCGACCGGGGCGGATGGCGGCGACGGCCGCCATCCGCGTCGCATTTGCAGATTGTAGGTATCGCCCATTTGCCGGGATGCCGTTTTGAGTTGCTTCACAAGGAGGGCTTGAACATGCAATCGAACGATCCGTATTTTGGTCACGGCACTGAACCGGGGGGCAGTTTCGATATCGATCCTGCGGCGCTGCGTGTCGCCGGCGCGATCGCCGTGGCAATGTTTGCGGCGTCTCACATGCCGATGCCTCTGTTCCCGCTCGCACTGGGGAATTTGCTGCAGCTCTGCGCCATCGCGACAACAACGATTGCTGCCATGTTACGAATGCCGCTGGACGACGATCGCGTTACGCTGTGGGACGAAGCAGCCGCGCTTGGACTTCTTGGTTACATCGCACTGGCATTCGTCGATGGCGAGGCGGTTCAGGCGGTATTGAACGAACTTGGCATGGACGCGCATGGCGGTCCCGCCCGTTCTGATGTTTGAAGCCCATGGGTGCGATGGATTGAATTTCTGCTCTAGATACTGTCACCCTTCCTCGGATTGAACACCTTGGGCGGCAGGTGCGGCAGCTTCTGCGGCGGCAACGGCGGCGGCACGATCTCGACGTTGAGATCACCCCATTCCTCCATCGAGCGGCGGAAGAACGGCTCCTTGAGCAGGATCGTCGAGTTCTTGCGCACCGCGTCGTCGACCGCATCTTCCAGTTTCTCGGCAAGCCGGATATTCCACGGGATCTCGTAGGCGCGTGGCTCGACCGTATCCGGCATCCTGAGCCACAGGTAGATCTTGCGGCCTTCGTCGAAGCTGACACTCAGCACCTGCACGCTGTCCGCCGAGCGTTCGAACCATTCGAAGCTCGCCGGTTTGGCGCGGCTCAGCATTTCCAGCGATTGCACGTAGGCGAGCGGCAGGAACAGCACGGCAACGATCAGCGCGCCGATCCGGACCGGCGTCGGGCGCGGTGCCCAGATGGCCAGTGCGGCCAGTCCCGCCGCAAGCAGCGCGGCACCGGCGAAGATGTAGATCAGGATGTCCATGCGGGTCTCCTCTCGGTTCTGCCCGTCAGTTCCCCATAAAGCCCATGCCGGTGATCAGCGGCCGGCGCAGCGTGCTGACGCTGCCCTCCACGAGATCGCCGACATCGGTCAGGCGGAAACGGAACGCCGTTTCCTCCTGGCCGCGGTGACGCAATTCCAGGTCGGTCGACAGAATCTGGTGCGCCTCGTCGAACTTCTTGCGCACGCTGACTGTGACGTTGACCGGCACCACCCGGTTCGGCGGCGCAGGGCCGTACATGTGCACGTTGACGATATACTCGCCCGCCGGAATACCGCGTGAATACGAGATCTCGAAGTTCTCGTTGGTGGCGTCGCCTTCGATCCCGAGATCGTCGCGCAGCAGGTTGAAGGTCTGTCCGCCCTGGTTCCAGAATCCGACCGGCAGCTCGTCCGGCGCCTGCACCCAAAGATCGACGTCGGCGGCAATGTCGGACGGCCAATGCATCTCGACGATGACGTTGCCGGGCGCCTTCTGGTCCTCGGTCTTCTTCTTTTCCGGCACCACGTGCGGCAACAGCATGATGACCATGGCGACGAATCCGATCAGCGCCAGCAGGATCACGTCGCGGAAGACGGTTCCCGCGGCGTCGTCGTCGAGTTCATCCAGTCCTTCCACGGGCTTCTCCGAGTTCGACGGTGGCGGTGATCAGGTCGACCGCGCCGGTCACCAGCATGCGGTACGAGATGGTCAGCCACGTATAAAGGATTGCGCCGGTCAGCGTCGTATAGAGTGCGACCGACATACCGCTGATCAGGGTCGCCACCATGGCGGCGACGTTTTCGGCCTTGCCCGCTGTTTCGGGGTCGACGCCGGAAAGCGCGATGATGAAACCGATCACGGTGCCGATGAGTCCCAGGAACACCAGCGCATTGGCGATATGCCGGATAATCGCGACCCGGTTGGTGATCTTGAGCCGGAAGCCGTCGGCGAGCAGCGCGCGGCTTTCGGGTGACGCGCCGGCGACATCGGCCAGATAACGTCCGGCCCAGCTTTCGGGGAGCGGATTGCCGGATTTGACGCCGTTGAGCTCGACGCTGTGCCGCCAGACGCGTTCGGCGCAAAGCGCGAGGCCGTACAGAAAGACGAGGAAGATCAGCGCCGACAGTTCCCAGAAGCGCTCGTTCATCAGGCCTGCAAGCCAGCCTTGCAACCAGGCCGCGGCCAGCAATGCGGCGGCGACGGCGTTGATCAGGGTGAAACGGACGACCAGAAGATAACGGTGCTGCATTCGGGGTACCTGTGTCGTGGCAACCAAGTCCTCAAATCTAGCACCGGCCCCGTTCCCGCGCTAGCGGATGCGTAAAGCGCCGCATCAACGTTTTCGTGAGTGCTTATTCGTCATCCCGGACGTTAGGCATCGCCCAGACGCGCAAGCGGTTGGGAGCGATCCTTACGATCCGGGACCGATGGACAGGCTTGGCGTAACTCAGGAATGGGTCCCGGATCGCCGGCTTTCCTGACCTCGCTCGCGCTCGGAGGAAACCCGCGTCCGGGATGACGAGGTGGTCGTGCAGCGGCGGCGAGATCAGGCCGCCGACTGTTCCTTGCGCCTGTCCCGCTCCCACGGCGGCACCTTGCCGAAGTGCTGGGCCAGGAAGTCGACGAAGGCGCGCACGTTGGGCGACAGGTTGCGGCGGTTCGGATAGATCGCGAGGATGTCCGACGCCTCGTCGGCAAAGTCGGGCAGTACGCGGATCAGGCGGCCTTCCTCCAGCGCGTCGTGTGCCAGGTAGGTCGACATCTTGGCGATGCCAAGGCCGTCGATCGCCGCATGCAGCAGGGCGTCCGAGCTGTTGGTCTCGAAGTTGCCGCTGATGCGCCGGGCGACCTTGGAATGGCCGTCGCTGAACTGCCAGTTGTTGAACTTCTCGACGGTCGAGAGCCTGAGACAGTTGTGGTCCACCAGGTCTTCCGGCGCGTTCGGCATGCCGTAGCGGCGGATGTAATCCGGCGCGGCGACGAAGATGCGGTGGTTGGTCGCCAGTTTGCGCGCCACCATCGAGGTGTCGGAGATCTGCTCGGTGAAGCGAATCGCGACGTCGATCTGTTCGCCGATCAGATCGATTTCCCGGTCGGTCAGCTCCAAAGACAGCTTCAGGTCCGGGTTATCGGCCAGAAACAGGGGCAGAACAGGTAGGAGCTGCGCCTTCGCGAACGCCGACGTCGCGGAAATCCTGAGCGTGCCCTGCGGATGATCGAGCCTGGCGGCCACCAGAAGCTCCGCATCCTCCACATTCCGGGCGATTTCGACGCATCTTCCGTGGAACTCGCGGCCGACCTCGGTCAGCGAAACCCGCCGTGTCGAGCGGTTCAGGAGCCGCGCGCCGAGGCGATCTTCCAGATTCCCGATCTGGCGGCTGACCGCCGAGGGCGTCAGTCCGAGATCACGTGCGGCTGCCGAAAAGCCGCCGGTTTCGACCACTTTTGCGAATAGAATCATTTGGTTAGCGATGTCCATGACACCTCCGTGTACATGTGCGTTGGACGCAAAACGCTTGTGACCAACAAGGGGATTCCGGCAAGAGCACAGCCTCAGTATATTGCACCGCAACAATGATGTTGCAATGCAATATCGATAATGGAACAAGATGACATTCTGATTACAGGAGCCAAAACAGATGAAACCGATCGTTGGAGAACTCTCCTACAAGGAACTTTCGCCGGAAGATATTGCGCGCTTCACCCGTGAAGCCGAGATCATGCGCGCCCAGGAGATCCACCGCATGTTTCGCGCCATGGGGCGCGGCGTCGCCAGCCTCGCCGGATATGTCGCGCACGGCTTTCGCGGTCTCGTCACCAATCCGGGAATTCACCCGGCGCCCCGCGCCCACTGATTGCGAGGCGCCGGAGCCCGCGCCTGTTGAGGACGCCGGCGCAAAGTTAACCGAGGCCGAGGACACGGCCCCGCCCAAGCTCTATCTCCCCAGGCGCCGTCACCAAGCGAAACGTCTCAATCTGGCGCTTCAGGGTGGCGGCGCCCACGGGGCCTTCACGTGGGGGGTGCTCGACCGGCTTCTGGAGCTGAACGAGTACAAAATCGACGGCATCAGCGGCACGTCCGCGGGTGCGGTCAACGCGGTGGCGCTGGCCGCGGGCCTCATGGAAGAGGGCACCGACGGCGCACGGAAAAAGCTCGAATCCGTCTGGCGTGCGGTCAATACCGCGCACAATCACTACGTGCCCATGTCCCGGCCGCTGGACGATACGCCCGGCAACCCGCCACAGCCCCGGCCGACGGCCGCGCACGTGTTCATGAGCGCGCTTTCGCGCGTGATGTCTCCTTACGAATTCAATCCGCTCGAGATCGACCCGCTCAGGCGGATCCTCGCCGATCAGATCGATTTCGACGGGCTCAGGCGGCACGCCCCGGTGCGGCTGTTTGTCAATGCGACGGAGGCCAAGACCGGTCGCGGCCGCATCTTCAGCACGGACGAGATCAGCATCGACGCGGTGCTGGCGTCGGCCTGCCTGCCGGCCTATCGCCACGCCGTCAGGATCGACGGGCGCTATTACTGGGACGGCGGTTATTCGGCCAACCCGCCGCTGGTACCGCTGATCGAAAAGTGCGAGGCCGCCGATACGCTGCTGGTGCGTCTCACGCCCGAGCACACCGGCGACGTGCCGACGGCGGCCAAGGATATCCAGGGCAATGTGAACAGGATCATGTTCTCGCAACCGCTCAGGAAGGAGGTTGAGCTGATCGAGACCGTGCGCCGTCTGGCGAACGGGCATTCGGTGCAGGGAGGTTCTTGGGCGGACCCGCTGGCACGCCGCGTGCTGGACCATCGTTTTCATATGCTGGACGGCGCGCGCTACACCGCCGAACTGGCGCACGACAGCCACCTGCAACCGCACTGGGATGTGCTCGCGTACCTCAACCAGCGCGGCCGCACGGCGACCACCAACTGGCTCCGGCGCCACAAGAAATCGCTCGGGCAGAAGTCTACGGTTGATCTGGCGAAGAAGTTCTTGTGAGAACGGGACATGTCGGTCTTGGAACCGTTTTGCCTATCGATTGTCGATTGACTGACCGAATTGTTGACCTGAGCGCATCCCTATTTGATATGGACCTGTCGGTAGAATAGACAGTAGAAACGGTCGTCGGTCTTTTATTTCGGGGCCTTCGTTAGGTGGGGTATGGATAACCATTTTAAAGCGGACCATGTCATGAGGGTTTCGCTGAAGCGCCTGCCGGGTGTTTTGTATTCGGCCTTTCTCTTTTTACTGACGCTTTTTTGTGGCGAGGTCACCGTTCGATGGCTTGACGGATACGAGCTCAAGTCACTGGCGTTGATCCATACTGCGGAGGATGCTGCAGTTCCAGAACCCGCGGTAGCGATGCAGCAGTTACTTCGAAAGCACAGTTGGTCCATTCCCCTGGCAGATGGCGTCGAACGAGATTGGATCGTCGAGCGGCCTCGCCGCCATGAAAATTCGACTAGCACATTTGACCGAAAAGTGGTCGAGAATTTCGAAACGCGTTATGCCGACATTGGTAGTTTCTCGATCAACTTGCTGTTGCGTATCAACGAGGATTTTTTGAATACCGAAGTGTGCGAAGGCCTGCGCCTGAAAGACAAATGGGAGCAGCTGCGAGGCCCTTTTCAGATTTTCAAGACGCAGAACGATCAGATTTATCCGAGCTACCAGTTGCGGCCGAGCAAAACCTATCCGCAGACTTATTTCAAAGGCATGACGACAAACAATTTCGGATGGATCGGTCCGGATATAACCTTGCAAAAACCAGCCGGGACCGTCCGGATTGCCATTGTTGGGGACTCATCCGTGGCGGGGAACTTTGGGTCAATCACATTTCCGGATTACGTTGGCCACTGGCTGAACAGGTGGTCGAGCGAGAATAACAAGAATGTAGAGTTCGAAGTTCTGAATGCCTCTAGAATAGGCGGCAGCCCAGTATCTTACCTATCGTCATTGGTAGCGAACGAGGTTGCGGATGTGGAGCCGGATTTTGTCATCCCCTACTCAATCGGCATTCCGGCGATGTCATCCTTTGTGAAAACGGTTCCAGGCGGATCGCAGAAAATTGACAAGATGGAGAGCATCAATGCCGCCATCGACGCGGCAAAATACTCCTTGCCGTTTACGAACGAATACTCGGCCCTGGCAAACAGGGTGACATATTTAATCAACTATTTCCTAGGCGTGGAAAAATTAAGTGAACCGGAGAAGCCTTTGGATGTTTTTATCGCGCCGTGGGGAATAGACAAGATTATAGGTTTGTATTCCGATTTATTGCCGACCGGTTACAAAAATGTCGTCAAGTACTACGATCAGATGCTAGAGGCGACCAATGCATACGGCGGGCGTCTGGTCGTGGTGCCGCCACGGGTGTTTGTTTATCCCGGCTTCCAGTTCGACGTTACCAAGCATGTCTCCGTATTCAGGCATGGAAACAGTTCCTACTGGCCTTACTCGAACCAAAGCGTCAGAAATACAATCGATTTCTATCATCGTTTTCTCGCCAAGTACGCGAACGAGAAGGGGCTTCTGATGCTCCCGTTGGAGACAGCCCTTCCCAAGGATCCGGATCTGTTTCAAGACTCCACGCACCCTAATGCCGCTGGAAGGATTGTCATGGCCTGGGTGCTGTTTAATTTGCTGACGCCGCATATAGACCGACTCTTGGCCGAAGGTCGCCTTCCGGCGCCGGACAAGATTGCGATTGAAAGTCACCCCGTGATCGGCCGCGGCTACGAGCTTGAAGAATTTTCGTGTACTGGCGCCCAATTCGTCGGAAGCAGCGCAAGAAAACAATGAACTTCGCCAGTCCAGAATACCTGCCGTTTTTGGTGTCGACCCTGTTAATCCTCTACGTTTTGCCGGCGAGATTTTTCTTCCCGGCGTTGCTGGCGATCAGTTTGTTTTTCTACGCCTGGTGGGATGTACGGTTTCTTCCATTGATCCTTTGGGTGGGGCTCTGCGCCCATTTTGGCGGGCGGGTTCTAAGTCGTCGAAAATCACCAATCTATCTGTGGGCTTTTATCGGTTTGTTGCTGTCGCCGCTGTTCTATTTCAAATACTCGTCATTTTTTTTAGAATCTATTGTTTATGCAATGAATGTATTTGATGAGAAAAATAACTTTTTCATTTCACAAGTTTTTCTTCCGGTAGGAATTTCGTTTTTTACTTTTCAGGCAATCGGGTATCTGGTCGATGTGTACGGAGAAAAGCTGAAGGCCGAGAAAAACCCGCTCTACACGATGCTCTTCATCTCCTATTTCCCCCAGATTGTCGCCGGGCCGATCGAGCGCGCAAGGCACTTGATGCCGCAGCTCAAGAAATTGGACAAAAATCTAATAATCGGAAAAAACTTGAACGACGGGTTTTTTACGATCGCTTGCGGGCTTTTCGTGAAAGTTATACTGGCCGACAATCTGGCCATATTCGTCGATGCTGTGTACGAGAGCCCGTCAGAGTTCAGCAACCTGGAGATAATGCTGAGCACGTATGTTTTCTCCATACAGATATACTGCGATTTCTATGGCTACACCCTCATCGCTATAGGGTCGGCCCGGTTGTTCAACGTCGAATTGACCAACAACTTTTCCCATCCTTACTTCGCAACGAACATCCGGGATTTCTGGCGTTGCTGGCATATCACGCTTTCGAACTGGTTTCGGGACTATGTGTACATTCCATTAGGAGGCAATCGGAGCGGGGGCAGCCGTACGATCATCAATCTGCTCCTAACGATGGCGCTGGTCGGTCTTTGGCATGGGGCAAGCTGGAACTTTGTCATCTGGGGAGCTGTTCACGGGACTCTGTTGGCAGCGCACCGGTGCTTCCGACATATAGCCGAACGATTTCGTTTTTCCATCAATCCTTTAGCCGCCTCTCTTTTTGGGTGGCTGATAACATTTCATGCCGTCACGCTCGCTTGGATTTTCTTCCGCGCCAATACATTTGAGAAAGCAGAATCCATTTTTGCCGGCTTCAGCGGAGGCGTGATGGAAATACTAGATGGCGGTGCCAGCGTGGAACTGGCTACGAACACGCCTGTTTTCCTCATGGCATTCATTGTGTTCGAACTGAGCGACAGATTCCTGAACCTGCGAAAGTCGTTTGCCAGGTTGCCGCAATCCGCACGGATAGCAATAATCGTAACGGTCTTGCTGATCGTGTACTCTCCGCCACAAGCTGCAGAGCCGTTTATTTATTTTCAGTTCTGACCTTCGACGTGCACACCTGTTCTTCAATCCTTCCAGTTCCCGTTTTGGCTGCGCACCTACGATGGACACTGAAACGAGTTCGGGGTGAAGGATACTCGGGGGAACGGGATCAAAGCTGGCCCGGGTGCGCCCTGGACCGTTGCCGACGTGTTGAAAAGCCACCCAACCTCTGCGGCATACCGAGTCTTGCTAATTGCAGACCCGGAACTGCATAAATACCACCACATCGCCTGGCCATCTGAAGAGAACACACTGTTATGTCGCTACCCGGGTTTGGATTATCCGTTCGCACCAATCTGGTTGCCGTCATCGGCGTCATTTTGATTGTCGGGTTTGGCGTCAGCAGCCTGATCAGCTATCAGGTGTCCCGGGAAAGCCTGCGCGAAGCCCTGATCGGTCATGAACTGCCGCTGACCAGTGACAACATCTATTCTGAGATCCAGCGCGATCTGCTGCGCCCGGTGTTCGTCGCGAAAATGATGGCCGATGATACGTTCGTCCGCGACTGGCTGCTGGAGGGGGAAGCAGACCCCGACAGATTGATCCGGTATCTCGATGAGATCCGCAAGCAGTACGGCATGTTCACGAGTTTTCTGGTCTCGGAAAGCAGCCGCCGCTACTACCACTTTTCGGGCATTTCGCAGATCGTGTCCGAGGACGATCCCAAGGACGCGTGGTATTTCCGGGTCCGCAAGATGGACGCGAACCACGAAATCAATGTCGATCTGAACGAAGAGCAGCAGGACGCACTGACGATCTTCATCAACCAGAAGGTGTTCGGCTACGACGGCCGATACCTGGCGACGACCGGCGTCGGGATCGCGTTCGACGCGCTGGCCAAGGTGGTCGCGCAGTACAAGGAAAACTATTCGCGTCACGTCTACTTCGTCGACGGGAGCGGACAAATCATGGTGCGTTCCGACGGCGCATCGATCACGGAAGACAATATCCATAAAGCCGAGGGGGCATCGGGCGTCGCCGACCGCTTGCTGTCGCCCGGCCAGGGCTTCTTCGAGTACGCGCGGAACGGCGAGACCATGCTGGTCAGTGCCCGCCACATCCCCGAGCTCGATTGGTGGGTGATTGTCGAGCAGGAAGAGGCGCAGGCGCTTGCGGGGATTCGCCATAGCCTGATCACGAACTTTTTCATCGGCCTGATTGCGATCGTGCTCACGCTCGTGACCGTTCTGTATGCGGTCAATCTGTTTTATGCGCGGCTCGAGCAGAAAGCCGTCGAGATGGCCGAGATCGCCGAGCACGAGGCGGCGCTGAACCGGCAGCTGAAGTACGAGTCCGAGGTCAAAGGCAGGTTCTTCTCTATCATCTCGCACGACCTTATCGCGCCCTTCAGCGCGTTGCTCGCGGGCACCGAGCTGATGGCGAACCAGGCCAAAATGTACAGCAAGGAAGAGCTCGTCGAACTGGCGGCAAAGGTGAACGAGCGCGGACAGGGCGTCTTCAACCTGCTCAGAAATCTACTCGACTGGTCGCGCCTTCAGATTGACGGCGCCAATTTCGTACCGGCGGATTTGTCCCTCAGGGAGGCAGCGGACGACAGCATCGGCATTCTTGCGCCTGTCGCCGACGAGAAAAGCATTCGGATCGTCAATGCCGTGGCGGACGAGCGGGCATATGCCGACCCGAACATGGTCGATACCGTGCTCAGGAACCTGATAACGAACGCGATCAAGTTCTCACACGCCGGCAGCGAGATAACCATTTCGGCCCAGGTGACAGACAGCATGACGCAGACGACCGTCAGCGACGCGGGCATCGGCATTTCGAAAGATCGGGCCGACAGGATCTTCGATCTCGACCACCTGACGACGACGACGGGCACGAAGGGCGAAGAGGGTACTGGCCTCGGGCTCAATCTCTGCAAGGAAATGATCGAGCTGAACGGCGGCAAGTTCTGGTTCGAGAGCGAGGAAGGCAAGGGCTCGCAATTCCATTTCACGCTCCCGGCGACGCAGGGTGGCGGGTGAAGACGCCCGTCGAAATCGAGATCGAGGGCCTGTCCAAGGCGTTTGGTGAGCACCGCGTGCTGACCGGGATAGATCTTCGCGTCGACCGGGGAGACATCGTCGCCATCGTCGGCGGATCGGGCTGCGGCAAGACGGTTTTGCTGAACCATATCCTCGGCCAGTTGACGCCGGACACGGGCCGGGTCCGGGTCGCCGACTACAATCGGCCGGGCGCGCCTTTGGTCGATCTGGCTGAGGTCGATGCACATGAACTGGACGCGATCCACACGCACTGGGGTGTCGTGTTCCAGCGTAACGCACTGTTCTCGGGCACCGTCTACGCGAACTTCGCGCTCTGGCTGAGCGAGGTGCGGAACCTGACGGAAGATGAAATCGAACCGATCGCGCGTACTGCGCTCCCGGCGGTGTCGCTCCCGGCGGATGACGATTTCATGGAAAGCGATGTCGACAGCCTGTCGGGCGGCATGGCGAAGCGGCTCGCCATTGCGCGCGCGTTGTCGATGAACCCGAACGTGATTTTCTACGACGAGCCGACGACCGGGCTGGACCCGACCAGCGCGGCGCAGGTGCAGGACCTGATCTATGGGACCCATGACACCGGCGAGACGGTTCGTCCCAAACGCACGACGCTGATCATCACTCACGACAAGGATCTGCTGGTCCGGCTTGAACCGCGCGTCGTCATGCTGCATGAAGGGCTGGTTCACTTCGACGGGTCCTATGCCGACTTCGAGGCAGCGCCGTCCCCCGTCATTCGCCCCTATTTCGACCTGATGCCGACACTGCACCAGCGGGTTCGCGCCGCCGGGTGAACGACCCGCACTTACTGCGTAACGCCTGAACTGCGCGCGGCCTTTCTGCATTCGCGGACGGCGTCGGGTGATATCAGCGATTGAATCCGTGAGCCGAATATAGGGCGTGGTGCACGTTTCCCGGGAACAGGTGCAATGCGCGGCCCGATCTCGGTTTCTACCTATCGACGCAGATACCGATTTTCCGGCATACAAGGAGCGCGGGGGTAAAGTTGTTATTTAGTATGAGGACAAGAGAAAATGAATCAGATCAAGCGTGCCGCTGCATGGATGGCATTTGCGTTCGCCATGTGCATTTCGCCCGCATATGCGGCAGACGAATACAACGCCGACCCCACAGGTGTCGCCATTGACGGATATGATCCCGTTGCCTACTTCGTCGTGGAACGCCCGGTGAAGGGCGAGAAGACGATTTCCACGGTCCACGATGGCGCGACCTACCTGTTCTCGACCGCAGAAAACAAGAAGGCGTTCGATGCAACGCCGGAAAAATATGCACCGGCTTATGGTGGATGGTGCTCGTACGGTGTTCGCGTCGGCAAGAAGTTCAAGGCGGATCCGACCGCGTTTGTGATCGACAATGACAGGCTGTTCCTGCAACTGGATCTTGGAACCCAGAAGGTCTGGATCAGTGAATTGAACAAGAACATCGAGATCGCGGACAGGCTTTGGCCGAAGCTGAAAAACATCGGTGCGGCCGAACTCGGCAAATAACGCCGTCTGTGATCGCGTCCTCAATTCGGTGTAGATCGCGTGAAAAGATCCGTAAATACGACCTTCCTGTTCGGCCTGTTGCCGCTGTTCAGTTTTCTGTTCGTGCTCCTGTTTGGGGTTTTCGAATGGGCGACGTACCGCAACGCGGAAAAGCAACTGCATGAACATCTGGACAATCTGGCGTCCAGCCAGTCCATCATTCTGGGTGAACCGGTGATGGAGATTGTCACAGGCCGGAAGGACAGGCATCTCGGGTTGATGCTGGCGACGCTGATCAGCGACAAAGATGTCGTTGGCGTCGCGGTGTATGACGTCGACGGCAATACGCTCGATTCGTTCGGCGATCTGACGCCGGGTGAGTCCGTTCTGACGACCCGGGTGTCGATCAACTCGGCGGTCGGGCAGGATTTTGCGAAGGTGGGCGAGCTTGCCGTCGCCGTGTCCAACGAACGTATCCTCTCGGAGCTGCGCGAGCGCATTTTGTTCGAAAGTGTGCTCGGTATTGTGCTGCTGATGTCGATGGTTGTCGGGACATGGGCCTTGCACAAGAAGACCGTGATGCGCCCGGTCCGGCACCTGCTGGACATCATGAAGTATACGGAAGGCGGTCCCAGGCACAGACACATCGAACATTCGTCCGAGGACGAATTCGGCGAGATGTTCGATGCCTACAACGAGATGCAGGACCGTCTGATCCGCTACGAATCGGAACTGCTCAAAAACCGCAACCGCTACGAACGGCTGTTCGAACACTCCGAGGTGCCGATCTGGAATATCGATTTTTCGCGCCTGCAGGAAGTGTTTGAGCTGTTCAAGTCTCATCGCGAGGAGAGCCTCCGCGAGTTTTTCATTTCCGACGAGACCTGCGGCGTGGCCAGATTTGCCGATCTCGTCCAGATAAACGAGGTGAACGACGCGACCGTCAACATGTTGGAGGCGGCATCGAGAGATGCTGCCTTGTCACATCTGCGCAACCAGATCGCCGGGCCGCTGTTTGAGACACTTGTCGGCGTCGCGTGCGCGATCTACGACAAGGAAGAGGTTTATCGCGTCGAGATCGTGTTGGAGAGCCTCGCCGGCAATCGTATCGAAGCGTCGCTTTCGCTCTATATCCCGCAGTCCAACAGCCTGCTCTCAAGCGTGCCGGTCAATGTCGTCGATGTGACCGAGCGGAACCGTGCCGAGCAGGCGATCAAGAGCGCACTGAAAGAAGCTGAACGCGCCAACAGCGTGAAGTCCGAATTTCTCGCCAGCATGAGCCATGAGCTTCGCACCCCCCTGAATGCCATCCTCGGGTTCGCCCAGATGCTCCAGTACGCGTCGGTGGACACACCGGAAGAAAGCAAGATGGAGTATCTCAACAGCATCATATCCGGCGGCAACCATCTGCTCCATCTGGTCAACGAAGTGCTCGATCTCGCCCGGATCGAGGCGAACCAGCTGGAACTCTATCCCGAGGAAACGGACATCCACGCCGTGATCAGGCAGTGCATCGAACTGACAATGCCGATCGCGCGGCAGAAAGGGATCGAGGTCAGCGTCGATCTAAAGGACGATGAGCCGCATCTCGTGATGACGGACGAGTTTCGCGTCAAGCAGTGTCTTCTGAACCTGCTGTCCAATGCCGTGAAGTACAATCAGGAAGCCGGCAGCGTGACGGTCAATGCCGAAGCGCGTCCGGGGAATGTCTTGCGCATCTATATCGCCGATACCGGGCGCGGCATCGAGCCGGATGAATTGCCCCACCTGTTCCAGATGTTCCGGCGTCTTCAGGTTGACGCAAAGACAACGCGCGAGGGCAGCGGCATCGGCCTGACCGTCGCCAAACACCTTATCGAACGGATGGGTGGACGCATCGGCGTCGAGAGCGAGCAGGGGAAAGGCAGTGTCTTCTGGGTTGACCTGCCCATGGCCATCAACCGTCAGGCCATCATCTGGACGGAACAACTGCGGGTCGGGGTCGATGCGATCGACAGCGATCATCAGCAGCTATGCGCAATGCTGAACGAGTGCATGTACTGTATTGCAGATGATGGCGAGCCGCTTAGCCTGATGGACCGTCTCGTCGATTTTGCGAACTACGTGGTGCGCCAGGAACAGCAGATTCTGCGGTTCAGCGGCGTCAATTCGACGCAACGGATCAGCGAAGACCGGGTGCATTTCCTGTCCGATATCACGGCGCGCCTGGAACAGTACCGTCAGTCCAAGTCGCCTTCGGCGGCTGTTGAACTCTATGCCGTCATGCATGACTGGTTCTGCGAACACATTCTGTCGAAGAAATCGCTGATCCGGAACGCGGTGCAAGGACGGGAACGGCAAATCCATACGCTCACGGAAGGCAATCTCTATATCGAGAACGTGTCCCGGGAAGCCGGCGCCGGCTGAGCTGCCGGGAAACCGCAGCGCCACAAGGTCAGGATGCGGGCCCCATTTACGATCTGCGACTGACGTTCACCATCGGTTCCGGGTCATAATCCTCGCATGCAAAGCCTGACGGCTTTGGCTCGAATAATGCCCGCGATGACGTTGAATATTCTGCATATTACCGCCCGGCGAGGCGGGTCCAGTCGGCCGGATCCAACTGGCCGACGACACGAAAGCCGTGCTCGGCATCGGGGTCTGCCTTGATGATCACGGCGCCGGCCTCACCCGGATAGGCGCCCGTCGCCGCCTTCGAGAGATTGCCGTGCGCGGAGATGACCCTGTTGGTGCCCGCCGGCGGCGGCTGGGCGATGATCGCCCGGTATTTGCCGATTGCCGCCGCCCTGCCGCCGACGTAATCGGCGGCGCGCAGGTTCATGATGTCGAGCGTCGTCGTCACCGGGCCGACGTCCAGCAGCTCCGCGGTCTCGCGGGAGCGGCAATATTCGCTCGAAAGCACCTCGCCGACAGGGATGGTCAGCGCCTTGATGGCGCGGCCGACGGCCTTCGCCGTTTCGCGTCCGGCGTCCGACAGCTGACGGATGCGCGTGCCGTCGCAGCTTTGCCAGTCGCCGTGCTCAACGATGTTGTCCGACTGCGACCAGTTGGTGGCGGCGTGGCGGAAATAGATCGTGAAACCGCCGCCCTGAAGCGACTGGACGATCCCGGCCTTTGACGGCGTCTCCGCGTGCGGGGCGGCGAACGGCAGCGTCAGCAGAAAGAATAAGACGAGAAACCGGATATGCATCGGCATGCTCCTGTCAGACGTCATCTCTACCCATCACGTTGGGGCGGACACACGCGCGGTCAAGGGGGTGTTCCCGTTGTCGTCATCCCGGACGCGGGTTTTCCCCGAGCGCGAGCGAGGCCGGGAAAGCCAGTGATCCGGGACCCATCGTCGGTTTGCTGCCTGCCTGGCTCATGGGTTCCGGGTCATAACCCTCGCGCGCAAAACCTGACGGCTTTGGCTCGGATAATGCCCGGGATGACGATATTGAGTACGGCGCCTCAGAAATGGAAGCAGTCGACCGCCACCCACCATTCGCGCTGATGCGGCTTGAGTGAGCCGAGGTAGACGGTGCCATCTTCCATCGCGGCACGCGGTGCGTCGATGCCCGGCACCATGCCGACCTGGATGGTGGTGACGCAGATCGCATTGTTGCGGGTCAGCGCAAAGACGTCGCGGCCATGTTTCGAGCGGCCCTTGAAGCGCTCGGTCTGTGCGGTTTCCTGCCAGCCGGCCTCTAGCAGCGCGCCCTTCACGTAGCGCTGCATGTCCTTCAGCGTGCGCACCCGTTCGTTCTCGACGTGCACGCCGGTGCCGACCGCGACCAGGCGGCAAAGCGAGCCTTCGATCTTTTCCTCGTTGTCCGGGAACGGCATCTGCAGCTGGCGGAAGCCCGGCGCGATGGGGACGTAGAGTTCCAGCGTCGCCCGTACTTCCTTGCATTCCGCCCCCGGCAGCGCGACGACGGTTTCGGCCCGCGCCGTGCCTGCGGCCCATAACGTCAGCAAACCGAGTGCCGCCGCCCGGGTGATCGCTTTCAGGATGTGCGGGCGGAAGGACATGTTCGAAAACCTTACTGGATGACGATCTTGGGCGCCCGGCTTTCGCCGCCGATGGACTTTTCGATCTTGTCCCAGACCGTCGATGCGATGGCGCGGTAGTTCGCCGCGCTCTGGCTGTCCGGGTCGGAAACGGTGATCGGGGTGCCTTTGTCGGAGTTCTCGCGGATCTCGATCTCGATCGGCACCTCGCCCAGGAAGTCGACGCCCATGCGGTCGGCTTCCTTTCTGGCACCGCCGTGGCCGAAGATGTCGTAGCGCTTGCCGTTATCGGGACACAGGAAATAGCTCATGTTCTCGATGATGCCGAACACCGGCACGTCGACCTTGCGGAACATATTGAGGCCCTTGCGCGCGTCCAGAAGCGCGATGTCCTGCGGCGTGGAGACGATCACGGCACCGGTCAGCGGCACGCGCTGCGCCATGGTCAGCTGCGCGTCGCCCGTGCCCGGCGGCATGTCGACCACCAGCACGTCGAGCTCGCCCCAGTTGACGTCTCGCATCATCTGTTCCAGCGCCGACTGCACCATCGGGCCGCGCCAGATCATCGGCGTTTCCTCGTCGATCATGAAACCGATCGACATGACCTTGATGCCGTAGTTCTCCATCGGGTCCAGGGTCTTGCCGTCGGCCGAGTTGGGGCGGCCGGTAATACCCATCATGCGCGGCATCGAGGGGCCGTAGATATCCGCGTCCAGCAGACCGACCTTGTGGCCGCCGGCAGCGAGGCCCAGCGCGATGTTGACCGCGGTCGTCGATTTGCCGACGCCACCCTTGCCCGATGCGACGGCAATGATCGATTTGACGCCGGGCAACAGGTCACCCTGGCCCTGCGGGGGCACGGGCTGACCGGGTTTGGTCTGGTTTTGCGGCTGCGGTTGTTCGGATGAGGACCCTTGCGGGCGTTCGGCGGTCAGTACCACCGTCGCCGAGACCACGCCGGAGAGCGCAAACACGGTATTTTCCGCCTCTTTCCGGAGCGGTTCCATCTCCGCACCGCGCTCGGCGGGTACTTCGATGGCGAAGGCGACATTGCCGTCGCGGGTCTGCAAACCCTGGATAATGCCGGCGCTGACGAGGTCTTTGCCGCTGATCGGATCGGTGACACCCTTGAGGGCTTCGAGGATGTCGTCTTTGGTGATCTCGGACATGGTTGCAAACTCTCCAATTCAAACCGATATCTGTCTTGGTTTTCCGCGGCCCTACCGGTCACGGAAATTACCGACTATGTTTGTCAGTGCGGCCCCGCTGTTTTATAACGCGAACCGCTGGAACGCCCCACCGCAAACGTGCCTTAGTTAACGCGCGCGGGCGAAAATACAAGGACCGGCCGGATGCGCATATGGATGCAGACCAGCCGGGCGAAATGCAAGGGTAGGATTTAAATGGCTTGGAATAAACAAGGCGGCCCATGGGGCGGCGGAGGCGGCGGTCAGGGCCCGTGGGGCGGTGGCGGCCCCGGCAGACCCGGTGGCGGTGGCGGCGGCGGCATGCAGCCCCCCGATCTTGAGGAAACCCTGCGCCGTGCGCAGGAGCGGGTGAAACGCTTCATGCCGGGCGGTTCCGGCGGTGCCAAGGGCATCGTCCTGGTGCTGATTGCGGTTGTCGCCATCTGGCTCGGCAGCGGTTTCTACCGCGTGCAGCCGGAACAGCAGGGCGTCGAACTTCTTTTCGGCCAGTACGTGCAGCAGACCCAGCCGGGTCTGAACTACTGGCTGCCATCGCCGATCGGCACTGTCTACACGCCGAACGTGACGCGCGTGAACACGATCCAGATCGGCTACCGCGGCGAGGGCGGCGGCAGCCGCGCCAACCGCGACGTGCCGTCGGAAAGCCTGATGCTGACCGGCGACCAGAACGTCGTCGATATCGACTTCGATATTCAGTGGCAGATCAAGGACGCCGCGTTCTTCCTGTTCAACATCCGTGACCCGGAAGGCACCGTGAAGATTGCCGCCGAGAGCGCGCTGCGCGAGGTCGTCGGCCAGGCGACGCTGGAAAGCGTGCTGACCGGTGGCCGTCAGCAGGTCGAAGCGGACACGCAGAAACTGTTGCAGCAGATCCTCGACACCTACGGTGCCGGCATCCTGATCACGCAGACCAAGCTGCAGGTCGCCGACCCGCCGCAGGAAGTCATCGATGCGTTCAACGACGTGCAGCGGGCGCGCCAGGACCAGGAACGCCTGGTCAACGAGGCCAACGCCTACAAGAACGACATCGTGCCGCGCGCCAAGGGTGAAGCCGAAAAGCGCATCGCGGCTGCGAAAGCCTATAAAGAGCAGGTGATCAAGGAAGCCGAAGGTGAAGCGGCGCGCTTCCTCTCGGTGTTCGAGACCTACCAGACGGCCAAGGACGTGACCACGCGCCGTCTGTTCCTGGAGCGCATGCAGGACGTGTTGCGCCGCTCCAACAAGATCATCATCGACAAAGGTGTCGAGGGCGGGCAGGGCGTCGTGCCCTATCTGCCGCTCAATGAACTTCAGAAACGCGGAGGGAGCCAGTAATGAAAAAGTCTCTCGCATTTATCGGTGTGCTCGTCGTCATCGGCGGCATCGCATTGTTCAGCGCCGCGTTCACCGTGCATCAGACCCAGCAGGCGCTGGTGCTGCAGTTCGGTAATCCGGTCCGCGTCGAGCAGGATCCGGGCCTGAAGTTCAAGATTCCGTTCATCCAGAACGTGCGTTACTTCGACCGCCGTATCCTCGATCTCGATCCGCAGCCGCAGGAAGTGCTGCTGGCCGACCAGAAGCGCGTCAACGTCGACAGCTTCGCGCGTTACAAGATCGTCGATCCGCTGGAGTTCCTGAAAGCGGCGCAGACCGACCGCAACTTCCGCCAGGTGTTCGGCTCGCAGCTGAACTCCGCGGTCCGTGCCGAGGTCGCCAAGGTCTCGCTCGCGGAAATGCTGTCGCCGAAACGTGTCGAGGTGATGGACAAGATCTTCCAGATCCTGAAAACCCAGGCGCCGAACTTCGGGGTCGAGCTTGTCGATCTCCGGATCGGCCGCACCGACCTGCCGGATGCGACACTGCAGTCGGTCTATAACCGGATGCGTTCCGACCGTGTCGCGCAGGCTGCGGAAATCCGCGCCCAGGGTGAAGAGCAGAAGCTGACCATTCAGGCCGAAGCCGACCGCCAGCGGACGGTAATCATCGCCGAAGCGAACCGGACGTCTCAGATCCTGCGCGGTGAAGGCGAAGGCACGAAGAACAAGATCCTCGGTGACGCGTTCGGCCAGGACCCGGAGTTCTTCAACTTCTATCGCTCGATGGAAGCGTATGAAGGCGCCTTCGATGACGGCACGACGATGGTGCTGTCGCCGGACGGCGAGTTCTTCCGCTATTTCAACGAGGCGACGCCAAAGCCGAAGCAGTGATGAACCGGTCCAACCTCATCCTTCGAGACGCCCCGGACGATTGTCCGGGGCTCCTCGGGATGAGGGATCTCTGAAGCGGACCGTCATTCAATGGAACTGTTTCTTACCGCCCTCGGTCTCGCCATCGTGATCGAGGGCGTTTGCTATGCGTTATTCCCCGACGCCATGAAGAAGATGATGCTGCAGGTGCTGGCGCAGCCGGCCTCCACGCTGCGTGCGGTCGGTATCGGTGCGGCGGCGGTCGGCGTCATCATCGTCTGGCTGGTCCGGGGATAGGGAGTTATCGCCATGTCCATCGTCGTCTATCACAATCCTGATTGCGGCACGTCCAGGAACGTATTGGAGATGATCCGTGCATCGGGCGTAGAGCCGACGGTCGTCGAATACCTGAAATCCGGCTGGACCCGGCCGCAGCTGCTCGGACTTTTCGCTGCCGCCGGACTGACGCCGAGGGATGCATTGCGACGTCAAAGTCCCCGGCCGTAGAACTCGGACTGACCGATCCCGGCGTTGACGACGAGACACTCCTCGACGCGATGGTCGAACACCCGATCCTCGTCAACAGGCCGATCGTCTGTTCACCCAAGGGCGTGCGTCTGTGCCGGCCTTCGGAAACCGTGCTCGACATGCTGGACAATCCCGGCATCGGTACGTTCACCAAGGAAGACGGTGAAATCATCCAACGGGATGACGTGCGTTCTGGGGAATAAGCCAATGAAATTTCTCGTCTTTCTGGGTTCGATCAGGGACAGTGCCCCACCACGCCCCAAGCGGCTCGGGCATCGTGTCGCCGGCGCGATCACGGCGCAACTGCGCACCGCCGGGCATGATATCGAACTGATCGATGCGCTCGAACTTGAACTCGAGGTGCCGTTCAAGCCGCACTTCGCCTATGCCGCCGGCAAGGCGCCAGAACCGCTTGAAGACCTGGCCCGAGCGATCGATGCCGCTTACGGCTATGTGATGATCAGTCCGGAATACAATCACGCGATGAGTCCTGCCCTCGCGCATCTTCTGAATCACTTCGGGAGTTCGCTGTTCTCCTACAAGCCGAGCGTCATCGCGACATATTCCGCCGGTCAGTGGGGCGGTACCCGTGCCGCCGTCAATATGCGGACGTTTCTCTCCGAGCTCGGATGTTTGCCTGTATCCGCGATGATCCATGTGCCGAAAGCGCACGAAGTCTTCGACGAGGACGCTGCCTATTTGAGCGGTGTCGATGCGTCGCGCTGGGCGTCCTATTTCGCCCGCGCGTTTGACCAGCTTGAATGGTGGGCGGACGCGGCGGCACAGGGCAGGGCGAGGAACAGTGACCGCCCCGGGGCGTTTCTGGAGAACCCGTCCCAGCGCAACGCACCCTGACAAAAAGCGCGGCGCGCGAGCTTCCTCACCCCTGACGCGGAGATAAGGGAGTAAGTCTTTCACGTCCGTTCATTCCAGCACCCGCTTTCGCGGGGACAGGCTCCGGCCGGAATCCAGAGGTGTTGCGGGTCTGGACCCCGGCCTGCGCCGGGGCGGCGCTAGAGCGCGCGCCCCGGGGTTGCAATCTATCCGCTTACATATCCCCCTCGACGACGGTCAGGCCGAGCGTGTGCCACGCCTGCATGCCGCCCCGGTAATAGAGGATTTTGTCCGCCGGGTAGCCTTCCCGCAGCATGGCCTTGATCGCCATCGGCGACTGTCCGCACCAGGGGCCGTTGCAGAACAGCAGGACCTTTTCCGCGTTCGCGCAATCCCATTTGCCGTCCGATGTCTTGGTGCAGCCGATTTCGTCGAGGCGTTCGGCCATCTGCGTGTAGGGCATGTTGATCGCGCCCGGGATCGTCCCGTCGAGGTGCCATTCGACGGTGCGGCCGTCGATCAGCTTTCCGCCGGCCTTGGCGAACTCGAGCAATTCGACCTCGCCGACCGTGGTGACGCCGGGTGCGACCTGCATCGGCTGAATGCAGAACGGCGGGCACTTGCGTGACGTCTTGGCATAGGCCGGATCGATCGTCGCCTCGGTATCCTGGTTGCGCATGATCTCGACCGGGCCGTCCTTGGTCTGCACCGTGACGCTCGGTGTGCGGGCGTTGATCTTGACGTCCAGTTCGGCCGCGCTTGTCACCTGCGGCAGCATCATCAGCGCCGCAAACACGGCGATCATCGACAGCATTCTCATTCTTGGTTCCCTCCGTTTATGTCCGTGCCGGCATGCAGAGGCCGGGCCGGTCTGTTTGTTGAGGTGCAATCATATTCGATTAATGGAATATATGAAAAGGTCGATGTTGAAGGAGAGGTCCACTGCTTCTAGACCTGAGATGTGCGGCCTATCCGAAGGCAGCCCGGGGCTCGAAACGACAAGGACCGCCGGGTGCTGGCCGGCGGTCCTTTCATCAATCTGCGGTCCTAATGCGCGGGCGAAGGGTTTTCGTTCGCCGCGGCAGGCCACGGAAAGCGGTTAAGCTTTCACTTCTTCTTGATGGTCGACGTGCTGCTCTTGCCCTGCTGCTGGGGGGCAGCGGCGGGTTTTGCTGCCGGTTTGGCTTGGGTCGACGGTTTATTCGGTTTCATTGTGTGATGCCTTTTGGCGGTGTCGGGAGAAGCCGACGGTCTTGTCCGGCCCTGTTGCCGGGATGAGGAAATATAGCGCGATTTATGATATTCATATATCGAATTTTATTGATATTTAAGTGCAATAAAGTCGATATATGAATGATGCCGGGGGCGCATGCCCCGATGCCGCCGATACGGGAGTCCGTCCATGGATACCTCGCTCGCCCATACCTTCCTGGTGATCTGCGACGTCGGCAGTTTCATCAAGGCATCGGAGCGCCTTTGCGTCACGCAGTCGACGGTCAGTACCCGGGTCAAGCAACTGGAGGACCTGTTCGGGCAGCCCTTGTTCGTCAGGACAAAGGCGG
Source organism: Rhodospirillales bacterium (assembly GCA_965262415.1). Classification (GTDB taxonomy): domain Bacteria; phylum Pseudomonadota; class Alphaproteobacteria; order Rhodospirillales; family Casp-alpha2; genus UBA4479. The sequence goes on along the minus strand of OZ253533.1, from coordinate 2,052,608 downwards.
GGGCATCGCTCACCCCGGCGGGCATCCAGTTCAAGCCTTACGCTGAAAAATTCCTGCAAACGTGGGAGCAGGCGCACCATAACGTCGGTCTGTCCGACCAGTTCACATCGATGCTGGCAATCGGCGTCGAGTTCACGCTGCTGGAGCGGCTGATGGTGCGCTGGCTGGCGTGGTCCCGTGACGCGCAACCGGACACGGCGATCCGGATCGATGTCGAATCCGCGTCCACGCTGTCTTCGATGCTGCTGGACGGCGCCGTCGACATGGCCGTCACCTGCAGCCCGCTGCAGCGCTCGGGGACGGTCGTGGAAAAACTGATGGACGATACGCTGGTTCTCGTATCGTCCGACCCGTCGACGGCAGGTGCGTGGGAGGACGGCTACCTGTACGTGGACTGGGGCAGCCGGTTTCGCACGGAACACAACGATGCGTTTCCGCGCGTCGAGGCGCCGGCGATCGCGGTCAACTACGGTCCGCTCGCCTACCAGCATCTCCGGCGCAACGGCGGTGCCGCCTATCTGCCTGTGCGTTCCATCCATGCCGACCTTGAACGCGGCGACCTGCATATGGTCCCGGGCGCGCCGCCGTTTAACAGGCCGATCTATGTGGCCTATGTCGACGGCAGCGACAGCGCCCGCTTCCAGACGGCGATCGCGGGTTTGCGCGAGGTGTCGGAAACCGTCGAGACGACGGACCAGCGGGTGATCCAGCCCGGTTGAATACAGAATGGCGCCCGGGCGGAAAAAATTCGCGGGAGTGCGTTGAGTCACATATTCCCCGCCGGATAGGCTACTATGCTGAATTGAACAGGCACCTGTTCGTCAGGGTGCGGCGTATTGCGATTGATGGGGTTTCATGAGCACCGCAGCAGCAACCGATTGGGAAAAGGTTTTCGAGGATCCGAAGTCCGGGCTGATCGCACGGATCGAGGGGGCAAGGGACAACGCCAATCTGGGCGACATCTGCTGCACGCTGGTCGAAAAGCTCTACAAGCGCCGCAATGATGCCCGCCTGCGCGACCGCTACCGCGAAAAGATCACGCTGATCTTCGATGCCGACCGGCCCACCGATGACAAGCTCGCCGAGACGGTCGCGCTGTTGCGCGAGATCAAGCACGACCGGATCGTGCGGGCCGGCAAGAAACGCAAACCCCGGTCGCTGGAGCAAACGCTGGAAGAATACGACGACACGGCGGCGCAGCTGTTCGCCGATCTGGTGCTGGAAGAACTGCAGAACGTTATCGACCTGCTCTCCGACGGGATCGAGCCCCGGACTGAGCCCCGGACTGAGCCCCAGACTGAGCCCCAGACTGAGCCCCAGACTGAGTCCCTGCAGGGCCGCCCGCTGCCGTATTTCGTCTCGGCCCCGTTCGGCGACCGTTTCAAGGAAATCGTGCGCGCCGATCTGATGCCCGAGCTACAGGTGTTCCACAGGCGCGAGATCGCCGCGGCCGAGGATCTGCCGGCGAACGAACGCCGGGCCGCCCTGAAGCAGGCCTTCGAGGAGCTTCAGTTCCGCGAAAAGTTCTTCAGTGCCTGGAAGCACGTGTGGGTCAACCTGACCGAGCAGCAGGCACCGCCGGAAAAACCGGTGCGCAAGCGCCGGGGCTTCATGGCATCGTTGAAGTCGCAACTTATGGACGATCCGGAATTCGACGACACCATGACCATCGAGGAATGGCAGGAGTCCGTCGCGCTCACCAAGAAACGCAACGCACAGGCCCGGAAAATCTGGGCGAAGATCTCGTCCCCTTCGGATGATTACGTCGCGCCCACGGACGCCGATCGCGCGTTTCTCGGCGGCCTCATCGTCCATCCGTATGAAGAGACGCAGCAAACCATCGAGAAGCTGACGCAGATGGCGACGGAAAAGGCGCCGGCCCAGGCCTTCAACAAGTATCAGGACGGCAAGGACATCGATCTGGCGCTGCTGCTGGCCGCCATGCGCTATCCGAAGCTGTTCCTGGACGGGAAGGCCGGGTACCTGAAGGAAGTCATGCGCGGCTTCAAGCCCCGCGAGCGCCGCCTGCTGTTCCCGCGCGTCGATGCATACCTGTTCGCGGACGCGGACGCGGACCCGGAGGCGGAGACAGCGGAAAAAGAGTCCGGCCCAACCATCGGCTCCGTGACCCTCAAGTAATTTTCCGGGTGGGCCGCAGGACCAGTCCGGGACCCATGGAGCGACCCGGTCCATGTTCTTGAGCAGGTCCCGGCTTCGGGCCGGGAAACAACCGGCTTGTTGCGATAAAGAAATCGTGAATCTCCGGGAAACACTGGACATGGCCACGATCCCGACACATTTGTTCCTTATCTGGACGAATAGCCGTCCCCCGTGCACAGTAATCTGTGTACAGGAATTATTATGTGCACAGTAATATGACGACAATTCAGCAGAGGTACCTCATACGATGAATCAAGTCCGCGCCCGCGCCCGTCGAGACGCGATTGCCAAAGCCGAAGAACAGTCCCTCGCCACGGTCTGGCTGCTCCGCATCCTTGCGGTCCTTGCCGCGTTGGCCATTGCCCTGCAGGCAACGGGGGCCTTCGCCAAGGCGGCGCCAGAGAGTTTTTCGGGCCTCGCCAAGAAACTGCTGCCGACGGTCGTCAACATCTCGACCACGCAGACCGTCGAAGGGCGCGGCGGACTCGATATCCCGCAGCTGCCGCCGGGTTCGCCGTTCGAGGACTTCTTCAAGGACTTCTTCGAGCGTAACCAGCCGCAGCAGCGCTCGCGCAAGGCAACCTCGCTGGGGTCCGGCTTCATCGTCGATGCCAAGGGCTATGTCGTCACCAACAACCACGTCATCGACGGCGCCGACGAGATTTCCGTGATCCTGCACGACGACACGCGGCTCAAGGCGGAACTGGTCGGGCGTGATCCGAAGACCGACATCGCGGTCCTCAAGGTCGAGTTCGACGGCGATCTGCCGATTGCCGAGATCGGCAACTCCGACGAGATCGAGGTCGGCGACTGGGTGATTGCCATCGGCAACCCGTTTGGTCTCGGCGGCACGGTGACGGCGGGTATCATCTCGGCGCGCGGCCGCGACATCAATTCCGGCCCCTATGACGATTACCTGCAGACCGATGCCTCGATCAACCGCGGCAACTCGGGCGGGCCGATGTTCAACATGGCCGGCGAGGTGATCGGCATCAACACGGCGATCTTCTCGCCCACCGGCGGCAGTGTCGGAATCGGCTTCGCGGTGCCGACGTCGACGGCAAATCCGGTCATCCGCCAGCTGATCAAGAACGGTGAGGTGCGGCGCGGCTGGCTCGGCGTGCATATCCAGTCGGTGACGCCCGAGATCGCGGAGAGCCTCGGCCTCAAGGAAGCCAAGGGCGCGATGGTCGCCAGCGTCGTCGAGGATGGCCCGGCCGCCAATTCCGATATCAAGGCGGGTGACGTGATCCTCGAATTCGGCGGTGTCGAGGTGCCGGAGATGCGGCGTCTGCCTCGTATCGTCGCCGACGTGGAACCGGAGACCACGGTCGACGTCACCGTCTGGCGCGAAGGCGGCGAGAAATCCGTCAAGGTGACCGTCGGCACGCTCAAGGAGCAGCCGACCGAGGTCGCCGCCGTGGACACCAAGAGCACCGGCGCCGAGCGCTCGGTCGACGGGCTGGGCCTCAAGGTGGCCGCGCTCGATCAGTCGATGCGCGAGCGGTTCCAGCTGGACGAGAAGGCCAAGGGCGTCGTCGTCACAGAGGTCGATGCCGCCGGTCCGGCGGCCGAGAAGGGCTTGCAGCCGGGCGACCGCATCATCCAGGTGAGCCAGGCGGACGTTGCCGAGCCCGAGGACGTCAACCGCAAGGTCGACGAGGCCAAGGCACAGGGGCGCAAGTCCGTGCTGCTCCGTGTCGAAAGTGCGCAAGGGCTCCGCTTCGTCGCGATCCGAATCGACAAGGGGTGATACGACAATCATGTCGTCATCCCGGACGTTAGCCTAGCCCGGAACCGGCAGGTTGCGGCAGCAAGGCTTACGATCCGGGACCCATGGCCTGGTTTGCGGCACGTATATGAATGGGTCCCGGCTCTCCGCGCACAGCGCTCCGGCCGGGATGACGAATTTATTTAACGCACGAACGCCTCGACCCGGTAGCCCTGCGCATACAGAAGCCCGGTCAGGTCGGCGTGATCGAGCCGGGCCGGCGCTTCGGCGCGGACGCTCGGTTTCCCCCGGTATGCCACACCGAGGCCGGCCGCCTTCAGCATCGGCAGGTCGTTGGCGCCGTCGCCGACGCTCAGCGTTTGGGCGAGGCTGAGGCCGTGCGCGGCGGCCTTGGCGATCAGGGTCTGCAGCTTGACGTCCTTGTCGAGGATCGGTTCCGTGACCGCGCCGGTCAGCTTGCCGTTCTCGATCACGAAGTCGTTCGACAGGTCCTCGTGAAAGCCGCAGCGTTCGCGGACGCGTGACGTGAAATACTTGAACCCGCCGGAGACCAGGATGCAGGCGGCATCGTTCGCCGCCATGGTGCGGACCAGCGTTTCGGCGCCCTTCGACAGTTCCACCTCGGCGTAGGCGTCGGCGAGCGCTTCCGCCGCGAGCCCCTTCAGTCTGCCGACGCGTTCGCGGAGCGCTTCCTTGAAATCCAGTTCGCCGTTCATGGCGCGCGCCGTGATCGCCGCGATCTCGTCCTTGATGCCGACGTGCGCGGCCAGATCGTCGAGCGTCTCCGACGTGACGATGGTGCTGTCCATGTCGGCAAGCAGGAGCGACTTTCTGCGCGTCGCCGCCGCCTGCGCAATAACGTCGACGGGCGCGTCTCCGGCAATGTCGCGGGCGACCGCCTCGGCCTGATCGTCGGCGATCATCTCGAACGCGATATCGGCGGCGATGCCGTCACATAACCAGACCGGCGTTTCAGTTTCCGCACCGAGGGTGTTGAGGGCGGCGCGAACTTCGCCAACAATGCGTTCCGGAAGCGGCGCCGCTTCGGGTGCGATCAGGGTCAGGACGGATTGCATGCGGGTCGGCTCCGAAAGATCGAGAGTTGTTATCGGGGGCACACGTTGGACGATTTGAAGCCGGTTGTCATCATCGCCGGACCGACCGCGAGCGGAAAGACCGAACTGGCCTTAAAAGCGGCTGAATTGGTTAACGGCGAGGTCGTCAATGCGGACAGTATGCAGGTTTATGCAGATCTATGCATACTGACGGCGCGGCCGAGCGAAGACGAAATGGCGCGCGTACCGCACCACCTTTTCGGCTGCCTTTCCGCATCCGAGCGCTGTTCGGCGGGGCGCTGGCTCGACATGGCGTCCGCCGTGCTGGCCGATATTCAGGCGCGGGGCCGTGTACCGGTGATCGTCGGCGGCACCGGACTCTATCTCAAGGCGCTGACCGATGGGCTGGCTGAAGTGCCTGAAATTCCTCAGGAAATCGTGGCCCGAATCAGTGCCCATTATGACGAGGCGGGGGGTGAGGCGGTCCGTGCCGAGCTCCGCGCGGTCGATCCGGAAGCCGCTGAACGCTTGCCTGCGAGCGACCGTCAGCGCCTGATCCGGGCCGCCGCGGTCTTTGCCGGGACGGGCCGGACGCTGTCCGACTGGCAGGCCGAACAGCCCGCCGGACCGGGCTTTCCCGCTGCATATTGCACTATTCTTCTGATGCCGCCGAGGGACGAAATGTACGCCGCGATCGACGCTCGATTCGACGCCATGATGGCCGCCGGCGCGCTTGAAGAAGCAAGGAGTTTCAAAGCATTAGGTCTCCCAAGGGATCTGCCGGCATCGCGCGCGGTCGGGGTTGCGGAGCTGCTCCGGCACCTCGACGGTGAATGGGATCTCGAAACGGCAATCGGCAAGGCAAAAACGGCATCCCGTCAGCTCGCCAAACGGCAGATGACGTGGTTCAGGCGTCAGATTCGTACGGATTTGACCATAAATGAGAAATATTTGGAAAGAGATGAAGATGAAATCTTTTCATTTATTCGTAACTTTGTGTTGACCCCGCGGGATTGAGCCTCTAGGTTGCCGCCGCTCCCGCTGGGCAGGAGCTTTATGACACGGTTTGGGACGGTCGGGGCCGCGGTTGCCGACCGTCAATTATTGTTTGCTGAACGCATAAGGAACGGTTCGATGAGTACGACGCAGATATCCGGAGCAGAGATCATCCTGAAGGCGCTGGCCGATCAGGGTGTCGAGGTCGTATTCGGTTATCCGGGCGGCGCCGTCCTGCCGATCTACGATGCGATCTTCAACCAGAACCAGATCAGGCACATTCTCGTCCGCCAGGAAGGCGGCGCGGTGCACGCCGCCGAAGGCTACGCGCGCTCGACCGGCAAGGTGGGCGTGGTGCTGGTGACGTCGGGGCCCGGAGCGACCAACGCGGTGACCGGCCTGACCGACGCCCTGATGGACAGCATTCCGATCGTCTGCCTGACCGGCCAGGTGCCGACGCACCTGATCGGCAACGACGCATTCCAGGAATGCGACACCACCGGGATCACGCGCCCGTGCACCAAGCACAACTACCTGGTGAAGGACGTGAAGGACCTGTCGCACGTGATGCACGAGGCGTTCCACGTCGCGCGTTCCGGCCGTCCAGGCCCGGTCGTGATCGACCTGCCGAAGGACGTGTGTCTCGCCAAGGAAGATTATACGCCCAAGGAAGACATCCAGCTCACCAAGTACCAGCCGCGCGTCAAGGCGGACAGCGACAAGATCGAGGCCGCGGTGGACCTGATCGCGGGCGCAAAGAAGCCGGTGTTCTACTGCGGCGGCGGTGTCATCAACTCGGGCCCCGAGGCATCGAAGAAGCTGACCGAGTTCGTCCGCATGACCGGCTATCCGTGCACGCTGACCCTGATGGGTCTTGGTGCGTACCCGGCCAGCGACAAGCAGTACCTCGGCATGCTCGGTATGCACGGCACCTATGAAGCCAACATGGCGATGCATGACTGCGACGTGATGGTTGCCGTGGGCGCACGCTTCGACGACCGGATCACGGGTCGGCTTGATGCCTTCTCGCCGGGCTCCAAGAAGATCCATATCGACATTGATCCGTCGTCGATCAACAAGAACGTGAAGGTCGATATTCCGATTGTCGGCGATGTCGGACACGTTCTGGATGACCTGATCGCGGTGTGGAAGAAGAAGAACCCCAAGACCGATGCGGGCGCGCTCGACAAGTGGTGGGCGCAGATCGCCGACTGGCGCGCAATCGAGTCGCTCAAGTTCACGCAGCCGGACGACATCATCAAGCCGCAGTATGTTCTCAAACGCCTGCAGGAACTGACCAAGGACAAGGACACTTACATCACGACCGAAGTCGGTCAGCACCAGATGTGGGCGGCGCAGTATATCGGCTTCGAAGAGCCGAACCGCTGGATGACGTCGGGCGGCCTCGGCACCATGGGCTACGGCCTGCCGGCGGCGATGGGCGTGCAGATCGCGCACCCGGAAAGCCTGGTCATCGATATTTCCGGCGAGGCCTCGTTCCTGATGAACATGCAGGAACTGTCGACCATCGCGCAGTACCGTCTGCCGGTGAAGTGCCTGATCCTCAACAATTTCTATATGGGCATGGTGCGCCAGTGGCAGGAACTGCTGCACGGCGGCCGCTACGCCGAGAGCTACATGGAAAGCCTGCCCGACTTCGTGAAGCTGGCCGATACCTTCGGTATGACCGGCCTGCGCACGACCAAGCCGAGCGAGGTCGACGATGTCCTGAAACAGATGATCGAAACGGACGGTCCGGTCATCGCCGACATTCAGATCGATCCCACGGAAAACTGCTTCCCGATGATCCCGTCGGGTGCGGCACACAACGAAATGCTTCTGGGCCCCGACGACAAGGCCGAAAAGCCGGTCTCGGAAGAAGGCATGGTTCTCGTCTGATCGGACGAGAACCCGGCCTCTCAATCAAGGAAAAGAAGCATGACGATCGACAAGCAGATCAACTTCCACACCATTTCCGTTCTGGTGGACAACGAACCGGGCGTGCTCGCGCGCGTCATCGGCCTTTTCTCGGGCCGTGGCTACAACATCGAAAGCCTGACGGTGGCCGAAGTAGACATCGAAAAATCGCTGTCCCGGATCACCATCGTGACGTCCGGCACCGAGATGATCATCGAGCAGATCAAGGCCCAGCTTGGCCGCCTCGTGCCGGTGCATCGGGTATCCGACCTGACGCTCGAAGGCCCGCACGTCGACCGTGAGCTGGCGCTCGTAAAGGTCATCGGCACCGGTGACAAGCGGGTCGAAAGCCTGCGCATCGCCGACATCTTCCGCGCCCGCGTGGTCGACAGCACCAACGAGAGTTTCGTCTTCGAAATCGTCGGCGATACCGGCAAGCTGAACGCATTCATCGACCTGATGCGTCCGCTGGGCCTGGCCGATATTTCACGAACCGGCGTCGCCGCCATTGCCCGGGGCACTTCATCGCTGTAAAACCCCTCCAGCAAATTCCAGCGACGTTCAGATTTAGCAAGAAACACCCAGATCTCAGGGGAGAGAAAAATGCGAGTTTATTACGACCGTGATGCGGACGTTAACCTGATCAAAGGCAAGAAGGTCGCCGTTATCGGTTACGGCAGCCAGGGCCACGCCCACGCCCTTAACCTCCGTGACAGCGGCGTCGCCGAAGTCGCCATCGGTCTGCGTGAAGGTTCCGGCTCTGCCGCGAAAGCCTCGAACGAGGGCCTCAAGGTCATGAGCCCGGCCGAAGCCGCCGCATGGGCCGACGTCGTCATGGTCCTGACGCCGGACGAAGGCCAGGCCGCGCTTTACCGCGACCACCTGAAGGACAACCTCAAGGAAGGTGCCGCGCTGGCGTTTGCGCACGGCCTCAACGTGCACTTCCAGCTGATCGAGCCGCGCCCCGACCTCGATGTCTTCATGATCGCGCCGAAGGGCCCGGGCCACACGGTCCGCTCCGAATACGTCCGTGGCGCCGGTGTGCCGTGCCTCGTCGCCGTGCACCAGGACGGCACCGGCAATGCGCTCGAAGTTGCGCTGTCGTATGCGTCCGGCATCGGTGGCGGCCGCTCGGGCATCATCGAAACGACCTTCAAGGAAGAGTGCGAAACCGACCTGTTCGGTGAGCAGGCCGTGCTTTGCGGCGGTCTCTCGCACCTCATCATGGCCGGTTACGAAACCCTCGTCGAAGCCGGTTACGCGCCGGAAATGGCGTACTTCGAGTGCTGCCACGAGGTGAAGCTGATCGTCGACCTGATCTACGAGGGCGGTATCGCCAACATGCGTTACTCGGTCTCCAACACGGCGGAATACGGCGATTACGTGTCCGGCCCGCGTGTCATCACCGAAGACACCAAGAAAGCCATGAAGGACATCCTGACGGACATCCAGACCGGCCGCTTCGTGAAGGACTTCATGACCGAGAACATGACCGGTCAGGCCAGTTTCAAGGCGTCCCGCCGCATCGCCGCCGAACACGGCGTCGAAGTGGTCGGCGAAAAGCTCCGCGCCATGATGCCGTGGATCGCCGAGAACCAGCTCGTCGACAAGACGAAGAATTAAAGTTTCCTGTCATTCCCGCGGAGGCGGGAAGCCAATTCTAATTGGGCCCCCGCCTTCGCGGGGGTGACAACGAAAAGGTACAGAAAACGGCCCCGGGTAACCGGGGCCGTTTTTCGTCGGCGCCCCTCATCCTGTCCTTCTCCCAGTGGGAGAAGGAACTCACGCCGCTATACCCCTCTCCTCGGGGAGAGGGGAGCGCGCTTGCGCGCCGGGTGAGGGGGCAAGTTCCCCAAAATCGCGCCTTTTTCCTTGCGTTTTCGGGCGTTAAGCTTATGGAAACGCAATTCTGAGACTGTCCGGAATAGGATTCGTCCCGCTTCCGGACGAACGAGAGGTGCGCCATGGGTGGAAACACGGATAAAGACCGCGTCGTTATCTTCGACACGACCTTGAGAGACGGCGAACAGTCGCCGGGCTGCTCGATGAACCTGGAGGAAAAGCTCCGGGTCGCCGAGGTGCTGGCAGGTATGGGCGTCGACGTCATTGAAGCCGGATTCCCGATCGCGTCCGAGGGCGATTTCGAGGCCGTCAACGAGATTGCCAAGACCATCAAGGGGGCCACGATCTGCGGCCTTTCGCGCGCCACCAAGGGTGATATCGACCGCGCCGCAGAGGCGCTGAAACCGGCCGAGCGCAAACGCATCCACACCTTCATTTCGACCTCGCCGCTGCACATGAAATTCAAGCTGCAGCTGGAGCCCGATGCGGTGCATCAGGCGGTCATCGACAGCGTGACGCATGCGCGTTCCTACACCGACGACGTCGAATGGTCGCCGGAGGACGGGTCCCGCACCGAGCACGACTTCCTCTGCCGTTGCGTGGAAAGCGCCATCGACGCCGGCGCGACGACGATCAACATTCCCGATACCGTCGGCTATGCCGTGCCGGACGAATTCGGCGCGCTGATCGACATGCTGATGAACCGCGTGCCGAACATCGACAAAGCGGTCATTTCCGTCCATTGCCACAATGATTTAGGGCTCGGCGTCGCGAACTCGCTGGCCGCTGTCAAGGCGGGCGCGCGCCAGGTCGAGTGCACCATCAACGGCATCGGCGAACGCGCCGGTAACGCCTCGATGGAAGAAATCGTCATGGCGCTCCGCACCCGTGCCGACGTGATGCCCTACACGACCAATATCGTTACCGAGCACATCATGAAGGCGTCGCGCCTTTTGTCGTCGATCACCGGTTTCCAGGTGCAGCCGAACAAGGCCATCGTCGGTGCCAACGCATTCGCGCATGAAAGTGGCATCCATCAGGACGGAGTCCTGAAGAACGCTGAAACATACGAGATCATGACGCCGGAATCGGTCGGGTTGACGAAATCCAACATTGTGCTCGGCAAGCATTCCGGTCGCCACGCGTTCAAGGACAAGGTCCGCGATCTGGGCTATGACCTGGGCGACAATGCACTGCAGGCCGCGTTCAAGCGCTTCAAGGACCTGGCGGACCTGAAAAAGGACATCTTCGACGAGGACATTATCGCGTTGATCGACGATCAGGGTACGGGCGCCGAGGAAGCGCTCGCGCTGGTCTCCCTCGAGGTCAAGTGCGGCACGGTCCACAATCCGCCGGTTGCCGCCATGACGATGCGGATCGATGGCGAGGAGAAATCCTGCGACGCCACGGGCGACGGCCCGGTGGACGCCGCGTTCAACTGCATCAAGGCGCTGTTCCCGCACGAAGCGCGCCTTCAGCTCTATCAGGTGCATGCTGTGACCGAGGGCACAGACGCGCAGGCCGAGGTCTCGGTACGTCTTGAGGAAGACGGCCGTACCGTCAATGGCATGGCCGCCGACACCGATACCCTCGTCGCGAGCTGCCGCGCCTACATCATGGCTTTGAACAAACTATTGGTAAAACGACAAAAAACCGCGCCGGAAGCGCTTTCGGCCTAGTAATTCCGGGCCGTGCTTTCTATAAACGCGGGGGTGCCGGATCAGATGAACTTTAGGTCTGTATTGGATATTTGAGCCTATGCTTTCGAGACTTTTCGGATTTCTTTCCGCCGACATGGCAATCGATCTCGGGACCGCGAACACGCTGGTCTACGTCAAGGGGCGCGGCATCGTCCTGAACGAGCCTTCGGTCGTCGCCATCGCCGAGGTCAAGGGCAAGAAGCAGGTCCTCGCGGTCGGTGAGGAAGCCAAGCAGATGCTGGGCCGCACGCCGGGCAATATCCGCGCCATCCGCCCGCTCCGCGACGGGGTCATCGCCGACTTCGAAGTCGCCGAGGAAATGATCAAGTATTTCATCCGCAAGGTGCACAACCGCCGCACCTTCGCGAGCCCGCTGGTCGTCGTCTGCGTGCCGTCCGGCTCGACCGCGGTCGAACGCCGCGCCATTCAGGAATCCGCCGAGAGCGCAGGTGCCCGCAAGGTCTACCTGATTGAAGAGCCGATGGCCGCCGCGATCGGTGCCGGCCTGCCCGTGACCGAACCCACGGGCTCGATGGTCGTCGACATCGGCGGCGGCACGACCGAGGTCGCGGTTCTGTCGCTGGGCGGTATCGTCTATTCGCGCTCCGTCCGCGTCGGCGGCGACAAGATGGACGAAGCCATCATCGCCTATATCCGCCGCAATCATAATCTGCTCGTCGGTGAAGGCTCGGCTGCGCGCATCAAGGAAGAAATCGGCTCCGCCTGTCCGCCCGACGACGGCGACGGCCGCACCATGGAAATCAAGGGCCGCGATCTGATGAACGGGGTGCCGAAGGAACTGGTCATCTCCGAACGCCAGATCGCGGAAAGCCTGGCCGAGCCGGTCGGGGCCATCATCGAGGCGGTGAAGGTCGCGCTCGAACACACGGCGCCGGAACTGGCCGCCGACATCGTCGACAAAGGTATTGTTCTGACGGGTGGCGGTGCGCTGCTGGGCAACATCGATTTCGTTTTGCGGCATTCCACCGGCCTGCCGGTGTCGATCGCCGACGATCCGCTGAGCTGCGTGGTCCTGGGAACTGGCCGCGCGCTTGAGGAAATGAAACGTCTGAAAGACGTGCTGACCACCATGTACTGAGCCGCCCCCCGGTGCGGGCGCTCTGGCGTGATGATTTTTTTGCGACCATGGTCGGATGACCTTCGCGGTCCGGCCATGACAGCCTGGGCAGTAACGCGAAGACTGGGTGTGCAGGTTTGAACGACCGCGAACGTTCCATCAGCCGCATTGCCGCGCCGGTCAGGACTTTTGCGCAACGTTTTGCGTATATCGGACTGATCGTCACCGCGGCAGCGCTCATGCTCGTCGGAAAAATGGAGCCGGCGGCGTTTGAGCGCGCGCGCGCCCATGTTACCGACGCCGTGGCGCCGATCCTCGATGCGGTGTCCCGGCCGCTCGATGCGCTCCACGACATGGTCGGCGAGGGGAAAACCCTGCTGGCGCTCCGCGAGGAGAACGCTCGCCTGCGTGCGGGCCGTGACCGGCTCTTGCAGTGGCAGGCTATTGCCCGCAAGCTGGAAACGGAGAACAAGGCGCTCCGCGAACTTCTGAAATTCGTGCCGGCACCGGACACCAAGCATATTTCGGCACGCGTCATCGGCGATGCCGGCGGCGCATTTGCCCGGACAATGGTGCTGAACGCCGGCTCCCGCGACGGCGTCCGAAAGGGCCAAGCGGTAATCACGGGCGCCGGGCTTGTCGGCCGTGTTCAGGAAGTCGGCCTCAGATCTTCACGACTTCTATTGCTGGCGGACTTGAACTCGCGCGTGCCGGTGGTGATCGAAAGTTCCCGTGTCCGCGGCGTCGTCGCCGGGACGAACGGTGAAACGCTGCGCCTCGTGCATCTGCCACCTGATGTGGTGGCGGCGCCGGGTGACCGCATCGTGACGTCGGGGCATGGCGGTGCGCTGCCCCCGGGGCTGCCGGTCGGCATCGTCAGCGTCGTCAGCGAGGGGGGGATCGAGGTCGAACCGTTCGTCGATCCGGCCCGTCTCGAGATCGTGCAGGTGCTGGATTACGGCCTCGACGGTATTATCGAATTCAAGGCCGGCCGCGCCGAGAAGACGAGGTAGGGAGCGGTCATGAAACCGACTTTCTGGCACCGCGTTGACAAATTCGCCCGCGACCTGACGCCGTTCGCCCTGACGTTCATGCTCGTCGTCATCGGCGCCATTCCGTTTCATATTCCGGGCTTTGCCCAGGTTGCGCCGCTGTTGGCGATGATCGGCATTTATTTCTGGGCGGTCTATCGTCCGGACCTGATGCCGTCCGCCGCCGTGTTCCTGATCGGCATTCTGCACGATTTTCTGAGCGGGCTTCCGGTCGGGATCAGTGCCCTAATTTTCCTGATGGTGCAGGGGGCGGCACTGGCACAGCGCTCGTTCTTCTTCGGAAAATCGTTCGTCATCGTGTGGATCGGCTTCGTGTTCGTCGCCGCGGGTGCATTGCTGTTTGAGTGGCTTGTGCTTTCGGTCGTCGTTGGCGAGGTCATCCAGGCACGTACCGCGTTTTATCAGTTCGGCCTCACGGTCGCCGTCTTCCCTGTGCTGGCGTGGTTGTTTACCCGCTGGCAGCAGGCGTTCTTGCAGGTCGAGTAGAGGCAGGTCGAACAGGGTATGAACAGGGATCCGGACCGCCAAAAGATATTTACACGCCGCGCTGCGATGCTGGCCGGCGGCAAGGCCGTGCTGCTGACGGCACTCGCCGGGCGGCTGTATTACCTGCAGGTCGTGGAAGCAGACCGTTACGCGACGCTCGCCGACGAGAACCGCATCAACCTGCGCCTGTTGGCGCCGCCGCGCGGTCGCATCATCGACCGGTTCGGCCGCCCGCTGGCCGAAAACCAGCAGAACTACCGGTTGCAACTGGTCCCCGAGGACGTGAAGGGCAGCGAAATCGACGAGGTGCTGACGCATGTCCAGAAGATCGTCACGCTGACCGAGGGCGACAAGCGCCGCATCATCCGCGAGGTCCGGCGTAATCGGGCGTTCGTGCCGGTCACGCTGAAGGAAAACCTGAGCTGGTCTGAGGTTGCCCGGCTTGAGATCAACGCGCCCGACCTGCCGGGGCTGATGATTGATGTCGGCCGCAGCCGCCGCTATCCGTTCGGCCCCGAAGCGGCGCACGTTCTGGGTTACGTTGCATCGGTATCGGAAAAGGATCTGGACGACGACCCACTGCTGAAACTGCCCGGGTTTCGGGTCGGCCGCGCCGGGATCGAGAAAGTGCACGATTTGGACCTGCGCGGCACCGGCGGCAGTTCCGAGGTCGAGGTCAACGCCTTCGGCCGGATGATCCGCGAGCTCAGCCGCCGCGAGGGCCAACCCGGTGCCGAGGTGATGCTGACCCTCGACATGGGATTGCAGAAATACATTGCCGAGCGTCTGGGCGACGAGAGCGCGTCCGTGGTTGTCATGGACGTGCGCAACGGTGACGTGCTGGCGATGGTTTCAAATCCCAGCTACGATTCCAACGATTTCAACCGGGGCCTCAGTAACGCCGAATGGCAAGAACTGGTCAATAACGAACGCGCACCGTTGATCAACAAGTCGATCGCGGGGGTCTATCCGCCGGGTTCGACGTTCAAAATGATTGTGCTGCTGGCGGCGCTCGAGAAGGGCGTCATCTCACCGGATCACAAGATTCACTGCTCCGGCGAATATGAACTGGGCGATGCCAAGTTCCACTGCTGGAAGCGCCATGGTCATGGTTTCGTTGATGCCGTAGAGGCGATCACCGAAAGCTGCGACGTCTATTTTTACGAGATCGCCAAGCGCACCGGTATCGATCGTATTGCCGCAACGGCGCGCAAATTCGGTCTGGACCTTGCGACCGGCATCGATCTGCCGGGCGAGCAGGGAGGGCTGATACCGACACGCGACTGGAAGCGCGCAACGCGGGATGAGCCCTGGCACCAGGGTGAAACCGTCATTGCCGGGATCGGTCAGGGTTTCGTGCTGCTGACGCCGCTGCAAATGGCGCTGATGACGGCCCGAATTGCTAATGGCGGACGTGCCGTGACGCCGCACCTGACCCGCGCCGTCGGCGGCGTTGCCGGGGAACGCCGTCCGCCGGACGCGGTACCGTCGCTGAACATACCGCCGGGGCACCTGGAAATCGTGATGGAAGCCATGAACCGGGTCGTCAATCATCCGACCGGGACGGCGCGCCGTTCGAATACGGGGATCGATGATTTTCCGATGGCGGGGAAGACCGGCACGGTACAGGTGCGCCGGATCTCCAAGCTGGAACGCGAGCAGGGCGTGCGCAAGAACGAGGACTTGCCGTGGAAGTATCGCGACCACGCGCTCTTCGTCGGATTTGCCCCGGTCGAGAACCCGCGCTATGCGATTTCGGTCGTTGTCGAGCATGGTGGCGGTGGATCGACAACGGCGGCGCCGATCGCCAAGGACGTGCTGGTCGAGGCGTATAACCGTGGCTCCGCAGGCCCCGGCGTGGCGATTGCCGGCACGCAGCCGCAGCCCGCCCCGTCCCGGCCCGACGGGCCGCGCAAGGATGACGCCGCGGCCGCCGGCGTTCGCGGAAACGCCGCCCGGATGGCGACGCGGACGGATGGAGGCACATGATGCGGTCCGGCCTTTCTTCCCCCGAACTGACGCTTGCCCGCAAGCTGATCTCCATCAACTGGCTTCTGATCGTTCTGATCGCGATGGTTGCCGGTGTCGGCTTCGCGATGCTCTATTCCGCTGCGGACGGCAGCATGCAGCCGTGGGCGGAGCGGCAGATGCTGCGCTTCGGCGTCGCCGTCGCGGTGATGATCGTCGTTGCCACGATCAACATCCGCATCTGGCTGAGATACGCCTATGTCCTCTATTTCGTCGCCCTGGCGCTGCTCGTCGCCGTCGAGGTCGCGGGGTATGTCGGCATGGGCGCGCAACGCTGGCTGTCACTGGGATTCGTCAATATTCAGCCGTCGGAACTGATGAAGATATTTCTGGTGCTGGCGCTGGCGCGGTACTTCAATGCCGGTGCTATCGAGGACATCGGCTCGATCACTCGCCTGATCATCCCGATAGCACTGATTGCCGCGCCGACCGTACTGATCCTGCGTCAGCCGGATCTCGGCACCGCCATCATGGTGGCCATGACCGGCGGCGCCGTACTGTTCCTGGCGGGGGTCCGTCTTTGGAAATTCGCGGTCGTCGGTATCGCCGCACTGGCGGCGGCACCGATCGCCTGGCAGTTCCTGCATGAGTATCAGAAAAAGCGCGTACTCACCTTCCTCAACCCGGAAACCGATCCGTTGGGGGCCGGTTATCACATCATCCAGTCGAAGATCGCGCTGGGGTCAGGCGGCCTGATGGGCAAGGGCTTCATGCTCGGGCCTCAGAGTCACCTGTACTTCCTGCCGGAAATGCAGACCGATTTCATTTTCACGATGCTGGCCGAGGAATTCGGCCTCGTCGGCGGTATTGCGCTGATCGTGCTTTACGCATTGATCGTGACGTACGGCATGGTCATCGCCATCAAGTCGAGAAACCAGTTCGGGCGCCTCGTCGCCGGCGGCATCACGACCACCTTCTTCCTCTACGTGTTCATCAACATTGCCATGGTGACCGGCCTGATCCCGGTGGTCGGTGTGCCGCTGCCGCTGGTGAGCTACGGCGGCACCGTGATGCTGACGCTGATGATAGGCTTCGGGCTCGTGATCGGTGTCGGCGTGCACCGCGACGTGCCCGTGGGGCGCCGCGGTGAGGCGGAAGGGCTCTAGGCGCGCGCCGGCCACTGCGTACGCGCATCCGTTCAAGTCATCTTGCGGGATCGGGCGGGGTTTGCTATATCCGCCGCTCTCCACGGCGGGCGGACACGTTCGATGACCCGGCCCGCCACTGGGGGCGCATAGCTCAGTTGGTAGAGCAGCTGACTCTTAATCAGCGGGTCCAAGGTTCGAGTCCTTGTGCGCCCACCATTTTTTCCACTGAAGTTCCCGGGTTGGGACGGATGCCTTGGCATCGTTTCCCGATACCGTTGTGATCGCTGCTGTACCGACGCCTTTTTCACCGAGGCGGATGTTTGCCGAGCCCGCGGATTCTCATGATATTTGCGGGTGATGCGCGATGTAGAGGGTGCGCATTCAAGAATTTTCTTGAATCCATTCTATCGAATATCATCTCTAGTAGGTTCGAGAATTCCGAAGTGGTGGTGGGGATGCATCTCAATCTGGCTCATCTGGCCTATTTGATCGCCGTGGCGCGGACTGGAAGTATCACCCAGGCATCTGCGGATACCGGCATCAGCCAGCCTGCGATTAGCGCTGCCATCAAGGGAATGGAAGAGGCGTACGGGTATAGTTTCTTTGTTCGGAACAGAGCGAAGGGTCTCTCGCTAACGCCGGACGGCCGGCGCTTTGTCAACAGGGCGGAGAGCCTGCTCGAGGACGTGGACGCCTTCCACAACGATGTTCAAGGGTTTGGCGAGCGCATCAGCGGGGACGTTCAGGTCGCCTGCTATTACGTCATCTCGCCTTATGTCCTGCCGCCCGCAGTTGAAGGCTTGGCGAAAGACCACCCCGATCTGAATGTTCAATTGCACGAGGGTTCCCTTGTCGACGTGGTCGATATGGTGAAGCAGGGCACGGCAGATGTCGCGATTACGTATGATATGTTCGAGGACTCCACGGTAGCGATCGAGAAACTCGTGCCGGTGAAGCCCCATGTCCTGTTGCCCGAGAACCATGCACTGGCGGCACGGAAGTCGGTCTCGTTGCAGCAGTTGTCGTCATATCCTTTTATCATGCTGGATATTCCCGGTGTCCGTGAATATTACCAAACCCTGTTCCGTCAGCATGGCATTACGCCGGACATCAAGTTTAGAGCACGCTCGCTCGAACTGGTGAGGAGTATGGTCGGACTCGGTCAGGGCTACTCGTTCGCCCTGCTGCCAATCGTGACGCAGCGTAGTTATTCTGGCGGTGTCGTCGTGCGACGGCCGTTGAGCCATGACGTGGATGAAGCGCATCTCAGTCTTGTCTCCCCCAAGAACATGCCGCTGCCACGGAAGGCGCAGGTGTTCGCCGAGATATTCCGGGATGCCATCCGTACGGCGATGGCAGCGCACGAGAAAACCATGTTCGCGGTTCTTCCGGCACCGGGCGCAGTGACCGGGAAGCGACGCCACAAGGCGGCGAAATAACCTCAGTTTTATCTAATTGGTTTTATTTCTTTATCTATTTGTCAGAATTTAACTGCCTTCGCTATCGTCGCCGGGTTCAATCCGGAGCGAGGCGGCATTCGTGCAGGAACAGACAGATTCAAACGCACGTGTTTTGATCATTGCGTGTGGGGCGTTGGCCAACGAGGTCATCGCCCTGAAAGCGCTCAATGGCTGGAATCACATCGATCTGACGTGCCTGCCGGCCAAGTGGCACAATACGCCGGCAAAGATTCCGGATGGTCTGCGCGCGAAGATCCAGGCCGAAAGAGAAAACTACGACCGCATTTTCGTCGCCTACGGCGAGTGCGGTACCGGCGGCAAGCTTGATCAGGTGCTTGAGGAAGAAGACGTCCAGCGTATCGGTGGCGCGCACTGCTACGCATTTTACTCCGGTCTTGAAACATTCGACGACCTGCACATGTCAAATCCGGGTTCGTATTACCTGACGGATTTTCTTGTCCGTCATTTCGATACGCTGGTGTTCAAGGGCATGGGCCTCGACCGGTTCCCCGAACTCCGCGACATGTATTTCGCCAATTACGACCGCCTGGTCTATCTCGCCCAGACTGACGACGATGACCTGACGAAACGGGCCGAACAGGCAGCCGAGACGCTGGGTTTGAACTTTCACCGCCACCCGACCGGGTATGGCGATCTCGCGACCGCGCTTGCGGCGCTGTAACGAGCCAGGAATAAGAAATGTTCGCCGTTCGACTTTATACCGCCCGATATGCCTGGTTCTGGAAGCCGGTGTATACCTTTTTCGAGGCGGCATTGCGTGCCGTGCGTCCCCTTATCGACATGATCGGCCGCAACCGGCTGGAGCCGGTGTTTGCCGCAACGGAGAAAGCCGTCAAAGGAACGCTGTTCGGTTGCCAGATGTGCGGCAACTGCGTGCTGTCGAGCACCGGTCTTTCGTGCCCCATGAACTGCCCTAAATCGCTCAGGAACGGGCCATGCGGCGGTGTGCGCCAGAACGGGAATTGCGAAGTCAAACCGGCAATGCGTTGTGTTTGGGTCGTCGGTGCCGACGGCGCCATGCGCATCGGTGGGCACGGAACCATGCTTGCGGTAAATACGCCGGCCGATGCATCGCGTCGCGGCCGGTCGGCATGGCTCGGGGTACTGCAGCCTGCCGGGAACGCCAGGGATGCCTGAGCCTCAGTCCAACGCACTTCAAGAAGCGCTGCATTCCGGCCGCTTCGTGATTACGGCCGAAATGGCGCCGCCGGATAGTGCCGATGCGGACGATGTGCTGGAAGCCGTCGCGCCGTATGGGCATCTGGTCGATGCGATCAACGTGACCGACAGCAGCGGCGCGCATTGCCATATGGGGTCGATGGCGTGCTCACTGATTTTGCTGAAAGCGGGATACGAGCCGGTGATGCAGATTTCCTGCCGCGATCGCAACCGCATCGCCATGCAGGGCGAGGTGCTCGGTGCGGCCGCACTCGGAATCAGGAACATCCTGTGCCTGACAGGGGACGGCGTTGAATGCGGCGACCACAAGGAGGCAAAGCCTGTGTTCGATCTGGACAGCATGACGTTGCTGTCAACGATCCGGCACATGCGTGACCAACAGACATTTCTGAGCGGGCGTGCAATCAAGGGGCCGCTTAACGTTCACATCGGCGCCGCGGCCAATCCGTTTGCGCCGCCACTGGATTTTCGTCCGGTCCGCCTGCAAAAGAAAATCGAAGCTGGCGCGCAGTTCATTCAGACCCAGTACTGTTTCGATGTTGAACGGCTCGAAGCCTACATGGCGGCGGTTCGAGACATGGGCCTGCATCGCAAGATTCCCATCCTGGTGGGTGTCGGCCCGATGGCATCCGCCAAGGGCGCGCAATGGATGCGGACAAATGTCCCCGGTGTGCATATTCCCGATCACATCATCAAACGAATGGAAGACGCGGACGATCCCAAGGTTGAAGGGCGCATCATCTGCGCGGAGATCATTTCCCGTATCCGGGATATCGAGGGCGTACGCGGTATTCATATGATGGCTTTTCGACAGGAGAAACACATTCCGGAAATCCTCGATCGTGCCGGCATCACGCCGGATATCGCTGCCGCATAACATCAGAAAAAACGAATTACTTCAGTTTAATTATCGATTTGTAAGAATTAAGGGAGTCCATCAAGCTGCCGGGAAAGGAACGACAAGGGCCTGGAGCCGGTTTGCATAACCATCTGCGGCCGGACGTCAATGGGGAGAAAAATCATGAGTAAGCCGGCCTTCATGGAGATGGATTTCTCCGACTACGAATTCCAGAAAAACGTTGCGCAAGTGAAGCTCTCCATGACGGAGGGTTCCGACTATGTGCCGTTCACGTCACAGATGTCGGAATTCGCGCTCGCGTACTGCGAGGTGCCCGGCTACGAGTTCTACAAAGATCCGGAAATGTTCGTGAAAGGGCATTTTCACACGTCACGCGATTTCGGCTTCGACGTCGTTGATCTGATGTGGGACGTCTACAACATCGAAGTCGAGATGATTGGCGGTGAGATGACCTGGTTCGACGACCTCGCGCCGGCCATCAACAACACCCACGTCCTTATCGAGAGCGAAAAGGATCTCGCCAAGCTGAAGGCGCCGCATCCGGTCAAATCGGGTCGCGCGCAGATGATCCATGACATCCTTGCGATCTATCAGGAATTGTCGGGCGGTTTGAGTGCCCCTGTCCGCTGGTGTGCGCCGTTCACGGCGGTGTCGCACATGATCGGGTTCGAGCGGCTGATCATGCTGATCCGGGAAAACCCGGACTTCGTCCACAAGATCTTCACGTTTTACACTGAGGAAGTCTCGGTCCCGTACCTCAATGAACTGTTCAAGGCGTTCCCGAATGCCGGCACCATCGGGTCGGATGCCATCGGCTCGCTCGGCTTCGTCAGTTACGATATCCTCGACGAATTCTCGATCCCGTACATCCTTCGCACCAAGGAACTGACCGGCGGTGACAAGTCGCCGCTGATGATCGATAGCTGGTGGGGCGATTCCTACGCGGAAAACCCCGAAGACTTCTTCGAACGCCGCCGCATGGTCGCGCCCAATCACATCAAGGTGCAGGACCCGGATCTGTTCAAGGTCGGGGCTCAGCTGGTGCGGGAATACGCAACCGAACATAACCTGCCGTTGATCTTCGGTGTCGGCAACGATGTCTGCCACGAAGGCACCAAGGAAGAAATTTTCAAGGTCATTCACGAATACATGGAAGTCGGGACCTCCGGCCCCATGGGCGACAAGTTCCTGCTCTATCTCTGCTCCCTCAGCGCGCAGACCCCGGCGCGGAACGTGCATTGGGTCATCGAGGCGATCAACGATTTCCGCAAGGGTAACCGGCCCTATGCAGGGATTGCCGAGTCCGGCGAGAGATACTGGAAGGACAACGCTGCTGCCCCGACTTCTGACGGTGGTGCCACCATCGTTCAGATGCCGTCCGCCGACACGGGACCGGAAATCGACGACAACATCCGTCCGCTGCTGGACGAGATGCATGACGCCATCATGGAATACGACGGCGCGAGGTGCGTTGAACTGGTGCAGGCGGCCATCGATCAGGACGTTCAGCCGCAGGTCATCCTCGACGGCGCATTGATCAAGGCCATGGATACGGTCGGGGAGATGTTCTCGACCGGCGAGTTGTTCGTCCCGGAAATGCTGATGGCGGCAAACGCGATGAAAGAGGGTCTGGCGGTGCTGCAGCCAATCCTGACCGCACGCAAAACCAAACCCAAGGGCACCATCGTGCTGGCCACGGTTCAGGGCGACCTGCACGATATCGGCAAGAACCTCGTCGGCATGCTGCTCGAGGGCGGCGGGTTCGAGGTCTATGACGTCGGTGTCAACGCCGATCCGGGGAAGATCATGGCCGAAGCGGAACGCGTGAATGCCGATGTTGTCGGATTGTCGGCGCTGCTGACGACTTCCATGCCTTTCATGGACAAGACGATCAAGGCGATACGCGGCGAAGGCAAGACGTATCCGATCATGGTCGGGGGTGCACCTGTAAGTCAGGAGTTTGCCGACAAGATCGGCGCCGACGGCTATGCGGAATCTGCTGTCGACGCGGTGGTCTTGGCCAAACGCCTGACGGGTCAAAAGGCAGCGATGGTCCAGCAGGCCGTTTGATCCCGATACGTACGTCTACTCGCAACCAAAATGGAAACGGACAGAGCGCAGAATCATGACTGTTGAAAACGACGGCCTCATCATCATTGGCGAGAACATCAACGCGACCCGGAAACTGAAACCGTCGAGCCCGCGGATCGTCATTGACGGCCAGAGCGCAAGCATTCGCTACACCCGGGCAGACGGTGAGACAGGCATGATGGATGTCTCCGAGATCTATCCATGGGACGAGGCCGTGCGTAAGAAAACGCTGATCCCTCATGTCGCTCATGCAATCCGGATGAAAGACCTCGACTATATCGGAGGGCTGGTCGCCGCCCAGGAGAAAGCGGGTGCAAACATCATCGACGTCTGCGTCGACGAGATCGCCGTCGACCCTGAAGAGCGCCATGATTGGATGCGTTGGATACTCCCGGAAATCCAGAAGATGACGACAAAGACGCTGGCAATCGACTCTTCCGACCCCGATACGCTGAAAGCCGGTCTCGATATCTATGACCGTTCCATCAGCCGCCCGGCGATCAATTCGGTCAACCTCGAACCCGGCCGGGACGTCATGATTCCGCTGGCGAAGGAATACGATGCGCTGTTGTTCGCAAATGCCAGTGGCCGCGAAGAGATGCCCGCCGACGACAAGGAACGCGTCGCCAACATGAACGAGCTCATGAAGTTGATGGATGACGCGGATATTCCGATGGGCGACCGATACCTGGACCCGCTGGTGTTTCCGCTCGGCGCCGGGCCGGATTACGGCAATCACTACCTGGATGCCGTCCGTGAGCTTCGCAACGCCTATCCCGAGGTGCATATCTTCGGCGGTCATTCGAATGTGTCGTTCGGTCTGCCGAAGCGGGTCGCCGTCAACAACGCCTTCCTTATCCTGTCAGTGCTGGCCGGCTGCGATACGTTGATGATCGATCCCGTGGCAAACCCGACGGCACCGTTGATTGAGTTCAAGCTCGCCAGCGATGCACTGACGGCGAAGGATCAGTACGCGATGCAGTTCATTCAGTATTGCCGCCAGCTGGCGGCCTGAAAGCGGCTCAGGGAGAATGACCGGCACGGTCAGCGTCGCTTTCAGAGTGCCCGGGAATGGCGCTGGCGGCAGCGCCGCCCGGGCACCGTCAGTTTCCGTCGCGCGAGGAACATCGGTTCTGGATGCCGCCGTCGAGGCCGGTCTCGGGATCGATGCGACCTGCGGCAAGCGCGGTCGTTGCCGAAGCTGCCGTGTCCGTCTTGTCCAGGGAAAGTTCAGTCCGCCATCCGTTCAGGACCGCCTCCAACTGGGGGCCGACGCCGTTAACGAAGGCTTCCGGCTCGGCTGCAAAACCGAGATTGTCGAAGACTGCGAGGTGCAGATCGCGCCACCCCGCGAAGAAGCGGGACATCAGATATTCAGAAACGAGAAGGGCGAACGCTATTCAAGCGTTGTGCCGTCGTCGGGCGTACAGAAACATCTGGTCAGGGCCGAAGCGCCGCTCGACGAGCATAAGATGACATCCGACCTGGAGGAGATTCTCAGTCAGCTCCCGCCGGAGACGGAACGTGCGATCTCGCTCGATGTCATGCGCAAGACGCCGGCGGCGCTCAGGGACAAGAACGGGGAACTCACCGTCACGACGTTTAACGACCGGATCATCGATCTCGAGGCTGGGGATACGGCCGCGCACATATATGGCATGGCGTTCGATATCGGTACGACAAGCGTGGTTGGCAGCCTGCACGACCTTGTGACGGGGGAGGAACTCGCAACCGTCGGTGGGCTGAACCCCCAGGCCGTGCATGGCGGCGACCTGATGAGCCGGATCGCCTATGCCCAGTTCGATGATAAAAAACTGCAGACCCTGCGCGGCACTATCCTAAAAGCGATCAACGAATATATCGACGACGCCTGTCATCAGGCCGGCATCAGTCCGGCGCATATCTACAAGATCGTCGTCGTCGGCAATACGTGCATGCACCATATTTTTCTCGGAATCGATACCACGTATGTCGGTCTGGCGCCGTATGCGCCGGTGTGGCGTGAAGCCGTTGAGGTGGCTGCGTCCGAGGTCCCTTTAAAGTCGGCTAAGAATGCACGGGTATGTCTGCTGCCGATCATCGCGGGCTTTGTCGGCGCCGACACGGTCGGCGCGGTTCTGGCAAGCCGTATACATGAGAGCGACACGCCTCGCGTGCTGGTCGATATCGGCACCAATGGCGAAGTGGTGATGGGAGACAAGCACCGCCTCGTTGCCTGCTCCGCGCCTGCAGGACCTGCGCTCGAAGGGGGCGAGATCAGCCAGGGCATGCGAGGGGCCGACGGTGCCATCGAAGGGATCGCCATCACCGACGACATCTCGTTGCGCGTCATCGGTGACATGCCGCCGATCGGTATCTGCGGCTCGGGATTGATCGACGCCGTCGCACAAATGCTGGACGCCGGAGTTCTCGAAACGGATGGTCGGCTTGCACGAAAAATGTTCGAGCAGCTGCCACAAAACTTGCAGGCACGCTTCAACGACGACGAAAAAATTCGCTCGTTCATACTGGCGTACGGCAACGAAGCGGGGCACGGAACGGACATTGTCCTGACACAGATGGATGTGCGCGCCCTGCAATTGGCTAAGGGCGCGATCTATGCCGGCATCGCGATGCTGCAGAAGGTCATGAACGTACCGGACGACGATCTGGCGGAGGTTCTGTTGTGCGGTGGGTTCGGAAATTACATCAATCTTGAGAGCGCGAAACGTATCCGGCTATTGCCGGATCTGCCCGAGGAACGGATTTCCTACATTGGCAATGCGGCCCTGGTTGGCGCCGAGCTGGCTCTGCTTTCCGAGGAAGGGCGCCGCGAAGCGGACCGGATCGTTGCGCGGATCGAGCATGTTGCGCTCGCGACCCATCTGGATTTCCAGCTTATCTTCGTCGATGCCTGCCGGTTTGAGGGATTGAACCTCACGGGCAACGCCGTCTAGCGGATTGGCCTGTCGTCCCGGTCTACGCCTTTCTTTGCTGCGCCCCATCTCAATCAATGCAAGATTCCCGAGCAAAAAAGAACGCGACGGGGACCGAAGTCCCCGCCGCGCAGTCAGAAGGCTATGGAGGTTACGCCTTAAGCTGATCGCCGATGGGCAGGTTGCGGATGCGCTTGCCCGTGGCATTGAAGATGGCGTTGGTAAGTGCCGGCAAAAACGGCGGTACGCCGGGTTCGCCCACACCCGTCGCGTGCGTCTCGAACTTGTGAGGCACGATGTGGGTGTGGACGGTTTCAGGGAAGTTGTCCGAGCGCACCATCTGGTAGTCGTGGAAATTGCTTTCCATGACACGGCCGTTCTCGAAGCTGATGCCGCTGTGCATTGCCGCTGTCATGCCGAACACGCATGCGCCCTGGATCTGCGAGCGCACCCGCTCCGGATTGACGACGAAGCCGCAGTCCAGCGCCACGTGAACTTCCGGCACGGTGACGTTGCCATCCTTGTCGACGCGGGCATGGACAAGTGCGGCAACGTAGCTGACGAAGCTTCGGTGCACGGCAATGCCGAGCCCTTCGCCTGCCGGCATCTTGCGTCCCCAGCCGCCCTTTTCGGCGACCAGATCAACAACATTTCTGAGCCGTCCGGTGTCGTTCGGGAACTCGTCGTAGGGTTCGCCGTAGTTCCAGAGTTCGGGCATGCCGGACGCCTTGAGGTCTACGACGCGTGGACTGCCGATCATGCGCAGAAGCATTTCCTTCTGGTCGATCTTCAGTCCGTCCGCCAGCTCGGCGACCAGCGACTGCACCGCGAATGCACGAGGAATATTCGACACAGCCCGGTACCAGCCGACGCGCGTATGCGCCAGCGCCTTGCAGTCTTCACAACGGACATTCGGAATGTCGAACGGCATGTCAGCCAGGCCCATGCCCACCTCAATCGGGTGCATTTCGCCCTTGTCTTCGGCAAAGGTGGACAGGAACGACGGCGCCGCGCTGCGGTGACGCCATGCGACAGGGTTGTTATTGGCATCCAGACCGACTTCGATCCGCTCCACCGACGTGGTGTGATAGAAGCTGTGTTGGATATCGTCTTCCCTTGTCCACTGTACCCGGACCGGGGCGCCGATCTTCTGCGACAGCAATGCGGCCTCGATGGCGAAGTCGCACTTGGATTTGCGGCCAAACCCGCCGCCCAGAAGCGTGACATTGATCGTCACGTCCTCTTCCTTCATGCCGAGTGCCGCAGCGACGTCCTGGCGGGTGCCGTATGGGCTTTGTACGCACGCCCAGACTTCACACTTACCACCGGAAACGTTGGCGATCGCAGCAGGCGGCTCCATCGCCGCATGCGCCATGTGCATCTGGTAGTATTCGCGTGTGAAGGTTTTGGCCGCGCCCGCAAGCGCCTTGCCGGCATCACCCTGATCGCGGACCACCTTGCCCGGCTTGGAAGCCGAAGCACGCAATTCCTTCTCATAGGACTTGGTGTCGAAGTTACCGTTCGGACCGTCGTCCCAGGTGACGTTGAGTGCCTCGCGGCCCTTGATCGCCGCCCATGTGGAACTGGCGATCACCGCGACGCCGCCCTTCGGGGCAAATTTGGCCGGCGGCATGCTTGAGGGGATCTGTTCCACCTTTTCGACGCCCTTGACCTTAAGCGCGGCCGCCGCGTCGACGGACTTGACCTTGCCGCCGACGACCGGAGGACGTTCGATCACGGCGAACTTCATGCCGGGAAGTGAAACGTCGGCACCGTAGTTCGCCTTGCCGGTTGTGATATCGTGCAGGTCATAGATCTGCACGCTGCCGCGGCCGATGTAGCGGAACGATTTCTCGTCCTTGTAGTTGAGCTGGTCGCGCGATGGCGTCGGCATTGCCATGGCGGCCTCCGCCAGTTCGCCGAACCCGGCACGGGTGCCGAGTGCCTTGTGCACGACCTGGTGATTGATGGCTTCGACTTCGCTTGCATCGACGCCCCACATCTTGGCTGCTGCCGCTTCGAGCATGTAGCGGACCGACGCGCCGATGTCGCGTGCCGGCTGGATGTGGTGGCGCTGGCTGCGTGAGCCATCGGTATCCTGGTTGCCGTACTTGGGCTCGTCGCCGGGCGCCTGGATGATCTTGACCCGCGACCAGTCGGCCTCCATCTCGTCGGCCATGACCATCGGCAGGCTGGTTCGCGAACCGGTGCCCATCTCCGAGCGGTGCGCGACAATGGTCACGGTGCCGTCCGGGTCTATGCTGACGAACACGTGCGGGTCGTTGACCACGCCGTGCGGCATTGTCTCCCCGCCGTGATGGTACGGCTCGTAGGCCTTCGCCACGGCAGGAAGGAATGTCGCCGCGACGACGAAACCGGTGGCGCCCTTGAGCACCGAACGGCGGCTGACGTTCTCGATTACGGTGAGAGAAGGCGCCGGCCGATTGGCGGACGCCTCGAAGTCCTGCATATATTTCATCATGGCGTCACGCTCCCGACGAGGCCCGGCGCACGGCCGAGACGATTCGTTGATAACAGCCGCAGCGGCAGACATTGCCCTGCATGCCGTCGAGAATTTCCCGATCTGTCGGGTTCGGGTTGGCGGCGAGCAGCGCCGACGCCTGCATGATCTGACCGGACTGGCAGTACCCGCATTGCGGCACGTTCAATTCGCGCCACGCCTGTTGAACCGGGTGATTGCCGTCGGCCGAGAGACCCTCGATCGTGGTAACCGCCTTGCCCGACGCATCGGCGACGGAGGTGATGCAGCCCCGGACGGCCTCGCCGTCAAGATGCACGGTACATGCGCCGCAAAGCCCGGTGCCGCACCCGAATTTCGTCCCGGACATACCGAGCTCGTCCCGGACATACCACAGCAGCGGCGTATCCGGATCGCCGTCGAAACTGCGTTCGACGCCGTTCACGTTAAGCTTGATCATTGATGCTCTCCCAAAACAGTACCGGATTGAACGGTGCGGCGACCTCGTGAGCACCGACCGCCGTGCGGCGTCCCTGAAGCCGCCGACACGCATCCTTTTCGATTTTCAGAAGAATTATTGGGTATTTTCGCCCGCACAGGTATTCGGAAATATTTAGGAAGAATTACCGAATTTCAGAGGTGGGAGCGGCAGGCGCAGCGTTGTGGGATCTCGGTACGCGCAGGGCTCCACGAATACCGAATTCGAAAAGCATTCACAGCTTTCCGGCACGGCGTCCCCGGAAGACGCCTATTGACTCAGTTTCATATTTAGTACAATTAAAGACTAATTAGTCTGAAATTAGACTAAATAACAAGGCCGACGCACATCGCAATACGGTCGCATCTCAACAGGAAACGAATAGCGTCTTGGGAGGACGAATTCATGAAGTCACAAACTTTATCCGCCGTGCGGAAAGCGCTGTCGCTGGCTGGCGTCGCCGTCACCGCGACCATGTTGCTTGCATCAATCCAGCCCGGCGCCGTCTCTGCCGCCGATGACGTCAAGGTCGGTATTCTGCTGCCGCTGTCTGGCTCCGTTGCGCCGATCGGTCAGAACAACCGCCGCGGCCATGAACTCGCGGTCGAGGAAATCAACGCGGCAGGCGGGATCAAGTCTCTTGGCGGTGCCAAGCTCGTTCTCGTCGACGGTGACACGCAGGGCAACCCGAACGTCGGTATTCAGGAAACGGAAAAGCTCGCCCGCAAAGGGGTGGTCGCGATCATGGGCGCCTATCAATCCGGCGTGACGTTCCCGACGACGCAGATCGCCGAAAAACTCAAGGTGCCGTACATCGATCCTGTCGCCATCGCCGACAGCATCACCGAAGGCCGGAACTTCAAATATACCTTCAAGGTATCGCCGAAAGCGTCGTGGTATGCGCGCGACCAGTTCGCCTTCATCAAATGGGTCGGAGACAAGACGGGCAAACCGGTCAAGAGCGTTGTCCTCATGTACGAGGATACGCTTTTCGGGCAGTCCACATCCAAGGGCCAGACCAAGGCGGCAGAGGAATTCGGCATCAAAGTCCTCGACAAGATTGCCTACCCCAAGGATACGCCGGACATGACGGCGACCATCTCGCGGGTCAAGGGGCTCGCCCCGGACGCTCTCGTGCTCGTCTCCTACATTTCAGACGCCGTGCTCATCACCAAGACGATGAAGGAGCTGGGCGTCGATATTCCGATCCTCGGCACCAGTGCCGGACATATCGACCCGGCCTACATCGCCAATCTGGGCAAGCTCTCGGAGTATTCGTTCACCGTCGGTGAATGGAGCCCCGATCTCAAGAAGCCCGGTGCGGCCGACGTGGACAAGCGGTTCCAGAAAAAGTTCGGCGTGCCGATGAACGGTCACGCGGCGGAAACCTACATGGCGACAATGGTGCTCCGCGACGCGCTGGAGCGGGCCGGATCCACAGATCGCAAGAAACTTCGCGATGCCCTCGCCAAGACCGAAATCTGCGGTGATCAGAACCTGCTTCCATACGACTGCATCAAGTTCGATGCGGAAGGTCAGAGCCCGCAAGGCCGTCTGACACTCCTGCAGGTCCAGAACGGCGGTTTCGTCTCCGTATGGCCGGACGGGATCGCGGCGGCTGACGTTGTCTGGCCGGTGCCGGCCTGGGGCAGCCGGTAATCAGCCTCCTTTGGAGCCCGGGCAGCCGGATCGTGCCTGCCCGGGCCCTTCTTTCTCGAATTTAGGAGACAGGAATGGAAACCGCCATTGCACAGGCGATTGTAAGCGGGCTGCTGATCGGCGGCGTGTTTGCCCTGATCGCGCTCGGCCTGACGCTGATCTTCGGTGTCATGAAAATCATCAACTTCGCACATGGCGATTTTCTGATGCTCGGGATGTACTTCGCCTTCATCCTCTCGGCGATCGCGGGGGTCGATCCTTATTTCTCCGCCATTTTGTGCCTGCCGATGTTCTTTGCGCTCGGTTGGGGAGTGCAGCACTGGCTGATCCGACCGGTGCTTAGCGCGCCCGAGAATATCCAAATTCTGGTTACAGTCGGTATCTCCCTGATCTTCCAGAATACCGCCCTGTTCCTGTTCTCTCCGGATTTTCAGAGTCTCAATGTCTCCTATGGCGCATCCACATTTTCGGTGGGCGGCGTATCGGTCAGCTATGTCCGGTTGATCGCCTGCGGCATCTCGCTTTCCGCCGCCGCCGCGGTGTACCTGTTCCTGACCCGCACCGACATCGGCAAGGCTTTACGGGCCTGTGCTGAGCAGAAGACCGGTGCCATGGCCGTCGGCATCGATGTCAATCGCATGTACCGGTTTGCATTCGGCCTCGGGACCATGTGCGTCGCGCTGGCAGGTGTCCTGATGACGCCGTTCTTCTATATGGCGCCTCAGGTCGGACTGCCGTTCACGCTGGTGGCGTTCGTGACGGTCGTACTTGGCGGTCTCGGCAGCGTGCCCGGAGCACTCGCCGGCGGACTCATCATCGGTGTGGTCGAAAGCCTCGGTGAGGTGCTGCTGCCGTCCCCGTCGATGAAGCAGATGGCGACATTCTCCGTGTTTCTTCTTGTCCTGCTCATAAGGCCTCAGGGGCTTATGGGCGGGCGCATGACATAAGGGGCGGCAGCAATGTTACGACTGGTGTTCATTGTAGCGGCCGTGCTGTTCCTGCTGACGCTGCCCTTCTTCGCGGAGTCGGATATCCTGGTTACGATCATGCCTGACGGTCTCTCGGGCTCCGCGTTGTTGAACGTATTCCTGCTGATCTTCCTGTTCGGCTACTGGGGGCAATGCTGGAATATCCTTGGCGGATACGCCGGGCAGTTATCACTGGGGCATGCCGCCTATGTGGGGGTCGGGGCGTATACGTCGACACTTTTATATGTGAACTTTGGGGTGTCGCCTTGGATTGGCATGGTCGCGGGTGCCGGCATCGCCGGCGCGTTCGGGTTCTTCATCGGCTTCCTGAGTTTTCATTACCGCCTGAGCGGACCGTATTTCGCGCTCGCCACGATCGCCTTCGCCGAGCTGGTGCGCCTGAGCGTACTGCACCTCGAGTTCACGGGTGGGTCGCTTGGCGTGCTGATCCCGCTCAGCGACGACAGTTTCTGGAAATTCCAGTTCACCGACAAGGCGCCTTACTACTATATCGCATTGGCAATGATGGTGGCGGTGACGGCGCTGGTCTACTGGATCGCCCGGTCCAGGCTTGGATACTATCTGCATGCCGTTCGCCAGGACGAGCATGCCGCCGCCGCAATCGGTATCGACACAACGCGCTACAAGCTGATCGCCACGACCCTGAGCGCCGCGCTTACGGGCGCCGGCGGCACGTTCTACGCACAGTATGCCCAATACATCGTGCCTGACGATCTGATCGCGATCTCATTGTCAGTGGAGATCATCCTCAGGACGATCTTTGGCGGTGCGGCAACGGTATTCGGTCCCGTTATCGGTTCGTTCCTTCTTACGCCCATCGCGGAGGCGACGCGCATCCTGTTCGCCGAGGGCGGATCGGGCATGGCAATCGTGCAGATGTTCGCATCGGCAGCACCGGCGGCAGAGAAACTGACCGCATACATGGACTTCCTGGCGCACGGTGGCGGGGGTGGCGGTGCCCTGTTCCTTTACGGGGTCATCCTCGTCGCCGTCTGCGTGCGGATGCCGTTAGGCGTCCTGCCGTGGCTGCAACGCCGGTTCGGAGGTGGCGCATGACACTTCTCGATGTGAAAGGGATGACCAAGACCTTTGGCGGACTCGTTGCCGTCGATAACGTCGACATGCATGTCAACGAGGGGGAAATCGTCGGCCTGATCGGCCCCAACGGTGCGGGGAAGACGACGGCGTTCAACCTGATCTCCGGGTTCCTGCAGCCGGATCAAGGGCAGATCCGTTTCGATGGCAATGATATCATCGGCCGCAAACCCCATGAAGTCTGTCATCTGGGATTGAGCCGCACGTTCCAGATCGTCAAGCCGTTCCCTGAGATGACGGTTCTCGACAACGTCATGATGGGTGCGTTCAAGGTCTCCCGCCATACGGCGACCGCCAGGGAGAAGGCGATGGCCGTACTCGAACGGCTGGGCTTTGCCGACTGGGCGGCCCGCCGCGCCGGCGAGTTGCCGGTCGCCGGTCGCAAGCGGCTGGAGATCGCCAAGGTCCTGGCAACCGAACCGAAGCTCATTCTGCTCGACGAGGTGATGGCCGGACTGACGCCGACCGAGCACGACCGCATGATCGATGTCGTCAGGCTGATCCGGGACAATGGGATCACGATCGTCATCATCGAACACGTCATGCCGGTCATCATGAACCTCAGTGACCGTATCTACGTCCTTCACCACGGCCAGTTGATCGCGGACGGACGACCCGAGGACGTTGTCGGCAATCCGACAGTGATCGAGGCATATCTTGGCGAGGACATGGCGTTATGAACGAGATCCTTACCGTGCAGGACCTGCGTGCGGGCTACGGCGATATCGAGGTAGTCAAAGGCATCACGTTTGCGGTCGACGAAGGCGCCATTGCGACGATTGTCGGTGCCAATGGCGCCGGGAAGACAACAACCATGCGCGCGCTTTCCGGCATCGTCCGGCCGCGCGGCGAAGTGCGCTTCATGGGAGAGCGGATTGAAACCCACCCGCCGCACGAGATTGTCCGGCAGGGCCTCGTCATGGTGCCGGAGGGGAGGTGCCTGTTCCCCAGCCTTACCGTCATGGAGAATCTGGAACTGGGATCCTTTCAGCCGCATACGAAGGCGAGCCGCCGTCAGTCGCTGGATCGCGTGCTCTCCGTGTTCCCGCGTCTGGGTGAGCGCAAAGACCAGAAAGCGGGTACGCTTTCCGGCGGGGAGCAGCAGATGGTTGCCATCGGGCGGGCGATGATGAGCCTGCCTCGATTGTTGCTGCTCGACGAACCTTCGCTGGGGCTGGCGCCGGTCGTCGTGCAGACGATGTTCGATGTCATTCGGGAAATCAACGCGGACGGTACGACCGTGTTATTGGTGGAGCAGAATGTCCGTCATGCGCTGGCGATTTCGTCGCAGGCGTGGGTTATCGAGAACGGCGAGATTGTGATCTCGGGTAGCGGAGAGGAGGTGCTAAACAATGAACATACACGCAAAGCCTATCTGGGTATGTAGTAAGGCGCGCGGGAAGTGATCATAAGACCAATAAGCGGATGGGGATCGTCATGAAGACCGTCCCGGTGACGAAACGGGAACATTCCATCCCGGCCTCGGACAATCGGGATGCGCCGCTGGGCCTGTTGGAGGCTTTTCCGGCGGAAGGCGAGGCGCAGGCGACTCCGGTGGTTCTTTTACATGGTGCCACATTCGGTTCCGCGATGTTCGATATCGGCATTCCCGGTTATTCGTTGCAGGAATTCCTGGCTGGGCAGAGGTGGCGGAATTTCGCGCTGGATGTTCGCGGTTATGGGCGCTCCGTCCCGTCGCAGACGCTTGACGCGCCGGCGATGGACAACCCGCCTTATGCCCGCCTCGATGACGGCGTTGACGATCTCATCGAAGGAATCGACTTCGTGCGCGCCCAAACCGGTGCTTCTTCGGTTCACCTGGTGGGGTTTTCATGGGGGACGGTCATCGCCTGCGCCATGGCCGCATCACGGCCGCGCCTGTTGGACCGGCTGGTGCTCTACGCGCCGCTTTATGCCGAAGTGAACGAGCTATGGATCGACCGGATCGCCGATCCTGAAGACAGGACGAAAATTAACCCGCGGCTGGGCGCCTATAGACGGGTCGGCGAAGCGGATATCCGGTCGCGCTGGGATGCGGATATTCCGCCCGGCTGCGATGCGTCGGCATATCGCGATGAGCGTGTCCTGCATGCAATCATAGATGCGCTTTCAGCCGCGGATGCCCAGGGTGCCGAGGGTGCCGGGAAATCATTCAGGGCGCCGACCGGGGCACTTGTGGATCTGTTCGAGGTGTTCAATGGCAGGCCACTCTATCAGCCCGGCGATATCAAGACGCCGACATTGGTCATCCGTGGACATGACGACACAACCTCGACGCGGACCGACGCATCGAACCTCTTTGAAAAACTGGGAGCCGACGACAAGAAACTCGCAACGGTTTCGCCGGGTTCCCA
Source organism: Rhodospirillales bacterium (assembly GCA_965262415.1). Lineage (GTDB taxonomy): Bacteria > Pseudomonadota > Alphaproteobacteria > Rhodospirillales > Casp-alpha2 > UBA4479. The sequence continues at coordinate 2,017,895 of OZ253533.1, read as the reverse complement.
TTTCCTGTGCGCCGAGTTGAACGCCGCCGAACTGTTTGAGGAAATAGGTTTATTTCTGCGTGGACATTCCTGATACTGACGACGGTCATCATGAAGAACACGATGAAAAAAACACCCCAAAAGAAAGCCGTTATCGAGGCGCCGCGCGGACGTGTTGCAAGTGCGCGGGCGTCGATCCTGGCGCCGATTCTCGAGAACAATCCGATCCTCGATGCGTACTTGCTGAATTATCTGGCCAACTTCTATGTCGGTCCATTGCTGAAGGTCGCCGAAGATCGCCAGGGACTGACGCGGCCGGAATGGATCGTCATCTTTTGCCTCAACCAGTGCGAAGGATTGAACGCGCAACAGATCAGCGATGCCACCGGGCGTGCCAAGAGCAGCATCGCCCACGCGGTCAATTTACTCAGAAAGAAAAAACTTCTGTCGCGAAAAGCCGACCCCACCGATGGCCGCCGCCAAATTCTCGAACTCTCCGCTGAAGGCCGTGCGGCCTATCAGGACCTTGTCACGTACTTTATCGAGCGTGAGGAAGCGATGCTTGCGTGCCTGAGTGACAATGAGCGGAGAACGTTGCGAAACCTGATGCAGAAACTCACCGACAATATGGACAGCTGGGCAAAGAGTTATTGATTGCCCCAGGTCGTTTGCCGTCGTCCCGCGGTAATGCCGCGGGCTTTGCGCATGTCCGCCCACGCCAGATCATCGCTATATAGAACTCTTGGACGTGACATACGTCTGCCGCGAGTGGCAACCCAGCCGTCGATAAATCCTGATATCTAATAGATTGACTTTTTAGGACGATTGTCCTATTTCGTGAACATAGGACATGTGTCCTAGCGGACGTGGCGGGGATCGCCCGCCGATCAATCAATCGGAGAAGAAGCAGATGACCGCAGATTTATTCGAACCGTTCCAGCTGGGCGATCTCACGCTGGCGAACCGTGCCGTGATGGCGCCGATGACCCGTAACCGCGCCGCGCGGGACGGTAGCGTGCCGCAGATGATGCTGACGCACTACAAGCAACGCGCCGGAGCGGGCCTGATCATCAGCGAGTCGGTGCCGGTGTCGGCCAATGCGGTCGGTTACCCGTTCACGCCGGGGCTATACACCGAGGGACAGGTTGCGAGCTGGCGGCGGCTGACGGAGGCCCTGCACGACGCCGGCACGAAGATCTTCGCCCAGCTGCAGTACGTCGGGCGGGTGTCGCATCCGAGCATGCTGCCGGGGAACGCAACGCCGGTGGCGCCGTCGGCAATCAAGCCGGAAGGTCAGGCCGTGACGTACGACGGCATGCAGGACTTCGTAACGCCCCGCGCGCTTGAGACCGGCGAGATTCCGATGATCGTGGCCGAATTCGCGCGCGCCGCCGAGCATGCTCGCGATGCCGGGTTCGATGGTGTCGAGATCCACGGTGCCAACGGCTATATCATCGATCAGTTCCTGCGCGACGGTTCGAATCGCCGCGACGACCAGTACGGCGGCAACCCGGAAAACCGGATGCGTTTGCTGAACGAGATTCTGGATGCCGTCTCGCGCGTGTGGCCAAGCGGCCGCGTCGGCCTGCGGCTGTCGCCCGAAAACAGCTTCAACGGGATGTCGGACTCGGATCCGGAGACGCACTTCGAGTATTTCATCGAGCAGCTGAACGGGCGTGAACTCGCCTATCTCCATATCCTTGAAGGCGACATGTTGGGCAGCACGAGCGAGGTCGAATACCGCATTCTCCGCGACACGTTCGCGGGGCCGTATATCGCCAATAACGGTTACGACCTGGATCGCGCCAACGCAGCAATCGCGGGCGGGTCGGCGGACCTGATTGCGTTCGGCATCCCGTTCCTGGCCAATCCGGATCTGGTGTACCGGCTCCGCTACGGGATACCGCTCAACGACGCTGACCGAGACACGTTTTACGGTGGCGACGAGACGGGCTACACCGACTATCCTTTCCACAAGGAAGCGGCCGCCTGAACATGCTAGAATTGGGCCGTCACCGGAGGAGCTTGCGCAGATGACCGAAAAGTCGACACGGGACAATATCGTCGAGGCGGCCCATCAGCTTTTCTACGAGAAAGGCTTCGATCACACGTCGTTCGCGGATATCGCCGACGCGGTCAACATCTCGCGCGGCAACTTCTATTATCATTTCAAGACCAAGGACGACATCCTCAGGGCCGTCATCGATCAGCGCATGGCGGCGACGCGGGACATGCTCGATGAATGGGAAAAACAGGGCCATACGCCGAAAGAACGGATCAGGTGTTTCATCGAGATCATGATCAACAACCGGGCCAAGATCAAAAAGCACGGCTGCCCGGTGGGAACGCTGACGTCCGAGCTCGCGAAGCTGGGCCATCCGTCGCTGAAACAGGCGAATGGGATATTCACTGTCTTCCGGGACTGGCTTCGTCGCCAGTTTGAACAGATGGGGCGCACCAAGGACGCCGACGAACTTGCATTGCATGTGCTGGCAGGCAGCCAGGGGATCGCGACGCTGGCGAGCGCGTTTCGTGACGACAAATTCATCGAGCGCGAAGTCGAGGCGCTCCGCGACTGGTTGGACACCGTCGCGGCCGGCGGCGGCGCTTAGGTATTTTAAAGGGGGACCGAGAAGATGTTTATGGTGTCGCTCAGGTTTTCGGACGGCAAGGCCCGCGCGGGAGAACTGATGGACGGTCACAAGGCCTGGATCAAGCAGGGCTTCGACGACGGTGTGTTCCTGGTGACGGGCAGCCTGGTGCCCGGACTGGGCGGCGCCGTGCTGGCGCACAATACCTCGTGCGAAGCGCTTAAGGCCCGCGTCAACGCGGACCCGTTTGTCGCCGAAGACGTGGTGCGTGCCGAGCTCGTCGAGATCGAGGCATCGCAGACCGACGCCCGTCTGGCGTTTCTTTGCGCCTGATCTGAACGAAGGACCAAACTGATGAGCAAGACGATCCCGGGCCCGGACGGCAAGCCGCGCTGCGGCTGGTGCGCCCAGACCGATGACTTTTTTCCCTACCACGATACGGAATGGGGATATCCCGTCGACGACGATATCCGGCTGTTCGAAAAGATTTGCCTGGAGGGATTTCAGTCGGGATTGAGCTGGCGCACCATCCTCGCCAAGCGGGAAAACTTCCGGAAGGCGTTCAAGGGATTCGATTTCAGAAAGGTCGCCAAGTTCACTGACAAAGACGTCGAACGCCTTTTGCAGGACGAGGGCATCATCCGCCACCGCGGCAAGATCGAAGCGACGATCAACAACGCGCAGCGGGCAATCGAGATGGTCAAGCAGGAAGGCTCCATCGCTGCCTATTTCTGGGCGCATGAGCCGGATCCGGCGGACCTCGGAGCGCCGCAGTCGGTATCGACATCGGCGGTTTCCGACGCCGTTTCAAAGGATCTCAAGAAGCGCGGCTGGAAGTTCGTCGGTCCGACCACGGTCTACTCGTTCATGCAGGCGATGGGGCTGATCAACGATCATGTTGAGGGCTGCGTGATCCGCGCCAAGGTGGACAGTGCACGCAGGAAATTCAAACGGCCGTAAAGCGATCCGTTCTCCGGCAGTCTCGGGGGTGAGCGCTGCTCGGGCCGCGGGATGGTCCGTCTGCCGCTGCGATGTTAGGCGTTCTGCCGGGTAGGGATTGCCAGGCGGTGTTTTGAATTCACCGGAAAGTGTCTGCGGACTCTTCAGAAAAAATCGCAGCGTGGATCGAGCGCGTGGCGAGGAATAGAGAGCGCTCAGCGCCTCACCAGGCTGACCAGATAATGTGCGCTTTTATGTGCGGAAGGGTTGGCATAAGCGCATTCCTTCGGCGTCGAAAGATCGAACACGAGGCAGTCCCCGGGTTCGAGCAAGGTTTCCTCGCCGCCCTCGTCGATCATGAGCCGCCCCGAGATTACCCATACAGTCTGCCCCTGCATGAATGTGTAGGCCGATGCCGGGTAGGCGATCCGGGCCCCCGGCGGCAGGTTGCCGAGCACCATTTCGGGAACGGCGCCCGGTGGCGTCAGAGCACGGCGCTGGAACCCCGTTTCCGGGTCCCGCCAGCGCGTCTGGTCGGGCGCGCGCGACACACGCTCAACCGTGCCGTCGGCTTCGGCGCGGGCAAGAAGCGTCGACATCGTCAGCCCGAAGGCGCCGGACAGCCGGCCGAGCAGGGCGGCGGTAGGGCTCGCTTCGCCGCGTTCGATCCGCGATATCATGGCGCGAGAAACGCCCGACGCTGCTGCCAACTCGGCAATGGACCAGTCTCGTGAGCCTCTCTCGCGGCGGATGCGGGCTGCCAGCAAGGGACCGAGCGGGTCTTCCTCCACCGGATCAGCCGCTTCCACCGTATTATCCATTATAATAGACATAAAGATATTTTAATGGAAATATCGTCGCATGACCAGACTGTTTCCCTCATCAGTGCAGGCGCCGGATGCGTCGGGGTCCGGTGAAATCGCGCCCGGTCTCGGCCATAACGGCGGGCCGCCGCTGGATTATGTGAAGGGCCGAAGCTGGCGCCGCTGGCGGTGGAAAAAGGCCCATGCCGCGGCCTGGAAGTCGCCGCCCCGGGAAATCGTGCTCAGACGCATGCGGCGGGCCCGCGCGGCCGGCATGACCTACCGTGAATACACGCTCGAAATTCTGGAACGTGGCCGCTATCTCTGAGCGTCTCGAAAATGCGTCATTCCGCACAAAAAAACATTGACCCTGCAGGCCCCAGAAACAACATATGGGCAAGAATTTAACGAGCTATATGACCTCGGGGGGAGAATGTCGGACAAACCGACCGTCCTAGTCGGCAGAAAACTGCCGGAGGCCGTCGAAGCGCGGCTTCAGCGCGACTACAACGCTATCCTGAATCCGGACGACAAACTTTACACCTCCGAAGAACTGATCGAGCTTTCGGCCAAGGCGGACGCTATACTGCCGTGTCACTCGGAGCACTTTACCGCGGATGTGATCTCCCGGCTTTCGGACCGCGTCAAGGCGATCGCCAACTTCTCCGTCGGCTACGACCATGTCGACACGGCGGCGGCGAAAGAAAAAGGCATTATCGTCACCAATACGCCCGAGGTGCTGTCGGATGCGACGGCGGAGATCGCGATCCTGCTGATGCTCGCGGCGGCGCGCCGCGCGTCCGAGGGCGAACGGCTGGTTCGCTCCAAGGCGTGGAAGGACTGGAGCCCCTCGTTCATGGTCGGTACGCAGACCACCGGCAAGCGTTTCGGCGTCATCGGCATGGGCCGCGTCGGTCGCGTTGCCGCCCAGCGTGCACGCGGCTTCGACATGGAAATACATTACTATAACCGCTCGAAGCTGAGCCCGGATCTCGAGCAGGGCGCGACCTTCCATGCCGACGTGGACAGCCTGCTGGCCCATGCCGACGTGCTGTCGATCCATTGCCCCGCGACCCCGGAAACCAAGGGGCTGCTGAACGCCGAAAAGATCGCCAAAATGCCCGATGGTGCCATCGTCGTGAACACCAGCCGCGGTGCCGTCGTCGATGACGATGCGCTGATTGCCGCACTGAAGTCCGGAAAGCTCGCGGCGGCAGGTCTGGATGTGTTCAACGGCGAGCCGGCCGACATTCATCCGGGATACCGGGAACTGGATAACGTATTCCTGCTGCCGCACATCGGCAGTGCGACGAAAGACACGCGCGACGCCATGGGTTTCCGGGCGTTGGACAATCTAGATGCAATCTTTTCAGGGAAGGAACCTGGTGACAGAGTCGCCTGACATGGTCGGTGGTATACCATATCGTTGACGCTACTAGCCAAGCGACGTAACTTAAGGTTCAATAATGAGAATAACGTACTGAACAACGGTACGTGATAAGAAACAGGGTTGGGTCCCCGCCATTTGTCCGACAGTCAGCGGATTCTTGTAAAAGGCCCGTAGCAGGGGGGTTCGAAAACTTTCGGCTCTCTTGATGAAAAGGCTCCACGTATCTGTCGGCGCAGCCGGCGTGCGCGGGGCGAACGAAACTTTGGGAGAAACTTAATGTCCAAGAAAACCGAAACTGTATCGCGCCGGAAGTTCCTCAAGGGCTCCGCCCTTGCGGCGACCGGTGCAGCCGCGGCAACTGTCGCGGCCCCGCACGTTGCCAAAGCCGCTACGACCCTCAAGGTCCAGGCTGCTTGGGGTGGCGGCATCTTCCTCGAAATGGCTCAAGACTACGTGAACCGTGTCAACAAGATGTCCGGCGGTGCGATGAAGATCGACCTGCTCGGCGTCGGCGCAGTCGTCAAGACGGCCGAAATGCAGACCGCCGTTCACAAGGGCGTTCTCGACGGTGCTCACATGGTGACGGCTTACTGGTATTCGAAGTCGCCGGTCGCGTCGCTGTTCGGTACCGGTCCGTGCTTCGGCTGGTCGGCCAACGAACTGATGGGCTGGATCGCCTACGGCGGCGGTAAGGAACTCTACTACGAACTGATGCACGACAAGCTGAGACTCGATCTTGTCGGCTTCTTCACTGGCCCGATGCCGGCGCAGCCGCTTGGCTGGTTCAAGGAGCAGATCAAGGACTCGTCCCAGATGAAGGGTCTGAAGTACCGCACCGTTGGCCTCGCGGCTGACGTTCTGCAGGAAATGGGTATGTCCGTCGTTCAGCTGCCGGGCGGTGAAATCCAGCCGGCCATGAAGTCGGGCCTCATCGATGCGGCCGAGTTCAACAACCCGACGTCGGACAAAGACTTCGGTATGCAGGACGTTTCCAAGCACTACCACCTCGGCTCGTTCCACCAGTCGCAGGAGTGCTTCGAAGTCATTTTCAACAAGACGCTCTTCGACAATCTCGGCGAAGAACAGCGCGCGATTCTCGAGTACGCGTCCGAAGCCGCCTCGACTGACATGGCGTGGAAGGCGATGGAACGCTACTCGCAGGACCTCGTGGTTCTCAAAGAGAAGTTTGGCGTCAACGTCTACCGCACCCCGACGTCGGTCATGAAAGACCAGCTGAAGGCGTGGGATATCGTCGTCGACCGGATCAGCAAGGAAGACCCGTTCTTCAAGAAGGTCGTCGACTCGCAAAAAGCGTGGGCGAAGCGTCACGGCGCCTACTCGCTCACCAACGCTCCGGATTACCAGGCCGCTTACGAGCACTACTTCGGTAAGGCTTACTAAGCAGAGTAATCTGAGCACTTACGGTTTGGGGCGGCGCCGGGATTGGCGCCGCCCCTTGCCCGTATAGTTTTTATCTTTAATAACCCGAGGTTGGGGACATGACCCGGATATTACATTTGATCGACAGCCTGAGCGCCTGGAGCGGCAAGACGTTCGCTTGGTGCATCATGATCCTGACGCTTTCGACGTGTTACGAGGTGTTCGTGCGGTACGTGCTGAACAATCCGACGGTCTGGGCGTTCGATATGAGCGTACAGATGTACGGCGCATTGTTCATGATGGCTGGTGCATATGCATTGTCGCAGGATGCACATGTCCGTGGTGATGTCGTTTACCGCCTGATGCCGCTCAAATGGCAGGCGGGGATCGATTTTGCGCTCTATCTGCTGTTCCTGATCCCGGGGGCGTTGTGCCTCGTCTATTACGGGTACTCCTATGCCGCCGACGCGTGGTTCTACAAGGAAGTGAGTTGGTCCAGCCCGGCGCGTATCCAGATCTATTTCTTTAAGACGCTAATTCCTATTTCCGGTTTCCTCATCCTGCTGCAGGGCATTGCCGAAGCGGTGCGTTGCATCCAGTGCATGCGTGATGGCCGCTGGCCGCCCCGACTGCATGACGTGCAGGAAACTGAAACCATGCTGCTGCATGAAAAAGAAGACCTCGTTCACACCGAGACAGAAGTTGCTCACCCGGAGACCAAGCAATGACCGACCCTCAAATTGCCATCATGATGCTTGGCTTGTTCATCTTCGTGGTGCTGCTGGGCTTTCCGATTGCATTCACCCTGATCGCCATGGGCCTCGGGTTCGGCTATTACGCCTACTTTGACCCGATGCGTATGAAGACCCTGTTCGACAATCGAATATTCGATCTGTTCGTTCAGAACACGTTCTCGGTGATGTCGAATGACGTGCTGGTGGCGGTCCCACTATTCCTATTTATGGGCTATGTGGTCGAACGGGCGAACATCGTTAACCGGCTGTTTTTCTCGTTTCAGTTGGCTGCCCGGCACCTGCCGGGCTCGATGGCTGTCGCCGCGCTTGCGACCTGTGCCGTGTTCGCCACCGCGACCGGCATTATTGGTGCCGTCGTCACGCTGATGGGCATGCTGGCATTCCCGGCGATGCTCGAAGCCAAGTATGACGTCAAGTTTGCATCCGGCGTGATCTGTGCCGGTGGTTGCCTTGGCATTCTGATCCCGCCGTCGATCATGCTCATCGTCTATGCGGCCATCGCCGAGATTTCGCCGTTGCGCCTCTATGCGGCTGCGTTGTTCCCGGGCCTGATGCTGGCCGGTTTCTACATGATTTACGTGGTGACGCGGGCGACTATCAATCCGAAGCTGGCGCCCAAGCCGGCAGCGGTCGATGTGACGATCGGGCATGTGGCGTATGAGCTGATGACGTCTTTCATTCCGCTGGCGGTACTGATCCTGTCTGTGCTGGGTGCGATCCTGATGGGTCTGGCCACGCCGGCCGAGGCAGCTGCCGTTGGTGCCGCGGGTGGCCTTGTGCTCGCGGTGCTCTATCGTTCGCTGACGTGGGAGCGTCTGAAGGAAGCGGTCTACCTGACGGCAAAAACGTCGGCGATGGTTTGCTGGCTGTTCGTCGGCTCGTGGACGTTCGCGTCCGTGTTCTCGTATCTGGGCGGCCACGACATCATCAAGGACTGGTTCCTGCATCTCGATGTCGGCACCGTCGGCTTCCTGGTTCTGGCGCAGACCATCATCTTCCTGCTGGGCTGGCCGCTGGAATGGACCGAGATCATCATCATCTTCGTGCCGATCTTCCTGCCGTTGCTCGAGCATTTCGAGGTCGAGCCGGTGTTCTTCGGCATGCTGGTGGCGCTGAACCTGCAGACATCGTTCCTGACGCCACCCATGGCAATGGCGGCCTATTACCTCAAGGGTGTGGCGCCGCCGCACGTGCAGTTGATCCAGATCTTCTCGGGGATTATGCCGTACCTGGCGATCGTCATTTTCTCGATGGTGCTGCTGTACAACTTCCCGGGAATAGCGCTGTTCCTGCCCGAGTTCTTCTTCGGACCGGGCTGATAAGGGGCGGCGGAGCTTAGCCATGGAAGGTGCTTTTTCACTGGGCGCGGCAGACGCCGCGCGTGCGATCCGCGATGGTGAAATGTCGTCGGAGGACCTCGTCAAGTCGTGCCTGGCACGCATTGCCGAGTTCGAACCGACGGTGCAGGCGTGGCAGCACCTTGACGAGGCACATGCGCTTGAACAGGCGCGTGCCTGTGACAAGCGCCGCTACGAAGGCAATGCCACCGGGCCGATGAACGGCGTGCCTGTCGGCATCAAGGATATCGTCGATACGCAGGATTTCCCGACCGAGTACGGATCGCCGATTCATGCCGGCCGCCGGCCTGTTGGCGATGCGCATGCGGTTGCCCGTCTGCGCGAGGCAGGTGCCGTGATCATGGGCAAGACCGTGACCACCGAATTCGCGGTCTATGCGCCGGGCAAGACCACCAATCCGCACGATGCGTCGCGTACGCCGGGCGGATCTTCGAGCGGTTCGGCAGCAGCTGTCGCCTCGCTCATGGTGCCGGCGGCGCTGGGGACGCAGACCAACGGTTCGTGCATCCGGCCGGCGTCGTTCTGCGGCGTTGTCGGCTACAAGCCGTCGTTCGGCATGGTGTCCCGCTCCGGCATGCTGACGCAGTCGCCGCCTCTGGATCAGCCGGGTGTTTTCGCGCGCTCGGTCGCCGATGCCGCGTTGATGGCGGATGCGGTGATCGGCTACGACGCCGAGGATGGCTATATGATGCCCGAGGCGAAGCCCAATCTGGCCGAAGCCGCTGCATCGGAACCCCCGGTCGAACCACGCCTTGCGTTCGTGAAATCGCCGGCGTGGGATCAGGCGGAAGAAGGCACCAAGGCGGCCTTCGCCGAGTTGACCGAGTTTCTCGGTGACCGTGCCGAGGACATCCCGCTGGATGAAGTTTACGATGAAGTTTTCGAGTGGCATCGCCGCGTTATGGAGGCGGACCTCGCCAAGAATTTTGCCCTCGATTTCCAACGGGCGCCGGAACAGATCAGCCCGCAGCTGACCGAGATGATCGAACGCGGCCAGAAGGTGCTGGCCGTCGATTACAATCTCGGGATCGAGCGGATGAGCCTGTTCGAGCACGGACTGGATCCGGTGTTCGAGAATTTCGATGCGATCATCACACCGGCGACGCCCGGCGAGGCGCCGGTCGGACTTGATGCGACGGGTAGCCCGATATTCAACACGCTCTGGACGTTTACCGGCTTGCCTGCGATCACGCTGCCGCTGATGAGCGGCGAGGCGGGCATGCCGTTGGGCGTGCAACTCGTCGGCAAGAAGGGCGACGATGCGCGTTTGCTGCGCACTGCGGCGTGGCTGACGAAGAGCATCGACGATGCGGCGGAATAGGAATTAGCGGACGGGCGCGACACGACGCGCCGTCTATGGCATACTTGAGCGAAGGAAAAGGGTGGAAAATATGGATGGCATCATCACAGGCGTAATCGGCACGGCGATTTTCCTGCTCTTCGTCGGCGGGCTCGCGCATTCGATTGGCACGCTTCCTTTTACGATTATCGTGGTCATCATTTCTGCCGCCGCGATTTACGGCCTTTACGAAGATATCCGCGAAGATCAGGCGTCAAATCAGGACTGAGCGGCCATAAACGCCTGAAGTCCCGCTTCGGCGCATTCCATGTCCTGCTCCGGGGCGCCGCCTGAAAGGCCGATGGCGCCGACGACCGCTCCATCCACCAGGACCGGGATGCCGCCGCCCACTGTCGAAAACCTGCCGCCTGCCGTACCCTGAATGCCATTGACGAGGCTGCCCGGCACCGCCACCGCGTTGTAGTCTGCCGTCGCTTTCTTGGAGATCGCCGCCGTATAGGCCTTGTCCTGGGCCAGGGTCGTTGAGAGTTCCTTGGCATGATCCATGCGCTTGAAGGCGATCAGGTAGCCGCCGTTGTCGACAACCGCTATGCACATGGGCACACCGATTTCCTGTGCTTTTTGCTCGGCACCGCTTATAAGGATGGCCGCGTCGTCATAGGAAAGACACTGGATCGTTAACAAGGACCGTCTCCTTACAGGCGCGCCGGACCGGAATTACGAAACCCGATCATGGACAAGAACAAACTCAAGAAATGGATTATCGCGTACCTGCGTCAGCCCTTCCACATGATTGTGTGGGTGATGGAGACGTTTGCCAAGAACCGCAAGCGGCTGGCGAGCTTTACGGCGCGGGAGAAGGTCGCCAGCACCATCAAGACACTGGTCGTCATGACGTTCTTCGTCTGGCTCGGCGTGTTCGCGTTCCTGTCGACGCAGGAAGAGGGTGATCGCTTTACCTGCGCCGTCAAGAGTATGTGGCCCGACGCCGACATGAGCGGCTGCGACGCGCAGCCGTGGCAAAAACCGGCCCAATGACTGCCGTCGCGGAGTGGGCTTGATTTCCCGGCCCGCATTCCGGAAGATGCCTGCCACTGGGAGGAACGTTTAAATGAAATTCTTCGTCGATACCGCCGATGTGGCGGAAATCCGTGCGCTCAATGACTTGGGGCTGGTTGACGGCGTCACCACCAACCCGTCGCTGATTGCCAAATCCGGTCGCGACATGTCGGAAGCCATCAAGGAGATCTGCGACATCGTCGATGGCCCGGTATCCGCCGAGGTGACCGCCACCGATGCCGGCGGCATGCTCGCGGAAGCCGCCAAGCTGCGTGCGATCGCCGACAACGTCACCATCAAGGTGCCGCTGACCGAAGCCGGTATTCAGGCCTGCAAGGCGCTCTCGGATGATGGTGCATCGGTCAACGTGACGCTCTGTTTCTCGGCGGCACAGGCCATTCTTGCCGCCAAGGCGGGGGCGGCGTACATCTCGCCTTTCGTCGGCCGGCTCGACGATATCGGTCAGGACGGGATGGGGCTGATCGAAGAGATCTGCGAAATTTACGCCCAGTACGACTTTCATACCGAAGTGCTCGTGGCTTCGGTGCGTCACCCGATGCACGTCGTCGATGCGGCGCGCCTCGGTGCCGACGTGGCGACCGTGCCGCCCGGCGTGCTGAAGCAGATGTTCAAGCATCCGCTGACGGACAAGGGGCTGGCGGCGTTCCTCGCGGACTGGGAAAAGACGGGCCAATCCATCCTCTGAGCATTACAAAGGCGTAAGCTCGGTACTCCACCCTTTTCTTTTCGGGTCAATATGCTAAGTCCTTTTTGCGTGACGAAATTCGGGTCACGATCAGGGACTTGAAACGTCGATACGGCGTCCTATTTTTTGTCCGAAAACAATACGCAGGGAGTTCAAGCATGGCGGAAATGATCGCTCTTTCACGCTTGACGAAACGGTTCGGACCTTTGACCGCGGTCGATGGCATCGACATGAAGGTCAGTCGCGGCGAAGTTCTGGGTTTTCTGGGACCGAACGGTGCCGGCAAGTCGACGACCATGAAAATGGTGACCGGGTTTCTGGCGCCCACCGATGGCAGCGCGCTGGTCGACGGCATCGACGTGACGATCGATCCGGTCAAGGCCAAGCAGCGGATCGGTTACCTGCCCGAAGGCGCGCCGTGTTACGGCGACATGACGCCGCGTGGATTTCTGAACTTCATCGCCGATGTGCGAGCGCTTTCCGGAAAGGCGCGGGACAAGGCAATTGCAGAGACCGTGGAACGGGTCGAAATCGGCGGCGTGTTCGACCAACCCATCGAAACCCTTTCCAAGGGCTTCAAGCGACGGGTCGGTCTGGCACAGGCGATCCTGCACAACCCGCCGGTGCTGATCCTGGACGAGCCGACGGACGGTCTCGACCCGAATCAGAAGCACCAGGTCCGTTCCCTTATTCAGGAAATGGCAGCAGACAAGGCTGTCGTCATCTCGACACACATTCTGGAAGAAGTCGAAGCCGTCTGTACCCGCGCCGTGGTGATCGCGCGTGGCAAGATCCTGGCCGACGGCACGCCGGAGGATCTGCTCAAGCGCTCGCCGCTGCACAACGCCGTGCATGTGCGCGTAGCCGCTGCTGCCGCGAGTGCGGTGGAGGGCGATCTCAAGACGCTCGGCGTCGTCGGTGCGGTGGTTCGTGAACAGGCGAGCGACGGATATTGCGAGTTCAGCGTGGCGTCCAAGACCGGCGCGCCGATTGCGCCCGACGTGGCCGCGCTTTTGAAGGAAAAAGGCCATCCGGTCTCCGACCTCAAGACCGAAAAAGGCGCGCTGGATGCGGTGTTCCGCGAGATCACGCGCGGCCCCGACAGGAAACCGGCGGAGGCACCACATGCGTAATATTGCGATCATTGCCAAGCGCGAGTTCAAGGGCTATTTCGCGACGCCTCTGGCGCTCGTTTTTATTGTTATTTTCCTGGCGCTGACCGGCGCCTTCGCATTCTACGTCGGTAACTTCTTCGGCCGCGGCTATGCGGATCTGTCGCCGTTCTTCGCCTATCACCCATGGCTGTTCCTTTTGCTGGTGCCGGCAATCGGTATGCGGCTCTGGGCTGAGGAACGCAAGTCCGGCACCATCGAGTTGCTGATGACACTGCCGGTCTCGACGCTCGATGCCGTGCTCGGCAAGTTCATCGCCGCCTGGGTGTTCTGCGGGGTCGCGCTTGCGCTGACGTTCCCGATGTGGATTACGGTCAACATCCTTGGTGACCCGGACAACGGCATCATCGTGACCAGTTACATTGGCAGTTTCGTCATGGCAGGCGCTTTCCTGGCGATCAGCGCCTGCATTTCGGCGCTGACCAAGAATCAGGTGATCGCGTTCATCATCGCCGCCACGGTTTGCTTCCTGTTCACGATGTCGGGCGCGCAACTGGTGCTCAACTTCTTCCAGGGGTGGGCGCCGGACGTTCTCGTCGATGCGCTGCGCTCGATGAGTTTCCTCACGCACTTCAGCGCCGTGACTCAGGGCGTGATCGATATGAAAGACGTGGTGTTCTTCGGCTCGCTGATCGTGATGTGGCTGTTCCTGAACATCATCGCCGTTGAAATCAACAAGGGACGATGAGGCGTATCATGAAATTTCTCGTCGCCATCGATCGTGGAAAACTGGCCGGACTGTCCGTCGTCCTGGCTGTGGTCATCTTTCTCGCCGTCAACATCTTCGCGAATACGACGTTCCGGGGTCTCGAGGTCGATCTGACGGAAGAAAATCTGTTCACGCTGAACGACGGAACCCGCGAGATATTGCAAGGCATCGACGAGCCGATCACGGTGCGTCTGTTCGTCTCCAAACGTCTGACCGAGCTCAATCCGGGGCATGCCACTTATGCCGACCGGGTGCGTGAGCTGCTCGAACGCTACGTCGACATATCCGGCGGCAAGATCCAGCTGGAGCTTTATAGTCCGGAACCGTTTACCGACGAAGAAGATCTCGCCGTTTCGTTCGGACTGCAGGGGGTGCCGCTCGACAATGCAGGCGACCTTGGATACTTCGGCATCGTTGCCACCAACAGCGTCGATAACCTGGAACGGATTGCCTACCTCAGCCCGGAACGCGAGAGCTTTCTCGAATACGATCTCTCGAAGATGATTTTCAAGCTGGCGCAGGACAAGAAACCGCTGGTCGGCCTGATCGCCGGGCTGCCGGTCGCCGGCGGACCCCGCCAGCAGGGCGGACAGCCCTGGGCGTTTCTTGAACAGGTACGGGAGTTTTTCGACGTCACGACGATCGCCATCAGCGACAAGGTGATCCCGAAAGACGTCGATGCGCTGCTGATCGTGCACCCCAAGGGAATCAACGACCAGTTGATGTACGCCATTGATCAATTCGTTCTCAAGGGCGGCAAGGCGGTGGTCTTCGTCGATGAGAACTCGGAAATCGATGTCGCCATGGCGCGTGGCCGCGGCAATGCGGGACCGTCGGATTTCGACAGAATTCTCAATGCCTGGGGTGTTGAACTGGTCGAAGGCAAGGTGCTGGGCGACGTCGCCTCGGCACGCCGGGTGAATGTCAATCTGCGCGGCCAGACATCGGTCACCGACTACGTCACGTGGCTTTCGATCCTGCCCAAGTTCTTCAAGGGCGACGATGCCATCACCGCCGACCTGCAACGCATTACGCTTGCCAACGCAGGTATACTGAAACCGATTGCGGACAAGGGAACGACGCTCGACCCCTTGATCCAGTCTTCGCCGCAATCGATGGAAATCGATGTCGCCAAGGTGCGCACGAACCCCGACGTGGTCGGCATGTTCCGCGAGTTCAAGGCATCGGGCGAGCAGAAGATCGTCGCTGCCCGTGTACTCGGCAAGCCGTCCAGCGCTTTCCCCGATGGGCGTCCCGCGCTCAAGGAAGGTGACGTGGAGACGCCGGACCTGCTGAAGCCGGAAGATTTCATCGCCAAGGCAGAATCCGATATCAGTGTTGTCGTCGTATCTGACGTCGACATGCTGCACGAACAGTTCTGGATGCAGTCACGCCAGTTGTTCGGTCAGACCTTCAGCGTACCGTTCGCCAACAACGCCGACTTCGTCGTCAATTCGCTGGAGAACCTGAGCGGCGGTACCGCGCTGATGAGCCTGCGGGCGCGTTCCGAGGCGTTCCGCCCGTTCACCTATGTGGATGAGGTGCGCAAGAACGCCGAGCAGCAGTTCCGTACCAAGGAACAGCAGTTGGCGGACCAGATCGAGAATATCAAGACCGAGCTCGCCAATCTGCTGAACCGGGAGCAGGCCGGCGGCGAACTCGTGATCGGCCCGGAAGACAAGGCCAAGGCGGAACAGTACCGTCGCGAGATGGTGCGGCTGCGCAAGGAGCTGCGCGACGTGCAGTATGAATTGCGCAAGGATATCGACGATCTCGACGCGCTGCTGAAATTCATCAACATCGCGGCAATTCCGCTGCTGCTGGGCGCCATTGCGCTGGTCTGGCTGTTCGTCGGCCGGGCACGCCGCGCACGCCGGTATCACCTGGCCAAGCACGAAGGATAGGGGGCGAACATGACACCCAGAACCGTCAGCATCCTTATCGTTCTCGCCATCGTCAGCGTCGCTGCGGCGGCGTTCGGCGTGTCGAGTCGCGTTGACTTCCGGTCCACCAATTTCGAGGGTCAGCGCCTGTTCCCGGACCTGCTCGAAACCGCGAAGAACGTCGGTGAAGTGGTCGTGGTGCAGAACGGCAATACCATGACGTTCGTGCGCGATGGCGAAACGTGGGGCCTGAAAGAAAGTGACGGCTATCCTGTCCACGGCAACCTGGTCAGCAAGGTGATTTTCAGCCTGTCCAACATGGAATTGCTGGACCGCAAGACGAACCGGCCTGCGAAATTCGCAGATCTCAATCTAGGTGACCCGACTGAGAAAAAATCCGGCGCTCAGCGCATCACCCTCAAGAACGGTGCGGGCGAGGAAATGGCGGACCTGATTGTCGGGCGTGCCAATTTCTTCCTGCCCGAAACGACCACCGGCGGCATGTACGTGCGTCGTCCGGACGAGGAGCAGACTTGGCTGGTCCGGGGGCTTGTAGATATTGGTGTCGAGCCGCGCGACTGGTTGCAGCGAGAAATCGTCGACATCAAACCTGAGCGTATTCAGCGCGCCGAGGTGACGCACCCGGATGGTGAAAAGCTGATCGTCGTGCCGCAGCAGGGCGCCACCGGAGACTTTGCGTTCGAAAACATGCCGGAAGGCATGAAGCTCTCAAGCGAGTTCGCGCCGCGCAATATCGCGGCCGTCCTGAACGGCTTTATCCTTAACGATGTGCGCAAGCTGGAGAATGTCGATCTTGATCCGGCGGACGCATACGTGACCGAGTTCTTTACGGCGGACGCGATCCATGCGACGACCCGGATGTGGCGGAAGGACGGCACGCAGTACATGACGATCGAGGCCGAATATATCGGCGGCGATGCGTCCTCGGAGGCAGCGAAGCAGGCCGAAGCCATCAAGGCCCGGACCGAGGGCTGGGCCTATATCATCCCGGAATACCAATTCGAGCAGGTCTCGAAGAAGATGGCGGACGTGACGGAGAAGGCGGAACCGAAATCCGGTTCCTGATTCACCTCGCGTAAGCGAGCATCGAATCCAGCAGGACCTGCGTGCCGACGGCAAGATCCTCGGCACGGGCATGTTCAAGTTCGTTGTGGCTGATGCCGTCGACGCACGGGATGAATATCATGCCGGCAGGGGCGACTGCCGCAATCTTGCAGGCATCGTGGCCGGCGCCGGAGTGAATATCCGTGAAGCGGATTTGACGTTTCCGGCAGGCCTCGCGCACGGCGTCGATGCAGTCCGGGTCAAAGACAATCGGTTCGGCGCGCGTGATGGCCTCGAAGTCGACGGTCAGTCCCGCTGACGCCGCGATATCCCGGCAGATGCGTGTCATGTCCTGTTCCATCCGTTCCAGAATCTCGCCATCGGGATGGCGGCTGTCGATGGTGAAGACGGTCTTGCCCGGCACCGTGTTACGCGAATTCGGCACGACGCGAACATGGCCGACGGTGATCACAGCTGCGGGTACGTAGGTTTCCGCGAGATCGGTCAGGGCGACGGTCATTTTCGCCGTGCCGACGAACGAGTCCTGCCGTTTTGCCATCGGCAACGTGCCGGCATGACCGTCGACACCTTCGACCGTGACAACGAAGCAGCGCTGTCCCTGTGCGCCAAGGACCGCGCCGACGGAAAGCCCCTTGGCTTCCAGAATAGGCCCCTGCTCGATATGCGCCTCGAAATAGGCGCCGAACCCGGGTTCACCCACCGGGGCCGTTCCGGCGTAACCGATGCGTTTCAGGGCGTCGCCGACGGACACGCCGTCGGCATCATCGAGCGCTAGCGCCTTCTCGAGCTCGCGATGCCCCGAGTAGACACCGGAGCCGATGCATCCCGCCGCAAAGCGGGCTCCTTCCTCATCGGTCCAGTCGACAACCTCGATCGGCGCTTCGGTCTCGATACCGGCGTCGTTGAGTGCGCGGACGACCTCCAGTCCCGCCATCACGCCGAAGGCACCATCGAACTTGCCGCCCGCCGGTTGGCTGTCGATGTGGCTGCCGGTGGCGACTGGTGCGGCGTTCGGGTTGCGGCCGGGGCGGCGCGCGAAAATGTTGCCGATCGCATCAACACGGACCTCACAGCCCGCTTCCCTGGACCATTCACAGAACAGGTCGCGCGCACGCTTGTCCTCGTCCGTCAACGCAACACGGCGCACACCGCCTTTTGGCGTCGCGCCGATTTCGGCAAGTGTCATCAGCGATTCCCACAGCCGGTCCTTGTTCACATCAGCCGTCAAAACTTTTCCTCGATCCAGCGGGCATGTCGCAGCAGGTCACCATCGTGACCATATCGGCCGACAACCTGCAAGCCGATGGGCAATCCGGCCGGTCCCTTGAGCAAGGGCAGCGTCACCGTCGGAACGCCGAGCAGGGTCCACATCTTCTGAAACGCGGCGTTGCCCGTGCTGCCGAGGCCTTCCGGCGCTTCGCCCGTGGCGCCGGCGGTGATCAGGACGTCGTATCCGTCGAACATCCGGTCGAGCGCGGCGCCGATGGTGTCGCGAAACTCGATGGCCTTGACGTAGTCGTCAGCCGCGATGCCTTCGCCCGACTTGGCGCGGCGTTTCGTTTCGTCGCGGACCTTGTCCGGATGGTCGCGGCAGTAATCGCCGATGTTGGCGAGCGCATTGGCCATCATCACGGTTTCCTGACATTCGAGCGCCTTGTCGAAAACGCCCGTCATCTCGACGTCCTGCACATAACCGTCGAGCTGAGACAACGCGCCTTGCATCACGTCTTCCAGGTAACTTTCGGCCTGCTTCCACATGGGGCCACGTACGAACGCGATGCTGGGGGGATCACCGGCGGGGGCCGAAAGGGCGTCTATGAGCTTGCTACGTGGATGACCGCGCATGTCGAGATCGGCCGGATCTTTTACCATCAGAACGTCGCCGATGAGCGCGATGTCGTTCAGCGATCTTGCGTAGACACCCGGGTGATCGAGCGGGCGTGCGAGCGGGAACATCCCGGCGCGTGAAATCGATCCGAAGGTGGGCTTGAAGCCGTGAATGCCGCAATAGGAGGCGGGACGGATCATCGACCCGCCGGTCTGCGTGCCGACGGCCAGTGGGACCTGGTGATCGGCAACGCCAGCCGCGGAACCCGAGGATGAGCCGCCCGGGGTATGCGCCGGATTATGCGGGTTTTTCGTTTTACCCGGTGCCGAAAGTGCGAATTCGGTGGTGACGGTCTTGCCCATGATTACGGCGCCTGCCGCTCTGAGCAGGCGGGCAATGGTGCTGTCGGCAACAGGACGCCGGCCTTCGAACAGCGCGGAGCCGTTCTCGGTCGGCATATCGGCCGTATCGATGATATCCTTGAGCCCGACAGGGATGCCGTGCAGGGGGCCAAGATCATGACCCTCGGCCCGCGCCTGATCGCAGTTGTCGGCCTGCTCGCGGGCAAGGCAGGGATTGAGATATGTCCAGGCCCCGACGTCATCGGCGCGTTCCTCGGCGCGCGCGATACAGGCGTCGATCAGATCACGCGACGTGAGATCGCCCGCGCGGATAGCCTTGGCGGCTTCGGTAGCGGTCAAAAAATTGGGGGACGTCATTTAAGGCGGCCGATTTCCTTGTAATAGTTTTGTGCCCCCACACAAAGCGGGATCGGCACACCATCGAACGATGATGCCAAGGTTATGGATTTGCCCTTGGGATGTCCACCGTCGAGGATCGTCCGGGCGAAACGGTTTTCCCAGAACGCCTTTGTCACCTTGTGGATGAAGTTCTGGTCGAGGTCCGTCCTGGCAAGCCAGAGCGCGGTTACTGCGACCGTATTGATGAGGCCGCTTTGATCCGGATAGACGTTCGCGGGAATGGTCGACTTGGCGTAGAAGGGCGACTTCTCTGTCAGGACATCGGCCCCTTTGCCATCAATGGGCACGAGCGTAGCACCATGCGATGTTATCATCGTTGATATTGCGCTCGACGGATGGCCGGCAACGGTGATGAAGCCGTCGATCTGACCGGCTTTCATCGCATCCTGTGCGCCGAGGAAATCGACGAGCGAGGCGGAGAAATCGACGCCTTCCTTGAAGCCGTAGGCACGAACGAGAAGCTGCGCGCCAAGAAGCGCGCCGGAATTCCGCTCGCCGAGCGCGATCCGTCGCCCGGGGATATCGTTTATGCTCTTGATGTTCGACCCCTTGGCCGCGACGAAGTGTACGTCCTCGGGATACAGGCTGGTGATCACGCAGAGCAATGTGTTCGGCTTGCGGGTGCGGAAGGGACCGGTACCCGTGTAGGACCAGTAGGCCACATCGCTCTGGGCGATGGCGGACGGATATTTCCTGGCCAGCAACGCGTCCACATTGTCGACGGACCCTGCCGTGCTTTGCGCCGTCGCCGTGACGTCCGGCACGCCACAATTCCCGCCGTTCGAGCAGGATTTGGAACCGGGCGGATTGGAAATCACTTTGGCGAGGGAGGATGCTATCGGGAAATACGTGCCGCCCCGCGCGCCAGCGGCGATCTTGAAGAACCGGAGGTCGTCCGCTTGCGATGGCGTCGAGGGAATGACGCCGAAACTCAGGACCGCCAGAGCAAGACCCGTTCGAACCCACCGCTGCATGAGACCCTCCCTGATTGATTATGTCATCATAGGCAAAGTTGAAAGTCGGCGGAATATAAAACTGGAACCTTGGTTGGCTGCTCCCGTGTGATACCTTTGCGTCAGCCTATCGTTCCTGCTTTCAAAGGATGATCCACGTGACGACTTCGACTTATGTGCCTCCTGCAAACGGTGCCGGTGAGTGGCAGACACGCGACCCGGCCGAACTCGGCTTCGATACGGCGAAAATCAAGGATGCGATCGCGTTCGCCGAGGCAAGCGAGAGCCCGTGGCCGCGCGATCTCGAAGACGCAGGAAGCGTGCCCGGCCTGACACAGATCGAGCCAGCACCGTGGAACGAGTTTCTGGGGCCGTTGAAGCCGCGGGGCGGACCTGCGGGCCTGTTGCTCAGGGGCGGAGAAATCGCAGCATCGTGGGGCGATCCGGGCCGGGTGGACATGACGTTTTCAATCGCCAAGAGCTACCTCGCCGTGTTGTGCGGCATTGCCGTCGGCGACGGTCTGATCAAGGACATCGACGCAAGCGTTGCCGGCGATATCGACATTCCGGAGTTTCAGGGGCCGCACAATTCGAAGATCACCTGGCGGCATCTCCTGACACAGACCAGCGAGTGGACCGGTACGCTCTTCGACAAGCCCGATCAGGTCGATCACTACCGTGAAGTCGGTGCCGGTTCGACGAACGAACGCAAGGGTCAGCAGCGCGATCTGCAGACGCCGGGCACGTTCTGGGAATACAACGATGTCCGCGTCAACGTGTTCTCGTTGGCGCTGTTGCACCTGTTCCAGAGACCGCTGCCCGACGTCCTGAAAGAGCGCATCATGGATCCCATCGGCGCATCGGGCGGATGGACCTGGCATGGCTACGAAAATTCGGGTGTGCTGGTCGACGACAAGGTGATGGTTTCCGTGCCGGGCGGCACGCATTGGGGCGGCGGCCTTTGGATCGATTCCTACGATCATGCGCGCTTCGGTCTTTTGATTGCGCGCGGCGGCGAATGGGACGGCAAGCGCCTGCTCGGCGAAGACTGGGTCACGGCGATGCGCACGCCGATCGATATTTATGATGTCTACGGCTACCTCTGGTGGCTGAACACCGGCCGCGCCTATTATCCGCAGGCGCCCGAAACCAGTTTCTTTGCGCTCGGCGCCGGATCGAATTTGATCTGGGTCGATCAGGCGCTTGATATCGTCGGCGTTTTCCGCTGGATCGATCAGGCGAAGATCGATGGATTGCTGGGACATTTCATGGCGGCGCTGGACCGCTGACGCCGCCTCGGACGCCGAGTTTCACACTTTGTAACATTCGCTAACCACGGCGACATACGCCTATTACATAGCGGGTCTATTTCTTGAGCCAACGACGGGCGAAACCGTCGGGAGGGCTATAGAAAATGACCGCTTTGTACAGAATTCTTGCCGTTGTCGCGATTTTCGCCACCGTTGTCGGTGCCGTCGGGATTGCTGCCGCTCAACAGCGTCAGATTCCGGTGCCGCTGTCGCAGCGTCAGGGTGTCGATGTCAACTCCATCGACCTCGCTCAGGCCGCCGGCAGCAACGTCAACGTCGAAGTGATCAGCGCCTGCATCAACGGAGTCGCATCCTTCAAGGTCGTGAACCAGGGCGAAAAATGGCCGCAACTCGGCAAACTTCGCATCTATAAGATCAGCAACGGACAGGCACGTGAACTGACGGCGCGCACGATGCGCTTTGCCGAGGGCCAGCAGGCATCCTTCCGTATGAAGAACGAGGGCAATTCGAGTATAGGGCTGTTTGTCGAGCCGTCATGGTATGACCGTCCGTTCCAGTACGACGCCGAAGTTTCCTGCGAGAAATGACGATGCGTCGTTCCTTTCACATTCCCGCCACCGTGTTGATGGTCGTTGCCGTTCTTGGTGCCGCCGGCGCTGCTTCAGCCGAATGCCCGGCAATGCCCGAAAATCAGGTCTGGGGCAAAACCAGCAACAGTGCCGTCGCCCGTTACGTGGCGCAGGCGTACGGCGGCGACTGGTCCGCCTACATCGAAAAATGGGAAAAGCGAGCCGAGCAGGTTCAGGGGCTCGTCAGGCGCGATTCCATTCTTGTGTTTCATGACACGGACAAGTGGCTGCGTGGCGAAGCGCTGGCTGCTTATGCCGCCGACGTGGAACGACGTGTCACGGCGACGCGATGCCTCGCCCGTGCCAATGCCGACAAAGAGGTTTCGGGAGAGACCCTCGCCGGTTCTGCGCTCAACGGGGGTTCCTGATTTCCCCCAGGGCGTCGGAGTTAACCCGGCGTTCCCGAGGAAAGGCCCGGCCTTTGGCCGGGTCTTTCTGCGTTCGGCGTCATGTACCGGAGATCAGCCCTCGGCTAGGGCGAAGAGCTTCTGCATGCTTTCCTGCGTGAGATTGCCGCCGGTCAGTGCCGCGACGGTCTTGAGCGACGTATCGACCTTGCCCGACAGAAAGGCGGCGCTGGCGACGATGCCCGCCGCTTCACCCAGCAATTTTGCGCGGGTAAGCAACGTCACGAACGCGCGGCCGATGTCGTTTTCAGAGACCAGGACGATGTCGTCCATGTATGCCTGAAGGTGCGCGAACGGCCGTTCGCCCGGGCGGCGCGCCGAAAGCCCGTCGGCGATACTGTCCCAGTAGTCGATGGCAGTCGGTTCGCCTTTGTGACGCGATACGTAAGCCGCATTGGCGCGTTCCGGCTGCACGCCGATCACTTTGACGTCGGGGCGCATGTGCTTGACCGCGGCCGCGACGCCGCCGGCCACGCCGCCCGAAGACACCGGCACCAGTACCTGCTGCAGTTCCCCGGCATCCTCGCAGATTTCCATGCCGAGCGACGCATGCCCGGCGGTGATCCAGTGTTCCTCCCACGTGTCGATGGCTGTCATGCCGCGTTCCTCGGCGACTTCGACGACCTTCGGCTGACGGCCCAGCGCATCGTCGCAGAACACCACCTCGGCGCCATGGCCCTCGGTCGCGGCGACCTTGTAGGGGCTGGTTTCACGCAGCATGACGACGACGATGGGGACATTCAGCAGACGGCCGGCAAAGGCGAATGCCTGCGCGAAGTTGCCGCTGGACGTCAGTACGACGCCCTTGGATTTCTGCTCGCTGCCGAGCCGGTCGAGCATGGTGAACGCGGCCCGTACCTTGTAGGCGCCCGTAACTTGCAGATTTTCGCATTTCACAGACAGTATCTCGGCGCCGATCTCGGCACTGTCGCGGGCAACGGGAATGATTGGCGTGCGGCGGACGGCGGGATGCAGCCGTGCGCGGGCGTCCTTTATATCTTCGAAACTGACGAGAAGGGACATGGCCCGGCCCTAGAAGCCGAGCGACAGGTTCTTGCTGTCCAGCCTGCCCATGGCGAGCAGAAGCTGATAGACGGCGAGGCGTTCGTCGTAGAACGCCGAGGTGTAGTTGATCTGGGCGTTGTTGACCTCGTTCTCGGCGTCGAGAACGTTAATCACGGTTTCCTTGCCCGCTTCGCGCAGCTTTTTCCGGCTCTCGAACACCTCGGACGCGATGTTGACCGCATTTTCCAGAAGCTCGAGCCGTTCGCGCGCCGTCAGCAGCGATTGCCAGGCGAGTTTCGATTGCTCGATGACCTTGCGGACCGTGTATTCGTGCTGGTCCTTCGAGGCGTGATAGTCATAGGCAGCCTGTGCCATCGACGCGCGGGTCGAGAACCCGGTGAACAGTTCCCACGTACTTGTCACGACGAGGGAGTAATCGCGCCGGGTGCCGAGCGTCGCATTGTTGTGCTTCTCGTAATTGTAAGCGCCTTCCAGATCGACCGTCGGAAACAGTTCTGCGCGCACCGTGCGGCGGCGTTCGCGCGCGACTTCAACGGTGGTGCCGGAGTTGCCGACAGCCGGATTCTCGATGACGGCGATATCAATGGATTTCGACAGCTCGCTCGGGATCAGATCGATCGGTGGTTCCGGGTCGAGCATGGCTTCGACGTCGGGCGGGTGGTCGAAGACCTGTGTGTAACGGCTGATGGCGTCTTCGAGCGCGCCCTCGAAATTGACGCGGCGTTCCTTGGCGATCTGCAAGCGCGATTTCGCCTGCAACACGTCGACGGCGACACCGGAACCACGCTGCACGCGTTCGTCTTCCAGATTGAGCTGGCGCTGGATGGTCGCTTCGTTCTCGCGCGCCAGTTCGATCAGGCGGCGCTGCCGCAGCACGTCGACGTAGACCTGGACGCCTTCGAAA
This sequence comes from Rhodospirillales bacterium, assembly GCA_965262415.1. Classification (GTDB taxonomy): domain Bacteria; phylum Pseudomonadota; class Alphaproteobacteria; order Rhodospirillales; family Casp-alpha2; genus UBA4479. The sequence continues at coordinate 1,993,006 of OZ253533.1, read as the reverse complement.
ATTGTATTCTGGCGCGTGCCTTCAAATGAAATCTGTGCCAGTTCCCGGTTCAGGCGCGCCGTACGGACCGCCGAAGCCGTGGCATACCCGTTGAACAGGTTCTGCGTCAGCGTCAGCGACGCCGTATTGCGCGTTCGCCCGTAGGCACTCGCACTGGGCGCGTTGTCGCCGCGCGTCGACGGGCTGTTGATGTGTTCGTACCCGGCGTCACCGGTCACCGACACCGTCGGATAAAAGTCCGAAATCGCAGCATCGACGCCCTTGCGTGACGACTGCAACGACTTCTCAGCAGCCTTGATCTGCGGATGCCGGTTCAGCAGCCCGGTAAGTTCGATCTCGAGCGGGTTGGCGGCTGCACCATGAGGCATGACGGCCGTGCCGACAACAGCAGCGGCAATCGTCAAACAGATCGTGAGCCGTGATTTGGCCAAGCTGAGGCTCCTGATGCCCTGTCCCTCATTCGTTACCCGGTCACGCAGGACTTCAGGCAACGGAATGCGATTCGGTTAAAAAATACCGGTTTGACGTTTGGCATACAAGATTTAGCGTTAATATCCGCTGAATCGACACGATTTTTTGCGCCCGGGGACGCGCCGGATCAGTCCTCCGGCGCGCCGTATCCACCACCGCCAGGCGTGCGAAGTTCGAACACATCGCCCGGATGCATTTCCGTCTCGTCATTGCCGCGCAACCGGTCGACGCTGCCGTCAGCACGGTACACGGCGTTTTCGCCGCGCGCACCCGGCTTGCCGCCTTTCAGGCCCCACGGATCGGTATGCCGGTGGCTTGAGAGCGTGGTCGCGATCATGGTGTCGAGGACCCGCATGCGCCGGACAACGCCGTCGCCGCCGTGATGTTTGCCGGCGCCGCCGGATCCACGGCGAATCGAGAATTCCTCGACCCGCACCGGGAAGCGGTTCTCCAGCACCTCGGTGTCGGTCATGCGCGTGTTGGTCATGTGCGAATGTACCGCGTCGCAGCCGTCGAACGTGGCGCCCGCGCCGGTGCCGCCGCAGATGGTCTCGTAGTTCTGGTAGACATCGTTGCCGTAGACGAAGTTGTTCATCGTGCCTTGCGCCGATGCCATCACGCCGAGTGCGCCGTAGAGCGCGTCGGTGATGCACTGCGAGACCTCGGTGTTGCCGGCGATGACCGCCGCCGGATATTCCGGGCTGATGATGGATTTTTCCGGCACCTTGATCTTGAGCGGCTTGAGGCAGCCCTCGTTGAGCGGGATCTCGTCGTCGACGAGGGTCCGGAACACGTAGAGCACCGCCGCCTTACAGACCGCGAGCGGAGCGTTGTAGTTGTGGTTGCCCTGCGGCGACGTGCCGGTGAAGTCGATGTTCGCCTCGCGTGCCCCCCGGTCGACGGTGATCTTCACCTGGATCTGGTCGCCGTTGTCCATCGGATAGGTGAATTCGCCGTCGGCCAGCACATCAAGAACGCGGCGGACCGATTCCTCGGCATTATCCTGCACGTGGCCCATGTAGGCGTGAACCACGTCGAGCCCGAAGTGCTGGATCATCTTGCGCAATTCACGCACGCCGGTTTCGTTGGCGGCGATCTGTGCCGTCAGGTCGGCCATGTTCTGCATCGGGTTGCGGCACGGGTATTTGCCGGACTTCAGCAGGTCATAGGTTTCCGTTTCACGAAGGCGCCCTTCCTCGACGAGGAGGAAATTGTCGATCAGCACGCCTTCGTCCTCGATGTGGGTCGAGTCGGGCGGTGCCGAGCCCGGCGTGCGGCCGCCGATGTCGGCCTGATGGCCGCGTGATCCGACATAGAACAGGATGCTCTTGCCGTCGTCGTCGAACACCGGCGTGATCACGGTGACGTCGGGCAGGTGGGTGCCGCCGTTGTAGGGCGCGTTGAGGGCATAGACGTTGCCTGGTTTGATCGTTCCCGCATTTTCCCGGATCACGGTCTTGATGCTTTCGCCCATGGAGCCGAGGTGCACCGGCATATGCGGCGCGTTGGCGACGAGGTTGCCCTCGATATCGAAAATCGCGCAGCTGAAGTCGAGACGTTCCTTGATGTTGACGGAGTACGCCGTGTTGGCGAGCGTCGCGCCCATTTGCTCCGCGATCGACATGAAAAGGTTGTTGAAGATTTCCAGCATCACCGGGTCGGCTTCGGTGCCGACGGCGAAGGTCTGCGGGCGGGCTTTTACCCGTTTCAGGATCAGGTGACCGCGGGAATTCAGATACGCCTGCCAGCCCGGTTCGACGACGGTCGTCGCCGTATCCTCGGTAATGACCGCGGGACCGTCGACCTTGTCGCCCGGCATGAACGATTCACGTGCATAGACCGGAGTGTCATGCTGCTCGCCTCCGGAATACATGCGGACCGTATCGCGCGGCGGGATCGGCTTGCCGTCCGACGTTTCCGTCAATTCCGGATCGATCATCGACTCGGTAGCGCCCACGGCCTCGACGGCGAGCGCTTCCATGACCAGCTTGCGCCCTTCCGGCACGAAGCCGAACCGTTGACGGTGCAGGTCCTCGAACTCGGCGGCCATCGAGGCGGCATCGTTGAGTGACACCACGAGCGCACTGTCGGTGCCCTCGTAGCGCAGGTGGATGCGGCGGTGCTCGCTGACGTTCCTGGCGCCGATGCCCTGCGACGTGACCTCGCGGGCGGCATCGGCCGCCATCTCGTCGAGAGTCGGAATGACGCGCTTGACCGCGTCGTCGTCGAGCGGTTCCTGCACGGAACGTTCCCGAAGCGCGCGGATGTCCGCAAGCCCCATACCGTAGGCCGACAAGACGCCTGCGAACGGATGAACGAAGACGGTCTTCATACCGAGCGAGTCGGCGACAAGGCATGCATGCTGGCCGCCGGCGCCGCCGAAGCAGTTGAGCACGTAGTTGGTGATGTCGTAACCGCGTTGTACCGAGATCTGCTTGATCGCGTTGGCCATGTTCTCGACCGCGATGGTCAGGAAGCCCTCGGCGATATCTTCCGGTGAGCGTCGGGCCTCGCCGGTGTCTTTCGCGATGCGGTCGGCAAGTTCGTCGAACTTCTCGCGCACCACGTCGCCATCGAGCGGCTGGTCGGCGTTGGGGCCGAACACGCTTGGGAAGAACTGCGGCTGAATCTTGCCCAGCATCACGTTGCAGTCTGTTACCGCCAGCGGCCCGCCGCGGCGGTAGCATGCCGGGCCCGGGTTCGCACCGGCACTTTCCGGGCCGACGCGGAAACGGGCGCCGTCGAATACCAGGATCGAGCCGCCGCCGGCGGCGACGGTATGAATATTCATCATCGGGGCGCGCATGCGCACGCCCGCGACCACGTTTTCGAGCGAACGCTCGTATTCGCCGTCAAAGTGCGCGACGTCAGTCGACGTGCCGCCCATGTCGAAGCCGATGATGTTGTCGAACCCGGCGATCTGCGCCGTGCGGACCATGCCGACGACGCCGCCCGCAGGCCCGCTGAGAATGCTGTCCTTGCCCTGGAACAGCTTGGCGTCGGTGAGCCCGCCGTTGGATTGCATGAACATCAGGCGTGGGCCTTCGGTGCCGCCGGCTTCCAGATCGGCGGCGACGCGATCGACGTAACGCCTGAGGATCGGCGACAGGTAGGCGTCGACCACCGTGGTATCGCCGCGCGAGACCAGCTTGATCAGCGGGCTGACCTGGTGCGAGACGGAAATCTGCGTGAAGCCGATGTCTCTCGCGATCGCGCCCGCGCGCTCTTCGTGCCCGGTGTGCTTGTAACCATGCAGGAAGGCAATGGCGACAGCACGGATGCCGTCATCGTAAATTTTCTGGAGGCCGTCACGCAGCGCGTCTTCGTTCAGCGGTGTCAGCACTTCGCCGTCGACGGCGACGCGTTCCTCCGCTTCGAAAACCGTTTCGTAGACGAGCTCCGGCAGCTTGATGTGCATGTCGAACAGGCGCGGGCGGTTCTGGTAGCCGATCCGGAGTGCGTCGCCGAACCCCTTGGTAATGACCAGCGCCGTGCGGTCGCCCTTGCGCTCCAGCAGCGCATTCGTCGCAACCGTGGTACCCATCTTGACGGCTTCGACCTTGCCGGGCGGGACCGTATCGCCCTTGTCGATCCCCAGCAGGTCGCGGATGCCCTGAAGGGCCGCGTCCTCGTACTGTTCGGGGTTCTCCGACAGCAGCTTGTGGGTCACCAACTCACCGTTCGGTTTGCGGGCTACGAGGTCGGTAAAGGTGCCGCCCCGGTCGATCCAGATTTGCCACATGGCAAGCGTCTCCATTGCTTTGGGCACACGTCGGGCGTGAAAACCCTTTTTCTCAAATAAAAGTCAGTAAAACTGTTGCGGTAACCAGAGCGCGATTTGCGGGAAGGCCAGTAACAGGCCGACCATCGCGAACATGGCGAGCACGAACGGAAAAGTTCCAATCATTACGTCGTTCAGGCCGCCGCTTTTGCGGATACCTTGAACGACGTAAAGGTTGATGCCGATGGGGGGCGTGATCAGCGCGGCCTCGAGCAACACCATCAGGACGATCCCGAACCAGACGGGATCGAATCCGAGTTGGATCACCACCGGCGCGATCAGCGGCGCCGTCGTCAGCAGCATCGACAGCGTCTCCATGAAGCAGCCCAGGATGATGTAGAAGACGACGATCATCAGCATCGTTTCCATCGGGCTCAGACCCAGGCTGGTGATGAAGTCCGCCAGCGCCTGCGTCAGGCCGACGGCGCCCAGAATGAAGTTCAGGAAGATCGCGGCGAGGATGATCAGCATGATCATGGCGGTCGTCCGCATGGTGCCTTCGATGGCGCGCTTCAGCATTTCGATGGTCAACGTGCGGTTGGCGGCGGCGAGGCCCATCGACGCGATCACGCCGAGCGAGGCGCCCTCGGTCGGGGTTGCGACGCCGGCGTAGATCGAGCCGACGACAACAAGGAAAATGCCGAGCGGCGGCAGAAGTCCCGACAGCGAACGTACCTTCGCACCCCAGTCCTGCGGCACCGGATCGCCGTCCCATTGCGGACGGATCAGGCACGCAAGGGCGACCGTCACCATGAACAATAACGCCAGCACGAGACCGGGAATGAATCCGGCGAGATAGAGTTCGGGAACGGAGGTGTCCGTCAGCAGGCCGTAGATGATCAGGTTGATTGACGGCGGAATGAGGATGCCGAGCGTGCCGCCGGCGGCGATGGTGCCGAGAAACAGGCGTTCATTGTAGTTGTGTTTCTCGACTTCCGGGAGTGCCACGGTGCCGATTGTGGCTGCAGTTGCGACGCTCGATCCGGACGTTGCCGCGAACAGCGCGCACGAACCGATGTTCGAATGCATCAGGCCGCCCGGCAGCCAGCCGAGCCATTGCACCATGCCTTCGTACATGCGCTCGGTAATGCCGGAACGCAGCAGAATCTCGCCCATCAGGACGAACATCGGAATGGCAACGAGAAGGAACTCGATCGAGTTCTGCCAGAAGATGTCGCCGATCGCGAGGTGCAGCGGCATGAACGAATGGACGTTCGACATGAACAGGCCGAGCCAGCCGAGCACGGCGGCGATCGGCACGCTGAGCGCGACCAGAACCATGAGGAAGATAATTGCTTGGATCAACATGATGGCGGCTCAGCTTTCTTCTTCGATCTGTTCGTCGAGCGACTTGATGCCGACCGTCTGTTGAATGGCGGCCCAGTCGCGCTTGATCAGCGAGACCAGGACGGAAAGGGTCATCACGACCCCGGTCACGACGCAGAGCAGTAGCCCGGCGAACCAGAGGGTCTGCGGGATCGCCAGCGGCGTCCGGAGCGGCGTGATGGAACGGGACTGGTTGGCGTACGTGTCGCCGAGCAGCAGTGAGGCGCGCCACGTCACATAGGCGAGGAAAGAGACGAGCAGAACGTGGCCGAGAATATCGAGTGTGCCGCGCAGCCAGACCGGCAAGTGCTGGTAAAGCGCATCGACACGGATATTGGCGCGGTGCAGAAGGGCGTACGTAAACGCCCCTGCGGTGGCGATGCCGAATGCATACCCGGAAAGTTCGTCCGAACCGCCCATGGAAACGTTGAACAGCTTCCTGAGGATCACGTCGACGGTGACGATCAGGGCAGCGAGGATCAGGAGCGCGCCGCCCAGCCAAACAAGGCGCAAGGCGATCCCGTCCAGGCCTTTCAAGGTCTTATCGAGGATATTCACGTGCGTGCTCCGAGAGAATGTCCGGCCGGACGCACTGGAGTGCATCCGGCCCGACGATGGTTGGTCTTACTTCTTCGCGGTGATGCCGACGATCGGGCCGACAACCTTGTTCCAGGTGTCGACGCACTCGGCGTCACAACGATCCGCCCAGTTCTTGACGACGACATCCTGCGCAATCACTTTCTGCTTCTTGATGTCTTCCGCCGACGGGGTAACGAGCTTCATGCCGCCGACCGGGCCGAGCGGGCATTCCGTGCCGGTCAGGCACTGGATCGCGAGCGCGTCTTCCTTGCCGGTTTCTTCCCACATGCGGTCCGTCAGCTTGTCGACTTCGGCCTGCAGGGTCTTCTGCTGGTCGGCCGAAAGGCTGTTCCAGGTCTTCAGGCTGATCGCGCCGAAGGCGATACCCCAACCGACACGCATGGTGTAGGCGTGCGTTGCGGCCTGATACCACTTGGCGTTATAGGCCGGCATGGTGCCGGTGATGCCGCAGTCGACGACGCCTTTCTGAAGCGCCGGGATAACCTCGGCGAACGCCACGGTCACGGACGTGCCGCCGACACCCTGGACGAAGTCGGCCAGCGATGCGGTGTAGGTCCGGATCTTCTTGCCCTTGAGATCGTCGATCGAATTGATCTCGGCATTGCACCAGAGGTTCTGGCTCGGGAACGGATACAGTTGCATCAGCTTGGAATCGTAAATTTCCTCGAACTTCTTGGCCATGATCGGGAAGTAGGCATCGACGACCTTACGCTCGGTTTCGATGTCCTGCGTCAGCGACGACAGATCGACACCGTCGAACATGGCGTTTTCCGCCGACACGTAACCCATGACGCCGTGCGCGTAGTTGAATACGCCCTGTTTCAGCAGGCGCATGATCTCGAAACCCTTCAGGCCGAGGTCGGTCTGCGGCTTGATTTCACCCTTGATGGAGCCGCCGGACGCTTTGCCGATCACGTCGCTCCAGAATGGGCCTTCATGTTTTTGGTAGTTGGTCAGGTTGCCCCACGTGCCGACGGCTTTGATGGTGACATCCGCTGCCGATGCCGGGCTTGTCGCCGACATGGCGGCGATGCCGAAGGCACAGGCAAGTCCAATGGTTTTTAGACGTCTCATTCGTAAATCTCCCTAGTGGTTCATGAGGTTGGTTTTTTAGAGTCCGTTGCCCAGGCGGGAACGTCTGTTACCAGCATTCTGCCTGGCGCGTGCGTGATGCAGATCGACGGGCGCGCCGATCTGACGGCATTCTGCGGCGTCACGCCGCATGCCCAGAAGACGGGGATCTCGCCGTCCCTGAATTCGGTCTTGTCGCCCCAGTCCGGGGCGTCGATGTCCTTGATGCCGATTTCCGCCGGATCGCCCATGTGCACCGGCTGGCCGTGCGCATGCGGGAACCGAGCGCAGATCGCGCTGGCGCGGATCGCATCGCTTTTGCTGAGCGGGCGCATCGAGACGACGGTGCCGCCGGAAAACGGGCCGGCCGGCTCGGTCATGAGATTGGTGACGTACATGCCGACGGTCTTGTTCTCGTCGATGTGGCGGAGCCGGATGCCGTCGGCCATCAGGGCATCTTCGAAGGTGAACGAACAGCCGATGGCAAACGCCACGAAATCGTCGCGCCAGCGGTCCGTGATGTCGGAGACCTCGTCGACCAGCTCGCCGTTTTCGTAAACCCGGTAAAGCGGCACGTCGGACCGGATATCGATGTCGTCGCCCAGCGTGCGCATCATCGGATCGCCGGTATCGGAGACACCGATCAACGGGCACGGTTGCGGATTGCGCTGGCAGTAACGTGCGAAGTCGAGGGCGTATTCGGCGGGAAGGATGGCGACGTTGCCCTGGAGCATGCCGGGCGCAATCCCTGCCGTATGGCCGACATAGGCACCGCTTCGGAAATGCCGGCGCGCTTCGGCGGCGGTCATGCCGGCGAAATCTTCATATGTCATGTATGAAACGGCCGGTTGGGCCTCGGCGACGTTGCCCATGCTCTCCCCCCAAATTTTTATCGCCAACAGGTATGTTGGCTTTTCGACAGGAAAATCAAAGCAGAATCCCACGGGAAAAGTCTAATTTATAATTTTTAGACTTTGCCATAAATTTATTTTATATATCTATCAGGCGGGGATGGGCGGCGATTAACCGATGAATCTCAAGCAGTTGGAGGCTTTTCTCTGGGTCGCGCGGCTCGGCAGTTTTTCTAAAACGGCGGAAAAGCTGTTCACGACGCAACCTGCGATTTCCAGCCGCATCGCCAATCTGGAAGACGAACTCAGGGTTGCCCTGTTTTCCCGTGACGGCGGCGAGGTGCGGCTGACGGCTGCCGGTCGCGATTTGCTCGGTCTTGCCGAGGAGACGCTCGCCAGCGTTCAGGCGATGAAGGACCGGGCCGGCGTGCCGGCGGAGGTGGCCGGACTGCTGCGTCTGGGTGTGTCGGAGACCATCGTGCAGACGTGGCTGGCCGACCTGCTGGCGGAACTGCAGGAGACCTATCCCGCGCTCGAGGTCGAGATTTCCGTCGATGTGACATCGAACCTCCGCAACGAACTGGTCGAACACGCCATCGATCTCGCGATCCTGATGGGGCCGGTGTCGGAGTACACCGTCACGAACACGCCGCTCGGCAATTACCCGCTGGTCTGGGTGAAGCGGCCCGAACCCGGCGACGCGGGCCGCGTGATGATGACGCTGCAGGAGATGCGGGCGTTTCCGATCCTGTCGTTCCCCCGCAACACACGGCCGTTCTTCGAAATCAACGAAGCCCTTCGGACCGGGGGCACGAAACCGTTCCGTCTTTTTCCCTCGTCATCGCTTTCGGCAATTCAGCGCATGGCGGAGCGCGGTGTCGGCATCGCATCCATCCCGCGGGTATTTGCCGCCAATGCGCTTGCCGACGGGCGCCTGATCGAGATCGAGTGCGACTGGTATCCGACGCCGCTCAACTATACGGCCAGCTATATCGCCGATCCGTCCCGGCCGATCCTGGCGCGGGTGGTGGAGATGGCGCTCGGCATTGCCAGCCGGCAGACGACGTAACCGCGACCCCCGATCTTGACCAATCCGCCCCGGCGCAGCACCTTATGCGCGCTTAGGGGAGAAACAAATAATGAGCACAAACACCCGCCGCCTTGTGTACTTCGATACATGGGCGCACCCGATCGCCGTTGAAATTCTTGAAAATGCGCCGGGGATCGAACTGATCCGTCTCGAGCAGGACGAAGACGAAGCCAGGGTCTTCGAAATTCTCAAGGACGCGCACGGCTACCAGATGCTGGCCAAGACCGAGATGCAGCCGCGCTGGCGTCCGGACCGGGCCTTCATGGAAAAATGCCCGAACCTGCTGGCAATTTCGTCAATGGGCGCCGGCTTCGACGCTTGCGACGACGCGGCGGCAACGGACATGGGCATCATGGTGATGAACAATTCCGGCGCCAATTCGGACAGCGTCGCGCAGCACGCCATCGGCATGATTCTGGCACTCGGCAAGAACATGATCCGTCACGACCGCATGATGCGCGAGGCCCCTGGCGTCGACCGCATGGCCTATCCGGGGCTGGAAACGACCGGCAAGACGCTCGGCATCGTCGGCCTCGGCCAGATCGGCCGGCGTACGGCAAAGATCGCGAGGCATGCACTCGACATGAACGTGATCGCCTATGACCCGTATATTTCCGATCAGGACTTCATCGACCGCAATGCCGAGAAGACGGACTTCGAGACACTGTTCCGGACATCGGACTTCATCTCGGTGCATTGTCCGCTGACCAGCGAAACCCGCGGCATGATTGGCGCGGATGCCTTCGCGATGATGAAGCCGAGCGCGTACTTCATCACGACAGCGCGTCATTTCGTACATGATGAGGCCGCGCTCGTCGACGCGCTCGCCAAGGGGCTGATCGACGGCGCCGGCGTCGACGTGTTCGACGACGAGCCGCCGGGCCCCGGTCATCCGCTGATGCAATTCCAGAACGTGCTGATGACGCCGCACGCGGCGGGGATCACGGATGTCTGCAACTACAACATGGCCAAATGGGCTGCCGAACAGTGGATCGAGGTGCTGAACGGCAAACGTGCGCCGAGGCTCGTGAACCCGGGGTGCTGGGATGCCTACGTCGAGCGCCACACGCGGATCATTGGCCACGCGCCGGTCGCCTGATCAGTGCATTTCAGCGCCGACATAGGTTCAGCACCCGTCCGGTGTGGCGGTTACGGATGTTCAGCGGCCAGATCGATCGTGCTATAGTTGTCCCGGTCGAACCTTTCTAGGACGGTGGTGGGTCGTGGGATATTTCAAGAACGATAGCCGGGCAGCCCCCAGATACGCAGTCGATACGCGTGTTCAGGGCAGCGTCGACGGGCAGTCGTTCGAAGGGCATCTCCGGGATGTATCGGAGTCGGGCGCTGCGGTCACCGGCATGACGCAGGCCGAATTCGAGAACAACCAGTTCGTGCAGTTGCACATGGAAGGGATCGGTCATCGGCAAGGGTACGTGCGCCGCCAGATACCCGACGGATTTGCCCTCGAATTCGAAGAGAACGAGGACGATCTCGAGCGGAAACGTGAGTTCTTGAAATCAATTCGTGCTCTGGGCCCAGATGCACTGCGCGGTTAGCCGCGCACCTTCCCGCATCCGAAAACCTATACGGCCTCGGCGAAGGTTTAGAACAGCACCTCGAGGCTGTTCGTCACCAGGCTGAGCACACCGTACCCGATCACACAGATACCGACACTCGTACCAAGGGCGGCACCGAGAGTTTCGTTCATGATTTCTTTCATTCGTAACTTCATAACTGCCTCCTGTTGTCTTAGAGAGGCGCTCGTTCTGAGCGCGATCTCTGGTCTGGACGTTAACCATTAAAGTCCAGAAAGACGGCAGCGTCTGTGATCGGTCGCACACTCGACCTATTTATTTGTTAACCCTGTTATTCGCAGATTTTACGCAGGGTTTCCCATTCGTAGTTGCTCATGGCGCGGCCGACGCCCTGCGAAAGGTCGCGGATATGCCGGCCGCGTTCCGTGCCGCTGGGGTGCGTGCTGAGAAACGATGGGACGATGTCCGCCAACGGGGTTTCCTTTTCAATGCGCGAAAGGAAATCTGCCAGCGGGCGCGCCGTCAGGCCGAGCTGGTTGAGTGCGGTGACGGCAATGAAGTCGGCGGCGGCTTCCGCGTCGCGGCTGTATCCGCTCTCGACCAGGCCGGAAGCCAGGCCGCCCAGGGCGGCACCGCCGAACACGTCGCCGACCATCAGGCTGATCATCAGCGCGGCGCCGGTTTGCTTGATCGAGACCTGGAGCGGATCGCGCCGGGTGACGTGTGCAATCTCGTGCGCAAGGACACCGATCACCTCGTCGCCGCTTTCGGCCTTGTCAATCAGGCCGGACAGAATCACGACCTCTCCGCCGGGCAGTGCCAGTGCGTTGGACACCGGCAGGCGGACGACGCTGACGCGGACCGGAAACGGCGTTTCCATCAGCGTCGCCAGTTCGTCGGCGCGTTTCTTGAGGATGCCATGGGCACGCGGATTGGTGCACTCGACGTGGCCCGTGCTCTTGCGCGCCTGACCGATCAGGTTCATGAGCTGATCGCGCGCCTCGCGGCCGATGTTCTGCTCCATCGCCGGCGGGACAAGCTGGACGATCGCGCTCGACGCCGCAGGCAGCAGGTAGACGAAAATACCGGCGATCGACGCCAGTGCCAGAATGCCGGCCGCCACCCACGTCGGCCAGCGGACGGCGCCATGGTCGCGCTTTGTCAGGTTTGGGCATTTATAGGTAAGCCAGCCGCCGTCGTCGTCGCCGTCCAGCGTGATGCGGGCATCGCCTCCGGCAAGCCGCAAGCGCAGCGGCGGGCGGCGGTGCGATGGATCGACATAACGGATGTCGGCAAGCGGCCAGCGCGCGAGTTCCCGGTACGCCTGATCGGTAAGGACCAGGTCGTCGTCGGAAATCTCGGCCAGGACCTTGCGCCGGGCCGCCGTCTTGCCGTCATTGTATGAAATGGATTTCATCCGGCCTCATACCTTGTCATCCCCGCGCAGGCGGGGGTCCAACTTTCCTGCCGTTTGGATTCCCGCCTTCGCGGGAAAGACGATGCAGGAATATCCGAGACGCGTCCATGTTCAGCAGTCGTCAAAACCCGCCGATATCGAGCGCGTCGGCCAACCCTTCGCCGGTGCGCGGGCCTTCGCTTTCGGACTGCGCGGCGTGTTCCAGCACATGCGGGTTGTCGATCGTGGTGGTGACGGTCACCTGCCTGATCACTTCGTAGGTGTAAATCAGCGTCCAGATGAACGGCGCCACAAATACGAACAGAACAAAGATCGAAATGGAAAACCCGATCACGCTGGTGACCGTCTCGGGATCGAATGTGCCGTACCGCAACGCCGATCCGTTGCCGACAATAGAGGGTGCGAAGGTACCGAACAGCACGGCAATCGCGGCCAGCAACAGAACCAGGGCTAGGACACCGAACAGGAACAACCGCAGGAACGGCAGCCGGGAACGGAAAGCGGCGTCGCCGAACCTGAGGCCGGAGATCTGAAAACGCGTCTGACGCACCCGGTAATAGATGAATCCGAGGACGCCCAGCGCATCGACCAGAAGGACGATCCCGCCCATCATCGCCACGAGGTCGCGGTGTTCGGTGTTGCGCGAGTTGAACTCAAACTCGGCGCCGAGACCGAACGCCATCACTGCCCAAAGCGCGACGCCCGCGTTCACCAGCACGGCGGCAAACACCGGCAACCAGGCAAGGAAAAGCCGGGCGGCGTCGCCCTCGAAACGGAATGTCTGATCGCCGAGCCGCGTGTGGCGGACCTGATAGCGCCAGAGGTCGATCTGCATCCACGGATACGCCGCACCCAGCGTCAGCGCCGTCAAAACCGTCCAGCCGGCAGCCAGCCGCAGATACGTCCAGGTCGATCCATCGAGCCCAAACCGGACACCGCGCCAGCGTGTCCGGCTCATGCGGTAACGCCACATCCGGTAGAAACCGATTTGCAGCAGTGCGAACAGAACGAGGTAATAAATGACCTCAAGGACGATGCTCAGGTAACGCGCGTCCGGCGGCACCAGCGTCTGGATCGCTCCATAGATCAGACCCAGCGGAAACAGCACGGCGATGACGATCAGGAAGCCGACGAACAGTTCGCCGCCGGTGCCGGTGTATTCCAGCGGATCGTCGAGAAATGACACGTTACGCCAGAAATAGCGGCGGATATTTGTCTTGGCCCAGAAACGGTAGATGCCGAGCGTCAGGAGCGTCAGCGACGAATTGATCAGCAGGAGTTTGCCGAACGAGGGCCGTGTCGCGTGAAACGTCAACGAGTGCCGGGTCGGGTTTTCTTGTGCTTGATCCATCAGCCGTGACGGTCTCCACTTGCGGCGTTCCGGTGGCGGGTTCGTAATCGATGCACGAAACCGGCGTGATCGGCAAGACGGGGAGCCGCTTTGGGCGTATTGAAGAACATATTCGCTTTTCTCAGCCGATACGCACCGCAGGCGATGGCGGGCGGCGTGTTTCTGGGGCTCGTGCTGCCCGACCTCGCGGCTATCCTGCGTCCGATGCTGACGGTTGCCGTCTGGGGGCTTCTGTTCCTGGCGATGCTGAGGATCGAGTTCCGCGACCTGATCGAGCGCATGCGCCGCCCGATGCTCGTCATTTCGCTAGTGGTCTGGATGCTGATCGTCACGCCGGTGCTGATGGCGCTGATTCTCCTGGGCGTCGACCTCAGGCCGGGGCTGGAGGCGGCAATGATTTTGGCGGCTGCGTCGTCGTCACTGTTCTCTACACCGACGCTGGGGATCATGTTCGGGCTTGACGGTGCGCTTTTGCTGATCGTTCTGGTCATTGCGACGCTTCTGGTGCCGATCACCATGCCGCTGGCGGCCCTGACGCTGCTGGGTTTTGACATGGGCGCGGATCCGCTTGCGATGATGGGGCGCATGGTGACGCTGGTCATGTCCGCAGCGGTCGCCGCCGCCGTCGTCCGCAAGCTCGCGGGCGGCGCACGGGTCGAAAGCGCGGCGTACGTCTTCGACGGCATTTCCGTCATCCTGCTGATCGGTTTCGCCGTCGGGATCATGGATGGCGTCACGGCGCGGCTGATCGGCGACCCCGGCTACATCGCCTTTGTGGCGGCACTTTCGTTCGCGGTTTACGTGGGCATGATGATCGTCAGCTACGTGGTCTTTGTCGTCGCCGTGCCGGGGGCGGGGCGCCGCGCCGCGCTCAGTGCCGGATTTATTTCAGGGACTCGCAATCTTGCCATAATTCTGGCCGTTTTGCCGGCCAGTGTGGATCCGGATCTGCCGCTCTTTTTTGCGGTCGGGCAGTTCCCCATATACATTATGCCGATTATCCTTAAGCCGGTGTTTCGGCGGTTGCTACGTTGACGTAGCACGAATGAACGAGTTCAAGTGAAGCGTCTTGGTGCGCGCACAGATGCGCGATGAACGGAGTAGAGGGATCTTGCGAACTTGGAAATTCTGGCGTCGGGGGGCTCTGGTATTTGCGCTGGTCGTGGCGGGTTCCGCCCTGACCGCGCTGGACAGACATAGCGTGAAAGCGGACTGGCGAACGGCGAGCCGCGAGTCGGTGGGCATAGCCCCCGATCCGGCGGAAGTACGCGAAGCCGTGATCCAGGTCTACGGCGCGCGGGCTTACAACTGGCGCGGCTATTTCGGTATTCATACCTGGGTCGCGGTCAAGCGGACGGACGCTGAGCGCTTTACCGTCTATGAGGTCATGGGCTGGCGGGCGTACCGCGGCGGCGATGCGGTCGCGATCTCGAGCCGTGACCCCGACGGCCGCTGGTTCGGCGCGGCACCGGCCGTCCTTGCCGACGTGCGCGGCAAAGGCGTCGATGCGCTGATCGACAAGGTGGACGCGGCGGCTCGGAGCTACCCTTACAACGAATCCTATACCGTCTGGCCGGGGCCGAATTCGAACACCTTCACGGCGCATGTCGCCCGCGCGGTACCTGAACTGCGTCTCGACCTGCCGCCGACGGCGATCGGCAAGGATTACATCCCCCACGGCAAGGTTTTCGCCGAGGCGCCCAGCGGGACCGGTTATCAGGTTTCATTGTTCGGCCTGCTTGGTATTCTGGCGGCCCGGGAAGAGGGAATCGAGATCAATGTTCTCGGTCTGACCTTCGGCCTGGACCTGGCGAGCCCGGCACTCAAGCTGCCGCTCGCGGGGCGTATCGGATCGGATAACGTAAGCGGGAGTTAAACGCGGAAGTATGAGCGTTTGGGGTAAAGTCATCGGCGGTATTGCCGGTCTGGCCGTCGGCGGTCCAATCGGCGCGGTGATCGGCGCCGTCGCGGGTCATCACGTCGTCGACAAGAAGAAGGCGGGCGAACTCGGCCAGGAGGACAAGCAGGTCGCATTCACGACGGCGGTCATCGTGCTGTCGGCGAAAATGGCCAAGGCCGACGGGCGCGTCACGCGCGACGAGGTCGATGCCTTCAAACAATTGTTCCACATCGAGCCGGATGACGTGCCGACGGTGGCCGCGATCTTCGACGAAGCCAAACAGAACGCGGACGGGTTCGAGTCCTACGCCGAGCAGATCGGCGAGATGTTCAAGGGCGACTGGCATCTGCTGGAAGAAATCATCGGCGCGCAGTTCCATATCGCCAAGGCTGACGGCATCATTCATCCGGGCGAGATTGATTACCTGCGCAAGGTTGCGTTGCTGTTCGGTTTTTCCGAGCGGGATTTCGACCGGCTGCAGACGATCTATCTCGGCGGCTGGCAGGGCGAGGGCGGGCGTTCGTTCCGTGCCGACGACGTTTACCAGGTCCTGGGCGTGACCAAGGACGCATCCGACGTCGCCATCAAGAAGGCCTACCGGGATCTGGTTCGCGAAAACCATCCCGACACCTTGATGGCCAAGGGGATGCCCGAAGAATTCATCGAACTGGCCAACGAGAAGCTCGCCAAAATCAACGACGCCTACGACCGCATCAAGAAGGCCCGCGGGTTCAACTAGTCTCCATAATATCCCCATCTTTCGAGACGCGTGTTGCGCTCCTCAAGATGAGGATTGCATGTCCGCCTCACCCTGAGGAGGATGCAAGGCACCCGTCTCGAAGGGCGAGGCGGCGACAATGAAGGAATAATCATGCCGTTGATCGGTGTCCTCGCCGCGCTTGCGACCGTGACCCTTTGGGGGTGCAATTTCGTCGCCGTGAAAGTCGCGGTGACCGAGGTGCCGCCCTACTTCGTCACGGCGATACGGTTCGCTCTCCTGGCCATTCTGCTCTCGCCGTTTCTTCGCATTCCGAAAGCGCGGACCCGGGATATCGCCGGTTATGCCCTCATCATGGGGGTCGGGCACTTCGCGATCATGTTCTACGCGATTCAGTTTCTCGATATTTCGACGACCGGGATCGTCTTGCAACTGGGCACGCCGTTTGTCGTCCTGCTGGCATGGCTGATGCTGAAAGAAACCTTCGGCATCTGGCGCATGGCCGGTATGGCACTGGCGTTCACGGGGATTGTCATCCTGATCGGTGTGCCGACCGCAGGCGTCGATGTGACCGCTTTGCTGATCCTTGTTGTCGCCGCCTTCATGTGGGCGCTGGGCTCGATCCGCGCCAAGCAGATTCCGGACGTATCAGCGTTCAGCCTCATTGCTTGGATGGGGCTGATCGTCGCGCCGGTGGCGCTCGGGCTTTCTTTACTGTTCGAGGCCGATCAGCTTGCCCGGGTCACGTCGGCACCTCCGAAATTCTGGTACGGCCTTATCTATATGACGCTGGCCAGTTCCATTGCCGGGTACGGCCTGTGGTACTGGTTGTTGAACAGGTATGACGTGACGGCGGTTGCGCCCTACAATCTGCTGGTGCCGCTCATCGCGGTGGCAAGTGGCGTGACGGTCATGGGGGACGAGTTGACGCTGACCAAGTTGATCGGGGGCGGGATGATCTTGGGCGGGGTGTCGTTGATCACGGTTCGCCAGATGGTGCTGGCGCGGCGTGCACGGCGGACCGCGACACTGCAGGGCCCGCCGTCATGACCGGAGACGACGACAAGCTTTGGCGCTCGCCCAATTTCAATAGCCGCGACGGCACCCCGGTCGATATGCTGGTGATTCACTACACCGGCATGCAGACCTGCCTGGAAGCGCTCGACCGGCTCTGCGATCCCGAGGCAGAGGTGAGCGCGCATTACCTGATCGAAGAGGACGGCAAGGTGCATCCGCTCGTCGACGAGACCGAGCGTGCCTGGCACGGCGGCGTGTCATCGTGGCGCGGCAAGACGAACATCAACAGCCGCTCGATCGGCATCGAACTCGTCAACCCGGGTCATG
The DNA here is from genome assembly GCA_965262415.1 of Rhodospirillales bacterium. Lineage (GTDB taxonomy): Bacteria > Pseudomonadota > Alphaproteobacteria > Rhodospirillales > Casp-alpha2 > UBA4479. The sequence goes on along the minus strand of OZ253533.1, from coordinate 1,975,551 downwards.
AATGGGGATACCGCACGTTCCCGGTGCCGCAGATGAAGACGCTGATCCGGCTCGCGAAGCAGATCGTCGCCCGCCACGAAATTCCGGCCCGCAACGTGGTCGGTCATTCCGACGTCGCCCCGGCGCGCAAACTTGACCCCGGCGAGTTTTTCGACTGGCCGACGCTGGCGCGCAACGGGCTCGGCATCTGGCCCGATGAAAACAACCTGCCCGACGCCTGTGAAACCTATGATGTGATGCGCTATCTGGCGGACATCGGTTACGACATCGACAACGAACCGGCCGCCATCGCCGCCTTTCAGCGCCATTTCCGGCGCCGCCGGTTCGACGGCAAGGCGGACGAGGAAACGAGGCGCACTATTGCCGCGGTCCGCGCTCTTATATAATGTCCGCCGGCCAGACGGTTGGATGACCGCTCGCAGCTGTCCGAAAGGTGCTGCGGGAGGAAAGTCCGGGCTCCACGGGGATACGGTGCCGGGTAACGCCCGGCGGGGGCGACCCTAGGGAAAGTGCCACAGAAAGCAAACCGCCCCGGACCTGTTCCGGGGTAAGGGTGAAAGGGTGCGGTAAGAGCGCACCGCTCGTTCGGTAACGCGCGAGGCATGGTAAACCCCACCGGGAGCAAAACCGAATAGGGACGATGGCGCTTCGGCGCAGGCGCATCCCCGCGCTATCGTCCGGGTAGGTTGCGCGAGGCGTCCGGCAACGGGCGTCCCAGATGAATGGTCATCCATCGCCTTTTGGCGGGGACAGAACCCGGCTTACAGACCGTCTGGCTTTTCTATTCTGCAGGCAGCTTGGGGATACCGGGTTGGCCGGGCTGCCGTCTTTCGGCACTTCCCCGCTTTTCTGGGTTCCCGCGTGCGCGGGAATGACAATAGAGGGGGTAAGGCGCGCCGCCCCGAAAAGACCCAAATCCGCCCATCGTTTTGACATCGCCGGCTGCGAGAACCGGGCGCTGTAACGCGCGGTCTGGCCCGGATTTCCTTGGCTTCGCGTTAACCATGTGGAGACGGAACCCATTGACGCCCATAAAAACCCATGGTATCCCAAAATATCCCATAAAGGGTACGTGCGCCAAATCCGGTCACGTGTTCGGGGGGAGGCGGCAGAAGCCGTTTGTAACGCGTTGGAATTAAGGAGCCCTAAATGGGCGTCTTTACGGGAACACATACGAACAAGGTCGATAAAAAGGGCCGCGTGTCCGTGCCGAAGACCTTCCGCTCGCTGTTCGACAGCGAGGGGTTTCAGGGTGTCTACGTGTTTCCGTCTTTCCGCCAGTCCGCGCTCGAGGCCTGCGCCGAGAGTTTCATGGAGCGCATCGTCGACAGTCTGGAAGACCTGCCGATGTTCTCCGATGAGCAGGATGACCTTTCCATCATCGTCGAAAGCGCGCAGCGGCTGTCGTTCGACACGGAGGGTCGAATCGTCATTCCCGAAGACTTTCTGGGCAATGTCGGGATCAAGGACGAGATCACTTTCGTCGGCCGTGGCCGCACCTTTCAGATGTGGGCGCCGAAAACCTACACCGATGCCCGCAAGCCCGCGTTCGAGCGGGCGAAGACGCGCGGCCTCACCCTCAAGCTGCGGCGTCCTTCGGATGCCGGCGGGGAGGGCTGAGACGGTGAGCGAAAAACATATCCCCGTACTGCTGGATGATGTGGTGGATGTGCTGGTGCCGCGCGACGGCGCCGTCTATGTGGATGCGACCTTCGGTGCCGGCGGATACTCGCGTGCCCTTCTTGAAGCCGCCGACTGCACCGTCTGGGGGATCGACCGCGATCCGGACGCCGCTGCCGCGGGCAACGAAATGGCCGCCGGGTACGGCAACCGCCTGACCGTCCTCAAGGGCCGCTTCGGCGACATGCGCGAACTGCTGGCCGGCGTCGGCGTGACCGAGGTCGACGGTATCGCACTGGACCTCGGCGTATCGTCTATGCAGATCGACGAGCCGGGCCGCGGCTTTTCGTTCCGCTTCGACGGGCCGCTCGACATGCGCATGGAACGCGACGGCATGAGCGCGGCGGATGCCGTCAACCGCCTTGCCGAAAAGGAACTGGCGGACATTATCTATCGCTACGGCGAAGAGCGTGCGTCGCGCAAGATCGCGCGCGCCATCGTCGAGCTTCGCGAACAATCGCCGATCACCCGCACCGGGCAACTCGCCGAACTGGTGCGCCGTGTGGTCCGGCGTTCAAAGGATGGCATCGATCCGGCCACGCGCACGTTTCAGGCGCTCCGGATCTACGTCAACGAGGAGCTGGCCGAGCTGGACCGCGGCCTGGCTGCCGCCACTGCGCTGTTGCGTGAGGGTGGCCGTCTGGCCGCGGTCTCGTTCCACTCATTGGAGGACCGTCGCCTGAAGACGTTTTTCCAGGAGCGGAGCGGTGCAGGCCCGCAGCCGTCGCGTCACATGCCGATGACGGGCGACGCCGCTGCCCACATTTTCGAGGTCCCCGAGCGCCGCGGCCGCGTGCCGTCGGATGCCGAGGTTCAGCGTAACCCGCGCGCCCGTTCGGCGCGGCTCCGCTGGGGTATCCGCACAGCGACGCCCGTGGCCGAAGCGGCATGAGGAGGGCGGTATGATCATCAAACGCTCCACCCTGATGCTTCTGTTGATGGCCGCCGTGGTCAGTGTTGCGCTGTTCGTCGTCAAGTACCGCGTTCAGGACCTCGACGACCAGATGCGCGATCTCAGCCGTGAAATCGTCGAAACGCAGGAAAGCATTCATGTCCTGAAGTCCGAGTGGGCGCACCTGAACCAGCCGTCGCGTCTGCGTACGCTGGCGGGCAAGTACCTGGAAGTCGGCCCGCTCGATGCAGAGCGCATCGGTGACGCCGGCCGCATGCTGGATCAATTGCCGGGCCGTCCCGAGGAAGCTGCCAAGGACGCGGAAACCGCGAAGCCGGAGGATGTGCAATGACCAGCCGTCAACTGCCGCCGCCGACGGAACACCGCCGCATAGAAGGGTTCGGTAAGCAGGCACTGGAAACGGGCCGTAACCGGCTTCTCGTCACGGCTGCCGTGATCGCCATTGCCTTCGCCGGAATCGGTGCGCGCCTTGTCGACCTCGCCGTGATCGGTGAAACCGAACAGGACGACCGCGCGACGCTGACGACACAACCGCCGGCGCTGGTGAGCCGTGCCGACATCGTTGACCGCAACGGCGTCGTGCTGGCATCGAGCCTGCCGACCGCATCGCTGTACGCCGATCCGTCCGAGGTGATCGACCCGGAGGCCGCCGCCGGGAAAATCGCCAGTGTATTTCCCGAAGTTGATCAGGAAAGGCTCGCTCGGCATCTCGCGGGAGATGGCCGCTTCATCTGGATCAAGCGCAATCTGACGCCGGAGCAGCAACTGGATGCGAACCGTCTCGGCCTGCCCGGGTTCAATTTCATCGAGGAAGAACGGCGTATCTATCCGCACGGAAATCTGAACGCGCACGTGCTTGGCGCGACCGATATTGACGGCAACGGGGTGTCGGGGGTCGAAGCCTATTTCGACAAGCGCCTGCGCCAGAGCGCGAAGCCGCTGGAATTGTCGCTCGACGTGCGCGTGCAGTCGATCCTGCGCGCCGAGTTGTCGGCCGCCGTTACCGAGTTCAAGGCGCTGGGCGGCGCCGGCGTCGTCTTCGATGTGCGCACTGGTGAAACCGTCGCCCTCGTCTCGCTGCCGGATTTCGATCCCAACGACCGCTCGTCCTATGTCGGCGAGGCGCGTTTCAACCGCGCCACCAAGGGCGTTTACGAAATGGGCTCGACATTCAAGCTGTTCACGGCGGCGATGGCACTCGACAGTGGTACCGTCGACATGCAGGGCGGCTACGATGCGACCCAGCCGATCCATATCGCACGCTTTACGATTTCGGATTATCACGCCAAGAAGCGCTGGTTGAGTGTGCCTGAGATCATCGTGCATTCATCCAATATCGGCGCTGCCAAGATGGCGGTCGACGTCGGTGGCGCGGGCCAGCAGGCATACCTCAGGAAATTCGGCCTGCTGCGCGATGCGGCGCTCGAACTGCCCGAGATCGGTCATCCGCTCAAGCCAGCCACCTGGCGCGAGATCAACACCATGACCATCTCGTACGGACACGGTATCGCAGTGACGCCGGTGCAGTTGGCGGCGGCGATCGGCTCACTGGTCAACGGCGGCGTTCTGCGTCCGGCGACGTTGCTCAGGCATGAACAGGGCGCGCCCGTTGCGGGCGAGCAGATCCTCGCCAGGGAAACCTCTGACAAGATGCGTCAGCTGATGCGCCTTGTCGTCGCCAAAGGGACCGGCCGGAAGGCGGAAGCGCCGGGATACTTCGTCGGCGGCAAGACTGGCACGGCAGAGAAACAGTTCGGCGGCACGTACCGCAAGAAGGCACTGATGTCGTCGTTCGTCGGCACCTTCCCGATCAACGATCCGCGTTACGTCGTGTTCGTGATGGTCGACGAACCCGTCGGCAACAAGCGTACATTCAATTATGCGACGGGCGGCTGGGTTGCGGCTCCCGTGGTTGGCCGGGTTATCTCGCAGATCGGGCCGCTGCTGGGGATTGTGCCGGGAAAGGCCGACGAAGAACCGTTGACGCTGCCGCTTATCGACGACGAGCGCTTGAAGGCGCCGAAGATTGCGAACAGCGGGATGGTCAAGAAGGCCTCGGTTTCCAGTGGTGTTGTCCGGCCCGTGCGGTCGGTGAAGCCGCCGGAAACGATCGAGATCAAGACACCCCCGCCGCCGCCCATACCGAAGAAAGCTGCCGCGCCACCGGATGAGGCGCCGCCGGGTGAGACGCGCTCTCCGCCCGCAGGCGAGACACCCGACGAAAGAATTGCACGAAAAACCCGTGAAGCGCTGGAGCAGGCCTTTGCGGCTCAATGATTTTTGGGATGAAGACACTTTGAACGCCATGGACGACGCACTCAGCCGTATCGAGATCACAGGGGTGACCTGCGACTCGCGGCGTGTCGAGCCGGGCTACGTATTCGCGGCATTCCCGGGGAGCAAAACCGACGGTCGGAAGTTTATCGCCGACGCCGTCGCGAAGGGCGCCGCCGCGATCATCGCGCCGATCGACGGCATCGACCTTCAGGGCATCGACATCCCTGTTGTTCGTGACCTGGACCCGCGCCGCCGCTACGCGATGCTTGCCGCAGCGTTCTATGGTGCCCAGCCTGCACATACCGCAGCGGTCACGGGGACCAACGGCAAGACGTCGGTCGCATGGTTCGGGCGCCAGCTTCTGAACATCGCCGGCCTTCCTGCTGCCAGCGCAGGCACGCTCGGTATGCTGGGGACGGCTGTCGACGGCCGTGTCGTGGCGGAAATGCCGGGCGCACTGACGACGCCGGACCCCGCCGACCTGCATCGCGATCTGAAGGGCCTGACGAACGCCGGAATCGATCATCTGGTGATCGAGGCATCGAGTCACGGCCTTGACCAACGGCGCCTTGACGGCGTGCGTGTCAGCGCGTGCGCGTTTACCAATCTGAGCCGCGATCATCTGGACTACCACGGCAGCGAGGACGCCTATCTGACCGCCAAGTTGCGCCTGTTCGACACGCTGACCGTCGACGGTGGACAGGCCGTGGTCAACATGGATGCCCGTTTCGCCGAGGCGTTCGCCGGCGCGGCACGTGGACGGGGCCTCGAGGTTCTCACGGTCGGCAGCGCCGATGATTGCCGTTTTCGCATTATCGACGTTGCGCCGACGCCGGCCGGCCTCGACCTGGGTGCCGAGATCGACGGCGCATGGTATAGTCTCCAAGTGCCGCTGATCGGTGCATTCCAGGCCTCCAACGCGATGGTTGCACTCGGGCTCGTAGCCTCGCTGGGTGTCGATCCGAAGCCGTGCATCGAGGGTTTGCAGGCGCTCCACGCCGCGCCCGGGCGCATGCAGTTCTGCGGCGCGCACGCGAGTGGCGCCGGTGTTTATGTCGATTATGCGCACACGCCGGATGCACTGGAGACCGTCTTGAAGGCGGCCAGGCCGCACGCTGAAGGGCGCGTACACGTAGTGTTCGGTTGCGGCGGCGACCGTGATGCCGGCAAGCGTCCGGAAATGGGGCGCGCTGCGGCAGCCTATGCCGACGTGGTAATCGTCACCGACGACAATCCGCGCAGCGAAGATGCCGCAGAAATCAGAAAGCAGACGATGGCCGGCGTGTCGGGCGGGACAGAGATCGCCGGCCGCCGCGATGCGATCCGCACCGCCGTCGACGGCCTTGCCGCGGGCGACGTGCTGGTGATCGCCGGCAAGGGTCACGAACAGGGGCAGATCGTCGGTGACGAGGTTCTGCCTTTCGACGATGTAAGCGAGGCCAGGGATGCCCTTGGCCTGGACCGTGCGGAGGACGCGTCATGACCGATGCTTCCCGTGAATCGCTTTGGACATCAAAGGACGCCGCCGAAGCAACGGGCGGCGCGGTTGCCGCCGAGTGGGCGGCCAGCGGCGTCTCTATCGACAGCCGGACCCTTGCGCCGGGCGATCTCTTCACGGCTCTCAAGGGGCCCAATCACGACGGGCACGATCATGTCGAAGCGGCGCTCGCAAGTGGGGCCGTCGCAGCCATGGTTGAGCAACGCGCCGACATCGGCGTGCCGCCCGACCGCCTGCTCATGGTCAGGGACACGGTGCAGGGCCTGCGCGATCTTGCGTCCTTTGCCCGCGCCCGTGGCGAGGCCAAGATCTGTGCCGTTACCGGAAGCGTCGGCAAGACCGGCACGAAGGAAATGCTGGCCGCCGCGCTCGGTGCGCAGGGCAAGGTCGCGGCCACGGCAGGCAATCTGAACAATCACTTCGGTTTGCCGCTGTCACTGGCGCGCATGCCGGCGGATTGCGATTACGGCGTGTTCGAGATGGGCATGAACCATGCCGGCGAAATTTCACCGTTGTCGGTTCTGGCGCGTCCGCACGTGGCGATCATCACCACGGTGGCGCCGGTTCACATTGAATACTTCGAAGATGAGCAAGGCATCGCTGACGCCAAGGCCGAGATTTTCGAGGGTCTGGAAGAAGGTGGTGCCGTGGTGCTCAATCGCGACAACACGCATTTCGATTACTTGGCCGAGAAGGCCCGCGCCGCCGGCGCCAAGATGATCTGGGGCTTCGGTGTGCATTCGTTTTCCAACGCACGGTTGCTGGCGTACGAGCCGGACGCCGCCGGTGCGCGGGTCGAAGCGACCGTCGGCTCACAGCATTTGAAATACCGCATCTCCATGCGCGGCAAGCACTGGGCGCTGAATTCCATCGCCGTGCTCGCGGCAGCAAGTTCGCTCGGCGCCGATCTGGAGAAAGCCGCCGCCGCGCTTGCCGACGTGTTGCCGACGAAGGGGCGCGGCGAATATTTCTCGGTGACGTTGCCCGACGGCAGCATCGGTGTGATCGACGAGACATACAACGCAAGCCCGGTCGCGATGCGCGCCGCCTTTGACGTGTTGGCGGCGACCAAGCCCGGCCGTGGCGGACGCCGGGTCGTCGTGCTGGGTGATATGCTGGAGCTCGGTAAGCATGCGCGCGACGAACACATCGGGCTCGCTACCGATATCAAGAAGCATGACTTCGATCTCGTCTTCGCCTGCGGGCAGTATATGGCCGACGTTCTGGACGAACTTCCTAACGATCTGCATGGCGGCAGCGCCGCTACCTCCGCGCAACTCGCGGACAAGGTGACGGCAAAACTGCGTGCCGGCGACCTCGTTCTCGTCAAGGGCTCGGCGGGCGCGCACATGTCCAGGGTCGTCGATGCGCTCCGCGACATGGGCGATGCCGCCTCGGGTGGGGAGGACGTGTAACCGTGCTGTTTCACATTCTCTATCCCTTGGCGGAACAGTTCAGCGCACTCAACGTGTTTCGCTACATCACCTTCCGTACCGGCGGCGCGATGATGACGGCGTTGATCGTCAGTTTCCTGTTCGGTCCCGTGATGATCGAACTGCTGCGTGCCCGCCAGGGCCAGGGGCAGCCGATCCGTGACGACGGGCCGGAAAGCCATTTGCTGACCAAGAAGGGCACGCCGACCATGGGCGGTGTGCTGATCCTGCTTGCCGTCTGTTCGTCGACGATCCTCTGGGCGGATCTGACCAATCCCTATATCTGGGCGGTGCTCGGCGTGACCGTCGGCTTCGGCGTCATTGGGTTTCTCGACGATTTTCTGAAGGTCTCGAAGCGCAACACCAAGGGTCTTGCCGGCAAGCTCAAGCTGGCGTTGCAGCTTGCCATCTCGGCGGTGGCCGCGTTTTGGGTTCTGAGCCATTTGCCAGAAACGCTGCAGACCACTTTGGCGGTGCCGTTCTTCAAGGATCTTTTGCTCGATCTTGGCTGGTTGTTCGTGCTCTTCGCCGTGCTGGTTATGGTGGGTTCGTCGAATGCGGTCAATCTGACCGATGGTCTTGACGGTCTCGCCATTGTGCCGGTGATGATCGCGGCCGGCGTGTTCGGCATGATTTCGTATCTCGCCGGGAACACGATCTTTTCCAACTATCTGCAGATTCATTACGTGCCGGGCTCGGGCGAGCTTGCGGTGCTCTGCGGTGCGCTGGTCGGCAGCGCACTCGGGTTCCTCTGGTTCAATGCACCGCCGGCCAAGGTGTTCATGGGTGATACAGGCTCGCTGGCGCTGGGTGGCGCGCTGGGCGCGGTCAGCGTCGTCACCAAGCACGAGCTGGTTCTGGCCATCGTCGGCGGTCTGTTCGTGCTGGAAACCGTTTCCGTGATCGTACAGGTGGTGTCGTTCAAGTTGACCGGTAAACGCGTCTTCGCGATGGCGCCGCTGCATCATCATTTCGAGAAAAAGGGCTGGGCGGAATCGACCATCGTCATCCGCTTCTGGATCATCGCCATGATCCTGGCACTCGCCGGCCTTGCCACGTTGAAACTGAGGTAGGCCCGTATGATCGAAGTATTCCCGTTTAATGGCCTGCCGGTTCCGGTCCTGGGGCTAGGGCGCAGCGGTCTTGCCGCGGCCAAGGCGCTTTACCGCGGCGGTGCCGAGATATGGGCATGGGACGACAACGAGGAAAGGCGCGCTGCCGCTGCCGAGGAAGAAGGCATCGAGATCGTCGACCTGACGGCGATCGACTGGCGCGAGGCAACGTCGTTGATCTTGAGCCCCGGCATTCCGCATACGCACCCGAAGCCGCATCCGGTGGTGCGTCTGGCGCGCGACGCGGGCTGTGAGATCATCGGCGATGTTGAACTGCTGGCGCGCACGCAACGGGACGCGGCCTATGTCGGCATCACGGGGACCAACGGCAAGTCTACGACGACGGCACTGATCGGCCACATCTTCCAGACGTCGGGCCGCGAGGCCGAGATCGGCGGCAACCTGGGCATGCCGGCCTGTGCGCTGGAACCGCTCGGCCCCGACGGCACGTACATCCTCGAGATGTCTTCCTACCAGCTGGAACTCACGTTTTCGATCACCTTCGACGTCGGCGTGCTGCTGAACATCAGTGCCGATCACCTTGACCGGCACGGCGGCATGGACGGCTATATCGCCGCCAAGCGGCAGATCTTCCATCGCCAGACCAAGCCGCGCACCGCGGTCATCGGCGTCGACGACGATTTCTGCCGCGCCATTTATGACGAGCTTTACGAGAAGGACGAGCAGCTGGTCGTTGGTATCTCGGTGAAGGAGCGCGTGCACGGCGGCGTCTATGTGATCGATGGCGTGCTGCACGACGACACCGAAGGTAAGGAAACGCCCGTCATGGACCTGAAGACGGTCGCCAGCCTGCAGGGTGTGCACAACTGGCAGAATGCGGCCGCGGCCTATGCAGCGTGCAAGATGACCGGGATCGCACCGCACGCGGTGATGGCTTGCATCAACAGCTATCCGGGTCTCGTACACCGACAGGAGCCTGTCGAGATGGTCGACGGCATCGGCTTCGTCAACGACTCAAAGGCGACCAACGGTGAGGCCGCTGCCCGTGCGCTGGCGTGCTATGACGACATTTACTGGATCGCCGGCGGGCGACCGAAGGAAGGCGGGCTCAAGGCCTGCGAGCCCTATTATGACCGGGTCCGCAAAACCTATCTGATCGGTGAAGCGGCGATGCAGTTTTCGCAGGAACTGGACGGCAAAACGCCGCTGACGATTTCGGGCGATCTTGAGACCGCGGTGAAGGCAGCGTTCGCCGATGCGAAAGCATCCGGGCTGCCCGGCGCCGTCGTGCTGCTGTCACCGGCGTGCGCCTCGTTCGACCAGTTTCCCGATTTCGAAGCCCGTGGCGATGCATTCCGCGACATCGTCGATGAGCTGCCCGGCGAGCACATGGATCCGTTTGAAGAGCCGGGTGTCTTCCCGGGATCGGCAGGCGCCGCATGAGCGCGCTTCACCGCACAGATACGAGCCTTCTCGGCCGCTGGTGGTGGACGGTTGACCGCTGGACGCTTGCCGCGGTCGCGCTGTTGCTGGCGTTCGGCGGTGTGATGACGCTGGCCGCGTCGCCCGCCGTCGCCGAGCGCATCGATGTCGGATCGTTTCATTTCATCAAACGCCAGGCGGTTTTTTTAGGGCTTGGCGCATTAACCATCTTCGGTGTGTCTCTGATGTCGCTCAAGGGTGTCAGGCGTCTCGCCATTCTGACGACGCTGGTGTCGTTGTTCCTGATGATGCTGACGCTCGTGTTCGGCGCTGAGATCAAGGGGGCGACGCGCTGGCTCTCCATCGGCGGGTTCTCGTTGCAGCCGTCCGAGTTCGTCAAGCCGGGCCTTGCCGTCGTTGCCGCGTGGCTGTTCGCGCGCCAACGCATGGATGACCGCTTTCCGGGCTTCCAGATGTCGATCGCGGCCTATCTTGTGACCGTGGCCATCCTGCTGATGCAGCCCGACGTCGGCATGACCATCGTCGTTTCCGTCGTCTGGGGCACACAGTTCTTCGTCGCCGGATTGCCGCTGGTGTTTGTCGGGCTGATCGCGGTGCTGTTCGTCGGCGCGGGCGTTGGTGCATATTTCACCTTCGATCACGTGCAGCTTCGGGTCGACCGGTTCTTCGGACCGGACTCCGACATCGGCTACCAGGCATCGCGCGCCATCGAAGCGTTCCAGCGCGGCGGCATCGCCGGGCGCGGACCGGGCGAGGGCCGGGTCAAGGAAGTGCTGCCGGATGCGCATGCAGACTTCATCTTCGCCGTCACCGGCGAGGAATTCGGTTTGCTCGCCTGCCTCGTACTGGTCGGCCTCTTCACATTTGTCGTGTTGCGCGGTTTCGGCCGCGTGATGAAGCGCGACGACCTGTTCGTGCTGTTGGCGGTGACGGGATTGTTGTCGCAGTTCGCCGTGCAGGCGCTGATCAACATGGCGTCATCCGTCAGCCTGATCCCGCCCAAAGGCATGACGCTGCCGTTCATTTCCTACGGGGGCTCGTCGACACTGGCACTTGCCGTCGGCATGGGCATGGTGCTTGCCCTCACCCGCGAACGCCCGGAAGAGGGGGGTGGCGGCTATGGCAGATAAGCGCCTGATCGTCCTCGCCGCCGGGGGGACCGGCGGACACGTCTTCCCGGCGGAAGCGCTGGCGCGCGAGTTGATGCAGCGCGGCCACCGGCTGGCGCTCGTGACGGACCGCCGTGGCGATGCCTATGGCGGTGCATTGGGCGAGATCGATACGCACCGCATCCGGGCCGGCGGGATCGCCGGCAAGGGGCCGCTCGCCAAGATCAAGAGCGTTGCCGAGCTGGCCCTCGGCACCGTGCAGGCGCGCGGGCTGTTGAAGGAACTCAAGCCCAGTGCCGTCGTCGGTTTCGGTGGCTACGCGTCGCTCCCGACCGTGATGGCGGCGGGCTTCGCGGGAATTTCCACCGTACTGCACGAACAGAACGCGATCCTTGGCCGCGCCAACCGGCTGCTCGCCGGCCGTGCGCGCGCGATCGCGGTCTCGTTCCCGGAAAGCCGGGGCATTCCCGCAAATGCGGAGGCCAAAGTTACGCACACCGGCATGCCGGTGCGGACCAATATTCTGGACGTGCGAGATGCGCCCTATCCGACGTTCACAGACGACAAGCCGTTCAACATCCTTGTGCTCGGTGGTTCGCAGGGCGCACGCGTCCTCAGCGAGGTCATTCCCGAAGCCATGGGTCGGTTGCCGGAAAAATTGCGCAAGCGTCTCGGCATCACGCAGCAGTGCCGCCCGGAAGATCTGGAAAACGTGCGTGGCACCTATAAACGTCTGGGTATCGACGCCGAGCTTGCGAGTTTCTTCGACGACGTCCCTGCCCGGTTGGCGGCGTCGCATCTTGTGATCTCGCGTTCCGGCGCATCGACGGTTGCCGAACTGCTGGCGGTCGGCCGCCCGGCGCTGCTGGTGCCGTACCGTTATGCCGTCGACGACCATCAGCGCCTGAACGCGCATGCAGTCGACGAGGTCGGCGCGGGTTGGCTGATCCCGGAAGCGGACTTCACTGCCGAAAGCCTGGCGTCCCGGCTGCAAAGCATGTTCGGCATGCCAATGATCCTGGAGAAAGCGGCGGAAGCCGCGCGCAAGGCGGGCCGCCCGGACGCCACGGAGCGTCTCGCGACCCTGGTCGAAGCGACCCTCAACGGCGAGAACGGCGCGCACGCGCAGGAGGCGGCATGAACTCCGGTATCAGGTCCATACCGCTCAATATCGGCACACTGCATTTCGTCGGCATCGGTGGCATCGGCATGAGCGGTATTGCCGAGATCCTGCATAACCTGGGATACAGCGTGCAGGGCTCCGACATTGCCGACAGCGCCAACGTCAAGCGCCTGCGCGACATGGGGATACATGTCGCCATCGGACACGTCGCCGAGAACGTGGCGGATGCGACGGTCGTCGTCATCTCGTCGGCTGTCAAAAGTGATAATCCTGAAGTCCGAACCGCGCGCGAGAAACTCATACCCGTCGTCCGCCGTGCCGAGATGCTGGGCGAACTGATGCGTCTCAAATGGTCAATCGCCATCGGCGGTACGCACGGCAAGACGACAACGACGTCACTGATAGCGGCGGTGCTCGAAGCCGCTGAAATGGATCCGACCGTGATCAACGGCGGCATCATCAACGCCTGGGGGAGCAATGCGCGGCTGGGCGACGGCGACTGGATGGTCTGTGAGGCTGACGAGTCCGACGGCACCTTCCTGAAGCTGCCCGCCGCCATTGCGGTCGTCACCAACATCGATCCCGAGCATCTGGATCATTACGGTGATTTCGATGCCCTCAGGAAGGCGTTCGACGCGTTTGTCGAAAACGTGCCGTTCTACGGATTCGCCGCACTTTGCATCGATCACGCCGAGGTGCAGGCAATGATCCCGCGCGTGTCGGACCGGCGCATCGTCACCTACGGTCTCAGCCCGCAGGCGGACGTGCGTGCGGAAAACGTCACGCCGGGTCCGGACGGCACCACCTTCGATGTGACGATCTCGAACCGCAAAACCGGGGAAAGCCGCGAGATCAAATCGCTCCGCCTAGCCATGCACGGTCTCCATAACGTGCAGAATGCGCTGGCTGCAGTCGCCATCGCCTGCGAGATGGGGCTTTCCGACGAGGTGTTGAGAAAGGCGCTCGGCGGCTTCAAAGGCGTGAAACGGCGCTTTACCCACACCGGGACGGTCGACGGCATCACGATCATCGACGACTACGGTCATCACCCGGTGGAGATCGCTGCCGTCCTCAAGGCGGCCCGAGACGTTGCCGAAGGTCACGTTATCGCCGTCGTGCAGCCGCACCGTTACACACGCCTTCGCGACCTGTTCGAGGACTTCTGTTCGTGTTTCAACGCCGCCGATGCGGTCGTCGTCGCGGACGTGTATCCGGCTGGCGAGGACCCGATTCCGGGCATCGACCGGGATGCGCTGGTCGCCGGCCTGCGAGAGCGTGGGCACCGCACGGTGGTCGCGCTCGAAGATGCCGATGTCCTCGCCAAGACGATCGACGGCATGGCGAACGAAGGTGATTTCGTCGTCTGCCTGGGGGCGGGCAACATTTCTGCCTGGGCCAATGCGCTGCCAGGCGAGTTGGAAAACCTCAGAGCCAAGACGCGGGAGGCTGCGAATGATGGCCGCTAAGCGTCACGCGCCGCACCTGATCGATCGCATGCCCGAGGTTCGGGGCCGTGTGCGCGCCGACGAACCGCTGGCGAAGTACACCTGGTTCAGGGTCGGCGGCGCGGCGGAAATTCTGTTCGAACCCGCCGACATGGACGATCTGAAGGACTTCATGACGAACCGGCCCCGGGACCTGGACGTCACCGTGATTGGCGGCACGTCGAATATTCTGGTACGCGACGGCGGCATACCGGGCGTGGTGATTCGCCTCGGCAAACCGTTCGCGCTGATTGAAGCGGATGGATCCCTGATCCGCGCCGGTGCCGCAGCGGCCGATATCAATGTGGCGCGCCGCGCCGCTGAGGGCGGGATTGCCGGGCTCGAATTCATGGTCGGTATTCCGGGCACGCTCGGTGGCGCATTGCGCATGAACGCCGGTGCCTATGGAACCGAAATCGCGGATGTGTTCGAAAGTGCCGAGGCCATCGATGGTGAGGGCAGGCTTCACACGCTCACCGCTGCCGATATGGGGTTCGCCTACCGCCATACGGATGTTCCTGAAGATTTCATCTTCACCGGCGCGGTGCTCAAGGGTACGGCCGGCGATTCCGACGCCATTTTCGACCGCATGAAAGATATTCAGGACCAGCGCGAGGCATCGCAGCCCGTCCGCGAACGCACCGGCGGATCGACTTTCGCCAACCCGGAAGGTCACAGGGCGTGGGAACTGATCGACAAGGCCGGGTGCCGCGGACTTACCATCGGCGGCGCGCAGGTATCGCCGGCGCACACCAATTTCCTGATCAATACGGGCAACGCATCGGCGGGCGATCTTGAAAGCCTCGGCGAGGAAGTGCGCCGCCGCGTCATGGACAAGTTCGGGGTCGAGCTCAGGTGGGAAATCCGCCGGCTCGGCAAAACAAGAACAAACCGACCCGAGGAGGTGCAGCCATGACGAGACACGTCGCGGTATTGATGGGCGGCTGGTCGGCGGAGCGCGAGGTTTCTCTGGCATCCGGTGCGGCCTGCGCGAAGGCGTTGAAAGAGGCGGGGTTCGATGTCACGCCGATCGACGTGCAGCGTGACATGGGGGCGCTGATCACGCGCCTGTATCCGAAGCCGGACGTGGTGTTCAACGCGCTGCACGGCCGCTGGGGCGAAGACGGCTGCGTGCAGGGTTTGCTGAACATTCTGGGCATTCCCTACACCCATTCCGGCCTGATGGCGTCTGCGTTGGCCATGGACAAGCCGACCGCGAAGCGCCTGTTTGTCGATGCCGGTCTGCCGGTCGCGCATCACGTGGTGGCCAGCGAAGACGAGATCCGCGCCGGCGATCCCCTTCCCAGACCCTACGTCATCAAGCCGTGCAACGAAGGCTCGAGTGTCGGCGTGCATATCGTGCGCGAGGGCGACAACGCGCTCAGTTTCGAAGGCACCGGATGGCCGCATGGTGACCGGGTGATGGTTGAGGAGTTTATCGCCGGTCAGGAACTGACCGTCGTCGTGATGGGCGACCGGGCGCTGACCGTGACCGATATCTCAACGGAACGAAATTTTTACGATTACGAGGCTAAGTATGTTCAAGGGGGATCGAAGCACGTTCTTCCCGCCGACATAGACCAGGAGACGTTCGATGCCTGCTTGGACCTTGCCCTGCAGGCGCATCGGACTCTCGGATGCCGGGGCGTTTCCAGGGCCGATTTCCGATACGACGGCGAGCGGCTTTATCTCCTGGAGGTCAATACCCAGCCCGGTATGACGGCAACGTCGCTGGTGCCTGAACAGGCGGAATACGTGGGCATTTCCTTCCCCGAGTTGGTGACTTGGATGGTCGATAACGCGGAGTGCGACGTATGATGTTTGGGCGTAAGAATAAGTCGAAAGACGGGTCCGAACGCGCGCGGCCGCAGCCGAGGCCGCGGGTCCGTCCCATGTGGCGCCGCGCCTGGTTCATACCCGTTGTCGCTGCCGTGATCATGGGGACGGCGGCAGGCGGCGGCTGGTGGGCGATTTCTTCCGGTGCCGCAGGCAAGGCGTACGACAGTGTGCGCTGGGCGGCGATTTCGATGACCGCTTCGATGGGTTTCCGCGTGCAGGAAGTCATGGTGTCGGGCCGCCAGCAGACAGACCGCAATACCTTGATCAAGGCGCTGAACGTATCACGCGGCGCACCGATCCTCGCATTCGATATCAACGCCGCGAAGTCGCGCCTTGAGGTTCTGCCATGGGTCCGCGCATCGACAATCGAACGTATGCTGCCGGATACGATCCTGATCAGCATCGTCGAACGCGAGCCGCTGGCACTGTGGCAGAAGGCCGGCAAATTGCACCTGATCGATGCCGAGGGCTCGGTGATCCTTTCCGACGGACTGGAGCCCTACGCTGATCTGCTGGTCGTCGTCGGAGATGGTGCCGAGATGCAAGCCGCTGCGCTGCTCGCGCTGCTCGGTACGGAGCCAACGCTGATGCAGCAGGTCCGGGCCGCGACCTGGGTCGGCAACCGCCGCTGGAACCTGCATCTGAAGGGCGGCATCGATGTACGCCTGCCCGAGGACGATGCCCAGAGCGCGTGGGCGCGGCTCGCGACGTATCACCGAAATCACAAGGTGCTGGATAAGGATGTGACGGTCCTGGACCTGCGCATTCCGGACCGCCTGATCGTCAAGACCGGGCCAAAGGGAAGCGGCCAGGAGACTTAACGAGGAAACTTAGAGAGTTCGAGTTGGGGTTGAGAGAGACACGCGAATGAAAAGAAATGGTGCAGCGCTGAAACCGAGATCGGGCTTCGTGGCCGCGCTGGATATCGGCACCACGAAGATCTGCTGCCTGATCGCCAAGCCGAACGTGGATCGCGGCCCTTATGGCGGCGGCGGGCCCAAGGTCGTCGGCATCGGTACGCATCAGGCGCACGGCATCCGCAACGGCGCTATCGTCGACATGGATGCCGCCGAGCACGCCATTCGCGCCGCCGTGGAGCGCGCTGAACAGATGGCCGGCGACAATATCGAGCGCGTGGTCATCAATGTTTCCGGCGGCAAGCCGAAATCCAAGCTGGTGGCGTGCGAAGTCTCGATCGGCGGGCATGGCATCACCGAACACGATATGCGCCGCCTGATGGACCCCGCAGTGCTGCTCAACGGCATGCCCGAAGACCGCGAGATCGTGCACAAGCTGCCGGTCGGCTTCACCGTCGACGGCAACCGCGGTGTGCGCGACCCGATCGGCATGTACGGCGAAACCCTGGGTGTAAACGTGCACGTGGTGACGGCGCAGACGGCACCGATGCGAAATCTTCATGCGGTCGTTGAACGCTGCCATCTGCACGTCGACAGCATGGTTGTGTCGCCCTTCGCCTCGGCGCTTGCATGTCTCGTCGACGACGAGAAGAAGATGGGTGCGGCGTGTATCGACATCGGCGGCGGCACGACCGGCATTGCACTGTTTTTCGACGGAGAACTGGTCCACACCGACATCATTCCTGTCGGCGGTAACCATATCACCAACGACATCGCACGCGGGCTCTCGACGCCGTTCGGACATGCCGAGCGTATGAAGAACCTCTACGGCACGTGCCTGCCGTCCGCATCCGACGACGCCGAAGTCATCCAGGTGCCACTGGTCGGCGAGGATGACGAGACCGGTACTGTGCAGGTGCCGCGCTCGATGCTGGTCGGCATCATCCGCCCGCGTGTCGAGGAAATCATCGATCTCGCCCACGAACGCCTGGAAAAGGCCGGCTTCGCGCAGCTCGCGGGTCGCGTCGTGCTCACGGGCGGCACGTCACAACTGACAGGCATCCCGGAAATGGCATCGCAGGCGTTCTCGCATCATGTGCGGCTCGCCAGCCCGAAACCGATCGAAGGTCTCGCAGAAGCCGTCGCCGGACCTGCGTTCTCGGCCGCGTCCGGGCTTCTGCAATATGCCGTCGCAGCCGCCGAGGTGCCGATCGAAGCGGAAATGAACATTGCGCAACCGCCGAGCGGCTGGCTGGGCCGTATCGGGCACTGGTTGCGGGAGAATTTTTGACAATGGGCGAAACAACGGAATTCCGAACTCTCCGTGCCAAAAAGCGGGGGGAAGAGGTCAAGAGGTCACATCAAACCGATAGGAGCGGAGATTGACATGAGTATCAACATTAGCGTCCCCGAGGGTGCAGATACCCCGGAACTGAAGCCGCGCATCACCGTACTCGGTGTCGGCGGGGCCGGCGGCAATGCCGTCAACAACATGATTTCGAAAGAACTGCAGGGTGTCGACTTCGTCGTCGCCAACACCGACGCGCAGGCGCTGGTGCGGGCCAAGACGGATCGCCGTGTGCAGCTCGGAGCCGATGTCACCGAAGGCCTCGGTGCGGGCTCGCGTCCCGACGTCGGCCGCATCGCCGCAGAGGAGAGCCTTGAAAAGGTCATGGCCGAGCTCGACGGCGCGCACATGTGCTTCGTCGCCGCCGGCATGGGCGGCGGGACCGGCACC
Source organism: Rhodospirillales bacterium (assembly GCA_965262415.1). GTDB lineage: Bacteria > Pseudomonadota > Alphaproteobacteria > Rhodospirillales > Casp-alpha2 > UBA4479. The sequence continues at coordinate 1,957,084 of OZ253533.1, read as the reverse complement.
GGTGCCGCACCCGTAATCGCCAAGGCGGCCAAGGAACGTGGCATCCTGACCGTTGCCGTGGTCACCAAGCCGTTCCAGTTCGAGGGATCGCATCGTATGCGCATCGCCGAGGCGGGTATCCAGGACCTGGAAAGCTACGTCGATACGCTGATCATCATTCCGAACCAGAACCTCTTCCGGATCGCGAACGAGAACACCACCTTCGCCGACGCCTTCGCGATGGCCGACGAGGTGCTGTACTCGGGCGTGCGTGGCGTCACCGACCTGATGACCATGCCGGGCCTGATCAACCTCGATTTCGCGGATATCCGCTCGGTCATGGGCGAGATGGGCAAGGCAATGATGGGCACCGGCGAAGCGAACGGCGAACGACGTGCGCTGGAAGCCGCCGAGGCTGCCATCAACAACCCGCTGTTGGACGATTCCTCGATGAAGGGCGCCAAGGGCGTGCTCATCAACATCACCGGCGGCATGGACATCACGCTGTTCGAAGTCGACGAAGCCGCGAACCGTATCCGCGACGAGGTCGATAACGATGCGCACATCATCATCGGTTCCGCCTTCGATCAGGAACTGGACGGCCTGATGCGCGTCTCCGTTGTTGCCACCGGCATCGACGCGGTCGCGTCCGAACAGCCGCGTCCGCAGGTGCTGACCGTCTCCGAACGGGTCGAGCCGCGCACGATCAAGCCGGAAGCGCCCAAGGTGGAGCCCGCCGAACCGGCGCGCCGGGTGCCCGCTGCACAGCCGGCACCGGCTGCTGTTGAAGAAATGCCAAAACCGGCGGCCGCTGCGGCAGAAGAACCCGCCGAAGAAAAAGCCGAAACCGGGCAGGACGCGCAGACCGATATCGAGGATGCGCCCGCGTTCGAGATCAAGGATACGCCGCGTCCGGCTGCTGCCGCCGCCGATCTCGAGGAAGAAGCGGAATCGGATCTGAAGGCCGTTGCCGACGAAGCGGCGGAAGACATTGAAGACGCTCTGCCCCCCGAGACGGAAGTGGCACCGAAACCTGCTGCGGCCGCTGCCGCCGAGGACGAAGCGCTGAAACCTGCTGCCTCTGCGGAAGAGCCGGAAACACCGGTTGCCGCGACGCCGAAGGTCGGTGCCACGGACGCCTTCATTCCGAAACCCGCGGCGGGCGTCGACGAAGACAAGCGCGAAGTCGCCGAGAAAGCCGATCCGATGGCGGAAGCCGATCTGATCAACGGCGGCAAGGAACCGGAAGAGAAGAAGCCGGCGGCAAAGTCGAAGTCGAGCCTGTTCGAACTGGTCACCGGCACCGGCAAGGCCGCCATCGACCGTGTGACCGGCAGCGGCCAGCGTACCGAAGCCCCGCAACCGGCCGCCGGTAACGGCGAGCCGAAGGCGGAGCGGACGATGACGCCGAGTGGCGGCGGCGGACGTGCCGCGGTCGGCCAGTCCGGCCCGCAGGCGATGCCGCAGCCGACCCTGGGCGGTCTCGACCCGGAAGACCGTATACAGGAATCCGCGGATGACGATGACGATATGCTCGACATCCCGGCTTTCCTGCGCCGTCAGGCCAATTAACCGGGCCTGACCGGTATCGATGCTCCTATCGGGTGGAAGGGGCGCCTTCGGGCGCCCCTTTCGCTTGTTCCGGACGCGAATCGGAAGTGTTTCAAGGTTCGGAATAAGTAACTGTTTTTAAATGAAAAATACGTAACATTCCGAAACAATTGTTGATTTGAGTAGATGCGGGCCGCTTGTTACACCGATAGTCAACAAACATACCAAAGATTAGGGGCGCCAAGCGCTCGGGGGTTTTAAATAACATGTTCGATCAGAATGACCAGGCCGCGACGACGGAACTCGACCAAAGCGAACAGGTGGTTCGTCAGCGCACGCTGAAGTCATCGATCAACTGCACCGGGGTCGGCCTCCACTCCGGCGACAAGATTTCCATGACCATGAACCCGGCGCCGGTGAATACGGGCGTCGTTTTTCGTCGTACCGACATCGAGGGCAAGGGCGCCGTTATTCCGGCCCGCTTCGACCGTGTCGTCGATACGCGGCTGTGCTCGGTTCTCGGTAACGAGGACGGCGTCACCGTCGGGACCGTCGAGCATGTGATGGCCGCGCTGGCCGGTTGCGGCATCGACAACGTCGAGATTGAACTGAGCGGCGCCGAAGTGCCGATCATGGATGGCAGCTCCGAGCCGTTCGTCTTTCTTATCGAGTGCGCTGGCATCGTCGAACAGGACGCGCCGCGCCGCGTAATCCGCGTTCTCAAGCGGGTCGAAGTTGCCTACGGTTCCGGACATGTGGCGATTTCGCCGGCCGACACGCAGATCATCGATTTCGAGATCGACTTCGACAGCCAGGTGGTCAACCGCCAGGAGATGAGCCTTAAGGTCGTCAACGGCGCCTTCCGCAAGGAACTTGCCAAGGCGCGTACGTTCGGCTTCCTGCACGAAGTAGAGGCGCTCTGGGAAGCAGGTCTCGCCAAGGGCGGCTCGCTCGACAACGCCATCGTCGTCGGCCACGAAGGGGTCATGAATGAAGACGGCCTCCGTTTCGATGACGAGTTCGTGCGCCACAAGGCGCTTGATGCCATCGGCGATCTTTACCTCGCAGGTGCGCCGGTCATCGGCCGTTTCGAAGGGGTTTGTTCCGGCCATGCCGCGAACAACAAGCTGGTCCGTGCCCTGCTTGCCGACGAATCCGCCTGGGAGTGGGACGTGCTTCGTGGCGACGCGGTCAACGATGCCGTCGATGGCGGGATCGAAGCCGAGCGCGTGGCAGCTGCGATCTGACTTCCAAAGGCGTTCCCGCACGCCGGTTTCCGCAAATTTGATGTAAAAACAGGCCCGTTTGGCGTGTCTCTGCCCTTGCGGATTCTTGGGGGCTGCATGATATACTCCGGGACGTTTTAGGCTATTGTACAAAACGGGAACGGCAATCCGATGGCACGCGTCTACCGCACCCTGAAGACTCTTACCGCAGCAGCCCTTGTTGCGGCGACGATGACGGCGTGCAGCACCGACGACGAACCGGAGTATGTCGAGCGTCCAGTATCCGAAATCTATAATTCGGCGATGAACCGGATGCAGGATGAGTACTACCGGGATGCCGCACGAGAGTTTGACGAGGTCGAACGCCAGCATCCGTATTCGGTCTGGGCGACCAAGGCGCAGCTCATGGCGGCGTATTCCTACTACCAGTCGAACCGTTACGACGACGCCATCATCGCGCTTGACCGCTTTACGCAACTGCATCCGGCGAACCGCGATGTGTCGTATGCGTATTATCTGAAGGCGCTGTGCTATTACGAGCAGATTTCCGACGTTGCCCGTGACCAGAAGATGACCGAATTGGCGCTGGGTTCCTTGAACGAAGTGGTCAAACGGTTTCCCGATTCCGAATATGCGCGGGACGCCAAGATCAAGATCGACCTGACGTATGATCATCTGGCCGGCAAGGAAATGGAAATCGGGCGGTACTACCTGGCGCAAAAGCATTACCTCGCGGCGATCAACAGGTTCAGGACGGTCGTCGAGAAGTTCGAGACAACGACGCACGTTCCCGAGGCGCTGCATCGGCTGACCGAGGCGTACCTCGCGCTCGGTGTGACCAGCGAGGCGCGCAAGACTGCGTCCGTGCTGGGCCATAACTTCCCCGGCAGCGATTGGTATTCGGACTCGTACCAGTTGTTCGAAGGCAAACCCGTTTCCGAAACCGACGAGAAGCCCTGGTACAAGATTTGGTAATCGTGCTGACGCCGATCCGTCCGGGAGGCCGACACCCATGCTGACCCGGCTGTCGATCCGAAATGTGGTGCTCATCGACAAGCTCGATCTGGAATTCGCTCCGGGGCTGGCCGTGCTCACGGGCGAAACCGGCGCCGGGAAATCGATTGTCCTCGATGCGCTGGGCCTGGCATTGGGATACCGCGCCGAGGCGCGCCTGTTGCGCAAGGGTGCCGATCAGGCTTCTGTAAGCGCCGTTTTCGATGTGCCGGCGACGCATCCGCTTCGTACAGAGCTTGACGAAGGAGGTATCGATGCGTCGGATGACCTGCTGATCCTGCGCCGGGTACTCGGCAATGACGGGCGTACGAAATCGTTTATCAACGACCAGCCTGTGAGCGTCGGCCTGTTGAAGAACATCGGCGAGCATCTGGTGGAAATCCACGGCCAGTTCGAAACCCAGCGCTTGCTGGATCCGGCCGGGCACCGTGCGTTGCTCGATGCCTATGGCAGGTTTGACGGTCTCGTGTCGGACGTGGCGCAGGCATACGAAACGTTGAGGAGCATGCAGGCGTCGCTGTCGGCCGCCGAAGAGGCGGCGCGAATGGCGCGAGAGAACGAGGACTTTCTGCGCCACGCCGTCGACGAATTGGAGAAGATCGCGCCCGTCGCGGGCGAGGAAACCGCGCTTTCCGAGCAACGCCGCATGCTGCAGCACGGCGAACAGATCTCCGAGGCGATCACGCATGCGGTGGAGGCGATCGGGGGCGACGGGGGCGCCGAGGAGACGCTGGCACGCGCGCTCGGCGAGATCGAACGTGCAGCGGCCAAGGCCGGCGGGTTGCTCGACGATACACTGGGCGCCCTGCAACGTGCGGTCAGCGAGGCTGCTGATGCGGCGGGGTTCCTCGAACGTGCGCAGGCGGACCTGGATATCGACCCCAAGGCCCTTGAAGAAGCCGAGGAGCGGCTGTTCGCCCTGCGTGCGCTGGCCCGCAAGCACGGGTGCGAGGTGGACGCGCTGGCCACCGTTCAGGCGAAACTGGTAGCGGACCTCGCCGACGTGGATGCCGGTGGCGCGAACGTCAAACGCCTCGAAGCGGAAGTTTCGAAGGCGAGAAGAACCTACGAGGATGCCGCCGGAAAATTGACTGCGGCCCGCAAGAAGGCAGCGAGAACCCTTGATCAGGCCATGGCCGACGAACTTGCCCCGCTCAAGCTCGGACAGGCGCGCTTCGAAACGGGTGTGACCCCGGCGGGAGAGGACAAGTGGGCGTCACACGGGGTGGACCGGGTGGCGTTCAGTGTCGCCACCAACCCGGGAAGCGAGCCCGGGCCGCTCAACAAGATTGCATCCGGCGGTGAACTGGCGCGTTTCATGCTGGCGCTCAAGGTGGTTCTGGCTGAGGCCGATCCCGTCCCGGTTCTTGTTTTCGATGAGGTCGATGCAGGCATCGGCGGTGCCGTCGCGGCAGCGGTCGGCGAGCGTCTGCAGCGCCTGGGCACGGCTGCGCAGATATTCGTCGTTACCCATTCGCCCCAGGTCGCGGCGAAGGGGGGCCGGCACCTTTATGTGCGCAAGGGCACCGAAGGCGACGGCATGCGGACCGAGGTCGTGCCGCTTTCGGGCGATGAGCGGCGAGAGGAAATTGCCCGGATGCTGTCCGGTGAGACGGTCACCAGCGAAGCCCGTGCCGCCGCCGACAGCCTGCTGAAAGGGGCTGCCGCGTGAGCACGCAAAACGAGTTGCGCGCCATCCCGGTCGACAAGCTCTTCAAGCCTGACGCCGCCGTGGAATTGGAGACGCTGGCGCGCGAGATCGCCCGGCATGACGACGCATATTACCAGGAAGATGCGCCGACGGTTTCCGATGCCGAATACGATGCACTTCGGAAACGCAACGACGAGATAGAGGCCCGCTTTCCCGATCTCGTACGCGACGACAGCCCGTCGAAACGGGTCGGTGCCGCTGCGGCACAGGGCTTCGGCAAGGTGCAGCACAATCCGCCGATGCTGTCCCTCGGCAATGCTTTCTCAGCGGAGGACGTGGCCGAGTTTTACGAGCGGATCAGGCGCTTCCTGAGTCTCGGTGCGGATGAGCCGGTGGAGATCGTCGCGGAACCGAAGATCGACGGTCTGTCGGTATCGTTGCGCTATGAAAACGGCAAGTTCGTCCGTGGCGCGACGCGCGGCGACGGGCGTGAAGGTGAGGACGTGACGGCCAACCTCCGCACGCTGCCGGAAATCCCCGAGAGCATCACGGACGCGCCGGCCGAGCTCGAGGTGCGCGGAGAGGTCTACATGTCCAAAGCCGATTTCCTCGCGCTCAACGACCGCCAGGACGAGGCCGGCGGAAAGGTCTTCGCCAATCCGCGCAATGCCGCTGCAGGCTCGCTGCGCCAGAAGGACCCTGCCGTCACCGCGTCGCGTCCTTTGAAGGTTTTCCTCTACGCGTGGGGGTACGTCAGCGGTGTCAACGGACAGGGTTACGGCGGCGCGATCGACTGGTCCGATCAATGGACGTTCTATGACCGGTTGAAGTCGTGGGGCTTCCCGGTGAACCCGTACGCGACCGTCTGCGGGACCTTCGACGAGACGATGGCGCTTTACGAGAAGCTGGGTGCGGACCGGGCGACGCTCGACTACGACATCGACGGCGTCGTCTACAAGGTCAACCGGCTCGACTGGCAGCAGCGTCTCGGTTTCGTCAGCCGTGCGCCACGCTGGGCAACGGCGCACAAGTTCCCGGCGGAAAAAGCGACGACCATTGTGCAAGACATCGGCATCCAGGTCGGGCGCACCGGGACGCTTACGCCGGTAGCGCATCTCGAGCCCATTACCGTCGGCGGCGTCGTCGTGCAGCGGGCGACGCTGCACAACGAAGACTATATCCACGAGAAGGATATTCGGCCCGGTGACCGGGTACTGATCCAGCGCGCCGGTGACGTCATTCCTCAGGTCCTGGAGGTCGATCTTTCCGCACGTCCGACACCGGCACCACCGCCTTTCAAGATGCCCGAGACCTGTCCCGAATGCGGCAGCCTGGCCGTCCGTGAAGAGGGGCAGGCCGCCTGGCGCTGCACCGGCGGATTGATTTGCCCGGCGCAGGCGGTCGAGCGGCTGAAGCATTTCGTATCGCGCGATGCATTCGATATCGAGGGGTTCGGCGGCAAGCATATCGAGGCGTTCTGGCAGGATGGGATCGTGGAACAGCCGGCCGATATATTCCGGCTCGGCGATAAACGCGACGACATCGCGGCGCGTGAAGGCTGGGGTGAAAAGTCGGTGGACAATCTGCTGGCGGCGATCGAAGACCGCCGTGCCATAGAATTGGCACGATTTATCTATTCATTGGGTATCCGTCAGGTCGGCCAGGCGACGGCACGGCTGCTCGCAAGCCGGTACGGCAGCCTCGATCAGTGGCGCCTGGCGATGACCGCAGCGGGTGATGAGAGCTCGGAGGCCTATGCGGACCTCGTCGACATCGACGGGATTGGGCCGTCGATGGCGGACGACCTTCGAGGCTTCTTCCAGGAGGAACACAACCTTGAGGTTCTGAAGGCGCTCGAAGCGGAACTGGAGATACAAGATTTCGAATCTGCGGCTATTACGGATTCCGCGATCAGCGGGAAGACCCTAGTCTTTACTGGCAACTTGGAGGCCATGAGCCGCAGCGAAGCGAAGGCCCGTGCCGAAGCACTGGGCGCTAAGGTCGCGGGTTCCGTCTCCAAGAAAACGGACCTCGTTATTGCGGGTCCGGGCGCCGGCTCGAAACGAAAAAAAGCCGAGGAACTAAAGGTCAAGGTCATCTCTGAAGAGGAATGGATGCAAATCCTCGATGGCGATGATCCGCAGATGCAACTTTTATAGCACTTGGGCTTTACGAATAGCCGGTTATATGGAATTGTGCGTGCCGTCACGTTCCGCAGTTTGGTATAACGGTAAAATTAATAGGAAGACTATCTCCTTAGGAGGACCAATATAATGCCCCATCCAACAGACGTTCATGTCGGCCATCGCCTCAGAGAGGTGCGTATTATGCGTGGCCTTACGCAGACCCAATTGGGTGAACGTCTCGGTATCAGCTTCCAGCAGGTACAGAAGTACGAAAAAGGCACCAACCGTATCGGTTCGAGCCGCCTCTGGGATATGTGCGGAATACTGGACGTGCCGGTCAGCTTCTTCTTCGAAGGGCTCGGCGACGAGAAGGCGGACGACGAAAAGATTTCGCGTCGCGCACTCCAACTTGCGAAGGAACTCGATCGTATCGAGGACGACGACGTTAAGACCAACTTCCTTCAGCTTCTGAAGGTCTACAACACCCACTGATTCGTTTGCCCGGCCCTCGTGGGGGCGTGAGGCCCGGGATAACGAGCCTAATCAAAAATCAGAAATACATACGGGCTGGCTGCAAGTTCTTGCAGGCGGTCCCGTGTGTTTCGGCTTCAGGCGAACGAACCGCTGATCGCGTCGATTTCGTCCGGTGCGGCATGGACCGTCCACTCGACGCGGTCGGCATGGACCCGGAAAATGGCGGTCACTAGCGTGCAGCCGTAATCGTCGCCACCGTCACCGGGGCGGCGCAGAACGCTTTGCTCACCGTCGCCGTCTCGCTGGAAAAGGATACGCTCCGCCTGCTTGGGGTCGCCGCCCTGGGCCAGATACGCGTCGACGGCGTGCTGGCGGTAGTCGGACGATGCGGTGACGGTTTGTGTCAGCGAAGCGAAATGATCGTCCAGAAGATGATTGGCGTGTCCGGTTGCGGTATCCACCATCCGAATCACGCTTGTCGATGCCGGTGCCTCGATGGACATCGGCTGCTCGACGCCTTTCATGCCGATGGCATGGTGAAAGCCCGAGGCGCGGTCCGGGCGCCGGAGGTGCTCGATAACATCCGGGATGCTCTCGGCCTCAAGGATGGCGCGGCAGACGAAATGCCGCGGGATGCCGGGTTTCAGGTCGTCGGCGCGAATGTTGTTGATCGTTTGCACGAGGCCCGCGTCCGTGACAGCAACACTGTGCCCGGCGAGCATGCCGGGATAAAGATAGCTCTCGAACGCCGGGGCGTCGTCGGGGCGGGCGCGCAGCCAGTAACGGTGCGCCATGAAATCGCCAGAGCCGTCCTCGTTGTGGGCGATCATGGCGGGCACGCCGGACGCGAAGTCACCGGCCGAGATGACCGTCGTGCAGGCATCATGCATGGCGTCCAGCCGGGCCTGTGCCGTTTCCGGCGGAAGCCGGAGATCGCCCCGGCAGTTCCACAGAAACAGGGTCTCGGTATCCGTGCCGATTGCCTCGGCCATGCCTTCGAGCTCGGTCATATGGCGCGGATAGTGGGTCCCCGCCGCGTCACGAAGCGCTCTCAGGTAATCGCTTCCCGCGAACTGCTTCTGGATCAGGCGGAACTCGTGGTTGAGCGTCACTGCCGCGTTAAACGAATCGGCGACCGCCGCACCGATCTGGCGTCCCATCTCGCCGGGCGTGCCTGCCGCTTCGATGATCTTGATGTCGTCCGTCATTGAGCGCCTAGAGAAACTGTTCGATATACCGGTAGAACGCGCCGACGCGGCTCGGGTGCTGGCGGAAGGTGCGCAGCACTTCGCCGCAGGACTCCTTGGCCTTTGCGTCCTGTGCTTTCGCGCCTTTGTCACGTGCCACGTTGAATGCCTTCACTGCCGTCGAAGACTCCTGATCGTTGGACGTCACATGTGCGAACATCCGCTCGATCTTGCTTGTCAGCGGCTCCACATCCTCGCCGCACGCCTCGGCACGGCCGGTGAGATCGCCCAGCTTGCGCCCGGCCTTGAGTGCGTCCGCCACGGACACCACGGGCTTGGCCGAGACAGGCAGCGCCCGCATGGTGGTGAAGCGGGGATGGGCGTGAATGATCTCGGCTTTCGCCGGGTCGCATGCGCTGGTCAGCGTGTTGCAGACCGATATCCGGGAAAAATACGTGGCCCATTGCTCTCCGGTACGCGGCGAATTCGCCGGACTGCCGGGATCGTCCTTATGGCCGATCCAGATGCGGCGTACGGCGAACGTGTAGAAATCGCCGATATAGACCTTGCCGATCGCGAACAGCGACGTATCCGCCGGCGTATCCTTGACCGACTTGCACTGCGCGGTGAACGACGCCGTGGTGCCGATCTGGGCTTTGTCGCGCTTGATCTCGGAAATCGTCGGCTTGGCGCATCCGGCGGTCATCGCCTTGGACAGCTCGCGGGCGGCCAGCAGCACGACACGATCCTTCTTGTTTTCGCTGCGCGTAATGACGACGCGTTCGATGACGCCGTTTTCGGTCGCGAAACCGCGCCGCCATTCGCGCCGGATGCCCGTCTCGGTCCTCTCGGGCGCGCCGCCGCTCCAGTTCGGCGGTGCAGGCGCGACGAGCACTTCGCCGTTGAATGGTGCCTGTGCCAGTGCCTGGCCGGAGAGGGTGATGGCCGCGACGAAGGCGGCGGTGCTCAGGATGCGAATTTCCATAGCTACTTATACGCGCCGCCAATCCCGATGAGAAGGGCTCGCGTAGCGCCCGGGAAAAGAGGCACAAAAAAGGGAGGCTGGTGAGCCTCCCTCTTTAAAACAGTTTCGGATTCGCCCCGACTGAAAGATCAGTGCAGGCGGCCCGGCAGTTGAGTGATCGCATCGTCGATCAGCGCATCGGCCTTGTCGGCACTCAGGCTGTCGGCCAGCATCTGGCCGGTGGCGGCGATAGCGACGTCCACGGCACGGGCACGGACCCGTTCGATGGCGTGCTGCTCGGCCATCTGGATCCGGTCCATGGCAAGCTTTTCGCGGCGTTCCAGCGATGCCTTCAACCGTTCGCGGCCCTCGCGGTCCATACGTTCGGCTTCATCCTTGGCATGCTGGATGATGGCTTCCGCCTCGTTTGCGGCGTCACGCTGTTTGCGCTGGTACTGGGCCAGGAGGTCCTGCGCTTCGTTGCGCAGCCGCTCGGCTTCGTCCAGCTCGGCCTTGATCTTGTCGGCACGCTCGTCGAGCGCCTTGGTCGCCATCTTGGAGACCGGTTTGGCAATCAGAGCGATGAACAGGACGACGGCAACGGCGGTCCAGAAAGTCGGATCATTAAACATATCGTCCTCCCTCAGGCCTTGAGGACGCTGTCGACAGCGCCTTCGACCTTGCCGCCCGCAGGCGCTTCACCGGTCAGTTTCTCGACCGCGTCGGCAGCGACATCGATGGCAACGTCACGGACGCTCTCCATCGCTTTCTCCACCTCGGCGGCGATGGCCTTCTCGCTCTCGGCGATACGGGCATCGAGTTTGTCCGACAGTTCCGCTTCTTCCTTGGCGGCGGCTTCCTGGAGCTGCTGCTGGATCTTCTGAATATCGTCGTGTGCCTGGGCACGCGCGTCGGCGAGGGCCTTTTCATACGATGCAAGCGTTGCTTCCGCTTCGCGTTGCAGGTCCTCGGCCTTCTTCAGATTGTCTTCCAGCCGCATCTGCCGGGTTTCCAGCGCGTCGGAGATCTTCGGCACCGCGATTTTCCACATGATGATGAACATCGCTGCGAATGTGATCGCGAGCCAGACCAGTTGCGGTGCAAATGTGGTGACGTCTAACTGAGGCATGACATCCCCGCTTCAAGCGGCGGATTCCGCAGGGGACTTGAAAGTCCCCCGGAAATCAACCGAACAGAATGACCAGTGCGATAACCAGCGCGAAGAGCGCGATAGCTTCGACGAGCGCGAAGCCCAGCATCGTCATCGGGAACACCGCGCCCTGTGCGGACGGGTTGCGGCCAACGGCCTGGATGAACGAAGCAAAGATGTTACCGATACCGATACCGGAACCGATAACGCCGATAACGGCGAGGCCGGCACCGAGGAGCTTTGCAGCTTCAAGTTCCATGGGTCAGATCCTTTCTAGGTTTAGTTCAACAGTTAATCAGGATTATCTGTGTGACTCAGTGCAGATGCAGTGCATCGTTGAGATAGAGACACGTCAGAATGGTGAACACGAACGCCTGCAGGAAGGCGATCACGAATTCGAGGCCCGTCAGCGCGACGACGAACGCAAACGGCAGCCAGCCCGCGGCGATGCCGAGCGAGATGATGAAGCCGGCGAACACCTTCAGCAGCGTGTGACCGGCCAGCATGTTGGCGAACAGTCGGACGCTCAGGCTGATCGGGCGCGACAGGTAGGAAATGATTTCAATCGGGACCAGCAGCGGCGCCATGTACATCGGCACGCCCGGCGGCATGAAGAAGGCCAGGAAGTGCAGCTTGTGCTTGGCAATGGCGATCAGGGTCACGCCGATGAAAATGAAGAACGCCATCGCAAAGGTGACGGCGATGTGGCTCGTGAAGGTGAACGAGTAGGGCATCATGCCCCACATGTTGCCGACCAGCACGAACATGAAAATCGTGAAGACGAACGGGAAGTAAGGGCGGCCTTCGCTGCCCACCGTGTCTTTCAGCATGTTGGCGATGAAGACGTAACTCAGTTCCGCCATCGATTGCCAGCGTCCCGGTACCAGCGCGCTTTTGCGCATGCCGCCGACCAGGAACAGGGTGACGGTCAGGACCGTCAGCACCATGAACAGCGATGAATTGGTAAAGGATGCGTCGATGCCCGCGACATTGATGTCCACGAGCGTCTTAATCTCGAACTGTGCGAGCGGGGATTGTCCCTCAGCCACCTCGATCTTTCCCTTCCTCGGGCGCCGCGGACACTTCGGATCCGGGCGCGTCGTCTTTTTCTCTATAGCCCATGGTATTACCCATACCAGAAGCCATGCGATAAACGTTCATGACACCGGCGGTGAACCCCAAAACGATGAACACCACCATGACCCAGGGACGCGTACCCAGCCACTCGTCCAGGGCCCAGCCAATGGCCAGCCCCACGGCCACGGCGGAAACTAACTCGACAGACACCCGAAAAGCAAGCCCTAGAGCCGTCTGTGGCGGCCTATTTAGCTGCTTTTTCCACAGGCGCCTGGATTCCTCGGTTTCGCGGGCTTTTTTAAGCCTTTTCCCGAAACTGTCGAGGTCCCCTGACGGCCCCTGGCCGGTGTTGTCGTCGGATGCCATCTGGTGTCCCCCGAAGCGGCGTGCCGCCTCAAAAAATGGACTATGCCACCCCGTTTCCCGTCCATAAGTCCGGGGTGTTGTAGCAAAATAACCCGGCCCCGCAAGCCCTGTTTTCGCGGGTGCGAGATTCGCCGTTTCTACATCCCCATCCTTCGAGATGCGCTTCGCGCTCCTCAGGATGAGGCAAGAACAAATTCCTCATGCTGAGGAGGGCGCAACGCGCCCGTCTCGAAGCATGGCAAGCGCCGGGTGAGGGGGCATTTATGCCGATTCCTGGAACTTCGATGCAGCTAGCAAGTAGGCGTGCCTGATGTAGCCAATCAGCAATCCGGCACCGGTGGCACCACAGGCGACGATCGCTATCGGAACTGACGCGCCTAAAAACGCAGCGAGCACCCAATCGAAAGATCCCCACAGCGGCTCGCCATACATGAGCTTGGTACAAGCCTGTTGAACTTCAAAGCTCAAACAGAAAAAGCAAATCACCGACGAAACCAGTGCATAAAGCATGTTGAACCAATGGCGGCGGCCCAGGAAATGCATATTCCCGCCGAATGAACTAGCCAGCGGGACTTTTGGAATTTCGTCAGGAGACCGTTGCCCAACAATATGTGTGATTGCGGGAACCCGGAGGAATGCGAGAAACGCGGCAATGAATCTTGGTAAGAAAATACTCAATAGCAGGAGGTTGGTGGCGTATATCGAGAAGGTGTTAAGTAACCTTATGTGCAATGTATCAGGATCGTTTGTATTTGCCCCAATCGCGTTCGAAGAATCTTCGCATCCGATGAACGCCTGAATGTTACTTGTTAGATCGATTAATGAGGCGTGCGATATCTCCACGTGTCCGCCCTTAAACAACACATACATGATCCCCGTAATGATGCACGCGAGGAATGCTGACCCACACCAAATGGACGAAGCGCTAATCCCGAGCGAAATCAGCGATATGTACTTGCTGCGATCGTCTGCGATTTCCTGATCGCTGAGCGAAAACAGTCTCCAATTGAAAATGCTCCAATTGCGTTCCCGGTAATAAAACGCCGAGGAGTCCAAGCTATTCCCCTTGTTTGGTTCACTCATCGGGCAATCGTAGATACTGATGTTGCGATATTGGTTACAGCGTTGAAAGCATATACGAAGCTAAACTAAAACGCGAAAATAGATCCCACAGACGCACCGTCGTCCTGAACTTGGTTCAGGACCCATGCAAACCCGGCACGGTGGTTGTTCGGGAATATGGACCCTGAATCGAGTTCAGGGTGACGCCATATTAGACGCGTTTCCGAGGCTTTTAAGCCGACTCGCGGATTTCCTCGGCCTGCTGCAGGTCGACGGAGACCAGTTGCGAGACGCCGCGTTCCGACATGGTGACGCCGTATAGGCGGTCCATACGGGCCATCGTCATGCGGTGGTGCGTGATGACGAGGAAGCGCGTGCTTTCCTGCTTCGACATGTGCTCCAGCATGGCGCAGAAACGGTCGACGTTGGCGTCATCGAGCGGCGCGTCGACCTCGTCGAGCACGCAGATCGGCGACGGGTTCGTCAGGAACACCGCGAACAGCAGCGACAGCGCGGTCAATGCCTGCTCACCGCCCGACAGCAGGGTCAGGTTCTGCAGTTTCTTGCCCGGCGGCGAGGCCATGATCTCGAGGCCGGCATCGAGCGGATCGTCGGCCTCGGTCAGCTCAAGGTGCGCATGACCGCCGCCGAACAGTTTCTGGAACAGTTCCTGGAAGTGCTCGTTCACTTCCTCGAATGATTGCAGCAGGCGCTGGCGGCCTTCGCGGTTCAGTTCCGAGATGCCGCGGCGCAGCTTGTCGATGGCCTTGATCAGGTCCTCGCGTTCAACGTTGAGGGTTTCGATCTGTTCCTCAAGCTCGCGCATTTCCTGTTCGGCACGCAGGTTCACCGGTCCCATGGTCTCGCGCTCGCGCTGCAGGCGTTCGACCTTGCGTTCAGTCGCTTCCAGTTCGGGCAGCGGCTTTTCCGGATCGAGCCCGGCAATCTCGAACAGTTGATCCGGACGGCATTCAAGCCGGTCGTCGACGCGTTCGGCGATCGAGTGGCAGGTCTGCAGCGCCTGCTCGACGCTGCCTTCGGCGCGGACGCGGTTTTCGCGGGCACGGGCCATATCGGCTTCGACGGTGCGCAGCCGCTTGTCGGCCTCGGCAAGACGGGTTTCCGCGATCTGCAGCTTGTCGGCGGCATCGCGGCGGTTCTGTTCGGCGGTTTCGATCTCGCTCAGCAGCGCCTGGCGCTTTTCGTTGAGCGCCGCCGGTTTCTGCGCCAGTTCTTCGCGCACCGTTTCAAGCTCGGCACGGCGCGTGGTCAGTTCCTCAAGACGGGCTTCGGAGGCCTGCTTGCGGTCGCCCCAGCTCTGCGTCTCGCGGGTAATCGCCTCAAGTCGCTGGCTGCGCTCGCGCGCCATGCGTTCGATCTCGTCGTGCCGGGCGCGGCACTCCATCAGGTGCGAGCGGCGTTCGTTCAGTTCTTCGCGGAGCGTTTCGATCCGGGCGCGGTCTTCGTCGACACTGGGCAGCGCCGCCAGTTCGCCACGGCCTTCTTCGACCTGACCCGTCACTTCGCCGAGGTCGCTTTCGACGCTCGTGATCTGATCACCGATGGCCGCCAGCTTGGAACCGTGTGCGGCCATCTTCTCCTTGATCGCAGCGAGCACGTCGCGCGCTTCGGAAAGTGCGGTCTCGGCGTGTCGCAGGCCGTCGCGAGCCGTCTGCACGGCCTCGTTTCGGGCATCGACCGCCTCGCGGGCGCGTTCGAACGCGGCGTCGGCCGCGGAAAGACGCTGGTTGGCGCCGATTGCCTGATCCTCGACCTCGCGCAGCCGGTTGCGCTGCTCAAGCCGGCGCGCGGCGGATGTGGTGGCGCCGGTGCCGACGGTGTAGCCGTCCCAGCGGACAAGCGCGCCATCGCGGGTGACAAGCCGCTGGCCGGGCCGCAGCTGATGGATCAGGTTGCGGGCCGCATCGACCGTGTCGACGACGCCGATCTGTGAAAGGCGCCGCGCGAGGGCGGGCGGTGCCTGCACCCACTGGCTCAAGGGTGTCGCCCCCGAGGGCAGCGCAGGGGCATCCGTCATCGGCGGCAGCGCGCGCCAGTGAATGGCGGCGGCTTCGTCGATGGGGGCTTCGATCTCGTCGCCGAGGGCGGTGCCAAGGGCAACCTCGAAACCGGGTTCGACGGAAACGGCGTCGATCAGCGGCGGGAACATGTCCGGGTCGCCGGTGTCGAGAAGCTTGGTCAGCGCTTCCCGCTCCGCCTGCAGCTTGGTCGCCGCATCACGGGCTTCGTTCAGCGTGGCGCGCAGCTGTTCGCGCTCGGCTTCCGCCTGTTTATGCGCCTGCTCGGCGCTTTCCAGTACCGCGCCGGCATCGGCGACGGCATCCTGCGTACGGGCGACGTCGTTCTCCGCGTCGGCCATGGCGTCCGCTTCCGGCGCGTCGGCTTCGAGCCGGGCGCGCTCGGCGCGCAGTTCGTCCAGCCGGCCGCCGAGGCGGGTCTGGCGGTTGGTCAGTTCGTCGAGCCGGCGTTCGAGCGAGCCGCGCCGCGCCTCGGTGTCGGCGACGCGCTGCGTCAGCCCGGAAAGTTCGCCTTCGTGCGCCTCGACGGCGGTACCGGCGGCCGACAGGTCGTCCTGTGCCTTGGCGCGGTTTTCCTCTTCGCCCTCGCGCGCGGCGATGATGCCGGCGTGCTCTTCGGCAAGGCGGGTATGCGCCGCCACGGCATCGGAAATCAGCGACTGCTCGCGTGTCGTGTCGGCGATCGTCTCCTCGATCCGGCTGCGGGTATCGTTGGCCTGTGCCTCGATCCTCTGCTCTTCCTCATCGAGACCGTCGCGCGCGATCATGAGCCGCTGCAGCGCGGCAGCCGCCGCGGCTTCGGTGTCGCGAAGCGCCGGAATGTCGGCGGCGGCTTCCGCCTGTTCGGTGCCGGCCTCGCCGACGATGACGCCAAGCCGGTTGACCTCGGCCTCGACCTCGGACAAGCGCATGCGGTACTGCTCGAGATCGCTCTCCGCCGTGGTCCAGCGCAGGTAGAACAGCGTCGCCTCGGCGGTGCGGATCAGATCGGACAGGTTGCGGTACCGGGTCGCCTGGCGGGCCTGTTTCTTGAGGCCGTTCATCTGCGTTTCCAGCGTCACCAGAATATCGTCGAGGCGCTCAAGGTTGGTCTCCGCACCCTTGAGGCGAAGTTCCGCTTCGTGGCGGCGTGAATGCAGGCCGCGGATACCGGCGGCTTCTTCCAGCAGAAGGCGGCGCTCGGTCGGCTTGGCGGCGATGACGGCGCCGATCTTGCCCTGGCTGACCAGCGCGGTGGAACGCGAGCCGCTGCCCTGGTCGGCGAACAGCAACTGCACGTCGCGGGCGCGCACGTCGGCACCGTTGATCTTGTAGAGGGAGCCCTTCTCGCGTTCGATCCGGCGCGCGATTTCGAGGTCGTCGCCTTCGCCGAACTGGACCGGCGCACCTTTCATGGCGTTGTCGAGGGTCAGCACCACCTCGGCCACGTTTCTCGGCGGGCGGCGGTCGGTGCCGGAGAAGATGACGTCGTCCATCTCGCCGCCGCGCATCTGCTTGGCCGACGTTTCGCCCATCACCCATTTCAACGCCTCGACAAGGTTTGACTTGCCGCAGCCGTTGGGGCCGACGACCCCGGTCAGGCCGGCATCGATATCCAGCGTCGTCGGTTCGACGAACGATTTGAAACCACTCAGGCGCAACTTTTTGAAGTGCAGCACGCTCGTTATAGCTCCCAAAACCTGGCCGGCTGGACCCTAAGCATTCAGCCTAAGGCCCTGACTATACCCCATTTTATGTAAATATGGCGTCTTTTTGTCATATTTACACAACATATGGTGGGACTATAAGTGCGGTTCGGCGCGCGAGTCGAATCAAATCCACCGGGAATCTGGGGATAAGTCGAGGGCCGAAAGGCCCTCTCCAGACGGATGCGGGCGCCGGGGCCGGGCGGTCAGGTGCCTTTCAGCGCCTTTTCGATGGCTTTCTTCAAGACGCCGGGTTCCAGCGCCTTTTCGACCACCTCGCCATTGACGAACAGCGTCGGCGTCGCCTTGACGCCCATTTCCTCGTGCGCCTTCTGGGCCTGCGTGTTGATGCCGTTCATCAGGTCCGAATTCTTGAGGCACTGGTCGACGTCGCTCGGGCCGAGACCAGCCATCCGCGCCACCATCGTCAGCGCCTGCAGCGGGTTTTCGGCGCGGCCCCACTGGCCCTGCGTGTCGAAGAAAATGTCGACCATGCCCTCGTGACGGCTCGGGCCGGCGCAACGTGCGATCATGGCGGCGGCGAGTGCCGGGGTGTTGGTCGGAAAATCGCGATAGATAAACTTCACCTTGCCGGTATCGATGAACTCGGCCTTGATTTCGGGATAGACGTTTTCGTGGAAGTGCAGGCACGCCGGGCAGGCGAGCGACGCATATTCGATCACCTCGACCGGCGCGTCGTCCTTGCCGATGACGAGTTCCGTCAAGGCCTCTTCGGTGCCGACGATCTTGGCGGCGGCGGTCAACGGGAACGCCGGTGCGGCGGCGGCGGCGAGGCCGAGAGCGGAAAACGTGCGGCGGGAAATCAGCATGAGGAGGGCTCCATTCTGTAAGGATCACTTGTCAGCCTGACGGCGCCGGGCGACGTGCTCACCGAGCCGCGTCAGCGCGTCCCGAAGTTCTTCGTCGCCGACACTGGCGAGGCTCTGTTCAATCTCGTCGCGCCGTTCCGGTCGGATCGTCGGCAGCGGCGGGCGCTTCTGGGTGCCGCGCTTCGGCAGCGGGCCATGGATGATTTTGATGTCGCCGACGGCACGGAAGCCGAAGAAACGGTTGATGCGTTCCAGCAGGATCGGCTGGAAATGCATCACCTCTGTCGCCAGCGCGCCGTTCTCGAGCAGCAGATAAAGGGTGCCGGGCTGCGAGCGGTCGCGCGGGAAGCGGATACGGTCGGGCAGGCTGTGCGCGCCGATCAGTTCCCCGGCAATGGTCTGCCATTCGTTGACGATGGCGGCGTCGACGAAGCCGCGCTTGTCGAGCGCCTTGCGGGTCAGTCCCGACACTACCCGGCTGATCGGCTGGCTGCGCGCGCGGCGTGCCGTCTCGTAGCCTGAATTCGTCGGTGAATGTGCCATGCGGGGTCCGGTGTCCTGATATCAGCAGTGTCGCTGGACGCTTAGGGGGCGGATGGTAAGGTCGTGCATGCCGCGGGGCAAGAGATTGCAGCGGCCCTCGCGATCTTGTGTACTGCGCCGGCACGCATCCGGCGTGTGCAGGTTCAACGTTATATTATAGTGATGACCGACACCCATCATATCCGCACGGCACTCCTCGACTGGTACGATGCGCACCGCCGCGATCTGCCGTGGCGCGCCGGGCCGGGCGAAACGCCCGATCCCTACAAGGTCTGGCTGTCGGAGATCATGCTGCAGCAGACCACTGTCGCCACGGTCGGTGGCTATTTTGGCGAATTTATGGCGCGCTGGCCCGATGTGACGGCGCTGGCGGCGGCGGACCTGGACGATGTGCTGGTGGCGTGGCAGGGGCTCGGCTATTACGCGCGGGCGCGGAACCTGCACAAGTGCGCCCGCGTGGTTGCCGAAGAGCATGCGGGCCGGTTCCCGGATACGGTCGAAGGTCTGCTTAAACTCCCGGGAATCGGTCCCTACACGGCCAACGCCATCGCCGCCATCGCCTTCGACCGTGCCGCCATGCCGGTTGATGGCAATATCGAGCGGGTCACGGCCAGGCTGTTCAACATCGAAACGCCGTTGCCCGCGGGCAAGGCTGACATCGCCGAACAAGCGGCAGTGTTTACCGGTGATCACCGGCCCGGCGATTTCGCCCAGGCGATGATGGATCTCGGTGCGACGGTGTGCACGCCCAGGTCGCCGAAGTGCCTGCTGTGTCCATTGGCCGATTATTGCGACGCGAAGCAGGCGGGGGCGCCGGAACAGCTGCCCGCACGGGCGAAGAAAAAGGCGCGGCCGGAACGGTCCTGCGTGATGTTCTGGGTCGAGAACCCGAGAGGCGAGGTGCTGCTCAGGAAGCGTCCGGAGCAAGGTCTTCTCGGCGGCATGACCGAACTGCCGTCGACGCCGTGGCGGGAAGGAGACTGGCCCGACGAAACGGAAATTTCGGCGCATCAGCCGCTTGATCTCGACTGGCGGACGGCGGACGGCGAGGCGGTGCACGTGTTCACCCATTTCCGCCTGACGATCCGGCTTCTAGTCGGCAAAAGCCGGTCCGGCGCTAACGCAGACGGGTTCTGGGTGCGGCCGGTGGATTTTCCGGGTCATGCGTTGCCGACCGTGATCAAGAAAGCGGTGAAGCTGGCGACGGAACGCGAGAATTAATAGCTGCTGTTTCCCGGGCGGGGCGGGGTCCGCCGCGACGACCCGGGACCTATGTCTGCGGTATGGTTGTATGTCGGAATGGGTCCCGGATACCTCGCTGCCGCGCGACTCCGGGAAATGAGGTGAAGTGTTTTCAGCCGCTGGCAACCGCGCGCTTGAATGCCTTGATGTCTTCATCGAGCGTACGCTGGATCAGGCGTGTCAGCGCCTGTGCCTGCAGGATCGCCTGGCCCCGTGCCGGCAGTGCCAGAACACGGTCCAGCTCGATCAGCATGTTGCCGAGCCGCTTGAGACCGTGCTTCTCCGCCCACGTCTGGAGGGCGTGGGTTTCCGCCTTGAGTTTCGAGATATCGCCGGAGACGGCGAGTGCCGCCATCTGCCGGGCGCGATCCTCGGGCGACGGCGTGTCGCTCATCAGCGCCCCCAGCACGCGCTCGGCACCGCCGTCACCGACGAGGTCGTCGATGGCGCGGCGGTCGAGAACATCCCAGGTCGCTGTATCGGTCATGTCTAATCGTCGTACTGTATCAGGGCGTCGAACGGCACACCGATCTTGTCGCGTCCGCCGAGGAACGTCAGTTCGATGATGCAGGCGGCACCGACGACCTTGGCGCCGATCTTGTCGAACAGCGCCAGTGATGCGCCGAGCGTACCGCCGGTTGCCAGCAGATCGTCCAGAACGACGACGCGCTGGCCCGGCGCCACGGCGTCGGACTGGATCTGGATCGTATCGGAGCCGTATTCGAGCTCGTACTCGTGGCTGATTACGTCGCCCGGCAATTTGCCCGGCTTCCTGACCATGCAGAAGCCGAGACCGAGCTTGGCAGCGAGCGGCGCCGCGACCAGAAATCCGCGGGACTCGATCCCTGCCAGGATATCGGGTTTGTGCTGTGAGACGATCCGCGCGAGGCGTCCGAGCGCGACCTGCCATGCATCCGGATGCGCAAGCAACGTGGATATATCATAAAAAAGAATCCCCGGTTTCGGGAAATCGGGCACGCCCCGGATATGCTCTTTCAGGTCCATTCACCCCTCCAGTAAAGTTGCCGCATCCTAGCACGGGGTGGTCGCTCTGCAATCGCCGAGTGTCGGATGCAGAGTTGCAAGGCCAAGGTAAACATGGTTCGCTTGCTGATGCGTACGCCGGGTTGGGAGGCCCTGTCTATGTCATCCGAAACACATGTGTTCCACAGGGCGCCGAAATCGGTGTTACCGAAAGCCGTTAAAGGTGACGGCATCTACGTCATCGATAGCGAAGGGAAACGCTATCTGGACGGTTCCGGCGGCGCGGCCGTGTCTTGCCTCGGCCATTCCGACCCGGACGTGATCGCGGCGATCAAGGCGCAGCTGGACGAGATCGCGTTTGCGCATACCGGCTTCTTCACGTCGGGTCCGGCAGAGGAACTGGCGGACTATCTGGTCGAGCGCGGTCCGAAAGACGAAAACGCCGGGATGCGGGCCGTTTACTTCCTTTCCGGCGGATCGGAAGCGGTCGAGGCGGCGCTGAAGATGGCGCGGCAGTATCACCTGGAGCGTGGTGAGCCCAAGCGTGCGCGCTATATCGCCCGGCGCCAGAGCTATCATGGCAATACGCTGGGTGCGCTCGCCGTCGGCGGCAACGTCTGGCGGCGCGAACCGTACGCGCCGTTGCTGGTGGAAACCTCGCTGATCGCGCCTTGTTACGCCTATAGGGACAAACGCGACGACGAGAGCGACGAGGAATACGGGCTTCGTGTGGCGAACGAACTTGAGGCAGAGATCGAGCGCCTCGGCCCCGAGAACGTCTCCGCATTCATCGCCGAGACCGTGGGCGGCGCGACGGCCGGCGTGATCCCGCCGGTGAAGGGTTATTACAAGCGCATCCGCGAGATTTGCGACAAACACGGTGTCGTCATGATCCTCGACGAGGTCATGAGCGGCATGGGCCGCACCGGCACGCTGTTCGCCTGCGAGCAGGACGGCGTGGTGCCGGACATCGTCTGCATCGCCAAGGGATTGGGCGCCGGCTATCAGCCGATCGGCGCAACCATGGTCACCGACAAGATCTACGATGCCTTTATCAATGGCTCGGGCGCGTTTCAGCACGGCCATACGTACATGGGGCACCCGACGGCCTGCGCAGGCGCGCTCGCGGTGCAGAAAAAGATCGACAGCCACAATCTGCTCGATGCGGTCAAAACCCAGGGCAATGCCCTGGTCGACAAGCTGCACGAGCGCTTCGGCAATCACGCGCACGTCGGCGACATTCGTGGACGCGGCCTGTTTCAGGGTGTCGAACTGGTCAGGGACCGGGCGTCGAAGGAAACGTTCGATCCTGCGCAAAAGCTGCATGCGCGGATCAAGAAACATGCGTTCGAGGCCGGCCTGGTCTGCTATCCGGGCGGTGCGACGGCGGACGGCGTGCGCGGCGATCACATCCTGATCGCACCGCCGTTTATTATCACAAATGCACAACTGGACGAGCTCGTGGACAAGCTGGGGCACGCGGTGGACACCTCTCTTGCCGAGATAGGTCATTGACCTGAAAAGAGAATTTTGGCTCGGAACCCCTGTCTTGCACCGGACCGATGCTATGCTACACTTTTTCTCAATAATGACGGACGGGAATAAAATGACCGCGTCAGGGAGACTAAACACAGAGGAAGACGCGACGTTCGGCCATGCGCCGAACCTGTTTCTGCGATCCTCCGACAAAGCTGTTTTTCAAGGAATTCGCTCGTTGGCCAATCCTCTTGCTGGGACAAGCGACGAACGGATGGCCGGGGATTTGACCCGGCTGTTTCAAGGTCGGTCTATTGGGCCGTCCGTCATTTGGCATTGACGGCAAGGGAGGGATTTCTGCCGTTTGTGCCTTAAGTGATTTGGAGAGCTTAACTAGATCAAAATCTCAAGGAGGAGTCATATGCACTTCAAGAAAACTCTGGCGGTGAGCGCTGCCGTTGTCGGCCTTACGTTCGCCGTCGGCACGGCCGACGCGGCGCAGAAGTTCATCACCATCGGTACCGGTGGTGTGACGGGCGTTTACTATCCGACGGGTCAGTCGATCTGCCGTCTGGTGAACAAGACCCGCAAGGAACACGGTATCCGCTGCTCGGCGGAATCGACCGGCGGTTCGGTCTACAACATCAACACCATCCGCGCCGGCGAGCTGGACATGGGCGTGGCCCAGTCCGACTGGCAGTATCACGCATACAACGGGACCTCCAAGTTCGAAGATCAGGGTCCGTTCAAGGAACTCCGCGCGGTGTTCTCGGTCCACGCCGAGCCGGTCTCGATCGTTGCCCGCAAGGACAGTGGCATCAAGACCGTCGACGATCTTGTCGGCAAGCGCGTCAACATCGGCAACCCGGGTTCCGGTACCGAAGCGACGTGGAACGTCATGTGGAGCGCCATGGGCAAAACCAATGACGATCTGAAGCTGGCTGCGCAGATGAAGTCGTCGGAAACGCCGTCGGCGCTTTGCGACAACAAGATCGATGCGTTCTTCTGGCTCGTCGGTAACCCGTCGGCGCTGAACAAGGAAGCGGCCACCACGTGTGACGTCGTTTTCGCGCACACCGACAATGCGGCCATTGCCAAGCTCGTTGCCGACAACCCGTTCTACCGCTATGCGACCATTCCGGGCGGTATGTACAACGGCAACCCGGACGACATTAAGACGTTCGGTGTCGGTGCCACCTTCGTCAGCTCGACGAAAGCTGCCGACGACACGGTCTATTACGTCGTGAAAGCGGTCTTCGACAACTTCGATCAGTTCAAGAAGCTGCACCCGGCGTTCGGTCATCTCAAGGAGTCCGAGATGATCAAGGACGCGCTTTCGGCACCGCTCCACGGTGGTGCGATGAAGTACTACAAGGAACGCGGCTGGATGTAAGCCGACGCGAACCGGGGGAGATATTTACTCCCCCGGTTTCTCGCTTTCCGTATTGGTTATTCGATTTTTCGACGAGGTCATTTGAAGACCCGGTATTTGCATCAATAAGAAGGTCATTAAGCGCAGGGGGACCGAATGAGCGAGCAAAGCAAGGAATTCACGCCGGACCAGGACAGGCTCCAGGAAATGATAGCCGACTCCGATACCGGCGGGCGCAATCCGACCGGTATACCGGCGAAAGTCTTGTGGGGTGTGCCGTTGGCGTGGTCGCTGTTCCAGCTCTGGTACGCCTCGCCGCTGCCGTACATTCTCAATATCGGTCTGTTCAATTCCACCGAGGCCCGCTCGATCCACCTGGCGTTTGCGGTATTCCTTGCTTTCACCGCGTATCCGACGCTCAAGAGCTCGCCCCGCGACTACATTCCGATCCAGGACTGGATCGCGTCGCTGGTCGGTGCGTTCGCCGCCGGTTATCTGTTCCTTTTCTATAACCAGCTGGCGGACCGGCCGGGCCTGCCGACGACGACCGACCTGGTCGTGTCCTGGGTCGGCCTGATCCTGGTCCTCGAAGCAACGCGGCGCGCCCTTGGGCCCCCGTTGATGATCGTCGCCGCGGTGTTCCTGCTATACACCTTCTTCGGCGATATGGCGCCCGACATGATCAGCTGGAAGGGCGCATCGACCGCCAAGGCGATGTCGCACTACTACCTGACCACCGAAGGCATGTTCGGTGTCGCGCTGGGTGTGTCGACGGGTCTCGTGTTCCTGTTCGTGCTGTTCGGCTCGCTGCTCGAGAAGGCCGGCGCCGGGAACTACTTCATCCGCGTTGCGTTCGCCCTGATGGGCCACATGCGCGGCGGTCCGGCCAAGGCGGCCGTGGTGTCGTCCGCGCTGACGGGGCTTGTCTCCGGGTCAGCCATCGCCAACGTGGTGACGACGGGCACGTTCACGATCCCGCTGATGAAGAAGGTCGGTTTCACGGCCGAAAAGGCAGGCGCCGTCGAAGTGGCGTCCTCCACCAACGGCCAGTTGACGCCGCCGGTCATGGGCGCGGTCGCGTTCCTGATGGTGGAATACGTCGGTATCTCGTACGTCGAAGTGATCAAGCACGCTTTCCTGCCGGCGATGATTTCCTACATCGCGCTGGTCTACATCGTTCACCTCGAAGCGCTTAAGGCCAACCTCAAGGGTCTGCCGCGCCGGCACGTGCCGACGTTCGTTGGACAGTTGATCGGCTTCGGCGGCACGTTCCTCGGCATGGCGGCGTTGAGCGCGATCCTTTATTACGGGCTCGGCTGGACCAAGGACGTCTTCGGCGATGCGACCCTTTACGCGGTCTGCGTCATGATCGCCATCGCGTACGTCGCGCTGCTCTGGTACGCGACCAAGGTGCCGGAACTGGAAACCTCGTTCGAGATCAACGAACTCCCGGATCCGAAGCCGACGATCCGGGCCGGTCTCTATTACCTGCTGCCGGTGGTCGTGCTGATCTGGTGTCTCGTGGTCGAGCGCCTGTCGCCGAGCCTCTCGGCTTTCTGGGCGTCGATCCTGATGCTGGCCATTCTGGTGACGCAGAACTGGCTGAAGTCGATCTTCCGCGGCGAAGGCGGCGAGATGATCGATTACATGCGTCAGGGTGTCGTCGACGGGCTTGAAGGTCTTGTCGCAGGGGCGCGTAACATGATCGGCATCGGTGTCGCGACCGCGGTCGCCGGCATCGTCGTCGGTACGCTGACGCTGACCGGTGTCGGTGCGCTGTTCGCGGAAGTGGTCGAGTACCTGTCCGGCGGCTACGTGCTGCTGATGCTGATCCTGACCGCGATCCTCAGCCTGATCCTCGGTATGGGGCTGCCGACGACGGCGAACTACATCGTCGTGTCGTCGCTGATGGCGCCGGTGATCGTGACCGTCGGTGCGGAACAGGGGCTGATCGTGCCGCTCGTCGCGGTGCACATGTTCGTGTTCTACTTCGGCATCCTCGCGGATGACACGCCACCAGTCGCTATGGCCGCGTTCGCGGCGTCGGCGATTTCCGGCGGCGATCCGATCCGGACCGGTGTCCAGGGGTTCCTCTACGATATCCGGACCGCGATCCTGCCGTTCCTGTTCATCTTCAACACGGAACTGCTGATGATCGGCATCGAAAGCTGGATGCACCTCGTCATCACCGTCGTGACCGCGATCATCGCGATGCTGTTGTTTGCCGCGGCGACGCAGGGATTCTTCATCGTCAGAAGCCGTATATGGGAAACCGTGGCGCTGTTGCTGATCGCGTTCACCCTGTTCCGGCCCGGCTACTGGATGGACCAGATCTATCCGCCGCTGGTCTCCACGCCGGCGACGCAGATTTATGACGTGGCGTCCGAATTGCCTGAAAACGGCCAGCTGCGCATCCGCGTGAAGGGCGAAACGCTCGAGGGTGCGGCCGTCGACAAGACGGTGATGCTCAACATGGGCGAGGTCGGGGCGGGCGAGGACCGCCTGATGAAAGCCGGCCTGGAACTGCGCGAGGACGAGGGCAAGATGATCATCGACAACGTGCAGTTCGGCAGCCCGGCGGAACGCCAGAAGCTCGACTTCGACTGGGAAATCGTCAGCGTCGAGCAGGAAGCCGACCGTCCCGACAAGCAGTGGTTCTACATCCCGGCGCTACTGCTGCTGGCGGGTGTGGTGACGCTGCAGCGCCGCCGCCTGAAAGCGGCCGGGGGCGATCCCGCGCACGCCTGATCAGGCACTTTGACCAAAACGGAACGAGCCCGGCATGTCCGGGCTCGTTTTCGTTTGGGGTGCCCCCTCACCTAACCTCTCCCCCACCCGTGGGGGAGAGGGATAAGGCTCTCGCGTCCGGGTCCCTCTCCCCTGGAAACCGGGGAGAGGACAGGAGAGGGGGGTGGCGTTCACCCGGAGGTCTGATCGCGATGCGGTCGAATTCCGATACTCGTCCCTGAACTGCGGCCGCCGTCTGAAAGTGTTGAACGGTCGATGATCATACTGTTCATTTTTGCTATGCTTTGCGTCACAACGGTCCGGATATCACAGCATGTCTTTTGTCGCCTTGCTTCGAACCACTTGTTTTTTGGCTCAACCATTTTTTCTTGCTGTTGCTCTATTTAGTAACGGAGTGATGGCATCTTGTCCTATTCCTCCGGTAAATGAATTGATTATCCGGGCGACAGATGGTGACCCTGCTGCGCAGACTTGGTTGGGGCAAGGCTATGAGACCGGAGGGTGTTTCCAAGGCTCCCCGAGCAGTCTTCCGATAGATCATGAGGAAGCTGCCCGATGGTACCGGAAGGCCGCAGAAAATGGTTCCAGACTAGCGCAGCAAAAGCTCGGTCGTATGTACATTGCCGGTCGTGGTGTGGCGCAAAACTATCAGAGGGCCCTACGCCTCTTCGAACAAGGCGACGCATTTGTTGATTTGGCTAGGATGAATATTGAGGGAACAGGGGTTCCGAAAAGCGTTCCAAATGCACTGACATTGGTCAGGAAAGCCGAACAGCAGGAACCCGCTCAGCGAGGTGCAATCAATGACGTCTTGTTTGAGATCGCTACGGCTTACTTAGAAGGCATGGATGTTGCGACGGACTACGGTCTTTCTCGCAAACTATTTCTGGCTGCAGCGATGCACGGGCACGTCAAAGCTCAGTACCAAGTTGGCCGAATGTATATGGAGGGCCTTGGTGGGCAGCGTGAGATCGAAGCTGCGAGACATTGGTTCATGCAAGCTCTTAATCAGGGAGACAACCGCGCCGAACATTTGCTTAAGGAACTGAATACACCCAATTGAGCCAGAGAATTTATTGAAGCGCGCCTGACTAAAAACAGCCACTCCTGAAACGTCTTCGGAAGGCCCGTTTCATCCTGTCGCACGGTTTTCGAGTACAGATGCTGTCCTTCGAGACGCCCTGGGCAAACCCGGGGCTCCTCAGGACGAGGGCTTAAAATAAACCAATCCTCATTCTCAGGAGGGCGCATCGCGCCCGTCTGTAAGCAATCAATTCCGTCCTCATGTCTTTCTCTTTTAGATTGTACGGCGCAAAATGCAGTATATGGACATTGGGGGCAGGGGGTTGCGAATGTGGAAACCACCACAAGAACATGCGTGGACTTGCTGCGGCATTCGTCAAGTTGTTGCCCGCATCTTTTTAATCATCTTCGTAAGCCTGATAGCATGCCTCCCGGGCCGAGCAGGTGACGAATTCAGATTTCCGAAGGCTATTGCCCAAGAACTGAAGCCCCCCTTTGATGCTTTACAACAAGGCGATTGGAAGAGTGCTCGCAGCCTAGCGGACGAGTTTGTTTCTAAACACGAGCAACGGCTACCTTCTGTATCAGATGAGAAGGAAGATAACGAGATACGCCAAGGGTTGAAGGCCGCATCGATAATTTCAGCAATTGCGAGGCATCAGTCCGGTGATTTTAGAAGCCTTTCGGAAGTTCTAGAAAAGCGTCGGGCGTGGCATAAACAAACGTCCGGGAATTTCGCCGAGATCGTCAATACGCTGATTAACATTCAGTACCATCTCAATAGTTTCATTGTCGGAATTTTGGTTGGTGACTTTGATGCAGCCTCGATGCATTTAATTCACGCGCGGAAGATTGGGGATGCATTTCCGAACGAACAATCAGTCGATATGGGTAGCCAACTGGGATTCTTCCGAATGATGACGAGCATGGCTACCTATCTCTTCACTCAAAAAACGGGTACCTTACCACAAGGCGATGGCTGGCTTGAGCCAGTGGAAATTGATAAGAGCGTCGGCGTCAATCGCAATGCTTTTATCGCGAGTGAGTTGATGAGGTCAGTCGCTCTATCGAGAATAGGTCGGTCAAAAGCTGCGGCTGATGTCTTGCAGACGATAAGCTTGGATGTTGGCGACGGCGACATTTTCCAAGCTATCATTCTTTTCCATCGAGGCTGTATGCTCGCGTCAGAGGGAAATAAAGCAGATGCGATCGATCTGTTAAGGGATGCCGAGGCTCGCGCCAAAAAGGTTGGCCAATTCTTGCCGGTTTCCGCGATGATCTCTGCCTCAAACGGTTCGGATGCAAATTCAATTTGGCCGTCTGAGTTGGTCCCGACAAGCGATAGATACCTTTTAAAGATAATCCCGCGCTTCAAGCTGAACATAGACGTGGATTTCTCGACGTATGATGACCAAGAATTCCCTGCGTCGTTCAAGGAAAACTTTGGACCGGGGTTCTTCCTAAATTTTGCTTCGTGAAGGTGCAGCCCGTGCTTGATTTGATCAGGCATGCCGGTACATGCGCCGACCACTGGTCGGCGCATGTAAGCCCGGAACGAATATGAAAGGTTAGCGGGTGTCGAAGCCGCCCGCCACTCAGTGCAGCGGCGGGGCGAACTTGGTCAGCTTGATCCCGTCGACGGCCTGCTTGTACTCGTCGATGCTCGGCGTCCGGCCGAGGATCGTCGAGAGCACGACGACCGGCGTCGACGCGAGCAGGGACTCGCCCTTCTTCTCGTCGGAATCGGCCACGACCCGGCCCTGGAACAGGCGGGTCGACGTCGCCATGACGGTATCGCCTTTTTCCGCCTTTTCCTGGTTGCCCATGCAGAGGTTGCAGCCCGGGCGTTCCAGATAGAGCGTGTTTTCGTACTTCTTCCGGGCCTCGGTCTTGGGATGCGAGTCGTCGAACTCGAAGCCTGCGTATTTCTGCAGGATTTCCCAGTCGCCTTCGGCCTTCAACTCGTCGACGATGTTGTAGGTCGGCGGCGCGACAACCAGCGGCGCGTGGAATTCGATTTTGCCGTTGGCCTTTTCGAGGTTGCGGAACATCTGCGCGACGATGTTCAGATCGCCCTTGTGCACCATGCACGACCCGACGAAGCCGAGGTCGACTTTCTTGTCGCCGCCGTAATACGAAATCGGGCGGATGGTGTCGTGCGTGTAGCGCTTCGCGACGTCGATGTTGTCGACGTCCGGGTCGGCGATCATCGGCTCGTTGATCTGGTCGAGATCGACGACCACCTCGGCGAAGTACTTGGCGTTGTCGTCCGGCTTGAGGGCGGGTGCCTCGCCGGATTTGATCTCGGCGATACGCTTGTCGGCCTTGTCGATCAGCCCCTGCAGCATGCCTGATTCGATTTCCATGCCCTTGTCGATCATGACCTGGATGCGCGACTTCGCGATTTCCAGGGACTCGATCAGGGTTTCGTCATTGGAAATGCAGATCGACGCCTTGGCTTTCATCTCCGCCGTCCAGTCGGTGAACGTGAAGGCCTGGTCGGCGAGCAGCGTGCCGATGTGCACTTCGATGATGCGGCCCTGGAAGACGTTCTCGCCGTCGAACTGCGCCAGCATCTGCGCCTGCGTCGCGTGGACCACGTCGCGAAAGTCCATGTGGTCGGCCATGTGGCCCTTGAAGGTGACCTTGACGGACTCGGGGACGGAAATGCTCGCCTGACCGGTGGCCAGCGCCAGCGCGACGGTGCCCGAGTCGGCGCCGAACGCAACGCCCTTGGACATCCGCGTGTGCGAGTCGCCGCCGATGATGATTGCGCGGTCGTCGACGGTGATGTCGTTCAGCACCTTGTGGATGACGTCCGTCATCGGGTGATAGACGCCCTTCGGATCGCGCCCGGTGACGCAGCCGAACTTGTTCATGAAGGCCATCAGCTTGGGCGTATTGGCCTGTGCTTTCTTGTCCCAGACGGACGCCGTGTGACAGCCGGACTGGTAGGCGCCGTCGAGCAGCGGGGAAATCACGGTCGCCGCCATGGCTTCCAGTTCCTGAACGGTCATCGGGCCGGTGGTATCCTGCGAGCCGACGATGTTGACCTTCACCAGGGCATCGGAACCGGCGTGAAGGACGGTGCCTTCCGGGACGCCGACGGCATTTCTGTTGAAGATCTTCTCGACCGCGGTCAGGCCCTGACCCGGGTGGGAAACGACCTTATTGGGGGCGAAGACCGGTTTCGGTTCCACGCCGAGGGTTTCGGCGGCAAAAATCTGCAGCTTCTTGCCGAAGTCGATGGCATAGGAGCCGCCGGCTTTCATGAACTCCATCGATTGCGGTGAGAACGCCGCGGAAACGTCGGCGAATTCCTCGGTGCCGTCTTCGTTACAGAGTTTCTTGGTCTTGGTGTTGATGCTCAGCGGCGTGCCGGTCGCGACGGAGTACTTTTCCTCCAGCACCGGGCTGCCATCATTGTTGATGATGGTCTTGCCGTCCGCATCCACTTTCTTGACCCAGTTCTTGAGGTCGATGCCGATGCCGCCGGTGACGCCCACCGTGGTCTGGAAGATCGGCGAGATGCCGTTGGTGCCGGCGACGATCGGCGCCATGTTGACGAACGGCACATACGGGCTGGCCTGTTCCCCCATCCAGAGCGCGACGTTGTTGATACCGGACATGCGCGACGAGCCCACACCCATGGTGCCTTTTTCGGCGACCATCATCAGGCGCTTGCCCGGATGCTGCAGCTTGAGTGCCTCAATTTCCTTCTGGGCCTTTTCCGAGATGAAGCTCTTGCCGTGCAGTTCCCGGTCGGCGCGGGAATGCGCTTCGGCGCCCGGCGACATGAGGTCGGTGGAAATGTCGCCTTCCGCCGCGACGTAGGTCACGACATCGATCTGTTCCGGGACATCCGGCAGCTTGGTAAAAAACTCGGCGTCGGCATAGCTCTGCAGGATATCCTTGGCGATGGCGCTGCCGTCCTTGTAGGCCGCTTCCAGCCGGTCGGTATCCGCTTCGTACAGAAAGACCTGCGTCTTCAGGACCTCGGCCGCTTCGGCGGCGATTGCGGCATCGTCGCCGAGTGCCAGATCGATCAGCACCCTGACCGACGGGCCGCCCTTCATGTGCGACAGAAGCTCGAACGCGAATTCCCGCGTGATTTCCGCGACGTCGGCCTCGCCGAGAATGATTTCCTTCAGGAACGCGGCTTTGACGCCAGCCGCGCTCGTCGTTCCGGGAAGGGTGTTGTAAATGAAGAACTTGAGGGAGTCTTCCCGGTGCGCGTTCCCGGTATCCTTGATCTGGGCGATCAGCTCTTCGACGAGCGCGCCGTCTTCGATCGGTTTGGGATGCAGATCCTGCTTTTTGCGTTCTTCAATCTCGGCCAAGTATTCCGTGTACAAGCTCATGATAGCCCCGTGATTCTGGAGTGATTTCGAAATTCAAATGGCGGATCGCCCCAAACGACCGCGGCAATAACGGTGTCGCTGATGATTTAATTTAGCCAGCTTGAGCTTGCAAGGCGAATCTGGTTCCCCGAAAGGTCGGGAAAGCCCGGTTTCTCAGGGGATCAGAGGGCTTTACTGGGGGCGTGCCAGCTCTTCCCAGATCGACTGGCCTTTGGTGAACTGGCGCCAGGATTTCTGGATGCGCGAGTAGGGGCGGCTCGATTTCTGCATCTCGGCGGCCATGTCGTCCCATGTCCGTTTCATGATCTCGGCAAGCTCGGTCGGCCACGGACTGACGTCGGCGCCGGCCTTGGTGATGTCCTTGAGGGCATTGAACTGAAGCGCTTCACCTTCGGCAATGGCGTGACGGACATTGTCGCCGCAGGCGGTGGCAAGCTGCGAGCGGCGGACTTCGCTCAAACCTGCCCACTTGTCCTTGTGCATCACCAGGACGAAGACCCGTGCCGGGGTGCGCCAGCCCGGCACATAGTAGGTCCAGCCGTCGCGCGCCGCACCGAGCGCCAGGTCCACGTGCGGTGCCGAGAGCTGGGCACCGTCCAGCAGGCCGGATTCCATCGCGATCAGGGTCTCCGCGTACGAGAAGTCGACAACGTCGGCGCCCAGCCTCCGGTAGAACTCGGCCTGGACGCCGCTGGCGCGGATGCGTTTGCCCTTGAGGTCTTCGGCCGTTTTTAGCGGCGACTTGAACCAGCCGCCGGCGGCATGCGGCACGATCCCGCAAACCACGCCGCCGAGCCCCATTTCGCCGAGGCGTTCGAGAAGATGTTCGCGCCCGCCACCCGCCGACATCCAGCCGAGATAGGCCGCGACCGAGGCGCCGAAGGGCGGGCCTGCCAGCAGGGTCATCGCCGGATCACGCGCCGCCAGCAGGTCCATGTCGGTGAAATAGGCATCGATGGCGCCGGAAATCACCGCGTCCAGCGCCTCTGCGTCCTTGACCAGCGCGCCCGGCGGATGAAACCGCGTTTCCAGCGTGCCGTCAGAAATACGCCACACGTTCCGTTCCAGCCGCTTGGCGAGGCTGCCGTGCCCCATTAGGCCCTCGGCAAAACCGCTCGCCATGTTGATGCGATCCGGCGCGGGACCTTCCGGCGCCTTTTCGGGAACGGGTTGCGATGTGCTTGTCTCGGTGTCTTCGGAAACGGGGGCGTTGGCGACGGTAAGGCCGATTTCCTTTTTCACGTTCTGCGCCAGCCTGGGCGCAATGACCGTGGTGCCGAGCACGATGCCGGCGACGATCCCGATGATCAGGCCGATGACGGCGTTGCGCATTGATCCTCCGCTGTCGCTTCTGGCGCGGGTTCAGCCGCGCCGCTTGCCCCATCGATAGCACGGGGCGCGTCAGCCTTCCAGCGTTGGCGGGAGGATCTAGAGCAGGTCGAGCGGCAGCTTGAGATACCGTGTCCCGTTGTCTTCGGGTTGCGGCAGGTCGCCGGCACGGATGTTCACCTGCACGGACGGCAGGATCAGGACGGGCATAGACAGGGTTGCATCCTTGTCGGCGCGCATTTTCGCGTATGCCGCCGCGTCCTTACAGGCCTTCAGGTGCACATTGCCGTCGCGCTGCTCGGCGACGGTGTTGCAGATCATCAGGTCGCGGCCGCCCGGCTGGTAGTCGTGGCACAGGAACAGCCGCGTCGTTTCCGGCAAAGAGAGAATCTTCTGGATCGAGTTATAAAGAACCTCGCCGTCGCCGCCCGGGAAATCGCAGCGCGCGCTGCCGTAATCCGGGGCGAACAGGGTGTCGCCGATGAACGCCGCGTCGCCGAACACGTACGTCGCGCAGGCGGGCGTGTGGCCCGGCGTATACATCGCATACCCCGTCAAGCCGCCGATGCTGATTTCCTCGCCGTCGGCGAACAGGTGATCGAACTGGCTGCCGTCGGTAGCCACGCCGGGCAGGTTGAAGATGCCGGTAAAGACGTCCTGCACGGTACGAACGTTGGCGCCGATGCCGATCTTCGCCCCGGTCTTCTCGCGGATATAGCTTCCGGCGGTCAGGTGATCCGCGTGGACATGGGTTTCCAGCACCCATTCGAGCTTCAGGCCGCGTTCGCTGATCCGTGCCAGGGCCTTGTCGGCGGACGCCGTCGAGGTGCGGCCGGATTTCGGATCGAAATCCAGTACCGGATCGATCAGCGCGCACGTCCCGGACGCGGGGTCGGCGACCAGGTGGGTGAGGGTAAAAGTATCCGGGTCGAAGAAGCTCTCGACGTCGGTTTTGATGTCGCTGTGTGTATCCATGGCGGCAGTGTAACAGGCGCGCACCGATAACACATTCACAAAATGTATAATAACGGATTTTAAATGTGATCGCTGACGAAGGCCGACATGTCCTGCACGACCTGGCCCCGGACCATGGGCATGCAGTCGTCGGGGAAGTCCTGGCGGTATTCGACGCCGATGCCGTCGAGCGCATCCAGAAACCGGGCCAGGTGCGTCATGGCGCCGGTGTCCATGTCGTGGATGACGATGACCGACCAGTCCTGTTCATCGAGGGTTTCCAGCGCCGTTTCCACCCAGCCTTCCGGATCTTTCCAGTCGCCGGGCACGTTGTTCCACAGCACGCAGGAATAGCCGTCGTCCTTCAGGTAATCGAAGCAGCGCTTGTTCAAAAGCCGTTCCGAGATGGCGCCGCCGCCGCCGAACGGGCGGAACAGCTTGTCGGCGTGCGCGCAGGCACCGATCACCTCCTGGGTACGGCCGATCTCGTTCTCGGCGATGGCCGGGTCGCCGAAAATCTCGCCCAAGGGCGTCGTATGCGACCAGGTGTGGTTGCCGATGATGTGGCCCTCGGCGTGGGCCCGGTTGGCGGCCTCGAGGCCGGCCTCGGTATCCAGCTTGCGGCCGATGACGAAGAACACCGCCTTGATGCCGCGCGCGCCCAACTCGTCCAGCACCCCGTGGGTGATGTCCGGCTCCGGCCCGTTGTCGAAGGTCAGCGTCACGCGCTTCATCGCTTCACTCCCTGTCCGGCGTCACCAGCGCCGGTTCCGGACAGGGTATAGGAGATTGCGGGGGAGGGGGAAATTTTTCGGCGGGCAACAAAAACCCCCGGCTTGCGCCGGGGGTTTCATTGGTCGGAGTGAGAGGATTCGAACCTCCGGCCCCTGCCTCCCGAAGACAGTGCTCTACCAGGCTGAGCTACACTCCGTCCGGGTCGGCGCGCTTTATAGACCCGCACTTGCCCGAGAGCAAGAACCCGCTTCCCCGGAAACGCAAAAAATATCAGGTGGCTA
The DNA here is from genome assembly GCA_965262415.1 of Rhodospirillales bacterium. Lineage (GTDB taxonomy): Bacteria > Pseudomonadota > Alphaproteobacteria > Rhodospirillales > Casp-alpha2 > UBA4479. The sequence goes on along the minus strand of OZ253533.1, from coordinate 1,921,655 downwards.
CACGCGGCGGCGACAATGGCCTGCGCGTGTCAGGACGCTTGAGTAAACGCACTTGGTGCGTAAAATGACCCTGCCCGGCATAATTCAGTTATGTTACGGCTGGAATAAAGACGGGCGAAATCAGGGGGAGTGGCCTGGGTATGACTGGGACGTTCCGGAGGCTCTCTGGGGAGCGAGCGGAGATGAACGGCAAGAAATTCAGGAAGTGGCGCAAAGAGCGCAAGCTTTCACAGAAGAAAGTCGCGGAAATGCTCGGCCTCAAGCCGCGCATGATCCAGTACTATGAAAAGGGCGAGCGCGACGGCAAAAGCGTGCAGATCCCGAAATCGGTGCGCCTCGCGTGTTACGCGATCGACGCCGGTATCGCCGATTACGACGGCGAGGACGTCAAGAAGACCTGACTGGCCATCTTTCGAGACGGCCCTGCGGGCCTCCTCAAGATGAGGTTTCTCATATTGTTTCCTGTGTCCTCATCCTGAGGAGCGGCCCAAGCCACTTGGGGCGCGTCTCGAAGGATTAAGGCATTGTATCCGCCCTAGTGGGCGCGCTGGATACAGAAATCGATCAGGTTGATCAGGGCGCGTTTTTCCGGGCAATCCTCGAAGATCCCCAGTGCATCGCGGGCGATGGCGCCGTAGTGGCGGGCGCGGTCGACACTGTCGGTCAGCGCCTTGTGTTTTTCCATCAACTCAATGCCGCGTTCGAGGTCGCCGTCCTTCTGGTCCAGGTCTTCGAGGCAGCGGCGCCAGAACGTGCGCTCATCCTCGGTGCCGCGGCGGAACGCGAGGATCACCGGCAGCGTGATCTTGCCTTCGCGGAAATCGTCGCCGACGGTCTTGCCGAGCTTGGTCTGATCGGCGCGGTAATCGAGCACGTCGTCGATCAACTGGAAGACGATGCCGAGGTTCATGCCGAACGCCTCGAGCGCGTCTTCCTCTACGTTCGGGCGGTCGGCAACGACCGCGCCGATGCAGCAGGCGGCGGCGAAAAGCTGTGCCGTCTTGGACTTGATGACTTCCAGATACTGGGTTTCACCGGTTTCCGTGTCGTTGGTGGTCATGAGCTGGAGGACTTCACCCTCGGCGATGACCGACGATGCACGGCTGAGGATTTTGAGCACCTTGAGCGAGCCGTCCTCTACCATCAGCTCGAACGAGCGCGAGAACAGGAAGTCGCCGACCAGCACGCTCGCCTTGTTGCCGAAAATCGCATTGGCGGATTGCATGCCGCGGCGGAGCTCGCTTTCGTCGACGACATCGTCGTGCAGCAGGGTCGCGGTGTGGATGAACTCGACGCACGTCGCCAGCGTCACATGGCGGTTGCCGCCCTCATAGCCGCAGAGCTGTGCGGAGGCCAGCGTCAGCATCGGCCGGAGCCGTTTGCCGCCGGCGGCGACGATGTGCGATGCCAGTTGCGGGATCAGCGCGACGGGGCTGTGCATGCGGCTGACGATTTCCTCGTTCACCGCCCGCAGGTCGTCGGCGATCAGGGTATGGAGCTCATCCAGTGACGGCCGCTTGTCGCGTTCACCGTCCAGGCTTACGACTACACCCACGTTTTCATCCTCTCCCGGTTGGCCCCCTCAGTATCGGGCCGTTCTTGGTTCCAAAGCATAAGGACCGCTATTAAGGTGGGCAAGAACTGAGAACAACGGGATTTTTATGCGCGAAATCACCCGCTCCAACGACCCGGTTTTTCTGTCGTACCTGCAGGCGGAGCTTGCCGCTGACGGGATCGAGGCACTGGTGCTCGATGCCTTCGCATCCAGCGTGCTCGAGCCGATGAACGTGACCGCGCAGCAGCGCGTGATGGTCGGTGATGACGATTACTGGCGCGCCTGGGCGGTCGTCGAAGAAGCCGAGGAGCGGGTCAGCGAGGACGCCATCCTCGGCGGCCGTGTCACCCTCTTGCAGCCCAAATCGGGTTTCCGCGCCGCCATCGATCCGGTTCTGCTGGCGGCCTCGGTGCCGGTGACGGCCAAGGATCAGGTGCTCGACTGCGGTACCGGGACCGGTGCGGCGGCTTTGGCGCTCGCGGCCCGTGTCGCGGACGTCACCGTAACCGGAATCGACGTGCAGCCGGACCTGATCGCGCTCGCCGGGCGGTCTGCGCACAAGAACGGCATGGAACACAAGACGGAATTCCTGACCGTTGACATCGCGGCGCCGCCGAAAGCGATGCAGACGCGGATGTTCGATCATGTCATGTCCAACCCGCCGTTTCTGGATGCCGGCCATGGCCAGACACCGAAGGACCCGGCGCGCGCGCTGGCCAGTGTCGAAAGCACGGCGGACCTGAATACCTGGACCCGATTCATGGCAGACCGGCTCAGGGACGGCGGCACGCTCAGCCTCATTCACCGCCATGACCGGGTGGCTGAGATCGTCGGCCTGCTGGGAGATGCGTTCGGCAACATCCGGCAACTCGACCTGCAACCGGTCGATGATGGCCGGCCGGTCAAACGGTCCATCGTTCAGGCGACCCAGGGGGCGGCGCCCGGCGGCGTCTCGATCTCAAGACTGGTCATTCATGTCGAGGGCGGCAGCTTTACATCTGAAGCGGATGCCGTGTTGCGGAACGCCGAAGCGCTGCCCATTTCTTGAAGAATACCGAGGGGCCAAAGCCAAGGAGCAAAACGATGGGATTCATTTCCGATACCGTGACCCCGAAGATCAAGGAAATCGTGACCGGCGACAGGCCGCCCGTGGTGCCGGTCGTGCCGCTCAGGGGCGTCATCGGGCAGATGGGGCCGATGCGCAAGGGCCTGACGCTTGAAAGCCTCGCTGAAATTCTGGAAAGCGCCTTCAAGGTCAAGAAGGCCAGCGCGGTGGCGCTCGTCGTCAACTCGCCCGGCGGCTCGCCGGTGCAGTCCGCGCTGATCGCCAAGCGCATCCGCCAGCTGGCGGACGAAAACGACATCAAGGTCATTGCCTTCTGCGAAGACGTGGCGGCATCGGGCGGTTACTGGCTGGCCTGCGCGGCGGATGAGATCATCGTCGATGACAACTCCATCGTCGGGTCCATCGGCGTCATATCGTCGAGCCTCGGGTTCTCGGAAGCGATCAAGAAGATCGGCGTCACGCGCCGCCTGCATACGGCGGGCGACAAGAAATCCTTCATGGATCCGTTCATGCCGGAAAAGAAGGCCGACGTGGCACGGCTCAAGGATATCCAGGGCGACATGCACGAAAGCTTTCAGGAGTACGTGCGATCCCGGCGCGGGGACAAGCTCAAGGACGACCCGGATCTCTTTTCCGGCGCGTTCTGGACCGGGCGCCGCGCGGTCGAACTGGGGCTGGCGGATGCAACCGGCGAGATCCGCGAGGAACTGCGCCAGCGCTTCGGCGAGCGAGTGAAGATGCCCGTGTTCAAGCAGCGCAAGGGCTGGCTGTCGCGGCGGTTTGGCAGCAGAGCGGGCGCGGATGTCTCGATCTGGGCGGACGGGCTGATCGCCGCGGTCGAGGAACGCATGATCTGGGATCGTTACCGGTTCTAGGCTTCGTCAGAGTTCAGCCTTTTGATCGTCATCCCGGCCGAAGCCCCGGCTTTGCCGGGGCGGAGAGCCGGGACCCATGGAGATGCTGCATCAAGCCGCAGGAATTGGTCCCGGATCGTAAGTCTCGCCAACGAAATCCGTTGGTTTCCGGGCTCGCCTAATGTCCGGGATGACGCGTTCGTTATTTTGAAAACCTTGACCGCGAATCCCCCGGCCCCGTAAAACAACGCATGTTCGGATTTTCACTCCCCAAGCTGATCATTCTCGCGCTGATCATCGTCGGCGTCTGGAAGGGCTTCAAATACCTGCAGCGCCGTCAGGAAGTGCAGGACCGCGACCGCCACGAGAAGGTCCGCAAGGCCCGCGAGGAAACCCAGGGTTCGGCCGATCCGGTCGAGGATATGCAGCGTTGCCCGGTCTGCGGCACGTACTTCTCCGGCAGGCCCGGCGAAACCTGCGGCCAGCCCGATTGCAAGGCCAAGGCCTGAGGCTTCGCGCCGCCTCTCGGCATCGGCCCGAATAAAGCCAAAAACCGCCGCGTTCCGCCTTGATTGCCGTGGCCTCGGCCCGTATGTTGCGTCGCACCGAAACGGAGCCGAACACCCCATCGATGGCGAACGCACCGGATAAAGAAACCTGCTTCCAGAATCTGATCCTGAAGCTGCAAGGCTACTGGGCGGATCAGGGCTGCGTGATCCTGCAGCCGTTCGACATGGAAGTGGGCGCGGGGACCTTTCACCCGGCGACCACACTCAGGGCACTCGGCCGCGCCGACGATGTCTGGAATTGCGCCTACGTGCAGCCCTCGCGCCGTCCGACCGACGGGCGCTACGGCGAGAACCCGAACCGGCTGCAGCACTATTACCAGTACCAGGTGCTGATGAAGCCGTCGCCGGCCGATCCGCAGAAGCTTTATCTGGAAAGCCTTCGCGTGCTCGGTATCGATCCCGACATGCACGATATCCGCTTCGTCGAGGACGACTGGGAAAGCCCGACGCTGGGCGCCTGGGGTCTCGGCTGGGAAGTGTGGTGCGACGGCATGGAAGTGACCCAGTTCACGTACTTCCAGCAGGTCGGCGGTTACGACTGCAACCCGGTTCCGGTGGAACTGACCTACGGCCTCGAACGGCTCGCCATGTACGTGCAGGGCGTCGAAAACGTGTACGACTTGGATTGGGACGGCATCGACAAGGATAAGGGCGGCAAGACATATGGCGATGTGTTTCACCGCGCCGAGGTCGAATACTCTGGCTACAACTTCGAACACGCCAACACCGAAATGGTGCGCAAGCACTTCGAGGATGCCGAAGCCGAATGCATGGCGGTGCTCGAAGCGGGCGGCAACAAGGAGCTTGTGCTGCCGGCCTATGACCAGTGCCTCAAGGCGTCGCACCTCTTCAACCTGCTTGACGCGCGCGGCGTTATTTCCGTGACCGAGCGCCAGGCCTACATCGGCCGCGTCCGCGCCCTTGCCAAGGGCTGCGCCGAGGCGTGGATGCGCCAGCACGGCGCGCTGGAGGAGGACGCGACATGAGCGCGCTTCTTCTTCATCGTCACCCCCGCAATTTTTCGCGTCATTCCCGCGAAGGCGGGAATCCAAATCTACCGGACGTTTGGGCCCCCGCCTGCGCGGGGGTGACCGAAGGGTGGCGCGAAGCGCCGGGTGAGGGGATATCCTATGCCTGAGTTGCTTCTCGAAATCCTGTCGGAAGAAATCCCGGCCCGCATGCAGGCCCGTGCCGCGGACGACCTCAAGCGGCTGGTGACGGACGGTCTCAAGGCCGCCGGTCTGGAGTTTTCGTCGGCTGACGCGTATGTGACGCCGCGCCGTCTCGCACTGGTGATCGACGGGTTGCCCGAGGAAAGCAAATCGGAACCAATCACGCAAAAAGGCCCGAAAGTCGGAGCGCCAGAACAGGCGATAGATGGCTTCCTACGCAAAGTCGCACGGTCCAGCGTTGATGATGAAGACATCAGAATCGTAAATTCGCCGAAGGGTGATTTTTACGAATTCTACGCATTGGCTGCACCGAAACCGACTGAGAGCGAGTTGCGTTCTATCATTCCCGCCGCGATGGACGCGTTGCCTTGGCCGAAATCTATGCGTTGGGCGCAGACCGAAGTCAGGTGGGTGCGCCCGGTGCATGGCATATTGGCCGTTTTCAATGAGCACGTGTTGCATTTGGATTGGGATGTTGTTCGCACGAGCGATGCTCTAAGTAACCCGACAACGGCTACTCGAATTCAATCATCAAACGAAACCGTCGGCCACCGCTTCCTCGCCCCCGATGCGATCACGGTCACGGATTTCGCGGATTACAAAGCCAAGCTTTTCGCCGCCAAGGTGATGCTCGATCCCGCCGAGCGCCGCGCCAAGATCGAGGCCAAAGCAAAAGAGGAATGCGAGAAGGCGGGCCTGAGCCTCAAGGACGACCCCGGCCTGCTGGACGAGGTCACGGGCCTCGTTGAATGGCCGCAGATTCACATCGGCACCATCGATGATCAGTTCATGGACCTGCCGGACGAAGTGCTCTCGACCTCCATGCGCTCGCACCAGAAATACTTCTCGACGCTGGGCAGGGACGGCAAGCTCGCCAACCGCTTCATCGTCGTCGCCAACACGGAAACCGGCGACGGTGGCAAGCAGGTCGTGGCCGGGAACGAGCGCGTGCTCCGCGCACGGCTGTCGGACGCCAAGTTCTTCTGGGATCAGGACCGCTCGCAGACGCTGGAAAGCCGGGTCGGCGTGCTCAAGGACCGTGTGTTCCACGCCAAGCTCGGCAATCTTCTTGAAAAGGTCGAGCGAGTTTGGGGGCTCTCTACGGAAATAGCGAAACTATTTGGGGATGTTGATCTTGAGATGGTGGGGCGCGCTGCGCGTCTGGCCAAGGCCGATCTCTCGACCGGCATGGTCGGCGAGTTCCCGGAACTTCAGGGCATCATGGGCCGCTACTACGCGCAGCACGACGGCGAGGATGCGTCCGTCGCCGATGCGATTGCCGAGCACTATTCGCCGCTGGGTCCCAACGATATCTGCCCGACGCAACCGGTCAGCGTCTGTGTCGCGTTGGCCGACAAGATCGACACGCTCGTCGGCTTCTTCGCCATTGACGAAAAACCGACGGGCTCGAAAGATCCCTATGCGCTGCGCCGTGCCGCGCTCGGTATTATTCGCCTGGTGCTGGAAAACGGGCTGCGCCTGCCGCTCGTGAAGGTCTTCGCCGATGCGCACGGCACGCTCGCCACTGGGGACAACCCCGCCAACGATCTCATGGCCTTCTTCGCCGACCGCTTGAAGGTGCACCTGCGCGAGCAGGGCGTGCGCCACGACCTGATCGATGCGGTGTTCGCGCTCGGGGGCGAGGACGATCTCGTGCGGCTGATCAAGCGTGTGGATGCGCTGCAGGAATTTCTCAAAACAGAAGACGGCGAAAACCTGCTGACCGCCTACAAGCGTGCCGCCAACATCCTCCGCGCCGAGGAAAAGAAAGACGGTACCGAATACCGCGACGCACCAGATGCGGGCCTGCTCACGGACGCCGCCGAAAAGGCGCTGGCCGATGCGCTCGGCACCGCGACGCCGGCAATCGGCGACGCCCTGGTGGCGGAAGACTTCGTTGCCGCGATGCAGGCGCTGGCCGGGCTGCGCAAGCCGGTCGATACGTTTTTTGACGACGTGACGGTCAATGCCGACGACGCGGCGTTGCGCGTCAACCGGCTCAAGCTTTTGAACGGAATCCGCTCCGCCCTCGATGGCGTCGCGGATTTTTCGAAGATCGAAGGTAAGTAAAGCTGATGGTCACCCCCGCGCAGGCGGGGGTCCAATTGCCGGTTGGTTTGGGTTCCCGCCTACGCGGGAATGACGGCGGAGAAAATACAGACGGCGTCAGGCCCGGTTCACCGGAATGACGGCGGAGAGGAACGAAAAGCTAATCGTCACCCCCGCGCAGGCGGGGGTCCAATTACCGGTTGGTTTGAGTTCCCGCCTACGCGGGAATGACGGTGGAGAAAATACAGACGGCGTCATGCCCGGTTCGTCGGCATGACGGTGAAGAAGAAACGAAAAAGATCGTCACCCTGAACCTGTTTCAGGGTCCATGACGACGCCGTACGGGACGGAAACGAGGATTATGGGTCCTGAACCGAGTTCAGGACGACGGGTTTAGTATTAACGAGGATACGCGATGACCAAGTGGGTATACGCATTCGGGGACGGCACCGCCGACGGTAGCGCCGACATGAAGAACCTGTTGGGCGGCAAGGGCGCCAACCTCGCCGAGATGTCCAATCTCGGCCTGCCGGTGCCGCCGGGCTTCACCATCTCGACCGAGGTCTGCACCCACTATTACGACAACGGCAAAGCCTATCCGGGTGACCTGGAAGCGCAGTTGACCGAGGCGCTCGGCAAGATCGAGACGACGCTCGGCCGCACTTTCGGCTCCGTCGACAAGCCGTTGCTGGTTTCCGTCCGATCCGGTGCGCGCGCATCGATGCCGGGCATGATGGACACCGTCCTCAACCTCGGCCTCAACGACGAGACGGTCGAGGCACTCGCCGCCGAGTCCGGTGACGCCCGCTTTGCCTATGACAGCTATCGCCGCTTCATCACCATGTATTCCGACGTGGTGCTCGGCGTCGATCACGGCGAGTTCGAGGAAATCCTCGACAACTACAAGGTCGACCGCGGCTACCGGCTCGATACCGAGCTTTCGGCGGACGACTGGAAGCAGCTCGTGCCGATGTACAAGGAACGCGTGAACGATGTCCTCGACGAGGACTTTCCGCAGGACTGCACCCAGCAGCTCTGGGGCGCCATCGGGGCCGTCTTCAATTCGTGGATGAACCCGCGCGCCGAGACGTATCGCCGCCTGCACGACATCCCGGCGAGCTGGGGCACGGCGGTCAACGTTCAGGCCATGGTGTTCGGCAACATGGGCGACGACTGCGCGACGGGGGTCTGCTTCTCGCGCAACCCGGCGACGGGCGAAAACGCGTTTTACGGCGAATACCTGATCAACGCCCAGGGCGAAGACGTGGTCGCCGGCATCCGCACGCCGCAGCAGCTGACCAAGGCGGAACGCGAAGCCGCCAAGGGCGAGCTGCCGTCGATGGAAGAAGCGATGCCGAAGACCTTCGGCGAGCTGTGCGAGATCCGCGCCAAGCTGGAAGCACACTACAAGGACATGCAGGACATGGAGTTCACCATCCAGCAGGATCGCCTGTGGATGTTGCAGACCCGGTCCGGCAAGCGTACCGCGCGCGCCGCGCTCAAGATTGCCTGCGACATGGTCGACGAGGGGCTGATCACCGAGGCCGATGCGGTGAAGCGCGTCGACCCGATGCAGCTCGATCAGCTGCTGCACCCGATGCTCGACCCGGACGCCGATAAGGAAGTGGTCGGCCGCGGCCTGCCGGCATCGCCGGGTGCCGCGACGGGGGCTGTCGTCTTCACCGCCGAGGACGCGGAAGCGTGGAAAGCGGACGGCAAGGCGGTGATCCTCGTTCGCACCGAGACCTCACCCGAAGACATCGGCGGCATGCACGCCGCAGAGGGTATCCTGACGACCCGTGGCGGCATGACCAGCCACGCCGCCGTCGTTGCACGCGGCATGGGCCGTCCGTGTGTATCGGGCGCGGGCGAGCTTCGTGTCGATCCGATTTCGAAAACGTTGTCGTGCTTGGAGCGCACCTACAAGGAAGGCGACGTCATCACGCTGGACGGCACCACCGGCCAGATCATGCACGGCGCGGTCGACATGATCCTGCCGGAACTGACCGGCGACTTCGGCAAGCTGATGGAATGGGTCGACAACTACCGGACTATGGGTGTCCGCGCCAATGCTGAAACGCCGCTCGATGCGGAAACCGCCAAGACGTTCGGCGCCGAAGGCATCGGCCTTTCCCGGACCGAGCACATGTTCTTCGAGCCCGAGCGCATCGTGCACATGCGCGAGATGATCATGTCGTCGACCGAGGAACAGCGCCGCAAGGCCGTCGACAAGCTGTTGCCCTATCAGCGCGAGGACTTCGAGACCCTGTTCCGCATCATGGAAGGACGGCCGATCACGATCCGCCTGCTCGATCCGCCGCTGAACGAGTTCCTGCCGCATTCCGAGGAAGAACTGCAGGAAGTGGCCGATGCCGCCGGCGTGACGCTGAAGGACATCAAGATCCGCAAGAACCAGCTCGACGAAGCGAACCCGATGCTGGGTCACCGTGGCTGCCGTCTCGGGATCACGTATCCGGAAGTCTACGAGATGCAGGCCCGCGCCATCTTCGAAGCCGCCGTCAATGTCGGCAAGGACGGCATCAAGGCGGTGCCGGAGGTCATGATCCCGCTGGTCGGCATGAAGACTGAACTCGACATGATGGCCGACGTGGTGAACACCACCGCCGATGCGGTCAAGAAAGAGACGGGAGCCGATTTCGAATACATGGTCGGCACCATGATCGAGCTGCCGCGTGCGTGTCTGATGGCCGAGGAAATCGCCGAGACGGCGGAGTTCTTCTCGTTCGGCACCAACGACCTGACGCAGACGACGTACGGTTTCTCGCGCGATGACGCGGCGCCGTTCCTCGACGTCTATCACCGCAAGGGCGTAATGGAAGGCGATCCGTTCATGACCATCGATGCCGACGGCGTCGGCGAACTGGTGAAGATCGGGATCGAGCGCGGCAAGAAGGCGCGCCCGGACATCAAGCTCGGCATTTGCGGTGAACACGGCGGCGATCCGGCGTCCGTGCACTTCTGCCACCAGATCGGCCTGACGTACGTTTCGTGCTCGCCGTACCGCGTGCCGATCGCACGGCTTGCCGCGGCGCAGGCGGCGCTGGCGGAAAAGGACGTCTGACACAGTTATAAAGTCTGTCACCCCCGCGTAGGCGGGGGGCCAATCGCCGGTTGGTGTGGGTTCCCGCCTTCGCGGGAAAGACAGCAGATTTGAGAATATGGGGAACCTGACCGATGTCCGAGCACCTGATTGACGATTGCATCTTCTGCAAGATCATCCGCGGCGAGATCCCGAGCTTCAAGGTCTGGGAAGACGACAAGACGTTCGCCTTCATGGACATCAATCCGGTGGCGACGGGTCATGCCCTGATCGTGCCCAAGTTCCATACGCCGAACATCTATGAAGCGCCGGAGGCGTGGCTGGGCCCGACCCTGGGCGCGGTCGGCCGGGTGGCGCGCGCGGTCCGCGCCGAAGTGAAGCCTGACGGCATGAACATCCTGCAGGCCAACGACAAGGGTGCAGCGCAGTCGGTGTTCCACATCCACTTCCACGTGATCCCGCGCAATGCCGACGACGGCCTGACCATGAACTGGGAGATGGTGCCGGGCGACATGGACGAGATCGGCAAGCTGGCAGAGAAGATCGCGGTGCGCACCGCGGCTGAATAGCGAAGTACTAATATATCAGTTTTCTCTAATGAATACTGTATTGTAATATTCAGGTAAGCCTTTCGGTTCATATTCCGGTCTTGAACAGGATCGGAGAAACCGATGAATATCGTTAAAAATCAAATGGGTACGAAGAGCGTGCTGTTCGTTTGCGCGGACAATGCACGTCATTCGCTGATAGCAGAAGCGCTATTGCGTGCTCAGCTCGTGCCGGGTGTGCGCGCGTTCAGCGCCGGGCTCGACCCCGCCGACAAGGCGGATTCCTTTGCGCTTTCGGCCCTGACGCTGGCCGGTCTGGGTAACGAAGGGCTGTGGCCGAAACATTGGGACGGCTTCGCGGATCCGAAGCGCCCGATTGTCGACGTCGTCGTCATGATCGGCGAGCAGGCTGCCGCCGAACTGCCGCGTATTTTTCCGGGAGAGCCGGTGTACGTGGAGTGGCCGTTCAGCAGCAACGATGAGCTCAGGTTCCACCGTGGGGTCTGGCGCGACATCCAGGTGTTGAAGCCTTATGTGGATGAACTTGTCTACGACCTCTGCGGTATGTTCGGCTCTCTCCCGGATAAACAGATTGCGGACGCCGCTGAGTAGATTGCAGCCGTTTCATGCTTCGAGACGGTCGCTACCCTCCCTCCTCAGCATGAGGATGTTTACACGTGCCTCATCCTGAGGAGCGGCAAGGCCGCGTCTCGAAGGATCACTGCACTTAACGTCTCACAAAAAACGTGACGTCCGGCATCGGCCGTTCGTCGAACATCTCGACGTCCTCTGACAGGTACGTGCGGCAGAACCGCAGCACCTTTTCCGGATCGACGTAGTATAATCCCTCGAACTGCTCGTCTTCGTCGATGCGCAGCATGTTGAAGGCGAGCGCCTTGCCGGTGCGGTGCCACAGCTGGCGCAGGCTTGCTTCGACGTACTCCCACCATTGTCCGTCATCGGCCCGGCCATGCAGATTGTATGTGCCCGATGCAAAGCCGTAATCGGCGGGCTTGGTGGCCCACATCTTGCGGTGAAATGACGCCCGCGGATCGGCGATGCGGTCGCGGCAGGCGGCGATCATCGGTTGCGAGATGTCATAGCCGTAGTACCGGCTGCCGTTCAGCACGGAATAATCCCTGAGGTATTCGAAGAACGCGCCGTAGCCGCAGCCGAGATCGTTGATGGTGATCCCGCCGTTTGCCATGTCGTCCGGTTCGAATATCTCGATCAGGCGCTCGAAGCGGCGGCGCTGCCACACTTCACCCTTCCAGAACACGCCCTGGGCCGTGGCGCCGCACTGATCCAGCCGGTGTCCGTAGATCCGGGCGACCGGAGCCAGCAGTTTCGGCGCGCGTCTGAGTATCTGAATGATCACCGGGAAAGGCTAGCCGGTGACGGGATGGCTGCCAATTGGTTGTTTCTTTGACGGCGGAAACTGGGACAGATTTCTACGCGTCCGCGTCGTCGCTTTCGGGCAGCTGCATCCATTCCGGTACGGCCGGAAAGACATTGATGCCGCCGGCGCTCATTTCGGGGCCGCCAAGCGCCTTCAGGCGCAACATGGCAATGCCGCGGTCGCCCATAACGGACCGCAGTTCGCCGACCACCTTGCCGTCCTGCATGATATCCGATCCCGGTTCGGCGCCGGCCTTCGACAGCGTGACCGGAAACAGGCGTTTCTTGACGAGGCCGCGGTACTTGGTCCGGGCCGTCAGTTCCTGGCCCATATAGCAGCCCTTCTTCCAGTCGACGCCGGCCAGCTCGTCGAAGCCGCTTTCGAGCAGGATCGATTTTTCCTTTTCCAGATCGAACGGGGCTTCCGGCAGACCGAGCGCGATGCGGTGCGCCTGGTAGTCGTCTTCCGAGCCGTTGTCGCCGCCGAGTTCGGCAGGGTCCGTGTCACTGGGCGCGATGACCCGGACACCGGCTTGCGCCAGGCGCGGGTCGGCATAAAGGATCGCACCGTCATCCGTCTTCGTCTGCGCGCCGTCCGTGAGCACGTCGGCCGCGTCCGTGCCGATCAGGGCATAGACGGCGTGGTCCGCGCTGATGTCTTCCAGCGACGCCTTGGAGCGCAATTTGAACATGGTGAGCTTCTTGATCAGCGTATCGGCGTCGCTTTTCGGGCAATCCATCAGAAGATCGGCGCCATCGGCGACGATGAAGAAATCGAACAGGTACTTGCCCTGCGGCGTCAGCAGCGCCGCGTAAACGGCCTGCGTGCCGTCGGCCCTGTTGATATCGTTGGAAATCAGGCCCTGCAGGAACGTGCGGCTGTCCTCGCCGGAAATCCGGACAATACTGCGGTCGGTCAATTGTATGCGTTTCATGAGGCTCGATCTTCTCCCTCTCGGTGTAAGATGGGGGTTGGCCCCCCGGCCTTGCAAGGGCCGGGGTTTGCATTGCCGCCGGGCACGCTTATAAGAGGGCGAAATCGGGGTTAAGGAACGCATGCACGCGCTTTTCGTAACATCTACGCGAGTCGGGGACGCCATCCTGTCCATGGGCGTCCTGTCGCGAATCCTGGAGCAGAATCCGGGCCTGAAAGTCACGGTCGCCTGCGGTCCGGCGGCGGCGTCGCTTTTCGAGGCCGTGCCGGGACTGGAGCGTGTCATCGTCCTCGACAAGATGCTGGGGTCGCTTCACTGGGCCTATATGTGGGCGCAGACCGTCGGCCGTTACTGGGACATCCTGATCGATCTCAGGAATGCGCCCGTGACCTATCTCCTTGCCGCGAAGAAACGATACCGGATGATCCGTTCGCGCGACGGCGGGCACCGGATCCGCACGCTGTCCAGGGTCATCGGTGCCGAGGACGATCCACCGGCGCCGAAACTCTGGGTCGACGAGGCGCGCCGCACGCTCGCCCGCAGGCTGATTCCCGACGGCAGTCCCGTGCTGGCCATCGGTCCGACGGCGAACTGGCGCGGCAAGCAGTGGCGGGGCGAATCGTTCGCCGAGCTGATTGCGCGTCTCACGGCGCCGAACGGTATTCTGCCCGGCGCCCGCGTCGCCATTTTCGGACGCGACGACGAGCGTCCGATGGCGTTGCCGGTGATCGAATCTGTGCCGGAGGAGCGGCTGATCGACCTCGTCGGACGCATCGACCTGTTGACGGTCAGCGCATGCCTGGAAAGGACGTCGCTCTATATCGGGAACGATTCCGGTCTGATGCACCTCGCGGCGGCGAGCGGCATCCCGACGCTGGGCCTGTTCGGTCCGTCGCCGTCCGACCAGTACGCACCCTGGGGGCCGCTTTGCGACCACGTGCAGGCGTCGAAGGGGTTTGAGGAAATCTTCCCCGAGAATTTCGATCACCGGAATACGGATACGCTGATGGACAGCCTGAGCGTCGATGATGCCGAAGAGGCTGCCAGCAAGCTATGGGCCCGAGCGCGGGAAACGGCGGCGTGAGCGAAAAGATCGTCCTCTCGGCAGTGATCAGCGTGCACAACGAGGAACACCAGCTTCGTGAATGCCTGGGCACACTGTCGTTCGCCGATGAAGTCGTCGTGCTGCTCGACAAATGCACGGACGGCTCGAAGGACATTGCCGCCGAATTCACGGATCGCATCGTCGAAGGGGCGTGGGCGATCGAAGGCGAACGCCGCAATGCCGGGATCGAGGCGTGCCGCGGCGCATGGATATTCGAAATCGATGCCGACGAACGCGTCCCGGAAGCGCTTGCCCGTGAGATACGTAATACCGTCGAGACCACAGAACACGACTGGCATGAAATTCCCGTCGACAATTACATCGGCAAACGGCTGGTGCGTTACGGCTGGGGCGCGTCGTTCGGCAAGGCGGCGTATCCGGGGCTTTTCAGAAAAGGCGCGAAGCGCTGGGGGATGCAGCGCGTGCATCCGTCGCTGCAGTGGTCCGGCAAAAAGGGCGCGATGCTCCACAATCGCCTTGTGCATCATGTCGACCGCGACATTTCCGACATGATCCGGCGTCTCGACAGCTATTCGACAGCGCGCGCCAAAGACCTCGTCGACAGCGGCGACATCGGGTCGATGGCCAACAACGTGCGCCGGTTCTTCTCGCGTTCCTTCAAGTGCTTTGTTTCGCGAAAGGGCTACAGGGAGGGCGGTCTGGGTCTCCTGATCGCCATTTGCGCCGGTCTGTTTCCCTTGATCTCGCATATCAAGGCCGCCGAAATGAAAAAGGACCATTGAGATGGCGACGATTGTGCTTGCCGACGACGGGATCGTTTTCGACGGCCAGACACCGGAGAAAGGCCCGCTCGGCGGTGCTGAAAGCTCGGTCATTCAACTTGCCGAGACACTCGTGGCACGCGGTCACGATGTCACCGTCTACAACAAGTGCGAGGCTGCGCTTGATTACAAGGGCGTGAAATGGCGGCCGATCGGGTCGGGCGTGCCGGAGACGGCGGATCTTTATATCGCCAACCGGGGCGACAAGTTGCTGAGGCTGTGCGAGCGCGCGAAGAACACGGTCTTCTGGACGCACAATCCGTGCAGCTACATGCTGAAGGCCCGTTACCTGTGGCAGTTCTGGCGCCGCCGTCCGGTGATCGTCTTCATCGGCGACTATCACGCGACGACGCTTCCGGGATGGGTGCCCGACGGCGGGCGAAGGACCATTCCATACGGCCTGCCCGATCTTTTCTGTAATGCCGAACCGGCATCCGGCGTGCCGGGGCCGCGGGCGATCTTTACGTCCAATCCGCTGCGCGGTCTCGACTGGCTGCTGGAGCGATGGGCGAGCGAGATCGAACCGGCGGTTCCAGGCGCCGAACTGCACATTTTCTCTGGCGCCGCGACCTACGGCGCGGCCGGTGCGCGCAAGGGCGACGCCATGTCCGACGTGCTGGCCAAGGCGCAGGCACTTGAAAATCAGGGCGTCAGGCTGCGCGCACCCGTCGGTAAGGCGCAGCTGATCGAGGAACTGAGGCTGGCGCGCGTGATGCTCTACAAGGGTGATATAAACGAGACGTTCTGTCTTGCCATTGCCGAAGCGCAGTGCTTGGGCGTGCCGTGTGTCGTGCAGCCCATCGGCTCGATGGTGGAGCGCGTGCGCGACGGTGAGACCGGGTTTATCGCGCCCGACGACGCGGCCTTCGCCCTTGCCGCAAGGCGGCTGCTCACGGATGATGCGTTGTGGCGCGCCCAGCACGATCAGGCGCTGGCGGTGCAGCGTTCCTGGCGCTGGCCCGACGCCGCCCGGGCATTCGAGGAGTTGATCAAGTCCCCATGAAAGTATTGCAAGCCATGGCCGGTGCGGAGTTCGGCGGCGCCGAGGCGTTTTTCGTGCGTCTCGTGATCGCGCTGCATCGCGCAGGTCTCGACCAGAAGGTCATCATTCGTGAGAACCCGGCCCGTGCCAAACTGCTCCGCGACGCCGGGATCGAGCCGGTTGAACTGGCATTCGGCGGCCGCTTCGATTTCTCGACCCCGCGCGCCTTCAAACGCGAGGTCAACGCCTACAAACCGGACGTGGTGCTGACGTGGATGAACCGCGCCACGCTAATGTGCCCGAAAGGGGATTTTGCGCATGCCGCCCGGCTCGGCGGATACTATGACCTCAAATACTACGCAAACTGCGATCATCTGATCGGCAACACCGAGGACATCGTGGAATACCTGATCGAGCACGACTGGCCGGGTGACAAGGCGCATTACCTGCCGAACTTCGTCTCCGCCGAGATGGGCGAGCCGCTCGACCGTGCCCAGTTCTACACGCCGAAGGGTGTGCCGCTGATCGTCTCGCTTGGCCGGCTGCACGAGAACAAGGCATTCGATACCCTGCTCAGGGCGCTGGCACGGGTGCCGAATGCATATCTGTGGCTGGCGGGCGAGGGGCCGCTCAAGGCGGACCTGATGAAGCTTGCCGAGGAACTCGCGATCAAGCCGCGCGTCCGCTTCCTCGGATGGCGCGACGATACGGCGAACGTCCTTTGTTCCGGCGACCTGTTTGTCTGCCCATCCCGGCACGAGCCGCTCGGCAACGTGGTGATCGAGGCGTGGGCGCAGGGGCTGCCTGTCATCGCTGCCGACTCGATGGGCCCCGGCACCCTGATTGAAAACGGCGAAACGGGCATCCTTGTGCCCGTGGATGACGAAATCCTCATGGCGCGGGCGATCCGCGGTGTGCTTGACGACGAAAACCTGGCCGACCGGCTCGCCCGGCAGGGCCATGCCGCCTACGAGAAGAACTTCACCGAGGCACAGGTCGTCGAGCAGTATCTTGCCTTCTTCGACAAGGTGGTCGACTGAGCCATGTGCGGGATCGCGGGCCTGATGACGACAGACGGCACCGCCCCGGTAACCGCGGTGCTCGACAAGATGGCCGCCGCGATCGGCCACCGGGGACCGGACGGCCGCGGCGATTACGCCGAAGCGGATGTTGCGATGATGCAGGTGCGTCTTGCCATCATCGATCTTGAAACCGGGGATCAGCCACTGTACGCGCCCGCCGACGGCGAGCACGGCAAGCTTGCGCTGATCGCAAACGGCGAAATCTATAACTACGTCGAACTGCGTCAGCAGATGAAAGGTATCGATTACGCGACCGGATCGGACTGCGAGTCGATGCTCTATCTCTATCGCGAACACGGTCTCGATTTCGCCGAGCATCTGCGCGGCATGTATACGGTTGCCATTCACGATCCGGCGGACGGTGCGCTCGTGCTGGCGCGCGACCCGTTCGGGATCAAGCCGCTCTATTACGGCGTTGCCGAGGACGGTTTCGTCTTTGCCTCCGAGCCGCAGGCTCTGCTGGCGGCGGGGCTGGTGACGCCGGCGCTGGAACCGGCCAAGCGCGACGAGCTGCTGGCGTTGCAGTTCACCACCGGGACCGGGACCGTGTTCCCCGGTATCTACCGCGTGCTGCCTGGCGAAACCCTGATTGTCAGGAACGGACGCATCGCCGAGCGCGTGCGCCTTGCAAGCCTGCCGCCCGGCGGACCGAAAAAGATTTCGTCCTCGGAAGCGCTTTACGAATTCGACCGGACCATCACCGAAGCGGTCAACGTGCATCAGCGATCCGACGTGCCGTATGGGATGTTCCTTTCGGGCGGGATTGACTCGTCGGTCATTCTGGCCGTCATGCGCAGGCTGAATTCGGCACCGGTGCATGCACTGACGGCGGGGTTTCCCGGCACCGGCGTGCACGACGAGCGCGAACACGCGCGGGACGTCGCCCGTGCCTGCGGGGCCGAGCACGAGGAGATCACGGTCACCAAAGACGATTTCTGGAGCGAACTGCCACGGATCGCCGCCTGCATGGACGACCCCGCAGCCGACTACGCCATCGTGCCGACTTACTTGCTGGCCCGAAAAGCCCGAGAGAGCGGACTGAAGGTCGTGCTGTCGGGCGAGGGCGGCGACGAGCTGTTCGCGGGTTACGGCCGCTATCGCCGACAGAAACGCCTTGCGATATTCGGCGGACGCCGGATGCGCCACACGTATATTCTGGCCGGCACCGGCGTGCTGCGCGACGAGCCGATGGGCTGGCGCAATGGGATCGCCGCAGCCGAGGCGGAAGCGGGCGAGTATGGCCGGTCGCGCCTGCAGGCGGCTCAGATTGTCGACATCGCCGACTGGCTGCCGAACGACCTGTTGACCAAGCTCGACCGCTGCCTGATGGCGTTTGGCGTCGAGGGGCGTGTGCCGTTCCTCGATCCGTTCGTCGCCGACTTCGCGTTCCGTCTGCCGGACAGCCTGAAAGTCCGTCAGGGGACGGGGAAGTGGCTGCTCAGGAAGTGGCTACAGACCGCGTTACCGGAATCCAAACCCTTCACCAAAAAACGCGGTTTCACGGTGCCGGTCGGCGAATGGATCGCGAACGAGGGTGTGCGCCTGGGCGATCTGGTCGCGGCCAACCCGGGCGTTGCCGAGGTGTGCGATCCGGACGCGGTCAGACGCCTGTTCGCATCGGGCGCGGAGAACGGTCAGGCGCAATGGACGCTGCTGTTCTTCGCGCTTTGGCACAAGCGCCATATCGAAGGTGCGGATGCGGCGGGTGGAGTGCTCGAGGTATTGGACAGTAAATAAAACCGTTTACCCCGGACTTGATCCGGGGCCTATGGCTCATCGGGCAGCGAACCGGTGTGATCGAAAATGGGTCCCGGAGATCTCGCGTAAGCTCGGTTCCGGGATAGACGAGTTTCAGATTCCCTTCGCCGTGATCCGCTTGACGATGAAGTCGCCGGACGTGTTGGAGAGGCGCACGCCCTCGAACGGATCGGAGAACGCCTGGTCGCTGGTGGCGATCATTTCCGTCCCGTCGACCGTGACCCGCATCGTGCCGTCGCTGCCACGCGTCCACGAGATCGCGTGAAACTTCTTGTCTTCGAGGGTCAGCGGCTCGGACGTGGCGATGACGCTGGACCCGGAACTGCCGATACGGTGGAGCTGCACGCCCTTGCCCGAAGCATAGAGCAGCCGATAGCCGAGGTTGGCGCTTTGCCCCTGAAACACGCCGACATCGAACATGCCGTCGGGCTCCCACGATGACAGCTCGACATCCAGGGAGAATGCGTTGGAAACCGGCACCCGGGTCAGGATGATGTTGCTGGTCGGTTGCGTGGCGGCGGGTTGCGACTTCGTGGCACGCTGGAGGATCGTGCCGAGGATCGCCTTCGCCAGTTCGTCGCCGGAATTGCCGGATTGCTGCTGGTTCTCCTGAACCGCCGTGATCAGGCGGTTGCGGAGACCCCAGCCGGTCTCGATGAAATACTCGCCGGACATCACCTCCCACGCCGGATTTGCGGTGAAGTTGCCGTCGGCGAAGCTGTCATCGAGAAGCACCGCGTTCCAGGGCGTCTTGGCACTGCCCGCGAGGTTACGCAGATCCTGCAGGAACAGCGGATCGGCGGCTTTCGCCTTTTCCGCGTCGTCGATCAGTTTGTTCAGCTTCTCGATAAACTCGTCGAGGCTCTGTCCGTCGGCACCGGTGCCGGACGGGTCTGACCACGTCGAATAGCGCGAACTCTGCGCATCGGCAGGCGCGGGCAGAAGGCAGGCAATCACGAAAAGGGCGGCAATCAGGCGCATGACGGTATCCTCCCGGTTGTTGAGGTCATGCTAGCACAATGGGCGCCCGGGCAAAGCGCTTGTCGCTGGACAGGGCGGCGGAAACATGCGAGCTACAAGCCATGGCCGACACCGACCGTATCACGATCAAACGCCCGGATGACTGGCACGTGCATTTCCGCGACGAATCGATGATGCGGGCCGTGGTGCCGGCGACCGCGGCGCAGTTTGGCCGCGCCATCGTCATGCCGAACCTGGTGCCGCCGGTGACCGATACCGCCGCTGCCGAGGCCTACCGCGACCGCATCCATGCGGCCATTCCGGATGGCGCCGATTTCCGGCCGCTGATGACGGCCTACCTGACCGACGAGACGGCCCCGGAAATGCTGCGCCAGGGCGCCGAAGCCGGCGTGTTCACGGCGGTGAAGCTTTATCCGGCCGGTGCCACGACGAACTCCGCGTCGGGCGTGACGGACATCGCCAACGTCATGGGGGTGCTGGAGGTCATGGAGGAGATCGGCCTGCCGCTGCTGATCCACGGCGAGGTTACCGACCCGGACATCGACATCTTCGACCGCGAAGCCGTGTTCATCGATCGCATCCTGCAGCCGCTGACGGAAAAGCTGCCGGCGCTCAAGGTCGTGTTCGAGCACGTGACCACCCGGGAGGCGGTCGACTTCGTCGCCGCCGGGGACGCGTCGCGGCTGGGCGCCACGATCACCGCGCACCACCTGGTGATCAACCGCACCGACATCTTCAAGGGCGGCATCCGTCCGCACCTTTACTGTCTGCCCATCGCCAAGCGCGAAGCGCACCGTCAGGCACTCCGCAAGGCCGCGACCTCGGGCGATCCCAGGTATTTCCTCGGCACCGACACGGCACCGCATGCGCGCCATCTGAAGGAAGCTGCCTGCGGGTGCGCGGGTATCTATTCCGCACCGGTCGCACTCGAGGTCTATGCGACGGTGTTCGAGGAAGAAGGCGCGCTCGATAAGTTCGAGGCCTTCGCGTCGTTCAATGGTCCCGCGTTCTATGGCCTGCCCGTCAACGAGGCGACCGTGACGCTGAAACGTGAAAGCTGGCAGGTGCCCGCAAGTATCGATGCCGGCGGCGGCGATGCGCTGATCCCGTTCATGGCCGGTGAAACGCTCGGCTGGAAGTTGGAAGACTAAAGCGTATTCTTCATGGTGTTGCCGCTCTCGTTCCTGAGGCGGCGCATGAGCGTATTCAGCATTGCGACGACGATCGGATTGCTCTGTTTCAGGACGCGGTTGAAGATACGCTTGGGGACGACGATGCAGGTCGTTTTCTGCATGGCCCGTGCGGTTGCCATCCTTTGCGACTGATCGACCAGCGCCATCTCGCCGACGAGTTCACCCTCGCCGACGACCGCGACGACAAGCTCCGCGTTGCCGTCGCCGACTGCGATTTCCACCTTGCCGGACTGGATGATGAACGCCTCTTCACCGGTATCACCCTGTGCGAAGATTATCTGCCCCGGCTTGAAATCGCGGTATTCAAGATCCTGTTCGCCCAAGTTCACCTCCTGATTGAAGCAGATTAGGGGGATCGCCTTCGAACGACAACGGCTTAGTCGAGCGGGGATTGACCTGAGCGCCGCCGTGCGTAAGGTCTGGGGAAACACATTCCCGGGAGAGATCTGATGAGCGATACGGAATTCAACGCGCTGGTACTGACCGCCGACGACGAGGGCAAGGTGTCGTCCAGCTTCGAAACCCTGCCGAACGACCGCCTGCCCGAAGGCGACGTCACGGTGGCGGTGAAATACACCACGCTGAACTATAAGGACGGCATGATACTGAACGGGATCGGCAAGCTGGTGCGCGACTATCCGCACGTACCGGGCATCGATTTTTCGGGTGTCGTCGAGGAATCGTCGCATCCCGATTTCAAGCCGGGCGACGAGGTGATCCTGACCGGCTGGCGCGTCGGCGAGGTGCACTGGGGCGGCATGGCGACGCGCGCCCGGGTCAAGGGCGACTGGCTGGTGCCGCTGCCCAAGGGCATTTCGCTGGAGCAGGCGATGGCCATCGGCACCGCCGGTTTCACGGCGATGCTGGCGATCATGACGCTGGAAGAACACAAGCTTTCCAAGGACACCGACAAGGAAGTCCTGGTCACGGGCGGGGCAGGGGGCGTCGGCTCCATCGCGACCTCCGTGCTCGCCAACATCGGCTACAAGGTCGCGGCGTCGACGGGCCGTGCCGAGCAGCACGATTATCTGAAAAGCCTGGGTGCGACGACCATCGTCGAGCGCGACGAGCTGCTGGAAGCGCCGAAAGGCCCGCTCGGCCGCGAACGCTGGGCCGGCGTCATCGACAACGTCGGCGGCCCGACGCTGCACCACGCGCTGGCGACGCTGGCCTACTGGGGCACCTGTGCGTCGGTCGGCAACGCGGGCTCGTTCAAGCTGGAAACGACGGTGCTGCCGTTCCTGTTGCGCGGCATCAACCTTTGCGGCATCGACAGCGCGACGTGCCCCAAGGACCGCCGCCTCGTGGCGTGGGACCGGCTTTCCAAGGAACTGCCGCTGGACAAGCTCGATGCCGCCACCAACCGGGCAGGCTTTGCCGAGTTGCCGGCGCTCGCCGGGCAGATTCTGAAGGGCCAGATCCGCGGCCGCATGGTGATCGATGTCAACGGCTAAAAGTTAACGCGTTTTAACTTATTGATTCCAAAACGATAAGCCGTCCTGGACATTCCCGGGGCGGCTTTTTCGCGTATCCGGCGCCAATTGGCATCCAATGTGCATTTACCTCATCAGGACATGGGTTGAGCATGGGTTCAGGAGGTTGAAATGTTCAGGAAACTCGGAATTGCGCTGGTTTTCGCGGTATCGCTCTCGGCGTGCAGCTACGTGGACAAATATGAAGAACAGGTCCACGACTGGGAGCCGACGTACTGCTACAAGTCGCTGGCCGCGGTGCAGTGCCATCGCGAACCGAAACATGCGGACAGCCTCAGGCTGGTCAACTACTACGGGCCGCATCCGAGCCGCTATGATGCACCTGCGCCGCTGGCCGAGCCGAACTTCAAGGCACCCGAGATGGTCAATTACTGGGTCAAGGACGCGGAACCCATCCCGCGCCCGATGCCGCACGGCGATCTGACCGACCGGCCGTGGCTGACCGAGGACGGCAGCAACGAACGCCGCACCATCGCCGAACTGCGCCTGCTGAACGCATCGGGCGCCGGCACGCGCGCGTTCCTGCGCCGCATCGAAACCGGCGAGGACGCCGTTGCCCGCGACGACGACGGCACGGCCGCGCAGTACATCCTGCCGGACCCTGATCTGACGGTGAATTGATTTACCCCCTCACCTGTCCTCTCCCCCATTTATGGGGGAGAGGGACGCTGACGCGATATTCCCTGTAATCCCTCTCCCCTTGCAGGGGGAGAGGTTAGGTGAGGGGGCACTTTATGGTGTGTGGGCTAGTCGCGCTTCACCGCTTCCGCGATCTCCAGGATCATTTTCTTGAGGATCGCCGGCGCGAACTGATCGCGCCCCTCGGCGATGTGCGCGAAGGCACCCCGTCCGCCGATGACGTCGTTCCGGTAATGATCGATCAGCGGTTCGCCGTAAGGCCCGGTGCGCACGCCGCCCGGTTTGTAGACCACCAGCGCGTTGATGGTGATGTTCGAGAGCATCGCCATCGCCTTGGCTTCGGGCAGGGGGCGGCCGTTCATCTGCGGCCCGTCGCCGGAGATATCGATGATCTTGCGCCGTCCGTCGTAGGCATTGGTCTCGATCAGGTTGACCGAGTAGGCGATGGCCTCCGAGATCGAGTTATAGCTTTCTGCCATGCGCGGTGCCGCGACCAATTGTGCGGCGAACGCCGCCGCGCTGTCCGGTCCGTCAATCACGGTCCAGTCGGCGATGGTGTGCTGCGACCAGGGCGCGCCCCATTCCACGTAGGCAATGGCGATCTTCTGGTGAAAACCGCCGCGGATGGCGTCCAGGATCTTCGGGTGCGTGATGGCGGCGGCGTAGCCCTCGCGTTGCAGGCGCAGTTCGTCGTCGTCGATGGAGCCCGACCCGTCGGCGGCGAGGACGAGTTCCAGGTCGACCTTTTCGGCACGCGCCTGCGATGACGCGGCGAAGGTGACGGCAATCAGGGCGATAAAGGCGAGAAACAGCGGCGAACGGCGCATCGGCGGGCTCCCCCGGGGTCCATTGGCTGATTTCCCGTCATGCTACGCGGGAACCGACCGCGCGTGGTATCAAAAATGCGTCAGCGCGATGGGAGGCCCCCTCACCTGTCCTCTCCCCCACGTCGCCATTTCATTTGGCGCGGGCCAAAATGCGGGGGAGAGGGACCCTGTCGCAATCGTCCCCATAATCCCTCTCCCCCTTGCAGGGGGAGAGGTTAGGTGAGGGGGTGAATCTAATGCCCCCGGTGCCTTGACAGGGGGCCGCGAACGCCGTAAATCCCCGGTCTCCAACACAGCGGCGGAGTAGCTCAGTTGGTTAGAGCAGTGGAATCATAATCCATGTGTCGGGGGTTCAAATCCCTCCTCCGCTACCATTCAGAACGGCCTTCCGTGCCTGCGGGAGGCCGTTTTTCGTGGGATTCCGGATGAAAGTGACGGGGGCATTGGCAATTGCGGGCGGGAGGGACTAAGTTTCTACTCATGCCCGGTGTACAACCGGTGGACTTGGGGGAGTCCGGCGGGGTCGGCGCCGTCAATGAAACACGGGATGGACCCCCACCTTGTCGCGATATGTCACCTTCGAAATCGATGCGATCCGCAACGCGGCCTTCAGCGGCGCGCTGGAGCTGTGGGAAAGCCGCCGGGGCGACCACTTCGCACCCGGCTGGAACCGGGATCTTCACTTCCTCGACTTCGATACCAAGGTGATCCCGCGCATGATGCTGGTCCAGGTCGATGGCAAGCCGGGTCTCGGCGTTTACCGTTTCTGGGGGACGGGCATCAAGACTTACGACGGCAGCGACCAGACGGGATGGCGCGTCGACAACCAGGAAACGCCGGAGATGGAGGACGATTTCGTCGCCCAGTACGAAGAGGTGGCGGCGACGCGCACGCCCAGCGTCTATGCGACGCAAATCCGGTTGAAGGACGATATGCTGGAGCAACTGAAATACGAGGCCAGCCTGCGCATGCCCTTCACCAGCGACAACCATGCCGTGGATTGGGTGTTGAGCATCGACTACTACGCGGAAACGTGGACTGAATTGCTGGATGAACTGGGCGTCGAGGGTGTGCCGCAGCCGGATTGACGGCCGGCAATTCAGGCGCTGTCCCTGCAACGGGCTTCAGGGCTTTTCCGTGCCGGGACTTGCGTTCAACGGCTGACCGGTTTTGACTGGCCATAGGCTGCAGGATTCTGGTTGAATCGCGTGATCGGGAACCGCCCGCGGACGATGCGCAAACCGGTCAATCCGGCCATTGTCGTCTTGCCCGGGCCGTCGAAAGGTATCGGTTTTGGAACTCAAACACTGGCTGTTGCGACCTTGGTTCCCTTATTGTCTCGCCGTGCTGGTGGCGATCGCGACCGTTTTTCTGCTGTTCCAGTCGGTTCATTTCGACCGTGAGATCGCGACCAAGGAAAAGCGCCTGCAGGTGACCGGGCAGATCAACCAGCTCCGTGCGGCGCTCGAGGGTAACGTCTACAACAACGCCAACCTGGTGCAGGGGCTCGCCGCGGTGATCGCGACCGAGCCCGACATGGATCAGGAACGCTTCGCGTCGCTGGCCAGACAGCTGTTCAAGGGGCGCCACCAGCTCCGCAACATCGGCGCCGCGCCGGACATGGTGATCAGCCTGATCTACCCGCTGAAGGGCAACGAAGGCGCGCTCGGTCTCGATTTCCGAAAAAACGAGACGCAGCGCAGGGCAGCAATGTTCGCCGTCGAAAAACGCTCCATCATCATGGCCGGGCCGTTGACGCTGGTGCAGGGCGGGGAGGCATTCATCGCCCGTCTGCCGGTGTTCATCGATGACGGTTCGGCGCGTACCGGCGAGGCCTGGGGCCTGATTTCGACCGTCATCGATATTCAGAAGTTTTATGCCGACAGCGGCCTGTTCGCCGCCAGCGAGACGCTCGACGTTGCCATTCAGGGCAAGGACGGACGGGGCGCGGCCGGCGATTTCTTTTACGGGGACGCCGCCATCGCCGAACGCGATCCGGTGGTCACGACGGTCAGCCTGCCGTATGGCGAGTGGCTGCTGTACGCGATGCCGAAAGAAGGCTGGCCGATGAAAGGCGAACTCGAGACGGTCCTGATTGCGGAAATCCTGATCGGCGGCGCGGTCATCGTGTTCTCGCTCGTTTTTTGCGGGTGGCTTCTGGCGGATCGCCAGGGCATGACGGCGGAACTCGACAACCAGAAACTCGCGATGGATGCGCACGCCATCGTCAGCACGGCTGACGTGGGCGGGACGATCACCTATGTGAACGAGAAATTCTGCAATGTTTCCGGCTACAGCCGCGAGGAATTGCTGGGCAGCAACCACCGCATCGTCAAATCCGGCGCGCATCCGGATTCCTTCTTCCGCGACATGTGGAGAACGATCGCCGGCGGCCAGGTATGGCACGGCGAGATCAAGAACAAGGCAAAGGACGGTTCATATTACTGGGTTGCATCGACGATCGTGCCATTCCTGAAACCGGACGGCCGTCCTTATCAGTATATCGCCGTCAGGACCGACATCACGGCGGACAAGGAAAACCAGGATGCTCTGAAGCGCGCGATCGCAGAAACCGAAGCGGCGAACAATATCAAATCGGAATTCCTGGCCTCCATGAGCCATGAAATCCGCACGCCGATGACCGGCATCCTCGGTCTTTCCGACATGCTGCTGGATGACCAACTGAGCCCGGAAAGCGTGGAGAAGGTCGACAAGATCAAGGAGTCCACGACCGCGCTGCTGTCCATCATCAACGATATTCTCGATATCTCGAAGATCGAGGCGGGCAAGTTCGAGATCGAGAAGATCGACTTTTCGCCGTCGAAGATCGCGCATGACGTCATCCACCTGTTCAATCAGAGCAACGCTGAGGCCAAGCGCGACAGGCTGAAGATTGCCGTCGATGTGGCCGATGATTTTCCCGAAGCGGTGCGCGCCGATCCGACCCGCTTGCGACAGGTACTGGTCAATCTCGTCGGAAATGCGGTCAAGTTTACCGACCGGGGCAGCGTTACGCTCCACTGCCGTTGCGATGCACAGGAATCACGATTGATATTCGACGTCGCCGATACCGGGATCGGCATCGAAGAAACGGCACAACAGAAGCTGTTCGAGGATTTCGTGCAGGCCGATGCATCGGTCAGCCGGCAGTATCAGGGCACCGGCCTTGGCCTGGCCATCTGCAAGCGCCTGGTCGAATTGATGGGCGGTGAAATCAGTCTCGACAGTACACCGGGCGAAGGCAGCACGTTTTCGTTCTATCTGCCGTACGAGGAACCGGCATCGGATTTCGTCGTGGACGGCACCGAAACATTCGAGGTCAAGAATTTCACCGGTTCACGGCCGTTGAAGATCCTGGTTGCCGAGGACAGTGAAATCAATCAGAGGATCATCATGTCGCTGCTCGGCAAGATGGGGCACGATGCTTTTATCGCGAGCAACGGGCTCGAAGCTGTTGAGGCCGTCGAAGCATCCGACTTCGACCTGATCCTGATGGACGTTCGCATGCCCGAGATGTCCGGGCCCGATGCCACCAAACGCATCAGGCGAATGGAAGGCTTCAAGTCGACGGTCCCGATTATCGCGCTGACCGCGGACATCATGGCCGAGAACAAGCAGTACTACCTGGACGTCGGCATGAACGACTGCGTCGGCAAGCCGATCAACCATGAAGAACTGGCCCTGGCCATGAACAAGGCCATCGGCGAAACGGTCAACATGGCATCCGAAACGGAGGCACCAGTCGAGACGGCGGACGAGGACGCGTTCGATCTTCAGGAAGCACTCGAGAGGCTGATGCTGCCGAAAGAGGTTCTGTTCCCGTTGATCGGTCAGTTCGTCGACGACTACGGTGATGTCGATGAAAGGCTGCGGGCACTGGTCGACGGCGGGGACCTGCCGGGGGCCGCTGATCTCGCGCACACGGTGAAAGGGGTCTCGGGGACGCTAGGTGTGAAGGCCGTTTCCGAGCATGCGGCGGCGCTGGAAAAAACGCTGCGCGACGGCGACACCAGCGGTCTGGTTGACCTGCTGGCGGTCTTCTCGGATGCCCTGGCGCAGGCTGTGACCGAAATGCGCAAGATCGATCAGGCCTGAGAGGCGGTTCCGTCCCTATTTCTTGTGGCGGGCCAGAATGTCGCGGTGTTTCTTGAGGCGTGCGACGATTTCCGGTACCGGCTGGTCCTTGCGGATATAGTCCTGCGCGCCGGCAAGCATGCAGGACTGGATGACCTCGTCATCATCGATACTTGTCATCATGACGACGAACGGTTCGTGCATGCGGCCGACGATTTCTTCCAGCGCATGGTAGCCGTTCATTTCCGGCATCAGGATATCGAGCATGATGATATCCGGTTCGTGCTCGATGGAGAGGTCCACGGCCTCGCGGCCGTTCTCAGCTTCGCCGACGATGGAAATCTCCAGCAGTTCAAGCGCCGTCCGGACAATGGTTCGCATCAGTTCCGCATCGTCGGCGATCACGGCGGTCAGTTTTTTTGCCTCAGGCATTACGCATTACTCTCCTGCATCTCCATGGGAAGGGGTTTCCGGTGCGTCACCCTGCCGGGTCAACGGGGGTCTCGACCGGCCGGGCGCGTTCGATCACTTCCGCCGCATCGAAAATCACGTCCTCGCGGTAGCGCGGGCCGACGAGTTGTACGCCGAGCATAGACCCGTCGTCCGTGGCGAGCGTCACGTTGAGGGCGGGGACGCCGGTGACGGGCAGCGCCACCTGCGTCAGTTGTGCCTCGATCACGCGGTCGAATGCCGCCGCCGACGTGACGTCCAGTTGATCGGGGAACGGCGGTTCCGCCGAAATCGGCAACAGCACCACCGGATACTCGGCCAGGAACGTCTGCCACTGGCGGACAAGGCTTGAGCGCTCGCGCAGCGCCCAGAGCACCGCATCCAGCGGCTCGCGGTCGTCCATGGCGGCGTGGCGGCAGAGCTGCGCATAGACGAAATTGGCGTCGGGGTCGTCCTCTTTGCGGAGCGCGTCTTCGCCTGCACCCCGGAACTCCGCCATCCACAGAATGAGCTGCATGGTGACGGCGGGCCGGAGCGGCGGCGTTTCGACCGTATCCACGGTCCAGCCTCCGGCGCGCAGGCATTCAGCGGCGATCTCGAGCGCGGCGGCAACGCGGGGGTCTGTCTCGAGCCCGTCCGGGTTGATGCAGATCGCGGCGCGCCTCGGCAAGGCGGGCATGTCGGCGGGCGCGGGCACGTACCAGCTGTCCCGGATATCGGGGGTGCTCATCGCCTCAAAACCAAGGCGCAGATCCTTGATGGAGCGTGCAAGCGGGCCGGAAACCGCCATCAGCTGCCCGCCGATGTTGCGCTCCGGGCTTGAAAAATTCACCGCCGGCACGCGCCCGAACGTGGGACGGATGCCGTGCACGCCGCAGGCATAGGCGGGGTAGCGGATCGAGCCTGCGATGTCGGTCCCGTGCGCGACGGCGCAGATTCCGGACGCCACCGCGGACGCGGCGCCGCCCGATGACCCGCCGGGGGTGAGGCCGAAGTCGCGCGGGTTCCGCGTCGGGCCCCAGAGGCTGTTTCGCGTGAACCAGCGGAGCGAGAAGGCGGGCGTATTCGTGCGCCCGACGATGATGGCCCCCGCGTCCCGCATGCTGGCAACGAACGGACTATCGATCTCGGCGATAAGGTCCTTTTGCAGGCGCAGCCCGTTCGATGTTGCGTGGCCAGCCTGATCGACATTGGTTTTGATGGTGACGGGCACGCCCGCGAGGGCGCCCGGGTTCTCGCCCGCCGCAACCCTGCGGTCGACCGCCGCCGCAGCGGCAAGCGCCTCGTCCGCCGTGGAAACAACGACGGCGTTGAGCGCCGGGTTGACCGCGTCCATCCGACCGAGCGCGCTTTCCGCCGCCTCGACGGCGGTGATCTCTCCGGCCTTCACGGCATCGGCAATCGCATGTGCCGGCCAGCGCCAGATGTCTTCGGTGTCGGTCATGCCCAAGGCCTCTCGGTCTTTATCGTTTCTTGATCACCAGTTTATCGGGTACGTGATTTTAGTGTCAGGCAAATTTTGCACTATTCGACGATAAGTGGAAAAATTCGCATAAATTAGACACGTGTTAATTCGCTTGGCGTGCTTTCCCGACAAAAGGCGCACATTGTTGACAGGAACATCGAGATATTGGATCGCTGTCTTTGTATTCTGCACCGGCGTACTTTTCCAACTGCCGAATAGCGCCGCGGACGGATCCCAGGAGGATGCAATCTCGGACATCTCGATCGAGGGCAATAGGCGTATACCGGCAACCACAATAGAACATTATTTGCGGCTGGAGAGAGGGCAACCCTTCTCGCTGGAAACGCTTGTACCTGCGTTGGAACGTTTGGAAAATACCGGTTACTTCGACGACATTGATATTGGCATCAATGGAACTGCATTGGTGATTTCCGTAGTCGAGGCCCCGACGGTAAATGATGTGAAGTTAAGCGGCGAACACTATCTGGACACTAGTATGCTGCTCGAGGTTATTGATCTACCTCCCCGTGCCGCAGCGTCCCGGGACAAAATCGAGCAATCTCTGACCGCGATAAAGGCCTTCTATTTTCGGCAAGGTAAACCAGATGTGACCGTACAGGCCAAGGTGCGAACGCGCCTCCAAAACCGGGTAGATCTGTTGCTCGAAATAAAGGATCAGCCCGCACCAACTGTCGGCAGTCTTAATTTTACCGGCATGAAAAAGTTCCGAGAAGCATGTATTATCGAAAAGTCGAAGATCGGTAACGGGTTTGTTCACTATGATGCGCAGGTTGACGTCATTCATCACAGCCTGGAGAAATCGGTACAGAGGTTAATCAACTTCTATGGCGAGCGTGGGTATGTCGAAGCGCTCGTTTATGCGAACGCGAGCCCGCCGACCAACATTCATAATGCTCGGGATGTGACATTTAAAATTACTGAGGGAAAGCAATTCACTGTTGGCGAGGTGACAGTAAAGAACACCCTCGCCGCCGAACTGCCAGCCCTGGACGAGCAGATACATCTCCGTCGAGGAGAAATCCTGCGCCAGTCCGAGATCAAGAGCACGATATTTGCAATTTACAAGAAGATACGGCGCGAGACGGGCCAGTTGGCTCACGTTGAGTTCACGACAACCGACGCCACTGCAGATGGTGTGAAGAACGTGACGTTCCTCGTCAGCAAACTGCCGGATCGTATCGTAGACCGTATTGAGATCAATGGAAATATACGGACGATGGATGCCGTAATTCGCCGTATGATTTCTGTCACAGAGCAGCTACCACTTGACCCTGTTGCGATAAGCGAGTCCGCGGAACGAATCTATCGGACCGGGTTTTTCAAATCTGTCAATGTTAGGTATTCCGATGTGATTCCGCCTAATAAACGGATCGTCGTATTCACTGTGGAGGAACTCTCGACAGGAAGGGTTAATGCCGACCTTGGTTGGATCGACGAGTTTGGTCCGGCCTTCAGGTTCGGCATTGCCGAGTTGAATTTTCTGGGCCGGGGAACAAAGCTGATTGCGCTCCTGCATATGCATTTTGGTGGCGTTAGCGCAGAGTTCAGTTTGACCGACCCGAATTTCATGTACCAAGGGATCAGCGGAAAAAGCGGCATCAAAATTGATATTGGATCTTTCAGTTCCCTTCTGGATCCGAGCCTCGGCTTCGGGATTGTCGTCTGGTTTGGATTGTTCGTATTTCCGTTTCCCGCGGTGCTACTGGTGATTCTGCGATACGGATATATCGTCCACCTTTGGAAAGACGATGCGCATCGCTGCCGCCGGGAATACGGCACTATGAAGAAAATCGTTATGACGATCATCATTGCGCAGGTGCTGGTTTCTTTGATGTCGTTCGGTATTGCCCTATCGCTCAATGGCATCAAGGTTGCGCCAGAATGGTACGTCGACAGGTTTGTTTGTGATGGCGCCGGTACCTAAAGACTAAAGGTGGCGTACTCCAAAGTGAATTTTGGAATGATGAGACTGTATTCCGCGGCTAATTGAATCATTTCCGGCAACGTTGCATATTCGGCGCTGCTTCCTTCAAGGAATAGCCGCAAAATTGACGCGAGATACGCAAAGACCAAATAGGCAGTAAACAGTCTCCATGCGGGCATCCGTCATCTCCGGACATCAGTAAGCGTTTCACCGAAGAATACCCCGTCCGGCCCTGAAATGCGAGATGGCGATGAGGCTGAAGCTGCGCCTTACTTCCCGGCCAAGAGGCTCGCGTTGCCGCCGGCCGCCGTGGTGTCGACACAGAGGTGCCGCTCCAGGATCACGTGCGCCGCATCCGGCCGGCCGGTGATCAGCGGCACGATCGGGCCGTCGAGATCGGCGAGGGCCGTTGCATAGGCGCGCGCCGTCTCGGCGTCGCCCCACCAGATGACGCCGCCGAACGGGGGCAGGCCGGAAAGGCGTTCCGGTGCCAGCGTGCCGCCGGCAATGACGGCGCGGCCGCCCAGTGCCTCGACCGCGTGGGCCTGCTGGATGGCGGCGGCGTTGCCCGGGCCGAGGCACAGCACCGGCGGGCGCGGCAGGATCGAGAGGCGGTTCAGCTCGCCTGTCGGGCCCGGCATCAGTTGCGAGGTGCGCGTGGCGCCGCTGGCCGTGCGCTTGGCGAGCGACGCGGCGACGGCCGCCGTATCGGTGTCGCCGTCGAAAGCATCGTCGACGATGTGGGCCGGGCGCCGCGTAAAACGGTGCAGGTAATGCGGGCCGCCCGCCTTGGGACCGGTACCGGACAGGCCTTCGCCGCCGAACGGTTGCGAGCCGACCACGGCGCCGATCTGGTTGCGGTTGGCATAGATGTTCCCGGCGTGGACGGCGTCGGCGATCTTCTGCACCCGGTCGTCGATACGGGTGTGCAGACCGAACGTCAGGCCGTACCCGGTGGCGTTCACCGCATCCGTCACCTTGTCGATCTCGCGTGCCTTGAACGTCGCCATGTGCAGCACGGGGCCGAACACCTCGCGTTCGAGATCGCCGATGCCGTTCACCGCGATCAGCGTCGGCGGCACGAAGTTGCCGACTTGCGGTGCCGCCAGCGTGTGCAGCACGCGGCCGTCCTTCTCGGCGGCGGCTATATAGGCCTTCATGTCGGCCTGGGCGTCCTTCGTGATGACCGGGCCGACGTCGGTCGAGATGTGCCACGGATCGCCCAGTTCGAGTTCGTCCATGGCACCGATCAGCATGTCGCGGATCAGCGGTGCGATGTCCTCCTGAACGTAGAGGCAGCGGAGCGCGGAGCAGCGCTGTCCCGCCGACTGGAACGACGAGGCAACGATGTCGCGCACCGCCTGTTCGGGCAGTGCCGTGCTGTCGACGATCATGGCATTGAGGCCGCCGGTCTCGGCGATCAGCGGCGTGCCGGGTTCCAGATTTTCGGCCATGGCACGCTGGATGTGGCGCGCCGTTGCGGTCGATCCCGTGAAGGCGACGCCGTTCACGCGCGCATCCGACGTCAGCGCGTGGCCGACGGTGCGGCCGAGCCCCGGCAGCAGCTGCAGGCATTCGCGCGGCACACCGGTCTCGTGCATCAGGCGGACGCCCCATGCCGCAATGGCGGGGGTCGTTTCCGCCGGTTTGGCGAGGACGCCGTTGCCCGCCGCAAGCGCGGCCGAAATCTGGCCGGTGAAGATCGCGAGCGGGAAGTTCCACGGGCTGATGCAGGTAAAGACGCCGCGCGCGCCGTCTTCGAGGTCCCTGGCGTTGGCCGCATAGTAGTGCAGGAAGTCGACGGCTTCGCGCAGTTCGCCGACCGCGTCGGGCAGGACCTTGCCGGCCTCGGTCGCCAGCAGCGCGAAGAGCGAGCCGAAGTTTTCCTCGTAAAGCGCGGCGACGCGGTTGAGGACCCCGGCACGCTCTTCAGCCGGCGCATCCCACGGCCTTGCGGCGGAAAGTGCGGTCTCGATATCGCGTGTAGACGCATGAATGACCTCGCCGATGGCCGCGCCCGTCGCCGGGTTGTGGGCTGGAACCGGCGCTTCGCCCTCGACTTCGCCGGCGATGATCGGCTGGACCGTCCATGGTGCGGGGGGCGTGCGTGCCTGGTCGATCTCGCTCAACGTCACCACGTCGGAGAGATCGAAGCCTTTCGAGTTCGGGCGCTCGGGCTGGAACAATTCGGGGCCGCTCTGGAGCTGCGGCTCGCCCGTTTTCGGCGGCTTTGCCAAAGCCTCGAACGGGCAGGCGGCGACGATTTCCGGGGCGACGTTCTCGTCGACGATCTGGTTGACGAACGACGAGTTGGCGCCGTTTTCCAGAAGACGTCGCACCAGGTACGCGAGCAGGTCACGGTGCGCGCCGACGGGCGCATAGATGCGGCAGCGCGTGCCGTGTTTCCTATGCACGATATCGTGCAGCACTTCGCCCATGCCGTGCAGGCGCTGGAATTCGTACCTGCCCTTGTCGATGCCGTTCGCCATGTCGAGGATCGCGGCGACGGTGTGCGCGTTGTGGGTCGCGAACTGCGGATAAATGCGGTCGGTGCAGGCCAGCAGCTTTCGGGCGTTGGCGATATAGCTGACATCGCTCGCGGCCTTCCGCGTAAAAACCGGGAAGTCCTCCAGTCCCTCGACCTGCGCCAGTTTCACCTCGGTATCCCAATACGCCCCCTTGACGAGACGCACCATGATGCGGCGCTCGTGGCGTTCGGCCATTTCATAGAGCCCGTCGATCACGTCGCCCGCGCGCCGGCCATAAGCCTGCACGACGATGCCGAATCCGTCCCAGTCCTTGAGCGCCGGGTCGGCCAGAACTTCTTCGATGATCTTGAGCGAGATCGCGAGCCGGTCGGCTTCTTCGGCATCGATGTTGAGGCCCATGCCGGCGTCGGCGGCCTGTTTGGCCAGTTCCTTCAGGACCGGCACCAGTTCCGCCATGACGCGCTCGGTCTTGGCGACCTCGTAGCGGGGATGCAGCGCCGACAGCTTGACGGAAATCCCCGGATTGGAAGCGATCTCGTCGGCATGACAGGCCGCGGCGATGGCGCCGATGGCGGCGGCGTAGGACTGCTTGTAGCGTTTCGCGTCGGCGGCGGTCATCGCCGCTTCGCCGAGCATGTCGTAGGAATAGGTGAACCCTTGTTCTTCCTTGCCGCGCGCGCGCTTCATCGCACCTTCGATGGTCTCGCCGAGCACGAACTGGCGGCCCATCTCGCGCATGGCGCTGCCGACGGCGGTGCGGATCACCGGCTCGCCCAGGCGCCGCACCATGGCCCGCAGTGTGCCCGCGACATTCGGATCGGAATCATCGAGCACCTTGCCGGTCAGCAAAAGCCCCCATGTCGAGGCATTGACCAGCGGCGACGACGAATGGCCGATGTGCTTGCTCCAGTCCGACGGTGCGATCTTGTCTTCGATCAGCGCGTCGATGGTTGCCGCGTCCGGCACGCGCAGAAGCGCCTCAGCGAGACACATCAGCGCCACACCCTCGTCGGTGGAAAGTCCGTACTCGGCCAGGAACACATCCATCAGGCCGGGACGTGCATCGCTGCGGATGCTTTTCACAAGGTCGGCTGCGCTGGCGACGATCCTGGCGCGCGCGGCCTCATCGAGTGCCGCGGTCTGCGTCAGTTCGGCCAGCAGTCCGGCTTCGTCCCGGTGCTTGTTTTTATCCCATCTCGGATCGATGTCGATCATGTCTGCCTTTCCCTCTTGCCATTTACTTTGGCTTGTTAAGGTCCAGCATATTCGAAATATTCTATTCTTTTCGTCTGAATATGTCAGACTTGAAGGAAATTCGTCTTATTTTGTGATCAATAGTAGGAATTTATATGAGCGAGAATAAAGAGCAGCCGAAGCTCGACCGCATCGACCGCGCGATCCTCAACGAACTGCTCAGGAACGGGCGCATCTCGATGATCGAACTCGGCAAGAAGGTCAATCTGTCGAAGACGCCCGTCGCGGCACGAATCAAGCGGCTCGAGGCCGAAGGGGTGATCACCGGCTACCGGGCCGAACTGTCGGCAAGCCGGCTGGGACTGGATCATGTCGTGTTCCTCGAAGTGCGGTTGTCCGATACGCGTGAGAAGGCGCTGACGGAATTCAACAAGGCGGTGCGCGAGGTGCCGGAGGTCGAGGAGTGCCACATGATCGCCGGCGGTTTCGACTATCTGATCAAGGTGCGCACTCGTGACATCGTCGCCTATCGCCGGGTGCTGGGGGAGACCATCTCGCGGCTGCCGCACGTGGCATCGACGTCGACCTATGTTTCCATGGAAAGCGTCAGGGACCGCGGCGTCGGCCAGTTCTGACGGCGCGAAGGCGATGGGGCTTTACAGGATGCGGGTCCCTGCGCCTAAAATACGGCGATGACCGAGCCGATCCTTTCCGACGAAGACCTGGCGACCTACCGCGACAAGGGCTGGATCGTGCCCCGGTGGGAACTGCCCGCCGACGTGGTTGCCGATATGAAGGACGAGTACGCGCAGTTTCTGGAAACCAACGCTGGCGTCGCGCCCGACATCATCCTTGCGCCGCACCAGACGAACGGCGGCTCCATGGGTGTGGTCGGTTCCGAGAAGTGGTTCGAGTTCGCGACCCACCCGGGTTTGATCTCGATCGCCCGCCAGTTGATCGGCGACGACATCATCCTCTGGGGCACGACGATTTTCGGTAAACCGGCGAGGAACGGCAAGGCAACGCCCTGGCACCAGGACGGCGAGTACTATCCGATCCGCCCGCTCGAGGTGCTGACGATCTGGATCCCGCTCGATGATGTCACGCCGGAAAACGGCCCGATGAAGTTCATCCCGGGCTCGCACAAGCGTCACGAACTATTCAGCCATTCGTGGATCGACGGCGACGACAAGACCATCAATCTGGTCTGCGACAGGGAACACTATGACGAGACGACCGCCGAGCCGTTACTGCTGCGCGCCGGGCAGGTTTCGTTTCACGATGTCTACATGATCCACGGCTCGGACGCGAACCTGACCGACAAGCGCCGGGCCGCTTTCATCGTGCGGCTGATGCCGGCGACGAGTTTCTACGATCACAAGCTCGGCGCCGAGACCGGCAAGCAGCATCCGGCGCAGGGCTACGGTATCCGTCCGCTCTACCTGGTCAGCGGCGAGGACCGCGCCGGCAACAACTTCGAGATCGGGCACTAGGCCGGGAAACCACGGCGAACGTGCGACGGCTAGTCTACCTTGATCAGGTCGAGCTTCCGGCCCAGCTTGTTTTCGATCTGCGAACTCTTCGTCTCTATATCGGCAATGATGTCCTGCATCCAGATAGCCTTGTTGCGACGCGGTGTCTCGTTCTCCACACAATTGTTCGCGGCGTCACGTTCGACGCCCCGATGATGCAGGCCGATGACGGTCTTGCCGTCGATGTCGAACACCGGCGCGCCAGAGCTGCCTGGCGCGCTGTCGCAAAGATGCGTGAAACGGCTGTCCACCGCGCCGTCCACCCACCCGGCTTTCTTAACATCCAATATCTTGCAGTTCTTGCTCAGCTTTTTCCGTTTGGCGCTTGGATGGTGCAGCATCGTGAGGTCGGCTGTATTACGCCGGCTTGTGGCAAGTGTCACACCTGATAAATGACGCGGAATATCAATGGGCGCAATCTTGAGCAACGCATAGTCCAGCGCCTTGGATTGTGCGAGACGCGTCACGCAACGGTACTCGCTGCTGCGTTGATCGTTGTCGAACGAAAAGTCGATCACCGTGTCACGGCAAATGCTGTTGTTCCAAGCCTGTGCGTCGTCAAGCCCGGGGACCCAGCCGCAGTGCCAGTTTGTCATCAGCACGTCGGGGGCAACGGCAAACCCCGTGCAGCCGCGGTTTTCACCCGACCAACTCGGCATCACCAGCGCGACATTGTCGGCGGGCCGCATCCAGTCGCGGCCACCGGTTTCCACGTCCTGCCATGTCTCGTTGCCCGGAGTGGCCAGCGAGTAAAGCGCGTTCTCGCCGGGCGGTTCGACCATGGCGATGTATTCGCGAACCTCGATCCGTGCTTCGGGGACATCGGGCCAGGTATCGAACATAATCGACTTGTCCGCAGGCAGGCGCCCGGTCCACAGGAACCCATCGCTGCCGAGTTTCGTGCTGCCTGTACCGTAACTTTCCAGCACCTGGGCCAGGCTGTTGCGGATGGTCAGAGACCACCGGCTATCCTTACTGTCGGGCCTGACCATCAGGCGAAACCTGAGCCAGCGTGCACCGGCATGTCCGGAGAAAAAACTGTGGTGCGTGCCGCCTTTTGCGAGTTGCGTCAGGTTTTTTGCATCGGTGTACTCATTGCGCTCGCCGAGATTTGTCGTCAGCGTATCGAGCGCGCAATTTTCCGCCCCGACGGCTGCCGAGCCGATGAGTGTGGATGCGGCGACGAGAAGAGCGCCCGGCGTCAGCCGCATGATGTCGCCATTCTCGGCCGGTTTAGGTATAGGTTGTACAGGTTGTTCAGCTTGACGTCACCGTTGTCCGTTTTCAGTAATTTAGGTTGTGCGCCCTCGAGACGGATCTTGTAGGGGCCCGCGATCTTGACGCCGCCTTCGCGTTTGAAGACAACCCATTTCTGATCCTTGACGCGTTGCAGGCGAAGAATTTTTTCGACCTTGATCGTATCGTCGTTGCCCCTGTCGTCTTCAACCGGCAGCTCATTCATACACCATCCTTCGGGCGTGATGGCCTGCGCTTTCTCGGGTTTGCCTGCGCCGTCCGGCCATATGGTGTGCCAGCTTTTCGAAAGGTCGCGTAACGCCATCCGCGGATCGACAACCACATAGTCCAAGGTCTTTTCACGCGGCGCACCTGTCTCGTCATCTATCCATTTTTTGCTGAAATAGGGCTTCCCGGTCAGGACAAGGTGGTACTTAATGCGGCTGGGCGCATTCTTGAAGAAATCCGGATAGCAGCTGTGCATCGCGGAAGCGACGGCGCCGACAAACGCTGTCGACGCTGACGTGCCGCTGGCTTCCGTATACTGGCCGCCGACTACGGGACCGGGAACCTTGAAACCCGGCGCAGCCAGGGTTACGGCGCGCGGGGCATTTTCGTCTGGGAAATTGGCGCGCTTCCAAAGCTTGGCCGAGTTCTCGCTGCAGTCTTCGCAGGCGGTGACGACAACAACGTTGCCAAGGTCTCCGAAGTTTTGCGGCGCGAGGGGCGTTTTCGGGCCAAGCGGGATCGGATCCACATCACCCGACTCGCGGTTGTCCTGGCCTGCGGCGACAATCCAGAGTGCGTCGGTGTCCATGCGCAGCATTTTGTTAAGACGGTGCTCGTGGCGCAGAGTCGAACCATTTAACTGTTTGCCGGTAACATAACGTTTCGGGTAGTTGGGCTTTAAAGCGCCAACTGGCGGCGCGGTGTCTGATTCCGACAACGCTTCGCTCGGAAACGATCCCGGATAGACCATGATGCGCTCCGGCGTCGAAAGGTCGAGGTCTCGGTTTATCATGCGCTGGATCATGTCCTTGAAGTCATCGGTCGCCAATCTGTGGTCAATAGAGATGATCCGTTGTCCGGAAATAATCCCGCTGAACCCGGGCGTGCCGTTCGAACTGGCAATCATACCGGCCAGGTAAGTGCCATGATCTATTTCTTTTTTGAAATCGCGATACCGGCATTGCTGGGCGGATGAAGCGCCGACCGGCTTGAAGGGATCGCCGGCCAGGTCAATGCCGTTCGTATGCGGGTTGCCCATGAATGCCTTGCGCACATCCTCCAGCCGCAGCGCTTTCAGTTTTGAGCTCCAATATGCAACCGACCAGGCATCGTCGCGCCGCAATTCCTCGTGCGGAAAGACGGGCTGATCGACCAGAAAGATGTCCGGCCAGTTTTTGGTTTCTTTGCACGTATCGGGAAGATCCATGGGAGGCCAGTCCTCGATCCACGGCAAAAGGCGAGCATAGGAACTTTCGCCCTCGACGCCCGCAGCCCGCTGACATGCCTTGAGGTATTCCCTCGGTTCGCGTTTGGCAAAGCGAAGGCCTCCTGATGTCGCCATAGTTGGCGCGGCGTAAGCACGGACACCGAGTTCCCCATCCAGCTGGTTCAGTTCATTCCGCGCCAGATCCGCCTTGTACGTGTCCAGCGTATTGACCTTGATATTGTAACCCCACTGCTTGTACTGGGTCGCTGCGGTCGGGTCGAAGTAGTAGGCGTCCGGTAAGAAATTCTCGAGCTCGGGAAGGGCATTGAACGGTGTAACCTGGATGTCGGCCTGTACCATGCCGTTCGGGTTTGCATGGGAGGCCCGGATGTCGGAAATGATCCCGATCGCAATGCCCGAGGCATCGTACGCAGGGCTGCCCTTGAGTTGATGCATGGAATCCACCAGCGCCGGATCCACGTCAAGCTTCAGCGACAGCGGCGTGTTTTCGCGCACCTCTTCCTGGACCTGGCCAAGTCCCGTCACCATTGTTGGGGCCTGCAGGGGCGCCGGGAAGGAGTTGATATCGCTGCCGAGACCGATTGACGACAGCCACTCACCCTTGAAGGTCGGGCGCGGCTTGAGCGAGGTGACATGTTCGGCATCGAGCTTGTTCATGACCGGGACCAGCGA
Source organism: Rhodospirillales bacterium (assembly GCA_965262415.1). Taxonomy (GTDB): domain Bacteria; phylum Pseudomonadota; class Alphaproteobacteria; order Rhodospirillales; family Casp-alpha2; genus UBA4479. The sequence continues at coordinate 1,881,093 of OZ253533.1, read as the reverse complement.
CACATTGCCGCCAAGATGATACGCGCAGTTTTGCGTTGTCAGTCCGCGAGACCCTCCTGCCGGCGCCGGTGCTGAAGGATCTCCGATGGCGGCCAATGAGACCGTGATGTCTGCAGGCAACTCCGTGCAGTTCGGCGCACCCATGGTGACGATCAGGGAGCGATCGTCCAGCGATCTCGTCGATGTGACGGCGTACTGGATGCCATCGAAACCGTTGGCGAGAAAACCGCTGCCGACCACGTCGCCGGCCTTCCGGACCCTCAGCAACGACTTGGAAAGCACCTCGCCACTCTCCTCAAGCTTGGGGACGAGGCTGTACGGCAGAAATTCCGCCTGTTGTTTGTACTGTTCGAATTCGTCGGGACTGAACATGCGCCGGCTCGGCCGAACCGACAGTGTGGTCGGGAACTTTATGACGTCACCGGGTTGCATCCGGTGGAAGTCGATCCCGGGATTGATCTTCTTGAGCGCGGCTTCAAGTTTTTCAGTGACTCCCGGTACCTTGAAGTACTGCCTGAGAACGCTTTCGACCGTTTCGCCGGCTTCAACCTTGATGGAACGCAGGTTGGACTGGTCCAGCAGGCCGCGGTCATCGAGGTTCGTTATGACCTCGCCGAGTGCATCCGCGATATCGGACGTCGCGACGTCGATATCCAGCGTCACGCCGCCATAGAGCTTCTTGTGCCCTTCGATGTCGATCGGTGTCAGGGTGGCCGGAAAATCTTCCTTTTCGCCGCACAGGTAATGCATGATCGATTGCGGATCGAGATCCGTCAGCGCCTCGTAGGTCGGGTCCTCCCTGTTTTCGCCGAGCATATAGAAGAAACAGCCGCTGTTCCGGTTAACGGCATGCTCGTGGCGGTATCCGAGGACATGCCCGAGTTCATGCATGAGGATGGCCTTGGTGCCATATACTTGATTCCCGTAAAACGTTGGAAATATGTGGATGTAACGGTCCGGCACCGGATCGCTGGGGTAGAACGCGAGCGCAAAGTATCCCCGCTCTTGCTCATTACGCGGTTGCGTGAAACGAACTATGAATCTGACGTTGTCGTGTGACGGATTGCCGTCGTGTTCGGGGCGATGCACGAAATCGATGCCGCAGGACGGGCACGCATTTTCCCACGTCTCGGTAGCGGCGATCAGGCCATCGACAACGATTTGGTATTTCTGCTGATCGGGAAAAGTAGCCCTTTCGACCGCGTATGACAGCGTGCGGCTTGCCGGGTCTTTCCAGTAACTGGCTTCACCGTCATGGACCTCGACGACAAGCTCGCCGCCCGGATTTTCGCCCGGGTCGGACGCCTTCAGCCTGCGAAGATGTCGCTCGATTTCCTCTTCGCTCATGCGGATATCGCCTTCGACGACATAGTCGTCGCCGAAACGGCCAAGGAGTGCCAGGTAGGCATCAAGTTTCGCCCTGTCGTCCGGGTCCTCGATCGCCGCGCGCTGGGCGGCCAGGAATTTTTCACGCGCTTGAGAGGCCGTATCCTGGGCGGCGGCGGTATTCGCCACGAACGTTGTGCCAAGGACGAGAAACAGGACGCGCATCAAAGACGTCATCATCTAATTTCTCCTATTCAGTAACCCGATGTACGGGGAGGCCCCGTGTCCTTCCGCTCGCTTCAGGACACGGGGCGCGCCGCACGTTTCGGGCATTGTGCCAATTACCGCACGGCGGTCAGAAGCCGAGGCCACCGTAATTGACGTCAAGCGTCACTTTCCGCGTCGGTGAAGCCGAGAGGTTGCCGAAAGCCGCCGTGGCGGAACCGCTGGCGGCATCGTCACCCGGTGCCTTGAAGATATCACAGGCATAGGCACACCAGTACGCTTTTTCAGCGGTCTTGCGGATCAGGGATGACACGAGTGTCTCAACCATCGCTTCGATGACATCGTTGTCGATGGAGAAGACATTGATGCCGCGTACAACCACACTGGTGCCCAGCGATGTCATGCTCTCGACCATTGCCGAGTCGTTGGCGATGTACTTGAAGTCCTCCAGCGAGATATGCTCGTACCCCGTGGTTCCCTCGACATCGGCGAATGCCGGCAACGGCGACAAAAGATAGTCCTTTGTTCCCGTTGCATCCGAAACAGCGGGCAGGCGCTGGTGGCTGTCGAAGACCGCCTCGATGAAGACACGCACCAGATCGGGCGGGATTGCCTTGACCTCGTTCTTGTTCGAGAGTTTCAGCGACGATTTCTTAATGCTGCCGTGGATACTGGCGACCGGCGACTGCATTTTCGTTCCGAATCGGGTCACAAAGGCAACGTCCTCGCCGCCGCCGGACCGGATCGAAATGCCGTCACGCAGTTTGACCAGAAGGTCCTTAATGGCATCCCGCTTGTCTTTGTATATGGTTTCGATGTTGGTCAGGGCGGCCTTGACCGACGCTGGCATTATCGGCGGCAAGAACAGTGACGGGAAGCAGTTGGCGAGGATTTCCTGCATCGTGTCGACATCATTCTTTTCGATGCATTGGATCCTGAGCGGTTTTGCGACGTTGGCGTCATACCACGGCTTGATCGCCGGCAGCAGGCGGTCGGCAAGTGTTTCCAGTTCGCTGAAGAGCGCTTCCTTGTCCGCTTCGGTGAGAGCACTTACGGCTTCAGCGTCTGCGAGTTTCTTCAGCAGGGATCGCTTCTTGCTCTCCGTTTCCTCGCGGAATTCGCTCCATACCGCGCCCGGTTTCATCCAGTTCTGAATGAAATCCTCGGTCTTTTTCTTTTGCTTGGAGTACTTCTTGGTCAGGTATTTCTCCAGCTTGGCGCGGTATTTTTCGTCAAGCGCATCGAAATTGAGGCCAAGGGTTTTGCGGTCGATGTAGTCGATGAATTCCTCGGCCGATTTGACGTCCCCGGCGTCCAGATGAAACTTGACGATGTTTCCCTCACGCAGATAGGCGCGCAGATAGGCCTCGAAGAACCCAATGCGGCGTGCTTGCTGGTCGAAACCGTCGGCAAGGCGTTTCAGTTGTGCCGGACCGGCGCCGGCGGACATCGCGCTTGTCAGCGACGCGCCCTGCTTCATGCGAACGGCAGCGCGCGTGATATTCCATGCACCCGGTTGCGAGGAAATGCTGCGGACCTGGTCGAGCGTATCCATGATGCCGCTCGTTTCGATTTCGGCGGAGACATCCGTCTCCTCGGCCTCGGAAAGTTTGTCCGCAAGCCGGTCGATGTCATCGACGAAATCATCCTTCAGGACAGCGAATCCCTGTTTCGCGATGGCCTCGCCGGGCACTGACGTCGAACCGCTGCTACCGGCCGACAGGGCAAGGGCATTGTTTCGGTATCCGCCGTGCGCCTCGATGATCTCGCTAGCGACCAGGAAAAACTGCGGCGAGTCGCCGTAGACCGTCTCCAACGCTCGCAGTAACTGCTGCTCCGCGCCGCTTTTGGTCATCGCGACGGCGCGGCTGGCGCCGGTCTTGCCACTGACCGCCGCGCCTAGTGCCAGCGCGCCGGTTTTCAGCTTTCCGGGCTGGCAACTGCTCAGTTGCATGATGCCGGTCCCCTCCAGTGCACAGGCTGCGTTGTTCAGCCAGTCCGAAGAGGCCACCGCGGCCGTCGATCCGGAGAATGCTTCTTTGAAGGGGGCATCCGTCAACACGTCCTTCGCGTGCAGCGGCGGAATAGTAGAAACTTTCAGGGAGACAGATGCGCCGCCAAGGGCGGCACCACCGCCACTCGGTACGATACATCGGCCTTGCGAACCGGGCGCCAGGCACTGGCCATAGGCTTTGGCTTTGGTGACAGGAATTTCCAGATCTACAGACGTGCCGCAACCGGCGACGATGACCACGGAAAGAACGGGAAACAGTTTACCAACGACGTTTTGAAACATCCTTAAAGACCATTGCATCGCATCACGCTCCCTCAAAAGTTGAAATCGCTCTCTTTCTTATCCTTTACTTCTAGCTGGCAGGCGTTCTTCGCTCTTTAAGCCAACTTATTCTTGTATATTTTTATGTTATCAACGATACGTTTCACAAATCAACCGGTGATTGTGTGTGGGTATTTTCTTTAAAACGTGCAACGGTTTATGGCGCGCGGCGATCGAAATAGAAATCGGCGCCCCCGTTGCTCTCGCGTAATTTATGCATACCTGACCCCGCATAATTTCGATTGCGTGGAACCGGGAACAGGCATAATGCTTGCGCGTTAGGGCCTCGTTGAAAGCGGCCCTTAACTTACCCATGAGAAAATGAATGGCTGCTGATTTCAGTGTTGCCGCGCCGCCGCCGGTTCTGCCGGCGCACGGCAAAAACGTCGCCGGTGCCGCCGTCGCCGCGATCGCAGTGTCGGTTATGGCGCTGTGCTCGTTCGGTCTCGTCCTCGATCTGATGATCGTCGTCTTCGCCCGGATGCTCGGCCTGCCCGAGAGCATGACATGGGCCCCGGCCGTCGTCGGCTCCATCGGTGCGCTCGCGTTCGCCGCGTGGTGCGGGGCTTTGGCCTGGCGTCAGGAACTGGCGTCGGAAAAAGACGGCCTCTGACGGCGGTCCACCGGCCCATTCAAAGGCAGATTTGAGCGTCCGGCGCCGTTACGGCAACGGACGCTTCTGCGCGTGGCGTCAGTGCTGTCGCTGCGCCTGTTGCGGTGACGGTTCGCCGTCGTTCGCGGCCGACGTAGCATTGGCGTTCGCCGCCGGCAGCTCGATCCAGAAGGTGCTGCCTTCGCCGGGTTTAGACGAAAAGCCGACCCGCCCGCCCATGCGTTCCACAAGCGCCTTGGTCACATGCAGGCCGACACCGGTGCCGTCGCGGGCAAGATCGGCACTGTGCTTGGCCTGATTGAACATCTGGAAAATCCACGGTTGTGCGTCCTCGGGAATGCCGTGCCCGGTATCGAGGACATTGATGCGGATCAGGTTGTCCTGTTCGGGTACATGCCTGACCGTGACGCTGCCGCCTTCCTTGTTGTACTTCACGGCATTCGACATCAGGTTGATCAGCGACTGCTTCAGCCGCCGTTCGTCGGCGAGAATTCTGGGCGCCGGGCCGCTGGAAAGTTCTTCGAACGTCACGTTGTAGTTCTCGGCCAGCGGTGTCACCAGGGCCTGGCATTCCGCCAGCAGGCCGCCCAGATCGATAGGCCTGATGTCGAACTCGACCTTGTCGGCCTCGATCCGCGCGAGGTCGAGAAGGTCGTTGACGAGGTTCAGCAGATGGTTGGCCGCGGTCAGCACGCTCTCGAGCGAGTCCTGCTGCTTTTCGGTAAGCGGTTTGCGCGTGTCGTACTTCAGCATCTCCGAAAAACCGATGACGGCGTTCAACGGCGTTCTCAGTTCGTGGCTCATACTGGCAAGGAACTCGGACTTGGTGCGGCTCGCTTCCTCGGCCTGGGTCTTGGCGTGCTGCAAGCCGACTTCCGAACGTTTGCGGTCGGTGATGTCGATGACGGTGCCGCGGACGTTCGCGCCTTCCTTCTGGCCATCCCCGAAACGCTGACCGGCAATAGCGAGCCAGCGCTCGGTACCGTCCGGCAGGGTAATCTTGAAATCGAGGTTGTCGATGTGTCTTCCGTTGTGCGCGGACGAACCAGTGAGAACCGATCTGAGGTTCGCCCGGAACTTGCGGTCGGCGCATGCGACGATGTTTTCGACGGTGCAGTCTTCCGGGCGTTCAAACCCGAATTGCTGGCGCAGGGTGTCGGTCGCGATCAGGTGGCCATGGGCGGGGATGTGTTCCCAGACCGCGATGTTCGCCGTTTCCGTCGCCAGCCGAAGGCGCTCGCTCGTCTGGCGGATGTCGCGTTCGCGCTTGTAGGCCAGAAGGACGACCGAGATACCCGTCAGCAGAGACATGAACAGCAAGCCGAGGACCAGGGTGAAGTTCTGGTCAATGGACGTGAGAAAATCGTGGATGCGGCGTCTGTTCAGCAGTTGTGCGGAAACGATGAGGTGGTGAACGTCCGACAGATGAACCGCAATCATTTCGCGCACCCTGTCAAATTCACCGGTGTCGCTGGCCTCGAACGCGCGGACGGTTGTGTCCACGTCGTGAAGGGTCTGCATAAGACTCGAAATCACCTGCTGCGATTGTTCGATATTGGTGGACATCAGTTTCCGTGTCTCGATGCCCGACTTCACCAGTTCGACACGGCTCCACAGCACATCGAACCGCAGCTTGATCTTGCCGAGTATGGCGTCGAGATCGGCTTTTGCCGCGCCTTCATCCTGCAGGCGCCGGATCGTATGCAGCAGGTCGATAAGGTGGTACATCTCGCGCTCGACCTGGGTGGATACCCAGATCTCGTTTTGCGACGCGACATCGTCGCGAATGTCGTTGTGCGCGATGACGTAGGCAGCCAGAACGGCGACCAGAAGGTAGAAGATGAACGCAGAAATGATGAGGGCATAATGCCCCCTGCTCGTGTAGACAAACCGAACCGGGTCAGCGGACATCGATACGTCGCAATTGCCAGACCATGTAGTGGGTGTACGGCGGTTTCCGGTATTGCGGATACGCGTCGGTTTGCGGATAGAGAATCCAGACCGGACCCTTTTCCCTGACGGAGATCGTCTTGCCGTCGATCCGCGTGACCAGAAGAACAGGCTTGTTCCGGACGGCATCCATTGGGATCTCCGCCGCGTATTCGTTCAGTGCGACAACCTGAAGTTTCTCGCCATCGGCGCCGACGGTTTCAAGAAACTTCTGGAACGGTACGCCTTCGAAGGTATGCATCCCTTCCATCCAGTTGTTCGCGGAAACGAATGATGCCGTGCCGATCTTCTCCAGGTCTTCGAGTGTGAAGTCCCGGCTCCTGTCCCCGGCTCCTGTCCCCGGCGATCTTGCCGCTGACGGTCAGGACCACGCCGGTGTCGGCGATGGGTGCTCTACTGATGACGAGAGCCGAAAGTATCAGGAGTGTTGCCGCCGCGATCCGGAAAAAAATATGCGGGAACACCGTCGTCATCGCTGTTTGCTCCTCTGAACGTCAAGCACCGTGGATTGAGTGGCCGTCAAAAAATCGGGCCCGGCTACCGTGTCAGGGTTGCCGGAATGCAGGGGGATTTCTATACGCAATAGCCGCAATTAGGTCGAGGCTTGAGCCTTGAATTCTACTTTCCATGGTAATTCGTGCGTGGCTGAACGCGGAAGTCATTGCCGCCGGAAACACTGCGCGTTACGCCATGAAGCAACATACGGCACATTGTGAGAGTCAGGAGAGTGAACCCGCCCATTGATTTAGATCCCACTTTCCCGCATCGTTCGGGCAACGATAAAAAACGACCAGTGGAGGATCCTCTCATGACCATTCAGGTGGGCGACCGCGTGCCCAGCGTGAACGTCGGCATCATGACCGCCGACGGGCCGGGCGTCACCGGCACCGACGACATCTTTGCCGGCAAGACGGTGGCGTTGTTCGGCCTGCCGGGCGCGTTCACCAAGACCTGCTCGGCGCTGCACCTGCCGGGCTACATCGATCTGGCCGGCGACCTGAAGGCCAGGGGTGTCGACGAGATCGTCTGTATTTCGGTCAACGATCCGTGGGTCATGGACGCCTGGGGCAAGGCGCACGAGGCCGACGGTCATGTCACCATGATCGGCGACGGGGCACTCAACTTCACGCGTGCGGCCGGGCTCAAGGTCGATCTGTCGGACAAGTGCTATGGGCCGCGCTGCAAGAGGTTCTCGGCGCTGGTCGTCGACGGCGAGGTGAAGACGCTGCACTTTGAGGACGGCGGCTTCGGTGAAACGGCTGCCGAGAAGATGCTGGAAGACCTCGGCTGATCCTGAAGGGGAGGGCACCCGCATGGCCAACACGTTGATCGTCACGTTCATCGCTGAGGACCGCCCCGGCGTCGTTGAGCACCTGTCGGAAATCGTCGACGCGCACGGCGGCAACTGGCTGGAAAGCCGGATGGCGCATCTCGCGGAAACGTTCACCGGCGTCGCCCGGGTCGAAATCGCCAAGGACAAGGCAGACGCGCTTCGCGGTGCGCTGACGGCGCTGGCCGACGAGGGATTCCACGTCATGGTACGCGACGCGGGCACCGACGGTGCTGCACCGGCGGGCGCGGTCATCGATTTCGAGATCGTCGGGCCTGATCATCCCGGCATCGTGCACGAACTGACCCGCACCATCGCCGTGCTCAAAGCCAGCGTCGAGGAAATGGAAACCTGGACCGAGGGCGCACCACACGGCGGCGGTATCCTGTTCCACGCGCGCACCAGCGTGCGCCTGCCGGGCGGCCTGTCCGAGGAGGATTTCCGGGACGCGCTCGAAGACAGCGCCAACGCCCTGGTGGTCGACATCGTCATCGGCGACGCGTGAGCCGCGGCATGCGCCTCAACGACGAAGAACAGGCGTTGCTCGCCGGCGAGATGGGCGAGCCGAAGCGCTGGGCCATCGAACACATGATGCAGGTCGGCCGCGCATGAACGCCGCCGAATACAATGAATTCTGTCATGCCCTGCCGCACACGACCCACGTCAACCAGTGGGGTGGTGCGGATGTGTGGAAGATCGGCGGCAAGGTGTTCGCCATCGGCTGGTTCGCCGAGGATGCGCACCCGGCGATCACGTTCAAGGTGTCGGACATCGGTTACGAGATTCTGCGCGATGCCCCAGGGTTGCGCCCGGCGCCGTACCTGGCGTCGCGTGGCATGAAGTGGATTCAGCATTATGACGTGCCCGGTCTCGACGACGACGAACTGAAGGCGCAACTCCGGGAGTCCTACCGCATCGTTTCGCTCGGCCTGACCAAAAAACTGCAACGGGAACTGGGCCTCAATCAGGCGCCCTGATCAGCCGCGACCGGCACCCACCCGGTCATAAAAGGTATCTTAAGGCTTGGACGCGATGATGCGCCGATCATTCATGCTTGGGGAACAGCGATGCGGGATTACGGTCGGCTGGATGCCTTTCTGGACGAACGCCTGAACGACATCTATCCGGAACCGTTCGGCGACCCGCACCCCGGCATCATCGATCAGATGGTGCCCAAGATCATCACCGACTATCAGTTGCCGAAGGGCGCGAAGGTCATTGATGTCGGCTGCGGCCACGGCTACGCGCTTCGGGCATTCCGGGATCACGGGATGGACGCGACCGGCGTCGGCTTCGGCGAGGAAGCGGAAAAAGCGCGCGCGGACGGTTTCGAGGTCATCGAGCAGGACATGTCGTTTCTCGATGTCGCCGACGACACGTATGATTTGGCCTGGTGCCGCCACGTCATAGAGCACAGCATCTTTCCGTACTTCACGCTGTCGGAGATGTACCGGATCGTCAAACCTGGTGGCGTCATTTACATGGAGGTGCCCGCACCGGATACCGCCTGCATGCACGAAGCAAACGCCAATCACTACAGCGTGCTGACCCGGACGTCGTGGCTGCAACTGCTGCACCGTTGCGGGTTCGAGGATATCAAACGCGCGAGTATTTCCTTCACCTTGCCGATCGGGGACGATTGCTATCACGTATTTGACGCCCGGAAGCCGTAGCGCCCGGCGCGTTTGAACGTTCCGTCAGGGTGCCGCGGGCAGCCAGATCCGGAACGTCGAGCCTTGTCCCTCGATGCTGTCGAAGTCGATCCTGCCCGACATGTTCTCGATCACCCGTTGTGCGATCGTGAGGCCGATGCCGCTGCCGTCGATGCTGCCGGCTTCGCGGCCAAGGCGGTTGAACGGCTCGAATACGTTCCCGAACTGGGCGGCCGGAATACCTTGACCGGTATCGGTAACGGATATGCAGACGAAGCCGTCCCTGACGGCGGCGATCACATCCACCTCGCCATCCGGCTTGTTGTATTTGACGGCGTTCGACAGCACGTGGAACAGCGCCTTTCTGAGTTTAAAGATGTCGGCGCGGAGCGCCCCCGCATCGGCGACGCCTTTGTCCACAGTGATCTTGACGTTGCGCGATTCCGCGAGTGGTGCGGCCAGCGATACGGTCTCCTTGATCAGGGTTTTCGTATCGACGCTCTCCATGTGCAGGGTGTCGTCGGCGCTCTCAAGCTGCGAAAACTCCATGATCTGGTCGAGCAACGACATCAGGTTCCGCGCACTCTCGTCGATCTTGTCGAGCCGGTCCTTGATGCGGGGATTTCCGGCGATTTCCGGCGACATCATCAGAATCTGCGTGAAGCCCAGAATGGCGTTCATGGGGGTGCGGAATTCGTGGCTCATGGACGAGAGAAACTTGGATTTCACGCGGTTCGCTTCGACTGCGTTCTCGCGCGCGTGTTCCAGATCGTGTGTCCGCTGTTCGACGCGCTGTTCCAGTTGTTCCTGCGAAGCGCGGAGTTCGTGCTCGTAACGCTCAAGCCGCTCCTGCATCTTGTTGTATGACTGGATCAGACGCCCGATCTCGTCTTCGGATTGCCAATCGACCTTCTCGAGCGCATTGCCGCGGCTCTCGTTGATGGCGGAGAGCAGCTTGCCGAGCGGTTTCACGACGGTCCTGCGGTGCGCGAATACCGATGCGCCCAACGTCGCGGCGAGCAACGCGATACCGAGGATCATATGCTCGATGAGGCGACCACGTATCTCTTCCCGGACAAGTCGGTCCGTCATGATCAGCTTCAGCGTGCCGACACGGTGGACAATCTCGCCCTCGGAATAGTTGACGGCGATTTCCTTCATGAGATCCGGATCCTTGCTCTCCGAAGCACCAAAGGAATCGAGAACGACGTCTTCGTTGTCGCACACGAGAATGCCGATCAGGTTTGGTTCACTGATGATACTGGCGAGCATCAGGCTCAACTGATCGATATTCCGCTTGGCGATCGGTTCGGCAAGAATGATGGACTGGCTTGCCGCGACCGTATTCAGTCGGCTGACGATCCCGGCCCGGGCCTTTTCGTAACTGTGAATCGTTTCGATGAGGAGGCAGATCAGGAAGACTGCAAGAAAGATCGGCGTGACGGTGACAATGAACTTGAGGCTCAACGAGCGGGACAGCAGCCCGGCGCGCGCAGGTGAAGCGATACCGGCACTGGATGTCCTGTCATGCGCCAACTCGATCATCCGTCCATCTGTCGGCGAAATCGGCCGTGTTGCAAAACACCGGCATCAGCGCGGCAAGGTCCGCGCTGCCGGTTGTGTTCATCGACATTCTGACCCCTCATAGTGTCGATACCTGATTTACCACACTTTTAGTAAAATTTGACCTAATTGGCCAGTCGGCGCCGAAACACAATTTTCAGTTTCATGGCGCCGGGCATGTTCGGGAAATGCGGGTCTTATTTCAGGCATTTCCAATTCCTACCTAACGTCTGTAACTTAAAAACAGATGCTGACGACAAGCTGAAACAATAATAACGGACCCGGGTGCATGTCGCTGATTGCCGAAGCCGCGATTTTTCTGGGCGCCGCCGTGGTGGCGGTGCCCCTTTCAAAGCGGCTCGGGCTGGGGTCGGTACTAGGCTATCTGATGGCCGGTGCGGCAATCGGGCCGTGGGGGCTCAGGCTCGTCTCTGATGTCGAAAGCATCCTGCATTTCGGCGAGTTCGGCGTCGTCCTCTTGCTGTTTCTGATCGGCCTCGAACTGCAGCCGGGACGCCTCTGGACCATGCGCCGACCGGTGTTCGGACTTGGCGGCGCGCAGGTCACGGTCAGTGCCGTGATCCTTGCCGCCGCTTCGTACGGTTTCGGCGTGCCGTGGCAGGGCGCGGTCGCCATCGGTGTCGCGCTGTCGCTGTCGTCGACCGCGTTTGCTCTGCAGATCATGTCGGAAAAGGGCCACGTCACCACACGCTACGGGCGGTCCGCGTTCTCGATCCTGCTGTTCCAGGATATCGCCGCGATCCCGATCATCGCCCTGGTGCCGCTGCTGGGTGGGGGCAAGGAAGTCACGGGCACCGATCTCTGGATCGACGGTCTGACCATTGCCGGCGTCATTGCCGCGGTGATCGTCGTCGGGCGCTACCTGCTGAGATTCGCGCTGTCGAACATCGCAGAGACGGGGCTGCGCGAGATCTTCACCGCCTGCGGGCTGCTGACCGTGGTCGGCACGGCGCTGCTGATGCAGTCCGTTGGCCTCTCCATGGCATTGGGCGCGTTCCTTGCCGGTGTGCTTTTGGCGGACAGCGAATACCGCCATGCGCTGGAAGCCGATATCGAACCGTTCAAGGGGCTTTTGCTCGGCCTGTTCTTCATCGCCGTCGGAATGTCGGTGAATTTCGGCCTGTTGATCACCGAGTTCCTGGTCGTCATCGGCTGCGTCGTCGGCCTCGCCGCCGCCAAGGCCGCGGTGCTGTGGGGGTTGGGACACGCGAGCGGCCTCAGGGGACTGGGCCGCCGGCATCTCGCGATTGCGCTGTCACAGGGCGGTGAGTTCGCCTTCGTCATCCTCGGAATCGCGGTCGGTGCCAGCGTGCTGGCGCGGTCCCATGCCGACATGGCGATCCTCGTCGTCACGTTGTCGATGGCGGTGACGCCGCTGCTCTATCTGATTTCCGACCGCTTCAACGCCGAGGCGCAGGCAGACGTTCCCGACGAGGAAATCCCGGAGGAACTGGAGCATCCGGTGATCATCGCCGGCTTCGGCCGTTTCGGGCAGATCATCGGCCGTATGCTGCGCGCCAAGCGGATCGGGTTCACGGCTCTGGAACTTGACCCCAACCAGATCAACTTCGTCGCCAAGTACGGCAACAAGATCTATTACGGCGATTCCACCCGTTACGATGTCATGACGGCCGCGGGTGCGAAGGAAGCCAAGGTGCTGGTTCTTGCCGTCGACAAGCCGGACCAGTCGGTCAGGACGGCGGAACTGGTGCGCCGGTATTTCCCCAACCTGACTGTCATCGCGCGCGCCAAGGACCGTCAGCACGCCTACCGGTTGATGGAACAGGGCGTCGACCACATCATCCGCGAGACCTTCCACTCCGGGATCGAAGCCGGGCGCATCACGCTCGAGAATATCGGCTTCGCGCCGAAGGAAGCGAGCCACATCGCCGAGCTGTTCAGCGATCATGACGAACGCCGCCTCAAGAACCAGTTCGGCCAGCACCAGGATGAAAAGGCGTTCCAGGAATCGGCCCGCGCCTGGGCCGACGAGCTTGAGGAAATCTTCGCCCAGGATGCGGCCCTCGCCGACAAATCCGAAGAGGACGAGGCGAAGTAGGGCGTGAGCTTGCTTTGACGTCACCCCCGCGAAGGCGGGGGCCCAAACCAGCTGATGGTTGGATTCCCGCCTGCGCGGGAATGACGACGATGGTCGTTTGGCTGTATTTCCCCTCTCCCTCGGGAGAGGGTGGCGTGCCGGGTGAGGGGCCTACTCGATCCGGTGCACGAGAGATTATGACGCGATGCTCAAGTTATTGCGCAAGCTCGAGATTCCGATTTTTCCACACCACCTCGTCATCGACTGAGTAAAGAGCGCAAAAGCGTGCAAGGCCCGTATCGCGCGATGCATTCTCACACCTCTCGATCGCGCGAATAGAAGCACTCAACGATGTTTCAGTTTCAGAGACGCCGGATGCGCCGACAATAATCCACGGATACCTGGGGTCCTCCGGGGGCAGCGCGACGACGGCAAACGCTTTAGGTTTCTGCATCAGCGTATAGGTGTTGAATGCCGTCAACAGCTTGGGTGCCGCGAACTGAATCTCGTAACCGGGGTAGCCAATCGTCAGGCGATGCCACCTCAGCGCATCGTGAAATGATACCGCTGACACCCGAACGTAATCCGGTTCTCCGCATTTTGTTTGATCATCGCCGATGTAAAACAGGGGATAGCTCAGGAATGCGCGCGGATTATGAAGACAGTAAACATAAGGCAGCGCTAGTTCTGCGTCGCTTGCGGTCACGTCGTTGATGCCGCTGGTTTTGGTGTGCTGGCAGCCCGCCAATGAGAAAATCAGAAAGAGCGACACGGTCCAAAATTTCATACAGCAAGTGTAGGCCCGAAACTTCCCAGTATCTACAGGGATATTTCGCGCAGAGCGAGCAAAGCGTGCCGGATGTGGGGCTACTCGATCCGGTGCACGAGCCGGGCGCGGATGGTGCCGTCCAGCGCGCGGATGTCGGCGAGGATGTCTTCGGGCTGGCTGTCGGCGCCGTCGGCGTCGAGCACCACGTAACCGATGTCGCCCTCGGTCTGGTAGTACTGCCCGGCGATGTTGACGCCGTGGCGCGCGAACACGTCGTTGAGGTGGCCAAGCTCGCCCGGCAGGTTCTTCTGCACCTGCAGGAAGCGCGTCCCGGCCGGGCGCGGCGGCAGCAGGACCTGCGGGAAGTTGACCGCGCCAACGGTCGTGCCGATGTCGGAATAGTCTGCCAGCTTGCGCGCCACTTCCTCGCCGATGCGCTCCTGCGCTTCCTCGGTCGAGCCGCCGACGTGCGGCGTCAGGATCACGTTGTCGAGGCCCTGCAGCGGGGACGAGAACGTTTCCTTGTTCGATCCCGGTTCGGTCGGAAAGACGTCGATCGCGGCGCCCGCCAGATGGCCGGATGTCAGCGCGTCTGCGAGTGCGTCGATGTCGACCACCTTGCCGCGCGCGTTGTTGATCAGGTAGGCGCCCTTTTTCATCTGGGCGAGCTCGCCGACGCCGATCATGCCGCGTGTCGCGGCGGTGTCCGGCACGTGCAGCGAGACGACATCCGCTTCGGCGAGAAGCTCGGCGAGCGACGATGTCGGCTCGACGTTGCCGTGGCGCAGCTTGTCGGTGTGATCGTAGTAGATCACGTTCATGCCCATGGCTTCCGCCAGCATCGAAAGCTGCGTGCCGATGTTGCCGTAGCCGATGATGCCCAGCGTCTTGCCGCGCACTTCGCGCGACCCCGCCGCGGATTTTTCCCAGCCGCCCGCGTGCGCCTTGACGGAGCGCGGGAAGGTGCGGCGGAACAGCATGACGATCTCGGCGATGGTCAGCTCGGCGACCGAGCGCGTATTGGAGAACGGCGCGTTGAACACCGGCACGCCCCGGCGCTGCGCGGCGTTGAGGTCGATCTGGTTGGTGCCGACCGAAAAACAGCCGACGGCGACGAGCCGGTCGGTGGCGTCCAGAACCTCTTTCGTGATCTGGGTGCGCGACCGGATGCCGAGAATGCGTGTATCCTGAAGCGCGTCGATCAGTGCGTCACCGTCGAGCGCGGTGCTCACCCGTTCGATGTTGTCGTAGCCGGCCTTGCGAAAGGTCTCGGCGGCGCTGTCGCTGATGCCTTCCAGCAGCAGCACCTTGATCTTGTCCTTCGAAAGCGACGGGTTCTGGATTGCGGTCATCGGAACGCCTCTGATGCGGTTGGGCCGATGGCGATGTTCATAGGCCGTTCGCAGGTGCAATACAACCGGCGAGTGGGATCGTTAACTCATCATTTCCCGGCCCTGAGCCGGGACCCATTCTGAGATAGATGTGAAAGGCGAAATGGGTCCCGGGTCGAGGCAGCATGCCGCCTTGCCCGGGAAATGCGATTGTGAGGACGCGGAGGAAGCGGAATCTCGCTTACAAACTTTTCAGCCAGAATTTCAGCGGTTTTTCCGTCTCCATGTCCTGATCGATGTCCTTCCACGGGAAGTAACAGACCAGCGTCTCATTCGCCTCATAGCCGAAATGCCGCCAGACATAGTCGAGCGGCTTGGCGTCCGCCGGTTTCAGGGGATGATTGTCCGGCCGCACCACGCCGCAGAACGCCATCCGATCGAAGCCGCCGAGCGCACGGGCATGTGCCTCGCGGCCGTCCATGAACTGCCGGTAGAGTCCTGCGCCCCGGTATTCGGCAAGCAGCACCGACTCGCCGCCATAGAAAATACTGTCGATGGGGATGGCAGCCTCGATGAAGGGACGCTTGATTTCGTCGTGCTCGTCGTTCAACGGCAGGCCGGTCGAGGCGCCGACCATGTCTGCGCCGTCGAAGGCGGCGATGCAGACGGCGCCCTTCGAGCGCGCGAAGGCGGAGAGATACTTGCGCTCTTCTTCCTCGTCGCCGTCATACAGATAGGGCCAGTCGTGAAAGACCCGCATGCGCAGCCGGGCGAGATCATGCAGATGATCGGCGAGCCCCGTTTCGGGCGTGAGGATGCGAACGTCGAGAGACATGCGTCAGCTGGCGATGCGTTCGGGTGCGGCGAACCGCCGCGTGATCTGCTCGCGGATGTGATTTGCCAGTTCCTGCGCGATCTCGCTGGTCTGGCTGG
The DNA here is from genome assembly GCA_965262415.1 of Rhodospirillales bacterium. GTDB lineage: Bacteria > Pseudomonadota > Alphaproteobacteria > Rhodospirillales > Casp-alpha2 > UBA4479. The sequence continues at coordinate 1,865,007 of OZ253533.1, read as the reverse complement.
TGCGTGCATAGAGATTGATATGGAACGGCGTCAGTTCCGGCAGCCCTGAATCGGGGCCAAGCACATCTAGGTGCGACGGTACGGTACTGCGCAAAAGGGCCGTCACGGCGAGATCGGCCTCGATCTTGGCCAGCATGACATCGTGGCCGAACGGGCCGACGATACGCCAGTCGCGGCCCTGTTGTTCGAGGCCACGCAGCATGGCGGCGCGGAACGTGCACGCCGGATTGGCATTGCCGACGGGCAGGGGGTCCTCATGCCAGACTTTTCCGCCGCGGCAGCCGATCCAGACGAGGTTTTCCGTCAGCAGACGCTCGGCGCCCTGCGGGGTGTCCGATTCCGTGGTCAGGGTCAGGTCGATGTCACCGCCGGCCAGCGCGTCACGAAGCTTGATCGACGACTCGCACAGCAGTTCGATCCGCACCTTCGGCCAGGCATCCTTGAAGCTGCGCAGGATCGGCGGCAGGAACGGGCGGATGATGTCGCCCGGTACACCGAGCCGGACCGTGCCCTCGAAACCCGGCGCACTCATCAGGCCCCAGATTTCGTCGTTGAGCGCGATCAGGCGCCGCGCGTGCAGCAGCAGGCGTTCGCCCTCCGCCGTCAGGGTCAGCTGCCGGTGCTCGCGGTCGAACAGTTCCTTCTGCAGCAACTCCTCCAGCCGCTTGATCTGCTGGCTGACGGCGCCTTGCGTGAGGTTGAGCAGACGTCCCGCCGCCGTCATGCCGCCGGTTTCGGCGGTCGCCACGAAGGCCCGGGCGAGTGCGACATCGATGTTCCGGAGCGGCAAGGATGTATCATTAGATTTCATAATATGAAGTATAATACAAATTTCATTCCCTAATGCAATAACTTCCGGCATTGTCCTCCTCAACAGCCTGAAAGAAACACGTGTATCGGGTGGGACTGACCGCCGAACCGGTGTTTCCTCAAGGCCCCCAAATCGGAGAACAAGACCATGTCACAGTATGTTTCAGCCCTGAACGCGTCGGAACGTTTCCTCGAAGACCGCCCGGGCGCGCTGTCCCGGGCACTCAAGTATCTCGTCCTCGCACTCCGGGTGCGGGCGGAGCGGCGCCAACTGGCCGGGCTCAGCGATGAAGCCCTCGCCGATATCGGGATCACCCGTACGGCAGCAATGCGTGAAGCCGAAAGGCCGCTGATGGATGTCCCCGCACACCGCAAGAGCGGGCTTTATCTCTGAGATGACAAGCCTGCCATGGAGGCGGCGTTCTGCGGTCAATCCGTGACCAACAGGCGCCGCGCCATGGCTTTCATCTGGGTTACGTATTTCTTCTGCGACCAGCCGCAGTCGTTGCGCAAGCGGGTCCAGTTTTCGAACGAAAGCATCGTCCACAGGACATCGGTCGCGAGTGCCGGGGTATAGTCCCTGGACAGATCCCCGTCAGCATCCAGCGCCTTGACGGCCGCTTCGCAGCCGTGGCGTACCGCCCGCATCCGGTCATCCCACGCAGGGCCGGCATCGGGATCGGCCGTGCGCATTGCCAGCAGGGCGCGGGCGACGCCGGCGATTTCCGGGATATAGTTTCCCCATGCATCGATGAACGAATCCAGACGCTCGCGGCCGGAAGACGCACTCCGGCTCTTGGCGAGCCGGCCATCCACGTCCTTGATCTGATCGATATGATGCGTCACCGCGACGAGCAGGTCGGTGCGTGCCGGAAAATGCAGGTAGAGCGCCTGACGGCTGACGCCGGCCAACTTCGCGATGTCACCCATCCGCGTGCTTTTCGTGTCGCCGGATTCAAGCGCGCGCCATGCCGCTTCGAGAATTTTCCGCCGGGTATCGGGATTGCCACTTGACACTGTGTAAACCTTCCGTTATTTCGTGCGCCATCAACTTTACACAGTGTCAAGTTAAAAGCAACACGATTGATAGAAAGAAAGGTATGATCATGAAAACCGCACCGATCCTCGTCATCGGCTCCACCGGCAAGACCGGGAGCCGCATTTTCGAAAAACTCACCGACCTCGGCCACGATGTCCGCCCCGGTTCCAGGCACGCGACCATCCCGTTCGATTGGGACGACGCGGCGACCTGGGGGCCGGCACTGGCCGGGGTCGGCGCCGTCTACATTTCCTATTTCCCGGACCTCGCGGTCCCGGGTGCTTCCGCGAAGATCGAAGAACTGACCGTCGCCGCCCGCGACGCCGGTGTCGAACGTCTTGTTCTGTTGTCCGGCAGGGGCGAGCCGCACGCACAGTTATGTGAAGTCATCGTCGCTCGGTCGGGGCTGGAGTACACGCTGGTGCGGGCATCCTGGTTCGCCCAGAATTTCTCCGAAGGGTATTTGCTGGCGCCGGCGATGGCAGGCGAAATAGCCCTGCCGGCGGGGAATGTCCGCGAACCCATCGTCGACGTGGACGATATCGCCGACGTTGCCGTCGCCGCACTGACCGAGGGCGGCCACAATGGCGAGCTATATGAAGTTACAGGACCGCGGCTTCTTTCGTTCGATGAGGTGGCGGCGGAACTCTCGGCGCACATGGGGCGCCCCGTGCGGTATGTGCCGATCTCGTTCGATGCGTTTCATGCCGGTATGAGCGCCGCCGCGGGTGCATTCATCGCCGATGTGATCACCGGGATCTGCCGCATGACGCTGGACGGCCGCAACGAATACGTCAGCGACGGCGTCGAACGCGCGCTGGGGCGTCCCGCCACGGACTTCAGCGCGTTCTGCCGGAAAGCGGCAGCCGACGGCGCATGGAAACAGGCGGCATAGGAACATCCGATGTCGTGCGCTGTCATATCCCCGGTTGTGTCCGTGCTACGCTTGATGCAAGCAACGCATGAAACAACCGGGGGAAGACAGCATGATCGACCACGTCTCGCTCGCCGTCAGCAATCTGGCGGCAAGTGCCGATTTTTACGCCGAGATTCTCGAGCCGCTGGGGATGACGCGCATGGTCGACCGCGAACGCAGTGTCGGGTTCGGCAAGAAGTACCCGGAGTTCTGGCTCAACGCGCGTCCCGACATGATGCCGGTCGATGACGGCACCGGGCAACATGTGTGCCTGCGTGCGCCGTCGCAGGCGGCGGTGACGTCGTTTTACGAGCGCGCCATTGATCACGGCGGGCGCGGCGACGGCGCGCCCGGTATCCGTCAGGCGGCGATGACGAGCTACTATGGCGCCTTCATCCGGGACCCGGACGGGAACAAGGTCGAGGCCGTCACGTTCCCGCGCGATTGACGTGGCCGATCGGATCGGTGCTAATGTGGTTTCTACGCAGTTCGGCCTGGGCAGTGGAGGTCTATTGTTTCCTCTATGATTGCGAGCGACGAAAACACTCAAGACGCCCGTGGATCGTCGCCGGTTCGTTTCAAGACACTGGTGGTGCCGGCTACGCGTGAGATTCTCAAAGGTGATTTAAAGGACCTTTTCGAGTACTGGAACGAACTGCGGCGGTCCCGCTTTGCACCGTCGCTTTCCAGGCTCGACTGGGCACGGGTGCCGCATCGTCTGCTGCCGCAGATCGCCGTTGTCGACGTGCGCCGCAATCCGTTTGATTTCGTTTATTCGCATTGGGGCGTCGGCCGCTCGATCATGCAGGGCATGGACTATACCGGCAAATCGGTCCGGGAATTCCAGCCAGAGGGCATGGCCGTTAAGGCGATCCGCGAGTACAGTGATGTGGTTGGTCAAAGAACCGCGATCTGCGTGCAGACCGAACAGCTTGAGAAAGACGGTTCCGCACCCTTCGATTATCAGTTCCTGCGTTTACCGTTCAGCAGCCATGGCGCCGAGGTCAACCAGATCATGAGCGTCGGCCTTTATGATGAAGCGGTGATGAAACGTGCATTCGATTTTTATGGCACCAACCCGAGCACGAAGGTCGACCTGGATGCGTTGATTCGCTCGCTCAACCCCGACGCCGCCAAGGGCTCCGAGTAAGTCTCTCCCGCCATGGGATGGCATCATGGGCGGCCTGCGAGCCGCTTATTGTTACGGGCGGCCTGCGAGCCGCTAATGTTTACGGGCGGCCTGCGAGCCGCCACGCCACCCGCTTTCTGATGTAATCCAGGCCGAAGATCAGCGGCACGCCGAGCCATGCCACCATGTACACCTCGGTCGCGACCGGGCCGGTGCCGAGCACCGCACCGACCCATGGGACGTACAGGATCGACCAGGAAAAGACGATCTCGAACAGGACGCCGAAGACGATCAGGCGGTTCTTGAAGGCATCAAGGTCGAGACCCGAGCCGTACCGCGAACGCCGGCCGAACAGGTTGCCGATCTGCATGAGAATGATCGAAGACAGCGCGATCCCGGTCGCGGCATGATAGAGCGGGTCTTTTGCGTCCAGTGGCGCCCCCCACGTCCAGCCGCCGTCGAACAGCACCCAGAAGAACAGCGAGATCGAGAACGCCGCCTCGATCAGGCCGAGGAACCCGTAGCTGTGCGCGATTACCGGCCACGTGAGCAATCCCTGCCGGCGCGAGCGCGGTTTTTCCTTCATCACCTGGGCATCGGGCTTTTCCTGGCCGAGCGCCATCGACGGCACGATGTCCGTGCCGAGGTCGATGGACAGGATCTGGATCACCGTCAGCGCGAGCGGCACCGGGAACAGCATATAAAGGAGGTACGGGATAATCTCCGGTCCGTTCGACACCAGCACGTAGTTGGTGAACTTGCGGATGTTGGCGAAGATCGTGCGGCCTTCCTCGATGCCGGCGACGATGGACGCGAAGTTGTCGTCGAGCAGGATCACCTGTGCCGCCTCGCGCGCGACGTCGGTGCCGTCCTTGCCCATGGCGACGCCGACGTCGGCGGACTTCAGGGCCGGGGCATCGTTGACGCCGTCGCCGGTCATGGCGATCACGAGGTCGCGGCGGTGCAGCGCGCTGACGATCTTCATCTTCTGTTCGGGGGTCGTGCGCGCGAAAACGGCGGCACCTTTCTCGAAACGGCCGGCGACGTCTTCCTCGCGCATCTTTTCCAGTTCGTTGCCCGTAACCACGGTCGTGCCGGGCTGCGCGTCCGCCGGGATCATGCCGGCCCGCCGGGCGATGGCTTCCGCCGTCTGCGGGTGATCGCCCGTGATCATCACGGTACGGATGCCGACGCTTTGGCACTTGGCGACGGCGTCCGGCACTTCGGGCCGGAGCGGGTCTTCGAGGCAGATGAATCCGAGCAGCGTCAGGCCGCCTTCGATCTCCGGCAGCGCCGTCTTTGTGCCGGGCGCGGTCTCGAGGTTCTTTGCACCGACCGCGATGACGCGGAAGCCCTGCCGGGCAAGGTCCGAGACCGTGTCGTCACAGGCGGCCAATGCCTTGGCGTCGGCCGGTGTTGCGCCTTCGGGCGCGCCCGTCGCGCACGCCGCCACGTGCGGGCGGAGCGCTTCCCATGCGCCCTTCACGACAAGCCGGTGCTGGTTCCCCTTGGCGAGCACGCTGCCCGCCTGGCGCGCCGCGGCGTCGAAGGCGAAGTGACGGACCTGCGTCGCCAGCATGGCCGCCGGGTCGCCGCCAATGGTCTTGATGCGCGCCGCGATGGCGACATCGAGCGGGTCGCCGCTGAAGCCGGTCTCGGTTTGGGTCAGATCACTGGCGCCGATCGCGGCGTCGAGGATGCCGGTCTCCATGTTGTCGGCCGCCGGGTCGGGCGACGCCGGCGCGGTGACGCGGACGACCTCGAGCCGGTTGAGCGTCAGCGTGCCCGTCTTGTCGGTGCAGATGACATGGACCGAGCCCAGGGTCTCGACCGCGTTCAGGCTTTTCACCAGCACGTTGCGCTTGGCCATGCGCAGGCTGCCCATGGCGAGTGAGAGCGTGAACGTCGGCAACAGGCCCTCGGGTACGTTGGCGACGATGATCCCCATCATGAACACCAGGTTGACCCAGAGTGACTTGTCCGTGACGACGCCATAGGCAAAGAACGTCAGGCCCATGGCGACGGCGATGACGGTCAGCACCCGGACCATCTGCCCGGTGGCACGTTCCAGTGGCGAGGCCTTGCGGCGGATGCCCTGCGACAGCATGGCGATGCGGCCGAACTGGCTTCTGAACCCGGTCGCGAAAACGACGGCGCGCCCCGATCCCCTGAGCACCGTGCAGCCCGCGAACAGCAGGTTCTCGGCCTCGGTCAGCGGTTTGTTCGAGGCCTCCTCGCTCAGCGTGAGGGGATTCGATTCACCGGTCAGCGGCGCGTTCGAGACGCTGAGGTCGTGGCATTCGACGATGCGCGCGTCAGCCGGGATGCGGTCGCCTTCGCGGACCTGGATGACGTCACCGGGGACGAGGTCTTCGGCGTCGACCTCCGTTTCCTTGCCGTCGCGCCGGATGCTGACCCGGTGCGGCAGGTATTTGCGCAGTTCCTCCATCGCGCGCTCGGCGCGGAACTCCTGAAAGAAACTGAACAGCGCGTTGAGGATCGAGACGCCCAGCAGCGCCCAGCCCAGGAGCGCCATGCCCTCGCCGGGCTGGATGTACTCGGCGAAGAAACAGATCGCCGCGGAGATATCGAGCAGGATGGTGAAAAAGTTGGTGAACTGACGACCGAGGCTCCTGAGCCACCAAAGATTGTCGGCAACCTCGATGGAGTTTCGGCCCAGCGTTTTGGCGCGGCTTGCAGCTTCGCCCGCGCTGAGGCCGTCGGCGCCACTGCCGAGCACGTCAAAGACTTCGTCCGGCATCAGGTTCTGGATTTGGCCGAGCTCGTTTCCGGGCTCGTTCTCGGACGTTGCGTCGAGCGGCATCAGGTGTCGGCCTCCCGGTATACGGCGACATCGGATGGCGCGATCCGCATCAGTTCCTCGATCGGATGGCCGAACGACAGGCCCGTCGCCTTCAAGGGCGGCATCTCGGCCATCGTCAGTCCGGCGCGGTAGCGTCCGGCTTCGATCGCGGTCTGCTTGGCCCAGTCGTCGGACACGCGGGCATGTGTCTCGATCCGTTCCGGCGTGAGGCCGGTGGCGGCGAGGAGCTCGCGTTCCGCCTGCGAGACGACCGTCTGCGCGGCATGCCGGAGCCGTGCCGCCTCGGCGTCGTTCAGGCGCGTGAACCGGAGGCGCGACACGGTTTCGATATAGAGAATGTCGAGCAGCTGGATACGCTCGGCGAGCGGTTTCAGAAACGGTGCCGCGGCTGCGGCGTGGGCATTGTCGCCGAGGGCAAGGACAATGCGTTTCGGGTCGCCCAGCAGTCCGGGCTGCAACACGTGAACGGCGAGGACATTGTACCGCCCGAAGCGCAGCAGGCGTTCGGATATGGTGCCCGACAGAAGCCCCCGCCGGCCGCCGCTGACACGTGCGCCCGAGACCAGAAGTGTGTCCCGGCCTTTCGGGAGGAATTCGTCGAGACCGCCGAACACGCCGCCGTGCATCGGCAGGATTTCCGTTTCGACCTTGATCCCGATGCGCTCGCCCAGGCCTTCGACGCGCTCCAGGCGTTGCTGCAGGGGCGCGCCGGAGATGTTCGCATCCTCGACATGCAGGACCGTCAGCCGCCGGTCGACCGAGCCGGCGGCAAGGTGAAGCGCATAGTGCGCGATCCAGTCTCCGTTCAGGGAGCCGTCATGGGCGAGAAATACAGGCATGTTTGCGGATCTCTGATGGCATCATTTCGGCTACTCTATGCGCTCAAATCCGCAGAGTAATTGATCTAGATTAATTTCGCGTGGCGTGGCGCGCCGCGCCGGGAGGCGCGGCAGCAGGCTGCAGCCTTAAAAAGTTCCCGCCGGTGCCGGAAGGCCGGCGAGGATTGTATCGGTTTCGCTTTCGTCCGGTTCCTCGCCGCTTGAGATGATCGCATGCATGGCATCGTAGTATTCGCGTGCGCCGTCCCGTGACACGGCGTCCGCTTCGATCGCGGCGGCCAGATAGTCCTCGAACGCTTCCGAAATCCGCGTCACGGACATGAACCCGAAACTGCCCGCCATACCCTTGAGGGAATGCGCGAGCCTCTTCATCTCGGCCGCGTGTGCCGTGTCGGCGCTGCCGTCGATGGCCCGGATCGCCTGATCGATGGCGCAGAGCTTGTCTCGCGCGGTGTCGACGAAGCGCGCGCGCAGCGTGCTGACGATCGGGTTGAGTTCGTTGTTCTTCGCCATTTCATTCATGGCCAAGCCTGTTCCAATGCAAACCAAAGCTGACGGGGAATTTCGACGCCGAGCATCGCCTATTGCGGCCGGTTTGTGAATACGTAGTTTCCGCCCGGGCGCTGCGCCCGGTATAGTGGGCGCCACGGTCAGGCAACTTCCCCGGAGTTTTCATGCGAAAGCGCCAAGACGAGGGCGTCATTCTGGTTTTGTGGGCGCTAGCGCTGGCGCTCTCCGCCATTGGCCCCAAGGATACGCTGACGTGGCTTCTGGAAGTAGCGCCGGTCATCGTCGCGGCGCCGTTGGTCTGGGTTACGCGGGCTTCGTTCCCATTGACGGGTGTGTTGCTCTGGTGTGCTTTCGGACACGGCCTGATCCTGATCATGGGTGGGCATTATACGTACGCCGAAGTGCCGCTGGGCTTCTGGTTGCAGGACACATTCGAGCTCGAGCGCAATCCCTACGACCGCATCGGCCATCTGGCGCAGGGCTTCGTGCCGGCGCTGCTGACGCGCGAGATCCTGATCCGCAAGACGACGCTCAAGGCTGGAAGGATGATGTTCTTCCTCTGCTGCTGCGTGCCGCTGGCGTTCAGTGCGTTTTACGAGCTGATCGAATGGTGGGCGGCACTGATCCTCGACCAGGGTGCCGACGAGTTCCTCGGCACGCAGGGCGACCCGTGGGATACGCAGGCCGACATGTTCATGGCGCTGATCGGCGCCGCCGCCGCGCAGGTGATGCTGGCGGGCATTCAGGACCGGCAGATCGACGGGCGAGCCGCATGAAGCGGCGCCTTTGCATCGCCGGCACCGGCTTCTTCAGTCAGTTCCATTACGAGGCGTGGTCCAGGCTCGATGTCGAGGTGGTCGGCATCTGCTCGCTCGACCGCGAAGCCGCCGAGCGGATCGCCGCCGATTTCACCGCCGCGGCGGTGTTTGAGGATTTTCGCCAGATGCTTGAGGTCGAGAAACCCGGCCTTGTCGATATCGTAACCCCGCCGCCGACGCATCTGGAGTTCGTTAACGCGTGCGTCGAACGGGGCATTCCGGCGATCTGCCAGAAACCGTTCTGCGGCGGCATTGAGGACGCGGCAAAGGCGGCGAAACTGGCGGCGGATGCTGGTGTGCCGGTGATCGTGCACGAGAATTTCCGTTTCCAGCCGTGGTTCGAGGAAACCCGGCGGGCGCTGAAGGATGGCGCCCTCGGCGACGTTTATCAGGGCACCTTCCGGCTGCGTCCCGGCGACGGGCAGGGGCCGGACGCGTACCTCGCCCGCCAGCCCTATTTCCAGCAGATGCCGCGCTTGCTGGTGCACGAAACGCTTGTGCACCTGATCGACGTGTTCCGCTACCTGTTCGGCGAGGTGGTTGAGGTATCGGCGGACCTGCGCAAGCTCAATCCGGTTATCGCGGGCGAGGATGCGGGCATCATCATCCTAACGTTTGAAAACGGCCGTCGCGCCGTGATCGACGGCAACAGGCTTGCCGATCACGCGGCGAAGAATCGCCGCCTCGTCATGGGCGAGATGCTGGTGGAAGGATCGGCGGGCGTGCTGAGGCTCGACGGCGATGGGCACCTGTTCCGCCGAGCGTTCGGTTCGAACGACGAGGAACCGGTTGCCTATGAATGGAACGACAACGGTTATGCCGGGGATTGCGTTTATCGGCTGAACCGGCACGTGCTCGAATGCCTCGACCGGGGCGAGCCGCCGATGAACACGGCGGCGGATTACCTCGCCAATCTCAGGATCGTCGAAGCCGTCTACCGGTCGGCCGCCGAGGGACGGCGTGTCGACCCGGGCAATGGTTGAAAGGCGCCCGGGCCGGCACACCGTCACAGGGGGCGGGAGTCTTACTTTTCTTCCGCGATCATCATCGCGGTTGCGGCGTCCACCTTGGCGGCAGCGGATGCCTGAAGCGCCCGGTTGACCTTTTCTTCGAGGACCTGCAGGCGTTGTTCGGTCTGGGTCGAGGTGCAGGCGCCGAGGCCCGTCATGATGGCCAGCGCGGCGGCGGCGTGAATAGCTTTGCGAAACATGTAACTCTCCTCACTCGTCTAACGTCCGGCACACGCGCCGGTGTCTTCGGAGCGACCCTAGCCAGCTCATGTGACGGTCTTTTTGCGGATTGGTGCCGGGGAAATGACGATTGGATTACGGGTGTGGCCGAACTGTGGATAACGCATGCGCCACGCCGATCAGAGCCTTGATCGTTCGCCGCCCGGCGCTCCGCTTCAGACAGACAAGCGTATCCAGGTTGGTTTCCCGCAGATCGCGGATGCCGAGACCAACAACCCGCTCGTCGCCAACCGTCTCGCGTTCCTGCATGAAGCCGATGCCGAGACCGTGCGCAGCCGCTTCCTTGACCGCTTCGCGGCTGCCCAGTTCCATGACCGGATCGATATCGATGCCTTTCCTGGCGAGTGCGCTTTCCAACGTGCGCCGCGTCATCGAGCCGGTTTCACGGAGGATGACCGGCTGGCCGGCAAGATCGGCGAGGGCAATATCCTTCTTCTTCGCCCAGGGGTGCGTGCGTGCCACCACGGCGACCATGCTCTGGCGCAGGACCGGCACACGTGTCAGGGCATTGTTCTTCGGCGGGTTGGCAAGCAGCGCCGCGTCGACGCGACCGGTCATGACGTCGTCCAGCGTTTCGTCGGCATTGCCGAGCGTCATCGAGACATCGATCCCCGGATACCGCGTGCGGTATTCCGAAACCAGGTCAAGCGCCACGTGGGGGCCGTCCGCCGAGATCGACAGATGGCCCCGTTCCAGCGCCGCCGTCCCTTGCAGGAAGGCCTGGATATCGGCTTCCTCGGCGAACATACGTCCGGTCAGTTCATAGAGGTCCTGCCCGTCAGGGGTCAGGGTGACGCCCGTCTTCGTGCGATTGAAGAGCGTCACGCCGTATGCGTCTTCCAGCGCCTGCACGTGGAGCGTGACCGCGGGCTGGGTGACGTTCAACGCATCGGCGGCGCGGCTCACGCTCTGTTCGCGGGCGACGGTGTGAAAGGCGCGAAGCTGGATGTATTTCACCGGCGGCCTCCTCGAATCAAGTTATAAGTTTTTGTGACAAAAATTTCTATAAATATTAATTAGACTGTCATCCGGCAGGCGTGGGACTGTGCGACAAATCAGTTGTGCTTTTGAGGGAAGAGCCATGTCCGACGCGTCCGCCGCAACATCAGCAAGCATCGGCGCCATCGATATCCCGATCGTTCGCGCCACGCCGGAAAACCTTGAAGGTCTCGGCGTGATGATTTCCGATCCCGACGAGATCGCGGTCGAGATCGTGTGCTGGCCGCAGCCCGGCTGGCGCACCATCGACCCCGGCACCGGGGACGAGGGCGGCACGACAGAGGGCCTGTTCGAATTCTGGTGGGAACACAACGTGCTGCACGCCCGCAACAACGCGGTCGATGACCAGTACGTGATGGCCGCCGACGCACGCTATCCCGGAGCGTTCGATCCCGACATTGCGAAGACGGTGCCGGACGACGATGCCGGCCGCGATGCCGCGCTGCTGTTCCACGCCAACTATCACCCCGACGGGGGGCAGCTCTTTTTCCCGCAGGATGCAGCGCCCTTTGTCGCGCCGCTGGCACCGCCCGTCGGTGACGACGTGAAACCGGAAGACTTCACCGCCTACTGGTTCGACGGCACGCAGGGGCTCTACATCCATCCCAACGTCTGGCACGAAACCATGCTGCCGACCCTGAAACGCACCACGTTCTTCGACCGCCAGGGCAAGGTGCATGCCCGCATCAGTGTCGATTTTCCGGGTGAATTCGGCGCCTACCTGCGCTGCCCCATGAAACCAGAGGACTAGAACATGACCGACGTCACCGTCGATACGATCTTCGATGCGCTCGAAACCGCAGGCCACGTGCGCTATGGCACGGAAGCGATCTCGGAACTGGAACACGCGTTGCAGATCGCCGATCTCGCCGATGAAATGAGCGGCGATCCGGAATTGATCGCGGGCGCGCTCCTGCACGACATCGGCCGTGTCGCGGTACGCCAGGAAGACGTTTCCGACACGCTGGTTCCCGATCACATGGGCAAGACCAACGACGGTGCGACCGGTCATGACGTGGCGGGCGCGGACCTGCTGGCCGATGTGTTCCCGGACCGGGTGCTGGCCGGCATCCGCCTGCATGTCGCCGCGAAACGCTACCTCTGCACGGTCGAGCCGGAATACCGGAAGACAATCTCCGGCGGCTCCGAACTGACGCTCAGGATGCAGGGCGGCCTGATGGACGATACCGAACTGGAAACGTTCCGCGCCACGCCCCATGCCGAGGACGCCGTGCAGATCCGCCGCTGGGATGACCTTGCCAAGGTGCCCGGCAAGCAGACCCGACCGCTGGAACACTGGCGGCCTCTGCTGGAATCGCTGATGCGTTGACCGCGCCGCCGGGCGCGGGGACACTCGCGCCATGGCATCGACCCTCGTCATTCAGTCTCATGCGCCCGATGCGCCGGGCATTGTCAGCCGGGCGACCGAGAGCGTGCACGCATGGGCGGCGGCACGCGATTTCGATTACGCGCTCAAGCATGACGAACTGTTCGACCTGATCCCGGCCGCGTGCATGGAGGCCGCGGGCGCGCGCAGGCAGATGGCGGCCGACATTGCGCGGCTGGCATGGATTGAGGCTGAACTGGACAGGGGCTGCGACCGGGTCGTCTGGCTGGATGCGGATGTGTTCGTGTTTCGCCCGGGTGCTTTCGACGTCGATGCGCCGGATGGGTATGCCTTTGGGCGCGAGCACTGGGTGCAGCTGGACAAGGCGGGGCGCCTCAAGGTTTTCAACAACGTGCACAACGCGATGCTGGTCTTTACGCCCCGAGGCCGCGCGACGCTCGATTTCTACCGCGAGCAGGCGGAGCGGCTGTTGCTGAGTGCCGGACCGGACGTGCCTGCGCAACTCGTCGGGCCCAAGCTGCTGACGGCACTGCATAACGTGGTCCGGTTTCCGTTGCTGGCAAGCGTCGGCATGGTGAGCCCGCTGGTCGTCCGCGATCTCGCATCCGGCGGCGGCGTGGCCTGGGATATGCTGCGGTCCGCGCACGATGACGGCCTCGCCGCGCTCAATCTTTCGACCTCGCTCATGGGGACGGCCACCGACGGCGTCGAGGTGACGGAGGCGTTGCTGGAGCGGGCGGTGGATGCGCTAATGGGGTAGAGCCTCCTCACCTGTCCTCTCCTCCACAAGTGGAGGAGAGGGACCCTCGTATTGCCGTCAATCTGCAATGATTCCTCTCCCCCTTTTGGGGGGAGAGGCTAGGTGAGGGGGCAATCGTTTCAGACCTGTTTCCACGCCCGGCCAAGTGCATTAGCATCGCCGTATGCTCGATCCCGTTCTCCTCGGCATCGTTTTTGCCACCTTCCTGCTTGCCGGTACCGTCAAAGGCGTGATCGGTCTCGGTTTGCCGACGATTTCGCTGGCGCTGCTGACCGTGGCGACGGACCTGCCGACGGCGATGGCATTACTTCTGGTGCCGTCGTTTCTCACCAATCTGTGGCAGGCGATGGTCGGCGGCCACGGGGCCGTGATCGTCCGGCGTATCTGGCCGTTCCTGCTGATGGCGACGACAAGTGTCTGGGTCGGCGCGACGGCGCTGACGCGGGTCGACCTCGCCTTGCTGTCGGCATTGCTGGGTCTGCTGCTGATGGCCTATGCGGGCCTCGGCCTCGGTGGTGTCAGGCTCAACATCAAGCCCGCGCGTGAAGCCTGGGCCGGAACCCTGATCGGCGCCACCAACGGCGTGCTGACCGGCATGACCGGCTCGTTCGTGGTGCCCGGTGTGATGTTCCTGCAGGGGATCGGCCTGCCGCGCGACATGCTGATCCAGGCGATGGGGATGCTGTTCACGGTGTCCACGCTGGCGCTCGGTATCGCGCTCAAGGGCAACGATCTGTTGACGATGGACATCGGCCTGATGTCGGCGTCCGGCGTGTTGCCGGCGATCGTCGGGATGACGGTAGGGCAGAAGCTGCGCCAGAAACTCTCCGAAGAGGCCTTCAAGCGCGTGTTCTTCTGGGCGTTGCTGGCGCTCGGTGTCTATATCGCCGCCAGCGCGCTCGCCGGGAGGCTCTGAGGTGGAAGGCGCCAATGCCGATGTTCTGAGCGCAATGGCGCTTGCGCTGGGGGCGGCGTGGGCGAGCGGCATCAATCTCTATCTCGCGGTGCTGATGATCGGCGGGCTGGGCGTGACGGGCGCCGTCGACCTGCCGCCCGATCTGGATGTCATCCAGTCGCCGCCCGTGCTGGTGACGGCGGCCGTGCTTTATGCGCTCGAATTCCTCGCCGACAAGGTGCCGGGGGTCGACAGCCTCAACGATGCGCTGCACACCTTCATCCGTATTCCGGCGGGGGCGCTGCTCGCCATGGGCAGCGTTTCCGGCGTTGCAGAACCCTGGCAGGCCGCCGCCGCGCTGGTGCTGGGCGGTGTCGTCACGGCGGGCTCGCACGCCGCCAAGACCGGCAGCCGGGCCATCATCAACACATCTCCCGAGCCGTTCTCGAACTGGTTCGCGTCGGTGTTCGAGGACGTGATCGTCGTCATCGGCCTTTTGCTTGCGCTGTTCAAACCGGCGGTGTTCCTGGTCTGGCTCGCCGTCTTCATGCTGCTGCTGATCTGGCTGCTGCCCAAGCTGTGGCGCGGGTTGAAGGTGATCTGGGCGAAGGTGCAGGGCCTCAGGGACGGCAACCGGCCAACCGGCACCGGTCTTGCCGCCACGTTCCGGGGCCCGCCGAATACCCCCGACGAGGGCGGGCCGCCCGCCAAGACACCGTGAGCGCCGGCCGCCTCGCCCGGATCTTCGTTCTTCTGGCATCGTGCCTGCCCGGTGCCGTCCATGCGCAGTCGGCGGACGAGATCGTGCTGCTGCCGTACCCCGACCGCATCGAAGCGCTGAAGGCACCGGTTAACGTCGCCATGCGATATTCCGAGGCCCGGCCGCGCAGTTTCGTTACCGATATCATCTGGGGGCCGGAAAAGGCGCCGGGTCTCTATCGCCTCAATGCACAGGGCACGGTCGGAATCGAAAAAATCAAGGACGGCCCGGTGGTCACGCTCGAACGCGACGCGACGCAGTTTACATTTGGGCCCAAGGTGCAGTCGAAGCGCGACAAGGGGACCATCAAAGCCGAAATCACGCCGACCGGCGGTTTCAGGCGGATCGAACTGGATCTGCCGGACCTCGATACACCGGCACACCGCGAGCAGTTCGGACTGCTCGGCACCGGGTTGATCGATACCGGCCGGGTCCCGCCGTTCGAGCGCCTGCAGACCCGTGCCGGGCCGGACGACTCGGGCGGTGGGACACAGCTCAAGCGTGAAAAAGACGCGCGCATCGAAATCCTCGAAGCGATGCAGCCGTTGCTGGGCTTCGTGCTGGATACGGGGGAAGGGGGCGTGCACACGGGCTCTCGCATGACGGTGCTGCGGCGCGACCTCGGCGATCTGTTCCGTGACGCCGGTCCGATCCCGCTCCGCGTCGAGGGCAACGTCCTGGGGTTGAGCGAGTACGACAACCGGCGTTTTCTGGTGCTCAAGCTCGACCGTGCCGAGATGGCGCCGCCGATGCGTGCCATCGTCGACGGCTACGCGCTGATCGACATCGATACCGCGCTGCCGGAAACCGTGGTCGCCACCATCGAACTGGTGATCCTGCAGGGCACCGACACTACCGTCTTCCGCTTCGTCGAGCGGCGTGCGCTGTTGCCGGAATCTCCATCCACGCAATAGCCGTCATTCCCGCGCAGGCGGAAATCCAACACATCAGCCGGTTTGGACCCCCGCCTGCGCGGGGCTGACAGTGGAGCGTGCATCAGACCTTTCCCAACCCCCAAGCAATCGCTACCTTTCATGCATTATGAAGTATGAGCGGATTGCATTCGTCGCGGCGCCGACGCCGGAGGCCGCAGAGGCCCGGGTTCGTCTGGCGCGGCTTTACGGCAACGTCGGCGTCGACGAGGCCGACGTCATCGTTGCGCTGGGCGGCGACGGCATGATGCTGCATACGCTGCACGACCTGATGGGCCGGGATGTGCCGATTTACGGCATGAACCGGGGCTCGGTCGGCTTTCTGATGAACGAATACGCCGAAGAGACGCTGCCGGACCGGCTCGGGCGCGCCGAGCTGATTTCCCTGCACCCGCTGACGATGGATGCCACCGACGTCGACGGCAAGGTGCACAGCCATCTGGCGATCAACGAGGTTTCCCTGCTGCGCGAAACCCGCCAGGCGGCGAAGATCCGCATCATCGTCGACGGGGTCGCCCGGCTCGAGGAAATGATGTGCGATGGCGTAATGGTGGCGACGCCCGCAGGCTCCACGGCCTACAACCTGTCGGCATCCGGGCCGATCATTCCGCTGGGTGTCGAGCTGCTGGCGCTGACGCCGATCAGCGCGTTTCGGCCCCGGCGCTGGCGGGGTGCGCTGCTGCCGGCGAAGGCCAAAATCACGTTCGAGGTGCTGGACGCCGGCGACCGCAAGGTCAGCGCGACGGCCGACTTCCACGAGGTCCGCAACGTCGCCCGTGTCGACATCATGCAGGCGGCGAACCATACGCCGCGCCTGCTGTTCGATCCCGAACACAACCTCGAGGAACGGGTTCTCCGGGAGCAGTTCAGCGCGTGAGTGCCTACGAAGAAGCCGAAGACCGCCCGGATAAACCGGACCCCCGAAACTGGAAACAGAGCCTGCCGATCCAGCTGGCGACCCTCGCGTGGGGTTGCGCCGGCGGCTGGGTGTTCTCGCTCGCCGGTATTCCGCTGGCGTGGATGATCGGCTCGATGCTGTTCACGGCGACGCTCGCCGTTTTCGGCGTGCGCCTCAAGGGGCCGGGCAAGAGCCGCGCCATCATGATCACCGTGCTCGGCGTCATGCTCGGCAGCGCGTTTACGCCCGACATCATCGGCCAGGCCGGCAGCTGGATCGTGTCCATCGTGATCCTGCTGATCTTCGTCGTCGTGGTGACGGCCCTGCTGACGTGGGGCTTCCAGCGGTTCGCCCGGATGCCGAAGCGCGAAGCGCTGCTGGCGGCGACGCCGGGCGGCTTCGGCGAGATGATCCTGATCGCTGAAAGCTACGGCATCGACGTGCGTTCGATTTCGCTGATCCACGCGACGCGGGTCATGTTCACGGTGATGCTGATCCCATTCTACTTCCGCATTTTCGAGGGCTATACCCCGCCAGACGTCTCGCCCATGGGCTCGGTCGCCGAAATGGGGCTGGAAGACAGCCTGGTCCTCGTCGCCTGTGCGGCGGTAGGCTACCTCGGCGCCAAGCGGCTCGGTATTCCGGCGGCGGCGCTGATGGGGCCGATGTTCATCAGCGCCATCGTGCACTTCATGGGCTGGACCCAGGCCAAGCCGCCGGGTGAGCTGGTCAACCTGGCGCAGATCGTCATCGGCACCAACGTCGGCTGCCGCTTCGTCGGCGTCGAGCGGCGCCAGCTCATCAACCCGGTCGGCATCGGCATCATCGGTGCGGCGATCACGCTGGGCCTCGCCATGGGGGCAGCCGAGATGCTGCACCAGCTGACGCAGCTCGACTATCACGCGCTCTGGATATCCTTCGCGCCGGGCGGCCTTGCCGAGATGACGCTGATCAGCCTGGCGATGAACATCGACACGGCGTTCGTCTCCACGCACCACATCGTGCGCATCCTGTTCATCGTCATGGCGATTTCGGTGGTGACGCGCATCCTGTTCGGCAAGCCGGAACACGACCAGCAGTAAGAATTCGTCATCCCGGACACGGCTTTCCTCCGAGCGTAGCGAGGTCAGGAAAGGCAGTGATCCGGCACCCATGGCGCGGTCAGGGAAAGCATTTGAAATGGGTCCCGGGTCGCAAGCTTCGCACCGACGTCCTCCGGACGGTCGGCTCAGCTAACGCCCGGGATGACGATGGATGGTTACCCGCAGCAGCCGGCGTCACCGTCCTGCACCGGCGGGCAGGGCACGTTTCCATACGAGCAGTAAACGCAGCAGTCGCCGGGCTTCGGTTTCAGCACCCGGCTGCAGCCCTTGCAGTCATAGAAATACTGGCACGCGTCGGTCGGCATGGTCTCGGTTTCCCGGTGACCGCATTCGGGACACGTGATGGTCGAGAGCAGCAATGCCATCCGGCGAGTGTATCAGTGATCCGCGCCGACGGCATCCGCGACATGCTTGAAATCGTCGCGCTTCAGGAGACCCGCGAGCGCGCGGCAGATGCGGCCAGGCAGCGATGGGCCTTCGAACACCATGCCGGAATAGACCTGCACCAGCGAGGCGCCGGCCCGGATCTTGGCATAGGCGTCGGCACCCGACGCGATGCCGCCGACACCGACGATCGGCACGGTGCCCTTTGTCGCGGTGTAGAAATCGGAAATCACGCGCGTCGACAGGTCCTTCAGCGGCTTGCCGGAAAGGCCGCCGGTCTCGACGCGCGCCGGGTTCCTGAGCGTGTCCGGCCGCGTGATCGTGGTGTTGGTGGCGATCAGGCCGTCAACGGCATCGGTCATGGCGACGGCGGCGATGTCGGCGATATCGGCGTCGGTCAGGTCGGGTGCGACCTTGACCAGCAGCGGGGGCGGGTTTTCCGGGATCGTCCGGTCCAAAGCCTCGCGGACCCGGTTGATCAGGTGCTCAAGTTCGGCGCGGTCCTGCAACGCGCGCAGCCCCGGCGTATTGGGGCTGGAGACGTTGATCACGATGTAGTCCGCGAAACGCGCCAGCAATTCGATGCCGATCACGTAGTCCGCCGCCGCGTCTTCGGTTTCCTTGTTCTTGCCGAGGTTGACGCCGATCACGCCGAGCTGGCGGCTGGGCGGCAGCCGTTCCAGGTTGCGGGCCGCGTTCTCCGCGCCCTTCGAATTGAAACCCATGCGGTTGATCACGCCCTCGTCCTCGTCGAGGCGGAACAGGCGCGGCTTCGGGTTGCCGGGCTGCGGGCGCGGCGTGACCGAGCCGATCTCGACGAAGCCGAAGCCGAGGGCCAGCGCCTGCATCGGCACGTCGGCGTCCTTGTCGAACCCGGCGGCGAGACCGACCGGGTTGCGGAAGTTGAGGTCCCAGAGCGTGGTTTCCAATACCGGGTCATCGTAGGGGACGCCGGAAGCGAGCCTGAATTGAAGCGCCCTGAGGGCGAGGTGGTGCGCGGTTTCCGGCTGCAGCGGCCGGATCAGGGGCTTGAACAGGCTGTAGGCGTCCACCCCTTACGCCTCCTCGTCGGGCGGCGGTGGGAAACCGGACGGAAACACGTGGATGTCGTCGTCGCCAAGCGGCAACGGTACCGTCTCGATCACCGCATCGGGGTCAAGCGGCCCGTACAGGTGCGGGAACAGTTGGCCGCCCCGCGACGGTTCCCACTTCAGCGCGTCGCCCAGCCTGGCCGCGTCGACCGCCAGCAACAGGATGCCGGGCTGGCCCTTGCGGTGCTTGGCCGCGGATGTCCAGACCTGATCGCGGGTCGAAAAGTGGATGAAGCCGTCGGCCTGGTCCTGGCTCGAGCCCGGGTAACTGCCGCTGTCCAGAGCGGTTGCCCATTCCTCGGCGCGGCACATGTGGTAGATGACATCGTCGTTCATGGCGGGCAAAGTACCGAACACTTGCCAGCCTGACAACGCGCAACGGGAGAATTTCATGAGCACCCATTCCATCACCGTCGATGAACGCCTGAGGGACTACATGCTGGACGTGTCGCTCCGCGAACCGGCGGTGATGAAGGACTTGAGGGACGAAACCGCGCGCCACGAGATGGCGCGAATGCAGATCTCGCCGGAGCAGGGCCAGTTCATGCAGATGCTGGTGCGCATGCTGGGCGCGAAACACTGTATCGAGATCGGGACGTTTACCGGTTACTCGGCGCTTGCGGTTGCGCTCGCTCTGCCGGATGACGGCAGGCTGGTGGCCTGCGATATTTCGGACGATTACACCCGCATCGGTATCCCGTTCTGGGAGAAGGCCGGGGTCGCCGGCAAGATCGATCTACGCATCGCCCCGGCGACGGAAAGCCTCGATGCGATGATCGCGGCGGGCGAGACGGGGACATACGACTTCGCCTTTATCGATGCCGACAAACCAGGCTATCCGGATTACTTCGAGCGCTGCCTGACATTGCTCAGACCCGGCGGGGTGATCGCCGTCGACAACATCTTCATGGGCGGCAGTTCGGCCGATCCGGAGACGGAGTCCGCGAATGCGCAGGCGATGCGGAAGTTCAATGCGGCGTTGAAGGAGGATACCCGCGTCGAGATCTCGCTGCTCCCCATTGGCGACGGCCTGACGCTGGCGAGGAAGGTTTAAGTCAAAGAGTACCCCCTCACCTAACCTCTCCCCCTTGGAGGGGGAGAGGGATGAGTGGCGCGTGATCGAATTACGAGAGTCCCTCTCCCCTGCGGCGCGGGGGAGAGGACAGGTGAGGGGGCGTGTCCCTTACTTGTCCTGCCAGCCGGCCTTGCGCTTTTCGGCGAAGGCGGCCATGCCTTCCTTCTGGTCTTCGGTCGCAAACGCGGCGTGGAACACGCGGCGCTCGAACAGGATGCCCTCGGCGAGCGTGGTTTCGTACGACCGGTTGACCGATTCCTTGACCATCATGCAGGTCGTCTTGGACATGCCGGCGATGGCGGCGGCGGTCTTCAGCGCGTCTTCCAGCAGATCCGCGGCGGGGACGACGCGGCTGGCGAGGCCGGCACGCTCGGCTTCATCGGCGTCCATCATGCGGCCCGTCAGGCACATTTCCATCGCCTTCGACTTGCCGACGAAACGGGTCAGGCGCTGCGAGCCGCCGGCACCCGGCAGGATGCCCAGCTTGATTTCGGGCTGGCCGAACTTGGCGCCGTCACCGGCAAGGATGAAGTCGCACATCATGGCCAGTTCGCAGCCGCCGCCCAGCGCGAAACCGTTCACGGCCGCGATCACCGGCTTGCGGCACGATGCGACACGTTCCCAGCGCGAGATGAAGTTGGACTTGTAGACGTCCATGTAGGAGCGGGACTGCATTTCCTTGATGTCGGCGCCGGCGGCAAAGGCCTTCTCGGAACCGGTGATGACGATGCAGCCGATCTCGTCGTCGGCTTCGAAGCCGTCGATGGCCATCCCAAGTTCGTCGATCAGCGCGCTGTTCAGCGCATTGAGCGCGTCGGGACGGTGCAGCGTGATCAATGCGACGCCGTCGTCTTTCTTCTCGGCGATGATGTTTTCGTAACTCATGGCAAGCTCCTCGGATTGGCAGATATCGTGGCGCGGCAGAGGCGCGCGCGGCACACGGTTTTGGCACACCGGCGCCCGAAGGGAAAGCAATTGTTCGCAGGTGCGAAACGCGCCGAGGGCTCAGGAACCGCTGCTTTCTGCGTATTTTACGCAGTCCCGGTACGCAATTGCCGCATTGCCGAGGAACATTTCCTCCATGTGCCAGGTCTGCTCGATCTGGCGATTCAGCGAGGCCGCGTGGTCATCGCCGGTGGCGAGCCGCAGTTGCTGATTGAGCTCCGTAAGCGAGCTTTCCCGGTTGCGTTCGATCTCGGCAACCATGGCGGCGTAATCGGCCTCGCACTGGGCGACGGTGATCCGCGCCTGAGATGGCTCGGCGGATGCAAGAACGGCGACGAGCGCCAGGACGGGTAACAACATCTGTTTCATGGGCGACAGGGAAACCGACCGGCGCCGGATCGTCAATTCATTTCGTGGCCAATTCACGGTAAGGTGACACATGGTGCGACCGTTTCTCATTCTGGCGATCGCGGGGCTTACCGGCCTTTCGGGCCCGGTTGCCGGCGGCGACACGGTGGCCGACTGCGGACGGTTCTTTCTGAAATACAATCCCGAGAGCAAGCAGATGGAATGCGTCGGCGGCAAGCGCAAGCGCGCCGGCCGCGCGCGTCCGGTCTCGACGATCGCGCGCGATCTGCAGCGCAGCGTGCGCAGCCTGCAAAGCGCCGTCGGACAAGCCGAGCAGCTGTTGCAGCGCGATACGCTGTCGCAGGATGTGGAGGGACGGGTGCGCGCGCTGCTGAGCGAAGCGGAGGCCCGTGTCCGTGAAGTGCGCCAGCGCACCCGCGAACTGGCCACGGCGCAGCGTAGCCGCGCCAACGAACTGGCGCAGCAACAGCGTCAGATCGTCGAGGCGCAGGCACAGCTGGCGCGGGAACTGGAACAGAAGCAGCGTGCCCTGACGCAGCAGCTGCTCTCCGCGCAACGCTCGCGCACACAGGAACTGCTCAGGTAATCTCAGCGTATCATTTGCAAGCAACGGGCGGTATATCGCCGGGGGTCCCTCTCCTCCACGTGTGGAGGAGAGGACAGGTGAGGAGGCCTGCGGCGTAGAGGAACGAGGCTGACGCACCAAGCTTACCCCCTCACCTTACCTCTCCCCCTTGGAGGGGGAGAGGAATGAGGGCGAGAACCGGAGACGCGCCTGAGGGTCAGGCCGCCGCCCGGTCCGTGCCGCCGGCGTTCTTGATGTTGTCGACGAAGCGCTGGATCTCCTGGGAAAGGCGTTCGGCTTCTTCCGACAGGTTGCCGGACGCTTCCAGGATCACGCCCGCCGCCTGACCGGTTTCGCCGGCCGCCTGGGTGACAGCGATGATGTTTTCGCTGACTTCCTGCGTGCCGGTTGCCGCCTGGGCGATGTTCTGCGCGATTTCCTGCGTCGCCGCACTCTGCTCCTCGACCGCCGCCGAGATCGCGCCCGCGATCCCTTCCAGTTCGGAAATGATCTCGCCGACGCCGCCGACGGCCGTCACGGATGACTGCGTCGAGGTCTGGATGGCATTGATCTTGGCAGCGATCTGCTCGGTCGCCTTCGACGTCTGACTGGCCAGGTTGCCGACCTCGCTGGCGACGACGGCAAAGCCCTTGCCGGCCTCGCCGGCGCGTGCCGCCTCGATCGTCGCATTGAGTGCCAGCAGGTTCGTCTGTTCGGCGATGTCGGTGATCAGCGAGACGATGTCGCCGATCTCGTTGGCGTCCTGAGCCAGCTGATTGATGCTGGTACTGGTTTCCTTGATCTCGTGCACCGCCTTGCTGGAGATCGACGCCGATTGCGACACCTGGCCGCTGATCTCGGTGATCGAGGACGACAGTTCCTCGGACGCCGTGGCGACGGTCTGCGCGTTGGCCGTGGCCTGGTCGGAGGCCGCCGAGACGGCGGTCGACTGGGCATTGGTTTCCTCGGCGAGCGACGACAGGTTCTGTGCCGATTCCCGCATTCGAACAGCGGCGGATTTGACCGCATCGACGATGCCGCCAACGCTGGCGGCCAGTCCGTCGGCGATCTCGTGCATCGCCCGGCGCTTCTCGGCCTCGGATTCCTCGCGCTGGACGCGCTCCTGCTCGGCGCGTTCCTCGCGCTGGCGCTTTTCCTGTGCCTCGCGGTCCTTGCCGGGACTGCTCGACTTCTTCCGCCAGCCGCTTGGCTTCCAGCGAGTTCTGCTTGAGCACGTCGACGGCACGGGCCATCTCGCCCAGCTCGTCGCCGCGCTCGGTGCCGGTGACGTCGACGGAGAGATTGTCGTTGGCCAGCTCGCCCATGACATCCGTCAGTTCGCCGACCGGTCGGGTGATTGAGCGGATGACAACGATCGACAGGAAGACCACCACGACTGCGCCGACGGCGAGCAACGCCAGTACAACGATCATGTGTGTGAGCGCGCCGGCCTCGATTGCCTCGATATCATGAATGAGGTCCGCGGCCACTTTGTCCTCGACCTTTTTCATCAGATCGATCTTCGTCGTGATCGTATTGAACCACTTGGTGGCGTCGATCCCCGGGAACGGGCCTTTGCCCAGGGTGTCGATGGCCAATTTGCGCATGCGGTTGGTTTCATCCACGGCGGGTCCCGTGAGCGTGTCCTTCATGAACTGGTACTGGTACTTGGACGCGAACTCATGGAAGAGGGCGTCATAGATTTCCTGCTGGGCGATTAACTGCACGAAGCGGGTATAGACGGGGCCGGAAAATTCACCGGCGCCGAATCCGGCGACGCCCATGGCGCGTTCGATCCCGGCGCGTTCCTTGCCCTGCAAGATCGACGTGTACCCCGTGATTTCCTTGGTCATGGAGGCGTCACTGCTGTACAGGGCCATCTCTTCGACCATGTGCAAAAGATCCTGGATGGTGGCGCCGTAATACTTTGCCATCTCGCCAACGCTCGCCGAGAACCCATCAACCTTGCCGCGCATGCTGCCAAGCTGTTTCAGAGATTTCTCGGACTTTTCGAGCATGGCTCGGAGTTTGTCGCCGAATGCGTTGCGGTCGAAATCGGCGAGCATGGCGTTGAGATCGCTGATCCGTGCATCGGTTTCCCCACGTTGCACGGGGAGGGTATCCGAGAACTTCTGGCCTTTCGACCCGATGAACCCGGCGGACTTGCCGCGCTCCGCCTGCATCTCGTGCACGACGGCACTGAAGGACGGCGCAACGTGCAGGAGCTTGGACAGTTTGGCTGCGTTGGTCACGCGGTCCAATTCCTGCAGGACGGTCGCGCCGGCCAGGATTAATACGGCGACTGCTGGCAAGGCCAACAGAAGGGTGATGCGCCTGCCTACTCGGATGTCTTGTAACTTCATGCTTCAACTCCAGATATAATAGTCCCAAAAAAAAGCGGTCGTTTCTTATGTACGCCTCGCATCTCCGGAAACCCGGTATCGCGTGTACCGGAGATGCGGCGTCTATTAATTGGCCGTCATAAAAGCGTCATAAACCCAATAACCCCAATACATATTGGGTTATTCACTGTACCTATCTAGCGTCCCTCAGATGGCGTCAGCCGATGGCTTGGGGGGAAGTTCTTGATTTTATTAAAATTTTATCGATTGACCGAGTGTGCTGGTGGTATCCCAACATCGACTGCGGATTGTACGTAGGCGGAAAAATAGGCGGTTATTCGGCGCCGTTTACTCTGCCGCGTCGTCGGCGGGGGCCTGTTTCCTGTGCGAAAGCGGAGAGTGGCACGAGCAACACCACCAGCAGCCAAAGGATGCTGACAGCGAACGCCGACAGGTGTTTGCGGAAATCCGGCATGGAATCTTCCCGCGGTTCTCTCCCGGCGGCCATTCTAGCGGGAATTACCGAAAACAGAACAATGATTTAGGGCAGGTAAATACCCGTAGGGATGGGACCTATTTCCCAGCCCCCCGCTTTCGCGAACACAAGCCCTGAGCCCGGACGATGAATTTGTGTGTACACGTCACCCCGGCGTAGGCCGGGGTCCAGGTAGACGTCCTCGAACTAGATGACATGGGGCGAACTTGTGCCTCTGGATTCCGGCATGCGCCGGAATGACGAAGTCCTGAAGATGGTTTACCCGCCGGTCATCGACATGTGGCGGCCGACGGCGGGGGCGGCGTCGCGGCGGTCGATGATGAAGTCGTGGCCCTTGGGCTTGCGGCCGATGGCCTCGTCGATGGCGGCGTCCAGCAGGGCATCGTCGTCGCTGGCCCGGAGCGGCTTCCTGAGGTCGGCGGCATCTTCCTGGCCGAGGCACATGTAAAGCGTGCCGGTGCAGGTCAGGCGTACCCGGTTGCAGCTTTCGCAGAAGTTATGCGTCAGCGGCGTGATGAAGCCGAGGCGCTTGCCGGTCTCGGCGATCTCCGTATAGCGGGCGGGCCCGCCGGTCTTGTAGGGAATGTCGGTCAGCGTCCAGCGCTTCTCCAGGTCCTGGCGCACCTGCGACAGCGGCAGGTACTGATCGACCCGATCTTCCCCGATCTCGCCCAGCGGCATGGTTTCGATCAGCGTCAGGTCGAAACCGTTCTCGCCGCACCAGCGGATCATGTCGTCGAATTCGGTCGCATTGAGATGTTTCAGTGCGACGGCGTTGATCTTGATTTCGAGACCCGCCTTCTTGGCGGCGGCCAGACCGGCCATAACCTTTTCGAGGCTGCCCCAGCGCGTCGCCTGCTGGAACTTTTCCGGGTTGAGCGTATCGACGGAAACGTTGATGCGGCGAACGCCCGCGGCCACCAGATCGTCGGCATAGCGCGTCAGCTGGCTGCCGTTGGTGGTCAGCGTCAGTTCTTCGAGCGCGCCGGTATCGATCAGTTTGCCGAGGTTGTTGATCAGCGTCATGATGTCGCGGCGTACCAGCGGCTCGCCGCCCGTCAGGCGCAGCTTCTTCACGCCCTTGCGGACGAAGGCGGTGCAGAGACGCTCCAGCTCCTCGAGGCTGAGCACATCCTTTTTCGGCAGGAACGTCATGTCCTCGGCCATGCAATAGACGCAGCGGAAGTCGCACCGGTCGGTCACCGAAACGCGCAGGTAGCTGACGTGCCGCCCGAACGGGTCGATCATCGGTGTGTCGTTCGTCTTGCTGGTCGTGTTGCCGTCCAAGAGGTTTCGGTCCTTTCTTACGTTCCCTTTATATATGCGTCTTTGTGCCTTGCGTCATCCCCGGGGGAGATGCCAGCTCTACCTTGTCATTCCCGCGAAAGCGGGAACCCAGTGTCAGCGGCGGTTTGTCTGGGTCCCCGCTTTCGCGGGGATGACAATAGATTATTAAGCCTCCCCTTCGGTCAGGCCCTTCTTGATCATGTCTTCCTTCGCCTTTTCGCGCATCTCTTCGCGTTCGCGCAGGTAGTCGTCCGTGGTGCGCGGGATCGGTACCGTGCCGTGGGCGAGGGGGTTGTCGTCGTGGGTCGTCATCTCGACGACGCGGCAGTCCTCGCACATGCGGAGCCGGTCGAGCTTGCCTTCGCCCTGGAACATCACGTGGCCCTTGAGCTTGCTTTCCAGGTGATCCAGCGACGCCTTGGTCGCGAACGGCTTGCCGCAGCGGACGCAGAGGAACGGCTGTTCTTCCTTGATCACGTGCGCCGTTCTGGCTTCTTCGCGGAAGCTCAGCCGCGGTTCAAGCGAGATGACCTTTTCCGGGCAGGTGTTCTTGCAGAGCCCGCACTGCACGCAGGCGTCCTCGACGAAGCTCAACTGCGGCATGTTTTCGTTGTCGCGGAGCGCGCCCGTCGGGCAGGCGCCGACGCACGAGAGACAGAGCGTGCAGTTATCGGCATCGATGTTGACGGTGCCGAACGGCGCGCCTGTGGGGAGCGCGATCTCGTCGACCTTGTTGGGGGCCTTTTTGTGGAGTGCGTCCAGCGACAGACGCAGCACGGAACGCTTGCGCCCGGCGCCGACCACGTCGCCGGCAGGGATCGCGTCGGCCGTCTCATGATCGTAGAGCGCGGCTTCGAGCTGATCCGGATCGTCCGGCTCGATCAGTCGCACCCGGTCCTTGCCGAAGCCGAGGCCGTCCGTAATCGCGTCCACCAGCTCGAATGTGGCCAGGAGCGTATCTCTGTCTCCGCGCTTCTTCGGCGGCAGCAGATAACAGATCTCCGAACAGCCCAGCGCAAGCGCCTGCGTCACCGTCTCGAGGCCGATCTGCGTCACCTGGTTGACGGCGAACGGGATCACGTTGCCGGGCAGGCCGCGGCCGTGCCGGGCCGATAGCGCGATGACGTCGCGCCCGAAGGTGCCGTCGTGGATCAGCAGCCGGGGCTGGGTGCCGCCGGCCTTGGTATAGGTGCCGATCAGCGCGCGCAGCCGGTCCGATACGCCGTCGCCCGCGGGCAGGGTGTACTTCGCCGCCCCGGTCGGACAGACCACGGCGCACAGCCCGCACCCGGCGCAGATATAGGGATCGTATTTGACCGTGTCGCCGTTGGGCTCGATCGCGTCTGTGGGGCAGATGTCGAGACACTTCGAGCACCCGGTGATGCGGCTTCGGGAATGCGCGCAGATGCCCGGATCGTAGTCGACGTAGCGTGGTTTTTCGAACTCGCCGATCATGTCGGTCATGGTGAACAGCGCTTCCATCACGGCTGCCGGGCTCGCCGGGTCGATGTGGAAATAGCCGTCGCGCTTGTCGGCGGCGGGAAACAGCGGGTCCTTGCCGCGCATGTCGAGAATGAGATCGCAGGTCGACGATCCGGTCTCGCCGACGCCGGTGAATTCCAGCTTGTCCTTCGACGACGGCACGGTCGGACGGAAGTTCTCGACCGTGATCTCGAACGCGCCGAGGTGACCCTTGGCGGATTTGATCTGGCCCGAGAAAATCGGCATGTCCATGACGTCGGGCGGGCTCGCGTCCGCGCCGCCTTCGAGCACCACCGTCACGTCCATGCGCTCGGAAAGCCTGCGCGCCGCCTCGATGGCTTCGTCGCTGCGCCCGAGCACAAGCACGATCCCGGTCGAGATCATGCTGACCGAGGACGCGTCCTTGAGTTCAAGCGCGGCTTCCTTGATCAGCGCCGCCATCTTGGCGGTGACGTTCGCATCGCCGTCGCGGCCCGCATCCGACCAGCCGGCCAGCTCGCGGATGTTCAGGAACCCGGCGCCGGGGGCCTTCTCGCCCAGTTCCTCGAGCGCATCCAGGAACAGCGGCGCTTCCTGCGTGCAGGCGACGAGGATGTCGTCGGCCTTGCCTGCATCGTCGGCGAAGCGGTCGAGCTCGGTCCGGCACAGGTGGCGCGCCGGTCGCAGTTGTCCTTCGCCGCCCAGTGCTTTTGCGAGGGCATCAGCATCGATGCTCATGGTGTCTTCGCACGAACAGACGAAGACGTCCTTGCCGTTCAGCTTCATGGCAATCGTTTCCTCCCTGACACTCCCGGCGTTTATATGTGTTTTGCGCCGCAGGATCTCAAACCGCGGCATTTCCACGCCGGGACTGTCGTTCCGGCAATAGATAACGCATATTGTCTGGAAATAAAGACATATCAATTTTAAGGGTTTAGGGAATGCCAGCGAAACGCCGGGGGGCGCCAACTTGAAAGACCTCATGACGACCAAGGAAGTGGCGGAGTACCTGCGCCTCAAGGAACGCAAGGTCTACGACCTTGTGGCGGCGGGCGATATTCCGTGCACGCGCGTCACCGGCAAGTGGCTGTTCCCGAAACACCTGATCGACATCTGGCTGGCGCGGTCCTCGACGTTCCCCAGGATCGCGGCGGCGCACCTGACCCCGCCGCCGCCGGTGATCGTCGGCTCGCACGATCCTTTGCTGGAATTCGCGGTACGCGCGTCGGGCTGCGAGCTGGCGCTGATGCCGGGCGGCAGCCTCGACGGTGTGCAGCGTTTCTCGCGCGGCGAGGCGGTCGCCTGCGGTATGCACGTGCTCGACCTGACGGACGGTGGCTACAACGTGACCCCGGCGGCGGACGCGTCCGTCGGTCTCGACTGCGTGCTGATCGAGTGGGCCTGGCGCGAGCAGGGCCTGATCGTCGCCAGGGGCAATCCGATCCGCATCACCGGCATCGCCGACGGGGCGGCAGCCGGTGCCCGGTTCGTGGTGCGCGAAACCCAGGCCGGCTCGCGTGTGCTGTTCCAGTATCTGGTGTCGGAAGCCGGGCTCGAATTTGATGAACTCGACATTGCCGATCTCGAGGCGCGGACGGAAACAGACGTCGGTCTCGCCGTCGGCGAGTGCCGCGCCGACGCCGGTCTCGGGATTCGCGCGGCGGCGCATCAGTACGGCCTCGATTTCGTGCCGCTGCACCGTGAGCGGTTCGACCTGATGGTGCGGCGCCGGGATTATTTTCAGCCCCCCATGCAGCGCCTGATGAGCTATTGCGACTCGCCGGAATTCAAGGCCCGCGCCGACGAGATGGCGGGCTACGACATCGCCGGTCTCGGCACCATTCACTACAACGCACCCTGAGGGCCGACTTTACGTCTTGACGATGCCCTCTTCGCACCCGAACTCTTGCGTGCCGGGAGGAACCTTATGACGACGACAAAAATGACCGAGCAGGAATTCATGGACGCCGCTGCCAACGGCGACGGCAATGCGGTGAAGGCCGGGCTCGAACAGGGTCTCAAGCCCGATACCTCGGACCAGTACGGCAACACGGCGCTGATGATGGCGTGCGCCCGCGCCCAGGTCGATGTCTGCCGGACCCTGCTCGAAGCGGGTGCCGACCCGGACCACAAGAACCGCTTCGGTCTCGGCCCGCGCAACTGGGCCAGCTGGGCCGAGAACGACGCCGCCATTCGTTCGTTGCTGGGCTAGCGCCGCTTCACCGTCATCCAACTTGCCCTTGTCTTTCCGCGCCTGAACGCAAATGTATAGGCGGGATAATAATCAAGAATGTGACGGAGGAGACGATGACGGCGTACATGATCGCCCAGGTCGATGTGACCGATCCTGAGAAATTTGAGGCCTACCGCGCGCTGGTGCCGGCGACGCTTGAGAAGTACGGCGGCGAGTACATCGTCCGCGGCGGCGACATGGCGGTGCTGGAAGGCGACATGCCGTTCCCGCGCGTCGTCGTTATTCAATTCCCGGACTTGGACTCCATCAAGCGCTGGCATGCATCCGAGGAGTACGCGATGCCGCTGAAGATGCGCCAGGCGTCCGCCGACAGCGTGCTGATCGGCGTGGAGGGCGTCGATGCCTGACATCGCGAAGCTGGGCAAGACGATCTGGGAGGCGCGTCAGTCCGGATCGCTGCTGTCCCGCGACACCGTCGCCGCCACCGCCGAGCGCAACGTGTCCTACAAGGTGCAGGCCGCCGCCGCGAAGGCCGCCGGTCTGACGCAGTGCGGCTGGAAGGTCGCCGCCACCAGTGAAATGGCGCAGGAGCTTCTCGGCATGGATGGTCCGTCCATCGGTCCCGTGTTCAAGGAGCACCTTTACAAGCCCGGTGACACGCTGCCCGCGCGCCCCGAGCACGGCGCCGCCATCGAATGCGAGGTCGCGTTCGAGATGGCCGACGACCTGGACGACGAGCGCATCACCTCGCTCCCCGATCTGGTCGCCGCCACGGCGCGCGCGTTCATCGCCGTCGAGGTGGTCGGCTGCCGCTTCGAAGGCGGCTTCAAGGGCGCGGGCATTTCTGTCTGCATTTCGGACTTCTCGTTCAACGCGGCCCTGGTCTGTGGGCCCGAGATCGACGGCTGGCGGACGATGGACCTCGCGACCGTGGGTGCTTCCATCACCATCAACGGCGAGACGGGGAACGCGGGCACCGGCGAGGCGGTTCTCGGCAATCCGCTGTTCGCGCTGCAATGGGCGGCGACCGAGGCACAGTCCATCGGTATGCCGTTCAGGAAGGGTGATCTGGTCTCGACCGGCACCATGACCGGCGTCACGCCCGTCAAACCGGGCGACGAGCTGGTCTGCGACTTCGGCGCTTTCGGCCAGATTCCCCTGAAATTCAAAGCGGCCTGAGCAGGTTCACCCCCTCACCCAGCCTCTCCCCCTTTGAGGGGGAGAGGGGTTCGTTCGGAAACTGTTCATGCGAGAGTCCCTCTCCCTCACGAAGTGGGGGAGAGGACAGGTGAGGGGGCCAGCGTTTCACGCTGGAAGCCTCTCTGTGATTGCCGCAAGATAGTTGAAAGATGAAATGACCGAGGGCAGGGTATGGCCATCCTGAGCGAACAACAGATTGCCGCGTTCGAACGCGACGGCGTGCTGGTCGTCGAAGACGCGGTTGACGCCGATCTGCTGGCCAAGCTGCGCGCGGATTTCGACGGCTGGGTAGCGGAAAGCGCTGCACACGATGCACCTTATGGCGAGACCGTCGACGGCCGGCCGCGGTTCGACCTGGAACCGGGCGATGGCGACAAACCCGCCGCACTGCGCCGGGTGCAGGCGCCGACCGAGGTGTCGGACGCCTATTACGAGGCGATGGCAAACAGCCGCATGACGGACATGGTCGCCGACCTGATTGGTCCCGACATCAAGCTGCACCACACCAAGATCAATTCCAAGCTGCCGGGCGCGGCGACGGCGGTGAAGTGGCACCAGGACTTTCCCTATACGCCGCATTCGAATTCGGATCTCGTCACGGCGCTTCTGATGATCGACGAGGTCACGGAGGAAAACGGCCCGCTCGCGGTTGCGCCGGGCTCGCACCGGGGGCCGATTTTTCAGCCTCTGGCATGATGGCGTCTTCACCGGCGCGGTGGCGTCCGACGCGGAAGCGGAGATGAAGCGCACCGCGACGCTCTGTACCGGCAAGGCGGGCTCTGTCTGCCTGATGCATACCCGGCTTTGTCATGGCTCGGAGCCGAACCTCTCCGACATGCCGAGGACGCTTTTCATCTCGGTTTATTCTGCCGGCGATGCCATGCCGTGTTCGCCGAACCCGGTGCCGACCAGCCACATGGGACTGTTCGTGCGCGGCACCGATCCGCACCGCGTACGGGGCGAGGCATTCGACATCGCGACGCCCGAGTACCCGAAAACCTCCTTCTTCGCGCAGCAGTCGGAGCGTGAGCGAGGCGTGTGAAATTTTCACCCCCTCACCTAACCTCTCCCCCTTTCAAGGGGGAGAGGGATTAGTATGCTGTGCGTTGCGGCGTGAGTCCCTCTCCACCACGAAGGTGGGGGAGAGGACAGGTGAGGGGGCTTGAATGACGGTTGAAAAGATCGAAACGCTGGTGATCGGCGCCGGGCAGGCCGGGATCGCGGCGAGCGAGCACCTGTCGAACGCGGGCGTGCCGCATCTGGTGCTGGAGCGCGACCGCATCGCCGAGCGCTGGCGCACGGCGCGCTGGGACTCGCTCGTCGCCAACGGTCCGGCGTGGCACGATCGCTTTCCGAACCTGGAGTTTAAAGGCATCGATCCCGGACGCGTTTCCCGACCCAAGGAGCGTGGTCGCCGAGTATTTCGTCGAGGCCTACGCCGCAGATGATCGATGCGCCAATCCGTTGCGGGGTCGAGGTGACGTCGGTCGAGCGAAACTTTCGACGGTCGGCGCGGTTTTCACGTGCGCAGACTTCCGCGGGCGTGATCGAGGCGCGTTACAGTCGTGGTGGCCGCTACCGGCCCGTTCCAGACGGCCGGTAATTCCACCCGTGGTACCTGCCGAAACGCAGGCGTGCATGCAGATTCATTCGAGCGATTATCAGCAACCCGGCACAGTTGCCCGAGGGCGCGGTGCTGGTGGTCGGCGCGGGCTCGTCCGGTGGCCAGATCGCCGATGAGCTGCTGCGCGCGGGTCGCGAGGTCTACCTCTCGGTGGGCCCGCACGACCGTCCGCCGCGCAGCTATCGCGGGCGTGATTTCGTCTGGTGGCTGGGCGTGCTGGGCAAGTGGGATACGGCGGCGCTGGAACCGGGCACCGAGCATGTCACCATTTCGGTGAGCGGCGCACGCGGTGGCCACACGGTCGATTTTCGCCGGCTGGCCGGCGCCGGCATGAATCTCGTCGGCCTGACACGGGATTGCCGCGACGGCGTGCTCCGCTTTGCCGCGGACCTCGCCGACAACATCGCCCAGGGCGACGCCAACTACCTGTCGTTGCTGGACGAAGCCGATGCCTGGGTAGCGCGCAATGGACTGGACCTGCCCGAGGAACCTGAGGCGCGCCTTCTCGACCCCGACCCTCCCTGCATGACCGATCCACTGTCCTCGAGCTGGACCTGGCCGCGGCCGGCGTCACCTCGATTGTCTGGGCGACCGGATTCGCGCTCGATTACAGCTGGCTGAAAGTGGATGCTTTCGACGCAACCGGCCGGCCCAGGCATCAGCGTGGCGTTTCGTCCGAGCCTGGAGTTTATTTTCTCGGCCTGCCCTGGCAGTCGCGTCGCGGCTCGTCGTTCATCTGGGGCGTGTGGCACGACGCCAAGCACGTCGCCGATCACATCGCCATCCAGCGGAGCTATCTCGACTACAACGATTTCGCGATGGGGCGGGGCAAGTAACCCTCTCACCCAGCCTCTCCCCCTGGAAGGGGGAGAGGGGTTTGTCTGCAATACGTATCGTCTGGGTCCCTCTCCCCTGCAACGCGGGGGAGAGGACAGGTGAGGGGGCTAATGTGTTAAACTCCCGGAATGGCCAAAAAGAAAACGCCGCCCGCCTCTGACAGGATCGTTGATGCCGCGCTCGCGATGGCGGCGGAGACGGGCTGGGACGCCCTGGCGATGCGCGACCTGGCGGCGCAGCTGAAAATGTCGCCGGCCGAGTTGCACGCCGTCTTTGCCGACAAGAACGCCATTACCGATGCGTGGTTCGGGCGCGCGCTTGCCGCCATGCTCGAACCGCTGCCGAAGGGGCTGCAGGACGTGGAAGCCCGCGTGCGCCTCGACATCCTGATGCTGCGTTGGTTCGACGCGCTCGCACCTTACCGCGACGTGACCCGGCAGATGCTGGGCGAGAAGATGTGGGTGTTTCATCCGCATCACTGGGTGCCGATGATTTTCGATCTCTCGCGGCTGGTGCAGTGGTGGCGCGACGCCGCAGGCATGACCGCGATGGGCCGCCGCCGCCAGATCGAAGAGGTCGCGCTGACCGCCATCTTCCTCGCTACGCTCCGGTGCTGGTGCCGCGACGACAGCGACGATCAGGAACGCACCCGCGCGCTCCTCGCCCGGCGTCTCAGGCTGCCGTTGTTCGGGTAGGGAACTCAAACCACCCCCTCACCCAACCTCTCCCCCTGATAGGGGGAGAGGGGTTTGTTTGGGAACCGTTTATACGAGAGTCCCTCTCCCCTGCAACGCGGGGGAGAGGACAGGTGAGGGGGAAAGCCACTTAAACCCTTCCATACTTTCCTTTATGGAAACGCCATTCACCCGCGCCCGCCGTCTTCGCCGCGAAATGTCGCCGCCGGAAAGAAAGGTCTGGGCGGTGCTTCGGGCACGTGGCCTCAGGGGATGGAAGTTCCGGCGTCAGGTGCCAATCGGCCCGTTCATCGTCGATTTCCTGTGTGCGGAAAAGAGGCTGGTTCTCGAGATCGACGGCGACAGCCACAGTGCTCGGTTGGCCTATGACAAGCGCCGGGATGCGTATCTGCACGCGGCTGGTTACCGTGTGCTCCGTTTGACGAACGAACAGGTGACGCATGAACTGGAAGCTGCCATGCGTTTGATTATCCAAGCGCTGGAAACTTCCTAATGTGGCTCGCTTACCCCCTCACCCGGCCTCTCCCCCTGATGGGGGGAGAGGGGTTCGTTCGGGGAATGTTTGGACGAGAGTCCCTCTCCCTGTCGCCAATCATTTGGCGCAAGCCAAAATGGCGCGGGGGAGAGGACAGAGCCTGTCCCCGCGTGCGCGGGGATGACAAGGAATTGGGTGTTCATCGGACAGAAAAGAAAACCCGCCGCCGTTGCCGGCAGCGGGTGAGGTGGCGGGGGAGCCTCCCCCAGATGAAACAGGGATTAGCTGTCGGGCTTAAGATCCGGGCTGGGCGTTGGCGAAGAACGCCTGGTTGCCGAGGATCTTGTATTCGTTGATCAGGCCCTGGCCTTCCTTGCCGATGGTCCAGTCGATGAACGCCTCGCCCAGGTCCTTTTTCACGTGCTTATGCTTCTCCGGGTTCACCAGGATGATGCCGTACTGGTTGAACAGCACCGGATCGCCCTCGAGCACGATTTCCAGATCGCCCTTGTTCTTGAACTTGAGCCACGTCGCGCGGTCGGTCAGCGAATAGGCGTTCATGCCCGACGCCACGTTCAGCGTCGCGCCCATGCCGGAGCCGGTGGCGCTGTACCATTTGTTCCCGGCGCCCGTCGGATCGATGCCCGCACCCTTCCAGAGTTCGAGTTCCTTCTTGTTGGTGCCCGAGTTGTCGCCGCGCGATGCGAACGGCGCGCCCGCAGTTGCGATCTTCTTGAGACCGTCGGCGGCCATCTTGGCGCCCTTGACGCCAGCCGGGTCGGACTTCGGGCCGACCATGACGAAGTCGTTGTACATCACGTCGGAGCGCTTCACGCCGAAGCCTTCCTTGACGAACTTCAGCTCGGACGGCTTGTGGTGGACGAACAGCACGTCGGCGTCGCCGTTCATGGCGAGCTTGATCGCCTTGCCGGTACCGACCGCGACGACGCGGACTTCGATGCCGGTCTCTTTGGTGAACTTGGGCAGCAGGAAGTCGAATAGGCCGGAGTTGGCCGTTGACGTCGTGGACGCGACGGTGATGTATTTATCGGCGGCGTAAGCATGCGGCGCAGCGAGGGTGCCGAACGTCATCGCCATCAGCGCGGCGAAGAACAGTGTCTTGAGCTTGAACATTATAAATCTCCCTTGGTCGGTCGTTATGTCTGTCTCGCGGTTACCATCTCAACTCGCCCTTGAGGAACGCGGCGGCCTCGCCGCTTCGGGGTGCGTTGAAGAATTCGTCTGCCGGGGTCTTTTCCATCAGCCGTCCGCCGTACATGAACAGGACCTCGTCGGCGTGGCGTTTGGCCTGCGCGAGATCGTGCGTCGTCATCACGATGCGTGTGCCCTCTGCGTGCATGGTCTCGATGATGTTTTCGACCGCGTGCGTCGCGGCTGGGTCGAGCGACGCCGTCGGCTCGTCGAGGAACAGCACCTGCGGCTTCGTCGCCCAGGCACGGGCCAGGGCGAGTTTCTGCTGTTCGCCGCCCGACAGGTGCCGGGCCGGGCTCTTGGCGAAACGCGCGAGCCCGGTGCGGTTCAGCACGTCTTCGATGATGGCCGGGCGGTCGCGGCGCGGAACGTCATGCAGTTTGAGCGCGTAGTCGATGTTCTGCTCTGCCGTACGGCGCAACAGCACCGGACGCTGGAACACCATCGCCTGGTGCTTCAGGGGGGCGTCACCCGTGCGCGCGCCCTGCCACGAGATGCGTCCCCGGCTCGGGGCCAGCAGACCGTGGCAGAGGCGAAGGGTCAGCGACTTGCCGGCACCGTTGGGGCCGAGAATGATCGTGCGCGGGCCGGCGTCGAGGGAAAACGTCAGGCCGTCGATCAGGCGTTTGCCACCGGCGTCGAAGCAGACGTCCTGCATGCTGAGCGGCAGGATGGACCCCGCCGGCGTGCGCCCCGTGGCGGGTGCCATGTCCGCGGCCGGCTGCGTCACGGGATCGCTCATGCCCATGCCGCCTCAGCGCGCTGCTTGACCGTGTAGGTCGCGGCATTGATGGTGAGCGAAATGCCGATCAGTACGATGCCGAGACCGAGCGCGAGAGCAAGGTCGCCCTTCGACACCTCAAGCGCGATCGCCGTCGTCATGGTGCGTGTCACATGATCGATGTTGCCGCCGACGATCATCACGGCGCCGACTTCGGCCGAGGCGCGGCCGAACCCTGCCAGCACCGCGGTGACGAGCGTGAAGCGTGCGTCGTATAGAAGGGCGGGGATGGCGCTCACCGGACCGGCGCCCATGGAGCGCATCTGCTCCGCATACTCGACCCACAGATCGGCGACGACCTGCCGGGTCAGGGCGGCGACGATCGGCGTCACCAGTATAGCCTGCGCGATGACCATGGCGGTCGGTGTGAACAGCAGCCCGAGCACGCCGAGCGGTCCCGCACGTGACAGCAGCAGGTAGACGACGAGGCCGACGACGACCGGCGGCAGTCCCATCAGGGCGTTCATGAAGACGACGAGCCCGTTCCTGCCCGGAAACTTGAACAGCGCCAGCGCGGCGCCGAGCGGCAGGCCGATGACGACGGAAAGCGCAACGGCGGAGAGCGATACCCGGAGCGACAGGCCGACGATCTCGACAAGGTTCTGGTCGAACGTCACGAGCAGTTGAAGCGCCGTCACGAATGCTGCGGAAATGTCGTTCATGTCACCTGCCCAAGGCGTTCGGAACAGGAATTTGCCGCCGAACGCGAAACGGCGCTTTTTGCGCCTGAATTTATTAACGCCTCAGTCTAATTCCGGAAAATATGCATATCAATGCATAAATATGCAGGATGATTGGCCGGCGTCACGGAACCGTGTCTCAGCAATAAAATTCATCTCTTGAATTCGGGCCTCTTGCCCAAGATGATCGCCTCACCAAATAAGAAGCGGATGGTGGTGTTTGGCATCCCAATCCGCGTGCATGGGAGGAGAGATTTCGGTGACCCGTCCGAGTGACGAGACCCCCGTTGTGGACGACTATCTGATCCGCCCCGACCCGGCCGATCCGAAGCTGACCGAGCGCGTTTCCGGCATTGATCAGGACGGCAATCCGGCGGAAACGTCGGTCACCGTGGAACGCCCGCTGACGTTGTTTCTCAACGGCCGCGAGATCGTCACCATGATGACCATCTGCGACCATCCGGACTATCTTGCGGTGGGCTATCTGCTCAACCAGAACATGCTGCGCCCGGACGACGAGGTGACCGGCATCGACTACGACGAGGAGATCGAAACCGTTGTCGTCCGTACTGCCCGCGAGACCG
Organism: Rhodospirillales bacterium; assembly: GCA_965262415.1. Classification (GTDB taxonomy): domain Bacteria; phylum Pseudomonadota; class Alphaproteobacteria; order Rhodospirillales; family Casp-alpha2; genus UBA4479. Next base: position 1,826,880 of record OZ253533.1, on the reverse strand, counting down.
ACTACGAGGAAAAGCTGAAGAAGAAAACGCTCACGTCGGGCTGCGCACAGGGCACGGTCTTCGGCGACGTGATGGAGAAATTCGAGACCGCGAAACTGAACCCCGACGCGGTGCTCAAGACGTCCTGGCTCTACGCCCTGACGAAGAAAATCAATACAACCCCGAGCCTTTATCTGGAGGCCGGGGCGATCCATGGCTGCGTGCTGTGCCATGAAGACAAGCCCTTGATTTACATGGAGGATGTCGGGCGCCACAACGCCGTCGACAAGATCGCCGGGTACATGTTCCTGAACGGGATTTCGGGCGAGGACAAGATCTTCTACACCACCGGCCGTCTGACCTCAGAGATGGTCATCAAGACCGTGCAGATGGGCATTCCGATCCTCTGCTCGCGCTCCGGCTTTACCGCTTGGGGGGTCGAGCTTGCGCGCCAGGTCGGCCTGACGCTGATCGGCCGTGCGCGCGGCAAACGCTTCATCGCGCTCGCCGGCGAAGACCGCATCGCGTTCGACATCGACGCCAGTCAGCTCGAGGACGAACCGAAGGGCATGAACCGCAAGGGGGCGGCCGCGGAATGACCGATGCAAAACCGATTGTCGGCGTGTTGCTCGCGGGCGGACTGGCGAGGCGCATGGGCGGCGGCGACAAGCCGTTGAAGGAACTCGGCGGCAAGACGATCCTTGAGCATGTCATCGACCGGGCGAAGCCGCAGGTGCATCATCTGATCCTCAACGCCAACGGCGATCCGGCGCGCTTCGCGAAGTACAGCCTGCCGGTCGTGGCCGATGTCCTCGACGGCCATCAGGGGCCACTTGCCGGCATCCTCACGGCGCTCGACTGGACCGCCGAGAATGTCCCTGACGCCGAATATGTCGTGAGCTTCGCGACCGACGCGCCGTTCCTGCCCCGCGATCTGGTGGCGCGGTTGCTGGGTCCGGCTTCGGCAGGAGAGGCGCCGCTTGCGTGCGCCATTACGGGCGACCGCACGCACCCGGTCTTCGGTATCTGGCCGGTTGCGCTCAGGGAAGACCTGCGTCGTGCGATGGTCGAAGAAGACATGCGCAAGATCGATGCCTGGACGGACCGCATCGGTATCGTCCATGTGCCGTTCGACACCGACCCCGTCGACCCGTTCTTCAACGTCAACCGCCCGGAAAACCTGGAAGAAGCGGAGGCTTTGCTTGCGAAAGAGCAGGCCAGCGCCCCCGGCATTCACGAGAAGATCGACCTCGGCATCGTCATCGAACGGCGCGACAGCGACAATCGGTGGGCCGATCACACGTATCAGCCGGTTGCGGTGTTCCAGGGCGCACCTCCGAAGGATCCGCATGACGAGTGGATCATGCTGCGCGAGGGCGAGGGCTGGGCGCATTTCCACGCCGCGACGATGCCGCTTGAACTGTTCCGTGGCGAGACCGCGGGCTATCGTGTCAACCTGTCGAACGATCCGCCACACGTCTACATCGTCCTTTCGCCGGGCGAGGAGGCGGATGATCCGGAAATGCTGGTGCACATGGTGACCGCATGTCCTTACGAGGCGGAGAGCTACACCGAAGACAGCGATCAGATGGTGGAGGGCGTCGTCATGCCGCCGGAAATCGCCGCCTGGGTCAAAACCTTCTGTGACACGCACCACAAGGACGTGCCGTTCAAGAAACGCAAGCGCAAGTCCTACGACCCGCGCAAGGGCGACTTCCAGCAGGGCCGCCGCCGGGGAGGCAACTATGGCTGAAGGTCGCCTCAGCCGCTGGTCGCGCCTGAAAAGCAAGGGCGGCGCCGACGCCCGTGAAGAGGCTCTGGTCGCGGAAGACAAGGTGCGGACGGAGGCCACCCGTGCGACGCCGCCCAACGAATTCGCTACGTTGCCGGGTGGCATGCGGGTGCGCAATTTCGTGCCCGCCATGGCGCCATTGGCGCCGGATGCGGAGGATGACGACGACTGGCTTACGCGCGGCATCGGTCACACCGAGCCAGATGAAACCGCGGAGCCCGAGAACGACGCGGCAACAGTGGAAGAAGCGCTCGAAGCTCAGTTCGCCTCGCTGCCCCCCGACGAAGAGGATCTGTTCGCCGGCATCGACGAAGAGGAACTGACGGAGGAGCAGCGCGAAATCGTCGAAGGCCTGCCGCCGCTCGATTCACTCGACAAGGATTCGGATTTCACGCCTTTCATGCGCGACGGCGTGCCTGAGTTTCTTAAACGGCGCGCGCTTCGGGTGCTCTGGCGGGTCAATCCGTTCTTCAATTTCCGTGACGGTCTGAATGACTATGACCAGGATTTTAACGTCATCCATAAGGTGATCGACGAGCTGACCGGAAATTACCAGGTCGGGCGGGGCTTTCTGAGCGACAAAGAGTTGCGTGACATGACGCCTGAAAGTACGCGCCGCGCATTTGGCGAGCTGGAGGACGAGGATGTCGCCGAAGCGGCAGATGCGTCACCGGAGGAAACGCCGGAAGCTGCTGAAAATGAAGAGAAACCTGCGGATGCCGTTGCAGATCACGACATTGCCGACAGTGACGATACTGGTGATGGCGAAGACGATCCGAACCTATAACCATAGGAAGGTTATGGCATTAAGCATCTGAAATCATGATGTTTTTTCGCACATGCACAATGAGAAATAGCCAGAATCCATTTGACACAAACTGGCATACCACAGGATAATATTGGCAACTAAGGAACCGCTCGTGAAGGTGAGAGAGCATGGGGTTCTCCGGTTCTTTAGAATAATAATTAAAAAGCGTTCGGTTTGTTCTTTGCGGAACGAGATTAGGCGCTGATTGCCGAAAAGGGAGAGAACGTGGCTGAGTCCACACCCGTCAACGATACCACTTTAACCGCCGATGGTGCGGGAGCTGCGGGCGCGTCGGAAGATGATCTGATGCGCGCCAATTTCTATGGCTTGCTGGCACGCGTTCTCGCGAAACCGATGGACGAGGAAACCCTCGCGACCATGCGGGGCCTTGCGGATCATGACGACGGTACGCCGCTCGGCGAGGCGATTGCATCATTCGGCAAGCTCTGCGTGCGGACGCCGCGCGGCAAGGCTGAGGAAGAATTCACCGAACTGTTTTACGGGGTTGGCGCCGGTGGCGAAATTTCGCCCTATGCGTCGCTCTATCTCACCGGGTTGGTTTACGACAAGCCGCTGGCGGAACTGCGCACCGACATGGCGCGCTTGGGGATCGCCGCGGCGGAAAATACCGGCGAACCGGAAGATCACATCGCGAGCCTTTGCGAAATCATGCATGGCCTGTTGACCGGCGGCCTCGGCGGCAATGCCGGTCGCGCCGAAGCGAAGGCGTTTTTCGATAAGCACCTGGCCCCGTGGGCCGGGCGGATGTTCAAGGACCTCGAGGGAGCGCAGTCGGCTGCGCTCTATATGCCGGTGGGCACCATCGGCCGCTTGTTCATGGAGATCGAGCGCGAGGCTTACGAGATGGCGGCTTGAACCGCCTGCTGAGACGGAACGGTCCTGCACTTGCCGATCGGGGGTGTGCGCCGGGTCCAGAATAAAATGGCCATGGTGGCCAAGAACGAAGTGACCAGTGATGGTCAACACGTACGTGTCAACTATTGGGAGACAGCAATGAAAAGGACCGAAAAATCGGACACGCTGGCCCGCCGCGACTTTCTGAAGGGAGCGGGTGTTGCCGGTGCAGCCGGTATCGCCACTGCCGCTCTTTCCGGGAAGCAGGCACAAGCTGCGTTGCCTGAGGACCGCAAGGTGAGCGGTTACCAGGAAACCGAACATGTCATGAAGTACTACGAGCTCAGCCGCTTCTAGGCTTTGCCGGTACTGGTGTTCAAACTTAAGGTCAACTTTGGGAGATAATTAAATGCTCACCAAGAAGAGCAACGGGGTTGCGGGACGCCCCCGTTTGACGAAGGCATTAGCCGGCGTCATTGGCGGATCAATGGACCGCCGGACCTTCCTGAAACGTTCAGGTGTTACTGCCGGCGGTATCGCGCTGGCATCGGCCCTGCCGGCAGGAATGGTCAAAAAAGCCGAAGCGGCATCCGCCGCCGGCGACATCAAACAGATCAAGTCTGTCTGCACGCACTGCTCCGTCGGCTGCACGGTTATCGCCGAGGTGTCTAACGGTGCGTGGGTCGGCCAGGAGCCTGGTTTCGACAGCCCGTTCAACCTCGGTGCACACTGTGCCAAGGGTGCTTCGGTGCGTCACCATGCGCATGGCGACCGCCGCCTCAAATATCCGATGAAACTCTCGGGCGGCAAATGGCAGAAGATCAGCTGGGACGATGCCATCAACGAGATCGGCGACAAGATGATGGAGATCCGCAAGACCTCCGGACCCGACTCGGTGTACTGGCTTGGTTCGGCCAAGTTCAACAACGAGCAGTCGTACCTGTTCCGTAAGTTCTACGCGTTCTGGGGCACCAACAACGGTGACCACCAGGCCCGTATCTGTCACTCGACCACGGTCGCCGGTGTTGCAAACACCTGGGGCTACGGCGCGATGACGAACAGCTACAACGACATGCACAACTCCAAGGCCATGTTCCTCATCGGGTCCAACCCGGCCGAGGCACACCCGGTCGCCGTGCAGCACATTCTGAAAGCGAAAGAGCAGAACAATGCCGCGCTCATCGTGTGCGACCCGCGTTTCTCGCGGACGGCAGCCCACGCCGACGAATTTGTCCGGTTCCGTCCGGGCACCGACGTCGCGCTGATCTGGGGTATCCTTTACCACATCTTCGAAAACGGATGGGAAGACAAGGAGTACATCAAGCAGCGTGTCTGGGGCATGGATCAGATCCGCGCCGAGGTGAAGAAGTGGACGCCGGAAGAGACCGAGCGTGTGACCGGTGTTCCCGGTTCGCAACTCCGTCGTGTCGCGCGGACGCTGGCCAACAACCGCCCGGGTACCATCGTCTGGTGCATGGGTGGTACGCAGCACACCAACGGTAACAACAACACGCGTGCGTACTGCGTCCTGATGCTGGCGCTCGGAAACATCGGCACACAGGGTGGCGGCGCGAACATCTTCCGCGGTCACGACAACGTGCAGGGTGCAACCGACTTCTGCATCCTGTCGCACTCGCTGCCGGGTTACTACGGTCTCGCCAAGGGGTCGTGGAAGCACTGGTCGCGTGTTTGGGACGTGGACTACGAGTTCCTTGCTGGTCAGTTCCAGGAAGAGAAGTTCATGAACTCCGCCGGCATCCCGGTTTCGCGCTGGGTTGACGGTGTCCTTGAAGACAAGGACAAGATGGATCAGCCGGACAACCTCCGTGCCATGGTCTACTGGGGTCACGCTGTGAACTCGCAGACTCGTCTGCCGGAAATGAAGAAAGCGATGGAGAAGCTGGATCTGATGGTCATCATCGATCCGGTGCCGACGTTCGCTGCCGTCATTCCGGACCGCCAGGACGGCATCTATGTCCTGCCGGCGGCGACGCAGTTCGAAACCCGCGGCTCCGTGACGGCGTCGAACCGCTCCCTGCAGTGGCGCGACAAGGTCGTGGATCCGGTGTTCGAATCCCGTACCGACCATGAAATCATGGCGATGTTCGCGAAGAAGTTCGGCTGGGCCGACAAGTTCTTCAAGAACATCAAGATGGACAAGGTGGCTGAAGGCCGCGAAGAGCCGAACATCGAAGACGTGACCCGCGAGTTCAACAAGGGCATGTGGACGATCGGCTACACCGGTCAGTCGCCGGAGCGTCTCAAAGCGCACATGGCGAACCAGTCGACCTTCGACAAGACCACGCTTCTCGCGAAGGGCGGTCCTGTCAGCGGCGACTACTATGGTCTGCCGTGGCCGTGCTGGGGTACCGCCGAACTGAACCACCCGGGGACGCCGGTTCTTTATGATCCGTCGAAGCCGGTTGCTGAAGGCGGCCTTAACTTCCGCGCCCGTTTCGGCGTGGAGCGCAATGGCTCCAACCTGCTTGCCGAAGGCTCCTACCCGGTGGGGAACGAGCTGAAGGACGGTCACCCCGAATTCACCATGGCCATGCTCAAGAAGCTTGGCTGGGATGGGGACCTGACCGACGCCGAGCGTAAGGCCATCGATGCCGTCGCCGGTGACAAGACGAACTGGAAGACCGACCTTTCGGGCGGTATCCAGCGCGTGGCCATCAAGCACGGTTGTGCGCCGTTCGGTAACGCCAAGGCGCGTACCGTGGTGTGGACGTTCCCGGATCCGGTGCCGCTGCACCGCGAGCCGCTGTACACGCCGCGTCGCGACCTCCTGCCGAAGTACGAAACGTATTCGGACCGTCAGATGTATCGTCTGCCGACCAAGTACGCGTCGATCCAGAAGCAGGACTTCTCCAAGGACTTCCCGACCATTCTCACGTCGGGCCGTCTTGTGGAATACGAAGGTGGTGGTGACGAGTCGCGGTCCAACCCGTGGCTGGCCGAACTCCAACAGGACATGTTTGCCGAGGTCAATCCGATCGATGCCAACAACAACGGCATCAAGGATGGCGCCATGATGTGGGTCGAAAGCCCCGAAGGTGGCCGGGCCAAGGTGAAGGCGCTCGTAACCGAGCGTGTTGCGCCTGGTGTGGTGTTCATGCCGTTCCACTTTGGTGGGCACTGGATGGGTGAGTCGCTCCGGAACAAGTATCCGGATGGCGCCGATCCGTATGTGTTGGGTGAAGCTTCCAACATGTGCGGCACCTACGGGTATGACTCGGTGACCAACATGCAGGAAACCAAAGTCACGCTCTGCAGAATCAAAACGGCGTGAAATAGGGAGACACAGAAATGGCTAGAATGAAGTTCCTGTGTGACGCAGAACGCTGCATCGAGTGCAACGCCTGTGTCACCGCGTGCAAAAACGAGCACGAGGTTCCCTGGGGTATCAACCGCCGGCGCGTCGTCACGATCAATGACGGCAAGCCGGGTGAGCGCTCCATCTCGGTGGCGTGCATGCATTGCTCGGATGCACCGTGTATCGCGGTGTGCCCGGTGGACTGCATCTACGAAACCGAAGAAGGTGTGGTGCTTCACTCCAAGGACCTGTGCATCGGCTGTGGTTATTGCTTCTATGCGTGCCCGTTCGGCGCGCCGCAGTATCCGCAGGCCGGTAACTTCGGTTCCCGCGGCAAGATGGACAAATGTACCTTCTGTGCCGGTGGTCCCGAAGACGACAACTCCTCGGCCGAATTCCAGAAATACGGCCGTAACCGTCTCGCGGAGGGCAAGCTGCCGATCTGCGCCGAAATGTGCTCGACCAAGGCACTGCTCGGTGGGGATGGCAACATGATCTCCAACATTTATCGCGAGCGGATCGTGTCCCGTGGCTTCGGCTCGGGTGCATGGGGTTGGGGTACGGCCTACGATCTGAAGGCCGGCTCCTGACCTATCGGTCTGATTAAAGGTAAGGCGGCGGCATCTCTTGAACGGGGTGCCGCCCCTCCTTTAACGTCCGGTGGACTCCGGCACGACCTTTGCCGGCGTCGAAAGAACAAGGAACGACAATGTTCGACAAAAGATTTCTGAAAACCTTTGGGGCCGTCTGTTTCGCGCTGGTCATGCTTGCCGGGTGCCGCCCGGAAGAGCAGGGCAGGGTAATAAATCAAGAGCCGGGTACGTTCCCAGGCCAGAAACCGGCCTCGACCCTGGGTGAGGATGAGCTGGCGCAACTGCGCCAACGCGCAACGATGCAAGGCGGTATTCCTGCAGGCGGTCTCGCCTCTGGTGGCGGCCCGACGCAGGGCGAAAACGTGCGCCCGCCGGTGATCGAAACCGAGGCAAATAAACTGCTTCAGGAGCGCGGCAAACTGCAAGGTGGCAACTGACCCGGCTCATGCACGGGCGGAAATCGGAGTTATCAAGATGACGAAGATGATGCAATTTATCCGGTCCGGGGGGCTTGCGTTGGCATTTGCCGCACTGGTCGGTCTCGGATCCATGACCATGAATGCCGGTGTTACACTGATTGCCGGCAGTCCGGTCCAGGCTCAGGAACAGGGGGCTGTCCCCGGGAACGTTCAGGGCATTCGATCCGATGCCGACCTATGGCGGGCTATTGGCCAGCAGGAGATCGTTGGTCAGGTATCGATCCCCAACAAATCCGCTGGACGGCTGGTCCAACGAGGCGGTGAAAACTGGCGCGCGTTCAAGAACGGCCCGCTCAGCACGTATGGTGCCTGGAGCCTGCTCGGGATCGTCGTGCTGCTGGTGGTGTTTTTTGCACTACGCGGTCGTATCAAGATCGACCACGGGCCCGACCCGCAGGGCCGCACGATCGAGCGCTTCAACGCGCTTGAGCGTGCCGTGCACTGGGTGACGGCGACCAGTTTTATCGTGTTGGCGCTGACGGGCCTCAACGTGCTTTACGGCCGTTATTTCCTGAAGCCCGTGATCGGTGCGGATGCGTTTGCGGCCATCACCTATTATGGAAAGCTGGCACACAACTACATTGCTTTCGCCTTTATGCTCGGCGTTGCGCTGATGTTCGTGCTCTGGGTGCGCTACAACATACCGAAAGTCAGCGATCTGAAATGGCTCGCAATCGGTGGTGGCCTTTTCTCGAAGGGTGTACATCCGGAGGCAGGCCGTTTCAACGCGGGCCAGAAACTGATCTTCTGGTCGGTGATTCTGGGCGGTTTCTCGCTGTCGCTTTCGGGGGTCGCCCTGATGTGGCCGTTCGAAGTGCAGCCCTGGGCCGGTACGTTTGCGGTTATCAACACCTTCGGCACCAATCTGCCGACGCAACTCTCGCCGCTCGAGGAAACGCAGCTCTCTGTGCTGTGGCACTCGGCCGTGGCGCTGATAATGATCGTGATCGTGATCGCACACATCTACATCGGCTCGGTCGGTATGGAAGGCGCGTTCGACGCCGTCGGTTCCGGCCAGGTCGATATGAACTGGGCCAAGGAGCACCATTCGCTCTGGGTCGAGGAAGAAATGCAGAAGGGTTCAGGGCAGCAACAGCCCGCCGAGTAACCTTTGATTCTTCAATGCGAAAGGGCGGCGCCGCGGCGCCGCCCTTTTTCGTGACGGTATCTGTTGAAAGCGATCCAACTTCAGTTGAGACGCGTGCTAGACGTCGAGTACTTCTGCCCCGCCGTCGGGTTCATGCTGTTGAGGACGGCGCCGGCCGCGATCGCGATTACAATGGCGGCAATGCCGCCGATAAGTACTGACTTCATGAAACTCACCATTTCCTGTTTACGGCACTCCCCATGCCGCACGCCAATAATGTAAACTATTTTTGTTCGATATCAAGGACTTGCTTGGTTCTAGCCTGTGCAAAACTCGATCAGGCCGGGCTGGAAACGCTGCCTGAGCCGCGCTAGGGTTGCGCCTCGACCATGTTGACCGAATCCGTGGGGGGAGTATGAACGAGAAGAGCACAAACGGCGATGCCGTTACCGAGCTAATGGACGCCCTCGGGATCGAGGGATTTGTGCGTCACATGGCAGATCTACAGGTGTCGCTTGAAAAAGTGGCGGAAGGCATTGAGATCCTCGGTACCAATGCCCAACGGCAGAGTTCAGACACGGAAAATCTGGCAGCGCACGTGCTTGCGATCGAGGCTGTGCTGACCGTGATCCTCAGGCAGATCCCGGTGAACATCTCGGATGTTCGCGCCGAAGCCGAGCGTCGCGCGCGCAACGCCGGTGCGAATGAAACCGGCAACAAGAACCTGGTTTCCTCGCTCGCCGAGGATATCGTGAAACGCGCCGACGACTGATTCAGTCCGGCGGATTTTGCTGTCTTGGCCTCTTTCCTATCCATGCTATCGTGACGCCGGGAAACGGGAGCGGCGGACGGTCAAAATGCGCGGAGTGACTAAAGATGAGTGAAAAGTTGCGTCTCAGCCAGCTCGTTTGTTCCCGGCTTTGTCACGACCTCGTCGGTGCCGCCGGTGCCGTGAATGCGGGGCTCGAGATTCTAGCCGAGATGGGTGCGCTGGATGACAGCGCCATGGCCTTGGCGACGAAAAGCGGTCAGGAGCTTACGCGACGACTGGCGTTCTATCGCGTCGCTTTTGGCGCCGGCGGTGCCGGCAAGGGGGGCGCCGAGGTGCAGGTGCTGCGCAGCCTCGCAATGGAGTTTCTTGAGGGGTCGAATGCGACGCTGGACTGGCCTGACTTCGGCGATGGTGTTCGCGACATAGACCCCGTCATGGGCAAGCTTCTTTTGAACCTGATCCTGATCGCGACCGAATGCCTGCCGCGCGGCGGTACGGTCAGCGTACAAGTAGCAGAAGTGGAAGGCGGGGTCGGCCTCGCGGTGGCCGCTGCAGGCGACGACGCCGGGCTGCGTGAGGATCTGGCGAATGGACTGACGCCCGGGAAATCACTCTCAAGCATGGACAGCCGTTCCATTCATAGCTACCTGACGCAGCTACTCGTTTTGGAGGCCGGTTGCGAACTGGAAGTGGCGGCGGATGACGACCAGGTCCGTTTTGCCGCCTTGTCGGCCCAGGCTTGAATACGTACCGCCGGCGCGCCCGTGAACCGAAGCGGTGCCTGATCGTCGATGATTCGCAGCTCGTCCGGACGGTCGCTCGAAAGATCATTCAGGAAATCGGCCTGGACACGGATGAGGCACCTGACGGTTATGCAGCTCTTAGTGCGTGCAGCTTGGCCATGCCGGAGGCCATCCTGCTCGACTGGAATATGCCCAACATGAGCGGTATAGAATTTCTAATAGCGCTCAGGGAGCTGCCGGGCGGTAGCGGGCCGGTCGTGATTTTTTGTACGACCGAAACCGAAGCGGGGCATATAGAGGAAGCGATGGCGGCCGGCGCCAATGACTACCTGATGAAGCCTTATGACGGCGAAAGTCTGCTCGCCAAGTTCATGCAATTGGGACTGGTTTGAGACGAGACTCGTTGCAAAAGAAAAGGGCCGGTTGAACCGGCCCGTGGTCTTTGTTGCCGAAACGGTTCATGCGGACGCTGTCTGCGCTTCCGGCATGGTTTCCGGGTCACGCAGCACGTAGCCGCGGCCCCAAACGGTTTCGATATAGTGCTCGCCACCTGTGGCATCGGCGAGCTTCTTGCGAAGCTTGCAGATGAAGACATCAATGATCTTCAGCTCCGGCTCGTCCATCCCGCCGTAAAGATGATTCAGGAACATTTCCTTGGTCAGCGTCGTCCCCTTGCGCAGGCTCAGAAGTTCAAGAATGCCGTACTCCTTGCCCGTCAGGTGCACAGGCTGGCCGTCGACCTCGACCATGTGGGTATCGAGATTGACGGAAAGCTGCCCGGTATGAATGATCGAATGCGAGTGGCCTGCAGACCGGCGAACAATCGCCTGCACACGGGCCATCAACTCCGACTTGTCGAACGGTTTGGTAAGATAGTCGTCGGCGCCGATGCCGAGACCTTTTACCTTCATTTCCGACTCCGTCAGCCCCGAAAGGATCAGGACCGGCGTCTGCACCCGGGAATCGCGTAAACGGCGCAGCACTTCCAGGCCATCCATGTCGGGCAACATCAGATCCAGAATGATGATGTCGTATTCATAAAGCTTGCCGATCTCCAAGCCGTCTTCGCCGAGATCGGTGGCATCGACAACCATGCCCGCAGTCTCAAGCATCAGCTTGACCGTTGCCTGGGTTGTCGGATCGTCTTCAACTAACAGTACGCGCATTTTTCCACTCCGGGCCGCCCAAAACGCTGCGAATCGATATCTGTTAACCATATTACCATTTGCGGACTCCGGGCCAAACCCTTTACGGGTCTTTTTGTTAACCTTTATGAATAAGGGTGAGAAAAGACCGGTTTTCCGCCATTCTTCGCTGGTATCCCAGCGCTGCGAACGGTATCGCCAAAAACCTGGCACGGCGTATCCGCGTCGAAAAAACGGTTTCGCGTGACGGGCCGGCGTTTTGCCGATCTCTGTCGGAACTCTCCTGCCGGGATTCCAAAGCCCGGGAAACTATGTATATAATCCTGCCCCTGGGAACCAAAGGGTGCAGTGATGTCTGAGAAAAGCAGCAGCGGTATCGGCAAATCGATCCTCAGCGCCATCGTCGTCGCGGCAATCTTGTTGCCGGCGGGCTACGTGGCCCTCGACTTTATCCGCAAGGATATGCAGGCGGGTCAGAGCGAGACGCGCTCGGTGGTGATGGAGATCCAGGCCGCGACGGTCGAGGAAATCCGTGCCGGTGCGGAGAAGACCGCGGCCGCACTCAAGAACGTTGAGGGTGGCGGGGGTGGTGAACAACTGGCCGCCGAGATGACGACGCTCAAACAGGTGACGGAACAGATCCTCGCCGAGCAGAAGACCATCAGTGAGAGCCTCTCCAAGGTGCTCGAGATGGAGGCCCAGATGGCTAAGGCCAAGCCCGAACAGGAAGGCCCCGCCGCCGATTTCACCGGGTCGGTTTATTTTGGCATCGGCAAGGCATCGGGTGCCGACGTAGACAAGCGCATTGCCGCAATCGTTCCGCAAATGAAGACGATGCTCGCCGCGTCGGGGCCGTGTCAGATCGATGTGACCGGATTTGCTGATACGCTGGGAGGAGATCTTTCGAACCTCAAGCTGTCGCGCGCCCGGGCCGATTTTGTTGCCGCCAAGCTTCGCAGGGCCGATCTTGACGTTTACAGCGTCGAAGCCTGGGGCGAGCGGCGCCTTAAAGTGCATACTTACGACGGCGTGAAGAACGAAAACAACCGCCGCGCCGACATCGAAATGCACTGTGGCAAAAAGCCGAAACGGACCGCCGCGGGCAGCTGAATCCGGGCCGAAAAAACCAGTTGTATACTGGTACACCAATCCCCTTATATGAACGGATAACCTGGCGCCGAAAGACCGGGGATACCGTCAATTTCTGATACTAGGGAGGTGTCATGTCTACCATGATCAAGACGACTGCGCTGGCCGGGCTGCTTTGTGTCGCCGCCACCGCAGTTTCCGCCGATGTGAAAGTCACGCCGCTTGGCGCGATCGACGGCGAATTTTGCCCCTTCGACCGGGCGCTGATCTTCGAAGACCCGGACGGCACGCGGCTGCTTTACGATGCCGGACGGACCGTCGCCGGCGGCGATGATCCACGTCTCGGCAAAATCGATGCGCTGCTTGTCAGCCACATGCACGGCGACCACGCCGGCGACCGTCACATTCCGGCCCCCAATGCCGGCGAGTGCGGCAAACCCGACGTTTCCGTCAAGGCGGTGCCGAACACCAACACCGTCAATATCGCCTTGGCCAAGAATGCCAAGATCGTCACCGGGAGCGAAATGCCCAAGTTCTTCGGCGCCAAACTGAAAGCCCTCGGCGGCGATCCCAAGAACTCGCAGCTCGTCCGCTTCGGCGCCAACCGCAAGGTTGGCGGTGTCACCGTGACGACGGTGCCGGCGGTACATTCGAACGGCATTGCGGGCGCGATGATCGGCGGCGATCTCGGCGGCATGCTGGATGCAGCGGGGCTGACCGCCTATGCCGGTCCGCCGACGGGTTACGTGCTGACATTTTCGAACGGTCTCGTTGTCTATCTCTCGGGCGACACGGGCGTGACGGCGGAACAGAAAACCGTTGTCGGCGATCAGTTCAAGGCCAAGCTGGTGGTGATGAACATCGGCGACACCTACACGACCGGCCCGAAAGAGGCGGCGTTCGTGGTGAACGAACTCATCAAGCCGGCGTCGGTGCTTGCATCGCATGCGAACGAACCCGCGACCGAAGGCGGCAAGGTCCGTGCCGGAACGCGGACAGAGACGTTCATCAAGGCGGTGAGCGTACCTGTGCATGTGCCGCTTAGCGGCAAGACCATGTCGTTCGACGGCTCGGGCAAATGCACGTCCGGCTGCTGATCCGGAACGCCTGAAAACACGAAGGAAGCCCGGGCCTGGTGCCCGGGCTTTTTGTTTTTGCTATGGTTAACCAAATGCAAATCCTTTACACAAATTTAGGATTGAACGGGCAATCTGGAACCGGGTTGAACGCCCATGGGACGGGCGTTTCGGAAAGGGACGGGGTATAGCCGTTGCGGGTGTTCTCCAACAATATCGCCAACGCGGTGGCGCGGTTGCCGGACCATCAGGTGTTCGGCCGGGTCGCCGATATCGTAGGTCTGATGGTCGAGATCGGCGGATTGCAGGGAACACTGTCGATCGGTGACCATGTCCGTGTCGACGGCCGCAAAGGCCATTACGTGATCTGCGAGGTGGTCGGTTTCCGGGGCGGGCGCGCACTGGTGATGCCGTTCGGCTCGCTCGACGGGATCGGTCTCGGTTGCCAGGCGGAGCTGGCATCGACTGAACCGTCCATCTATCCGGACCAAAGCTGGCTCGGTCGCGTTATCAACGCGTTCGGGCAGCCGCTCGACGATCACGGTCCAATTGAAAGCGGCATGACGCCCTATCAGATTCATGCCGGTCCCCCGCCAGCGCACAAGCGGCGCCGCGTCGGCGGCAAGGTCGACTTGGGGGTGCGCGTCATGAACACGTTCCTCACCACCTGCCGCGGTCAGCGGATGGGTATCTTTGCCGGTTCCGGCGTGGGCAAGTCGACGTTGCTGTCGATGATGGCGCGAAACACGGACGCAGAGATCAGTGTCGTCGGCCTGATCGGCGAACGCGGGCGCGAAGCCAAGGAATTCATCGAGGATTACTTGGGTGAGGAGGGGATGAAGCGCACCGTCGTCATCCTCGCCACGTCCGACGAGCCGCCGCTGGTGCGACGCCAGGCGGCGTACACGACCATGGCCGTCGCCGAATACTTCCGCGACCAGGGCAAGAACGTGCTCTGCATGATGGACAGCATCACACGTTTTGCCATGGCCCAGCGCGAAATCAGTCTTTCGGCGGGCGAGCCGCCCGCTTCCAAAGGGTATACGCCGTCCGTGTTCGCCGAACTTCCGAAACTGCTGGAACGCGCGGGACCGGGGACCGGTCAACAGGGCGACATCACCGGATTGTTCACGGTGCTGGTCGAAGGTGACGATCACAACGAACCCGTCGCGGATGCCGTGCGCGGTATCCTGGATGGGCACGTGGTGCTCGACCGCGAGATCGCCGAACGCAACCGTTACCCGGCTATCAATGTATTACGCAGCATTTCGCGGACCATGCCTGCGTGCAACACGGACAAGCAGAACATCGCGATCGTGCGCGCCCGAAAGTTGCTAGCGACCTATGAGGACATGGCGGAACTGATCCGATTGGGCGCTTATCGGCGCGGCACGGATCCGGCGGTCGACGAAGCCATTCATTATTACCAGTACCTGGAAGACTACCTCGCCCAGGACATATCCGAGAATCCGTCGCTGGAAGAAGGCTACCAGCGGCTTTACGAACTGTTCGGGATGCAGGGCGACGATGAGCAGCCTGTAGATCCCGCACAGTCTGACGGTTAAGGTCTGACCGGTGAAAGATTTCAAGGCGCTTGTCCGGCTGAACGACTGGGAAGTCGACCAGAAACGCCGCGAACTTGCCGAGCAGTTGCGTCAGCTCGATAACCTGGTTGGGTTGCTCGAAGCGCTTGAGCAGGAGATCAAGACGGAGCAGGCACAAGCGGCGAATATGCCCACCGAAGGCGGCATGCTTTACGGACACTATGCCGAGCATGCCATCCGCCGCCGCGAAGATTACCAAAGCCGCATTGCCGATCAGGAACGTGAGGTCGAGGCGGCGCGGGAGGAACTGCGGCTCGCCTTCCTCGAATTCAAAAAATACGAAATCTCGGAAGACCGGCGCGTTGCACGTGTCGAATCCGAACTCGCCCGCGACGAGCAACTTGAACTCGACGAGGTCGGCATCACCCAGTTCAACCGCAAACAGTCATCGAAGATCAAATAGGGTTGCACCTGGCTATCGTCGTCCTGGACTTGATTCAGGAACCATGAGCGCGGAGCCGCGATTTACAACCATATGGACCCTGAGCCGAGCTCAGGGTGACGGCATTGATTTTTTCATGGCGCCAGGCGGTCCAGCAGGCCCCGTTCCTTCCAATTCGGCTGGCGGTCCTCGACCCTGACCTCATGGCGCATTTCCTCACCGGTGCGGCTCAAGGTCACCTCGATCCAGTTGGGAATGACCTGGTCGTTGATGTCTTCGAGAATGGTCTGTGCGGTTTCCTCTAGGCTGGTGAACGGCATTCGGGCCAGTGCGCCCACGTATCGGCTCAAACTTTCCGGTTTAAGGACATCCCGGTCCGGTACGTAGCGCAGCCTGAGCCGGGCGCCCATGCAGTCGTTCTCCATGACGACGACTGCATCGTGACGCGGTTGCGGTGCGGGCACTGTATCCAATGCGTCGCGGCGTTTCCTGAGGTCTTCGGCACCGTCCATCATGTCACGCTACCACGTCGCCTGCCGCGCCGGGAGCGCGTTTCGGGATATCGACGAATTCGCCGGGCGCTGCCTTGAACCCGACGGAACCTTCGAGGCCGGTCAGGTCCATTGCATCATGGAACAGCCTGCGGATATCGTCGCGCATATGCGATGGCAGCGGCTCGTCGGTGCGAAGTATGAGATCAAGCCGCTTGTCGTTTTCGCCGACCAGACCGTCGATCTGCAAATGACCGAGTTTGCTCAGATTGAGGTCGACCACGAATCGCGTGCCGCCGCGGCCGTCGTCATCATCTTGGTCTTCGGCATCCCGATCGCGTATCAGGAGCTGTACACGGTCGAGCTGTTCGCCATAGAGGAACGGAACGCCGTGTAAGCGCCAGTCACCGGAAAGCGGGTCTTCGACGTTTCGCGTCATCTGCGTCATGTCGGTGCGGAGCCGGTTGGCAAGGTCGGGGCGCAGGCGGTCAAGTACCCGCATCGGCCCGTCGCCCAGCCAGTTCTTGATATCGCCGCCACGAAGGGCAGAGAGAAAAAACAAGACATTGGTCGCCAACTGCGTGTCCGCGCGCGGCAGTGCCGCCTGAAGGATATGCTGGTGCGCCCCTGGCGCGGCCTCACGCAGTGTCGAGAGAGCATCCTCGAACGCAATCCATTCGCCCTCAAGCAGGGGGGCGGTGGTCATATGCAGCGGCCCATGCTGTGCCGAGCCCGTTGACGGCTGCTGCAGTTGTATCAGTTCCAGTCGGACCTCGGTGCCGAGCGGTAACGGCTGGGTCGTCGGCAGTGAGACGGGACCGGCATGGGTCTGCACCAGCGTCTGACCGACACCGTGGGAGCCGCTGACCACGCCGGAGAGCTGCGCGCCGGGAGCGAGCGAAATCTGTCCCTGAAGCGGGGGTGAGGTAAGGCTTTGCGGTGCCGCCGACGGGACGTTCACAGCGATGACCCGGAACTCGACATTGCTGCCGGCCGGAAACGTGGTGGCGGCGCCGGCAGGCCCGGTCCCGCTTGCCGGTGCAGGTGCGCCGCTTGCCGCGGGTGTGGGCGCGGATGTGCCAACGAGCTGCGTCGATGCCTGTGTTCCCGGTTGTGCACCGCTGAGGCCCGGCCCGGTGATCACAGCCTGCGTTGTGCCCGTGGCGACGCCTGACCCTCGCGCCGGCTGCAGGATCAATGCGCCGTCGACGTTAACGGGTCGAAGCAGTGTCGCGGTTACGATAGCACCGGGTACCACATTCACCCCGGTAGGTCCGGATACCAACGTGGTTGCGGCCGTCGTTGCCTGCCCCTGCGTCGGCGATGCGAGAGTTGCCGGGATGTTCAGGGGCTTCCCGTCTGGAAGTGCCAACGCGGCTTTTGGTGCCGCACCCTTGCTAAGGAGTTGCAGGATCAGTGCATCACCGGTCTTAAGCGCCGGGTGCGCTGAGGATGTCGGCAGTTTGACCGTGATCTCACCCAGACGGCTCGATACCTTGAGATCGGCTGCCTCGGAAATACTTGCGACGATGACGTCGAGTTTGGTGCCCAGCGGCAACTCCGCAAGCTGGGCCTGGGTCAGTGTGACGGCGAGACGCGGCAGCGGTGTCTGCCCGGCTGGCGGTGGCGTGGGTGAAGGGGGCGCGACCTCGCTCATACCCCGCTCACTGGTCCGAACCGCGGCCCCGGCGGATGATGCGCGCGATGTGCTTTACGTCGTCCGCGGCAGCGCTGTCGGGGGCACGGGTGAGGATGGATTCCTGGGCCCGGATCGCAGCGCGCACCTTGTCGTCGCGGCGCACGATGCCGAGATGCTCGGGCGAGTACTTGAGGAAACCCTGACACGCCTTGTTGAGCGTGTTGTAGGTGCGTTCACCCTCGGTCGTCGAATTGACCATGTTTGTGACCACCTTGATCTCTGTTTCCGGGCGTTCGTTGTGAGCGATCTTGATGAAGGCATAGCCGTCGGTCAGTGACGTCGGTTCGTCGGTGACGACGACGATGATCTGGTTGGCGGCATAGGCAAGACGGCGCACCGTGCTTTCCACACCGGCACCAAGGTCGAGGATCACGTAATCGTAGTTGGCGGCGAGCAGTGCCAGTTCGTCCAGCAGCGATTGCAGGCGGTTGGACGCGAGGTTCGCCAGTGCGCCGGAGCCCGAGCGCCCGGCGATGACGTCGAAGCCGCCTTCCTCGCAGTAATCCACCGCCTGCGCGAGGCTGGCCCGGCCGGCGAGGACGGCGCCCAGGTCGTTCTTGGTCGAGAGGCCCAGCTGGATGTCCAGGTTGGCAAGCCCGAGATCACCGTCGAACAGCAGAACGCGACGGTCCACCATCGCGAGCGCATGCGCCAGTGTAATCGAGAACCAGGTCTTGCCGACGCCGCCCTTGCCGGAAGCAATGGCGATAATGTTGCCCTTGGTGCGGGCGGGGCGGTCCGGGGTGGCGGGGGTCGTTTCGCTCATTGCGCGGCCTTCTTCTGGATCGGCTCTTCCGGATCGTCATCGGGAACGATCAGTTGAGCCAGTGAAACGGGATTGATGCGGTTGAGGCCGTCTGCGACCTGCGGATTGATGGATACGTTGGCGACGGCGACGCGGCCGGCCAGTGCGGCGGCGAGGATGCCGCCCAGACGGCGTGTCATGTCGAGGCGGCTGATGACCATGCGCTCGGCGCCGATTGCCGAAAACGCGCAGGCGGTATCCGCGGATTCCATGGCGTCGGCGCCGGCGGCGAGAACGAGAACGATTTCCGCGCCCGCGGCACCGGCAAGGGCGCGCAGCGACTGCATGTCATCGTCGTCGAAAGGATTGGCGCCGGCCGTGTCGATGATGGCCACGTCAGCGGCCGCAATGGCGTCCTGGTGCGCCGCCAATGCATCCACGTCCGATGCCGTGACGAGGTCCATCTCGAGAATATTGGTGAACGCCTGCAATTGTTCGACGCCGCCCGCGCGTTTGGTGTCGGTAGTTGCGATGAACACCTGCTTGCCGGCAAAGCGCGCGTGCGCCGCCAATTTGGCTGCTGTGATTGTCTTGCCGGCCCCCGGCGGCCCGACCAGCATCAGCGGGCGGCTCTGATCGTCGAAATCAATGGGGCGGAAACTTGCGCCCATGTCGATGGCGGCGGCCAGCGCCATCGCCGGGTCGGTCGTCTCGTCGACCAGGTCGCAGTCTCTCAGGACTTTCTCGGTAAGATGCGACGGCAGGCCGTGCGCGGTCAGCACTTGCGCCAGGAAATCGCGCCGGGTTGCCGGATCCATCTGCGGGGCCGCGGGTTGTTCCTCGATGTCAGTCGGAACCTCGACATCATCCTCGATCGCGGCGGTGACCCAGCACAGACCATCCGCCTCGTCCATCTCGGTGGAGACGATGATGGCGTCGTCGCCCATGTCCTCGCGCACGAGCGCCATGGCTTCGGACATCGTCGGGGCGGTGTAGTTTCTGAGGCGCATACGTCCTGCCCAGCGTTAAATCTGACCGACCGTCTTGATCTTCGCCTTAGGGTATATCTCGTTTTGCGACATGACCACCGTCATCGGCCGGAAGCGGTCGACGATGGAGCGCACGAACGGGCGGATGGTCGGGCTCGTCAGCAGTACCGGCTGTTCGCCCATCATGGCCTGACGCTCGAACGTGTTACGGAGCGACGTGATGAACTCCTGAAGCTTGGTCGGCGGCATGGAAAGCTGGCGGTCCTCACCCTGACCGACAAGGCTCTCTGCGAAGGTCTGCTCCCACCCCGGCGACAGCGTCACCAGCGGGATGAACCCCTGGTCGTTGGTGTTCATGTTAGAGATCTGGCGGGCAAGCCGGGCACGCACATGTTCGGTGATCATCATCACGTTGCGGGTGTTGCCGCAGGCCTCGTAGACGCCTTCCAGGATCGTCGGCAGGTCGCGGATCGAAATGCGTTCCGCGAGCAGGTTCTGCAGGACGCGCTGGATGCCGCCGAGCGATATCTGCGACGGAATGATGTCGGCGACGAGCTTCTGGTGATCCTTGTCGATTTCATCGAGGAGTTTCTGCGTCTCTGCATAGGACAGCAGCTCCGCCATGTTGTCCTTGATCAACTCCGTGATGTTGGTGGTGACGACGGTCGCTGGATCGACGACCGTATAACCGCGGAACAGCGCTTCCTCGCGGTTGGCCTCCTCGATCCACATGGCGGGGAGGCCGAACGTCGGTTCCGTCGTCTTTTCACCCGGGATCGAGATGTCCTCGCCGCGCGGGTCCATCACCAGCAGCATGTTGGGCCGGAGTTCGCCGCGCCCGGCTTCGATTTCCTTGACGCGGATGACATAGACGTTGGCGGGCAGCTGCATGTTGTCCTGAATGCGCACCGACGGCATCACGAAGCCGACTTCGGACGCCAACTGACGGCGCAGTGCCTTGATCTGATCGGTCAGCTTCTGGCCGTCCTTAGGCGCGTTGATCAGCGTGAGCAGGCCGTAGCCCAGTTCAAGGCGGATATGATCGATCTTGAGCGCGGTCGAGATCGGCTCGTCGGCGATCGCCTTGGGGTCGACCTTTTCTTCCTCGAGCTTCTTCACCGCCTCCTCGGCGACCGTCTTGTTGCGCCAGTGTACGAAGTACGCGCCGCCGCCGCAGATGAGCGCGAGGACAAGGAACGGCAGCGCCGGAATCCCCGGCAGGATCGCCAAGGCCAAAAGCAGGAAGCAGACGAGGCCGAGAGCCTTGGGCTGGCCGCCCATCTGCTTGAAGATCGCGACCTCGGCAGTGCCGGCAACACCGGCCTTGGTGACGACCATACCGGCGGCAGTGGAGACGATCAGCGCCGGGATCTGCGATACGAGGCCGTCACCGACGGTCAGCCGGGTGTATGTGTCGGCGGCGGCACCAAAGGACATGTCCTGCTGTGCGACACCGATGATCATCCCGGCGATGACGTTGATGAAAGTGATCAGCAGCCCGGCGACGGCATCGCCGCGCACGAACTTGGCAGCACCATCCATGGCGCCGAAGAACGAACTCTCTTCCTCAAGCTCCTTGCGCCGTGTCTTGGCGGTTTCCTCGTCGATCAGCCCCGATGACAGATCGGCGTCGATCGCCATCTGTTTGCCGGGCATGGCGTCCAGTGAGAACCGCGCCGAAACCTCGGCGATACGGCCGGAACCCTTGGTAATGACGATGAAGTTGACGATCACGAGGATCGCAAAAACGATAATCCCGATCACGAAGTTTCCGCCCATGACGAAGCCGCCGAAAGCCTCGATCACCTGGCCTGCGGCGTGCGTGCCTTCATGCCCATCGGCGAGGATTAGGCGCGTCGAAGCCAGGTTGAGCGACAGCCGGATCATTGTCGCCAGCAGCAGGATTGTCGGGAAGGCGTTGAAATCCAGCGGTTTTTCGACGAACAGCGCCGTCATAAGGATCAGCACCGAGAAGGTGATCGAAAACGCGAGCGAGAAATCGAGCAGCCAGCGCGGCATGGGTAAGATCAGGACGACAAGGATCGCCACCACGCCCAGCGCCAGCATGATGTCGCCGCGCTTGGCGGCAGCGGCCAGCTTGTCACGGAAAAACTGTCCGGCATCCAGTGTAGTGACTTCGCCGCCGCCGGCTTCCGCCATTTAGGTCGTTCCTCTTGTCATCTCGGTGCCCGTGACCGTCATATGCCGGCCTGCGATGCATCGCCGGGAGACGGGATGTTGAAGCCCTCCGAGCCGTATTGCTTGAGTTTGTTCCTGAGCGTGCGGATGGAGATGCCAAGAATGTTGGCCGCATGCGTCCGGTTGCCGAGGCAGTGCTGCAGCGTATCGATGATCAGTTCGCGTTCGACGTCGGCGACAGTGCGGCCGACCAGCGCCTGCGTGCCTTCATCCGCGCCGTTGGCCGACGCGGGTGTTGCGGCTGCGCTATCTTCGGATGTCAGCAGGATCGCGGCGGCATCGATCTCGTCACCAGTCGCCAGAAGCACGGCGCGGTGCATGGTGTTTTCCAACTCGCGCACGTTGCCCGGCCATTGGTAACCGGTCAGTTTCCTGACTGCGTCGTCGGACAACGGCCGTTTCGGGACGTCGTTGGTGTCGGAGTACTTGTTCGCGAAATGCTCGGCCAGCGGCAGAATATCCCCCGGGCGTTCGGCGAGGGACGGCAGGCGCAGATTGACCACGTTGAGGCGGAAATACAGGTCCTCGCGAAATCCGCCTTCCTTGACCGTTTGTTCCATGTTGCGGTTGGACGTTGCGATGATGCGGACATTGACCTGTACCGGTTTGTTGGAGCCGATGCGGTCCACTTCGCGTTCCTGAATGACGCGCAGCAGCTTTGACTGCAGCTTCACGTCCATTTCCGAGATTTCGTCCAGCAACAGCGTGCCGCCGTCGGCTTCCTCGAATTTACCGATACGGCGCGCAACAGCGCCGGTGAAGGCGCCTTTTTCGTGCCCAAAAAGTTCGGATTCCAGAAGGGTTTCCGGGATTGCCGCGCAGTTGACGGCGACGAAACGGTGATCCTTGCGCTTCGACTTGGAATGGAGGTAATGCGCGAGCACCTCCTTGCCGGTGCCCGACGGCCCCGTGATCAGAACGCTCGCTTCGGATGGCGCGAATTGCGTCGCCATCTTGACCGTTTCTGCCATCTTCGGGTCCTTGAAGATCAGTGCATGCTGGTCTTCGGTTACTGCTTCCAGAACAGCGGCTATTAGTTCCGGATCCGGGGGCAGGGGAACGTATTCCTTGGCGCCCGCGCGGACGGCACGGACAGCGGCCTGTGTATCGTTGGAAACGCCGCAGGCGACGACGGGAACATGGATGCGCTCGGCCTCGATCGATTTCATGAAGACATCGACCTCAAGGCTGACATCGATCATGACGAGGTCAGCACCGGAGCGCCTGAGCAGGTCGAGACCGTCGTCCAGCGTATCCGCCTGCTGCACCTTGGCGCCGCGTTTGATGGCGATCTGGCTGGCTGCGCCGATCTGTCCGTCCAGAGTTCCGACTATGATGAGCTGCATGTTTCGTTCTTGTCCCAGGGTTCTCTAGTTAGTCGAAATACTGCACCCGCTGCGACGGTGGCAGGATGCTGTTCAGCAGCATCTCCAACCGGCGCGGGTTTTCCTGGCGGCCGATCGAGGCCGCCGTCAGCAGGAATACCTGCAGAGTCAGGGCTTCCTCGCCCGAGTTGCGTTCAAGTTTCGAGGCCAGCGGAAGAAACACCATGTTGGCGAGCACCGCGCCGTAAAATGTCGTCAGCAGCGCCACCGCCATTGCCGGGCCGATGGTCGTCGGGTCCTGCAGGTTGCCCAGCATCTGCACGAGGCCGATCAGCGTGCCGATCAGGCCCATGGCGGGCGAAAACTCGGCCATCTTGCGCAGAATACTGGCGCTTTGGCGGTGCCGTTGCACCATCGACTGCAGATCGCGGCGGAGTATATTTTCAACTTCCTCGCCCGGTGTGCCGTCGATCACCATAAGGATGCCCTTGTGAAAGAACGGTTCGTCACGAATGTCGTCGACGACGTTCTGCAGTGCCAGTACGCCCTGCTTGCGCGCGATCTCCGCGACTTGAAGGGCTCGATAGGCAGCATCAAACGGCTCTTGCGTGTTGCGCACCATAGTTCGTGCTGCAACGGACAGCATCTTTGCCATGTCGCCAAAGCTGAAACAGACCGTGGTGATGGCGAGCGTGCCGCCAATGACGATCAGAATCGAAGGCGGATTGATGAAGCTCTCGGGCGTGCCGCCGAGAACGATTGCCGCCGTGATCATCGCGAAACCGGAGATCAGGCCGACAACGGTTGCGAGATCGAGCGACGAGCCACGTGCGCTATGGATGCGTTCTTCCGCCATGAAGGTCCCAGCCCGCTCCTAGGCCCGGTCAGTCTTGATGATTTCCGTCATCGTCACGCCAAGGCGGTCTTCGACAACGACGACCTCGCCGCGTGCAACGAGCCGGTTGTTCACATAGATATCGATGGCCTCGCCGACTTTCCGGTCGAGTTCGACGACAGCGCCGCGTCCCAGTTTCAGGAGATTGCTGACCGGCAGTGTCGTTTTGCCCAGAACGGCGGAAACCTGCACCGGAATGTCGTAAACCGCTTCCAGGTCCTTGGCGCTCCGGGGGAGATCGCCCATGTCCATGACATCGCCGATGGACGTGTCGTCGTTCTCTTCCGTCGGTTCCGGCTGAGGCGCGTCCTGGACTTCATCCAGATCGGCAAGGTCGAGGCCGCTGCCTTCGTCTTCTTCTGCCATTTTCTTCTCCTATTCCGGTCTATCCGCCAGAGGGATTTTCATCTTCGTCGTCCAGCGCGCTCTGTGCGTCGAGTATAGCTGCTTGGGTTGCCGGCGACACAGGATCAGGGTCGGTTACTGGCGCCGCCACGGCCTCGCTGTCCGTGTCACCGGGGTTTTCAGCATCGGTTGCGTCATCGACATGCGGGATGGGCGCGTCGCGCGCGTCGTCGCTAGCATATTGTTCCGGTTGATCATTTTCTTCGCCTGACTCGATCTCCGAAGCGTCGAACGTAGGTGCGAACGAGGGCCCATGCGTGCTGGCCGCATCCGTTTCATCAGCCGAAACATCCGAGGCGGCGCCAGGATCCGCTTCCGGCGCGGGGGCGGGCTCGGGTTCCGGGGCCGCATTTACGCCCGCCGATTCGCCGACGGCCGCCTGCCAACTCGGCGTTTCATCGATATCCACCGCCTCCGCATCGGCGCCGGGACCCGCAGCGGGTATCTCCGGTTCGCTGATTTCGGCACCGGCGTCGGGCGCGGCGTCAACCTCAGTCGCCATCTCTTCGGGGGCCTCGACCGAGGATTCGGCCTCAATTTCCGCCGCTTCAGGGGCTATGGCCTCCGTCACGGCATCCGGTTCCTCTAACGGTGCAGCTTCGGCTTCGGCTTCGGATGGCTGTTCCTGAACTGCATCGGCGGTTTCCGATGCGTCCTGTTCGGGCGCAGCCTGTTCGAGTTCATCCTGTTCGGGCGTGGCCGCTTCGGCTCCGTCCGTTTGCGCCCCGATTTCCGTCCCTATATCCGTTTCTGTATCCGCTTCCTCGGCTTCCGGTGCGTCATCCAGGCCGTCGTGCAGGTTTTCGTCGATGATCTTGTCGATCATCTCCCACATTTCCTCCACATTGCGCACCGCCGCGCCGTTCGACCACTCAATACGGCAGTCACCCAGCGGCATCGACGGGTCCGGATTGACGAAGACCTTGCCTTCGAAACCGGCGCGGTGCGTCATGGTGCCGAGACGTTCGGTCAGCGGTTCGCGCAGTTCCGGGTTGACCATAATCTGAATACGCGGCTCCTCGGTCACCGCTTTCAGCGTTTCCTGAACAACACGCTCAACCTCGCCCAGCGCGTTGCGGGAATTGAGATCGGGGAACATCTTCTTGGCGATGGCCGTCGCCACTGAAATCATCTCGCGACCGATCTGGCGGTTGGCGTCGGTCTGTGTGTTGTAAACGTCGGCCAGCTTTTCGCATGCCTGTTCTATGGTTTCGAGGAGCTTCTGTTCGGTCGCGTCGGCAGCCTCGCGGCGGCCTTCTTCCTTGCCGGCGTCGAAGCCCTCCGTGCGGGCCTGCTCCACTTCCTCTTCCGAGAAAGTCGGTATCACTTCTTCCGGTTCTTGCTCATCGACCTCAGGTTCCGGCTTCACCGGTTCTACCGGTGCGTCGAAATCCAGATCGAAAGTGAATTTTCTGACCGTGCTCATTGATCGCCTATCTGCGCAAAATGCGTGGAGTCTGACATGCCGTTACGACGCGGGAAGAGACGATGATCAATAGACCAGCTCGCTGTCCTCGTCGGAGCCGGCGATGACGATCTCGCCCGCGTCGGACAGCGCCTTCGCGGTCTGGACGATGCCCGACTGAGCCTCGTCGACATCCTTGAGCCGGACGGCGCCCATGGCGTCCATGTCTTCCTTCATCATCTTGCCGGCACGTTCCGACATGTTGGCAAAGAACAGTTCCTTGACCTCCTCGGACGACCCCTTGAGGGCAATGGCAAGCTGGTCTTTTTCGACCTGGCGGAGCAGCAGCTGGATGCCGGCGGCGTCGACGCGGACCAGATCGTCGAAGGTGAACATGAGCTGCTTGATGCGTTCCGCCGATTCACGGTTACGCTCTTCGAGGGCGGTCATGAAGCGGTTTTCGGTGTTGCGATCGAGATTGTTGAAGATATCGGCCATCAGTTCGTGGCTGTCACGGCGCGCGGTCCGGGCCAGGTTGGTCATGAACTCGGTGCGCAGCGTGCGTTCGACGTGGTCGAGGATTTCCTTCTGCACGGCTTCCATGCGCAGCATCCGCATGATCACTTCCATCGAGAAGTTTTCCGGCAAGAGCGCCAGCACGCGGGCCGCGTGGTCGGTCTTGATCTTGGAAAGCACGACGGCGACGGTCTGCGGGTATTCGTTCTTAAGATAGTTGGCGAGCACGGCTTCGTTCACGTTGCCGAGCTTGTCCCACATGGTGCGGCCAGCCGGGCCGCGCATTTCCTCCATGATCTGCTTGACGCGCTCTTCGGGGAGAGAGCTCATCAGCAGGCGTTCCGTGCTGTCGTACGAACCGACAAGGCCACCGGCAGTGGACAGTTGATCGGCAAATTCGACGAACAGGCGCTCGACGACGCCCGCGTTTACCGAACCCAGTGTCGACATGGCGTGGGACAACTCGCGGATTTCCTCGTCGTCCATGCGTTCGAAGATTTTCGACGAGTGCTCGCGGCCGACGGCGAGCATGAAGACCGCCGCTTTCTGAGGTCCGGAAAGTGTTCTGTAATCGAGTGACTTCGCCATTTCTTATGCTCCCCCCGGGCTTCGGCCTCAGTTTTCCTGGTACATCCAGGAACGCAGGATCGCCAGGGCTTCTTCCGGGTGTTTCTCGACGATTTCGCCGACCTTCTTGACGGAAGAGGCCTTGACCCGGCCTTCGACCCGGTCGATGTCGATGAGCTCCTCGAACTGCTCCTCGTCTTCCTCGGTCTCTGCCGGGACTCTGGCGGCCGGGCCTGTCAGTGCCGGCGCACGGCCCTGATCGGCGAGCAGGCGCTCGGCGGCTTCCTGAGCCGACGGCAGAGCCTCGAAGGCACGCGACAGAAGCGGCCGGACCACCAGCAGGATCACGAGGATCGCGACGATGCTGAGGACGAGAATCTCAACGACCCGAAGGATATCATTTTTACCCATGCCGAAAAACAGCTCGAGTTCTTCTTCCGGCGCTTCGAACTCGGCGAACTTCATCTGGATGATTTCGACCTTGTCGCCGCGGTCCTCATCGAAGCCGATGGCGCCGCGTACAAGCGTCGACAGAAGGTTCATTTCCTCTTCGGAGCGCTTCTCGGACACCAGATCGCCGTCTGCGTTTACAGCCTGCCTTTCGTCGATAAGAACGGCCACGGACAGCTTTTCGACCTCACCGCCTTCCTTGATATGATTGGTAACGGTCTTGGAAATCTCGAAATTTGTGGTTTCCTCGGTGCGTGACTGGTTTTCAGAACGGCTTGCCGTATCTCCTGTTCCCAGATTGGCATCCGGCAGGTTCTGCCCAACCGAAATCGGCGGCTCGCCCTCGGTATCGCGCGCGGTTGCGGTTTCCTCGACGGCGTTGGTCGAGCGCACGACCTGGCCGTCCGGATTGTATTCCTCGGTCTGGGTCGAAATTCGGTCGAAGTTCATGTCGACGCTGACCTCAGCACGGACGCGGCCGAAACCGACCGTTTTTTCGAGCAGTTCCTCGATGGTGCGTGCCATGCTCGCTTCCATGCGTCGACGACGCTCGTCGGCTTTCTGGGCGCCGCCGCTCAGCGGATCGGAGTCTTCAAAGCCCGAAGACAGGAGCGAGCCCTTGTTGTCGACGATGGAAATACGGTTCGGCGTCAGTTGCGGTACGGCGGATGCAACAAGGTGCTGTACGGCGGCGACCTGTTCGTTGGTCAGGCGCACGGGACCGCGCATCTGAAGAATGACCGATGCGCTGGGCTGTTGCTTTTCGCGGCTGAAAAGTTCGCGTTTCGGCATCACCAGGTGAACGCGGGCGTTCTTGACCGTGCCGATCGACGATATTGTGCGGCCGAGCTCGCCTTCCAGCGCCCGTACAAGGTTAACATTCTGCATGAAGTTGGTGGAACCGATGCTATCGGTGTCGTCGAAAAGCTCGTAACCGACCGAACCGCCCGACGGCAGGCCCTGTTGTGCCAGTTCGAGGCGGAGCTGCATGACCCGCTCCTGCGGCACTAGGACCTGCGTGCCGTTGTGTTTGAGTTCGAACGGGATATTGCGGCTTTCCAGTTCCTGAATGATGCCGGCGGCATCGGACTGTTCCAGCTCGCTGTACAGCGTCGTCAGGCTTGGCGTTGAAAGCTTTGTCGCGAAGAAGACCAGAAAGCCGAGAAGACCCAGGATCACGCCGCCCATGATGGCCAGCCGCATCGGGCCCAGATTTCTTATTGCCTGAACAAAGGTTTCCACGTGCGTCCCCACTTCATCCCTGGCGGTTTTGCGTGCATGCGCATTTCCACCGTTAACCCTGATTGGATGCTAGGGGCGGTTTAGTGAATAAGAAGTTAATGACCGGCAAAAATTGCCTAGCTCCGGCGCCGGTCTCAGTTGAAACCGGTGGCCGGAAGGAGGTGAGTCATGAGATTCAGGCGGTGCGGTAGGTCTTTATGCGTGTGGTGCGAAGCCCGCGTACGCCGTGCCGCTCCAGAAGCCGCTCCCAGGAGCGGAATTCGTCGATCGACAGTTGGTACATCCGGCACGCTTCCTCAAGCGTGATCAGGCCGCATCTGACACCGGCGACGACATCGGCCTTGCGTCTCGGCACCCAGCGCGTGGTGTCGGTCGGCGGCAAATCGGCCATGGTCATCGGCGGGCCGCTCGGGCTTAGAGCTTCCGAACGGTACGGCCGGTTTCCCTCGCGATAATGTTTCATTTCGGTCATTGCGTTCTGCTTTCCGATGTTTGCTTCGTTTTCTGTCCCTGAGAATCTTGGGAGCTATAGAAAAGCAGAAGGGCCTTAAAAAAGACCTAAACCCTAAGGTAAATTCCCGTTAACGCTTTGCTTTTGCTGCGGCAAAGCTGCCAAGGCGGGCCTCGGCATCGCCGACAACGGACGTCCAATCCCCGGGTGCAGACTGACGCAGCAGCGTGGCAGACGGATACCAGAGGCTGTCGTCACGGCTCAGGAAGTATCGGCTGTCCGGATCGAACGCCAGCAGCACCCAGAGCGGCCGCCCGAGCGCGCCGGCAAGATGTGCCTGGGCGCTGTCCACGCTGATTACGAGATCGAGCGCTTGCATCATCGCCGCCGTCGCCGCGAAGTCTGTCAGCCGGTCGCGCACGTCGACGACGCGTTCATCGACTAGTTCGTTGCCGCGCGGCCCGACAAGCAGATTGAAGAAACAAACATCGTCATGCGCCAGCAGCGGAGCGATGGCCTCCGGCGCCATGGAGCGGCTGTAATCGTGCGCCTGCCCGGGATTTCCTGCCCAGACGATGCCGACAGCGGGACGTCCTGCGACTATCGCGGAGATTTCATCCTGCCATTGCTGCATTTTTGCCGGGTCTGCCTGAAGGTATGGGACATGAGCCGGGATCGTTTCCATCACCGTACCCATCAGGAACGGCAGGCTCATGATCGAGGCATGCACGTCCGCATCGGGCACGGGGCCATCGAGCAAATGGACCGGCACCGCGTCGCCGAAGCTTTCACGGAACAACTGCGCCAGCGACGGTTCGCACATCAATTTGATGCTGACGCCGTTGGCCGCAATCTCCGGTATGTAGCGCGCGTACATCAATGCATCGCCGAAACCCTGTTCATTCCAGAGCAGCAGCGACTTGCCGGTGATGTCTTCACCCCGCCATGCGGGCATCGGCAGTTTCTCGGGCAATGCGTGCCATCCCGGCATGTCCCAGCGCGCCTCGTATTCACGGAATCCGGCGGCCAGATCGCCGGTCTGTATCAGCAGGGACGCTCTTTTGAGCCTTGCCTCGAGGTAGTTTGGATCGGCGTCGATGGCCCTGTCCGCCCAGGAAAGCGCATCCGCATGGCGCCCCGCGGCGGCAAGAAACGATGCTTTGTTGAGGCGGAAAACCGGATGGCCCGGGTTCGCCCCTAGTGCGGCATCGATGGCCTGTTCGGCCTCGGACATTCGGCCCAGCCGTTGCAGCGCGTTGCCGCGGTTGGTCAAAGCATCGGCAAAACCCGGCTTGATGGCCAGCGCGGCGTCATAGTGCTTGAGGGCATCCGGGACATTGCCCATGTCGTAAAGCTGGACACCGAGATTATTGAGGATCTCAGCCGTGCCGGGCTGCAGCGCATCCGCCTTGCGGTAGGCAGCGAGCGCCTCGTCGCGGCGGCCGAAGTCGCGAAGGAGGTTGGCGAGATTGAACCAGGCCAGCGCGCTTTTCGGCGTCTTGTCGATGGCACTGCGATAAGCGTCTTCCGCTGCGGCGAGCTTGCCGTCCCCGCGCAACGCCGCACCCAGATTGACATACAGCTCCCCCACGTCCGGGTGCATGTCGATGACGGCTCTGAAGCCGGCGGCGGCATCGGCGAAGTTGCCGGCGGCGAAATCACGTGCGGCTTCCTCCAGGACGGCTTGAGCGTCCCTTTCACTCATGTCGGTTTGCCATGGCAATGCTTGAACTTTTTGCCGGATCCACATGGGCACGGGCCGTTGCGGGGCGGCGAGGGCGGTTCGGGCAGGCGCGTGCCCGGCGCCCGGGTGACGGTGTCCGGCGGCGGCGGTTCGACCGGATTGTCCCCGCCAAAGCGCAGCTTGGCATCGCGCTCGAGGCTAGCCAGGCTCGCAAGCAACGCCTCGATACCGATCCTGCCGAAGCGCTGAACGTCTTTCTCGTACGCGACGCGCGCCAGATACCGTTCGAAGAAAAGCAGCATGGAAAAAAACGTCCCACGC
This sequence comes from Rhodospirillales bacterium, assembly GCA_965262415.1. GTDB lineage: Bacteria > Pseudomonadota > Alphaproteobacteria > Rhodospirillales > Casp-alpha2 > UBA4479. The sequence continues at coordinate 1,795,776 of OZ253533.1, read as the reverse complement.
ATCAGAATGTTGACGCAGTGGTTCACGCCCTTCGGCGGCATGGTGAAGTACCCGATCCTGGGCTGGAAGAGGTCCATCAGACGATTCTGATAGCCCTTGTCGGCGAAATCCTCGATATCCTCGATCCGCTCGCGTACCAGATTGCAGTACCCGCGGACCGTTTCGCCGAACGTCTGCCCCATCCACGTGAAATCCTGATCCGCACCGAGGAAACTCGGCATGGCCTCGACGATTTTGCGGATTGTGTTCTTTTTGTCGGCACCGTCGATGGGTAATGAGACATCCTCCGGCTTGAGAGGGACAGTGCCCGCGATCATCGCGCCGTCACTGCAGTTGCGGATACTCCTGTCCGCGCCGAGCACCTTGATCAGCTCGACGTAATTGCTGATCGCGGCATAAAGCCCGTAATTGGTCCAGACCTCACCGCCGAAATTGCCTTCGACGGGCATGTCGTAGCGGATATCGATATCACCGGCCTCAGCCGTATAGTGGTAGGTGTCTTGCGAATGGTGCCGATCCCGGATACGCGATCCGCAGTCGGTGCCGAACATGAAGATATCCGTGAATCCGAGTTCCAGCGCGAACGTGAGCCCTGCATTGCCGACGGTCGGGTCCGGCATGAACAAAGTCGTCTGGTCTGAAGGTGCGAACAGGGGATAAGACGACAGCGGCGAGCGAAAAAAGAAAACGATGTTATCGAATGAGTCGAGTACGCCCGGGTCGATCGTCGCCGATGCAACCAGCGTAACGCCCGAGATATCGAAGTCACGGGCAGATTGAAGCGTCAGCGGTGAGACCTGGGTGTTTTCCGTCTCGATCTGAAAATCGGGTACAATTCCGTTGACCAGCAGCGGCCTGAGCGCGGAGCCGCATGAAATGACAATCGCATTGTCGGCATGTGCCTTAATGGTCTCGATCGAGGCGTCGAGTGAGGGGCCGCTGGCGACAACGAATACGGGCGTGTCGAGCCGCCGCTGTAATTGCCGCTCGAATATATGCGCGTTGCGTGTCGTTAGGTTCTGGTATGTGTTCCAGATCATCAGCGACTCGTCGTAGAAGAAACCCAGCGACGTGTAGCTGAGCGCAAGATCGTCAATGAACTGTTCGGTCAGCGCCTTCGCAAGCGCCGGGTGCCCGAAGGCAGCAAGGTAGGTTCCGTCCGAGCAGACGGGGTTGATGGAACGCATCGTGCGCCACAGGATAGCCGACAACTGCGGCGCGGCGTCGGCGAAGAAAAAATCGACGGTGCCGCCGCGGTCCTGCACCTTGGCGACCAGCGCCCCCCAGTCGGCGAAATCCATCGACCAGTCGAGCGCGTTCAGATCCGGTTCGATGATCATCAGGGACATGCACTTGGTGCGATCGATCAGCCTCTCCATCGGAATCTGATGATGTACGCCGACCGTGATTAGAAAGAACGATTGCTCGGTGCGCGGCCAATCGATCATGGGAATGTTCTGGGCGCGGGCACGTGCAAGGAGGTGCTCCAGAAAGTCGAACGTGTAAGCGTCGATCGTGCCGGCCTCAGGCGGGGGGATCGTGAAACGGACATCCGGGATGTCGCCGACCTGCAGCGGTACGTGTTTTTCAGCTTTTTCGACGTCCCGCGTCGCAAGACGTTCCAGTATCTCCGGCGCAAATGACTCGAAGAACATGAGATTCCGTTGTCTGAGATCGGCTTGGGAATCGGTCATCGCATATCTTTAACACCGTGCAGGAGCGCTTCACATCCCATATCTGTCGGCTGGCGCCAGAATGGGACGACCCCGGTGCCGGATTTTCAGTCCGGTACCGGGGCCTTGGGTTGGGACGGTGGGTTGTGGAAGGGTTTCCCGAAGTCCCGGGGTCTGGTTACGAGGATTGTTTACCGGTCAGGTCTTATCGTTTGATCCGGACCAGTTCCTCGAGCATTTCATCGGCCGTCGAGATGATCCGTGTTGCCGCAGAATAGGCTCGCTGCACGACGATCATCTTGGTGAATTCCGATCCGATATCGACCGTGGAGGACTCCAGCGCAGCCTGGGTGACGGACCCGGCGACGCCGTTGTTGGCCTCGCGGAGCGTGTTGTCGCCCGATGCCTGAGTCTGGTTCCAGACGTTACCGGTCCGGGCGTTCAGACCGTTGACGTTGACGAACGTTGCGATCGGAATCTTGAAGATCGGGCGGGTTTCACCGTTATCAAACAGTGCCGTCATCAATCCGGCCTCGTCGATCGTGACGCCGGCCAGTGTGCCGAACTGCGAACCGTTCTGGGTGATGAAGCCCGGCGTGAATTCGGCGCCGAATTGGGTGAAGCCGTTGGCTTCGCCGACGCGGCCGAAGTCCAGTGTGAGGCGCGGAGAGTTGTTCGCGTCGTCGTCCATGTTGGCGGCACCGTTCGCGAAGCCGATGATTTCCATCTCGGCGACGTTAAAGGCGGCCGGCAGACCATCAGAGTCGAACGTGATCCCCTGGTTCTTGTTGACGGCATGCGCCGTGCCGGCAGTGTAGGTCGCGGTGCCGTCCGGTTCGGTCGGCAGTGCCGTGTTGAAAGTAACGTTGAAGGATCCGCTGGAGAGCGTTTCGATAACCAGCGTGTCGGCCACCGTGCTCGGGCCGCCGCTCGTCGTATCACCGACGTTGCGGACGCGCACTGTCGCGGCCCCGCTGGCGAAGCTGGCATCGTTTGCTTCGATGGCGGTTTCCAGATCGGTCAGGAAAGTGCCAATTGTCGTCGCCACCTGCGTTGCGGCCGCAGTGCCGACCAGCGTTGCCATGGAGACGGTCGCCGTCACGTTGGTGCCGGCGGCGGCACCACCGGTTGTGATCTCGTATCGGATCGAATTGATGGTGAAGATGTCGCCGCTCTGGAAGCTCGTTGCCGTCCCGAACGTGAACTGGTGTGCGTCGCGGTTGGCGGTAGCGGTCTTCTGCACGGTATAGCTGGATTCCTGCAGCGTTGCCCGCGCGCCTGTCGATGTCAGAAGGCCGGTCGGGTCGACCGAGATTGAACCGGTGCCATCTTCGGTAAAGTAAAGGGCCGTCGATTGACCCGGGTTCACCTGAATGCGGTTGTTGGTATAGCCGCCGTGGTCGGAGTAGTCGGAATCGTCCGCTTTGACTGCGGCAACGAGAGCCGAGACGGCCTGCGCCACGGTTGCCGAGGTGGAGATCGTCACGGGCTTGAGTGTCGCTGTTTCAACGACCGAGGCGTTGCTGTCGAACTCGTAGGTGATGCTGTCGATGATCACCGTTGCGGCGTCTGCGGGCACCCCGGTGAACTCGAGCTGGCCGCGGCTTTCGTACACGGTTGCGCCTGCCGTATCGGAATAGAGCGTGACCACATTGACGCCGGACGGCGGCGTAACCTGAACATCCCATTCGTTATCGCGGTTGCCCCTCGTGTAGATGTAACTCGTCGTATTGGCGTTGCCGAGGGTGTCGAAGAACTGCACATCGGTCTTGTGCGTGGTGCCCTGACTGTCCGTGGACGGCAGGTTCGCGCCGATGCCGATTTCGGACGTTGCCGTCGCCGTGCCGCCAACCCGGTTGAGGTTCACGGTCGCCAGGAAGTCTGTCGAGATGACGTTCTGGTTGGGGATCGTCAGCGACGTGTTGTTGGTGGTGACAGCGCCGGCGGCCGTGGTCGGCCAGGCCTGAAGGTAATAGCCGGACGTATTGCGCAGATAACCTTCGTCATCCTGGTAGAACGACCCGGCCCGCGTAAATAGGAACTCGTTCGAAAGCGTCGGCTGGCTCGCTTCGTTGACGACGAAGAAGCCGCTGCCGGAGATCGCGATATCGGTCTGTGAGGTCGAGGACTGCAGGAGACCCTGAACACCCGTATCCTGACGCGGGCGAGACTGCACGCCACCAGCCGAGTAGAAGGTTGACGAGGTCTGCACCGTGACCAGGGTCTGGAAATCGACCTGGGTGCCTTTGTAGCCGATCGTGTTGACGTTCGTAATGTTATCCGAAATCGCACCGATCGCGCTCGACTGTGCGGTCAGGCCGGAAACCCCGGAAGTAAGTGCGCCAAAGAGTGTCATTTCTCGTCTCCTTCGTTCAGCGGCCTATGGGCCAGCTTGAATGCCTTTTCGTTTTGTCGGTTCTATTGTGCTGCCGCCACGGCTTCCTTGACGGAGAGCACGAGTGATTGCGGGACTTCGATGTCGCCCATGAACATCGTGGTCTCGCCGTTTTCGACACCGATGCCGGTGACGCGGCCGAAGACCGTCGTCGAGATGTTGAGGAGGTCGCCCTGATGATCCAGGCCGCTGACCAGTACCGAATACTCTCCATCCGGTGCCGTGCCGCCGTTGCGGTCTCGGCCGTCCCATTCAAAGGTGTGCTGGCCCTGGTCGAGATTGGCGTCCTGCTCGTAAACCGTAAGGCCGTTGGCGTCGCGAATGATGATGCTCGCCGACTTGGCCCCCGCCGGCATGGTGTAGGTGAATTCCGCCGCGCTGTCCTCCAGCGGGAACTTCGTGGTGCCGGTGACCTCGATGCGCTTGCCGATGAAATCGACCAGCGAAGATACCTGGTTGGTCTCGGCCAGGCCGACAAGCGTCTCCAGGTTTGAGTTCTGATAGATCTGCTGTTCGACGCTCGCGAACTGCACCAGCTGAGACGTAAACTCGTTACTGTCCATCGGATCCAGTGGATCCTGGTTTTTTAGCTGTGTGGTCAACAGGCTGAGGAACCGGTTCAGGTCCTCCTGCAGGGTCGCGGCCGAATTACCAGACTGCGTGCCTTCCGTCAGTGAGGTGCTTGCTGCGCCGTTAATGAACATTATTCCCGCTCCTTAAATCATCCGGCTGCGCTGTTAGGCGCGCATGTCCAGTCTGCCGTTGGCGAAGATTCCGCTTTCCCAAGCGGACATGACGCCATCGTTGATATCTGTTTCGGCTCCGTCACCGGCCTCGGCACCGTCGGCAATCTGACTGCCGTCGCCCTGGCCGTCCGCGTTCTGCTGTTCCTGACCTTTCAGGTTGAATTCCATGTCGCCGCTCTGCAGCCCGGCGTCTGCCAAAGCTTTCTGCAGTTCCGACGAATCGCGGCGCAGCATATCGAGTGTGTCCTGCTTCTCTGCCGTGACCACGGTCATCACACGGCCGTCATGGGTCATTTCCATTTTCACGTCGACGCGGCCAAGTTCTGCCGGCTTGAGCTGGATGGAAATGCGGTCGGTTCCGGCCTGCAGGGCCTTCGTGATCTTGACGGAAACCTGTTCCGTAACGGCGTTGCCCGCCTGGTTGCCGCGCTGTGCCTGCTGTGCGTGCTGGTGCGGCTGAGCTTCCCGGGTCTGCTGCGCCTGTTGCGACTGCTGACCGGCGCTTGCGGTCTGCGTCGAGTTGTTCATGGCTTCGTTGCCGCCTGCATGCTGTGCGCCGCCACCGGCGGACTGAACGCCGGCCGTCGTGGCAGCGCCACCCGGGCCGGTGCCGCCCTGGCCGCCCTGCTGGCCGCCCTGGACATTCGCCTGTTGGGCGGCTTGAGCCTGTTGCTGCGCTGCAAGTTGCGCCTGTTGCGTCTGGCCGGTGTTCTGACCCTGCTGCTGCCCGGTCTGGGCATTCTGGGCGTTCGGTTTGCCGTTGCCGGCGTCGGCGGTCAGCACGGATGCGTTGGCAACGGTGAATGTCGGCTTCGAGGTAAACGAAGACTGTTCATTGGCGACGTTGACATTGACGTTGATGCGGCTGTCAGCGCCGATGGCACGGGCGAGCTGCTGCTGCTGGTTCTGAACTTGCGTGTTCGCTTTCGGATCGACGTTCTGCGCCTTCTGTTCGCCACCGGTCTGTGCTTTGGCCTGCGCCTGCTGGTTTCGCTGACCGCTGGTGTGATTGTTGGCGGCGGCCTTTGCGGATTTACCGGCGGCGGCCTGAAGCGCGGTGTTGTCGGTAACGTCGACGCCTTTTTGCGCCTGAGTCTGGTGTTCTGCCTGGGCGGACTTCGCCGTTTCCTGGCCGTTATTACCGATCAGGCCCGCAGCATAGACGGCGGCAGCCTGAGTTGCACTATGCGCGGCGTCGGCGGCGTTCTGGTTGACCGGGCTGTCGGCAGCGGTCTTTCCTTCGCCGCCGTCGGTCCCTTCGCTGCCATCGTTACCGTCCTGCTTGCCGCTCTGCGCGGTTTCTCCGGCGTTGTCGCCGCTATCGGCATCGTCGCCGCCCGTGTTGTCTGCGTTCTCGGATTTGTCGCGCGCGCCCTGGGCGTCGCGGTCCGCATTGTCACCGCGGTCAGCGGCATTGTCAGCGGCATTGTCGTTCATCGGCGCATCGGAACCGCGCTCGGCGCTGTTGTCACGGCTGTCGGAAGCCGTCGTGCGACCATGTTCACCGGCATCGCCGTCACGGCGGTTGTCGTCAGTCGAACCGGCGTCGCGGGCGTCGGCGTAATCACGGTTGTCGGCGTTACCTTCAGCGCGACTTGCAGGTTCGGGAATTCCGGCGGATTTATTGGCGGCGGTGAACGCATGTTCGAGACGTGCACCTACTCGCTGTAGCAGGTCTTCGAACGACACGGCAAACCCGCCCAGATTGACGTAGTTCGGAGCTGACGTTGCTGCTGCCCCGTTCAGTTGGCCGTTTTCCTGAAGCTTCTGCTCGATCGCCAAGTTCGCCATTAATCTTCTCCATGAACGAAATTTCGTTGCCAGGTTAGAAGCAAACGGCGGGCCAGTTTTGGCGAGTGAGTTTAAACTATTGTAAAAAAACGATATTTACTGCTCCGTCACAGTTTGACTCGCGGAAAAACGGACCTTGCGGGCAGAAAGTGCCGGGTGCGGGGGAAAATTCGACCGGTTCGGCGGGACGACGGGGCAAGCGGCGGAAAACAGCCGGATTTTGCGCTTCGCGAAGATCAGGCGCCGCTGAACCGGGCCGAGAAAACTATATCTTCGGGTTGGCCATCGAGCAGATAATGAGCCTTGCGAACGCCGTCCGGCACCATACCGCTGTTATCCATGATTTTCTTCATGGCAATATTGGAGATCATGCAGCCGGCGACCACCTTTCGGACGCCCCCGTCGCCGAGCAGCCATTCGAGAACCGCCGTCCAGGCCTCGAGGCCGACCCCCTGGCCCCATACGGCGCGTTCGCCGATCAGGATTGCGAGGTCGGCGAGGCTGTTGGCGGGATCGACATCGGCGTGGATGTTGCCGATGTGCGCACCGGTCCGGGTCAACTCGATGGCCCAGAGGCGGCTTGGTCCCGTGTTGAAGCTTTCGACAAACGCACGGCAACTCTCGATGGTATGGGTTCTGTGGCGTTGCTCGGAGTAACGCACGACATCCGGATCGCGAAGCCAGGCGACATAGTGCTCGGTCAGGTGCCGTGCCGGGTCGAACGGCGTGAGCGTCAGGCGCTCGGTGGTCAACGTGACCGGGTTTTGTTTGCTATCTTGCATGTCACTTCCTAGACCTCGATGCGGCGGCAAATGGCGTCCGCCATGCGTGCCGCTGCGCCGGCGAGGACCACGTCATCCGGGTCGCGCTGCCCCTTGAGGCCGCTGCTTAGCGCTTCGGCGATGCTGGCACGCAAATCGCCGCTTGTGCAAACGTGACGGGTCAGGCCGAGGCCGATGCTGCTGAGCCATCCGGCCTCAAGTTTCCGCGGTGTTACCGAAATGGTTGGTCGGCGCATGACCGCCGCTTCAAACAGTAATACGGACGTCAGACCGATCACCAGATCCGCCGCAAAGACGTCCTCCAGAGGATCGCCGCCGCTGGTAATGGCGTCGAGTTCCGGGGCGTACGGTACAAACGTGTCCGGTTGGTTCTTCGGGTGCAGACGCACGGCCAGCGCTGCATCGGGCGCTAGGTCTGCCAGTGCGTCGATGGTTTCCTCAAGGCAAATTTCTGTGCGGTCGTCGCGGCCACCGCGTCCGTTCAGCGTATACACGGCCGACCGGCGGAAGTCCTGCGGATCTACTCCGTCTGACTTTTCCGCCAGGAAAAGCACCAAATACCGGTCGGCAGCAACGCCAGGGAACCGGCGCGCACGGATATTTGCCCGGCCCTCTGACTCGAGCGACGTTTGTCGTGTCCGGACCCGGTCCATGGCCGGATGGCCGACGATATCGATGCGCGCAGTGTCGAAGCCCAGATCGACATAAGCATCCTTCGCGACAGGGTCCATGACCAGCAGGTAGTCCGGCGCATGTGCGAGGGGATCACTTCCGGTGCCGCGGAACCGGTGGACTGCATTGGCTGGTCCGTCGATGAGACCGAAACACGGGATGCCGGCGTTGAGTGCGGCGGCGGTGATTCCGAAAACAGGGCTTTCAGGATTCTCGGACGTTCCGACAAGGATGGCGGCAGGAGGATCGCCTTCGCTGAATGGCAATTTGAGAGCGGACAAGTCGATTACGCTGAGTTCCAGCGTCGGCGCATAATCGAAGGCTGCGTCCGTGGCATAGATCCGAAGTTCGATCCCTTTTTCCGCCAGAGCCTCGGTTAGGCCTACAAGACTGTTGGCGGCGCCGGGGTCCTCGATCACTGCAGCGATGTACATCTTTATGCATCCTCCACCGCGAGCCTTGTACCGCCCTTGTCGGCGGAGCGCCGTATCGCGTCGATCAGACGTTCGGTCGCAAGCGCACTGTGACCGGAGGACACGAGCGGCGTGCCTAGGGCAACTGCATCGCGCAGGTTGGCGTACAGGTTCGGCAAGGTCTCTGCGACGGTGTTCTCAAGCACGACGCTCTGATCGGCGGCGATCTCCATCTCGTTCTCAAGGCCCCGGTTGGGGACGCGCGGCATGACCCGGATATCGAGCGATTCCTGCTGCAGCACGAGACGCCCGGCGGTTCCCCAGATATCGAGCGCAACTTCCCGATAATGCGAGAAATCCAGCGGGTGCACGCTGACCACGGCACCCGACGCAAGGCCGAGTGCGAAAGCGACGTGGATGTCGCCTCGGACGGGGCCGCCTGATGCCGGGCCGGCCTCCCCGATTGCCTGCACCCAAGCGGGTTCGCCGATCAGCATGCGGACCATGTCGATCAGGTGAGAGCCGTTGTTGGCGAGGCCGTTGCCGTAGACACCGGTCGCCGCCTGAACATCCCCGATCTTTTCCTTCAGGCCGCCCACGGCAAGGCCGCCAATCGTTTTGTCGCCGCGCCGCCAGTAATTGACCTGCACCTGAATGCCGCGTGTCGCAGCGTCCGCGATCAGGGTCGCACCATCCGCATCGCCCAGCGGTTTCTCAAGCATTACGCCCCTGACGGACGGCAATGCCGCCAAGACATCCGCCCGCGCGCCCGGCGGGGCGGCCAGCACGAGAATCTCAGGATCGAGTTGCCGTGCGTCGGCGACGGTTTCAAATGCCGGTACGCCCCAGTCGTCTTCAGCGCTTTTTCGCGCTGCCGGATCCGGATCGACGACGCCAATCCAGTCAAACCCCGCGTCCGCCTTGAGGGCCTGCGCATGGGTGGCAATCGGAAACCATCCGGCCATCTTCATATCGGTTGCGAGACCGCGCGCGACGGCGCCGAAGCCGACAACGAGCGTGCGCAGACCACTCATGCCGCGGCTCCGAGGCAAGCTGCTTGTAGCGCTTGCAGTTCATCGGAAGCGTCATAGGTTTCCAGTATCGCGTCGAGTCCGAACAGCGGCCCATGGCGGACGCCGGTTGCCGCGGCCAGGGTGCCCAGGAAGTTGGCATCTGCCGCGGTATCCAGCACGAGCCTGAGATCCGGCCGCTTCCATTTTCCTGGCGCGCGAAAATCCTGCACTTGCCAGTGGTCTTCGCGATAGAAGGGGGCCGAGACATGCTCGCGCGCCTCCGCATCGGTGCATCGTTCTGCGATGGCCTGAAGCGCATCCATGGAAAAGATCTCCACGTCCTGGCCATCCGGCAACTGGCGGTCCCTGGCTGTAGTCAGGAAATCGCATCCGGATGCGTGCCATGCGCTGATTGCCAGGTTGACGATCGCCGGATCGAGGAATGGCGTGTCGCCGCAAAGCTCGACCACCACGTCGGCCTTCATACTCTCCTGCGCAGCAAGCACGCGGGCCAGCACGTCTTCTTCGCTTCCCCTGAGGCATTGGACCTGATTTTCTGCAGCCCATGCCGCTATGGCATCGTCCGCCGGGTTGTCCGTTGTCGCGATCACGAGACCATCCAGGTATTTGCATTGCTGCATGCGGCTGACCAGATGGGCAATGGCCGGTGTCCCGTCCAGCATCATCATCATCTTACCCGGCAGGCGGGTCGAATTCATGCGCGCCTCGATGCTGGCTACGGTGCGGGTCATGTGCCGGTACTCGCTCCCGAAGGAGTTTGTGCGTTCAACTGTTCGCGCCCGGCATGGACCTTGCGCAGAGCGGCGATCATACGATCGACATCTTCGTCCGACAGGTCGTAGGCGCAGGGTTCGAACAGCAGAGCCTTGTTTTCGTGCATGTCTTCGGTAACGGGACAGTGAAGGTCGTCGTAGCTGCGTTCCGTGAGCGTGAACGGCCAGCCGTCACGGCCGATGGCGATACGGTTCTTGAACATCGGCAGACGGTAAAGCGGTGCCACATAACCGGTCGCGTGCGGGAACCCCTCGGCGGCCAATGCCTCACTGAACAGCGTCCGGCTGACGCCCAGCGCGTTTTCGTCAACCTTCAGCATCCAGACATAGAAATTGTGCCGGCAGCCATCTCGGGTCACGGGCGGCGCAAGGCCTTCAAGTCCCTGTAAACCTTTGGTCAGCCGGTTGGCGATGCGTTCGCGGGTCTCGACATGGGAGTCCACGTTCGATAGCTGCACGCGCCCGACTGCGGCGCTCATCTCCGTCATACGCAGGTTCATGCCGACCATGTTGGTGATGGGCCCGCCGTTGAGCATGTCCGTGCAGTTTTCACCGTGATTGCGGATCAACGTCAGGCGGGTTGCGAGGTCGTCGTCAGCCGTTACGCACATACCGCCTTCGCCGGTGTGAATGTGCTTGTGGAAGTTCAGGCTGTAAATGCCGATATGGCCGATACAGCCCGTCGGCACGCTGTTTTCAGAGCCCAGCGGCGACTGGGCATTATCCTCGATCAGGTAGATCCCGTGCCGGTCGGCAAGGGCGCGCAGCTCATGCAACCGTGCCGGATGGCCGAACAGGTTCACGCAGATAATCGCCTTTGTCTTGCCGGTAATCTGTTTCTCAACGGCGACCGGGTCGATGCAAAAGGTCTCCGGTTCGATATCCGCGAAAACCGGGATGCCACCGTAGAATATCGGGGCCGCGACCGTCGCCGACATCGTCCAGGGCGGTACGATGACCTCATCGCCGGGGCTCAGGCCGATGGCGCCGCAGGCGGCGTAGAGGCCGCTCGTTGCCGAGTTGACGCTGACCGTATGTTTTATGCTGAACCTGGCCGACCATTCATGCTCGAACGCCTGGACTTCCGGGCCGCCGCAGAACTCGGGACCTGGGCTGCCGAAGAAACCCGACAGGCAGCCGGACTGAACGACGCGCCGGACGGCGTCTTCCTCCGCCTGGCCCATGGATGTGTATTCAGTGAAGGGCGCCTCGATCACCGGGCTGCCGCCCAGCAGTGCCAGCCGATCCGCTGCGGTCATGATGCGCTTACTCCTCTGGACGGCGCGTAACGGCGCGCAGCGGCAATAATTGTACCGAGGTCTGCATCGACGGGAACTTCGCTCGCAAGCCAGGTCGCGAGGGCGAAATCGGCATCGGTATCCAGGGCAAGGTCGACATCGCGCAGGCTTTGCGGTGCGGCGACGTTCTCGATCCGGTAACCCTCCGGGTTGCCGTAAAGATATGTCGTCACATGTTCACGATCCGCGATATTTTTCACCTCGCGGTCGAGCCGTTCCAGTGTCTCGGTGGCGATCACCTCGACACTCATGCCGGCAGGATAGGTGCGGGGGTGCACGTTGGTCGCGATGTCGGGCGACGTATCGCGGTAGCGCCGGACGACGGTATCGACGAGGGTCGGATCCATGAACGGGCTGTCGCCCGAAATGCGCACCACCGCGTCTGCCTTCAGGTACCTGGCTGCGGCCAGTGCGCGCCCCAGCACGTCCTCGGCGCTGCCCCGGAACAAGCCGGTCCGGAGCTTGTCTGATACCTCGGTAATGGGATCGTCGACGGTGCGGTCGGACGTGCAGATGACGATGCCGTCCAGCTCGCGGGAGCGGAAAAGCCGGTGCGCAACCCACGCCAGCACCGGCGCGTCGCCAAGACGCATCATCGCCTTGCCGGGCAGCCGGCTCGAGTCCATGCGGGCGAAGATCAGGGCCGGTATGTGCATGCGGTTCTCCGGCTCACCAGTCCGCGTAGTGGGTCTGGGTTTCCCGGTGCCAGCGCTCGAAGTACTCGACCACCTCGTGGCAATCGTCGGTCGGCGTTGGTAAACCTTCCGAACTATCGACCCGTTCGCCGACCAGGACGAGGTAGTCGTTGTCGATGAAACGGTTGTGCGCGATGACCTTGAAACCGGCTTTGTGCAGCAGGCTCGTCAACGCGTTGGCGCTGAAATGATAGGGGTGGGCGTCCACGTTCGGGCCCAGGTAATACTGCAGCGGCTTCTTGAACGGCATCAGAATGCGCGATCCGGTGGCGACGACGATATGCCCGCCGGGCGTGACGACGTCATGAGCGGCGGCAAGCACCCCGGAAGCCGACTGGCAGTTTTCGAGCGTCCAGATCAGGCTGACCACGTCGAAGGTTCGACCGTCATCCTTTGCCGAATACTCCTCCATCGTGCCATTGAAATTCGGAATATCCAGTTCATCGAGGATGCTGCAGTTCTCCGCCGAGGGCTCGATGCCGAATACGTCCATACCGAAACGCGGGACCGTCAGCATCTCCAGGAACTGCCCTTCACCGGCGCCGATGTCGCAGAGGCTCTTGCCCTTGATATCGACATTGTCGGCGAGGAACTCGACGGCGAACGTCTGGCGTGCGACGACTGCGGGCAAGCGGGCGGTGTAGGTCTTGTCGCTGACTTTCTCGTCGGTGGCGCGGTAAATCTCTTCGGCCCACATTTTCTGCAGCGCTTCCGGGGTGCGGCGATAGGCCGCCTGAACGAAGCCGCAGTCCTTGCATACGTGCAGTGGTCGGCCGGCCATATAGTGCGGTGTGCAAGGGACCTCCGCCAGCTCTGTCGACCCGCAAAGATCGCAAGGATAGAGATTGAACGTGTCTTTGGTCATGAATTTTCTCCGGCATGCCAGTGAAGACAGAGCGACGTGCCGACGGGCGCGAAGCCGAGGGATTTGTAGAATGCGTCGGCGGCGGTGTTGTTGGCCTGTGACCCCACACGGGTCTTCACGTCCGGCTCGAACATCGCTTCGACGAGGGCGCGGGCAACGCCGTGGCGCCGGGCATCGGCCGCCGTGCAGATCAGGTCGATGATCTTGCCGTCACGCGTGACCAGGACCTGATTGAAGCCGACGATCCTGCCGTCGTCCGCGCTTGCCACATACATTTCCTGACCGCGGCGGCCGGTGAAGAAATTCATCGCCCAGCGTTTTTTGATGTCGCCGGCAACGGCGCCTGGAACCAGCGGATCCTGATGAAAACGGGATGTGGTCATGTTGTCGCGGGCGAGATTCCCCAGTTTCTCGGCGACAGCTTTCTCTTGCGCGGCGCGGTCCCGCGTGATCTTGCGGACAGCAAAGCCGGTATCTGACGATGGTTTTCCCGAATTGCCGTCGGCCGGACGCTCATACGTGATTTCTTCGACGGCGATACGGAATCCCAGCGCGCTCAAGGGCGTGAATGCCGGATCGTCGCGATCCATGACTTTCGTCCAGACGAAGGCCGGCGCAGGGGTCGACGACAACTCGCTCGAAAGCAAATCCATGTCGCACGGCAGGGCCAGCGATCGGCAGGAATAGCCAAACGCCGAAGAGAGGAAATCGTCGGCGGCGGTAACCGCCTCGTTCCTTTCCTTATATGCCGCATTCATGGTCATGCATTCTGCCTTCCCGATGTTTAAGAAAATCTATGCGCCCTCACTCGGGTGGGTGTTTCAGTTCCCACGCGTTACCGCGCATTTCCCAGATTTCCGGATCACGATGCTTGTCGACGATCTCGGTGAACGCGGTCTCGTCCATGCCCAGGTATTCGAGATGCTCGTCATGGTACGTTTTCGGAAACTCCGCATCGTACTGGCGTACCAGTTCAAGTCCTTCCTCACGGCTCATCTGACCGTTCTGTATCATGCGGCAGGCATCGCGGATGCAGCGCCCGAACCCGAATTTGATGAACTGCATGTAGTAGTAAAGATTGTCGATCTTGTCGTCCAAGCTGTCGAAGTTGGTAAACGTGCCGTCGGTGCGACCCGTCTCCGCAGTCCGGAAGTCGATCTTGTCCTTGATGAAGTTCCAGTTCTCCAGCATCGACCAGCGGAAAAAGTAACTGAAATAAAGCGCCTTCACGCCGACCTTCTCAACGTGTCCAAGGTCTGGATACAAATAGGGGGCGAGATCCTTTTCGCCGATTTCGTCGTCCATCCAGTTGAAAGGATCGTCGCCGATCTGATGCTCGAGGACCTCGGTGAAGTCGCGTACCTTCATATGGTCGTCCGACAAAACGCGGCCACCATATTCGCTCTCTCCGTGCTCGGCATAGAAAATCAGCGGAATGCCGTAATTGACCGCAACCTGCACCGGTACTGCATTGACGCCGGCGTTCCAGTGGATCTTCGGGTCGCCGCGTTCGGTAAAGAACCGCTTTGCGAGGCGCATGGAAACTTTCTGGTTCGGCCGCACCATGATCTGGTCGAAACCGAGCTTGATCATTTCTTCCCGGTTGTGCTGCGCAACGGGGTCAGGCATCAGCGGCGAGAACGTGACAAGCAGGGGATTGAGGCCGAATTCGAACTTGATGCGGTAGGCAATGGCCGATGAATCCTTACCGCCCGACCACGGCACAATGCAATCATATGGGCCGTCGTGGCCGCGGTATTCCTCGACCATGGCAAGAAATTCGTTGCGGCGCGCTTCCCAGTCGATGGATTTTTTCCGCTCCGCTGTATGGCAGGCATTGCAAACCCCGTCCGCGTCGAACTCGATACGCGGCCGGGTATTTGGCATCAGGCAGGTTTTGCAAAACTTGATCAACTTGGCCCCCGTTCCGTCCCAGATCGGCGCGATTATAGCCGGGCATCCTACACCCGGACAGGCACGCCTTTACCGGAAAGGAATTTTTTCGCGCTGGCGATACTTTGCTCGGTGAAATGATAAATATTCTGGGTGCAGGCCGCTGACACGCCCGGCACGTCGAAAGCCGCCGTCATGTGCTGCCAGTTGCCGCAGCCGCCCAGAACCTGTACCGGAATGGTGACGGCTTCCGCCACCTCGCGGCAAAGATCGAGATCGTAGCCTTGCAGCGCACCGTCGCGTTCAATTGCAGTGATCAGGATCTCGCCAGCGCCGAGGGATTCGCCGTATTTCGCCCACGTTGCCGGATCATGACCCGTCGGCTCGGCGCCGAAATTCGACATCACCTCGTAGCCATCGTCGCGTTTGGCGGCGTCAATGGACAGTACGACGCATTGCGCGCCATAGGCATTCGCGATGTCCTCGATCAGGTGCGGGTTCCTGAGCGCGCCTGTATTGACGACGACCTTGTCGGCACCGGCATCCATGTACCGCGCCACATCCGCGAGGGCGCGGATGCCGCCGCCGACGGAGATTGGCACGAAGCAGGTACGCGCAAACTCGGCGACAGCCTTGAAGAACTTGTCGCGGTCCGGATTGTCACCACGGGTCACGTCGAGGATCGCGATTTCATCGACCGACCAGGCATCGACGAAATTGAGCGTATAGCGGTAGTCCGGGCGGAACAGTTTGGTCCGGAACAACGTGCCGTCATTCAATGTCAGGACGGTGATGACGCGTTTTCTCAGCATCACGCGCGCTCCAGGAAATTCTGCAGGACCTTAAGGCCATGCTGCTGGCTTTTTTCCGGGTGGAACTGTGTGCCGAATACGTTCCCGGCCTGCACAGCGGCGCAGAGCGGCGCACCGTAGTCACAGGTGCCGACGGTGATCGCCGGGTCGGTCTCAAGATGGTAGCTGTGCACGAAATAAAACAAGGCAGGGTCAGGCACATCGTCGAACAGAACGCAGTCGCCGGAAATATTGAAGTCATTCCAGCCGACGTGCGGGACGCGCAGGGTATGTTCCGTCGGCCTGATCCGTTTCACGTGCCCCGGGATCCAGCCAAGTCCTTCGTGTGCACCGAACTCCTCGCTGGTTTCCGCGAGCAGCTGGAAGCCGAGGCAAATGCCCAGGATCGGTTTGCGTTCGAGCCGGACAAAATTGGTCAGCGGGTCGATCAAGCCGCGCGCAGCAAGCTTCCCCATGCCGTCGCCGAACGCGCCGACGCCCGGAAGGATCAGCTTCTCGCAACCGGCAAGCACGGACGCGTCCGCGCTGACGGTGCCTGCGTGACCGAGTTTCTCAACCGCGCCCAGAACGGAGCGCAGATTGCCAAGTCCGTAATCGATGATACCGATCATGTGACGTCCGGAACCGAGACTGCGCTTCGGTCGCAGGGGCTGCCGTCAGCGATATTGGCGGCAACCGCCAGCGAACGAATGCTCAGTTGTATTCCATGCGATGGCGGGTCCGCTCCCACTGATCGACGTACCATTCACAATAGCGCTTGTAACCGACCTCAAGCGGCCACTGCGGTACGAAGTTCAGGTGCTCCCTGGCGCGCTCGGTGGAAAGAGTGCCCCGGATCGGCTTGATCACGTCGCGTGGGCGTTCCTCGAGAATCGCGTTCGGTACCACGGATTTCACGACGTTCGCGAGGTCGAGGATAGTCCGTGCGTTGCCGAAAGTGATGTTGAATGTGTTGGAGGAGCCTGCGCCGGCGGTCGATGCCATGGCACGAACGATACCGTCCGTCAGATCCTCGATGTACGTGAAATCGAGGCGACCGTCGCCACCGCCTTCGAGCAGCAAAGGCTTGCCCATCAGTGCGTTTTCGATGAACACCTGGCTGACCCGGCGGCTGATGCATCGCTCGCCATACAGGGCGCTGGGCCGGATGATCGAAATGCCAAGCCCGTACTGATCGTGATAGGTCCGGATCAGGCGCTCTCCCATGAACTTGGCGTTTGCATAAATGCCGTAGGGCCGCGGGCGAACGTTCTCATCAACGGTTTCCGTCTCGAAGTCGCCATACACGGTCGATGACGACATGAACACCACTTCGTTCACCTCGTTCGGGAACAGGCGCGTAAATTCAAGCACGTTTCGGAGTGTGACCAGTTGAAGGTCAAAGCAGTGCCCCGGGACTTTCTTCGCGTCGACTGCGCTGGAAATTGCCGACAGATGCACGATTTTCGTTGGCTGAAAGCGCTTCAGGGTTTCAGCAAGATCGGTCATCGAGCGTGCGTCGGCATTGTCCATCACGACGCCGAGGTTGCGCATCATTTCGAAGCGCTGGGTCAGGAAGTTGTGATTGAGCTGCCGACGGAAATCGTCGATATCCGGATCGCTGACATTGGCCAGCATGTTGTTCTGCATCAGGTTGTCGACGATCTGCACTTCGACGCCGATATGACGTAGTGCCAGTGCCAGATTGTGACCGATAAAACCTGCGCCGCCGACAAGCGACACACGCTCGCCAGCCATCCGTTTCTTAACAAGATCGGGGGTTAGTTTATGAGCCATAGTAGACCTCTCATTCTGAGTGCTGCCTTCCCGTTTCTGGGAAGCGACGCCATGTCCGACGGGGCGTTAACCACAATCGAACGCGCAACCCTATCAGAAACGCGCACAGAAATCACTCAGTATTTACCATGCATTAATTAAGTAACTCCTAACCGGCAACTGCGGTCTGCATGGCGTCTACTATGTCACGCATGTCGTCAGGCCCAAGGTGTGGGCCCACCGGCAGCGCGATTGAGCGATCACTGATCGCTTCCGCATTCGGATACGCGCCATGATCATAGCCGTAGTGCTTTTTGTATGCTGTGAGCCTGCGCACAGGGTGAGGGTAATAAACGCTGGTTCCGACACCCATGTTCTGGAGCGCCAGAATGAGATCGTCTCGGCGTGCGCCAAGGGCCCCTTCGAGCACGGCGACAAGGCAGTAATGTGTGTTTGTGTATCTCGGATCGGGATCGTCGATCACGCGAATGTCGGTGATGGTGGACAATCCGTCTTTCAATACGCCGAAGTTCTCTTTGCGGCGTTTCAGGATTTCCGGGAGCTTCTTCAACTGCGTGCGGCCGAGTGCCCCCTGCATCTCGCTCATTCGGTAATTCATGCCGACGTCGGCAACATCGTAAATCCCGGGCACCTTTCGCTCCGAATACGTGCGGTCGACGCTGAAGGCGCGGAACTTGGCAATGCGTGCCACGGTTTCCTCGTCCTTCGAGACGATCATGCCGCCTTCGCAGGTGGTGATGTGCTTTACCGGGTAAAACGAATAACAGCCGACATGGCCGAACAGGCCGACATGCTTGCCGTCGATCCGAGATCCGACAGCGATCGCGCAATCCTCGACCACCGGCAATCCGGCGTTGTCGGCGACGTCCATGATCGCGGGCATGTCACATGGAATGCCGATATAATGAACGATACCGATTCCTTTTGTTCTGTCGGTGATCGCGGCCTTGATCGCGTCAGCGGTCATGTTGCCCGACCCGGCCTCGCAATCGACGAATACCGGCGTGGCGCCGCAGAGTGCGACGGCGTGCACCGTAGCGGCGTGCGTCATTGCCGGGACGATTACCTCGTCACCTGGACCGACACCGATGTCGAGCCACGCCAGATGCAGCGATGCCATGCAGGACGATGTCGAAGCTGCGTATCCGCCGCCCATCATGGCAACCCAGTCGTCTTCGAACCCCTTGCATTCGGGCCCGTGTGTCAGAACGTGACCTTGCAGGACATGCATCACGGCGTTGCGGTCGTCGTCGTCGATCCAGGGACGGCCAAAAGGAATGTCATACTTGGGCTGGCTGTTGCTCATGAGTCGTACTCGATGCTGAGGGTTGTATTCTGTTCATGTGCTGCGTCGGTGGCGGCGATTACGCGGATCAAGTCGAATTCACGCATTGCCGTGGCGGCCGGATCGGCATCTGAAACGATGTCGTCGATAAAGGCAGGAATCAGGGCGCCCTTGGACGCCGGCAGAGGGTCGTGATTCAATTGCGTGGCGCTCTTGTCTTCGTCACGGCTCAAATGCAGACGGGGTCCGGCGTCGTCATAAATAAAGGTTGCCTCGGTGCCGAACACCCTGATCACGTGATGGTGCCGGTGCACGCATCCGAAATTAGCCGTGATGCGGCCGATCAGACCGGACGGGAAGGTGTAGGTCGCCGCCATGAAGTCGTCGTACTTGAACGCAGTGCCTGCCGCTGCGATCTGGTTGCCGACGCATCCGACGCTGTTCGGGCGCTCACCGGCAAGCATCAACATCAGATCTATCAGGTGAATGCCTCCGCCTTCGATAGCGGAGTATTGGGGGACGTCCTTGCGCCAGCCCTCGGTGATCTTGTGGAGGCGGCCGTATAGATAATCGCCGTCGATGGCATATATGCGGCCCATGTTCCCACTTGCCACTTCATAGGACAGCCAGCGGTACAGTTCGGCATCACGCAATACGAGGTTGGAAGCGATGTGAGGACACCCGGACTTGTGCCAGGCGGTGATAACCGTATCGAGTTCCTCGGCTGTGCGCGCCAGTGGTTTCTCGACAAACACATGCTTTCCGGCGTTGAGGCATCGAACGACCTGTTCCGCATGCATGTGATCGAACGTGGCGATGGAGACGATATCGACAGCAGGATCTTCAAGCGCGTTCGTCAAGCTGGTTGCCGTCTCGCCAACGCCAATGCGCCCGCGAACGTCCTTCGCGACGACTTCATCCAAGTCAATCAGCCATCGAATGTCGGTGCGGGGATCGGCATTGAAGGCCAGGGCATGTTGCTCGCCGACCCCGAGGCCGATTACCGCGACGCCAAGGGTCGCCGTATTCACGCCGCAGCCTCCCCGGTGTAGTAGGCTTTTGCCGCCGGGTAGTCGGCAAGGTATTCGTCGCACAGCCGGGCATTCGACTCCTTGAAGAACTCGAGAATCCCGGCCCGGACGTTATCGCTCATCAGTTTGTGTGGATCCTTGGGATCCTTTTGCACGTTCATTTCAAGCCAACTGGCGAGTTTGTGAGCTTCTTCTTGGCTCAAGTGGTGGTTCGCGTAACGCAATACTTCAAGCCCGCGGAGGGCGATGCTCGGATTTGCAACCGGCAGATTGTTGAACTGCAGGCGCGTCGTAATGCCGATCGCAAGCAGCACGGCATCCAGAAAGCCGTGATAGGGAGCACCCTCATACACCCGTTGTTCAAAAGGCACGACGGTAATCTTGTCGCGGCCGAAGTAGTTCGAATAAACGTCGATGTTATCCGCCCAATGCCAGTTGTCGCGCGGGAATTCTTTCGTGAAAGTTTCGAAGTCCCGGGTTTCGTAGCGCTTGAGCCGCTGATTGTAGACGGACTCGATGTACGTATCCTGGCGGCGGATAATGACGATAATATGCGGGTCGAAACCCTCGGAGAGGTAAGCGATCTTCTCGCAGTTCACCTTGCAGATGTTTTGGTCGTCCTTTCCGGAGCGCATGCCGAGCAGGTTTTCCTGGGTGATAAAGAAGCCATCGACCCCAGCGGACTTCATTTTCTCAAAATGTTTCTCTCGAATCGGTCCCCAGTGATCCTCGATAAAGGCATCGTCATGAGAAATCATGCCGGTATCGAGATAAACCTGTGGGTCATAGTTTCGCGAATGATTGGCGAATATCTCACGCACCATCTTGTCGTTGAACAACGCCTGGATCAGCGTCGATCCACAACGCCCGCTGCCGATATGAAAATAGAGTTTTTTCAACCTGCGCCTCCCGGCATTCTTCTCAACCTTAAACGTATTAGCAGCCGATCGTTGACCGTTTATTAAGCGCTGGCCCGGAACAGCGCAGGATCATCCGCGGCAAGTTTCTCAATGTCGTCCATGCTGAACAGCGGATTGTGAGGATAGAGCCTGTCGAAGATTTTGCACAACTTCGTATAATCAGCTCCTGTATCCAGAAGAACTTCCAGCGGGCTCTGGCCTGTCGCACCGGGCCGAACAACCGATAACTTCCGGAAATGTTCAGGACGGGCGTCGAGCCACGTCGTTATGATTTCGAGATCCGTTGCAGTGCAGGCCTCGGCGTTCGCGGTATCCAACGTGTCGCGTTGGATGATCTGGCATTCACTGCCGAGTGGCCATCCGCTTTTATCACTTAGATATGCCCAGTCCGCTTTTTCACGCTTGAATGCATCGAGCGCGCGCCGCACGAGGACCGGGTCGACGGCCGGGCAGTCGCCCCACAGGCGAACGATGACATCGGCGTCTGTCTCGTGCGCTGCGATAGTGAAACGCGCGAGCAGGTTCTCTTCCGGGCCGCGCGAAATATGAACTCCATCGATGCCGCCGATGACATCGGCAAGGGGCGCCTGTGCACTGCCTTCCGGGATCGTGACGCAAATCCGGTCGACCTCTTCTATGTCACCGACACGGCGCACGATATGTTCGATCACCGGTATGCCGGCCAACGGCAGGATCATTTTTCCCGGGAGCCGAGACGAGGTGTGGCGTGCCTGAATGATGGCGACGGTCGTCATGCGGTTTGCTGCTCAAGGAATAGCTTGCAGGATATGAAGCTGAACAGGAACTTGGAGAAGCTATTCGACGCCATGTCGTCCGCGAGGAATTCTTCGATGGCACTGCGTTTTACGATGTCGAAGATCGGGCTATCCGCCAGCAGAATCTCTCGCGTCAGGGCGTCGTTGCGGTCGACAAGAGAATTGATCGATGCATTGAACCCGCGCTTTCGGGTATCGAGACGAACCTGATCGGGCACGATGCCTGCCGCGGCTTCGCGCAGGATGCGTTTGCCATAGCCTTCACCCATCAGATGGCGCGTCGGAACGCTATAGAGGAATTCAACCAGGGCGCGGTCCAGATAGGGTGAACGGTTTTCGATGGAAAACATCATCGAGTTCAGGTCGTCTTCGTTCAGGATCACCGGCACAGCCTCCGTGAACAGTTCGTTGGCCATGCGGTTGCGCAGCAGTTGGTTCGAATACGTGCCCTCCGTCCATGGTTCATCGAATGGGACGGTTAGAAACGATGAAAACATCTCGCGGTCGAGTGTGATGTGATCGCGTTGGCCCGGGTTGCGGACAAAGGCAAGCGGGTCCTGAAGCCCCGGGTTCTGTACGTGTGCACCCATACCTGATTTCCACGCTCCCACCAGACTTTCGAAGTCGGTGTCGGGAACATCGTGCATTGCCGCCAGCCACATCGAATAGTGGTCGTAATATCCGGTGAAGATTTCGTCGGCCGCGGTGCCGGAAATGGCAATCTTGTATCCGGCGTCGGCAATGGCTTCAGAGAGGAATGCGTGCAGGTAATAACTGATGGTGACGACCGGTGCGTCATGCTGGGCGACGAGTCGCGAAAGGCGATCGAAGAAGCCCGATGTCGATGTATGGACCTGATGATGTTTGCAGTTCAGGTGCTTCACCATGACGTCGATGTTGGCGCTTTCATTGTAGCGTTCGTCGCTATCGATGATCGAGAAGCAGTGGATGTCGCGTCCCAGCTCCTTGGCGGCAATGGCGGCAAGTACGGTGGAATCGACTCCGCCCGACAGGCAGAAGGCAAGGGGCACATCCGCGCGCATGCGCGTTTCCACGGCACGGTTCAGCAGTCGGCGCGTGTGTGAAACCGCCTCGTCAAAAGTTGTTTCCCTGATGGCTGTCGAAAGTTGCCAGTATGGGGCGGCGGCAGGCTTCTCAGGTCCTTTGACAATTGCGCAGCCTGCGGCGGGAAATGCATCGATCCCCTCGAAGTAGGTCTGCCCGCTTTTGCCAAGGCACTTGTAGCCATTGACCAGGAAACGGCGGATCTGTTTATGATTGACCGCCGGTTTGCGGTTCGCCAGTGCCGCCAGTGTCTTGACCTCGGAAGCAAAATAAAGCGTGCCGTCGATGAACCAGGTGTAGAGCGGTTTTTCGCCGAACCTGTCTCGGCTGAGCAGAACTTCGCCGTGTTTCGTATCCAGCAACGCGAAAGCCCACATGCCGTCCAGTTTGTCGAGAAATCCCGCGCCCCATTCCCGGTACGCGGCGACAAGAACCTCGGTGTCCGACTGGGTCGTGAACGTGTGACCCAGCATCAGAAGCTCGTCGCGAACCTCGATATAATTGTAGATTTCGCCGTTATATGTCAGCGCGATGCCGTCCCATTCGAACGGCTGATTGGCGCGTGGATCGAGATCGATGATGGCGAGGCGTGTATGCAGGAGCGTGACACTATTATCGCCCACAGTGTACGTCGCGCTCCCGTCTGCATCCGGGCCGCGGTGCTGCATGGTTTGAAGCGCTCGGGTTATACGATCCGCCGACAGGGGGCTGGGGCCTATGGCGCCCGCAATGCCGCACATCGGCTGCCGTCCTCAGATCAGGTTCTTGGGCGAGAAAGCATCGCCCTCGGCCATCGGCGCTTTCAGGCGCTTGCCGATGATTTCATGCTCGTCGCCGGGGGGCATGCCGGTGCCAGGCCGGGTCCAGTTTAGGTCGGCACGCGTCACCTTATGTCCACTGTCGAGCTGTCGTGCGGCAACGATGGATCTGCGGATTTGCGGAGCGATCTCTTTCTCGCAGTCGGCCATGCCCAGATTTCCCCGTCCCATCATCAGATCGGCGGCGCGGACTTCTTCCACGAGGCGCTTCATTGTCGCCGGATCCGCGGAAAGCTGGTGATCGCGAAAATCCGAATGATCGTTGGCGATGGTGAAGTGCTTTTCGATGATCCGTGCACCGGCGCCGACCGCGAGCACTGCCGCCTCGATGCCGATGGTGTGGTCAGAATACCCTGGCGTGCGGCGTGGGAATGTCCTTGCGATCGTTGCGACGGCGCCGATGTTCGCGTTCTCTGCCGTGGTTGGATAGTTGCTGACACAATGCAGCAACCCGACATCGCCAGGTAGCCGTTTGCCATCCCAGACATCGTCAATGATACGCACGCCCGGGCGGATTTCCGCCTCGCCGGCGAGGCCGGTCGAGACGATCATCGGGAGGCCGGTCTTCGCCGCCTCCTCGATCAGGTCGTAATAGGTGTTGTCACTCGATGCGATCTTGATCGCGTCGCAGATCGTACCGAGAAACGCCGCGCTCTCCAAATCGAACGGTGTCGACAGGAACTTGATGCCGGCGTCGTGCGCCTGCTTCGCAAGCTGCGTGAACTGATCGTATGTGAACTCGAACTTCTTCAACGTTGAAAACCGGGGTTCGTCGCTCCTTTTGACGAAGCGCTCGGGGACGATGGTCTGGAACTTGACCGCATCAGCACCTGTCTCGGCAGCCAGGCCGACCATCTCCTGCGCCAGCGTGAAATCGCCCTCGTGGTTGTTGCCCACCTCGGCAATGATGAAGACGTCACCGCTAAAAAATGACGATTGTTCCTGCATTCTATATCTCCGGCGCGCCTCGACGGTGCGTGCCGCGGTTTTCGGTTTTGGTTTGCATCAGTCTGTAAGACCGAGACCTAGGATAACAGTGGATGAGTATAAATCGTGTTAACGATTTAGTTGCAGAGTTCAGGCCACATTTGCTCCGTATATGGTATCCTGCCGTGGACAATTCCATCCCCTCCATTTAAGTCTGTCCCGATGGTCGACGATTATCAGCTGGTCAACGAACACTACGCCTCGATGATGGGGGCTATCCAGCAACGCAACTATCCGCGTGCTGTGGGCTATCTGCGGATGATCTACCAGCAGCTGAGTTTCCATTTTAGCACGTACCGGCAGGTCAAGTTCGACGGTCTTTCCGAGCGCGATGCCTTGCGACTTCTGACGACGTACATACGGGAATTTGCCGACGACCCGTCAGGGTACATGATGCTGGCACATTATTATTACTATAAGCGGCAGTACGATCAGGTGCGAAAGGTCTGGACCGATGCCTGTGCCAACGTCGACAAGGGTTTTCATTTTCAGCCGTCGATACTGCCCACCATTTTCGATTTCGAAAACCGGCACCCCTTCACATCCCTCAGCGAAACGGGCTTGAGTGAAAAAGTCACGGACGCTTTGTCGGCATTGAAGCAGGCACGGCCGCCGGCGCCGGTCGGGACGCGGAAAGTGGCCGAGAACGACCTTGCGGTCGTCACTGCGCCGGGCGAACCGATTGGCCTGGATGGCGTTGCGCTCAACGGCCGGCTTGCCGGCTTTACCCAGCCGACCCGATATTACTTCAGGTATGGCGCGGCGCCGGACCAACTGACGGAAACGACTGAGCCGCGCGACATGCCGGCTGGGCGGTGCGGCCGAACGCGCGACACCGCCGAGAATTTCCTGAAACGGATCGGTATCAATGCCCTTAACCTGAGCGCTGGTTCGGTGACAGAGCCAGATCAGACGACGCAGTTCCCCATGGTTTACATCAAAGCCGTGGCGCCTTTCGGTAAGGATCGTAATCACCGGGACGGGATCGGCGTCATCGACCTGTTGCTTGGCTGGGCTAACCATGCCCAACGGCGCGGCCTGGTCGCGGGTGACAGCGCACCGGAGATGATGCCGACGCCGGCATACCCCGGCGAGGCCGTCGATCTTCGAGATGCACAGGTGACTGTCAAATACCGTTCAGAGGACATGGATACGCGGGCATTTTCACCGGTAATCTGGATGCATGGCCGCACCGGCACGGCTGTCTTTCCAGACGAGTATGACGATCTCAGTGCCTGGGCTGTAACCGCGGCCGAGCATGCTGAGACGTTCATCGCCGACGGCACTTGGCGGACGCTCACCTTCGACGTGCCCGCGCTGTCGACGGATTGGTCGTTCTGCGGCAGCAACGTTGAGGAAATGGGTGATGGCATGTTGCGCTATACGTACGCGCCCATTCAGGATCTGCAGCGCGAGAATATGGGCGGTAACTTCTGCATCGCCTTTATCGGCGGGAATGAATTGGACACCCCGGAGGGCAGTCTGGAGATCGCAGAGCTTGAACTGACCTATCGCTCGCGGTCTCTGTTGGGGCCGGACCAGCAGGCTGAGCTTGTCGAGGGCCCGGATGATGCGGGGTGCCTGACGGACGGGACTCTCGGCGATATCGAACATGCCTGGCACGTGGCCGTGCCGGCGGAAAAACCTGTCGATCTTGTGTGGCGTCTTCGTGGGGAGGCCGAAGTAACGGCTTTCAAGGTTCATCAGAATGTGATCGTGCCGTCACACGCCATCGAAATCGCGGTTTCCGAGGATGGCAACACGTTTACCGAGGTATGGGAAGGCACGATGGAGGCAATTCCCGAGGATCCCATGCCGTGGGGAGAAATGAGCGTTGCCGACGCATTGATCCTCGCCATTGTGCTGGAGGCTCCGGTCACGGGGCGATTCGTGCGTCTGCGGATCAAGTCCGGTCAGCGTGCGAACATGGCCGGCCTGGATGCATTCGAGGTGTTTGGGGAAGGGTTGCCGTTCATTCCGTCCGGTGAAGATTTTACGTTTTCGGAGGCTGTTGCCGGGCTGGACGGCGGCGGCACTTTGTACGCGCAGCTGGTGGCTGAGAATGAGGATGGTGTGTTCGAGGGTGATGTGGTGGAGATTTTGCGGCCGGTAACCGGCGTGCCTTGTGTTCTCTCGGTGACTGTCGCATCACGAAGCGAAGAGGCGGCAAAGATTTCCGTACGTGTCATCGGCATGGATGAAACGGCGCGCCTATATGTTTCATTGACGTCGGCCGACGGCGAAACCGCCGGTTTGCCCACGACGAGAATCACCAAATGGCATGTCCCCGCCGACAATGCTGTTCTGATCGATGGATTGAAGCCCGGTCTTCGTTATACAGCTACGCTTGAAGCTGAAAATGTGAACGGCGCAGCAGCGCCGGTCACGATTGAGATCCCGCCACTCGCCTGAGGTTCTCCCCTCGTAAAGGCGGTCAAACCAGTTCCTTCTCCGGTTCGCGAACGGTTTCCGCGTTGGCGGTTTCGCCGGCAACGGCAAAATTCTCTTTGTCGCGGCAGGTCAGGCAGGCGTGACAGACCTTGTTCAGCTTGCCGGTCAGCAACTGGGTACGGATTTCCGCCATTTCGGGGCCGTCCCAAATCTCCTTCAAGGACTGTTCCCGTGCATCACCGATCACCAGCGCTTTGCCGAAAAATGTGCAGCATGGCGTTACATCGCCATTCGACCATACATGCAGGCTGTTGAAGGGGTAGGCGCAATAGGTGCTCTCCGGCGCCGGCAGTTCGGTATCCGGTTTAGCAGCCTGTTCGCCCAGTTTGCGCAATTCGTCAACACCGCCGAAATCCACCATTTCCTGGAAGTCGATGTAGTCGACACGGCCGCGCCATTTATCGAGAAAGGCACGCTGTTCGTGAAGGTTGTCCTTCTGAACGCAGAAGCAGAGCCGGATCACCGGCAATTTGGAGCCTTCTCGTTCGCGGATTTCGATAAGCTTCTGGAGGTTCGCTTCGATCCGTTCCAGCTCGTTCTTGCCGCGGATTATCTCGTATGTCTCGGGGGTTGCGGCATCGAGTGACACCTCGATCCTTGCAACACGCTGCTTAACCAGGAACTCGCAAAGCTCCTCCGTCAGGAGCACGCCATTGGTGCCGAGGAACAGGTCCATTACGTCAGCCTTGCGGACCGCAGCAATGGCGTCGCGTACGCCTTTATATATAAGTGCTTCAGATCCCATGCCGACGACGGCGGCGGGCAGGCCGTGTTCCTTGCACTCGTCCATCATCGTTTCGATGTGCGAGAGGTCGAGCGTTGCTTTCTTGTCGGCGTGATTGATCGTGTAGCACATCACGCAGTTCAGATTGCAGCGGTTCACGAACTCGAGCGAGACGGTCAACGGGAAGTCAGGAATATACCCGTTGGTGTCATAATTCAGGCTTTTGCGGTAATTTTTGCGGTACTCGCCGAAGCGGTCACCGAATTCCTCGGTCAGCACCTGTTCGACATCCGTGTATTTAACGGACTCGATATGTTCGACCTTGTCTCTGTCAGCCATCGTTCTGATCCTTTTCCCGTCCCAGTTCTCGGGACATGTATCCAAGTGTGACCGAATATCGGCTAAAACGCGCCGTTTTTAGCGCTAAAACACTTAAAATCCGTTTATTGTATGTCCATGAATCGGTCCGCTGTCAAATTATCGTAAAAGCGGGCGTTGTACGTATTAACCGTAACAGTGCCTAAAAAAGAGTCGATTCCCTTTGACATCGGAAATTGATTCCGGTATCAGGATATCTACTCGAAGGGTCCGTCCGCGGATTTTCGAGTGCGAGGTAAGAATATCTCGCTGAAATTCAGGAACTCTAGAAAGGAGTTGTTTTAATGTCTGACGTTACTCTCTCAGCTGCCGTACGTAGCAGCCTTCTCTCGCTTCAAAACACCACCAGCCTCGTCGAGCGTACGCAGGGCCGTCTTTCGACCGGTCTTGAAGTTGCGAGCGCCATTGATGATCCGGTGTCGTTCTTCCAGGCGAAGTCGCTGAGCGACCGCGCATTCGACTTCAACGAAAAGAAAGACGGTATTGACCAGGGCGTTTCCACGGTTACCGCCGCTCTTGGTGGTCTGGAAAGCATCGAAGCGATCGTCCGTCAGCTCAAAGGTGTTGCATCCTCGCTGAAGTCCGCGACGGGCACGCAGTTCACTGACCTGATCACGCAGTATGGTACGCTGCGTTCGCAGATCGGCGAATTGGCTGCCGATGCTTCCTATCAGGGTACCAACCTGATCGACAACGCAACGGAAACGCTTTCCGTTTCGTTCTCCGACCAAACCACCAGCCAGCTGACCATTTCGGCAACGGCTAACTCGGAAACCGGTCTGAGCATTGACGAAGTTGCCGTCGGTACGAACACGACCTTTAACTACGCCGCCGGTTCGCAGCTCGCCACCGAAAGTGGTAACACGATCACCGTGACCTATCAGGGTACCGGTGTGACGTACGCTGAAAACAGCGGTGCAACGATTTCCTTCGGTACCGCCGCAATTTCGTTCCGTCTGGCGATCGACACGACGGCAGCCGATACGGTGACACTGACGCAGGGCCAGATCCTGACCATCAGCATCACCTCGGTGGCGCCGGTTTCCGGTATCGGTACGACCGGCACGTTCATCTCGACCGGTCTCGGTACGGGTTCGACGCTCAACGTCACCGCCAACACCAACAACTACGTGACCGAAGGTGTGACGTCGACGATTGACGCGCTGACCACGGAACTTGACGCGGCTCTGACCACGCTTCGTGCGCGGACCCAGACGCTGGGTTCCAACGTGGCTCTGCTTCAGACCCGTCTCGACTTCACGGAAGCCTATGTGAACACCCTGGAAACGGGTGCTGGCAAGCTGACCCTGGCCGACCTCAACGAGGAAGGCGCCAACTTGTTGGCCCTGCAGACCCGTCAGCAGCTGGGTATCTCCGCTCTGGCCTTCGCTGGTCAGGCCGAACAGGGTATCCTGGGTCTCTTCCGTTAAGCCTAGGCCTACGGGTTTCAGCCGAATATTACCGGCTGAAAGACAGACCAAGAATTTCGACCGTCGCAGCAATGCGGCGGTCGTTTTCTTTTGCCGGTGTATGATCATGTTCTGCTACGATCAGCAGATATGTCGTCGTACCAAATGACACCCGAGCACCATCCTGCATGAACGCGAGTTCTCATACGTACGAGGAGGTCCTGGCCACCGGCCAACGCGCCCTTCAACGTGGCGATAATCAGACGGCGCGGCGATGCTTCGAGACGATTCTCGCGAGATTGCCGGGTGACTTGTCTGCCGAGATCGGAATAGGGCTGGTGCAGGTGCTAGAGGGGAATCTCGACGACGGCATTGCACTCCTTCATGACCTATATCGCTTGCATCCCGGTCAGCAACGCGTGCTGGATTCGCTCGGAATCGCCTGCGCCAGCGCCGGGAGATTTGACGAGGCCGAGAAATCGTTCCGGAAAGCGCTCAGAATTGGCGGTTTTCAGCTGGCCTCGGCACTGAATCTTGGCACAGTCTTGAATGAACTGGGCCGTTTTGACGAAGCCGCCATACTGTTCAGGCGGTGCCTCAGAAAAGACCCGGCAAACGTATCGGCGCGATACCACTTGGGTCTGAACCAGTTGCTTGCGGGAGAGTATGCCGCGGGCTGGGAAGGTTTCGAATTACGCAACAAGGTGGCCGGAAGAACCGATCCTGCTGTTCCCGGCAGCATTCCGCGATGGACGGGTGTTGAGTCGTTGCAGGGCAAGACGGTTGTCATGCTTGCCGAGCAGGGACTGGGCGACACGATCCAGTTTGCGCGATACGCGACTGCAGTGGAAGCCGCCGGCGGGAAAGCAATCATACAATGCGCTACCGTGCTGCACGAGCTGATCAGCAATATCGCAGGTGTGGATGCAGTCGCGGCACCGGACGGCCCGCCAGCGACGGGCGATTACCAGGTGCCGCTATTGAGTTTGGCCGGGCTTTTTGGAACGGTGCCGGAAACGATTCCCTGTCCCGGGCCATACATGCATGCGGATCAAGGTCGGCGCACGCACTGGAACGGGACATTGACGGCGCCGGAAGGTCACCGCCGTATTGGAGTTGTGTGGGCCGGCAACCCGGACAACAAGACGGACCGGAAACGATCCGTGGCGCTTGGTGAACTAGCGCCAATGCTATCGGTTTCCGGATGCACGTTCTTCAGCCTTCAGGTCGGAAAGGCCGTTTCGGATCTGGCGGCAATGGATGCGGACCTTCGTCCGGCAGAGGTGTTTGACACGCCACTGCCATTTGACGAAGTCGCAGCAATTGTTTCGGCATTGGATCTTGTGATTACGGTCGACACGTCGATAGCCCATCTTGCCGGCGCGTTGGGTGTCCCCGTATGGACGCTGATTTCTTACGTGCCGGATTGGCGTTGGGGGCTCGGCCGTGCCGATACGGGATGGTATGCGAGCATGCGTCTTTATCGCCAGAGTCAGATCGGTGACTGGTCCGACCCAATCCGAAGGATTGCCGAAGATCTTTCGGCTATGGCCGCGCATCGATGAATTTCTGGGATTCTTCGTGCAGAATATCGAGCGTATTGTGCAACTCTTCGCGGATGATTTCCTCAAGGCCGATGCTGGAATCCGGCGTATTCATCCGATTGCAATAGAATTCAACCGCGAGAAGAATCATTTGTAATGTGCCGCGTATCCAGGTGCCTACGCCGCGTTCGATCGGTGTTTGCCCGTCATTTACAATCCGGTTGATCTCGCGCAGGTAGTCCCGGTCCTCAAGGAACGTTGCGTTCTGTACGATGTCATGCAATTCCTCAAACACCTGGTCGGTGATCGTGCGTAAGTCATCCTGCCGCCACAGGGACTTGAACGTCTCCAGATCCATGACGGGCGCGGCCTCATAAGCGTCGCGCACGAAATCAGACTTGAAATCGTCGGAAGACAGTTCCGGGAGCTTTATCGATTTGGCGAACTTTGCCGTCGTGCCCAACAGCAGCGCGCCGTCGCTGCTGTTGAAATACCGACGCCCATGTCCGGCAGAGCGGATGGCGGACTCGATATGGGCTTTTACCCAGGCAAGGCCCCTGCTGGTAAAGGTGTTGCCGCCGAAATTTGCCGGAACGCGAATGCAAAAATCGTTGTCGGGTAGCTGGGCGTCGGGCTTGAAATGGTACGAGTTCTTCGCATGGTGCATGTCTGCATCGCGTGTACCCATGTCGCAGCCGAAGAAATAGAACTCCCGGAAACCCAGGTCCTGGGCAAATCCCAATGCAGAGTTGACGACAGAGGGGTCGTGAAACGGGATTGTGTTCCTGGGGTCATTGGAAAGGATGTGGAACGGCGACAACGCCGGCCGGAAGTGATAGATGATTCGCTTGAAGTAGTCGACGATCTCGGGCTCGACGGTTGTCGAGGTAACGAGGCAGATATCCGAAATATCGAACGTTTCCGCGACGTGCTGCATGATCGGAAGGATGCCGATGTTCTCGACTTCGATTTGGAAATCCGGTGTCACGCCTGCCGTCAACAGCGGGCCGAGGGCCGAGCCGCTGGAGATCACGACGGCCCGATCGGCCATTTCGCGAATGTATTTAAGATCGCCGTCAAGTGACGGGCCGCACCCAACGATGAAGCATGGGGTTTGCTCCATACGGTCTTTGCGTTGTGTATAGATGTGCGCCGTGCCGTCTGACAGCAACTGGTACGAGTGCTTCAGCATGTTGGTTTCATCGGAATAGAAACCAAGCCCTGCTAGAAAGAGGTCTCCGGATTCCCGAATGTTCTTTGAGAGTTCGTCGAACAACGGATTGTTGTAGTGCTTGTAAAGCAGCATCCCGTCGACTGCCGGCGTGTTGACGAGGCGCACGTAGTTTCGAATGCTGTCGAACTGAAAGATCGCATCATCGCCGATCAGGAAGATGATCTTGCCGCGTTTTTGCCGGCGGCCTTCGAAGATTGGTTCCCAGTCAAAAATTTCGAGCGAGTGGTGCAGGCTTTCAAGGTTTGGATCGACGATGAACATTGCCGTGCACTCGGAAACCTCGACAATTTTCTTGATGTGCCCGCAGAGGCCGACGCCGAAGACGACTGAAAAAAACGTCTTCATATCGATATAATTCTTTGCGAACTCCACGTTCTCTTCGACGGTTGCGCGTTTCAGTACGTTTGTCAGGAAGTCCGCGCCGTAATTGTCCAGTTGCGAGGGTTGGGGAATGGAAAGAGAGAACCGAAATGGATTGTTCAGGAAGCTCTCGAACTGGCGGTCCACGAACTCGTGGTATTTTCCGTCGTAAAACTTTTTACCCTGGAACTCCAGATCAGGCTGGCCATCCTCGTCAAACACAAGTTTCGATGCCGGTACGTGCGCCCGCAATGATTTGGCAACTGAGGATTCGAAGGTGTCGAAAACGCGCAGATTGTGTTCACGAAGCCTGTCGCGATCTTCCTGTGTCTCGGGGTAATCAAAAGACATTTCGGCACCAGTTTTTAATCTGAAAATTCACAATTGGGAGCAAAAAATGCTACCCATGTAAGGTTAACAACACGTTCACGAATGTATGCCAAAACTGCTGAAAACCAAAGAAACTATGGCTTTTTGGCGTGTTTTGGTCTATGTTTCTACAAGGCAAGAATGCCGTGATCCGGAGTTAGAATAATGGTCGATACGATCAGCGCCCAACTGGCCAATATCTCGCAGGCGATTGCGAAGCAGGGCTTTGAGGTGCAGTTCAACAATCTCCAGAATACCCTGATTAAACGCTTCAACAGCGAAGTGGATAAGATTGAGGGCTCAGCGTCGTTCAAGCACCGCATAAACGCGTTGCAGGAAGATTCCGCTCGTTTGGCCTCGTCGCTGCCGGTGCTGGAGCAGTACCGCGTCAACAACCAGAACAATTACTCGCAGCTCGACCGGATCCAGACGGATTTGGTTTCTCTTCGTCAGATTATCGCCGACGACAATACGGTGACGGCAGATGAAGTGACCGCATTTACGGAACTCCGCGACCAGATCGCCGCGCGCGTGAGTGACCTGTTCCTGTTCGTGCATCCGGATATCAATGACGGCAATATCATCCCGCGTTTCAAGGACGCGGTGCCGGATCTCGAGGCGCTCAGCCCGGTTGCCGGTTCGCTGGACGTCGATAATGCCGGGCTGCTGGACAGTCTCGATGCGTTCATCAACGAGGCCAGTGTCGCCGCGACCGTGACCTCCAACACGATCACCACCACATTGGACCTTGAATCCAAGGTGCAGTCGGAATTTTCCGTCGTCGATGCCGAGTTGCTGTCGCTGACCTTCGAAGAGTCGGAGCGCCGCAACCAGGAGATCGAAGACCTCAAGATCGATCTTGGGAATACCTTGCGGGCAATTTCGTTGTCATTCGAGATCAACTCGGAACTTGCCACGCAGTTGAACTCGGCGCTAACCGCGCCAGTTCCGGAGCCGGGGTCGGTTCTGAACTTCTTTACCTGATCCGGGGCATTTTCGTGCGCCGGCCTCAGCGCTTTTTTTCAGTCATTTTCGCTTATCACCCGCCGGCTGGCGCTCGTGTTTCATGAGCGTCGACGCGCGCTTTCAAGCTGCTCTGCATCGGGCGGTGGGACTGGAAAATGACGGAGACTTCTTCGCTGCGGAACAGCTTTTTCGACAACTAACGTCCCGTCCTCGGCCGGTCGCACATGCGCACTATCAATATGCGCAGTTCCTGTTGCGTCGTGGAGATTATGCAGAAGCCTGGCCGCACTATATGAAGCGTCTCGAAGATCCAGAGTACGCCACTCGCTCCACATCGACTTTGACGCAGCCTTATATGACGAGTGCGGCGGCAGACGCTGTCACAGGCAAAACTGTATTGGTCTACTGTGACCAGGGAATTGGAGACGCCATCATGTGCGCGCGCTACATTCCGGTCCTGGCGTCGCGCGCGGACAAGGTCGTACTTTTGGTTTTCCAGGGCTTTCGTGACCTGTTTGGTAGCCTGGAGAGCGCGACTGTCGACGTCGTCGAGTATGGCGACGCACTGCCGCCGTTCGATATGCATGCTGATTTGCTGAGCCTGCCGGCACTGTTCGATACACGCCCCGAGACTATTCCGCCCGCCGCATGGATGCGCGCCGATGCGGAGTGGTGTGCTTACTGGCGCTCTGCGTTGCCTGACAAAGGCTTGAAGATTGGTCTGGCATGGCAAGGAAACCCATCCCAGTCGCGCGATGCCGAGCGGTCGGCCAAGCTCCAGGATCTATGGCCGCTTCTGAAAACCCGGCACACGTTCGTCAACCTTCAGGCCGGTCCCGGTGTTGATCAGCTCGACGATCCCGGGGTGCCGGGTGAGATCATTCGCTTTCCAGAAATCACAGCAAGCATCGACGGCAACACCAAGCGCATGATTGATTGCGCGGCACTTGTAGATTGTCTCGATCTTGTAATCACGGTTGATACTTCGATCGCTCATTTGACCGGCGCGCTGGGCAAGCCCGTCTGGCTGCTTACCGCTAAAGTCCCTTACTGGGTATACATGCTCGACGGACCGAAAACGCCGTGGTACCCGACGATGCGCCTTTTCCGCACCCAAGAACGTTACGACTGGAAAGCACCCGTCGCGAAGATGACGGCGTTTTTGCAAGAGAGCGCCCCACTTTCTTCTGCGGCGATCTAAAGAAATTCTTCCAGTTCTTTGATCAGTGCAGTTGTCTGGTTCGCCCAAGACAAGCCTTGCATGAAACCGGTGCCGGCTTCTCCTCGTTTCTTGGCATCCTCGCGGTCGGTGTACGCCTGTTCGAGCGCTTCAACCGCTTCCTCTACATCCGAGTCACGCCAGATGCCCGACGGGTCCATCTCTGCCGATGCTACGGATTGTCGGTTGAGGGGATAGCAGTTGCCTTCGGAAATGATATCCAGATGACCGGTGTTGGCAGACAGGATGCACGGGATACCACTCGCCATTGTTTCCATTGCAACGAGATTGGTGCCCCCTTCGCAGCGATTGGGGAATAGCGCGACATCCGCCTCTGCCATTATTTCGGGTATCTTCGCATTCGGGACCGGGCCGACGTCGATGTGTGCGCCTGCAGGCAACCCGTTGGCCTGGCTCCACGCCTGAAGGCTTATATTGCCGTCCGTATCGGCGGTGGGCGCTGTCTCGATATAGGGCGAACGTATCAGGTCTGCGAACGTTTCCGGCCAGACGTTGTGCCAATTTGTCAGCAGCAGCGCATCAGGATGGCGTTCATGAAATTTCTTGAATGCCTCGAGCACAATATCCTGCCCCTTGCGAAGTTCCAGCTTCCCGCCGGAAAAAACGACGAACCGACCGGGGAAATGGCCAGCCTTCTCGCGGGGTTTAAATCGCTCGAGATCGACGCCCTGCGACACAAAGGCAGCAGCCTCGAAACCATGATCTCTGATGACGTCCCGATTCCAGCTCGAGCCTGCGATGATCTTGTCGTAGTAGCCGGCCCGCTTGATCGCTGCATCGTCGAGAGACGCGTTCTCGAAGAATATAAAGCCGATGTTGGCGTGACCGCGCACTTTCTCGGTGATCGGTGAATGCAGAAAGGCATTGCCCAGGCTATGCAACAATAGAGCCTCATTTATAGTGGCTTGACCGGGTTGCGATTCAATTTGTTTGAGGATCGCTTCTTGTTCCTTGAGATAGGGGCCAAGGACCCTGCGCACCCTTGCCGGCGCAGCGACGAAGTAGGGCGGTGATATGATCAACGGCGGTACCGGACCATGCTGTGCCAACTGCATCGCCACGTTGAGGCCGAAAATGCCCCACCCGTGCACGTCCGTCAGTTGCCAGGTGATTCCGATGCGCTGTGATTTCATTGTAATATACTCTAGGTGTGGCTAGGTAATCTTCAAACTCTTTAACGCATTTTATCGCATCCGGCCCGGATGCGTGGAAGAACATGCTGTATGACGGATAGGGACTCTGATATCGCGGCGTTGATGGAGAAGGGGCGCGCTCTGCATGCCGAGGGAAAGATCGGTCAGGCCGAGCTCGCTTACAAGGAGATCCTGAAGATCCGCCGTAATGACCCGGACGCACTGCACCTGATCGGTGTTGTATCATGCCAGCGCGGCGACATGATCCAGGGAATCCGCATGATTCACCGTGCGTTGCATAACCAACCGGAATTTCCGGAAGCTTACGGCAGTTTGGCTGCGATCTACCTGAACACGGGTGATACCGAGGAGGCACTGGAGATGGCGCGCACCGCCGATGAACAGGGCGGTGCGGGTTTTGCGGTGCTGGATGCGATGTCCCGCGCTCAGATCAGTCTCGGCAAACAAGAGGAATCCCTTGAGGTTTTCGCGAGGATGGACGCGATCAGGCCGGACGATCCAGACGTACTAAGTTCTTGGGGCGGCGTTCTTTTCAACCTCGGCCGGTTTGCCGAGGCGGAAGAGAAGTATGCCAGGGTAACGGCCATTGATCCCGGCAACATCGAAGCTCGATGTTTCCAGGCGCAAGCATTGAAAAGCCAGGGGCGCTTCCAGGATGCGCTCGACATGCTGGAAGAGATTCTGGCGTCAAACCCCGGCTACGTGCCGGCAAAAATTCATGCCGGTGATTCCATGCAGGCATTGGGGAGGGGCGATGAAGCAATCGAACAATTCCGAAATGCAATTGCCGTGGAACCCGAGCATGCCGAAGCACATTTCAATCTCGGGGTCGCACTTTTGACCAATGAACAATACAGCGAGGGTTGGCGTGAGTATTCATGGCGTTTTAGAACGGACGCCTATGCGAGGTTTCGCCCACCGCTCCCCGTACCTTTATGGGAGGGTGAGCCGCTGGATGGTAAATCGATACTCATTTTCGCGGAGCAGGGCATGGGGGACACGATCCAGTTCGCCCGATACGCCGTACCGCTCAAGCAACGTGGCGCAGAGGTGCATTGCCGGTGTGCAGCCGTGGTTGCCGATCTTATTGCTACCATTTCGGGGATATCGGGCGTTCACCGGATGGACGGAAGCCCTGTCCCCATTTGTGACTTTCAGATTTCAATGATGGACCTGCCGCGTATTTTCAATACCGATCGGGAAACGATACCTGCAAAAGACGGCTACGTGTCGGCGCCAAAGGATACGTTCCGCCCGAACGAAGGCTTTGGTGTCGGACTGGTGTGGCAGGGAAACAGAGCTCACAAGAATGATGCATTCCGGAGTATTCCGTTGTCGTGCCTCGAGGATGTCATCGCTATTGACGGGATAAACTTCTACAGCTTGCAGGTCGGTGAAGAGGCGCAGCAAATCGTCGATCTGGGGTGGGTGGATCAGATCGAGGATCTTGCGCCGGGAATCAGGGATTTTTCGGATAGCGCGGATATTCTGTCCAAACTGGATCTTCTGATCACCATCGACAGCGCACCTGCGCATCTTGCGGGAGCGCTCGGCACCCCGGTTTGGACGCTGTTGCCGACGATTGCGGATTGGCGATGGGGGCGTCATGGACAGACGACCTGCTGGTATAACTCTATGCGACTGTTTCGGCAGGTGTCACTCGGCGAATGGGGTAGCGTCGTCGATGAGATTGCAGACGCGCTCAAGCGCCTCCGTGATGCGAAAAGTATTTGAACGGTCTGTTTCGTTTAAGCATTTAATTTCGGGACGCCACTCAGTATGGTGTTTGAATAGGCACTTCTTAGAAAAGGAAGTAGATAATGCCCCTGAAGCTAGATTTTAAAGCTGGCGACAAGATGGTTATCAACGGCGCGGTGGTTGAGAATATCGGTCACAATGCGAGCCTGTTGATTCATAACGAAGCCGCTATTCTGCGAGAGAAAGAAATCCTCTCGGAGGCTGAAACCGGTACACCGGCGGCGCGTGTATACTTCGCGCTGCAGTGCGCATACATCTTTAGCGACAAGAAGGATCACTATCTGTCGCTTTTCCGGCAATTTCTCGACGATTACATGACTGCTGCGCCCAGCGCGAGGGAGATCGGTGACGAAATCCTCGCCGCGGTCGATAGTGGCAGAATCTACAAGGGGTTGAAGTTGACCCAAAAATTGATTGGTCATGAAATCAAAACGTTCGAAGGCCTGCATCGGAGTTTGCAGGAAGCAGAGGACCAGATCGAGGAAGAATATCCGGAAAACGAGGAAGCCGAAGAGGCCTAGTTTTGCTGTTGGATCGTGCTCAAAAGCGACGTCAGCAGTTTCTCCGTATAACCGACTTTATCCATGAGCTTGGAACCCTTGACGGTGTCGCGCAGCGATGCCCGATTTTCAGCGAGCGCCGCCGTATCGGTTGAGAGTTCGCTGGCGACAACCACAGCGCCTTCGATGTCATTACCGATCCACTCGGTTTTGCCCGCTGAAGTCAGGATGCTCGCACCAATAAGACTGCTTCGTCGTGAGCTCCTGGCTGTGACGACTGGCACGCCCATCCAGAGCGCATGACAAAGCGGTACCGTACAATTGACCGGCGTCGCATCCAGGAAGATGTCGATACGGTTGAAGAATGTAGGGTCGGGTCCTTCCTTTACGATCGTCTCAAGGAAGCTGATACGGTCTTTTATGCCAGCGTCCGCAAACAACGAAAGTACCCTCGTACGGGTTTCCGGCGAAACGTTGGCAACATTGCCTAAAAGAAGTTTTGAGCCGTCGACGGCTTTAAGGGTTTCGCTCCAGAACCGAATGGTGCTTGGCGAGAATTGCTGCGGATTACAATGAGCGCCAAAGGTAATGAACCCGTTTTCCGCGGCGGGCAGGGGCTTTACCTCGCCCATCAATTGTGGCGCGTCGAACATGAACAGGCCGCCATCGGTTTTGATCACCGTCTGGCCGTCCGTTGCATTCTGCTGGTCCTGCGCAACTGTCGCCTCGTCGGCAACGATGACGTTTGTGCCGGGCGCGCTGAAACCAAATGGCTCGCAAAAAAGGTTGGTTACGACCGGGGCCGGTTGGGCATGGAACACATTTGGGCGGCTATTCCGGGAGAAGCCGCAGAGATCTACCAGGATGTCCGTTCGCTGGCGCGATATGACGAGCGCCAGAACCTCATCGTCCATGTCGACGATACGACGCCAATTTGGCGACTTGGCTTTGAATTCCTGAAATACAGGGCCGCCCGTCGGCGACTGTTGATATACGGTAAGCTCGACGGTTTTCTGATTAACGTTCTCGATTATCGGAAGCACGAAAATGTGTTGATCACCCGCGTACAAAGCATTGCTGACAAGCGCGACGTGAACGGGGTCACCCGGTTTCTTGTAGCTGCCGGCCGGCGGGGCCTCTATATCCGCTGCAAGGTCGGCAACCAGAGTATTCAGCATCGCGACGAAGTTTTCGTACTGGGGAGCCAGGTCCCCATCGAAGTACTTCGCGACTTCGAGCACTTGCATTAGGACGTCGACGGAGCCCGGGGTCTTCTCAGCAGCTTCGCGGCAGAGTTCAAATGCCGCATCGAAGTCAGCTAATTTGCTCTTACCGAGAGCCATGAGTGCCAGCGCCTCAGCGTCTTCCGGGCGCGCGTCGGCATATTGCTGGAGCGTCACGAGCGCAGACTCGGTCTCGTCAAGGTGTAAACGTGAATGCCCGAGCTTCTTGAGCGCATCGAGGTTGTCGGGCTTCAGGGAAAGTTCACTTTTGAATTCACGTGCAGCATCGGCAAACCGGCGGCCGTTGAACATGTAGAGACCGTCGAGATAGTGCCGCGAGGGCGAGGCATTGGCCAATGCTTCGAAGAAACTCTGGAACTCCGGTGGAAGCAAATCCGGAATGTAAGGGTGCGGTGCAAGCGCTGTCGCGAGCTTCGCGTAATACAAGCCGTCGTGAATGTTACCGGTGACGGTGTTCAGTACGGCTAGGCTATCGACAACCTCCTGGCATTCCGGGTCGATTTGATGCGCTTTTTCACATAATTCGATGGCCTGCCCGGGACCGTTCTGCCGATAACTGCAGACGGCCGTCAGCAGAAGCAGTTCGGATTTTTCACCGTGGTTCTCCAGACTATCCGAAATGAGATTCAAAGCATCAGGCAGGTTGCCGGCGTGCTGCAAGTCGATAATATCCTGCAGCAGATCCAGATACTCTTCGTCTTCAGAATCGTCCGTCATGGTCTGATCGAAGAAACGTATTGAAAGGAGGAGTGGTCAGTACGTCGTAGGATGCACGAAGAAGAAATTGCGGTCATACCGTGATCGCCCCCGCAGTGGATCAAGCTTCGGTGTCGAGCTTGACCTGCTGCCCTTCGGGAGGCGCGGCCGGTTGCTCCGCCGGCTTTGTATCCTGCTCAGGCTCTTTTTCCGGGAGGTTCATCAGGCCGGCTGCGATGTTCCGGTTGATATCGATCAACGGTACCATAATCTCCGGCGTGGGCCCCGCGAGAATTTTGACGGTTTGTTTGTCTACAAACTGGCAGAGGGTCAACATGTTGACGCGTATCTCGTCCGGAACGCTGCATTTTTCGTCGAGAAGTTCTGCCTGAAAAATGGTCCACAAGCGCCAGTTCAGGCGTAGCGCCGTCTTCATACGCTCCTTGGTTTCTTTTTCGGATGGATCGCCGCTGACGATGGCCGCTGCCATACGGCTTGCTGCCTCAAGCAGAGCCCACGCCTCCGTTTGGGCGGGCTGTCCGCCCTGCGGTACGCGTTCGTAGCTTTTCACTTTGCTCTGTTGAGAACTCATCGCATAACCATCCATAAGTACAGACCCTTTGCTATCATAACAGTTTTCGTTGTGGGGAACAGGGTAAAGTCGATCAATTCCGGATTTGCGTTAGACCTATTTTATCTTTTTATTACAAGAAATTAGTCAGGCTCAGTTGGCGCACGCGGGAAAAGACCTGATAGGAGGCTTCAAGGGACCTGGTGTCATCGAGTAGACGTGTAATGGACTCCAATGGGTCCGCATTTTCGATGTCTGCAACCGATGTGTCGATGAACCCGATGAAGTCTTGGTGCAGTTTGTTTTGATTGCTGATCAAGACCTGATTGAAACCGATATCCTGCTGTACCTGTTCAATGCTGCCCTCGAGCTCGGTGCCGAACGGCGGTGTGCCGCTCACGGTAAATTCCAAGGATGCTTCGATCAGATACTTTGATTGAGAGATACGATCCGAATTCTCGTCCAGTCCGCCGGACGAGCCGTACGCGCCCTGAAGGATGATCATCATGCCGCGGACTGCTTTTTCGAAAGCGGGGTCGATGGCGGTCAGATCGTTCTCATAGCTTCTGAGGTCGCTGGTTCGGTGTGTCGTCGAGATACTGTCCCCGGAATACCATGGATCGGCAGCAATCGTGCCGGAAGCGGCAAAGGATTGAATGCGCGCCCCGTTGGCATCGGTCTCATTCACCGTAATGTCCTGGGTAACGGTGACTGACGATCCGTTGGCGGCGATCGAGGCGATCGTGAATGTGCCGTTATTGCTGGTGGTCCCACTGACCGTGATCGACATACCGACCTGCAAATCGGAAACCGCACCCGCCACGGCGGTACCGCCTGAATCCTGAATCTCAATCGTTTCCGTTGCGGCATTGAAGTCGATCTGCGTGCCGACAGTGTACGCGAAGCTGTTGGATCCCGTGACTGTCGCTGCCGTATCGGTCTCATTGGTAACCGTCTCGTTGACGGTGATTGTCGAGCCATCGGTGGATATGGCATTGATCGTGTAGGTGGCGTTGTTTGAGGCCGTGTTGGCAAATGTGACCGTGTCGCCGATCCCGAGCCCGTTGAATACATCCGGAACGGCACCGCCACCGCCGTTGGTCTGGACCTGGATTGTATCGTCGTTCGTCCCGGCATTTGCGGTAAAGACAACCTGTGATCCGGGGTAGAAGTCGAAGAAGTTGTTGCCGGCGCCAAGGCCCTCGTCGGTCAGTTTATTGGACTCGACCGTGATCGTGGTGCCGTTGTTACTGGCGACCGTATACGTGCTGTTGTTGCTGGTGGAATTCGCGACCGTAATGCGCGCGCCGACCGGAATGTCGCTAAGCGAGTTCGCGACACTGGCAACGATTGTGTTGGCGGCACGGTTGAAGGTCAGATCACCGAACTGTGCTGCTGCAAGGGTTTTTTCGATCGCATCGTTCGTCGGGTCGCGGTACTGAATCGATGCCGCTGCCTGGTTTAACTCATCCGTCAGCATTGTTGTCACGATTTCGATCGTGCGACCGCTGTTCGTGACACTGGATACCGTATAAGTGCCGTTATTGGATGCCGTGTTCGTCACTTCGATCGTTGCACCGGCCGTCAGGTTGGAAAACAGCGCCGACGTTGCCGTGATCGTGCTGTTGCCGCCGTTGGTCGTCACGCCGTCGCCATCTTGCGCGAAGGAAAGGAAATTTG
Organism: Rhodospirillales bacterium; assembly: GCA_965262415.1. Taxonomy (GTDB): domain Bacteria; phylum Pseudomonadota; class Alphaproteobacteria; order Rhodospirillales; family Casp-alpha2; genus UBA4479. The sequence goes on along the minus strand of OZ253533.1, from coordinate 1,752,998 downwards.
CCGGGTTGATGAACTGGCTGGCCTTATTGTTTTCGTCCTGGCTGAAGGAGAAGTTCTCCAATACGGCGTTCCGGGTTGTCGGTACCTTGACGTTGAAGCCGTCGTAAAGTTGCTGGAACGCTGAAATGGACGTAACCCCGAATTCGACGGGTTCCGAACCCACGCGCGAGCCGGAAAAGATGAAGCGACCGGCAACGTCGGTGTTCAGCAGGTTCTGCAAGCTGACAAGACCGCGGTAGGCCGCAGCCTGGATTTCCTCGACCTTTTCCTCATCCTTGGTGTCGCTGTTCGCGTAACTGTTCAACTGGACCTGAAACTCGCGGACCGTTTCGCGGATGTCTTCGACAACCGTTTCCTGGATGCCGAGACGCACATCTTCGACGTTGTTGTTATTGATGAACCGCTGCAACTGCGCCTTGGTGTTCTCAAGGTTTACCAGCCGCTGCGAATTGATCGAAATGCCCCGGTAATCCTGCGACTTCTTCTCGCTGGTGACCTGGGTCTCGAGATCAAACAGACGCTCCTGGGTGCGCAGGATCTGGTTGATCAACGTCGTATTGGATGCGTAGCTGGAAATGCGTGACATAGCTTAGTCTCCGGCCGGCTAGATGACGCGCTCAAGGGCGTCGAACATGCGCTGGATCGTCGTGATAATACGCGCCGACGATGCAAATGCCTGCTCGAATACGATCAGGTTTGCCATCTCTTCGTCAAGGTTTACGCCGCGCTCCGATTCGAATTGAAGCTCCAGCGACTCCGTCAGAGATCGTTGGGCGTCCGAGTTCCGTTCATGTGTGTTGGCGAGCGTGGCGTTCGTCGCGATGATCGACGCGGCGCGCTCGGCAAAGGTCGATGCGGATGTCGGCAAGCCGCCCGAAACGTCGAAAGATGTAGAGCCGTTAAGGGCTTGCGCCAGGGCGACGGCGACCGTGTCTTCGGCAACACTCATCAGATATTCGCCCGAGACCCCGAGCGTCGAATCCCACTGCGGCGCACCGACCGAAATCTTTGACGGAGTGTTGATGATGTCCGTGCGGACAGACAGCGTCGATGAGACGCGAACGTCGGCGAGATCCATGCCCGTATCGGTCAGGAACGTGTTCCCGGTCGCCTGTGTGATTTGCATGCTGGACCCGTTATTGTGCGAAATTCTGAGCCTTACGCCAGACCCGTCGGGCACAACGTCCGCGGTAATGAGCTGGTTGAGCGTGGTGTCGTTGGCAATGGCCGTCACGATATCCGACAGGGTGTCCCCCGCGCTCAGGGTTAGCGTGTTGATGACGCCATTAGCCGCGTCACGAAACGTCAGTGTAGACGCCGTGGACGAGGTGACGGCGTACGTGCTGGAAAGCACGTCTGTTTCCCATACGTTGTCGGCCAGGTTGTCGACGAAGAAGTCGTTCAGACCGAAGAAGTTCGCAAACCCCGTCGCGGTCTCATCGACCACGTCATCTCCGTTGGCGTCATAGGAAATGGCTGCGTCACCGACTGTCGAGCCGTCTGCGGTCGCGGTTTCGTCGCGGAACGCGAGGCCGACCGAGGTTGTGTTCAGGGCAATGTTGAATTTACCCGAGGTCGCGGAAACCGTGGCCCCGCTGGCACCATTGTTTCTCAGCCAGCTTTGCATCGTCGCCGCGATGTCCGTGATATGCCAGTCGTTGCCGGACCCGCGCGAGGAGAAGCCGGCATTGGTCATGATGGTATTCAGCGTTGTGTGCGCGCTCTCGTTGCCTGTTGTATCGAACAGAGCGATCGTTACATCGTCGACGGAGTTGGTCGGATCGAGGTAAATCTTTTGCACCGTCGGGTCGATGAAATTGCGCGTGCCGCTGTAATCCGTCGCGCCCGGGAACGAGACGCCGCGGTTGTGCACCTGATTGACGGTATCGCGAAGCTTTGATGCGAGTTCGTCAAGCTGACTTTGCAAGTTAGGCAGGACCGAGTCCCGAATGTCGATCAATCCCTTCGCCTGCCCGTCGCGGATGTCTTCCGTGGCATCGTTGGCGGGATTTGTTGAAACACCGATGAAAAAGCCACCAAAGTCTCCTTCGGCGTGGGTCGTCGTCGGTGTCACCGCCGAAGCAGAGAGGTGTGTTACGGCCGGCGGCACCGTGTCGACGAGAGTGCGGCCGCTGGTCGTAAAGATCACCACATCGCCGTCGGTGCGCGAGAAGTAACGTAAATCGATCAATTCGGAGAGCCGGGAAATTTTCAGATCCCGTTGGTCCTTGAGGTCCGACGTTTCCCGGCTTACCGAGCCGGATGCGATGATATCGTCGTTGAGGGTGTCGATTTCATTGACCAACGAATTGATCTCGATCGCGACATCGGCAAGCTTCTGATCGGCCTGCAGGCGAAGCTCCTGGATCGCCAGCGACATCTCCTTGAGTTGTTCGGTCATGTCCTGGGCGCGGCGTACGACCTCGGTGTGCTCAAGCGCGTTGTTGGGCGACGTGACGAGGGATTCAACCGCCTCCCCAAATTCCGTAATAGTGTGGCTGAGCGACGTATTCGCTTCTGGCGTGCCGAATAAATCCTGCAACCGGTCCCAGAACGTATCCTGGACCGAGAGATTGTTGAGTTCCGAGCTTTCGATGCGGACGCTCTTGAGAAGCCCTTCGTCGACGCTACGCATGATTTCCGAGATGTTGACCCCGGAACCGGCGCCGACCAGCGCGGAATTCTCGAACGTTACGACCTTTCGGGAGTACCCTTCGGTGTTGACGTTGGAGATGTTTCTAGACGTGACATCGAGGGCCTGCTGGTTGGCTAGCAGCCCGCTTTGCGCGGTTCTCAGTGCAAGTGTGAGCGTACCCATGTGCGTCGCCTTTCGTGGCGGTTATACTGCGTTCTACAGCGTTTCGTTCAATGACAGCGACATCGAGCCGCCTTTCTGCGCCGCGCCAACGGTGTTTCCCTTGGCCGAGTAGGCGCCGCTTGACGGTTGCGCGTCCTTGACCGCCTCGGCCACCAGATCGACGATTCGTTTGGAAACGGCCATGGCGACTTCCAGCATGCGGGCGTTCTGGTCCATCAGGGTATCGACCTTTCTCGCCAGTTCGCGAAGGTGGTCACGGTCCTCTGCGCTGGCATCGTCCAGAACGCCGGGATTTTCCTCGAGCCCCATGATGCGCGCCTGGTAGACGCGGGCGATGGTTTCCTTCTCGTCCAGGATCAGGTTGAGTTCGCTGTGACGCCGCTCGCGCAGGAGTTCATTCTCGCGCTCAAGGACGTCGATCAACCGCGTGGTGACGTTCACCAGATCGGTCATTCGTTTGGCAACATCCATCACTTGCCCTCCTGCATTTTGATCATCTCACGTAAAATGTTGTCTGCGAGGCCGATGCCGCCGGCCTTGGCGATTGCCTTGCCGTACTCGTCGACCTGCATGTCACGGTAAATCTTTTCGCCGGCCCCGCCGCCGAACGGCGCTTCGGCTTCGATGTTTGCGAACATCGGACGCAGCATCTCGGCCAGATACACGGCTTCGAAATCCTCGGCCGTTTCCTTCATGCGCTGCAGGCTCATCTGGCTCGCAGCAGCGGGCCTGGCACCCTGCGCGTATCGCGCTGCGCTGAGCTGCATGCCAATATCGGGGGAGGCGAGGTCGCTCATTACATCACCTCGATTTCGGCCTGAAGGGCGCCTGCGGTCTTGATCACCTGAAGAATGGTAATCATGTCGCGCGGCCCGATGCCAAGAGAGTTCAAGCCGTTGACCAGTTCCTGCAGGGTCACGCCCGGCTGCAGAACGGTCAGCCGTTTGTCTTCGCCTTCGTCGACTTCGATGTTGGTGCGGTTGACCGTGGTGGTGTCGCCGACTTCCGCGAACGGGCCGGGCTGCGAAACCTGTTGGGTTTCGGTAACGCGGATCGTCAAGGAGCCTTGGGCGATGGCGACACTGGAGATCCGAACGTTTTCGCCCATGACGATGGTGCCGGTCTGTTCGTCGATGACGACGCGCGCCAGCTGGTCCGGTTCGATGCGAAGTTGCTCGATATCGGTCAGCAGATTGACGACGTTGTCGCGGTAGCTGTCGGGCACCGCCAGGTGAATCGTGGTCGGATCACTCGGCACTGCCGCCGCCGTACCGAGGAATGCGTTCACGGCCTGGGCGACGCGGCGCGCCGTGGTGAAATCCGGGTTGCGGAGGGTCAGTTTGACCTTGCTCATGCCAGCGAGATTGAACTGAACTTCGCGTTCGACGATCGCCCCGCTCGCGATGCGGCCCGATGTCGGTACACCCTTGGTGACCGTTTCGGCATCGCCCTGGGTCTGGAAACCCCCGACCGCGACCTGCCCCTGGGCAACGGCATAGACTTCACCGTCGGCACCGAGAAGCGGGGTCACCAGCAGCGTGCCGCCGAGCAAGCTTGAGCTGTCGCCCAACGCGCTGACGGTAACGTCGATGCGCGAACCCTGACGGGCGAACGGCGGCAGATTGGCGGTGATCATGACAGCGGCGACGTTTTCCGAATCAAGACCGGCGTCGGTGGGCTTGACGCCCAGCCGGTTCAGCATCGCCTGCAGGCTCTGTTTGGTGAAATGTCCGTCGGCGAGCGTATCGCCGGTGTTGTTGAGGCCGACGACGAGACCGTAACCGACCAGCTGGTTGTCTCGGACACCCTCGAAATCGACGATATCCTTGATCCGCGACGCGGCGGCTGCGGGCATCGCGGCCGAGGCCAGCATCGCGACTGCAAGCGTGCAGCGCAGCGCGGTGCTGATCAAACCTTTGCGGAAGCGGTTGCTGGTGGCTTTCATCGTTTTTTATCCCGTTTTCGTCATTTGCCATAAATGCGGCTAAACCGATTGCGAATTACGATGCCAATATCGTGCCAAGTTCGAATCCGAAAAAATCTTTTAAAATCAATGTATTAATGTTTCTATTCGCCTGTCGCTTCCTGGTGATTTCTGCCGTAGTCAGGCATTGCTGGGTAACTTTTGCCGGTCTTTGCCTGGAAACGCTGGTCACATAAAGATTATCCCCGGAAACGAAGGGAATCTGTGCGATTGCGCACAATGCATGGATCATCGGAGCGGGGGGGTTACGCCTTCAGGTCGCGCGCAACTGTCGTCATTTCATCAATGGTTCTGAAAGTGGTCGCGCTCATGTTGTAAGCGTTCTGGGTCTGAATCATTTGCGAAAATTCCTGCGCAATATCGACGTTAGAAATCTCGATCGCGCCGGGCAGGAACTCTGCCTTGCCGGATTCATCGGCAAAGAAGGTGACGGGTTGGCCTGAATCCGGTGTCTGCTCGAATATCATCCCATTTGAACTGTATAGGCCGTTCGGATTGGTGAAATCATATAGAGGAATCTTATAGATCGTCCGTTGCGTCCCGTCGCTGAATGTGCCGACGACATTTCCGGCGCTGTCGAAAGAGAGGTCGGCAAGATCGGCGATGCCGATCCCGTTCTGAGACGTTCTGTTCGGTGTAAAGGCGCCCGCGAACTGGGTCATGGAACTTACGTCGATGGCAATCGTCGAAGTTTCTGCATTATCCCAGTTCATGGTCAGATTCAGTGTGCCGTTCGACGAGAGCTGGCCGAGTGAATCAAACGTCATCGGGGTGCTCAAGTTGCCGACAGAGGTCGCCGTTGATGCCAGGGCTCCGGTTGACTCCGCGGTGACGGTTTGTTGCAGCGTCAGCCGGGCACCGTCGGCGGAAATCCCAGAAATGGTATAGGTGGCGTTATTCGATGCCGTGCCCGCAAACGTAATCTGGTCGCCGACGACGAAGCTGGAGAATGCATTGCCGATTGAATCGCCGGTTCCTGAGTTGATGACGCGTACGGAGTTGTCGGCGGTGTCAAAGACGTACTCGGAATCAAAAGCCAATCCGGTAGCAGCGGCCAGGCCAGAGGTGCGAGAGAAGGCTGATGACGGCCCGAGCGTATATGAGGTGAGGTTGTCTGCACGGATGTTCACGCGCCACTCGTTGTCCGCCAGCATCGGGACGAAATCGAACGCAATTTGCCGTGCTGCAGCCGCCGAGTCATAGGTGGTCAGCGTATAGGTCTCGGTATCGTCGCCGAACTCCGATGTCGACGGCAGGTTGAAGTCGAGCAGGGCCGTCGATGTCGGCTGTCCCTGGTCGACGAACGCATACTGGTCCACGCGCATCGGTGCCGCTGCGGAAGACGTGAAGGTGCCGTCGTCGTTGACCGGTGAGCCAAGGACGAAGTAGCCGTTCTTGTCCACCAGATAGCCGTTGGCGACCGTGATTGTGCTGTTGTCATCGGCTGTCACTGTGCTGGTCTGGCCATCCACGGTGTTGATCGCGAACGATCCGTCGCGGGTATAGAATATCTGATTGCTGGTGGTCAGCTCGGGTTGAATGGCGAAGAAGCCCTTGCCGACAATAGCGAGATCCATGTTGTTGTTCGTCGGCGTGACGAGGCCTTGCACGTCGTTGGTTGCACGAGCATAAGGTTTGACGCCCCCGGTGTCGCTTTGCGCGAAGAAATTCTTGCTCAGGACCGTTTCGAACTGGGTGTCCGTCCGTTTGAAACCACCGGTGTTCACGTTGGCGATGTTGTAACCGATCGTGTTCAAACGGTGCGATTGGGACTTCATGCCCAGGGTCGATGGCTGAAATGGACCGTATCCGCTCATGGAACGTGCTCTCTTTTTGTACCCGGCGCCGGCAATGGCGCACATTTGTCCTTCCACGTTATCAAGCAAACTCAATGCCAATTCTGGGTCGGCATTAAGTTATTGTTATATAATAATTTTTATTGATGGATAGGAGGCGGAGCCAGTCCAGACCGGGTAAAAAAAGCAGTGCCCGGCAAACTTTACCCGGCCGACGTGACACCAAACACATGCGCAAGCCTGGGATTGACCCCGGCCTGCACGAACGATCCGGCCCCGGGAAGAAATGTGCCGGGCACACGGGTCTCGACGATCCGGCCATCGCCGAGCCTCAGTTGTACGAACGAGGAGCGGCCGAGCGGGCGCGCCGTGACCACTTCAAGCGGTGCAGGTGCGATGACGAGATTGTCCGGGTCGCCGGGCAGCGCCTGTGGCCGGCTGCCTTCGACGGCAAGCCGGAAGGCTTCTGGCCGTATCATCACCTCTGCGGCGCTGCCGGCTGCGACCCCGCCGGCTGGAAACTGGCCGAGCGGGGTTTCAATCACGTCGCCTTGTACCTTTCCGGTATAACGGTTCACGGGGCCGAACAGCTCAGCAACGAACGCGCTTGCGGGCTGAAAATAGAGGTCGACCGGAGAGCCGTCCTGCACCACGGCGCCCTCGTTCATGACGAAAATCCGATCTGCCATGAACATTGCTTCCTCCGGGTCGTGGGTAACCATCAGTGTGGCGACACCGGTTTTCTTGACGAACTCGAGTGTATCGGTGCGGATCTGGGCGCGGCGGGTCACATCGAGACCGGAAAAGGGTTCGTCCAGCAGCAGGATATTGGGGCCGGGTGCCAGCGCGCGGATTAACGCCACGCGCTGTTGCTGTCCGCCGGAGAGTGTGTGCGGATAGGCATCGGCAAACTTCGTCAGGCCCATCGCGGCAAGGGCTTCCTCAATCCAGGCCGAGCGACGTCCGCCTTTCGACCTGTTGATCCCGAACGCGATGTTTTCTCGGACATTGCGGTGCGGGAACAGGGCATAGTCCTGAAACATCAGTCCGATACCGCGGCGTTCAGGCGGCAATGCGCCGGGCTTCCCGCCCTCTGCGATTGGGGTGCCGTCAACCACGATGCGCCCCGATTGAAGAGGTTCAAGACCAGCAGCGATCCTGAGCAGCGTGGTCTTCCCGCAACCGCTCGGACCGAGAAGACAGACGAGTTCGCCTGGTGCTACGTCCACGCTGACGGCGTTGAGTACCTGATGCTCGCCATAAGCATGCGAGATGCCGCTCATACTGAGCCCGGCCGCTGTATCACCCCTCATAGGATGCAGCCTCCGGGCAGGCACCCGGCTTCGGGTCTTGTTCTGAAAAGTGCGGTCATCTGCGTAGCGTTGCGTTCATCAGCACGACGGGCACGATGCCGACGATGACGATAAATAGTGCCGGCATCGCCGCTTGCTCCAATAATTCGTCCTTGGCGAACTGATACACGTAAGTCGCCAAAGTTTCATAGTTGAAGGGGCGAAGCAACAACGTCATCGGCAGTTCCTTCATCACATCCACGAACACCAAAAGCCCGCCGGTGATCAGCGACAGCCGCATCAAAGGCAGGATGGTCTCGGTCAGACTGCCCGCGAACGTACGGCCGAGGACCCGGCTCGCGTTCATCATGTTGGGCGGAAGGCGGCCAAGCCCGGTTGTCACCGCGCCGTAACCGATGGCCTGGAACCGGATCGCGCAGGCGACTGCGACGAGCCCGACGCCACTGGTCAGCCAGCCGTGATAGGGAATCCCGAACACACCGTCCATGACAGCGGCAATGCCGTCGTCCAGGGTGCCGGCGGCGGTAATCACCCCGATCGCCAGAATAGTTCCCGGGAACGCATACCCCATTGAAGCAACGGCGGTAATGCGTTTCAGCCATTTCCCGCCCTGGTAATGCGAGACAAATCCAAGAAACGACGCCGACACCACGATCATCAAGGCAACCGCCGCGGCGAGGGAAATAGAGTGCCAAGCGGCGGACAATTGGGCATCGCTGAACTCGAGCGAGTAACCCTTGAGGACGAAGTTGACGAGAACGCCCACCGGCACGACGAACCCGATCACGATGGGCGCAAGACAGGCGGCCAGACAGAGGATTGCAGGTGTGCCGGAGAGCTTCTGCAGCGGTAGCTGCACCGACTTTCGGCTCGTATTGATAAACCGCCGTCTGGACCGGGCGAGAATTTCAACCGCAAGCAATGCGATAATGAACAGAAAACAGACCGATGCGATCTTGGCGGCGGCGGGCAGGCTGTTCATGCCCAGCCAGACGTTGAAGATGCCGAGCGTAATGGTCTCAATGGCGAAGTACTCGACCACGCCGAACTCGGAAACAGTTTCCATCATGACCAGCGCAAGGCCGGCGACGATGGCCGGGCGGGCGAGAGGAAGGCCGACGGACCAGAACACGCTTCGCTTCGTCAGCATGCCGACCTCGTACAGCGATGCCGGCGTCAGCATGAAGGCGGCACGCGCCATCATGTAGACATACGGATAAAGGACGGCGCCCAGTACGAGCGTGGCGCCGCTCATCGAGCGGATTTCCGGGAACCAGTAGTCGCGCGCGCTTTGCCAGCCGAACAACTCTCGCAGGGCCTGTTGTACGGGGCCGGCATATTCGAGGAAATCCGTATAGGTGTATGCGATCAGGTACGTTGGCACGGCCGCCGGTAACAACAGCATCCATTCCAGGATGCGCCGACCGGGAAAGGCATAGCGCGTAACGAGCCATGCCGTACTGACACCGAACAGAAGGCTGATACAGGATACGCCCGCCATCAAGACGAGCGTGTTGCCGATGTACCGGGGAAGAACTGTCTCGAACAGATGTGGCCACAGATCACCTGTGTCCCCTGTAGCGGCGATAAATACGGACAGGATAGGGGCCAGGAAAACGAGTGTCAGCGCCAGCGACGCGACACTCCAAGGCGATAGGCGCAGTTTAAGCTTCCCGGCACCGACCGACGTGGCCGCGTGGCTCACCATCCAACACGGTCGATAACCCGCTGGGCTTCGGGTGCCAATTCAGCGATGCGTGCGATCGGCATGTCGTCCTCTTTAAACTCGCCCCAGGATCTCAGTGTTTCGGACGGTTTCACGGCCGGGTTCACCGGGTACTCGAAATTGATCGCCCCATATAAGTCCTGTGCAGTCTCGGAGGTCAAGAACTCCAGAAAACGGACGGCTTCCTCCTTGTTCTTGGAGTATTTCGCGACGCCGCCGCCGGAAATGTTTACATGCGTGCCGCGGCCATCCTTGTTCGGGAAAATCAGCTTCACCGACGCTGCCCATTCGCGCTGGACCGGGTTGTCCGACTCGAGAAGCTTGCCGTAGTAATAGTTGTTGATAATCGCAATGTCGCAGACGCCTTCGAAGATCGCCTTCACCTGGGCGCGGTCGTTCGCCTGCGGGCGGCGCGCCAGATTGTCGACCAGCCCCTGGGCCCATTTTTGCGTTGCCTCCACGCCATCGGCGTCGATCATGGACGCGACCAGCGCACGGTTATAGACATGGCTCCCGGGGCGCACGCAGATGCGGCCCTTCCATTTCGGATCGGCGAGATCCTCATAAGTTTTGATGGTGTGCACGTCCTTCACTTCGCGGGCGACGGCGATCACGCGGGCGCGCTTGGAAAGCGCGAACCAGGTATCGTTCGATGCGCGCATGTGCGGCGGAATATTTTTCTTCAACACCTCGGAGTGGATGGGCGCCAACAGGTCCTTGTCCGCGTACACATGCAATCTGGCGATGTCGACGGTTAGAATCACATCAGCCGGGCTGCGTTCACCCTCGGCCGAAAGGCGCTGCGCGAGGCCCTTGGAGGCATAGACGATGTTTACCTCAGTGCCGGTTTGTTTCTTGTAAGCCTCAATAAACGGTTCGATCAGGAACGGCTGACGGTGGGAGTAAATATTGAGGACTTTTCCCTGCGCGCCGACGGTGGGAACGCTCAGAGCAAGAATCAGCATTGCACCGCCGATGACGGCGGCAAGGCCTGCATGTTTGGCTCGGGCGGGAAACTGCATGGTTTTTGGTCTCCATTTGATAAGCCGTCCAAGGCAGCTGGCCGCTTCGATGAGTGGCCGCATGTAGACGGAGAGAAGGCTGTGATGGTCGGCTGTGCCGTCCGCGACACCGAAGCGGATCGTCTGCCGCCGGCCGGCAAGGCACAGGCTGCCGCCGATCCAGTCCCAGACGGCGAGTACGACACCGAAGTTGCGGTCGTGATGTTCTACCGCGGCGGAATGATGAATCTGGTGTTGAGCCGGGGAAATGAAAACATGCTCAAGGAACCGGCCATAACTGATCCACACGTGCGAATGCCTCAGGTTGGCACCTGCGACGTTGAAAACGAACAGGATTACGTTGGCGCCGAAGATGCTGACAAGTTCGACCCTGTCGCCGAGAAAGAAGAAAAACACGGCCAGCGTGGTGGCCTGCGCAAACACCGAGCGCAATGCGAACAGAACGCCTTCGACCGGATGGGTTCGGAACACGGTGAACGGCGTTAACGTCTCCGCCGAGTGATGAACCTTGTGAAAGCACCAAAGTATCGGCCAACGATGCAGCAACCGGTGCAGCAGGTACTTCGTCAGGTCGTCGACGATAAAAAGGGTAAGGGTGAAGGCGGTGGCCACCGTCCAAGCCGGTGCGTCCGTGACGATCATCGGCCGGCCGTCAAAGGCAATATGCAGCCACTCGAACAGAAGCGTTGCGACCGTCAGCTTGCCAAGCAGGCGCGGCGCGACACCCATCATGAGAAACTGGTTCAACAGTGTAATGGTGTAGTCGGTTCGCGCCGAGCGCGACCACCAGATTTTACCGCTCAGGATGGCTTTGGTCGCTGGAACGAGGCGCTGCCTGCTGGCGACGATTTGCACGGAAAGTGCGATCAAGAAGGCACTAAAAAGATAGCCCGCAAAGACACGCTTTTCCGGGTTGAATAGCGGTCCGGTCAGTTGGTCGATGTATGAGCCTAAAGAAACATCCATGAGGAGCTTGGCCGAAATGTTGCCGCTGCGGGAGCCTGGGCGCCATACCTAGGCTCCCGCATAGGACAGATCAATCGTTTTCGGCAGTAGCCTTGCCGCCGAGCTTGCCGGCAAGATCCTTCATATCGCCGGTGACATCGCTCGCACGCGCTTTCACGCCGAACTCGTCGATCAGCAGCTTCTGCACCTTGGCCATGTGCAGCATGTACTCGCCCCACGACGAGCCCTGATCGCGGAGATAGTTGCCCTCTCTGTCGATGTCGACGACCTGGCTCTTGTTCGGCAACAGGGGACCGAAACCGATCATCCTGTTCAGTCTGGTGGCCGTTTCGCCCAGATTGTCTTTGCCGGTCTGCAACGCCAGCGCGAAGCCTTTCAACTCGCCCCAGTGCTTGATGTATGTCTTGAGCGCCTTGCCGGTGTCACCGTTGGCTTCCATGATCGTCTGCAGTTTGGCCAGGTCCTTGTATACCGAACCGGCATACTTGAAGGTTGCCTCGGCCAGCACGAGTTGCCAGTTGTCGGCGACGATCTTGGCATAACCTTTCAGTTCGGCACGCTGGGCATCGGAGAGTTTTTCGCCCTTGGCGTTCGCCAGAAGCTTGCGACCGTCGAGGAAAGCCTTGGTGATGGTGTGCAGGTAGTTGGTCTTGCCACCTTTGTCTGCACCGGCTGCGTAGTATGCGGGACCGAAAACCATCTCCGATTTGAGGTCGACCACGCCGTCCTTGTTGTAATCGGCCTTGGCAAAGGCATCGTCCTTGAGTTTGGCGATGTCGTATACCTCTGCCGGGCTCAGTTTCAGTGCGTGCGCCGGGGCGCCGAAGTAACCGAAACCTTCGTCCCATGAGTGTTCTTTACCGGTGTATGCGGCGCCCTTGCCGTATGGCTTGTCATTCGGCTTCTTGTCGGCCTCGAGGTTCTCGTCGAGGTAGCCGTCGACAACCTGGTTGTAGAACACGGCACCCATGACGAACTTCGATATCAACTGCTGATAATCATAACCGTTGGCGGTATCTTGTCCGCCATTAGCTGCGGATGCTTTGTCGATCCAGAAGCTGACCAGTTCCGCGCCGGTCATGGCGTTCGGCATGCCGGTGATGGCGCCGCCGAACGTTTTACCGGCAAGGTTCTTTTTCTTGCTGATATCGTCGACCTTGGTCTGCTTGATCTTGAAGTTGCCCTTGGACACCGGCGCGATGATATCGCGGCCCGCATCCGAGCTTTCGAAGTAGGACATCATCTGCGCCTTTAGGTCGGCATTCGGCTTGCCGTTCCCTTTGCCGGCCAGGACTTTGAGGGAGTCATGCAGCGTGTGCCGGGCGACCTGACCTGTATAGGAAACGGAATTGGTCTTGCTGCCGTCATATCCTTTCACCGTGATCGGGAAGGGGCCGTAAACCATATCGTCCGCTGCCACGTTGCCGGTGAGTAGTGCGACTGATAGGGCAGCTGCACCAGCATGGAGAAATTTTGAATGGAGCATTAGGGTTCCTCACATGGGTTGTTGGATTTTTCAAAACTTGCGATTGAAAGTCATACGCATTCTCAAGCTTGCTTGCAACAATTGATAATGATTTTCATTTGCATAGATTTCACATATTCGTGAGGGTCCATTTCGGGGCCCGGCCACCTGCGATGAGATTCGAAAAAACCTAGAGTTTTGTGACGGTTGTTTACGGAGGCGTGTGGCTGCTGGTATGTTTCGCTTCGCGGATGCGGCATGGTGATGGCGTGTTCCGACCGCGACGCATCAGGGACGTAACCGATGAAAGTCAGCAAAACAGGCTCGGCGAAAGGCCCCGGGGCCACGAACAAGGCCAAGAAGTCCTCGACGGACGACGGCGCGTTCGCGGAGACGTTACGTGGGGTTTCCGGCGCTGAGGCCGGGGAGCAGGCTCAGGCAACGGGCGGCGTGGGCGCGGTCGACTCCATTCTTGCCGTGCAACAGACGGCGGATGCCACGGACCACCGTTCGCGCGGGCTGATGCTTGAGTACGGCAATGACCTTCTGGATCGCCTTGAGCAGATCCGTGTCGCCGTTTTGTCGGGCACGATTTCCAAGGACCGCTTACAGGAGCTCGCGCGAAAATTGCGGGAGCGCAAAAGTGCCAGCGACGACCCGAAGCTGAATGATCTGATCGCCGAGGTCGAGTTGCGAGTCGAGGTGGAAATCGCCAAATTCACCCGCTAGATTTGCATGGCCGTTAACCATACCTTTCGATCCACCAGTTAAATCAATATCTTACCGGTTTTATTCCGGGAAAAATACATGCTTGCAGGTGCTGCGTGACGCAACTATATTCCGCGCGCTTAGCCACCTCTGTTTCAGGAGCTATTCGCCAGATGAGTGTCACGCTTTCTCCCGACTACAAGCCGACGGCCAAAGAACCGTTCATGAACCCGCGGATGCGGGAGTATTTCCGGCAAAAACTTCTGAGTTGGCGCGCAGAGCTAGTCAAGGAATCCAACGAAACGCTTCAAACCCTCCAGGAGGGTGGAATCGTCGAGCCTGACATTGCGGATCGCGCGGCGATTGAGACGGATCGTTCGTTGGAACTCCGGACCCGTGACCGGGCACGCAAGTTGATCAGCAAGATCGACCAGGCGCTGGAGCGGATCGAGGACGGTTCCTACGGCTATTGCGAGGAAACCGACGAACCGATCACGCTGGCGCGCCTTGAGGCTCGCCCGATTGCGACCCTCTCGCTTGAGGCTCAAGAGCGCCACGAGCGGATGGAGCGGACCCACCGCGACGACTAAGCCGGCGACCGGCTTTCTGCCGGGCGCGCTACATTTCCGAGACCGAGCTGTGAATGCGCCAGTGTGGGCGCTGGTTGAGCATGTTGCTGCGAAACCCATGATGTAGAATCGCATGCGCCGGTTGCTTGACGATCATGGATAATTTTTTGGTCTAGCGCGTGACCGGAAACCCAATGTCAGCACAATCTTATTGAATAAAATCAATGGATTATGGGCTCGCAACAATTTTTAACAATTGTGCGATTTTTTTGTTGCGTTGGGTGTGTGAAATTGTGTATGATGATTACGTAGAGGAGTAATTTAGAACAAATTTTACTCCGGAGGGATTGATAGCAGAATGCGTACCGATAGTACACAAGTATCTCCAATAGCCGCTCCAAGCGCGGCTACAGCTGCTTTCCAGGTTGCCGTCGTGCAGCAGAAGCAGTTCGAGGAGACTCTTGAGCGCGTCAACGAAAAGCAGACCGAAGCTGTCAGAGAAGAACTCCGCAAAGCAGAGCGGAAGGATGATGTCGTGGAAATCAACAACGACATCGAAAAGGTTCTCGAAACCAATAAATCGGAAAGTTCGGATGCGAAGCCTGCACCGGAACCGAATTCTGTCGGCTCGAAGGTGAACGTTTCCGTCTAAACTCCACGGTGGATATTCAGATTGCTGGGCGCCGTTGGCGTCTTTTTTTGTGCCTGCTCGCTAACGTAGCGCATGAAAGAAAAAGCCGGCGCCTTCTGCGCCGGCCAAGAGTTACCAGGTTCCTAGATGAACCCAGAACGGGAACTGTGTGATCTCAGAATGGGAAGATGATGTCCCAGACCTGCGTGCCCCAGCGCGGCTGCTGCAGGCTGCTCAGTGTGCCGCGGCCGCCGTAGGCGACGCGCATCTCTGCAATTTTCTCGTGGCTGATGGTGTTGTCGCTCTCGATGTCTTCGGGGCGAACGACACCGGTCACCATCAGTTCGCGGAGTTCTGCGTTGACCAGGATCTCCTGGCGTCCCATGACGACCAGCGAGCCATTCGGCAGGATCTGTGTGACCACTGCGGCGAACGTCAGGTCGATCGTTTCCGACCGCTCGATATCGCCCTCGCCGTTGGTGGCGTGCACGTTGTTGAAACTCAGCAGGGACTCGGGGTTCACCGCAGCGGCGGCGCCCGGGATGATCTCGCTGAACTTGGTCTCCAGACCGAGAATGTTGGTAACGTTGGTGTCCTCGCTGTCGTTACGGTCCCGCTCGGTGGAATTTTCAAGTGTTGCGCTGTCGGACAGGTCCAGTTTCACCGTCACGATATCGCCGATTTCCTTGGCGCGATGATCCTTGAAGAAGGCGCGCGCCCCGTTGCGCCAGAGCGAGCTCGGGTTCTCCTCCGCCACCTGCGGTGCTGGCATGGGCAGGCTGACCGGCCGGTAGTCGGGCTTCGCTGTCGGATTCTCGATTGTCGTCAAATTCGGGCCGCTGCCGACATCGGACAGGCGCGTGGCGAGGTTGCATCCGCTTAGGCTGGATACGGCGACAACAGCGGCGATGATCGGAAGGCTGCGCTTTTTGCTTTTTGCGGTAATCATTTCCTGGTTTCCTTAAAAAGGGCGGTTTGTGACCGGCCCGCTTCTTTCCCTAGTTGAGGCTCATCGAGAGCTGCTGCGACAACGACTTCACGGCGACACGTCCGGGGCCGATCACTTCGGCCTCCACGATCTGGTTCGAGCGGCCGTTCTTGATCTGTACGATGTCGCCGTCCGCGCCGTCCTGCATCGCTTTGCCTTGAGCCGTCAGGATCATGTTCGGTACCTGGTGAATGATCGTGACGAGGCTGTTCTTTTCGACCAGCACGGGCCGGGATACGTCATTGTCGCGGATCGGGAAACCCGCCCGGATACCGCGTCTCGGCGTCTTGCCGATCAGTTCCGACATATCGACAAGGACGTTCGGCTGCACGCGCTCGGCTTTCATCTTGATCCATTCGAGATCGTTCTCTGTGATCAGGTCGCCGCGCAGGACGCGCGTTTTCAGGACCGGTACGTCGACGGTCCGGTAAGCTCGACCAGTTGTGCGAACACGCGTCATGTCCGTCCCGCTGCCGGCAACGATCACCGCGGAGAAACGCCCGGTGCGTTCCTGGAAGACCATGTTCTCGATGCTGACCGTCGGTTCGGCACTTGCAGGGAGGTAGATTTCACCGAAGCGGGACGCAAATTCGACGTCCATGTTTTCGGTGACACCATGGTCTGCCAGTTCGAACAGGATGCGCGATTTCACTTCATCGCGCGGGATGGTGATCGATGCACGTTCCACCACCGCCTGAGTCATTGCACTGAGAGGCCGCCAGTCCAGCTTGTAGGCACGGGCGACGCGGTAGAGCCAGCGCGCGTCCAGTACGGCGCGCTCGCCGGGCGCCGGTGCATAGGCAATAGAAACTTCCGCCTTTTCGCCGGCATTGGTGAATAGATCGCCGAGGCGAACAACCCGGGCATCGACGACGATATGGTCGTTCAGTACCGTCGCTTCGGTGCCGAGGCTGGCGACTTCCGGGACGGTTGGTTGAGTGACGGCGTTTCCGGCCATCACCGGCTGCGCACCGAGGGCGATCATCGCGATCACGGGAACAAGTAGTCTACGCATGGTATCACTCCTTATCCTTGGCCTGGTTTACCTGAGCGTCGTCAGCGTACCCATCATTTCGTCGGAGGTCTGAATGACCTTCGAGTTCATTTCGTAGGCGCGCTGGGCGGAAATCAGGTGTGAAATCTCCTCGACGGCGTTGACGTTCGAGGTCTCCAGGAAGCCCTGCAGCAAGGATCCGAACCCGACGGTGGCCGGGTTGCCCGTGACTGCAGCACCGGATGCCGGCGTTTCCAGGAGCAGGTTGTCGCCGATGGCCTGAAGGCCCGGTTCGTTCTGGAACGTCGCGATCTGTATCTGTCCAAGGTTTTGTAGCGCGACCTGACCTTCGATTTTAGCCTGGACCACGCCAGACGCATTGATCGTCACGTCGATCGCCGTCTGCGGCACGGTAATCCCCGGTTGCAGCGGATAACCGTCATGCGTCACGATTTGTCCGTTCTGGTTGAGCTGGAAGGTGCCGTCACGGGTGTATGCGGTCTCTCCGGTCGGGAGCAGCACCTGGAAAAAGCCCTTGCCCTGGACGGCCATGTCGAAGGTGTTGTCCGTTGCCGTCAGGTTGCCTTGCTCGTGAATCCGGTATACCGCCGCCAGTTTCACGCCAAGGCCGAGCTGTACACCCGTCGGCACTACGTTGCCGGCATCCGAGGATGTCGAGCCGACACGGCGTAGGTCTTGGTAAATCAGGTCGTGAAACTCGGTCCGGCGGCGCTGAAACGCAGTGGTGTTCATGTTCGCCAGGTTGTTCGAAATGACCTCGACGTTTCGTTGCTGTGCCAGCATGCCCGTCGATGCAATATCCAGTGATCTCATAACTCAGTCCTTTCCCGTTCTTTCTTTGCGCCCTTGCTGCTTCTGGCCCGGGCGTCTGTCATGTTCGTTAAGCGGTGCCTGCCATGTCGCGGATCATCGCGCGCTGACGTTCGTCCTCGCGTTCAATGAACGACTTCACGGAGTCATAGGCACGTTGAACGTTGATCATGTTCGCCATCTCGAGGATCGGCTCCACGTTCGACTTTTCGACCGCGCCCTGCAGGACGGTCGGCGATGCGACGGCCCGCGCCGGGTTCTCGTCGGTTGTCGTGAACTGCGCGCCCGACGTCCGGTCGAGCAGTTGGTCGTTTTCGAAACGCACGACCTGAAGCTTTCCGAGTTCGCCGTTATTGGTGGAGACCGTGCCGTCCTTGGAGATCACGATCTCGGTGTCCTCCGGTGCGAAAATCAACGGTGCGCCGCCCTCCGCCAGGATCGGCTGGCCGAGCTGGTTTACCAGCTGGCCGGTGTTGTCGAGCTGCATCCGGCCGTTGCGCGTGTAGTGGTCGCCTTCCGGTGTCTGAAGGACGAAGTAGCCTTCGCCCTGGATCGCGATGTCGAGGGGGTTGCCGGTGGTTTCGATGGCGCCGGGCTTGGTGTCGGTCATCGTCGCGATGTCCCGCACGTATGCCAGATTCGGCGTCAACAGACTGTCGCCACCCTTCGATTTGTTGAGATGTTCAACGAACATCATCTGCCCGGATTTGTATCCGTGCGTCCCCATGTTCGCGAGGTTGTTGGCCACCACGTCCAGTTGGCGACGGAGTGTCGCCTGCCTGGAAAGGGCCACGTACATCGTGTTTTCCATTTTCCACTATCCTTTTTCCCGTTCTTAAGCATCTGTCCGGTCCATGACCGCGTGCTTTTGCCAGTTCATATGCAGACGGCGTGCCAATTTACAAAAAGCTTTAAATTCAATATGTTGAGACGAGATGGGCCCGTGTTCGTCGCGGCAAGGAGCGCCCGGCCGTGCATCCTTTACCGGGCAGGAAATGCCGCCCTCGGGCCCGTTCCGGCGCAATCGCCATATTTCGTAGTGCTGTTGCCCCGGGATTACCCTATTTGGTATCTTGTGATTCGCTGCAACGCCGCGCTCAGCAAAAGTTTGGCGTGGATGGGGCAAAGTTTACGGACGCAGTCCGGGACGCGGTTGGCAATAACTTGTTAACCAAACCCGGACTATAGTTCGCAGACGGTCAGGGTCGGTTCGGCTTCACCGTCGCTGATCCGGAGCAAGGGACGCATGGCCGAGGAAGACGAAGACGACGATATGGAAGAAGAAGGCGGAGGCGATGAAGCCCCGCCGCCGTCATCGGGCGGCAAGAAGAAACTTCTGATCATCATCATTGTCGTCATCCTTCTCGTCCTGGGCGGTCTGGCCGGCGCGTACTTCACCGGCCTGCTCGACCCGGTCATCAAGATGATCGTCGGCGACGGGGATGTGGCCTCGGAGACGGTGGAAGGCGAAACAGGACCCTCGGTGTTTTACGAACTGCCGGCGTTGACGGTGAACCTGAATACGGCCGGCCGCAAAGCGAGGTTTATCAAGATCCAGGTCAGCCTGGAATTGGAACTTGAGGAGGACAAACCCAAAGTCGAGGCGGTGATCGCGCGGGTGATGGATAATTTCAACGTTTACCTGCGAGAGCTCCGGATCGAGGATCTGGACGGTTCCGCCGGCATGTACCGGCTTCGCGAGGAACTTCTGGCACGCATCCGCGCAGCGGTCGCCCCGGTCAAGGTCAGGGACATCCTGTTCAAGGAAATGTTGATTCAATGAGGCCGGCTTCGGATCGGCCCGGCGAAAAGGAAGTGGCATCTTATGGCGCCCGGTGACGACGACGACGCATTAGCAGCCGAGTGGGACGCGGCCCTTGAGGAAACCGAGGGTGGTGGCGACGGTGATGCCGACGAACTGGCCGCCGAATGGGAAGCCATGATGGATGGCGGCGGCGACGGCGAAAACGGCGACGATGACGGTGAGGGGCCTGCCCGCGAGGCGACCCGGGTCCTTAACCAGGACGAAATCGATTCACTACTGGGTTTTGACGAGGAAGGCGACGAAGCCGGGGAACGTGCCGGTATTCAGGCGATCCTCTCCTCGGCGCTGGTTTCTTACGAACGTCTGCCGATGCTGGAGGTCGTGTTCGACCGCCTCGTGCGTCTCATGTCGACCAGCTTGCGTAACTTCACGTCGGACAACGTCGAAGTCTCGCTCGACAACATCGCGTCGATCCGCTTCGGTGACTACCTGAATTCGATCCCTCTTCCGGCAATGCTATCCGTGTTCAAGGCGGAGGAATGGGACAACTATGGTCTGATCACGGTCGACAGTTCGCTGATCTATTCCATCGTCGACGTGTTGCTGGGCGGGCGCCGCGGCACGGCGGCGATGCGTATCGAAGGCCGTCCTTATACGACTATCGAGCGCTCGCTTGTTGAGCGGATGGTGCACGTCATGCTGGGTGATCTTTCGGCCGCGTTCGAGCCGCTCAGCCCGGTTACGTTCCGCTTTGACCGGCTGGAGACGAACCCGCGCTTCGCGACGATTTCGAGGCCGTCGAACGCCGCGATCGTTGCGCGCCTTCGGATCGACATGGAAGACCGTGGTGGCCGCTTGGAGCTGCTGCTGCCGTACGCAACACTTGAACCTGTACGTGAACTTCTGCTGCAGATGTTCATGGGTGAAAAGTTCGGTCGCGACACCATCTGGGAAACGCACCTTGCCGAGGAACTCTGGGTGACGGATGTCGATCTCGAAGCGGTCATCGATACGCAGATCATGAAGTTACGCGACGTTTTTGACCTCAAGGTCGGATCGCAGATCATGCTGAGTGCGACACAGGACAGCCCCGTGCAGCTCGTATGCGGCGATGTGCCGATGTACACGGGCCGGATGGGACGCAAGGGAAGCCGGATCGCCGTCAAGATTGGTGACCGGATCGATAAGACGCCGCGCGGATAGCATCGCACGGGAAATGGACGAAGGATAAAAGCCGATGCCTTATACCCTGATCGTTGATATCGCCGTTGCCGTCCTTTTGGTGGTGACCATCGGATACGCCGTGACGCTCAACAAGCGTCTGAACCGCCTGCGCAAGGACAAGAAGGATCTGGAAAATCTCGCCCGGACCTTTGGCGAGTCGACCCAGCGCGCGGAAGAAAACCTGAACCAGCTCCGCACCGTGGCCCAGGCACTCGACATCCAGATGGAGCGTGCGCAGACACTGCGCGACGATATTGCGTTTCTTGCCGATCGCG
This sequence comes from Rhodospirillales bacterium, assembly GCA_965262415.1. Classification (GTDB taxonomy): domain Bacteria; phylum Pseudomonadota; class Alphaproteobacteria; order Rhodospirillales; family Casp-alpha2; genus UBA4479. The sequence continues at coordinate 1,731,923 of OZ253533.1, read as the reverse complement.
GCGGGTCGACGGCGGATCGGCTTGAAGAATTGGTGCGTGAGGCACGGGACGGTCTCGGTGTCGTGCCGAAGCCGGCATCGGCGAACGTTGCACAGGCACAACCGCGCAAGGCGCCGAAGGTCGAAGCGCGCAATGAACCGATGCCGGGTGGTCACGAGGACGGCGACGGCGGGATCGAACCCCGTTCCGAAGCCGAACGTGAACTGCTGCGCGCGCTGCGCGACGCCGGCTGACATAGAGTTGCGAGAGAACGCATGAAAAAGCTTTTTTCGAGAATCCGGTTCCTGCCGCTGACGATCTTCGCCGCGACGCTGATGTTGACGATCCGGGTCGGTGATATCTGGGATGGGATCGACTCCTTGATGGAAGGGGCGATCAATATTTCCGAGGCGCGTGCGCAAACGGAACAGCCGGACGCCGCGCCGGCGGAGAACCCGGCGACCGAGGAAGCGTCGACCATGCCAGCCGTTGAACCGGTGCCGGGCGAGCCCGCAGAAGGTGCGATGACGGTGCGCCAGGACCCGACCAAGCTGATCACCGATGACCCGACCCTGTTGACGCCGGCGGAGATCGAGATCCTGATGCGGCTTGCGGAGCGCCGCGACGAACTGGCCGCCAAATCGCGCGAACTGGAAGCCCGTGAAGGCCTGCTGCGCGCAGCCGAGCTTCGGATCGAACGTCGCGTTGCCGAGCTTGAGGACCTGCGCGGTGTGATCGAGGAACGGATCAAGGTGTTTGACGAGCAGCAGGAAAAGAAGCTCGGCAGCCTGGTCAAGATATACGAGAACATGAAGCCGAAAGACGCGGCACGCATCTTCGAGGAACTCGAGATGAATACTTTGCTTGAGGTCGCGGAACGCATGAAGGAACGCAAGCTTGCGCCGGTAATGGCGCAGATGAACCCGGAGCGCGCACGCGAGGTAACGGTCGAGTTGCGGGCGTTGCGGGAACTGCCGCGCTCCGTGGGGGCGCTACAGTAAAGGCGACGAAATTTACCGGGCGGCAGGGGTGTTGCCCGGAATGATCGGATTTTTCGATGAAAATCCGATTGGGACACCGGGAACAATGGGGTTTCGGGATGAATATTCCGAAGCGGACGTATCTGGATTTTGGGAGTGGAAATGGCCGTGGACGTGGGCATGAAAGTCCTGATCGTGGACGACTATCCGACCATGCTCAAGGTCCTGAAGTCTCTGCTCAGACAACTGAAGTTCACCAACATTTCGGAAGCGAGCAACGCCAAGGATGCGCTTTCCATGTTGCGCGAGGGCGGGTACGGACTGGTCATATCGGACTGGAACATGGAGCCAATGAGCGGCTACGAATTGTTGCAGGAAGTGCGGGCCGACGGTGCCCTCAAGGATCTGCCATTCATTCTCGTGACGGCGGAGAGCACCACCGAAAAGGTCATTGCCGCAAAGCAGGCAGGTGTGTCGAATTACATCATCAAGCCGTATACGGCGGAAACACTGAAGACCAAACTGGTCAGCGTGCTGGGCGAACTTTGAGCGGGGCGAGCATACGATGATGCGTAATCTCGATCTCGAACTGCCGCCCGAGGAGCCGGAACAGGCGCCGGACATCGTACCTGTTTTCCTCGGGCTGTTTTTGCTGGTTCTTGCGTTCTTCATCATGCTGGTGTCGATCTCGACGTTTGAGCAGGTGAAGTCGACGGCCGTCATGGACAGCCTGTCGTCGACCTTCACGACGGTGCTGCCGCCGACTTCGGATCCTACGGAATTTAATGCAAAAGACGGCGACATTATTGCCGGCGAGGCGTTCCAGGAGCAGATCACGTCGATTTTTACGACGGCGGTTCAGGTCGAGAAGATCGAGGTGGTGCAACCGGGCCGCCTGATGCGACTGTACATGCCGGCGAGTGCGTTGTTCCTGGAAGGTGAGGCGGCGGTTCGCGAAGATCAGTTGCCGCTGCTGGATCGTGTGGTGGCGGCGCTATCGAACCGGCCGCCCGGGCTGCGCCAGGATATGGAAATCGTGATTGGCGCGCCGCTGACCGGGAATGCCTATCTGCCGCTGCAGCAGACCATCGAAACCGCGCGCATGGGCGAAATCGCGCGTCTTCTCGCCGGCCGGGGCGCCCCGCCGGATAGCGTGTCCGTCGGTGTGAAAAGCGGCGATGTTGGAAACATATCGATATGGTTCTGGGTCAGAGGAATCGAGGAGACGGAGGTCCGTTTCGAGGAAGCGCTTGAGGAAATGCGAAAGCGCACGGCTCCTGTAACGTCGGGAGGTCAACCGTGAGACGGGATGTGACCATCTCTCTGGACCACGTCGAGGAACCGGAACACCGCAATACGAAGATGTGGATGCTGACGTTCACCGATCTCGTATCGCTCCTGCTGACCTTCTTTGTAATGCTGTTCGCGATGTCGAATGTGAAGATCGATGAATGGGACAAGATTATCGACTCGCTCTCGCAGACGCTTAATCCGGCGCCTGAGGAAACCGTTCGCAAACCGACCGCGCAGTTGAATATCGGCACGCTGTTCTATCGTCGTGCCGTGAACCTGGATTATCTCGCTTCGGTAATTGAGGAGAATCTTTCCAGCGATCCGTTGTTGCGTGATGTGCTGATCGTCCGGCTTGAGGATCGCCTTTTGATTGCTTTGCCCGGCGACCTTCTGTTTGAGCCGGGCGCCGCGATCATCAGCGAACGCGCACAGGGTGCCATGCTGACGCTGGGCGCGATGTTCGACAACGTCGGCAACACGATCGCCGTTACCGGACATACCGACCCGGAACCGCCTGGTGGCACGTCCTACGCGTCCAACTGGGAACTGTCGATCGCGCGGGCGGCCTCGGTCGCCAATGCCATTCGCCGCGGCGGTTACGAAGAAAAGATCGTGGCTTTCGGTTACGCGGATACCCAGTACAACCGATTGCCTAATCTTGATGATGCTGAAAAGCGCAGATTGGCACGCCGTGTCGACATCATCATCATGCCGACATCGAGGGCTTTCTGATGCTGTGGCGATGCATCAAACCGTTGCTGATGCTTGGTGTCACCGCAATCTGTTTCGGCATGGCTGCCGACGCGAACGCGGAGCGGGTACCGATTAGAGTCGAGCAATCCGGCAAATCCTCGCTGATTACTTTTGCCTGGCAGGTGCCCGTCGCGCACGAACACACCGTTGCCGACGGGCGCGTGACGGTCCGCTTTTCGCGGCCGATCGAAGGGGATTTTTCGCGGATCGCCGCCGAACTGCCGGCATTGGTCGCCGATCCCGAAGCAGGTGGCGACGGCCGTTCGGTGAGCTTCCGGTTGCGCAAGCCGGTCGAAGTGTTCGCGTTCTACACCGGCACCGGCGTGACGGTCGAGCTGTTCGACGACATCAAGGCTGCCGTAACGCCAGCCGATACGGCTGCGGCTAACGCGATAGACGTGCCGGTCGAACCAGTGACCGCCAGCCGGACGAAGGCGTCCGCGCAGGCGACGCCTGCGGACGCGCCTGAAGTCCGCGTACGTACAGGCGAACACCCTGACTACACCCGGATCGTTTTCGATTTCGAGCAGAATGTACCCTATCAGGTGAGTAACGATGGCGGCGTTGTCACGTTACGCTTCCAGCGCCCTGCACGAATATCGCTGGGTGCGTTGTCGGGTGGCGGTGTGCGGTTGATCGGCGGCGCCAGGACAGCGATTGCCGGTGAGGCGACGACGGTTACGCTGGCCGTGCCTGCGACATCGACGATCAGGGACTTTCTATCCGGTCCGAAAGTCGTTCTGGATGTGCGCGAACCGAGCGGGGCTGCGGCTCCGGTAGCGTTGCCGACCGCGACGGCAGCCACGGAACAGCCGACGGCCCCGGAGCAGGCGCCAGAGGCTGCCGCTGCCGGTGATGCGCCGCCGGCGCAGCCCGTGCAGCCCGTAGAAACGGTTGAGACGACGCCGCCCGAGGCGCCCGCGCCCGCGCCGGCAACCGGCTCGCCCGAAACCCCGGGCGCACCGACGCGACTGGAAGCGGAACGTACACAGGATTCGGCCGAGGACGGTCAGCCTCGTCCTCTCACGCCGGACGGCACGCGGCCGGCCCCGGCGGCGGAGGAAGCTGCGGCGACCGTGCCGGCCGACGATCAGCAATTCTCTCAGGAGATTTCGCCACGTGCACAGGAACCGGCCGGCGAAGGTGCACCGACTGCAGCTAGAGTCTCGGCGACCCCCGGTCAGGACCAACTCGCTTTCCGCTTCGATTTCGATGAACCCGTGGCCGCTGCGACGTTCCGCCGTGGCGGCGCAATCTGGATTGTTTTCGACAAACCGACGACGGTGGACACGGCGGCGCTGCAACTTGAAGCGGGCGAAGGCGCGTTCGAAATTCTTCAACTACCGAACGAGAATGCGACGGTGCTGCGTATCCGCACCTCGGCCCGATACAACCCGGCGGTCAAACGAGACGGCCTTGCCTGGATTTTCGACTTCGCGCCGAGGCAGATGGCCCCGCAGGCCGGCCTTGAGGTCAATGCGCAACCCAATTCGCCGGTCGGTGCCCGGGTCTTCATTCCCGTGCCCGAGCCGGGCCGCCCGATAGCGATTGCCGACCCGAACATCGGCGACAATTTCGTGGTCGTTCCGGTCATCCCGCTGGGGCAGGCGGTGGGACGGCCGTTCAGGTTCCCGCAGTTCAATATCCAGGTCGCGGCGCAAGGCGTCGTCATCAACCCGGTCATCGACGATCTCCGTGTCCGTGCACTTCGCCAGGGCATCGAGATCGGCAGTTCGGGCGTTCGCCTCGCGGTCACGAATGTGTCCGACGATGCCGCCGCGCATGCGCAGCTCGCGGCAACACGGACCATGGTCAAGGCGCTGGAGGATCTCGATCGTTATGCCGTGACCACGGAACAGTTCCGTGTTCGCCGGCGACAGTTGGAAGCGGCTATCGCCGATGCGCCAAATCGTGGCAAGGCGACAGCGCGCCTGGAGCTGGCCAAGTTCTTCTTTGCCAATGCCTATGCGCCGGAAACGCTCGGCGTGTTGCGCGTCGCAATCGACGACGTGCCGCCGCTGGAGAATGATCCGTCGGTTCGTGTTATGCGCGGCGGGGCACAGTTCCTGCTCGGACGTTACGATCTGGCACTTGAGGACTTCAATCATGAAGGCCTTGCCGAGAACGACGAGGGTCGGCTGTGGGCAGCCGCGACGCGCGCGATGGTGGGGGATCGGATCGGCTCTGCGCGCGACTTGCGTTTTACCGGGTCCATCGCCCGTGATTACCCGCGTGCGCTGAAGATGCCGCTCGGCATTCTTATCGCCGAGGTGGCGGCGGAAACCGGTGACGGTCAGGGCGCGCGGCTGTTCCTGGATGCACTGAACCTGGAAAACCCGACCAAGGGCGAGCAGGCCATGCTTCAGTTCGCCGAAGGAAAACTCAGGGAGCTCGACGGTGATTTCGACGGCGCCATCGGCCTCTGGGAAGAGGTGCTCGAGAGCGATCACCGGCCGTCGCGGGCACGCGCCCGGGTCGCACGTACCGAGATGCTGCTGAAATTGCGCCGCATCGATTTGCGGGATGCGATCGAAGAGTATGAAAAGCTCCGCTTTGCCTGGCGCGGCGACAAGCTGGAATTCAACAACTTGCGACGCCTGGGCTCTCTCTATCTGGATGAGGGGTTCTTCCGAGAAGGGCTCTCAACCCTGAAGGAAGCGGCAACGCATTTCCGCGAATTCGAGGAAGCGCCGGAAATCACCAAGCAGATGAGCGACACATTCAACACCCTTTTCCTCGGGAACGAGGCCGATGTCCTCGATCCGGTCAAGGCAATCGCGATCTACAACGAGTTCAAAGAGTTGACCCCGGCCGGTGCACGAGGCGACGAAATGATCCGAAATCTGGCGGACAAGCTCGTCGAGGTTGACCTGCTCGACCGGGCTGCGGAGCTCCTGAAGGCCCAGGTTCAGTTCCGGTTGGAAGGCGAGCAGAAAGCACAGGTCGGCGCGAGGCTGGCTCTTATATATACGCTCGCCGAGGAATTTCAGTCTGCGTTGGAGGTTCTACAGGGCACGGACGGCCCGAATCTGTCTCAGGAACTGGCGATGCAGCGACGCCACCTTCGCGCACAGGTCCTGGCGGGTCTGAAGCGAACGGGTGATGCATTGGCGCTGCTTGAGGAAGACGAGAGTGAGAATGCCGAATTGCTGCGGATGGAGGTCTTCTGGAAAAGCGCGAATTGGCGCGACGCGGCGAAGTCGCTCCGGTTGCTGGTAAAGCTGTCCGGCGCCAAGCCGGATGAGCCGGTGAACGATGTCCAGGCGACACGCCTCATCAATTATGTCATCGCCCTCACCAACGCCGGTGGTGAACGCGCGGTGAGCCAGATACGGCGCGAATACGGTCCGGCCATGGCCGGCACGAAGTTCGCCGAAGCCTTCGAACTGGTGACCGCGCCGGCGACGATCGGCACGTTGCCGCCGGAAGGCGTGACCTCGAAGGTTCAGGAAGCCGAGACCTTCCTGACGGCCTATCGGGACAAGCTGAAAGACGGCGTGCCGCTGTCATCGCTGAACTGACGGGTGACGGCAAAGGCGCTAGCCGCCAAAGCTTTGTACCAGCGACCCGACGATGATGTACCAGCCGTCGACCAATACGAAAAAGATGATCTTGAACGGTAGTGCGATGATGATCGGCGGCAGCATCATCATACCCATGGCCATCAGCACGGATGCCACGACCATGTCGATGATCAGGAACGGCACGAAGATCAGGAAACCTATCTCGAAGGCACGTCTGAGTTCCGAAATCATGAAGGCGGGTATCAGCACCCGCATCGGCATCTGATCGCGGACTTCCTCGACATTCGTGCCGCTGATATCGACGAACAGTTCCAGATCCTGTTCACGGACATGGCGCAGCATGAAAACGCGGAACGGCTGTACGGAACGCTCGAAAGCGTCGAACTCGTCAATCTGGCCGGCGATCAAGGGTTCGATGCCGTTGTCGTACACCTGTTCGAAGGTCGGCATCATGATGAAAAACGTGATGAACATGGCAAGGCTTACCAGCACCTGGTTCGGCGGTGTCTGCTGTGTCCCCATGGCCGTTCGCAGAAAAGACAACACGACAATGATGCGGACGAACGACGTCACCATGATCAGGATCGAAGGTGCCAGCGACAGGATGGTAATCAGGGCAACGAGTTGGACGATCCGCGCCGTCGCTTCGCCGCCGCCGGGGCCGAGGTCGAGACTGAATGTCTGCGCGATTGCGTCGCCGGCACCGAACAGCACGGCGATGCCGAGCACGGCAGCGCTGACGCCATAGCTGACCAAAAACGTTTTCAGTTTCATTGGTCTTTCGCTCCGGTCCCGGACGTATCGTCCGGCAGTTCGGTCTCGTCGAGGACTTGCCTGAAGTCGGCGCCATCACGGATGTTCCGTTCGACGACAAGTTCGGTCGTCGGGCTGATCACGAGAAGGTGTTCGATATCGTCGCGGCGGACCAGGACGAGCTTGCGGCGTGAATCCAGCGGCGCGACCTCGACCACCCCTATGCGACGTTCGCCCGAAGGCCTGATGGCGTTGGCTGGAAAACCGAAACCGAGGCGGCGGAAGATGACGGCAAAGATGCCGATCAGCGCGATCACGAAGATCAGCGCCAGAACGAAGCGAAGATAACCGTCCATGCCCATTGTTTCGTCCGGTCTAGTTTATTGCTCGGTGCGTGCCTGCGCCTGTAGCGCTTCGCTTAACGCGCCGAGGCGCTGTACAAGATGCTGGATCGCCATCGTCACGGCCTGCGGATCTTCGGGGGGCGTTTCCGCGAGGCGGCGGCATAGATCGGCAATCGGTTCTTCCAGGTTGGTCAAGTCGATCTGATTGCCTTCCCGGATCAATTCGTGGCCACTTTCGACGAGTTTGGTGAGATCCTCGATCTCGGCCATGTAGTCGGGGCCCGCGCCGTTTTCCGGAGTGTCGCTCATAATCTCTTTCCTTTGTAACCAGTAGCAACCTTAACGGTTGCGCTTCGCCCAATCCTGCGCCGGCGGCGCATCGTTGCTGCCCGCTTCGGTATTGGCAAGATATACGTACCTTAGTATTTCAGCGACGGCCGTGAACGCCTCGACCGGAATTTCGCTGTCGATGTCGATCGCGGAGAGCAACTCCGCCAGATCGGCGTCTTCGCGTACCTTGATTCCGTGCGCGAAGGCGAGGGCGAGTATCTGTTCCGCCACCGTGCCGCGTCCGGCCGCGACGACCTTTGGCGCCCTGCCTTCGTTCTGTTCCTTGAGCGCGACGGACACCGCGCGTTCCGTCGGCGGCGGCGGTTTCATGTTGTTCTGCGTCAGATCGTCGGTGCGTCCCAACCGCGCCTCCCCAGTCCGCGTCCGGTCTCGGCTGCGTTCAGTGCAGCAACGCCGTTCACAAGGCTAACCTTCGCCGGTCTGCTTTAACAAACCATAAATCCCTGTTGCCGTCCGGCGTGGACCGGGTGTGCACATATATCGTTAACGCGGATTCACCACTTGTTAACGAAACCCGGCAGATAATGCCCACTAGGAAATCGGCGGGAAATCCTGCCGGAAATCCTCGACAGGGGGTCGGGGTAAGGGACGCGGTTGAAGGGACGCCGGGTATGGATCTAGACAAAATGAGCCTGTTTGGCGCGATCAAGGGCCGCCTCGGCTGGCTCTCGCAGCGCCAGGAAGTGCTGGCCCAGAATATCGCCAACGCGGACACACCACGGTACCGCGCGTCCGACCTTAAACCCTTCCAATTCAAGGAAATTCTCCGCCAGGAGAAGATTCAGTTGAACATGAACGTGACCGACGCGTCGCACCAGCCGGGCCGCCGCAAGCGAATCCGGGACTTTGCCGAGCAAAAAGAACGCCAGCCTTTCGAAACGTCGCCGACCGGGAACTCGGTGGTGCTTGAGGAACAGATGGCCAAGGTGAACGAGACGCACACCAAGCACAAACTGGTCACGCAGCTCTACAAGAAGCACCTGTCGATGATCTCTGCGGCCGTCAGGTCACGCTGAACCGGGCGAGGGTTGATATGGACGATCTACTTAAAACATTCGCAATTTCAGGCGCCGGCATGCGGGTTCAGGGTGCGCGCCTCAGGGTGATCTCGCAGAACATCGCCAACGCCGATTCCCTGCCACAGGACCCGAACGGGAAACCCTATCGCCGCAAGACCATTACGTTCCGCAACGAACTGGATCGTGCGGTGGGACTGGATACGGTGCGCGTCCACAAGGTTCGTCCGGATATGTCCGAGTTCGGCCGCCGCTATGAGCCGAGCCACCCGGCTGCCGACGCAGATGGGTATGTGTTGACGCCGAACGTCAATCGTCTCGTCGAAATGACCGACATGCGCGAAGCGCAACGGTCGTACGAGGCCAACCTGAACGTGATCAAGTCGTCGCGCTCCATGCTGATGAGCACGATCGACGTATTGAAATAATCAACGAGGGCCGGAGAAAACGGCCTATAGAAAACGGTGCCGGCCGAGAAGCTGCCAGGCGAACCTGGAACGGGAACTGAGAAATGAGCAATCCATCGATGGGCTTCGCCAATGCCGTCAGGGCATACGCCGATGTTGCCAACAATAATGCCTTCAGCGGCAAAGCCGCCAAACCCGAACCCGCAGCCGGCAACGACGAGTTTGCGTCGCTGGTGCGCAGCGCGATCGACGAGGCCATCAAGATCGGCGAGAAAAGTGAAAATCTCTCGATCCAGGGCGTAAACGACCGTGCCGACCTCAACCAGGTCGTGACCGCTGTTGCGGAAGCTGAAGTCACGTTGCAGACTGTGGTGGCGGTGCGCGACAAGGTCATCGAGTCGTACAAAGACATCCTTCGTATGCCGATCTGACGTTTTCTCCGGCCGCATCGATGGAACCGCGGTCGGCGCCGCCGGCCGCCGGCAACGAAAAGGCGGGGATCGATCATGAACGAAACCGCAGTCATGGAAATCGGGCGTGAGGCACTTTGGGTCGTGCTGATAACAGCCGGTCCGATCATGGCTGCCGGTCTGCTCATCGGTCTCGCCATCGCGCTCTTTCAGGCGCTTACCACAATTCAGGAAATGACACTCACGTTCGTGCCGAAGATCGTCGTGATCTTCGTTGCGATCATGGTTTTTCTGCCGTTCATGATGACCGAGGTCGTCGAGTTCTCGCGCACATTATTCGACAGGATAATTGCGCTTGGCGTGAACTAGGCGGGACGCGCCGTGCTCCAGCAGTTCCTCGAGGTCAACATATGGGTGCTGATCGTGATCATGGCCCGGGTCGGTACCGTGTTCTCGCTCATGCCGGGCTTCAGTGCCGGCTACATCTCGACCCGTTTCCGCCTTGCCATCGCGCTCGCCGTGACATTCCTGCTGTTACCGGTGCTCGCCGCCTACGTGCCGCCGATGCCGGTGAATGCAGTGGCAATGTTCCTGATTCTTGCGGGCGAGGTCATCATCGGCGCGTTTCTGGCGTCGATCGGCATTTTTGTCATATCCGCGCTCCAGGCTGCGGGGACGTTCATCGCCTATTTCTCGTCGATGGCGAACGCATTGATCCAGGACCCGGTGGCCAACCAGCAGAGTTCCGTGATTTCGGGTTTCCTGAGCACGGCCGCACTGGTTGCGATATTTGCCGCGGACATTCACCACGTCGCGCTCCGCGCCGTGATCGACAGCTTTTCACTTTTCCAACCCGGGCAACCGGTCGCATTCGGGGACATGTCGCAGACACTGGCGATCACACTTGCCGATTCCTTTACGCTGGGTCTCAAAATTGCCTCGCCCATGCTGCTGGCCGCGCTGGTCTATTATATCGCGCTCGGCATTCTCGGCCGCCTGATGCCGACGCTGCAGGTGTTCTTTTTCGGGCTGCCGTTACAGATCAGCATGCAGTTGTGGGTGCTGATGATCTGTTTCTCGGGTATGATGATGGTGTTCCTGCAGGCGTACTCTGATGCCTACAGGCCGTTCCTGGCGCCCTGATCGAATAGCGAAAGATCGATATGGCCGAAGAAGACGACGCACAAAAAACCGAAGACCCGACAGACAAGAAACTGTCGCGTGCCCGGGAAAAAGGGCAGGTCGCGTCTTCGCAGGAAGTTAAGAGCTGGGTCATCCTTCTGGCCGGTGCGGCAGGCATTGTCTTCATGTCGCCGATTATCGCCAAGGATATCCGCGTGATCAGCATTCCATACATTGAAAACGTGCATGCGATCCCGGCGGATTTCGGTGGCATGCGAAACTACCTCATCAGTTCGATGATCGAGGTCGGGTTGGCGGTCGCGCCGCTCTTTCTGTTGATCGTTATTTTCGCGCTCGTCGGCAACCTGATGCAGTTCGGGCTGCTGTTCGCGCCGGAAAAGGTCAAACCCGACTTCGACAAGGTCTCGCCGATGAAGGGCCTGAAGAGGATGTTCTCGATGCGCTCGGTGGTCGAGTTCGGCAAGGGCATCCTGAAGTTGCTTATCGTGTCCGCAGTGGCGCTCGGCATCACGCTGCCACTCATGCATGATATTACGCTGATGCCCAGTTTCTCCATGGCCGCGATCATGGACCGGATTCTGAACGTCGCGATCCTTCTGGCCGCAGGCACGATAGCCGTCATGACGGCAATTGCCGCGCTGGACTTCATGTTCCAGAAATACCAGTTCACGAAGTCGATGCGGATGTCCAAGCAGGAAGTGAAGGACGAGCACAAACAGTCGGAAGGCGATCCGCAGGTCAAGGCCCGCATTCGCGCGCTGCGTCAGCAGCGTGCCCGCGAACGCATGATGGCCTCCGTCCCCGAAGCCGACGTCGTGATCACCAACCCGACACACTACGCCGTGGCGCTGCAATACGAGATAGACGAAATGTCAGCGCCTCGTCTCGTTGCAAAGGGTGTCGACACGCTTGCTTTCCGAATTCGCGAAGTTGCCGAAGAGCACGACATTCCCATCGTGGAGAACCCGCCGCTGGCACGTGCGCTTCATGCAAGTGTCGAAATCGACGAGGAAATCCCGCCAGAACACTTTGTCGCCGTGGCCGAAGTTATCGGTTACGTTATGCGTCTAAAGGGGAAAACGATCCACTAGGGGCGCATCAAGGGTGACGGCTAAGGACGGCGGTTCAGACAAGGTCTATCAGGACCCGGCGGGCGGCAACAGCGCGCCGCCGGGGATGCTGTTCGTCGTGTTCGCGGCGGCGGCTCTCGGGGCTGCCGCTTATCTTTGGTTCGAGATGCCTGAACAGCGCGAGGTGGCGGCGCCGCTGCTTGCCGGTGCCGCAGGATTGTTCTCGTTGATCGCCGCCTGGTGCTTTGGCCGCCGTGGCCGCACCACCGAACATGGTACCGATCTGCGCGCCTGGGGGTTCGAGCAGACGTCAGCAGCGATCCTGATGACGGACGACGACGGCCGTGTAACCAACATGAACCGTGGTGCGGCGCAGGTCTTCAAGGACTTCGGAATTTCCTCCAGCGCCGGCCGGGTGCTGGATGCGCTGGGGCTTTCCGCGAACCCCGACGAGGATGCCGGATTCGCCAAGCTTTCCGGCCGCGTATTGCGCTGGCGCACGCGCAAGCTTTCACCGATGCCGGGGCGGGTCTGGCAACTCGACGACGTGACCGAGATTATCAAGGGCCATGCCGAGCTGCAGCGCGAAATGGTGCAGTTGGAGGACATCTTCAACCTTATGCCGCTGGGTTTCCTGTCTGCAGACGGAGACGGCATAATTGACCGTTGCAACATAACGCTGGCGTCGTGGCTCGGCGAAACGCCGGCGTCGCTGATCGGCCGCTCGCTTGGCGACTTCATTACCGAGGCGCAGGATTCCGGCGAACTCGGTGGGGTCAGCATGGGTGTTTTGACCCTGCAGCCTTCCGGCGACGAAGATCCGTTCGTCGCGACGCTGATGCAGACGGCGAAGATGAGCAAGGATGGCTCCCGGCCGCTTTATACCCGCTCGTTGCTGATCAGGGACGTTGCGCTCGATCTTGCCGGCGCCGACATGGACGAGTTCTTGGACGATGCATTCCAGGGCGATGAAGCCGGCCTTACAGAAGCCGTCGGCGACGAGACAGGCATGTTGATCGACCGCTTGCGCTGGCTTTACCACGATGCGCCGGTGGGGATCGCGTTCGTCGACATGGATGGCAATGTCAGCGGCTGCAATACGGCGTTCCGGCGTTTGCTGGGGGTGAAGGCCGACGAAGACATTGCCAGGCCGTTCGCCGACATGATCGCACGCGAAGACAGGGACGAGGTCCAGGGGGCGCTTTCCAAGGCGGTCATGGGTGTCGGGCACGGCGCACAGATGGAGGCGCGTCTCGACCGCACCGACGGTAGGGATCTGTCGGTCAATCTCTCCATATCCCGGGTCACGGACGGAGACGGCGAAACGGCAGGCCTGGTGTTGCACTTCGTCGATACGACGGAACATCGTAATCTCGAGGTCCAGTTTACACAGTCGCAGAAAATGCAGGCAGTGGGGCAGCTCGCGGGCGGTGTCGCGCACGACTTCAACAACCTGCTGACGGCGATGATCGGCTTCTCGGACCTGCTTCTGACGCGGCACGGGCCGGACGACCCGGACTTCGCCGACATCATGCAGATCAAGCAGAACGCCAATCGCGCCACCAATCTCGTGCGGCAGCTGCTCGCTTTCTCAAGAAAGCAGAAACTGGAGCCCGAGGTCATGGACGTGACAGAGGCTCTGGGGGATCTTTCGAACTTGCTCGGCCGCCTGATCGGTGAGCGGGTCGAACTGAACATGAACCACGGCCGCAATCTGGGGCCGGTGCTGTTCGACAAGGGCCAATTCGACCAGGTCATCATCAATCTGTGCGTCAACGCGCGAGATGCGATGCCGGGTGGCGGCGCCATTACGATATCGACGACGGCCGAAAGCCTCGATCAGCCTACGCCCAAGGGGCATGAAATATTGTCGGCGGGGGATTACGTAACGATTACTGTTGCGGACAGCGGTACAGGGATCGCCAAGGAAAACCTGGAACGAATCTTCGAGCCGTTCTTCTCGACCAAGGACGTCGGTGCCGGAACCGGGCTCGGGCTTTCGACTGTCTACGGAATCGTGCATCAGGCCGAGGGCTTCATCTTCGTCGACAGTGCCGTCGGCAAGGGCACGGCATTTACGATTTACCTGCCGGTGCACAAGAAGGACGGTGAAGCCAAGGCCAAGGTCCAGCAGGCCGCGAAGCCGGAAATAGAAGGCGATCTGACCGGCCAAGGCGTCATCCTGCTGGTCGAGGACGAGGATGCCGTCCGCCTGTTCGGTGCGCGCGCGCTGCGCAACAAGGGCTATGAGGTGCTGGAGGCGACGGACGGCGAAACTGCGCTCGACGTCATCGCGAATGCGGACAAGAAGATCGACCTCATTATTTCCGATGTGGTCATGCCGGGTATGGACGGACACACGCTGGTCAATCTGGCGCGCCAGGAGCTGGACGGCGTCAAGACGATCCTCATGTCGGGCTACTCCGAAGATGTATTCCGCAATGGCCCCGATATGGATCCGTCCATCGCCTTCCTCGGCAAGCCGTTCACCCTCAAGGGCCTCGCCGCCAAGGTGAAGGAAGTTCTCGAGGGGTAGATTTCCCGCCGCGTCCGAAAAATCGCGTTCGCCCTTACATAGTACTTTTCTGAAGGCATGGTGCACGTTCGCGTCACATGTGACCGAATCTGTCACCCATGCCGGTTACCTTCATCAGTACGGACGGCACGCCCGAGTCCCTGATTGGATGTCGAATCGCCGCCGAACAGACCCCGGGCGACTTTTCCGGAAATCCGGAACACAGTTGGAACGATACATAGAAATAGCGTTGTTAATCAGTGCTTTAAAATATTTCTGGACAATGAGAACAGAACGAGTACAAATGACGGCGTTGAATCACTCAACCCAGTATGCAAAGAACGGAGACGAGAGATGAGCAACCCAGCCTTACGTGTCGTGGATAAGGATAGCGACGTGGATAAAAACAAAGCTCTGGACGCCGCTGTCAGCCAAATCGAGCGGGCGTTCGGCAAAGGTTCGATCATGCGTCTCGGGCAGCGCGAGGTGATGCAGGTCGCAAGTATCTCGACTGGCTCCATCGGTCTCGACATCGCACTCGGCATCGGCGGTATGCCGAAAGGCCGCATCGTCGAAGTATACGGCCCGGAAAGCTCCGGTAAGACCACGCTCGCGCTGCATGTCGTCGCGGAGGCTCAGAAGACTGGCGGCACGTGCGCGTTCATCGACGCGGAACACGCACTTGACCCGGCCTATGCCAAGAAACTCGGCGTCAATGTCGACGACCTCCTGATTTCACAGCCGGACGCCGGCGAACAGGCCCTCGAAATCGCCGATACGCTGGTCCGCTCCGGCGCCATCGACGTGCTGGTCGTGGACAGTGTCGCCGCGCTGGTGCCGCGCGCGGAACTCGAAGGCGAAATGGGCGATGCCCATGTCGGTCTGCAGGCGCGGCTCATGAGCCAGGCGCTCCGCAAACTGACCGCATCCGTCGCCCGCTCCAACACGATGATTATCTTCATCAACCAGATCCGCATGAAGATTGGCGTCATGTTCGGCAGCCCGGAAACCACAACCGGCGGCAATGCTCTCAAGTTCTATTCGTCGGTGCGTCTCGACATCCGTCGTATCGGCGCCATCAAGGACCGTGACGAGGTGGTCGGCAACCAGACCCGCGTCAAGGTCGTCAAGAACAAGGTCGCACCGCCGTTCAAGCAGGTCGAGTTCGATATCATGTACGGCGAAGGCATTTCCAAGATGGGCGAGTTGCTTGATCTCGGTGTCACCGCCGGAATCGTCGAGAAATCGGGTGCATGGTTCTCGTTCGAGAGCGAGCGTCTTGGCCAGGGCCGTGAGAACTCGAAGACCTTCCTGCGCGAAAACCCCGAATATGCGCAGAAGATCGAGAACATGATCCGCCAGAACGCCGGTCTGCTCGGTGACGAGATGATGACCGGCCCGGAAAACAGCGACGAAGCCGAAGCCGCCGAAGAGGGCGGTGAGGAAGCCGCGCTCGACTGATCTCCAACCACCCCCGGTTGACCCCTCACCTTGAATCCGCTCCCTGCCGCCCTGGGGAGCGGGGCGCCCGATCCGGTTTGATCCGGCCGGACGCCGGGTGAGGGGTTTTTTCTTTAGCCGTGACGATCCCTCGACAGGGGCGTCCGCAGCCGCTAAAACCTTGCGTCCGCCCCGGAAATCACCATTTCTGGGGGTAATACATCGTCCGGAACCTGGTTTTAAGAACATGCAGACAGTCAACGATATCCGCCGCGCCTTTCTCGACTATTTCGCCGCCAACGGTCACGAGATCGTGGCGTCTTCGCCGCTGGTGCCGCGCAACGACCCGACCCTCATGTTCACCAATGCCGGTATGGTGCAGTTCAAGAACGTTTTCACCGGCAACGAGACACGGCCCTATAACCGTGCGGTCACGTCGCAGAAGTGTGTCCGTGCCGGCGGCAAGCACAACGACCTCGAGAATGTCGGCCATACCGCGCGCCACCATACGTTCTTCGAAATGCTCGGCAACTTTTCTTTCGGCGACTATTTCAAGGAGCTCGCGATCGAGCTGGCATGGAACCTGGTCACCAAGGAATTCGGGCTGCCGGAAGACAAGCTTCTGGTTACCGTGCATTCGTCGGACGAGGACGCTGCGGAACTGTGGAAAAAGATTGCCGGTCTGCCCGACAGCAAGGTTATCCGCATCCCGACGTCAGACAATTTCTGGGCGATGGGCGATACCGGGCCATGCGGTCCGTGCTCCGAGATCTTTTACGATCACGGCGATCATATTCCCGGCGGTCCCCCGGGTTCGCCTGACGAGGACGGTGACCGCTTTATCGAGATTTGGAATCTCGTCTTCATGCAGTTCGAGCAGGTGACGCTCGACGAACGCGTTGAACTGCCGAAACCCTCCATCGATACAGGTATGGGGCTGGAGCGGATTTCGGCGGTCATGCAGGGTACTCACGACAACTACGAAACGGACATGTTCAAGACGCTGATCGCGGCATCCGCGGATGCGTCGGGCACCGACGCCAAGAGCGTCTCGCACCGGGTGATCGCCGACCACCTGCGTGCCAGTTCGTTCCTGATCACGGACGGCGTTCTGCCCTCGAATGAAGGCCGCGGTTATGTGCTGCGCCGGATCATGCGCCGCGCGATGCGCCACGCGCACATGCTGGGCTGTGCCGACCCGCTCATGTACAGGCTGGTCCCCGCACTGGTTCGCGAAATGGGTGATGCGTATCCCGACCTCAAACGATCCGAGCCTCTGGTGACGGAAACCCTCAAGTTGGAGGAAACCCGTTTCAAGCAGCTTCTCGACCGCGGCCTCAAGCTTTTGGACGAGGCGACCGGCGATATGAATGCGGGTGCCACGCTCGATGGCGAGACCGCGTTCCGTCTCTACGATACCTATGGTTTCCCGCTCGATCTGACGCAGGATGCGCTTAAGGCGCGTGAAATCGCCGTCGATGAGGACGGCTTCAACGCCGCCATGCAGCGTCAGAAGGAAGAGGCCCGCAAGGCGTGGGCCGGTTCCGGCGATGCTGCAACCGATGCGATTTGGTTTGGCGTGCGTGACGAGGTCGGGGCCACCGACTTCCTGGGTTACGACACCGAAAGTGCGGAAGGCCGCGTGGCCGCCATCGTCGTCGACGGCAAGACCACGACCGAGGCCGGGGCCGGGACGGACGTCTCGGTCGTGCTCAACCAGACACCGTTCTACGGCGAAAGCGGCGGTCAGATGGGCGACGTCGGCACCATCACCACCGAGGATGCCGTCATCACCATCACGGATACGCAAAAGCGCGTCGATGACCTGCACGTTCACATCGGCAAGGTCGAAAGCGGCACTTTGAAAGTCGGTGACGAGGCGCGTCTCGACGTCGATCATGACCGCCGCTCGCGGCTCCGCGCCAATCACTCGGCGACGCACCTCCTGCACGAGGCACTGCGCCGCCACCTGGGTGATCACGTGACGCAGAAAGGCTCGCTGGTGGCACCGGACCGGCTGCGTTTCGATATCTCGCATCCGAAAGGGGTCAATGACGACGAACTCCTGGATGTGGAGGCCGACGTCAACGCCCAGATCGCCGCCAATGCCGAGGTCACGACGCGTCTTATGGACCCGGAGGCCGCCGTCGAGGCCGGCGCCATGGCACTTTTCGGCGAGAAATACGGTGAAGAGGTCCGCGTCGTCTCCATGGGGGCCGATACGGACAAGGATTTCTTTTCGACCGAACTTTGCGGCGGGACGCACGTCAAACGCACCGGGGACATCGGTGTCTTCAAGATTCTTTCAGAAGCCGCGGTCGGTTCGGGCGTCAGGCGTATCGAGGCGGTCACCGGCGCCGGTGCACGCGCCTATTTCGCGGAAACCGAGAAGGCACTGAACGAAGCGGCGAAGGAGCTCAAGTCCCAGCCGGGCGATGTGCCGGCACGGGTCAAATCGTTGCTCGAAGAACGCCGCAAACTGGAACGCGAGCTGGCGGATGCCCGCAAGAAGCTCGCCATGGGTGGCGGCGGCGCGTCGAATGACAGCGCGAGTGCGGTCGAAGAGGTCAATGGCATCAACTTTTCGGGCCGCGTCCTCGACGGCGTGCCGGCCAAGGAACTCAAGGGCCTCGTCGACGAGATCAAGCAGCAAATCGGCTCGGGCGTCGTCGCGGTTGTTTCGAATACCGATGGTAAGGCGTCACTCGTGGTCGGTGTGACCGAAGACCTGACCGGGAAAATGGATGCCGTGACGCTGGTACGTGCCGGTTCTGAAGCGGTCGGCGGCAAGGGCGGCGGTGGCCGTCCCGACATGGCCCAGGCGGGTGGGCCTGACGGCTCCAGGGCGGCGGAAGCGCTCGCGGCGATCAAGGCAGCGGTTCAGTAAGATTGTTTTATTTCCCGGACGGGGCTTCGGCCGGGAAACAGTGATCTCAATTTATTCCGAGAAATAGCGGCCCGGCGTGCGGCCAAGTGCGCGCCGGAACATGGCGATGAACGCACTTTGTGACGCATAGCCGAGATCGAGGGCGACCGTGGTCACGCTTTCGCCGCGCGCAAGACGCGCGAGGGCGGCAAGCAGGACCGCCTGCTGGCGCCACTGGCCGAACGTCATGCCGGTTTCCCGGGTAAAGATGCGGGCCAGGGTGCGTTCACTGGCACCGAGTTCCTTGGACCAGTCCTGCAATGTCCGTGCGTCGGCGGGGTCTTCCATCAGCGCGTCTGTGATATGCCGGGCACGTGTGTCGCTCACCATCGGCAGGTGTAGCGGTGCAACGGGTAAGCCCTCAATCCGGTCCAGAAGCACACGAACTAGCCGCGCGTCGGCGCTGTCCGCCGGCGGGTCGTCCGAGAGTTCCATCGCTTCGATGATCAGTTCCCGCAACAACGGTGACACGGTGACGACGCAGCAGATCTCCGGCAGGCCGTTGAGCGCGTCCTCGTGGATATAGAGGGAACGGAGAGAGAGCGGCGTCCCTTGCGCCTGCACATGATGCGAGATGCCGGGCGGAATCCAGACGGCGCGTTGCGGCGGCACGACCCAGACGCCATTTTCGGTGGTGACCCGCATGACGCCGCGGACGGCGTAGAGCAATTGTGCGCGTTCGTGCGTGTGCCAGTCGATGATATGGTCCGCCGGGCATTCCCGTGGCCGCGCGAGCACGATGCCCTGCCCGATATCGATCCCGGAGATTGGCGGAAGGATGCGGTCGTTCGACGCCATGAGCCTGTCTGTTTCCCATTATTTATTGTCTTTATACCCCATATTAGCCTCATTCTCCCGCTGGTAAAGTCCGCCTATATCACCAATATGCTGCGTTACGCATAAGGACGACATAGATGACGCAAGGCGGTTTCTTTAAGGACGGCTGGCGCAGCCGCGAGGTTTTTCTCGTGCTGACGGCAGTCGCCATGCCGATTTCATTTTCCACCTGGCAGGCGTTGTTCAACAACTTCGCGCACGACGTGGCCGGGCTGGAGGGCGATGGAGTCGGTTTCATTCAGTCGTTCCGCGAGGTGCCCGGCTTCCTGAGCTTTACCGTCATCATGCTCCTGGTGTGGTTCCGCGAACAGCGCTTCGCCTTGGCGTCGCTCGTCCTGCTCGGGATCGGCACGATGATCACAGGGTTTTACCCGTCGTTCTGGGGCCTGATGATGACGACGTTCGTGATGTCGGTCGGTTTCCATTACTTCGAGAGCCTGCATCAGTCCCTGACCCTGCAATGGATCGACAAAAAGTCCGCCCCTGAGGTTATGGGCAAGATCGTCAGCGCCCGTTCTTTCGCCGCCCTGATCTCGTTCGGGATCATCTGGCTGATGCTGGACACGGCCGGCTTCAACCTCAAATGGGTTTACCTGATCGGCGGCGGCGTCACGGTGGTGATCGGGCTATACGCCTGGTTCGGTTTCCCGGAATTCAAGGCGACCGTCGAGCAGTCCAAGCAGATCGTCATCCGCAAGCGCTATTGGTTATGGTATGCGCTGGTGTTCATGTCGGGCGCGCGCAGGCAGATTTTCGTCGTCTTCGCGGGCTTTCTAATGGTGCAGAAGTTCGGCTTCTCGGCCGGCGAGATGAGCCTGATGTTCCTTGCCAACATGGCGATGACCATCTACCTCGCGCCCAAGATCGGCCGGCTGATTGGCCGCATCGGCGAACGCCGCATGCTGATCATCGAATACATCGGCCTGATCGGGGTCTTCACCGGTTACGCCTTCGCGTCCGAGGCATGGATGGGCGTTGCCCTCTACATCACCGATCACGTGTTCTTTGCCATGGCCATTGCCATCAAGACCTATTTCCAGAAGATCGCGGACCCGGCGGATATCGCGTCCTCATCGGGGGTCAGCTTCACGATCTCGCACATCGTCGCGATCGTCATTCCGGCCGCCTTCGGGTTCCTCTGGCTAACCTCGCCCGCGTATGTTTTCCTGTCGGGAACGGCGATGGCGGCGGTCTCGCTCGTGCTGGCGTTCATGGTCCCGCGTGACCCGGAACCCGGTAACGAGTCCCTGGTCTTCCGTATCATGCCGAAACCACAACCGGCGGAATGACGCCAGCGGCTTGACGGAAGGCACATGACGAAACGCTTTGAAGGTACACAAACATACGTTGCGACGGATGATCTGAAGGTTGCAGTCAACGCTGCGGTGGGCTTGCAACGCCCGCTTCTGGTCAAGGGCGAGCCCGGCACCGGGAAGACCGTGCTGGCGGAGGAAATTGCCGCTGCGCTGGGCGCGCCCCTGATTCCCTG
This sequence comes from Rhodospirillales bacterium, assembly GCA_965262415.1. GTDB lineage: Bacteria > Pseudomonadota > Alphaproteobacteria > Rhodospirillales > Casp-alpha2 > UBA4479. Next base: position 1,710,693 of record OZ253533.1, on the reverse strand, counting down.
GCACATCAAATCGACCACCAAGGCACAGCAGGGACTGTACGAGTACGATGCCGTGGCGCGGCTGCGCGACAGCCAGCTCGGTGACGAGCGCGTCCATGACATCGCCAACTACATCGTGCAGGGCAAGCTGTGGGAGGCGTTCGAGAGCGCCGAGCGCCCGGTTCTACTGATCGACGAGATCGACAAGGCGGATATCGAATTCCCGAACGATCTGTTGCTCGAACTCGACCGCATGGAGTTCCACGTCTACGAGACGAAGGAAACCATCAAGGCAAGAAACCGGCCCATCGTCGTCATCACGTCGAACAACGAGAAAGACCTGCCGGACGCCTTCCTGCGCCGCTGCTTCTTCCATTATATCAAGTTCCCGGACGAGGACACGATGCGTGCCATCATCGACGTGCATTTCCCGGATGTGCAGAAGCGCCTCGTGCAGCAGGCCTTGGCCGTGTTCTACGAACTGCGTGACGTGCCGGGTCTCAAGAAACGGCCGTCGACGTCGGAACTGCTCGACTGGATCAAGCTCCTTATGATCGAGGATATTCCGGCTGAGGCGCTCCGTTCCGGCGATCAAAAGGATCTGATCCCGCCGTTCTATGGCGCACTCCTGAAGAACGAGCAGGATGTGCACATGCTGGAACGCCTCGCGTTTCTAAACCGCCGCGAAGGGCGCTAGGGCGTGGAGTTGCGGATCCCGAAGATGACCTGTCCCTGCTGCGGGCATGAGTTCGCGCGTTATTCCTCTTTGCGGCTGTCGCCCTTTACTGTCATCCAATGCCGAAATTGCGGCGGGGCCCTGAAACGGACCAACAAGTTGATGCCGTTGTTGCTGGCGCTGGGGGGCATATTTGCCTTCGGCCTTGCGCAGACGCAGTTCAGCCTGACCACCGGCGGCAAGATGGTTGTGCTCGGCCTGGTCATCTGGGTGGCGCTCCTGATCGATGAGGCAACGGCCAAGCTCGCTCCGGCCGACCCCAAATAGCCCGCGGTATGCGCCCAGTAAGTTGTGACTGGTGACGCCGCCCGGGTTTCATGATTTCATGGTGAAGCATGGAAACGTATCTCGACCCTGCTGAGATTGAACGTGTCGCCTACACTGCGTGGGACTGGTTGCTGGCGCACGTCTTCATCTGGCAAACGGCGGTGCAGGCGGCAATCGTCGTCGGCGCACTATTGCTCGCGAAAATCCTCGCGCCGCACTTGGCGACGCTGATCGAGCGCGCGGCGGATCATCCGCGCTGTCCGGTGTGGCTTAAAGGCAAGGTCCGTGCACAGGCGGCGCTGAGTTTCGCTTTCGTGTGGCTCGTGATCCAGTGGTTCACGGTCTTCGCGGCGATCGGCGCGGGTTGGCCGCACCGGTTGATGGAAAGCGTCGTCTCGCTGCTGACGGCATGGGTCGTCATCCGCTTTGCATCGAGTTTCATTCGGGATCCGGGTTGGGCGCGGACGCTGGCCGTCGTTGCCTGGTCGCTGGCGGCCCTAAACCTCGTAGGGCTCCTCGACCCGACAATCCGCACGCTGGACAGCATGGCTCTCAACCTCGGCGACATCCGCCTCTCGGTATTGGGGATTATCAAGGCGGCACTGGTCCTACTGGTGTTGTTGTGGATGGCCGGGGCGGTGAGCCGCCTGATCGAACACCGGCTGGAAAGCTCGGCAAGCCTGTCGCCGTCGGCGCGCGTGCTTCTGGGTAAATTCATTAAGGTGATGCTGATCGTCATCGCCGTGCTGGCGGCGCTTGAGAGCATCGGTATCGACCTGACCGCTCTGACGGTGTTCGGCGGTGCCATCGGCCTCGGTATCGGCTTCGGCCTGCAGAAGGTCATTTCCAACCTGATCTCGGGCGTCATCCTGCTGATGGACAAGTCGGTGAAGCCGGGAGACGTGATCGCGGTCGACAACACGTTTGGCTGGATCAATCGGTTGAGCGCACGTTACGTGTCGTTGATCACACGCGACGGCACCGAGCATCTGATTCCGAACGAGGACCTGATCAGCCAGCGTGTCGAGAACTGGTCTTATTCTGACAGTCTGATCCGCCTCAAGCTGCCGATCGGTGTTGCCTACGAGTCGGACGTGCCCAAGGCAATGGAGCTCGCCGTGAAGGCGGCGGAGGGCGTCAATCGCGTGCTTGAGTCTCCGGCACCGGTGTGCCGTTTGATGGAATTCGGCAGCGATTCCGTGAATCTGGAACTGCGGGTCTGGATCGCCGACCCGCAGAAAGGCGTCGCCAACGTGCAGTCAGACGTGCTTTTGAACGTCTGGAACCTCTACCACGAGAACGGGGTCGAATTTCCGTTCTCGCAGCGCGACCTGCATATCAAGTCTGCAATTCCGCTCAGGGTGCAGATGGTCGACAAGAACAACCCGGATGCCGACGAGAGCTGATGTTTATCGATTTCTTTCTCAAGCTGCGTGAGACCGGCGTGCCTTGCTCGCTCAGGGAGTACCTTACGCTGATCGAAGCCGTCGAGGGTGGATACGCTGAATTCGATATCGAAGGTTTTTACTACCTGAGCCGTTCGGCGATGGTGAAGGACGAACGAAACCTCGACAAGTTCGATCGGGTCTTCGGTGAAGTCTTCAAGGGCTTGGAGCCGGCTGAGGGAGAGGATGCCAACGCGCACCAGATCCCTGAGGAGTGGTTGCGTAAGCTGGCGGAAAAGCTGCTCACTGAAGAGGAAAAGAAGCAGGTCGAGGCGCTCGGCGGCTGGGAAAAGCTGATGGAGACGCTGAAAAAGCGGCTCGAGGAACAGAAAAAACGCCACCAGGGCGGCTCGAAGTGGATTGGCACCGCCGGCACGTCGCCGTTCGGTGCGTATGGCTATAACCCGGAAGGGGTGCGTATCGGCCAGGACGGCAACCGCAATTTCCGTGCCGTGAAGGTCTGGGACAAACGTGAGTTCAAGAATCTTGAAGATACGCTGGAACTCGGCACGCGCAACATCAAGGTCGCTCTCAGGCGTTTACGGAAGTTCGCCCGCCAGGGCGCGCCGAGCGAACTTGACCTGGACGGTACGATTCGCGGCACGGCGAAAAAAGGGTATCTCGATCTGCATATGCGCCCTGAACGCCACAATGCGGTGAAGGTCCTCCTGTTCTTCGACGTCGGCGGGTCAATGAATCCGCATATCCGCGTCATGGAGGAACTGTTCTCGGCGGCGCGTGGCGAGTTCAAGCATATGGAGTATTTCTACTTCCATAACTTTCTCTACGAACGGGTCTGGCGCGATAACCGCCGCCGTCACTCGAACACGATTCCGACGTGGGACGTGCTCAGGACTTATCCGCACGACTACAAGGTGATCGTCGTCGGTGATGCATCGATGAGCCCGTACGAAATTGCCATGCCTGGCGGCAGTGTCGAGCATTGGAACGAGGAAGCCGGTGCGGTCTGGATGCAGCGCCTGCTGCAAGTGTATCCGAAGACAGTCTGGCTCAACCCGGTTCGCCGTGAATGGTGGGACCACACACAGTCGGTCGGTATGGTGCGTCAGTTGATGGAAGACCGGATGTTCCCGCTCAGCCTCGAAGGTCTCGAGGAAGCGATGCGGGAACTCTCGCGCTAATTAATTTACGTCAGCCGCGACACGCATGGTGATGATCTTGTCAGGATCGTCGACGGTGCCGTTTCGGGAATCGTCGCCCTTTTTGATGGCATCCACGTGCTCCATACCATCGATCACTTCACCCCAGATCGTATACTGACCGTCCAGAAACGGCCCTTCATCGAACATGATGAAGAACTGACTGTCGGCACTGTTCGGATGCCGCGCACGCGCCATGCCGACCGTGCCGCGATAGAACCTCTCGAAATCGCTGAATTCAGCAGCGATGTTCTGGCCGGAGCCGCCCGTGCCGTTGCCTTTGGGATCGCCAGTCTGCGCCATGAAGCCCTCGATCACACGGTGGAACAAGAGGCCATCATAAAATTTCTCGCGAACCAGTTCCTTAACTCGAGCAACATGGTTGGGAGCAATATCCGGACGCATCTCGATCACCACGCGGCCAGTCTTGAGTTCCAGGTAGAGCGTGTTTTCGGGATCGGCGGCGGAAGCGTTATCTGTCATGGCAAATATGGTGAATAGCGCGAGAACGGCAGTGCCCAGAAGGCGGCGCATTTCAGTCTCCTGATCTCGTTGTGGGCAACGCCCGGTTCAAATTCTAAGGCTGTTCTGCCCGACCGGACTGAAGCCGTCAAGGTCGCACCGGATCATATATCTTTCAGGTCGAACTGACGCAGGATCTCCTGAGCGGCGTCTGTGGGCGTGCGCTTTCCCGAGCGGACATCGGCTTCCATTTTTTCGCCGAGGCCACCTTTTTTGCGGACTTCGGCGAGCAGGGTAGAGGTAACTTCATCCCACATCCAACTCGCTGCCTGCTCGGCTCGGCGTTGTTCAGTCAGCCCGGCGGTCTGCATGGCGTCGCGGAATGACTCCATCTTCGCCCAGACTTCCGGGATGCCGTTGCCGGTGTGTGCCGAGCACCTGAGGACTTCCGGCTTCCAGATTGCATTCCCGCCCCCAAGCATGCGGATCGCAGCCCAGTAGTCCTGGTAGGCGCGGTTGGCGGCCTGCTGCAGATCGCCGTCATTCTTGGTCACGACCAGAAGATCGGCCATCTCGACGATTCCCTTCTTGATCCCTTGCAGGTCGTCACCGCCACCGGGTGCAACCAGCAGGACGAACATGTCGACCAGATCGGCGACCGCATATTCGGATTGGCCGACGCCGACCGTTTCCACCAGTACCACGTCGAAACCGGCAGCTTCGACTGCCATGATGGTTTCCCGTGTGCGCCGGGCGACGCCGCCAAGCGAGCCGCCGGAAGGGGAGGGGCGGACATACGCACTCGGGTGCCGGGCGAGTTTTTCCATCCGGGTCTTGTCGCCCAGGATCGAGCCGCCGTGCTTGGGGCTGGATGGATCGACGGCCAGTACCGCGACCTTATGTCCCTGCTCGACGACATGTAACCCGAACGTCTCGATAAACGAGGACTTGCCGACGCCGGGGACACCTGAAATGCCGATGCGGATGGATTTACCGCTCTGCGGCAGCAGTTTTGCGATCGCGTCCACTGCTTCCCTCCGGTGGTCCGGGCGGGTGGATTCGATCCGGGTGATCAGGCGGGCCAGTGCGCGGCGATTGCCTTCCAGCACGCCGCTGACGAGTTGATCTCTGTCGCTCACGTTTTCTTTCGCTTTTGTTTTTTTGCCTGCGCCGCGTCGGCCGATTTTTTCTCGTCGAATGAGGACCCGAACGTGTGCATCGCCATGACGATCAGCTTTTCCCGCTGCTCTTCCGGCAGGTCGTTCAGAAGCTTGGATTTGTCATCGTGAATCGCAAGTGCCTGTTCAATGAGCGCGGCTCGGCTGGGTGGCAGGTTTTTCTTGCGGTCGAGCTCTGCCGAGGCGCTGTCGATAGCCTGGCGGACCAGGGTTTCCGGCAGAACGTCGTCATCGTCCAATTGCGGTTTAACCGGTACAGCGTCCGGGGGCGGTGCTTTGGCGCCGCGTTTCACGGCGTCGATCGCATCCAGCTTCTGGCGCGCGCTTTTATCGATGAATATCGACAGTAACGCGCGTTTCAGGAATTTACCGGCCATGCCATTGACCCCGATACCGTGTTGGGCGTGCGATACTAGGCACTTGCGCCCGCGAATCATTTAAGTAACGGTAAGACTGTGAAATTTCCTTGTAAACGTTGATCTCCGCTAGCCAGCGGCGCTGGCCAGGGCATAGAGTGTGGACCATGAGAAGAAACAGAGATGCAAAGATCGTAGCCACACTGGGCCCGGCCAGCAGCACGGAAGCTCAGATTTCCGCCCTGTTCGAAGCCGGTGTGGACGTGTTTCGGATGAACTTCTCGCATGGAGAACATGCGGGCCATCGCGAACGCTACAACATCGTCCGCGGACTGGAAGAAAAGTACGGACGCGCGGTCGGAATCCTTCTTGATCTACAAGGGCCGAAGCTGCGCGTTGGCGATTTCGAGGGTGGCAGCGTCGAGCTAAAGAGCGGGCAGAAGTATCGCCTCGAAGCGAAGGAACAGATCGGCAATACCGAAGTGGCCTGCCTGCCGCACCCGGAAGTCTTCGATGCGCTGGAGCCTGGCACGGACCTGCTGCTGGATGACGGCAGGCTGCGTCTCAAGGTACTCGACCACGGCCATGACTGGGCGGAAACCGAAGTGGTGATCGGTGGCGAATTGTCGAACCACAAGGGGCTGAACGTTCCCAGCGTCATTCTCGATGTGAGCCCGCTGACTCCCAAGGATATCGAGGATATGCGGTTCGGTCTCGACCTCGGTGTCGACTTCGTCGGTCTGAGCTTTGTGCAGCGCCCGGAGGATATCGCCGAAGCGAAGAAAATGATTGCCGGTCGCGCGCACGTCATCTCCAAGCTGGAAAAGCCGCAGGCCTTGAGCCGCCTCGACGAGATTGTCGACCTCTCGGACGCGATCATGGTGGCGCGTGGTGATCTCGGGGTTGAAGTGCCGCCTGAAGATGTGCCGCTCTTGCAGAAACGCATCATTCGTGCCTGCCGACGCGCCGGAAAACCGGTCATTGTGGCGACGCAGATGCTCGACAGCATGATCCACGCACCGACGCCCACTCGGGCCGAGGCTTCGGACGTGGCGACCGCCATTTATGATGGCGCCGACGCGGTCATGCTCTCGGCGGAGACAGCCGTCGGCGAATTCTCGAAGGAAAGCGTGGCGATGATGGACCGCATCATCACTCGCGTTGAAAAGGATGCCGTTTACCGCGAGATGCGTGAGAACGAACGCCGTGCCCCGGAAGCGACCGCGGCTGACGCAATTACGGCTGCCGCCCGGCAGGTTGCCGATACCATCTCCGCAGCTGCGGTGGTGACCTTCAGCACCACCGGCTCGACGACAATGCGGGCCGCGCGCGAACGCCCCGTGGTGCCAATTCTCGGCCTCACGCCGCGCGTCGATACGGCGCGCCGCAGTGCGTTGATCTGGGGTGTGCATTCGGTGCAGACGCAGGACTGTCATACCTTCAGGGAGATGGTGACCAAGGCCATCCATGCTGCCAAGTCGGAAGGCTTTGCGGAGCCGGGCGATCCCATTGTCATTACTGCCGGTGTGCCTTTCGGGACGCCCGGCGCGACCAATATTTTACGTATCGCCTGGGTCGAATAGGACATCTTCATGTCTGGTCCTGAAACGGGGCGGACGACGGCATGATCGCCGATCTCGCCCGTATCCTGCTCGACGTTGTGACACCGGTCGCCATCTGCGCCGGCATCGGTTTCATCTGGGCGAAGATGAAACAACCTTTCGACAGCCAGATGGTGACGCGACTTGTTTCCAACGTCGGTGTGCCGTCGCTCGTGTTCGCGACACTGGTCAACGTGGAACTCGGTGGGGGGCTGTTTCTGGAGATGGCGCTTGCCGCATTCGTGACAAGCGTCTTCTTCTTCGTGATTGGCTGGGGGGTCCTCAAACTGACGGGATTGCCGATCCGGACGTATCTCAATCCGGTCGCGTTTGCCAATACCGGAAACATGGGGTTGCCGTTGTGCTTGCTGGCCTTCGGTGAGGAGGGACTGGCACTTGGCATTGCTTATTTCACAGTCAACGTGGTGCTGCTTCTGACCGCCGGGATCGCGGTCGCATCAAACCAGTACAATCTTCTGGATGTTGTCAAACGGCCGTTCATCTATGCGGTTCTTGCCGCGTCGATGTTCCACTTCACGGAGCTCGAAGTGCCGAACGGCATCCTCTCGACCACCAAGCTGCTGGGCAATTTCTCGATCCCGCTGATGCTGATCACGCTCGGTGTGTCGCTCGCGACGCTGCAGATCGTGAGTATCAAGCGCGCTGCGTTTATTTCGTTCCTTCGTCTCGGGATCGGTATCCCGGTCGGATTCGCATCGGCGGCGATGTTCGGTTTCACAGGGGCTGCCTATGGCACTCTGGTGCTGATGTGCTCCATGCCGGTCGCGGTGATCACGTTCCTGTTTGCCGAGAATTACGGGGCTGACGGGCGCGCCGTGGCGGGTGCCGTGATCATCTCCACCCTGGCGTCGTTCGCGATCATGCCGGGGCTTTTGTGGTTCCTGATGAGCTAGGGCTTATTCCGCCGCCTGCGGCGCGCGTCCCGGATTGCGGAAGGTTTCCAGTAGATCCGCTTCGCATGCTTTCGCCGCCTTGACGTTTGCTTCCTTGACGTGGCCGAAGCCCCGCATGCGTCTCGGCAGGCCCGCCAGTTGCAGGGCGGCGGCATGGTTGTCCGCGGTCAGGTTGTCGGCGACCTCACCCAACTGGATTTCATAATCGGCTATAAGCTGGCGTTCCATCTTCCGCTCCGCGCTGTATCCGAAGGGGTCGAGCGCCGTGCCCCGCAAGCCCTTGAGGCCCGCCAGGACGCGAAACACCGGCATGATCCAGCTGCCGTAAGCCTTCTTCCTGAGGTGTCCCGTTACCGGGTCGCGGTCGGCCAGCAACGGAGGTGCCAGATGAAACTTGATGTGCCCGCCGTCGGCAAACGTGTCGCGGACGGCTTGTTCGAAACGTCCATCGGTGTAAAGCCGCGCTACTTCGTATTCGTCCTTGTAGGCCATCAGTTTGAAGAGCCCGCGTGCAACCGCTTCGGTGAGTGCGCTTGAGCCGGGCAGGGCCGCCGTTTCGGCGGTGCGGATGCGCTCGACCCATGCCGCGTAGCGTTCGGCATATGCCTTGTTCTGGTACGCCGTCAGATCGGCGATGCGGCGCTCGATGAAGCCCTCCAGTTCGAACGGCTGCGGCTTTTCGTCATATCGGCCAACGATGGCCTCAACGGCTTTCAGGTCGTGCGCGGCACGGCGGCCCCAGAGGAACGCCTGCTTGTTGAACTCGATCGCGACGCCATTCAGTTCGATTGCGCGCTCGATGGCTTCCTGCGAAACCGGAAGAAGGCCTTTCTGATAGGCAAAACCGACAACCATCATGTTGGCGGCGATGGTGTCGCCCAGAAGCTTGCGGGCCAGCCCCGTTGCTTCGACGAAATCGACGGCATTGTCACCGGCTTCCTCGCGCAACGTGCGTTTAAAGCCTTCCTCCGGGAACAGCATGTCCGGGTGCCGGGTGAAATCGGCCGTCATGGTCTGATGTTCGTTCACCACGGCCTTTGAGTTGCCTGCGCGCAGCTTGCCCAGCGTCTCGGGGTCGGACGCCGAGACCATGTCACAGCCGATCAGCAGGTCGGCGCCACCCGCGGAAATCCGGACAGCATGGATGTCATGAGGTTCCGCAGCGAAGCGGAGATGCGAATAGACCATGCCGTTCTTCTGCGCCAGACCCGCGACATCGAGCACCGAAACGCCCTTCTGTTCCAGGTGCGCGGCCATGCCCAGAATCGCACCGATCGTGACGACACCTGTGCCACCAATGCCTGTCACAACCACGTTGTAAGGATCACTGAGGTCGACCGTGCCGGGCTCCGGCAAGGCCGGGAAGGGGACATCGCCGACAGCCTTCGGCTTTCTGACCTGGGTGTCTTCCACGGTCACGAAGCTAGGGCAGAAGCCGTCGAGGCAGGAATAGTCCTTGTTGCATGCTGATTGGTCGATGGCGCGCTTGCGGCCGAGCTCGGTCTCTTTCGGGGTCACGGCGACGCAGTTCGATGCAATGCCGCAATCGCCGCAGCCCTCACAGACAAACTCGTTGATGAATACGCGCTTGGCCGGGTCGGGGTAAAGCCCGCGCTTGCGGCGGCGGCGTTTTTCGGCAGCGCATGTCTGGTCGTAAATCAGCGCCGAGACGCCACGGACCGTGCGGAGGTCACGTTGAACCTGATCGAGATCGTCACGGTGATAAATGTCGACGTCGGACGGGAAGCCATAGTTGATCGGGTACTTGTCGGGTTCGTCGGTGACGACGACGATGCGCTCCACGCCTTCGGCCCTGATCTGCTGCGCGATGATGGCGGGATTGAGCGTTCCATCGTGAGTTTGTCCGCCCGTCATGGCGACGGCGTCGTTGTAGAGAATCTTGTAGGTGATGTTGACCCCGGAAGAAACGGCGGCGCGGATTGCGAGCAATCCTGAGTGGAAGTATGTGCCGTCGCCCAGGTTGGTAAAGATGTGCGGCGTTTCCGTGAACGGTGCCTGGCCGATCCAGTTGGCGCCTTCGCCACCCATATGCGTAAACGTCGAGGTGTCCCGGTCCATCCAGATCGCCATGTAGTGACAGCCGATCCCGGCTGCGGCGCGCGAGCCTTCAGGTACGTTGGTTGACGTGTTGTGCGGGCAACCGGCGCAGAAATAGGGGATGCGTTTCATGTCCGGCTTGCCGGAGGCAAGCGACTGCTCTTTCCTGGTCAGGAATTCGAGCCGATCCTTAATCCGGTCCGAGGTATGGAACTTTTCGATCCGCTTTGCGATGGCGCGCGCGATCATGGCCGGCGTCAGTTCGCCGGCGGAGGGCAATATCCACTCGCCGTTCTCGTCGAACTTGCCGACGACGCGGGGGCGGACATCCTCGCGCCAGTTATAAAGCTGCTCCTTCAGTTGATTCTCGATGACGGCGCGCTTTTCCTCGACGACGAGAATTTCCTCAAGCCCTTCAGCGAAATGGCGTGCCGACTCCCGTTCAAGCGGCCACGGCATGGTGATCTTGAAAAGGCGGATACCGATTTCGGCAGCATGTTCTTCGTCGATGCCGAGGTCATCCAGCGCCTGCAGAACATCCATATAGGATTTGCCCGTTGCACAGATTCCAAGCCTTGCCTTCGGGTTGTCGATAGTGACCCGGTTCAGCCTGTTGGCGCGTGCAAATGCGAGCGCCGCGTAGATCTTGTGGCGGTGCAGGCGGCGTTCCTGATCGAGCGGCGCATCAGGCCAGCGAATATGCAGGCCGCCTTCGGGTGCCTGGAAATCCTCCGGCATGGCAAAATCGTAAAGGTGCGGACCGATATCGACGGACGCCGATGTATCAATGTTGTCGGTGATGCATTTGAGGCCGACCCAGAGACCGGAATACCGCGACATCTGTATGCCGAGCAGGCCGAGCTGCAGGAACTCTTCCACGTTCGCCGGGTGCAGAAACGGGATCATGACATCCATGAAGGCGTATTCGCTCTGGCTGGGCACGGTCGAGGATTTACACGCCGGGTCGTCGCCGGCGAGGGCCAATACGCCGCCATGTGGCGCCGTACCGGCCATGTTGGCGTGGCGGAACACGTCGCCGGTCCGGTCGACGCCCGGGCCCTTGCCGTACCAGATGCCGAACACGCCGTCGTACTTTGCGCCTTCGAACATGTTGACCTGCTGCGAGCCCCAAAGTGCGGTTGCGGCGAGGTCTTCGTTGACGGCGGGTTGGAACTTGATGTCGCTGGCGGTCAGCAGATGCCGGGCCTGACCGAACTCCTGATCGAGCGCGCCCAGTGGCGAGCCGCGATAGCCGGTAACGAAACCGGCAGTGTTGCGGCCGTGCGAACGGTCCAGCGCTTTCTGCATCAGGGTCAGGCGGACCAAGGCCTGGGTACCCGTCAGAAAGACGCGCCCGGTTTCGAGTGTGTATTTGTCCTCAAGGGTCGCACGTAGCAATGACATGTCAGTACCCTCACCTCCCTTGATGAAAAGGTAGTGTGCCTGTGTCGCCATAACAATAGGTCATTGATGCTGACCTATAAAACGCAACTTTCGTGAAGTCGGTACGCCGGGTTTGTGTTCACATGTTCGAAATCTTTGATTGTTCATGGAACATAATTCCGGGTGATTTCACCAGCGCCACCCGTTATACCGAACCTGCCTTTTAAGAACGAAGAGTGGATTCTCTATGCCCGTCCTTGTCACCGGAACGGCAGGTTTCATCGGATTTCACACCGTGCGTGCGCTTGCTGCGCGTGGTGAGCAGGTCATCGGTGTCGACAACATCAATGACTATTACGACCCAGCGTTGAAGCATGCGCGACTTGCAGAACTGGACAAACTGGACGGATTTACGTTTGTCGAGGCAGACATAGCCGATAATGAGGCGATGCAGGCCGTAGCCAAGGCGCATCCGGAAATTACGCGAATCGTCAACCTGGCGGCGCAGGCAGGTGTGAGGTATTCGCTCGAAAATCCCTTCGCCTATACACGTTCCAACGTGGAAGGCCATCTGGTGATGCTGGAAATGGCCCGGCATCTCAAGAACTGCGAGCATTTCGTCTATGCGTCTTCGTCGTCAGTGTATGGCGCCAATACGGATCTGCCGTTTTCCGTCGAAGACCGTGTCGATCAGCCGGTGTCGCTGTACGCGGCTACCAAGCGTGCCGGAGAGTTGATGTCGCACTGCTATTCCAGGCTTTACGGCATTCCGGCGACGGGCCTCAGGTTCTTCACGGTCTACGGACCTTGGGGACGGCCGGATATGGCGGCATGGATTTTTGCGCGCAAGATTCTTGCCGGAGAGCCGATCGAAGTCTTCAACGAAGGCGACATGTTGAGGGATTTCACTTTTATCGACGACATCATTCAGGGCGTGATGGCGGTGCTCGATCATGTGCCGGACGCAGACGTGCCGGAACGCGTATATAACCTCGGCAATCATCAGGCGGAGAAGCTGACGGATTTCATCGCCGTTCTGGAGAACGCGCTCGGAAAGAAAGCCGATGTCATCCTGAAGCCGATGCAGCCGGGCGATGTAAAGGCAACATTCGCGGATATCGATGCGAGCCGGCGCGACCTTGGCTTTGAGCCGGTGACGTCGATTCAGGAGGGCGTTCCCAAATTCGTCGACTGGTATCGGCGATATCACGGCAACCAAAGTGGCTGACGCGAAGCCGGATGCATTCGGCCCGGTCCTTCCGCGCCACATCGCCTTATTGATCTCGCTGGCGATGATCTGGGGCACATCGTTTCTGGTGATGAAGATCGGCGTCCAGCACGTCCCGGCGCTACCGTTGACGGCGATCCGGCTGATCGCCGCGGCGCTGGCCATGGTGCTGGTCGTCATCCTCGTGCGCGGCCGATACCCGGTGGGCAGGAAGGCCTGGCTGTACTGCTTTGTCCTGGCATTCTTCGGCAACAGCTTGCCGTTCTTTCTGATCAGTTGGGGGGTCGAAGGGATCGACAGCGGCCGCGCCGCGATCCTGATGGCGGTCATGCCGTTGGCGACACTGGTTCTTGCACATTTCTTTTCCGCAGGAGACCGGCTTCGCATCCACAAGTTGTTCGGCATCGTACTCGGGTTCGCAGGTGTTGTTGTCCTGGTCGGACCGGCTGCTCTCCAGGGACTGGGTGGCAGCCTGCTTCATCAGTTGTCCGTGGCCTCAGGGGCGATTTGTTATGCGATCTCGGTAATCATCGTGCAGCGGATGCCGCCCGCCCCGTTAATGGGGCGGGCCGCGCTGACGCTGGTGTTTGCGGCATTGCAGTTGGCACCGGTCGCATTGTGGCTGGGTGGCTGGCAGCTGCCCGCGCTGACATTCGAGAGCCTTTGGCCGCCGCTTTATCTGGGGTTGATTCCGACCGCGCTGGCAACGTTGATCCTTTTCAAGCTGCTAAGCGAGCGGGAAGCGTCTTTCGTCGCTTTCCAGAATTATCTTGTGCCGGTCTTCGGAGTGTTCTGGGGAGCGATGCTGCTGGACGAGCATGTCAGCCTGCAGGCGATCGCGGCTCTGATGTTGATCCTGAGTGGCATCTTTGTCGCGAACCGCCGTCGCGGATAACGAGACAATTCCCGAAATGCCCCTGACATTGCCCCGCTTTGTCGGTTATGAATGCTGCCGGACCTTGGGGGAGGGGGAAGATGTTCGAGGGATTTGAGCAAAGCCGGATAACCGTAGACGGCGTCGGTCTCAACGTGCGCTACGCGGGCGAGGGACCGGGCGTGGTGCTGCTGCACGGCTATCCGCAGACGCATATCATCTGGCGGCGCATCGCGCCCGCATTGGCCGCATCGCATACGATTGTCGTGCCCGACACGCGTGGATACGGAGACAGCGACTGCCCACCGTCGGACCCCGAACATCGCAACTATGCCAAACGCACGATGGCGAACGATGTTGTCGCCTTGATGCATGCCCTCGGCCACGACACGTTCTCGGTCATCAGTCACGACCGCGGCGCACGGGTCGGCTATCGGCTCGCGCTCGATCATCCGGATCGGGTGACACATTACATGTCACTCGACGTCGTGCCGACCCATGAAATGTGGGTCGCGACGGACAAGAACGCAGCGATGGGCAGCTTCCACTGGATGTTCCTTGCGCAGGCGGCGCCGCAACCCGAAACCATGATCGGTTATGATCCTGACGGATGGGTAGAGTGGCTCCACACCTCATGGGCGGCGCCGGGTTTCGAGTTCGAGGAGCATGCCATGGCGGCGTACAAACGGGCCTTCCGCAACCCGGATGTGATCCGTGGCACCTGCGAAGACTACCGGGCCGGTGCGACCTGCGACGACGAGGACGACGCCACCGATTTCAACGCCGGCCGCAAGATTCAATGCCCGATCACTTGTCTGTGGGGTGCGGCACGGGCCAAGGGCGGCCCGAAGGAGAAGAGTCCCCTCGATATCTGGCGCAACTGGGGCGCGGCATCGGTCGACGGCGAGGGGATCGCGAACAGCGGACATTTCATTCCCGAAGAGGCGCCCGACGATGTCATACGCTGGGCGAAGACATTCCTGAACGGGAACGTATAGTGCCGCCGTCGGGGCACGACTCGAACCTGCTGAAGGGGGCCGCATTCCTGATCGCCGGTTTCGCCGTTATTCCGCTCATGGATGTCGGTGCGAAGGATCTGGGTGAGCAAGGCTATGCGCCGGTGCTGGTGGCGTGGGCTCGCTTCGCTTTGTCGGCGCTGGTGCTGTCGCCTGTCCTGTTGCGGCAGGGCGCAATCCGGCAAATGACGGGGCCGGGTGCGAAGATGCAGATATTCCGAGCTGTGATGCTGGCAACCGCAACCGTTCTGTTTTTTTCGGCCTTGGTCAGCATGCCGATCGCCGACGCGCTCGCGGTCTACTTCGTTTACCCGTTCCTGATCACGCTTCTGGCGCCCTGGGTCCTTGGTGAACAGGTCGGCATCCGCCGCTTCATGGCCGTCCTGATCGGTTTTTCGGGGTCGTTGCTGATCATTCGTCCCGGTTTTCAGGAGGTCCCGGCAGGCGTCTATTACGTTCTGGCGGCGGCGGTCTGCTTCGCGCTGTTCAATCTGTTGACCCGCCGTCTGACGGGCATGAGCGATCCTTGGTTGACGGTTTTCTATCAGTCCATCGTCGGTGCCGCCGTGCTAACGCCGTTCATCATCCCGTATTTCCAGTTGCCGGACGCCCGGTCGGTCGGTCTGATCTGCATGATGATATTCGCGGCCGTAGTCGGACACTGGCTGCTGATCAAGGCCTATGAGCAGGCGCCGGCATCACTGCTCGCTCCGTTCGGCTATTTCGAGATGGTGTCGGCGGTGATCTTCGGGTTCCTATGGTTCGGCGATTTTCCGGACGGCTTCACATGGCTCGGCATCGCCGTGATCGTATCGACCGGGGTCTATATCTCTCTCCGTGAGCGGAAGCGAAAGCAGGTGCTCCGTGCCCGGCCCGATCCGCAAGGCTAGGGGCCAGTTCCGTCAGGCCTTGTACAACGCCTCAAGCTTGTCACCGTAAACACCCCGCACGATATGGCGGCGAACCTTCATGGTCGGTGTCATCTGTTCGTTCTCGACCGTGAACGGCTCGGCTGCGATGATAAAGCGGCGCACCTTCTCGATATTGCTGAGTGACTTGTTGATGCGCCCGAACGCCGGCGCCAGCGCGGTGTGTAGATCCTTGTCGCCCGCCAGATCCGACAACTCGCCCTTTTTCTTGTTGGCGCGTTTCCATTCCGTCAACCAGTCGGCATCCGGGACCACGACGGCAACCAGGTGCGGCCGCTTGTCACCGTAGACCATGGCTTGCGAGAATTCGGGTTCGGCGATGACGATCCCTTCGACCCGCTGCGGCGCGATGTTGTCGCCGCCGGAATTGACGATGATGTCCTTCTTCCGGTCGGTGATCATCAGGTGCCCGTTCTCGTCGAACTTGCCGACGTCACCGGTGTGAAGCCAGCCGTCCTTGACTGTTTCTCGCGTTGCCTCGTCGTTGTTCCAGTAGCCCTGCATGACAAGTTCGCCGCGCACCAGGATTTCGCCGTCTTCGGCGATTTTGACCTCGGTATCGGGGATCGGGCGGCCGACAGTGTGCAGCCGGGCATCCGGCGCACGATTGACGGAAATGACAGGCGCCGATTCCGTCTGGCCATAACCCTGCAGAATGCGCAGGCCGAGCGCAGTAAAGAACAAACCGATGTCCGGATTCAACGGCGCGCCGCCGGACACCAGTGCTTTGAGCCTGCCGCCGAAACGCGCGCGGACCTTGTCGCGAACGAGCTTGTCCAAAACCACATCCTGAACGCAGTCGACGAGGCCCAGACGCCCCGTATCATAGCGCTTGCAGCCAAGTGCCAGGGTGCGGTCGAACATGGCCTTCTTCAATCCGCCCGCCTTGACGACACCGGTGGTAATTTTCTGGTGCAGCACTTCATAAAGGCGCGGCACGGCCGTCATGATCGTTGGTTGCGCTTCCAGCATGTTGGCGGACAGGCTTTCAACCCCCTCGGCATAGTATATCTCCGCGCCGATATAGATCGGGAAGAACAGGCCCGCGGTATGCTCGTAGGAATGGCTGAGCGGCAGGAACGAGAGAAATACCTCGCGTTCGAGTTTCAGGTCCTTGAGGGCGTCAACCGCGCCGGCACAGTTGTGCAGGACCGCGCCGTGCGACAGCATGACGCCCTTGGGCGTGCCGCCGGTGCCTGACGTGTAAATGATGCACGCCGTTTCCTCTCGGCCTATCTCTTCTGCCATCTGTGAGATGTTCTCGTGGCGCGCCTGACCGGTCTCCAGAACGTCCGCCATCTCGAGGACTTTGATCCCACCGGTATCTTGCGGAGGGGCCTCCATGACGATGATAAACGCGATATGGTCCAGTCCGCGCGCGCCGGCAATGACCTTTTCCGCCAGCTTCGTTGTCGAGACGATGACGCCACGCGCCCCGCTGTCGGACAGGATGTGGCGGTTGTCTGCCGGTGTGTTGGTCGTATAGGCAGGGGTGGTTATGCCGCCGGCAGCCATAATGGCGATGTCGGCGATGCCCCATGCCGGGCGATTTTCGGAGATCAGGACGACGCGGTCGCCCTTTTCGATGCCGAGCGAGAGCAGCCCGCGCGCAAGCGTGGTCACCCGGGCATTTGCGTCCGACCAGGTCTGGCTCTCGTACATGCCGTCCCGTTTTCGCCACAGAAAGGGTTGTTCACGGAACTTGGCCGCCTGTTCAAAGAACATGGTGGCGAGATTGGGCCACTCTTCATCGTACATTTTTTCCTTGTCCTCCCTTGCGGTCGTCCCGACATCCGTGTTTCGTGATGCTGACGGAACAAAGCCGTCAGGCTTTATAAAATTTTTGAGACGGGTATCCAATCAAGATGACGACTGCGCGTGAATCCGACCCGATCCCGGAATCCATGAACTGGAACCTCGATGATCTCTTTGCAGGGCCGGAAGACCCGGCTGTCGAGGCTGATTTAGCGGCGGCAGAGGACGATGCCCGCGCTTTCCAGAAAGCCTATTCCGGCCGCCTGGAAGGCTTGAGCGGTGCCGAACTTGGTGCCGCCGTTCAAGAATATGAAGCAATTCTTGAACGTGCTTTCAAGGTCATCAGCTATGCGCAACTGCTGCACGCCGCCGATACCGCCAATCCGGACATCGCGCGTTTCCACCAGTCCTGTCAGGAACGGGTAAACGATATCACCGGCGCAACCCTGTTTTTTGCGCTGGAGCTGAACCGCATCGGTGATGAAGACATGGCGGAAAAGCTGGCGGATGTCACGTTAGGCCGTTACCGGTCGTGGATTGAAGCCGAACGGCAGATGCGCCCGTATCAGCTGTCGGACGACCTCGAGAAGCTCCTGCATGACAAATCAGTCACCGGGCGTTCGGCCTGGGCGCGTTTGTTCGATGAAACCATGGCGGAACTGCGTTTCGAGTTCGACGGTGAGAAACTGACGCTTGGTGAAGTTCTCAATCGTTTGACCGACAGCGACCCCAACGAGCGTGAGAAAGCGGGCCGCAGCCTGTCGGCGGGGCTTAATTCCCGCATTCGGCTTTTCTCACTGGTCACGAACACCATCGCCAAGGACAAGGAAATTGAGGATTCCAAACGCGATTTTCCACGCCCCGTTTCCAGCCGCAACCTTGCCAACCGGGTCGAGGATGAAGTCGTCGACGCGCTCGCCGATGCGGTAACGTCGAACTACGGCCGTCTCAGCCATCGTTACTATGCCCTCAAGGCCCGCTGGTTCGGTGCCGATAAGCTGAACTGGTGGGACCGCAACGCGCCATTCCCGAAAACGGAAGAACGGAACTTCACATGGGCGCAGGCCCGGGAAACCGTTTTGGATGCCTATGCCGGGTTTGCGCCCAGAATGGCGGAGACGGCATCGGCGTTCTTCGACAGGGACTGGATCGATGCCGAACCCCGGCCCGGCAAGAACTCCGGTGCGTTCGCACATCCGGTCGTGCCGTCCGCGCACCCTTACGTACTGATGAACTTCTACGGGAAACCGCGCGATGTGATGACGCTTGCCCATGAACTGGGACACGGCGTGCACCAGGTGCTTGCGGCGCCACAGGGGACGCTGCTGTCGAACACGCCGCTAACGCTTGCCGAGACGGCGTCGGTATTCGGTGAAATGCTGACTTTCCGCGCGATCCTCGATGCCGAGACGGATGCCGCGAAGCGCCGTGTTCTCCTGGCCGGCAAGGTCGAGGATATGTTGAACACCGTGGTGCGCCAGATCGCGTTCCACTGTTTCGAAACCCGTGTGCATGACGGCCGCAAGTCGGGTGAGCTGACGGCCAGCCAACTCGGCGATATCTGGATGGAAACGCAGGCCGAGAGTCTGGGAGACGCGATCGCGCTCGATGAAGACTACAGCACGCTTTGGGCCTACATCCCGCATTTCGTGCATACGCCGTTCTATGTCTACGCCTATGCGTTCGGGGACAGTCTCGTGAATGCGCTTTACGGGCTCTATCAGGACGGCCATCCGAAGTTCCAGGAGAAGTATTTCGAAATGCTCGCCGCGGGCGGCACGCTTCGCCACAAGGAGCTTCTGGCGCCATTCGGTCTCGATGCCTCTGATCCGTCGTTCTGGAACCTCGGACTCGATGTGATTTCCGGCTTTATTGACGAGCTGGAAAAGGACATGCCTGCATGAGCGGGGACGGCATGGACGTTCATATCGTCTCCCGTAAACCTGAAAAACCCAATGGCGCCCCGCCGGTCCTTTTCATTCACGGCGCGTTCGCCGGTGCCTGGTGTTGGGATGAATACTTCCTGCCGTGGTTTGCAGACCAAGGTTTCGAGGCGTCGGCGATCGATCTGCCGGGCCGGAGGGGGCGGCCGGATTATGAGCATCTGCAGGACTTCACGCTCAGCGACTATGTGGACGCCGTTCTTGCTGCCGTGGATGCGTTCGACATGTCGCCCATCGTCGTCGGACATTCCATGGGTGGATATCTTGCGTGGCGCGTGGCCGAGGCCAGGGATGTCGCAGCGCTCGTATTGATGGCCCCCGTGCCGCCGACGGGTTTGGCGGCGCCGGCGATGCAGCTTTTGCTTTCGAACCCGTCATTGGCGATGGACGTTGCTGCGGTGCACGCAGGCAACATCGCGAGCGTCGACACGCTGCATGCGGCGCTTTTCTCGGACGCGGTGCCGATATCCGTGGCGGAGCGATATATCGGCCGTTTCCAGTCGGAAAGCCGCCTTGCTGTGGCCGGACTGTATGCGCCTTATCTGCCGAATGTAGTGGGGGTCTGGGGCACGCCGATCAAGGTCATCGGCGCGGGCAACGACCCCCTGATTCCGCCTGCCCACGTGCACTGGACGGGTTCCATTTGCGGCAAAAGCGCCCATATATACCAGGGTATGGGGCACGGGATGATGCTGGAAACCGGCTGGAAGCGGGTGGCTGAGGATATCGCCGCCTGGTTGGCCGAAGCAGGGCTCGGCAACGAGGGCTGAGCACTGAATAACGGAGTGCAGCGCGCCCTATGAGTGAAGACAACAGTTTCGGCGGCCGGGTCCGCCGCTATGCCCGGGTCGGCGGGGCCGTCAGCGGTGTCGCCGCGAAGGCCGTTGGCGGCCGCGTGTTCGGCATCAAGCTGGACAAGGCTGAACATGCCAGGGAAATCCAGTTGGCGCTTGGCGGTCTGAAGGGGCCGCTGATGAAGGTCGCGCAGATCCTTTCGACGGTGCCGGATGTCCTGCCCGAAGAATACACCAAGGAACTGATCAAACTGCAGACCAACGCGCCGCCCATGGGCTGGGCGTTCGTCAAACGGCGGATGACGGCGGAGCTGGGCGCGGGGTGGCAGAAGCGATTCGAGAAGTTCGAGCATGATGCCTGCAAGGCCGCTTCGCTGGGACAGGTTCACCGGGCGACGTCGCTCGATGGCAGGGACCTCGCCTGCAAGATTCAGTATCCGGACATGTCGTCGGCGGTGGAAGCCGACCTCAAGCAGCTTAAGTTCGTGTTTTCGCTTTATCGCCGCTACGACAAGTCGATTGATCCGAGCGAAATCCACCTTGAGCTCTCGGAGCGCCTCCGCGAGGAACTGGACTACGAACGCGAGGCGATGAACATGCAACTCTACCGCCACATGCTGGCGGCCGAGGACTGCGTGCATGTGCCCGAGCCGCTCCACGACATCTCGACGAAACGCCTCCTGTCGATGACGTGGCTGGACGGCGAACCGTTGCTCGACAGCCGCGAGGCGCCGCTCGAAATGCGCAACAAGCTGGCGCTCAGCATGTTCCGAGCGTGGTATGTGCCCTTCTACAAGTATGGCGTCATTCACGGCGACCCGCACCTTGGGAACTACAGCTCGCGAGATGACGGCTCGATCAACTTGCTGGATTACGGTTGCATCCGGATTTTCCCGGCAGCGTTCGTGGGCGCGGTCATCGATCTCTACTTTGCGCTACTCAACGACGATGAGGACCTCGCGGTTCACGCGTACGAGACGTGGGGGTTCAAGAACCTCGACAAGCAGGTCATTGGCATTCTCAATCAGTGGGCCGAGTTCCTGTATGCGCCGCTTCTGGAGGATAAGGTGCAGACCATCCAGGAGAAAAGCGGCGTGCAGTACGGCGCCGGCGTTGCCGCCAAGGTGCACAGCCAGCTCAAGGAGGTCGGCGGTGTCACGCCGCCGCGAGAGTTTGTGCTGATGGATCGTGCCGCCATAGGGCTTGGCAGCGTCTTCACGCATTTGGCCGCTGAGATCAACTGGCATCGGACGTTCCACGAACTGATCGAGGGTTTCGATGTCAGTGAACTCGCGAAGCGGCAGGCCAAGGCATTGACAAAAGCCGGAATCCCTGACCACGCGTGACGCGGTTGCTTGTGGCGGGCAGGTGCTGTGATTACATTTCCCTTTGGTGCTTTTTGAGGGATAGCCGATGTTCGTCGAAGGTGGCGGCTCAAAGAAAAAGTTTCTCCCTGAAGGGGATATCCTGTTTCGCGATGGCGATGCGGGCGATGCTGCGTTCATTGTCGAAAGCGGACAGATCGGCATCTACAAGATGGTCGAAGGCGAACAGGTCGAACTGGCTGTGCTGAACCCGGGTGAGCTGTTTGGCGAGATGGCGATCATCGACGGCTCCAAGCGAATGGCCTTTGCCGTCGCCAAGGAAGAGACCGTGGTGGTCGAGATCCCGGCGAAAACGCTGGAACAGAAGCTTGGCAAGTCGGATCCGTTCTTGCGCGCGATCATGAAAATTCTCGTCAACAGTCTGCGCAGTGTGCATCAGGCATATATGCGGCGCGCGCGCTCGGTGACGGATTACCTGAATGCCCTGCAGTATCACACACAGGGGTTCAGACTCTATCTGACGCGCCTGGACGATGACAAATTGACAAAAGCCGGGTTCGAAAAAATCGAGCAGATCGACAAGCTGGTCGACGAGCTCAGGAACGATTTCAAATCCCATGCGGATAAGCGTTCAAACGTGCTTCGCGAGGAAGATGTGGCGCGTGAAGGGTAGCGCGGATCTTCGGATAAAACTTTTACAGGGGGGCAATATGGCGGGACCGATCTTTCATAACTTCACGGCGGCACCGACGCATGTCGCGCCGTTTTCACACGCCGTGGAATGCGACGGCTGGGTACAACTGACAGGGCAGATGCCGACCGATCCGGACGACGACAGCGTGCCGCTGCCGGACGGCGTCGCGGCGCAGACGCGCCGGGTGATGGACAATCTCGTCATCGTCCTGGGTGAGCTGGGGCTCGGCCTGGAGCATGTGCTGTCGGCGCGGGTCTTTATCACGCATTTCGAACGCGACTACGAAGAGATGAACGAGGTCTACAGAAGCTATTTCCCGGCCGACCGCCTGCCGGCCCGGACATGCGTCGGCGTCACCGGCCTCGCCAAGAACGCACTGGTCGAAATCGACATGATCGCCAAACGGCCGGAAGAATAAATGCGTCATGCCGGCGAAACGTTACTTCTTGATGACGTTGCGCTCGGGCCCATACGGAAAGCCGGTGATGTTCTCCGCGCCGTCCTCGGTGACGACCAGAATATCATGCTCGCGGTAGCCGCCGGCGCCCGGTTCGCCCTCCGGGATCATGATCATGGGTTCCATGGACACGACCATGTTCGGCTCCAGTACGGTTTCGATGTCTTCCCTGAGTTCCAGGCCAGCCTCGCGGCCGTAATAGTGCGACAGCACGCCAAACGAATGGCCGTAGCCGAAGGTGCGGCGGTTCAACACGCCATATGATTTGTAAATTTCGTTCAACTCGTTCGCGATGTCGCAGCAGCGCGCGCCCGGTTTGATCAGTTCCAGGCCGCGTTCATGCACCTCGACGTTGATCTGCCAGTATTTCAGATGTGCATCCGACACTTCCTCGCAGAAAAGCGTCCGTTCGAGCGCCGTGTAGTAGCCGGCGATCATTGGGAAACAGTTGAGCGACAGGATATCGCCTCGCTCAACCTTGCGGGTCGTCACCGGGTTGTGCGCGCCGTCGGTATTGATGCCACTCTGGAACCAGGTCCAGGTGTCGCGGATGTCCGAGTGCGGGAAGCGATTGGCGATTTCCCGGACCATGGCATCGGTCGACGCAATCATGACCTCGTGCTCGGGGACCCCCAGGGCAATCGCCTCGACGCAGGCCGCGCCGCCGATATCGGCGACGTTGGCGCCATGCTTGATCAGATCGATCTCGACCGCCGACTTGACCATCCGCATGCACATGCAGGCATCGGCGATGTCGACGAACTCGGTCTTCGGAAAAGCGGCCTTCAGCTTTTCCATGTTCTGCAACGTCATCTGATCGAACTCGATGCCGACTCGGCCGCCGTCCTTGATGAGCTGCTGTAAAGCACGGAAGTAATTGTCGCGGGTCCAGTCCGTGTAGATCAGATTGTCGCCGACTGTCCGGCGCCATGGCTGGCCGCCGTCGATGTTGGCGCTGACGGAGGTCTGGCTGTCGTGGTCGACGACGAGGGCGTAGAAGCGGCCGAAGTGGCAGAACAGGAAATCGCAGTAATAGTTGATATTCTGGTAGGAAGAGAACAGGGCGACATCGATGCTCTCCGCGGCCATGTGGGCCCGCAGCAGGGCGAGACGCCGCTCGAACTCTTCCGCCGGGAAGGTGTTTTCGACCCGGTCGCCGTTTCGAATGGTGATGATATTCTCAAGCCCGTCCATGCGCGCCTCCTCATGCCTTCGGTATTTCTAGGGTGAGGCGGGGGAACTGGCAATGTTTCGGCGACGGACTGACGGAGATTGATTTCCCATCAACCCATCTGGTATACCACATTAGGTATACCAGATGGGTATACATATGCGATTTACTGAATATAATGATCGCAACCGCGGAAATTTGCGGTATATGTCTTGATAAAAGCGGTGCGGAGTGCCACTTGCGCATATATCCCGCAACCGTCATAACTGCGTATGACCGTCGCCGCCTCGACGCGGCTTTTGGTTGCGACAAGAAGAACGTTTCGGAGAGAGGATGCCATGAAAATCGCGATACCCAAGGAACGCGCACCCGGTGAAGACCGCGTTGCAGCGTCCATCGAGGTGATCGGCAAGCTGACCGGCCTCGGATGCGACGTCGTGGTCGAGTCCGGTGCGGGTGAGGGGGCGTCGATTTCGGATGATGCCTTCAAGAATGCCGGTGCCACGATCGCCAAGGACTTCGCGGCAACCGTCAAGGATGCCGGCATGGTCTGGAAGATCACCGCGCCCAACAAGACCGAAAGCGGTAAGCTCTCCAAGGGGCAGGTCGTGTGTGCGCACCTCGCTGCGCTGACCGAGCCTGAGGGGATCGATGTCCTCGCGAAATCGGGCGCGACCGGATTCGCAATGGAACTGATGCCGCGGATTTCACGCGCGCAGTCGATGGACATCCTGTCGTCGCAGGCCAACCTTGCGGGCTACAAGGCGGTTTTGAATGCCGCCGAGCTCTATGGACGTGCCATGCCGATGATGATGACGGCGGCGGGCACCGTGCCGCCGGCACGCGCGTTCATTATGGGGGTCGGCGTCGCCGGTCTGCAGGCCATTGCCACGGCCAAGCGCCTGGGCGCGGCGGTCTCCGCGACCGATGTTCGCCCCGCCACCAAGGAACAGGTGGCGTCGCTCGGCGGCAAGTTCCTCGAAGTCGACCCGGAGATGGAAAAAGAGGCTGAAACCGAGGGCGGTTATGCCAAGGAAATGCCGCCTGAGTATTTCGAGAAACAAAAACAGAAGGTGCGCGAGCATCTGCCGAAACAGGACATCGTCGTCACCACGGCGCTGATCCCGGGCCGTCCGGCGCCGAAGCTGATCACCAAGGACATGGTCGAGGGCATGAAGTCGGGTGCGGTCATCGTCGACATGGCGGCCGAAGCCGGCGGCAACTGCGAGCTGACCAAGCCGGGTGAAGTCACGACGACCAAGAACGGCGTCATCATCGATGGCCGGCTGAACCTGCCGAGCCGCCTTGCGGAAACCGCTTCGGCGCTGTTCGCCAAGAACCTGTTCAACTTCGTCTCGCCGCATTTCGACAAGGAGAAGGAAACCTTCTCGTTCGACGAGGAAGACGACACCGTCAAGGGCACCATGGTGTGCAAGGACGGCAAGATCGTCTCCGAGCGCGTGTCGGACGCTCTTGGCGCCAAGGGCGCCGCCAAGAAACCGGCAGCGAAACCCAAGGCGGCAAAGAAAGACGATGACGCCAACACCGAAGACGGGAAAGGGGCCTGATCATGGATAAAGCGACCCTTGCAGATAAAGCGGCCGAACTGGCCACAGGTCTCGAGAAGCTCGCTCAGCAGGCGGGTGATCTCGCGCATTCGGCGACGCAGGTCGTCGTCGCCACGGGCGACGCCGCAGCGGCAACGGGCGGCAGTGACTTCCTGTCGCTGTTCACGATCTTCGTGATGGCGTGCTTCGTCGGATACCACGTGGTCTGGAATGTGACCCCGGCGCTGCACTCGCCGCTGATGGGCGTCACCAACGCGATTTCGTCGGTGATTATCGTCGGCGGCCTGCTTGCGGTTGGCCCGGCGCTCGTCGACTTTTCCAAGATCATGGGCTTCTTCGCGGTGTTGCTGGCCTCGGTCAATATCTTCGGCGGTTTCATCGTGACCCAGCGCATGCTCGCCATGTTCAAAAAGAAGCAGAAGTAAGGGAGAGGGAACATGAGCGGAGCAACTGTCGGTTATCTTTACCTTATTTCGGCGATCCTCTTCATCCTCGCGCTGAAGGGCCTGTCGCATCCTGAAACCTCCCGTCGTGGCAACACGTTCGGCATCATAGGCATGGTCATCGCCGTGGTGACGACCATCGCCCATCCGGACGTCACGTCTTATGGCTGGATCGCCGTCGCGGTCCTGATCGGCGGCGGCATCGGCACCGTGGTCGCCAAAAAGATCGAGATGACGGCGCTGCCGGAACTGGTCGCGGCGTTCCACTCTCTGGTCGGTATGGCGGCGGTGTTCGTGGCGCTCGCCGCGCTCTACCACCCGGAAGCCTACGGCATCGGGTCCGCAGGCTCCTTGCCCGCGGGCAGCCTGATCGAAATGGGCCTCGGCATGGCCATCGGCGCCATTACGTTCTCGGGGTCGGTCATTGCGTTCGCCAAGCTGAAGGGCATCATGTCGGGCAACCCGATCACGTTCCCGGGGCAGCATCTGCTTAACCTCGTGGTCGCATTGACCATGCTGGCGCTGCTGGTCTACTTCTGCCGCACCGAAAGCTACGCCGCATTCTGGGCGCTGCTGATCCTGTCGTTCGCCATCGGCTTCCTGATCATCATCCCGATCGGGGGCGCGGACATGCCGGTCGTGGTGTCGATGCTGAACTCGTACTCGGGCTGGGCGGCTGCCGGTATCGGTTTCACGCTTGCCAACCCGGCTCTGATCATCACCGGCGCACTGGTCGGCTCAAGCGGCGCGATCCTCAGCTACATCATGTGCAAAGGCATGAACCGGTCGATCTTCAACGTGCTGCTGGGCGGCTTCGGTGGCGACAGCGCCGCCGGTCCGGGCGCATCCAGCGACCCCAACAAGCAGGCCAAGGCCGGTGCTGCGGCGGACGCCGCCTTTATCATGGGCAACGCGTCCAAGGTCATCATCGTGCCCGGTTACGGCATGGCGGTCGGCCAGGCGCAGCACGCGGTCCGCGAAATGGCCGACAAGCTCAAGGAAGAGGGGATCGAGGTCAAATACGCCATCCACCCGGTGGCGGGCCGTATGCCGGGGCATATGAACGTGCTGCTGGCCGAAGCCAACGTTCCCTATGACGAAGTGTTCGAACTGGAAGAGATCAACCACGAGTTCTCGACCTGCGACGTCGCCTACGTCATCGGTGCCAACGACGTGACGAACCCGGTCGCCAAGACTGACCCGTCGTCGCCGATCGCGGGCATGCCCATCCTCGACGTCGAGAAGGCCGGCACGGTGCTGTTCGTCAAGCGCTCGCTCAGCCCGGGCTACGCCGGGGTCGACAACCCGCTGTTCTACGCCGACAACACGATCATGCTGTTCGGCGACGCCAAGGAGATGACGGAAGACATCGTCGGTTCTCTGGAATAGGCGGTAACGCAAACCATCGAAAAGCCGTCCGGTTCTGCCGGGCGGCTTTTTCGTTAAGCAGGCGCCGACGCGGCCTTCCGCTCGGTCCACGTCATCATGACGAGGGACAGCGCACCCAGTAGTGCGAAACCGCCGACCAGGGGCAGCACGGTCCCGTCATAGAAGTTGCCGACGGCCCAGCCGAGTGGGATCGAGATGAAAGACTGCAGGGCGCCGACCAGCGCGGCACCCAGTCCAGCCATTTTTCCGAGAGGCTCCATCGCCAGAGCGTTGAAGTTGCCGAACAGGATGCCGACGCAGAAGAACGTCGGCAGCAGCCATGCCATGAACAGCCACAGCGGCGGCACACCCTGCCATTGCACGGCTGCTGGAATGAGCAACGCCGCACCAAGGAACGTGACGCCGACCAGCCCGCGCTTGCTCAGGTAGCGCATGCCGAGCTTCATGACGAGCGTCGAGTTGGTGACCGATGCCGCACCGATGGCCAGCGCGGCGACACCGAAGTAGATCGGAAACAGTTCGCCGAGGCCGTAGGTCGTCTGGAATATCTGCTGGGCTGAACTGAGATAGCCGATGAATGCGCCGAAGACGATCCCGGCGCTGATGGTATAGCCGACGGCGGTCCGGTAGCCGAAATACATACGGATTCCGTCCATGATCGCCGTCATGGAGAACGGGCGCCGTCGCTCGGGCAAAAGCGTTTCGGGCTGTCTGAGCCAGAACCAGAGAAAACAGACGATGGCGTTCAGCGCCAGAAAGATAAACGTCGACTGCCAGGGAAACCCGAGAATGAGACCCTGTCCGATGCTGGGCGCGATCGCCGGCACCAGGATGAACACCGCCATGACGATGGACATGATGCGCGCCATCGGGCGTCCTTCGTAGCTGTCGCGGACCATGGCGACCGTGATGACGCGGGCCGGCGCGGCGCCCAAACCCTGCAGGATGCGTCCGGCGAGCATGGTTTCGAGGTCTTCCGCCATGACCGACAGACCGCAGCCGATGACGAAGATTGCGTAACCGGCATAGATCGTCGGCTTGCGGCCGATGCTGTCCGACAGCGGGCCTGCGAAGAGCTGGCCGACGGCAAAGCCGACAAACAGGGATGAAATGATCAGTTGCGCATCGTTCGGATCGGCAACGCCCAGATCCTGACCGATCACGCCCAGCGCCGGCAGCATGATGTCCGTCGCCATGGCCACGATTGAGATCATCATCGCGATCAGCGTCGTGAATTCAGCGAGAGAGAGGGGCTTCGAATCGCGTTTCATGGGCTCTTTTATCCCCGGTGCCGCATGGCGTCGATACCGGCCTGGTTTGTCGAGGCGTCGAAATCATATCCCCAAACACGACAAAAACCGCCCGGGGAAACTCTCGGGCGGTTCGTCATGTCCGGCATCCCAGAAGGGACGGTCGAAGGGTCGTGCTTAGAAACCCTCGCGCTCGATGCGCTTACGCTCGAGCTTGCGGGCGCGGCGGACGGCTTCGGCCTTTTCGCGCGCACGGCGTTCGGACGGCTTTTCGTACGAACGGCGCAGTTTCATTTCACGGAAGATGCCCTCGCGCTGCATTTTCTTCTTGAGCGCTTTCAGAGCCTGATCGACATTGTTATCACGAACGGTGACTTGCACGGGTGTCTGTCTCTTTCCAACTATCTACTACGTAGGGCACAAAGGCCTTGTTCGCGGGGCCATCCCTGCGAGTGACGGGCCTTATATCAAAGGTTTTCGGCCCTGTGAAGGGCGAAATGCGTTATTTTTTCAGCAATTCCGGATTCGTGATGCGCTTGAAAAGGAAGGAAAAATGGCGGTTCTGAAGATCGCACGCATGGGGCACCCGGCCCTGATGGGGGTTGCCGAGCCTGTTTCGGACCCCAAGGACCCTGAAATCCGCCGTCTCGTGGTCGATATGATCGACACCATGCATGATGCGCCGGGGATCGGCCTGGCCGCGCCGCAGGTCCATGTGCCCCTCCGACTGGTGATCTACATGGTGCCCGAGGGACGTACAGAGGATGGCGAGGGGCATCCGCTGACGGTGCTGGTCAATCCGGAGATCACCGTGCAGGACGAGGCAAAGGAAGAAGGCGTGGAGGGATGTCTGTCGCTCCCCGGTATGGCTGGCCGTGTGGCCCGTCCCCGGCATATTCGGGTAAAGGCGCTGGATCTGGACGGGAACGAGATGGAATACGAGGCCGAGGGTTACCATGCGCGGGTTGTGCAACACGAATGCGATCACCTGGACGGTATTCTCTATCCGATGCGCATGACCGATCTCACCAGCTTCGGATACGTTGAGGAAATGACGAAGGCGCCGGAATAGGCTAGGATTCGGTCTTCAGGAGGCAGCAATGGCCAAAGCAAGCAAAGACAGCGTGCATGAGCGCGCACGAACCGAGCAGGTCGAACTTCGCGACAATTTGCTGGAAGCGACGTTGCCGCATGTAGCATTTGACGGCTGGACCGAGACCGCGTTGGCGGCGGGAGAGGCGCAGGCGGACCTCGGCGAGGGCGCTGCCTACCGCGCGTTTCCGGACGGCATGGCCGACATGGCAGCACATGCGTCGGATTACTTCGACCGCAAGATGCTGGCGGCGCTCGAGGAAATGGACCTCGCGAGCATGAAAATCCGCGAGCGTGTGACTGCCGGTGTGCGCGCCCGGATCGAGGCCTGCGCGCCTTACAAGGAAGCGCACCGCCGGCTTCTGGCCTATCTTGCGCTGCCGACGCACAAGGCGCTGGCGGCCCGGCTGGCGTGGGAAACCTGCAACCGGATCTGGTATGCCGCCGGCGATGACGCGACGGACTTCAACTACTACACCAAGCGCGGCCTGCTGTTCCCAGTTTATACGACGACAGTGCTCTATTGGCATGCCGACGGTTCCGAGGGCAGTGCCGACACGTGGGGCTATCTCGACCGCCGCATCTCGGACGTGCTCAAGATCCCGGGCTATCAGGCGCGTTTCAAGAAGAGCCTCGGCCGCTTGCCGAACCCGTTCCGTATCCTCAAGCGTACGGCATAGTCCAAACAGAAAACGGGGCACGGCCGTTTGGACCGTGCCCCGCAATCAGGGGTGAGATCGCGCTATGAGTAAGCGCGAGGCCGGAAAGGGGGGCTTCCGGCCGCGAGGTTTATCCCATCGCTGAAACTAATATGGGTGCGTTTATTGTCGTGTGCGAGTCACGGGCGAACACGGTTTTGTGAGCGCGTAGATGGCCGTCGGAGAATCGGCCCGAATCGATTTCAGGGGCACCGAAAACCGCGGAAATCCGCTTTTTGAGGCGGATTAAGCGATTCAGCACGAAGACTCGCATCCCCCGGACGCGTCGGCTATGATTTCGGCAGTTTATCGGAGATGCCCATGGCGCTCGCGCAGACACCACGTTCACAGGTTCCCGCCGATCTGGCGGATCATTTTCTGGCCTGTTCCAAGCTGGGCCGTTACCTGACCGTCCACGACGGCAGCCGCTTCGTGATTACCGACGATTTCCGTGAAAACGACATGGGCAACGCCGCTGCGGCGGCCATCGCGACGATTTATTCTAGGGATCCACTGGTGGCGCAGGCGGCGCTCCTGCCGCTCGGCCGGTCCGGCGGTATCAGCCGCAAGAAGCGCCGTTCGTATGAACGTCTGTTCCAGCTGATTGAGGCGCAGGCGCTCGATCCGGTCGTCACCAAGTCGGCCAAGCACATCCTCGAAAACTCCTTTCGCGAAGCCGAAATCAAGGCGATCGAGGCAGAACTGGGCGACAAGCTCTCGCCGGCGCGTCTCCGCTACCGGGCATTCCTCGGCGTCGTGCGGCAACTGCTGGAAAACAAGATTTCGGCGCCGGCGTTCCTCGACGAGTTCCAGGAGTTCACCCGCGCCGTTGCCGGCAAGCTCGACTTCGGGATTTACAGCTTCTGTCTCGACCGCATTTTCGGCAATCCGCGCATCCCGATGAAGGTCAAGAAACTGCTGGCCGTCGAGGTCATCAAATTCCCACCGCTCATCCGCCGAGAACTGATCACCAACCTGTTCGTTTATCCGGGACAGTCGTCGGAACTGATCAGCTTCGTCCGGGGCCTCATCATGGCCGAGCTCGAGCCGTCGGTCGTCGTCGAGATTGAGCTGCTTGAAACGTTCAAGCAGAACCGGCTTTCCATGAGCGATATCGAGGAAGGGCTCCGTCAGAGCGTGATGTAGCGTCCCAGCTTAGTCGTCGCCCTGAACTTGATTCAGGGCCCATAAAACCTCAGCAATGATGGATCCTGAACCGAGTTCAGGATGACGCCGTTGACGTCACTTCCAGTGGCCGCGCGGATAAATCCGGTTGACGTGACCCATCTTGCGGCCCTCGCGGATTTCCTTTTTGCCGTAGAGGTGCAGGCGCGCGCCGGCATCGGCCATCAGGTCCGCCCAGCCCCTGACGGCAGAGCCTATCAGGTTCTTCATTTCCGCGTCATGATGCGGGGCCACGTCGCCCAGCGGCAGGCCGCAGACCGCGCGCACGAACTGTTCGAACTGACTGGTCGGACAGGCGTCCATGGTCCAGTGCCCGGAATTGTGCGGCCGGGGGGCGATTTCGTTGACGAGGATTTTGCCGGCACGGGTGACGAACATCTCGACGGCCAACAGGCCGACCAGGTCGAGCCCGTCGGCGATGGCATGTGCGATGTCGACCGCTTCCTTGGCCATCTCGGGCGACATCACCGCAGGCGCGATGGTGGTATCCAGAATGTGGTTCACGTGGCGGTTTTCGACCGGGGGATAGGTTGCCCAGCCGCCGCCCGGTGAGCGGGCGACGATGACCGATATTTCCCGTGCCAGATCGACGAAGGCCTCGAGGATGCCGATATCGGCGCCCATTTCCGCCCATGCGGCCTCGAAATCGCAATCGGGGGCGATGAATACCTGGCCCTTGCCGTCGTAGCCCATGCGCGCGGTCTTGAGTACGGCAGGGCGACCGATTTCATTCGCGGCGGCCTCGAGCTCGGCGGGCGAGGTCACGCGCCGGAACGGCGTGGTCGGCGCGATCTTGTTGATGAATTCCTTCTCGACCAGGCGATCCTGCGCCGTAGCGAGGCTTTTCCAACCTGGCCGGACGACTGCGTGTTCGGCCAGGAGCTGGACGCTTTCGTGCGGGATGTTCTCGAACTCGAACGTCACGACATCGACTTTCTCGGCGAACGACTTGAGTGCGTCGATATCGTCATAGGCGGCGACCGTGGTCGCGGCGGAGACCTGCGATGCCGGGCTGTCCTCGTCCGGGCAGAAGATGTGGCATTTGTAACCGAGCTGACCGGCGGCGAGCGCCGTCATGCGGCCGAGCTGGCCGCCGCCCATGATGCCGATGGTGCTGCCGGGTGCCAGCGGATGGGTATTTTTCATCTGGTTGTCAGGCATCGTCTTTCGGTTCTTCCGCGACGGCATCGGTCTGTGCCTGACGCCACTGCTGCAAAGCCTGGTCCACGTCCGCGTCGCCAAGCGCAACCACGGATGCCGCCAGAAGCGCCGCATTGATGGCGCCCGCACGGCCAATGGCGAGGGTGCCGACCGGCACGCCACCCGGCATCTGGACGATGGAAAGCAGGCTGTCCATGCCCTTGAGGGATTTGCTTTCGACCGGCACGCCGAATACGGGCAACGTGGTCATGGCGGCAGCCATGCCGGGCAGATGCGCGGCACCGCCGGCACCGGCAATGATGACCTTGAGGCCGCGTTCCTTGGCGGTCTCGGCATACTCATAAAGCCGTTTCGGGGTGCGGTGTGCGGAGACGATACGGGTTTCGTACGCGACGCCGAGGGCGTCCAGCGTGTCCGCCGCGTTCTTCATGGTTTCCCAGTCGGACTGGCTTCCCATGATGATCCCGACGTCAGGATTTTGTTGCGCCGCCATCTGATGCTCTCCCTCGTGGCTGGAGCGGGAAAGCGCGGCATTATAGGTCCGGCGGCGCTCAGCGCAAGGGGATCGTCAACACTCCGTTAACCATGTGTGCTATACTCTGAATGTGCAAAAGTGGGGGTTAAGTCTATGGACGTTAACCGTGCCCAGGGAATTGCTCCGGTACAGAATCAAACGGGTGGCAACACCGGCCGGGAGCATCATGAAGAACACCATGAAGAAGGTGCCGAGGATGAGCGCGCCCGTGAGCAGGGTGCGTTCGAAATCGACGGTCTTGCCGCGGAGATTACCCCTGCGGCGCAAAAGGTGCTGGACAGTCTTGCCGCCGAGATCGAGCCATTGCGCCGCCAACTCGAAATGGCGCGTGAGCGCGAACAGAACCTGCGCGAGGACCTCGCCCGTCATGCTTTTCTGCCGGTCCCGGGACGGCGCGAGTTCATTCGCGAACTTCATCATGTTCTCAATCACTTAGGTGATCTGGCGGCGATGCCTTCGATTGCGCTGCTGCACGTTGCCAATGCGGAAGAAGTGCGCCGTCGACACGGCCGCGATGCGCTCGACCGGTATCTCGCCCATATTGCCAACGGCATTTCCCGGACATTGCAGCCGACGGACGTGCTCGGCAGTCTGGGCGGCAGCGATTTTGCGATGATTCTACTTGGTGCCGGTGTGCAGATGGCACGCGACCGCACGGCGGGTATCGCAAAGTCTATTGCGGCAACCCCGTTTGCCGAAGCGGGCGAGACAATCGCGCCGCAAATCATTACGGGCGTCGCCGAACTTAGTGCGGGCAGTTCGTCCGAAGCATCGATTCGCGCCGCGGACAGAGATTTGCTTCGCAACGCCTGAAGTTCTGACCCTAGGCGATAATATCCGGTAGAAGCTGACTTTCGATCCGCCTGATCTGATCCTTGAGCGACAGTTTACGTTTTTTCAGGCGTTGAATCTGCAGCTGATCGAACGGCCGTGTCTCGATCAGATGGTCGATGACGTCATCCAAATCGCGGTGCGCCAGTTGAAGATCGTCCAACTGCTTTCTAAGTGAATCTGTATCGGTGTCGTTCATGGTACTCAGCGGATTTATTTGACCTCATAATGGATAACATAATCCGCCCGCCCGCAATAGGAGGTTCGACTGACGCAGTATAGCATGAAAAGGGTCGGTGTGTTGACGAGTGGCGGCGACTGTTCCGGCCTCAATGCAGCGATCCGCGCCGTCGTGAAGCGGTGTGTCCACGGATTCGGTGCAGAGGTCGTCGGCATCCTCGACAGTACCGAAGGTCTACTGGCAAGGCCCCCACGGACGATGGCCCTGGGACTGGATCTGTTCTCCGGGTCCGTACTCAGAAGCGGCGGGACCATGCTGGGCACGGTGAACAAGGGAAATCCCTTCGACTACCCATTGGCGGACGGCTCGTCGAGGGATCGCTCTGGTGAGGTTGTCGAGGCGATCCATAATCTCGGCATCGACGGGCTCATTGGGATCGGCGGCGACGGGTCGATGCGAATCCTGCACGGCCTGATGGAATTGGCGGAGGTGCCTTTTATCGGCATTCCCAAGACCATCGACAACGACGTACCGATGACCGAATTCGCGATCGGTTTCCATACCGCGGTCGGTGTCGTTACCGAGGCGATGGACCGTCTGCAGCCGACGGCTGCAAGCCACCACCGCGTCATGATCATGGAGACCATGGGCCGGCAGGCCGGGCATATTGCACTGAGCGCCGGGATCGCCGGCGGTGCCGACGTGGTCCTGATCCCGGAGATTCCCTACGATATCGGCGCTGTCGCTAGCAAGCTGCGTGATATCCTTTTGCACGAACGCCGAAATCACGCGCTGATCGTCTGTGCGGAAGCGGCCAGGCCTGTCGGCGGCGAGGCGCAATTCGTCGAGCAGTCGGGCAGCACCGTCTACGGTGGCGTCGGGCACCGTTTGGGCCGGGAAATTCACGAGGCAACGGGCGCCGACACCCGGGTCACGGTACTTGGGCACGTGCAGCGGGGCGGCATCCCGTCAAGTTTTGACCGCGCGTTAGCGTCGTCGTTCGGCGTTCATGCGGTCGACTTGCTGGCACGCGGTGCCAGCGGGCGCATGGTATCGTTCTGGGACGGCGGAATCCGGGACGTCGCGCTGGATGAGGTTGTGGGCAAGGCGAAGCCTGTCAATCTCAATGGTTCCCGGATGCGGACGGCCCGTGGCCTCGATATCTGCATGGGGGACACAGGCTGAAAAGGGACCGGTAATTGACCGGTTAATTATGGAAATTCGGTCTCAATTACGGTAATATTACAGTCGACTGGGAGTGAGAATTGGAATTGGGAACGTAATTTAAAATCGGAAAAGGAGGACGTTACGATGGGAAAATCGGAGCGGGTTGATGCGCTGATGACGCGGCATCATGACCTGGAGGATTTGATCGAAGAAGAAGAAAAGAAAAGCCTTCCTGATGATATTACCATTCACGACCTCAAGAAGCAGAAGCTGAAGATAAAAGACGAATTGTTGAGTATGGGCGCCGTTTGAGGCCCCTGGTGAAAACCTGAAAACAATCAAGGCCGCGACCCGCGAGGGGCGGCCTTGTTGTTTTTTCAAGAGACATTCCGATTACCGGCCCCGAGGATTCCTGGGGCTAAGGGTTCACTGACAATCAGATTTCCTTGGCCTGCTCGCGCAGCTTGAACTTCTGAATTTTGCCGGTCGACGTCTTCGGCAGTTCGGTAAAGACAACGTTCTTCGGGCATTTGTAGTGTGCCAGGTTGTCTCGGCAGAACTGGATGATGTCGTCGGGTGTGGCCGACGACCCGGTCTTCATTTCCAGAAATGCACACGGCGTCTCACCCCATTTGTCGTCCGGCTTTGCGACGACGGCAGCTGAGATGACGTCCGGGTGCTTGAACAGCACGCTCTCGACCTCGATCGACGAGATATTCTCGCCACCCGAGATGATGATATCCTTGGAGCGGTCCTTGAGCTGGATATAGCCGTCCGGCTGTAGCACGCCGAGGTCGCCGGAATGGAACCAGCCGCCCGCAAGCGACGAATCCGTCGTTTTCCTGTTCTTGAGGTAGCCTTTCATGACGATGTTACCCTTGAACATAACCTCGCCCATGGTTTCGCCATCGGCGGGGACAGGCTGCATGGTTTCAGGGTCCATCACACAAAGGTCTTCCAGCATGTGATATTTCACGCCCTGGCGCGCTTTCAGATAGGCCTGTTTCTCGATGGGCTCCTCGTTCCACTCGTCTTTCCACGCACACATCACGGCGGGGCCGTAGGTTTCCGTCAGGCCATAGGCATGCGTCACGCTGAAGCCCTGTTCCTGGATACGAGATAGCGTTGTTGCCGGCGGCGGTGCTGCGGCGGTCATGATGTCGACCTTGTGATCGAACGGACGGCGTTCCTCGTCCGTTGCGTTGATGACGAAGTTGAGCACGATCGGTGCGCCGCAGAAGTGCGTGACGCCATGATCGGCGATTGCGGCGAAGATTTCCTTGGCGTTGACGCGCCTGAGACAAACGTTGGTGCCGGCCAGCGCCGCGATGGTCCACGGGAAACACCAGCCGTTGCAGTGGAACATCGGCAGCGTCCACAGATAGACCGGATGGTGCGTCATGTTCCAGCCGAGCACGTTGCACGTCGCGTTCAGGTAGGCGCCCCGGTGGTGGTAAACGACACCTTTCGGATCGCCCGTCGTCCCGGACGTGTAGTTCAGGCTGATTGCGTCCCACTCGTTGTCCGGGAGGTCCCAGTCCATGTCCTCGTCGCCGGTCGCGAGAAACGCTTCGTAGTCCATCTCGCCGAGTTTCTCGCCCTCGCCGTCGTATTCCGGATCGTCGATGTCGATGACGAGGATGTCGCGGCCGATCTTCTCCAGCGCGGCCTTGATGGTCGGCGAGAACTCGGTGTCGGTGATCAGCACGTCGGCTTCGCCGTGATCGAGCGAGAATGCGATGATATCACCGTCAAGGCGGACATTGAGGGTATTCACCACCGCGCCGATCATCGCCGGACCAAACGCGCATTCGTACATTTCAGGGGTGTTCGACGCCATCACGGCGACGGTGTCGCCCTTCTTCACGCCGCGCTTGGCAAGTGCGGAGCCGAGCCTCTTGCAGCGGGCATAGGTTTCCGCCCACGTGTAGCGTCGTTTGCCGTGGATCAGGGACGTTACGTCGGGATAAACGGCTGCCGTTCGGCGAATGAAACTCAGTGGTGACAGAGGCGTGTAATTCGCCGGTGTTTGATCCAGGTCAATGTCATAGATGTTGACGTCGCTCATGCTGCCGCTCCCTGATATGCGCGTGTTTGTTGCGTGCACGCGAATACGTTTTTTTGCATAATGCCGAAGACATTCGACAAGTTAAAGAGCGCGGTGACAAGCCGAATGCGCCGTACCGGGAGAGACACAGATGACCAACGCTTTTGAAGAAGCTTACGCCCGTTCCATCGCGGATCCGGAAGGATTCTGGGGTGATGCCGCAGAGGGGATCACCTGGACGAAGAAGTGGGACAAGGTCCTCGATGACAGCAATGCACCTTTCTACCGCTGGTTCGCCGGGGGTGAACTGAACACCTGTTACAACTGCCTGGACCGCCACGTCCAAGGCGGGCGCGGCGATCAGACGGCGCTGATTTACGACAGCCCGGTGACCGCCGGTACGGTCACGAAATACACCTACACCGAACTGCTGCACGAGGTCGCAAGCGTTGCAGATGTGCTCAAGACGGAAGGCGTCGAAAAGGGAGACCGGGTCGTCATCTACATGCCGATGATCCCGGAAGCGGCGATCGCGATGCTGGCCTGCGCACGTCTCGGCGCCATTCATTCGGTGGTGTTCGGCGGGTTCGCGGCAAACGAACTGGCGGTCCGTATCGACGATGCGAAACCGAAAGCGATCATGTCGGCGACCTGCGGTATCGAGGTGAACCGCGTCATTGAGTACATGCCGCTGTTGAACGAAGCGATCGAGATCGCCAGGCACAAGCCGGATGTCTGTATCGTCAAGCAACGTCCGGAATGCGAGGCCAGTGTGACCGCGACCCGGCACGTCGACTGGGAAGAGGCCAAGG
Source organism: Rhodospirillales bacterium (assembly GCA_965262415.1). Classification (GTDB taxonomy): domain Bacteria; phylum Pseudomonadota; class Alphaproteobacteria; order Rhodospirillales; family Casp-alpha2; genus UBA4479. The sequence continues at coordinate 1,672,609 of OZ253533.1, read as the reverse complement.
CGGCGGCCGCGCATGCAGACTGTGTCCCGGTGGAATCGAGCCATCCGCTCTATATTCTTTATACGTCGGGGACCACGGGACAGCCGAAGGGCGTGGTGCGCGACAACGGCGGCCATGCGGTGGCGCTGAAGTGGTCGATGAAGAACATCTACGATGCCGATCCCGGCGATGTCTACTGGGCGGCGTCCGATGTCGGTTGGGTCGTCGGACATTCGTATATCGTCTACGCACCGCTGATGCATGGCTGCACGACGGTGCTCTACGAAGGCAAGCCGGTCGGCACGCCCGACGCAGGGGCTTTTTGGCGCGTCATCTCGGACCACAAGATCAAGACATTGTTCACGGCGCCAACGGCGTTCCGGGCCATTCGGAAGGAAGACCCGAACGCAGAGCTGCTCGGCAAATACGACATGTCGAGCTTCAAGGCGCTGTTCCTTGCAGGGGAACGGACTGACCCCGATACCCTCAACTGGGCCATCGAGACGCTCAAGGTGCCGGTGGTCGATCACTGGTGGCAGACTGAAACCGGCTGGCCGATTGCATCCAACTGCCTTGGCCTTCACGAGTACCCGGTCAAGCCGGGCTCGCCCACCAAGCCGGTGCCGGGCTGGAACGTCCAGGTACTGCACGAGGAAACGCACGAACCCGTGCCGACGGGTGATATCGGTGCCATTTGCGTCAAACTGCCGATGCCGCCGTCGAGCCTGCTGACGCTGTGGAACGCGGACCAGCGTTTCAAGGATGCGTATCTGCAAGAATTCCCGGGCTACTACAAGACGGCGGATGCCGGCATGTTCGATAAGGACGGCTACGTCTACATCATGGCCCGCACCGACGACATCATTAACGTCGCCGGCCACCGCCTTTCGACCGGCGGCATGGAAGAAGTACTGGCCTCACACCCGGACGTTGCCGAGTGTGCCGTCATCGGCGTCGACGACCAGATGAAGGGGCAGTTGCCGCTGGGCTTCCTAGTCCTCAAAGCGGGCGTCACGAAGGAACCGGACGAGATCGTCGCCGACGTGGTGCAGCTTGTTCGTCAGAAGATCGGGCCGGTTGCGGCCTTCAAGCAGGCGACCGTGGTGCAGCGTCTGCCCAAGACCCGGTCCGGCAAGATCCTGCGCGGTACCATGCAGGCCATCGCCGACAACAAGGAATGGAAGATGCCGGCGACGATCGACGACCCGGTCATCTTGGACGAAATCACGGATGCCCTTGAGGGCGTCGGATACGGATCGGCGCGCAAATAAAAACCCGGAGGTGGTGCCGTCAGCTCATGTTGTTGACGACCTCGCTTGGCGTCTCGGCGCGGCGGATCAGCGTCAGGAGGACGTTGGACGGCCCCCGTTCGGCGGCATAGACCGCGAGCCTGGGCAATGCGTTGTAGTCGAAGTGGTTCGAGAAGTAATACGCGCCGGTGTCGTAGACGACCACATAGTCATCCGGCTCAAGTCTCGGCAGCATGACTTTCTTGGCGACCAGATCGGCGGCGAAACAGCAGGGTCCCGCGACATCCATCTCGACGACGTCTTCAGTCCTGAGATCGCCGTTTGGTTTATACCCCTCCGCCCGCACCGGCCAGGATTCCGGCAGGAACGCCGTCCGTGTCATGACCTGAGCACCTGCGTGCGTCGTCGCGATGAACCGGCCGCCCATCTCCTTGGTGTACTCGACCCGCGTGATCATGAAGCCGTTCTTGGCGGCGATGGCGCGTCCGAATTCGGTTTTTACCTGATATTTGTCGGTGAACAGCACCGGCACCGCCTCCTTGAGGACAGCGGCATATTCCGCGAATGTCGGCGTAATTTCGTCTGACTTGAAATTGACAGGCAGGCCGCCGCCGATATCGATCCGCTCGACCTGCTGTGTGCCGGCAGCGGTGTTGATGTCTTCACACAACTCGGTGATCACGGAAATGCCCTGTGCCATCAATTCCAGCGGGCAGCCCTGCGAGCCGGAGTGCGTGTGCATCGATCTGAGCCACGGCCGGTCGGCGTACATCTCCATCAGGCGCGCCCGGTTGTTGCCGTCGGCGAGCGGAAAACCGAACTTCGACGTACTGGTCGCGGTGCTGGTGGAACTGATTTTTCCCGAGCCGATCTGGGGATTGACCCGGAAGCCGATGACCGCTTCGGTATCCGGGTATTCCTTGATCATCTCGTCGACGCGGGCCAGTTCCTGCTCGTTGTCGAGATTGAACGAGATGCCGTCCTGCATGCACCGCCTGATGTCGGCACGGGTTTTGGCCGGCGAGTCGAAGATGATCCTGTCGGCTGAGAAGCCTGCGGATACCGCAAGCTCAAGCTCGCCCGGGCTTGCCACCTCGGCGCCGATGCCAAGCTGTTGCAACTTGATCAATACGTTCCGGAGTGCATTCGCCTTCACTGCAAACGTATGATAAAAATTCGGCGAGAACGCGGATTGCAGGTCGGCGACGGTCGCGGTCAAACCGTCGAAGTCCATAACGCCGATGGCGGTGGTGTCTCCATCCACTATGCCGTGCCTGATCGCCTCGATCAGTGCTTCCTGCTGAATTTTCATGCGTCGGCCCCCTGAAGCCTTTTTCATTCTCGAATTAGGAATGTTATACACGCTCGGAGGATGCAAATCACCGGCTTGTATAGGTCGGGAGCCGACGAACGGAGGATATTTCATGCGGTTGAAGGACAAGGTGTGCGTCGTCACCGGTGCGGCACAGGGGATCGGCGAGGCGTGTGCCCTGCGGTTTGCGCGTGAAGGCGCCAAGATTGTCGTTTCCGATATTCAGGACGGCAAGGGTGAAGGCGTCGCCGCCGCGATCCGGAACGAAGGCGGCGAGGCCATGTATTTCGCCTGCGACGTTTCAAAGAAATCCGATTGCGACGACCTGATCCAGGCCGCCGTCGACGCCTATGGGCAGGTCGACGTGATGTTGGCCAATGCGGCGATCCTGGTCGCCAAGGATTTCCTCGATCTGACGGAGGACGACTGGACCAAGACGCTCGACGTCAACCTCTCGGGGTTCTTTTACGCCGGGCAGGCAGCAGCCAGGCAGATGGTCAAGCAGGGTTCCGGCGCGATCATCAACATGTCCTCGATCAACGCCGTGGTCGCGATCCCGTCGGCATTGCCCTATACGGTCTGCAAGGGCGGCGTGCTGCAACTGACCAAGGCCATGGCGCTGTCGCTGGCGCCGCACGGCATTCGTGTCAACGCGGTCGGTCCGGGCACGATTGCCACCGAGATGGGCAAGACCATGATGGCCAACGATGCCGCGCGACGGCGGGTGCTGTCGCGAACGCCGCTGGGCCGCCCTGGTGAACCGGACGAGATCGCATCGGTATGCGTGTTCCTGGCATCCGAGGACGCCAGCTATGTGACCGGCGAGACGGTGTATTGCGATGGCGGGCGCCTGCCGCAGAACTATCCGCTCGACGTGGAATGACGAACGAAGAAGGACGTAGACAATGGACCTGACCCAAGCCGGCAAGGACGCCGTAAGTGCACGCCACAAGGATGCATCCGGGCGCATGGAGCAGCTGCGCGGCCGTAATCTGAGCCTCGATATGACCCGCGGCAAGCCGTCGCCGGAACAACTCGATCTGGCTGACGAGCTTCTCGATATCGTCAAGGCAGGTGAAACCAAGGGCGAGGACGGCACCGATCTCCGGAACTACGGTGGGCTTGCCGGTATTCCCGAAGCGCGCCGCCTGTTCGCCGAGTTTCTGGGGACAGAACCGGACCGTGTCATCGTCGGCGGCAATTCGAGCCTGACGATGATGTGGGACGTGCTCTCGAACGCCATGATGTTCGGTATGCCGGGCGGCGAGGGTGGGTGGCGTGAACAGGCGCCCAAGTTCATCTGCCCGGTACCGGGGTACGACCGGCACTTCGCAATCTGCGAGCGGCTCGGGATCGAGATGGTCACGGTCGAAATGACGCCGGATGGCCCGGATCTGGACGCGATCCGTGCGCTGGTGGCCGATGATGCATCGGTAAAGGGCATCTGGTGTGTGCCGAAGTACTCCAACCCGTCGGGCGAGACCTATTCCGATGAAACGGTCGAGGCGCTGGCGTCGATGTCCGTTGCCGCCGACGATTTCCGCATCATGTGGGACAACGCTTATGCGGTGCACCACCTCGGCAATGGACCGGCGAGCCTCAGCGATATCATGACGGCCTGCGAAAAGGCAGGGAACCCGAACCGGGCCATCGTGTTCGGTTCCACGTCGAAGATCACGCACGCCGGGGCAGGGGTCGCGGTGATGGCGTCGAGCCCCGACAACGTGAAGGATCATCTGGACAAGATCTTCTTTTCCCTGATCGGGCCCGACAAGATCAACCAGCTCCGCCACGTTCGCTTCTTCAAGGATATGGACGGGATCCTGACGCACATGCAGAAGCATGCCGAGATCGTGGCGCCCAAGTTTGCCGCCGTCGACGAGGCGCTCGAAAAGAACCTCGGCGGGACCGGGCTTGCATCCTGGACCAAGCCGGAAGGTGGTTATTTCGTCAGCGTCGACGTGCTGGACGGTTGTGCGTCCAAGGTAATTGCCCGCTGTGCCGATGCGGGCGTTAAAATCACGCCGGCGGGTGCGACCTATCCCTACGGCAAGGATCCGCACGACCGGAACATCCGGATCGCGCCGACGCTGCCCAGTGTCGACGAGATCAAGGTGGCAATGACGGTGCTTACGGCGGCAATCGAGGAAGTCTGTACCGCGAAATTGTTGCAGAGTTGAGAAAACCACACGAAATCCAGTGTGAATCCTTTTCATCGCTGAAGTGAAAGGGTAGGGTTTCGCCCGGACTCAAAGGGGGTGTGGGTGGTTCCGTTTATTAGTGAACAAGGGTTAGATGTTATGAAGATGAAGAACGTTATTCTTGGTTGCGTGGCGTCCTGTGCACTGGCGATTGCGGTTGTCCCGGGAGCGGCGAAGGCTGCGGACGGCGAGACCGTCTGGAAAAAGTGCAAAGCATGTCACACGTTGGAAGCGGGTAAGCACCGTGTCGGTCCGTCGTTGGCAGGTGTCGTCGGACGGAAGGCTGGCACGGCTGACGGGTACAAGCGGTACAAGGGCCTCAAGGGTGCGGACTGGACATGGTCAGAGGCCGAACTGATGGCGTATCTCGAGGATCCGAGCAAGTACACCAAGGAAAAGACAGGCCAGCGTTCGACGATGGCACTGAAGTTGAAGGACGAGGGCGACCGCAAGGCGGTCATCGAGTACCTGAAGGCGCACTGAGCCACCGCGACAGGCTCCAAACAAAAACGGCCGATCCAGGATCGGCCGTTTTTTTGTTCGTATACCGGAAACTCAGCTTTCGCCGGGCGTTTCTTCCGGAAGATCCATTTGCGGCGGTGCGGCGATCGGCACGTCGCTCGCCGGCGCGGCCGCTTCGGCTTTCGGCGCATGCACGGTACCGGCGCGGGCGCGGGCGACGGCGACAGCTTTTTCCAGATCGGTGGCGGCACAGAGACCGAGGCCGACCGGGTTTTCCGCCTTGATGTTGGCCGAGTTCCAGTGCGAGCGGTCACGGACCGACGTAATAGTCGGTTTGGTGGTGCCGATCAGTTTGGAAATCTGCGCGTCGGAAAGTTCCGGATAGTTTTTCACCAGCCAGGAGATGGCGTTCGGACGGTCGCCGCGCTTGGACACCGGCGTGTAGCGGGCACCCTTCTGGCGGGCCTTCGGTTGCGGAATGTTGGGTTTGACCATCTGCAGAACGGCGTTGGTGTCGCCCTCGCAGCGTTCGATTTCCTCGGCCGTCAGCGCGCCGGCTTTGACAGGGTCCAGGCCCTGCATGCCGACCGCGACGTCGCCGTCGGCGATCGCCTGTACTTCAAGCTCGTGCAGACCGCAGAACTCGGAAATCTGCTTGAAGGTGAGCGTCGTATTATCGACAAGCCAAACGGCAGTACCCTTTGGCATCAATGGATGCGCCATAACACTTTCCTCTCGAACATCAGGGATTGACCGGATGGCACTCCGGTTAAAACTCGGCGCCTTTATAAACGCAGGCTTGGTCCCGGGTCAAAGCATCATCGCGTTTTTTTACGTATGCCTAGGCCCCGAGATTCAGCATGATTTTGCCGATGTGCGCGCTCGATTCCATCAATTCGTGGGCGGCGCGGGCCTCGTTCAGCGGGAAAACCTTGTGAATCACGGGTTTGACGCGCCCGGCCTCGATCAGCGGCCACACGGTTTTCTTGAGCTGACGGGCAATTTCGCCTTTGCGTTCAATAGATTGTGATCTGAGGGTCGACCCCGTCAGGGTCAGGCGTTTCAGCATCAAGGGCATGAAATTCACTTCCGCCTTGGCGCCGCGCAGGAACGCAATGTTGACGATCCGCGCATCCGGCGCGCAGGCCTTGATGTTCTTCTCGATATAGTCGCCGCCGACCATGTCCAGGATCACGTCGACGCCCTTGCCGCCGAATTCCTTGGCCGCGGCGACGAAGTCCTCGTCGCGGTAATTGATCGCGCGCTCCGCACCAAGATCCAGACACGCCTGGCACTTTTCAGCGCTGCCCGCCGTCACCATCACACGCGAGCCCAACTGGGACGCGATCTGGATGGCGGTGGTGCCGATGCCGCTGGAGCCGCCGTGGATGAGAAGCGTCTCGTCGGGGCTGAGGTGCGCGCGTTCAAAAACGTTGGTCCACACCGTCATGCATGTTTCCGGCAGTGCCGCCGCCTCGATCATGGAAAGGCCAGCCGGCACCGGCAGGACCTGTGGTACTGGCGCCGTCACGTATTCCGCATATCCCCCGCCGGCAACCAGCGCACAAACCTTGTCACCGACGTCCAGGCCGGAGACATCGTCACCAAGCTGGACGATCTCGCCGGATACCTCGAGCCCGGGAATATCCGTGACACCCGGTGGCGGCGCGTAATTTCCCTCGCGCTGGATGCAGTCCGGCCGGTTCACGCCCGCCGCTTCGATCCGGATAAGTACCTCTCCCGCGCCCGGTGCCGGTACGGGCCGTTTTGTCGGTTGCAGGACCTCGGGGCCGCCGGGTTCGGTGATTTCGATGCAGTTCATGTCGGTCGGAATACTCATGAGTCGGTTCTCTGTCATTGATGGTCGCGGGCGGGGCTTGTTTCCAAGGCGTGGTCTCTTTTAACATTCCACTTCGGCGTTGGGGAGGGGCATATGGATATCGACGAACTGGAACCGGGAAAGAAGCCACAGCCCAAGAAAGATCTCGAGATCATGTCCATCGAGGCACTGGGCGAGTATATCTTGGACCTCGAAGCGGAGATCGCACGGGCCCGAGACGCGATCAAGCTCAAGGAAGCCGCGCGCGCCGGCGCAGAGTCGGTCTTCAAGCGCTAGGATGTCTTGCCGCGGCGGGTCATGAACATGATCCAGCCGATGGGCCCGAGAAACAGCACGATAACAAGCCAGCCGATACGCGGGCTGAACGGGCAGCGCGAGCCCTTCGGCATGCGCCAGGGCCCTGCGGACGGGCTCAGCGCGACATGCATCATGGGAAGCAGAAATCCGACGCTCAGGATCGCCCAGGCAGCCCAAACCGGTAACAATTTATCTCCTGACACGGCCAAAAGGCCGAGAATCGCAATTGCCTATGCGAGCAGATGTTAAATCAAAATTAACGCCTCGGGGATAACTTTTAGAGGTGCTATCGGGCCACCCGATACACACTTTGACGCCTCCCTGTAAAACTCGCCGCCCCTTCGGGGGCGGTCTTTTTCGTTCATATGTATGAGGAATTTTCAAGCAAAAGCCCCGCTTGACGTAAGGCAAAGCCGGCGCTTTAATTCTGTCACAATAAAAATTGCTGGCGAGTTTTACAGGGTTGAGGCAATTAAACATGGGGGCTACCGGACATCCGGTGGCCCCCAAACTTATGTTGGAACCGCAAGGCGAGGGGAGCGATGGCAGCGCAGAAAATCGAAACCAGGCAGGATTATAATTACTTCCTGCCCTTGCAATCCCGCTGGATGGACAACGACCTCTACGGCCACGTGAACAACGTCACGTACTATTCCTACTTCGATACGGTCGTGAATTATTTTCTCATCGAAAAGGGCGGGCTGGACATTCACAAAGCGCCGGTCATCGGCGTTGTGGTCGAAAGCCACTGTAATTACATGAGCTCGGTGGCGTATCCGGACCTCGTCCAGTGCGGCTTACGCGTCGGGCATCTGGGGAACTCGTCCGTCCGTTACGAAATCGGTATCTTCAAGAACGATGACGAGCAGGCGAGTGCTGCCGGTCACTTCATTCATGTCTTTGTCGAGCGCGAGACGAACAAACCGGTGGGTATTCCGAAACCGATCCGCGACGCCTTCGAAACGATCCTCGCGGAGAGCGGCAAATGAGCGGTTATATGGAGTGGCGACGGGACGATTTTCCGTTCCTGACGGATATCCCGACCCGTTGGGGTGATAACGACATGCTCGGGCATCTCAACAATGTCGTCTATAACCGGATGATCGAAACGGTGGTGGTGCGCTTCACCATGGGGCCGCTGGACATCGAATGGCAGACGGCTCCCTGTTACCCGATCGTCGTTGAGTCGCTTTGCCGGTTTCACCGTTCTCTGTCGTTCCCGGAAACAGTGACAGCAGGATTGCGCGCGGCACGCATCGGCGGCACGAGCGTTACCTACGAAATCGCCCTGTTCGGAGAAGACGAGGAAGCACCGGCCTCGACAGGACACTTCATCCATGTGTTCGTCGGCAGCGGGGATCACAAGTCGATGACGATTCCTGATGACATACGTGGGCGGATCGAACGCCTCGGCATCAAAGCCTGACTCAAAGTAAAAGGCGCGCCCGCTTTCACGGACGCGCCCGTTCTCTCTCAGCATAACGCCTGTGTCAGGCGGCCTTTTGCTCGATGGCCTTGGCGCCAGAGCCTGCGGCAATCTCAATCTTGCGCGGCTTCTCGCTTTCCGGCACGACGCGTTCGAGCGCAACATGCAGGAGGCCGTTCTCTAGCTTCGCGCCTTGCACCTGGATGTGATCGGCAAGCTCGAAGCGGCGCTCGAAGGCGCGGCCGGCAATACCACGGTGAAGGTATTTCCGCTCTTCGTCGCCATCGTTCATCTTGCCCGAAACGACCAGGGTGCGATCGGTCAGGGTGATGTCGATATCTTCATCGGCGAAACCGGCGACGGCTAGCGTAATCTGGTAGCCGTTGTCGCCAAGCTGCTCGATGTTGTACGGCGGATAAGCGGAGTTCTGTTCGGTCTGAGCGGCAGAGTCGAGAAGACGCTGCATGCGGTCAAAGCCGACGGAATGACGGAAAAGGGGAGAAAAATCGATCGTTCGCATAGCAAATCCTCCTTTGAGCGATTTGATCCATGAGCCCGTCCAGGAATTTGCCTGAACTGCATGTCACGGCCCCGAGCCGGGCTCCGTTAACGGGGGTGAACCCAGTTGGCATTCACCCTTTCCAAACCTGAAATAGTCTTGCCGATTTGCGGTGCAAGTGGGAAATCCAAAAAAATAGGAACTCGCTCAGCGTGGGCCGAGGAGCAGATTTTTGGTTTTTTCCACTCTAAATCGTGCGTTCGATGCCCAGGGATCCGGCCTGCGCCGGAATGAGGAAGCGCTCAGCGAAAAAGCTCATTCTGCGATTTGCGCGCTTATTATTCGGCGGCTTGTGCGCGGCGCCAGTCGACTTCCCAAAGCGTCACCGGTCCGTCGAAGCCCTTCATTTCGTAGCCGCCTCTGTTGACGAAGCGGTACGATTTCCCGGAGCAGATGCCTTTGACGACGTCGGTGACGAATATCTCGCCTTTCTGCGCCTTGTCGACGACACGGGCCGACATCTGCACGGTGGAGCCGAACAGATCGTTGTCTTCCTGAATTGGCTCGCCGGCGTTGATGCCGATCTTCAGGAATAGCGGCAGGTTGGGGTTGGCCTGTGTGTGGGAGTTGGCCCCTTGCTGCATCATGATTGCCGCCTCGACGCTGTCTGACGCCTGTTCGAACGATGCCATGATGCCGTCGCCGGTGTGTTTGACTTCGCGGCCGCGGAACTGGGTCAGGGCCTCGCGCACGACCCTGTTGTGGGCGCGGACGACTTCCTGGGCACCGGCGTCGCCCAATTCCTGCGTCATCGCCGTCGAGCCCGCGATGTCAGTGAATAGCACGGTTATAACGCGCGGCTGCTCTTCCTTCTGCTTCGGTTTGTTCCATTCCTCCAGGGCCTTGTCCATGTGCCGCGAAATCTGCCCTTCATCGGACATATAGGTGTTCATGGCGTTGCGCCCGGCCTGGAACATCTGCATGTAGCGGCTGTCCTGAAGCAGGTATTCCTCGTACTTGCCGGCGAAGTTTTCGGCGTGGGATTTCTTGTAGCCAAGAACCTGGACACTGTCGGCGAGGATCCGGTTGGCGGCATTCTGGTCGATGCCCCGGCTTTGCATCAAGGCTTCGGTCGCGCCCGCAACCCAGAGGTTGACGCCGAACTTGTTGAAGTTGTCGAGCTTCTCCTTGTTGAAACTCGATCCTTCCAGCGCATTGCCAAGCGCCTTCATCATGTAGGCCTTCTGCTTTTCTTCCTTGGGCGACAGGCCCGGCGTGCCCTTAGCATCGGCACCAGGCGGAACGGTGCCGGCACCACCGTCGTCCGGCTTGTCGTCACCCATTTCCTTGCGCAGGCGCTCGTTCGACGCGTTGTCGTCGTCGGCCGTGCTCGTCGGACTGGGCCGTCCGTCCTTGGCGGCAGGGTCGCGCCCCGGCTGCGGCCGTTTCTTTTTCTTCTTCTTGACCTTCTTGACTTTACGCGGTGCCTGGGCGGCTTTCGGCTGGAACAGGGGCTTGCTCTTGCTCTCCTTGATTTGCGTCTTTTTGAGCAGGCTGGAAGCCATCATCAGCGCCGAGAGCAGGAATGTGCCGACAAAGACAACGAACAACACGTTTGATTCCGCGTTGCCCTTCATCGTCGTCCCGAACAGGACCTTGCCGCTGATCAGGCTCGACGCCATGAACGTAAAGAAGCCGGCAATGGTGAGGCTGATAAGGGCGACCATGAGCAGCTTGACGATCACCAGCGTCAGCGTGCTTTCCTTCGGCTTTGCCGCGGCCTTCTTGCGGCGTTTATGGGCATCGTCATCGGTCAGGGATGAGAACGTGTTGGAAAGTTCATCATCATCAGCATCACCGTCATCGTCGGCCCAGCTGGATTTGCTTTTTGACTTCGCGCCGCCAGCATCCGTGGCATCGGTCTCGTGGGCATCGGCTTTGACGCCGGCACTCTTGTAGATCACGAATTCCTGAGATGTGCCCCGGTCCGGGTCGTATACCTCGCGGACGACTTTTACTGCGGTAATCCCGGGGATGCGCTCAAGGCCCTGGGCTTCCTCGATCGCCGCTTCCTTCTGAAAGGAACCGAACTGAGCGTGGATACTCCACCGCTGACCTTGCTGGACCTGGACCTCGAATTGAGTAATCCCGGGCACGCCAAAACCTCCAGACGATCACAGTCTGAACCGCAATCGCTCACCACACATCAACCGGCTACATCCCCCGTTTGGCAGTCCGGTCGCTCCCGAAATTCAGGATAACAAAATCGGAATCTGATAACAATTTGATTTTGCAACGCAATATCAAGGGAACAGGGCGAGCGGGAGACCCCATTCAAAGACAATAAAAAACGCTCCTTCAGAACCCGAAGGAGCGTTTTTATGAATAGCTTGCTATTCGGTGTTAGCTTTTCAGGCCGATGCCCGAGAAACGCTTGTTGAACTTCGCCAGCTGACCGCCGCTGTCGAGCAGGCGGTGCACACCGGTCCACGCCGGGTGCGACGAAGGATCGACGTCGAGTTTCAGCGTATCGCCGGGGTTGCCCCAGGTCGAACGCGTCGTGAAGGTCGTCCCGTCGGTCATCTGGACCGTGATCTCGTGGTATTCCGGGTGCGTATCTTTTTTCATGGCTTTCGCTCCGCTTGAAACAGGCGGGCCTTATACATAGTCGCCGGGCCGGTTTCAAGTCTCCAATTCAAACTTCTGAAGCGCCGGATGACCGGGGGGGCGCCAGTAAGGCCCGAAAGGCGATAACGGCGACGATCAGCATGATTACAGCGCCGGCATAATAGGGCGTGTGCAGCCCGATAAAGCCGAATGCAGCGCCGGCCATAGCGGGGCCCGTCATCCGTGAAAGTGTGGTTGCCGAACGGGTGACACCCATTAACCCACCCTGAACATCCGCTTCGCCACGCACCGAAATAGCCGTATTCAGAGCAGGCGTCGTTACGCTAAAGCCCAATGCTGCAACTGTCATTGCGGCAACGAGTTCAGGGACGGACGAAACGAATGGAATCCACGCCAGACCGACCGCTAGTCCGAGTGTACCTGCAAAAATCAGGCGCTCGACACCGAATTTCGTCGCCAGCCGTCCAATCAGGCCGCCCTGAACCATTGCTGCCAGAACGCCGACAAAAGCGAAGAGATAGCCGTTCTGCTCCGGCCCCCAGCCGAACTGGCGGCGCGACCACATGGCAAATGTGGATTCCAGGCCCGCGAAGACAAGCGTTGCGAGGAACGAAAGGACAATAAGGACACCGACCCCGGGCGTCCTGAGGGCGTCACCGAGGGCCTTCATACGGGCGACGCGCGACTGGCCGGCAATTCTGGCCCGGGCGTCGGCTGACAGGCTCTCTTTCAGAATGAAGATCCCCAGCACGAACGCGACGGCGGAAAGTCCCGCCGCAGCAAAACTTGGGGTCCGGTAGTCCGCGTTTGCCGGATCCGATCCCGCCAGGATGCCGCCGATGGCCGGACCCAGGATAAAACCGATGGAGAACGCCGCGCCGATCATGCCCATACCCTTGGCACGATTTTCCTTTGTCGTGACATCGGCCGCGTAGGCGAACGCGGTCGAGATGTTCCCTGCCATCAGGCCGCCTGCTGCCCGTGCGGCGAACAACATGGGGAGTGTCTCGGCAAGACCGAGCCAAACATATGAAAGTGCTGCAGCGAAGATTGTGCCAAGAAGAACCGGGCGGCGTCCGACGCGGTCGCTGAGGCGCCCCCAGAAGGGTGCCGAGACGAACTGCGCCGCGGAGTAGACTGCCATCAATAACCCGACCTCGGCGGGTGATGCCTGGAAGTGTTCGGCATAAAACGGCAACAGCGGGATGATGATCCCGAACCCGATCAGGTCGACGACGACGATGAGAAACAGGACCGGCATCGGCTATCGCTGAGTGAACTTGAGCTCGATCCGGCGGTTCTTCGCCTTTGCGGCTTCGCTGGTTCCAGTCTCGATGGGGTAGTGTTCGCCAAAGCCGGTCGCCGCAAGGCGGTTGGCCGGTATGCCTTCGCTGATCAGATGGTACACGACCGAGAGTGCGCGCGCGGTGGAGAGCTCCCAGTTGGACGGGAACTTCGCCGTCGAGATCGGATCGCTGTCCGTATGACCGTCGATACGCAGGATCCAGTCGATGTCGTCCGGCATTTTGATGGCGATTTCCAGCAGCGTCGTCGCAAGTTTCGCCAATTCATTGCGGCCGCCGTCGCCGAGGTCGGCCGATCCCTTGGCGAACAGAAGCTCGGACTGCAGAACGAAGCGGTCACCGACGATCCGCACATCCTCGCGACTGCCAATGACTTCCCGGAGACGGCCAAAGAATTCAGACCGGTAGCGCGACAGTTCCTGGACCTTCGATGCCAGCGCTGCATTCAGGCGCTGACCCAGGGACTTGATCTGGACATCCTTTTTCTCGGCTTCGGCCTCGGCGGCATCCAGCGCAGCATTCAGAGAGTCCAACTGCTGACGGAGGGCCGCCATCTGCTTGTTCATGAGTGCAAGCTGCGCGCGGGCGCTATCGGCAATCTCCTCTTTTTCGGCAAGACCGACTTTCAGTTCGTCACGCTCGCTCTCGATCCGTGCCAGGTTGTTCGTTGTCTCCGCCAGAGACTGTTCCAGGTCGTCGCGCTGTTTTTCCGCCTCGGCAGCGCGGAACGAAAGTGCTGAAACTTCTTTTTCCAGCTCTTCCTTGAGTGCACGGAGTGCCGCGACGTCGCCACTCAAATCGGCGATTTCTGCCAGTTGCCGGTCGATGGCTTCCTTGTCTGCGGCGGACCGGGCGCGCATCGCGGAGAGTTCCGCCTGCGCCGAGGCATAGTCGGCGCGCAGACCGGCAAGCTGCGATTCCAGATTGGCGCGTGCCTCAAGAGATGCGGAAAGCTGGTCGCGGAGACTGTCGACGCCAAGTTGCAATTGCTCGTTTTCCGACTTGGTCAATGCAAGGACGCGCGACAATTCGCTCAGGTCGCTCTCAAGCTCACGGAGCGCCTTATCCCGCCCGGAAAGCGCCTGACCCAGGAAAAACTGTGCAAGGACGAAAATCAGAAGCAGGAAGATGATGACCATCAGAAGCGTCGCCAGGGCATCGACGAAGCCCGGCCAGATGACGGTGGATCGGTGTTCGCGGCGGCTGATGGCGGCCATGTGACGGGCCCTTAGCTGCCGTCGCCGGTAGCGGCGATGGTCCGGGCGAGGAGGCGGATCTCACGGCGCAGGGCATCCGTGATTTCATTGCGGGACAGGGCGCTCTCGTCGACGAGCCGCTGCATGTTCTTGTCGACGTTCCGAAGGTGCCCCTGTACCGCCTCATCCGTCTCATTGCCGCTGCTGCCGGCCTGCGCCAGTTGCTCGAGGATCGGCTTCATTTCCACCTGCGTTTCTGCAAGGCGGCGCATGACCTGTTGTTCGGTGCGCATGTGGTCTGTCAGGGTTTCAACCTTGTCGGCCAGTTCGCTCAGCGAATGGTTGACGGCATGCTTGCCTTCCTCGCTTCGCGAAATGATGACCTGCAGGTTCTCAAGACTCTCGGCGGTCTGCTCCAGCAATGCCTGAACATATGCCGGGACGCCCTGTTCACCTTCCGAGCCCAGCGCGCCGCTGGAAAGCCGCGTGACGCTGGAAAGCCATTCTTCGAGTTCATTGTAGAACCGGTTCTGCGCCTGGCTCGCCTGCAGATCGAGAAATCCGAGAACGAGGGACCCCGCAAGACCGAACAGCGACGAGGAAAACGCCGTGCCCATGCCGTCGATCGGTGTCGCCAGGCCCTCCTTGAGCCGTTCGAAGATGGCAGCCGTTTCGCCGCCGTTGACGCTGAGCCCACCAATCACATCGCCGATGGAGCTGACCGTTTCGAGCAGCCCCCAAAAAGTCCCGAGCAGACCCAGGAAAATCAACAATCCGATGTTGTAACGCGACAGGTCGCGGCTTTCGTCGAGCCTGGCGGCGATGCCGTCCAGGATCGAGCGCATGCTGAGCGCGGAGAGGCTGAAACGGCTGCCGCGCCGGTCCGACAGCATGGTCGCCATCGGCGCCAGGAGCTTCGGGCTGTCACCGCTCTCCGGTAGCCTTATCTGCAGACCGGCGTCGGTTTCCGCCAGGGTGTCTTGGAACCGTTCCAGCCAGGAAACTTCCGGGTACAGAAGACCGACCTGGCGGAAGTTGTAGATGATACCCAATACCAGCACGCCGACGATCAGGCCGTTCAGCGCGGCATTGGCGAGAAAGGCATCGCGAAGCGGCTCGAACACGAAAAAGCAGGCGCCACCTACAGCGCCCAGAAATACGATCATGCGGATCAGAAAGGTGGTCGGGCGTGTCATGCGTGTCGATCCTTGGGCCGGACCTGATCCGGGAAACCGGCCAGGGCGAGTGGAAGACCGTGCATCAGGCCTCAGCGATTGTCGACGTTGACGTCAACGCGGTTGCGCGGCTCACCTTCGCTCTTGTCACCAAGCGCACGCACATCGATGCGAGTCGAGCGAACGCCTTTTTCAATCAGGAACGAGCGGACCGAGAGTGCGCGAGACAGGGAAATGCGCCGCGCTTTGCTGGATGTCAGATCCTCGCCGGCGGCGTATGCCATGAGTTGCACACGCGCGTTTTCGTTCTGCGCAAGCTTGTCGAGCACGCTCTGCAACGCCTGCTGACCGTCTGCGGAGAGTTTCGTATCGTCTCCGTTGAAGACGACCTGAACCGGGCCGTCAGCGGGCGTGGCGGTCGATGTTGACGCCTGCTCTGCCGGTTCCGGTGCTGCCGGAGCGCTGGCTTCCTGTTCGACAGCCGGTGCTGCAGGCGGTGCAGACGCGGCGGGCATCGGCGGCGGCGGTGGTGCGGAAGCCGTTTCAGGTGCCGGCGGGGGTGGCGCGGCTGCAGCGGTTTCAGGCTGCTTCACCGGCTCGGCTGCAGGCGCAGGGGCGGGCGGCGGTGCAGGCGGGGCCTTCTTCTCGGCCAGTTGCGTCGGCGCGGCGGCGGCTGGCTTCGGCGTCTCCGCGGCTTTCGGCATTGGTGCCGGCGCCGGCGCCTTCGGTGCCGGTTTTGCGGCCATCTTCGGCGCCGTGCCCGGCTTCTTCAGAGTAACGCCAGCGCTGCCGGCGGGGGCGGTCACATGCAACTGCGAACGCGGCATGGCCGGTCCCGGCATCAACAGCCTGCCCTGCGACGTGGGCGCATAGGTAAAGGACTGCGCAGGTTGCTGCGGCGTCGCGGGCGCGGCGCCGCCATTCAATGCACCCCAGTTAATGTAGACGTTGTCCGTTGCCGGCTGATACGACGAGGTCTGCGCCGTTGCCGTGGTGGAAGTCATAACTAGCGCCAGTACGGCTGCGCAACCGAACGTTGCCAAAACGGTTACACGGGGTCGTTTGAAATCCTGTCGGCGGATCATAATGCCTCCACTGCCCTGTGAGAGCTGCGTGCTTGTGCACGCTGAATTATCGCCGGAGAAGGTACCGGAGCCAAGGCTCGGTCTCAACCGCTTTACGCGTTTTTCGCGGCGCTCTTCAATAATTGCCTGAAATCGCGGTCAAGGGAAGCGTTGCTGGCGATGATTTCACCGGTTTCGAGCATTCGGTCGCGGCCGTCAAAATCGGTGACGATGCCACCGGCTTCGCGAACCAGCAGAATGCCCGCAGCCATGTCCCAACTGGAGAGCCCGCGCTCCCAAAAGCCGTCGTAGCGCCCGGCGGCAACGAACGCGAGGTCGAGGGCGGCGGCGCCGAAGCGTCGAACACCGGCCGACGAAGCCATGACGGCCTGCAGTTCGGTAATAAACGTCTCGTGCCCAGCGCGGCCCAGGAACGGGATCCCGGTGGAAAAGAGCGAATCCTGGATGTTCGTGCGGCCCGAGACGCGCAGCCGGGAATCGCGCAGGAAAGCGCCCTTGCCGCGTTCGGCGTAATAGAGATCGTCGGTGATCGGGTTGTAGACGACGCCCGCTTCGATGCGCCGGTCTCGTTCCAGTGCCACGGAGACGGCAAAGTGCGGAATACCGTGCAGGAAGTTCAGGGTCCCGTCCAGCGGATCGATGATCCATTTGTTGGAAATGTCGGACCCTTCGATGATGCCGCTTTCCTCGACCTCGAAACTGTAGGCGGGGCGGGCTTTCTGGAGTTCCTCGATCAGGATTTTCTCGGCCTTGATGTCGGCTTTCGACACGAAATCGGCTGGGCCTTTCCGCGTTACCTGCAGATTCTCAATCTCGCCGAAGTCACGGCGCAGTGCGCGCCCCGCTTTTTGCGCGGCGTTTACCATAATAGTCAGAAGCGGAGTGAGGCGGCCGTTCATGTTCTGTTATCGCTGCCGATCAATCTTTGGCGCGTTCGACGTACGTGCCCTCGCGGGTATCGACGACGATCCGGGTGCCGGCCTCGATGTGCGGCGGCACCAACACCTTGACGCCGTTTTCCATGACGGCAGGTTTATAGGACGAGGATGCCGTCTGGCCCTTGACGACGGCATCGGCCTCGGTGACTTCGAGGGACACATGCTGCGGCAGTTCGACGCCAATCGGCTCGCCTTCGAACGTTTCGATCATCACGTTCATGCCGTCCTGAAGGTAGGGAACCGCCTCTTCGCCGACGGCTTCGGTGGAAAGCGCAAGCTGCTCGTAGTTCTCGGCGTTCATGAAGGTGTGCATGTCGCCATCCGAGAACAGGTACTGGAACGCAGTCTGCTCCAGGCGTGCACGCTCGACTTTCTCGGAAGACCGGAAGCGCTCGTTGAGCTTGGTCCCGTCACGGATATCCTTCAGTTCGACCTGAAGGTACGCACCGCTTTTGCCCGTCGACGTGGCTTGGGTCTTGATGGCCCGCCAGAGGCGGTCCTGATGCTCGATGATCATCCCGGGACGGATAGCGTTACCGTTAATCTTCATGGCGGTCTCGTTCAGAAAATTGCTGTGTGGTTCGGACTCGGCGCGGTTTCTATCAGTTCACACCGGGGCTTGCCACCGAAAACTTGGTTCAGCGTCGCGCCTAGCTTTGTGGCAGTACCTCGGCGAAAGCGAGAACACCGGCCTCGGGCCCCTCCGGGTGGTTCCAGACACTGCCGATGACGGCCAGGTAATTGGCGCCGGCGTCGATCAGCGGCGCGCAGTTGTCGGGCGTGATGCCGCCGATGGCAACGCAGGGGACGATGGTCATTTGCGACCAGAATTCGAGGATCTCAGACGTAGCGTGATGTTTGGTTTCCTTGCTGTCCGACGCAAAGAAGGCGCCGAACGCGACATAGTCCGCGCCGGCGTCTCCGGCTTCGATGGCAAGGTCGCGGCTGGCATGGCAGGTGACGCCGATGATGGCATCGTTGCCCAGCATCTTGCGGGCCTCGTCGTAGGCTGCATCTTGCTGGCCGATGTGGACCCCGTCTGCACCGCTTTCAAGCGCAATATCAGGCCGGTCGTTGATGATCAGCGGCACGTCGAAGTCGTGGCACACGGGCATGAGGATGTCGGCTGCATGCCTGAACGTATCGTCGTCGACATCTTTCAGGCGGATCTGCACCGCACCGATGATGTCGGGTTTGGCCGCAATGGCGCGCCGCAGATTGTCGCCGAATTCGGCTGCATCGATCCTGGGTGGCGTCAGCAGGTAGAGCTTGCAGGGATCGTCAGTGAATTGTTCGTTCATGTTTCCGGTTGTCCTTGCAGCCACTGGGCAAGATCGCCGCTGCCTGAAGACATGTCATAGGCGGCGAGCGGCGTTCCGTCCAGAACCATGCCTGCCGTCATCTCGCGCAGCTTGTTCAGCACATCCTCGTCGGCATCGAGGCGGATGTTGGTGCAGCCCAGCCGGATCGCCTGCATCGCCTGACCGGGATCGTCGGCGCAGTCGATGACGGCGGAAATCCCGTCGGCATCGCTTTCGGAGAGCACGGTTTCGATCATGCGCCGAAAGACATCCGGTCCTATGGAAGCAG
Source organism: Rhodospirillales bacterium (assembly GCA_965262415.1). GTDB lineage: Bacteria > Pseudomonadota > Alphaproteobacteria > Rhodospirillales > Casp-alpha2 > UBA4479. The sequence goes on along the minus strand of OZ253533.1, from coordinate 1,653,427 downwards.
CGGCGCCCGGCGCGCTGATCAGCGTCACCGGGCGTCCGAGTTCTTGCGCGGTGGCCACGGCGTCATGCACGTGGCCGATGTTGTGGACGATCAGGTACGGTCCGGAAAGGCCGCTCATCCCATCCGCAGCGTCAAAGACCGGCCATCACCTTGGCGGTGTCCGGCATACGGTTCGAGAAACCCCACTCGTTGTCGTACCAGCTCAGCACGCGGACGAGGTTGCCTTCGATGACCTGTGTCTGCGTCGCGTCGAAGGTCGAGCTGTTCGGGTTGTGGTTGAAGTCGATGGAGACCAGCGGCTCGACGTTGTAACCGAGAACGCCCTTGAGCGGACCTTCAGCGGCCGCCTTCATCGCTTCGTTGATTTCTTCCGCCGTGGTGTTGCGGCCGGCGACAATCTTGAGGTCGATCAGCGAGACGTTCTGCGTCGGCACGCGGACAGAGGTCCCGTCCAGCTTGCCCTTCAGATCCGGCAGCACCAGGCCGACGGCCTTGGCGGCGCCGGTCGAGGTCGGGATCAGTGACGCGGACGCGGTGCGCGCGCGGCGCGGGTCGGAGTGCAGCGTGTCGAGGGTACGCTGATCGCCGGTAAAGGCGTGAATCGTGGTCATGAAACCTTTTTCCAGGCCGACCAGGTTGTGCAGCACATGTGCCACCGGCGCCAGGCAGTTGGTGGTACACGAAGCGTTGGAAACGACGGTATCGTCGGCGGTCAGGGTGTCGTGGTTGACGCCGTAGACGATGGTTTTGTCGACGTCCTTGCCCGGTGCGGAAATCAGGACCTTCTTGGCGCCCGCGTCGATATGCTTGCCGGCGCTTTCGCGGTCGACGAACAGACCGGTGCACTCCATCGCGATGTCGACGCCGAGTTCGCCCCACGGCAGGTCAGCCGGGTTGCGTTCGGCGGTAACCTTGATCGGCCCGGCACCGACGTCGATGCTGTCGCCGTCGACCTTCACGTCGCCCGGGAACGGGCCATGGGTCGAGTCGTAACGGAACAGGTGCGCATTCATGTCCACCGAACCGAGATCGTTGATCGCCACGACCTCGATGTCATTGCGCCGGCTTTCCATGATGCCGCGCAGAACCAGACGACCAATCCGACCAAAACCGTTAATGGCAACGCGTACCGCCATCGTTTCCTCCTGAGCTGGCCGCAACCGGGAAATCGGCGCGGCAAAGTGGTTAACGAAGATGTTTCGCGGGCAAAAAAACGGGTTTCCCGGGAAAGGTCAACGACTGTTTACGGGATACTGTCATGCGGCGACGCCGTAATCACAAAAAATGCTCGTAATCTCAAATTTTTACGCGGAATTTCTGAGGTATCAATTGACCTTGTAACCCGGATAGGATTACGGTCTCGTCTGTTTGTTCAGGGCTTGTGCATTTTGGGGGGCATCCAAGCGTTGTCGACTTCGACCATCGCAAAGGCGTCACGCGTCGAGCGCGCCTTCGAAAGACTGGAAGCCGCGGTAGACCGGCTTGACGTTGCGCTCGCGTCACGCGGTGAAAGTGCCGGCGCGGCCGGGGACAACGAGGCGCTGGACCGCCTGCGTGGCGAAAACGCCGAATTGAAGGAACTGAACCGCGTCGCCGCCGACCGATTGGCCAGCACGATCCAGCGTATCGATTCTCTTATCGACAAGTCCGTGGACTCCTGAGATGGCGCAGGTCACCGTCACCATCAACGACCGCCGCTATAACGTCGCCTGTGACGACGGACAGGAGGCGCACCTGTCACGGCTCGGTGCCTACATCGACCGCCGTGTCGGCGAACTCGTCGCCGCCGTTGGCCAGATCGGCGACGCCAAGCTTCTGGTGATGGTCTCGCTGCTGGTGGCCGACGAACTGTCTGACGCCTACGCCGAAATGGAAACAATGAAATCCGGTGGCAAAGGGGCGGCTGCGGCCGCCGCGGCAGAGTTGAGACTCGGCGAAAGCCTGGAAAAACTCTCCGAGCGTATCGAAAGCATTGCCGAGAGCCTGGAACATACCTAATTTGGGGGTGACGGGCTGCGGGGTGCGTCAGACCATCGTTATCCCTGGGGCCTTAAATCCACCGTAAGGGAGCTGTCCCTGCCGGTCCCCTGGGATCGGTATTCACGGCGCCCACCTGCTGATGCAGGCCACGGAGGATCACACGGTCAACGGCTCAGGCGGCCCGTCATCTTGCTTCTCCGAACCGATCGGTCAGACCATCATCCATGCCAGATTCCGCGATCCGCAAAGACCAGGAACGAAAGATTGCGGCAAAACGCCGGAAGCAACTCCACATCGCCACCCCCGATGCCGGCGAAGCGATCGCCCGGCACGTGATGGACTCCGCTTCAATCCTCGGGCTTGGCGCCGGTTCGCGGTTTGTATCCGCATTCTGGTCCATGGGAACGGAGATCAGCACGGATCCGTTGCTTGCAGCCCTTACCGAGGCCGGCCACAAGACGGCGTTGCCTGTCGTGGCGCAGAAAGCTGCGCCGCTGGTGTTCCGGGCGTGGTCCGTCGGCGACCCGCTCGTCGACGGTGGCTTCGGAACATCCGTTCCTGCACCGCAAGCGTCGGTCGTCACGCCGGATGTGGTCTTTGTGCCCTTGCTTGCCTTCGACGACGAGGGCTTCCGGCTCGGCTACGGCGGCGGGTTTTATGACCGAACGCTCGAGAAACTGCGGGCCGAACACGAAGACGTCATCGCCATAGGTATTGCTTTTTCCGGGCAACGGGTGGAAACCGTGCCGCGCGATCCTTTCGACCAGCCACTGGACTGGGTCGCAACGGAGGCCGGTTTGATACGCATCGAAGCAAAAGGAAAGTCATGAGAGTTCTGATCGTCGGCGATGTCGTGGGAAGCGCAGGGCGCGCCGTGCTCAACGCCAACCTGCCGATGCTGCGTGAAAAACTGAAAACCGACTTCGTGATCGTCAACGGCGAGAATGCGGCGCATGGTTTCGGAATTACCGGCAACATCTGCGACAGCTTCTATCAGGCCGGTGCAGACTGCATCACCACGGGCAACCATGTTTTCGATCAGCGCGACGTGATCGGCCAGATGGAACGCGACGACAAGATTCTACGCCCGATCAACTACCCGCCGGACACGCCTGGCAAGGGGTACGGTATCTACAAGACCGAAAGCGGCAAGCGCATTATCGTCGCCAACGTGATGTGCCGGCTGTTCATGGAATTGCTCGACGATCCGTTTCAGGCGCTGGACGCACTTCTCAAGCGCTTCAAGCTCGGACGCGACGCGGACGCGATCATCCTTGATGTGCATGGCGAGGCGACCAGCGAGAAACAGGCGATCGGTCATTTCGTCGACGGACGCGCCAGCATCGTCGTCGGTACGCATACGCATGTACCGACGGCGGATACCTGGGTGCTGCCGGGCGGCACGGCGTATCAATCGGATCTCGGCATGACCGGCGATTACGACTCGGTCATCGGGATGAAGAAGGAACTGTCAGTGAAACGCTTTCTCGCAAAGGGAGAGCGGATCAGGCTCGAGCCGGCGACGGAGGATGGCACGATGTGCGGTTGTTTTGTCGTTCTCGACGACAAGACCGGCCTGGCAAAACGTATAGAACCGGTGCGTGTCGGGGCGCGCCTCTCCGAAACGATACCCAAACCCTGACAAAACGTTGGCGGCGAAAAATGATCATGCCGCCAAATTCTTGACATATTGCCCCTGAATGATGTTGCAGAAGGCTCGGCGCGGTATTCATTTGCCCGCCTCGACTGTAATATGGAGCGATTCGCGGCGCGCATCGGCGTAGCCGCGTTTGCAAATGGGAAAGAGACGGAAAGACCAACCATGGCCGGCCATTCAAAGTTCAAGAACATCATGCACCGGAAAGGTGCCCAGGACGCCAAGCGCGCGAAGGTTTTCGCCAAGCTCGGCAAGGAACTCTCCATCGCGGCGCGCGGCGGCGAGGATCCGGGGTTCAATCCGCGACTGCGCCTCGCGATCGCCAACGCAAAGTCCCAGAACATGCCGAACGACAACATCAAGCGCGCAATCGCACGCGGTGTCGGCGGCGACGGCGAGAACTACGAGGAAATCCGCTACGAAGGTTATGGTCCGGGTGGCGTCGCGATGATCGTCGAAGCACTCAGCGACAACCGCAACCGGACGGCCTCCGAGGTCCGTTCCGCGTTCTCGAAGCACGGCGGCAATCTCGGTGAAACCGGCAGTGTCAATTTCATGTTCGATCGCATCGGCAAGATCGTTTATCCGGTTGATACCGCAAGCGCCGAGGATATGTTCGAAGCGGCGCTCGAAGCCGGGGCCTCCGATGTAGAGAGCGATGCCGACGGGCATTCCATTTCCTGCGATCCGAACGATTTCGCCGACGTGCGCGAAGCGCTGGCCGAAAAGTTCGGCGATCCGGAGAGCGGCGAGTTGGAGTGGAAGCCCCAGAATACCATCGAGGTCGACGCCGACACGGCGAATACGCTGTTCAAGTTGATCGAGGTGCTTGAAGACAACGACGACGTCCAGTCGGTCTCGTCGAACTTCGATGTGTCCGACGAAATCATGGCGCAGCTCAGCGCCTAAAGGGGAAACGCACGTGCGGCTGATCGGTTTCGATCCGGGATTGCAGACGACGGGATGGGGCGTCATCGACGCCGTCGACAACCGTCTCAGCTATGTCGCCGACGGGCTTGTCTCCACATCCGCGAAGGCATCGCTTTCCGAGCGGCTGGTCGAACTGCATGCGGGGCTGCGCGACGTCATTGCCGAGTACACGCCCGAGGAAGCCGCCGTCGAAGAGACCTTCGTCAACAAGAATGCGGTCTCGACGCTCAAGCTCGGGCAGGCGCGCGGTATCGTCCTGCTGGTGCCGGCGCTTGCCGGGCTGCGTGTCGCCGAGTACCTGCCGAACCTCGTCAAGAAGACCGTCGTCGGTTCCGGGCACGCGCAGAAGGAACAGGTGCAGATGATGGTGAAGACGCTGCTGCCGGGCGCCAAGGTTGCCGGCGCGGACTCCGCCGACGCGCTCGCCGTTGCGATCTGCCATGCGCATCATCGGGGTACCGCCGACAAGGTTCGCCAATTGGCAAGGGCGGCGCAATGATCGCGCGGCTCAAGGGCATCATTGAAGATATCGGTGACGACTGGGCCGTCGTCGACGTGAACGGCGTCGGGTATCTCGTGTTCGCGTCCGGGCGCACGCTGGGGCGTCTGGCGGTCGGCGAAGCCGCGGTCATTTACATCGAGACCCACGTCCGCGAGGACCACATCCACCTTTACGGTTTTGCCGACACGCTGGAACGGGACTGGTTCAAGCTGCTGACCACGGTTCAGGGCGTCGGCGCCAAGGTCGGTCTGGCGATCCAGAGCGTGCTGAGCAACGACGAGGTCAGCCGCGCGATCCTGTCCGGCGACAAGGCCGCAATTACGCGCGCGCCGGGTGTCGGCCCGAAACTGGCGGCGCGGATCATCGCCGAGTTGAAGGACAAGGTCGGTTCCATCGCGTTGGGACAGAGTCTGAAAGCCGAGGTCGGCCATACGGCGGCATCGGCCGCAGGCGGTGCACAAGGCGCGGTATCGGATGCGGTATCGGCGCTGGTCAATCTGGGGTATAGCCTGTCACAGGCGCTGGGCGTCGTTTCCGAAGCGGCGGGCGAACTCGGCGACGCGGCGGACGTCGGTGTCCTTATCAAGACCGGTCTATCGAAGCTGGCGCCCGCGGATCAGCGGGCGGGGGCACGACGATAAATGGCCGAGGGTGATCGCATTCTCGAAGCCGAAAGCCTGCCCGGCGACAGTCAGGACGCGGCACTGCGTCCGCAGAAGCTGGTTGATTTCGTCGGACAGCCGCAGGTGCGCGCCAATCTGAAAGTCTTCGTCGAAGCCTCCATCAGCCGCTCGGAGCCGCTCGATCACGTGCTGTTCTATGGGCCGCCGGGGTTGGGTAAAACCACACTGGCCTCGATCGTCGCAAAGGAAATGGGCGTCGGGTTCCGGGCCACGTCCGGGCCGGTGATCGCCAAGGCCGGTGATCTGGCGGCGATCCTGACCAATCTCGAAGCCGGCGACGTCCTTTTCATCGATGAGATCCACCGGCTGAACCCGGCTGTCGAGGAAATCCTCTATCCGGCCATGGAAGATTTCCAGCTCGACCTGATTATCGGCGAGGGACCCGCCGCACGCTCGGTGCGCATTGACCTGCCGCGCTTCACGCTGGTCGGCGCAACGACCCGATCCGGTCTGATCACGACGCCGCTTCGCGAACGGTTCGGCATTCCGATGCGGCTCGAGTTTTACGGGATCGATGACCTTCAGCACATCATCTCGCGCGGTGCCGGACTTCTCGGCATGGCCATGACCGACGACGGCGCCCGCGAAATCGCCATGCGCGCACGGGGTACGCCACGCGTCGCCGGCAGGCTGCTGCGCCGGGTTCGCGACTTCGCTGCCGTTGCCGGGCACTCGCCTGTCGATGCCGAAGCCGCAGATGGCGCGCTCAACCGGCTGGACGTCGACAAGCGCGGGCTTGATGCCATGGACCGGCGCTACCTGTCGTGCATTGCCGAGAACTACGGCGGCGGTCCCGTGGGTGTCGAAACGCTGGCAGCCGCCTTGTCCGAGCAGCGCGACACCATCGAGGAAGTGATCGAGCCTTACTTGATTCAGCAGGGTCTTTTGATGCGCACGCCGCGTGGCCGGGCGCTGACGGGAGAAGGGTTCAAGCATCTGGGCCTGAAGGCGCCCGCGAACCTGAACCAGCTCGAGTTGATCGCAGACGAGGCGGAGGCGGACGATGCCTGACGCCGGAAACGCGCACGTTCATGTCATGCCGGTTCGCGTCTATTACGAGGATACGGATGCGGGCGGCATCGTCTATTACGCCAACTACCTGAAGTTCGCGGAACGCGCACGCACGGAGATGTTGCGCGCCGGTGGGATCGCGCACAGCGATCTGCTTGCGAGCGACAAGGTCGCTTTCGCCGTTCGCGAGTGCCATGCGGATTATATCAGGCCGGCGCGTCTCGACGATGCGTTGGAAATCCGGACCCGGGTTACGGAAGTCGGCGGCGCCACATTGCGTATGCACCAGGATATATGCCGGGACGGTGAGGTGCTGGTCGGCGTCGACGTGCGGCTAGCCTGCATGGACGTGACCAGCGGCGCACCGAAACGGCTGCCGGACGCGGTCAGAGAATGCCTGCGGGGCATGCAGGCCATGACATGAAATTCCAGGGACGAGCGGAGTAACGAATGGAAAATCAAGCAGTAGATGCCGCAATGATGGCGGGATCGGTCGGCGCGGACCAGTTCGCGGTCATGTCGATGTTCCTGCGCGCCGATATCGTGGTGAAATCCGTCATGGTGATGCTGGTGCTGGCATCAATCTGGTGCTGGGCGATCATTTTCGAAAAGCTCCTTACCGTCAGGCGTCTCAACAAACGTTCCGACGAGTTCGAACAGGCGTTCTGGTCGGGCAAGTCGCTCGACGATCTTTTCGACCGTGTCGCGAGCAATCCACGTGATCCGATGGCCGCCGTGTTTTCCGCGGCGATGCGGGAATGGCGCCGGGTATCTGGCAGTGGATCAGCGGGGATACGGGCTGGACTCGCGGAACGGATTGACCGCGTCATGCAGATTACCGTGCACCGGGAAATGGACCGTGCCGAAAAATACATGACCTTTCTGGCGACGACCGGAGCAACGGCGCCGTTCATCGGCCTGTTCGGCACCGTTTGGGGGATCATGCACAGCTTCCAGTCGATTGCGATTTCGTCCAATACCTCGCTGGCTGTGGTTGCGCCGGGGATTGCGGAAGCGTTGTTTGCGACCGCGCTGGGACTGCTGGCCGCCATCCCGGCGGTGGTCGCCTACAACAAGCTGAGCCGTGATCTGGACCGCTATGCCGGGCGGCTTGAGAGCTTCGCCGGGGAGTTCTCGGCGATCCTGTCGCGCGAGATGGATCACTAGGAGCGGCCGATGGCAATTACAACCGAACGCATGGGCGGCGGCGGCGGCCGTTTCGGACGCCAGCGCCGGCGGCCGATGAGCGAAATCAACGTGACGCCGTTTGTCGACGTCATGCTGGTGCTGCTGATCATCTTCATGGTGACGGCGCCGCTGCTGACGGTTGGCGTCGAAATCAACTTGCCGGAAACCCGGGCCGGTGCGATCGCCGGCGAGGACGAGCCGCTCGCGATATCCATCACCGAAGCCGGTGAGATCTATCTGCAGGACACGGCGGTGCCGCTGGAGACGCTCGTGCCGCGGTTGCGCGCGATCACCGGTGAAAACCGGGAGCTTCGAATATTCGTTCGCGGTGATGCGAACATCAACTATGGCCGCGTGATGGAGGTGATGGGCACGATCAACCGTGCCGGGTACCGCCGCGTGGCACTGATTACGCGCAGTGGCGAGAAGTCGGACAAGAAGACCGGCGACCAGAAGTCGAAGACAGAACAGTAATCCACGAGCGGGGCTTAAGGCAGATCTGAGATCATGCGGACCGGTTTTTTCTTCTCTGTGGCATTTCACGTGGGCATCGTCGCGGTGAGCATGCTTGGCTTACCGCTGATGTCGCCGCCCGAGGTGCTGGAAGAGACGCCTGTGTTCGTGGAACTCGTCGAGATCGACGAGGTGCGCAACGCACCCCCGCCGGCGCCCGAGCCCGAACCGGAACCCGAAAAGACACCGGAACCGCCGCCCGCTCCGCCCGTCGAGGAAGCGAAGCCCGAGCCGGCGCCACCACCACCGGCGCCAGAGCCGAAACCTGAAATCGCTGCCTTACCGCCGGAGCCCGAGCCCGAGCCGGAGCCGGAACCGAAAAAGGCGCCGGAGCCCGAACCCGTTCCGGAGCCCGAACCCGAGCCTGAGGTGAAGAATGAACCTGAACCCGAGCCTGAGCCGAAGCCGGAACCGAAACCCGAGCCGCCGAAACCGGTCGCCGCTGCGGCAAAAATAAAGAAAAAGCCGAAGCCGCCCGAGAAGTTCGAGGTCGCGTCGTTGCTCAAGACCCTTGAGGAGATCAAGAAGTCGCAGCCCGCCGAGCCGGCTGAGGAAAAGAAGGAAGAGCCGAAGGTCGACTTCGCGGCACAGATGCGCGCTGCGCTGCAGACCAAGGCGCCGCAGCAGCAATCCGACCCGACCAAGAAAGTCACGATGACGGAGCTGGACGCCATGCGGCGCCAGGTCATCGACCGGGTCAAGGATTGCTGGAATATCAATCCGGGATCCAAGGGGGCCGAGAACCTGGCTGTGCTCGTCCGCATGCAGATGAATCCGGACGGGACCGTGCAATCGGCGACGATCGAAGACCAAGTGCGTTTCAACACTGACCCGTTCTTTCAATCAGCTGCAGAGGCGGCTAGACGTGCCGTATTGAATCCGCGCTGCAATCCCATCACACTGCCGCCAGACAAATACCAGGTCTGGCGTGAAATCGTGATCAACTTCGATCCGAGAGAGCTACTGTAAGGAGCTTCCATGTTTGTCCCGTCGATGATGCGAAACGCGATACCCGTCCTGCTGGCGGTCCTGATGATGGCCGGCGCGGCGCGTGCCGAGCTGCGTGTCGATATCACGCAGGGCAAGGCCGAGCCGCTGCCGATCGCCGTGACGGACTTTTTTGGGGCGGGCGCCGAAGAGGGGCGGATTGGCCGCGACATGGCCGGCGTCATCGCGGCAGACCTGCAACGCTCGGGGTTGTTCAAACCGATCGACAGACGCGCTTTCATTCAGTCGGACGCCGCCCTCAATACGCTGCCGCGGTTTGGCGATTGGCGCATCATTAATGCCCAGGCGCTGGTACAGGGCCGCACGGAGCTGGTGCCGGACGGACGGCTTCGCGTCGAGTTTCGGCTCTGGGACGTCTTTGCCGAACAGCAGATGGTGGGCCTTGCATACTTCACGGTGCCCGATAACTGGCGCCGGGTTGCGCACATCATCGCAGATGCCATCTACAAGCGGATTACCGGCGAAGACGGCTATTTCGACACGCGGATCGTCTATATTGCTGAGAGCGGCCCGGAGCGCCGCCGTATCAAACGCCTGGCGATCATGGACCAGGACGGCGCCAACCATCGCTTCCTGACCGATGGTGCCGAGCTGGTATTGACGCCGCGCTTTTCACCGACGCTGCAGGAGATCACGTACCTGAGCTACCGTGGTAATTCACCGCGCGTTTATATCTTCAACATCGATACCGGGCGGCAGGAGCTTCTGGGTGATTTTCCCGGAATGACGTTCGCCCCCCGTTTTTCGCCGGACGGCCAAAAAGTCATCATGAGTATGTCGCAAGGCGGCGCGACGAACATCCACGAGATGGACCTGCGCACGCGGCAGTCCCGGCAGTTGACGCGCACCGGTGCCATCGATACGTCGCCGAGCTATGCGCCCGACGGCAGCCAGATCGTGTTCAACTCCGATCGCGGCGGTACGCAGCAACTTTACGTGATGGACAGGGACGGTCGCGACGTACATCGAATCAGCTTCGGCAAGGGCCGTTACGCGACGCCGGTCTGGTCGCCACGCGGCGATCTTATTGCTTTCACAAAAATTTCTCGTGGTGCGTTTTACATCGGGGTCATGCGTCCGGACGGCAGCGGCGAGCGCCTTTTGGCCGAGGATTACCTTGTCGAAGCACCGACATGGTCGCCAAACGGGCGCGTACTGATGTTCTTCCGGCAGTCCAAAAGGGGAGAGAACGTTACGGAGCCTCGGCTCTATTCCATCGACCTCACCGGCTACAACGAGCGTGAAATCATCACACCGGTCGGGGCCTCGGACCCGGCCTGGTCGCCGTTGATCCCTTAAACGGGAATGCCGCAGTGCGGAATCGGCTTCTGGATGAGGGTAATCCACAAGTGGGGTTTTCCAAAAAAGGACTTGGAATCAAGCCCGTCACTCTTTAAAGATACCACCAACCGGCGTTTTTGCAGACGCGCGTGTTAGTTTGTGCCGACTGATCGGCGATTGGGTTAATGAGATATCACCCGTTGAGGAGTATTTCCTATGCGTTTCAAATTTTTAAGTGTGCTGGCCGCGGTTGCCTTGCTTGCAGCGTGTGAAACAGCGCCGGAATCGAGTGGTAACGCCCAGTCGTCCGGCGCCTCGGCGTCGACGTCGAGCAGCAGTGGTAGCGCCACCTCGGCCGTTCAGATTCAGGCGGGCAGTCAGGAAGACCTGGTCGTCAACGTCGGCGATCGCGTGTTTTTCGAGTTCGACAGCTCGGAGCTGAGCGGCGAAGCCCGCGTCACGCTGGAAAAACAGGCCGCGTGGATGAAGAAATTCGGCGGCGTCCGTGTCGTGATGGAAGGTCATTGTGACGAACGCGGCACGCGTGAGTACAACCTCGCCCTTGGCGAGCGTCGTGCCAACGCCGCCAAGGATTACCTTGTTGCGCTGGGGATCAATCCGGCCCGCATCAAGACGATCTCCTACGGCAAAGAGCGTCCGGCTGCGCTCGGTCACAATGAAACCGCTTGGGCGCAAAATCGCCGCTCGACGACGGTTGTCGACAGCACCGGCAGCTGATCCTTTACCGGATAGAGTTTCTTAAGGCGCTTGCTCGCCGGTTTACACCGGATGGGCAAGCGCCTTAATTTTGCCTAATATGTGCGGAAGGTTGCCCGTATAAGCGGTGCTTGGGAAAGCGCCGCAATTGCTGTTTAGAAGGACGAACCGGAGAGTGCGATGACGTTTCGAGGCTCGTGGTGCGGCGTTGTAGTAAGCGTCGCGGTATTGATGGCGGCATTTCCCCTGCAGGCACAAGATAATCAGGCCTTGCTGGACCGAATTGAACGTCTGGAACGCGACATCAGAACGCTCAATGTGCAGATTGCCAGAGGCGGCGGTACGGGCGCCGGGACGTCAGCGGCACCGGTCGGCGGCGGTGATCCCGCTTATGCACGGCTCAGTGTCCGCATGTCGCAGGTCGAAAACGATCTGCGCGGTGTGACCGGCAAGATCGAGGAACTTTCCTATCAGGTTAACCAGGTTTCCCAGCAACTCGAAAAGCTGGTCGCCGATGTCGACTTCAGATTGAAGCAGTTGGAACAGGGTGGTGGTTCAATGTCCGGGATGCCGCAGCCGATGCAGAGCGGTGCGGCCATGGCACAGCCGCAGCAAGGCGCAGTTCCGGGCAGCATTGCAGCGAACAACGGTGTGCCGCCAACTGCAGCGTCGCAGGGGACGGATGGCGGCGCCCAGGTTCTCGGTACGCTGAGCGAATCCGATCTTGCCAACCCGCAGCCGTCGGCGGCGGCAACGCCCGCCCCTGCGCCGGCACCGCAGAGTGAGGCAGACGCGCTTCTGGCCCAGTTGACGGGTGACGCGCCCGCAGCAGCTGCGGCGCCAACCCCGGCACCGGCTCCCGCCGCCGCACCTCAGGCCGCGCCGGCACCGGCCAGCGTGAGCGCCGCATCGACGCAGCCGTCGACGGTCCCGGCAACGCAGACGGCCGCACTGCCGGAAGGCACGCCGAGGGATCAGTATATGTATGCGTTCGGTCTATTGAGGCAGGGCAAATACGATCAGGCGTCATCTTCGTTGCGGCAGTTCATCGAGCAGCATGGCGACGACAAATTGGCCAGCAATGCGCGTTACTGGTTGGGAGAGACGTATTATGTTCGGGGCTCGTTCGTGGAAGCGGCGGAAACGTTCCTCGAAGGGTACCAGACCGATCCTCAAGGCCCGAAAGCGCCTGATGCGCTACTGAAACTGGGGATGTCGCTTTCCAGTCTCGACAAAAAGAACGAGGCCTGCGCCGCCTTTCAGAAACTCCGTGCCGATTATCCGGATGCACCGGCAGGCCTTAAAAGCACCCTGCAGCGGGAATGGCAGAAGAACGGTTGCGTCTGAGCGTCAGCGAAGACCGATGAACCGTACACGACCGGTGCTGCCGATAACGTCTCCTGAATTTCAGGACGCCATGCGTGCTTTTGCGCCGTTCGAGCGTGCACCCCATATCGCCGTAGCCGTTTCCGGTGGTGCCGACAGCATGGCTTTGTCGATACTTACCGACATGTGGGTACGTGAGAACGGCGGTGCCGTCACCGCGCTGATTGTCGACCACGGCCTCAGGGCTGAGTCCGCTGCCGAAGCCCGGCTGACCGCGAGGCGGCTTGAAGATCGAGGTATTCCCTCGCAGGTTCTGAATTGGCACGGCGTAAAACCCGTGAGCGGCGTTCAGGCGGCGGCGCGCCACGCCCGGTATTCGCTGCTGGATACCTGGTGCCGTGAAAACGGCGTGCTGCATCTGGCCGTGGCGCATCATGCGGACGACCAGGCGGAAACGTTTCTGATGCGGCTCAAACGTGGCAGCGGCCCGGACGGTCTCGCCGCGATGCAGCCGGTTCGTGAATTGAGGTCCTGCCGCCTGTTGCGGCCATTGCTGGATTTTCCCAAGGCAAGACTGGTCGCGACCTTGAGGGCGAAAGGACTCGATTGGATCGAAGACCCCTCCAACCGGAATGAGAAGTATGCGAGGACGGCGGTCCGTGCCGCGCTGTCGGAGGCCGGTCGAGATTCTGAGACATTCATCATTGCGTCCGGCCGCTTTGCCCGTGCCCGCCGGGCGTTGGAGGCGACGACAGCCGACTGGCTCGCGCGCAACGCGGATTTTCATCCCGCCGGGTATTTGAAGCTCGCGACGGGGGCCTGGCGCACCGCGGACGAGGAAATTCGCCTGCGCGTCCTGGCCCGTGCTGCGCGGTCAATCGGCGGTAAGGCATTCGTCCCCGACATTCGAGCACTGGAGCGTCTCGCGTTGAAACTCGAAGACGGCACCGGCGCGACGCTCGGCGGCGCGCGTTTTGATCCCGCGGGAGATGAGATCGGCATTTATCGTGAAGCCCGCAATCTGCCGGTACCGTTCGTTCTGCGTGCCGGGCACAACAGATGGGACGACCGTTTTACGCTTTCTGTACCGGCGGATTATACCGGGCTTTCCGTGCTGCCGTTGTCGCCATCCATCACGGTGAACTGGCCGAAGAATACACGCCCCGATTGGTATCGCGCCTTGCCGGGCCGGGCCAGGGCAGGGCTGCCGGTGATATTCGACGGAACCGGCTATTTTGTCCGGAACCCTGCTGATCCTAAAAACGTTGGTGTTTCCCTACGTTTTGCGCCAAAAATGCCTCTTACAGGCGGCGGATTTTCCGTTGCGTAAGCGCCGAAAAGCACTATTTCTAAGGTGTGCGGTGCGACATGCCGGATTTGGCGGCACCGCCCCATGCCCGGACGAGATGTGAATTGACCTGTGACGGCGGCCCCGAAAAGGAAGTAACCCCGTGAATTTCTCGAAGAATATTGCTCTTTGGATCATTATCGGCCTGCTTGTGCTGGCGCTTTTCAACCTGTTTCAGGGAACAGCGCAACGCCCCGGCATGAACGAAATGGCCTTCTCTGATTTCCTGACGCGTGTCGAAAGCGGCGATGTGAAGGGCGTGACCATCAAGGGCAATCAGATTTACGGGCAGTATCAGTCGGGCGGTTCGTTCCAGACGTATGCGCCGGATGATCCGCAACTCGTTGAGCGTCTGAAAGAACAGGGCGTCACCATTCGCGCGGAACCTTCCGATGACGGTTCGCCGACGCTGTGGGGCGTTCTGATCTCGTGGTTCCCGATGCTGCTCTTGATCGGTGTGTGGATTTTCTTCATGCGCCAGATGCAGTCGGGTGGCGGCAAGGCCATGGGCTTTGGCAAGTCAAAAGCCAAGCTTCTGACGGAGAAACAGGGCCGCGTCACGTTCGAGGACGTTGCCGGTATCGACGAAGCCAAGCAGGAACTCGAGGAAATCGTCGAGTTCCTGAAGGATCCGCAGAAATTCCAGCGCCTGGGCGGCCGTATTCCAAAGGGTTGCCTGCTCGTCGGCCCGCCGGGTACCGGTAAGACGCTGACGGCGCGCGCCGTCGCCGGCGAAGCCAACGTGCCGTTCTTCACCATTTCCGGTTCCGACTTCGTCGAAATGTTCGTCGGTGTCGGTGCGTCGCGTGTCCGTGACATGTTCGAGCAGGGCAAGAAGAACGCGCCGTGCATCATCTTCATCGATGAAATCGACGCCGTCGGCCGCCATCGTGGCGCGGGCCTCGGCGGCGGAAACGACGAACGCGAGCAGACCCTCAACCAGTTGCTGGTTGAGATGGACGGTTTCGAGGCCAATGAAGGCGTTATTCTGATCGCCGCGACCAACCGCCCGGACGTGCTCGATCCGGCGCTGCTGCGCCCAGGTCGTTTCGACCGTCAGATCGTCGTGCCGAACCCGGATATCCTGGGCCGTGAGAAGATTCTCAAGGTGCATATGCGCAAGGTGCCGCTGGCCCCCGATGTGGATCCGCACGTGATCGCGCGCGGCACGCCGGGCTTCTCGGGTGCCGATCTGGCCAATCTGGTGAACGAAGCCGCACTTCTGGCGGCCCGTAAATCCAAGCGTGTCGTCACGATGGAAGATTTCGAGGAAGCCAAGGACAAGGTCATGATGGGCGCCGAGCGCCGTTCCATGGTCATGACCGAGGAAGAGAAGAAACTGACTGCCTATCATGAAGCCGGTCACGCGCTGGTCAGCTTGCACATGCCGAAGACCGACCCGCTGCACAAGGTGACGATCATTCCGCGCGGCCGTGCGCTGGGTGTGACGATGAACCTGCCTGAGCGCGATCAGCTCAGTCAGTCCGAGCGTCAGCTGTTGTCGCGCCTTGCCGTCATGTACGGCGGCCGGATTGCCGAAGAACTGATCTTCGGCAAGGAGAACATCACGACCGGTGCCGGGAATGATATCCAGCAGGCGACCGGCTTGGCGCGGCGAATGGTCACCGAGTTCGGTTTCTCCGACAAACTCGGCCGCTTGCGTTACGCGGACAACGAGGAAGAAGTGTTCCTCGGTCATTCCGTCGCGCGTCAGAAGCACGTGTCCGATGCGACCGCCAAGATGATTGACGAGGAGGTCCGCCGCCTGATTGAAGAGGCGGAGGAAAACGCACGCCGCATCCTGACCGAGCATAATGACGAACTCGAGATCGTCGCCAAGGGATTGCTCGAATATGAAACGCTGAGCGGCAAGGAAGTCGAAGCATTGCTCCGTGGAGAAGATATCCACCGCGATCACGATGGTGGCACGGGTGCGGATACGCCGCGCCGTACGTCGATACCGACGGGCGGCAAGACGCGGCCCAAGAAGGGGCCTGGTGGCGCCGGCAGCATCGACCCCGATCCCGAACCGCAACCCGGACAGTGATTGCCACGTTCAAGTATTTCCGCCATTTCCGCGAACGCGGGAATCTGGATTGGTGACCGGCTGAGCCTCCGCTTGTGCGGACGTGACGCGTTGGAGCGGCAATAATGACTCCTGAACCGTTGATTTTCGCCGGACTGACGCTCGACCGACCGCGGCTGATGGGCGTGGTCAACGTCACGCCAGACAGTTTTTCCGACGGTGGCGACTTTCTGGATGCGCAGGTCGCGATTGACCACGGCAAGAAACTCATCGACGACGGCGCGGATATTCTCGATATCGGCGGCGAGTCGACGCGCCCTGGATCGAAACCAATTTCCATCGACGAGGAATGCGCACGCATCCTGCCCGTCATTGACGGTCTCGCCGGAACGGACGTTCTGATTTCGGTCGACACCCGGCACGCCGACGTCATGCGGCGCGCCATCGATGCCGGTGCGGCAATCGTCAATGATGTGACGGCGCTGACCGGTGATCCGGAAAGTATTGCGGTCTGTGCGGAAGCGGGCGTCCATGTCGCGCTGATGCACATGCAGGGTACGCCTGAGACGATGCAGGACAACCCGACCTACGAAGATGCCGCACTGGATATCGTAGACTACATGCGTGCGAGGCTTGAGGTTTTGGCGGCCGCAGGCATACCGAGCGCGAAAATCTGCATCGACCCGGGGATCGGCTTCGGCAAGAACCTGGCGCACAATCTGCGCATCCTGTCCGCCATTGATGCTTTTCATGAGCTTGGTGTGCCGCTGCTGCTCGGCGTGTCGCGAAAAAGCTTTATCTCGAAAATTGATAGAGACGTGCCGGCAAAGAAACGCGTTGCCGGTTCCATCGCTGCGGCAATCGCGGGCTGGGACCGGGGCGTGCAGATCTTTCGCGTGCACGATGTCGCCGAGACGCGGCAGGCGCTCGCCGTCTGGCAGGCCATTGAAGAGGCCGAGGACTATTAGGCGAATTGGGGCGTGGATTGGCTTTTCCCCTCATAAACCCTTCCGAAACCCTTTCAATTACATAATTTTGGATTATGACTGGTGAATGATGGAGCCTGATTGAGACATGGACGGGTTCGCGATGACACGAAAGTACTTCGGCACGGACGGTATCAGGGGCAGGGCGAATGCCCATCCGATGACGGCTGAGGTCGCGTTGAAGCTCGGGATGGCGGCGGCGTTACAATTTCGTCGTGGCAACCACCGGCACCGTGTGGTGATCGGCAAGGATACGCGCCTGTCGGGTTACATGATCGAGCCGGCGCTCACGTCGGGGTTCGTGGCGATGGGGATGGACGTGGTGCTGGTCGGTCCGATGCCGACCCCGGCTGTCGCGATGTTGACGCGCTCGCTGCGTGCCGATCTCGGTGTCATGATCTCGGCCTCGCACAATCCTTACGAAGACAACGGCATCAAGCTGTTCGGTCCCGACGGTTACAAACTTTCCGATTCAGTGGAGCTTGAAATCGAAGAGAAGATGGACGGCGATCTCGCGTCCGATCTCGAGCCCGCCGATATGCTTGGCCGAGCGCGCCGCCTGGACGATGCGCGCGGCCGTTATACCGAGTATGTCAAACAGACATTCCCGCGTGGGTTGCGGCTCGACGGCCTGAAGATCGCGATCGATTGCGCCAACGGCGCCGCCTACAAGGTCGCGCCGGAAGTGCTCTGGGAACTGGGCGCTGAAATCACGACGATCGGCGTTACGCCAGACGGGAAGAACATCAACAAGGATTGCGGCTCGACGCATCTGGAAGCGTTACAGACCCAGACCATTGCCGCCGGGGCCGATATCGGCCTTGCACTCGATGGCGATGCCGACCGCCTGATCGTCTGCGACGAGAACGGACGCGTCATCGATGGCGATCAGATCATGGCGCTGATTGCCGAAGACTGGCTTATGACAGGCAGGCTCAAGGGCGGCGGGGTCGTCGCGACTGTAATGTCGAACCTGGGGCTGGAGCGGTTCCTCAACGATCTCGGTCTTGGCCTCAAGCGGACGCCGGTCGGTGACCGCTATGTCGCCGAAGCGATGCGCGCCGAAGCCTATAATCTCGGCGGCGAACAGTCCGGTCATTTGATTTTTGACGATTACGCAACGACGGGCGACGGCCTTATCGCCGCGCTGCAGGTGCTCGCGGTCCTTGTCGCGTCAGACAAACGTGCCAGCGAAATCTGTGACAAGTTCGAAGCATTGCCGCAACTCCTCAAGAACGTGCGTTTCAACGGCGGCCAGCCGCTGGAAACAGACAGCGTCAAAAAGGCCATCAGCGATGCCGAGGAAAAGCTGAACGGCACGGGCCGCGTTCTGATCCGAAAGTCCGGTACCGAGCCGCTGATCCGTGTGATGGCCGAAGGCGAGGATCCGGTTCTCGTCGAGGCGGTCGTCGACGGCATTTGCCACGCGATCGCCGAACAAGCCTGAGGGAAGACGATGGCCGATATGAAAGGCCGCGTTCTGATCATCGCCGGTTCGGACAGCGGGGGCGGTGCCGGTATTCAGGCAGACATCAAGACCGTGACGGCGCTCGGCGGTTTCGCCATGACGGCGATTACCGCTTTGACCGCGCAAAATACCAAGGGCGTCCACGGCATCCATGAGGTGCCGGTGGATTTCGTCACCGAGCAGATGCGCGTTGTGCTGGAAGACCTGGGTGCGGACTGCATCAAGATCGGCATGCTGCACAGGCCGGAAATCATCGAAGCAGTTGTCGAAACGTTGGTCGAGCTTGCGCCTGGCGTGCCGGTCGTCGCGGACCCTGTCATGGTCGCCAAGGGAGGTGCGTCCCTGCTAGCGGATGCCGCGCAGGACGCCCTCAAGAGTAGGTTGCTGCCTGTGGCGACGCTGGTCACCCCGAATATTCCCGAAGCCGAAGTTCTGACGGGCCTGACGATCGAGAACGTCGCAGACATGTCGACCGCCGCCGAGGCCTTGCTGAAGATGGGGCCGGATGCTGTGCTGCTGAAAGGCGGGCATCTGGAAGAGGCAGGCACGTTGACCGATCTCTTGGTATCCTCCACGGGAAACGAGGCGTTCGAGACCGAGCGTTTGGACACGCCCAACACGCACGGTACCGGTTGTACCCTGGCATCGGCTATCGCATGCGGCATAGCGCAAGGGCTTTCCCTTGATGATGCGGTCGGACACGGGCAGGCATATGTTCACGAGGCGATCCGCACCAATCCCGGCTTCGGGCACGGGCACGGGCCGCTCAATCACGCGCATACGGTCATAGGCTTCAAAGCTTAAGCGATCACCGGCGTGGTCGCGACGGGACCGTTCAGAATGTCGCGGATTGTCTCCACGCCCTGGCGCACTTCCTCGGGCGTGCGGCAACTGCCGACGCAGATGCGGATCGCGTGGGGCGCCTGTTGCCTGCCGACGACGAAGGCATCACCGGTCAGGAAGAAGACGCCCTTGCGCATGGCCTGATCGCGCAGCACGTCGGCGCGCCACGGTTCCGGCAGTTCCAGCCAGATCTGATAACTGTGCTTATGGCCGCGGATGCTGAATTCGCCAAGCACGTCGGCAGCGATCTCCATGCGCGCTTCCGCCTCGGCGCGCTGCCATTTGATCATTTCGTCACCGGTGCCGTCGCTCAGCCAGCGAAGCGCAATTTCCGCCATCAGTGGCGGTGTCATCCAGCTCGACATGCGCGCCGTGGCACGGATCGCGTCGGTGGCGCCCGGCGGTGTCGCGATGTAGCCGATGCGGAGGCCGGGCGACATGGCCTTCGAAAGGCCGGTCGCATAGACCACGTGGTCGGGTGCATAGGCGGCAAGGGCCGGCGCACGTTCGGCCGGCAGGAACCCCCAGATGTCGTCCTCGATCACCAAGAGATTGTGCCGTTGAATGACTTTTGCGACGTCGCGCCGCCGCTGGCCCGACATGACGGCCGTCGTCGGGTTCTGCACCGTCGGCACGAAGTAGGCGCATCGCGGACGATACTCGAGGATCGCGTCTTCAAGCGCATCCGGCACGATCCCTTCTTCGTCGATTTCGACAGGCGCCAGTTTGATTCCGAGTTGCGCGGCGATGTGAATGATCCCGGGATAAGTGATGTTTTCGACCAGCATCGTGTCACCCGGCCGGGCAAGCGCCATGGCAGCCACCAGAATGGCGTGTTGGGTGCCATTGGTCAGCGTCAGGCAGTCGATGTTCGTTTCCACGCCGGTGCGCGACACCCAGTCGACCCCGGCCTGGCGATGACGCGCCAGCCCTGAATGCGCCTGATAATCCATGAGTTCACCGCAGAGTGTGATGTCTTCCGATACCTCTCGAATGGTCCTCGAAAGGTACGTGCCGCCGTCACCGAGCGGGGGCACGGCCATCGACAGGTTAATGCCGTTGTCGCGCTGGCCGCCGAACGCGAAGGCGCGGGGCGTCTGTGGCTGCGGGTATCGTCCGTTGCCCTTGATGTAGGTGCCGCGCCCGACCTCGCCGCCGACAAGGCCGCGGCGTTCTGCTTCCTGATAGGCCCGGGACACCGTGCCGAGGGTCACGCCCAAATCATAGGCGAGGTTTCGCATCGGCGGGAGTTTCGTGTCCGGTTCGAGCTCGCCTTCCTGGATCGCGTCGTCGATGGCGTCGGCGATCCGGAGGTATTTCGCGCCCTTGCGGTTTTCGATATCTGGCAGCCAAGTTGTCATGAGAACAATGTTATGATTGTACCAATTATAAAGTCAAGATAATAGACACAATATGGTTGAAATAAGGAATCAAAGCCATGAAAGACCTTAATTGTGATGGTACAATCCAGCAATCAAGCTGGTCGATAGAGAACAATGGCTGGCGGGCGCTGCGCCGTATCGCGCCGGCGGTGGCGGAAGCTGCGATCGCGCATTTCGTCACCATGTGCGAATGGCAGCGCCGGGCTGAGATGCGCGCCAGGATGGCGCGGATGGATGACCGCATGCTGGACGATATCGGACTGACGCGTACACAGGTCGATGCCGAAGCGTCCAAGCCGTTCTGGAAAGACTGATTTGCCGCGGCGATGCGGGAAACGGGATTGAACACATGGGCTCTATGGCGTCTCATCACGCCATGACGATGACGGCGCATTCTGCTCAGGTGCCGGCGGCGGCCTTCGGGCTCGCCGCCTTTGCCGTTTTTTCGTGGGGCATTACGCCTGCCATCACGGCGTTTCAGGTCACCGAGATTCCGCCGTTGCAGGCGGGCATGATGCGCTCCGTTTTCGCGGTGCCGGCGGCGATTGCGTTTATCGTGTTTCTGCGCCTGCAGACGCCCAGGGACGGGATTACCTGGGGCTGGCTGCTGCTGGCTGGCTTCGGCGCGTTCTTCGGCTTTCCGATCCTGTTCACGCTTGGCGTTTCGAAGACGGCGACATCGCATGCGGCCCTGATCCTGGCCTGCATGCCGGTGGTGTCCGGCGCCATGGCGGCCCTGTTGGACCGCCGTATACCCCGCGGCGGCTGGTTTGCCGGCGCGGCGTTGGCGCTGATTGGCGAGACCATTCTGATCACATCGCGCGACAGTAGCGGGATTGCAACCGTCGAAGGGGACCTGCTTTGTATTGCTGCGGCTATCATTTCCGGTTCGGGGTATGTGGCCGGCAGCCGGGCGACGGCGAGGATCGGCACATGGTCGACGACGTTTTGGGGCGTGGCGATTGCAGGGGCGGCGCAGGTTCCGTTGCTGTACTGGCTCGCGCGCGATTTTGCGTGGGGCGAACTGACATACGTCGGCTGGGGCTCGACACTCTATCTCGTAATGTTTGCGACGGTGCTCGCGTACGCGGCGTGGTACTGGGCTCTCAATCACGGGTCCGTGGTCAGGATCGCCCCGGTACAGTTCGGCCAGCCGGTGGTCAGTCTCGTATTCGCCGTCGTGCTGCTGAGCGAACCGATCACGTTGCCGATCATGATTTCGACGGCGATGATTATCGGCGGCATCGTGCTTGCGAGCCGGGCACAACGTCCGCCGAAGTTCAGGGAAGGAAGCTGACATGCCGGTAATACCATTGAAGGACATCGAAGCCGCTGCCGAGATCGTCTATCGGCACATGCGCCCGACGCCCGAAATTTCCTGGCCGCTTCTGAATGAGCGGGTCGGCGCGGAAGTTATCGTCAAGCACGAGAATCATACGCCGATCGGTGCCTTCAAGGTGCGAGGCGGGCTGAATTACATGACGCGGCTTAAAGAGTCGGACCCGAACTGCCCCGGCGTCATCACGGCGACGCGCGGCAACCATGGGCAGTCGATTTCGCGTGCGGCGACGGCGGTCGGGCTGCGTTCCGTGATCTACGTGCCGCATGGCAACAATCCGGAAAAGAACGCGGCCATGAAGGCGTTCGGCGCCGAGCTGATGGAGCATGGCGACGACTTCCAGGAAAGCCGCGAGGAAGCAGCGCGCATCGGCGAGGCCGAGGGACTGCATATGATCCCGCCATTTCATCCGGACCTGGTTGCCGGTGTCGGGACCTATGCGCTGGAACTGATGCAAACGCACCCGGACCTGGACACGGTATACGTGCCGATCGGCATGGGGTCAGGCATCTGTGGTCTGATCTCGGCCCGAGATGGGCTGGGACTGAAAACCAAGATCGTCGGCATTGTCGCCGACCGGGCACCGGCGTACGCGCTTTCATTTGATGCCGGTCAACTTGTCAACACGAACGATGCGGATACATTTGCCGACGGCGTTGCATGCCGCAGCCCTGACCCACAGGCGGTTGAGATCATCAACGCCGGTGCCGATCGGATCGTGCGCCTGACGGAGGATGAGTTCCGGGCCGCCATGCGGGCCTATTTCTTCGACACCCACAATATCGCCGAAGGGGCGGGCGCGGGCCCGCTGGCCGGGCTGCTTCAGGAGAAGGACAAGATGTCCGGCAAGAAGGTCGGCGTGATCCTGTCCGGCGGCAATGCGGACAAGGCACAATTCTTTGAGGCGATGACTGGAGAGTAGGCGGAAATAAGGGTAAATTTCCGGCGCAAAAAGACAAAGAAGAAGGTGAGGAAATGACCGAAGAACTTTTCCGCGAAAATTCGTACCTGAGATCATGCGAGGCCACGGTCGTCTCGGTCGACGAAAACGGCATCGAACTGGACCGTACGATCTTCTATCCGATGGGGGGCGGGCAGCCGGGCGATACCGGTGTTCTGAAAACCGGCGACGGCCGCGACGTGAAGATCACGGACACGCGCAAGGACCGCGACAGCGGCAAGCATCTGCATATCCCGGCGGACGACGCCCCGGCGCTTGCCGCGGGCGATAGTGTCTCTTGCGAGATTGACTGGGAACGCCGTTACCGCCTGATGCGCATGCACTCGGCGTTGCATCTTCTGTGCGCGACGATCGACGGCGGCGTCACCGGCGGACAGATCGGCGAAGAAAAGAGCCGTCTCGACTTCGACCTACAGAACACTGATCTCGATAAGGAGGCGATTGCCGCAAAGCTCAATCAGCTTGTCAGTGAGGCGCATCCGATGAGCCACCGTTGGATAACGGATGAGGAGATGGCAGCCAATGCCGATCTCGTCCGCACCATGTCGGTGAAGCCGCCGACGGGGGCGGGGCAAGTGCGCCTGATGGAAATCGCGGGCGGTGTCGACCTGCAGCCCTGTGGCGGCACGCATGTCGCCAACACGTCGGAAATCGGCGAGCTGCGTGTCGGCAAAATCGAAAACAAGGGCAAACACAACAGACGCGTCAACGTGCATCTGGTCACTCCGTAAACTGGCAATAAACAAGACGACAAACCCGAGGGGAGAGAACTTTGAGTAGCAACGAATACAAGATCGCGGTCATTCCGGGCGACGGTATCGGTAACGAGGTCGTACCGCCGACATGTCGGATCCTCGAGGCGGTCGCGCGCAAGCAGGATCTCGGCTTCAGCTTCGACGAAAAGGACTGGAGCTGCGAGCGTTTCCACAAGGAAGGCGCGATGATGCCTGAGGACGGACTCGAAGACATCGGCAAGCATGACAGTATTCTGCTGGGTGCCGTCGGCTATCCGGGCGTGCCGGATCATGTCTCGCTCTGGGGACTGCTGATCCCGATCCGGCGCCAGTACAAACAGTATGTCTCGCTGCGCCCGGTACGTCTGTTCGAGGGTGTGTCCTGCCCGCTCGCCGGCCGCACGCCGGGCGACATCGACATGGTCATCGTGCGCGAAAACAACGAGGGCGAATATTCCGAGATCGGCGGGCGCATGTATGGCGGCACCGAGGACGAGTTCGTTTCGCAGCAAACGATCTTCACGCGCAAGGGCACCAACCGGATCATGCGTTATGCGTTCGAGCTTTCGAAGAACCGTGCGCGCAAACATGTGACCTCGGCGACCAAGTCGAACGGGATCATCCATTCCATGCCGTACTGGGACGAACGCTTCGAGGCCATCTCGGCGGAATACCCAGACATCGAAACGGCGAAGTTCCACATTGATATTCTGGTGGCGCGTTTCGTGACCAATCCGGACTGGTTCGACGTGGTTGTCGGCTCCAACCTGTTCGGCGACATTCTTTCCGATCTCGGTCCAGGTATCACCGGCACCATCGCCATTGCACCGTCGGGCAACATCAACCCCGAAAAGGAATATCCGTCGATGTTCGAACCGGTGCACGGCTCCGCGCCGGACATCGCCGGGCAGGGGATCGCCAACCCGATTGGCACCGTCTGGTGTGCATCGATGATGCTTGATCATTTGGGGCATGCCGAAGCGGCTGCCGAGATGATCACGGCCATTGAAAACCTGCTCAAGGGCGACGGACCAAAAACCCCTGACATGGGCGGCAACGCCACGACCGAGGAAATGTGCCGTGCGTTGGAGGAAGAACTGGGGAACTGAACATGACCGCGATCCCGCTCTACCAGCTTGACGCTTTCACCGATCGGCCGTTCGGCGGAAACCCCGCCGCCGTCTGTCCATTGGACGAATGGCTGCCGGACGACGTGATGCAAGCTATCGCGCTGGAGAACAACCTGTCCGAAACCGCGTTTTATGTGCCTGAAGGTGGCGGCTACCGGCTGCGCTGGTTCACGCCCAAGATCGAGGTCGATCTGTGCGGCCATGCGACGCTCGCCACCGGTGCCCTGATTCTGGAGAAACTTGAACCAGGGCGGGATGCGGTTTCGTTCGAAACACGGAGCGGGACGCTTGGCGTGAAACGCGAAGGCGACATGCTGGTGATGGATTTTCCGGCATTGCCTGCACGTGAAATACCGATGCCGAACGGGCTTGAGGTGGCGCTGGGCAAAAAGCCGGTCAAGTTCCTGCGCGCGATCAAGAACATGGCCGTGTTCGATAGTGAAGCGGATGTCCTCGGCATCGATCCTGATTTCGATTTCATTGCTGGCATGGAGGGGATGGGGCTCATTATCACCGCGCCGGGTGACGTGGCAGATTGCGCATCGCGTTACTTCGCGCCCCATGCCGGGATCAACGAAGACCCGGTTACGGGCTCGGCACATTGCACCATCGTGCCCTACTGGGCGGATGTCCTCGGTAAGGACGACATTCATGCGCGGCAGGTGTCCGAACGTGTCGGCGATCTGTATTGCCGCATGAACGGAGACCGGGTCGTGATCGGCGGGCGGGCGCGGCTGGTGATCGAAGGAACCTTCCGGTTATGAGCGCCGTGGCGTTCGATGTTTCTGTCGGACGTGGGGCTGCGGACATGGATGTCGCACGTGAGATGTTTACCGAGTACCAGCGGTGGCTCGGCGTCGATCTCTGTTTCCAGGATTTCGAGGAGGAACTGGCAAGTCTTCCCGGCAAGTACGCGTCACCGGGTGGCGAGATCTTCATCGCCCGGGACGGCGACCACGTGGCCGGGATCGTTGCCGTGCGGCCGGTCGGTGATCCGGTGGAAGGGCTTTCCGAGATGAAACGGCTCTATGTCCGCGACCGGTGGCGCGGCCATAGGCTTGGACGGACGCTTGCCGATCTTGCCGTCAGCTTCGCGACGGAAGCGGGCTACCGGAAGATGGTGCTTGATACGTTGCCGCAGCTTGAAACGGCCAAGAGTATGTATTTCCGCATGGGCTTCGAGGCGACGGCTCCTTATTACCACAATCCCATTTCCGGCGTGGTTTACATGGAGAAAATCCTCTAGGCTCGGTACAAACCACAATGACAAGGCATCATGAAATTGCCGTATTGTGCCCCGAGGATGGAAATATGAAGAAAACCGGTATCTTGAACGCGCTGTGCTGCGCCTGTTTTTCCATATCTCTCGGGCTTGCGGTCATGCCGTCTCCTGCGGGCGCGGAGCAGCTTAAACTGAAGCGTTCATTCGGCCTCAGAGGAGACGGCGAATCGCATGTGCAAATGCGGTCGATCCTCGCGCCGGTCAAACGAAGTGCCAAAAGCCGCTCTACCGCAAATATTCCGGTGACACCTGTATTGACGGTGGTGTCGAAGAGCAAGGTGGGGCATGTCTGTTCGTTAGGGCCTCGGATCAACGACGCCCTGCTGCGGTCGTGGTATGCGCAGCCCATGACCCTCGACTACATCTTCGATCCCGATAAGACGAAGGAGCGGGTTTATCGCATCTCCAAGACGACAGAGCAGAAAGCTGAGGATCAGCGCCTGATTGCGGCGATCAACAAGGCTCTTGGTGACCAATTGGTCAGCGATATTCTGGTTATCAAGGGAATTCGTCAGATGGGCGGCGGCGCGATCTCGAAGTTGCCATTTGCGAGCGTTCTTGGCTGTGCTGAACTCGAACAGGCAGCGCCTGCGGAAGAAGAGAAAAAATCGAATTAACCATTGCGGCTGCCCCAAACCGCGATTTTGCGACATTTCTCTTGTGATTTTTTAACCAAAGATTAGTATTTCGCTGATGCCTCAGCACCAATATTTGGTGGGGGCCGCTAAGTATTGTGGGCGCTATGCCGGAAAGCCATAACAGGCCGGTCGCCTACGTGAATACGAAAAAGGGGGCGGCATGGCCAAGAAAACAGGACGATTTTTCAAAAGGGTGGTGCCGTTGTGCCTCGCTGCCGGGCTGCTTAGCGGCTGCGCGGCTTTCGATAACAATCTCTTTGAGGATTCGTTCTGGGCATCCAGCCCATTCAAGCAGAATGACCAGGCGGAGCTGGGCCTGGCCGAACTTGCCAAGGGCAACTATGTGACTGCGGAAGGCCATTTTCAGCGCGCGTTGAAGGCAAACTCACGGGACATCCACGCGCTGCTCGGCTCCGGGATTCTGTATCAGAACACGGGGCAATTGGTAAAGGCGCGTGAGATGTACGAAGCCGTGCTTGCCATTAGACCGGACGACAGCGAGCAGTTCGTGGTCTGGACCGAACTCAATACGCGTCCCGCGTCGCAGATCGCAAGCGTGAACCTATCGCTGCTGGAAACGGGCGGCACGACGCCCACGGCGATGACACGGATGGCGCCTTCCGGCGTGCCGATCGGTGCGGCGCCGCAGGGAAATGTGATGCTCGGGCGAGCCAGCACCGAAGTCGCGTCGACCCCGGCGCCAATGAACACCATGAGCAACAGCATGTCATCCCAGTCGCCAGGCGAGATCGGCAGCTTCATGGGCGCGGACGCGAACGTGATGTCGCGGTTCTCTACGATCAAGGCGCTCAGGGACCAAGGGCTGATTACTGAGGAGGAATACCGCCAGCGCCGTCAATCGAGCGTCGGCGCATTGCTGCCTTTGACGTCACCGCCGCCGGCAGCAGGCCTGGACAGGCCTGTGCCGACGACCGAACAGATTTCGGCGCGCCTCCGGGCGATCGGCCGTGCCCTTGAAATGCGCGCGATTTCCGTCTCGCAACATGCTGCCGAGCGAAACATGATCCTCGATGCGTTGATGCCGTCGGCGCCGGTGATGGTTGCCGAACCTACTGCCCCACCACGCGGCCTGATGGATGGCGCGGATGCGATCCGCCGTCTCGAGAAACTGCGTGATGCCGGCTACATCTCCGGTGATGAATATGCACGTGAGCGCCAGGCAATCGAGTTGTCGGTTCAGGCGACGCCGGCGCCGTCCGGGCCGCAGACGGCTTCCGCGGCACCGGCTGCTCAGCAAGCAAAGCCCGAGCAGATGATGAAGAAAGAGCCTGCCAGGCCGGCCGGGCCGCAGCCCGCCGTTCATCTCGCGTCCTATCGTTCGGCAAAGCAGGCCGAAAGCGGGTGGCTGCAGATCAAGCGCGCGCATGGCAACATTATTGGCGGTCTTGATCACGAGGTCAGCCGGGTGACGCTCGGCAGCAAGGGAACGTATTATCGTCTCAAGGCGGGGCCGTTGCCGTCGGTCTCCGAAGCCAAGTCGTTGTGCCGGAAGCTCAAACAGCGCCGGCAGTTCTGCGACACTACGGTGATGAACGACGGTTGACGCTTAAGCGGCGTCGGCGGCGAACTCACGAATTGAACGGATAACGTCTTCGGGCTTTTCAGCATGCACCCAATGTCCGGCGCCTTGGATTTCGGCGTGTTCGGCCATCGGGAACAGGTTCTCGATCAGAGGAAACTGACTGTCGTCAACGAAATCGGAGTTCCCGCCGCGAACGAACAGGGCAGGGCCTTCGTAAGGTGCACCGAGGCCCGCCGGAAAATCCAGTATGGCCGGCAATCCGTTTTCGATCGCATCCAGGTTCACCTGCCATTTCAGCCGGTCGCCATCCTGTCCCAGGTTCTGAAGTAAGAACGCCCGCACGCCGGGATCCGTAATGGTTTCCGTAAGAAACTGCTCTGCCTGCGACCGGCGTTCGAGTTCATGCAGCGGGACCCCGCGCATGGCATCGATATATGGCTGGTACGTGTGATCATACGGCACGGGGGCAATGTCGATCACCATGAGGGCGCGGACGAGTTCGGGCTCGGTCATGGCCAGCGTCATCGCCGCCTTGCCGCCCATGGAATGCCCGGCGACGATCACCGGGCCGGCGTTCAGGCCGTTGATGAGTTGTGCCAGGTCTTCCGCCATCGCCGGATAGGACATCTCATCGTCCCACGGACTGTCGCCGTGGTTCCGCATATCGGCGGTTACGACGCGGATGTCATCTGCGAGCCGCTTCTGTATGGCCTGCCAATTGCGTTTGCGGCCGAACAGCCCGTGCAGAATAAGGACCGGCGTCCCGTCGCCGAGATCGGAAATGCTGAGAGGAACGGCAGGCATGGCGCGCTCGTGCTCAGTCGTTGCTGCTGGCGGCCAGTTCGGTGCCTTTGAGAGATGCCAGAAGCTGGTCCTGCTTTTCCCGGTGCTCGAGGAATCGTGCCAAGTCCTTGCCCTCGAGCGTACGGCCCGACGGCATCTTCACGCGAAGCGGATTGACCTGCTTGCCACTCGTCATGACTTCGTAGTGCAGGTGCGGCCCGGTCGAGCGGCCGGTCGAACCGACGTAGCCGATGATCTGGCCCTGCTCGACACGTTTGCCGGTGCGGACGCCACGCGCAAAGCCCTTCAGGTGGGCGTACGCTGTCTCGAACGTGCCGTTGTGGCGGATTTTGATGTAGTTGCCGTAACCGCCGTGCCGGCCGGCATAGGCAACAGTCCCGTTGCCCGCGGCATAGATCGGTGTGCCTGTCGGGGCGGCAAAGTCGACGCCCTTGTGCATCCGGGTATAGCCGAGGATCGGGTGTTTGCGCTTGCCGAATGTGGACGACAGCCGCGCGCCGTCGATGGGGGTGCGCATCAGTGCCTTGCGCGATGCCTTGCCGTTTTCGTCGAAGTAATCGACGGTGCCGTCGTCGAGCGTGTGGCGATAGATGTTGATGCGCTTGCCGCTGAGCGTGATCGAAGCAAATGTGACAACGCCGTTGTAAACGGGCTTGCCGGCCTTGTCGAAAACACGTTCGTACGTCACTTCGAAACTGTCGCCACCGCGGATGTCGCGCTGGAAGTCGACGTCCCATGACATGAGCCGGATCATGCGGGCAATGATGACCGGCGGTACGCCAGCGTCACGTCCGGCAATATAAAGGCTGCTGTCGATCTTGCCCTCGGCGCGGACCGGGACGCGATCGAGTTTCTTGGCACGCTGCTCGGCACGGAAATTCCCGTCTTCGGCGCGGGCGATTCTAACCTCGGTTTTGTAGTCGGGCTCGATGGCGAAGCCGATAAAGGTATCCGCCTTTTTCTGCGTCCGGGCATCGACCGATATGGGTGCGCTCTCGAACGTTAGGGTGACGTCCTGGCCGCGGCGGATGCGGCGCGGATCGACGTATTCGGACATGGCTTCGATGGCGTAATGCGCGTCGGTCCGATCGACGCCGGCGCGAACCAAAAGCTTGGCGAGTGTGTCACCGTTGCCGACCTCGATGCGCTGATTGTAAATTGCGGGCTGTGCCGGGACCTGAATTTCGGCGCGTGGTGGAACGGGGCGGCGGGTTTGCAGCGTCGCCGCTGCGGCCGGGTTGCCGAGCGAGATCGGCGCCATGGCCATGGTTTCCGCTTCCGAGAGATCCTCGCCGATGTCGACTTGAAGCATATTGAGCGCGAACAGCAGCGCGACGCTCGATGCGGCGGCAATGAAGAAAATGCCTTTATTCGTCATGGCTTCTGCCTAATCCCCTAAATTCCCTCAAGAATCCTGGTGCCCGCCTCACCGAGGCGGGCTGCCTTGCCACTTTCTATGACGGACCTTGCTGTTACTTTTGAATGCCCAGGGTGCCGCCTTCTCAATATTGATACCAAATTGGCCTGCCCGATTGCCGGGTGTCAAGCGGTTTCACCGCGATTCTGCCAATGGAATCAAGGATATCTGCCCGATCTTAACAAAGGGTTTCGGTGGAAACCGTGGCCAGCTGCGGGGCGTTCCTGCAA